>CAWICZ010000015.1:0-459591 GCA_963834825.1 uncultured Actinomycetes bacterium | reverse complement strand
GTCGGCGTCCACGAGCATCTTCACGAGCTCGTCGAATCGCACCTCGGGCTTCCAGCCGAGCCGCTCGCGGATCTTCGACGGGTCACCGACGAGCGCCGGCGCATCGCTCGCGCCCCGCGCGAACTCCTCGTCGAAGCGGACGTGCTCGCGCCAGTCGAGCCCGACGTGCTCGAACGCGGCGGCGACGAACTCTTCGACGGTGTGCGCCTCCCCCGTCGCGACGACGTAGTCGTCCGGCTCGTCGGCCTGGAGGATCATCCACATCGCCCGGACGTAGTCGCCGGCGAAGCCCCAGTCCCGCTGCGCCGAGAGGTCGCCGAGCCGCAGCTCCTGCTCGAGCCCGAGGCTGATCGCCGCCGCGCCGCGGCTGACCTTGCGGGTCAGGAACTGCTCGGGACGGCGCGGCGACTCGTGGTTGAAGAGGATCGCCGACGAGGCGTGCAGCCCGTAGTGCCGGCGGAAGGCGCCGGTCAGGAAGTGGGCGAACGCCTTGCCGGCGCCGTACGGCGTGATCGGCGCGACCGGCGTTCGCTCGCTCTGCGGCACCTCCTCCGGGGCGCCGAAGATCTCCCCCGAGGCGGCGTTCAGGAAGCGGCCTTCCGGATGCTCGCGCCGGAGAGCGTCCAGCAGGGCGCTGGTCGAGGCTGCGGCGAAGGTCGACGTGCCGACCGGGTCCTCCCACGACGCGGGCACGAACGAGACCGACGCCAGGTGGTAGGTCTCGTCGGGCCGGAGCTCGCGGATCGCCGAGACGACCGCCTCGCCGTCCGTCAGATCCAGCTCGAGGAAGGTGATCCGGTCGCGGATGCCATCCAGCGTCTCGTAGCGCTCGGGAGACCCGAGCACCGTCCCGTAGACGTCATAGCCGTGCCCGAGCAGCAGCTCGGCGAGGTAAGACCCGTCCTGCCCGCCGATCCCGGTCACGAGCGCGCGCCTCGCCATCGCGGCGGGACCTTAGATCAGTACGCGCCGCGGCCCGCGATCACTGCTGGGATCGTCCGCAGCAGGATCGAGATGTCCAGCCAGATCGACCAGTTCTCCAGGTAGTAGAAGTCGAGGCGGACGAGGTCGTCGAAGCTCAGGTCCGAGCGGCCGGCGATCTGCCACAGGCCCGTCATTCCCGGCAGGACGAGGTAGCGCTTGCGGTGCCAGTCCTCCAGGAGCTTGTAGTCGCGGAGCGGCAGCGGCCTCGGCCCGACCAGGCTCATCTCTCCCCGCAGCACGTTCAGGACCTGCGGCACCTCGTCGAGCGAGAAGCGCCGCAGGAAGGCGCCGACGCGCGTCACTCGGGGGTCGTCGCGCAGCTTGAACAGCGCCCCCTCCGCCTCGTTCTCCGCCTCGAGCCGGGGCTGGAGGTCGGATGCGCCCGCGCGCATCGTCCGGAACTTGATCATCTCGAACTCGCGCTCGTTCAGGCCCACCCGGCGGTCGCGGAAGAAGATCGGGCCCCGCGAGCCGAGCTTGATCGCGATCGCGATCGCGATCCAGAGCGGCAGCCCGATCACGACGACGAGGAGGCTGACGACGATGTCGAACGTGCGCTTGACGAGCCAGTCCGTGCCGACGAACGCCGGCGGGCGGAGCTCGAACAGCGGGATGCCCTGCCCGGCGACGTAGTCGGCTCGCTGGGTCAGCAGGTCGGCCGTCGTCGGCGCTACGCGCACGCGGACGCCGCGGCGGTGCGCGAGCTCGACGATCTCGAGCAGCGCGCGGTCGTCGAAGTCCGTCTCGGCGATGATCAGCTCGTCGACGTCGCGTTCGGTGAAGATCTTGGGCAGCTCGGTGAGCCCGCCGAGGAACGGCAGGGCGATCCCGTCCGGCGACGGCCCGACTGCGCCGAGGAAGTCGTAGGCGATCCCGCCTCGGCCCCGGCCGAGCGCCCGGCGCAGGTGCTCGACGCCCTCGCCGTCACCGACGAGGACCGCGCGCCGCCGAACGCCGGCGAAACGGAGTAGGTCGGCGGTGACGACGTCGTAGCTCGCCCGCAGCAGTCCGATGAAGAGGATCGAGAGCACGACGGCCGTCGGCGCCAGGCCGTAGGTGCCGAAATCGCGGTTCGTCGCGATCCCGTAGACGAGCGCGACGACGCCGACGAGGATCATCGAGCCGACGATCCGGCCGCCGCCGGCGCGGCGGTCGCGTTCGGCGTAGAGCCCGGCGCGCCAGAAGACGAGCAGCATCACGAGCACGATGAACGGCAGCCACTCGCTCTCGACGCGCCACAGCGCGCCCCAGAGGAGGTCCTCCCCGTAGACGAGCGAGCGCAGGACCAGCGCCGAGTAGAGACCGAGGATGAGGCCGCAGAGGTCGAGGACGATCAGCGCGACGATGCTCGCCGTCCGGCGGAGGAACGCCGTGACCGGACTGCCGAGGATGTACGGCCGCCCGGCCCTGATGTCGCCGAGCTGGGGCGGCGCAGACGGGGCCTTCCGCCCCGAAGGCGCTTCCTTCGTAGCCACCTGTCAATGGTACTTCCGGCGCCCGTCGGAAACGGGCGCCGGAAGTACGGAATCTCGCGCTAGCTCAGCGCCGTCTGGAAGGCGCGGAATGCCGGCTTCCTGGCCCCTCTGGCCGTGATGACGCCGGATTGCCAGCCGGAGAGGCGCCGCTCGTCGCGGATCAGGAACCAGACGAACATGTCGATCCGCCTGGTCTTCCGCGCGAGCGCGAGGGCCTCGTGGACATACCTGGCCTGTGTCGTGTAGGAGACGCCGAACAGCCGGTCCGGCGGACTCGTCTGGTAGCCGTATTCCGTGACCCACAGGCGCTTGCTCCGTCCCCAGTAACGATTGAGCTGCTGGATCATGAGGTTGATGTTGGCCAGCGTGATGCTCTTCTTCGACTTCGGCACCGTCGCCGGCTTCTCGATCTTGCTGCCGTAGTACGGGTGGTGCGCCCAGGCGTCGAAGTTCTTGAGACCCGCCCGGCGCAGCCAGGTCATGAAGACGAGCGGTGACGTCGACGGCCGCGAGCTGCGCGGCGCGTCGTTGCCACGCGGCCCAGTGGCGCCGCAGGCGACCTTCTCACCGACGATGCGCGTCGAGCGGACGCCGGCGTAGACCGCGCCGCAGATCTTCGCGTAGTCGTACGCGGCCTGCGAGCGCCACTGCCGGCTGACCATCTTCCACTGCGGCTGCAGGAACACGGGGTTGTTGGGCTCGTTCCAGGCCAGCCAACGCTTGATCGCCGGGATCGTCCGGGCCGGTGCAGTCTCGTCGTCGCTGTCCCTCACGCGGTACGTGCCGCTGTATCGCTTGGCCGCTGCGTAGGCGAACAGCCGCAGATCGGTGATCCGCCGCGGGATCCGGTTCTTACCCGGGCCGGCCCAGCGCGGCGTGCCGAAGATTGCCGCCACGACGGCGATCCGGTTCGTGCGAGCCGCGGTGACGACGTTGTCGACCGCCGTCCAGTTGTAGGCCGGATCGGCTGGATCGGCGGGTGCCGCCGGCCGGCGCCTGGCGACGCTGGACCAGTCGATCGTGATCCGCACGACGCCGGCGCGCAGGCTCTTCAGCTGGGTGAAGGCCCAGGCGGTCCGGCCGAAGACGGACTCGTCGTCGTAGAAGCCGACCAGCATCCCGGAGGCGTTGGCCCGTGTGGGGGCCGACTCCGCAGTCGAGCTCGCCAGGACCGCGAGACCTGCGGCGGCGAGAACTAAGGCGAGAAAGAGGGCGACGCGTCTAAACACTCACTGGCTCCCTTCCGAGGCTCGGCAGCATCCGCTTGAGCCCCTCTTCGAGTTCGATCTCAGGTTCCCAGCCAAGAATCTCCTTGGCTCGTGTGATGTCGGGCTGTCGGGTCTGTGGATCGTCCACGGGCAAGGCCTCGTAGATGATCTCGCTCCGTGAGCCTGTTACCCGGATTACGGCTTCGGCAAGCTCGAGGATCGTGAATTCGTTCGGATTCCCCAGGTTCATGGGGAGATGCTCTTCGCTCGTCGCGAGCAGGTACATGCCCCGGACGAGGTCGTCGACGTAGCAAAAGCTCCGCGTCTGCGACCCTTCGCCGAACACCGTCAGCGGCTTGGACTCGAGCGCCTGGCGCACGAACGTGGGGATCGCGCGGCCGTCGTGCGCCCTCATCTTCGGGCCGTAGGTATTGAAAATCCGGACGATGGCGGTGTCCACGCCCTGTTGGCGGTGGTACGCCATCGTCATCGCCTCGGAATAGCGCTTGGCCTCGTCGTAGACCCCACGAGGGCCGACCGGGTTCACGTTCCCCCAGTAGGTCTCGGGCTGCGGATGGACGAGCGGGTCGCCGTAGACCTCGCTCGTGGAGGCGAGCACGAAGCGGGCCCGCTTCCACTTCGCCAGGCCGAGCGCGTTGTGCGTCCCGTACGAGCCGATCTTCAGCGTCAGCAGCGGAAGGCGCATGTAGTCGATCGGGCTTGGGATCGCGGCGAGGTGAAAGACGAGGTCGACCGGCTCCTCGACCGAGATCGTCTCCATCACGTCGTGGTTCTCGAAGACGAAGTCGTCCCTCCGGATGTGCTCGATGTTCTTGAGCGAGGCCGTCTCGAGGTTGTCGATGCAGATGACGCGATAGCCCTGCGCGAGCAGGTGTTCGCAGAGGTGCGAGCCGATGAATCCGGCGCCGCCGGTGACGACCGCGGTGGCCATTGCGGGCAGGGTACCGGCGCGCCCGGCCGGTCAGCTAGCGATTCTTACGAACGCTTTACCCGCCGAATTACCCTGCTATTTCAGGTCTTTGTTCGATTCCATGTCGAACCACATCGCAAAGAGCGCGAATTGCAACCCGGAAATCAGCAGTAACGCCACGAGGATCATCGTCGGGGTCGTCAGCTCGTTGCCCATCAGCCGGAGGACGGTCTCCACCGCCCCGAGCACGAGCCCCGTGACGGTGAGCAGGATCCCCAGCGTGTAGAAGAAGACGAGCGGGTGGAAGTCGCGGATCACGTACTTCTCCCGCAGCCGCCAGAAGAAGCCCTTGAACAGCAGCCACGCGATCGCCGGGATCACGCGCCAGAGCCTGATCTCCGAGCGCTCGCCGATGCCGTAGATCGGGCGGGACGGAACGTCCCGCACGCGCGCGTTCCAGACGTTCAGGTGGACGAGCATGTCGTTCGGGAAGCCGTAGCGCCGGTAGATCCGGTCGAGGTCGAGCTGCTCGAGCATGTCGCGCGAGATCGCCGTGTACCCGGACTGCGAGTCCGCCACGTGCCAGTAGCCGCTCGCGATCTTCGTCAGCATCGAGAGGACGGCGTTCCCGAGGTAGCGGTGCCGCGGCATCAGCGTCCAGGCCTGCCCGGTGAACAGGCGATTCGCCTTCGCGTAGTCGACCTCGCCGCGGGCGACCGGGGCGGCGATTCGCTCGAGGTCGGCCGGGTCCATCTGCCCGTCGGCGGCCATCACGCAGGCGACGTCGATGCCCTCGGCGAGCGCTCGCCGGTACCCGGTGACGATCGCGGCGCCGACCCCCTCGTTCTGCGGGTGGGAGATCACCTCCACGCGCGGGTCGGCGGCTTCCTTCGCGCGCGCTGCGGTGGCGTCATGCGAGTCGTCGTCGACGACGTAGATGCGGTCGACGAACTCGGGGATCCCGGCCAGCGTCCCGCCGATCAGCGCCTCCTCGTCGTGGGCGGGGACGACGACGGCGACCCGCTTGCCGTCCAGCATCTACGTCGCGAAGCGGCGGCGGGCCGGCTCCCAGAGGATCGCCGCGAGGGTGCCGAGGATCAGTCCGATCAGCGCGCCGACGACGACCGAGCGGCCGACGCTGCGCGCGGTCGTCTTCTGCGCCACGGCCCGCTCGACGACGCTCGGCCGCTCGACGTTCTCCGCCAACGCGAGCGCCGACTGGGCCTCGGTCAGGTCGCTCTGAACCGTGCCGCGGCGCTGCTCGCCGAAGCCGATCGCCGAGTTGAAGTTCGTGACCGCGAGCAGGCGCTCGGACGTGCTCAGGCTCCGGTCGCGAAGGACGGCGTCGAGCTCCTGCTGCGCCACGTCGAGCCGCCTGTCGATCGACGCGAGCTCGCGCTCGTCGGAGGTGATCCGCTGCTCAATCGCGTCGATCTTGCTTTCCACGTAGGGCGAGACGTCCTCGATCACCGTCTGCGCAAGGGAGTTGGCCGCGCGCGCCGTCGGCGCCGCCCGCGAGCCGGTCACCCTGACCTCGTAGAGCGGCGTCTGGCTCGCGACCGCGCGCTGGCCGGCCGGCGCTCGCACGGTGCGAGTCGCGATGCCGCTGCGGAGCTTGCCGAGATCCATGCCGCTGACGTCCGCGGCGCGGTTCAGCGCCGCGTCGGAGCGGACGACCTCGTTCACCGTGCTCGGATTCGTGGCCAGGCTGGGAACGGGAGCGCTCCCGTTGGGCGTGAACGGCTGGCCCAGGTACACGGTCGCCTCAGCCCGGTAGACGTCGCCGCCGCCGAGTGCAAGCGCATAGCCGCCGAGGATGCCCGCAGCGAGGCCCAGGACCGGCAGCCACCAGCGGGCCTTGACGGCGTCCCAGTAGCGCCGGAACTCGACCTCCTGCTCGGCCTCGAAGTCGGGCTCATCTCGCCGCGTTCTCGGGCGTTCAGTCACGGTCATCGGCGGCGACTTTAGCTACGAGGTCGGAATAGAGCCGCTCGTGAGCCTCCGCGATCGTGTCCCAGGAGAGCCCTCGGCGGGCCCGCTCGGTCCCACGAAAAGCCTCCTGGAGAGCCCCGGTGTCGTTGAGCAGGCGGTTGACGGCTTCCGCCAGCGCTGCCGCATCGCCCGGCGGAACGACCAGGCCCGCACCGTACTCCTCGACGGTTTCGTCCAGGATCTCGGTGACGACGGCGGGCCTTCCGTGGCCGAGGGCCGTTGCCAGGGCACCTGAGGCGGACTCGCCGCCGAGGTACGGGAAGACGGTCACAGTCGCCTCGCGCATTAGCGCCTCCACCTCTTCTGCGGGCAGGTAGCCGAGCCTCCACTCGATCCGGTCGGCGACGCCGAGCTCGTTCGCCAGCTGCTGGACCGGCGCCACCGGATCGAGCTGGATCACCCGCGACGATCAGCGTCGCATAGGGAATCCCCGCCAGAGCGCGGACGAGCACGTCGAGGCCCTTGTAGCGCCGGATCAGCCCGAAGAAGAGGAGGGTGCGGCCGCTTGGCGGTTCGATCGGCGGTGAGCTGCGGCGCGTCGAAGGTCCCGTGCGGAATCCGGACGACCCGCTCGGGCGGAACGCCGAGGCTCACCAGTTGCTCGGCGCCGCTGCGGGTGTGCACGACGACGCGGTCGAACGCCGAGTAGAGCCGTCGGCGCTGTGCCGGATCGACCTCGCCCTCGTGTGGGAGCACGTTGTGCGCCGTGAGGACGAGCGGCCGGCTCCGGCGCAGGCGCTCCAGCCAGCGGAGGTCGTAGCGCGGCAGCGCGACCCACTGGACGTGGACGACGTCGGGCCGGAACTGGTTCACGCCGCGGACGAGGCGCAGCACGCTCGGGACGTACTCCGCGCCCTTGAGAGGGACGCGGAGCCGCGAGCGCGGCGCGCGCCGCAGCAGCCTCCCGCTCAGCGGCAGGAACAGCTCGCGCCGCCGGTAGCCGTCGGGCGCCGGCGGGTCGCCGAATGCGAACGGAGACGTCAGCAGCTCGACCTCGTGGCCGCGCCGGCCGAGCGCCGAGGCGAGGTGATGGTCGTAGGCGGGCGAGTAGCTGGGCGGATCGAGCAGCGCGATGCGCACCGGTGAACTGTGACAATACGCCGCGCTTCAGGCCCACTTTGGACGTCCTCTACTTCCATCAGTACTTCGCCACGCGACGGCGGTCGACCGCGACGCGCTCGTACGAGCTCGCCCGCCGGCTGGTCGAGCGCGGGCACCGAGTGACGATCGTCAGCCGCGACACGCGGAGGCTCGAGGCGGGGCGAGACGAGCCGCCCGCGGGCCGCGTGGTCGCGCGCGAGCAGGTCGACGGCATCGACGTCCTCTTCCTGAACGTCCCGTACGCGAACCGCTACCCGACGCCGGTGCGGCTCGCGTCGTTCACCGCGTTCACGCTGGCGGCGAGCGTCGCCGGGGCGCTGGAGCGCAAGCCCGACGTCGTCTTCGCCTCCTCGACGCCGCTGACGATCGGGATCGCGGGGCTGCTGACGGCGCGCGCCAAGCGAGTGCCGTTCGTCTTCGAGATCCGCGACCTCTGGCCGGCGGTGCCCGTCGCGCTCGGTGCGCTGCGCGGCCGGGCGGCGATCGGGAGCGCCGAGTGGCTCGAGCGCCGCCTGTACGACGGGGCGAAGCGGATCGTCGTGCTCAGCGAGGGCTCGCGGGAGGAGCTCGAGCGGCGCGGGATTCCGGAGGAGAAGCTCGTCTTCATCCCGAACGCGTCCGACCTCGACGTCTTCCGGCCGGATGTCGTCGACGAGACCTTCCGCGCCCGTCATGGGCTGGAAGGCCGGTTTGTCGCGCTCTACGCGGGCGCGATGGGGCGAGCGAACGGGCTCGACCAGCTGGTCGACGCCGCGGCGACGCTGCTGCGGCTCGGCGACGAGCAGGTGGCGATCGTCGCGCTCGGCGACGGCGGCGAACGCATGGAGCTCGAGGAGCGGGCGGCCGGTCTCCGCCTCGGGAATCTCCGCTTCCTGCCGCCGGTGCCGAAGGAGGAGCTCGCCGGCATCCTCGGAGCCGCCGACGTGACGCTGACGATCTTCGCGCCGCATCCGATCCTGGAGACGAACTCGCCGAACAAGTTCTTCGACTCCCTCGCGGCCGGGAAGCCGGTGGTGGTCAACCTCGACGGCTGGCTGCGGCGCGTCGTCGAGGAGAACGACGCCGGTGTCTGGGTTCCGGGTGGGAACGCCGAGGCGCTCGCCGGCGCGCTCAGCGTGCTCGCGGCGAATCCGGATCGCGTCGCGCGCATGGGCCGGAACGCCCGCGCGCTGGCCGAGCGCGAGTTCGGCCGCGACGAGATGGCCGACCGGCTCGCGCAGACCCTGGAGGAGGCAGTCGAGTGAGGCGAGCGGTCGTCTTCGGCCTGCTCCACGCCGGGCTCGCGGTGTCGAGGAGCCTCGGCCGCGGCGGCGTCCCTGTGACGGGAATCGCCTGGAATCCGCGCGACTTCGGCCTGCGGTCCCGCTACCTCGAGCGCCGCGTGGTCGTCCCGCCGGGTGACGGCGAGGCCGTTCTCGCCGCGCTGCGTCGAGAGGCAGAGGGGGGCCGTGTCGTCTTCTTCCCCGAGCGCGACGAGCACGTCGAGTTCGCGCTCGACCACTGGGACGAGGTGCGCGCCGTCGCCGACGTGCCGCTCCCCGACGACGCCGAAGCAGTCAGATGTCTCCGGCGTAAGGACGTGCTCCCGCGGGTGGCCGCCGAGGCCGGGGTGTTGTCGCCGGCGACCGTGCTGGCCGACGGCGACGAAGCCGTGCGGGACGCCGGCCTGCGGCCGCCGCTCGTCGTCAAGGCGGTCGAGGGCCAGGCGTACGCGCTCGCGTTCGGGCACAAGGCGGTCGTCGCCGAGGACGTGGACGAAGCGCTGGCGTCGGTCCGCGAGGCTCGAGAACGCGGCTTCCACATGATCGTCCAGGAGCTCGTGCCCGACTCGCATGAACGGATCTACTCCCTGCTCACGTACATCGGGCGGTCGGGCGAGCCGCTCGTCACCCTCGTCGGCCGCAAGGTGCGACAGGGACCGCTGCGCTTCGGGACGAGCGCCGTCTTCGAGGTCGCCTACGAGCCGAGTGTGCTCGAGCTGGGGCTGCGGCTGCTGAAGACCGCGGGCTATACGGGCATCGCCCACGTGGAGTTCGCGCAGGATCCGCGCGACGGCCAGTTCCGGCTCCTGGAGGTGAACACGCGCCTCCCGGTCTGGGCCGCCCTGGCCGCAAACCGCTACCTCGACCTGCCGCGTATCGCCTACGACGATCTGTCGGGCATGGAGGTCGCACCGTTGCCGACATTCCGCGACCAGCTGACGTGGATCTACCTCGCCAAGGACGTCTGGGTCTCGCTCCAGATGGCGAAGCGACGTGAGCTCCGGCCGCGAGAGTTCGCGTCCCGGTACGTGCGCGGTCGCAAGGCTCGCGCCGTCTTCGCGCGCGACGATCCGTGGCCCGCTGTCGCCTCTCTCGGCTACCTCCGCTCGCGAGCGCCATGATTCCGGAGTGCTGAGGCGGCTCATTGATGTGGTCGGCGCGACGATCCTGTCCGTCGTGCTCGCGCCTGTGCTCGGGGCGCTGGCCGCCGCGGTGCGCCTGAAGATGGGCAACCCGGTGCTCTTCCGCCAGCTGCGGCCCGGGTACAAGGGGCAGCCGTTCGGGGTCTACAAGTTCCGCACGATGACCGACCCGGTCGACGAGGACGGGCAGGAGCTGAGTGACCAGGAGCGGTTGACCGGGGTCGGCGTCTTCATGCGCCGGCTGTCCCTCGACGAGCTCCCGCAGCTCTGGAACATCATCCGCGGCGAGATGAGCTTCATCGGCCCCAGGCCGCTGCTGATGGAGTTCCTGAAGTGGTACTCGCCGGAGCAGATGCGGCGCCACGACGTCAAGCCGGGCGTGACGGGCTGGGCGCAGGTCCAGGGCCGCCACGACATCCCGTTCTCCAAACGGCTCGAGCTGGACGTCTGGTACGTGGACAACCGCAGCCTGCGCCTCGACCTGAGGATCGTCGGGCTGACGCTGCTCAAGGTGCTGTCGATGCGGGGCTCGCAGCCTGCTCAGACCGACGCCGAGGTCGACGACGTCGGGCTCCACGACGCGGTGCGGCGCGAGCGCGGGCTGTCGTGACGGCAGTGACCGAGGTCTGGGAGGTCGGCGGGGAGTTCCACCTACCGGTCGATCCACCCGGCCCGTATCACCGCTGGCCGGAGGGGGCCGTCTGGTACGCGCTGGGGCGGCACGCCGTCGAGGCGCTCCTCCGCCAGCTTCGCTCGCCGCGGCTCTGGCTGCCCGACTACTTCTGCCACGAGGTCGCCGCCCGGTGGCAGGACGCCGTCGTCGTCGAGCTCTACGAGGACGACCCACGCTGGCCCGAGCCGCGCTGGAAGTCGCTGCGGCCCGAGCCACGCGACGTCGTCGTCGCCGTCAACTACTTCGGCGTGCGGCTCGACGCGCCCTGGCGCGAGTGGCGGGAGGCCACGGCCTGCGTGCTCGTGGAGGATCACGCGCACGATCCGGCGTCCGAGTGGGCGACCACATCCGCCGCCGACTACGCGTTCAGCTCGCTGCGGAAGACGTTGCCGGTCCCCGACGGGGCGATCCTGTGGTCGCCGCGCGGCCTTCCGCTCCCCGACCAGCCGGCGGGCGGCGCGGACGGCAGCGAGCTGAAGCTCGCGGCGATGCTCCTGAAGGGCGAGTACCTCGGCAGGGGCGACGACGGGTTGAAGGAGCGGTTCCGCTCGCCTGCAGCTCGACGGCGAGGAGCGGCTGGCGGAAGCGGCGATCTCAGGCGCGTCGCCGGCGACGCGTGAGTCGCTCGTCCGCGGCGTCCCGCTCCCCTGGCGCGCTCGGCGTTCGGAGAACACCGCGCGGCTGCTCTCGTCGCTGCACGGTTGGAGCGTCGCGGAGCCGCTGTTCACGGAGTGGCCGGCGGACGCGGCGCCGCTCGGCGCCGTGCTCGTCTTCGAGTCGGCGGACGAGCGGGACGCGGTCAGGGAGGTGCTGCGCGGCGCCGGCGTCTACTGCCCGGTGCACTGGGCGGACGCGGCCGAGTCGGGCTCCGAGCGCGTGCGTGAGCTCGCGGCGCGGATCCTGACGATCCCGACCGACTGGCGGTACTCCGCGGCCGAGATGGCGCGCGTGGCCTCGCTCCTCCGCGGGGCCGTTCCGGCAAGCTTGACCGTCGAGGCCCTCGGCGCCGACGACCCGCGCTGGGACGAGCTCGTCGACGACTCGCCGGCGACCGACGTCTATTACCGCCGCGGCTACTGCCGCGCCTACGAGGCCGCGGGCCACGGGCGCGCCGTCGCGGTCGTCACGGAGAAGGCGCTGTTTCCGCTCCTCCTGCGGCCGCTGCCGTTCGGAGAGGAGGGTTTCGACGCGGCCACGCCGTACGGCTACGGCGGCGTTGTCCCGCTTGGTCCTGACACCTCGGGATTGGGGTCAGACCCCGCCTCCGAAGTGCGCCAACTTCGTGACTGGTGTGCAACGGCAGGGGTCGTGAGCTGCCTGCTTCGGCTACATCCTCTGCTGGGGGGTCCCGGACAACTGTCCGCGGCGGACTCGCCCGATCTGGACATCCGCGAGCATGGGCCGACGACGGCGATCGACCTCGCCCGACTCACGAACGGCCGGCTCGAGGGCATGTCGAAGGGTCGGAAGGCCGATCTGACGATCGCCCGCCGCGAGCTCGAGCTCGCCTGGGGCGGCGACGACGCGCTCGAGCAATTTCGCGCCGTCTACGACGGGACGATGCAGCGTGTCGGCGCCGGCGACTTCTACCTCTTCCCGCCCGCGTACTACCGAGCTCTCGCCGACGGGCTCGGCGACCGCCTCGGCGTCGCGCTCGCCCTGCTCGACGGCGAGCCGGTCGGCGGCGCGCTCTTCCTTGCCGGTCGTCGCTTCGCCCACTACCACCTGAGCGGCACGACCGAGGCAGGCCGCGAGCTCAAGGCCGGCACGCTGCTCGTCCACGCCGGCGCCGAGTGGGCGCGCGAGCACGGCTGCGAGCTCCTCCATCTCGGCGGCGGCACAGGCGGGGCGGACAGCCTCTTCGCGTTCAAGAAGAGCTTCGGCGGCGACACGTACGCCTACGCGTTCGCGACGCTCGTCGCGGACCCTGAGCGCTACGGCGCGCTCGCCGCCCGCCGCGCCGAGGAGCCCGAGCCACCGAGGCCGGACTTCTTCCCCGCGTACCGGGCGTAGACGTCCAGCGTCTTTCGCGTCACGCGAGGCCACGAGAAGTGCTCGGCCGCCCGCCGCCGGCCGGCGTCGCCCATCCGCCGCCGCAACCGCGGATCTGAGAGGAGGCGCTCGAGCGCCGCACGCAGGGCCTGGACGTTCCCGGGCTCGACGAGAATCCCCGTCTCGCCGTTCACGACCAGGTCGAGCAGGCCGCCGACGCCGCTCGCGACCACCGGCCGGCCGTGGGCCATCGCCTCGAGGCAGGCGACGCCGAAGCCTTCTCGGTGCGAAGGGCACGCGACGACTGCCGCGCGCGCGTACAGCCGGTCGAGCTCGGCCGGCGGGACGAAGCCGAGCGCCTGCGGAACCCGGTCCCGCAGCGGGCCGTCCCCCGCGACGACGAGGTTCATCCCCTCCGCTGCCTCCATCAGCTCGAGGACGCCCTTCTCCGGCGATAGCCGGCCGGCGTAGAGCACCTCCGGTGGATTCGCCTCGTTCCCAACGGTTTCGGGGAGGTCGACCCCGCTGGGAACGACCTCGATCTGGCGCGCGCCGAGGCGAGTCGCGTCACCCGCGAGCGCCGAGGACGGGCAGATCACCGCTTCCGCGCGGCGAAGCACAGCCTCGGCGAGCCGCGGCGCGCGCCGAGCGAGCTCGACGTCCGTGCCCCACAGCTGAACGACGAACGGCTTTCGGGTCGAGAGCGCGACGATCCCGGACGGCAGCCAGTGGGCGTGGACGAGGTCGGCGTCGCCGGCCGCCCGCCGCGCCGCGGCGCCGAAGCTCGCCAGGAACGCCGGCAGCAGAGCCCATCGCCACGGCTCCCTGCCGCAGGTTGCCGACCACGCCCGAGCCGTAGGCGATGCCGAAGTGGCGAAAGCCCGCCGGAGAGACGACGTCGATGTCCACACCGGCCTCACGTGCCCGCTCGACCGCATCCGCGACGAAGCGCCCCGCGGTGTCGTCCGCGTGCCGCGGGTACGAGGTCGTCAGGACGACGACCTTCACCGAGGCGCGAGCCGCCGACCGAAGACGACCGGCAGCGCCAGCGCGAGCATCGTCAGCGCGTAGAAATACGACTGCTGCATCGTCAGGTAGAAGGCGTTTGCCGCCATCACGCCGGCGATCGCCGCGGTCAGGCCCCAGGCGAGCGGTCGCACCCGGGCGGCGAGTGGGTCGCGCGCCGCGGCCAGCGCACGCCCGAGGCGGTGGCCGGCCCGCAGGCGCCGGAAGACCCACAAGAGGAAGGCGGCGAAGAGCGCGGCGCCGACGACGCCCGTCTCGATCACGAGCGCCGCGTAGAACGAGTGTGGGCCCCAGTTCGTCAGGCCCGTGACGGCCTCGTAGTAGACGGAGAAGGTGTTCAGGCCGACTCCGAAGAGCAGGTCGCCGTGGAGCGCGGGCCGGACGAGCTCGTAGACCTGGAAGTGAACCGCCGTCGAGTCGGCCTGCGTGTCGACCCTGGAGCGCAGGACGGTCTCGAAGAAGTCGACGCGTCGCGAGACGATCCAGCCGAGGACCAAGGCGAGCGCCCCGAGCGGCACGAGCACCGAGGCGGAGACGAACCGTCGCCGGTACGGCACGAGCAGGATCAGCGTCCCGACGGCGAGCCCGAGCAGCCCGCTCCGCGAGAGGGTCGCGAGCTCGACGAGCAAGAGCACCGGCAGGATGACGGCAAGCGGGAGCTTGAGCCGATGCCCCCGCTCCAGTCGCAGGTAGAGCGGCGTCAGGATGAGCAGCGGGACGAGCAGGACGATCCCGAGGTGGTTGGGATCGTTCGTCAAGGCGTTCGGGCGGTAGACGTCGGCGCCCTCGACCGAGCCGTAGAAGTTGATCGGCCGGGCGTCGCCGAGCAGTGGCCCGAGCACGGTCTGGTCGAGGTCCCGTCCGGTCTCGGCGAAGCCGAGCTGGGCGATCCCGTAGACCGCGTTGATGGCGATCCCGGCACAGAGGACGCCGACGGCGAGCCAGTAGAAGCCGTACGGCTTCCGCGCCAGGTAGGCGATCCCCGCGGCCGCGAACGCGAAGGTGATCGCAAACCGGGCGAGACCCTTCGCGAACTGCGCCGCCGCCTGCTCGGTCTCGATGTTGTAGAAGCCCGCCAGGTAGACGGCGAGGAACGCGAGGGCGAAGAGGAGCGCGATGGCAACGGTCCGCGGGAAACCGCGGCGACCTTCGCCGAGCCGCTCGGCCAGAAACGCGGCGACGAACACGACGGCGAGGATCCCCGAGAGCCCAACCGTCCCGGCGAGCTCCCACTGGATCTTCTCGAAGCTGAGGCAGAAGAGCGTCGCCAGGAAGAAGAAGGCGGTGAGCCGGCTCACACGAGGCTCCGCGCCAGCGCGGCGAGCTCCTCGGCACGGGCCTCCCGGGAGACGCGTCGTCGCACGTCCGGGGAGAGCGGCGTCCCGTTCAGCTTCCCGGCCCGCCAGTCCCCCTCGAACCGCAGAAGCGCCTCGCGGAGGCCGTCGACGTCGTCCGGGGCGACGACCACGCCCGTCGCCGTTTCGCGGACCAGGTCGGCTGCGGCGCCGTCCAGTGGGACGGCGGCGAGGATCGGCCGTTCCGCGGCGATGTACTCGAACACTTTGGCCGAGAGCACGGCGCGCCCGCGGCCGCCGGACTCGGGGATCAGGAGCAGGAGCGCCTCCGAGTCCCGCTGGAGCTCCAACACCTTGCGGCGCGGGAGGTAGGGATGGAGCTCGAGCCGGTCGCCGAGCCCGAGCCCGCTCGCCCACTCGCGGTCGGCCGCGCGGAAGTCCCCCACGAAGCGCGCGACGATGTCCGCATCGGTTCCGGCGAGCGCCTCGAGGATCGGCCGAGGAGTGCGTTTGCCGAAGAAGCTGCCCGTGTGCGTGAGTCGGAAGCGGTCGCCCGGCGTGTACTCGAGCCCGGCGAAGTCCTCGAAGTCCGAACCGTTCGCGATCGTCTCGACGCGAGCGGCACCGAGCGCGCGCAACTCGTCCGCGATCGGCGCGGTCACGGCCGTGACGGCGTCCGCGTAGCGCGCGACCAGCCGGGCGACGCTCTCTCCCGTGGCCTCCTTCGCGCGGACGAGCCGGGATTCGACGCGTCGGTGCGGGTTCGCGATGATCGAATCGCGGAGGTCGGCGATCCAGTGGGCGCCCGTGGCGCGCTTGACCGCGGCACCGATGAGATGAACAGAGGTGGGCGGCGAGGTCGTGATGACGACGTCGATTCCCTCGCGGCGGACGATCCGGATCGCGGCCGGGATGGCGGTGACGTTCCAGCTGACGTTCTCATCCGGCACCAGCATCCGGCGGAAGGTGAGCGCAGCCTTGCGCCCCGCGCGCTCCAGCCCCTGGAGGCCGTGGAGCTCCTCCGCCGGCAGGCGGCCCTTAGGCCCGACGTAGCGGACGCGGTGGATCCACGCCTGGGTCGGCGCCACGAGGTCGTCGTCGCGGTGCACCCACTTGGGGTCGTCAGGCGCGAGCACGTGCGTCTCGATTCCGAGGCCGGGGAGGTGGGTCGCGAACTTGAGCGGCCGCTGGACGCCGCCGCCGCCCGCGGGCGGGAAGTACAGCGTCGCGAGCAGCACTTTCACGCCGGACAGGCTAGAGGCCTGGCAGGAGATTCCGGCGGTCCGAGCTGGGGTCAGACCCTGAAACGAATCGCGCGCACCCTTGTCCCCACCTGGGACATGGCCCAGCGCTAGCGCTATCCGACCGGTGGACAGTTTGTTCCTGTTTTGCGCCCAGATCGTTCCTGCTTGGCGCTGGGGTCTGACCTCAAACGGCCCGGCACAACCGCTAGAGCCGGTAGAGCAGGTAGCGGTCGTCGGAGTAGACGAGCGGCAGCGCCGGCCGAAGGAGCGACCGCCGGCGGTCGATGACCAGCCACTCGGCTCCGTAGCTGCGCGGGATCTCGAGGCGGCCCGTCCGCAGGAAGCGGAGCACGTCCCGGCGCCGGGCGTACGGGCGGTTGTCCTCGGTGTCAGCGACGTGGGCAGGCGGGCCGGCGGCAACGTAGACGGGCGCCATCGCCGCGATTCGATAGCTCGTCTCCAGGTCGGAGAAGACGATGTCGCCCTCGGGGACGCGCTCGCGGAGCGCGTCGACGAGGCCCGGCGTCAGCGGGAGGCGCGGCCCGATGGGAGAGTGCCAGTCCCGCAGACCGTGCACGGCGACCGGGAGAACGAAGAGCGCCGCAGCCAAGGCAGCGATCCACCCCCGGTTCTCGATCGGCCGCCACCGGCGCGAGAGAACGATTCCGGCCGGAATCGCGAGGGCGCCGCCGACGAGCGCGATCCAGGCCGCGGCCGCCGGACCGCCGTCCTCGAGGCGTCCGAAGTCGCCGGGGTAGGACAGCTGGAGCCAGAGTCCCGCCGCGAGCGCAACGGGCAGTGCCGCGCCGCGGAGGAGGCCGGCGAGTACGACGCACCCGCCCGCGAAGGCGAACGCGAAGGGGAGGAAGCCGACCGCGCGACGAGCCTGCGAGAGCGAGACGACGTCCGCGAAGTGCGGGAAGAGGAGGTCGCTCGACATCAGAAGCAGGATCGGGAGCGCCCCGCCCACCACGTACGCGGCCCAGCGGGTCCGCGCGGCGAGCGCCGCGAGCGGGATCGAGACCAGCGCGGCGACGGCGACCGCGCCGCTGCGGCCGAAGACCTCCGGCGCCAGCGAGTACCGGTCGGCCGACTCGACGTTCAGCTCCCGCGAATAGCGCACGAGCGCGCGGGCGACCTCCGCCGCCGAGGGCGTGTGGCCGGCGGTGTCCTCCACGATCGGCGCGAGCCAGTAGAGCACCGCCGCGGTCGGGATCGCGACGCACGCCAGCGCTCCGCCCAGCGGAACGAGGTCGGTGCGCGTCCAAGCGAGCCTGACGAGCGCGAAACCGGTGAGCGGGATCAACAGGAACAACGCGTAGGTCGGGTGGACAAGCCCGAGCGCGAGCGACGCCGCGGCCAAGGGGGGGACGAGCGAGGCGGCCGGCTTCCGGACGAAGAGGAACGCGAGAGCAAGCGTGGCCGGGACGATCAGGTGCCGGGCCGCAGTCGCCGGCAGCTCGAGCGCGTCGTATGCGCCGGCGTCCCCGGGCGCGAACCCGGTCAGCGCGACCTGTCCGGCCAGGGCCGCCGCGCCACCCCAGACGGAGTTGAAGAGCGCCCGCCCGGCCTCGAAGGCGAGCAGGAAGGCGAGCGGGACGAGGATCGCGGCCTCGTGGAGGACGACGTCCGCCGAATCGACGCCGGCGAGGCGCGTGACCAGCGCGAGAAACCCATGCCAGAGCGGGAAGGCGTAGCCGGGATGTGGGCCACCGTCGGCGAACTCGGCGACCGCGTCGAGTGAGAGCCCGTCGAAGTCCGCCAGCTTCCGCACGCGCGCCAGATGGAAGAGCGCGTCGCCGCGAAGCGCGGGCGCGTAGTACCAGACGGGAATCGCGTACGCGATGCCGGCGGCGAGGACGCCGAGCGACGGCAGGTCCCACTCGCGCCGTCCCGGGCGGCCGAGCTCGTCCCTGAGCACGAACGGGACCGCGCCGGCCGCGACGACCACCAGCACCAAGAGCGCGGGCCAGATCGACGACTCGAGTGCGAAGACGACGAAGAGACCGAGGAAGAGAACGCCGAGTGAGAGCGCGAACGCCGCCGCGGCGCCGCGCAACCGAAGCGCCCGAGCGAGGAGCGCCCCCGGCAGCAGCAGGCAAAGAGTCGCCAGCGTGAGGCGGATCGCGAGCCCGAAACCCTCGTCGGGCAGGAAGCGCGCAACCACGAGCAGCGGCGGCGCCGCGAGCAGGAGCGGAAGCCGCGTCACCGGGTGGATTGCAGCCAGTGCGCCGTGTCTCGGTAGACCGCTCCCCGGTCGCCTCGGAAGACGAAGCCACGGAGCCGGAGCCCGGCCAGCAGCACCCGCCGGGCGCGCGCCGCAGCCCTCGGCCCCTGGTGCTTGGCCAGGAACCGAAGATGGCCGCGCACCTGCTCCCGGAACAGGGTCGGCGACTCGCGACGCCAGCTCGCGCCGCCGACGTGCACGGCCTCCGCGCCGGGGTAGAAGAGCACCTCCCAGCCGGCCTCGTGCAACCGGTAGCACCAGTCGGTCTCCTCGCTGAAGAGGAAGAACTCCTCGTCGAACGGCCCGATGTCTTCGAACGCCTCACGGCGCAGGAGAAAGGCGGCGGCCTTGGCGAAGTCGACTTGCCGGACCTCGTCGTGGTCGAAGCCCCCGCCGTAGAAGCCGTTCAGGAGGCGCGACCCCGGCGCCAGCTTCCGCAGGAAGAAGTACTCCGTCGCGAGCCGCCACGAGGTCGGAAACGCGCGCACCGACCGCTGGAGCGTGCCGTCCGGATTCCGGAGCCGCGGCGCGACGAAGCCTGCCCGCTCACGCTGCTGCGCGAACGCGACGAGCCGCTCGGCGGCGTCGTCGACGAGCCACGCATCCGAGTTGAGCACGAGGACGTACGGCGCCGACGTCTCCCGCACGCCGCGGTTCCACCCCGCCGCCAGCCCGAGATTCGCCTGCTCGACGAGCCTCGCCTCAGGGAAGCGCTCGCGCACGACGTCCAAGGTTCCGTCGGTCGAGCCGTGGTCGACGACGACGGTCTCGTGCCCCGCGACGCTCTCGAGCGTCCGCTCCACGTGCGGCAGCCCGTTGTACGTCACCACGACGACGGCGAGGTCAGGCATGCGGCAGCGAGCGGCGGGCGGGTGCGCGGATCGCCTCCCACGCGATGATCGCGACGCCCGGGAGCGCGAGCGCGATCGTCACCGCGAAAAACAGGAACCCCGTGGCCGCAGCGGCATCGGCGTTGACGTCGAGCCGCGTCAGGAAGTCGATGAAGAACGCCTCGCGGACGGCCAGCCCGTTGATCGTGAAGGGGACGAGCATGACGAGAAAGAGCAACGGCCCGAGCACGAAGTAGGGAGCGGGCGACAGGCCAAGGCCGAGCGCCTCGCCGCACAGCCAGATCGAGAGGATCCGCGCGACCTGGACGCCGATCGTGAGCACGAAGACCGCGACCAATGTCCCGATGTGGTCGCGGAACCCGTGCATGCCCTCGTAGAGGGCCCGGATCGGTCGCTCGGCCCTGACCCGCGCCAGCAGCGGCCCGAGCCAACGCAGCCAGCCTCGCGCACTCCGAGAGAAGATCAGGAAGCCGCCGACGATCGTGCCGACGACGAAGATCGCCTCGATCCAGAGGTAGGCGTTGATGTCGTACTCGCCCGCTGCAACCGCAAGACCGATGGCGGCGAGGAGAAGCGTCGCCGCGCCTCCGATCGCGCGTTCGAGCACGACCGAGCCGGCGATCGTGCCGGTGTTCCCGGGATGACGCCGCGCCGTCTCGTAGATGCGCGACGCGTCGCCGCCGATCGCGGTCGGCAGCACCTGGCTCGCCGCGTACGAGACGAAGTAGGCCCGGGTCAGCCAGCTCAGCCGGTCGTGGATGCCTTTCGCGTCGAGCATCCACTTCCAGCGCAAGGCGAGCGGCCACGTCGTCACCAGCGCGATCGCGACGGCGGCGGCGAAGTAGCCCAGCTTCGTGTCGCCCAGGATCTCGACGGTCTGCGACAGATCGATCTTCCAGATGACGTAGGCGGCGGCGAGCCCGGTGACGAGGAGGGTCAGCGCGACCCTGAGGCGGCGATTCATCCCGTCAGGCGGCCGTGAACGCGGCGGAGCGCCGCGACGGCGTCGGCGATGTCGTCGTCGGAGTGCGCCGGCGAGAGCGGCAGCGAGAGCACCTCCGCGCCGGCCCGCTCGGCGACGGGCAGCTCCGGCACGGGGTCGAGGAGCTCGCGGTAGGCGGTCAGCGTGTGGACCGGCAGGAAGTGGATGCTCGTCGCGATCAACTCCTCGGCGAGGAGCGCGGCGTACTCGTCGCGTGTCCCTCCGGCCTGCTCGGCGTCGATACGCACGACGTAGAGGTGGAGCGCGTGCACGTCGCGGTCGTTGCGGGCGAGCGGCCTGATCCCGTCGAGCTCGGCCACGCCCTCGTCGTACGCCGCAAACTGGCGCTCTCGGATCACCCGATGGGCGGCGAGCTTGTCGAGCTGGGCGAGCGCGATCGCCGCCAGAACGTCGGAGAGGTTGGCCTTGTAGCCGGGCACAGCGATGTCGTAGAGCGAGCCGCCCGAGCGGCGCATCAGCCGAAGGTCCTCGAGGCGAGCCGCCAGGTCGTCGCGGTTCGTGGCGACGACCCCGCCTTCCCCGGCGGCCAGGTTCTTGGTCGCGTAGAACGAGAAGCAGGTGGCGTCGGAGAGCCCGCCGAGCTTCCGGCCGCGGTAGGCACTCTCGAGCGCGTGGGCCGCGTCCTCGACCACAGGCAGGCCAAGGGCCCAGAGCGGCTCGAGGTCGCACGGCTGTCCGGCGAGGTGCACGGGCACGATTGCCTTGGTTCGGTCGGTGACGGCCTCGGCGACGCGGGCCGGATCGATGTTCAGGTCCGAGTCGCGCACGTCGACGAAGACGGGTGTCGCGCCGCAGTGGACGATCACGTTCGCGGTCGCCGGCCACGTGATCGGCGTCGTGATCACCTCGTCCCCGGGGCCGACCCCGAGCGCGACGAGGGACAGGTGGAGCGCCGCCGTCCCGGAGGAGACGGCGAGCACGTGCTTCGCCTCCACGTACGCAGCGAGCCGCTGCTCGAGCTCCGCCGCCCTCGGGCCGGTCGTCAGCCAGCCGGAGCGGATCGTCTCGGCGACAGCGGCGACCTCCTCCTCGCCGACGGCGGGTGGCTGGAAGCCGAGCATGGTCTTTCGGCGGGTTCGGGCGTCAGACGAGAGCCGCATCGGTCTGGAAGCGTATGAGAGCCGCCGCCGACCGCGCCCGTTCGTAGGCCTCGTCCCGGCTGTCGCCGACCGCAAGCACCGCTCCGGCGCGGTCGGAGCCGACGCGGAGCTCGCCGAAGCGGAAACCCGGGCGGCGGTAGACCCGCACCGCCACGACCCCCTCCGCCCGCTCGGCGTCCTCCACGCCGTCGAGGCTCACGAGCTCACCGGGCGGCGCCACGAGGAACGCGGTTGTCGCCCCGCCGACCTGCGGGACGGGGACCGGCGGCTCGACCTCCTCACCGAGTGCTGCTGCGAGTGCGAGGACGTTGAGATCGACGCCGAGTGCAGCCCGGCAGAGCTCGGCGTCGTGGCCCCCTCCGACTCGTGCGGCCACCTCCATCACTTTCGGCCCGCCGGCGTCGATCCGCACCTGCGTGTACGTCGGACCGCTCGCGATGCCGAGCGCAGCTATCGCCTCGCCGGCAACCTTCTCGGCGGCGCCGTGGTCGGCCCGAGACGGCCAGACATGCGCCAGCGCGACGCCGAAGGCCGGAGGCTCCGCAGTCATCCTGTCCGTCACGGTCAGCGGGATGAAGTCGCCGTCCACGGAGAACGCGTTGACGGTCACCTCGGGGCCTTCGACCAGCTGCTCGACGAGCGCCGCGCCGCTGCGGGAGGCCTCCACGGCCGCCTCGATCGCGCGGTGCCAGCTCGGGCTCGTCGTGGACGACGCTCAGCCCGCGCTGACCCTGCCGGTCAGGTGCCTTGACGACGCAGGGAAGGGGGAGCCCTCGCTCCGGCGCGGTTACGAGGCGCCAGTCCGGCTGGGGGACGCCGGCCTCCCCCAGACGTTCGCGCTGCCGGACCTTGGAGACGGCCAGGCCCGCCACGGTGGGCGCCAGCGGGTGCGGAATGCCGACCTTGGCGGCGACCCTGGCGGCGATCCCGACCGGCCAGTCGATGCCCGGCGCGATCACGCCGTCGATCCGCTCGGCCTGAGCGAGGCGCTCGATGCCGCGCTCGTCCTCGGTCGACACGATCGCCCGGCGGTCCGCATACGCGAACCCCGGCGCACCGGGATCGCGGTCGACCACGATCGTGAACACGCCGCGCGCCCGCGCTGCCTCCAGCAGCCCGAGCTGCGCGGGACCCGCCCCTAGGACGAGTAGACGCCTGCGGTCCGAGTCGCCCGCCACCAGGCCTCATTCTCGCGATACCAGGCGACGGTCTTCTCCAGTCCGTCCTCGAACGACGTGCGGGCGCGCCAGCCCAGCAGCCGCTCCGCCTTGTCCGTCGAGCCGAGGTGACGGCGCACCTGGCCGGGACGCTCGGTGACTAGCTCCTTGAGCGAATCGGGCTTCCCGAGCAGCTCGAGGACGAGGTCGGCGATCCGCGAGACAGGGACGTCGTCGCCCGTCGCAATGTTGATCACCTCTCCGGCGACCGCATCGAGATCAGCCGCGATCACGGCCTCGATCGCCTGGGCGTCGTCCTCGACGTAGAGCCAGTCGCGGCTCGCGGAGCCGTCGCCGTGGACGGTCAGCGGCTCGTCGGCGAGCGCCTGGATCACGAAGCGCGGGATGACCTTCTCGGGGTGCTGCCTCGGCCCGTAGTTGTTGAACGGTCGGACGATCACGATCGGCAGGTCGTACGTCGCGTGGTAGCTGTAGGCGAGCCGGTCGGCGCCGGCCTTCGTGGCGGCGTACGGGCTGCGAGGGTTGAGCGGATGCTCTTCGTCCATGGGGACCGCCTCGGCGGAGCCGTAGACCTCGCTCGACGAGATGAGGATGAACCGCTCGACAGGCGCCTCGCGGATCGCATCGAGCAGCACGCGCGTGCCCTGGACGTTCGTGGCCACAAACTCCGACGCGCCCTCGAGGATCGACTTCTCGACGTGAGACTCGGCGGCTGCGTTGACGATGACGTCGACCTGCTCGACGACCGAGCGCACGAGCGCCTCGTTGCGGATGTCGCCCTGGACGAACGAGAGCCGCTCGTGGGAACGGATGTCGGCGAGGTTCTCGAGGTTGCCCGCATAGGTCAGCGCGTCGAGCGAGACGACCTCGTACGGCGTCGCGTGCAGGAGATGACGAATGAAGGCGGACGAGATGAAGCCGGCGCCGCCCGTGACGAGGACGCGTTTCACAGCTCGCGATCGATCGTGTACAACGGCCGGCCCTCCACGTCTCGCTGAATCCTGCCCAGATACTCCCCGATCAGCGCGAGGATGAAGCCCTGCACGCCAAGGACGAAGATCACCCCGACACCGCCGAAGAGCGGGCCGGGGAAGTTCGACTCGACGATCCAGTAGACGACCCCGTAGATGCCGAGCGCGAGCGCAGCGAGCGTGCACAGCGTCCCGAGCGCGAGGCCGATCCACTGGATCGGCTGCGGCCAGAAGCCGGCGAGGACGTGCAGGGCCATGCGGGTCAAGCGAAGCGGGGAGTAGCGGGAGGCGCCGTGACGTGGCGCGTGCTGAACGTCCACCTCGACAACGCTCGCGCCGGTCGAGAGCACGAGCGCTTTCGTGAACTTCTGCTTGCCGATCGAGCCGAGCGCCGGCTCGAGCGCCGAGCGGCGGTAGGCGTTGAACGCGCAGCCGAAGTCCGAGATCTCGGCGCCGGTGAACCGGCGCAGCATCCCGTTCACGAGCAGCGAGGGGACGGTACGCCCCCAGGAATCGCGCCGCGCGTTCCGCCGACCACTCGCGACGTCGACGCCGCTGTCCACTGCGGCGACGAGCTTGCCGATGTCCTCGGGAGCGTTCTGGAGATCGCCGTCCATCGTCACGAGCACGTCGCCGCGAGCGCGCACCAACCCGGCGTGCATCGCCGGGTGCTGGCCGAAGTTCCGCTTTAGCCGAACACCGCGGATCCGGTCGTCGGCCGCATTGGCCAGCTCGACCGCAGCCCACGTCGCATCGGTCGAGCCGTCGTCGACGAAAATCAGCTCCCAGGGGCGCCCGAGACCGTCCAGCGCCGCCACCGTCCGCCGGACCACCTCTCCCGCAGTCCCGGCCTCGTTGTAGAGGGTTACGACGACCGAGATCTCGGGCGACATGGGATCGAGCCTACAATTGGTCCCCCCGTGGACGCCGCTGCCCTCCTCGCCGCCCGAGTCCAGGAGCTTCAGGACGACCGTTCACACGGCGCCAGCTGGATGGCGCGGCGCGCGGTCGAGACGCTCGCCGAGCTGACGGAGGTGAGAGCCCCGAGCTGCGACGACCTGCTCGAGCGGCTCAGAGAGGCTGGGCGCCAGCTGGCGGCTTGCCGCCCGGGGGTGGGCGCCGTCGCCGGGGCCGTCGGGCGCGTGCTCGCGGCTGCCGGCCACGAGTCGCATCTCGACCTCGACGAGCTCCGTCGGCTGATCCAGGAGGAGGCGCAGGCGCTGGACGACGCGCGCCGCCGCGCCGCGGCCTCGATCACGATCCAGCTGCGCGAGCGGCTGGACGGCGCGACGGTCGTCACGCACTCCGCCTCGGGGACGGTCCGCGAGGCGTTCCAGCAGAGCGCGCCGGCCAAGGTGATCTGCACGGTCTCCGAGCCGGTCGGGGAGGGCCGTGCCTTCGCCGACGAGTGGCGGGAGGCGGGCCTCGATACCGAGCTCGTGGAGGACGCGGACGCACCCGGTCGGATCGCGGATGCATCGCTGTTCCTGATCGGCGCGGACACGGTCTTTCGGGACGGCATGATCTGCAACAAGGCCGGGACGATCCCGCTGGCCAAGGCGGCGGCCGAGGCCGGCGTGCCGACCGTCGTGGCGGCCGAGGTGATCAAGCTCGCCCCGGTGCCGGGAAGCCAGGCGCCGGAGCTCGCGGAGATCGAGCGGTCGCTGTTCGAGCTCGTCCCCGCCGACCTCATCACCGAGGTCGTCACGGAGGAGGGAGCGTTCCAACCGGACGACATCGCCTCGCTCGTCGACCGCGTGCCCTTCCTCCAGGAGGGCTACGCGCTCGTCATGCCGGTCCTTCGCTGAAAGTCTCACGACTTACAGCGACCTCGGCTAGCCGCACGCCACCCAGAGTTCCTTCTCCATAAGCCTCGGCGGCGGAACGGGCAAAGCCCGTTCCGCGTCGACCGAGGCGATTTTCACGCTGCTTCGAGAACGATCTCTGGTTCCTCGACCGGCTGCTCCTGCCTCCGGATGCGGCGTGGGATCGCCAGCGAGATGATCGCGCCGGCGCCGACGACGATCGCCCCGACCCAGATCGCCGGCGAGAGGCCGTCGACGAAGGTCTGCGGAGACCCGTAGCCGCCGTACTGCGAGAACACCGTCGCCAGCACGGCGACGCCGAACACGCCGCCGACCTCGCGGATCGCGTTGTTCGCGCCCGAGGCTTGCCCTTCCTCCTCTGGGCGAACCGCCGAGAGGACGACGTTCGCAACCGGCGCGAAGAACATCGCCATCCCGGTGCCGCTCAGGATGAACGGGACGACCAGCTCCGTGTACGGCACGGTCGGCGTCGAGACCGCGGCCAGCCAGCCGAGCCCGATCGCCTGGAGCGCCAACCCGCCGGCCATCAGCGGCCTCCCCCCGATGCGATCCGAGAGGGCGCCGGCGATCGGCGCGACGACCATCGGCATCGCCGTCCAGGGCAAGATCCGCAGGCCCGCGCCGAGCGGCGAGTGGCCCTGCACGGTCTGCAGGAACTGCGCCAGCAGGAAGATCGACCCGAACATGCCGAAGTACATGAGGAGCGAGGCGCCGTTCGCAGCCGCGAAGGCGCGATTCCGGAAGAACCGCATCGGCAGCATCGGCGCCGGCGCGCGGAGCTCCCACGCCACGAACGCAGCAGTCAGAACGGCGCCGAGCCCAAGCGCCGCGACGATCTGCGGGCTCGTCCACCCGTCGCCGTATCCGTTCACGAGACCCCAGACGAGTCCGAAGAGGCCCGCGCTCGCCAGCGCCAGCCCTGGCAGGTCGAGGCGGCTCGCCGGGCCATGACTCTCGTGCAGGAACGTGTAGGCCAGCGGCACGAGCACGATCCCGATCGGGACGTTGAGCCAGAAGATCCACTGCCACGAGATCCCGTCGACGACCGCGCCGCCGACGAGCGGTCCCGAGGCGACGGCGAGGCCAGCAATCCCCGACCAGGCTCCGAGCGCGAGACCGCGCCTCTCCTTGGGAAACGCCTCGCTGAGGATCGTCAGGGTCAGCGGCGTGACGATCGCGCCGCCGACGCCCTGGATCGCGCGGGCGACGATCAAAGCGTCCATGCTCGGCGCGAGCGCCGCCGCGGCCGAGGCGCCGGTGAAGAGCGCGAGCCCGGCGACGAACATCCGCCTGCGACCGAAGCGATCACCGAGGGCGGCGCCCGTGAGGAGGAACACGGCAAAGGTCAGCGTGTAGGCGTTGACCGTCCACTCCAGCTCCTCGAGCGAGGCGCCGAGATCGGTGCGAATGACCGGCAGCGCGGTCGAGACGACGAGGTTGTCGAGCACAACCATGAAGAGCGCCACTGAGGTGATCACGAACGTCCACAGAGTCCGAGGGGTTGTCATCTCGTTCCTCCTGTTCGGTAGTGATTCATCACTTACTCTCAAGCCAAAAAAAGAGAAGTCACGTGTCTTGCCGCCAGCCCTCCTCGAGCCGGTCGGCCCAGTCGATTCCGGCATCCTTGACGCCCATTGCTGCGATCACGTTGATCAGCATCCCTTTCGCGAAAAAACGTGAGATAGGGGCTCCCGATTCCCCGGTGACGCGTTCGACGAACCGGACGAGATCGCCGTAGCCCGACTGGGCGACCTCACGGATCTCGGGCTCGTCGCAGGCGGCGTACATCTGCATCTGCGCCATGAGCCGAGCTGGTTCGGCGTCGAGCAGCTCGACGTAGGCCTGGCCCATCGCCTCGAGGGCGTCCTCGCCCGACTTGCCTTCGGCCGCGGCCGCCATCGCCTCGGCGAACTCGCGCATGCAGCGCCGGCAGGACTCCGCGAACAGCTTCTTCTTCGTGCCGAAGAGGCGGAAGACGTACGGCTGCGAAATCCCGGCGCGGCGCGCAATGTCCTCGGTGGACGTGCCGTGGAGGCCTTTGGCGGCGAACTCGATCAGGGCGGCGTCGAGGATGCTCTCGCGCCGCTCCTCAGCGGTGCTTCTCGTGATCGCTGCCGGCTTGGCCATTGGACGCTTGTAAGTTACTACTCACTTACAAGTCTGTCAAGACCGTGCAGACGCGGTCGATGTCCTCCTCGGTCAGCCGGTTGTGGAAGGGAAGCGCGAGGGCTCGCTCGTAGGCGGCATCGGCACCCGGGAACGGGCCCTGGTCCTCGTAGGCGCCGAGCCGGTGGAGCGCGTACGTGCCGATCTGCGCCTGGATTCCCGCCTCGTGAAGCGCGTCGAGCGCCTCGTCGCGGCGGTCGAGCAGCACCACGTACGCCTGGAGCCCGTGGCGGTCGCCCGCGTCCGCGCTCGGCGTCTGGACGTGCCCGGCGAGACGTTCCGCGTACGCCGCGGCGAGCCGTTCGCGCTCCTCGAGCAGCGCGTCCAGCCGCCGTAGCTGCGAGCTCCCGAGAGCGCACAGAATGTCCGGCAGGCGGTAGTTCAGACCCGGCCCGGGCATGTCGGTCCCGCGCCAGCCGTGGTGACGCATGCTCCTGATCGTCTCGGCGAGCTCACCGTCGTTCGTCGTGACGGCGCCGCCTTCGCCGGTCGTGACGATCTTGCGCGGGTGGAACGAGAGGCAGCCGAGGCGGCCCAGCCCTCCGCACGCCCGGCCGCCCCGGCGCGCGCCGAGCGCTCCCGCCGCGTCCTCGAGGAGCATGACGCTCTCGGGCACCGCCGCCTGAATCTCCTCCCAGCGCGCAGGTCGGCCGAAGAGGTGGACGACGAGGACGGCGCGCGTGCGCTCGGTGACGGCATCGGCTACTGCCTCGGGACGAAGGTTCATCGTCTCCGGGTCGACGTCGACCAGCACGGGGGTGGCACCGGCGATGGCGACGACGTTGGCCGTCGCCGGAAAGGTGTAGGCGGGGACGATCACTTCGTCGCCCGGCCCGATCCCCAGCGCGAGCACGGCCAGGTGGAGCGCCGCCGTTCCGGACGAGACCGCGACGGCATGGTCGACCTCGCAGGCCCCGGCGAGGCCGGCCTCGAACTCGGCCACCTTCGGGCCCATCGTCAGCTGGCCGCTCTCGAAGACGGCGGCCACGGCCGCGAGCTCCTCCACGCCGAGATCCGGCCAGGCGAGCCGGATCACGCGGGCGCCGGCTGTCGTTCCCGATACCACGCGATCGTCTTTGCGAGCCCCTCGTCGAGGTCGACTCGAGGCTCCCAGCCGAGCTCCCTCCGGGCCTTATCGATGTTCGGGATGCGCATTTCGACGTCCGTGTAGTGGAGCGGGCGGAACGTGATCTCGCTGTCCGAGCCCATCAGGCGGCGGATCCTCATTGCGAGGTCGAAGACAGTGACGACCGAGCGCGGGTTTCCGATGTTGTAGACCTCGCCGACCGCCTCGGGTCGCTCGAGGACGAGCAGGAGGGCGTCGACCAGATCATCGACGTAGCACCAGGCGCGGATCTGCGAGCCGTCTCCGTGGATGACCAGGTCCTCGCCGGCGAGGATGGTCTCGATGAAGGCGCGGATCGCCCCGCCGCCGATCTGTCCCGGGCCGTAGACGTTGAACGGACGGAGGGAGCAGGTCGGGAGCCCGAACTCGTCGTAGTACGAGTGGGCGAGGTGCTCGCCGGCGAGCTTGGAGACGGCATAGGTCCACCGCGCCTCCCCGACCGAGCCCTGCGCGGTCTCGTGGATCTCCTCGACCTTGTAGGCGTGCCGGCCGAAGACCTCGCTGGTCGAGAAGTCGACGAGCCGCTCAAGGCTCTCCTGCGTCCCGTGCGCGGCCTCGAGGACGTTGTACGTGCCGATCAGGTTCACGCGCATCGTCCGCACCGGGCTCTCGAGAACCGTGTCGACACCGGCGATGGCCGCCAGGTGGACGATGTGCGTGGCGCCGCGGACCGTGTCGGCGACGGCTTCGGCGTCGAGCACGTCGGCCTGGACGAAGGTCAGGTTCGAATGCCCGGCGAGGTCGGTGTTCGCAAGCGCGTCGCGGTGCAAGTTGTCCAGGACGATGAGCTCGTTGTCGTCGATCAGGCGCCGGCTCAGCGTCGTGCCGATGAAGCCCGCGCCACCAGTCAGCACAATGCGCTTACCGTGAAGAGGCACGCGGCGAGTCTAGTGGTGGTGCTCCTTGCGCTGGCCGCATGCGGCGGCGACGATGCGGCCATGGTCGAGCCCCGGACCGAGCTGACGATCTCGGTCTGGCCTGAGGGGAAACAGGCCGGTGAAGCACGGACGTGGACGCTCTCCTGCGATCCGCCGCAGGGGACTCATCCGGACCCCGAGGACGCGTGCCGCAGGCTCGCGGCGCTCGACGACCCGTTCGTCCCGGTCCCGCCGGACATGGTCTGCACGGCGATCTACGGAGGGCCGGCGGTCGCGGAGGTTTCGGGCAACCATGCGGGCAAGAGCCTCGACGCGAGCTTCGACCGCATCAACGGCTGCGAGATCGATCGGTGGGAGCGTCACGCGTTCCTCTTCCCGGTCAAGCCGTCGGGCTAGGACGCGGCGCGGTGAAAGCGCACGCGGCGGGCCTGGTGGCGGTTCTGGTCGTCCTGGCCGGTTGCGGCGGCTGGGAAGGCGGCAAAACGCCTGGGACTCAGACGGTCCTCCAGATCAAGGCGTGGCCGAACGGCAAGGATCGAGGCGCGCCGCGCGAGTGGAGGCTCCACTGCGACCGGTCCGGAGGGACGCTTCCTTCACCCGAGAAGGCCTGCCAGCAGCTCTTCGCGTTGTCCGATCCCTTCGCGCCCATTCCCGAGGACGCGGTCTGCACCAGGATCTACGGCGGCCCGGCCGTCGCCGAGGTCGAAGGCCTGTACCGCGGCGAGACGGTGAACGCACGGTTCACGCGAAGCGGCGGCTGCGAGATCGACCGCTGGGACAAGCACGCGTTCCTCTTTCCGGTCAGGCCTGGTCATCGCTGAATCGCCGCGGAACGGGCTGTTTGCCCGTTCCGCCCGCTCGCCTCGAATGGTCGCTGAAAGTCGTAAGACTTTCAGCGAAGCGTTAGCTGAGGCGAATCCGCGGGTCGACCCAGGCGTAGAGGATGTCGACGATCAGGTTGACGACGATGATCGCGATCGTCGAGAAGACGATGATCCCCATCACGACCGGCAGGTCGAAGCCCTCGAGCCGCTCGATCGCCGTCTTCCCGAGACCGGGCAACCCGAAGACCGTCTCCGTGAAGATCGCCCCGCCCATCAGGATGCCGAGGTCGAGCCCGAGCATGGTGATGATCGGCAGCATCGCGTTGCGCAGGATGTGCGAGCGCATGACGAGCCACTCCGGTGCGCCTTTGGCACGAGCGGTCCGCACGTAGTCCTCCTGGCTCGCCTCCATCACGTTCGCGCGGATCATCCGCGTATAGAGCGCCGCGTAGAGCAGCATGAACGTCGTCCACGGCAACACGAGCGAATGCGCCCACTGAACCGGCCCGCCGCAGTCGGTCGCGGGGTTGATCATGTCGCAGTAACCGCCCAGCGGAGCCAGGCCCGCCTTGTAGCCGACGAAGTAGATCAGGAGCAGGCCGATCCAGACGGGATGCGCCGAGATCCCGATCAGGACGAAGATCATCCCGGTGCGGTCGAGCAGCGACCTCGGTTTCAGCGCCGAGAGAATCCCGAGCGGGACGGCGATGAGCAGCCAGAAGATCACTCCACCGATGACGACACTCGCCGTCACCGGCGCGGCGTTCGCGATGATCTCGTTCACGTCCTGCCGCGTCGCGAACGACGTCCCGAGCGACTGGTGGACGACGATGTCGTCCAGGAAGTCGAAGTACTGGACGATCACCGGACGATCGAGCCCCAGCTCCTTGCGGACACGCTCGACCTGGTCGGGCGGCGCCTGCGGGCCCGCCATCAAGCGGGCAGGCTCCGCCGGGACCATGAAGAAGATGATGTAGGCGACGACCGTGACGGCGAGGAACAGGACGCAAGCCCAGATCAGCCGTCTGAGCAGATACCGGAGCATCTATCACCCGTTGACGCCGAGAGGCCCCTGCAGTTGACGCCATAAGCTGATCGCCGTGCAAGCTGTGCTGTTCATCGGGGCCGGACGCCACCAGCGACGCGCCCTCGAGCGCCTCCGCGAGCTGGAGATTCGAGTGATTGCCGTCGACCGGAATGCCGCCGCGCCCGGCCTCGGTGTCGCAGATGTCGGCGAGATCGCGGACTTCGGTAACGTCGAGGCAGTTGCCGAGGTCGGGCGTCACCACCACGTCAGCGGCGTGATGACGTTCGCGGCCGACCGGGCCGTGCCTGTCGTCGCCGGGGTGGCAGAGCGCCTCGGCCTGCCAGGGATCGGGACGGAGACGGCGCACATGATGACGAACAAGATCGCCATGCGACGGCGGCTCGCAGACGCGGGGGTGCCCCAGCCGCGGCACGCAGCGCTGCGCCACGTCCGCGAGATCCGGTCGGCCGCCGAGGCCGTCGGCTTCCCCGCCGTTCTCAAGCCGGCCGACTCGGCCGGCCAGCGCGGGCTCTTCCTCGTGCTGTCGATCGACGACATCGAGCGCCATCTCTACGCCGCGCTCGCGCAGTCCACCGACGAGGAGGCGATCCTCGAGAGCTACCACTCCGGGCTCGAGGTCAACGGGCTGCTCGTTGCCCGCGGCGGCGAGATCACCGTCCTCACGCTCTCGGACCGCCGCCGCCCTCCGGGGATCGGATTCGGGGTCGCGCTCGCGCACGTCTACCCCTCGACGCTCTACGGCGACGCGCTGGCCGAGGTCGAGCGCGTGGGACGGGCGACTGTGCACGCCCTCGGCCTCGAGGACGGCATCGCCTACCCCCAGGTGATCTGGGGCGACGACGGCGTCGCGCGGCTGATCGAGGTCGCCGCCAGGATCCCGGCGGGCCAGATGGACTCCGTCGCCCGCTACGGCGTCGGCATCGACCTGATCGAGATCGCGCTGCGCCAGGCCCTGGGAGAGACGGTGCCCAACGAGCTCGTCGAGCCGAAGCTGCAACAGCCGATGGCGATCTCGTTCCTGACCGCCGAGCCCGGCCCACTCCCAACGGGCAGGCTGGTCGACGTGAGCGGACTTGACCGGGTACTGGCGTTCCCCGGTGTCGTCGAGGCCGACGTCTACTTCCAGGAGGGCGAGACGATCCGCCCGGTGCAGGTCGACGGCGATCGTCGCGGCTACGTGATCGCGCTCGGAGACACGAACATCGACGCCGTCGCCCGCGCCGAGGCTGCCGCCCGGCTGCTCGACGTCGAGGTCGCATGAGCTGCGAGTTCAGCCTCGAGCACTACCGCGACCTGCTGGACGCCGGAAAGCAGGGCGGCTACCAATTCTCGTCCTTCGACCGCGTCCCGCAGGACGGCGACCTGTTCCTGCGCCACGACGTCGACCTCTCCCTCTCTGCCGCCCTCCAGCTGGCCGAGCTGGAAGCGGCCGCCGAGGTGCCCGCGACCTACTTCCTGATGACCCAGAGCGTCTTCTACAACCTCTCGTCGTTGGAAGGGGTGCGGGCGATCAACCGGCTCCGCGAGCTCGGACACGGGATCGGCCTGCACGCCGTCTGGCCTGGCGCCGAGAAGGACGACCGCTTCGACCCAGTCCTCGCCTGGCACAACCCGGAGGCCGACTACATGGCCCAGCCCGTCGACGGCTTCGTCAACGTGATGCAGGCGCCTTACTTCGACCCCGATCACTACCGCTCCGACTCGAACCAGTCCTGGCGCCACGGCTGCCCGCACGAAGCGCTCGCCCGCGGCGACTTCGAGTGGCTCCAGCTCCTGACCCACCCGGAGATCTGGGTCTATCCAGGGAGCTCGATGGGCGAGACGATGAACGCGATGCTCGACGCCGAGCGCGAGCGGAGACGCGCCTTTCTCGCCGAAGACCGCATCGACTTGTCGTGATCGCAGCCCGGATCCAGGAGCTGGCCCGCCACTCGGCGGTCTACGGCGTCGGCTCGCTCGTCTCGCGCTTCATCGCCGTCCTCCTGCTGCCGATCTACACGCGGTTCCTGACGCCGGCGGACTACGGCCTGATCGAGACGCTGATCGCGCTGTCCGCCATCCTGACGGTGATCCTCGCCGCCGGCGTCAAGAGCGCGTTCTTCCGCTTCTACTTCGACGACGAGGACAAGCGACGCGTGATCCGGACGTCGTTCTGGTTCACGATGGCGACCGGAACGGCGGGGCTCGTTGCAGGGCTCGCGCTGGCCGGGCCGATCTCCGAGCTGCTCTTCGACACGCCGGCGCACGCCGACCTCGTGCGCGCGTCGTTCGTCGGCCTCTGGGCGCAGGTGAACTACGAGCAGATGACGTCGCTCTTCCGAGTCGAGCAGCGGTCGGTGGCGTACCTGATCGCGACGCTGATCAACCTCACCTTGACCGTCGGCGCGACGCTGGTCCTCGTCGTCGCGCTCGACGAGGGCCCACTCGGCGTCATCGTCGGCAGCTTCACCGGAACGCTGCTCGTCTATGTCGGGCTCCTCGTCTACCGCCGCGAACAGCTCGGCTTCCAGCTCGACCGGCCGCTCCTGCGCGAGATGAACCGCTTCGGGATGCCGCTCGTCCCCTCGGGCCTTTTCCTCTGGGCGCTCAACTTCAGCGACCGCTTCTTCCTCGTCAAGCTCTCGGGTCCGCGCGAGGTCGGGCTCTACTCGATCGGCGTCCGGATGGCGTCCGCGATCATCCTGTTCCTCGCCGCCTTCCGGACCGCATGGCCGGCGTTCGCCTACTCGATCGAAGACGACCAGGAGGCGAAGCGGACCTACAGCTTCGTCCTCACGTACATCGTCGTGATCACGTCCTGGATGGCCCTGGCGCTCGGCGTGCTCTCACCCTGGCTCGTCCGGCTGCTGACGACGGAGGAGTTCTACTCAGCCGAGCGCGTCGTGGCGCCGCTCGCCTTTGCGGCGGCCGCGTTCGGCGCCTACATCGTCGTCGTGATCGGGATCGGGCGCGCCCGCCGTACCCGATCGAACTGGATCATCACCGGCGCGGCCGCGGTGCTCAACGTCGCGCTCAACCTGATCCTGATCCCGAAGTACGGAATGATCGGCGCCGCCGTCGCGACGGTCGGAGCCTACGGCACGCTCTTCGTGGCCATGGCCTGGAAGGCGCAGCGCATCTATCCGGTGCCGTACCAATGGCGGCGCGTCGCGACAGCCTTCGTGACGGCAATCGCGCTGACGATTCTCGGACGTACGCTCGACCCGCCGCTCGCGGCCGCGATCGCGATCGTCGCCGTCTACCCGCTCGTGCTCCTCCCGCTCGGCTTCTACCTCCCGGAAGAGCGCCGCCGGATCCGCGCTCTCGCTCCCCTTGCCCGGTAGATTTCGGGCCATGTTCGACCGAATCAAGACTTGGTGGCGACGTCGGGGCGAAGGCGAACGGGACAGCTACGACGCTCGGGTCGACACGGTTACGGTGGCGAGGTTCGACGGCGCCGAGCGCGGCTCGATCCCGCCGAACTATCTCCCGACCGGCATCGACGAGGGTCGGCCGAAGAAATAGCCCTCGGCACGACTCAGGACGAGGTCCGCGAAAGCGGACTGATCGAGCATCTCGAGCAACAGGCCGCCGTCTTCTGGGACACGGTCCAGGGCGAGACGCAGCGCGGGCACCGCTACAACACCGGCCGCGTCACGGGCCGGGAGGGGTACGACGAGGGCTTGCGGCTCTACGAGCTCGTCCGCGAGCTCGAGCCCCGCGTCGCCGTCGAGACCGGCGTGTGCAACGGCGTCTCGACCGCGTTCCTGCTGCTTGCCCTCCAACGCAACGGCGCCGGTGAGCTCCACTCCATCGACCTGCCCGAGGTAGCCGGCGAGGACTACGAGGCGGGGACGTTCTGGGACGGCAAGGGCGGCGCCGTCATCCCGCCCGGCAAGGAGCCGGGCTGGATGGTGCCGCCCGAGCTGCGGGACGCCTGGCACCTCGTGCTCGGACGCTCCCAGGACGAGCTGCCTCCGCTGTTGGAGCAAGTCGGCGCGATCGACTTCTTCATGCACGACAGCGAGCACTCGTACGAGTGCATGAGCTTCGAGTTCCAGGAGGCGTGGAAGGCGCTCCGTGCGGGCGGGGTGCTTGTCGCAGACGACGTGAACGTCAACACGGCTTGGGAGGAGTTCGCGAGCGAAGTCGATCGCGAGCCGGGGGCGCTGGGCCCGAAGCTTGCGATGATCGTGAAGTGACGACCGTCCTCGTCTCTGCCGCGGGGGCCCCTGGGTCGGCGGCTCTCGTGCGGGCCCTGAAGGAGAACGGCGAGCGCGAGGTGCGGGTGGTGGGGACGGACATGGCCGAGCGGTCGGTCGGCCGGCACCTCTGTGACGCCTTCCACCTCGTGCCGCCTGGATCCGACCCCGACTTCGCGAACGCGATGCTCGATGTCGTGCAAGAGGAGGGCGTGGACGCGATCCTGCCGCAATCCTCCTTCGACCTGCTCGGCCTGGCCGAGTCCAAGGCGCGGTTCGAGGGGGTCGCCGTGATGGTCTCCTCCCCCGAGGCCGTCCGCCGCTCGAACGACAAGGCGGAGACCTACGCGCTGCTCGACGAGATCGGCGTGCCCGGCCCCAAGTGGCGCCGCGTGATCGGCGGCGAGGCCGTCGCCGGGGCCGCGCGCGAGCTCGGCTACCCAGAGCAGGACGTCGCGACCAAGCCGGCCTTCTCCTCCGGCTCGCGCGGCTTCCGGATCCTCTCCGCCGCCGCCGACCGCCGCGAGCAGCTGCTGACGAACCGGCCCGGGGTCGCGGAGGCCCTTCGGCTCGAGGAGCTCGTCGACCTGCTCGGCGACGACGAGACGCCGCTGCTCGTCATGGAGCTGGCGAGTGGCCTCGAACGAACGATCGACGGGATCGCCGAGGGCGGAAGGATCGTGCTCGGTCATCCGAAGACGCGGGAGTCCATGCGTGCCGGTCTCGCGATGTACTTCGTCACGCTCGACGACGACTGGTTGACGGAGCAGGCGGCGAAGATCGTCGAGGCGCTAACACTCGATCACTTCTTCAACATCCAGCTCGTCGGCGACAAGGTGATCGAGATCAACCCGCGGATCTCGACGATCGTCTACCAGGAGGATCTCAACCTGCCCTGGCTGGGCGTGAAGCACGCGCTCGGCGAGATCTCAACGGAAGAGCTGGCGTCGTACCAGGAGCGCGTGCGCCCGAGCCGTCGGGCGCTCCGCTACTTCGACCAGGTCGAGTGGGACGAGTAGGTCTGCGCGTCGTCCACACGCCACTGAACGTGGCGGGGATCCCGTGGACGAACGTGCAGGCGCTGCGGCGCAAGGGCATCGACGCCGAGCTGCTCGTCGTCGAGCGGCAGAAGCTGCATCCCGAGGCGGACCGGTCGCTCGACCGCCCCGCCGGCTTCTGGGGGCGGCAGGCCGTCCAGTGGCCGGCGTTCCTCGGGCTGCTGCCTCGGATCGACGTCTTCCACTTCTACTTCGGCTGGACGCTCGTGCCGCGGAAGCTCACGTGGCCGATCCTGAAGGCGACGCGACGGCGCTCGGTGCTGCACTTCCTCGGCTCGGACATCCGCGGCAAGACGCCCGAGCAGCTTCGGTACGCCCACGGAGCTGACGCACGGATCGTCGGCTCGTTCGACGCGCTCCGGTGGGTGCCGGACGCCGAGGTCGTCCCGCCGGGAGTCGACCTGCGCGAGTACGCCTCCGGGGGGCCGCAGGAGCGGCCGAGGCCGATCGTCCTGCATGCGCCGTCCTCGCGGCGCCGCAAAGGGACCGAGCACCTGGTCGAGGCATGCGAAGGGCTCGACGTCGAGCTCGACATCGTCGAGGGCCTGCCCCATGCCGAAGCGAGGCGCCACTACGAGCGGGCCGACATCGTCGTCGATCAGCTCAATGCCGGTTGGTACGGGATCTTCGCCATCGAGGCGATGGCCCTCGGCAAGCCGGTGCTGAGCTACCTGCGCCCCGAGGCGGTCCAGGAGACGGAGCGCGCACTGGACGTCGAAGTCCCGATCGTCCCGGTCACGAAGGGCAACCTGCGTGAACGGATCGCCGAGCTCGCGACCTCGGTGGACGAGCGCCGGCGGATCGGCGCCTCGTCCCGCGCGTACGTGGAACGAGTCCACGACGCGGACCGAGGCGCCGACAGCCTGCTCGAGATCTACCGCTCGCTCTAGGGCGTCAAGACGTTCGCGGCTCCTCTCGTGATCGTCGTCGTGAAGGCCCAGTCCGCAGCCGCGTCGTTCGTGTCCCTGCCGTTCGGGTTGCGGATCAGCGACCCAGCGACGGTGTTCGAGTCTTCGACGGTCGTCGGGAGGACCGTCCCCTCGACGAGGTTGTAGGTCTGGCCGCCGATCGTCGCCGCCGTGATCCCGCCCTCGTAGGAGAGAGCGTCGAGGAGCGTCGCACCCTCGAGCAGCGCGAGACCGTCCGGCGCGCCGTTCTGGAGCTCGATCGCGACCACCAAGTACCCGCCGGCGGCCAGGGAGCCGGTGAGCTGCTCGCGGGCGTACTCGGACGAGTCGCCTCCGTTGACGGCGACGAGATCGACGTTGGCGAGGTCGACCGCCGCGTCTCCGGCGTTGTGGATCTCCACGAAGCCGTCGGCGTCGGTGCCGACCTGGTCGTAGTCGACCTCGTTGATGACGAGCTTCGCCTGGCCGGTCGGAGGCGGAGGCGGTGGAGGCGGCGGCGTCTCGTCGGCAACGCACGCCAACGTGACGTCGCCGTTCGCGGCGATCGTGACCTTGATCTCGCCGGCTGCGTCATCCGCGGCGACGCAGGGGACGCCGTTCAGGGTCGCGAGGCCGGAGACGACCGTTCCCCCCTCGCCCTTCGGCCCGGGTGGGCCCGCCGGACCGGGATCACCCTTCTCGCCCTTCGCGCCGGCGACGTTCCAACTGACCGCCGTCTCACGCCGGCGGCACTGCGACGGCGCCGAGACCTGGCGAAGCCAGCCTCCGGACGGGTGCTTGCAGGCGTGGATCACGGTCGACGGCGGCTCACTCTGGGCGAGCGCGACGCCCGCGACTACGGCGACTGCCGCGAGGCAGCCGACGAGCAGAATCGTCTTCATGTGTCTCCCTCGGTCGTTGACACAGAGGGAGATAGATGCGGCCGAGCTGCGCGGCTAGGGCTCGCGCGCGACTCGGTGCAGATTCGGCTCGAAGTCGTATGCCTTAGCCGCCGAAGACCCGAAAGACGCGACGCCCCACCCGCTCGAGACCCGCGGGGAGCCACTCGCGTCGCTGCTTCAGCACCCGCGACACCGCTCCGAAGATCGCCTTCATCGCCTGGACGCGGCGGGCATGGAGCCGGTCGTAAGGCGTGTTGTGGGCGACTTTCTGCGCCACGGTCGTCGACCCGATCACGAAGCGGACGTCGCGGAACTGGTGCGAGCCGAAGATCTTCTCGGCCACAACCTTGCGCGGCCCGTCGTGCCAGGTCGTGTCGTGGAACGCCACGATGCCGCGGTCGACAACCTTCGGGACCCACTTGTCGAAGTCGGCGCGGACATCGTCCTCCTCGTGGGAGCCGTCGACGAACAGGAGCTCGATCGGCTCGTCGAAGTCGTCTGCGACCTGCTGAGACAGGCCCTGTACCGGCGTGACGAGATCTGCGATCCCCGCGCGCTCGATGTTGTCCTTGAATTCGCCGTGCCGGTAGTCCGCGTGCGGGTCGACGGCGAAGATCCGAATGCCGTTCCCCGCCCGCGAGCCCAGCCCGAGACAGATCGTCGACTTGCCCTTCCAGGAGCCGATCTCGACGATCACGCCCTTCCCGGTGCACTCCTGGGCGAGCTCGTAGAGCGCCTCACCCTCCTCGTCGGAGAGCCAGCCCGGGACGTCCTTGATCAACTCTTTGACGGGCGCGAAGTCGGACATGCCGCCGACGACTCTAGTGGAGGCCTGGCCCCGCTCTCGACACGAGGCCAGACCGTTTCTGACCGGGCCGATCAGCTGGCCCGGAAGCTTCCCTTCATGGAGCTCGAGTGCGGGTCGCAGACGAAGCGGTAGGTGCCGCGCTTGAGCTTGACGGTGATCGACTTCTTTCCGGTGAAGGAGACGCCGGTGATCGTCTTGTTGACGCCTGGACCAATCAGGTGGAAGTCGTGAATCGTCGAACGGTCGGTGATGTCGAACTTGTACGAAACGCCGGCCTTCAGCGACTTGACCTTCTTGCCGCCACTCGTCAGCGAGATCGTGAACCCAGGGCCCACACTGCCCCTGACGACCTTCGGCGCGGCTGCGACGGGCGCGGTCATCACGACGGCGACGACCGCCACGAGAGCGCTGGCGGCGAGGACTGAGACGCGAAACATTGCTGCTCCTTTCGAACGTGGCTGTTTGCGCAGTCATCGTCCACTCAGAGCAATCCCGATCGCTTCGGCAAGACGCCTGGACCTGATCGAGCCGTCGTACGGCCGACCTAGGGAGATGCCCTAGGCGACCAGGAGGCCGGTCACGTACATCGCGACGATGCCGGCGAGGAAGCCGCCCAGAACGTGCGGTGAGGAGAGCCCTCCCGGCGCCTTCCGCGCCACGTAGCGCCCCACCTCGACGACGACCTCGAACGCTGCCCCTGCCGCCGCCGCGAAGAAGACGACGCCGAGCAGGTCGCTCGTCACGAACCCGCCCAGCCAGGCTCCGACGATCGCCGGAGCGCCCGCTACCAGCACGAGCACCGCGAGCCGCCGCAACGAGACAGCACGGCCCTCCGACAGCGGCGCGGCGATCCCGAGCCCCTCGGTGACGTTGTGGATCATGAAGCCGACGATGAAGAACGTCCCCAGCGCGAGCTCGCCGAGGGCGAAGGACGAGCCGATCGCGAGGCCCTCGCCCAGGTTGTGCAGCCCGATCCCGACCGCGACGAGCGTCGCCAGCGCGAGCCCGCCGAGATTCGAGGCTCTGCCCCCCTCGCCTTCACCCATCCGGCTCGAGATCGCGCTCAGGAAGAGGAAGCTGAATGAGACGCCGAGTAGCACCAGCCCGGCGCCGCCGATGGCGCTCGGCAGCGCCGCCTGAAGCGTGAAATGCCTCCGAGAGCGCCTCGACGGCGAGGAACGACAGCAGCCCGGCCGTCAAAGCCATGAACGCCGCCAGCCACTCGGGCGCTGCCCGGCGAAGCGACGGCAGCCAGAGGAGCCCCAGCGCGATCGGAACGATCCCAACGAGCGTCCCGATCAGCGCGTAGCCGAAGAAGCTCCGTGCCGACGCCTGGGGCGTTTCGACCGCGGCCGCGATCTCCTTGGTCGTCTCGATCCCGGTCGAGCTCGTCACGCCGACCGAGATCGGCTCCTCGGCAACCCAGTCGTACTGGACGACGATCTCGCTCGAGCGCAGCCGGCCGAGTGTGCGATCGCCGTCAACGTCGAACGGCACGATCGCGTCGTCGACTGTCACCGAGGCGATCGTCAAGTCGTCCGGCTGCGGGTTCGTCACGCGGATCCGGATCTCGCCGGGGTGAAACTCGACCCGCCGGATGTCGAACTCGTCGGCCGGCGGCGCAGCATCGCCCAGCAGCCCGGTGACCGAGCCGCCGGTCGCCGTGAAGAGCGCAACGACGGCGGTGAGCAAGACCAGCGGAACGAACGCCCAGAGCCGCCAGCTTCGGCCGAGCACGGCTGCTTCGGCGCGGCTGCCCATTAATCCCTCACGTCGAAGAACCCCATCCACCCGAGCTCCGCGAACTCGGACTGGTGCGCGTGGAACATGAAATCACCCGGTGTTGGCGAAGTCGATCTCGATGATCCCGCGCTGGCCCTGCGCCTGCATGACGGTGTCCGTGTACTCGAACTGGTCGCCGGTGCCGGTGGGGTAGTAGCGGAAGAAGTCCCCGTGCAGATGGAACGAGTTGATCAGGTCGAACTCGGTCAGGTTCGCGAGGTAGATCCGTACCGTCTGCGAGCGGGTGACCCGGATCGGGTAGCGCGCGTAGTAGAACGACTTCCCGTTGACGGTGTAGAAGTTGTTCCCGCCGTCGCCGTCCGTGTCGTAGCCGTTCATGACCATGACGAGCTCCTGGGCCGGCGGACGTGGCTCCTTCGGGTCGATGATGAAAGCGCCGTAGAGGCCCTTGTGGATGTGCTTCTTGAGCGGCGTCGCGTGGCAGTGGTAGAGGTGCATCCCCGCGGGCCGCGCCGGGAACTCGTACGTGAACGAGTCGCCGGGCGCCACGATCTCGAAGACGCCGTCCATGTTCGCGGGATGGATGCCGTGAAAGTGAATCGTGTGCGGATGCGAGCCCCCGTTTCGGAACTTCACACGCAGCAGGTCGCCCTCGGTCGCGCGGATCACCGGGCCCGGAACGGTGCCGTTGTAGGTCCAGGCGTTGAAGAAGACGCCCGGTGCCACCTCGATCTCACGGTCGACGGCGACGAGGTCGTACTCGCGCACCCGGCCCTTCTTGTACGGCAGCGCCTTGGGCGGGTAGAGCAGCGCGTCGAGCTCCCGCGGGCCGCCCACGGCTGGGACGTGGTCGCGGATCATCGCCGCGTGGCCGAGCGCCGGATGGTTGTGCCCCTCGTGGGTTGCGCTCGGATGCGAGTGCGAGTGTCCGGGCAGGCTGAGGCGCGCGAAGGGGGCAGCCGCGACGAGCGGCGCGGCCGCGACCAGAGCTTGTTTCCGCGTAAGTTTAGGCACGTCTAAACTATAACTGAGACACATGGAACTGACAGACGCAATCCAGGACTACGTCAAGGAGATCTACAAGCTCGAGGCCGCCGGTCGGCGACCGACGACCTCGGCGCTCGCCGCCCAGCTCGGCGTCTCCCCTCCCTCGGTGACCTCGATGCTGAAGAAGCTGGCGTTGCTCGGGCTCGTCGAGCACGAGCGCTACCGCGGCGCCCACCTGACGCGCAAGGGCGAGCGGGTCGCGCTCGAGGTAATCCGCCACCACCGGCTGATCGAGCAGTACCTCTCCCAGACGCTCGGACTGCCGATCGATGCACTCCACGCCGAGGCCGACCGGCTCGAGCACGCGCTCTCCGAGGAGCTCGAGGAGCACATCGACCGGACACTCGGGTTCCCGACGCGCGATCCGCACGGCGATCCGATTCCCGGCCCGGACCTGAAGATCACCCGGGTCAAGACGACGCAGCTATCGAAGCTCGAGGCGGGCGACAAGGCGACGGTCGAGCGGATCCCCGACGGCGACGGCGAGCTGCTGCGCTACCTCTCGAAGCTCAAGCTGACGCCCGGCAATCGGCTCGAGGTGCGTGCCTCGGAGCCCTTCGACGGCCCGCTGACCGTCCGCGTCGGCGGAACCGACCACGCGATCTCGCGGGAGCTGGCCGAGAGGATCAGTGTAACTTGACAGTTACGTAACCGCTACGTTACAGTCTCCCGGTGACCGCGTTCGAGGCGCTGGGCGACCCTACGAGACGCCGCATCGTCGAGCTCGTGGCCGAGCGTGAGCGCTCGGCCGGCGAGATCGCGGCTGCGTTCTCGATCAGCCGGCCCGGCGTCTCCAAACATCTGCGAGTCCTGCGCGAGGAGGGAATCGTGAAGGCGCGCGAAGCGGGGACCCGCCGCCTGTACTCGCTCGAACCGACAGCGCTCGACGAGGTCGACGACTGGGTCGAGCGCTGCCGGAGCTTCTGGACGAATCGCCTCGACGCACTGGAGACCGAGCTGAGGAGGGCACGACGATGACGACGACGGCACCGCAGGGACAGCTACGCGTGGACGGCGACCGACGGGCTGTCCGGTTCGAGCGGCGGTACGAGGCGACCCCCGCCGAGGTCTGGTCGGCACTGACCGAGCCGGACCGCCTCGCGCGCTGGCTCGCGGACGCGGAGCTGGATCTCCGGGTCGGCGGTCAGTACGTGCTGCGGTTCGCGCCCGATGACGAGAGCCAGGTCACGCGGGGCGAGGTTCTGGCCGTCGAGCCAGAGCGTGTGCTGGAGCTCACGTGGCTGTACCCCGGCGAGAACGACACCGTCGTCCGCTTCGAGCTGCAGCAGGATGGGGACGGCACGATTCTCGTCCTCGACCACCGGGGGCTGCCGAGCGAAGCGGCCCCGGGCTACGGCGGAGGCTGGCACGCCCACCTGGACTCCCTGGAAGCGCATCTCGGCCCCGGCGGCGAGCCCGACTGGTTCGGCCGCTTCAAGGAGCTCGCGCCGCTCTACGAGGCGCAGGAGGCCGCGCTTCGCTGAGAGAAGTCTGGTACCGTACTATTTAGTCCACTACCAGACTAATAGGAGGTCCGCATGCAGACTCGAACCGTCACGACCGTACTTGAGGCGCCGAAAGAGAATGTGTTCGACTATCTCTCGAAAGTCGAGAACCTGCCCAAGTGGGCGACCGAGTTCGCGCGGGAGTTGCGGTACGAGGACGGCCAGGCGAAAGTCGTCAATGGCCTCGGTGAGTTCTATTTCACGATCGACGCCGATCCGGACACGGGCGTGATCGACATGTACGCCGGGCCGTCGCTGGACGAGCTCGCCCTCTTCCCCACTCGCGTCGTCGAGCTGGCAGAGCGGCACGAGCGCCTTCAGCTTCACGATGTTCCAGCAATCGGGGATGCCCGACCAGCTCTTCGAGTCCCAGTACTCGTCGCTGCTCGAGGAGTTCGAGAACATCCGCCGGGAGTTCTCCTGACCGCGCCGGGTCGGGACGACCTGGGCTTCCTCCTGGCGAAGGCGATGCAGCGATGGAACGAGCTCTTGGTCGAGCGCTTCACCACTCGGGGCTTTGGGGACGTCCGCCCTTCCTACGGCTCGGTGCTCCTGCCGCTGTTCGAGGAGGACGGGCTCCGGATGGGCGAGCTCGCCCGACGTGCGCGGTTGAGCAAGCAGGCGATGACCGAGCTGGTGCCCCGACTGGAGCGCGACGGGCTGGTCGAGCGCCGCCGCGATCCGAAGGACGGCCGCGCGTCGTTGATCTTTCTCACGACGCGCAGCCGCGCCTTCGAGCCGGTTGCCGCCGCCGTGCTCAGCGAGCTCGACGGCCGGGTGCGGCAGCGACTCGACCCGGAGCGCGTCGAGGACCTGAAAGCGGCGCTCCGCGAGCTGACCGCCCTCGACGACGCCTAGTCAGGCAACGACGCGGTAGACCTCGAAGACCTCGGCGTACTCGCGATTGACGTTGGTCCCGTGCGTGCGGGCGAGGTTCCAGATGTACTCCGAGTCCGAGTATCGCCGGTGCTGCTGCGACTCGTACTTCGCGAGCGCCGCAACCTTGCGCTCGATGTGTCCGTTCTCGAGCGCAACGTATGCCTGGTAGCCGAAGTCGAAGTTGTTCCAGGGGATCTCGTACCCGAGGATCGTCGTCCGCTTGAACGCACGCAGCCCTTCCGCCGCGACCACCTGGTGGTCCTGATGGATGTCGCGCAGGCTGGGCTGGAGCACGGCGTCGGGCCGCCAGTCCTCCCAGAGGGCGATCAGCAGCTCGAGGATCGCCTGGCGGTGCTCGGGGAACGTCCGGACCTCGAAGTCGTGGACGACGAGACCGTCCTGGGTGATGCCGAGCTCGGCCGTCGCCTCGCGGACTTCGCGCGCCAGCGTGTCCGGCGGAAAGCCCTCCGGCAGAGAGCGCGTGGCGATCGAGAAGGCGACGTAGCGGATTTCCGTGCCCGCGTCGACAAGCCGGGCGAGCGTGCCGCCGCAGCCGAACTCGCCGTCGTCGGTATGGGGCGCGAGCACGAGCACTCTCTTCCAGCCTTCGATCACGAGGGACGTAGTATCCGGGTCCCGGGATGAGCGAGGGTGATCTGGCGCAGCTTGCGGGGGTGGTCGGCGCAGGCGGCGCCGCGCTCACGCTCCTTGCAGGCCGCCGGCTGACCCTACTCGCCGGCTTTGCGCTGATCGTCGTCGCGGAGATCCTTCTCGGGCTGTCGATGGCCGGAACCGACACGCTCGAGGACGTGCTCACCCCCGCGGCGGCGGCTGCCGGCGCGGGCGGGCTCATCCTGCTCGCCGCCGGAGCGGCCGTGTTCGTCCGCTATCCGGCGTTCGTGATCCCGGCGCTGCTCCTCGCCGCACCGTTCAGGCTCCCGTTCGACTTCGACCGCGACCACCGTTTCCTGTTCGCCCTGGCCGAGTCCGGGCGACTCGGGCGGCTTGTCCCGCTCTACATCGTTCTCGCCGCCGCAGCGACTGCCTACGCCTGGCGCGTGCTGCGTCAGGGCGAGGTCGCGCAGGTGCCGAGGCTCCTCGCCGTCCCCGTCGCCGCCTTCTTCGCCCTTGCCTCGGTCTCGCTGCTCTGGTCCCGCGACCTGGACGCGGGCGCCAACCTGCTCGCGTTCTTTCTCTTGCCCTTCGCGGCGCTCGTCGCCGTGGTCGCGCGCGCCGAGCTCGCTCCGTGGCTTCCGAAGGTGCTGGCGTGGATCTCGATCGGCCTCGCCTCAGTCTTCGCCGCCGTCGGCCTCTGGCAGGAGGCGACGAAGGATCTCTTCTTCTTCTCGCCGCAGCTCGAGGTCGCGAACGCGTACTCGCCCTTCTTCCGCGTCACCTCGCTCTTTACCGACCCGAGCCTGTACGGGCGCCACGTCGTGCTGGGCTTCGCCGTGCTCCTCGTCTTGATCTGGACGGGAAGGATCAACGTGTACCTCGCCGCGGGCCTCGCGGCGCTCCTCTTCGGCGGCCTCTACTTCTCGTACTCACAGACGAGCATGGCGTCGCTCTTCGCGGTCGCGTTCGTGGTCACGCTGATCGCGGGGGACCGCGTTGCCCGGCGAGCGGTCGTCGCAGCGACCGCCATCGTCGTCCTGGCGGCGGCAGGCTTCGTGGCCGTCGACGCGAAGGATCAGTCGATCGGGGACGTGACGAGCGGCAGGTCGACCAGGGTCGAGCGCACGGCCGACGTCGTGCGCGAGGCGCCGATCTTCGGCGTCGGCCTCGGGGCGCAGCCGCAGGCCAGCCAGGATCTCGCCGAGCAGGACGGAGCACGCACCGCGCGCTTCGTCTCGCACACGACGCCGCTGACCGTCGCCGCCGAGCTCGGGATCGTCGGGCTCGCGATCTACGCGCTCCTGCTCGCGGCCGCAGTCCGCATGGTGTTGCTCCTGCGACGCTACGACGAGGCGCTGGCACTCTCCATCGGAGCCGTGCTCCTTGCGCTCTTCGTGCACGCGCTCGCCTACAGCGGGTTTTTCGAGGATCCGATCACCTGGCTCGCGCTCGGCATCGGCGCCGCCTACCTCGCGGTTCCGGTGCCCGCTCGCGAGCGGGCCGCCGAGGCGGCCAGGACCGAGCGCGCCCCGACGGGCGAGCCCGTCCCCAGCACCAGGTGACGCGGCGCGAGGCCGGGGCCGTCCTCGGCGTCCTGGGCATTCTTGTCGCGGTGACCGTGCCGGAGCTCGGGTCGGATCCCTGGCCGTTCCGTCCGATCCAGGTCGACCCTGAGGGCATTCTCGGGCCGCTCGTGCGGGCGGCAGACCTCGAGTGGGACGTGGGGATCCTCCGCGCGAGCGCGCTTCTCGCGGGCGTCGTCGTCGCACTCGCGGGCGCCCTCGTCCTCTCGGCGCGCCTGCTCCGGCCTTGGTTCGTCGCCGGTGTTTGCGCGGTCGTGATCGCGCTGCTGGCGATCCCGGCGACGCTCCTGCAGGTCGGCCTGCGGGACGCAACCCGTCCCTGGTACTACGTCAACGACTCGACGTACCAGATCGATCTGGCCGGAGACCTCGTCCTCGACGGCATCAACCCGTACGGGCACGACTACCAGGGCTCGGGCCTCGAGCGGTTCTACACCGCGGTCGAGGCGGACGCCGATGTGCCGCAGGTGGCGCTCGACCACTTCGCCTACTTCCCCGGGACGGCCGAGACCGCGGCGGTGTGGCGGCTCGTTCCCGCACCCTTCGACGACTACCGGGTCTTCGTGCTGCTCTGCACGCTGGCCCTCTTCGCCGCCGCGCTGCTCTTCGATGCGCCGTTGCCGTGGAAGCTCGCCGCCGGCGCGGCGCTCGCCGCAAATCCGCTGGCGACCCGCGCCGCGTGGTTCGGGACCGCCGACGCGCCCAGCCTCCTCTTGACGGTGCTGGCCTTCGCCCTCGTCACCCGCTCCCGCTACGTCCTCGCAGCGGCGTGTCTCGGCGGCGCCGTCCTGCTCAAGCAGTTCGCCCTGGTCGCCGTGCCGTTCGTCGCGGTGATGATGCTGAGCCGGGCGGTGCCGCGGCCGCTCCTCTACCGCGCCGCCGGGGCATTCGCGCTCGTGTTGGTCGCCGGGATCCTCCCGTTTGCGATCGCCGACCCCGGCGCGCTCTGGGACGACACGATCGCCTATGGCGCGCAGACGTACCGGATCATCGGCTACGGGCTCGCGGGCGTCCTGCTCGAGCTCGGCGTCCTGGACGACCGCTTCGGGCCGTACCCGTTCCTGCCGCTCGCGCTCCTGCTCTGGCTGCCGCTCACGGCCTGGCTCCTGTGGACGCAATGGCGCTCACGGCGGCTGTGGATCGGCGCCGCGGGCTTCGCCGTCTCTATCTTCGCCCTCCTGTACCTGGCCCGCGTCTTCCAGAACTCGTACCTCGTTTGGCCTCTGACCGCTTCGCTTGTTGCTTTCGTGCTTGCCGGCGCTGAGCGGGACGCCGATTCTTCGGCGCGAAGCTGAAGACCCGCGAGCGGCCGACGACGTAGAGGTGGTTGCTATCGGCGACGACGGGGCTGAAAACACCGTCCGGCCAGTGCCACATGAGCTTGCCGGTCCGCGCGTTCAGCCCGTAGGTACCGCGCTCGCCCTGCTTCGCGTAGCGGGAAGCCACGCTGCCGCACCGCGGGCAGGCGGCGAAGTACACGATGCCGTTGACGACGCTCGGCGCGCCGTGAATTGCCGACGACGCCGCGAAACGCCAGAGCCGGTCGCCGGTCGCCGCGTTGAAGGCGATGAAGTAGCCGTCGTAGGTGCCGACGTAGACGTGGCGCCGCCACACCGCCGCTGCCGTGTAGATGTAGGTGCCGGCCCGCTGCGCCCAGAGCAGGCGGCCGCTCGACGCGCCAAACGCATACAGCGTCCCGTCCGCGTTGCCGATGAAGACGCGGCCGTAGGCGATCGTTGGCGTCGCGTAGAAGTACTCGCGCCGCCCGAAGCGAGCAAGTGCGCGCGCCCGCCAGACCTGACGCCCGGTTCGCGCATTGATCGCGTAGAGGCTTCCGGCGTCGGTCCCGAAATAGATCTTTCCCGCGCTGTAGGCAGGGGAGCTGTTGATCTCGTGATCGGCGGTGAACGTCCAGCGCGGTTTGCCCGTATAGATGTTGATCGCGTAGAGCTTGTGGTCCCAGGAGCCCGCGTAGAGCGTCTTGCCGATGACGAGCGGCGTCGTCTCGAAGGCTCCGGCGTCGAACCGCCAGATGAGCTTCCCGGTCCGTGCCGCCATCGCCGTGATCATGCCGGGCTGGCTGCGGGGGTAACGATTGCAGGGCAGGGGCTGCATCCAGGCGTGGTAGACGACGCGGTACGCGACCGTCGGCGACGACGCCGAGCAGTGGTCGAAGCGGCGCTCCCAGACCTTCTTCCCGGTCCGGTGGTGGACGGCGAAGAAGCGACCGCGCTGCTGAGCAAGGTAGAGGCGGCCGTACGCGATCGACGGCGGGAATTCGAGGACGTGGCCGGCCTTGAACGTCCAGCGCAGCCGGATAGGGCGGCCGGAGCTTGAAATCCGTCGCGGTATGCGTGCGTTGCACCTTCAGGCCGTAGGTGGGCCAGGGGAGGCGGAGCACGACCTTCCGTGGGCGTTTCTGCTCGGGCGTCTTCAGCGTCGTGACGAACTCGATCGTCGGCGAGCCGCGCCGATAATCGATCGTCGCTTCGTCGTGAAGCCAGAACCCGAATGCGACCCCCGGAATCAGCGCGGCCAGGAAGGCGAGCAGGATCAGCACCTTCGTCCGCGGCACCTGGTTCAGGCTAGCGAGGACGCCGAACGAGCACGTTGGTGACCTGCCGGCGGCCGCCCGCCTCCACTCGGAGCAGGTAGCGCCCGGGAGTCGCGGGAGCCCGGACGCGCAGCGTGTGGGCCCGGCCGCTGCCGCGGCGGCGGCCGATTCTCCAGGTGTAGCGAGGGTAGTCCGTCGAGACGCGGACCGTGATCAGGCGCCGCGGCCGCACGCGGAGACGCGACGGCGTCACGTCCAGGTAGCGCACCTGGACGAAGAACGGCTTGCCGGCGGCCCGATTGCCGGCGGCGTCCACGGCGACGAGTTGCACTCGCTCCAGCCCCGGGCGCAGCCGGTCCGGCGCCCACCGAATCGCTCCCTGGGTGCGAAGCCGTGTCCGCACGCGGCGCTTCCCGTTGACCAGGAGCAGGGCGTGGGCGGGCTCGCTGACCACGTAGCGGATCGTGATCGCATCCCCCCGCCCGTCTCCATCGGGCGAGAGCACGCGCCGGCTGACATTTCGGACCTGAATGCGCGGCGGCGTTACGTCGACCCTGATCCCGCGCGCGAACTCGATCACGCGTCCGAGCCGCCCCAGCTCGACTCGCGGCCGGTAGACGCCCTCGGGAACGGGTCGACCCTGCGCGTCGCGCCCGTCCCACCCGAACTGATGCTCTCCGGGACGAAAGTGGGCGTCGCGCAGCAGCGTGCGGATCTCCTGACCGTTCTCGTCGGCGATCGTCAGGGTGAGGTCGTCCTCCTCCCGAAGCCGGAAGGCGATCCGCGCCGTCTGCTGTTCGCAGTCGCAGACAGGCGAGAATGTGCGGTCGATGCGTGGGCGGGCGATCGGATCCGGCTCGAGCTTCAGATCCTCGGTGACGACGAAGGCGGCGGCGGTGGCGCCGAGGATGAGGAGGACGAGGATGGTGCGGAGGTGGCGCGGCAAGCTGCGGCGAGTGTAGTAATGGGTTCGGTGCGCGCTGCGGATCCCTACCGCGACCTGGACGTGATCGACTCGCGCGCGCCCCGTTTCAACCAGGCGACGATCGGGCTGCTCGCCGTCCTCGCGGTTGCGACCGGCGCCTGGTGGCTGCTCGGCCTGCTCGCACTCCAGCTCGCGGTCGGCCTGACCTTCGGACGGCGCTACTGCCTGCCGTGCCTCGCGTACTTCGAGATCGTGCAGCGGATCTTCGGCGAGGGGTCACTGGAGGACTCGCGGCCGCCGCGGTTCGCAAATCTGGTCGGCGCTGTGGTCCTGGGGACAGCGGCGGCGTCATGGGCGCTCGGGTTCGAGACGGTCGGAGCTGTTCTCGGCGGCCTCGTCGCGGGACTGGCGCTGATCGCCGCAGTCACCGGCTTCTGCACCGGCTGCGAGGCGTACAAGCTGGGCTCGATCCTGCTCGGACGGCCGTTCGTCTCCTGCCCCCTGCCGCCTCAGCCCGCGCGGAATCGCTAGTTCCTGCTTGGGGGCTGGCTACCATCTCCCCCGTGCGGAAGGCCGTCCTCGCGGGGGTCGTCGCGATTGTCTGTTTCGCCGGCGTCGCTCGGCCGGCCGAGGCTGCCTGCGACCTGCCGCGAAGCGGGACGGCGTGGGTCGACTTCGCCGATGGATCGGTGCCGTTCTGGTACCGGTTCGCACGGCCGGGCGTGATCGCCGCCGCGTCGAACTTCATCTTCCCGGCGCAGCTCCGCGCAGGCGGCGCGAAGACCGTGTACTTCGACCTGAACATGAACGGCCGGGTGGGTACGCCCGACCGTCCGGAGGACGAGGCGACGGTCCGCGATTGGGCGCACCGAATCTTCTACCGCGCCGCCGGATCGACGGACTGCTCGCGGCCGTGGATGGCGTTGAACGAGCTTTTCGGCGCGTCCACGACGACGCCGTGGACGCCGAACAACGCCCAGTACCGGCACAACGTGATCGTCTTCATGAAAACGTTGCGCGACCTCGGAGCTCGGCCGATGCTGCTGATCTCGAGCCGGCCGTACACCCAGGGCGACGCCGGCCTCTGGTGGCGCGAGGCAGCGCACTACGGCGACCTCGTCCAAGAGGTCTACTTCACCGGCAAGCTGATCCACCGGCAGGGAACGGTGGCGGGGAGCCGGACGCTGCGGAACCAGTTCCGCGAGGCGGTGCGCACGTTCACCGAGATCGGGATCCCGGCCAAGCGGGTCGGGATCATGCTCGGGTTCCAGGCGTCGAACCGGGGCTCGATGGGGGCGATCGCCTGGTTCAACCACGTCAGGCTCCAGGCGCTTGCGGCCAAGCAGGTGGCGCGCGAGTACGGCCTCGGCAGCGTCTGGTCCTGGGGTTGGCAGGCGCGGAACACCGCGCAGGCCGACCCCGACAAGGAGGTCGGCGCCTGCGTCTGGCTCTGGACGCGGAATCCCTCCCTCTGCAATGGCCCCGAGGCGGCCGGTCCGGACTTCAATCCAGAGACCACGACGGGGCAGATCACCCTGGGGCGCGGAGTCCGTTGCGTCATCAACGAACGCGCGATCACATACGGTGGCGTCGGCCAACTGGCACGCGTGACGCGTGACAGCGACGTCGCCTTTTCGGCCGCCTACGCGCGGGCGGTGCTCGCCGGACTCGTCACGGTGGCCCGGGAGGACGTCCTGGCCGCGGAGCGCGCGATCATCGCCTCACGGTTCCGGGGCAGCCGACGGGCGTACCGTCGCGCGCTCGGCCAGAACCGGGCCTCCGAGGCGCTCGCACGCGAAGTGATCGCCGACGAGCTGCGCCAGCAGCGCATGGGCCGCCGCTTCCGCGTCCGCGGGCCGACCGCGGAGCAGATCAGGAGCTACTACGAGAGCGTCGCCGACACGCGCGCCAGGCTCGTGCAGGTGAAGCCGAGAGTGTGGTGGCTCGGCGACCGGCGCGAGGGGCTCGCCATCGGCTCCCTCGCCCCGCCGCAGGCATTCGGAATCCCGACGGGCCGGAAGTGGATCCGGATCCGGACGGCGGACGGGCTCTATCGCATCCGCAGCGAGGACGGAACGTTCCCGCTCGGCACCTTCCCGCTCTCCGTCGCCCGGCCGTCGGTGGTGGCGGCCCTGAAGGAGATCCAGCGCCGGCAGATCTTCGAACGCTGGTTCAACCGGCCGCTGAACGACGGCCTCGACCGGGTCCGCTGCGCCGGCGACGAGCTGCCGCCGGTCGCCAACGTCGACCTGACGACCTACCTGCCGTTCCTCGCCCTTACGACTTAGGGCCGACGAACACCTGAGCTCCCTGCTCGAGCGAGAGCGTTTCGGCCTCGTCGCGCGTCATCTGCACCCACACTTCGCGACCGTCGTCCAGCGCGAGATCGGCGCGCACCTCGAACCCCAGGTGGACGACACGCTCGACCGTGGCGCGTGCGGCCGACCCGTTCGGCTCGCGGCGAACCTCGAAGTCGTGCGGCCGGACGAGCTCTTCGCCGAACTCGCTGACCGGTCCGATGAAGGTCATCACGAACTCGTTCGCGGGCCGGTCGTAGAGATCCCGCGCGCCGCCGATCTGCTCGATGCGACCCTGGTTCATCAGCACGATCTGGTCGGAGAGCTCCATCGCCTCCTCCTGATCGTGCGTGACGAAGATCGTCGTCACGTGGACCTCGTCGTGGAGACGGCGGAGCCACGCGCGCAGCTCCTTGCGGACGCGCGCGTCGAGTGCGCCGAACGGCTCGTCGAGCAGAAGCACCTTCGGCTCGACGGCGAGCGCCCGGGCGAGCGCCATCCGCTGGCGCTGCCCGCCGGAGAGCTGGGACGGATAGCGCTTCGCGAGCCCGTTCAGCTGAACGAGGTCGAGGAGCTCGCCGACCCGGCCGCGGATCTCCGAGCGCGGCCGCTTCCGGATCGCGAGCCCGAACGCAACGTTGTCCCAGACAGTCATGTGCTTGAACGCGGCGTAGTGCTGGAAGACGAAGCCGACGCCCCGCTTCTGCGGCGTGACGCCCGTCGCCTCGGCCCCGGAGATCCAGACCTCGCCGGCATCCGGCTGCTCGAGCCCGGCGATGACACGGAGCAGCGTCGACTTGCCGCTGCCGCTCGGCCCGAGCAATGCGGTCAGCGAACCGCTCTCGACGTCCACCGAGACCCCGTCCAGCGCCGTGAAGTCACCGAAGCGCTTCGTGACATTGCGGACCTCGATTGCCACCTAGTGGTCCTCCCTCCGCAGCAGTGTCATCGCCAACAGGGTCCCGACTGCGAGCAGCGCGAGCACGACGGAGCTCGCATAGGCGCCGGTGAGGTCGAAGGACTGAAAGCGCTCCTCGACGTGCAGCGTCATCGTCTCGGTCCGGCCGGCTATCCGTCCGGACACGACGCTGACCGCGCCGAACTCGCCGAGAGCGCGCGCGGTGGTCAGCACGACGCCGTAGGCGACGCCCCAGCGGATCGCCGGCAGAGTGACGCGCCAGAAGGTCTGCCACGGGCTTGCTCCGAGCGTGGATGCGGCTTCCTCCTGCTCGTCGCCGATCTCACGGAGGACCGGAACGACTTCGCGGACGACGAACGGGAGCGAGATGAAGATCGTCGCGAGCACCATGCCGGGCAGCGCGAAGATCACCTGGATCCCCTGCTCGTCCAGCCAGCCGCCCCACCACCCGTTGCGGCCGTAGACGAGCACGAGCGCAAGCCCGACGACCACTGGCGACAGCGCGAGTGGCAGGTCGACGACGCTGTTGACGAGGCCGTGACCGCGGAAGCGCCGCCGCACGATCGCGAGCGCGCACATGATCCCGAAGACCGTGTTCGCCGGAACCGCGATCAGCGCGATCAGGATCGTCAGGTAGAGCGCATGCAGAGCCTCCGGCGTCGTGATCGCCGCCCAGAACGCGTCGATCCCATCCGAGAAGGCCCGGTAGCCGACGAGGCCGACCGGCACCATCAGCAGCGCGGCGAGATAGCCGAGCGCGGTGAAGCGGAGCAGGTAGCGCGCCATCAGCCGTCGTGCCTCGTAGCCCAGCGGCGGACTCCGCCGATGGCGAGCAGGACGGCCAGCGAGACGACGAGTAGCACGACCGACACCGCGGCTGCGCCGGTGACGTTGTCGCTCTCGATCTGCCCGAAGATGTAGACGGACGCGACCTCGGTCTTGAACGGCTGGTTGCCGGAGATGAGCACGACCGCGCCGAACTCACCGAGCGCGCGCGCAAACCCGAGCGCGGTGCCGGAGAGAATGGCCGGGAACAGGTTCGGGAAGACGACCCGCCGGAACGTCTGGAACGACGTCGCGCCCAGCGATTGCGCAGCCTCCTCCATCTCTCGGTCGAGCTCGAGCAGCACGGGCTGGACCGTGCGGACGACAAAGGGCAGGGTGACGAAGAGCAGCGCGAGAACGAGCGCCGTGACCGTGTAGGCGACGTTGACTCCGATCGGACTCCGCGGGCCGTAGAGCGCGAGCAGCGTCAAGCCGGCGACGATCGTCGGGAGCGCGAAGGGCAGGTCGATGATCGCGTTGACGACGCTCTTGCCCCGGAACGAATCCCGGACGAGCACCCAGGCGATCACCGTCCCGGCGACCGCATTGATCGCGACGACGCCGAGCGAGACCAGGAACGTCAGCCGCAGAGCCGCGACCGCCTGCGGCTCCGTGACCGCATCCCAGAATGCGCCGGCGCCGCCCTCCGTCGACCGCAGGACGACGGCGGCGAGCGGGATGAGCACGATGACGCTGAGGTAGCCGGTCGTCACCCCGAGGCTGAGCGGTACCCCGCGCCGTCGCGCGGGAGCCGGTACGGCGACGCTACTCAAGGGCGGCTCCGACGTCGCGCTGGATCGCGGCCATGATCCCGTCCTCGCGGTCGAAGAACTGCTGCTGGACCTCGTCCCAGCCGCCGAAGTCGTCGATCGTGAACAGCTGCGCCGGCTGCGGATACTCGAACTTGCCGGCGACCGACGCAACGACCGGGCGATAGCCCGCCTTGCCAAAGGCCGCCTGCGCCGGGTTCGAGCGGATGTAGGCCAGGAATTCCCGCGCCTGCTCGAGGTTGCCGCTCTCCGAGATCACTGCCACCGGGTTCTGGATCAGGATCGTCTGCTCGGGGACGACGTAGTCCAGCTCCTCGCCCTTCTCCTTGGCCAGGATCGCCTCGTTCTCGTAGGCGAGCAGCACGTCGCCCTTGCCGCCCGTGAAGGTCTGCAGCGACTCGCGCGCGCTCTTGTCCTGAACCGACACGTGCTTGAAGAGCTCGCCGAGGTAGGCGACGGCCTGCTCGTGCGTCTTGCCGAGCTTCCGCTGGGCGCCGTACGCCGCCATGACGTTCCAGCGCGCGCCGCCGGAGGTGAACGGGTTCGGCTCGATCACCTCGACCCCGTCCTTGACGAGGTCGTCCCACGTCTTGATCCCCTTCGGGTTGCCTTTGCGGACCGCGAAGACGACGACGGAGTTCGTGACCATGCCGTCGTACTGGTCGTCGGCCCAGCTCTCCTCCACCATCCCGGCCTCGACGAGCCTGGCGATGTCCGGAGCGAGCGAGAAGGCGACGACGTCCGCGGGGAGACCCGCCTCGACCGCCCTGCTCTGCTCTCCCGAGCTCCCGTATGACTGGTCGAAGCGTCACGCCCTTGCCGGCGTCGGTCTTCGCGAAGTCCTTCGTCAGCTGCGCGTAGACCTCGCGCGGGGTCGAGTAGGCGACGAGCGTCAGTTTGGCACTGTCGCCGCCACTCTCCGAGACTCCGCCGCAACCCGCGACGAGCATGAGCGCACATGCCAAAACGAGAACACGCACTGGGCCTCCTTGGATTGGGAACGCTAATCTCACGGATTAGCGGTTTCTATCCATGAGGCCCCTGCAGTGTCAAGCGCTAACCTCCGCGCCGTAGGCCTGAATCAGCACCTGGGCGACCTCCGGCCGCGAGAACTCGGCCGGCGGCAGCTCTCCGCGGGTCAGCATCTCCCTGACCTTCGTCCCCGAGAGGAAGACGTGGTCGTCGCCTCCGTGCGGGCAGGTCTTCGGCGAGACCATCGCCTCGCAGACCTTGCAGTAGACCGCGTGCTCGAAGAACATCGGCTCGATATCGAGCTCGTGCGGCTCGAGCTCCTCGAAGATGTGCTGCGCGTCGTAGGAGCCGTAGTAGTCGCCGACGCCGGCATGGTCTCGGCCGACGATGAAGTGCGAACAGCCGTAGTTCTTGCGGCAGATCGCGTGCCAAATCGCTTCCCGGGGGCCTGCGTACCGCATCGCGGCGGGGAAGGCCGAAACGACCACGCGGTCCCCGGGGTAGTAGTGGTCGACGAGGACCCGGTAGCACTCGACGCGGGTCGCGGCCGGCACATCGTCTGACTTCGTATCGCCGACGAGCGGGTGGATGAGCAGGCCGTCGACCGTCTCGAGCGCGGTCTTGGTCAGATACTCGTGCGCGCGGTGGATCGGGTTGCGGGTCTGGAAGCCGACGACGCGGCGCCAGCCGCGGCGGGCGAACTCGGCGCGGGTGTCGGATGGGTCGCGCGCGAGCTCCGGAAAGGGCGGCTGAGCGCGATCGAAGACGGTGACGCGGCCGGCGAGGTAGAGCGGCTTCTGCGCGAAGAGCCGTGCCACACCCGGGTGGGCGTCGTCGGTAGTGCGGAAGCACTGCGCGGCCTCGAGTTCCTTGTCGTATGGGAAGGTCTCCTCGACCTCTAGTACCGCGAGCGGGCGTCCGGACTCGTCAGCGAGCGCGACCCGGTCTCCTCGGGGCGCCTCGTCAACGGCGAGGCAGACGGGCAGCGCCCAGGGGAGCCCGCCGGCAAGGCGCATCTCGTCGAGAACGCGCACGTAGTCGTCACGGTTCATGAACCCCTCGAGCGGCGAGAGCGCGCCCGAGGCGAGCATGTCCAGGTCGGACAACTCCCGTGAGGTCAGGTTCACGACCTCGAGTCGGCTCAGATCCTCAGGCCGCTCCCCGCTTCGGTCAATCAGTTCTCCACCGTGGGGAGCGATCAGACCTGTCTTGGTGTCAGACACCAGGACCTGGCTCATGCGGCCACCTCGTCCCGCGTGAGGCCGAGCTGCTCGAGCTTGCCGAGGACGATCTGGGCCGACTCATCCGGCGGGTGCTCCTCCGTGTCGATTCGGAGCTCCGGGCTGCTCGGCTCTTCGTAGGGATCCGAGACGCCGGTGAACTCCTTGATCTCGCCGCGGAACGCCTTTTCGTACAGGCCCTTGACGTCGCGACGGGCGCACTCCTCGACCGAGGTCGCGACGAAGACTTCGACGAACGAGCCATGCTCCTCGACCAGCTCACGCGCATGCCGGCGCGTCTCCTCGTAGGGCGAGATCGCGGAGACGAGCACCGCGGCGCCGTGCCGGGTCAGGCGCGAGGCGACCCAGCCGATCCGCTCGATGTTCGTATCCCGGTCCTCCTTGGAGAAGCCGAGGCCCTTCGAAAGGTGGGTGCGGACGACGTCGCCGTCCAGGTACTCGACGAGGTGGCCACGGGCCTCGAGCTCGGGGCCGACGATCTCGGCGATCGTCGTCTTCCCCGCGCCTGAAAGGCCGGTAAACCAGAGCGTGAAGCCGTTACTCAAGTCGTCTCCTTCGCATCGATGGGTGTGTCCACGTGGATGCCGCACTCGAGCTTGTCCGAGCCGGCCCAGCGTCCCGCACGCTCCTCCTCGCCCGGCGTCGTCGGCCTCGTGCATGGCATGCAGCCGATCGACCGATAGCCGGCATCGTGGAGCGGGTTGAACGGGATCTCGTTGACCTGGATGTAGCCCCAGACGAGCCGCTCGTCCCAGTCGGCGAGCGGGTGGATCTTCCAGACGCCGTAGCGCTCGGACCACTGCACCTTCGGCGTCGATGCGCGCGACGGCGACTGGTCGCGGCGGATCCCCGAGATCCAGGCGCCGTAGGGCTTCAGGGCCTCGAGCAGCGGCTCGACCTTGCGGATGTGGCAGCACCGGTCGGGATCGCGCTCCCAGAGGTTCGGCCCCTCCCGCTTGTGCTGCTCGGCGACGGTGATCACCGGCGGGGGCGGGAGCAGCTTCAACCCGTAGCGCTCGACCAGCCGGTCCCGCGTGTCGTACGTCTCGCGGAAGAAGAGGTGGGTGTCGAGCTCGATGATCGGGATGTCGAGCGCGAGCCGCGCCACCATGTGCACGAGCACGGACGACTGCTTCTGCCACGAGCACGTGAGGCAGAGCTGATCGCCGAACTCCTCGAAGGCCCACTCGAGCAGCTCCTCGGCCTTCATCGCCTCGAAGTCGAGCTCAGGGAGTGGTGGCGCGGTCGCCAAGCAGCACCTCCTTCAGCGTGTCGGCGCGGAGCCCGCGCCGGAGCGTCTCGAGCGGGATCACCTCGTCGATTGGGATGTTCCCGAGGTTGACCTCGGGCCCGAACTGCTTCACGAACCAGACCTGTGCCGCCTTGGTCGGCGCCTCGAAGATCACGTCGTCGAGCTCGACCGCGCCGCCGATGTCCGCGATCAGCTCCGTCCGCATCTCGCCGCCCTTGGTGAAGATCCCCGAGCTCCCGGTCTCGCGAGCCTCGGTGATCACCTTCCAGGCGCCGGCGTCGAGCTCCTCGCGCAGCCAAGTCGTCCACTCGTCCGAGGAGAACTCGACGGCCGAGTCCTTCGAGCCGACCTCCGAGAGCACGGTGAAGTCGCCGGCGAGATCGGCGATCAGCTCCAGCTTCTCCTCGCGCGGCATCTCGACGGCCCCGTCCGAGATCTCGACATGGGTGAGACCGAGCTCGCCGAGCCAGCGCTTGTACTCGTCGACCTTCCCTCGAGCCCACACGGCCTCGAAGAACGTCCCGCCGATGACGACGCGCTTGTCCCGCAGGACCTCCAGCTTGCGGGCCAGATTGGGCGTCACGTACGCCGTGCCCCAGCCGAGCTTGACGACGTCGATGTACAGGCCGCTCGTCTCAAGGACGTCCTCCCACGCTCGCGGCCCGAGGCCCTTGTCGAGGACGTGCGTCAGCCCGCGGGACCGGGGCTCAAAGTCGAGCAAAGATGTCCTCCAGCCGCTTCTGCGCCGCCTCTTGCACGTCGTGGAAGAGCGAGTTGCCGTGTGAGTCGATCCCGACCCAGAGCGGCCCGAAGTCCTTCACCCGGAAGCGCCAGAGGCACTCCGGCATCAGCTCCTCCCAGGCGACCTCCTCGATCTCCTCGATCTGGGTCGTCTCGAGCGCCGCGGCGCCGCCGACGATCGCGAAGTAGACCATCCCGTGCTTGCGCATCGGTTCGATCGCCTCGTCCGGCATTCCTCCCTTGCCGGCGATCGCGCGAACGCCGTACTGTGCGCCGAGCCCCTCGGTGAACCGCACCATTCGCGCGCTCGTCGTCGTGCCGATCGAGACCTTCTCGTAGCGCCCCGGGCCGAGCTTCCGGACGCCCGGAGCCGTGTGGAGCAGGAACGCGCCGCCGAAGTCCATCGGCGGGTCCTGGCCCTCGTCGAAGATCCGGATGTGCGAGCGGTCACGGATCCCGATGATGTGGCCGTCGACGGTGACGAGGTCGCCGGCGCGGAGCTTGCGGATCTCCTCCTCGGTCGTCGGGAAGGTCAGACGATGCTCGGCCACCTCTACGCCTCCCGGTCGAAGTCGGTCGTTCCGTCGGCGTCGATGTGGGCCGTCGCCCGCCGTGCCGCCCAGCACTGGTAGTTCACGGCGACCGGGTTGAGCGTCATGTGGGTGTCCGCGTGCTCGACGTGGCAGTGGAGGACCGTCACGTCGCCGCCGAGGCCCATCGGCCCGATCCCGGTCTCGTTCAGGAGGCCGGTGAGCTCCTCCTCGAGCTTCGCGACCAGCGGATCGGGGTTCTGCGTGCCGACCGGCCGGGCGATCGCCTCCTTGGCGAGATGCATGGCGTAGTCGGCCGAGCCGCCGATCCCGACCCCGGCGATCCCCGGCGGGCACGGCTTCCCGCCCGCCCCGACGATCGACTCGAGCACGAACTGCTTGATCCCCTTCACCCCGTCGGCGGGCGTGCACATCTTCAGGAAGCTCATGTTCTCCGAGCCCGAGCCCTTGGGGACGCACTTGACGTCGAGCCCGTCCCACTCGGGGACGAACTCCCAGTGCACGATCGGGACGCGGTAGCCCACGTTCGGACCGGTGTTCTCGCGCGTCAGCGTGTGGACGGTGTTCGAGCGCAGCGGGTGATCGAGCGTCGCGCGCATCGTTCCGTCGTAGAGCGCCTGGTAGATCCGGGCCGGGTGCAGCGGAAAGTGCTCGCCGACCTTGCAGTAGTAGACCGCGATGCCAGTGTCCTGACAGACGAGGGTGTTCCCCTCGTCAGCGATCTGGACGTTCTTGAGAATCGTTTGGAGGACGCGCTGGCCCGGGACCGAGGTCTCGCGGTCGGCGGCGTCGGCGAGCGCGTCGCGGAGGTCCTGCGGGATGTCCTTCAGCGCCCAGACGTAGAGGTGCGCCGCTGCGTCCTCCACGGCCTGCTGGATATCGGTCTCGACCGTGCTCATGCAGCCTTCTCCGCAGCAGCTTTGCCTGCGCGTCGGCCGAACACCGTGCACTCGAGCAGTGAGTTGCCCATCATCCGGTTCCTTCCGTGCGTGCCGCCGGCGATCTCGCCGGCCGCATAGAGGCCCTCGACCGTGGTCTCGCCGTGCTCGTCGATCACGAGCCCGCCGTTCTGGTAGTGGAGCACCGGGTACGTGAGGATCGGCTCCGCCAGCGGGTCGATCCCGCCGGCCCGGTAGCGCCGGAGCATGTAGGGGAGCGACACCTCGGCGTCGGCCTCGGGGATGCGGGTCGTGTCGAGGTAGACGGCCGGACGCCCGTCCTTCGTCTCGACGCCGTTGCCCTTCTCGACCTCGTCGAAGATCGCCTGCGAGACCTCGTCGCGCGGCCCGAGCGAGTCGGTGAACTCCTCGCCGTCGGCGTTGAGCAGCACCGCGCCGTAGGCGCGCGTCGTCTCCGGGATCGAGTACCCCTGCATCGTCTCCGGCCAGGCGCCGCCGTTGGGGTGGTACTGGAGCGCGTCGAGGTCGCGTGACTCGGCGCCGAGACCGAGCGCGATCTGCGTCACCTCGCCGGTTGCGCCGGGATGGTTCGTCGACAGCTCGCCGCGCTCCTTCGCCTCCCGGAAGCAGCGGCCGCCCGCGGCGAGGACGACGGTGCCGGCCTCGATCACGTGCTCACCGCACCGTGCACGCCAGCCGACAGGAATCCGCTCGAGCTCGGTCAACGGAGACTTCGGAAAGGCCGTGCCGGAGCCGGACTCGAAGGCCTTTCGCAGCGCCGTCGTGATCGCCAGCCCGGTCCGGTCGCCGACCTGGAGCAGCCGCTTGCGGGACGCACCGCCGCAGCGCGCAAGCCGGTAGCCGCCGTTCTCGCGCGTGAACTCGACCCCCAGCTCCTCGAGCCAGTGGATCGCCGCGGGCGCCTCACACGTGAGGACCTCGACCAGGCCGCGATTCGCCGTTTCGTGGGAGCTTCGCCAGACATCCTCGGCGTGGAGCTGCGGCGAATCGTCCTCGCCGAAGGCGGCCTGGATCCCGCCCTGGGCCTTGGCCGAGTTGGACGACTGGAGCGCGCCCTTCGTCGCCAGCGCCACGCGTGCGCCGGCGCGCTCGGCGGAGACCGCGGCCGCCAGCCCGGACGCCCCGGATCCGATCACGAGCACGTCGAAAGAGAGCTGCTCGCCCACGGCCTGGATCGTACCACCCATCGGCTAATCGCATGCATAAGCACTCATTATTCAGGGCCCGTGTGCCGATACCTGACCCATGATCAAGAGCGATCGGCCTCGTCGGGATCCTGTGCGCGCTCGCGATCGTCGGGCTGTCCTGGGCCCGGCGAGAGCTTCCAGACGACCCAGAAGGCACCGCGGCGATCCTGAGACCGCGACGGTCGTGCTCGAGGCCAACCACCGGACGACGGCACCTACGCGGACACCAGGCCCGGCAGCGTGACGGTCGTCTCGGCCGACGGCGACTCGTACTGCATCGAGCACGGCGGCTACTTCGTCGCCGGTCCGGGCGGCACGCCCGCGCCCGGCTCCTGCCGGCGCTAGTAGATCGAGCGCAACAGCTCGGCGATCTCCGGCGCCGACGCCGGCCGCGGATTCGCTTTCGCTCCGGGCCGCACCGCCGTCGCCTCGGCGACCTCGTCCAGATCGTCCTCCGGGACGCCGAAGTCGCGGAGCCGCTCGAAACCACCCAGCTGCGCCAGCTGCTCGACCCGGCCGGGAGGGTCGTCCCAGCCGATCGCCTTCCCGAAGGTCTCGACCGCCTTCGGCACCGCGGGCTGGTTGAAGCGGAGCGCCGGCGGCAGGCACAGCGCGTTCATCGCGCCGTGGGGGAGTCCGTACCGGCCGCCGAGCGTCTGCGCCATCGCGTGGCCGAGGCAGAGCCCGGAGCGGCCGAGCGCCTCGCCGGCCCGTGCCGCTCCATGCATGAGCGTCGTCCGCGGCCCGAGCCGGCCGCCGTCCTGGACGACGGCCGGCAGCGCACCGGAGATCAGCTCGGCACCCTCGGCTGCAAGCCGATCGGACGTGTCGTCCCGAGCCGGGTGGTAGAGCGCCTCCGCGGAGTGGGCAAGCGCGTTCAGCGCGGTTCCGACGGACGGCTCCCGGGGCAAGTCAAGCGTCAGCTCCGGCTCGTAGACGATGCCCGCGAGGTGCGCTCCCGCGCCTCCGCCGCGCATCCGCCGCTCCGGATCCCGCACGCCGAAGAACCCCGTCCACTCGGAGCCCGAGTACGTCGTCGGCACCGAGACGAGCGGGAGCCCGCCGGCCGCCGACGCGGCCTTCGCCGTGTCGATCGCGCTCCCGCCGCCGACCGCCAAAACCCCGTCAACGCCGTCCGGAACCTCGATCCGATGCGACGGGACCTCGTCCCAGCGCTCCGCTGCCGGAAGCTCGAGCTCGCTCCAGCGCGGGCTCGCGACGAGGAACGGGCGCGCGATCCCGAGCTCGTCGAGGAGGCCGGGCAGCTCCGCGAGCCCCCAGCGGACGATCACGGGAGCTTCTCGCGTGCGAACTCGACGAAGGCGTCGGCGACCCGGCTCGGGGTCCGCCCGGTCGGTCGCACGAGCGAGATCTCGCGACTCGGGTCGAGCCCCTTCACCCGCGCGGCGGCCAGGCTGCCGGCGGCCAGCTCAGGCTCCATCGAGGAGCGCGAGATGAAGGTGACGCCGTGCCCTGCCGCGACTGCCGCCTTCACGGACTCCTGGAGACCGAGCTCGAGCCGGACTTCGAGATCCCGGATGCGGAGGCCCGCTCGACGGAGCTCCTCCTCGATCATCTGCCGCACGCCCGCGCCCTCTTGCATCAGGATCAGCGTCTCGGCGCGGAGCGCCTCCAGGTCGACCGTCTTGCCCGCGAACCGGTGATCGGGCGGGACGGCGAGAACGACCTCGTCGCGGAAGAACGGCTCGAAGCTGGCGCCGCGGTGCCTCGACGCAGCACCGACGACGCCGAGCTCCAGCTCCCGATTGGCGACGAGGTCGATCACGTGCTGCGTGTCGTTGACCGAGAGGGAGATCGCGACGCCGGGGTTCGCTTCCTGGAACTGACAGAGAAGGAGCGGGAGGACCGTCGCGCCCGGACCGGTCGAGCAGCCGATCTCCAGGCGTCCCTTGAGCTCGCCGTCGCCCTCCCCCGCGACCTCCTCGAGCAGCTGCTCCTCGATCGCCAGCAGCCGCTGAGCGCTGCGATAGAGCCGCTGACCCGCCTCGGTCGGCTCCACCCGGCGGCCGGAGCGGTCCAGGAGCCGCTGTCCAAGGCGCTTCTCGAGCGAGCGGATCTGCAGGCTGACCGCCGGCTGGGTCACCCCGAGCTGCTCCGCGGCCAGCGAGAAGCTCTTGCGATCGACGACTGCACAGAACGCCGCGAGCTGCCGCGTATCCATAAGCAACGATCATACGTTGTCTTCCACGGATAAGGAGAAAACCTGCCAACATGCCCGGCTGACCTCAGTGGTTTCCGGGGGAGAAGGAGGCGCTTACATGAGATTCAGACCTGCGGATGGACGCCGATGGACCGCGAGCGTGCTCGCCGTCGCGGCGGTCAGCGCGATCGCTGTCGCGGCCCTTGCGATGCCGGCGGCGGCTCGGCACGACCGAGGCTTCAAGACGTCCCAGACGGCCATGCTCGATCCGGTAGTTTCAGGGGCGACCGTCGAGCCGCTGATTACCGTCGGCGAGACGCTGCCCGGCTCGACGTACAAGTTCGAGTCGATCCCGGACGGTATCTCGCTGCGGAAGGGACGCCACGGCGAAGTCAACGCCTACGTGAACCACGAGACGTCGACCGTCCCGTTCCCGTTCACGCCCGCCACCGGCGTCGGCTTCAACGACTTCACGAACGCCCTGCTGAGCAAGCTCACGCTCGGCAAGTCGGGCGGGGTTCTTTCCGGCTCGTATGTGATCCCGGATCAGGCGAACTACCAGCGGTTCTGCTCCAACTTCCTCGCTTCGAGGAAGCAGGGGTTCGAGCGGCCGCTCCTCTTCACGAACGAGGAAGCGACCGACCTCGTGAACCGCACGGGCACGGCCTGGCCAGCCGGGCCGAACCCGGAGCAGGCCGGCGTCGTGGCCGCATTCGACGTCAGGAGCAGCCAGTTCCGGTCGATCTACGGCATGGGCCGCCACAATCACGAGAACAGCGTCGCGCTCGAGGGCTACCGGCATCCGGTCGTCCTGTCCGGCGACGACACCTTCACCGCGCCGGCCTCACAGCTCTACATGTACACGGCGCGAAACGGCCGAGCCGTCTGGAACGACGAGGGCCAGCTCTGGGCGTTCGTGTCCAACGATCCGACGACGAACGACTACGGCGACCTGAGCGGAACCAAGTCGGTCTCGGGCCGGTTCATCCAGGTGCCGCGCATGATCGCCACTGGCAAGAAGCCTGACGGTACGGACGCCAAGTCGGCTGACGTCGGCTTCCCGACCCCGCCGGCGAGCGCCGGCCTTCCCGACGGCCCGCAGTGGCTGCTCGAGCACTGGAGCAACACGAACAACGTGTTCCAGTTCATCCGCGTCGAGGACATCGCCTACGACCGGACGCACCGCAACGTCGTCTACGTCGCGGACACCGGTGAGCCACGGGCGCTTCCCGACCCGGCCACCGGGCGCCTCATGCGCGGCCCGTCCGGAACGATCGGCCCGTGGCCGAACGGACGCCTGTTCAAGTTCGTCTTCGACAAGCGCGACCCGACGAAGGTGAAGAGCCTGTCGATCCTGATCGACGGCGACGCACGCGGAGCGGCCGGCTCGGGCGCCCTCGACCTGATCCATCAGCCGGACAACGTGGAGACGACCAAGGACCTGCTGCTGTTCCAGGAGGATCCCGGCAGCCACAACCAGTATCCGCTCGGCACCGGAACGACGGCGCGGATCTGGGGGTACGACCTGAAGGCCGGCGGCGCGCCGTTCGTCGTCGCCCGCGTCAACCAGTCGGCCGACGAAGGGCCGACCGACGTGGACGCGAGCACGACCCGCGCGAACGCCGGAGCCTGGGAGTCGAGCGGCATCGTCGACGCCTCGAAGTACTTCGGCAAGGGAGCATTCCTCGTCGATATCCAGGCGGGATCGCTCATCGTCCAGGAGGAAGTGCGCGGCACGCTGACCTACCAGCGCGAAGGGGGCCAGCTCCTGCTGCTCCGGCTCGAGACCGGCGGCGATGATGACGACGATGACGACGACTGAGAGCGACTGACGTCGCTCGTTCCGATCCACCTCCGAGGGCCGGCCTGAGCCGGCCCTCGGACTTGCCGGAGCTCGGCCTCGGGTACCCGGGCACCGAGCTCCGGCGGCAGCTCGTCGCCGCGGTGCTCGCCGGCGCGAAGACGGCGACGGCCGGGCTCGCGGCTGAGGATGAGCAGCTCGACGAGGTCGGCGCCCGCTACGTCGTCGAGGACGAGAACGGCACGCCGCGGGCGATTGTCGAGATCACGGAGGCCCGGGTCGTCCCCGCCGCCGAGATCGACCTCGCGTTCGCCCGGGACGAGGGCGAGGGCTTCGAGTCCGTGGAGGAGTGGCGCGTGGCGCACGAGCGGTTCTTCGAGCGGCCGATCGAGCCCGAGACGATGATCGAGGCCGTGCGGTTCCGCGTCGTGGAGCGACTCTGAAGGTTTGGATCGACATGACCGCGCCGGCGCACGTGCTCGTGTTCCGGCCGCTGATCCAGATTCTCCGCGAGCGCGGCGCGGACGTGGAGGTCACCGCGCGGAGCTACGCGCAGACCCTGGAGCTGCTCGAGCTGCATGGGATCGAGGCGGAGGTTTTCGGGCAGCACGCGGGCCGATCACGTGTGGCGAAGGCCCGGACGATGGCGCGGAGGCTCCGCGACCTCCATCGGTGGGCGAAGGGGCGGGGCTTCGATATCGCCCTGACCCACGGCTCGCATGAGCTGACGCATGACCGCCAGGCGGCTCGGCATCCCGAGCTCGACCACGTTCGACTACGAGTTCGCCTGGTTCCAGCACCAGCTCGGCTGCCGGGCGGCCACGCGCGTGCTCGTCCCGGCCGCGATCCCTCCGGAGCGGCTCGAGCGCTACGGCGTCAGGCCGCCGAAGCTCCGCCGGTACGAAGGACTGAAGGAGGAGTACTACCTCTCCGACTTCGAGCCCGACCGAGCGGTCGCGGACGCACTGTCGCTCGATCCTGACCGCCTGCTGGCCGTCGTCAGGACGCCGCCCGACGTCGCGCTCTACCACCGCCGCTCGAACCCGCTCTTCCCGCAGCTCCTCGACCGTTTGGGGAGGCAGGAGGACCTCCAGGCCGTCGTCCTACCCAGGACGCAGGAGCAAGGCGAGTACGTGCGCGCGCTCCGGCTGCCGTCCGTCGTCGTGCCCGACCACGCAGTTGACGCGCAGAGCCTCATCGGCCTCGCCGACCTCGTGGTCTCGGCCGGCGGGACGATGAACCGCGAGGCGGCGGCGCTCGGCGTCCCGGTCTACACGACCTTCGGAGGCCGGCTGGGCGGCGTCGACGAGAACCTGATCCGCCAGGGCCGCCTCGTGCAGATCACCGATCCGCAGGCGATCGTCGTCCGCGCGCGGGACTCAGGCGAGCGGACGCGCGTCCGGCGCGATCCCGCCGAGTTCCTCGACTTGCTGCTTCCCACCTAGCGTGGTCGTCGTCCGCCCGGAGACGACCGCGGATTTCGGCGAGATCGCCGTGGTGGTCGAGGCCGCGTTCGGGAAGCCGGACGAGGCAGCGATCGTGGAGGCGATTCGAAACTCGGACGGTTACGTGCCCGAGCTGTCATTCGTCGCCGAGGAAGAGGGCCGCGTCATCGGGCACACAATGCTGAGCCGAGTCGGCCTCGAAGGGAGCAGCCGGCGACTGCTTCAGCTCGCCCCTATGGCGGTCGCACCCGAGCGCCAGAACCAAGGCGTCGGTCTTGCTCTGGGCAAGACCGCACTCAAGGAAGCGGACCGGCGAGGCGAGCCGCTTGTGCTCGTACTCGGACATCCGTGGTACTACCCGCGCTTCGGCTTCCGTCCGGCCTCGCGGCTCGGTCTCCTCCCGCCCGGACCGGAGATCCCCAACGAGGCATTCATGGCCGTCCCTCTGAGCGCGTGCGACCCGGCGATCCGCGGACGGGTCGTCTGGCCGCCGTCGCTCGCGTAACGAGCTCTCTAAAGCTGAGTCGGCGCCGACGTCCTGGTCGACGCGCCCACGCGCACCGGCGCCCGCACCATCCCCGAGAGCCGGGAGACGGCCTCGAGCGTCTCGCCTTCCCGGACGAGCCGTTCGAGCTCGGCCAGCTCGTCCTCCAGCCACCCGGCGTCGATGGGGACGCGCCGTGCGCGTGAAATCTTCGGGTGGCCGGTGTCGGCTACCTCCTCGTCCGCGCCCCAGAGCTCCTCGTGCAGCTTCTCGCCGGCGCGGACGCCGATGAAATCGATCGGGATGTCCCGCTCTGGCTCCTTGCCCGAGAGCCGGATCATGTCCCGCGCGAGGTCGAGGATGGCGACCGGCTCGCCCATGTCGAGCACGAAGATCTCGCCGCCGCCCCCGATCGCGCCCGCCTGAACCACCAGGGAGACAGCCTCGGGCGTAGTCATGAAGTAGCGCGTCATCTCCGGGTGGGTGATCGTCACCGGCCCGCCCTGCTCGATCTGACGCTTGAAGATCGTGATCACGCTGCCGGCGGAGCCGAGCACGTTCCCGAACCGCACTGCGACGAAGCGGGTCGGCACCTCGTCGCGGCTGCCGAAGGCCTCGACGATCCACTCGCAGAGCGCCTTGCACTGCCCGTAGACGGCCTTCGGGTTGAGCGCCTTGTCGGTCGAGATCAGGACGAAGCGCTTGGCCTCGAACTCGACCGCCGTCTCCGCGACGACCTTCGTGGCAAGCACGTTGTTCCGGACCGCCTCGAGCGGGTTGGCCTCCATCAGCGGCACGTGCTTGTAGGCGGCAGCGTGGAAGACGACTCCGGGCCGATAGCGCTCGAAGACGCTTCGCATCCGCACCCGATCGGAGACATCGGCCAGCACCGGGATGCTCGCGGTGAAATCGCGCTCGTCAACGAGCTCACGCTCGATCTCGAAGAGCGCCGTCTCGCCCTGGTCGACCAGCACGAGCCTCGCCGGGCCCGCACGCGCGATCTGACGGCAGAGCTCGGAGCCGATCGAGCCGCCGGCGCCCGTGACGAGCACCGTTTCTCCGGCCAGGTACTGGGAGATCGACTCGACGTCGACTTCGACCGGCTCGCGGCCCAGCACGTCCTCGACCTGGACGGGCCGGATCCGACCGGCAAGGTTGTCGTCGTCGGAAATCAGCTCGTAGAGCCCGGGCAGTGTCTTGACCGGAACCCCTTCACGCCGCGCGATCTCGACGACCTTCTGGCGATCCTCACCCGAGGCCGAGGGGATCGCGATCAGGAGCTCGTCCGGCTTGTTGTCGCGGAGGATGTGCTGCAGCTCCTTGATCGTCCCGAGCACCCGCACGCCGTGCACGCGCAGATTCTTCTTGCGCGGGTCGTCGTCGACGATGCCGATCGGCGTGTAGCCGAGCTGACGCGAGCGCTGCATCTCGCGGATCACGAGCTGGCCGGCGTCGCCCGCTCCGACGACGATCACTTCTTTGCCGCGCGCCACGAGTCGTGACGCGGAGGGGCGCTCGAAGATCGTCCGCGCCGCCAGCCGTGTGCCGGCGACGAGGCCCAGCAGGAGGATGAAGTCGATGATCACGACACCTCGCGGCAGCCGCCGCTCGAACGGGTCTCCGAAGTAGACGGCCAGAGCGGCGAGCGCCGAGGCGACGAGGACGCCGAGGGCGGCGCGCCACATGTCCTTCGTGGAGACGTAGCGCCACCAACGGTTGTAGAAGCCGAACGCGATGAAGACGGCGAGCTTGATCGCGACGACGAGGACGGTCGTCTTCAGGAGGGCGTCGTCGAAGGTCGGAGGAACGTTGAAGTCGAAACGAAGCTGGAAGGCCAGGTACCAGGCCGCGGCGATCAGCAGCGCATCTGCCGCGATCTGCCACAACCTGTGCCTGTTCACCGGGATGCTCACCGGACGCCGACGCCCACGGCGGAACGCACCGTCTCGACCACCCGCTCCTGCACGTCCACTGGGATACCCGGCCAGAGCGGGAGCGAAAAGGTCTCCTGCGCGGCGCGCTCGGTCTCGGGGAGCGAGCCCGCGTCCCAACCGAGGAAGCGGAGCGCAGGCTGGAGGTGCAACGGCGTCGTGTAGTAGACGGCCGAGGCGATGTCGGCGTCGGCCAGAGCCTCGCGGATGCGGTCACGCTCGGGGGAGCGGCAGACGAAGAGGTGGTAGACGTGGCCCGGCTCGTCCTCGGGCAGCTGGACGAGCTCGCCGAGCCCGAGCTCGGCATAGCGGGCAGCCGCTTCGCGGCGTCCTCGCGTCCACGCGTCCAGGTGCGTCAGGAAGAGCCGCAGGAAGGCGGCCTGGAGCTCGTCGAGGCGCGAGTTGTAGCCCACGAACTGGAAGTCGGTCTTGTCGCGAGAGCCGTGGAATGCCAGCATCCGGATCCGCTCGGCGAGGTCTTCGTCGTTGGCAGCGACGAGTCCTCCGTCGCCGAGGCAGAAGAGGTTCTTCGTCGGGTAGAAGCTGAATGTCGACACGGCCGAGCCCGCGATCCCGGGTGAGCCGAACGCCTGGGCCGCATCCTCGATCAGTGGAACGCCGAGGTCCGCCAGCTCGGCGACCGGCGCCGGGCGGCCGAACAGGTGCACGGGCATGATCGCGCGGGTGCGATCGGTGATCCGCGCCGCGGTGTCCTCGGGGTCGAGGTTCAGCGTCGCCGGATCGATGTCGGCGAAGACGGGCGTCGCGCTGCGACGGGCAATCGACTCGGCGGTGGCGTAGAAGGTGAAGGCGGGGCAGATGACCTCGTCGCCCGGCCCGACCCCCATCGCGTCGAGGACGAGGACGAGGGCGTCGGTGCCGTTCGCGACGCCGACCGCGCGCTTGACACCGAGGTATGCGGCCGCCTCCTCCTCGAACGCCTCGACGTTCGGGCCGCGGATGAACATCGAGGAGTCGAGCACGGCATCGAGCCGCTCCCGCAATTCGTCGGCGAGCGGCGCGTACTGTGCCTTGACGTCAACGAGCGGGATCTTCGGCACGGCGTCCCACTTTAGATGACCGCCTATGACGGATTAGACCCGCCACGATCACGATGACAATCGCCGCGGCGACCACGTACTCCGCGTAGCGGAAGGAGTGGTGGAACTCCTCCCACTTGGATCCTGCGGCCCAGCCGATCCCCGCGAAGGCGAACGCCCAGGCGAACGAGCCGGGGATCGTCAGCAGGGTGTAGCGACCCAGCGGCATGCGCATGACGCCCGACGGGATCGCGATGAACGAGCGGACAACCGGGGTGACCCGGCTGAGCGCGACGGCCCAGTCGCCGTAGCGCTCGAACCAGCTCTCGGCGCGATCGAGCGTGTGCGGGGTCACGTGCAGCCAGCGGCCGCGGCGCTCCAGGAATGGTCGGCCGCCGTAGACGCCGATCCCCCAGCCGAGGATCGAGCCAACGAGATAGCCGAGCCCGCCGGCCGTCGCCATCGCGACGTACGCCTCGAAGCCGGGCTCGAACTTGTGTCCGAAGAGGACGACGTCCTGGCCCGCGAACGCACCCGCCGCGACCGCTCCGGCGTAGACCATGACCAGCTCGCTGGCCGCCGGCAGCACGGCGTCGATGAGCATGAGCGCGAAGACGGCGTAGATGCCGTGATCGCCGATCAGCGCGGTGAGCGCGTCAGTGATGCTCGAGAGGATCGAGGCCGTCGGCACGGCCGCGAAGTGTAGGTCGGTTATCGGCGTCTAACCCGGAACGAGCGGGCGAGCTCGGCGCGGCCGGCGCTGTTGATCGCCGTGACCTTCGTGACATAGGTCCCGGAGAAGACAGCCTTGCGGTTCGGGTAGCGACCGTCCCAGAACGCCGTCACCTGGCCGGCCGGCGCTTGCCCGTTCCGAACGACCCGCAGCAGCTGCCCGGTCTTGGACGTGATCGAGATGCTGACGTTGGCGGGTCGAGTGAGTCGGAACCTGATCGCGATCCTGCCGCCGCGCCTGCGGGAGATGACCGCGCGTGACGGCTGAACCGTCAGGAACCCCATCGTGTTGTTGAGCGAGAAGGCGCGGTCTGCGGAGGACGTCTTGCCGTCCTCGCCGACCGCGGTGACGGCGAACCGCCAGCGACCCTCGGGCTCGGAGCTTCCGTTCGTTCGACCGGTCCAGTTGAAGCTATAGACGCCCGGGGTGCGGCGACCGGAGTCGATCGTCCTGGTCGTCCCGCCGGGTCCCGTGAGGGTCGCGGTGACCGACGCCGGGCGAACGATCTTGTAGGAGAGGGTCTGCCGCTCGCCGGCGCCGTCGCCGTTCGGCGAGAACGACGGTTCGGGCTTCGGCGCGTAGACGCCGTAGTAGGTGACGTTGAGCGACTCGGCGACCATGCGCTCGCTGCCGTCGGAGGGGCGGCTGAGCAGCTGTCCGTCGAAGGCCATCGCCGAGGACCCGCCGGCGTCCAGCCCCGAAGCGGTGACCGCGCCCAGGCGGATCATGGTCTGTGCGAGCTCGAAGTTCGTCATGCCCGCCGAGTACCCGGGCCGGCGGCCGTCGACGACGACCATGACGATCCTGCCGTCGGCCCTCTGTCCCACAGCGGTGCGCGGGTGCCGCCGGTTCAGGTGGTAGGGCGTGAAGTCCTCGAGCGCGTTGAAGATCGGTTTGCCGGCGCGGACGATGATCGGTCCGCCGCCGAGCGCCTCAGGGACGTCGCGCCATTCGGGCCGCAGCACGAGTCGCACGGTGACCAGCTGGCCGCCTCCGGCCTCGATCGCGAGCCGCTGGCCCTGCGTGCCTCTGGCCGCCAGGACCGCCCCACCGCCTGGGATCGGCGTCCCGCCTCGCCTCGTCTCCGTGACGAAGCCGACCAGGTCCGTGTTCGGCGTCGCAGCCGGGAACGGCGACAGCACGACCTCGGTCACGCCCGCGGTCGCCGGCGTCGTCGGGCCGTAGGCCGGGGTGTAGAGGGTCGTCCCGTTCGGTCCCGCCGCCCGGTTCAGGAGATGGACCGGGCGCCGCGGGCCGGCTCCCTGCCACGTGCCGAGCATTGCGAGCTTCTCGACTCGCAGGTTGCCCACCACGTCGACACCGATCATCGAGCGGCGCGGATGCGGAGTGGTCTTCAGCACGCCGTCCTGGATCAGCCCGTTGCTCGGAATGCCGTCGGCCACGGTGAAGAGATCACCGTTGACTCCGGCTGCGGTCGAGCTCGCTGCGGCGCGTCGCTGCATCACCGTCACGCGCTCCCGCCCCAGAACCGATCCGTTCGAGAGCACCGGCTGGAGCCGGTAGAGGCTGCCGTCGGGCTTCGGGGCGGTCAGGATGTGGAGCCGCATCGGACCGAAGCGCGTGAACTGGAGTCGGTTCTCGTACGTCACCCCGGGCATCAAGAGCTCCGCGGCGCCTGCCGCGGGCGACGCGAAAATGCCTGCAAGCAGGCAGCAAATGAGCGCCTTGCGGATCACGACCCGTGAGCCAGGCTAGCGCAACGCCGCCGGCTTTACACGATTCGTACAGACGCTAGTGTTTCGGGGTGGACCGCGCGATCGAGGTACGAGGGCTCGTCCGGACGTTCAAAGGCGGGATCACGGCGGTCGCGGGAATCGATCTCGACGTTGCCACGGGCGAGATCTATGGGTTCCTCGGCCCGAACGGGGCCGGCAAGTCGACGACCGTCCACATGCTGACGACACTGCTTCCGCCGACCGCAGGCAGCGCGCGGGTCGGGGGGTTCGACATCGTCGAGCAAGGGCCGGATGTGCGGAGGACGATCGGCGCGGCGCTCCAGGAGGCTGCGCTGGACCCACTCCTCACCGGCCGCGAGCATCTGAAGCTTCAGCTCGCCCTGCACGGGCTCCCGCGCGCGAAGCGCGGCGAGAGGACGGACGAGCTCCTCGAGCGCGTGGGCCTTCGGCTGGCCGCCGACCGCAAGATCGGAGGCTACTCGGGCGGCATGAAGCGCCGGCTCGACCTCGCGCTCGCCCTCGCCCACCGGCCGAGGATCCTCTTCCTCGACGAGCCGACGACGGGGCTCGATCCCCAGAGTCGCAGCGCCCTCTGGGACGAGGTTGTGCGCCTGAAGCGCGAAGAAGCAGTCACGGTCTTCCTGACCACCCAGTACCTCGAGGAGGCCGACGTCCTCGCGGATCGCATCGGGATCATCGACCACGGCCTGATCGTCGCCGAGGGGACACCTGCAGCGCTGAAGGCCGAGATCGGTCGGCCGACGATCGAGGCGCTCCCCGCCGACGGCACCGAGAACGGCGCGCTCGAGCAGACCCTCGAGCGCTTCGGCGAGCTTCAGCCCTCGACGGCGGGCGTCGCCGTGCGGCTCGACGGGCAGGGCGACCTCGCCGACGTCGTTCGCGCGCTCGACTCGGCGCAGCTGGGCGTGGCCGAGCTCCACCTGCACGCGCCGACCCTGGACGACGTCTTCCTGGCAAAGACCGGTCGCTCGCTCGAGGGATCCGAAGAGTCGTCCGAGCCTGAATGAGCCTCACTTCGCAGGTCCTCAACCTCGCGCGGCGTTCCGTTGTGCGAACGCTGCGGCAGCCCGCGAACCTGGTCACCCCGCTCATCTTCCCGCTTGCGCTGATGGCGGTGAACTCCGGCGGGCTCAGCTCGGCGACGACCCTCCCCGGCTTCCCCAGCGACTCCTTCCTCGCGTTCTTCCTCGCCTTCCCCTTCATCCAGGGGTCGCTGTTCGCGACCGTCAACGCGGGCGTCGACCTGGCAAGGGACATCCAGACGGGGTTTCTCAACCGGCTCGCGCTCACGCCGATGCGGAACGCGGCGCTGCTCGTCGGCCACCTCGGCGGGGTGATCGCGATGGGCTTCCTCCAGTCGGTCTGGTACCTGACCGTGGGCCTCCTGATCGGCGTGCGACTCGAGTCGGGGGTCCTCGGGGCGCTCGTCCTCTTCGTTCTCGCAATGCTGATCGTGCTCGCCTTCGGCTCGTTCGGCGCGCTCGCGGCGCTGCGGACCGGGTCGACCGAGGCTGTTCACAGCTTGTTCCCTGTCTTCTTCGTGTTCCTGTTCATTTCCTCGATGAACCTGCCGCGGAACCTGATCGAGACCGACTGGTTCCGGACCGCGGCGTCGTTGAATCCAGTCTCGTACCTGATCGAGGCGATCAGGAGCCTCGTCATCGTCGGCTGGGACTGGCGTGCGTTGACGCTCGGGTTTGCGATCGCCATCGGCCTCGCGATCATCGGGCTGACGCTGTCCTCGCTCTCGCTCCGCAGCAGGATGGCGAGGACGTGAGGAGCACGCTGAACGTCGCCCTTGCCGTCGGCTGGCGGATGCTCCACAACAACTTCACGACCCCGTCGCTGCTGATCCCGGGGCTCGCGTTTCCACTGTTCTTCTTCGTCGCGTTCGCCGGCGGGCTATCGCGCGTCGGCGAGGTCCCCGGCTTCGAGTTCCCCGCCGGTTACACGGCCTTTCAGTTCGTCTTCGTGTTGATCCAGTCGGCAGCGTTCGCCGGCGTCTTCACGGGCTTCGGCATCGTCCGTGACTTCGAGACGGGCTTCGCCCACCGACTGATGATCGCGGCGCCCGACCGGCGCGGGATCCTGCTCGGCTATGCGATCGGCGCGCTCGGCCGCTGGGCGTTCACGGCAGTCGTCCTGACGACCGTGGCGCTGCTGGCGGGGATGGAGGTCGGCGGCAGCCGCGTCGACGTGTTCGCGCTGTACACGCTCGCGGCGCTCGTCAACGCTTGCGGCCTGCTCTGGTCGGCAGGCATCGCAATGAGGTTCCGGACGCTCCAGGCGGCACCCCTAATGCAGCTGCCGGTCTTCCTCTGCCTGTTCTTCGCGCCGGTGTTCGTCCCGCTCGATCTGCTCGCAGGCTGGCTGCAATTCATCGCGCACCTGAACCCGGTGACGCTCCTGCTCGAGGCCGGGCGCAGCCTCATCGCCGGGACGCCGACCCACGTCCTCTACGCGTTCCTCGCGGCACTCGGGCTGATCGGGCTCTTTTCGATCTGGGCCGTGCGTGGTCTGCGACAGGCCGAGGCCGCAGGCGGCAGTTAGCCCGAGAGCGCCGCTCGCACGCGCGCCTGGAAGCCCGCGACGAGCCGCTCGCTGTCGGGGAGCAACCGCCCCTCGGGGATCACGCCCGAGCCGGCGCCACGCTGGACGAGCTCGACGAGCCGCGCGTCCTCGCGGCCGACCTGGTCGTCGAACTCGAGGAACTCGGCGATCCACTCCTCTGTGGCGTCGGGGGCGAAGAAGTAGTCGAGGACGCGGCGCGTCCGATCGGGCGCGAGCGGGATGATCGGGCCGATCGAGAGGTTTGGCCGGCCGGGGAAGATGTTGATCCCCGTGTTCGGCCAGAGAAAATGGAACTGGCCGATGGGGAGCTCGGCGTCTCCGCGGCTGCGGAGCTGCCCGAACTGGCTCCACCGACCGTCTCCCGCGGCCAGCTCGTACCTGTCGGGCGACACGTCGACGAGGGACGAGAAGCCGGGGTGGGCGGTCGGGCAGTGGTAGCACTCGAGGAAGTTCTCGCAGGCGATCTTCCAATTGGCGGCCACCTCCCAGTCGGCCCGGTGGTGGAAGACGAGCTCGTCGACGTCCAGCCCGGCGGCGGCCATCCGCTCGGGGATGTCGCCGAGCAGCTCCGCGAGCGGCGGTGCGTCGTCGTCCAGGTTCACGAACCGGAACGGCCCCCAGCGCTCGAGCCGCACCGGCAGGAGCGAGACGTCGGTGAGGTCGACGGCCTCGCGCTCCGACCGGGGAGCGGCGCGCAGCGACCCGTCCAGGCCGTACGTCCACGCGTGGTACGGGCACTGCAGCGTCTTCCGGTTGCCCGCCTCCTCGACGACGACCGAGCCACGGTGGCGGCAGACGTTGACGAACGCCCGCTCGTCGCCCTCGGCCCTGACGATCACGACGGGCACGCGGCCGGCCCAGCCCGGGACGACGTCCCCTGGCTCCCCGAGCTGCCCGACGTAGTGCCAGGCCAGCCGGAAGATCGCGTCATTCTCACGCGCCAGCACCGCCGGGTCGCTGTACCAGCTCCAGGGCGTGGTCATTTCGGCCATCTTGCCGCCGCGTGCCATCACGGAGAGGATGCTCGCATGTCGGAGGCAGGCGAAGCCGAGCCCCTGATCTACCGGACGGAGGTGCTCAGTATCATCGGAGCGCTCGCCGACATCGTCGTCGAGCTTCGCAAGATTCGGGCTTCGCTGGAAGACGATGAGGAAGAGGAAGAGGACTAAGGAGGAACGTGAGCGCATCCGGCGGTGGGCCGAGGACCACCCGCGGGTGCGTGAGCTGCGCGAGCTGGAAGCGCGGGGGCGGGCGGAGCTCGAGGCCCGCCGGAAGGCACAGGAGGCCGGCGGCTAGGTCAGGAAGAACGGCGGGTTGTCCATCGCGGCGTCCGCGATGATCGCGATCACGTAGCCGAGGATGAGTAGGACGCCGGTGGCGAGGTGGAGCTGGATGTTCTTTGCCATCGCCGGCATCAACGCATACGGCTGGTCGTAGAAGTCCCGGAGCGCGCGGTACACGGGCAGCGCGAGCGGAGCCGCGAGGAGCGCGATGAGCGTCGGGCGGACGATCCAGCCGGCCACGGCGAAGACGACGATCAACCCGAAGGCGACCGCGACCGCAGCGGCGTAGCCGTTGACGACCGCGTCCTTCGAGAGCCGGACCGGCAGCGTCCGCTTCCCGGCCGCGGCGTCGGCCGGTCGATCGGGAACCTCGTTCACGTACAGGACGAGCGCGATCAGGATCCCGACCGGGATCGAGACGAGGAACGGCTCGAGGTCGTACTCCTGCGTCTGCACGAAGTACGCGCCGAGGGTCATGATCGGCCCGAAGCCGAGGGCGACGACGATCTCGCCCAGGCCGCGATGCACGAGTCGGAACGGAGGCGCCGTGTAGAAGAGGCTCAGGATCACTCCGGCGACGCCGAGCCACAGCAGATCCCAGCCGCGCGCGGCGGCGAGCCCGACGCCGATCGCGATCCCCACGGCGTAGAACCCGAGCGAGAGCAGGGCAATCTGCCGCAGCGAGAGCAAGCCGTACAGCACAACTCGTGAGCCGCCGCTGAACTGGGTCGGGTTCACGTTGGCCTGGTCGGCCCCACTCGCGGTGTCGAAGACATCGTTCGCGACGTTCAGGCCCAGGTGGATGCAGGCGGCGCCCACCAGCGTCAGCAGCGCCAGCCACCAGTTGAAGCCGTTCGTCCAGCTGGCGACGGCAAGGCCGAGCAGGACCGGGACGAACGTCGCCGTGAGGAACGGCAGCCGGGTCGTGCGCAGGAAGAGCCAGCCGAAGGGCAGCTTCGGGCGCACGTCGTTGCCGGTCTCCGCCCAGATCCGGTCGAGGTAGTGGTGTGCCTGCGGCACGCCTCGCTCCGAATACTCGAAGAACGTCATCTCCTCTTCGTCCCAGTGCTGGATGCGGTCCGGCGTGAACTCGAGCCCACCCTCGGTCGTCTGCAGCGGGCCCCAGAGGGAGACGTAGCGCCGCTCGTCGTACCCGATCCCCGGCTGAGGGCGGATGTGACTGAAGACGACGTTGACGCGCTCGTCGTCCGGCGGCTGCGCCTCACCGGCGACCGCTTGCAGCAGGACGACGCCGCGCTCCGCGTCGACCCGGAACTCCGTTGCGACTGACATCGGGTACCCGTCCTCGTCCACGTACGCGATCACCGCATGGCCGAAGCGCTCCTCCAGGCGCCCCATCAGCTCCTCCGTCGGCTTCATGCGAGTGCCGCGGCGATCTCGAAGACCTGCGGTGCCCGGTCGGTCCGGCCTTCCTCCCACAGGTACGCCTTCCGCGGCCGGATTTCGATCACGGCGCGCTCGAAGAACAGCGGCAAGGCGACCCGCTTGCCGAGGAACATGTCGATCGCGGGCTCCTTCTTCCTCCACATCGGCAACACGCGCTCCCAGCCTGCGTGCAGGTCGGAGTCGTCGACCGTCGCATCCCCCTGGATCGTTGCCCGTGCGAAGTGGTCGGTCGCCACGGCGACTGGATCGCTGATCGAGAGAGACACCTTCGGGTTCGCCTTGATGTGCACGAGCTTCTTCGAGAAGAGGATGCTCGAGGTGAGGTAGATCAGCTCGCCGTCGTAGAGCGGGATCAGGGGGTGGGTCACCGGGCGGCCCGAGCCGTCGAGCACGGTCAGCTCACTCACCAGCGCAGTGTCGAGGAGCGCTTCGACCGGCTGGGGGAGGACGCCCATCGACTGGAGACGATAACCCGGCCGGTCTAGTTCCGTCGCTCGACGACGATGTGCGTCAGCGCCTCGAGCTCCGGGCGGTACCGGCCCCGCTCGAGGTGCGAGCGCGCCTCGGCCGCGTAGCCGAGCGCAGCTTCGCGCGCCTCCTCCAGCGCCCCCGTTTGCGCGACGCGGACGAGCGCACCGTCGAGAGGCCCGCCGGCGAGCGCCTTGCGGACGACCTCGTCCTCACGAGCCGCCAGGAGCAGCGGCAGGGTCGGCGTGCCCTCGCGGAGGTCGTTCCCGGCCACCTTCCCGGTCTCGATCGTCGACCCGGTGCAGTCGAGGATGTCGTCGGTGATCTGGAACGCGATGCCGAGCGCGAGCCCGAACTCGCCGAGGACCGGATCACGGCTCCCGAGCAGGCATGCGGCGCGGAAGAGCTCGGCCGTCTTGAGCGTGCAGCGCTGGAGGTACCCGTCCACCGTCGTCTCGGGCTTCCGCGCCTGCTCGTGCTGGAGCGCCTCGCCCCGGACGAGCGAGAGCGCCGAGCCGGCCAGGAGGCCGACACCCTCGGTGTCGCCGGTCGCTGCGAGCTCGGAGAACGCGCGCGCGAAGAGGTAGTCGCCCGTCGCCCGTGCGCCGACCGACCCGTGCGTCTTCCAGGCTGTCGCCTGACCGCGCCTGAGCGCCGCGCGGTCGATCAGGTCGTCATGGACGAGGCTCGCCATGTGCACCAGCTCGACCGCGACGCCGGCCTCGAGCGTCGGCTCGCCGTCGGCCGCGAGGAAGACGATCAGCGGACGCAGGCGCTTCCCGCCCGCCGCGAGCGCGTCGGCACCCGCCTCCGCGACGGTGCCCGGATGACTGGCGACGGCCTCGCGGAGTCGGTTCTCCAGCTCCGCCAGGTAGGGACCCAGGCCCGGCGCGCCCTCGACGGCTGCCAGCGCAGTCACGCTGCCCTCGCGGCCAGCAGCGCCACGATCCCCCCTCCCAGTCGGCGATGGGCCACCGAAGCGAACCCCGCCTCCTCGACCCGCGCGCCCAGCGTCATCGCGTGGTTCATGACGTCGTAGACCGGCGCGATGCGGTCGAACATCGAGCGGACGTCTGCCGCCGACAGCCGCCCCGTCTCGACCGAGACCCTCATGGGGTTAGCCGCCGCCCGACTCGCCCTTGGAAGCTTCGAGGAAGATCGCGAGCTTGCGGAGGTTCTCCTCGCCGAGGCCCGCGAACGACGGCATCGGCGAGCCCGGCGTGATCGCACTCGGGTTCTCGAGGTGATCGATCTGCCACTGGATCCCGCGGTTGCGGTTCCCTTCCTCGGTCAGATCGGGAGCACCGAGCTGCGACGCACCCGTCCCGTCGTAGGTATGGCAGTTGAGACAGCCGGAGACGGCGAAGAGTTCGGCGCCCTCGCGGGCATTCGCCGGGAGGTTGAACTTCTGCATCCAGGTATCGACCTGCCGCACGCCTGCGCTGCTCGCCTCCTCGGCCGTCGCACCCTTGTAGGTGAGGACGCCCATCGAGATCGCCGTCACGACCAGCACGACCATCGCGACGGGGCGGTGCAGCGGGCGACGCTCCGGCCGCCGGTCGAGGAACGGCAGCAGCAGCGCGAGGATCAGGAGGATCGTCGGGATGCCGACGGTCCCCAGCACGACCGTGTCGGGCCACTTGAAGATCCGCAGCAGGTAGAAGAGGAAGTAGAAGTACCAGTCGGGCCGCGGCGTGAAGCTCGTCGTGCCCGGGTCGGCCTCGCCCTCGTAGAGCACGCCGAGCCAGCCCGGATGAGACGGGCCCTCGGCCGTCTCCTCGGCCGTGAAGTACCAGACGCACGCGAGCCCGACAATCACGACGACCACGACGAGGCTCATGACCGTGTCGTGGAACATCGCGTACGGGAAGAAAGGCTTCCCGCGCCGCTCGACGTCCTCCTTGTACTGCGCCTGGTACGCCCGCCGCTCTTCCGTGAGCCTGCTCATCGCGCGAACCTCCCGCGGGCTCTGGGCCGGACGAGCCCAGGCCCCCGCGGCTCCGCTTCAGGGCGAGGCTCGCCGGCGGCCTCGTCCGACCATGGCGGCGACGTGACGCCGAGGCGCACGACGAGGTAGAGATGGAGGAAGATCAGGCCGGCGATCGCCCCGGGGAGAAGCAGCATGTGCATGGAGTAGAAGATCGTCAGCGTGTTGGGGCCGATCTCGTCACCACCGCGTAAGAACTGGGCTAAGAACGGGCCGGCGACCGGCCCCGTTCCGTTCAGGTTGATGCCCACGACGGTCGCCCAGTACGCGGTCTGGTCCCACGGCAGGAGGTAGCCCGCGAAGCCCTCCAGCATGCCGAGGACGAGCAGGAGGACACCGATGACCCAGTTCAGCTCGCGCGGGTACTTGTAGGCGCCGAACAGGAAGACGCGGGCCATGTGGAGGAACAGCAGGATGATGAAGACGCTGGCGCCCCATTTGTGCATCCCGCGCACGAGCCAGCCGAGCGTCACGTCGTGCGTGATGTACCGGATCGAGTCGTAGGCCTCGTCCGGGGTCGGCCGGTAGTAGAACGCGAGGATCACGCCCGTGCCGGCCTGGACGAGGAAGGCCGTCAGCGTCGCCGAGCCCAGCGTATGGAACCAGTTGGTGTCGGAGGGGACCTTCCGGAACAGGAAGTACTTGAGGCCGCGAACGATGGCGGAGCGCTCGTCCAGCCAGTCCAGCGGGATCATCACGAGCGCGATCAGCTTGTGGGTCAGGCCCCGCTTCTTGCGGCTCGGCGGCGGGACGGGCGGGTAGGTGTGGTTCGGCTCCATCAGCGCAGGTCCTGCGGCTGGATCGGATAGAACCACCCCTCGAAACCGTCGACGTGCTCGCCGGGGCCCTGGACCCCGTAGGCGTAGATCTTCGCGCTGGCGCCCTCACCCTCGACCTTCGCGACGCTGTACCGCTCGACCAGGATGAGATGGCCGTCGACGATGTCGAACTTGTACCGGTCGAGCGCGCGTACGGGCGGTCCGGCGGTGCGGTTCCCCTCGATGTCGTAGGCGCCGCCGTGGCACGGGCAGCTGTAGTTCGCCGGCAGGATCGGAGTCTGCGTCACCTGGACGTTGTCGACCTCGACTTCCTTGCGCTGGTCGTCGTTCCTCGGCCCGCTCGCCTGCACGGGACAGCCCAGGTGCACGCAGCGGTTCGAGATCAGCGTGTAGCTCGGAAGCTCCTGGAACGTTCCGTTGTATCGGACGAAGGCGGTCCGCCGAGAGACGTCGCCTTCCGCGGGATCGAGGACGTACGTCACCTCGATCCAGTCGCCCTCGGGGAAGTTGTCCGTGGGGCCGAGATCCACCTCGAAGGACACCTGATCCCTGAAGGCGGGCAGCACGGCGAAGCCGACAATGGGTAGCGCGACGACTCCCGTGATAACGCCGCCGAGCGCGAGTGTCGACAGCTCGAGGAACTTGTTGCGCGGATAACTGGTGACCTCACCGTCGGTCTCGGCCTCGTAGTCGAGGTCGGCGGCTGTGGCGGCGGCGACGGCCGGCGCCTCGCCGGCGGGCGGCGCCTCGCCGACCGCGCGACCCGCACGCATCGCGTCGCGCGCCCAGAGCGCGCCGAAGACGACGGCGATGACCGCGCCGGCGATGACCGCGAACCTGCTGACGACGAGCCCGGCGAGGATGCAGGCGATGCCAACGGCGAAGCCGACCGGCCAGATGCTCGGCCCAGGGCTGTGAGGCTCGATGTCCCCGTGGCGGGGTTCCACGCTAGTGCCCGGCTCCTTCTCTCAGTGGATTCAATCCAGCACCAAGGGAGAGTGTCAACGACGTGGCAACTGCCGCAAGGGAGTCTACGAGCCTGGGAAGAGGGCCGCCTCGACGGCTTCGTCCAGCGAGAGCCGCCCGCCGGCCTCACGGCCGCGCTCGAGCTCGGGGCCTGCGTGGGCGAGAACCGCGCGCTCGTACTCCTCGCGATCGTTCTCCCACTGGCCGATCGCCCCACGCCTCTCCTCGGCCTCGATCGCGCCCCACAAGCGACCGGCTCGCTCGAGGCTTCCCTGCTCAGCGGCGAGACGCGCGAGGAGCGCAAGGCCGTAGACGAGATGCAGACGGTCGTCCAGGCGCTGGGAGAGCTCGATCCCCTGACGCAGCCACTGTTCCGCCTCCTCCAGACGACCCGACTCGACTGTGAGCTCACCGAGCTCGAGGAGCGTCCCGGCCTGCCACCAAAGGAAGCCCACCTCGCCGGCCAGCTCGGTTGACCGCGTGAGCAGCTCGATCGCTTGGTCGACGTTGCCCTGGATCCACGCGACTCTGCCGAGGTTTCCGAGCCCAATCGCCTCGTCTTTTCGATCGTGCCGCCGGCGACTGATTTCCAGACCCTCTTCGGAGAGCGCGATCGCCCGTTCGAGCTCTCCACGACGCTGGGCGTCTGCCGCGAGACGATGGAGCATGTGCCCCTCGCCCCACTCGTCGCCCAGCTCTCGGTAGACCGCGAAGCAATCTTCATAGAGCTCGGCGCCGCGGTCGAACTCGCCGACGATGTAAACGGCGCCGGCGAGCGCCCGTCGCGCGTCGGCCCGAAGCTTCCGGGTCGATCCCGTCTGCGTCGGCAAGCAGCGCCTCGAGCCGCCGCGCGCCCTCGAACGGGTCGGCGAACACCCAGTGCGTTTCGAGGGAGACGGCGAGCCGGAGACCGAGGTCGAGGTCGTGCGTCGCCGCCCAGTCGAGCGCATCGCGGAAGTTCGCCTTCTCGAGACGGGCGAGCTCCGGGTTCTCGCGGTCTTCGGCCCCGGCCATCAGGTTGGCCGAGTCGGCCACGACGAGGTAGTGCTCGGCGTGGCGCCTGCCGAGCTCGACGATCTCACCGGAGGCGACGAGCTGTTCTCGCGCGTACTCGTGGATCGTCTCGAGCATTCCCAGCCGACCGCTCGCCCATCGCCGAACGAGGCTCTTGTCGATCAACGACTGGAGCGTGTCCAACGCCGCGTCGCAGACGGACTCGGCCGCCTCCAGAGCAAACGCGCCGGGAAAGACAGCCAGTCGGCCGAAGAGCTGCTGCTCCTCGGCCGAGCAGAGCTCGTAGCTCCACTCGATCGTCCCCCGAAGCGTCCGCTGGCGCTCCGGGGCGTCGCGGGCTCCGCGGGTGAGCAGGGGCAGCGAGCGGTCGAGCCGCGACAGCAGGTTTTCGGGCGAGAGAACGGAGACTCGCGCCGCCGCGAGCTCCAGCGCGAGCGGAAGCCCGTCGAGCCGGTGGCAGATCTCGAGCACAGCGGGGCTCGGCCCGAAGTCGGGATCCACCGCTTGGGCGCGCTCGACGAAGAGCGTCACCGCATCGGCGTCCGGCAGCGGCTCGACTGGGAAGCGCTGCTCACCGCCGAGCTTGAGCGCCTCGCGGCTCGTCGCCAGCACCTTGACTCCGGGCGACTTGCGGAGCAGCTCGGCGAGCCGGGGCGCGGCGTCGAGCAGATGCTCGAGGTTGTCGAGGAGGAGGAGCGTCATGCGCCCGCGGAGGAACTCGGCAACGCCGTCGCTCGCTCCGACCGCCTCGCCTATCGTCGCCTCCACGAGGTCTGGATCGCCGACGGCTTGGAGCGGGACCCAGAACACGCCGTCCTCGAAGTCCTCGACCGCGTCAGCGGCGAGCTGCAACGCGAGGCGCGTCTTCCCGGAGCCGCCGGGGCCGACGAGCGTGACGAGGCGGTTCTCGCGCAGGAGAGTCCCCGCCTGCTCGAGCTCGGACTGCCTGCCGATGAGCGGCGTCGGCTGAACCGGGAGGTTCGTCTGGTGGAGCGTCTTCAAGGGCGGGAACTCCCCGAAGCCCAGCTGGAACAGGTGCTGTGGAGCGGACAGGTCCTTCAGCCGGTGCGCGCCGAGGTCGCGCAGCGTGAAGCGCTCGTCGAGGAGGTCGCGCGCGGCGCTCGAGATCAGCACCTGGCCGCCGTGGCCCGCGGCCATGACGCGGGCAGCGCGGTGGACGTCCATGCCCACGTACCCCTCCTCCGTGACGACCGGCTCGCCGGTGTGGATCCCCATGCGAGCCGTGACCGGGCCGGCGGCGAAGGCGTCCTGCGCAGCACCCGCCGCGGAGACCGCATCCGAGGCGCGCGCGAAGGCGATGAAGAAGGCGTCGCCCTGCGTGTCGACCTCGACGCCGCCGTTTCGGGCGACAGCGTCCCTCAAGGCGCGGCGGTGCTCGGCGAGCGCCTGGGCATAGGCGTCGCCGCCGAGCTCGCGCAGGAGCTTCGTCGAGCCTTCGATGTCCGTGAACAGGAAGGTGACCGTGCCGGTCGGGAGTTGCCGCACATCATCAGAATTACTCAGAACCGAGGGCGATTTCTACTGCCGCGTCCACGTCCAGGCGACGTCCGGCGTCGCGTTGCTCCGGGATGCGCCGCAGTGACTGGATCCAGGCGCTCTGCGTACAGCGATCGTCGCCGCAACGTGAAGCGAAGCCGTTTCTCGTAGGCCTCGGCGAAGCCCCAAAGTAGCGCCGCACGCTCCGTGTCGCCGCGCTCGGCCGCGACGGCGGCGAGCCCGGCCAGGGAGTAGCAGACGAGCCGATCGGCCTCGCAGTCCCAGGCGAAGCGCAGCGCGTCGCGGTAGGCGCGCTCGGCCGCCGCGATCTCGCCCGACTCGAGCTCGACATTGCCGAGCGAATGAAACGTCGAAGCTGCGCTGAAGAGGTCGCCGTCCGCCCGCGAGAGCTCGGCGGCCTCGCGAAGCAACCGTCTGCTCTGCTCGACGTCACCGACCGCTGCGGCCTGCTGTCCCTGTAGATGCAGCACTCGGCGGATCCCGGCAGGGTCGCCGATCTTCCGATGCAGCGCCTCGGCTTCCTCGAGCATCAGGCCCGCCTCCTCGAGGTCGCCGCGTTCCATCGGGATGGCCGCCATCGTGGTCAGCGACCAGGCGAGCCCGAGCTCTGAGCCACCGACGCGGAAGTGCTCGAGCGCTTCCATCCCCCAGGCCGCTGCTTGGTCGAAGTCGCTTCGAACGCCGGCAATATTGGACGCCGTCATCAGCGCATTCGCCCGGACGGTGTCGTCGACCTGGCCGGGGCCCGCGAGGAGCGCTCGCAGCCAGCGCTCACCCTCGACCGCCTGGTTCCGATCGAGCCAGCTCATCGTCAGGCTGCCGGCAATCCTCAGTCCGAGCTCGGTCTCGCCGCTCTCGAGGGCCCACGTAAGGGCAGCGCGCACGTTGTCCCACTCGACCCGGAACTGCTCGCGCACCGGCCTCTGCTCGCTCCCGAACGAGCCCGTCTGGGACGCCTCCGCCAGCTCGGCGAGGTACTCCGCGTGCCGGCGCCGGAGCTCATCCGCTTCACCCGACTCCTCGAGGCGCTCCACCGCGAACTCCCGAATTGTCCCCAGCATCGAGAACCGGTCGCCTTCGCGGCGAACGAGGCTCTTGTCGAGAAGCGAGGCGAGGGTGTCCAGATCGGCCCCGCACACGGTCTCGGCTGAATCCAGCGTGAACCCGCCCGAGAAGACACCGAGGCGGCAGAAGAGCTGTTGCTCGTCGGCCGAGCAAAGGTCGTAGCTCCACTCGATCGTCGCTCGCAGCGTCTGCTGGCGCTCGGGGAGATCACGTCGCGATGAGGTCAAGAGCGGCAATCGCTGCTCGAGTCGCCCGAGCAGCTCGCCCGGAGGCAAGACCTTCACCCGCGCAGCCGCGAGCTCGATCGCCAGCGGCAGGCTGTCCAGCCGCCGACAGATCTCGGCCAGCCGCTGGTAGTCGGCCGTGAACCCCGGCAAGACTGCTTCCGCGCGCTGGCGGAACAGCTCGACGGCCGGCGCCTCGGCGAGCGTCCTCAACGGGAACTCGCGCTCGCCGGCGATCCTGAGCGGCTCCCTGCTCGTCGCCAGGATGCTCAGGTTGGGGCACGCGCCGAGGAGGTGCGCGATCTCGCCCGCGGCCGCGACGACCTGCTCGAGGTTGTCGAGGGCGATCAGGAGCTCACGGTCTCCGATGTGCGTGGCTGCGTCCTCTTCGGCGCCCAGCTGTTCGGCGATCGACGGGAGGACGAGAGTCGGCTCGCGGACGGAGGCCAGCTCGACCAGCGCCGCTCCCCCCTCGAACGACTCCACCAGCTCACCGGCGGCCGCGATCGCCAAGCTCGTCTTGCCGATCCCTCCGGGCCCGGTCAGCGTGACGAGCCTTGCCCGCTCGCTGCCGAGCAGGCGCAGCAGGTCGCCGAGCTCGCGCTTGCGGCCGAGCAACGGGACTGGCTCGACGGGCAGGCGCGCCTGGCTGAGGCTGCGCAGCGGCGGGAACTCGTCCCGCCCGAGCTGAAAGAGCCTGATTGGGACGCCGAGATCCTTGAGCCGGTGCTCGCCGAGATCGCGGAGGTCGAACTCGCCGTCGAGGAGCGCGCGCGTCGTCTCGGAGACGACGACCTGGCCGCCGTGCCCGGCGCCACCGATCCGGGCGGCGCGGTGAACGTCCAAGCCGACGTACCCCTCATCTGTCAGCGCCGGCTCGCCCGTGTGGAGGCCCATGCGCACACGGACCGGGCCCGCCGAGAGCGAGCGCTGGGCTTCTGTGGCGGCGGCGACGGCGTCGGTCGCGCTGGAGAAGACGACGAAGAAGCCGTCGCCCTGCGTATTGGCCTCGACACCGCCGTGGCGGTCGAATGCCTCGCGCAGCAGCCGGTGGTGCTCTGCCAAGACGTCGACATAGCGCTCGCCGAGCTCATCGAGCAGCCGCGTCGAGCCTTCGATGTCGGTGAAGAGGAGGGTGAGGGTTCCGGTTGGAAGCTCGGGCATCTAGCGGCGGCCGCGGCTGACCGTGAAGCTGACCCGTGTCCCGCGCACCCGGCGAGCGGTGGGCCGCGGAGCCTGGGTCAGCACCCGTCCGCGGGCGCGCGCTGACCGCTTGTAGCGGATCCGGCCAACGCGGCAGTTGGCACGGCGGATGCGGGCCCGCGCCGCGCGGGTCCTCTGGCCGATGACTCGGGGAACGCGGCAGATCGCGACTCGGGGAGACGCCGGCGGCGAGGCGGGAGGCGGGGGCGGTGGAGGAGAGGCCGGTGGAGTGGGGGCCTGCGCACACGGCGGCCCGGGCACCAACCCGGCGACCTGGAGGCGGTACACGGGACCGGAGCCGGAGACTGCGTACACACGTCCACACGCGTCCTCGCCGAACGAGTAGAGGCTCGGCACGCTCAGGCCTGTCTGGCGGTCGTCCCGACCGTCAGGAACGCCGAGGACGACCGACCACACCGGAGCGGTGCAAGCGTCGCCGTAGACGTACCGACCGGCCAACGGCGCAAGGGCCGGGTCGCGCACGACGTAGCCCCCGGTGATCGAGCAGCCGCGCGCGTGTGAGTACTCCGAGACGGGCGGCACATGGTTCGTCGGCAGCGGACTGCAGTCGGGCCGACCCATGTTCGGGGCATAGACATGGCGACCTTCCCAGCAACCCCAGCCGAAGTTCGCGCCCCGCCCGCGACCTGCCCCCGTGGGCACGAAGTCGATCTCCTCCCAGCTTCCCTGACCGACGTCGGCGATCACGAGATCCCCCGTCTGCCGGTCGAAGGAGAAGCGCCACGGATTCCGGAGACCGTACGACCAGATCTCGTCCCGTCCCGCCTGGCCGACGAACGGATTGTCCGGGGGAATCGCGTACGGCGCACCTGCAGGATTGATGCGCAGGAGCTTTCCGAGCAGCGTCTCCAGATTCTGGCCGTTGCCGTCGGGATCTCCGCCTCCGCCGCCGTCGCCCGTGCCGATGTAGAGCAAGCCGTCGGGGCCGAACTGGAGTTGGCCGCCGTTGTGATTGCTCACCGGGTGCGGAATCGTGAGCACGGGTCGAGCGCTGGCCGGATCAGCGACGTCTGGATTCGTCGAACGCCGGTACTCGGCGATCACGAGCTGGCCCGTCGGCGTTCGTGCCGTGTAGTAGACGTAGAAGCGGCCCGTCGAGGCATAGTCGGGCGCGAATGCCATCGAGAGGAGCCCGCGCTCCCCGCCGGAGAGGACGAGGCTCGTGACGTCGAGGAAGGCCGTCGGGAGCACCGCGCCGTTGCGGACGATCCGGATTCGCCCACCCTGCTCCACGACGAAGAGGCGCTCTGCGTCACCCGGGGGCGAGGTCAAGTACGTCGGGGACGCGAACGTCCCGACGAGCGCAAGCTCGGGATCGCCCGGGGCAGCTTCTCCACCGTAGGCGAACGCCGCGGCGAGCGCGACAGCCGCGAGTGCGGCGCGTGCCATCGCCACGAGGTTACTTGGCTACCCGCAGGTCAGTACGCGGGCGGGCGCCGCGCGTGCCGGCGGTGGCCGACCCACTTCGAGAACTGGCCCAGCGCGATCACTCCGATGAAGATCAGGCCGACGATCAGCATGCCGGTGATCACCTTCTTGCCTTCTTCGGCGGCATCGATGACGACCTCCTGCCCCGCCTCCTGGGCGAAGAGCACCGCTGCGTAGACGAACAACATGCGGGCGCGACTCTATCCCAGGCGGCGGGCGTGGGCTTCGAGCGCGCGCTCGACCGCCTCGTCGCCCGCCTCCCGCCGGGCGAGCGCGTCGAGCGGGCCGGGGTCGCCCCCGAGGCTCAGCGCCTCGCGCGCGGCGGCGAGCTCGCCCCGGCCGAGGAGGGCCGCCGTCGCCGCCCACGCTGCCCCGTCTCCAGGCCGGCTGTCTCCGCGGGCCTGCGCGCACAGCGAGATCAGCTCGGCCAGGTCCGCGACCGCCTCGACCTCGCCCACCGCGGCGATCCGGGCGAGCCCCTGGGCATAGAGGTAGTCCCCGAGCACGAGTGCCGCGTCCCCGTCCTGCGCCTCGTGCAGGCGGGGCCGTCCGTAGTGGACGGCGTAGCCCTCGTAGATCGTCTCGAGCCCGAGCGCGAAGCGCTTTTCGGCGAGCGGCGAGAAGACCGGCTCGAGCTCTCCGACCGCCGGCTCGCGCAGGTGCGAGTAGAGCTCAGGGGCCGAAATCCGCAACAGCCTCGATCGTGCGGTCGATCTCGTCGTCGCCGTGGGCGAGCGAGAGGAACATCGCCTCGAACTGGGACGGCGCGAGGTAGATCCCGCGCTCGAGCAGGTGGCGGAACAGCGCCGCATACCGCTCGGTATCGGTCCGGTCACGAACGTGGTCGTAGTTCGTGATGGGGTCAGACCCCAGATCGGATCGGACGCAGAAGTGTGTCAGCATCGCGCCCACGCGCTGCACGAGGCCGTGGCGAGAAAGGCCCTGCTCGAGGCGGGCGCCGCGCCGCTCGAGCTCCTCGTAGAGCGACGGATCGCGCAGACGCCGAAGAACCGACAGCCCGGCCGCCGTGGCCAGCGGGTTCCCGGACAGGGTGCCTGCCTGGTACACGGGTCCCGAGGGGGCAAGCTCCTGCATCACGTCGGCCCGTCCGCCGAACGCGGCGAGCGGCAGGCCGCCGCCGACGATCTTCCCGAGGATCGTCAGGTCGGGCTGCACGCCGAAACGCTCCTGGGCGCCGCCCCGCGCGACCCGGAAGCCGGTGATGACCTCGTCGAAGACGAGCAGCGCACCGGACGCGTCGCAGAGCTGCCGCAAGCCTTCGAGGAAGCCCGGCGCGGGCGGGACGACGCCCATGTTCCCGGCCACGGGCTCGACGACGATGCACGCCAGCCCCTCGCCGTACTGCGCGACCGCGGCCGCGACGGCGTCGAGGTCGTTGTAAGGACAGACGATCGTGTGGGCCGTGACCTCGCTCGGGATCCCCGGTGTAGCCGGGATTCCGAGCGTCGCGACGCCCGATCCCGCCTCCGCCAGCAAGGCGTCGACGTGCCCGTGGTAGCAACCGGCGAACTTCAGGACCCGGTCGCGCCGCGTCGCGCCGCGGGCAAGCCGCACGGCGCTCATCGACGCCTCGGTCCCCGACGAGACGAGCCGCACCAGCTCGACCGACGGGACCGCGTCGACGATCTCCTCGGCCAGGAGCACTTCTCGCTCGGTCGGCGCGCCGAAGCTCGTCCCGCCGAGCGCGGCCTCGCGGACAGCCTCCACGGTCTCCGGGTCTGCGTGCCCGAAGAGGAGCGCTCCCCACGAGCAGACCCAGTCGAGGAGCCGAGCGCCGTCCTCGGTCTCCAGGTACGCCCCGGCCGCGCGCCGGACGAAGAACGGCTCGTCGAGCCCCACGGCGCTCATCGTTCGCACCGGCGAGTTGACTCCGCCGGGGATCACCCGCCGCGCCCGTCGGAACAGGTCGGTAGCCGTGATCAGAGCCAGCCGGCCAGCTCCTTCGTCCAGTACGAGACGACGACGTCGGCGCCGGCGCGCTTGATCGCCGTCAGCGACTCGAGAGCGGCGGCCCGCTCGTCCATCCAGCCCGCGGCCCCGGCCGCCTTGATCATCGCGTACTCGCCGGAGACGTTGTAAGCGGCAACGGGCAGGTCGAAGCGCTCCCGCACGGCGCGGATCACGTCCAGGTTGGGCAGTGCCGGTTTGACCATCAGCAGATCGGCGCCTTCGCGTACGTCCTGCTCGCACTCGCGCAGCGCCTCTCGGACGTTGGCCGGATCCATCTGGTAGCCGCGCCGGTCGCCGAAGGCCGGCGCCGAGTCGGCCGCTTCTCGGAAAGGCCCGAAGAACGCGGAGGCGTACTTGGCCGAGTACGCGAGGATCGGCGTCGTCTCGAAGCCGGCGTCGTCGAGCGCGCCGCGCAGAGCTGCGACTCGCCCGTCCATCATGTCGCTCGGGGCGACCGCGTCGGCCCCGGCCTCCGCGTGGCTGACCGCCGTCCGCGCAAGCAGCTCCAGCGTCTCGTCGTTCGCGACCTCGTCGCCGTCGAGCACGCCGCAGTGGCCGTGCGAGGTGTATTCGCAGAGACAAACGTCGGTGATCAGCACGAGCTCCGGCACCTGCGCGCGGACGGCGCGCAGCGCCTGCTGGACGATTCCGTCGTCGTCCCAGGCGCCCGAGCCGCGGTCGTCCTTCTCCTCCGGCAAGCCGAAGAGCAGCAGGGCCGACACGCCGAGCGCGACGCACTGCTCTGCCTCGGCAACCAGCTCCTCGACCGTCAGCCGGGAGAGCGCCGGCAGTGCGTCGTTCCGCAGCGGCTCGGGCGCAACGAAGACCGGGAAGACGAAGTCCTCCAGGTCGAGTCGCGTCTCCCGGACGAGCGAGCGGAGCGCGCTCGTCCGCCGGAGCCGGCGAAGACGAGTGACGGGAAACGTGCTCACGAGCGGACGTTAGCCGCCGGCGGGGGCGGCGGCGCTTCTTCGAGCTCGACCTCCACGGGCACCTGGCCACCACCGCCGCCCTCCCGCCACGACTCGAGCTCGACGCGCTCGCCGAGGAACTCCCAGAGGGCGCGCAGGCAGGCGAGCAGGGGCAGCGCCACGAAGATCCCGGGCAGCCCGTAGATCTCGCCGCCGGCGAGCAGGCCGCCGATGACGAGCAGCGGGTGCAGCCGCAGGGCGCTGCCCATCACGTTGGGGACGACGATGTGCCCCTCGATCTGGTGGATGCCGAGGAAGAGCAACGTCACCCAGATCGCCGAGACGGGGTCGACGATCAGTGCGTAGATCACCGGCGGGATCGCTCCGAGCCAAGGACCGAGATACGGAATCAGCTCCATCGCCGCGACCCAGGCCGCGAAGAGCAGCGCGTAGGTGTCCATCCCCTCCGCCCAACCCAGCGTCCCGAGCAGCCAGAGGCCGACCCCGGCGCTGACGCCGATGATCAGCGAGAGCAGCACCTGGCCGCGGACGTAGCCCGCGAGCGCGCTCTCGAGCCGTGGGACGAGCGAGCCGGAGCCCGGGCGCGGCGGGAAACGGCGGTCGACCGCGGCCGAAAGCCGCCCCATGTCTAAGAGCATGTAGATCGAGACGACGAGGATCAGGACGAGGCTGAAGAGCAGCTCGAAGATCGAGAGCGCCGCCCCTTCGAGGAAGTTGATCGCGCGGGTCGTGTACTCCTGCGGATCCGCCTGGCGGAGCGAGTCGACGAACTCCTGGCCCTGTTTTCTGACCTGGATCCGCTCGAGCCCGTGGTCGTCGAGCCAGAGCTGGAGCCGGTCGACGTCCAGCTCAGCGTCCGTCTGGGCGCTCTGTCCGCGCTCGATCGTAAGGTAGTCCGAAATCCGGTCCGCAGCGTCGCGCGATTGGTCGATCACGACCGCCCCGATGGCGATCGCGGCGACCACAACCGCGGCGGCAAAGGTCAGGTAGACGACGGCGATCGAGAAGCCACGGGGAATCCGAAGCCGCCCGAGAGCCCGCACCAGCGGGTCGAGCAGAAGCGCGATCAGCGCGGCGACGAGAAAGAGGAAGACGACGTGAGAGACCGCCGTCGCCATCGTCCAGACGAACAGCAGGATCAGCGGCAGCCCGACCAGCTGGATCCAACGTGGGATCTCGATCTTGGGCGCCCCGGCGGGCATCGGGCTGATCGTAGCGCCGGGGTTACACCACTCCGTAGCGAAGACTGGGATTGGATCGACGGGAGCTTGGCGCGCGACCCGTACAAGGTCCCGGACGGAGCCGGGGGAACCTCCCCGTTCCCCCAGACCCCCCTCCACCGCCTCGCGTCCTCACCGGACGCGAGGCAGCGCCACGCCCCGGCAATCGACCCCTACGAGGTCGTGGTCGAATTGCCTCTAGACTCCCGCCCCACCGTGTCACGAAGCGCCCAGCTGAAGCGCGCTCGCCCGGAGCGTGGCGCGCGCCCGATCACACGGCCGAAAGCAGTCGAGCAGGCGCGTCGCGCCCACCGACGGCGTGCGGCCGGCCACGCCCGCGCCAGGCGGGTCGCGATCCTCGTCGCCGCCTCGGCCGCGATCGGGATCACCCTGCTCATGAGCGCGTTCGGCTCAGGCTCGAGCGCACAGGTCCCGACGGCGCCGGCTCCCGCCCAGCGCCTGCTGCCGAGCGGTCCTCCGCGTCCCCAGGTCGTCGCCCTCCGCGACACGCTGCGAATCCAGATGCCGATCTCCCAGACGCGGATCACGGCCGTCGGCTACCACGGCGTCGACAACGGCGCGCTGCCACTCGAGCCCGTCGGCCGGCAGGGGAACGAAGGCGCACTCGCCCGTCTCTTCCGCCGCATCGCGGGCACCGGCTCGAGCGGCATCACGTACTACCAGCTCGGCGGCCAGGGCCCGGAGACCGCCGTCCTCGACGTCGGAGCAGCGCCCGGCACCGATGTCTACTCACCCGTGGACGGAACGGTCGTAGGGATCACCGGCTACATCGTCAGCGGCCGGCGCCTCGGGAGCCGGATCGACATCCAGCCCGCGAGCGCGCCGTCACTGGTCGTCTCGCTGACGCATCTCCGCTCCGAGCCCACGCTGAACGTCGGCTCTGCCGTCTCGGCGGCGACGTCGAAGATCGGCACCGTGCTCGACTTCTCGCGCGTGGAGCAGCAGTCGCTCGCCCGCTACACGCAGGACGCGGGCAACCACGTCTCGCTCGAGCTGCATCCCGCCGCGACACTCACGATTCCATAGAGCCTCTGAGGATCCTCTTCGTCGCCGACGTGAACGGCACCCCCGGGGTGCGCGCCGTCGAGCGCCTGCTCCCGGACCTGCGCGAGGAGCTGAGCGCGGACTTCTGCGCGGTCAACGGTGAGAACGCCACCGACGGGCTGGGGATCACGCCGCAGGCCGCGGAGAAGCTGCTCGCCTCGGGCGCTGACGTGATTACGCTCGGAAACCACACCTGGCGACGCAAGGAGATCGCCGGCTACCTCGCCGAGACCGATCGCGTGATCCGTCCCGCGAACCTCTCGCACCACACCCCCGGACGCGGACTGACGATCGGCGAGACGGCGAGTGGGACGAAGGTCGCCGTGATCAACCTGCTCGGCCAGCTCTTCCTCGCCCCGCCGGCGGGCCCCTGGGAGGTGGTGGACGACCTCGTCACCGAGGCACGGCGGACGACTCCGATCATCGTCGTCGACTTCCACGGCGAGGCGACGAGCGAGAAGGTGGCGATGGCCGCCTACCTCGACGGCAAGGTGACCGCGGTGCTGGGGACGCACACGCACGTCCAGACGAACGACGCGCGCGTCCTGCCCGGCGGCACGGCGGCGATCACCGACGCCGGAATGACCGGGCCGCACGACTCCGTGATCGGCGTCGTTACGGAGCTCGCCGTCGAGCAGATGCGCACCGGCATCCCGATCCGCTTCCGGACCGCCAAGGGCGGGGTACGGCTCGAGGGCGCGCTGGTCGAGTGCGGCGAAGACGGCCGCGCTACGGGCTGCGAGCCCGTCCGGGTCGAGCTCCCGCAACCAGCAGGAGAGTGAGCCCGACGAGCAGGACATCGCGCACGAGCACGAGCCACGACGCGGGCTCGTCAAACTCGAGCGCAAGCTCCCAGTAGCGATACGGGAACCAGAACTGCGTGGCGACGAGCGCCGCGGCCAGGACACCCGTGGCGACGAGCCCGCGCCGCCCCCAGACGAGCGGCACCACCGGCACGAGCCAGATCAGGAACTGCGGCGAGAGCACCTTCCCGAACGCGACGAAGGCGCAGAGCGCAGCGGCGCAGGCAAGCAGCAGGCGTTCGCGCGTCGCCGGCCCGCGCGCGTACAGGATCCAGGTTGCGACGAGCGCGGCAGCCTGGAGCAGCGTCGACATCACCGCCAGCGCATCGGCGCCGCCGCCGGTCAGGTTCTGGGAGCCGTGACTCGACTCCATCGTCACCCCGAGGCCGAACAGATGGTGGGCGGCGAGGAGGAGTCCCGCGCCGAGGCTCTCGATCTGCAGCGGCCGGTCGGCCTGCCGCCAGAAGCCGTCCCAGACACCGCCCGGTGAGATGACGGCGAAGGGGAGGACGATCGCCGCGACGACGCCGACGAAGATCCCCGTGCCGATGAGCGCCTCCCGCCGCCCGCGCGTGCGCCACACGTGTACGACGGCAATCGGCGCCAGCACGGCGGGATAGAGCTTGGCGGCGACGGCCAGGCCGAGCGCGCCGAGGCCGAGGCGCGAGCGTCCGGCGGCGAGCAGCGCCAGCGCGACGAGTGTCAGCGCGGCCGGCCACAGGTCGAAGCGCGAGAGGTAGACGGAGCCGAGGAGGAGCGGCGCAGCGCCGACGAAGAGCGGCGCCCAGAACGAGGAGGAGAGCACGGCAACGAGCAGCACGCAGGCAACTCCGAGGCCCGCCATCAGCCCCTCGAAGCGCCGCCGGTAGTCGTTCGAGTCCCCCTCACCCAGAGCGGGGAGCAGGAACACGGGCAGCGCGGCCGGCGGGTACTCGACCGTGAAGTCGCGATACGGCACTCGACCGTCCACCATCGCTTCGCCGTAACGCTCGTAAATCGGCGTGTCGACGATCTGGTCGCGCGCGTAGAAGCCCTCGTGCAGAAGCGCCCAGGAAACGAGGAAGACGCCGACGCCGAGCGCGGCGCTAGCCAGCCGCAACCAGCTCGCGTCTCTCCGCGTCAACCGCCGCCTCGGGACCCGGCCGCTCGCTCCGCGAGGGCGCCAGGACGGCGAACGCGACGAACGGCGCGAACCAGGGGATGTAGAGGTAGGACCAATGCGTGAGGACGAGCTCGAAGCCGATCAGCAGCGCTGCGGTCAGCGCGGCGAGCTGGAGCGGCGAGCGGCGGCGGGGATAGAACGCGGCCACGACCGCGCCGGCGAGCACGAGCCCGATCAGGGGCAGCTGGACAAGCCGGAGGTCCGGGATGCCGGCGGCGTGGTACTGGCCCCAGTCCCAGATCGAAAACGGCGACTCGCGTCCCAGCTGCCACCCGAGCGTACGGTCCCAGAAGACCCGGCCGGCGTGCAGCGGATCCGGCTCCAGAAGCAGGATCGCAAACGCAGCGAGGGTCGCCGCCGCGAATCCCGCCGCATAGAGCAGCGGGCCGCGAGGCCGGCGCGGCCGCACCGCTTCCGGGTAGCCGGCCCAGAGCGGCGCGACGATCAGCGCGCCGAACTTCGTCCAGCCTGCCAGCGCGCCGAAGATCCCTCGCGCCCAGGGCGACGAGACGAGCCAGAAGCCCCAGATCAGAAGAACTGCCGGCAGCGCGTCCTGTGTATTCGAGTTGGACGCGTACTGCGTGAACGGGTATGCGGCCCATGCAAACGGGAGCGTCGCGGCCAGCGCCAGGCCGCCGAAGCGACGCCCGACCAGCGCCAGGCCCAGCAGCGCGAGCACATCGAACGCGATCGACGCGAAGTGCGCCGCCGGCAGCTTGTCCCACTTGCCGCTCCAGCCAAGCAGCAGGTAACCGGGGACGTAGGCGACATAGGAGACGGGACCGTAGGTATCGCCGCGCTCGTTGGACGACTCGCAGCGTCCGTTCGTCTGGATCCGATCTCGGATCTCGCCTTCCGCGTCTGCTTCGCCGCACGGCCTCGCTCTGGCCTGCACCGGCATGTGGCCGTACGGCGCCTCGCCGTTCACGATCCGGTTCGCGCCGATCACCCCCGAGTAGCCGACGTCGATCACGTTCGACCCCTCGAGGTTCAGGCCGATCCTGAAGCCGGCGAGGAAGACCGTCGCCGCAGCCAGGATCCAGACCGGCCACGCGGCGGCGCGGCGGGACGGGCTGCGACCCCGGAGCCCGATCCACACCATTCGAGCAAGGAGGTACACCAGAGCGGGGTACACGAGCGGCATGCTCGTGAACACGTCGCCTTCGTTGAAGAACCACAGCGAGACGGAGAAGGAGAGCAGGACGACCAGGTCGAGCGTGCGCAGGCTCAGCGGCCGCCGCCAGTCCACGAGGCCGGCGAGGAAGACGGCGCACAGCGCGAGCCAGACCTCCGGGCGATTGATCGTCCTGCCGCCGAAGGCGCCGTCGGAGCCGCGGGCCATCTTCCAAGCCACCTGCGGGCCGGTCCACGCCTCGGTCACCTCCCCTCGCTCGTCGTCGACCTTCCCGGTTGCGATCTCGCCGGCGTCCTCCCACCAGACGTGAACCGTCCACGTGCCACGCTCCTGGTCGTGCTCGGCGTCCTCGACCCGGCCACGCGTCGGGTAGCGGTCGAGCCAGTCGGCGACCTTGTCTTCGCGGAGGAAGGAAGCGATCGCCTCTTGTTCGGTCAGCTTGGCTTCGGCCGCGAGAGCCGCAGGGGCTGCGACAAGAGCGAGGACCACGGCGATGAGCAACCGCATAGCTGGGAGCCTATTTCTCGGCGAAAGTCCGTCAGGACTTTCGCCGAAACGACCAGAGCTTGTTGCCGACGAAGTTCAGCGGCATGACGACGACGATCGCGATCGCCTGCGCCAAGACCTCCGGGAGGCCGACCCAGACGAGGGCTTCGAGAACGACAAGGTTGGCGGCCAGGGCGCAGACCGCGACGATGAGGAACCGGATCCCCTGGTAGGCGACGTGGCCGCGCTGGCCGCGGAACGTCCAGAGGCGGTTCCAGGTGTAGTTGTTCGTCACGGCGACGAGGAAGGACGCCGTCGCCGCCGCCAGGTGATGCCAGTCGGCACCGAGGACGAGCGCGCTGAAGACGGCGAGGTTGACGACGTAGCCGGTGGCGCCGACGGTGCAGAACTTCGCGAGCTGCCGCCAGTTCGCCGGACGGCGCAGCGCCGCGCCGGCGCGCTCGCCGACGACGACCAACGAAGTGGCAACGGAGCGCGTCACGGGCCGCCGAACGTTAGCGACTCGGGTCGCCGGCCTAGGTCCACCCGCCACGGACTGCGAACTCCGTCTCGTCTCGGGGCTTCTCCCACGCGACCTCGACATCCTCGACCTCGGCATGCGCCGGGCCCCGCCGGCACCACTCCAGCATCGACTCGACCTTGTCGGGATCGCCCTCGAACGCGGCCTCAACCGTGCCGTCGGCGTTGTTGCGCACCCAGCCGGCGAGCCCGAGCAGCTGCGCGCGATTGCGCGTCTCGGCACGGAAGAAGACCCCCTGGACGCGGCCGCGAACGACGACGTGAGCTCTGGACGCCGGCCGCGACACCGCTCAGTCCTCGAACCCCTCCTCGCCGACGAGCGGCACGAACCGGCACGGCACCGAGCGCAGGACGGCGGGCCCCTCCGGCGTCCGGACGATCACCTCGAGCCGCTGGCCGCGTCGACCACCGACGGGCACGACCAGCCGCCCGCCCGGCCTGAGCTGGTCGTACAACGCGCTGGGGAAGTCCGGCGCCGCGGCGGCGACGGCAACGGCATCGAACGGCGCGTGCTCCGGCAGGCCGCGCGACCCATCGCCGACGTGAACATCGACCTGTCCGTACCCGGCCGCCGCGAGCGTCGACCGCGCCTGCTCGGCCAGCTCGGGGATCCGCTCGATCGTATGCACCTCGTCGCCGAGCTCGGCGAGGACGGCCGCCTGATAGCCGGAGCCGGTGCCGACGTCGAGGATCCGCTCGTCGCCGTCGAGGCCGAGCTCTTCGGCGATGCGGGCGACCATGTACGGCTGCGAGATCGTCTGGCCGGCTCCGATCGGCAGCGCAACGTCGTCGAAGGCGCGGCTCCGCACGTCCTCGGGAACGAACAGCTCGCGGGGCACGCGTTCCATCGCCTCGAGCACGCGCTCGTCGACGATGTCTCGCCCGCGGAGCTGCTCGTCGACCATCACGGCGCGGCGATCTTCAGGCGGCGCGGGCATAGGCGGGCGCCTCGACGCCGAAATGCCTGAGGACGAGCGGAGCGACGCCGGCGATGGTCGTCGGCGGCGATGCCCCTCCGACGACGAGCATCGGCACCAAGGAGTCGCCGTCGAGCAGGGACCCGTGCGATCCACCGCCGACGTGGTCGCGACCGCCGAGGTCGGCAAGCTCGACGCCACGCGCGGCCGAGACCAGCACGTCACCCGCGTTCGGGTTGGCGAGCGCCTCCCACGCCCGTCCTTGCCATCCGCTCTCGCCGCGGCCGAACCGCATCTCGTCCCCGTCCCGAAACGCGACCGCATCCTCTCCCTCTCGGAACATGACCACGTCGAGCGCGGCCTCGCCGCGCAGACGTTCGGCGATCGCCCTCGCCTCGACCTGCGCCTCGGGGAGGAGGTAGACCATTCCGGCCCGGTTGGAGGCAGTGACCGCGAGCTCCGCGTTGCCCCGTGAGCTCGGCCTGAGCAAGCGGAAGTCGGACAGCGGTTCCTCGAGCCGGAACGGACGGTCGACCGGCGTCTGTCCGTGGTCCGAGCAGACGACGACGTCGTAGCGCTCGAGGAAGGAATCGAGACCGCCGGCGGCCTCGACCAGCGCGGCGACGGCCAGGTCGCTCCGCGCCAGCGCCTCGTGGGCGCCGCCGGGCCCGTGGGCATGAGAGGCGTAGTCGTAGTCGGGGAGATAGAAGAACAGGAAGTCGAATCCGTCACGGGTCACCAGCCACCGGCCGACCGCGCCGGCGTACGCGTCGATCGAACCAGCGGCGCGACCCCGGATCGCCAGTGGTGCACCGGTCACATCCGACTCGAACAGGCTGTAGTAGAAGAACCGGCTGGGCCCGTCGACCGGGCGTGCGAGACCGGGCACGGTGGCGACGTGCCTCGTGCGGCCCCGGTAGCAGGGGACGTTGACCGCGGCTGCGACGTGCCCGTCGTCCTCGAGCGACTCGAACACGGTCACGGCGTCGCGGGAGAGGTGCTCGGCGTTCATCTCGACGATCGCGTCCCGGATCGCGCGGCGGGCGCCGACGGCGCGCATCGCGCCGAAGGACGACCCGTACTCGACGAGCCGGCGTTCGCCGCGGTGGTACCAGACGAGGTGCGGAATGTGGTGGACGTCCGGCCCGCCGCCTGTCGCCAGCGAAGCCAGGCAGACCGGAGTGAGAGACGGGAACGTCGAGGTCGCCCGGCCGTAGGTCCCCGCCTCGGCGAGCGCCGCGAGCGTCGGCGCGCTACGCGTCTCCACGGCCGACTCAAAGACCTCGGGGGTCAGGCCGTCGATGACGACCAGGATCAGCTTCTTCGGCGCCGGAGGCACGAAACTAGTCCCGGGCGAGCGAGCGCAGGCCGGCGTAGCGCGCCGGCTCGCGCCGGCGCAGACGCACCCCGAGCGCCGGCACGGCCACACCTTCGACGAAGCCGAGGACCGGGACGAACGCGAGCAGCGCCAGGACGAGCCCGGCGAGTGCCGTCAGCGCCGCGGTCGCCGCTCGGGTTCCTCCGCGGCGCACCGTGCCGCTGACGAGCTGCCGGGCCCCTGCTGCTCCCAGCACCCCGCCGATTCCGCCGGCGATCGCGTCCTCGATGCCGGCGAACGCGAGCCCGAGGCCGGCTCCGATCGCCGCGCCCAGCACAGCGGCTATGGCAAAGCGCAACCGTGTCCCGCCGAGGATGCCGGCGAGCGCGACCCCGATCCCGACGCCGAGCCCGAGGAACACTCCAACCCAGTAGACGTCTCGCATTCGACGAGTCAGTCTAGGGCGGTTACCCTCCCCCGCGTGGGGCGGCTCATAGCCGCAATGAGCCGTCCCGCACCTTTTTCTAAACCGATCTCGTTTAGCCTCCGTACCTGAAACCGGGGAAACCAGACAAGGAGGCGAGATGAGGAAGGCCGTACTTCTGGGGCTCGTCGTCATCTTCGGCGTGCTCACCATCTCCGCGGTCGCGCTTGCTGACCGCGGCAAAGGCAAGGGCAACGGCAACGGGAAGAACTTCTCGGCCCGGATGGATGGATGGCAAGAGGATCCGTCGCAGGTCACGACGGGCACCGGCAGGTTCCGGGCCACGATCGTGAGCCCGACACAGATCGACTTCATGCTGTCGTACGAGGGCCTCCAAGCCACGAATGTTCTGTTCGCGCATATCCACATCGGCGGGCGTAGCGAGAGCGGTGCGGTCAGCGCGTTCTTGTGCGGCGGCGGGGGGCAACCCGCATGCCCGGTCGGGCCTAGTGGGTCGATCACCGGAACGATCGCCGCGGCCAACATCGTCGCCAGCGGGGCCGTGCAGGGTGTCGGGGCCGGAGACTTCCCCAACCTAATCCGCGCCATGCGTAAGGGCGAGACCTACGCGAACGTCCACACCGCTCCGCGCGCACCCGGCGGCGAGATCCGTGGTCAGATCAAAAAGGGCGGGCGCGGCGCTGACAACGACGACGACGACGACTAACCGATCCGAATGACCTGAGGCGGCCCATCCGCCTCTCCACGAAGGGCCCGGCTACGCGGGCCCTTCGTCGTTCAGCCCTTCCAGTCGCCTGATGACCGCGAGGCCGAACTCCGCGGCCCGCGCGCCGTCGACGACGCGGTGGTCGAAGGTGACGGCCACATAGCCGACCGGCCGAACCGTCACCTCGCCGTCGCGCACCACCGGCCGCTCGGCGACGCGTCCGACGCTGAGGATCGCGACCTCCGGATGGTTGACGATCGGCGTCTGGAAGAGCCCCGCGAGCTTGCCCGCGCTCGTGACCGTGAAGGTCGAGCCGCGAAGCTCCTCGGGTGCGAGGCTGCCCGGCTCGAGCGGCGTCCGCGAGCCGCGCGACCTCGTCGCCGAGCTCCTCCAGCGAGCGCGAGTCGCAGTCCCGGACGACGGGCACGACGAGCCCCTGGTCGGTCTGGACCGCGACGCCGAGGTCGTAGCGGTCGAGGTAGACGATCTCGTCGCCCTCGAGCCTCGCGTTCAGCTCGGGGAACTCCTTCAGCGCGGCCGCCGTGGCCTGCAACAGCGTCGGAACGAGGAGCTTGAGGTCGACGTTGCCGAAGTCGCACTCCTCGACCCAGGTCACGGGCGGCACCTCGCGGTGCGCACGCGTCATGTGCTCGGCGATCAGCCGGCGGACGCCGCGCATGGGCTCACGCCGTCCCTCGGGGCCAGGTCCGGGGGCCTGGCCCCCAGACGTGGCCGCGCTACGCACGTCCTCTTCGGTCAGGCGGCCCTGAGGCCCCGTAGGTACGACCGTTTCGAGGTCGACGCCGAGCTCCTGGGCGATCTTCCGGATCAGCGGAGTCGCGCGTGACGCGTGCCGGTTCTGGAGCCTGGCGCTCGGTCGGCGGCGCTACGGCTCCGTCCTCACCGATCACCACGAGCACCGTTCCGACCGGGACGACGTCTCCCTCGGCGACCATGATCCGCGCGACCTTGCCGGCGGCAGGCGACGGGATCTCGACCGTCGTCTTATCGGTCTGGATCTCGACGAGCGGGTCGTCTTCGGCCACGTCCTGACCCTCCCGGACCAGCCAGCGGGCGATCTCGCCCTCCGTGAGGCCTTCGCCGAGATCCGGCAGTTTGAACTCGTACGCCACGGGGGCTGAATCTATCTGGGCCTGCCGACCCAGGCATCGGCCGGGACGATCAGCACCCGCAGGCCGCCTTCGACCCGCCAGAGCGACACCGCCTGCTCGTCACCGCTGAGCTCCGCCGCCGTCTCTCGCGGGACGTAGCCGACCTGCAGCGTGCGCTCTTCGTTCCAGATGCCGACCGCGTTCGGGTCGTGCTCGTTCTCCGGCTCGGGCACGAGCGCGAGCCTCCTCCCCGGATCGAAGGAGGCATCCGGAAGCGCTTCAGGCCGATAGGAGACACCGGCCGCAGGCACGACCCGGACCCTTGGATCCTCCCAGCGCACCTGTTCACCCGTCGCTGCATCCCGCATGAAGTAGCCGGACCGGCCGGGCTCCAGCAGGAGCCGGAGCCGGGTCACGCGACCCGCTCGGCGAGCCCCTCGTAGCGCGTAACGAAGCCCTCGTCGTCGAACTCGACCTTCGCGACGAACGAGCCGGAGCGAAACTGGACGACACCGTCCCCGAGCGGCTCGTACCGCTGGTCCGCCCGGGAGACCTCGAGCGAGGGCACACCCACGAAGGACATGACGAAGTCAGTGGCGCGGTCGAGTCCAGCCAATACGGGCAGCGAGTTGAGCAGCGGAGAGAACGCGAGATCGAAGAAGTCCGTGCCTTCGAGACCCAGGTCGACTGTCGGCCCGCCCACGACCGCAGCTCTCAGACGGCCCGGCTCGAGCTCATACCGCAGTTCGTACGCGACTCCGATCTGCGTTCCGTGCGCGCGCAACTCGGCACCGTCGACCTCGGCTCGGGCGATCTCCATCCTCGGCTCGTCCAAGCCCGACCAGACGAGAGTTCGGACGATCACGCTAGGCGTTCACCGACCGCGTCGTACGCCTCGAAGGAGATGTTGGCGATCGGCGTGCCGGCGAGGTCGTCGCTGAACATCGAAAAGACAATGACATCCCGCCGCGCCTGCCCGGAATCGCCGGTCTCCAGTCGCCGTTTCAGCGTCGCCTCCTCGCTAAACCCGAGCTTACGAGGGACGGCGAGGCTGGGCGTGTTCGCCGGGTCGACTCTGATCTCGACCCGATCCGCTCCACAAAACTCCAGCCCGACCCGCGTCAGGGCGCCGGTCGCCTCAGTCGCAAGGCCGCGTCCGGCCTCACTGGCGCGAATCCAGTATCCGATCTCGAACGCGTCGGAGCCGACCCGCGTATGCAGGCCGCTTCCGCCGACGACCCTCGATTCGTCAGCGGCAAACAGCCCGTAGACAAAGTCCTCGCCGAGGTCGAAGTTCCCGCGGAACCGCCGGAGGAGCGAGATCTTCTCCGGCAGCGGCGTGGGCTCGGCGTTCGCCCACGGGAGCCATGGACGCAGATGGCCGAGACTCGAGTCGATCGCGTCCTTCAGCAGCTCGGCGTCTCGCGGCTCCCAGCAACGGATCACGAGGCGATCCGTCCGGATGAGGTAGGGCGGCTCGGTCAGCGCCCTAGAACTCGAGCAGCCGGCGCACCGCCGCGACGACCCGCTCGACCGACGGCATATACGCGTCCTCGATCTGCCAGTACGGGTAGGGGACGTCGTAGCCGGTCACCCGCAGCACCGGGCCCCGCAGGTCGAGGATCGCCTTCTCGGCCAGGATTGCTGCCAACTCTGCGCCGAAGCCGGCCGTGCGCGGCGCCTCCTGAACGATCACGACCCGGCCCGTCTTCGCCGCCGAGGCCAGCAGCGCGTCTTCGTCGAGCGGCTTCAGCGTCCGGATGTCGAGCACCTCGACGCTCGTCTCGCCGGCAAGCGCGTCGGCTGCCTGCTCGGAGAGCGGCACCATCGCGCCGTAGGCGACGAGCGTCACGTCCGTGCCCTCCCGCGCGACGCGGGCCTTCCCGAGCGGGACGACGTGCTCGCCCTCCGGCACCTCCCCGCGCATCGTCCGGTAGTGGAGCTTGGGCTCGAAGATGACGACCGGGTCGGGCTCGCGGATCGCCGCCGCGAGCAGGCCCTTGGCGTCGGCCGGCGTCGACGGAATCGCCACCTTCACCCCCGGCGTGTGGACGTAGTACGCCTCCGGCGAGTCGTCGTGGAGCTCCGGCGCGCGGACGCCGCCGCCGTACGGCATCCGGATCGTCACCGGGAACTCCATCGCGCCGCCCGTGCGCCAGCGGTAGCGCCCGACATGCGTGATCAGCTGGTCGAGGCAGGGGTAGCTGAAGGCGTCGTACTGCATCTCGCAGACCGGCCGCCAGCCGGCCATGCAGAGCCCGACCGCGGTTCCCAGGATCCCGGCCTCGGCCAGCGGCGTGTCGACGCAGCGGTTCGGCCCGAAGCGGTCTCGGAGCCCTGCGGTCGCGCGAAAGACGCCGCCCGCGCGGCCCACGTCCTCGCCCATCACCATCACGGAGTCGTCGCGCTCGAGCTCGACGTGGAAGGCGTCGTTGATGGCTTCGACGAGGAGCTTCTCAGCCATCGTCGAGCACCTTTCGCAGCTCCTGGAGCTCCTCGTCGAAGGACGGCGGCGGGTTGACGAGCGCGTGCTCGAAGACGAGACCGGGATCGGCCGGCAGCTCGGCCTCCGCCTCCGCGATCCCCTCGCGCATCGTCTCGAGCGCCTCGGCTCGGATCTCCTCTACGGCCTGCTCGGTGAGGACGCCGGTGCGCAGCAGGTAGCGCTCGTAGCGGCCGAGGCACTCGTTTCGCTTCTCCTCCTCCACGCGCTCCGGGTCGATGTACGCCGACGGGTCGTCGGCCGTCGCATGCGGCGCGGCGCGGTATGTCACGGCCTCGATGAACGTCGGCCCATCGCCGGCCCGCGCGCGCTCGACCGCCTCTCGGGTCGCCTCGTACACGGCGAGCACGTCTCCGCCGTCCACGCGGACGCCCGGCATCCCGTAGCCCGCCGCCTTGTCGGCGAGCGTCTCGGCCGCCGTCTGCTCGGACACCGGCGTCGAGATCGCCCAGCCGTTGTTGTTGCAGAGGAGGATCACCGGCGCGCGCATGACGCCCGCGAAGTTGGCGCCCTCGTGGAACGACCCCTCCGAGGTCGCGCCGTCGCCGAAGAACGCGATCGCGCAGGTCCGCTCGCCTCGCAGCTTGCGTCCCCACGCGAGCCCCGTGGCGTGCGGAACGTGCGTACCGATCGGGACGCAGATCGAGGCGACGTTGTAGTCGACCGGGTTCCACCAGCCCGCCGGATGGCCCCGCCACCAGGAGAGGACGGTGGAGGCCGGCATCCCGCGGAGGAGGCCGATCGCGGACTCCCGGTAGCTCGGGAAGATCCAGTCGTCGCGCTCGAGCGCGTAGACCGCCCCGACCTGCATCGCCTCGTGGTTCCAGAAGATCGCGTAGGTGCCGATGCGGCCCTGCCGGTGGTAGACGACGGAGCGCTCGTCGTAGGTGCGCAGCAGGACCATGCCGCGATAGAGCTCGATCAGGTCGCGATCGTCGAGCCCTTCGACCTCGCGGTCGGGCAATGCCTCGCCGTCTCCTGATGACCCGTCGCAGCTCGCGCTCGTCGGGCAGTACCTGCGCCATCCGCCCGAATCTATCTCAGGCTCGGCGGGCGGCGAGCAGCAGGATCGCGAGCGCGCCGATCGCCGCTACGAGCCCGACCCCCTCGACTGCCAGCCCGCCGCGCAGTGGCACGTGGGCGACGGCGATCAGCAAGGACCCGGCGACGACCGCCACGGCGGCTGCGATCAGGAGCCCGATCAGCCGGCGCACCGCCATCCCGGGCTCGTCGCGGGCGCCGTCGCGCAGCTGGAGGGCCCAGTAGGCGAGCTCGGCCGTCACGAGCAGGCCGGCGGCGTAGAGCGGGACGCGGCCGTCCAGATCGTCACCCTCGAGCGTGGCGGCATAGGCGACGCCGAGCCCGACGATGGCCCAGGGCACGGCGGCGCTCCGCCCCAGCGCCAGGCCGACGCCGAGCAGGAAGACCGCGGCGCCGCCGACAGCGAGCAGCTCCGGGTGCGACCGCGCGGACACGATTGCCAGCGCTGCGGCGAGCGCGATCGAGGCCGCTGCCCAGGTCAGCGCCGGGCGCGCGCGTAGCGCCTGAATGCCCTCACCTCCTCGATCGGCGCCTGCAGCCCGGTCCCCTCCCGCCACTCGGCGATCGGCACGCCGAGCGAGCGGAAGCGATCGCGCAGCGCATCACGGCGCAACAGCCACAGCCGGTGGGCGAACCGCCCCAGCTCGTCCTCCGGCGGCGGCGTGAACGGTTCGGGCGAGACCTCGACAACGGCGAGATCGAAGCCGCGTGTCCTCAGGTCGAGCATCGCGCCGACCGCACGCTCGTCGAGAAGCGGCGTCAGGGCGACGACGAGCGCCTGTGGAGGCAGGGTCCGGCGCGGCATGATCTCGATGTCCTTCCAGGCGTAGCTGAGCATGATCTCCGTGTCGAGCAGCGAGTCGACGATCCGGTAGAGCTGCACGAGGCCGGTCGCCGGCGTCAGCCAGTTGAGGATTCCGCCGAAGCTGACGAGCCCGACCCGGTCCTTGTGCTTCAGGTACCGGTCTGCGAGGGAGGCGGCAGCCCGGACGGCCATGTCCAGCGTGCCGCGATCGTCGCGCCTCGCTTCGGCGAAGCTGTCGAGGAAGATGACGACGTCGGTGTTCCGCTCCGGGTGCAGCTCGTTGACCCAGAGCGTCCCGCGGCGCGCGCTTGCGCGCCAGTTGATTCGGCGGAGTCGGTCTCCGACTGCGAACGGACGCAGGTCGGCGAACTCGATCCCCTCGCCCTTCGTGCGAGCGACCTGGTTCCCGCCGAACGGCTGCGTGTCGAGCGGCCGCAGCATCGTCCTCAGTTCCTCCGGGTGGGGGTAGACCTTCAGCGGGATCGCCTGGTCGATCTGCGTCTCGAACGTGAAGAACCCGAGCCGGTCGCTCGTGCGCAGCGCCACGTCGCCGAGGCGGTAGGCGCCCCACCGCTCCGCCCGCACGGTCCACTCTGCCGAGCGCGTCGTCCCGGCGGGCAGTCGGAGGGCCACCGGGTTGGGGCCCGGGGCCTCGAGGCCGCTCGGCAGGACCAGGAGCACCTCGAGACGCTGCACGCCGAGGACGGACTCGAGCTCGACCTCGACGCCGACCTCGCCGCCCTCGATGATCCGCTCCTGGTCGAGGGTGACCCACGCCCGCAGGCCCGGGTCGGCCGCCCAGGGGACGCCGACCGCAACCGCGACGGCAAACGGCGCAGCCAGCACTGCCAGCTCGGCCTGCCCGAGCGCCAGCGCCGCGAGCAACCCGAGCGCGGCCAGGCCCGCGTAGGCCCCGAGCTTGGGCGATGCCGAGCGGGTCAATCTCGGACGGGCTCGAGGTCCTCGGCGACCGGGGTCGGCACGCGGTCGAGGACGTCCTGAACGATCCGGTCCGGGCTGACGCGCTGGACCCAGAGCTCCGGGCGCAGCATCAACCGGTGCGCGAGCGCCGGCACGGCAACCGCCTTGACGTCGTCCGGCGTCACGAAATCGCGCCCTTCGAGCAGCGCTCGGCCGCGCGAGAGCTTGAGCAGCGCCAGCGTCCCGCGGGGGCTCGCGCCGACCTGGACGGCAGGAGCGGCGCGGGTCGCCGCAGCGAGATCGACCATGTAGTAGCCGACCGTCTCGGCGACGTGGACGTGCTCGAGCGCACGCTGGAGCTCGAGCAGGCCCTCGCGGTCGACGACGACCTCGAGCTCCACCTCCTCGACTTGGCGCTCGATCCGCCGCTCGACGATCTCCCATTCGTCGGCCCGGTCGGGATACCCGACGGCGATGCGCAGCAGGAAGCGGTCGAGCTGGGCCTCGGGCAGCGGGTAGGTCCCCTCGTACTCGATCGGGTTCTGGGTCGCGACGACGAGGAACGGCGGCTCGAGCACCCGCGTCCGCCCCTCGATCGTCACCTGCCGCTCCTGCATCGCTTCGAGCAGCGCCGCCTGCGTCTTCGGCGGCGCGCGGTTGATCTCGTCGGCGAGGAGCAGGTTCGTGAAGATCGGCCCGGGACGAAACTCGAACTCGGACTCGCGCTGGTTGAAGATCGAGGATCCGGTCACGTCCGACGGCATCAGGTCGGGCGTGAACTGCACCCGCGAGAAGTCCATGCTCGCCACGCGGGCGAACGAGCGGGCCATCAGCGTCTTCGCCAGGCCTGGGAAGTCCTCGATCAGGACATGGCCGTCCGCGAGCAGCCCGAGCAGCGTGAGCTCGAGGGCTTCACGCTTGCCGACGACGGCCCGCTCGACCTCCCCGATGATGCGCTCACAGCGCTCGGCGAAGTCGGAGGAGTCCATGACGGCCACGCCTAGATCTTCTCAAGCGCGTCGACGAAGCGGCGCACCGCAGCCGGGTCGGCGCCCGGCGCGTGCCGGTCGGTGGGCGCCGGGCGGTCGGGGCGCACGAGCTCCCACGCTTCCGATCCCAGCAGGCCCTCTGCGTCGTCGAGCCCACGGCCGCGGGCGGCGAGGCGTGCCTCGGCGATCTCCTGCAGCACGGGCCTGAGCCTGACGTGGAAATCGAACGCACTCTGCGTCCCCAGTGAGAGCTCGCGCTCGAGCCGTTCGAGCTCGGGGAGGACGAACGGCGCGCGGCGCGGCGGGCGGTGTGCGGCCGCGAACGGGGACTCCGCCGCATCGTCGCCGCTCCGGCCGGTGAGGATGACGAGGCCGAGAAGGGCGAGGCCGCCGAGGAAGATCAGGTAGACGTCCGCCGCGACCTCGGCCTGGTCGGGGAGGACCACCAGGGTCGCGACGAGCAGCAACGTCGCGAGGACGGCGGCGCCGATGAGGCCTCCGAAGAGCCTCACGGAGCGGGTGCGAGCTCGGCGAGCGTCTCGGCCCGGAGCTCGTCTCGCAGGGTGACGACGGCGTCGATCGCCTCGTCCTTCATCGTCGCGTCGATCGAGTGCTGGCTGAACTTCGCGCGCTCGAAGAGCTGCGTCAGGCGGCGCGCCGCGGGCGAGCTCGAACGAAGCTCATCCAGCACCCTGCTCAGGTACTCGCCGGGCGCCTCGAACGGCCGCCTGGGCAACCCGAACGAGGCCAGCGACCGCTCCATGCGCGAGTAGGCGGCGATGACGGCCCTGCGCGGATCCTGCTCGGCGCGCAGATCGTCGAGCGTGTCGTCGAGGATCTCTGCAAGAGCCTTGCGCGCCTCGAGCTCACGGCGGACGTGCTTGTTGCCCCGGATCATCATCCCCGCGACGGAGGCGAACGCGACCAGCGCGACGCCGAAGACTACGAAGACGATCAGCCAGTCGATCGGCGGCGTCTCCAGCGGCCTGCCCGGCCCCCGGCCGCGAGGATCTTGCTCGCCGACCGTCTGGGCCGGCTGGTTGCTCGAGCCGTTGCGGTCGCCGAGGCGCCCCGCTCCGCTGAGGACGAAGAGGACGGCGAGCACGAGCAGGAGCACGATGAACGCCTCCGACCAGCGCCGGCGCTGGACGACTTCGGCGCGGGCGGTGAGGCCGGTCATCAACGGGGACGCGACGAGGATGCCGGCGACCCAGATCGCGCCGAGCGCGAAGAGCAGCGTCGCGAAGGCGCCGGTCGCCGCTTCGCTGTCGAGCGAGCCTCGGCCGACGTCGTGGCCGGAGCTGGCGGCGACGACGACGCAGACGAGGATGAGCAGGGCCACGGGCGCGAGCAGCGCCCAGCCGAGCCGCCCGCGGGGACCTGTCGGAAGTCTCGGCACGTCGTCTCTTTAGACGACCGTCAGACCAGAACCGTCAGTGCGCCGCGTTCGCTTTCGAACACGGCCGACCTGACGTCGCCGAGGTCCTCCCCGTCGACCTGGAGCGGCTGCGGCTCCGTGCTGCTGATCTCGACGCGGTCGAGATCGTGGCCGTAGACGACGTGCCGGGCGCGCCGGCCGAGCAGGGCGGCCGTCGTCAGGCCCGGGATCGCGCGGGCCCGGACGAGCCGTGGCGCGACCAGGTCGAGACCGGCTTCGAAGTCCGCGTCGGGCGCGATCCGCAGCGGGAGCCGCGCGAGGTACGTGTACGGGTCGCCGTTGGCGACGAGCACGAAGGCCACCGGCTCGCCGTCGACCTCGAGGCCGGCATCGATCCGCCCTCGCCGCTCCAGCAGCGTGCGCGCGACGGTGAGCGCGAACGCGCGGTCCGGCGGCCGTCGCCCGTTCCGTCGCCCGAGCTCGTCGACACGACGCACGACCTCGGCCGGAAAGCCGACGGCCGCCGCAAAGCCGAAGCGCCTTCCGTTGACCCGGCCGACGGAGATCCGGCGCGTCCGGCCGGCCCGCCGCGCCTCGGCCAGCTGCCGCGCCGCCTCGACCGGCTCGCGCGGCAGCCCGAGTGCACGCGGCAGCACGCTGGAACCGCCGCCGGGGATGAAGCCGACCGGCACCTCGGGCCCAACGCCGTTCAGGACTTCGTTGAAGCCGCCGTCGCCGGCGAAGACGAAGACGGCCTCGGCGGGCCGCGACGCCAGCTCGGTTGCGTGTCCCGGATACTCGGTCCAGACGACCTCGACGTCGCCGAGCTCCGCCGCCACGTCGGCCGCTCTCTGCGGCGAGACCGCGGTCGCCTGTGGGTTGACGATCAGGAGTGCGTCGCGCACCACGCCGATCGTGCCAGGAATGAGAGAGGGCCCGTGCGGGCCCTCTCTCCTGAGCATCGTGTCCTACCGGTCAGTCGAGATTGATTTCGTCGCCGATCTCGACCGCTTGGAGCGCGTCCACGATCCCGTGTCCGTACCAGCCGTTGAACACGGGCGTGCCCTGGCAGAAGCTCGTGAACGAGGGTGGCCGGTTGACGAACGCGTAGCTGAACGTGCCGTCCGCCTGATTCGACATGCACGGCGTGTCCGTCGCGGACGCCTCGAGGTAGGCCTGCGTGAACAGCGGATGGAGCGAGATTCCGCCCCTCCGCCGCTCGCCGTACTCCGAGACGATCAGCGCCGAGACGCCGACCGCGTGCGGCGAGGCCATCGACGTGCCCTGGATCCACTGGTAGTAGGCGCACGTCGAGCCCCTGCAGTCACGCACGACGAACGGGTTGTTCGGCGTGCCGTCCGGATTGAGGTCGCCGGCCTCGCGCGCGACGTTCTCCGGATACGCGGCGAGGATCTGGTTCTGCACGCCGCCGAGCGGGTTCGCGAGCGTCCAGCCCGTGTCACGGAACCAGCCGCCCGGAGCCGCGACCGTCGTCTCCTCGTAGCTCCAGTTCGAGAAGTCGGACTTGGTCTTGCTCGGGCCGATCGACGAGACGCTGATCACGTTGTTGCCCTCGCTGGGCAGGTCGAGACACGTGTTGTTCACCGTGCGGTCGTGTTCGTTGCCCGGCGGGAAGTTCGGGCTCTGCCCGTCGAACTTCGGCACGCCGACGTCGGTGGCGCTGTTCCCGAGCGCGGCGACGAGCGTGACGCCGCGCTGGTGCGCGTAGTCGAGCGCCCGCTGGGTCGCCTCGATGATCGTCTTCTGCTCGAGCCGATCGATCGCAGAGTCCTCGGGAACCGGGTTGAGCGGGTCGCCGCAGTTGTAGAGCCACGGATCGATGAAGTAGCTCATGTTCGCGACATCGATCCCGTGGTCGCCCGCGTACGTGAGTGCGTCCACGCTCGGCTGCAGGAAGAAGAACCCGGAGTCCTGCCCCGCCCGCAGATTCACGAGGGTCACGTTCGGAGCTACCCCGGCGACGCCGAGGCGGTTGATCGGCGACCCGACGGTGCTCGCGACATGGGTGCCGTGTGAGTTCTCGTCGACGTCGTTGGGGTCGTTGCACGACGCGTCGGGCTCGGCCGCGCACGGGCCGTCGACGAGCGGGATGTCAATCGGTGAAGTTCCGGCTCAGCGCTCGGTTGAAGTTGGACGCGATGTCCGGATGGTTGCCGTCGATGCCCGTGTCGAGGATGCCGACGAGCACGCGCTTGCTGCCCGGCTGCTCCTTGTACGAGCCGTTGGCGGTTGCGTGGATCATCTTCATGTCCCACTGCAGCCCGGCCAGGGGCTCCTCGCGCGGGCCGCCTGAGTGACTCTGCAGTCCCAGCTTTGAGCCCTTGGACGCCTTGCGAAACGCCCGGTTGAGCTCCGGTGTCAGCTTCGGCCTCAGCTGCGGCCTCGCCCGGCCGATCGGGATGTTGCGGGCGATGCCCTTGATTGCCCGGGACGCGGACGCTTCGCTGCGGAAGCCCGGGTTCCCGGAGATTGCGGTGGCCACGCCGACCTTGTTGTTGGCCTTGAGGATCCTCCCCTTGGCCTGTACGACCGCGGCCTTCACGGCCGCCGGCGACGCACCGGCCTCGTAGAGGACGATGTAGCGAGTGGGCCGCCCGTCGGAGCCGGCGTTGGTGCCGACGGCCAGCGAGCCGACCATTGCGGCAGCCGCGAGAGCGACGACCGCGAATAACGCTTTGTGCATCTGAGTTCTCCCTTTCTCGTCAGAGAGGGCCGGCGGTTGCCGGCCCTCCCTGCGTTTCGTGCTATGTCGAATTACCTAACTGCCGGATCCCGGTCGAAGACCTGGAACTCGGCCGTACGGGCTAGCGCTCGAGTCGATGTCGGTGCCACATTCGAGTCGCAGTCCGTGTTGTTCGTTGGATCAGCGTCCTGCTCACCCTGGTAGGCGGGCGTGCCGGTGCACTGGTTCGTCTTGACGACGAACCTGATGTGCGTGGCCTCGAAGTTCGGAACATCGAACTTGCGCAGGATGAGCTGCGGTGCCACGGGCCGCGGCGGATCTCCCGGGAAGGAGTTCGCCGGGCTCGTGTACACGGTCGTGAAGCCTGCGGGCGTCGAGCAGTTGTCGCCCTCGTCCGCGTTACAGGCCTGGAGCTGGAACTGGCGAAGCGCCGAGAAGCGGCTGTTGCCCGCTCCGATGTGTGCGCTCACCTGCACGAAGCGGACCGTCACGTCGTCGGTTCCCGCCAGGTCGACTGTGGCCTGCTTGCCGTCGACCGTGAGGTTCCCTGCCGTGACCGTCCCAGGTGCGTTCCAGTTCGTGTTCTCGGTGTCGTCGATGAGGTTGCCAAGTCCGATTCCGTCACCGGTGATCGTCCCGCCGCGCAGCGGAGGACGCCCAGTTCCGTAGCGAACTCCACCGTGAGCACCTTGTTCTGGCCGGAACGCAGTCGCTCGCGGAACCGCACGTGCCCGTACCCGGGCGCGTGGGCCACGAACTCGTACGTTCCCGGCGCGAAGTCCGCCGTGTCGTCGAGGTTCGTGCCGCTCGTCGCCGGGTTCGAGTCGGCGATCGGCGAGACACGAGCCTCGTAGTGACCGACGTACAGACGTGCGTTTGCGATCGCGGCGCCGCCCTTCTCGCGAGCGACGAACGTGACCGTTGCGTTGTTGTGGAGCGGTGAGGCGAAGCTCGGCGTCGGATCGGTATCCGTGTCCGCCGTCGTGTTCGAGCTCGTCGCCCCGTCGCCGTAGCCGCTGCGGGCAAAGCCGAGCCAGAGCTCCCTCTGGTTCTCGCCGCCGAAGCGCATCAGGTCGGCGGAGAGGATCGCATTACGCGCGTCGATCATCGACGGCGCGACCGGCATCAGCAGCATTGCGTCGTAGTAGAGCTGGAACCAACGCCGGTTCCCCGGGCAGTTCTGCGCAGGCAGTTCACCTGAGGCGCAGGACTCCTGGAGATCGGCGTCGTTCGATGGGAAGTCGTCGTCGTACTTCTCGCTGCAGCAGCGTGCGGATCCGGAAGTTCGTCGCGCTCCAGATCTCGCCGTCGGCATGGACCTGCGGCCCAGTGACGTCGTAGCCCATGTCGCTGAAGTTCAGCGCATTGGTGCTCAGCTGCTGCCCCGGCTGCGGGAATGCACCCGTCGTCGGGAAGCCCATGCTGTAGTTGCGAATCGCATGGTGCTTGTTGCCAGTCGCGTAAGCCCCGATCACGTAGGGGTTCTCGTCCGAAGTGGGAACGAACCCGTTCGCGTTCAGGTACTCCATCGCGTTCATGTCGCCGAACGACTCGCCCATCGCGCCGGCGTGATGGCCGGAGCGACCGACTGCCCTTGCCGATCATGCGGTTCTCGATCATGTGGCCGTACTCGTGGCCGATGACCGCCATGTCGTAGTCGCCGTCGACGCACGGGGCGTAGAACGAGCCCGCGAACGGCTGCCAGAAGTACATGTTCGTGACCGACGCGAGCCCGTCGGGCAACGTGATCATGTTCGCGTTGTCGCGGACACCCGGGATGAGAGCCCCGGCCTGCACGTTGCCGATGATCGGGTCGTTCTCCCGGAACTTCTCGGTCAGGCCGAAGTTGTAGTCCTGAGCGTTCCAGTTCATCTCCGTGAAGCCCAGGAAGTACGACCAGTCGTGCATCTGGTTGTGTGCCACGAACAGGTTGACCGTCGCCGCCGAGTCGTCCCAGATCGCACCGGGCGTCCCGGGAGTCGGATCGCAGCTCTTTCTGAACCAGTCGTTCGTCCACGGGAAGCTGTAGTCCCGCGTGGCGCTGGTCGGTGAGAACTGCGGCGGACTAGGCAGGAACGGGTCGGTCCACGACGTCGCCGACCTTGCGTTGTTGCCCTTGGTCGTGAACGTCGATGTGTTCAGCTTGTGGTCGTGGTCCCAAGGCCCGCGCGAGGCGAGGTTGTTGACCACGCGGTCGCAACCCGCGGCAGCGACCCAGCACCACGTCTCACGGGTGTCCGTGCTCGGGTTCCCCCACGGGAAGGCCGGCAGGAGATGAAGCGGCGGGTTGGCCGGGAACGTCTGCCACCGTGCCAAATACGGCGGTGGGGCAGGCGAGTCGTCCTCGGTCAACGTGTCCCGGTGTACGTTCGGGGCGCCGCCCAGCCCGGAGCACCCGGCGTCGGTCCCGCTGGACCGTCGTCGAAGTCGCAGACCCGGACGATGTAGGTGCCCGCAGGCACGCCGCCCGCCGGCTCGTACCGGAACTGCTCGGGCGAGAAGAGCGTGTCGGCCTCGACCAGGACCACGCCGTCCTTGATCAGGAACAGCACCAGGTCGTTGGTGATGAGTGTCGCCGCGGCGAACCCGTCCAGCGCGCGGTTCCCGGCGGGAATCACGAAGGCGTGGTCGGGACCGCAGCCGGCGTCGCCGGCCGCCACTTCACCGTTGAACGTATGCGTCGTCGCCATCAGCTTGAGGCCCGAGGACGCGTGGTCGACGAGGTTGGCCCGAGCGAGCACGCGGCCGCTGCCGGCATCGACGTAGACCCGGTTCGCGAGCAGCTTCTTCGTATCCAGAACAAGCGTCTCGTACGCCGGCACGACGCCGTTGCGGACAGTCGGGAACGCGACGAGCCTGGCCCGCTGCGTCTCGAGTCCCGAGACGCCGAGATTGGTCCAGCCCCGTGCGGTCTTCCGACTGAGCACCTGTGCGATCGAGCGCCTCAGCCCGACGCTCTTCGCCGCGGTGACCCACGCACCGGCAGACGAGAGCTTCACGCTGCCGGCGAGCGACCGATCTCGCGTCAACGCGGACGAGACGTAGCCGATCTTCCAGCCGCGCTTCTTCGTCCCCGTGACGCCAACGGTGACCGTACCGCCCTCAGCGGCCTCCAGTCGGCCGAAGACCTGTCGGTAGGTGACTGACCAGCCGTTGCTCCCGGTCAGCCGGGTTGCTCTCACGAGCTCCAGCTGATTGACGGAGCCGAGGCCGAACAGCCTCTTGTGTCGGTTGAGGTACCACCTGGCCGCGTCGGCCGCGGTCTTCCCGCGCACCCCTCGGGCCAGGAACTTACCGCGCCTCGAGAGCGAGGCCGGCGTTCCGAATTGGTTCCAGGTCACGCTCGCCTTCAACCGCTTGGCATGAGCGCGCTGGAGTTTGGTCGGCGCAATCTTCCCGACTCGGCTGTCGTAATCGGCTGCTTCGTCGACGCCTTCGTCGATTCGCGCAACCGAGAGTGCCGAGCTCGGGAGCATGACTACGCCGAGGGCCGCTATCAGAGCAGCCCCCACTAGGAACTTGAGTCGCATTGCCCTCCCCTCCGGAAAACAGCAACAGTGTCCCTCCCCCAGGAAGGACGCAGCGGGGATCTTCGAACGGCTATCGAGGAATGTCAAGTCAGGGCCCGGAACGAGCCCCGAACGACAAGGGGCCGGCTGAGCCGGCCCCGTGTCTGTTGCTGCCGTCCGGAGGGGACGGCAGACCTAGTCGTCGATCTCGTGCGATCGACTGAACACCTGGAACTCTGCCGTGCGCGCGAAGTTCCGCGTTGAGTTCCCGGGAACGTTCGTGTCGCAGTCCGGGTTGTTCGCCGGATCGGCATCCTGGTCGCCCTGGAACGCGGAGCCGCCCGTGCACTGTGTCGAGCGCACCACGAACCGGATGTGCGTCGCCGTGAAGTCGGGGACGTCGAAGCGGCGCAGGAGGAATTGCGGTGCGATCGGGCGCGGCGGACTGCCTGGGAAAGCGTTCGCCGAGCTCGTGTACTTCTTCGTGAAGCCCGCCGGCGTCGAGCAATCATCGCCGTCGTCCGCGTTGCACGCCCAGAGCTCGAACTGGCGCAGTGCGGCGAATCGGCTGTTGCCCGGCGCCAGCATCGCGCTGACTTGGACGGAACGGACACGGACGTCGTCCGTGCCGCCGAGGTCGATGACGGCGGCCTTGCCGTCGACCGAGATAGCGCCGGCGGTGTTCGTCGCCGGTGCACTCCAGTTCGTCGCCTCGGAGTCGTCGATCAGGTTCGCGAGTGTGGCGGCGCCGTCCGTGGTCGTCGCCATGGCGCCCGACGTGGCCGACGCCCAGTTCCTTGCGAGCTCGATCTTGATCGTCTCGTTGCGGCCGGACCTGAACCGCTCGCGGAACCGCACGTGCCCGTAGCCGGGAGCGTGCGCGATGAACTCGTACGTTCCGGGAGCGAAGCTCGCCGTGTCGTCGACGTTGCTCGAGCTCGTCGTCGCCGGATTCGTGTCGGCGATCGGTGAGATCCGAGCCTCGTATTGACCGACGTAGATCCTGGCGGAAACCGCGCCGCCATCTTGGCTCTTCGCCACGAACTTCACGGTCGCCGGCGTCGTCCCGACGGCGTCGAAGTCGGGCAGCGGATCGGTGTCGCTGTTCACGCCGCCGTTCGTGCTCGCGGCGTTCCGCCCGAGGCCGCTCTGTGCGAAGCCCAGCCAGAGCTCCTTCTGGTTCGCGCCGCCGAAGCGCATCAGATCGGCGGCCAGGATGGCGTCGCGACCCTGGACCATCGACGTGTTCGGCGGCATCAGCAGCATCGCGTCGAAGTAGAGCTGCATCCAGCGGCGGTTGCCCGGACACCGTGTCACGTTGACGAGCCCGTTCGCGCAGTCCGCCTGGAGCTCGTCGTCGTCGAACGGGTAGTCGCGGTCGTACTTCTCAGCGAGCAGCTGGCGAATACGGAAGTTCGCGACGACCCAGATCTCGCCGTCTGCGTGCACTTCGTTGCCGGTGACGTCGTAGCCGATGTCGCCGAAGTTCAGCGAGTTGATGCTGAGGTCCTTGCCCGGCTCCGGGTTGGCCCCGGCCATCGGGAAGCTCATGTCGTAGTTGCGGATCCCGTGGTGCTTGTTGCCCGTGTCGTAGGCGGCCGCGACGTACCGGCTCTCGTTGCCGGTCGGCATGAAGCTGTTCTCGTTCAGGTACTCCATCCCGACGAGATCGCCGAGCGCCTCGCCCATCGAGCCCGCATGGAAGCCGGCGCGCGCGACGCCCTTGCCGATCATGCGGTTCTCGATCATGTGGCCGTACTCGTGGCCGATGACGCTCATGTCGAAGTCACCGTCGGCGCAGGGCGGGTAGAAGCTGCCTGCGATCGGCTGCCAGAGGTACATGTTCGAGACCGAGCGGCCGCCCTCGGGAACCGTTGACATGTTCGCGTTGTTCCGGAAGCCGGCCGCGGCGCCGGACTGCGCGGAGCCGAGCACCGCATCGCCCTGACGCCACTTCTCGGTCAGGCCGAAGTTGTGCTCCTGTGCGTTCCAGTTCTCCTCGGTGAAGCCGAGGAAGTACGCGAAGTCGTGCATCCGGTTGTGCGCCACGAACAGGTTCGTGACCGACGCCGAGACGTCCCACGAGACGCCCGGGGTGAATCCGAGCGACGTGTTGCAGTCACTCTGGTTCCACGAATCGGTCCACGGGTACGTGTAGTCCCGCTCCAGTCCGGTCGTGGGCTGGAACTGGAACGGCCCCGGGACGTTCCCGTTCGTCCACGACTCGGCCGTGATCGCGTTGTTGCCCCTCGTCGTGGAGGTCGGTGTGTCCGTGACCATGTCGTGGTCCCACGGGGCCCGCGAGGCCAGGTTGCCAATCACCAAGTCGCAACCAGTCGCGGCCCGCCAGCACCAGGTCTCGCGGGTGTCGGTCGCCGGCCGGCCCCACGGATCCTGGTCGAGCAGGCCGAGTGGGAAGTTCGCAGGGCTGACCGTCCACCTGGCCCAGTAGGCAGGCGGTGCAGGCGTGTCATCCAGGGTGAACGTGCCGTCGTACGTCCGCGGCTCGGGCGGAGCGCCCCCGTCCGGGAAGTCGCAGACCCGGGAGAAGTAGTCGCCCGGCGGCACGCCGCCGGCGGGCTCGAGCCGGAACCGCTCGGGCGTGAAGACCGTGTCGGCTTGGAGCAGCCGCACGTTTGGCGTTCCGACGCGCCAGAGCTCGAGCACGATGTCGGTCTGGGAGTTGGTCGCGTTCGCGAAGCCGCTGAACGCGCGAATCCCGGCCGGGACGGTGATCGGATGGTCCGGACCACAGCCACCGTCCACTGCCGGAAGCGTTCCGCTGAACGGCGTGACAGTGACGGCGGCCTGCTTGTAGCCGGAGGAGAGGTTGTCGGTGATGTTGTACCGCGCCAGCATGCGCCCGTTCCGCGCGTCGATGAACGTGCGCTGCCCGAGCGCACGCTTCCCGTCGACCACGTACGACTCGTACGCCGGTACGACGCCCTGTCGCACGGTCGGGAAGGCGACGAGCCGAACCCGCTGCGGCTCATCGAGCCCGGCGACGCCGAGCTGCGTCCAACCGCCACGCACCTTGCGGCTGAGTACGTTCGTGACCGATCGGCTCAGGCGCGCTGCGCGTGCACCCCGGGCCCAGCCCTCGATCGCCGAGAACTGAACGGACCCGGCGAGCGCAGTGGCACGCGTCAGCGTCGAGGAGACGTACGCGACGTTCCAGCCGCGCTTCTTCGTCCCCGAGACGCCGATGGTGACCAGGCCGCCCTCGCTCGTCGGCACGCCCTTGAAGACCTGTCTGTAGTTCACCGCGTAGCCGTTGCTCCCGACGAGCCTGTTGGCGCTCTCGAGCGCCAGGCCGTCGAGTGAGCCGAGGCCGAACAGTGCCTTGTGACGGTTCAGGTACCACCTGGCGGCGCCGGCCGCGGTCTTGCCGCGGATCCCGTGGGCCAGGAACTTGCCGCGCCTTGTGATCGAGGCCGGCGTTCCGAACTGGCCCCAGCTCACCTTCGCCTTCAGCTTCTTGGCGTAGGCGCGCTGGGCGCTCGTCGGCGCGATGTGCCCGGTCCGGCTGTCGAAGTCGGCGAGGCCTTGATCCTCCTGGATCTGGGCGACCGACAGCGCCGAGCCCGGGAGAATCACCGCGGCGGCGGCGAGCAGGAGCGCCGCTCCGGTGACGAATCTGAGTCGCATCCCTCTCCCCTCTCGAAGGCCAATGACGCGTCCTCGCTGATAGAGGACAGGGGATCTTTGATTCTCTATAGAGGTTTGTCAAGCAGCTGGCGGTGCGGTCGCTGTGGAGCAACCGTCACAGACTCGGCACGAGTTCCCCTTGACAGAAATCGGTGTCTGACACCGGGACAAGGCCCGTCAGGCCACCAGCCAACCGCCGTGGCGCGCTAGGCCGGGGTCGAGTAGCCGCGGACGCCGTCGACGAGAATGCCCAGGAAGCGATCGGCCAGCTCGTCGGTGTCCGCGCCGGCCGGCAGCCACGTGTACGCCCAGTTCGCCGCCGAGAGAACGAGCAGGGCGGCAGCGTGGTCGTCGAGGTCGGTGCGGAGCTCGCCCAGCTCGCGCCCCTCGCGGAACAGCGCGCGGAAGCGCTCCTCGTAACGCCGGCGCTCGGCGAGGAACTCGGCCGCGCGCTCGCCCTCGAGGTAGCGCCACTCCCGGACGAAGACGGTCGCGACATCGAGCTGCTCGGCGACGACGCGCAGGTGCGCCCGCAGCGCGAGCCTGATCCGTGCGAGGACGGGGAGGTCGTCCGGGACCTCGTCGAGTGCTGCGTGGAACGCGTTCGCCCCCTCCCGCACCGCCTCGTAGAGCAGGTCCTGCTTCGAGTCGATGTGAGCGTAGAGCGAGCCCTTCTGGACGCCGAGCGCCTTCGCCAGGTCGCCGATCGAGGTCCCGTGGTACCCGCGCTCCGCGAAGAGGCCGGCGGCCACGCGGGTTAGCTCAGTGCGCCTGCTGGAGATAGTACGATGGAGACTAACGACCGTTCGTAAGGAGCGCGAGATGACCGACCAGGAATTCCTCGAGTACGTGCAGGGCGGCGGGCAGGTCGAGACCAACGACCCGATGCCGGAGGAGTACCGCGCGAAGCTCGTGAAGTTCATCGAGATGCACGGGAACTCGGAGCTGATGGGCGTCCTCCCCGAGCGCGAGTGGATCCTCCGCGCGCCGACGCTGCAGCGGAAGCTGGCGCTGACGGCGAAGGTGCAGGACGAAGTCGGGCATGCGCAGCTGATCTACCGCGTCGTCGAAGACCTCGGCAAGCCGCGCGAGCAGTGTCTCGAGGACCTGATCTCGGGCAAGAGCAAGTTCCACAACGTCTTCCACTACCCGACGAAGACGTGGGGCGACGTCGGCGTGATCGCGTGGCTCGTCGACGCGGCGGCGATCATCAGCCAGAAGGCGCTCCTCAAGTGCTCGTACGCGCCGTACGCGCGGATCATGAAGAAGATCTGCTGGGAGGAGTCGTTCCACATCCTCCACGGCCGCGACGTGGTCCTGACGATGATGAACGGCACCGACGAGCAGCGGGAACTCGTCCAGGAGGCGGTCACGCGCTGGTGGGGCCCGCTGATGCAGTTCCACGGCAACCCGATTCCGAAAGAAGACGATCCGATGTACGTCTGGCGGATCAAGAGCCAGGGCAACGGGGAGGCGCGCCAGCAGTTCCTCGACGGCTATGTCCCGCAGATCTGGGAGCTCGGCCTCACCGTCCCCGACCCGCACCTCCGCAAGCGGGACGACGGCGTCTGGGAGTTCAGCGAGCCCGACTGGGGCGAGCTCAAGCATGTCGTCACCGGCCACGGCCCAAAGACTCAGGACCGGCTCGACCTGCGCAGGACGACACGCGAGGAGACGGCGTGGGTGCGGCGGGCGGTGCTGACCGAAGCGGCGTGATCTACGAGGTCTTCCGACTGGAACGGAAGGGCCAGCCCTTCCAGCATGCGGGGTCGATCGAAGCTCCCGACGAGGCCTTCGCCGAGTGGTATGCGCGCGAGCAGTACGGCCGGCGCGGGGAGTCGGTCGCGCTCTGGGTCGTGCAGCGTGACGCGATCGCCGAGATCGACGACTTCGTCGATGAGCTCGAGCGCAATTACCACCGGGTCGACGGCTACCCCCTGAAGGAGAAGCTGAAGGAGGCGCGTGCAAGAGCGGGCGAAGCTGCTGCTCCCGATCGCTGACGACGAGCTCGTCCTCGGCTGGCGGAACTCTGAATGGACCGGGATCGCGCCGTTCCTCGAGGAGGACGTGGCGTTCTCGTCGATCGCCCAGAACGAGATCGGGCACGCAAGGGCGCTCTACCAGCTCGTCGCCGATGAGCTCGGAACGACGGCGGACGAGCTCGCGTTCGACCGCTCGCCCGACGAGTACCGCTGCTCGCGACTCGTCGAGCTGCGGCTCGTGCCCGACTGGGCGCGGACGATCGCGCGCCACCATCTCTACGAAGAGGCGGACGCTCGGCGGCTCGAGGCGCTGAAGGCGTCCGGCGATCCCGAGGTCGCCGGCCTCGCGGCCAAGATCGACCGGGAGGAGGCCTACCACCGCATGCACGCGCAGATGTGGCACGAGCGGCTGGCCGAGGAGCCGCGGTACACCGCGGCGCTCGAGGAGCTGCGGCCGCTGGTCGACGAGCGGGACGGACACGTGCCGGAGTTCGCCGCGCTCTGGGACGAGATGACGATGGTCCGACGCTCGGTGGTGGGTGCGACGTGGTGACCGAAGCTCAGGTCTGGGGCGCGCTCGCGGAGATCCCGGACCCGGAGATTCCGGTGATCTCGCTGGTCGACCTGGGCGTCGTCCGCGACGTCCTGGTCGAGGACGGACGGGTCCGCGTCGAGTTCACGCCGACGTTCCTCGGTTGCCCGGCGCTCGAGGTCATGCGCGACCAGATGGCGGCGAAGGTCCGCGAGCTCGGAGCCGAACCGGAGATCCAGGTGATCTCCGACGATTCCTGGTCGACCGACAAGATCACGCCAGAGGGGCGGGAGAAGCTCCGCGAGGCAGGCTTCGCGCCGCCGACGCCGAGACAGGCCGGCGCGCCGCAGCTCGTCCAACTCCAGCGCGGGTCGTTCCGCTGCCCGTACTGCGGCTCGACCGACACGACGCTGGAGAACATCTTCGGCCCGACGCCGTGCCGCTCGCTGCGCTACTGCAACGGCTGCCGCCAGCCGTTCGAGCAGTTCAAGACCATTTGAGTTGGGCGCCGCCGCGGTCCAGGCGGGCCTGTTAGCCAAAGCCGCCACCACCACCGCCGCCGCCGCCTCCACCGCCCCCGGAGAATCCGCCGCCGCCGCCCCCCGAGCCCGACGACGGAGGCGCGAGGGCAGAGCCGAAGCCGGACGAGAGGTCGCCGATCGACATCGACGATGCACCCGAGCCGAGGTCGCCGGTGGGCGAGATCCAGTAGATCGCACTGGCCTGCGCCAGCGCCTCCGGCATGTGCATGTGCGCGGCCTGGAGCACGCGGTCGGCGATGCCGAAGGCGATCCCGTAGACGAGGAAGCGCTCCCAGAGCGCCAGCGAGGACGGCGGCGCCTCATGGAGGCGCGGGAAGTCACTCAGGTAGCGGCGGAACGCCTCCCAGCGCTCCGCTTCGAGCGCCGCCTCGCTCGTCCGGCGGCGCCAGAGCTTCCGCTGGGTCAGCGCGCCCGCGAGCAAGGCAGCGTTGACGAACGAGCAGATGCCGAGGGCGAGCAGCACGACGTCGCCCCAGCGCGGGTAGACGGATCGCCAGCCGTCGATCGCCAGGTAGGCGAGAAGAGCGCCCAGCCCGGCGAACGCGATGAGCCCGATCCACAGCGGCACCGCGCCGACGGAGACGAACCATCGTCGCCGGTCGACTTCCGCCCCGACGTTGGACTTGAACGCCGTGAAGCGCTCGGACATCGCCTCGCGCTCGTCCTCGATCTCCTCGCGGAACGCCGTCAGCCGCTCGGGGCTTCCGTCGAGCACCGAGTCGACGACCTCCGCGACGTCCTTCTCCCAGGCTGTGAGCGGCACCGTCTTGTCGCCGGCGCTCAACTCCAGGTCGTTGACGCGCTCGCTGCGCAGGCCGCCCCAGATTGGGCGCTCCGTCGTCGTCGCTGTGGAGCGGTAGACGCCGCGTCGAATGAGGTCGAACAGGGTCGCCGTGAACTCGAACGAGCCTGCCTCGCCGCCCTGCCGCAGCAGCACCGGGACGAGCGCCGGCTCCGTGTCCGTCGGCGGCTCCTGCTCGTACTCGCGGTCGTAGCCGGTGCGCTTCTCGCGCCCGAACCGCCAGAAGACGAGGCCGGCGAGCAGGAACGCCGGAATCGTCCCGAGCCCCAGGAGGACGAGACCCGAGCGCGCCGGGTGGTGGAGCGCCTCCTGGATTCGGTCGTGGTCGCGCTCGTACGCGTCCGCCGCCGTCCTGCTCCTCGGCGGCGATCTTCGCCAGGCCGTTGCCGTCCTCGACACGCATGCCCGTCGTCGAGGGGAAGGCGCTCCGTGGGTAGAGGGTTCGCAGCTCCACGAACTGCCCGGCGGGGACGTCGACGGCACGCAGGGCCGCTCGGTTGCCTGCGAGCGTCACGTCGCCGCGCACCCAGACGGGGTGGCCCCACGCACGCACGACGTTCGCCGGGCCCATCATGGCGGCGGTCAGCTGGCCGAGCGGCTGCTCCCATTCGTCTCCCCAGACCTTCAGGTTGACGTCGACGACGTCGTCGTAGGCGACCGCAAGCCCCCGGATGCGGTAGCGAAGCATGAACGTCCGCGACTCGTCGGCGGCCTGGAACCGCCAGACGATCCGGACGTCGTTGCCGCGCCTCTCGACGCCGAAGGTGCCCGGCGGTCCTCCGGGCTCCAAGGCGGTGGGTGCGCCGGGCCGGTAGGCGCGACCGTTCTCGACGACCCCGATCCCTTCGATCGACTCTCCGTCCCGAAGCGGAACGTCCCGGAACCCGTACGTGAAGCCGCCGCTGAAGGCAACGGTGATTTCCTCTTCGACCCGAACGACGCCCGGTGAGCCGCCGGGCGTGCCGACCTCGACGCGCACGTCGCTCCCGACGAGCGAGTAGGACTGAGCCTGCGCGGTGCCGGCAAGCGTGAGCGCCGCGGTGAGGCTGGCGACGACCGCCGCAAGCTTGCGCAAGCCGTCAGCCCGTAGGCGCGCCGGGTGTGAAGCTGACTTGCGGCGGTTCGCGCTGCGCGTCGTCCTCGACGTCGAAGAACTCGCGCCCGGCGAAGCCGAAGGGGCCGGCGACAAAGGTGCCCGGAACCGTCTGAATCGCGTTGTTGTAGGTCAACACCGTGTCGTTGTAGACCTGGCGGGAGACGGCGATCCGGTTCTCCGTCTCGGCGAGCTCGGTCTGCAGCTGGCGGAAGTTCTCGTCGGCCTGGAGCTCCGGGTACGCCTCGGCGACGGCGATCAGGCGTCCGAGCGCTTGGCTGAGCAGCCCTTCCGCCTGCGCCGCTTCGCCAGGCGTCTGCGCCCGCTGCGCGGCGGCTCGCGCCTCGGTGACGTTCTGGAACGTCTCGCGTTCGTGCGCGGCGTACCCCTTGACGGTTTCGACGAGGTTCGGGATCAGATCCCAGCGCCGCTTCAGCTGGACCTCGATCTGGGCCCAGGCGTTGTCGACGCGGTTCCGCAGGCGGACGAACCGGTTGTAGAGGACGACCAGGCCGATCGCGATCAATGCGACGACGACGAGCAGCACGATCACCCAGACCACGGGACGACTCTACTAAGCCGGCCGCGCGGGCAAGCCCGCACGGCCTTTCCGGTCGGCGTCGCCAAGTCGACGCCTTAGACGCGGGTAGGCTCCCAAGCGTGGCCGTCGAGATCTTCTACTGCCCGACCTGAACGGGCTACGACGAGCGGGCCGCGAGTCTCGTGGCCGAGTTGGAGTCGAACGGAATCGCGGCCCGGGACATCCCAGGCGGGAAAGGACAGTTCGATGTGGTGCGGGACGGCGAGCTCGTCTTCTCGAAGCACGAGGCCGGCCGCTTCCCCGAGCACGACGAGATCCTCGCGGCGTTGCAGGCCTAGTCGCGGCCTCTCCTATAGCCGCTCTGCTATAACCGCATCGTGGCAACCGAGCGCAAGCGGCGAAGCGGCGAGACACTCGAGCGGATTCGCGAGCGCCTCGCGCACGTCGATCCCGATCAGGGCTGGTTCTTTGCAGCGATTGCCGACCAGGTGACAGCCAGGCGCCGCGACCTGGGCCTCTCGCAGGCCGAGCTCGCCGAGCTGACCGGCACGACTCAGTCTGCGATCGCGCGGCTGGAATCCGGGGGTCGTCCGCCGCGGATCGACACCCTCCTGCGCATCGCGAACGCGCTCGACTGCGAGCTCGAGGTCGACCTCAGGCCGAGGACGAGCCGCCGCTAGAGTCGTTGGCCGTGGCCTCGACGGACCGCTGGGCCGATTGGATTCGCACCCGCCGGACGGGCGGCGACGCCGCGTACGAGGCGCGCGTGCTCGAGCAGCTCGCCGTCGTCCGCGACCGCGTCCTCGCGGGCGCCGAGCTCCAGCCCGGTGAGACGCTGCTCGATGTCGGCTGCGGAAACGGGCTGATCGGCTTCGGCGCACTCGGGCAGGGCGCCGGCGAGGTCGTCTTCGTGGACATCTCGAAGCCGCTGCTCGACGACTGTCGTCAGCTCAGCGCCGCCGCGGACCTGCTCGATCGCTGCCGCTTCGTCGAGGCTTCGGCCGAGGAACTGGCCGGGGTCGAGGACGCGTCCATCGACGTCGTCACCACCCGATCGGTGCTGATCTACGTCGAAGACAAGGATCGTGCGTTCCGCGAGTTCCACCGCGTTCTTCGGCCCGGCGGTCGCCTGTCGCTCTTCGAGCCGATCAACCGCTTCGGCCTGGAGGAGCGGCGGGAGAACTGGGGCTTCGAGCTCGACGGCGTGCGCGACCTGATGGCCAAGGTCAACGAGGTGTTCGAGGCGATCCAGCCCGAGTCCGACCCGATGCTCGACTTCGACGAGCGCGATCTCCTGCGGCAGGTCGAGGCAGCGGGCTTCTTTCCGATTCGGCTGACGCTCGAGGCCGAGATCAGACCTCACGAGGTTCGGCGGTGGGAAACGATGCTGCAGAGCTCCGGAAACCCGAAGATCCCGACGCTCGACGAGGCGATGGAGCAGGCGCTCACTCCGGAGGAGCGGGCTGCGCTCGTCTCCAAGCTGCGACCGCTCGTCGAGCAGGGTCGCGGGGTCTGGCGGATGGCGAGCGCGTACGTATGGGCCGTCAAGCCGTAGCGCTCGCGCTTGCCGCCTGCCTCCTCGCCGGCTGCGAGATCGGAAGCGACGGAGGGTCAGGGGAGCAGGAGCAGTTCATCCAACGGGCCGACGCGGTATGCCAGCAATACGCCCAGCGAATCGGGGGGATTCCGGTGCCACAGACGTTCCTCCGCGACTTCGCCGTCTACATGCGGCGCGCGGTTCCACTGGCCCGGGAGCAGAACCGTGAACTTCGCGGCCTGACGCCGCCCGCGGATACGGCGGCCGACTACAACCGCATGCTCCAGCTCCTCGATCAGCAGCTCAACCTCGCCGAGGCGGCCGGTGAGGAGGCTTACGCCGGTCGTGAGGCGCGAGCGCAGGCCGCGATCGAGCAGTCGTCCGGGCCGGCGGACGAGGCAGCGACAATCGCGGCGCGCATCGGCTTCACGACCTGCGCGCGGCCGACGTAGGGGCGCCTCGTGGCGACGCTCGCGATCGACACCCCGCACGGTCCGGCCAGCGCGCACCTGCATCCCGCGGATCAGCCTAGGGCCGCACTGGCCCTCGGACACGGCGCCGGTGGAGGGGTGTCATCGCGCGACCTTGTGGCCGTGAAGGACGCCGCACTGGCAGAGGGGCTCAGCGTCGCCCTGGTCGAGCAGCCCTACCGCGTCGCGGGGAGACGCAGTCCGGCTCCCGCCAAACAGCTCGACGCCGCCTGGATTGCGGCGGTCGAGCACCTGGTCGCCGAGGAGCTGAGCGGATTGCCGCTCGTCGTCGGCGGCCGGTCGCTGGGCGCGCGCGTGGCGTGCCGCACCGCGGAGGTGACCGATGCCGTCGGCGTCGTCTGCGTCGCGTTCCCGCTGCAGCCGCCGCGCCGGTCGGGGAAGCCTGCGGCGCCGAGCCGCCTCCCCGAGCTCGAGGCCGTCCGCGTCCCGACGCTGGTCGTGCAGGGCGCGCGAGATCCGTTCGGAATCCCGCCGGGCTCGAAGACTCGGACTGTGGTCGAGGTCCCGGGGACACACGGCGTGAGCACGGACCTCGACGCGGTGGCCGCCGCTGTCCGAGCCTGGCTTCCGCAGTTACTCGCCTAGCGCCCCTTGAACTCGGGGTCGCGCTTCTCGAGAAAGGCGGCGACGCCTTCCCGGAAGTCCTCAGTCTGCGTGGCGACCGACTGCAGCTGCGCTTCGAGCTCGAGCTGCTCCTCCAGGTCGTTGGTCGGAGCGGCTTCGAAGAGGCGCTTCGTCATCCCGATCGCACGCGTCGGCATTGCGGCGAGCGTGGCCGCGAGCTCGGCGGCGCGCGCCGCGAGCCCATCGTCCCCGACCACTTCCGAGACGAGGCCCCAGGCGTGCGCCTCGGCGGCAGTGAGGCGGCGGCCGGATGTCATCCACTCGAACGCACGGGCCGGTCCGAGAAGCCGCGCGATGAAGAACGTGCCGCCGGAGTCGGGGATGAGGCCGATGTTGACGAAGGCGGGAATGAACGAGGCGGACTCGGCGGCGAGCCGGATGTCGCAGACGCAGGCGAACGAGAGGCCCGCGCCGGCCGCCGGCCCGTTGACCGCGGCGATCACGGGCTTCTCGAGCGCGCGGACGGCGCGCACGTTGGGGTGATAGCTGCTCCGCAGCCGGTCGGCGATGTCGCCGGACGCCTCACGGAACTCGGTCAGGTCCTGCCCGACGCAAAAGCCGCGCCCCGCGCCGGTGACGACGACCGCACGGATCTCCGGGTCGCGGGCCTCCTTGAGCGCGGCGGCGAGCGCGGCGTGCAGCGCGGCGTTGAAGGCGTTGAGGACGTCAGGCCTGTTGAGAGTGATCGTCAACACCGCGCCGTCGCGGCTGGTCTCTACTTCAGGCATTGGCTAATCTTCGCGCATCGCCCGTATCCGATCGGGCGGCAGGGGCGTTCTTAGGGCAGATATGCGGCCATTCTTTGCATCGATTTTCGTAGCGATCGCGTGCCTAATCCCCGCGAGCGCGGCGGAGATCGCCTCGGCAAGTGCCCCAGGGAGCGCGTCGCCGCAGCTTGCGCTGCCGCCTCCGCCACCGTTGCCGCCGCTGCCGCCTGCGCCGCCGCTGCCGACACTTCCACCTCCACCTCCGCTGCCGCCGCCGCTCCCGCCGGCTCCTTCGCTTCCGCCTCCGCCGCCGCTGCCGCCCCCGCCCTCGCTTCCACCGGTACCGCCCCTGCCCAAGGTGCAGACGCCCCCAGTGCCCAAGGTTGAGACGCCCCCGCCACTGCCCAAAGTTCAGACGCCGCCGCTGCCCGGTGTGACCGTCGGATCGACTTCCTCCCCGGCCGGCGGCTCGTCACCTGCGACGAGCGGTGGGACAGGAGCATCCGCGCCCGCCTCGGGCGGATCCGGTTCGAGCGGGCCCGGTAACTCCAGCGCCGGCAGCTCCTCGCCGAGCCCGTTCGTGACTGCGCCCGGCGAGGTCGGACGCTCGCAGGCTCCGGGTGGACATACGGTGCGCGCCTCGCGAGCGATCGTTCGGCCCGGACGAAGGAACGGCGGCACGACGCTCGTCTTCAAGCTCTCGCGGCCTGCGACCCTTCGCTTCACGATCGTTCGCGTGTACCCCTCGTGTGAGCGCGTCGGTAGCTTCGCCGTGCGCGGCCGAGCCGGGGTCAACCGCATACCGTTCCGCGGTCGAGTGCGGGGCCGGCCGCTGCCCGACGGCACCTACCGTCTGCGCGTCCGCCCCAAGGGCGCGAGGGCCGATGTCGCCGTCGTGACCGTAGTGATCGTGAACGGCAAACGGATGACCGCCGCCGAGCTCCGCAAGGCGCAGCACGCAAGCGCCTGTCGATCCGCTGAGACGACGGTCGGCAGCGCGACGAGCGGAACTGCAGTCGGCCCAGGGAGTAACCAGAGCACCAGTGGCGACAAGTCGGTCCTCGACCGGGCGAAAGAGCCGATCGTCAATGTGGCCGAAGGGCTCGCCACAAAGGTCCGGGAGCTCCCCGGTCGCCTCGGCGCGGCGGCCGACGATCCATTCTCCGATCCTTTCGTCTTGATCATCATCGGTCTGTTGACGTTGTCGACCGCCGCTCTCGGCACGCTGCTGCTCGCGCAAGTCGTCCGGGTGAGCGACTCGACCGACCGGACCGCCCGCTAGCCCCCGCCGACGCAGCCCGCGGCGCCGTAGCTACCGTGATCCGGTGGCCGATCTGATCTTTCTCGGGGCACACCGGGCCGCCGGCCAACCCGTCCAGTCCGAGGGTGCTCTTCCGACCGAGGCCGAGGCGCTCGACGCCTACTCGCGGGTCGTCACCAGCGTCGCGGAGCGCCTATCACCCTCCGTCGCCAACCTGCGCGTCTCGCGGCGAGTTCGCGGCGGCCGCCGGCTCGACGGCGCCGGCAGCGGCGTCGTCATCACACCCGACGGCTTCATGCTCACCTCGGCCCACGTGATCGAACGCACCGACGGCGCCGGCCTAGCCTCGTTCGTCGACGGGCGCGAGCTTCAGTTCGAGATCGTCGGATCGGATCCGCTCTCCGACCTCGCCGTGCTCAGGCTCGAGTCGCACGACGTTCCCCCGGCGGAGCTCGGCGACGCCGAGCACCTCCGCGTCGGGCAGCTCGTCGTCGCGATCGGAAACCCCAACGGCTTCGCCGGATCGGTCACCGCCGGAGTCGTCTCAGCGCTCGGACGTTCACTCCCGGTTCGCTCGAGGCGCCAGTTTCGGCTGGTGGAGAACGTGATCCAGACCGATGCGGCGCTCAACCCGGGGAACTCGGGCGGTGCGCTTGCCGACGGCAACGGGCGCGTCGTCGGGATCAACACGGCGGTCGCGGGGGTTGGCCTCGGCCTGGCCGTGCCGATCGACTACGCCACGCGCCGGATCATCGGCGCGCTGATGAGCGAGGGCCTCTTCCGGCGCGCCTACATCGGAATCGCCGGTGGCTCACGCCCCTTGCCGCCACGGCTCGCGAACGAGCTGGAGCGCGATTCGGCAATCGAGGTCGTCGAGACAGTCGAGGGCAGCCCGGCGGATGCGGCCGGCCTCCGGCCCGAGGATCTCATCCTCGAGGTCGACGGGAAGGCGGTCGACGGCGTCGACGACCTCCAACGGCTCATGGTCGGCGACCTGATCGGCCAGACCGTCAGGACGACCGTCTATCGCGGCGGCTCGATCTTCGAGATCGAGCTGACCCCGGTCGAGCTGGACGTTTAGCGCCGGCCGCGTCCGCGGCGGAACGCGAGCACGAGCCCGAGCAGGAACGCGTAGGCCGCGATCCGGTTCAGGTCGATCGCGGGGCTCCAGGTCGCCTCACCGCCGCGGATCACCCACGCGCCGGCAGGTCGCGCATGGAGCCCGAAGCCTGCTCCGCCGTTGTCGTCGTCGTCGCCACCGCCACCCCCGCCGCCTCGGACGTCGGCCGCGGGCACGATCGTGACGCCGTCGGCTTCGACCGGGTCGCCGAAGACCCGCTTGACTGTGATCGCGTCGCGGGCTCCTTCGAGGATCCCTTCGATGTTCGGCATCTCTACCTCCCCTTGAAGTCTGGTGAGCGCTTCTCGAGAAACGCGGTCAGGCCCTCCTTCGCGTCCTCGGAGGCGAACGCGAGGTAGAGGAGCCGCCGCTCGTACTCGACGCCGAGGGTGAGCGGGCCCTCGTCGGCTCGGTCGATCGCCTCCTTCGCGAGCCGGTTCGCGACCGGGCCCTTGGAGGCGATGTCCCGCGCGACGCGCTTGGCCTCGGCCAGCCACGCCTCCTTCGCGACCACCCGCGCGACGAGCCCTGCGCGCAGCGCCTCGTCGGCCGAGAGGAAGCGTCCGCTGAGGATCACGTCCATTGCCAGGGCCTTCCCGACGGCTCGTGTCAGTCGCTGGGTTCCGCCTGCGCCGGGCATGATCCCGAGGCCGGTTTCCGGCTGCCCGAACTTCGCCGTCTCCGAGGCGACGATCAGGTCGCACGCCATCGCGAGCTCACAACCGCCGCCGAGGCAGAAGCCGGAGACGGCGGCGACGAGCGGCGTCCGCACAGCCCGGATCTGATCCCAGTGGTCGACGCGCCGCTGCGCGTACATCTCGATCGACGACGTCTGCGCGAGCTGGCCGATGTCCGCACCGGCGGCGAAGGCCCGCTCCGAGCCGCCGACGACGATGCAGCGGACGGCGTCGTCCCGGTCGAGCTCGTCGAGCGAGTCGACGAGCTGCCCCATCAGCTCGTCAGAAAGCGCGTTCAGCTGCTGCGGGCGGTTGAGGAGGACGGTCGCGATCTGGTCCTCGCGCTCGACGACGACGAGGGCGTCGCTCATTTCCGCTTCAGGAACTTCTCGATCGCAGCCTTGGGCTCGTCGGTCGCCATCGAGAGCGCAAGCCAGTCGCGCGCGTGGTTGATCGTCTCGTGCCAGGCGAGGTCGCGCCAGAAGTTCAGGTGCTGCTTGGCGTAGCGGGTCGTCTGCGGAAGCTTGCGCTGGAGGTTCTCGACCACCTCGTCGGTCTTCGCGTCCAGCTCCGCGGCCGGGACGGCCCAGTTCACGAGCCCCCACTCCTCGGCCTTCTTGGCCGGCAGCTCGTCGCACATCAGCACGATCTCGCGCGCCCGCCGGTCGCCGACCATGATCGTGAGCCACTGCGTCGCCCCTCCCGCGGGCACCGAGCCGTGCTCGGGCCCGACGTGCCGGATGAAGGCGTCGTCGACCATGACCGCGAGGTCGCACGCCATCTGGAGCTCGTTGCCGCCGCCGACGGCGATCCCGTTGATGCGCGCGAGGGTCGGCTTGCCGATCTCCCGCAGCCGGTCGTGGGCGTCCTTGAACGCCCCGAACCACTTCCAGTACTCGGTCGGCTTGCCGATGTAGTCCTCGGCCCAGGAGGCGAGGTCGGCGCCGACGCAGAACGCCCGGCCGGCGCCGGTGAGGACGACCACGCGGATGTCGTCGTCCCACGACGCGTCCTCGCAGGCGCGTGCGAGCTCGCGGAGCATCTGGAAATCGAAGGCGTTCAGCACCTCCGGCCGGTTCATCGTGATCGTGGCGCGCGGCGGCGCCTTCTCGTAGACGATCCGCTCGAATCCGAGCTGCTCGGGAGCGACCGGCCGTGGATAGGTGGGTTCAGCCATACACCTCCCCGGCCAGGTACTTGAGCCCGGAGTCGACCTGAACGGTCGCGACCCGCTTCCCCTCGCCCAGCTCGCGGGCGAGCTCGAGCGCAACGGACAGGTTCGCGCCTGTCGACGGCCCGGAGAAGATGCCGTCCTCGCGGGCTGCACGGCGCGCCATCGCAAACGCGTCCTCGGTCGAGACCGTGCGTATCTCGTCGAAGTCATCGCGCTCGAGCAGGGGCGGCCAGAAGCCGACGCCGCCCCCTTCGATGCGGTGAGTGCCCGAACGGCCTTCGGAGATCACCGGCGACTCGGTCGGCTCCACGCCCACGCGGCGCAGCTCGGGGAGCGACTCGCGCAGCTCGCGCGTCACACCTGTGAAGCATCCGGCGGTGCCGATGTAGCCGCAGTAGGCGTCGATCCGTCCGTCGAGCTGGTCGAACAGCTCTCGGCCAAGCTCCCGGTATCCCTCGACCATGTCCGCATTCCTGAACTGGTCCGTCGCGTAGCCGTCGACCTCGTCGACGATCTCCGCGGCGCGCTCCATCATTCGCGGGATGAGCTGCGGCGTGATCCCCTCAGGGCTCGGCAGCACCTCGAGCTCGGCGCCGAAGGCCCGCATCGTCGCGAGCTTCTCCTCGGCGTACGCATCCGAGCTGACCACCCGCAGCGGATACCCCTTCAGCGCGCACACGAACGCCAGTGACGACCCCGTGCTGCCGCCCGTGTACTCGACGACTGTCTGACCGGGGCGAAGGCGGCCGGATCGCTCGGCGCCTTCGATCATCGCCAGGGCCATCCGATCCTTGTACGAGCCGGTCGGGTTCGCGCCCTCGAGCTTGACCCAGACTTCGGCCATCTCGGGTTCGACGAGCGCCTCGAGACGGGCGACCGGCGTCGAGCCGATCGCTCCCAGCGCGGCGGGACGGGAGAGCGACGTTTCCGTGCTCACTCGACCTCCGCGAAGTGGACGTGGAACGGGATGCCCATCTCCATCCCGTCCTTGCCGGTGGCCATGAACTCGTCGGTCCGGGCCGCCGACTTGAACGCGTCCATGTCGGCGAACTCCCACTCCGCGTAGTAGGGGAACTTCGGCTCGCCCCTCGGCGCCGCGAAGACCTTGCCGTGGCGGAACGTCGCGCCCGGCACCTTCCGACAGAGCTCCGCGTGCTGCTCGTAGCGGGCGGCGTCTGGCTCTTGCTCGTAGAGGACGAAGGCTCGGACCATGCGGCTCCTTTCTCGGGCGATGCGCCGAGCGTATAGCTTCGCCCTCGTGTCGAGCGGAACCGCGGTGGCGGTGGTGATGGCGGCGACGGCCGGCCTGGCGGGATCGGTTCAGGCAGCGGTGATGGGCGAGCTCGGCGAGCGGGTCGGCATCGTGCCGGCGGTCGCGTTCTCCGTGATCGTCGCTGTCCTGCTCGGGCTCGCTGCGCTCCTCGTCTGGGAACGGAGCTTCGCCGGTGTCCGCGCAGCGCTCCACGAGCCGGCCTGGCTGTGGCTCGGCGGCCTGATGAGCATCTTCATCGTCTTCGCGATCACCGTGGGCCCTCCCCGGATCGGGGTTGCAGCGACGATCGGGATCGTGATCGCCGGCAACCTCGTGAGTGCCGCCGTGATCGACCGCTACGGCCTCTTGGGCCAGGACGTCATCCCGATCGACCGCTGGCGGCTGCTCGGACTGCTGCTCCTCGCAGCCGGCGCGGTCCTCTCGCTCTCGAAGACGTAAACGCCGTCCAGCGCGACGTCGGCCTCTAGAGACAGATGTCGTCCGGGCGGACCGGGACGCGGTTCAGCTCCCGCCCCGTCGCGTCCCGCAGCGCCGAGAGCACCGCGGCGGTCGAGACGACCGTCGGCGGCTCGCCGACGCCCTTGACGCCGTAGGGCGCGTCCGGGTCCGGCACCTCGACGAGCTCGGCTACGACAGGCGGCATGTCGAGCGTCGTCGGGATCAGGTAGTCGGTGAAGCTGGCGTTCGTGATCAGGCCGTCGCGGGTCTGGATCTCCTCCATCAGCGCGAGCCCGATGCCCTGCGCCGTGCCGCCCTCGATCTGGCCGTAGACCGCCTGCGGGTTCACGGCCTTGCCGACGTCCTGCGCCGTCCCGATCCAGACGATCCGGGTCAGACCAAGCTCGACGTCCACCTCCGCGACGACGCGCATGGCCGCAACCGCAAACGCAACGTGGGCGCGCTTGTCCGTGATCTGGCCCGTCTCGGGGTCGAGTGGCGAGGTGCGCGGATGCCGGTAGATCCGCTCGAGGTCGATCTCCTCGCCCGCGCCGAGCCGGCCGCCTCGCCGCTCGAGCTCGTCTCTGACCGCGCGACACGCCGTCTGCACCGCGCCGGACGCCATCCAGGTCATGCGGGACGCGGACGACGAGCCCGCCGAGTCCACCGTCGTCGTCGTAGGCGGCGCGAGCACGACGTTCTCGGTCTCGAGCTCGGTGCGGGCGGTCTGGACGATCACGTTCGTCACGCCCTGGCCGACCTCGGCCGCGGCGCAGTGCACCTCGGCGGTCAGCTCACCCTCGGCATCCGCGAAGAGCCGCACCCGCGCCGCGGTGTAGTCGTCGAACCCTTCCGAGTAGCCGATGTTCTTGAACCCGACGGCGAAGCCGACTCCGCGTTTGATGCCGTCACCGCGCGTGGTGTTCCCGGCGCCGCCCGGCAGCCGGATTGGATCGCGGGGCAGCTCCTCGGGCTCCGGCACCGGGATTGCGGCAGCGCGCCGGATCACCTCGGCGACGGGGAGCGCGCCGGTGATCTTCTGGCCGGTCGGGAGCTCGTCACCGGGCGCGAGTGCGTTCCGCAGCCGCAGCTCGACGGAGCCCATCCCGAGCGCGGCGGCCAGCTTGTCCATCTGGGCCTCGGCCGCGAAGCAGCTCTGCACCGCCCCGAAGCCGCGCATGGCGCCGCAGGGCGGGTTGTTCGTGTACAGGCAAGTCCCTTCGATCAGCGCGTTCTCGACGGCGTACGGCCCGACCGCGAAGGAGCAGGCGTTCGAGATCACGGCCGTCGAGCTCGAGGCATAGGCGCCGCCGTCGATCAGGATCAGCGCCCGGACGCAGACGAGCTTGCCGTCCCGGTTCGCGCGATGCTCCATCCGGATCCGCGCCGGATGCCGGTGGACGTGCCCGTAGAACGACTCCTCGCGGCTGTAGACGATCTTCACCGGCCGATTCGTGTGCAACGCGAGCATCGCTCCGTGCAGCTGCATCGACAGGTCCTCACGGCCGCCGAACGCCCCGCCGACGCCGGCCAGGTGGATTCGAACCTGATGCTTCGGGATCCCCAGGCACGGCGCGACCTGGTCACGGTCGACGTGCAGCCACTGGGTCGCGACGTAGATGTCGACTCCGCCCTCACCGTCGGGCACGGCCAGGCCCGACTCAGGCCCCAGGAACGCCTGATCCTGGATCCCGAGCTCGTAGTAGCCCTCGACCGAGACCTCGCCGGCCGCGTCGGGATTCCCGCGCACGATCCGCATGTCGCGGACGACGTTGGGGCGCGGGTCGTCGCGGAACCCGTGCCCGACCGTCCAGTTCTGCGGATGGATCGGCTCCTGCTCGGCCGCCAGCTCCATGTCGACGACGGGCTCGAGCGGCTCGTACTCGACGGCGATCTTCGCGGCGGCACGGCGCGCCTGCTCCGGATGCTCGGCGGCGACGAGCGCGACCGGCTCCCCGTAGTACCGGACCCGCTCGAACGCCAGCACGGGCTGATCCGCGAACTCGAGCCCGTAGCGCTTGTCGCCCGGGACGTCCTCGTGCGTCAGCACGGCATGGACACCGGGCATCGCCAGGGCCTGCGAGATGTCGATCGAGTCGATCGCGGCGTGCGCGTGCGGGCTCCGCAGCGTGTGGCCCCACAGCATTCCGGCAGCGAAGAGGTCGCTCGAGTACGCGAACTCCCCGGTCACCTTCGGAATCGCGTCGATCCGCCTGACCGACTCCCCGACCCGACCGAGCTCGAGCTTGGTGCTCATCCAGCGCCCGCCGCGAGGCGCACGGCGTCGAAGATCTTCGCGTAGCCGGTGCAGCGACAGATGTTCCCGGACAACGCCTCGCGGATCTCGTCGTCGGTGGGCTCGCGCGCTCCGCCGCAGCAGATCGACCGTTGCGACGATCAGCCCCGGCGTGCAGAAGCCACACTGCACGGCGCCGGTCTCCGCGAAGGCCTCCTGGACCCGGTGCAGGCCGTCCCCTTCCGCGACCCCCTCGACGGTCACGACTTCGTGACCGTCCGCCTGCGCGGCCAGCACCAGGCAGGCGCAGACGAGGCTTCCGTCGAGGAGGACGGAGCAGGAGCCGCACTCCCCCTGCTCGCAGGCGTTCTTCGACCCGGGGAGCCCGAGGCGCTCGCGAAGCGCGTAGAGCAGGCTCTCTCCCGGCCAGATCTCGGTCTCGTGCGCCTCGCCGTTGACCGTGACGGCGATCTTCACGCCAGACACCGGTCGAGAGCCCGCTTGGTGAGGACGCGCAGTGCGTGCCGGCGGTAGGGGGCCGTGCCGCGCACGTCGTCGATCGGCCTCGCCGCCTCGGCGACCTGCTCGGGAAAGGACTCCCGCTGGTCGAGTGGAGCGACGACCAGTCCGGGCACCGGGCCGGCCGAGCCGAACGACGCTCGGAGCTCGCCGCGCTCCTGGTCCGCGCTCAGCGCCAGCGAGCAGACGGCGATCACCATGGCGTTGCGCGGCCCGACCTTCATGAACGTCTGCGCCGCGCGGCTCGGAGTGAGCCGGACGGCCAGGATCAGCTCGTCCGGCTCGAGTGCGTTCTGCTTCGGGCCGACGAGGAACTCGCTCAGCGCCAGCGTCCGGCTTCCGCGCCGGCTCGCGAGCTCCACCTCGGCGCCCTCGACGAGCAGCGGCGGGAGCGCGTCTCCGGCCGGCGACGCAGTCCCGAGGTTCCCACCGATCGTGCCGCGGTTGCGGATCTGGGGCGACCCGACGGTTCGCGACGCCTCCGCCAGCGCCGGAAGCTCCTCCGAGAGCGGCGATTCCATCGCCTCGGTGTAGGTCAGCGACGCCCCGAGTCTCACAACGCCGTTCTCGCGCGCCCAGCCCTTCAGCTCGGCGACCTCATTGAGATTCAGGATCGCCGGCGGGCGCGCGCGGTCGAAGTTGAGCTCGACCATCACGTCGGTGCCGCCCTCGATCGGGACGGCCTCCGGACGTTCGGCCTTGAGGGCGAGCGCCTCGTCGAGCGAACGCGGAGTCAACACGTCCACTCGGCCAACCCTAGTACGTTCTCCCTGCAATGCCCGATCTCGCCCGGCGCCTCGCCGTCGCCCGCGGAGACGAGCCCGCCGACCTTGTCGTCCGCGGCGGCCGCGTCTTCTCCGCCTTCACGCGCGAGTGGCTCGACGGTGACCTGGCGATCGCGGACGGCTACATCGCCGGCCTCGGCGAGTACGACGGCGCTGACACTCTCGATGCTTCTGGTCGCTACCTCGTCCCGGGGTTCATCGACGCGCACATGCACCTGGAGTCCTCGAAGCTGCTCGTCGACGAGTTCGCCAAGCTCGTCCTGCCCCTCGGGACGACGGCGGTCGTCGCCGACCCGCACGAGATCGCGAATGTGCTCGGAACTGACGGCGTGCACTGGCTGGCCGATCTCTGCACGGACTTGCCGCTGGACGTCTTCTTCATGGCTTCGTCCTGCGTGCCTGCCTCCGCCTTCGAGTCGCCCCGGCGGCCGCTCCTGCGCGGCGACCTGGAGGGGCTCCTTCGGCGCCGGCGCGTGCTCGGCCTCGCGGAGATGATGAACTTCCCCGGTGTCGTTGCCGGCAGCGAGTCCGAGCTGGAGAAGCTCGGGCTCCCTGGCGCAACGCACGTCGACGGCCATGCGCCGTCACTTCTCGACAAGGAGCTGAACGCCTACGCGGCGGCGGGCATCCGCTCCGACCACGAGATGAGCACGATCGAGGAGGGTCGACAGCGCCTGCGGGTCGGCATGTGGGTGTTGATCCGCGAAGCCTCCGGGGCACGGAACCTCCACGAGCTCCTGCCGCTCGTCCACGAGTTCGGGCCGCACCGCCTCGCGTTCTGCACCGACGACCGCGAGCCCGAGCACATCGCCGAGGAAGGGCACATCAACTCGATGGTGCGCGACGCCGTGTCGGCGGGCGTCGCCCCGGAGGACGCGCTCGTCATGGCCTCGCTCAACGGCGCGACCTGGCACGGCCTTCGCGACCTCGGCGCGCTCGCTCCCGGCTACCAGGCCGACGTGCTCGTCCTGCCCGACCTCGAGTCCTTCCTGCCCGAGACGGTGTTGAAAGCGGGCCGCGAGGTCGGCGAGATCGAGCGGCCCGAGGTGCCGGAATGGGTCAAGCACACCGTCCGGGTCCGGCCGCTCTCGACGAACGACTTCGCGATCCCCTGGGAGGGCGACGGGCAGGCGAGGGTGATCGGGATCGTCCCCGACCAGATCGTCACCGAGTCGCTCCTCGAGGAGCCGAAGGTCGTCGACGGCAAGGCGCAGGCCGATCCGGATCGCGACCTGCTCAAGATCGCTGTCGTCGAGCGGCACCTCGGGACCGGCCGTGTGGGGCTCGGGCTCGTGCGCGGCTTTCAAGCTCAAGAGCGGAGCGATGGCCTCCACCGTCGCGCATGACGCCCACAACGCCGTCGTCGTCGGGGTCAAGGACGACGACATGCTCAGGGCGGTCCGGCGCCTGTCCGAGACCGGGGGCGGGGTGGTCGTGATCGACCGCGGCATCGTTCAGGCGGAGCTCAAGCTTCCGGTCGCGGGACTGCTCTCCGACGAGGGCCTGGAGGACGTGATCGCCGCCAGCCGGGCCTGCGTCGCGGCGGCCCATGAGCTCGGCTGCGAGCTGCCGTCGCCCTTCCAGACCATGGCGTTCCTCGCGCTCTCCGTGATTCCGCAGCTGAAGATCACCGACCGCGGCCTCGTCGACGTCGACCGTTTCGAGCTCGTCCCGCTGCGGGCATGACGACGCTGCTCCACCGCGCCTACGTCGTCGTGATGGACGACGAGGGAACCGAGCACGAGGACGGCTGGGTGCTGATTCGCGACGGGATCGGTCGAGGCTGTCGGCGGCGGATCGCCGCCGGAGGCGGACGAGCGGACTCGATCTCGGCGGCGCGCTCGTCACGCCGGGCCTCGTCAACACGCACCACCACCTCTACCAGACCCTCACGCGCGCCCGGGCGCAGCAGGCGGACCTCTTTACGTGGCTGAAGACGCTGTACCCGATCTGGGCGCGCCTCGACGGCGAGGCCGAGTACGCGGCCGCGAGGACCGGCCTTGCCGAGCTCGCGCTCTCCGGGTGCACGACCGCGTTCGACCACCACTACGTCTTTCCGCAGGGGCAGCCCGACGTGATCGACGCACTGATTCAGGCCGCGACGGAGCTCGGCATCCAGCTCGTCGTCGGCCGCGGCTCGATGGATCTCGGCGAATCGAAGGGCGGGTTGCCGCCGGACTCGCTCGTCGAGGAGACGGAGGCGATCCTGGAGCAGACCGAGCAGCTGGCGGATCGGGGCGTCGAAGTTGCCGTTTCGCCTTGCTCGCCGTTCTCGGTCACGAAGGAGCTGATGCGCGAGTCGGCCGAGCTCGCGCGGCGGCGCGGGTTGACGCTGCACACCCACCTCGCGGAGACGGCCGAAGAGGACGCCTACTGTCGCGAGCTCTACGGCTGCTCGCCCGTCGAGTACCTCGACGAGCTCGGTTGGCTCGCCGACGACGTCTGGTGCGCCCACTGCGTCCACCTCACGCCTGACGAGGTACAGCGGTTCGCCGATACCGGCACCGGCGTCGCGCACTGCCCAACGTCGAATCTGCGGCTCGGGGCCGGGGTTGCCCCGGTTCGGGAACTGCTGCAGGCCGGAACGCGCGTGGGCCTCGGGGTCGACGGCTCCGCGTCGAACGAGCGCAGCGACCTCTTCCTCGAGGTCAAGCAGGCGCTGCTCGTCGCGCGCGGGCGGCACGGCCCCGGTGCGATGACGGCGCGTGAGGCGCTGCGGCTCGGAACCCGGGGCGGCGCGTCGGTCCTGCGGCGCGACGACATCGGGTCGCTCGAGCCCGGCAAGCGGGCGGACATCGCCGTCTGGAGCCTCGACGGCCTCGAGCTCGCCGGCGCCGACGACCCCGTCGCGGGCCTCGTGTTTGCCGCTCCCCATCGGGTCGATCGGCTGTTCGTGGCCGGCGAGGAGATCGTCCGCGCAGGGACGACTCGTTCGTGCGGAGGAAGACGAGATCGCCCGCCAACATCGGGCGCAGGCGCGAAGATTCGTCGCGTGAGCGTCTCGTTGTCCACCCACGTGCTCGACACCGGCGCCGGCCGACCCGCCGCCGGCGTGCGCGTCGAGCTCATGCGCGACGGCGACGTGGTCGGGTCCGGCGAGACGAACGACGACGGCCGCATCCCCGAGCTCGGCACAGAGCTCGACCCGGGCGCGTACAGCCTCGTCTTCCACCCGCCGTCGCCGTTCTTCCGTCGCGTCGAGCTCGAGCTCGCACTGGAAGACGGCCACTACCACGTCCCGCTCCTCGTTTCTCCATTCGGATGCGCGAGCTACCGCGGCAGCTGAGCGCCGCCGAGCTCGAGGAGCTCTTCAGCGGGCCCAGCATGCTCGTCCAGGTCCTGGCCGAGACCGAGGACCCGCTGTCCCGCGCCGAGGAGATCGCGCTCGGCCTCGACGAAGCGGACAAGGTCGAGGCGCTGGCGGGGCATGCTCGAATCGGCGAGCCGTCACCCGAGCAGCACGGCGGCGACCCTGCGGTCCTGACCGAGCTCGCCTACTTGAACCAGGTCTACGAGGAGAAGTTCGGCTTCCGCTTCGTCATCTTCGTCGCCGGGCGGTCCCGGGGCGAGGTCCTCGAGATCCTCCGGGATCGCATCGGCTCGACGCGCGAGGAGGAGCTCGAAGCCGGCATGCGCGACCTCGTCGCGATTGCGCAGGACCGTTGGCGCTCTCGCTGATCGACGCCTACTGGGAGGACTGGCTCGAGCTCGGCCTCCGCTGGCTCCACGTCGTCGCCGGGATCGTCTGGATCGGCACGTCGTTCTACTTCGTCGCGCTCGACAACCACCTCGGGCGGCCTCGGGTCGCGGAGCCCGACGTCGCCGGCGAGTCGTGGGAGATCCACGGCGGCGGCTTCTACCGGATGTCCAAGTACCGGGTCGCCCCGGACGAGCTGCCGGAGCCGCTGCACTGGTTCAAATGGGAGGCGTACACGACGTGGCTCTCGGGCTTCGGCCTGCTCGTCGTCCTCTACTACTGGAACGCAGACACGTACCTGATCGACCCGTCCGTCGCGGACATCCCGGTGGCTGCGGCGATCGCGATCAGCCTGATCGGGCTGGCCGCGGCCTGGGTGATCTACGACCTCTCGTGCCTCGTGTTCAAGAGCGACGTCGTCCTCGGGCTGATCCTGCTCGGGATGGTGGTTGGCTCGGCGTACGCCGCCGGCCAGATCTTCTCGGGGCGCGCCGCCTACCTCCAGGTCGGCGCGATGCTCGGGACGATCATGGCCGCCAACGTCCTTTTCAACATCATCCCGGCGCACTGGGAGCTGATCCGGGCGAAGGAGGCAGGCCGAGAGCCGGATCCGGCGCCGGCGCTCGAGGCCAAGCGGCGCTCGGTGCACAACAACTACCTGACGCTGCCCGTGGTCTTCACGATGATCTCGAACCACTTCGCCTTCACGTACACGGACGAGCACGCGTGGCTGGTCCTCGTCGCACTGGTGCTGATCGGAGCCTGGATCAGGCACTTCTTCAACCTGCGGCACGCCGGGCGGACCGTCTGGTGGATCCCGGTGACCGCGGTGCTCGCCGCGGTCGCGCTCGCCGTTGCGATTCGACCGGACGAAGGCGGAGGCACGGGCACGCCGGCGCGTGACGTCACCGACGCTGAGGCGATAGCGATCGTGCAGCAGCGCTGCGCGCCGTGCCACTCGGAGAGCCCGACCCAGGAGGGTTACGAGACGGCGCCCGCGGGCGTCGTGCTCGAGACGCGCGACCAGATCGTCGATCAGGCCGACGCGATCCGCGAGCAGGCGGTTCGAACGGAAGCGATGCCGCTCGGAAACGTCACCGGGATGACGGCGGAGGAGCGGGAGACGCTCGGCGCCTGGCTCGACTCGTTGGAGTAGGTTCCAGGCGTGCTCGAGATCAAGGCCGGCCCGTTCGCGTTCGTCGCGCGGTTCGAGGAGGAGCAGGCACCGCAGACCGTCGCCGCGTTTCGCGCGATGCTCCCCCTCGAGGACCGGATCATCCACTGCCGCTGGAGCGGCGAGTCCAACTGGATTCCCTGGGGCGACCGCGACCTCGGGATCGGGCCCGAGAACGCCACGAGCTATCCCCACCCCGGCGAGCTCGCCCTCTATCCAGGTGGGCAGAGCGAGACTGAGCTGCTCTTCCCGTACGGCTACTGCAACTTCGCGAGCAAGGCCGGCCAGCTCTGGGCGAACCACTTCGCGACGCTGGTCGATGGGCAGGAGAACCTGAAGGAGCTGGGCCGCCTGACCCTCTGGGAGGGCGCCCAGCCGATCTCGTTCCGCGAAGCCGACTAACCAAGTAACACTGTGTTACTTGCTCCGGAGGCCGCTCGGCCAGGGCGTTCCCGGCCTTGTAACACTGTGTTACTAGGCGTGGGAGAGACGCCGCAGGGTGGCGGTCAGCACCTCGACGCCGAGCTCGATGTCCTCGTCGCTCGAGTGCTCGTCCGGCGAGTGGCTCACGCCGCCGTTCAGGCTCCGCACGAAGAGCATCGACGATTCGACGCCCGCCGCCGCGAGGACACCGGCGTCATGACCGGCGCCCGACGGGAGCTCGATCACGGGCAGGCCCCGCCGCTCGACCTCCTCCCTCAGCACGGTCGTCACCAGGTCGACCGGAGGGAGCACGTAGTGGGCATCCTCCAGCCCCAGCTCCGCGACCAGCCGGTCGAGGCGCTGCCGGTCGGGCGCGCGCGCGTCGACCGTCACTTGCGCGCGCTCCGGGACGACATTCGCAGCGCCGGGGATCACGTCCAGCTGACCGACTGTCGCGACCGCGCCCTCGATCGAAGCCGCAACGTCCCTCACGCGAAGGACGTACTCGGCGGCAGGGACGAGCGCGTCGCGGCGAACGTCCATCGGCGTCGTCCCGGCATGATCCGCCCGTCCGTCGAAGTCGCGGACACATCGCACGATCCCCACGATGCTCGTGACCACACCGAGCGGCGCTTCAGCCCGCTCGAGCCTCGGTCCCTGCTCGATGTGTAGCTCGACGTAGCTACCCGGCAGCGAGCCGTGCCGCACGCGCCACCGACTGCCGTGGCAGCCCGTCTCCTCGTCGCGGAAGACGACCACGCCGAGCGTCCGCCCGGACTGTCCGGTTGCCTCGACCGCCATGAGCCCCGCAACCACCCCCAGCGCACCGTCGTACTTGCCGCCCTCCGGTACCGAGTCGAGGTGGGAGCCGGTCCAGACCTCCGGCAGCTCGGGCCGCGTTCCGCGCAGCCGCCCAATGACGTTTCCCCGCTCGTCGACCTCGACGTCCAGCCCGGCCTCCTCCATCCAGGAGATCGCAAGCTCGCAGGCGGCGTCCTCCTCCGGGGTCCCGCCGACCCGATTCGCGCCGACGCCGCTCCCGATGTGGAAAAGCGCGTCCAGCCGGTTTGCAGCGGTTTCGCTCATCGAGGGGGCGAGTAGACCACAACTGGGCTCTAGGGGGCCGGGGCGATCCGAACGCACTTCCCGCTGACGCCGAGCCGGCCCCCTTCGAGCCTATGACGAACGCAAAGCTAGGCGCTAGCGGCCCTTTCAGCCATGCGAGTTGGCACTGAGAATCACTTCTTCCGAACCGCCTTGCTGCTTCGTTGCCGCGCCTGCGCGGAAGCCGAAGTAGAAGCCGTCACAGCGAAGCTGCTTGCACCGCCCGACGCAAACGGTGGAGTCACGGTCGCGTTGGTGCACGCCGGCCGGTTGTTAATGGTCGGGGCCACGAAGTTGAGACCGCCAAAGCAGCCTGTGGGACCCACGACCCCGCCGTTGGTGCTCGTGAAGCCCGTCATGCCGGTGACGGCCCAGCGAGTCGGATCGACGCTGCCCAGATTGGCGATTGATCCGCTCGGCCGCGCGACGGTCACAGTGCAGCCGGGACTTCCCGGCACCGCCAGGGTCTGAGTGCCTCCGGGCCAGTGGTACAACGCGGCAACGACCGATGCCGTGATGGTGAACGTGAGCGTGCTGGTCGCCGGACACGCCGGCGCGACGTTCACTGCCACGCAGATGAGCTCACCGGCTGCATCGAACCCCCTCACGACCTGGCCGCTCGGGCAGGACTTCCCCTTGAGGTCGATTCCCTCCCCAGGGATCCCCTGCGGCCCAGCAGGCCCCTGCGGCCCGGTGGCGCCAGCGGGCCCCTGCGGCCCAGCGGGCCCCTGCGGCCCAGCGGGCCCCTGCGGCCCAGCCGGTCCCTGTGGCCCAGCCGGTCCCTGCGGCCCGGTCTTGTTCCACGAGATCGGGGTTTCGTTCCGTTTACAGCTGTCCTTCGCCGGATCGATGACCCGCAACTGCCCGCTGACGCCACCGTGATCGTCGTCATCGCGTGAAGCCGACTTGACGCCTTGCGCGTCATCGTCGTCGTCATCACGTGGAGGCGACTTGTAACAGCCGTTGATCACGCCACCGCCTCCGATCTCGGCGACGGCGTAGGTGACGCCGCCTGCAATCGCTACGATCGCGACGGCGGTGCTTGCCAGCACAACGCGGCTAAAACGCCTGCGCATGGCTCGCCCTCCTCTCCTTCGTTCCTGGTGCCCTAGACACCGCAGAATTCGAGGGCCTATCTAGACCAGCCTAGGACGCTTTGACCGTTGTGTCTAGCCCATGCCGGCTGTTAACGGTAGTTCAGAGAGCCGGTTCGACCGGGCTTGGCCGTGGCCCATTAGTGGCCCAAAACGCCAGACGACACCGGGACCACACAGGAGTTTCAGCCGGATCTAGTTCTCCGCGAGCCTCCCGAGCATCCACCAACCGGCTAGCGGCCCGACCGCCGCCAGCGCGAACCCGGCCTGGTACGAGGTCTTGTCCACGACGATGGCGAAAGCGACCGGGACGAGGACGCCGACGACTCCGAGCGTCGTCTGTTGGAACCCGATCGCCGCTCCGCTCCGTGCCCGGCCGGCGAGCTCGGCGGCGGCGGTGAGAGAGAGACCGTTCCATGCCATCGAGATCGCACCCGCGACGATGACGACCAGGATCACGACCGCAAGGTCGGCCTCTGCGACGAGCGCAGTGGTCAGCAGGCCGACGGCGCTCGCGATGCCGATCCAGCGCAGCGGGCGGAGTCGATTCGCAAGCCGGTCGGAGATCCTTCCTGCTCCGATCCGCGTCACAACCGCTCCCGCCTGGAACACCGCCAGGACGACTCCCGCACGAGCCTCGGACATGCCATGCACGTCGTGCAGGAACAGGACGGCGAACGACAGCAACGGGATCTGACCGAAGAGGTAGAGGCCGCTTCCGAACGACAACGTCCACAGCCGCCGATCCCGAAGCGTCCAGGGGATCGCGTCGCCCTCGAGCTCGGCGTCTCGGGTCGGCGCTTCGCGGATGACGAGCGCGGCAACGAGCGCCGCCGCGAGGCAGAGTGCGCCGAGGAAGGAGAACGCGGCCTCGAGGCCGCCGGCATGCTCGAGCGAAGGGAGGACGACGGCGCCGATGCCGGCGCCAACGGGGATGGCCGTCTGCCGGATCCCAAGCGCGAGCCCCCGCTCGTTCGGCGCGAACCACTGCATCACCGCGCGCCCGCTGGCCGCGTTGACGCTGGCACCAGCGGCGCTCGCGAGAAACAGCAGGACGACGAGCGCCCAAAACTCGTCCACCCTGCCGGCCGCCACCGCCAGCGCACCGCAGGCCGTGAGCCCGGTTCCCAGCACGACCCGCTCGCCGAAGCGGTCGGCGAGCAGTCCCCAGGCGAGCAGGGTCGCGATCGTCCCGACCCAGAGGCTCGCAAGCAGGACGCCGACCTGCGAGAGACTGATCCCGAGCTCGTCGCGGATCGCCGGCGCCATGACCGCCGGGCCGATGAACAGCGCGGAGGCGGCGGCGGCCGCCGCCGTCCCGGCGGCGAGCACGGCCCACCGGTACCGCACGCGTTTAGAGCCCGAAGGGGTTGATCGGTTTCGACGAGGTCGAGACGATCACGCTCTTCGTCTCGAGGTACAGCTCCAGCGTCTCGAGGCCGAGCTCGCGCCCGAAGCCCGACTGCTTGTAGCCGCCGAACGGGATGCCCGGGAAGGCGGAGTACGGCATGTTGATGCCGACGGTGCCGGACTTGATCTGCCGCGCGAGCCGGTGGCCGCGCGCCGGATCGCCGGTCCAGACGGTCGCCATCAGTCCGTAGCGGACGTCGTTCGCGATCCGGACCGCGTCCCGCTCGTCCTCGAAGGGGATCACGGTGACGACGGGCCCGAAGATCTCCTCCTGCGCGACGCCCATCCGGTTGTCGACCTTCGCGAGCACGGTCGGCGGGTAGAAGGCTCCCTTCCCGTTGCCAGGCTCACCGCCGGTGACGACCTCGGCGCCCTCCTCCCGGCCCTGCTCGACATACCCATGCACCCGCTCGCGGTGCTCGGTCGAGATCAGCGACCCCATCTGCGTCTCCGCATCGAGTGGATCACCGACCTTGATCTTCGCGGCCGCGTCGCTGAACCCCGACACGAACTCGTCGTACAGAGAGCGCTCGACGACGATCCGGGAGCGAGCCTCACAGCTCTGGCCCGCCGCGTAGTAGATCGACCAGGCCGAGCTCGGGACCGCGTCGGCCAGATTCGCGTCGGCGAAGACGAGGTTTGGGCTCTTGCCGCCAAGCTCGAGCGTGAGCCGTTTGATCCCGTCGGAGGCGAGTCGCATGATCTCTGACCCTGTGGCGGTCGAGCCCGTGAAGGCGACCTTGTCGACGCCGGGATGCTTGACGAGGTGCGCGCCGACAGTCTTGCCGGGCCCTGGGACGATGTTCAGCGCCCCGGGCGGGAAGCCGACCTCGGCAGCTAGCTCGGCCATCCGGAGCGCGGTCAGCGGGGTCGCCGAGTCCGGTTTGAGGACGACCGAGCAGCCCGCAGCCAGGGCCGGAGCCAGCTTCCAGGTCGTCATCGTCAGCGGGTAGTTCCACGGCACGATCTGGCCGGCAACGCCGACAGGCTCCTTCAGCGAGTAGAAGAGGAGCGAGCCGCCGAATGGGTTCGACCGGCCGGCGATCGAGGCAATCGCCGAGGCGTAGAAGCGGAAGTTCTCGATTGCCTGACCGAGCTCCAGCTTCACGGAGGAGATCGCCTTGCCGACGTTGCGAGACTCGAGCTCGGCGAGCTCCTTGCGGTTGGCGAGGATCGCGTCGGCGAGCGCGTGGAGGAGGCGGGAACGCTCGGTCGGCGGTGTCTTGCCCCAGGGGCCGTCGAGCGCGGCGCGCGCAGCGTCGACGGCCCGGTCGACGTCGGCCTCCGTGGCCACGGCGACCTTCGCCAGCGGGTCGCCGGTCGCAGGCTCGATGAGCTCGTGCAGCTCCCCGCCCGTGGGCTCCGTCTGCTCGCCGTTGATGAAGAGCAGATATTCGCGCTCGGTCGCGACCGCCATCGGCGAGGACGATATCGACTCAGACCAGGTCGGCCGGCAACAGCTGCTCGGTGAGCAGCCGCTTGAACCTCGCCGGGTCGTCGCCGACCCAGGCCCGGCAGAGGTCGTATCCGTGGGCGTAGGTCACGATGTAGCTCCGGCCGATTGGATCCATCACGAAGTCGACGTTCTGCTGGGCCCTCTTCTCCGACACAAGCGCCCACCGCTGGATGTACGCCTTCGCCTCCTCAGGTGAAGCACCCTCTTCGTGGAGGAGGACCGCCGCGTTGTCGACGACATGCTCGAGCGGCTTCTTTGCCTGCCGAATCTGCCGCCCGACGTCTGCGTCGTAGCCGATTCCCGCCTCGCCGAGCACCTCGGCCACGAACGCGTCGTGGTCCTCCACCACGATCTCGATTGCGAGCTCGGCGATGCCCTCACCGATCACACACTGCGGCGTCCCGTACATGATCACCGCTTCTTCGAGCTCTCCGCGCTCCACGTACAGCAGCTGTTCCTTCCACGCGTGCTCGGTGTGGTGGCCCGGATAGAGCTCGTGGGCGACAAGGATGCCGACGTTGCTCGCGTTCACCGCGACGTCGGTGTTCACCGCAACCCTGCTCCGCAGCCCGCCGAGGTAGTAGTTGTACGCAGACCAATGCTCGCCCGTGACGAGCTCGATCTCCGCCTCCTCTCCCTCGGGCAGCCCAAGAAGCTCCAGCGTCCTCTCTCGTAGCCGAGCATTGAGCGTTTGCAGCACCGCCTCGATCTTGTCGGCGGGCACAACATCGCCCTCGCGCCAACGCTGATAGCGCTCCGCGAGCGCACCGTCGGGCGGAAGGACCTCGTCGAGCGCTCGATGAGACTCCTCGAAGCGCTCCTCCGGAACGCGCTGCGGCCGGATCGCATAGCAACGCTCGACCTCGTCTGCGTACGCGATCTCCTCGCCGGCCAGCTTGCGCGCCAGGGTCTCGAGCCCGACAAGCTGCCCGCGAAGATACGGGGAGTCCGTCTCCTCGATGAGCTGCCGCGCGTCAGCGACCAGCCCGGTCGGCTCTCGCACCGGCTCGGCATCGACGCGCTCGGCGATTCGCCGGTGGGCCGAAGTACGAGTCGACGAGCTCGTCGTCGTGCCGGCGGAGGCGGAGGCAGAGCTCGAGGTAACGCTCGCCCGCACTCACCGCCGGAACAGCGCGGCCTGGCCCTGGCCCACGCCGACGCAGAGCGTGGCGAGTCCGTAGCGGCCGCCGCGTCGCCGGAGCTCGTGCAGGAGGGTGACGACGAGGCGCGCGCCGCTCATCCCCAGCGGGTGGCCGATCGCGATCGCACCGCCGTTGACGTTGACCTTCTCCGGGTCGAGCCCGAGCTCGCGAATCACGACGAGGCTCTGGGAGGCGAAGGCCTCGTTCAGCTCCACCAGATCGAGGTCGGCGGCGTCGATCCCGGCCCGCGCAAGCAGCTTCCGCACCGCCGGGATCGGTCCGATGCCCATCACGCGCGGATCGACCCCGGCGACCGCGTTGCCGACGAAGGCGCCGAGCGGCTCGACACCGAGCTCACGCGCTTTCTCCTCACTGGCGATCACGAGTGCCGCGGCCCCGTCGTTCAGCCCGCTCGAGTTGCCCGCCGTGACCGTCCCGGGGTTGCGAAACGCCGGCTTCAGCGCAGCGAGCTTCTCGGCGCTCGTGTCCGGACGCGGATGCTCGTCCCGCTCGACACCCTCCACGGAGACCAACTCGTCCGAGAAGTCGGCCGCCGCCCAGCGCTGCTGCGAGCGCAGCGCGAAGGTGTCCTGCTCCTCCCGCGAGACCTCCCACCGCTCGGCCACGTTCTCGCCGGTCTCGCCCATCGACTCGAGTGGGAACATCGCCTCCATGCGCGGGTTCGGGAAGCGCCAGCCGAGCGTCGTGTCGTAGACCGTCCGATCGCCGCGGGGGAACGGCCGGTCCGACTTGGCCATCGCGAGCGGCGCGCGGCTCATCGACTCGACGCCGCCCGCCACGAAGAGATCGCCGTCGCCGGCGGCGACGGCATGGCAGGAGGAGACGACGGCGGAGAGCCCCGACGCGCAGAGCCGGTTGAGGGTCACGCCCGCAACGGAGTCCGGCAGCCCGGCGAGCAGTGACGCCATCCGCGCGACGTTCCGGTTGTCCTCGCCGGCCTGGTTCGCGCAGCCGAAGTAGACGTCCTCGATCTGCTCGGGTGGTACGGCAGCACGCTCGACCGCGGCGCTGATCGCAACCGCGGCGAGGTCGTCGGGCCTCAGGTGGGAAAGAGCGCCCCCATACCGACCGACCGGCGTGCGAACTGCCGAGAGGACGACCGCCGAGGGCACGAGATCATCCTATTGGCGGGGTTTCCTCTCGCCGAGTGTCACGGCGCCAGAGCTGGGCGTGCCCCGGCGCACGCCGATCAAGCAGTGCTTCAAGCGGCCAGATGACAATCCAGGAGAGAAGCGCGATGGTCGAATTCGTGGCTGCGGCGAGCGGGATCGACAGCACGAACACGACCACCGGTAGCGTCGAGGCGACGAGCCCGAAGCGGTACACGTCGCGCGGCACGGCCACCACCAGCAGCCCGCGGCGCTCGGCCGTGACGAAGAGCACGGTCTCGAGCGCGCTGATGCAGCTCAGGATTGCCGCGAAGAAGACGAACGCAACGACGTTCTGTTCGTACCGGCCGACGAGCGCGGTGGGGAACGGAAGAAAAGCGATGAACGCGAGGTAGACGAGGTTCAGGGCCATGAGCCTCGCGTCGACCGCTCTAAGAACCGCAACGAAGCGGTGATGCGCGAGCCAGTAGCGTCCGATTACGGCGAAGCCGACGAAGAACGTGGCGAACTCCTGGCGTAGGTCGTAGAGCACGTCCCACATCTGGCGCGAGCTGCGGATGTCCTCGACCGTGGGCACCGCAATGCCGATGACGAGCAGAGTGAGCGCGATTGCATAGACCGCGTCGCTGAAGAACGCGAACCGGTCGAACTCGAGCGACATCCCGCGCCGCGCGTACGGTCCTTGCGCATCCCTCAGAAGCAGGGACGCTCTGTCCTCGGCCGTCGCTTCCTTCCCCGCGACCGGATCGCTCGTCACGGCGCCGTCACGCTACCAAGGCTCGAGGGCAACCCGAAGTCACACTTCGGTGACGGGGTCAGACCCCGAACGAAGCGCGCACGCGTTCGACGCGAAAGCGTCACGGGGATTCCCGCAGCGCACCTAGAATCGGGGGATGGCTCTCAGCGACTTCCTTCGCAATCCGTTCTCGTTCCTGTTCACCCGATCCTCCGGCGAGGACCGGATCGCTGCCTACGTCATCCGGGAGCACGAGCGCGGCCGTCCGCTGACCGAGATCCTCGACGACCCGTACATCAAGAACCGAACGACGCCGATGGAGCGGGAGCGCCTGCTCGACCGGCCAGAGGTCGTGCGGGCTCTCGGACAGGCCACGGTCGAAGCCGCCAAGCAGGCGAGCTAGACCTCGGTTCCCACGCCCTGCTCGCGGGCCCGCTCGAGCGCGAGCGCACCGGCGGCAACGTCCCACGCGGCGATCCCGTTGGACTTGAAGAGAACGATGTCGCTCTCGGACTGCCGACCCTGGGTCTCGCCCGCGACGACCTCATGGAGCTCGTGGACCTCGAGCCAGTCGAGGATGCCCTGCTCGACCGGCTCGATGAGGTCGCCCGACTCGATCCGCGCCTGCTCGATCGAGTCACAGCAGACGAAGCCGGCGCGTTCGAGCACCGCGTTGTCCAGCTCCCGGGCCTGACGCCGGTTCGCGCCCATAGCGCAGACCAGCGCCCCCGGCGTGAGCCACTCGCCTCGGAGCACCGGGTCGCGAGATGTCGTCGCCGTGACGACGATGTCCTGCTCGGCAGGATCGCGGTGCGTCTCGCCGGCCTCCGCTTTGAGCTTTCGGCAGAACTTCGCCAGGTTCGCTTCGGTCCGGCAGTACGCGACGACGCGTTCGATCGTCGGGACGGTCTCGCGGATGCACAACACCTGGCTCTCGGCCTGCCAGCCGCAGCCGATGATGCCGAGGCTCGTGGCGCCCTCGCGTGCAAGGTGCCGGGCGGCCACCCCACTCGCCGCGCCGGTTCGGAGCTGCCCGAGCTTGTCGGCTTCGATAACGCCCACGAGCTTGCCCGCGTCCAGCTCGAAGAGGCAGATGACGAACGTCGTTCCTCCTGCAACGGCCGCGTACGACTTGAGACCGGCGAGACGCAGCTCGTGGTCAACGGCTGACATGACCGCGAGCGCCCCGCCGTCGGCTCGCTGCCGGTACCGAGGACGGTTGTCGACCTGACCCCGTGCGAGCCGGTCGAAGGAGGCCTCGACGGCCGCGATCGCGTCGGCCGGCGTGATCAGCTGCTCGACCTCGGCCTCTTTCAGGTAAAGCGGCACCGGCAGAGTCTAAGAATGGCTCTCCGAGATGAAGCTGATCTGACCGCTGGCGCCGAGCACGCGGCTACCGTGCCCGATTGAGATGCCCCGGAACCCGCTGGACGACGTCTCGCGCGGGCTGAGAACCCTCGGCGAACGTCTGCGCACTAGCGCGGGCGGCGACGGCGCGGACTGGCTCGCCGACCAGGTCGAAGCCTTGCGGAAGCCCGAGCCGACCCCGAGCCTCGAGGAGCTCCAGGCCGAGCTCGACGCGCTCATCGGCCTCGAGTCGGTGAAGGAACAGGTTCGCGCGCTCGTCGCCTTCCTCCAGGTTCAGGCCGAGCGCGAGCGGCACGGGCTGCCCGAGGTCGCCACCTCCCAGCACCTCGTCTTCCTCGGCAACCCGGGGACGGGAAAGACAACCGTGGCGCGCCTCCTCGCGCAGATGTACCGCGCGATGGGGCTCTTGCGCCGCGGCCACCTCGTCGAGGTCGACCGTGCGGGACTCGTCGGCCAGTACGTCGGTCTGACGGCGATCAAGACCGAGCGAGCGATCCGGCGCGCGCTCGACGGCGTGCTCTTCATCGACGAGGCGTATGCGCTCGCGACCGCGGAGGACCGGCTCGACTTCGGGCCGGAGGCGATCGAGACGCTGCTAAAGCGGATGGAGGACTATCGCCACCGGCTGATCGTGATCGCCGCCGGGTATCCGCGGCTCATGCACCGCTTCCTGGACTCGAATCCCGGCCTCAGGTCGCGGTTCTCCCGCGAGATCGCCTTCCCCGACTACTCGACGGACGAGTTGGTGCTGATCACGGGCAAGTTCCTCCGGGAGAACGAGTACCGGCTGGCCGACGGCGCCGACGAGACGCTTCGCCGGATCCTCGCCAACCCCGTCCGGGGCGAGGGATTCGGCAATGCGCGCTTCGCGCGCACGCTATTCGAGCAGGCCTTGAACGCACAGGCGCTTCGGCTCGCGCAAGTGCAAGGGACGAAGCTCGCGTCGCTCGAGCGGGACGAGCTGATGCGGATCCGGTCCGAGGATCTGGTCACCGCCGCGCGGTCGCTGGGCGAACAGCCCGTCGAGCCGCCGGCGAGAAAGCCGTTCTGGCGCCGCTAGACTGGACGGCTCAGCGCCCGTAGCTCAGGGGATAGAGCGCTGCCCTGCGGAGGCAGAGGTCGCACGTTCGAATCGTGCCGGGCGCATCCCTCGCAAACGCGCTATCCATGCGGGTTCCAGCCTCGGTTAGCAACGTCCTCGGTGCTAACTCCGTGCCCCACTAGTGCCCTAGACGTCCTGCGGTTTGCACGCAGATGCGACGAGGTCGGCGCCGGTCGGAGGCGGCAACCGAGAAGTATGTTGACTGTGTTCGGTAAAGGAGATCGTGATGAGTGAGCTTCCTGATCGGACTGAAGTGCTGGTGGTGGGTGCAGGGCCGGTGGGGTTGGCGGTTGCTGCCTCGTTGGCCGGGCATGGCCATGACGTCACCGTGGTTGAGCGGCAGGCGGCAGGGGCAAATACGTCGCGCGCAGCTGTCGTGCACGCCCGGACCCTCGAGATGCTCGAGCGGATCGGCGTCTCGAAGCGACTGACGGAGCTCGGTATCCACGCTCAGCAGTTCAGCATCCGCGATGGGGATCGCGAGCTCGTACCTGTCCGGTTCGACCAGCTCCCGACGGAGTATCCGTACACGCTGATGGTCCCGCAGAACATCACCGAGCAGGTCCTGCTCGACCGCCTCGAGGAACTCGGCGGCAGGGTCCACCGCCCGTACGTCGCCACCGGGGTGAGCCAGACCGCCGACGGTGCCGAGGTCACGCTGGACAGCGGCGACATGATCGAGGCCCAGTACGTCGTTGCGGCCGACGGGATGAACAGCACGATCCGCGACCTGGCCGGACTCGGGCACGACGGCAACGATGCGCTGTCGCTGTCCTTCACGCTGGCTGACGTCCACGTGGAGGGCGGCCTGCCGGCGGACCAGGTGCTGCTGTACTTCTCCAAACCCGGCATGTTGGTCGTGGCGCCGCTCCCCGACGGGTCGTTCCGGCTCGTGGCCGAAGTCGACGATGCGCCGGAGCAGCCGGACATCGCCTATGCGCAACGACTGCTCAACACCCGGGGGCCACGTCGTACGACGGTGACGGTGACGGAAGTGATCTGGGGATCCAGGTTTCGGATCCACGAGCGGGTGGCGGACCAGTACCGGGCCGGGCGGGTACTGCTCGCCGGCGACGCCGCACATACGCACAGCCCGGCAGGTGGGCAAGGCATGAACCTCGGCCTGCGTGATGCCGTGACTCTCGGCGATGCGCTATCGATCGCCCTGCGGGAAGGTCGCGAGGACAAGCTCGACGAGTATGCGGCCAACAGTCGTGCCGAGGCCATGCATGTGGTCGCACTCGCCCATCGGCTCACGCGACTGGCCACTGCCCCGCCAGCGCTTCGCCCGCTGCGCAATTTCGCGCTACGCCTCCTCGCACACGTGCCGGCCTTCCGCCGCCGCCTGGCCGAGCAGCTCTCCGCCCTCGGCCACCGCTGAAGGAGAGCGCGGAACAGTCGCTGCTGCACTTCCGGCCGCCGGGCTCCGCTCGTTCAGCTTGCGGACGGACTAGCTCGAGAGCGTCAAGGTGCGGGCACGCTGGCCGTCTGAGGCACGGTCACCGTCTGAGTCTCTGTCTCTGTCTCTGTCTCTGTCGTGGTGGTCGTGACGGTCGTCGTCGGCCCCGTTGCCGTCTCAGTCACGACCGAGGTCTCGATCGGTGAGCTCTCCGTGACGGTGGTTGCATCGGCTGTCTGGTCGCTGATCAGATACCCGAGCCCGGCGCCCGCGGCAGCGAGCGCAAGCCCGATGAGAAGGACCACGGGCCACGTCAGACCTCCCCTGTCTGCCGGCGCTGTCTCCGTCGTCGTCGACACGACCGGGGTCGGTGCGCCCATGACCTCCGTCGGCGCGCCCATGGCCGCGAGGCGATTGAGCTGCTCCTGTGCGTGGGCGGCCGCAGCCTGATCGCCGAGGGCTCGCGCCGCCTCGAGCCGGCGTTCCACGATCCGGGTCCAGTCCTCTAGACGATTCGTCGTAGCCAGCGTCGGCTCTGACGCTTGTGCAAGACGCAGCAATACCGCCCACCGCCCGGTCTCGGCCGCGACGCGCGTCGCCTCGTCGACTGCGTCGATGTCGCCGGGCGCGAGCCGACCGTCCTCGGCGCGGCGGATCAAGCCTTGGAGGACGGTGTCGGCCTCGGCCTCCGTCGCCAGCAGCTGCTTCACCCGCGCCTGGACTCCAGGGGCGACCGACAGGCGATCACCCGGCTCGCGGGTGATCAGCCGACGCCGGTCGAGATCTTCGACCGCAGGTCGAGGGTCCGAGACTCCGGAGACCTCGCCGAGTGTTTCGACCGAAACGGGCGCCCGCCCAAGTACGGCGAGCGCGGCCAGGACGCGTCGCGCGTTGGCATCGAGGGTGCTGAGCTCCGCCGAGAGTTCGGGTCCGGAAGGGTCGCCGATGTCAGACACTTCTGTCGAGCTCCGGTCTGTCGACCATCACGAAGGTCGAATCATGCCGGTTCGACTGTCCGAAACGGACACTTGTCGACCCGGCGCTCTTGCCGGACACTTGAACCCCGATGCAGAAACGGCGCCTCGCTTGGATCGCACTGGCTGCGATCGCGATCGTTCTCGTTGTCACCGTCCTCGCCGTCTGGGCGTTCTCGAGCGGCGGCGAAGAGCCGGGGGCCGACACGGGCGAGACCGTCACGACACAGACCCCGTAAGTCGGGGTCAGTTGTCGGAAGCGAGGCGCGCCGCCGCCTCTCCCGCTGTCTTCGCGGGATCCGACGTCTCCTCCTCGACCTCGACCAGCCGCTCCTCGACCTCCGTCACCCGAGCCTCGAGATCTTCTACTCCTTGAGGCCCAGCTCGAGGTTGCCCGACAACGGGCGGACCAACGTCCCGCCCCTTCGATCGCTGGCGCGCGAGTCTAGTCGGCCGATTGACGCAGCGTGAGCTCGGCGTCGTCAGGCACGTCGGTCCGCACGTAGGCGAGCGCACGGCCCGGGACCGAGCTCGTCACCCGGCCGACGACCTTCTCGCCGTAGAGCACCTCCGTGTCCGGCTCGGGACTCCCCTCGACGTCCAGAACGCGGAGACCGCGGTTCGCCTTGCCGCGGTAGTGGAGCCGCGCGATCGGCTCCTGGCCCGGGTAGCAGCCCTTCGAGAAGCTGACGTGCGTCTCGGTCAGGCCAGCCTCGGCGGGGAGGACGCGGTCGTCGATCTCGCTCCCCCAGCGAGGCGTGCGAGCTTCGATCCGCAGCCGCTCGAGCTCGTCGTCTGCGACCAGGTCGGCCGGCGGCGCCGAGTCGAGCATCTCGACGGCCGGGGTTCCGTACTCGCTGTTCGGGATGCCGTCGACCCCGCCGAAGAGGAGCAGCGACGTGTGCTCCTCCGCCTCGATCTCGCACTTCGCCGCGAACCTGGCCCGCAGCAGCGTCGACCGGACGGCGTCGCCGAGCCCCACCTCCGTGAGGAGCAGGTAATCCTGCTCCGCGCGCTGTACGACGACGAGCGGCGCGATCACTCGCCCCTTCGGCGTCAGCAGCAGCGCCTGACAGGGCGCATGCTCGACGTCGTTCGAGACCATGCGCTGGAGGAAGTCGCGCGCGTCGGGCCCGCGAACGGCGACGTAGTCACGCGGCCGCACAGCTGCGGTCGGCGTCAAGGTCTCCACCGAAACTAGTGTAGGGAGCGATGTTCCGCTCGCGCGCAGCCCGCAAGGTCGAGGAGGCCGGGTACGACCCGAACCGGCTTCCGCCCGGCCAGTACCTGACCGAGAAGTGGCCCGTGCTGCATGCCGGCACGGTCCCGCACACCGACCTCGCAACGTGGGACTTCCGTGTCTTCGGCGACGTCGAGAGCCCGGTCACGCTCTCCTGGGAGGAGTTCACGGCGCTTCCGAGCCGCGAGATCACGCTCGACATCCACTGCGTCACCCGGTGGAGCCGGTTCGACACGAGCTTCAAGGGCGTCCACTGGAGCGAGCTCGCAAAGCTCGTGCAGCCGAAGCCGAGCGCGCGATATGTCGTCGCCCACGCCGAGCAGGACTTCACCGCGAACGTCCCGCTCGCGGCACTTGAGGACGAGGAGGCCCTCCTGGCGTACGAGGCCGACGGCGAGCCGCTCACCCCCGACCACGGCTGGCCGCTCCGCCTTGTGATCCCGAAGCGCTACTTCTGGAAGAGCGCCAAGTGGCTGCGGGGCATCGAGCTCCTCGACCACGACGAACCGGGCTTCTGGGAGCGCCTCGGCTACCACAACGAGGCGGATTACTGGAAAGAGGAGCGCTACGGCTTCTAACGTGGGGGAACCCCTGGTTCCCCCACGGACCCCCTCCTTGCGAGCGGGGTCGTGGTTCCCAGGTGGACGGAGCCGCCGAATGTCTTCCGGCTCGTCCACTGTTTCTTTCGCAGTGAGCCTCCCGCGGGGCAAAGCCCCGCTCCGGCGGCGGCTCGTGCTGCTCTCCGCGCGCGCTTGAACCCCCCGTTCGAGGGACGTGCCGTCGCTCACGCGGGTCGATATCTGGGAGGCAATACCTCCCTCCCCCCACCCTCATGAGGCGGCCCTCAGGAGGGTGACCTTCAAGAAGAGGCCGGCGTTACGCCGGCCTCTTCTTGTTTGGCCATGGCCGGTGTCTGGCACCGGACGTGTCAGCTGTGGAAAACGACGCCCACCGCGCTCGAGAGCGACAGTCGGACCGCCGCCGGAGCGCGGCTTTGCCGCGCGGGAGGCTCACAGACACAGAAACAGTGGACGGAGCGGGCGAAAAGCCGGCTCCGTCCACCTGTGAACTCGCAACCCCGTCCGCAAGGAGGGGGTCCGTGGGGGAACCAGGGGTTCCCCCACGCGCTTACATCATTCCGCCCATATCGGGCATTCCGGCACCTGCGCCCACCGGCTGCTTCTCCGGCGGCTCGGCGACGACTGCCTCGGTGGTCAGGATGTTCTTCCCGATCGACGCTGCGTTCTGGAGCGCCGAGCGGGTGACCATCGTCGGATCGATGATCCCGGTCGCGACCAGGTCCTCGATCTCGCCGGTGTCGACGTTGAGCCCGTGGCCGGTCTTGGCCCCGCGGACCTGCGAGATGACGACGGAGCCCTCGAGGCCGGCGTTCTCCGCCAGCTGGCGGATCGGCTCCTCGAGCGCCCGCTCGACGATGGCGGCGCCGGTGCGCTCGTCACCCTCGAGCTTCTTTGTGTCGATCGCGCTCGCCGCGTTCAGGAGCGCGACGCCGCCGCCCGGGACGATGCCCTCCTCGAGGGCCGCGCGGGTGGCCTGCACGGCGTCCTCGACGCGGTGCTTCTTCTCCTTCATCTCCGTCTCGGTGGCCGCGCCGACCTTGATCACGGCGACGCCGCCGGCCAGCTTCGCAAGCCGCTCCTGGAGCTTCTCGCGGTCGAAGTCGGAATCGGTGTTCTCGATCTCCGCCTTCAGCTGCTTGATCCGAGCCTTGATCTGCTCGGAGTCTCCGGCGCCGTCGATAATCGTCGTCGAATCCTTGTCGACGACGATGCGGCGGCCCCGGCCCAGCTGCTCGAGCTTCGTGTTCTCGAGCTTGAGGCCCATCTCCTCGGTAATCACCTCGGCGCCGGTGAGGATCGCGATGTCCTCGAGCATGCGCTTGCGGCGGTCACCAAAGCCCGGAGCCTTGACTGCGACGGCCGTGAAGGTACCGCGCAGCTTGTTGACGACGATGGTGGCGAGCGACTCGCCCTCGACGTCCTCGGCCACGATCAGCAGCGGCCGACCAGCCTGGATCACCTGTTCGAGCACGGGAAGCAGATCCTTGACGGCCCCGATCTTCTGGTTCGCGACCAGGATGTAGGGCTCGTCGAGCACGGCTTCCATGCGCTCGGGGTCGGTGATCATGTACGGCGACAGGTAGCCCTTGTCGAACTGCATACCTTCGGTGAACTCCAGCTCGAGCCCGAAGGTCTGGCCCTCCTCGACGTTCACGACGCCGTCCTTGCCGACCTTGTCGATCGCCTCGGCAATGACGTCTCCGATTTCGCGCTCCCGCGATGAGATCGATGCGACCCGGGCGATGTCCTCCTTGCCCGAGATCTCCTTCGACTGCTTCTGCAGATCGCCGACCACAGCGTCGACGGCCAGCTCGATGCCGCGCTTGAGCCCCATCGGGTTCGCGCCGGCCGCGACGTTCTTCAGGCCCTCGCGGACGATCGCCTGCGCCAGGACCGTCGCGGTCGTCGTCCCGTCGCCCGCGACGTCGTTCGTCGCCGTCGCGACCTCGCGGACGAGCTGCGCGCCCTGGTTCTCGAAGACGTCCTCGACCTCGATCTCTCGGGCGATCGTGACGCCGTCGTTCGTGATCGTCGGCGCGCCGAACTTCTTGTCGAGGACGACGTAGCGGCCCTTGGGGCCGAGCGTGACCTTGACCGCGTCGGCGAGGATGTTCACGCCCCGCTCGAGCGAGCGGCGCGCGTCCTCGCTGAACTTCAACTCCTTATGTGCCATCTACACGTACCTCCGTTTTCGAACTTGGGCTAGGCGCTTGCGCCAGCCATGTCCTTCTTCTTGCTGCGGGACTTCGAAGCGCTCCCCGCGACCTTCGCGAGGACGTCCGACTCCCTCAGGATCAGGTAGTCGTCGGCGCCGATCTTGATCTCGGTGCCGCCGTATTTCGAGAAGACGATCTCGTCGCCCGCGGCGACTTCCATGCCGACGAAGTTCCCGTCCTCGTCGCGCGTGCCGGGGCCTACGGCCAGGACTCGCCCGCGCTGGGGCTTCTCCTTCGCCGTGTCAGGTAGGACGATCCCGCTCGCGGTCGAGTCCTCCTCCTCGAGGGCCTCGACGATCAGGCGATCGCCCAGCGGTTGCAGATCCATCCGGACCTCCCTTTCCAAACAGACTTTGTGACAGGTCTTGGCACTCCTGGGGGCCGAGTGCCAGGCTAGCTTATCGAGAATCCCTCGCGTCACGCAACTGTTTCGGCCGGAGTTTGTTACAAACCTTCGATGGAGCGGGAGTTCTCGGCCGGCGCGGTCGTCGTCCGCCGCCTGCAGGGTCGCTGGTGGCTGGCGGCGATCCGGCCGGGCGGCAAGCGCGAGGGCACCTGGGCGCTCCCGAAGGGCAATGTGGGACACGGTGAGTCTCCCGAGGAGACGGCGCTGCGGGAGGTGACCGAGGAGACCGGGCTCGAGGGCGTCTCCCAGGGGAAGCTCGGAGACGTGCGCTACGTCTACACGCGCGCCGGAAACCGCATCTTCAAGGTCGTCAGCTTCTACCTCGTGCGCTACCGGAAGGGACGGATCGACGAGGTGCCGGCGTCATTCCGGCACGAAGTCGCCGAGGCGCGGTGGCTCCCGCTCGAAGAGGCGCCGCGGCTGCTCTCCTATGCCGGCGAACGGGAGATGGCGAGCAATGCACTCGCAACGTTGGAGGCCAACCCCGTATGATCTGGCGGCCTCGGTGGCGCCGCACACCAGTTCGATGTACGCCCTCAACTTCTACTCCCCAATGGTCGCGGACCAGCTTCGCAGTCGGCGGAAGACCGCGACGATCCGCGTCGGGGACAAGTCGAGGAAGTACAAGAAGGGCATGGTCGTCCAGGTCCTGGTCGGCGCACGGTACGGGCCGCGCGAGAAGGTCTTCGACGCCGTCATCGACAAGGTCGAGGTGAAGCAGCTCGCCGAAGTATCGCCCCGGGAGATCGAGCACGACAACCCGGAGATGCGTAGGCCCGACGAGATGGCGAACTGGCTCGGCCAGCTCTACAACCGGCCGGTCGGCGCGGAGGACATCGTCACGGTCATCCGCTTCTCCGAGATCAAGAAGTCCTAGCCCTAGCGGCCGGGCTTGCGGATCGGCGTCCCGAAGAGCTCACGCGGCCGCAGTTCCGCGCCACACGCCTCGCAGTCGACCGCAAACGCCGAGTTGAAGCGCGCATCGCAGGCGGGACAGCGCGACCGCATCTCGCCGCCACAGCCGGGGCAGACCGCGGGCAGCTCGGCCTCCCACTGCTCGAAGTACCGCTGCGCGTAGCCGCATCCGAGGCAGACGGCGACCCAGTCGCCGAGCGTCTTGCGCCGCTCCTCCTTCAGCCAGTCGCCGGCGGTACCCACACCGCGACTCTAGCCAGCACCCTCGATCGTTAGAGTTTCCGCGCGATGGCGATTGCCCGCGAAGCAGAGCCCGTCGGCTCCCTCGGCGAGATCCGCGAAGCCGGCCTCGACCGCGAGGACCTGCTCGGCATCTACCGCCAGATGCTGCTGACGCGCGGGATCGAGGAGCGCGGGCACATCCTCTACAAGCAGGGGAAGATTCCCGGGTCGTTCTACACCGGACGCGGGAACGAGGCGTCCTCCGTTGGGGTCGCTACCGCCCTGGGCCCCGAGGACGTCGGCACGCCGCTGCACCGCGACATGGGCGTCCACGTCACGCGAGGGGTCGAGCCCTGGCGGATCTTCGCGCAGTACATGGGCCGAGAGGACGGGCCAACCCGGGGCAGGGACGGAAACGTCCACATGGCCGACTCCCAACTCGGCTTGATCGCGATGGTCAGCCATCTCCCGGCGATGCTTCCGGTCGCCGTCGGCGCGGCGCTCGCCTTCCGGATCCGGGAGGAGTCGCGCGTCGCCGTCGCCTGGTTCGGCGAGGGCGCCTCGGCCCGCGGTGACACCCACGAGGGCATGAACTTCGCCGGCGTCCGCCGGTTGCCGGTGGTGTTCATCTGCGACAACAACCAGTGGGCCTACTCGACGCCGACCCATCTCGAGTACGCCTGCGAGACCCTGGCCGACCGCGCGCAGGCCTACGGCTTCGACGGCGTGGTCGTCGACGGCACGGACGTCCTGGCCGTCTACCGGGAGGCCAAACGGGCGATCGAGAAGGCGCGCGAGGGCGGCGGCCCGACGCTGATCGAGTCGATGACCCTCCGGATGGAAGGTCATGCCGTTCACGACGACGCGTTCTACGTTCCGAAGGAGCTGTTCGAGGAGTGGGCGAAGCGGGACCCGATCGAGCGCTTCCGCGCGTGGCTGCGCGAGAACGCGGAGATGACCGACGAGGAGGAGGACGAGGTCGCCGCCGGCGTCAAGCGGACACTCAACCAGGCGATCGAGCGCGCGGAGCAGTCCCCGCTGCCCGATCCCTCCACCGTCGCTACGCGGGTCTTCGCCCGCCCCGAGGACCTCGACACGCCTCACCACAAATAGCCGTGGCTGAACTCACCTATCTCCAGGCAATCTCCGACGGCCTCCGGCAGGAGATGCGGCGCGACAAGCGGGTGTTCGTGATCGGCGAGGACGTCGGCGTCTACGGCGGCGCCTTCAAGGTCACCCTCGGCTTCCAGGAGGAGTTCGGGCCCTGGCGCGTGATCGACTCGCCGCTCTCCGAGACCGCGATCGTCGGCGGCTGCACCGGCGCCGCGATCATGGGCATGCGGCCCGTCGCCGAGATGCAGTTCGCCGACTTTGTCTCGTGTGCGTGGGACCAACTGGTCACGGTGGCCGCGAAGCAGTTCTATCGGGCCGGAACGCCGGTGCCAATCGTCGTCCGGTTGCCATCGGGCGGTGGCTTCTCCGGCGGGCCGTTCCACTCGCAGAACCCGGAGAGCTCGTTCGCGCACATCCCCGGCCTCAAGATCGTCTGCCCGGCGACACCGGAGGACGCCAAGGGCCTGCTGATCAGCGCGATCGAGGACCCCAACCCCGTCCTCTACTTCGAGCACAAGCACCTCTACCGCCGGATCAAGGCGGAGGTGCCGGAGGAGCGCTACACGACGCCGTTCGGCAAGGCGCGGCTGCACCGCGAGGGCGACGACGTCACCGTCATCACGTGGGGGGCGATGGTCTACACGGCCGACGAAGCCGCGAAGCAGCTCGAGGGTGATGGCGTCTCAACGGAGATCCTCGATCTGCGCACGCTCGTCCCCTGGGATCGCGAGGCGGTGCTCGAGAGCACGAGGAAGACGTCCAAGGTGCTCGTCCTCCACGAAGACACACGGACCGGTGGGTTCGGCGGTGAGATCGCGTCGACGATCGCCGACGAGGCGTTCGAGGATCTGGACGCGCCGGTGAAGCGCATCGCCGCCCCCGATTCCCCCGTTCCCTTCTCCCCGCCGCTCGAGAAGGGGTTCATTCCGCAGGTCGACGACGTCGCCGCAGGGATCCGAGAGCTGGCTGAGTACTAGCGCTTATGGCGACTCCAACCGCAGTCGACGTCGTGATGCCCCAGATGGGCGTGTCCGTCTCCGAGGGGACGATCACGAAGTGGCTCAAGCAGGAGGGCGAGCAGATCCAGGCCGACGAGCCGCTCCTCGAGATCTCGACCGACAAGGTCGACACCGAGATACCGAGCCCCGGCAGCGGCGTCGTCCAGCAGATCCTCGTCCAGGAGGGCGAGACCGTCGAGGTCGGGACCCGGCTCGCCGTCATCGGCTCCGAGGCTGCCGCAGCAGCGCCGGCCGAGGAGGCGCCCGCCGAGGAGGAGGCGCCCGAACAGGCGACGACTCAGGCGGCGGCCGAAGCCGCCGCGTCTTCGAGCGCCGAGACCCCCGCTCCGGCGGTACCGCCCGAACCCGCCTCGACGCCCGAGCCGGAGCCGGCAACCGCTGCGGCGGCACCCAGCACCGACGGCCGGGAGAACGGAAAGAGCTTCGTCTCGCCGGTCGTCGCCAGAATCGCCTCCGAGCACGACGTCGATGTCGCGCAGGTCCAGGGCACCGGCCGCGGCGGACGCGTGACGAAGAAGGACATCCTCGCCTTTGTCGAGGGCGGCGCCCAGGCCGCCGCACCGGCTCCTCCGGCCGAGCCAGCTGTGCCGGCAGCGCCGCCGGAAGCCCCGCCCGCGCCAGCCGCCCCCGAACCGGAGGCAGCACCGGCTCCGAAGCCCGCCGCACCGCCTGCTCCGGCCCCAGTGGCCGCCGCGCCGACGGCACCGGCCGCGGCCGAGGCCGGCGAGACAGGAAGAGCCGATGACTGCGATGCGCAAGGGGATCGCCGAGCACATGCGCCGCTCACTCGACACTTCCGCCCACGTCACGAGTGCGATCGAGGTCGACATGTCGAAGGTCGTCGCGTTGCGGGAGAAGCTCAAGCCGGAGTATCAGAAGAGCTACGGCGTCAACCCGACCTACCTGATCTTCGTCGCCCGGGCCGTCGTCGAGACGCTCAAGGACTACCCGTGGATCAACGGCGAGATCCGCGGCGACAAGATCATCACGCGCAACTACGTCAACCTCGGCTTCGCGGTCGAGCTCGAGGGCGGCAAGGGCCTGATCGTGCCGGTTGTGAAGCACGCCGAGGGTTTGAACCTGCTGGGAATGGCGCGCTCGGTCACCGACATCGCCGATCGGGCGCGGAACAAGAAGCTCACGCCCGACGAGGTCCAGGGCGGCACGTTCACGATCACGAACCCCGGCGGCTACGGCACCTTCCACGGGACGCCGATCATCAGTCAGCCGCAGGCCGCGATCCTCGGTACCTATGCGGTCGTGAAGCGGCCGTGGGTGAGCCAGGACGAGCACGGCAAGGACGTGATCGCGATCCGGCCGATCATGAACGTGACCCTGACGTACGACCATCGCCTGGTCGACGGTGCGCTCGCGGGGCGCTTCTTGCACGACCTTCGCGAGAAGCTTCAGACCTGGGACGAAGCGGCGTACTAATGCAGGGCAGCTGCCAGTGCGGCGGCGTGCGCTTCGAGGTCGCCGGGCCGTTCATCAACCTCACCTTCTGCCATTGCACGACCTGCAAGAAGATCTCCGGCGGAGTCGGCACCGCCAACGGCCGCGTCCGCACCGAGGACATCACTGTGCTCGAGGGCCGCGAGCTGATCGAGACGTTTCAGCCTGAAGAGGGAAGCGCCAAGAGCTTCTGCCGGACCTGCGGCTCGAACCTCTTCGGCGGCGGTTGGCCGGACTCCGAGCAGGCGAGCGTCCGACTGAGCGCGATCGACAGCGGCCTCGCGCAGAAGCCCGAGGCGCATAACTTCGTCCGTTCGCTTGCCGTCTGGGAGACGCTGCCCGACGACGGTCTCCCTCGTTACGAGGTGCGCGGCTAGGTGAGACCGGGCGTCGTCCTCAACCTGGGCCAAGTGCCGTACCTCGAAGCCTGGGAGCTCCAGCGCTCGCTCGCCGCTTCGGTAGCACAAGGCGCGATTCCGGACGCCGTCATGCTGCTCGAACACCCGTCGGTGGTCACGCTCGGGCGCCGAGCGGAGGCAGGCGAGCTCCACATCCCCGAAGACGCCGAGGTCGAAGTGGTCGAGACCGACCGCGGCGGCAAGTCGACGTACCACGGACCTGGGCAGCTCGTCTGTTACCCGATCTTCGACCTGACGCGACACGGGGAGGACGTCAAGCGGTACTGCCGCGACCTCGAAGAGGCTTTGATCAAGACGCTCGCGGCAACGGGCGTCGCGGCGACACGGATCGAGGGGCTGACGGGCATCTGGCTGGAACGTCCGCCGCGGAAGATCGCATCGATCGGCGTGCACATCTCGAAATGGGTGACGACGCACGGCTACGCGCTCAACGTCGACCTCGACCCCGCACCCTTCACCGACTGGATCACGGCCTGCGGGCTCGAAGACACGGCGTTCACGACGATCGCCCAGGAGCTCGGCCGCCCGGTGCCGGTCGATGAGCTGCGTCCGCACGCGGCCGCGGCGCTCGAGGAGGTCTTCCACGTCGCACTCGAGGAAGCGAGCCTCGGCGACCTAGTCGGGGAGCCAGCCCTCGTTGTGGGCGACACGGCGCGAGCGCGGTAGATCCGCGTACGCCTCCGTGGGCTTGGTCGTCTCCTTGTCCACCGAGACGCCGTGCGCCCTCGCGACCTTCGAAGGGACGTAGACGAGGCCCTTCCGGCTGAGGCCTCGGGCGCCGACGGCGAGCACGACCGCCGGCCCGTCGCCCGTGCCGACGATCATGTGGTCGGTCTCGGCGGGGCAGTGCACGAAATCCCAGGCCTCGAGCTTCCGCTCCTCCTCTTCGACGATCAGCAGGCACGTGCCGACCAGCACGAGGAAGTCTTCCTGTGCCGCCTCGCGGTGGTAGTAGCCCAGGCTCTGGCCCGGCTCCAGGATGCTGATATTGATCCCGAGCTGGCGAAAAGGCCGTTTGCCCTCGAAGTCGCACCAGGTGCCGAAAGCGTCCGACTCCCGCCAGCGAGCCTCGCGGGCGTTGACGACAAACCAGCCGTCAACGTCGGCGACCAAGCCGTACTTCGTCTCCCGAAGCGGAGCCTCGGGAACGCGGCTCGTCACCAGGTCGTCGGCTTGCCGGGCTGGAACAACCAGACGTCGAAGAAGGTGTCCAGATCCATCCCGGACTGCTGCTCGGCTGCCGCGATGAACTCGGCGGTCGTGACGTTGCCGTACCGGTTCCGCGTCGCCCATCCGCGCATGAGACCGAAGAACGCGAGGTCGCCGATCTTCTCGCGGAGCGCTTGAAGCGTCATCGCGCCGCGCAGAGTACGGCGGATTGCTGAAGAGGAAGACCGGTGAGCCGAGAGCGGCCGGCGGGCGGCTCCAGAAGGAGCTTCCGGCGGGTATCGAGTAGGCCTCGAGGAACGACTCCTGCGCCGTACTCCCACCGGTGTGCTCGTCCCAGATCCACTCCGTCCAGGCCGCGAAGCCCTCGTGTAGCCAGATGTCCGGCCACTGGGACAAGGTGACCGAGTTGCCGAACCACTCGTGTCCGAGCTCGTGGACGAGCGTGCCCTGGCTCGGCATGCGCGAGTAGTTCGCCTTCGTCTGGGTCTCGAGCGCGTAGCCGACATGCGGTGCGGAGTCGACGATCGCGCCCGTCGCGTCGAACGGGTAGCGGCCGTAGATCGAGGCGAGGAAGGCGTGCATCTCGGGGATTCGCGCCAGCACCGTGCGGTTGGTGAACCGCGGATCGACGGCGACGTAGCTCGGTGTTCCGTCGGGCAGCGTCGATTGGGTCAGGTCGAATGGGCCGAGTGTGGCGGTGGCCAGGTAGGGAGCCATCGGATTCTCGTGATGCCAGACCCAGGTCGTCTTGCCGCCGCGCGTCCTCGACGAGACGAGGACCCCGTTCGACATCGCGGTCAGCCCTGCGGGCACGGTCACGGAGATGTCGAACCGCGCCTTGTCCTGAGGGTTGTCGTTGGCCGGATACCAGCCCGGCGCCCCCTGCGGCTCGCAGACCACGAACGCGCCGTCGTCCGTCGGGATGAACCCTTCGATCGATTCGTCCGGATCGACGATCGGCTCGGGCGTGCCGGAGTACTCGACCTGGACCCTGAACGTCTCTCCGCGCTTGAGCTTCGGGCGTGGCGCAATGATGAGCTCCTGGCCCTCCCGCGTGAAGGAGGCGTCCTTCAAACGGCGGCCATCGCCGACGGCGACACGCGAGACGCCGAGGAACTCGCGCAGGTCCAGGTTGAACCGGTCGAGGTTCTCCGTCGCCCGCGCGGTGATCAAGGCCGCGCCGTCCAGCTGCTGCGTCGCCGGGTCGTATGCGATGTCAAGCCCGTAGTGCCGGACGTCGTAGCCTCCGTTCCCGGCGTCGGGGAAGAACGGGTCGCCGAGCCCCGGGGATCCGTGGACGTATTTCTCTGCAGCTGCCGGGGCCGCGTACGCCGACGTGACGATCGTCAGCGCAGCGATGCACACGGCTGCGCGCCTCAAACGCGTCCGAAACACCGGGCCCTCCCTCGATCGAGTTCCGACGCCAAGCTAGTGCCCATCCTCAGCGGCTCTGAAACCCGCGTCCGTAGACTTTGGCCCGTGCAGGGCTCGCTGCCAGTCGCCCAGCGTCCTCGCCGGCCGGCGTGGATGAAAGTGCGCGCCCCGAGCGCCGACTCGCAGTACTTTGACGTCCGCAAGCTGATCCACGGAGCCAGCCTGCACACCGTGTGCGAGGAGGCGCGCTGCCCGAACATCGCCGAGTGCTGGGGCCGCGGCACCGCGACGTTCCAGATCCTCGGCGACACCTGCACGCGCGCCTGCCGCTACTGCTACGTGCACTCAGGACGGCCGGAGCACCCGCCGGACCCGCTCGAGCCGCTGCGGCTCGCGCACACGGCCGCGCAGATGGGGCTCGAGCACGTCGTTGTGACGTCCGTCGACCGCGACGACCTCGACGACCGCGGTGCCGGCCACTTCGCCGCCACGATCCGCGCGCTCAAGCACAAGGCGCCGGGGGTGAGCGTCGAGGTCCTGACGCCCGACTTCCTCGACGTCGAGGAGGAGGCGCTCCGGACCGTGCTCGCCGAGCGGCCCGAGGTCTTCAACCACAACATCGAGACGGTGCGGCGGCTCCACCGCCGCATGCGCGGCGCGAAAGCGTCGTACGACAAGGCGCTCTGGCTCCTTCGGCGCGCGAAGGAGCTCGCCGACTACAAGGTGCTGACGAAGTCCGGGATCATCGTCGGCCTGGGCGAGACGAACGACGAGGTCGTCGAGACGATGCGCGATCTCCGTGGCCAAGGCGTCGACGTCGTCACGATCGGCCAGTACCTCCAGCCCTCGGAGAAGCACGTGACGATCGACCGCTGGGTGCACCCGGACGAGTTCCGCTGGTTCCGGGAGCAGGGCGAGGCCCTCGGCTTCGGCTCCGTCTTCAGCGGGCCGCTCGTTCGCTCGTCGTATCGCGCCGACGAGCAGCGCCACGCCGCCGAGACCGGCGGCCGCGCAGTCGCCTACTAGAACTCGGCTACGACTGCTCGGCCCGCGCAAACAGCGGTCGCGTTGCGCGGTCGAGCCGCCGCGCCACCTGTTGCGCGTCCTGGCCCAGGTAGAGGCCGTTCTCGAGGATCGGTCCCGTCGCATCCTCGATCTCGGGCCAGGTCGAGACGGTCGGCACGCGCCGGATCGTCTCGATCTGGTCGAGGAAGACCTGCGAGCTGCGCGGCTTCGCGTTCGGATCGAGGAACGCGTCGGACTGGGCAACCGCTTGCAGCGACGGCACCGTCCGGCCAGTCTTGGCGACGATCCGCTGACCGACCGGGCTGTTGGCGAACTCGACGAAGCGCCACGCCGCGTCCTTCTCCTTCGAAGCCCTGGCCATGCAGTACGCGTCGGAGTGGAGGATGCCGGCGGGCTCGCGGAACTTGGGGAGATCGGCGACGTCCCAGTCGAAGGCCGTGACCGTCCGGAAGGTCGGCGTCGACCGTCGCGACGAGAGGAGCATCGCGAGGCGCCCGTTCTGGAAGCGCGTCTCGTCGTCCTCGGCCTCGACGTCCACGTCGGTCGGGACGACGCCGTAGATGCTGCGGAGCTTGAGGAACTCCTGTAGCGCCTGGAGCGCCCGAGGCGTCTGGAGCGTGAACCGAGTGGGACGCTCGTCGTTGTCGACCACCTCGCCGCCATTCGACCAGACGAACGGCGCGACCCGGATCATCGTCGGCTCCACACCCAGGCCGAAGATGGCAGGCGTGATCGCGCCCTGTTCCGGCTCCCCGGCGACCACCTGCCGGCCCTTGGCGTCACGGGTGAGCTGGGAGGCGCGAACGATCAGCTCCGTCCACGTCCAGCCGCGGCGCGGCTCGGGCACGTTGAAGCGCCGGAAGAGGTCGCGGTTGTAGTAGACGACCAGGCTCGAGACGTTCTGCGGCAGGCAGGTGAGGACGCCTTTCCAGCGGAAGGCTTCGAGCGCCTGCGGGTAGAAGTCGCCCTGCTGGAACGCGTCGGAGTCGTCGATCCGCTCCTCGAGCGGCTCGAGAACGTCGCGCGCGGCGAACTGCCCGTAGAACCGGTAGTTGAGCAGGAAAACGTCCGGCGGAGCGCCGCCGGCGAACGACGTCGAGAGGCGGGCGAGCAGATCTTCGCGGTCGCTGGCCTCGATCAGCTGGACCTTGCCTTCGCCGCGCTTGTGGTACTCGGAGATCAGCTCGCGGTAGGCGTTGATCTCCTCCGGCTCGCCGAAGACGAGGAAGCGGATGTTCCCGCTGCCGCCGGCATCGCCGCCGCACGCCGCCAGGCAGAGCACACACGCAAGAGCGGCCACGAGGCGGGGCACGGGGCGCGAATTAAACCTAGTCGGGGCCGCGCAGGCGGCCCCGACTAGTTCCGGACGGGATCAGTCGTCCTCGTCCTCGTCCTGGTCGTCCAGATCGCGGAGATCCAGGAGCCAGGCGCTGAGTCCGTGCGTCGCGGCGTAGAGCTGCCGCTCGCCCTGCACGACCGTCAGGCCTGCGATCTCGACGTTCGGCATCCCCCGAGCGGCGAGCCGCCACGAGGTCGCCCCGGCTGCCAAACGGAGCGCGCCGAAGTCGGTTCCGGCGAAGAGGTCGCCGGTCCGATCGTCACGGACCAGGTCCGTGACCGGGATGTCGGTGAGGTTGTTGTCGAGCCTCGTCCACGTCGCCGTGCCCGTGGCCGGGTTGAACACGACCTCGAACACGTGGCCCGGAGTCGACGGCGTGTTGACGCTGTAAGCCGCTGTACGACACCCAGGCGCGGTTCCCGTTCGTCGAATCGACGTAGATGCTGCTGACGAACCGATTCGGCGTCGTCGGCAGGTCGATCCGGCTCCAGGTGACGTTCGTGGCGATGCGGCGGACGTTGTTGCCCGTCGGCGGCGGGATCTCCTGACGCCCGGAGCGTCGACGTTCTTCGTCACGAACACGCGGCCGGTGGTCGTTGCTGCCCAGGCCGTGCCCGTGTCGGCCGCCGTCCGCTCGATCTGCGCCATGTTGCCGCCGGCCCGGTCACCCCAGGCGGCGTCCAGCAGGCGAACCTGGCCCGAGCTCGGCCCAGTCACCGCACTGGACCGTGAAGTCTCCGGTCCACTCGTTGCAGTGCTGGTTCGCCTCGGCGACGGTCATCGTCCCGAGCCCGGCCGTCTGCGTCCGGTACGCCGTCCGGCTCGTCCCGCCGAACATCGTCTTGCTCACCACCGGGTCGCTGATCACCGGGGCGTAGAACTCGCCCCCGTGGGCGACCGGGTCGGAGATCCAGATCCAGTCGGCGATGTTGCCGTTGTTGAAGTTCACGTCCGCCTGACACGTTCGTGAACGTGTGGAACCGGAACTCCGGGATCGCGACGTCGAAGCCGGACTGACCGCCGTCTCCGATCATCATGTTGTCGCCACCTGACCCGGCTCCCGTTCGGTCTGCCAGGTGCCGTTGTCCTGGGTTCCACCCTGACGGATCCGGCTGTCGTGCGGGCTGATCGAGAGGCTCTGGAACTGGAGCGTGTTCAGCCCGTCGTTGATGCCCTCGAGCCGCTCCGGGATCCGCGAGAGCATCTGCTGGCAGCGAGCCAGCTGCGTCGGCGTTGAGCCCGCGGGGAACGTTCGGGTCGCTGCACCACGACGAGCGGTTGACGAAGCGCCCGTTCGAGCGCATCACGCCGCCGTCGTTCGTCTCGATGAACTGGAACGGCCGTCCCCGGGACCGTGATCAGGTTGTGCTGGTCGGGATGGAGCCCGTTCGGGTGCAGCGGGTCGGTGCCGTCGAACGTCATGTCCGTCCCGGACACGCCTGCATCGGTCGAGAGGACGACGGCGCGCTTGTTGGCGATCGTCTCGCCGTACGAGTAGTCGCCGCCCGCGTAGACGATGTCCGGGAAGCCCTTCGGCGTGTAGACGAAGATGTCGTACCAGCACTGCGGATCGCACATGCCGTTGTACGCGAACCCGGTCTGCGTCACGCTCGGGCTCGTCAGATTCGTGAATACGGGCGCGCCGGTCGCGACGCTGTCGCTGCGGAAGAGCTGCGAGGGGTTCTGGCCCGCGTTGCCCTCGTTGACGTACATCCGGGTCGCGCCGCCGGGCAGCCGGTTGACTGCGATCGCGGCGCGGCTCTGGATGATCGCCGCGTTGATCGACGGCTTGATCTGCGTCCAGGTTGCTCCGGCGTCGCTCGAGCGCCAGACGCCGCGTGCGTAGGACGACGCGTAGACGATGTTCGGGTTCGACGGGTCGAGCAGAACGTTCCTGACGCCGCGCGGCGAGCACGTCAGCGTGTTGCCGAACTCGGCCAGGTTGCCTGTGCACTCGGCGGTCGTCGGCGCGCCGTTGTGGATGAAGCTCCACGTTTCGCCGCGGTCGGTGCTCTTGTACAGGCCCCACTTGGTGATCCCCGGGATCGGCCGCGTCACGCCGGTGCAGCAGACCGACGACATGCCGCCGAGCGCGGTCGTCGTGCCGACGTAGAGGATGTTCCGGTTGGACGGGTTGACGACGATCTGGCCGATGCCCTTGCCGGAGAAGACCTCCTTGCCGAGCTGCCTCCACGACCGGCCGTCGTTCGTCGACCGGTAGAGACCCGTGCCGGCGACGCAGCCGCTGCCGCAGATGTTCGCCTCGCCGGTTCCGACGTAGACGGTGTCGTCGTCGGTCGGGTCGATCGTGACCGCGCCGGCCGCGTTGATGCCGAGCGGGCCGCCCAGATAGTCCCAGCGAACGTTGTTGCCGAGGATGTTCTTCGTGCGCCAGACGCCACCGCCGGCCGGGGTGATGTACGCCTCGCACCTGCTGTTCCGACACTCGTCGTTGAGCGCGATCGACGTCGTCCGGCCGCCGGCGACGTACTCGTTCGGCACGTAGAGGAACGAATTCAGGAACTGTGAGGACGGGTAGACGGCCCTGCTCGGCCCGATCGTCCTCCAGCGTCCGTCTCCTTCACCGCCGCGGAACGCGACTCCGGAGGCATCCGTGAACGCAGCCCTCGCGCCGTTCATCTCGGCGAGCGAGATCGTCGTGTCCGGATAGGCCCGCTCCATGAACTCGGAGTCGGCCGCGCCGCCGGGGCCTTCCTCGGACATGCCGCCGTTGGGCGGCAGAGCCTGCTTGAGTTTGGCGAGATGAGCCGTCAGGGCGGGAGGCCCGCCCTCGGCTTCGACGGGCGCTGCTGCCGTCGTCGAGTGAGCCGCGGAGCACGAACGCCGCGGCCGCGAGCGCCATGTACCGAAACGATGGCGACCGGCAACCACAGGCCGGCGCCACACGAGTCGTGGTCGCATTCTGTCCCCTTTCATGAGGCCGATGAGGCGCCGCCGTCGAGCGGCGCGGGCGTCTTCTTCGAGGCTTCGCTCCAAGCGGTGGACAAGCTCAGCGTTCAGGCTTCGGCCGGCATCTTTCGACGCGGCCGTCAGCTGCTCCCGCAGATGCTGGGGCATCCGGAGCAAGAAGCGATAGATCTCCCCTGCCAACGAACCGCGGCGATCATGAACGATTTAGAGGCTGATATCAACTGCAGATTGGAGCAATATCACTCTGAATCTGTTGGAATAGCCGTTCATATATTGTGACCTGCCTTTTAGCGGCGCCGTAGACTTCTCGACCCGTGGCCCTCCTTGCCCTTCTTCTCGTGATCGCCGGCCTCCCGGCGATGACGCTGACGGCGGAAAAGAACGGCGTCGGCCCGACCGGCCGCGCGAGCCTGAAGATCGTGGGCATCGAGCCGGTGGCGGTCGCCGGCCGGGCGTTCAAGCCCGGGGAGCGCGTCAGGCTGACCGCCGACGGCCGGCGCAAGACGATCACGGCGGGCGCGCGCGGCGGCTTCAAGGTCGTTTTTCCTGAAGCGAATGTCTGCAACGGGTTCACTGCCGTCGCCCGTGGCTCCGCGGGCAGCCGCGCCGTGGTCACATTTGCGCAGTTCTCTAACGTCCATTGCCTGGAACCGCGGTCGACTCAGTCAGTAACTGCTCCTTCCGCTCTAAGCCTTCGCTCCGCGTCCTGACACGCGAGCCGCTGGTCGTGCGCGCGGCGACGCGATCAGGCCCGGCGAGCGTGTGCGACTCGTCGCCGTGGCAGTAGCTCGACCGTTCACAAAGCGGAGAGGCCGCCCAGGGGGCGGCCTCTCCAGTCGTACTGGGCTTTCGTCGTCAATCGTCGTCGTCGCCGGGACACGGCGTAACGAGGAACGGCGTGATCGGCCCAGCCGATCCACCGTTGCCCCCGTTCCGCGCGTCGAAGCCGTCGACGAAGACGTCCGACTGCTCGCAGATCGGGTTTCGGCCCGGCTGCGAGGGGAGCGTCGTGCCTCCCGCCGGCCCGCCGGACGACCGGCCGTTGCGGGCATCCGTGGACAGCGTCCAGGCCCGAGCATCGTCGGAGTGGTTGACGGCGATCGATTCGTAGTCGCCGCAGAAGACTCCGGCTCGGAAGCAGTAGTCGAAGTTCGACGGAACGTCCGAGACCTTGAAGTTCCGGAACGGATCCGTGAACGTCGGCCCCGCTCCGGGGAACGGGCCTGACGGGTTGACCGGCCCCGTGGGCTGCGGGATCACCGCAGCGCCGTCCGCGACGCAGCCGCTGCCGGGCGTCGAGGAGGACGACGTGATCCGGCACTGCGCCGCCCACGTCCACACGAGGTAGTTGCCCGGCCGCTGACGGCTCGTCGGCCACTCACTTGCGACCGAGTCCTCGTCCAGCCGCCGGTCGAGCATCTTGACGTTGACGTCGCCGCGGTCCGAGACGTCGACCCACGGCCACCACTGGTCGTTTCCGGTTGCGCTCGCGAGGGTCGTCGGCGGACATGCCGGCTGCCCGCCGCGGCCGCAGTCACGGTTCGCGGGCGCATCCGAATCGTCGTTGTTCACACGGGTCGGCCCGATCCAGCTCGAGCCGCCGTTCGTCGACTTGAAGAAGAACACGTCCGTGTTCGTGTTCTCGCGGGTGCCGTTCCGGTTGTCGGCCGTGACCAGGTAGAGGTCGTCGGCGAAGGCGCCTCCGCGCCGGTCGGCGACGATCGCGCCGGTCATCGGGATCCGGAAGCAGGTGTTGGTCAGCGAGGACCCGGCCCCGCGCGTAGCGCAGTCGGGCCTCGCCCTGAAGTTGACGTCGAAGGCCGGCGTGACGAAGAACGGCCCCTGGAACGTCTGGCCGCCGTCTGTCGACCGCACGACGAGCCACTGGTTCTCGTCCTGGGTGTTGAAGTTCTCGAACGCGACGTACAGGTGGCCCGTCTCAGGGCTCACCGTCGGGACCGAGAACTGGTTGTCGTCGCAGTGCCCCGGCCCGGCTACCGCGAAGGAGCAAAACGGCGCGCTGCCGTTGATCGTCCGCCGCGGCGACCAGGAGCGCCCGCGATCGTCGGAGTAGCTGACCTCGATCGTCGACGAGACGATCGCGTTCGGCACCCCCGACGGATTGTTGAAGGCCGTCCAGGTGACGTAGATGCGGTCGGGCCCGATGACCTCCTCCTGACAGCCGGCCGAACCGGCCGGGATCGACGCCTTCGTCGCCGGGTCGAAGCACACCGGTGTCACGCCGTCGGGGCGCGGGCCGGCTCCGATGAACTCCTTGTCGTTGAACGTGACGCTGAAGTTCACGGCACTGCCCGGGAAGATCGGCGTCACTTCGTTGTCCGGCTGGAAGACCACCGTGCCGTCACCGGGATGACGTGCGTCGCCGATGGCTCCGCAACGAATCGGAGTTCCCGGCGGCGAGACGAACGGCGTGCAAGGCCGGCTCCAGGTGAAGCCGCCGTTCGTCGACCGATTGACCCAGATGCCGTTGTTGTCGTTGGTCCGATTGAAGACGATGCTCGCCAGGTAGACCGTTCCTTCACGGTCGAACGTGATCGCCGGGTCACCCGACGAGTCGAGCATCTCACCGCTCTGGAGCGAGGGCAGCGGGTGGAGGGTGTCGTACCACGTCCTGCCGCCGTCCGCGCTGGCGTTGACCCCCGAAAACGACCCGCCCAGGCGGTAGTCGTTCTGGCCGCCGACGATGTTCCGCCGGTTCGTGGGGTTGACGTCAATCGTCGTTTCGTTCTGCGGGAAGCAGCTGTATTCGGTGTTCCCACGCGTATCGTCGCCCCGGTCGCTGAGCCGCCAGACCTCGTCTTTCTCGATCCGGGCCAGCGGATCCGGCTCTGTGTTCATGCCCGCCTGCGGGCACTCGGTGATGTTCGTCCCGAGCTCGACGTCGCGCATAACGGTCGGCCCCGATGGCTCGACCGACTGCTGGACCTTGCGAACTCGCGGCGAGTCCTCGAAGCCGGCTGCCGCCGTGCCCGTCAGGACGACCGCTGCGAGAGCGGTCGTGAGCGCGGCGACAACTCTTCTTTCTCGCATGGCTCTCCCCCTTTCGCTAGAGCCGGGCGACTATAGGACGGTCTCGATCCGTCTGCAAATATGGCAACGGATATCGCGGGTTCGGTCCTACGCGATCTCGGGCATACTGGACCGGCGATGAGGATCGGAGTCGTCGTCATCCTCGCTCTCGGCCTGGCCCTCAGTGTCGCCCTGCTCGGATCGGCCGCCAACGGCGGTGAGTCCCGCAAGAAGGCGACGCTCAGGCTCTCTGGCGCAGCACCGCTCACCCTCCGCGGCGCCAACTTTCTCGCGAACGAGCGGGTCCGAGTCACGCTCTCGGGCGAGCGTCGGCAGATGAAGCAGGTGACGGCGGGCGCGGCCGGCGGCTTCGTGGTCCGCTTCTCGGTCGCCTTCGACCGCTGCACCGCCACGATCGTGCGCGCGGTCGGCGCGAAGGGAAGCCTGGCGGGCCTGAAGGTCCCGCCGCTCGCCTGTCCTGCGCCGGGCGCCGGGCCTTAGGCTTGAAACAGAAAGGGCCGCCCGAAGGCGGCCCTTTCTGGTGAGGGGGTCCTAGCGGCTAAGGATGAGGCGGAAGCCGCCGCGACCGTGCGTCGCCGCATAGATCACGCGCCGGCCGCCGGGCAGGTTCGCCTGTGACAGCTCGTACGTCGCGACCTTCGGCAGGCCATCAGCCGCTTCGACCCAGTTGGTGCTGCCGTTCCTGAGCCTCAGCACGCCCCAGTCGAACGAGGCGTACAGGTCTCCGGTCGGAGCGTCGAGCTCGACGTCGGTGATCGGCAGATCGCCGAGGTCGTGGCTCAGATCGGTCCACGTCGCCGTCCCGGTCGCCGGGTTGTACACGGCCTTGAACACGTGGCCGGGCTGACCCGGCGTGTAGGCCTCGTAGCCGGAGAACGAGATGTACGCCGTGTTCCCACTGGGATCTCGTGGGTCGACCGAGATGCCGCTCGGGAAGCGGCGTGGCTGGGCGGGCGTGTCGATCCGCGTGAACACGACGTCGCTCTGCCGCTCGTTCATGCCGGTTCCGCAGCAGTCGGGCTCCTCGACGACCTTGGACGGGTCGTTGGAGTCCGCGTTCTTCGCGACGAAGATCCGGCCGCGCCGCGTGCCGGCCCAGACCGTGCCGGTGTTCGTCTTGGCCCGCTCGACCGCGACCACGTACCCAGTGCCCTTGTCGGCCGCGGGGCCGGTGATCAGGCTCCCCTGACCGAGCTTGACCCAGTCGCCGCAGCCCGAGTCGACGCCGGTGTTCAGCGCGTCGCTCCTCGGCCCGCCGAGGACGGAGCAATGGTTCTCGAGGAACGTCTTGTCCCCGCCGGCGTTCTGCGTACGCCAGACGCTCTCCGAACCGGCGAACGCGGTCTTGCCGACGACTGGATCCGCTGTGAACGGGATGTAGAACGCCGACCCTTCCGGCGAGAACAGGATCGGGTCGAAGATCCACGACCACCACTGGGGATCGTTCCCGCGGAAGTTCACGTCGCCCTGCTGGGCGAAGTACGTGTGGTAGCGGATGTTCCCCTGCTTGGCGTCGATGCCCGACTGGCCGCCGTCGCCGGAGACGAAGTTGAGCCAGGTGCCGGTGCCGTTGAACCCGAGCGTCCCGTTGTCCTGCGTACCGCCGATGACGTCGCGCAGCGGATCGTTCGGATTCGGGCTCAGGTCCTGGAATTGCAGCGTCCGGAGCCCCTCGTTGATCGGGGTCAGGTTGTCGGGGATGAACGAGAGCCACAGGCGGCAGTCGGACAGATCGACGCCCGAGAGGTTCCGGTCCGGCTCGTCGCAGTCGGACGAGTCGTTCACGTACCGGCCGCTCGTCCGGACGATCCCGCCGTCGCTGCCGATGAAGAGGATGTTCGGGTTCGTCGGATGGAACGCGATGATCTGGACGTCCGGGTGATTCGCCTCGAACGGATCCTTGGCCTCACCGGACATGTCCGTGAAGAGCTGGCCGCCGTTCCGTGAGAGCATGATGTTGCGGCCGTTCGACCGATCGGCTCCTGGGTACGGCGGCAGCTCGCCGTACTGTGTCTGGCCGCCGATCATGACCACGTTCGGGTTCTTCGGCGAGACGGCGATCGGCATGTCGTACGAGCATTGCGCGCCGCAGACGTCGAACGAGCTGAAGCCGGCTGTTCCGTCGATGTTGCTCGACAGCATTTGGAAGACGGGGGTCGCCGCCCGGGCGTCGTCGCTGCGGACGACGCGTGAAGCGTCCTCGAACACGCCGTCGCCGTCCGCGTCGACTTCGTTGCGGCCGTCGTGCACGTAGAGCCGCGTCTTGCCGTTCCCGAGCTTGGCGGCTGCGACCTCGTACCGAATGCCGAAGAAGCCACCCGTTGAGCCGTCGTCAGGACCGGCGCCCTCATAGATGTTCTGGATCGTGGCGCCGTTGCCGGTCGCGCGGAAGACGCCGTAGTCGAACATCGTGAAGTAGAAGGTCCTGGGGTCAGCAGGGTCGTACTCGATGTCCGTGACGCCGCCCTTGAAGAAGTCGTCTCCGGTCGGCGAGTCCGGATTCACGGGGTCCTGCGGCAGGTTGAACCGCAGCTGGAAGGAGAGACCGCCGTCCTTCGACTCGTACAGGCCGATTGTCGGTGCGCCGGGCGGGGTGAAGCGTCCGCCGGAGACGCCCGAGAGAGAGTGCCGGGCAACGGTCGTACCAATCCAGATGTGCCGCGGGTTTCGAGGATCGATCGCGATCTCGCCGATTCCGCGGTCCTTCGCTACGGCGAAGCTGCCCGGCACGAGGCGCCAGTGCTCGCCGCGGTCGGTCGACTTGTACAAGCCAAGCCCAGCCTCACTGTCGCCTGAGCCGCTCGGCTCGCCCGTCCCGACGTAGATCGTCCTGCCGCTCGAGTCGTTCGGGTCGATGAAGAGCGAGCCGATCGACGTCGTGTCGAGCCCGTTGTCGAGTGACTCCCAGCGCGGCTTCTTGGCCAGCGCGTCATCCGTGCGCCAGACGCCGCCGCCGGCCGCGCCGACGTACAGGCGGCATTTCTTCTCGTCGCAGTTCGGATCGACGGCCATCGCCGTCATGCGCCCCGACCACTGCGTCGTGAGCCCGTTGTTCTGCGTCGCCTCGCGGGCTACGTCGAGCGTGAACGGGCCGACCTCGTCCCAGCGGCCGCCGCCTTTCTTCCCGCCCTTGTGGCTCCGCATCGCGGCAAGAGCACCCTGTTGCTGCGCCACAGCCACCGTCGAATGCGGGTACGCGAGGTCGGCGTACGCCTCCTGGGCGGCGGCGACGAACTCGCGCGACGCCTCGCGTCCGGGCACGACCTTTTCGCGCGCCATCGGCAGCGGTACGCCCCGAACAGTCGCGCCGGCGGCGGAGCGAATGAACGCGTACGCCTCCATGCCGAGCGGGTTGGCCACGCCCTCGTTCTCGGCGAGCGCGGACGTCCCAGACCCCGCCGTCGTCCCGCCCCTCGTCAGCAGGCCCGCCGTTATGGCCGCCGCGAGCACGGCGACCGCGACCCCTGCGGCTGCTGCAATCCTCGTCCGTCTCCTTCTTTGCATCGAATCCCCTCTCCGCTGAACGCGTGCTCCCTGCGGCTTCCGGAACAACGTCCCGGTGGCAATGGAGCGCGTCACAGCACTGATTCGGTTTGCGATTCGCCGGCCGAGGCTGGGCCGAAGGCTCTGCTCCAGTCGGTGGAGCACCTCGGAGTTGAAGCTGCGGCCGTGCTTCTCGGCCGAGCGGACGATCCGCTCCCGCAGCTCGTGAGGCATGCGAAGCAGGTAGCGGTAACGGTCGCTCACCGACGGTAGGTAACACGATATAGAGGCGAAGATCAAGTCACTGATATCTCGGACTTCCGCGCACAGCACGGCGTGATATCGCGGGGATTCGCCTCGGTCTGAGCTAGGAGCTCTCCGCCGCCTTCGAGATTCGACCCTGCTGCTTCCTGGCAAGCTCGAGAACGTCCTCGAGCGCGAGCCGTCCTTCGAACCCGTTCACGTTGATGAACGCCGTCACGTTGTCGCTTCGCCAGTACACGTGGTAGTGCCGCACGCCCTCCCCGAGGCCCGGTTGCACCACGGTTGCCGCGAACGACTCGTCGCCGAGCCCCGGCTCGTCGATCGGCTGCCACTCGAGCTCGTCCTCCGTGAGGTCGTCGCGTGCCGCCGCTAGATCGTCCTCCGCGCCGCCCGAGGACTCGAAGAGGTCGACGCGGGACTCGACGACGAGTGGGCCTGCGGTTTGCTGCGTGCCCGGCCGTGTGTAGCGCGCCTTCCAGCCGTCGCGCCGCCCGAAGCGGTCTCGGTCGCTCCGGCTGCCTCCAGGGTTGTCGGCGAGCACCTGGCGCCCCTCGTCGAAGCGACGGAAGACCGGCGGCAGGTCCTCGGGCTGGAGCACGATGCGTGGGAGCTCGTCGGCATCGATCGTCGCGTTGTCCGCGCCGCCGAAGCTGCACCCGGCGAGCCCGAGGACGAGAACGAGAACCGCCCGTCGCACGGGCTCTAGTGAATCAGCCGCCCCGCTCCTGGTGCGGTTTCGCCATCGCCCGGTAGTCGAGCGCCTTGTCCAGCGTCTCGTCGTCGACACCGGCCTCGCGCGCGACCTCGCGCAGCGAGCGGCCGCTGCGCGCAGCCTCGTTGACGATCTCGGTCCCCTTGTCGTAGCCGATGTAGGGGTTCAGCGCCGTCGCGGCGGAGAGCGTGAGCTCCGCGTAGCGCTCGGCCTGCTCCCGGTTCGCCTCGATGCCGTCAACGCACTTGTCCGCCAGCAGGCGCGACGCCGCGGCCAGGAGCCGGATCGAGTCGAGCAGGTTGCGAGCCATCATCGGCACGAAGACGTTGAGCTCGAAGTGGCCCTGCATCCCGCCGACCGTGATCGCCTGGTCGTTGCCGATCACCTGCGCGGCCACCTGCGTGACGACCTCGGGAATGACCGGATTGACCTTGCCGGGCATGATCGAGCTGCCCTTCTGGAGCTCGGGCAGGAAGATCTCGCCCAGCCCGGCGCGGGGGCCCGAGCCGAGCCAGCGGAGGTCGTTCGCGATCTTCGTCAGTGAGACGGCGACGGTCTTCAGGGCGCCGGAGGCCTCGACGAGCCCGTCCCGGGCAGCCTGCGCCTCGAACGGGTTCGCCGGCGGGTTGATCGGAAGCTTGGTCTCGTCGACAAGGCGCGCGCGGACGCGCTCGGCGAACTCACGGTGGGTGTTCAGCCCGGTGCCGACGGCGGTGCCGCCCAGCGGAATCTGACCGACCCGTTGGAGCGTGTCGTGGACCCGGTCGTAGCCCTGCCGGACCTGTGCCGCGTAGCCCGAGAACTCCTGGCCGAGCGTCATCGGAACCGCGTCCATGAGGTGCGTCCGCCCCGACTTGACGACGTCGTCGAACTCCTGTGCCTTGAGCCCCAGCGAGTTGGCGAGCCGTTCCAGCGCCGGCAGCAGGTCGTCGGTCAGCTGCTCGAGCGCTGCAAGGTGCACGGCCGAGGGGAAGACGTCGTTCGACGACTGGCCCATGTTGACGTCGTCGTTCGGGTGCACGTCCTCGCCGGCCAGCGCTGCGATGACCTCGTTCGCGTTCGTGTTCGAGGACGTCCCGGACCCGGTCTGGAAGACGTCCAGCGGGAACTGGTCGTCGAGCTCGCCCGCGGCGACCCGATCCGCGGCAGCGGCGATCCGCTCGGCCTTGTCGGGGTCGAGCAGGCCGAGCTCGGCGTTCACTCTGGCGGCGGCGGCCTTGATGCGACCGAGCCAGCGGGCGACGGAGGTCGGAATGGGGTCACCTGAGACCGTGAAGTTGGCGATCGCCTTACTGGTCTCCTCGCCCCAAAGCTCTTTCTTGACCGTTTGTTCTGCCATGAATCAGTCCGTGGAGTATTTCGGCTGGACCTTCTCGCCGCGGATCGCCGCAATCGCGTTGTTCGCGGCGATCGCCGCTTCGCCCATGCCGACCGTGATCAGCGTGATCTTGCCGGGGTAGCCGGCGACATCGCCGGCAGCGTAGACGCCCGGCAGCGAGGTCTGGCACGTCATCGGGTCGATCTTGATCTGCCTCTTCCCCTCGAGCTCGATGCCCCAGTCGGCGATGGCGCCGAGATGCGAGACGAACCCGAGCAGCGTGATCAGCGCCTGGCAGTCGTAGCGCTCGAGCTCTCCCGTCGAGGTGTTCTCGATCGAGACCGCCTCGATCGAGCCGTCGCCGTGGACCTCGCGAACCTCGTGCGGCGTCAGGATGCGTACCGCGCCTTCGCCCTCGAGGCGCCGAGCCTCGTTCATGGACGACTCGAGCGCCCGGAAGCGGTCGCGCCGATGGACGAGCGTGATCGGCAGGTCGGCGGTGTCCTGGAGGCCCAGCGTCCAGTCGAGCGCAGAGTCGCCGCCCCCGACGATCACGCAGCGCTTCCCCGCGAACTGAGCCTTCTCGCGGACGACGTAGTGCAGCCCACGGCCCTGCCAGTCGTCGATTCCGTCGACCCCGAGCTTGCGCGGCTCGAAGGCGCCGTGACCGGCGGTGATGATCAGGACACGCGAGAGGTACGTGTTGCCGGCGTCGGTGGTGAGCGCGAGCACCTCCTCGCCGTTCTGGCTGAGCCGCTTGAGCGTCTTCGCCTCTTCCCCGAGCCGAACGTCGGCGCCGTACTGGAGGCCCTGCTCCGCGCACATGTCGACGAGCTTCTGGCCGAGGATCTTCGGGAAGCCCGCGACGTCGTAGACGTGCTTCTCCGGGTAGGTCGCCGCCACCTGTCCACCGATTTGCTCCAGCGACTCGACAATCCGGACTGTGCCGTCGCGATGGCCGACGTAGTAGGCGACCGAGAGCCCCACCGGGCCCGCGCCGAGGATCATCACGTCGACGATGTCGCCGGTCTCAGCCACGGCAACCAATGCTAGTAACGAGGCGCGGCGTTAGTGAGAGCAGCCCGAGCCGCAGCCGCCCTCGTGGCCGGCCACGGGCTCTTCGCCCTCTGCGACCTGGAACGAGTGGCCGCAGCCGCACGCGGAGGTGACGTTCGGGTTGTTGATCGCGAAGCCGCCCTGAAGCCCCTCGACGAAGTCGACCTCGGTGCCCTGAAGATACGGGGCGCTGTAGGGATCGACAACGATCGGGACACCGTGAGCCTCGAGCTCGTGGTCGCCCTCCATCGCCCCCCGGTCGAAACCGAGCGCGTACTCGAACCCCGAGCAGCCGCCGCCCTGGACGGCGACGCGCAGGACTGCCGCCTCGCCCTCGGGCTCCTGGCCCATTAGCTCGGCGATCTTCGAGGCCGCCCGCTCGGTAAGCGAGACGAGGGTGACCGGACGTTCGGTGAGCTCCATTCTGTGTGCCATCGTAGCAGCGTGCTCGGCGGCCGCAGCCCTCCTAAAACCGGGTGCGGTAGGCCGACTTTGTAACACCTGTTTCAGGCTCGGTTGAGCGATTTTCGACCGCGCTCGTAGCAGGTCGGAAGGGTGTAGTGTTCGGCGACGGTGGGGCGTCGGACGCCACTGAGCGATGCTCGATAGCTGGCTGCCGTTCCTGATCTACGGCCTGCTCGCCCTCGCCATCCCGCTGTCGATGCTCGCCATGTCGTTCGTCTTCGCGACGCGGCCGGTCGCCCGCAACCGGACCCGCTCGCTGGCGTTCGAGTCGGGTGTCTCTCAGGGCCCGCCGCACCTTCAGCGCTTCACGATCAGCTTCTACCTGACCGCGCTGCTCTTCATCGTCTTCGACATCGAGATCGTGTTCCTCTACCCCCTCGCCGTGGTGCTCGAGCCGCTCGGCTGGTTCGGGTTCTGGGAGCTGCTGTTCTTCATCGGGATCCTCGCCCTGGCCTACGTCTACATCTGGCGGAAAGGAGCGCTGGATTGGCGCCCCCGAAGCGGCTGAAGGACTACGGGCTCCGCTCGGAGCGCGTCCTCTGGAAGGGCAAGGGGCCGGGCGTCTTCGAGCAGGAGCTCGACGAGCTGGGGAACCTCGAGCAGAAGCTCCTGCTGACGACGGTGGAGAAGGCGGTCGCCTGGTCACAGGGCTACTCGATCTGGCCGGCGACCTTCGGGCTCGCGTGCTGCGCGATCGAGATGATGTCGATCGTCACCTCGCGCTACGACAGCGCGCGCTTCGGCGCCGAGGTTTTTCGCGACACGCCGCGCCAGGCCGACCTACTCATCGTCTCCGGCCGGGTCGCGCACAAGATGGCCGCACCCCTCCGCCAGATCTACGACCAGATGCTCGAGCCCAAGTGGGTGATCGCCATGGGCGCCTGCGCGAGCTCGGGCGGAATGTTCAACAACTACGCGGTCCTCCAGGGCGTCGACAAGATCGTTCCCGTCGACATCCACGTCCCGGGGTGTCCACCTCGGCCCGAGGCCTTGCTCGAGGGCATCGTCCGCCTCCAGGAGAAGATCCACGCCGGCGTCCCGCCGGCCTACGAGATCCGCGGGGTCGCGACGTGACCTTCGAAGGAGTTCCGGGCCTCGTCGAGCGGAAAGACGAGCACGGTGAGACCACTCTCGTCGTCGATCCGCCCCGGCTCGTCGAGGCGTGCCTCAACCTCCGCGACGTAGAGGGCTTCCGCTTCCTCGCAGACATCTCGGCCGTCGACTACCTCGGTTGGGGCGCACGCGGCGTCGCCGGCTACTACGGCACCGCTGCGGGCCGCGACCTGAACCTCCCCGGCGGACGGGGCGCCGCCTCGGGGTCGCAGGGCTTCCCGCGCGTTCCGCGGCCGAAGACGAAGCGCTTCGCGGTCAACTACCACCTGCTCGCCCTGCGCGACGGAGCCCCGCGGGCCCGCGTCCAGGTCTGGCTCGACGAAGGGGAATCGGTGCCGACGGTGATTCCCGTCTGGCCGACCGCGGACTGGCACGAGCGGGAGGTGTGGGACCTGATGGGCATCCACATCGAGGGCCACCCCAACCTAAGCCGGATCCTGATGGACGACGACTGGGAGGGCCACCCGCTCCGCAAGGACTACCCGATCGGCGGCGAGCCGGTCCGCTTCTCCGGCGAGGAGTAGTGCCTCGTCCAGCGATACATGCCGGCTTCACTGGACGAGGCACTAGCCGTGGCGATCGTCGAGCGCCCGCGGATCTACGAGGGGACACACATCCCCTCGCCGACCCCGACCATCCTCGAGGTCCCCGAGGAGCTCCGCGGGAGCGAGAACCTGCTCCAGGTCAACTTCGGGCCCAACCATCCGTCGACGCACGGCGTGCTGCGGCTGATCGTCGACTTGAACGGAGAGGAGGTCGTCGGGCTCCGCGCCGTGATCGGGTACCTCCACACCGGCTTCGAGAAGAACATGGAGCAGAAGACGTGGTGGAAGGCGATTACGTACGCGCCGCGGATCGACTACCTCGCCTTCCAGGCAAACGAGCTCGTCTTCGTGCTCGCCGTCGAGAAGCTGCTGGCGATCGAGGTTCCCGAGAAGGCGACGCTCATGCGCACACTCCTCTGCGAGCTGAACCGGATCCACTCGCACCTCGTCTGGCTCGGCACCTCGGCGCTCGAGCTCGGAGCGATCTCGGTGTTCTGGTACGCGTTCCGCGAGCGCGACTTCGTCCTCGACCTGTCCGAGCTCGTTGGCGGCACCCGCATGCACACGCGCTACTTCCAGGTCGGCGGGCTGGCCGAGGACATCCCGTCGGGCTTCTATCCCGAGTGCCGCCGGTTCGTCAGCGTGATGCCGAAGGCAATTACCGACTATGAGCGCCTGTTGACCCGCAACGAGATCTGGCTCGAGCGGACGAAGGGCCTCGGGCTGCTCTCGGCCGAGGATGCGATCGCGCTCGGTCAGTCAGGGCCCGTGCTGCGCGCGTCGGGCGTCGACTGGGACCTGCGCAAGGCGTCTCCCTACCTCTCCTACGGCGAGCACGACTTCGACGTTCCGGTCTTCGAGGGCGGCGACGTCTACGACCGGTACCGCGTGCACATGGACGAGATGAGGCAGTCGGTCCGGATCATCGAACAGTGCCTCGACCGGTTGGAGGCGATGGAGGGCGAGCCGTGGATCACGGATGACCGCAAGGTCGTGCTGCCGCCTCGCGAGGAGCTCCAGACCTCGATGGAGACGCTGATCCACCACTTCAAGCTCGTCACGGAGGGCTACCGGGTACCCGAGGGCGAGGTGTACGTCGCGGTCGAGTCGCCGCGCGGCGAGCTCGGCTGCTACCTGGTCTCCGACGGCGGCCCGCGGCCCTGGCGCGTCAAGTTCCGCGCGCCGTCGTTCGTCGCCCTGGAAGCGACGGCGACGTGCGTGCAGAACGCGCTCGTCGCCGACATGATCGCGATCGTCGGCTCGCTCGACACGCTCATGGGGGAGGTGGATCGTTGAAATCTGCCGAAAATGCTGCGCATTTTCGGCAGGAAGTTGACCTGCTCAAGGCCCGTTACCCCGATCCTCGATCCGCGATCATGGGGGCGCTGCGGCTGGCGCAGGAGCGGCACGACGGTTGGTTGCCGCCGGAGGCGCTCCAGGAGGTCGCCGAGGCGATGGACGTCTCCTCGGCCCACGTCCAAGCGGTCGCATCGTTCTACGACATGTACAACCTGGAGCCGGTCGGGCGGCACATCGTCGAGGTCTGCACGAACCTGTCCTGCGCGCTCGTCGGTGCGCAACAGGTCGTCGACGCGTTCGAGGAGCAGCTCGGAATCGCTCCCGGCGAGACCTCGGACGACGGCGAGGTCACGTTGCGGCTGATCGAGTGCGCGGGGGGCTGCGGCTATGCGCCGGTCGTCCTCGTCGACAGCCGCTACCGCGAGCCTACGCGGCCCGAGGATGTCCCCGGAATCGTTGAAGAGATTCGCAATGGCTGACCTGACCGTCCTCACCGGGGCGGACGAGCGCGATCTGACGAAGCTCGAGGAGTACCGCGCGATCGGTGGCTACGGTGCGCTCGAGAAGGTGCGCGGCATGACGCCGCAAGAGGTGACCGAGGAGATCACCAACGCCTCTCTGCGCGGACGTGGGGGAGCGGGGTTCCCGATGGGCCGCAAGCTGAGCCTCGTCCCCGGCCCTGATCGCCGAAGCGGTCCGAGCCACGTCGTCGCCAACGCGGACGAGTCCGAGCCGGGGTCGTTCAAGGACCGGGAGATCATGCGGAGGGTCCCGCATCGCTTCATCGAGGGCTGCCTGATCGCGGCGCACGCGATCCAGTCCCAGAACGTCTTCATCTACATCCGCGGTGAGTACCTCGCGGAGAGCGAAGTGCTCTCCGCAGCCGTCGAGGAGGCCCGCGACGCCGGCGTGTTCGGCGACGTCGACGTCGTCGTCCACCGCGGGGCCGGCGCGTACATCTGCGGCGAGGAGACTGCCCTGCTCGAGTCGCTCGAGGGCGAGCGCGGACAGCCGCGCCCGCGGCCGCCGTTTCCACCGGTTGCGGGCCTCTACATGCAGCCGACGCTCGTCAACAACGTCCAGACCCTCGCGAGCGTGCCGGCGATCATCGAGCTCGGCGCCGAGCGCTACACGGAGATTGGCGCCGAGGCCGCGCCAGGGACCGTCGTCTACTCGCTCTCCGGGAACGTCAACCGCCCCGGCAACTACGAGCTGCCGCTCGGCACGACACTGCGCGAGCTGATCTTCGAGCACGGGCACGGGGTCGCCGACGGACGTGCCCTGAAAGCGGTCATCCCCGGCGGCTCGTCGGTCCCGGTCTTCACGCCCGACCAGCTCGACGTTCCCCTCGACTTCGACGCCGTGCAAGCTGCCGGCTCCTATCTCGGGTCCGCGGCGATCATCGTCGTCGACGATCGCGCGTGCATGGTGCAGCTCGCCGTGCGGGCGGAGAAGTTCTACATGCACGAGTCCTGCGGCAAGTGCACGCCTTGCCGCGAGGGGACGCGCTGGCTCGTGCAGCTGCTCGAGAAGATCGAGGACGGCCGCGGAACGCAGGCCGATCTCGACCTCGTCGTCAAGGTCTGCGACCGGATCGAAGGGAAGTCGCTCTGCGCGCTCGGCGACTTCGCCGTCTGGTGCGTCGGTAGCTACGTGGAGAAGTTCCGCGACGAGTTCCAGCAGCACATTGACGAAGGGCGCTGTCCCTACAGCGGCCAGTCGACGCTCGACGGCGTGCTCGCGCCGAGCGACCAGCACGCGCACACGGTGATGGCGGAAGTGCCGGCATGAGCGCCCCCGAGCTCGTCGGTGTCACGATCGACGGCGTCGAGGTGCAGGTTCCCAGGGGCCTCGGCCTGGTCGAGACAGCGGCCGTGGCCGGCATCGAGATCCCGGTCTTCTGCTACGAGCCGCGACTGGGAGCGCCGATCGGGGCCTGCCGAATGTGTCTCGTCGAGGTCGAGGGGATGCCGAAGCTCCAGGCCGGGTGCACGCTGACGGCCCAGGACGGGATGGTCGTCATGACCGCCGCCGCCTCCGAGAAGGCAGCCGACGGGCAGGAGGCGACGCTCGAGTTCATCCTCGTCAACCACCCCCTCGACTGTCCGGTGTGCGACAAGGGCGGCGAGTGCCCGCTCCAGGATCTGACGTTCCGCTGGGGGCCGGGGAACACACGAATGGAGTTCCCCAAGCGCACCTTCGACAAGCCGATCCCGGTCAGCCCGCTGATCGCCCTCGACCGCGAGCGGTGCATCCTCTGCTACCGCTGCACGCGCTTCTCGCAGGAGGTCGCGGAGGACGGACAGCTCGTGGCGCGGAACCGCGGAGCGCAGTCGGTCATCGCCACGTTCCAGGACGAGCCATACCGCGGACGTTTCAGCGGCAACGTCATCGAGCTCTGCCCGGTCGGCGCCCTGACCTCGACGACCTACAGGTTCGAGGCGCGGCCGTGGGAGATCCAGAACGTCCCGACCGTCTGCGGGATGTGCCCGGTCGGCTGCAACATCAGCGCGTCGATCCGTGAGGGCAAGGTCAAGCGAATCATCTCGCGCAACCACCCCGAGGTCGACGGCGGTTGGCTCTGCGACAAGGGACGGTTTGCCTACGGCCACCTGCACGCACCGGACCGGATCGTCGATCCGCTCCGCCGCGCGCCGCCACGCTACGAGGAGCTCGACTGGGATGCTGCGCTCGACGAGGCCGAGCGCATGCTGCGGGCTTCAGGGAACCGCGTCGTGACGGCGCTCTCCGGCTCGGAGACCGTCGAGCTCGCGTATGCGCTCGCGAAGCTGCTCCGCCAAGGGCTCGGCGCGCACTGCGCGGTGCTCGCGGAGGAGGTGGACGATTCGCTGGACGCGTTCCGCGCGCCGCTCTCGTCGATCGCGGACGCCGACGTGGTCGCGGTCCTCGGCGACGAGCCGGTCCCGGAGCGCGCGCCGATCGTCGACCTGTGGCTCAAGCTCGCGCGGCGGAACGGCGCCGAGATCATCTACGAGCTCGACGAGCCGCGGATCCGGGCAGCTGAGAAGGCCGTGCTGATCTGGTCGGGCGACGCCGGCGGCGGGTCGGCTGTCGCCGCCCTCGCGCAGTCGCTCGGCTGTCCGGCGTTCCATCTCCCGCGAACCGCGAACGGCCGCGGCGTCGCCGATGCGTGGGCAGCCGCAAGTGACGCCGAGGCGGAGAACCCCGAGCCGATCGGGCTGCTGATCATCTCCGGAGACGAGGCTGCCGCCGACCCGAACGTGCGGGCGATGGCCGAGCAAGCCGAGTCCGTGCTGGCCATCGGCATGTTCCGCCGCCTCGTGACGCCGCTCGCCGACCTCGTCCTACCGGGCACGAGCTACCTCGAGCGGGACGGGACCTACGTCAACCTCGAGGGGCGCCTCCAGCGGCTTCGTCGGGCCGTGATCCCGCCGGCACCGGATGAGTTGGCGGTGCTGGCCCGTCTGGCAGAACGCTTCGGGGTCCAGCTCTCGCCGTACCCGGCGCAGGTCTTCGAGGAGGTCTCGGCGATCGTCTACGGCGGGCGGCCGTACGGCGAGGTCGGCGAGGAAGCGGAGCTGCCGCCGAGCATCCACAGCGGACAGGCCCAGGGGCCTGGCCCCGGGACCGGGCCGGCGGAGACAGGTGGAGAGGCGGGGCTACGGCTCGTTGTCTACAGGCCGCTCTTCTCCGGCCCCGCCGTCGAGCGGGTGCCCGAGCTCCAGTTCCAGCGGCCCGACCCCGAAGTGGAGCTCACGCCGGCGGACGCCGAGCGCCTCGGGATCTCCAAGGGCGCCGAGGTCAACGTCCGCTCGAACGGGACCTCCGTGCGGCTGCGGGCACGGCTTGCCGATGACCTCGCCGCCGGCGCTGTTCGGATCGCAGAGCCGCACGCGGAGGGGCTCGAGGGGTTCGTCGAGGTGACGCCGTGAACGAGCCCTGGTGGATCGACGCCGTCAAGGCGCTCGTGATCATCAACCTGCTGCTGCTCACGTTCGCCTACATGACGCTCGTCGAGCGGAAGCTGATCGGAAGGATGCAGCGCCGCTTCGGGCCGAACCGCGCCGGCCCGTTCGGCCTCCTCCAGCCGATCGCCGACCTCGTCAAGCTGATCCGGAAGGAGCCCTTCTACCCCGCCACTGCGATCGACGCGCTCTACATCACTGCCCCCGCGCTCTCCGCCGCCACCGCCCTCGCTGCCTTCGCAGTCATCCCCTTCGGCGAGGGCTGGCACATCGGCGACTACTACATCAGCGGCCAGATCGCCAACATCTCGATCGGGCTCATCCTGCTCTTCGCGCTCGGCTCGGTTGGGATCTACGGCTTCATTGTCGGCGGCTGGGCCTCGGACTCCAAGTACTCGCTGCTCGGCTCGATGCGGACCTGCGCGCAGCTCGTCTCCTACGAGGTCTCGCTCGCGCTCTCGGTCCTCGGGGTCGTGATCATGGCCGGCTCGCTCTCGCTGGTCGACATCGTCCGGGAGCAGGAAGGCAGCTGGTGGTTCGCAGTGCCCCAGTTCGTCGGACTGCTCGTCTTCTTCATCGCCGGCATCGCCGAGACGAACCGCGCGCCGTTCGACCTTCCAGAGGCGGGGACGGAGCTCGTCGGGGGGTACCTGACCGAGTACAGCGGGATGCGCTTCGGCCTCTTCCAGATGGCCGAGTACATCAACATGATCGTCCTCTCGGCCCTCTGCGTGACGCTCTTCTTCGGGGGGTGGGTCGGCCCGTACGACCCGCTGGGCCCGCTCTGGTTCGTGCTCAAGCTGCTCGCCGTCCTCTTCATCTTCATCTGGCTGCGAACGACGGTCCCGCGGCTCCGCTATGACCAGCTGATGGCCTTCGGCTGGAAGGTCCTGCTGCCCGTGGCGACGGTGAACGCCGTCGTGACCGCTGCCCTGGTGGTCGCTCTGTGAGCCCCCAGCCATTCGACAGCGCCAAGGGCTTCGCGGTCACGCTGAAGCAGCTCTTCCGCAAGCCGATCACGCAGCAGTATCCGGAGGAGAAGCGACCGGTCTACCCGAGGTTCCGAGGGCGGCACCGCCTCTGGCGGCACGAGAACGGGCTCGAGAAGTGCGTCGGCTGCTCGCTCTGCGCGGCTGCGTGCCCGGCCGACTGCATCCGCGTCGTCGCCGACGAGAACACGCCGTCCAACCGCGTGTCGCCGGGTGAGCGCTACGCGCGGATCTACGAGATCAACCTCAGCCGCTGCATCTTCTGCGGCTACTGCGAAGTCGCCTGCCCGTTCGACGCGATCACGCTCGAGGCCGAGTACGAGCTCTCCGAGTACTCGCGCGACGACCTCATCTACACGAAGGACATGCTGCTCGCCGAGCCGATCAAGCGCATGCCAGTGGCCGACCGCGACCTCTACGACACGCCGATCCCGGCGTACAAGTCCAGGAGCTGAGGTCCGCTGGGCGACGTCCTCGTCTGGGCAATCTGGTTCGTCGCCGCCATCGGCTGCCTCGGCTCGGGTATCGCGGTGATCAGCTTCTCGAACCCGTTCTTCTCGGCGCTCGCGCTGATCGGGAACCTGGCGTCACTGGCGGTCCTGTACCTGCTCCTCTCGGCGGAGTTCGTCGCCGCGGCGCAGGTGCTCGTCTACGCCGGGGCCGTGATGGTCATGTTCCTGTTCGTGATCGCCTACGTCGGACGGCGCGTGGACGCGCCCTTCGAGGGCGGCCCGAGCTGGCAGACGCTGGCGGCGATCGTCGCGGGCGGCGTGATCCTCGCCAACGTCGTGATCGCGCTCGGGCTGACGACGAGCGGCCGGCTCGACGAGGAGGCGGAGGTTACGACTGCGTTCGGCGGGCCACGCGAGGTCGGGAGCGTGTTCGTGACCAACCATCTGCTCGCCTTCGAGATCACGTCGATCGTGCTGCTCGTCGCGGCTGTCGGCGGCGTCATCCTCGGCAGTGAGCGACACCGGCCATGATGGGGCCGGACGTCAGTTGGTACGTGATCCTCTCGGCGATCCTGTTCACGACCGGAGCGCTCGGCGTCCTGCTGCGCCGGAACCCGCTGATCGTCCTGCTCTCGCTCGAGATCATGCTCAACTCCGCCAACCTGGCCCTGATCGGGTTCGCGCGCAACCTCGGTGATTCCTCGGGGCAGATCTTCGCCCTGGCCGTGATGGCGGTCGCGGCGTCCGAGGTCGTCGTCGGCCTCGGCCTGGTCGTCGCGCTCAACCGGATCCGCGTCCCGCTGGACGTCGACCGCCTGAGCACCCTCCGCGGATGATCACCGCCGCCTGGATCTGCCTCCTCTCGCCGCTCGCGGCGGCAGTCCTGATCACGCTCGGCGGCACCCGCATCTCCAGGCGGCAGGCGGGCTACCTGGCGACCCTGTCGGTGCTCGTCTCCTTCGTGGCTGCACTGATCACGTTCTTCCGGCTGGTCGACGAGCCGGCGGACGAGCGGTCCCACGTGTCGACGCTGTGGACGTGGCTCTCGGCGGGCGACTTCGAGGTCGGCCTCTCGATCCTCGTCGATCCGCTCTCCGTCTTCATGATGCTCGTCGTCTCGGGGGTCGGGTTCCTGATCGTCGCGTACTCGATCGGCTACATGGACCGGTCGGACGAGGAGCGGCGCTACTTCGCCTACATCGCGCTGTTCGTCTTCTCGATGCTCCTGCTCGTCCAGGCCGGCGACCTCCTGATCCTGCTCGCCGGCTGGGGCCTCGTCGGCCTCTGCTCCTACCTCCTGATCGGGTACGACCAGGAGCGGCCGGCGGCGATCGCCGCCGCGAAGAAGGCGTTCATCATGAACGCGTTCGGCGACGCGACGATGGCGCTCGCCCTCTTCCTCCTGATCCAGCGCCTGGGGACGCTGGAGTACGGCGCCGTCTTCGCCGGGATCGACGGCGCGGGCGGCGACTGGGCGTTGAACCTGATCGCGCTCGGCCTGCTCGGCGGCGCCGTCGCCAAGTCGGCGCAGATCCCGCTCCACACCTGGCTCCCCGACGCAATGGAGGGCCCGACCCCGGTCAGCGCTCTCATCCACGCCGCCACGATGGTGACGGCCGGCGTCTACATGATCGTCCGGCTGAACCCGATCTTCGAGGCCGCGCCCGACGTTCTCGATCTCGCCGCCGGGATCGGAGCGGTGACGCTGCTCGTCGCCGGCCTGATCGCGCTCGTCCAGACGGACATCAAGCGGGTGATCGCGTACTCGACGATGTCGCAGATCGGCTACATGTTCCTCGGCGCCGGGCTGACCACCTACCCGAACGCGATGTTCCACCTGATGACGCACGCCTTCTTCAAGGCGCTGCTCTTCCTCGGCGCCGGGATCGTCATCCACGCGCTCGTCGCCGAGCAGGACATCCGCAAGATGGGCGGTCTCGGCCGGGCGCTCCCGAAGACCTGGGTGGCGATGCTGGTCGGCGCGCTCGCGCTCGCCGCGATCCCGCCGTTCTCCGGCTTCTTCTCCAAGGACCCGCTGCTCGCCGCTGCGCTCGACGCAGGCGCCTACGGCCAGGTCCTATGGGTCGTCGGACTCGTCGGGTCGTTCCTGACGGCGCTGTACGTGTTCCGAATGATCTTCATCGTCTTCGGCGGCGAGCCCTCGCCGTTCGTGCGGGAGCATCTCCACCGTCCCGGTCACACCATGCCGGCCCTCTGGATGGCGTGGACCGTGGGTGCGCTCGCCGTGCTCGCCGCCGTCGGCGGCTGGATTCAGTTCTCGCCGTTCTGGCATCCGATCACCAACTTCCTCGCCCCGGTGGCCGAGCCCGGCATCGAAGCGACGGGCGCCGAGGATCTGGTCACGAGCGTCCTGGCCGTCGGCCTGGCGGTCGTCGGGATCGGGATCGCCTGGTGGATCTATTCGGCGCGCCGGGCGGAGGTGCCGAGGTGGGCGTTCGGCCAGCAGCTCCTCGAGCACAAGCTCTACTTCGACGAGCTCTACGACGTGGTCTTCTACCGCCCGGCCGTCTGGGTCGCCAACGCGGCGATGCGCTTCGTCGAAGGACCGCTGATCTCGGGCTCGATCCGCGAGCTCGCCGAGGGGACGCGTCTCATCGGGACGCGCCTCTCCGAGGCGCAGACCGGGCTCCTGCGCACCTACGCCCTCGCGCTCGGTAGCGGCGCGGCGCTGCTCACGCTCGTCTTCCTGGCGGTGAAGCTGTGAACGACTGGCTGACGACGATCCTGATCCTGCTGCCGATCGGCGCCGCGCTCGTCGTCTGGCTCCTGCCATTGTCGGACCGGGGCGCGGGATCGCTGGCGCTGCTGGCCGCCCTGGCCGAGGTCGGCGTCTGGATCAACGCCCTGACACGGTTCGACTTCCAGGACGGGCTCCAGTTCGACCAGCGCCGGGCCTGGTTCGGCGACCTCGGCGTCTCGTACCACGTCGGCCTCCTGGACTTCTCGCTCTGGCTGGTAGGGATGGCCGTCGTCGTCATCGCCGCCGCGATCGCCTATGCGTTCTGGACCGGGCGCGAGCGGCCCCGGGCGTACTTCGGCCTGATGCTCTTCCTCACGGGCGCGGTCGTCGGCGTGTTCGCGGCGCAGGACCTGCTGCTCTTCTACGTCTTCTTCGAGGCGATGCTGATCCCGCTCTACGTTCTCGTCGGCGTCTGGGGCGGGGCGGGGCGGCTCTCGGCGACGCTCAAGTTCGTCATCTACACGATGGCCGGCTCGCTGCTGATGCTGGTCTCGATCATCGCGCTGGGACTGACCGAGGGCACGTTCGACCTAAGCGAGCCGTTCACGAGCGACAACCCGTTGATCTTCCTCGGCTTCGTTGCCGCCTTCGCCGTCAAGGCGCCTCTCTTCCCTCTGCACGGCTGGCTGCCGGACGCCTATCGGGAGTCGTCGGCCGAAGTTGCGGCGGTCCTGTCGGGCGTGGTTTCCAAGGCTGCGACCTTCGGCTTCCTCTTCATCGCGATCCCGCACTTCCCCGGGCCGGCGCGCGATCTGCAGCCGCTGCTGCTCGGGCTCGCCGCGGCGGGGCTCGTGTACGGCTCGCTGGTCGCGTTTCGAGCTCCTGACGTCCGGGGCGTGATCGCGTACTCGAGCCTCGCCCAGATGAGCTTGATCACGATCGGGCTCTTCGCTCTCAACGACTTCGGCTTCGAGGGCGCCGTCCTCCAGATGGTGAACCACGGGCTCATCTCGGCAGCGCTGTTCCTGCTCGCCGGCGTGATCGAGCGCCGCGCCGCAACGGGTGACTTCGCTCGGCTAGGCGGGATGGCGCGCGGCCGCCCGGCGCTTGCGACCCTGCTGATGATTGCCGGGATCATCGCGCTCGCGGTTCCCGGCTCGAGCGCCTTCGCGGGCGAGTTTCTGATCCTGGCGGGCGTGTTCGACCAGGGCTGGGGCTGGGCGATCGTCGGCGCGAGCGGGATCGTCCTCGCCGCGATGTACATGCTCCGCCTGATCTCGGCCGTGCTCCATGGGCAGACCGGCTCGTCGGTGCCGGATGAGGCGCTCGACCTCCGCCCGGCCGAGCTGGCCGTGATCGTGCCGCTTCTCGGCTGCCTGCTCTTCCTGTCGGCGTGGCCCGCCGCCGTGACCGACCACCTGAACTTCTGATGACGAAGCCGGTCGTCGACTGGTTCGCGCTCTCGCCCACGCTGGCACTGCTCTCCGCATCAGCGCTCGCCCTCCTCGGCGCCGTGTTCGTCCCGGTCGTGGCGCGAAAGGCGTACTCGGCGGTCGTTGCCGCCCTCGGATTCGTTGCCGCCGGGGTCTGGGCCGGGCTGGTCTACGCCGAGACACCCGATGCGACGCTCGAGATCGCGGACGCGATCAGCAGGGACCGCTTCGCCGCCTTCGCGCAGATCATCGTCGCCGGCGCGGGGCTCCTGGCCGTCGGGATCTCGTACGGGCACCGGACCCGAGCCGACCACGTCGGCGAGTACTACGCCGTGCTGGCCGCGGCGGCCGCCGGGATGATGTTCCTCGTCCAGGCAAGCGATCTGATGACGCTGTTTCTCGGCCTGGAGTGGTTCTCGATCGCGCTCTACATCCTCTGCGCAATCGAGGTCGACGCCGAGACCTCGCTCGAGGCCGGGCTCAAGTACCTGATCGTCGGGAGCTTCGGCTCGGCGGTACTGCTGTTCGGGCTGGCGCTCGTCTACGGCGCGACCGGCGAGCTCGGCTTCTCCGCGATCGCGGCGCAGATCGAGAGCCAGGGGCTTGCCGACGACGGCCTCGTGCTCGCCGGGCTGGCGATGATCATTGCCGGGCTCGGCTTCAAAGCGTCGGCGGCCCCGTTCCACATGTGGACGCCGGACGTGTACGAGGGCGCACCGACGCCGGTGACCGCGTTCATGTCGGCCGCGACGAAGGCCGTCGCGCTCGTGCTCACCATGCGCCTCCTCGTGACGGCGTTCCCCGCGGAGGAGGAGCTCTGGACGATCGCCGTCGCGGTCATCGCCTGCGTCTCGCTCGCCTGGGGCAACATCGCGGCGCTCGTCCAGGGGAACCTCAAGCGGATGCTGGCCTACTCGTCCGTCTCGCACGCCGGCTTCCTGCTGATCGCCGTCGCCGCCGACAACGAGCTCGGCGGCCGGGCGCTGCTCTACTACCTGATCCCGTACAGCGCGGCCTCGCTGGGCGCCTTCGGCGTCGTCGCCGCCCGGGAACGCGAGCTCGGCGAGCGGGCCACGCTCGACAACATCGCCGGGATGGGCTGGGAGCGGCCGCTGCTCGGCGTCGCGATGTGGGCCTTCATGCTCTCGTTCGCCGGCTTCCCGCTCACGGGCGGCTTCGTCGGCAAGTTCTACGTCTTCGCGGCGGCATACGACACCGGCTGGTGGTGGCTCGTGCTCGCCGGCGTGATCGGAACGGCGATCAGCCTCTACTACTACCTGGCCGTCGTCCGGGCGATGTACATGCGCATGCCGGAAGTCGGTCTCGCCCCCGCCGGCGGCTCGCCGCCCCGCGAGCTGGTGCTCCAGGGGTCGGTCTTCGCCTGCCTGGCCGTCACGGTCGGCTCCTTCTTCGCCGTGCAGCCTCTCATCGATCTGGCCGAGAAGGCCGCAGCGCAGCTCCCCTTCTAGCGAGCCCTGAGCTCGCCCGCAGCCGCCAACGCTAGCTGGATCGCCCCGACGGCCAAACAGGCAAAGAGCGTCGCGACGCCGAAGGCGGGCGCGACCGAGTCGAACGCCGGCGCACGGACACCGGCGCTGGCGGTCACCAGCACGAGCGCGAGACCCCAGAGCAGCGCCTGAAGCGACAGTGACGCCGGAACCGGGCCCTCGCGTGTGACCAGATCGCCGTACGCGCCGAGCCCGGCGGAGGCAACGACGGGGATCGCCGCCAACAGGAGATAGAAGGCGAGGCCCGAGCGCCCCGAGGAGTCGGCCAGGCCCGCCAGGACGACGAGCGCGACGGGCGCCAGGTGGCGGCTCACGCCGTGCCCTTCGAGGCCCCAGTAGGGTTTTCCTGCCGCCCCGTGATCCTCTGGACGTTCCTGATTGGGATCCCGCTCGCCGGTCTGGCGCTGCTGCTCGTGCAGCCAGAGCTCGACGTCGACTGGGAACACCACCCTGCCCACTTCTGGCTTGTCCTCGGTGTCTCCGTCGTCAGCGTTGCTCTGGGCCTGCTGACGAGCGAGGCGGCGTCGCGGCGCTCCGATGCGCGCCTCTTCCTCGTCTCGCTGGCCTTCCTCGCCAGCGCCGGCTTCCTCGGCCTCCACGCGCTGGCTACGCCCGGCGTCCTGCTCGAGGCGCCTAACACGGGCTTTGTGATCGCAACGCCGGTCGGACTGGCACTCGCCTCCGTCTTCGCCGCATTGTCGGCACTGGACCTGACGGCAGAGACCTCGGCGGCGATCCTTCGGCGCACCCGACTCCTGCGCTGGGGTCTCTTCCTGCTGCTCGTGGCGTGGGGCGCCGCCTCGCTCAGCGAGTTCGGCCCGCTCGACCAGCCACTGCCGCCGGACAAGGCCGAGACGCGAGAGTTCGGGCTGGCGATCCCCGGCGTGCTCCTGTACGCGTTCGCCGCCTACCGGTACGGCAAGCTCTACCGCCGGCGGCCGGCCACGGTTCTCCTCGGCGTCACGACCGCATGGATCCTTCTCGCAGAAGCCATGATCGCCGTAGCGTTCGCGCGGAGCTGGCACGCCACGTGGTGGGAGTGGCACGTCCTGATGGCAGCCGCGTTCGGGATTGTCGCCTTCACCGCCCTGCGGGAGCGGTCACGCGGTGAGATCTTCGCGGGGCTCTATCTCGACCACACGCTCGGACGGATCGACCGCCGGTACGCCTCCGCCGTCAAGGCTGCGGCCAGCGAGCACCTTGACCGCGAGCAGTTACGTAACCGCTTTGGTCTGGCTCCGGAGGAGGCGGCGGTCGCCGAGCGGGCGGCGCGTGAGATCGAGACGATCGAAGGGCTCCTCCGGCCTTACCTCTCGCCGCAGCTCGCGGCCAGGCTGCGCGCCGAGCCGGAGGCGTCCCAGCTGGGCGGCGAAGAGCGCGACGTGACCGTCCTCTTCGCCGATCTCCAGGGCTTCACGGCGTACTCGGAACGGCACGCTCCCTCGGAGGTGCTGGCCCTGCTGAACGAGTACTGGGCGAAGACGGTCCCGGTCGTCCTGGGTGACTACGGCGGGATGATCGAGCGCTTCGCCGGCGACGCGATCATGGTCGTCTTCAACGTCGACGACAACCAACCCGATCACGCGCTCCGCGCCGCGCGCGCCGGCCTCGGCCTGCAGCAGGCAGCGCGCGAGGTTGCCACCGGGAACCCCGGCTGTCCGCGCTTCCGGGTCGGGATCAACACGGGCCCGGCGATCGTGGGGAACGTCGGCACCGCAGAGCAGCGCAGCTTCACGGCGATCGGCGACACGACGAACCTGGCGTCGCGGCTCCAGGGCCACGCCGAGCCGGGTCAGGTCGTGATCGGCGAGTCCACGTTCATGGCCGTCGACAACGGTGTTCGCGTGGAGCCGCTCGGCGAGCTTCAGGTCAAAGGGAAGCGAGATCCCGTCTCCGCGTACGTCCTGATCGCGCTGGGATAGGCTCAGCCCCGCCCTGACCAAGGAGGATCTATGCCCGATGTCGCACTGACCTGGCTCGGCCACGGGAGCTACCGCATCGACAGTCCCGGCGGAAAGAGGATCTACGTCGACCCGTGGCTCGAGAACCCGAAATGCCCCGAATCGGAACGCGAGCCGGAACGGGTGGACGTGATGGTCATCACTCACGGCCACGGCGACCACGTCGGCTCGGCGGTGGAGCTCGGGCAACGGCACTCGCCCGCGGTCGTGGCGATCTTCGAGCTGGCGAACTGGCTCGAGTCGCAGGGCGTCGAGAACGCGAGCGCGCTCGGGATGAACAAGGGAGGAACCGTCGAGGTCGACGGGATCAAGTTCCACATGACGCACGCGCTCCACTCCGGCGGGTTCATCTCCGAGGGCGGGTCGATCACCTACCTGGGCGACCCGGCCGGCTTCGTGATCGAGTTCGAGAACGGGACGACGGTGTACGCCGCCGGAGACACGGCCATGTTCAGCGATATGGAGCTGATCGGCCGCTATCTCGAGCCCGAGACGGCGATCCTGCCGATCGGGGACCGCTTCACGATGGGCCCGCGCCAGGCTGCCGCTTCCCTCGAGCTACTCGGTTGCCGGCGGTGCGTGCCCGTGCACTGGGGGACCTTCCCGCTGCTGACCGGGACGCCCGACCAGCTGCGCGAGCATGCGCCGGGCGTCGAGGTGATCAGCCCGGAGCCCGGCGAGACGGTCACTCTGTGAGAGAGCGCTGGTTCGGCTCGACCGGGCGCAAGGTGCCGCAGATCGCGATCGAGGGCGAGCTGGACGTCGACGGCGCCCTCGTCCTGGACGAGCTCGACGATGCGGCACTCGCGGAGGCCTTCGAGCAGGGCCGGCCCGTGGTCGTGCGCGCCTCCAGCCCGGAGGCGGTCGTCCAGGCGCTCAAGCGGCCCGAGGTTTCGTCGGTGCTCGTCTCGGAGGCGCATCGCGAGCTGCTCGACCTCGATCTGATCGCGATCACGTACGGGACGTACTCGATCGCCGCCTGTGACCTCGAGGCCGGCCTGTGGGGCGTCGCGACGCAATCGAAGTTCCTCGCCGTCGGCTCGGTCGTCACCTGGGCGGAGCCGCATGTGGGCGCCGTCGCGACCCAGGCCTACGCCAACCCGCGCTACGGGCCCGACGGCCTCGCGCTGCTGCGCGACGGCCTCTCTGCACAGGAGGTCGTCGACAGACTCACCTCGGCCGACGACGGCCGCGACCATCGCCAGCTCGGCATCGTCGACCGCGAGGGCCGCGGGGCGACGTACACCGGGTCGGAGTGCTACGACTGGGCAGGCGGCCGCACGGGCGAAGGCTACGCCGCGCAGGGGAACATCCTCGTCTCCGGTGAGACCGTGGGCGCGCTGGCCGAGACCTTCGAGCGCTCGGCGGGGGAGCCTTTCGCCGAGCGGCTGCTCGACTGCCTCGACGCTGCCCAGGCAGCCGGCGGCGACAGCCGCGGCCAACAATCCGCGGCTCTGCTCGTCGTGGAGACAGACGGTGGCTACGCCAACCTCTCCGACGTTGTCGTCGACCTGCGCGTGGACGACCACGCCCGGCCGCTCGAGGAGCTGCGCCGGATCTACGGCCTCCACCAGGCGATCTTCGGCAAGACCCCGCGGGAGCAGTGGCTGCCCGTCGACGAGGCGCTGGAGTCGGAGCTCCGCGATCGGCTGGGGCGCCTCGGCTACGAAGGCGATCCAGTGGACTCGCTGCCCCGCTGGGCGGGTAACGAGAACCTGGAGGAGCGGGTGGACGGCGCCGAATCCATCGATCCCGTCGTGCTCGAGGAGCTGAGGAGGCAGTCGTGAGCGAGAAGTTCAAGACCGCAAAGCTGTCGGAGATGGAGATCCCCACCAGTCAGGCGCTGCGGTGGGCAACCGTTCGCTCGTACATGGGGGTCGAGGCCTTCGGGGTGAATGCCTGGACTGCGGACGAGGCGGGGAAGGAGATCATCAGCGAGCACGACGAATTCGGCGACGGCGACGGCGAGCAACACCAGGAGCTCTACGTCGTCCTCAACGGCCGGGCGACCTTCACTGTCGACGGGGATGAGTTCGAGGCTACGCCGGGCACGTTCGTCTTCGTGCGCGACCCCGCCGCGAAGCGCAAGGCGGTCGCCGCCGAGCCGGAGACGACAGTGCTCGCCGTCGGCGCCAAGCCCGGCGAGCCCTTCACGCCGTCGCGATGGGAGCGCTCGGCTCCTGCGTTCGCGTTTTTCGCCACGAAGGAGTACGACAAGGCCCACGAAGTGCTCGCGGAGGCGCATCAGGAATACCCGGACGACGCGGGGGTCGTCTACAACCTCGCGTGCGCCGAGAGCATGTTGGGCCAGGCTGACGACGCGATCTCGCATCTGGAGGAGTCGATCGCCGGTCAGGAGCGCTTCCGGGAAGCGGCCAGGACCGACCCGGACTTCGATCCGGTCCGCGACGATCCGCGGTTCAAGCAGCTCGTGGGCTAGTCGTCGTCCCCGCCGCCGGAGCCGGACGAGCCCGAGTTCGAGCCCGACCCCGAGCCTGAGCTGCCGCTGCCGGAGCTGTCGTCTCCGCCGCGACCGCGTCCACGACCGCGTCCACGTCCGGAGTCGTCGTCGGTCGCGGTGGTCGTCGTCGTCCCGCTCCTCGTCGTCCTCGTCCTCCGCGTCGTCGTCGCGGTGGTTCTCGTCGCGGCGGTCCTCGTTGCCCGCACCGTGTCCGTCTGCGCAGGGGCCAAGCCTTCGCCGGCCTGGATGCTCGCGACCGGCAACGCCACCGTGTCCCTGGCGATCAGGTGACCGGCGACCCCGAGCCCGGCGGCGAAGACCAGTCCGAGGGCGATGAGGGCTGCAAAACGCATGAATCCAGGCTAGACGCGGCCGGGTAAAGCCTCGTCCAAGTCCCTGTTCGGGGATTGCAAAGGCTCGGGCGCCGCGGGCAGCCGAACCTCGGCCCGCGCGCCGCCCGCGACCCCGTTTGCGATGCTCGCCGTCCCGCCCCACCGGCGGGCCAGCGTGGCGACGAGCGCGAGACCGAGGCCGGTTCCGGGCGAGCCGCGGCCTCCACTTCCGCGAGCGAAGCGGTCGAAGATGCGCTCCTCCTCACCGGGCTCGAGCCCCGGCCCCTCGTCCGAGACCGCGACGAAGACCTCGTCGCGCTCGCGGCCGCACTCGACGGTGACTGCGCCGCCGGGGGAGTAGTTGAGGGCGTTCTCGATCAGGTTGTCGAGGATGATCGCGATGTCCTCCTCCGAGGCCCGGGCGACGGCCTCGGCGCGGCAGACCGTGGCCAGCTCGTGTCCGCTGCTCCGGGCTCGATCGCCCCAGCGCTCTCCCGCCTGCTCGACCGCATCGCCGAGAGAAACCGTGGCGCGCGCCGGCGGCCGATCGCCCTCCCGGGCCAAGGTCAGCAGCGCCGTGAGCAGCCGGGCGAGGCGCTGGACCTCCTGCTCGGCCGCTTCGAGCTCCGCGCCCAGCTCCGGGCCGGCCTTCAGCGCCGCGGACTCCAGGCGAAGCCGCAACCCTGTCAGCGGCGTCCGGAGTTGGTGTGACGCGTTCGCGACAAACTCCCGCTGGGCTTCGAGCACCTGTCCCAGCCGCTCCGTCATGTCGTTGAAGGCGTGCGCGACCTCGCGGTGCTCGGTCGAGCCTTCCGGCTCGGCCCTGGCCTGGAGATCGCCCGCCTCGACGCGGCGGGCCGCGGCCGCGAGCCGCTGGAGCGGACGCGCAAGCGTCCCGGCGAGCACCCAGGCGAAGCCGAGCCCGAGCACGAGCGCGATCACGCCGATGCCGATCAGACCGAGGACGTCGCGGCGCACGCGGTCGTCGATCGCCTGGACGTTCTGGGTCACCCGCACCGCGCCGACCCCGTTGCCGCCCTCCACGACGGGAACGGCCGTGTACAGCAGCGACTCACCCAGGGTGTCGCTGAAGCGCCGGCCCTGCGAGATCCGCCCTTCCTGAAGCGCGGTGCGGATCTCCGGGCGATCGCCGTACGAGCCCGACTGCACACCGGCCGAGTCGGCGACCAGCCGCCCGGACTCGTCGACGACGATGACCCGTCCACCCAGATCCTGGGCGGCCTCCCTCGTCAGGCGGCGGAGCTCACCGGCGTCGCTCATTCGGCCGGAGGCACTCGCCGCGACCAGCTGTGCCTGGGCCGCCGCCTGTCCCTTGACCTCGGCGTCCACCCGCCGAGAGACGTTGAGGATGAGCGGTACCTCGAGCGCGACGATGACGAGGACCAGGACGTACGCGAACGCCGCCAGCAGGCGCGTGCGGAGGCTCATACGTCGTCGGTCGAAGCGAAGCGGAAGCCGACGCCTCGGATCGTGTGGATGTAGCGCGGTGCGGCGGGATCGTCGTCGAGCTTCTTGCGCAGCCCGCTGACGTGGACGTCGAGCGTCTTCGTCGACCCGAACCAGTTGGTGTCCCAGACCTCGTCGATCAGCCGCTCCCGCGTGACGACCGAGCCGGCGTTCTCGATCAGCAGGCGGAGCAGGTCGAACTCCTTGCGGCTGAGCTCCAGCTCCTGACTGCGAAAGGTCGCAGTCCGGCGCGCCGGGTCGAGCCGAACCTCGCCGATCTCGGTCGCTCCTTCGAGCTTGCGCTCGCCGGCCTCGGCGGCACGCCGCAGCACGGCGCGAACCCTCGCGACCAGCTCTCTGGCGCTGAACGGCTTGACGACGTAGTCGTCGGCGCCGAGCTCCAGCCCCGCGACGCGGTCCGCCTCCTCCCCGCGCGCTGTGAGCATGATGATCGGGACCCGCGAGCGGGCGCGCAGCTCGCGGCAGACGTCGAACCCGGAGCCGTCGGGCAGCATCACGTCCAGGAGCACGAGGTCCGGCTTGACGCGCTCGGCGAGACCGAGAGACTCGCCCGCGGTCGCGGAGACAGCAGTGTCGAAGCCCTCGCGCTTGAGAGCCTCGACGAGCGGTGCCGTGATCGATTCCTCGTCTTCGACCAGCAGGATCGTCCGTTTTCCGATCTGCATCGCTCCTCTTTTACCCGGACCATGCCGAGGCGGCCCAGGGAGAACCAAGAGGGCCGCCTCGACGTCGGTGGTGAGGGTCGAGCTAGCGGGCGACGAAGCTCCCACGCATGCCTTCCGACGCGTGGTCGCTGACGCCGCACCAGAACGAGTAGCGCACGCCCCGCTTCAAGCGAACCGTCAGCGTCTGCGAGCTGCCGACGCCAAGGACGCGCGTCTTCCAGCGCTTGCCGCCGCCGCGGAGCCAGAAGTCATGGCCCTCGTCGCCCCGGTTGCGGACGACGAACTTGACCATGCCGTTCCTCGGCTTGGCGGCCAGCGAGATCCGCCCGTCCACCTCGCTGACCCTGACGCTTTGCGCGGCGCCCGAGCTGAGCGTCGGGATGGCCAGAGCGACCATCGCGAGCCCCGAGATGGCCAGGATTCCGATCGTTTTCTTCATGCTTGCTCCTTCGTCGTTGGGTTAGCCGTGGCCCGAGTTCGAGCCGGACCGGTCATCGTTTCCGTGGTCGTCGCCGCCGCGGCCGCGTCCGCCGTGGTCGTCGTCACCGACGTCGTCCGAGCCTCGGCCGCGGTGGTTGTCGCCACCTGCGTCGTCCCGGCCCCGGCCGCGTCCGCGGTCGTCGTCCTGACGATCGACCGCTGCGCCGGTGCAACGAGGATCGTTCGCGTGCTCGGCCTCGTCGCACGGGCCGCTGATGTCCACGCCGCCCGTGGTGGTCGTGTCGAGCGTGGTCGTGTCGTCGTTCGTGGTCGTGCCCAGCGTGGTGCTCTCGTTGGTGGTCGTGCCGGTCGTGAAGCCGTCGTCCGAAGACGAGTTGGTGATCGCGCCGCCGGCGAGCGCGCCGCCTGCCGCCAGCAACATGAAGGCGGCCAGTCCGATAACGAGCTTGCTCATGTGTCCTCCTTTGTTCATGAGCACAGGCTCGCGGACGGCCCGCCAGCAGCCGCCCAACCCACGGCCAGCAGCGCGGAAACCTTTGGTTAAGCCTTGGTAGGTGGGTCGCCCGGAAGCCGCAGACCCGCTGCCAGCCGCCTCAGCGCCGGAACCGGGTCGGCCTCGGGCCGGGCGAGGAGCAGGACCGCGCCGTACCCGTCACCGGCGAGCGCATCGACGAGCAGCTGGAGGCCGAGAGCGAGCGCGAACCCCTTGTGCGCGCGGTCGCCGCCGAAGGGGACGAGCTCGTCGGCCGTAGCGAGCCCGGCGATGACGTCGCCGTAGGTCACCTGTCCCATCGAGACGTCGGTGACGATCGGCTGTCCATCCGAGCTCGGGATCGCGATCGAGAGAGGGTTGGTGCCTGCCAGGGCGGGTCCGCCGTCGGGGTGCGCCAGGCGGGCGGGCGACGTTGTCGTCAGCGCCGCCACGAGCCCGGCATCCGCCAGCTTCCGCGTCCAGTGGCCCAGCATCCCCGTCGGGAAGCAGTTCGAGGCGACGATGACCCGGGCATGCTGCGGCGGCGACTCGATCTGCGCCACGCAGATCTCCGCAAGCGTGAGGTAGCCGAGGGCGCCGCGTCCGTCCCAGCGCTCGTACCCCTCTTCCGCCAGCAGCCGCTCAGGCTGCGCGACAGGATCGACGTCCTGCGTTTCCAGCCACTCGACCCGGGCGAGACCGTGGCCTCTCTTGCCGCGTCGTTCGGCATCGAGGAAGTGGTCGGCGAGCGTCTGCGCCTCGCGCTCGGCGAAGCCGAGGGCGCGCAGCCTGGGCAGGGCGTCTTCGGGCTGCAGCCGCGCTAGCTCCGGGCGCCGGCGATGGGGAGCGGCTTCACGATCCCGAGCCCTTCCTCGCGCTTCGTCGCCGCGATCGCCTCGGCCAGCTGGACGATCGCGATCGACGCCTCGGCGTCCGGATTCTCCCAGACGAGCGGTTCGCCTCGGTCGGCAGCCTCGCGCAGCGCCGGATCGAGCGGGATTCGCCCGAGCAACGGCTGCCCGATCTCGCGGGCGAGCGCCTCGCCGCCACCGGATCCGAAGAGCTCGTCCCCGGAGCCGACCAGATAGGACATGTTCTCGACGGCGCCGACCAGCCGCATGCTCGTCTTCTCCGCCATCTGCGCCGCACGGACGGCGACCTGCTGGGCGGTCGGCTGAGGTGTCGTCACGACGACCGCCTCGGCGCGCGGCAGCAGCTGGCCGAGCGAGATCGCGATGTCGCCGGTCCCGGGAGGCATGTCGACGAGGAGCGTGTCGAGCTCGCCCCAGTGGACATCTGAGAGGAACTGCTCCAGCGCTTTGTGCAACATCGGACCGCGCCACATGACCGGCGCGTTGTCCTCGAGGAAGAACCCGATCGACATCAGCTTCAGCTCGTCGCGGACCGGGGGAACGATCATCCGGTCGACGACGACCGGGCGCTGATGGATGCCGAGCATGTGCGGGATCGAGTGGCCGTAGATGTCGGCGTCGAGCACCCCGGTGCGGTGATCGAGCCGAGCGAAGGCCGCGGCGAGGTTCGCGGTCAACGTCGACTTGCCGACGCCGCCCTTTCCGCTTGCGACCGCGATCACTCGCGTCGAGCGGTCCAGCGAGATCCCCTTCGTGCGCTGCTTCACGCCGCCGCGCAGGCGGGTCGTGAGCGCGGCCTTCTCCTCGGGGCTCATCACGTCGAACTCGGTCGCGACGGTCTCGACACCCGGGAGCGGCTGGAGCTCGCGCTGAACCTGCTCCTCGAAGCTATGGCGGAGCGGACAGCCGGGAACGGTGAGCGCGATCGTGACGACGAGGTGGTCGCCCTGCACGTCCACGTCGCGCACCATCCCAAGCTCGGTGATCGGTTTCTTGAGCTCGGGATCGATCACCCTGCTGAGAGCTTCGGTGATCTGGTCGGGCGTTGGTTGCATCGCTACAAGACTAGACACCGAGCAGCCGATGCGGATCTGGCTCACATGGAGAGGATCTCCGCAAGGCGGTCGCGTGACTCCTCCGTTGCCGCCGCGACGACGAGCGCCTGCGGCGCAGTGTCGAGCGGCGCCGCGTCCCACGGCCTGGCGTCGGCGAAGCCGATCGGGAGGCCGCACTCCCGGACGACGAGCTGGGCGGCGGCGAGGTCCACCGCCCGCGCGCCACGCAGGGAGCAGACGGCGTCGACACGACCCGCGGCGAGCTGGCAGAGCGACAGCGCGAGCGACCCCATGATCCGGAACCGCCGCGCGTAACCGGCGAGCGCGACCGCCTTGTCGGCGACGGCCGCCGAGAGCGTCCCTTCGAGGGCGAGGATCTCCACCTGCTCCTTGGGCCTCACATCGCCGAGCGGACGCCCGTCGAGCGCCGCCCCGCCGCCCTTCGTCGCCGTCCATTCCTCGCCGGAGCCGAAGTCGTAGAGATAGCCGTAGACGACGTCGCCGAACGACGCCCCTTCCGACACAGCCACGGAGAGACAGAAGTGCCGCAGCCCCCGCTTCGCGTTCACCGAGCCGTCGATCGGGTCGACGACAACACGCGTCTCACCGCCGCCGAATGAGCGCTCGCCGAGCTCCTCGGAGACGAGCAGGAACTCGTGTCCTTGCCGATGGAGCTCTTCGAGCCGCGTGACGACCGCCTGCTCCGCCGCGGCGTCGATCGCCGTCGTGTCGTCTCCGCCGACTCCCGTTGCCAGCACCGGCTCGCGCTCCACACGGCTCGGCAGGTCTTCGAGCACCTGGCGGATGTCGGCCACGGCCGACCGGCAGACCTCGAGCCAGGGGGTCACCCGTCGGGGTGGAAGAGCAGGCCGGAGAGAAGCTTCGGATAGAAGTACGTCGTCTTCTGCGGCAGGGTCTCGCCGGCTTCGGCGAACCGGAAGACGTCCTCGATCCGCGTCGGGCGAACGATGAAGGCGCCGGCGGCGCGGCCGCTGTCCACGGCGGCTACAGCCTCCTCGACCGACGGCGTGTAGCTCACCCCCTCGGGAACGAGGGACTCGACGAGCTGGACGTCGAGCTCTCCCTCCCGGCCGTGCACGACTGCGATCCGGCCCTCGGGGCGATAGAGGACAGCCGCGGCCCGATCGAGCGGCTCGCGCTCCAGCTCGGCCAGCGCGCTCCGGAGGTCGGCCTGAGACGGAGCCGGGCCGTTCACCTCCTCGACGATCCGGTGTGTCGGGAAGATCATGAGGCCGGGATCGTCGGTCGAGACGAGCACGACCGGGATCAGCTCGGCGCCGTACGCGAGCGCGGTCTCGTAGCGGTGATGGCCGTCGGCGATCAGAAGCTGCCGGTCGGCGAAAGCGTCCTCGATTCCGTCGGCCGGGACCCGCCAGAGCTTCGCCCCCTCGGTCTCGATGTCGGGCGGGCCGGATGGAAACTCGTACGGGGGCTCGCCGTCGTAGAGCAGGAAGATCGGCTCGAAGTGGACTCCCGTGGCGCGGAGGAGCCGCAGGCGACCCTCCTTCGGCCCGGCGTGAGTCCGCTCGTGCGGCAGGACGACCCGGTTTTCGTACGGCTCCGGGCGAAGCGAGGCGACGAGCCCGCGCCGCGTCCGAGGGACACCGTCCGGGCCGACGTAGTCCTGCTCGAGCGCCCAGAAGGACGGCTCCCCCTCACGGACGAGTGCGCCGTCGGACAGCCACTCGCGCCAGAGGCGAGCAGCGTCATCATCGCTCTCGGGCAGGGTCAGGTGGACGACGTTCAGCGGGCTCCGCGCCATCAGCTCGTCGCGCTGGGCGTCGTCGATCACGTCGTAGGGAGGAGCGACGAGGGCGTCGAGCGGCCCCGCGACCTCCTCGTCGTAGCGCACGGCGCGAAACGGCTTCACGACCGCCATCTCGGCCGAGCGTACCATCCGTTTTCGTCCCTAGACTCGGGCCGTGAGCGCAATCGCCGAGCTCCAGGAGGACCGCGTCGTCGAGGGGGTCTACGCGGTGTCGAGAAAGGAGCGGCGACGGACGCGGGGGGGCTCGGACTACCTCGCGCTCGAGCTCGTCGACTCGAGCGGGCGGATCGAAGCCCGGGTCTGGAACGACGTCGAGCTGCTCGACGGCCGCTTCGGCGAGGGCGATGCCGTCCGCGTGCTCGGGCGGGTCGACAAGTTCCGCGACCGGCTTCAGCTCGCCGTCAGGTCACTCGAACCGGCCGAGGAGGACGTCGCGTCCCTCACACCGGCGCTGCGGCGCGACGCCGACGAGCTCGACGGCTTTCTCGAGTTCCTCGGCGGTGAGATCAGCCATTCCGGGCTCAGGGCGGTCGTCAGACGATTTCTCGACGACGGTGCGTTCAGAAGCCGGCTGCGCGAGCTCCCTGCGAGCCCCGACGTTCACCACGACTACGCCGGCGGCCTGCTCGAGCACACCGTCGCCGTTGCGACCATCTGCCGGGACGCCGCTCAGGTGCACCCTCGGCTGCGGCCCGACCTGCTCGTCGCCGCCGCGCTCCTGCACGATGCTGGGCGCACGGTCGAGCTCGGGCGCGCTCCCAACTTTCGACCGACCGACGAGGGGAGGCTGCTCGGCCACGTCCAGCTGGGGATCCGCCTGATCGAGGCCAACGCCGAGGGGCTCGAAGGAGGCGCGCTCGCCGAGCTCGTCCACGCCGTCGCCGTCCACCACGACGGCCGTGCCGCCCGCACGGCGGAGGCGGCCGTGCTGTACCACGCGAATCAGCTCGACGCGGTCGCCGCGACCAAACCCGTGCCCGACTGAGGGCTTCCGCCGCCCAGCGTGAAGGCAAGGGCGTCGACGGCATCGGGAACCAAGCGGTAGAAGGCCCACGTTCCCCGCCGCGTGCTCTCGACGAGACCGGCGTCCCGAAGGACCTTCAGGTGGTGGGAGATCGTCGGCTGGGAGAGGCCGAGCGGCTCCAAGTTGCAGACGCAGCACTCGCCCGAGCCCGCGAGCTGGTTGACGATTGCGAGCCGGGTCGGATCAGCGAGCGCCTTGAACTGCGCGGCTAGCCGTTCCCGATCGTCCTTGGGGAGAAGCGGCGCGCCGGGCGTACAGCACGGCTCTCGAAGGAGTTGCAATTTCTTCATCGACAAGCTTCAATATAGTACATCGAAGTTCGTCGATGAAAGGAGTGACATGCGCAACTGCGACTGTGATTGCGGCCCTGAGTGCGACTGCGACGACTGCTGCTGCTAGCCAGCGGTCAGGCGACGTTTCGTCGCCACAGCAGAAACGACAGCGGCAGGAGCGCGGCGACGAAGACGAACGGGCCGAGGGGTCGAACGTCCGACGCCTCGACCCGCGGCCTCGTCGGCCCGGTCCCGAGCGTGTCGCGAGCGGCGTCGACCGCCTCGTCGAGCTCGTCCTCGCTGAACGCGCGGCCGCCGACGGCCGCGGCGTAGTCGTCGGCCGCGGATGCGCTACGCGGATCAGGCACGTAGGGCTCGACGTCGCCGCCGGCCGCGAAGATCCGCTCGGTCGGGCCTCCGATGCGCACGAGGATCGTGTCGATGCCGCTCCCCCGGAACTGCGTCTCGAGCCGGCGCGGATGGAGACGCTGCGTCTCGGCATCCGTGAAGATCAGGAGCAGGCGACGCCGAGTGCCGCGGAAGAAGTTCCGCTCGGGAACGACCATCGTTGCGTCGAGCGCCGACGCCCGCGTGTTGTTCGCCTCACGCGACGCGGGCCTGTCGACACCGATCGAGTTGCTGAGCACGCGCTCGAATGTGTCCGGGTTCGCGCTCGGGAAGACGTGCGGAAGCACGCGGTCGGTCAGTGACGCGATCCCGATCGGCAGACCCGACAAGGACTCACGAAAGCGTCGCGCCGCCGCGGCGGCCCGGTCGAACCGCGTCGCTTCGCCGGCCGCGGGAGCGGCGAGCATCGAGCGCGAGGTGTCCAGGAGAACGAAGGCCTGGGCGTCGGTACGTGCCGAGTACTCCTTCGACTCCTCCAGAATGGGCTGGGCGGCGCCGAGCCCGACCAACACGGCGAGGACGATGATCGCTGCGACCGTCTGCCGACGAGACCCACCGGGAGGAGCGAGCCGGAGCAGCGAGCGAACGCGCGCGGATCGCTGCTCGCTGCGGACGAAGGCAACGAGCGGAAGGATGACCGCGAACGCCACGAGCCCGGCGAGCGGGGTGAGGAAGGCCAGATCCACTAATAGCCCTCGCCGACGCGAACCGGGCCGGCGCCCGGAGCGTTCCGGCCGGCGGAATAGGAGGGGATGTTCTGGCGGATCCGCAGGCGTTCGGCGCCCGGAGCGAGCACGCGGAGCAAGAACTCGAGGTCGTACTTGGCCTCGCTCGACGTCGGGTCGGTTCGCACCGCGCGCTGGAAGTGGGCGAGGCTCTGGCGAATGAGGTTCGGGCCGTTGACCGGGTCCGAGACCGCCTCGTCGAACGAGAGCACCCCCGTGAGCGTCGCGAGCTTGGCCCGCTGCGCCGGCGTCAGGTCGGATTTCTCCGCGTCGGAGAGCGTGGCCTGGGCCTCGGCGCGGAAGGCCGGGCGGGAGAAGTCGTACGGGTTCTGCGCGCGCCGGTCGTCGACGGCGAACGTCCTCAGAGCGCGACGGTAGGTCAGATCGTCCTCGACTCCGAGGAGCTGCTCGGCGTACGGAACCGTTGTGTCGAAGCGCCAGAGCCGCTCCGCTGCGGGCAGGGCCTCGAAGGCCAGATCGCCGCGCTGCATTCCGTGGCGAATCGCAGCGGCGTCCCGCGCGACCAGGGCCGCGATCCCCGCCAGCGCGGCGAGCACGACGATCGGGGCGACCTTGCGGATGATCGGCCAGTGGCGCTTCATCGCTCCGCCTTCCAGGCCAGCCGCCCGCAGAAGTGCTCGTTGAGCGCGAGCAGCATCAGCAAGACGAGGGCGAGGGCCGCCAAACCCTCCGGAACGCCTGCGCGCTCCGCCCGTTGCCGCTCGTCGGCGAGCTGCCCGGGAGCGAGATCGGCGCGATCCACGAACGCGTCGGCACCGACCAGTCGTTCGAAGAAGAACCGGTCGTCGTCGAACGGACCGAGGGCGACGATGTGGATCGGGATCTTCTCTCGGCGGTAGGTCATCAGCTCGCGCGTCAGCGCCGGAAGGTCCAGACCGGAGTCGTCGAGGTCGCTGATCAGGAGCACGCCGCGATCCTTCATCTCGTGCCGCTCGAGCGCCTGGCGCGCGAGCACGAGCCCGGCCGAGATCGTCGTGCCGCCACGGAAGCTCTCCGTCCACGGCGTCCTCGACCGCGCCTGCTCGACTCGCTCCCCCTCCGGCGAGTCAGAGAGAACCCGTCGCGTGTGCGCAGGGCACGGGCTCGGGCGGTCAGACGCGACGACGCATACGTCCTTGAACGGCGCCAGTGCGTTCACGATTCCACGCAGCTCGGCGCCGCTCGTTCCGGGCGGGGCCGCTTCGTAGGCCGTCCCGGAGAAGAGCACGAGCCCGAACTCCTGCCCGGTGTCGGCCAGGTACTCGAAGGGCTCCGTGATGCGCCGCCTCGCCGAGCCGATGCTCGCCGACATGTCGAGCGCAACCACGCCGCTGCGTCCCCCCTGCGCCAGCGTGATCTCGCTCGAAGCCGGCCGCTGGGCGAGGAACGCAGCCGCGGCTACGGTGATCACCAGACCGGTGGCAAGCAGCCAGCGAACGGCGGCCGTCCGCCGGGCCGGGTCGATCAACGCCCGCAGATCGGCAAGCGGGATCGCCTGGCGACCGGGACGGCTCACGACTCCTCTCCGATCACGCGCTCGACGTCGTGCGAAAGCGGCGTGACGCGCGACTCTCCGGGAGCGCCTTCTGACCACGCGAGCCTGCTCGCGTCGCTCGCCAGCTCGGGATTCTCGGTCGTCCGTAGCTCATGCGCGAGCCGCTCCAGAGCGCGCCGACCCTCCGCCGGCCGGCCGCGGGCCACAGAGTCGCGGACCTGCGCGAGCGCGCGCTCGAGCGGCGTCCGACGGTCCGCCCGACGCGCTCCCATCCAGGCCGCGATGCGGTCGAGCGGCAGGAAGCGGAGAGCGAGGATCGCCGCGGCGGCGGCGAAGAGAACCGCGAGCAGCATCGCGACGAGCTGCACCGCTTTCGGCGAGATCCGGTACGAGGGCGGCGGGAGATCACGCAGCTCCGCGCGCAGCGCGGCCTGCTCGAGGCGATTGGGATCGATGCGCCCCGCTGCGCGTAGCGGTTGCCATTCCACGCTCGCCGTCTGCGGCACGACATCCCCGCGCGGGGTGTACTCGACGGCGACCCCGCCGAGCTCCACTCGCCCGGCGCCACTCGGGAGGCACGCCGCGGCCAGACAAGCGATCAGGTAGTCGTAGCGGAGCCTCGTGATCGGGCCGGAGTCGGTTCGGGTGTGCTCGAGGGGACGAAGCTCGCGGTACGGCTGGAAGTTCGCGCCGACCTCCACGGAGTCAGGGTCGACCCGGTTGCGGTCGACGACGAGCTCGAGGCGGGCGCGGACCGGGTCGCCGAAGAGATGCTGCTCGGGCTCGAGAAGCGCTGTCCCGGCGATCGGCTCGCCCTCGAGAACCGGTCCGGGCGGGGAGTCCCACGCGCGCCAGGCCAGGAGCCCCGCGAGCGCCGCGACCAGCAGCGCGGCCGCGGCGAGGGCCGCGTAGACCTGCGTTCGCGTCACCACCGCTCCCTCGTCCACACCTGGCGGAGCTCGACCCACTCGAGGAACCGCGTGAAGATCTCGTTACGGTCGGTGTTCGTGATCACGATCGGGTCGAGGCCGAGCGCCTCGAGCTCGGCGATCGTCTCGCGGGTGCGCTCCTCGTTCGCGGCTCGGCGGTCACGGGCCTCACGCCTGCTGAGGCGGACGAGCCGTAGCCGTCCGCTTCCCGGCTCGGCAAGCGGCACGACCACCGAGGAGACGTCGGGGAAGCTCTGCTCCCAGATCGGGTCCTGAATCATGATCGGAACGACTTCCCAGGGCAGCTCGAGGATCGTCGACCACGATTCCGGAGTCGGCCGGTTCAGGAAGTCCGAGAGCACGAAGACGAACGTCCCTGCCGGCAGCGAGCGGCGCAGGGGCGCGAGAAACGCGAAGGCCCGGTCGAGGTTGTCCTCCGGAGCGCGGTAGACCGCGTGCGGCAGACGTGACTCCTTCACGCGCCAGAAATCGGTCTGTCCGTGCGGCGGGCGCCAGAACGGCGGGCGGTCGCCGTTGCCCATCGCGTAGTCCAGATACCCGATCAGGCCGCGGGCCTTGGCGGTGCTGTCGGCGATCATCGAGCCGGCCTCGAGCATTGCGGTCGGCTTCGAGAGCCACGGGAGGCCGGGCGGAAAGAGCTCCATCGCCGGCCGCCGGTCGCAGAGGAGAACGACCCGCGGCGCCTCCTCCGCGTACCGCTCGCGGACGATGAACTCGTCCGTGCCCCGGGCCGCCGAGAGCTTGGCCGACGCGGCCCAGTCGATTGCATCGACGTCGTCGCCGGGCTGATACGGGCGCGAGCTGGCGACGTCGGAGCCGGTTCCCCGGCGCGCGCTGTGCACGCTTCCGAAGGCGAGTCCGATCAGCCTGCGGCGTGGGACGAGCGGGAAGGTGAGCTCAGTCGGGCCGCTCACGGATCTCGACCACCTCGCCGTCGCCGCCGAGCGAGGCCTGCGGCCTCGGCGCAGCCGCGAGGCAGCGCGCGCGGAAATCCTCCAGCGCCTGCGTCCGTCCGACCTTCCGCACCTCGACGAGGAACGACGGCGTGAAGAGGATTCGGTGGCCGAGCACCGGCAGCAGCAGCAACTCGATGTCCTCCGGGACGACGAAGTCCCGGTCGCTGAGCAGCGCCCACGCCCGGGCGGCACGCTCGAGGGCGAGACTTCCACGGACGGAGGCGCCGATCGCGACGATGTCGAGGTCTCTCGTGGCGCGGACGAGGTCGATCACCCACCGTTGGAGCAGCTCGTCGACGTACACCTCTTCGGCCGCGTCCTGGAGGGCCTCGACTTCCTCGACCCGCACGACAGTCTTCAGGTCGCCGAGCGGATGGCCGTGCCGCTGGTCGCGGACGATCTGGACTTCATCGTCGGCGGCTGGGTACCCGAGCGCGGTTCGCACGAAGAAGCGGTCGAGCTGCGCCTCCGGCAGCGGAAACGTGCCCTCGAGCTCGATCGGGTTCTGCGTTGCGAGGACGATGAACGGCTCGGAGAGCTCTCGCGTGACGCCGTCCCCGGTCACCTGCCGCTCAGCCATCGCCTCGAGCAGCGCGGACTGCGTCTTCGGCATCGCGCGGTTGATCTCGTCCACGAGGACGACGTTCGCGAAGATCGGCCCGGGCCTGAATTCGAAGTCGCGTCGCTGCTGGTTCCAGACCGACAGGCCCGTGACGTCGGTCGGCTGGAGGTCGGGCGTGCACTGGATCCGCGACGGCTCGGCCCCTTCGATCGACTGGGCGATCGCCCGGGCCAGCACGGTCTTCGCCGTTCCCGGAACGTCCTCGAAGAGCACGTGTCCCTTGCAGGCGAGCGCGGCGAGCACGAGCTTGATCTCCTCGCGCTTCCCGCGGACCGCGTGCTCGATGTTGGCGAGCAGCCGACCGGCAGTCTCGACGGCGCGCTCGAGACGCTCGTCCTTGCGTTCGGCCTTCGGCCCGGCGCTGCTCATCGCGCGCTCAATATAAGTTCAGCATTCATTGACGTTCAATTAAGTGGTTAGACGTTAAAGCGAACGTTGAGGACGTCGCCATCTTCGACGACGTAGCCTCGCCCCTCGAGTCGCTGCAGCCCCCGCCGGGCCGTCTCCGCCCGCGATCCGGCCTCGACGAGATCGCGCCAGTTGACGACCTCGCAGCGGATGAAGCCGCGCGCCATGTCGCTGTGCACCTGCCCGGCCGCCTCCAGCACGGTCCGGCCCCGCCTGAGCATCCATGCCCGGGCCTCGTTCTCGTTCGCCGTGAAGAACGTGAGGAGGTCGAGCGCCCCGCGCAGATCGTGCGTCACCTCCTCGAGCGCCGAGGGCCCGCCGTCGCGAAAGGCGGCGGCATCCTCTTCCGGAAGCTCCGCGAGCTCGGCCTCGTAGGCGGCGTCGATTCCACTCGCGCCGTTGACGACCGGGATCAACGGCTTCGTCGTCAGAGGCTCGAGCTCGGCCGGAAGTGGGGGAGCGAAGTCGCGCAGCAGCTTGCCGGCCTCGAGGTGCGCCAGTGCCTCTTCGAGCTGCGCCACCTCGGCCTTCTGCTCCGGAGCTCCGGACTTCGCGTCGCGACGGACCTTCTCGAGGCGACGCTCGACGTGATCGCGGTCGGCGACGACCAGCTCGAGCTCGAGCTCGGCGATCGCTGCTTCGGGGCTCCTGTCGGTCGAGAAGGCGTCGAGCACCGCGAGCAGCGCGTCAGCCGGTCGCAGAGCGCCCAGCTGGGCGGCGCCCGTCCCGGCCGGGTCGACGAGGCGAATCGACGCGACGGTCGCCTTGGGCGAGCCGATCACGGCTGCGACCTGCGCCACCCGGTCGTCGGCGACCGGCGCCATTCCGACGTGCGGCTTTCCGTGCTCGCCGAGCTGGACGTGACCACGCGTGAGCGCGTTGAAGAGCGTCGTCTTGCCGGAGCCCGGTAGGCCGACGAGTCCGACTTCGAGGGACATTTCGTCAGCTTATGGGGACAGGATTCATCCTGTCCCCATCAAGACAGAGGTAGCTCTTTAGCGCGTGACGTGCTTCTGGAGCGACGCGAGCGCGCGGTGCTGGAGTGACTTCACCGCCCCTTCGCTCTTGTCGAGGATCGATGCCACCTCGCCGTTCGAGAACCGGAAGACGAACTTCAGCGTCAACACCTGACGCTGGTCGGGCGAGAGGCGCTCGATCAGCTCGAGCATGCTCGCCTGCCCGAGCGAGGCGAGAGCCTCGTCCTCGGCGGAGCTCTCCTCGCCCTGGAGGCTCTCGGCGATCTCCTCCTCCGGCTGGCAGCGCCGGCTCGCACGGAAGTGGTCCATCGCCAGGTTGTGGGCGATCCGGAAGAGCCACGCGGAGAAAGGCACCGACCGCCAGCGGAAGCGTCCGATCGCCTCGAGCATCTTGACGAACGTCTGGGTCGTCAGGTCCTCGGCGTCGTGACGGCTGCCGACGCTCATGTGCAGGTAGCTGTAGATCCGGTCGAAGTGCAGGAGGTAGAGCTCCTCGAGCGCCGAGCGATCGCCGCGCTGCGCGCGTTCGACCAGCTCCCGCATCCGGTCGGTTTCCGCCGGTCGCGGCGCCACGGCAGCGGCATTCACGCCGTTCATGCCCACGTCCTTGGGATGCCCGGACGGCTACCGAAACTAACTAGTTGCGCCGAAGCCGAGACGCCCCTCGCGCGCGAAGCGCTTGAGGTAGACGACGCGGCCCAGGGCGACCGTGTAGCGGCCGTCCTCGGCGTCGAGTGCGAGCGTTCCGCTCGTGCCGTTGGAGAGAGCAGTCTCGAGCTCGTCCGCAGCCTCGGCGGTGACGAGCGCGCTCATGATCTGGCTCCCCTCGAAACCGATCTCGATGCGGGTGTCGTGTTCGTTGGTGCTCATTCGGCGACCAACTCGGAGAGTACGCCGTGGGCGGCGTCCGGGTGGACGAAGGCAACCTGCATGCCGAAGAGCCCGGGCCGCGGGGCCTCGTCGATCAGCTCCGCGCCGCGGTCGGAGAGATGGCGGAGAGCAGCGGGAAGGTCACCGACCTCATAGGCGACATGGTGCATGCCGGGCCCTCGCTTGGCGAGAAACCTTCCGACCGGAGTGTCCGCACCGAGCGATTCCATCAGCTCGACGCGCCCCTCGCCGAGCCGCAGTGACGCGGCCTCCACGCCCTGGTCCTCGACCGTCGCGCGGCGTTCGACGCTCGCGCCGAACAGTTGCTCATACGTCTCGACGGCCTCGTCGAGGTCGTCGACCGCCATCCCGACGTGGTGAATCCGCAGGGCGTTCACGCCCCGGATGCTAGTCAGGCTTGGTCAGGCTGCGGAAGGGCACGGATCGTGCCCACCTGATCGCTGGAGCGGGACTCCGGCTCGAGATCGGCGAGCAGGGTCTCGAGGTCGTCCCGGTTCAGCGTCTCCCGGTCGAGGAGCGCACCGGCGACACGGTCCAGCGCCGAACGATGCTTTTCGAGCAGCCGGATCGCCTCCTCGTACGCGCCGTCGGTGAGGAGCGCCTGCTCCTTGTCTCGCAGACGCTTGGTCTCCTCCGAGAGGGCGTAGTTGTCCGCCCGCATCGTCCGGGAGACGACCTCCTCGGACATGCCGTACTCGAACACCATCGCCCGGGCGAGAGACGTGACCTTCTCGAGATCGTTGGCGGCGCCGTTCGTGACGCGGCCGAAGACGACCCGTTCGGCGGCACGCCCGGCGAGCGCGATCTTCATCCAGTCGATCAGCTCCTCGCGGGTGTGGAGATATCGATCCTCGTCGGGCAGGTGGAAGGTGTAGCCGAGCGCGTCTCCACGCGCGACGATCGTCGCCTTCTGGACCGGATCCCCCAACAGGTAGGCCATGACCGCGTGCCCGGCCTCGTGGTAGGCGAGGATCCGTTTCTCCTTCTCGGTCACGACGCGCCTCTGCTGGAGCCCGGCGACGACACGCTCCATCGCGGCCTCGAAGTTCGCCTGCGAGATGTTCTGACGGCTCTCGCGGCCCGCGAAGATCGCAGCCTCGTTCGCCACGTTTGCGAGGTCGGCGCCGGTGAGGCCGGCGGTCTGACGGGCGACGACGTGGAGGTCGACGTCGGGGGCGAGCGGCTTTCCGCGCGTGTGCACTCCCAGGATCTCCTCGCGCCCGGCGAGATCGGGCGGCGAGACGAGGATCTGGCGGTCGAAGCGGCCGGGCCGCAGGAGCGCGGGGTCGAGATCCTGAAGCCGGTTGGAGGCGCCCATGACGATCACCTGTCCCGCCCCGCTGTCGAAGCCGTCGAGCTCCACGAGGAGCTGGTTGAGAGTCTGGTCGTGCTCGCGGTGGAGGCCACCGCCCATGCGCTTCGTCCCGACGGCGTCGAGCTCGTCGATGAAGATGATCGCCGGCGCATCATTGCGGGCCTGCTCGAAGAGCTTGCGGATTCGCGCAGCACCGAGCCCGGCGAACATCTCGACGAATGCCGACGCGCTCTGCGAGTAGAAGCTCGCGCCGGACTCGCGCGCCACCGCCTTCGCCAGCAGCGTCTTCCCTGTGCCCGGAGGCCCGTAGAGCAGGAGTCCCCTCGGCACCCGAGCACCGAGGCGCTCGAACTGCTTGGGATTGCGGAGGAAGTCGACGACCTCGCGCATCTCCGCCTTGGCTTCGTCGAGGCCCGCAACCTCGTCCCAGGTCACAGAGGTCCGCGAGCTCGGCTTCACCTGCGTCGTCTTCACCCGCGGCATCAACGAGAGAGTGCGCCAGAGCAGGTAGATGATCAGCGCGAACATCATGATCGGCAGCCAGACGAACGCCACGTCCTGGATTTGGCGCAGCACTTCCATCACGTCGAAGGGCATAGAGGGCCTATCGGCAGCCGAGCGGCCCGGCTATAGGCTCTGAGCATGCGCGAGCTTCCGCTCCCGCCCCACTTCGACGCGGGCCGCGCCGGCGAGGTTTGGCGCGTTCCGTACCAGCAGCGCGCTCTCGATGCCCAGGCCTGGAGCGAGGAGCATGGCCTGCGACCCGCGCTCGAGGACGGCTTTCGAATCTGCCTCGTAGCCGTCGACGTGCAGAACACGTTCTGCATCCCCGGCTTCGAGCTCTACGTCCAGGGGGCCGAGAACGACAACCGGCGGCTCTGCGAGTTCCTGTACCGAAACCTCGGAGCGATCACCGCGACGATCCCGACGCTCGACACGCACCAGGCGATGCAGATCTTCCACCCGATCTGGCTGGTCGACGAGGACGGGCGCCATCCCGAGCCCTACACCCTCGTCACCCCCGAAGACGTCGAGGCAGGTCGCTGGAGGATCAACCCGGCAGCCGTGGAAGGCGCCGGATTCGAGGCCGACTACGCTCAGAACCAGCTGCTGGACTACACGCGCAAGCTGGCGCGCAGCAGCAAGTACCGGCTGACGATCTGGCCGTACCACGCGCTGCTCGGCGGAGTCAGCCATGCGCTCGTCTCGTCAGTCGAGGAGGCGATCTTCTTCCATACGATCGCCCGGTCGAGCCAGCCGGCGTTCCAGGTCAAGGGCGACAACCCATTGACCGAGCACTACTCGATCCTCGGGCCGGAGGTGACCGAGGGACCTGACGGCGTGACCATCGCGGGCATGAACGACCTTCTGATCCAGCAGCTCCTGGGCTACGACGCGATCGTGGTCGCCGGTCAGGCGAAGAGCCACTGCGTCGCCTGGACGATCGACGACCTGCTGGAGGGTGACGACGAGCGCGAGCAGGCCCTTGCGCCGCGCACCTACCTGCTCGAGGACTGCACGTCGCCGGTGATCGTTCCCGGCATGGATTACACGGAGGAGGCGAATGCCGCTTTCGAGCGCTTCGCCGCGGCCGGGATGCACGTCGTGCGCTCGACCGACCCGATCGAGAGCTGGCCGGGCATCCCAGCGCTCGTCCGGTAGCGCTATTCGACGAGCTCGAGCCGGTCGTTCGGCCGGTACCGGCGCCCGGCTTTGGCCGACGCGCGGCCGTCGGTCAGCACGACGTCGCTGGTGAAATCGTTCTCGCCGCGGATCAGGGCGGAGCCCACGCCGTAGGAGTCGACGGGCACCCCGCGCTGCTCGAACTCGCGGATCCGCTCGGCATTCATGCCGCCGGAGACGACGATCTTGACCCGCTCGAAGCCGTCGCGGTCGAGTGCATCCCGCACCTTTCGGACGAGCCGCTCGTTGACGCCGCGCGGGTCGAAGTCACCCAGCTCATGCCAGAGGGAGCGGTCGACCATCGTGCTCGACGTGTCGAGCCGCACGCCCCACAACCGATCGCCCAGCGCCCGCGCAACGTCGAGCGCCGTCCCGACGGAGTCGTTCTCGAAGTCGACGAGGACGACGACGTTCAGGTCCGGGTTCGAGTGCTCGACGAACTTGGTCGCCGCCAGCACGGTGTTTCCGCCGTACGAGCTGATCAGCGCATGCGGAACGGTGCCGATCGCGCGACCGCCCCACCAGGAGGCGTTCGCCTCGGTCGTCACGCCGATCGGCACGCCGATCGTCGAGCCGGCGATGTAGGCGGCGTAGCCGTCGCCCGTCTGCACACGGTGGTGGTCGTAGCGCGCCGGCATGAAGAGGATCCGCTTGCCGTTCGCCGCCTCGACCACGCGCTTCACGTTCGTCGCGATCATCGTCCGCCGCGCAAGCACCCCGAGGTAGAGCGTCTCCAGGTGACCGAAGCCGGTGTAGTCGCCCTCGATCGTCATCACCGTCTCCCACGGCGAGATCTCGTCACCGTCGTAGAGGGCGTGGACGGTCAGCGACTCCCAGTCGTCGGAGCACAGCTTGAGGATCGCGATCGCCTCGTCCATCCCGGCGAGCACGGCGTGCTTGCGCTGGAAGACCTGCATGACGACCCGGGGGCGGCGCTCGTCTTCGAGCAGCACCTCTCGCGTGCGGTTGAAGTACTCGTCGGTGTAGTAGCCCTCCCGCATCTTCTCGACGGGGAGGTCGAAGATCTCCGGCGGAAGCCGCCTGCCTCTAGTGCCGACCGCCATGTGTTTCCTGCTCGAGCCGCAGGCACGCGGCGAGCGCCGCCTCGGCGACCTCGAGCTGCTCGGGTGACGGGTCGTCCGTCGCAAGCCGGTGCTGGAGCTCGTGGCCGGGTCTCGCCAGCACCTTGCTGATCCGGCTGTCCGGGTGCCGCGTCATCCACGCGAAGATCTCGGTGGACGTCGCGAGCGCACCGAGCGACGCAGCGAGCCGTGCCGGCCCGCGGTACCGCGCAGGCGCCTTGGCCGCGAGCGCGTTCCCAACCGCCATCGTCGCCAGCATTGGGCCGACGAGGTGCGAGCCGCAGCGCTCGTGCTCCTTCTCGCGCGGCTCTCCGTGCTCGTAGGTGCCGATCGAGATGTGCTCGGCGCCGTGATAGGCGGCGAGCGTCGAGCCTCGAAGCGCGACGACGGCCGGGCCGAGCGAGGCGAGCCCGGCGGCGAGCTCCTTGGTGGCGGGCCCCAGCCCCGAGCGTCGGACAGCGTGCGTGACCACGGCCCCTCCCGCCAGCGCGGCGAGGACGGCGGGCCGCTCGAACGGCAGTCTCGCTTCCGGCAACTCGCGCCTGAGCTCCGGCAGGAGCGCGAAGAGCTCCAGCACACGGGCCGGCCCGCGGAGGAGCGGCTGCCTGACCTCCGCGGCCCGGAATCGCTTGTACGCGGCTGCCTCCTTCAGCGTGCCGTCCGGCGTGCGGACCGCGCAGGCCCACGCGTTCGGCCCGTGCACGAGCACGCCGTTCGCGAGTGCCATGCCGCCGAGCCTGAGCTTCTCTTCCATGCGATTACGGTAGCGAGGCGACGCCCTCCGCCGCGTGGCGAAGGAAGCGCACGCCGAGCTCCAGGTCATCGAGGTCGATCCGCTCGTCGGCGGAATGGATCAACCGAGCCGCCAATTCCGACTCCATCGTCCGCATCGGGAAGAAGCCGTACGCGACCGTCCCGAATGCCTCTCGAACCCAGTGGCTGTCGGTGAAGCCGGCAACGAGGAGCGGAACGGCCTGCGCCTCGGGCTCGATCTCGGCGACGAAGGACTCGATCACGTCCCAGAGCGGCGTCTCGACCGACGAGCGCGTCCCGCCCTGCGCCTCGATCCACTCGAGCTCGTACTGGCTGCCGTCGAGAAGCGTCGCGACCTTGGCCTCGACCTCGTCCCGGGTGTGCCCGGGCAGGATCCGGCAGTCGACGGTCAGCTCGCAACGGTTCGGAATCACGTTTCGCTTCTTGGAGGCCTCGATCATCGTCGGCGCCAGCGTCGTTCCGAGCAACGGCTCGACAATGTCGCCGGCAAGCGGATGGACGCGACGGGCGGCAGTGATCGCCTCATCGGCCGTCGGGACCGTGCCGCAAACCGCGCGGAGGAACGCCGCCAGCTCGGGTCCCACCTCGGGCTCGTCCCGAAACGACCCCAGGCGCTCGATCAGCGGCGCCGTCTTGACGAGTGCGTTGTCGGCGATGCCGGGGCGCGACGCGTGCCCGCTGCGGCCGTGCACCGTTAGCCGGAAAGGCGCGCTCATCTTCTCCGCCGTCGAGCAGACGTAGAACACGCGACCATCGAGGATGAGCCGGTCACCGCCGCCTTCGTTGATGCAGTACTCCGCCCGGACTGCGTCGGGGTGCGCCTGGACGAGCCACTGGAGGCCGAAGCCGGTTCCAACCTCCTCGTCGGCGCAGGCGGCGAAGATCAGATCGCCGGGCGGCTCGAAGCCCTCGCGGGCCAGCGATGCGAGCGCGACGGCGCTGGCTGCGACCTGCCCTTTCATGTCGAGCGCGCCGCGGCCCCACACCTGACCGTCGCGGAGCTCGCCGGACCACGGATCGAGCTCCCACTCCTGCGGGTCGGCGAGGACTGTGTCGGTGTGCGAAAGGAAGAGGAGCCGCGGGCCGTCGCCCGAGCCGGGGATACGGGCGACCAGGTTGGCGCGGTGCGGCACCCTGGCATAGAGCTCGCAGGCGACCCCGTTTGACTCGAGGTAGGCCCGGAGGTGCTCGGCGGCTGCCGTCTCGTTCCCCGGGGGATTGACGGTGTCGAGGCGGATCAGCTCCTGGAGGAGACCGGCGGTCTCCTCACGCAGTGAGATCGTCGTCACGGGCGGCGCGTTCCGAGCGTCAGGAGGTACGTACGCGAGAAGTGGATTCCACCGTTCGTGCCCGAGCGTTCGTGGAGCTCGACGAAGTTCTGATGGAAGTCGTCTCGCCGCTCCCCCTCGAGCGATTCCGCCAGCATTTTCGTCGGACCGAAGTCGCGCGACCAGAGATCCCAGACAGCCTCGCCCGAATCCATCTCGAGCGGCGAATCATGAGTCTCGAGCTCGAGGACGAAGTCATCTGCGAGCAGGCCGCGAACGTACTCCTCGCGACCCCAGTCGAACTGATCGCCGACTCCCTCCGGCATCGGCGGCAGAAATGGACGCATGACGTCGAAGAGGCCGGCCACGCCGGAATCCGGGCTCCAGCAGGCCAGCCCGATCCGCCCTTGGGGTTTGGTCACCCGCGCGAGCTCGCGGGCGACCGCCTCGTGGTCCGGCGCGAACATGACGCCGCAGGTCGACGCCACGAGGTCGAAGCTCGCGTTCTCGAGCTCGAGCGCCTCCACATCTCCCACGCGGTAGTCGATCTCGAGCCCGAGCTCGGCAGCGCGCGCCTTCGCCTGATCGATCAGCGCCGGTGCGAGATCGATCCCCACGACCTCCACGCCCCGGCCGGCGACGAGCTCGGCGACGGCACCGGTCCCGCAGGCCAGATCGAGCACTCGCTGGCCCGACTGTGGATCGAGCGCGCCGACGACCCGCTGATGGATGTCGGCGATCGTCTCCGTGATGCCCTGATACGGGCCCGATCCCCAGACGGCCGCCTGGCGCTCCTTCAGCTCCTCGAACGGCAACGATCGGCCTCTAGCTCGCAGGGGTCGCCGTCACCTACCGACGCGTCCCAGACGTCAGCACGTACGTCCGCGAGAAGCCGATTCCACCGTTGGCGCGCGAGCGTTCGTGGAGGTCGACGAAGCCGCGGTGCAGTTCCTCACGCCGCTCCTCGTCGAGGGAGTCGGCCAGGACCTTCGTCGGCCCGTACTCGGTCGAGAACAGCTGCCAGATCGCTTCACCCGACTCTGCCTCGAGCACGGAGTCGCCGCTGACGAACTCCAACTCGAAGTCCTGGCCGAGCAGATCGCTCACGTAGTCCTCGCGGCCCCAGTCGAACTGGTTCCCGACGCCGGCAGGAGGTGGTGCAGGCTGGAATGGGCGCATGACCTCGAACACCTGAGCGAGCCCGGAATCGGGCGTCCAGCAGGCGAGACCGATTCGGCCGCCCGGCTTCGTCACGCGGGCGAGCTCCCGAGCTACCGCTTGATGGTCCGGAGCAAACATCACGCCGCACGTCGAGGCGACGAGGTCGAAGCTCGCATCCTCGAGCTCGAGCGCCTCGGCGTCACCGACGCGATAGTCGATGTCGAGGCCGCGCTCCGCAGCGCGCTCCTTTGCCTGTTCGATCAGGCCGGGAGCGATGTCGACCCCGACGACCTCGGCGCCGGTCCCGGCGGCGAGCTCCGCAACCGCCCCGGTGCCGGTGGCGAGGTCGAGCAGCCGTTGCCCCGGCTGCGGATCGAGGCGCTCGATCACCGCTCGATGGATGTCCGTGATCGTCTCGGTGATGCCCTGGTACGGGCCCAAGCCCCAAACCACTGCATGACGAGCCTTCAGCTCTTCAAATGGCAAGTCAATCCTCCTCTTTCGCAGCTTCGGTCAACTCGTTTCGTGCCTGCCACAACTCCGGGTACATCCTGTTCTTGATCAGCCCGCCCAGCAGCTCGACCGGGGTGCCCTGTGTGCCGACCACGCTGTCGCCGATCACGCGAGCGACGACGAGGTAGTGGCGCATGCGCCAGAACGAGACCCGCTCGTCCCACTCGGTCAGCGCCTCGGCAAGCTGGTAGAGCTCCTCGTGCTCGCGACCACGCTGGTAGAGCTCGACGAGCTCGAGCCCCTGCTCGCGCCGAACCTCGTGAAATGCCTGGCCGAGCTCGGGCGAGAGCTCCCGGATCTTCCGGAAGCCGGGTGAGTCGAAGCCGCTCCCGTGGCCGAGCACCGGGCGGATCCAGCGTGTGTACTCCCACGGCGACATCTGTTCGAGCATGTCGAGCAGAGAGACCACCGTCTTCATGCAGTCGTTCGAGCGCCGGAGCAGCCGGAGCGCCGCAGGCAGGTTGCGCTCCCGAATCAGCCTCGTCGCCTCCTCGACCTCGGACCACGCGAGCTTCAGCCACAGCTCGGACGATTGGTGGACGGTCTGGAAGAGCAGCTCGTCCCGGTGGGCCGACTCCTTCGGCGTCTTCTGGAGGTCGAGCAGCTCGTCGGTGCGCAGGTAGCGCTCGTAGTCGCTGCCGCCGCGGCCCGGGAGCACCGGGGCGAACTCGTCGTCAGGCTCGCCGGTTCCATGGCCCGGTGGGGCCTCCGTCGCGTCTCTCCCACCCACCTCGCCAGCATACTTTTCCTGTCATGGGCGACCTCTTTTCGGATGCCGCCGACCAGCGTCTCCCCGACGTCGCGCCGCTGGCGCTTCGACTCCGCCCGCAGCGCCTCGAGGATTTCGTGGGCCAGGAGCACATCCTCGGCGAGGGCTCGGCGTTGCGGCTCGCGATCGAGGGCGACCGCGTGCGCTCGATGATCCTGTACGGCCCGCCCGGAAGCGGGAAGACGACACTGGCCCGGATCGTCGCGAATCAAACCGGCGCCGAGTTCGAGGAGCTCTCGGCGGTCTCGGCATCCGTCTCGGACGTGCGAACGACGATCAGCGGCGCACGCGAGCGCCTCGGCGCCTCTGGACGCCGCACGATCCTCTTCCTCGACGAGATCCACCGGTTCAACAAGGCTCAGCAGGACGCGCTGCTGCCGGCGGTCGAAGAGGGCGTCCTGACGCTGATCGGGGCGACGACCGAGAACCCGTACTTCGAGGTGAACTCGGCTCTCCTCAGCCGCACGCAGATCTACGAGCTCGAGACCCTCTCGGAGCCGGAGCTCGAGATCGTCGTTCGGAGAGGACTCGCAGAGCTGCAAGCGGACGCGGCCGACGAGATCGTCGCGCACATCGCGCGCAGGGCCGGCGGAGATGCTCGCAACGCGCTCAACATCCTCGAACTGGCTGCGCAGACCGCGCAGGCGGAGGGCACCGCGATCACGGAGGACCACGTCGAGGACGCCGCTCGCAAGCGCCCGCTCGTGTACGACAAGGGCGGCGACGCGCACTACGACTTCACGTCCGCGTTCATCAAGTCGATGCGCGGGTCGGACGCCGACGCGTCGCTCTACTACCTCGCCGCGATGCTCGAGGGCGGCGAGGACCCCCGCTTCATCGCCCGGCGCATGATCATCCTCGCCTCCGAGGACATCGGCAACGCCGATCCTCGGGCGCTGCAGGTCGCCGTCTCGGCCGCGCACGCGCTCGAGCACGTCGGGCTTCCCGGAGGCCCAGCTCAACCTCGCCCAGGCGGCGATCTACCTCGCCCGGGCGCCGAAGTCCAACGCGGTCATCGACGGCCCTGAGCGAGGCGCAGAAGGACGTTCGCGAGCACGGTCACCTGCGTCCGCCGGACGCGCTTCGCGACACGAGCTACTACGGCGCGCAGAAGCTCGGGCGCGGCCGGGGTTACATCTACCCGCACACCGATCCCGAAGGCTTCGAGGTCGACCACCTGCCCGACGAGCTGAAGGGGCGCCGTTACTATCGACCGTCCGGTTCCGGCGAGGAGAAGGGGGAGGACGATGGCAGTTGAGCGCACCGCGAACGCCGTCTGGGAAGGCGACCTCATGGGAGGGTCGGGCACGGTTTCGACGCAGAGCCGGGTCCTCGATAACGCGACGGTCAAATGGAGCTCGCGGGCCGTGCAGGCCGACGAGAACACAAGCCCGGAGGAGCTGATCGCGGCGGCGCACGCGACCTGTGTCTCGATGGCGCTCGCGAACGGGCTGGCCGAAGGCGGCAATCCGCCGCAGCGGATCGAGAGTGAGGCGACGGCGACGTTCGATCAGACGCCGGACGGCTTCCGTCTGACGACGATGCGCTTGACGATCCGCGGCCAGGTCGACGGCGTAGACGAGGCGCAGTTCCGTCAGGCGGCCGAGGGCGCCAAGGAGAACTGCCCGGTTTCTCAAGCGCTCAAGGACAACGTCGACATCTCGATGGACGCGTCGCTCGCCTAGTCGGAGCCCTTCAGAATCCGATCGGCCACGAACTCGCCGAACTCGCCGCCCATCGCGCGATAAGCGGCTGCCGCCCGCTCGAAGTCGTAGTCCGTCCGGCGGAAATCGAAGTCGCCGTTCCAGGTGGCCCAGGCGGCGCGCACGTCACCGTCCAGCGGCATGCCGACGCTGCCGGGGTTGACGAGGTCGGTGCCGTCCGGGCCCGGCCGCCGGAACTGCTGATGGCTGTGGCCGAAGACGATCGTCCGATCTCTGACGCCGGCAAGGAGCCGCTCCTCACCGTCCTGGGGCTCAGGCGCGAAGCTGTCCACGTCCGAGAGCGGCGATCCGTGCACGTACAGCACCCCGTCCAGCTCGGCCTCCACCGGCAGCGAGAACAAGCGGTCGATCTCCTCCTCGGTCATCGTCCCCTCGAAGTCCCGGTACGCCTGCTGTACCTCGGGGATCTCCGGGGTCTCGCGCAGCCACCGTTCGCCGTTGCCGCGGATCCAGGTCGCGTTCGGCAGCGCGCGAAGCCGCTGGAGCGTCTCATGCGGCGCGGGGCTCGGAGTTCCGTAGTCCCCGCCAAGCAGGTAGCGGTCAGCCCCCGCCGCCTCAGCCTCGGCGAGCACGGCGTCGAGGGCGTCGATGTTCCCGTGGATGTCGTACAGGATCGCCAGCAAGCGGCGACCCTCAGCGAGCCGTGATGTAGTCGGTCAGGTACTTGATCTCGAAGCTCTGCTTCTTCGACTTGAACTTCACGAGGTCTCCGATCGAGACGACGCCCACGACGTCTCCGCCGTCGACGACGGGGAGGTGCCGGATCCGCCGGTCGGTCATCAGCGCCATGCACTCGTCGATCGCCGTCGCCGGCGTGACGACGATCAGCGGGGAGGACATGACCTCACGAACGGCCGTGATCTCGTCGTCGCGCCCTTCGAGCGTCATGCGGCGAAGGTAGTCGCGCTCGGTGAAGATCCCTGTGATCCTCCCGCCCTCCGCCACGAGCAACGAGCCGACGCCGGCGTCGACCATCTGCTTGACGGCCTCGATGACCGGCACGTCGGCCTCGATCTGGAGGACCTCCTGGCCCTTCTCGTCGAGGATCTCCTTCACCTGGTTCATGTGCAGCCTCCCGGGTCGCGTCGGGGCGGCTCGACTGAGCGTCGGCGAGGTAGCCAGTAGTCGAGACCGGCTGAACACCACGGTGTCGCCGGTTCAGTCCGTCCCTCGCCATCTCGACCGACTGAGCTACCTCGCCGCGGGCCGGATCAGTTTAGCCAGCGCGAAAAAAGGACGTCCGGACCGGTGCAACCGCGTCGCGAACGCCCTATTACGCAACAATTCTATTTGGCGTTACGCCTTGCGGGCAAGGACTGCGATCCCGCGGCCGGCGGCAATTTCCGCAAAATCCACGAAACCGTTCCGCTCCAGCTCGCGGCGCAGGAACGCCGGCTCGACCCAGATCGGCGTTTCCGCGCCTGCCGAGAAGGCGTAGAGCGTCCATCCACCCGGTTTCAGAACGCGGGCGACCTCACCGAGGAACGGAATCATGTTCGCGTTCGCGACGAGGTCGAAGGACTCGGCCTCGAACGGGAGGTGCGCGGCGTCACCCTCGACGAACGACAGCTCCGGCGCGAGCTTCCGGGCCTCCGCCAACATCGCCGGCGCGACGTCGACGCCCACGACGTCGGCCGTCGGGAAGCGATCCGCGAGCACGCGAGCGCCAGTGCCCGTGCCGGTGCCGACATCGAGGGCACGCTCCACCGGGCCGGAGATGCGGTCGAGTGCCGCCTCGTACGGCGCGAACGTGTCCGGTTGCCGAAAGGTGTCCCAGACCGGCGCGATCCGATCGAACTGGGTCCGGATGATCGGGCGAAAGACCGGCCAGAGGCGCGGCCAGCGCACGACCACGTTCGTCGCCAGCCTGGCAAACCGCCGGCCGATCAATCCGAAGAGACCCGTAGCCGGACCTCCGTGCCGGCGCGGACGCCGAACGTCTCGGCAGCGTTGCCGCGCGAGATCGCGAGTGCGATGTTTCGGTAGGCGTCCTCGTAGAGGATGATGTCTCCCGTTCCCGCCTCCGCAAAGGTGCGAGCGGCAAGCGCATAGAAGCGATCCATCGGCAGCTCGACCTCGATCTGCCTGCCGGGCACGATGCCGAGTCGCTCCACCTGATCGGCGTGCACGTTGAGCTGGATGTTCCCGAACCGGTCGACGTACAGGCACGTCGCGCGAATGCGCCGCTCTCCGATCTCGGGTTCCGGGAGCTCGAGTCGGACGAGGCCGTCGGCGGCGAACGCCGGACCGAGCTCGGCCGGATCGAGCCCGTTGGTGAGATAGGCAGACGCCGGCGCGAAGATGTCGCGGCCGTGAAACGTCGGAGAGACCGGCTCGAGCGCGTAGCGTCGGTTCGTGATCTCGTAGGCCGCGGCCACTCCGCCGAGCCGTTCCGCGGCCGGTACGAGCAGTCCGTTGTCCGGCCCTACGAGGAGCCGGCCCTCGCTCGTCCGCAGCACGAGCGCCCGCCGCGGCGAGCCGACGCCGGGATCGACGACAGCGAGGTGTACCCCCTCCGGCATGTAGGGCAGCGTGCTGGCGAGCACGACGGCGCCCTGGAGGACGCTCTGCGGCTCAATCCCGTGCGTGATGTCGATCACGTCAGCGTCCGGCGCGATCCGCTTGATCACGCCGTGGCACGTCCCGACGAAGTCGTCGGCGAGCCCGAAGTCCGACAGAAACGTAATGACCACCAGGGGAGGACGCTAACTGGTTGCTCTGCGAACGGCGGCGACGAGCCCTTCGAGATCGTGCGGCGAAGCCTCCTCGACGACATCGACGCCCAGCTCCCGCGCAGCGGCGGTCGTCTCGGGACCGATCGAGACGACAGGCCCGCTGAGGCCGAGCGCGGCAAGCGAGCGGGCGGCCGAGGGGGAGGCGAGCACCGTCAGATCCGCCTCGATCGGACCGTCGGGCCTGAGTGCCCGCGTGCGGTAGAGCGGGACGAACTCCGCGCCGAGCTCATCCACGAGCAGCCGCCGGGCTCCCTCCGCGGCCGCGAAGAGAACACGTCCGGCAGGTCGCGGGAACGTTGCGAGGAGACCCTCCTGCGTCGAGACCTCAGGCACGAGATCGGCGCCGCCGAACGCTTCTGCCGTGGCATGACCGATCGCCGCGACCTGTCGTGCCCGGCCCCGGCCGCGACGCCGCAACTCTCGCGCTGCGTTCGCGCTCGTGACGATCAGCCAGTCGAAGCCCTCCAGCTCGATCGGCTCGTCGCCGAGCGGCTCGATCGCGATCAGCGGGCAGACGACGACCTCGTGGCCGAGCGCCTGCAGTCGAGACGCCAGCTCCTCGTTCTGGCCCTCAGGCCGCGTCAGTGCGATGCGCATCCGCGATCCGCGCGAGCTCGCGGCCGAGAGCGGCGGGATCGGCGCCCGACCGGCGCTCCAGCCACACGCCGTCTTCGTCGGCAACGAGGGCGGTCAGGGTCGTGCCGTCGTGGTGGGCGGCGACCGGGGCCAGGCAACCGCCGCCGACGGCGGCAACGCAGGCGCGCTCGGCCTCGACGCGCCGCCGGGTCTCGGGATCGTCGGCCCGTTCGACGAGTGACTCCTCTCCGGCGCGGACCTGGAGCGCCAGCGCGCCTTGGCCCGCCTCCGGGAGGAGCTCGTCGGGCTCGAGCCGCCGGCCGATCTCGTCCGCGAGGCCGAGACGGTCGAGGCCGCAGGCCGCCAGCACGACCGCGTCCAGGCCTCGCTCGCCCCGCTTCCGCAGCCGGGTGTCGATGTTGCCCCGCAACGGCTCGATCCGCAGCCCGGGCTGCAGCGCGAGCAACTGGGCGCGACGACGGACCGACGCCGTCCCGATCCGCAGCCCGGCCGTGAGCTCGGAGGCCCCGCACAGCGCATCCCTCGGGTCCTCACGCGAGAGATACGCCCCCACGGTGAGCCCAGCCGTATCGGTCGACGTCATGTCTTTCGCCGAGTGAACGGCAACGTCCACTCGGCGAGCGAGGAGCGCTTCCTCGAGCTCCTTCACGAACACCCCCCGGCTGCCGATCTCGCCGAACGGCTTGCTGCGATCGCGGTCGCCGGCCGTCGTCACCGGCACGAGCGCGAACTCGACCCCCGGGCTCCGCAGACGCTCGACCGCGAGCTCGGCCTGCGTCAGCGCGAGCCGGCTACCCCTCGACCCGATTCTCAGGACCACGGCGGTTCTCGGCGGTGGCCGCTTCCTTGAGGTGAAGGATCGGCTCGTGCAGAAGCTTGTTGACGATCCGGCTCGTCAGCGAATCGACGGCCTCTCGCTCTCGCTCGGAGAGCCCCGCCAGGCGCGGGCTCGCTTTCGCGAGCTCGCCGCGCCGGATCGCCTCCGCGCGCTCTCGGACCGACCTGATCGCGGGCACAACGTCGCGAGTGGCCAGCCAGTCGTTGAACCGCTGGCCCTCCGCGACGGCGATCGCCTCCGCCTTCGCGAACTCATCCTCGCGGCCCGCCAACGTCTCCCGAACGACCGCCTCGAGGTCGTCGATGTCGTACAGGTAGCAATCGGCGAGGTCGTTGATCGTCGGATCGAGGTCGCGCGGAACGGCGAGATCGATCAGGAGCAGCGGGCGTCCCTTCCGGGCCGGCAGCGCTGCGGCCACGTCGTCCTGCGCGAGGACGAGCTCCGGTGCGCTGGTCGAGGAGACCAGGATGTCGACGAGCTCGAGCGCCTCGCCGATCCGCTCGAGCGGAACCGAGACACCGCCGAGCCGTTCAGTGAGCTGCTCGCCGCGCACGGAGCTCCTGTTGGCGACGAACGTCAGCTGCGCGCCTCGCTTGAGCAGCCGTCTGGCCGCCAGGGTCCCGATCTTCCCCGCGCCGACGATCGCGATCTGTGAGCCCGTCAAGTCACCGAAGACCTGCGCGGCGAGCGCAGCCGCGGCCGAGGAGGTCGTCCCCGGGCTCTCCGCAATCGCCGTGTCGGTCCGCACCCGCTTCCCCGCGTGCAGGGCGTGGCTGAAGAGCCGGTCGAGAAGAGGGCCGGGCGACCCGCGCTCGAACGCGATTCGAACCTGCCCGAGGATCTGTCCCTCGCCGGGAACGAGCGAGTCGAGCCCCGCCGCGACCCGGAAGAGGTGGACGGCCGCCGCGTCGTCTTGGAGTCGATAGAGGTAGGGCTCGAGCTCTCGGGGCTCGACCGCTGCGAGCTCGGACAACGTCGCGATGACGCGCTGATCGGCTTCGCCTGGATCGTCGGCGGCGAGGTAGATCTCCGTCCGGTTGCACGTAGAGAGGCAGACTGCTTCCCCGCCGTCCGCGAGCGCCGCCCCGAGCGCCGCGGCGCCGTCGGGGTCGACCGCGACCCGCTCCCGAACCTCGACGGGCGCCAGGCGGTGCGATGTGCCGACGAGCAGCAGCCTCATGCGACGTGGGTGGCGAGTAGGCCGAGTTGGAGGATGAACACCGCGGCGAGACCGACGAGTGCGAGCCGTGCGGCCGTCGCGCGCCGTCCGGACCGGACGCGCAGATAGAGGACTGTCGCGTAGAGCAGCCAGGCCGCGATCGTCCCGGCCATCAGCGCGTCGAGCCCGTGGTCGGTGATGCGCACGAAGCCCGGGATGAGCCCGATCGTCAGCGCGGCAAGCGAGACGGCGATGGTCGCGACCGTCAACCGGTCGAGGGCCACGACCGACGGCAGCCGGAGACGAAGGATCCCCGCGCGATGCTTTTTGAGCAGCCGCTCCTGCCAGAGCTCGAGCCCGGCCAGTCCCCCGGCGACCGTGAACCCGGCGAAGGCCGTCAGAACGAACGCGACGTGGACGACGAGCAGCACGTCGTGCCAGGCGGTGTGAGCGCTCGAGGTCGTTCCGCCCGCTGCATACGAGAGGCCCAGCAGTCCGGCCGCCACCGGCATGACCGCGAGCCCGAGAAGCCGGAAGCGGGGGGAGCAGCCCCAGATCAGGTAGGCGCCGACGACGAGCCAGACGAACAGGTTGAGCGACGCCGCCCACGTGCTCCAGGGGAAACCGTCGGCTCGCTCAGCCTGAACGACGAGCAGCGCGGTCTGCGCGAGCCACCCCAGCCGCACGCCCCAGGTTGCGAGGCGCCCGAGCGAACCAGGCCTGCGGGCATTTCCGGCGTAGGCGACGGCCGCCTCGCCGTAAGCGAGCATGGCCGGCCAGACCAGGAGCTCAGCCACTTCGCCGCTCCTCCGCAAGCCGGGCCAGTTCCGTGAGCTCGCGCTCGATCCGGGTCAGCTTGAGGGCAATCAGGATGACGTAGATCAACACGGCCGCGAAGAGGACCAGGTACGCGGCCGCGAGGTACTTCTCCCCGGTACTCATGTCAGGCGCTCCCGCAGCTCGCGGAGCGTCGCATCCACGCGCTTGCCCGTGAGCTCGATGCGATAGAGCGCGCCGGCGAGCGTCAACATCGCCGCGAGGCAGACACAGAACGTGAAGAACATCGAGGCCGACATCTGGGGGCCGTCGCGGTTGAACAGCGGCGCCGGGTGCAGGACCTGCTCGGCGAGCCTAATTGCAAGGAAGCTGACGGGGAGCAGGACGACGCCGAACAGCGCGTAGACGGCCGACGTCCGGGCGCGGCGCGGGCCGGGCTCGGTCGCGTACCTAAGCATGAAGTAGGCCGAGTAGAAGAGGAAGAGGATCAGAAACAGGACGAGCTGTCGCTCGCTCCAAGTCCACCAGACTCCCCACGAGATCTTCGCCCAGATCGACCCGGTCACGAGAGTCAGGACGCCGAAAATCACGCCCATGTGCACCGCGGTGTAACTCTCGAGGTCGGCGCGCTCGTCCCGCTTCCAGAGCAGGCGGAACGCCTTCCAGGCAGCCCACGCGAAGCAGGCGTAGGCGGTCAGCGCGACCGGCACGTGGATGTAGAAGATCCGCTGGCTCGGCCCCTGGTCGGCGTCCTCTGGGACCCAGAGCAGCGCCAGGCCTAGCCCGGCGATGAGCAGCACCGCCGCGGCGAGTGAGAGGACGGCCGGGCCGTTATTCCGTAACCACGTACTCAAAGCTTGCCCAGGAGAGAATCGCAAAGATGAGGTCGTACAGCGCCAGGAAGCCGAGGTAGCGGGCGGGATCGTCGGACAGCGTGGCGCCCACCCCGCCGACGATCAGCGGGATCGCGAGCGGCAGGAAGAGCAATGGCAGCAGGAGCTCGCGCGCACGGGCGGCAGCGGCCATCGCGCCGAGCAGGGTCCCGACGGCGGCGATCCCGACGTTTGCGAGGGCGACGCCGGCGATCAGCTCCCACGTCACGGGCTCGTAAAGCAGCCCGAACGCCGCCAGCGCGACGGCCTCTGCGAACGTGAGGAAGACGAAGACGCTGAGCGCTTTTCCGAGCCAGATCGCGCTGCGGTCACACGGCGCCAGCAGGAGGCCGTCGATGACCGTGCCTTCGCGCTCGGCGACGAAGGCCCGGACGAGCGCGAGCAGCGCAGTGAAGAGCAGTGCGATCCAGAGCATGCCCGCGGCGGCGACGCGAGACGAATCCTCGGCGAGTGCGAAATGGAAGACGACCAGGGCGCCGACGACGAAGAGCAGCATCGCCGGAACCGTGTCCCGCGAGCGCAGCTCGACGAGGAGATCCTTGCGGGCGAGCGCCGCGACGTCGGAGAAGTACGCGCTCACGCGGTCGCCAGCACGAGCCGTGACGTGGGCCGGTCGCCGAGCCGCTCGGGCTGGTGACTCGAGATGACGATCGTCCGACGCTCCTCCATCAGGCGGGCCAGCTCGTCGAGGAGCAGCTCGGTCCCGGTCGCGTCGAGCGCGCTGAACGGCTCGTCCAACAGCAGCAGGTCGGGCTCATGGAGCAGGGTTCGACAAAGGGCCAAGCGCTGGAGCGTCCCGCGCGAGAGATCGCCGGTCAACTCGCCGCGGGCATCCCAGAGCCCGAAGCGCTCGAGGAGCATTCCGATCCGCTCGCGGCGCTCAGGGATCCGGTAGAGGCGGCCGTAGAGGTCGAGATTCTCGAGCGGCGTCAGCTCGCTGTACACGAGCGGCTCGTGGGCGAGGAAGCCGACCCGCGCGCGGTCAATCGTCACGTCGAGCTCGCCGGCGGTGGGAACGAGCAGGCCGGCGAACAACCGCAGGAGCGTCGTCTTCCCGGCACCGTTCGGCCCGGTCACGAGGAGGAACTCGCCGCGCTCGACATCGACGTCGACTCCGGCGAGGGCACGCTTGTCGCCGAAGCGCCGACCAAGGCCGCGGGCGCGGATCATCGCTGCGAGGCTCCCACGTCGGTGTGCTCCGGGGCCTCCGACCTCCTCCCCGCTGCGATCGTAGCCGGGTGCGGCGCACGGCTGGGACACGCATTTGCGCCGAAAGTGCGCCGGTCGCCGCTGCCGATCACGTCTGTTGGTGTCCGCCCTGCACCCCGGCCAGGAGCGTGAGGGCGTGCGTGAGTGCCGGCTGCAGGACGGCGAACCCATCGCGGGAGCCGCCCGGCGAGCCCGGCAGGTTGACCACGAGCGTCTGACCGCGGATGCCGGCGACACCCCGCGAGAGCAGGCCGTGCGGCGTTTTGCGCGCGGAGTCGGCCCGCAGGGCCTCGGAGATGCCGGGAACCTGGCGTTCCAGCACTGAGGCGGTCGCCTCCGGCGTGACATCGCGCGGCGCAACACCGGTGCCGCCCGTCGTCAGCACGAGCGGCGCCTCGTCGCTCAGCTCCTCGATCGCCTCCGCGATCTCGCTCCGCTCGTCGGCGACGACCCGCCTGACCACCTCGTACCCGTCTGCCGTCAACAGCTCCGCCAGGAGCGCGCCGCTCTCGTCGGCCCGCTCGCCGCGGGCGACGCCGTCCGAAATCGTCAGGACGGCCGCCTTCACACGGGCTCCTTCGTCTTTTCGAGCAGGTGCACCTCCGAAACGCTCATCGTGTCGTCGACGGCCTTCGCCATGTCGTAGACCGTGAGTGCCGCCACGCTCGCCGCAACCAGGGCTTCCATCTCGACGCCGGTCTGGGCAGTCGTCTCCACGGTCGCTGTGATGTCCGCTCCGTTGTCTACAACGGCAACATGGACGTCAATCGCGGTCAGAGGCAATGGATGGCAGAGCGGAATCAGCTCACTCGTCTTCTTCGCCGCCATGATCCCGGCGAGCTGGGCCGCGGCGAGCGCGTCGCCCTTCGGCAGCTCCCGCAGGCGCTGCGTTGTTTCCCCGGTCATCGTCACCGTCGCGCGCGCACGCGCGCGCCGCCGTGAGAGCGGCTTGTCACCGACATCCACCATCCTGACCCGGCCTTCGGCGTCGAGGTGGGAAAACTCGCTCATCGCCCCGCGCGTGCGTGCGCGAGGACGCGGTCCAGGTCGCCGAGCTGTGCCTCGACCCACTCCGTCAGGTCGTGCTCCTGGACTTGCGCGCGCAGTCCGGCCAGCCGTTCGCGCCGCTCCGAGGTGGACATCTCGAGCGCAGCGAGCAGGGCTTCCGCCTGGCCGGCGACGTCGAAGGGGTTGACCGTCAGCGCCCAGGTCGCGAGCTCCTCGTGAGCGCCCGCATTCTCGGAGAGGACGAGAACGCCGCCGCGCTCGTTGACGAGCGGCGCTTCCTTCGCGATGAGATTGAGCCCATCGAAGATCGCGTTCACCAGCAGCACGTCGTACTGCTTGTACGCGGCGACCGCCTCGAGGAAGTTGTCTTCGATCCTCAGTTCGATCGGCGTCCAACCCTCCGTCTGAAAGTGGTCGTTGACGGCCCGAGCCGTCCGCTGGATCGCACCGAGGTACTCGGCGTACTCCGGGATGTCTTGCCGCGTCGGATCGAGCAGCGCAAGCATGCCGACGCGGCCGTGGAGCTCAGGGTGATCCTCGAGCAGCCGTTCGAACGCGCGGAAACCCCGGACAACGTTCTTGGACGGATCGGTTCGATCGACCCGCAGGATGAGCTGCTCCGGGCGCCGTGCTACAAGCTGCTGCTCGAGCTCGAGGATCTCGGGGCTCGCCGCCAGCTCCTCGAACTCGGAGGGGTCGACCGAGATCGGGTGGCTGGTCGTGAGCACCCGGCGGCCGTCGTAGTCCACCGTGTGGTCGCCGAAGTCGCACTCCGCGTCGACGATGTCGCCGGCCGAGCGCAGGAAGTTCCTTCTCCAGCGGTCGGTGTGGAAGCTGACGACGTCGTTCGCCAGCAGCCCATCGTGGAGGGCAACGCGAATCGGCTCAGGCAAGACGCGCCAGTAGTCCGGCTCCGGCCACGGAATGTGCACGAAGTGCGAGAGGGCCGCGTCCGGCCGACGCGCGCGCACGAAGCGAGGCGCGAGATAGAGGTGGTAGTCGTGAAAGTAGACGGCCGCGTCCGGTTGGACCTCGAGCTCAGCGACGACGGCGTCCGCGAAGTTGTCGTTGACGGCCACGTACCCCTCGTCCCAGGCGAGGTGTAGTCCGCGGTCGATGTCCGGCGCGTAGGCGAGGGCCCACAGGTAGTGCTGGAGGAACCAGAGGGTCGGGTTCGAGACGACGTTGTAGTACCAGTCATACGCGGCCGGATCGTGGTCGACGAGCCGCAGCCGGTACGACGAGCCGTCGCGTGCGGTCTCGTCGATCGCGGCGCCGCCCGCCTCTGCCGAAACTGCCCGGTCCTCGTCGCTCATGGCGCTGGCGACCCAGGTGACGTCGTGAAGTCCGACCAGGCTGCGAAGCGCGGTCACGAGGCCGCCCCCACCCCGCCGAGCAACCCGTTCCCCGTTCTCGCCGCGTTGGAAGGTCACGGGTGCGCGGTTGGAGACGACGATCAGCTTCCGGCGCTCGCCCACGGCCCCGGACCCTACCCATAGCGTGTGTTCCGGCCCGAGCGAGAGCCGGCGAGCGCGCCGCTAGGCCGCTCTCGTCGGCGCAGTGACGAGCCGTGTTTCGCCGATGTCGTTGCCAGACAAGAGGTTGAAGAGCGCCAACCAGTCGCGCAGCAGGCGCGGCATCAGGAAGTGCTGGCGCACGAACTCCTTCCCCCGGCGGCCGCGCTGCGCCGCAGCTGTCGGGTCGGCCAGGATTTCCCCGCAGGCGGCGGCGCACTCCTCGACGCTGTCCACGAGCCAGCCCGTCTCGCCGTCCTGGATCTGCGACGGGATGCCGCCGACGCGGCCGCCGACCGTCGGGCGCGCTTTCCAGAGGCCCTCGGTGATTGTCAGCCCGAAGCCCTCCTTGATCGACTTCTGGAGCACGGCCGCGGAATGCACCTGGAAGGCGTTGACCTCGATCGCGCCGATGTTGTTGAGGTTGGAGAGGATGAAGATGTCGGGATCGGCCGCGGCGTATTCGACCGTCTGGTTGTAGTACTCCCAACCCTCGGGGTCGTCGTGGGCCATCGAGCCGACCAGCGCGAGCTGCAGGCCCGGATGCCCCTCGGCGACCCTGCGGAAGGCGTCGATCACGCCGAGCGGGTCTTTCCAGGGATCGAAGCGCGAGACCTGCGTGATCAGCGGTCGCTCCACGTCGATCCCGAACTGATCGACGATGTACGCGGCGTCCTCCGCCGAGAGGGCCATGTTCTTCGGCGTCAGCGGATCGATCGCCGGCGGCCAGATGAACGCCTCCGGCAGCGTGTCGGTATCGGGCACGTACTCCGGCCGGTGGAAGATCGCCGCGTCGTGGCGCGCAATCGAGGGGAGCAGAACGTCGAGCACCTCACGGTTCGGGTCGGACAGATCGATGTGGCAGCGCCAGATCCAGCGTGCCCGGCGATCCGCGTAGTGGTCGATCATCGCCGCCGGTTGCGGGTCGTGGTTGATGACGAAGTCGTACTCGGACTCGTCGAAATCCGCGGCATTGAGCGCGTTGTAGCGGTGGTAGATCTCCTGCTCCTCGAGCGTCAACACCTGCGGATTGCCCTGGAGCGCGTTGTGGATCTTCTTCGTAACGTTGAAGAACTCGTCCTGGCCGTGGATGATCCGCCACTCGGCCTCGAGCCCGGCGCTGCGCATCAACGGCACGAGCGCGTAGTTGATCTCCGCGACCCCGCCGCCGAACGCCGTCGCCGACAGATGTACCACTCGCTTCCCTTCTAACGGCTCGGCGAGGCGCTGGATCTCGGCCATCAGGCCGCGGCTGAGCAATGTCGCGTAATCCGCCAGGGACTTGGTTCCGACATTGACGGGAGGGAGCATCGGCAAGCGCGTGGTTGGATGAAACGGGCGGGCGAGAATACCCGCGACGGGTCTAGTCCTGGAGGAACTTTACGAACCGGAGGCGAGATCCCTTCCCGCTCGCCCCCGGGCCCAGCTCCAGCTCGTCAGCGAGCTCCCGAATGATCGCGATCCCGAGCCCGCCCTCGTTCGTGTTCGCCTCGGCCGCCGCCCGCTCGACGCCGCCAGCGAAGCCGTCGCCGTCGTCGCAGACCTCGACGATCAGGCGGTCGGAATGGAGCTCGTACACGACGTCGACCGAGCCTTCTCGGCCGTCCCGGTACGCGTGTCGAACGGAGTTCGAGCAGGCCTCCGTGACCACCAGCTTGAGATCGCCCAACGTCTCTTCGGAGAGGGGCCGCAGGTGAGAGAGCCCGCTGAGAGCGAGGCGCACCAGCGTGATGTACTCCGCCTTCGCGGGAATCGTCAGCTTGACGACCTGGGCACCGCCGTTCGACTTCAAATCCGCCGATGAGCTTTGGGACATTGTCCAGGTCACTTTCGCCCAGGTTCTATGAGGATCGTGTGCGGAAACAGCAGATACCGATGCTTTCCCTTCGACTATCTCCTCTCGGGCGAAGGGCTAAACCCGAATCAGCAGTCGCGCGGCGGCTGCCGTGGGCGCTCGGCGAGCCGGACCGGCACGATCATCCGCTTGCTGCCACGGAGCACGGTGAAGGGGACGACTTGTCCCGGAAGGAGACGCTCGCTCACCACTCCCACGAGATCGTCCGCGCCCCTGACCGGACTGTTGCCGATCTTGACAACGACATCACCGCCGTACCGGAACGCGAAGCCGTTCAGCTGACGCTGCTCCTTGCCCCCGCGGAGGCCGGCGTCCGCGGCCGGGCCGTCCGGAACGAGGCAGGCGATGACAGCGCCGCGCTCGACCGGGTAGCGGAAGCGCCGGGCGATCGTCGGCGTCAGGTCCTCGGCGTTGAGGCCGACGTAGGCGTACGCGACGCGGCCGGTCTGGACGAGCTGCTCGAACGAGCGCTTGGCGGCGTTGATCGGGATCGCAAAGCCGACCCCTTCCGATTGGCCGGAGTTCGTCCGGATCTGAGCGTTGATCCCGATGACACGGCCTCGCGCATCGAACAAGGGGCCGCCGGAGTTTCCGTGCGTGATCGGCGCGTCCGTCTGGATGGCGTCTGCGACCGTGTAGCCGGACGTCAGCGAGTCGATCGACCGTCGCGTCGCGGAGACGATCCCGGCCGCGAGTGAGTTCTCGTTGCCGAAGGGGCTGCCCATCGCGGCGACCGGCTCGCCGACCACGACACGCTCGGAGTTCGCCAGCGGCACCGGAGTCAGGGCGTGGTCGCTCGGATTGACCCGGAGGACGGCGACGTCGTCGTAGGCATCCCAGCCGACGAGTTTCGCCGGGACGCGATCGCGGTCGCTGAACGCGACGAAGACGCGATCGGCGCCGACCGGGGCTCGCTCGCTCTCACCCTCGCCCGCCGTCGTCACCACGTGGGCGCTCGTGAGAATGTCACCACGCTTGGAAATGACGAAGCCCGAGCCCTGGGCGGCATGCTCGCCGGGCGGACGATCCTCGAAGTACGCGTAGACGGTGACGACGCCGGCGGTCCGAGCTCGGTAGATGGCAGCCGGGTCGAAGCCGTTGCCAAGCAGCGGCTTGACGCTCGTTTCCGGCAGCGCGCGCTCGACGGGAAGCGCAGCCCCGGCGCGGGAGACGAAGACCGTGTCGGTCGAGGCCGCATCGTCGGTGCCAGTGCGATCGGCAACGAAGACCGCGACCAGCCCACCGAAGACAGCGGCGATCAGGGCGACTGCGGCGACGGCTCCGGGACGCACGACGATTCCACTGTAGCCGGGGCATCTCTAGGCCCCGTTTTCACGGGGAAAGGGCTAGTGGCGCGCCAGGGCGGGCTCGCGCTCGTCGGCCGGCACCGCTTCGCGCGGGAGCCGGAGGGTGAACACGGTACGCCCGGGCCGCGATTCGAGCTCGAGGTCGCCGCCCATCATCGTCGCGAGCTCCCGCGCGATCGCGAGACCGAGGCCGCTTCCCGTGGCGAGCCCGCCGTCCGCGCGGTAGAAGCGATCGAATATGTGCTCGCGGTCGCCGACCGCGATCCCCGGCCCGTCGTCCTCGACCCGCAGCTCCGTAGTATCGGCATCTTCTCCGGTCGAAACGCGGACCTGCGTGCCCGGAGGCGTGTGAAGGAGCGCGTTCTCGAGCAGGATGCGTCCGATCTGCCGCACACGCTCCTCGTCGGCGAGCGCGAACGTCCCGTCGTCACCGTCAGAGGTAAGGAGGTGGTCGCTTCCACGTCCCACGCCGCTGAACTCCCCGATCAGGCTGCCGGCGATCTCCGACAGATCGACCGAAGCGAGCTCGACACGCAGCTGGCCTGCATCGATTCGCGAGAGATCGAGCAGGTCGGTGGCGAGCTTCGTCAGGCGCTCTACCTGACGCCGCATTTCCTCGAGGAACGCGCGGCGGTCCCGTTCGTCCACCTCGTCATCCGTCAGAAGCTCAAGGTGGCCGCCGAGCGCGAAGATCGGCGTTCGCAGCTCGTGCGAGGCGTTGGCGATGAACTCCCGGCGAGCGCGTTCCAGCGCCGCAAGCCGTTTGCGCATGTCGTCGAACGCGACCGCGAGCTCGCCGAGCTCGTCTGCACCACGGTCGACGACCGGCTCGTCGAATCGTCCGGCTGCGATGCGCTCGGCGGCCCGTTCCAGCCGGTGAATCCGGCGAGCGAAGACCCGTGCGAGCGCGAAACCGACCAGCGCTGCGGCGGCGAGCGCGATGAGACCGGCGACGACGAGTCGCCGCTGGACGAGCGCAACGTTGGCGTACGTGTCCTCGATCGGCGTCGCCAAGAGCGCGACGCGAATGCCTCCGAAACGTACGGCGACCTCTGCGAAACGTGTTCCATCCCGCTCCACGACCCCGCGGGAAACGCCGCCGCGACGCTCGGCGGCCCGCTGTGCGACCGGGTCGCTCTCCGGTGCCCGGCCGATGCCCCGCGAGTCCCCTTCGGCCTGGAGGAAGACGGGATTCTCGTCGAGGAAGCGCCAAACGATCACCCGGACGCCTCGCTGCTGACTCTCGGTCTGGAGGATCGCATCGAGCCCGAACTGATCTTCGTTCGTGCTGATGTCGCGAACGACGAAGGCGGCCGTGCGCTGGAGCTGGTCGAGCCGGTCCTCGATGAGCCGATTCTTGAGCGTCGGAACGATCGCCACGTACACGATCGCGAGCGCCCCGAGGACGAGCGCAATCAAGGCGAGCGTCAGCTTGACGCCGACGGTCCGGAAGCGGTTCACGTGTCCCGAAAACGATAACCCGCACCGCGCACGGTGAGGATGAACTCGGGCTCGCTGGGGTCGCGCTCGAGCTTCTCGCGCAGGTGGCGGACGTGGACGTCGATCGTGCGCGGCTCCCGGTACGCCGAGTCGCCCCACAACGACTCGAGCAGCCGGCGACGGCTGAAGACCTGGCCGGGATTCGACGCGAGCGTTCGCAGCAACTCGAATTCCACGTAGGTGAGCTGGATCGGCTCGCCCCGCACCTCGACCGACCGGCGCGTCGGGTCGATCTGCAGCCCGTCGGTCACGATCGTCTCGCTTCGCCGCTGGTCGTGCTGGGCAGGCAGCGATGCGCGACGGAGAAGTGCGCGGACACGGCTTCGGAACTCACGAATCGAGAACGGCTTGGTGATGTAGTCGTCGGCGCCGAGCTCGAGACCGAGCACCTTGTCGAGCTCGTCGTCCCGGGCGGTGAGCATGATGATCGGAACCGTGCTCTGGGCCCGAAGCCGCTTGCAGACCTCGAGCCCGTCGAGCTTCGGCAACATCAGATCGAGGACAACGAGGTCGACCGGTTCCGCAGCGAACTTCGCCAGGGCTTCCTCGCCGTCACGGGCCGCCACGACGCGAAAGCCGTCCCGCTCGAGCGGGTACGACAGAACCTTCTGTACGGAGTCCTCGTCGTCGACGAGGAGGATGGTCGAGGAGTCGGGCACGGGCGCATCACCGCCGGGCGTAGGCGCAATCAACCGGCCCTCCCTACTATAGCCCCGGCTCATGGCCCCGCTCCCGCCCCATCCCGTGTCGAGGCGGCCGCGGCCGGGCTCCGTGGAGCGGCCGGTCAACGGCCGTACCTACCGCGGCACCGCATTGCTCATCGCGATCCCTCTCCTCGTCGCCGCCTTCACGGTGGGCCGGCCCGACGAGCTCCCGCCGTCCTCACTGCCGCCGGCCTTCGACCAGCAGGCGGCGGTCGAGGCGACCCGCGAGCTGGCGATCAGCCATCCGTTCCGCGCGTCGGGCTCCCGAGAGGCCGACGCGGCCGCGGATTGGGTCGCGGAGCGCCTGCGCTCCTACGGTTTTCGCGTGCAGCGCGACCAATTCGAGGCGGATGTCCCGGGGGTCGGACGCAGGCGACTCCAGAACGTCTATGCGGTTTCGCCCGGCCGCTCGGGCGAAACGCTCGTGGTCATGGCTCATCGAGACAACCTCGATCTCAGTCCGGCGGCAAACGACAATGCGTCGGGAACGGGAGCGCTGCTCGAGCTTGCCCGCGGGTACGGCTTGCGCAGCGCGCAGGCCGCGCTGAGCCCGACGCACACGATCGTCTTCCTCTCGACCGACGGCGGCGCGGTCGGCGGCCTCGGAGCGGTGCGCTTCCTGGAGCAATCGCGCTACCGCGACCGCCTCGAAGCGGTTCTCAACCTGGACGCGATCGGCGGCGAGCAGCCGCTCCGTCTCGACCTGGCCGGCGATCGGCCTCGCTCGCCCGACGCGAGGTTCGTCCAGACCGCTGCCGCCCGCATTCAGGAACGCACCAACGTCGAGCCGCGCAGGACGAGCGCGCTCGGCCAGCTGATCGACCTGGCCTTTCCGTTCAGCTTCTACGAGCAGGCGCCGTTCGTCGGCCACGGAGTCCCGGCGCTGACGCTGACGAGCGCCGACGAGCGACCGCCCCGCCCGAGCTCCGACACGGTGGATGCGCTCGTCGAGCGCCGGATCGGTGAGGCGGGGGGCGCCGCGGAAGCGATCGTCGGCTCGTTGGACGAAGGCGTCGCACTCCCGGGGTCGACGGCTACCTACGTCTATCTCGGCCCGCGGGTGATCCGCGGCTGGGCGATCAAGCTCGTCCTCATCGCGGCCTTGCTCCCGTTCCTGCTCGCGACGATCGACCTGTTCGCGCGTTGTCGTCGGCGACACATCCCGTTGGCCCCGGCGCTTCGCAGCTACCGAAGCAGGCTCGCGTTCTGGCTCTGGACCGGCGTGGTCTTCGGCGTCCTGGCGTGGCTCGGCTTCTGGGGCGACGGCGCGCCGCGTCCCCCGTCACCCGACCTGGAGTTCGCCGGCGACTATCCGCTGCTCGCCCTCGGTGTGTTCGGGGCACTCACGGCCGGCGGCTGGCTCGTCGCGCGCGAGCGCCTGCTGCCTCGTCGTCGGGTCGGTACCGAGGAGGAGCTCGCCGGCCAGACCGCGGCGCTCCTCGCCCTCGGTGTGATCGCGCTCCTGATCGTGGCGACGAACCCGTTCGCCCTGATCTTCGTCCTGCCCTCGCTGCACGCGTGGCTCTGGCTCCCCCAGGTCCGTCATCACCGCCTCTGGGTTCGCAGTGCAGTGCTCGCCGTCGGCCTCACGGGCCCGTTGTTGCTGCTCGGCTCGTTCGCGTGGCGATTCGAGCTCGGCACGGACGCCCCGTCGTACCTCGTGCACCTGCTGGCGCTCGGCTACGTCCCAGTGCCGTCGATCGCGATCGGTCTCGCCTGGCTCGCTGCCGCCGGGCAGCTCACGGCCGTGAGCGCGGGCCGGTATGCGCCGTACCCGAGCGCTCGAGAACGCCCGCCGCGTGGCCCGCTCCGTGAGCTCGTCCGCCGGATCATGCTCCGTTTTCTAAGTCGGCAACGAGTCGAGGAGCTCAGGCGAGCCGCAGGAAGCTGACTGCGGCTCCCGCCGCGAGCTCACCGGCTCCGGCCGGCACGAGCACGAGCACATCCGCGCCTGCTGCGCGGGCGATCATGTGCGATTCCTGACCGCTGAGCGGCTCGACCTCGACGGCGTTCTCACCGACGCGGCTCCGGGCTCGGACGAGCTCGGTCCGGACCGGATTCCGTCGCACGCCCTGTACGAGTGTCCCCGGCTCGAAGCGCGGCAGGGGATTCGTCACCCCTTGCAGAGCGAGCACCGCGGGACGGACGAAGAGCTCGAAGCAGACGAGCGCGGACACCGGGTTTCCGGGCACCCCGAAGACCAGCGTCCGGTCTCGGACACCGAACCAGAGCGGTTTCCCGGGCTTGACCGCCACGCCCCAGAGCACCTCCTCGACTCCGAGCTCCGCTCCGACCGAGCGGACGAGGTCGTGTGGCCCCACGGACACGCCACCCGAGCTGACGAGCACATCGCCGCGAAGGCCGAGCTCGAGCGCACGCCTGTGCGCTGCTTCGTCGTCGGCAACGGGCTCGAGCCGCTCCACCTCGGCGCCGGCCGACACGAGCTGCGTCGCGAGGATGACTCCGTTGGCGTCGTAGATCTCGCCCGGCCGCAGGTCGGATCCCGGCGGTCGCAACTCGCTGCCCGTTGCCAGCACCGCGGTCCTCGGTCGCCTGGCGCTCGTGATGTCAGGTACGCCGGCGGCGGCGAGCGCGCCGATCTGCGCGGCACCGAGCACCGTGCCGGCGGCGACGACCGCTTCTCCGCGCTGAAGGTCTCCAGCCCTTGGCCGCACGTTCGCACCGGCGTCAACCGCCTCAGGAATCTCGACATCGTTGTCATGATCGACAACATACTCGATCGGTATGACGGCATCGGCGCCCCCCGGAACCGCCCCTCCTGTCGCAATTGCCATCGCCTCGCCTGCCCGCAACTCGCGAGGCGCGGGCCGACCCGCCGCGATGCGGGCAACCACTGGGAGCCGCCCAGGCGTGTCCGCGGACCGGACGGCAAACCCGTCCATCGCCGACGAGTCGAACGGGGGCAGGTCGACGGAGGCAGTCGCCGGTTCGGCCAAGACGCGCCCGGCGGCAGCGGCCAGCGGCACGCGCTCGGAGGGCAGTGGAACGACCCGCTCCAGGATGCGAGCCTGAGCCTCTTCGAGTGTCAAAAGCGTCGCCACGACCGCGCATAAGCTAGTGCCGTGATCAGCGTCGTCGTTCCGGTGCACGACGAGGAACGGAGCGTGGGACCCCTCTACGAGGAGCTTCGCGCCGCTCTCGACCCGCTCGAGCGCCGCTGGGAGGCTGTCTTCGTCGACGACGGCTCGACGGACGGCTCGTTTGCAGCGCTGACTCGGATCCATGCCGACGCTCGGAACGTCAAGGTCGTCCGCCTGCGCCGGAACTTCGGGAAGGCAGCCGCACTCGCGGCCGGGTTCCGGCACGCTGCCGGCGACGTGGTGGTGACGATCGATGCCGATCTTCAGGACGATCCAGCCGAAATTCCTCGCCTGCTCGCCAAGCTCGACGAGGGCTTCGACCTCGTCTCGGGCTGGAAAACGCACCGCCGCGACCCGCTGACGCGTCGGATCCCCTCGCGGATCTTCAACGGGGTCGTGGGGCGCGTGTCCGGGCTGCGCCTCCACGACCTGAACTGCGGGCTCAAGGCGTACCGAGCCGCCGTGGTCCAAAACCTCAGGATCTACGGCGAGCTTCACCGGTTCCTGCCCGTGCTCGCGCACGACCGCGGCTACCGGGTCGCCGAGCTGCCCGTGAACCACCGACCCCGTGAGCACGGGAAGTCGCGCTATGGGGTGGAGCGCTACTTCCGAGGGTTTCTCGACTTCATGACCGTGTGGTTCATGGGCCGTTATCGCCACCGCCCGCTGCATCTGTTCGGCGGGCTCGGGCTCCTACTCGGCACGATCGGCACCGCGCTGCTCGTCTACCTCACCGTGCTGAAGCTCTCGGGCGAGGCCATCGGCCATCGCCCCCTCCTGACGTTGGGCGTGCTGCTTGCGGTCGTCGGCCTGCAGTTCTTCTCGCTCGGGCTGCTCAGCGAGCTGATCACGAGCCACCACGAGGAGCGATACGGCGCAACGGACGAGCTCTACGTCGACGAGGTGCTCGAGCCGAGGGTTCGCGAGCCCGTGTCGCGGTAGGCGATCGTCCCCGCGTGCGGGTCGTCTACTTCGGCACCTACGAGCGGCGTTATCCACGAAACGCGCAGGTGATCTCCTGCCTTCGCCGCGCCGGCGTCGAGGTCGACGAGCGACACGAGCCGGTCTGGGAGGGGCTGGAGCAGAAGTGGGGTGCCGGGCTCGGCGTCGTGCCGCGGCTCGCGCTCGCCGAGACGCGGCTGCTGTGGGCGCCCAGAGCCGCCGGAGACGCCATTCTCGTCGGCTACCCGGGCCACCTCGACCTGCCGGCTGCCCGGCGCGCGGCGCGCGGCCGCCCGTTGGTCTTCAACCCGCTGGTATCCCTCGTCGACACCCTCGTCGGCGACCGCGGGCGGTTTCGCCCCGGCTCGCTTCCGGCTCGTCTGCTCGCCCGAATCGACCGGCAAGCCCTGCGAGCTGCGGATCTCGTCGTTGCCGACACGCAGGCGAACGCCGACTTCCTCGCCAAGCTCGGAGGTCTCGCTCCGGACCGCGTCGCCGTCTGTCTCGTCGGCGCAGAAGAGCGCGTCTTCGGCCCGGGCTGGGCTGCGGAAGAGCCCTTCACGGCGGTCTTCGTCGGCAAGCTGATTCCGCTGCACGGACTCGAGACGATCGTCGAGGCGGCGCGGCTTGCGCCGGAGCTCGGAGTGCGCGTGATCGGCAGCGGCCAGCTCGACTCCGTGCTCCGACCGCGTCCGCCGAACGTCGAGTGGATCCCGTGGGTCGACTACGAGCGGCTACCCGCCGAGCTCCATCGGGCCGGCTGTGCACTCGGGATCTTCGGTACGTCGGACAAGGCGCAGCGCGTGATCCCGAACAAGGCGTTCCAGGCGCTCGCGTGCGGCGTGCCGCTCGTCACTGCCGACACGCCGGCCGCGCGTGAACTGCTCTCCGACGGCGAGAGCGCGCTGCTCGTGCCGCCGGGAGATCCGGCCGCCCTCGCCGGAGCCCTGCGGAGCGTTGCGACCGATCCTGCGCTCGCCCGGCGCCTCGCCGACGGAGGCCTCGCCGCCTTTCGCGAGCAGGCAAGCGAAGAGGTTCTCGGCAAGCGCTGGCGCTCGCTGATCGAGGGGCTGCTGTGACCGCCCACGAGTGGGGCACCGCGCCGGAGTTCGTGGGGCCGCGCCACGAGCTGCGTGAGCGACTTCTGCTCGATCTCTTCCTCGCGGCCGGACCGGGGCCCGACGTGCTCGATGCGGGCGCCGGACAGGGCACGCTCTCGGCCAGGCTCGCCGCGCTCGGCTTCGAGGTCACGAGCACCGACGCGTCTCCAGCCGCCGTCGCCTTCCTGCGCGAACGTGCCTCCGGTCATGTGGTCGAGGCGGACGTCACGTCGCTCCCGTTCGGAGACGAGAGCTTCGACGCTGCCGTCCTCGGCGAGGTGCTCGAGCATGTCGAGGACGACCGGGCCGCGCTCGCCGAGGTCGCGCGCGTGCTGCGGCCGCGCGGCGTGCTCGCGCTCTCCGTTCCGGCAAACCCGCGGCTGTACGGACCTAGCGATGTCTGGGCTGGCCACGTCCGCCGGTACACGAGACCGGCTCTGATCACCGCCTGCACGTCGGCGGGCTTCGTCGTCGAGCGCTGCCTCGGCTGGGGCTTTCCGGTCTCACGGCTCTACCATCGCCACGTCTATGAGCGATACCTCGACCGGCGAGGGCCGGCGCCCCCGCCACGCCGGCAACAGCCGCTCGTCAGGCTTCTCGGCGGACTCCTCCAGCTCGACCGCCTCTTCGTCGGCGTCGAGCGCGGCGCCCTCGGGTACCTCGCGCTGGCGCGTCGGCACTGACGTCCCGCTCGCTGTCTGGGCGGGCATGGCCGTGTTCGCGGCCGGTTTCGGCGCGCTTGCGGTTCAGGAGCACAAGGCCTTCGAGACCGGCCGCTTCGACCTCGGGAACATGGTCCAGGCGGTCTGGTCGACCACCCAGGGACGGCCGCTCGACGTCACGGAGCTGGACGGCGAGCAGATTAACCGGCTCGGCGCCCACGTCGACCCGATCCTTGCGGCGTTCGCGCCGCTCTGGTGGCTCTGGCCCAGCCCGACGATGCTGCTGGTCGTCCAGGCGGTAGCGGTGGCACTCGGCGCACTGCCGGTCTTCTGGCTCGCGCGCAAGCACCTTGGCTCGGCCCGTCTGGGCTCCCTGTTTGCGTTCGTCTACCTGCTCTACGCCCCGGTGCAGTGGCTTCCGCTCGACGAGTTCCACCCGGTCGCCCTCGCCTGCCCGCTGCTGGCCTTTGCAGTCTGGTACCTGGACGAGGAGCGGCTACTCGCAGCCGCACCCTTCCTCGCGCTCGCCGTGCTGACGAAGGAGGAGCTGCCGCTGGTCGTCGCGGGGCTCGGGGTCTGGTACGCGCTGGCACGAGGACAGCGAGTTGCGGGGATCTTGCTGGCGATCGGTGGGCTCGCGCTCGGCGCGTTCTACCTCGGTTTTGTCATCCCTCACTTCCGCGAGGGGGCCGCTCCGGCCTTCTACGAGCGCTACGACGCGGTCGGCGGCTCGCCCACCGGAATCGTCGAGACCGCCTTTACCGACCCGTTGGTGCTGATCCGGGCCATCACGGAAGGCCGCGACCTCACGTACCTGCTCCAGCTCTCGCTGCCGCTCGCCGGCCTGTTCCTGGCCGCGCCGTTCCTGCTCCTGCCGGCGCTGCCCGAGCTGGCCGCGAACCTGCTCTCGGAGGTTCCGACCCAGACCTCGATCGAGTTCCATTACACGGCGCCGATTGCGCCCTTCCTCGTCACCGCAGCCGTGCTCGGCGTTGCGCGTGTCCCTCGACTCGCGCCCGTCGTCTTGGCCTCTGCGTTCGCGGGAGCAGTCTTCCTCGGGCCGCTGTGGGCCGGTGAGCTCCGCCCGGATCGCGTCTCCGACCATGACCGGATCGCAGCGCGGGCCGTCGGCCTGATCCCGGCAGGCGCTCCGGTCAGCAGTACCAACGGGCTGGGTGCGCACCTCTCGGCGCGCCGCCGGATCTTCAGCTTCCCGGTGATCGAGGAGGCGGAGTGGGTCGCAGTCGACCTCCGCCGCGCGTCCTACCTCGACCGGCGCTCGGCACCCTCGACGACCGCGGTCCCACTCGCGGAGCTCCGGCGAAGCGGAGCGTGGGAGACGGTGCTCGAGGAGGACGGCGTCTTCGTCCTCAGGCGTACGACCGCCGCCACGAGCACAGCCGCCAGCGCGAGCAGCAGCAGGTCGCGAAGGACGACGAGCCAGACGATGCCCTCGAGGGCGAACACCTCGCTGTAGTGAAAGAACCAGAGCTGCGCAACCACCAGCGCGGCAGCCAGAAGCGCCGAAGCGGCGACTCCGAAGGGCGGCGCGACCAGCGGAACGAGTGGGACCAGCCAGACCGCGTACTGCGGCGACACGAACCGAGCGAAGGCAAGAAAACAAGCCACCGTCGCAGCCGACGCGGCGATGAGCCGCTCGCTGTCACGGTCTCCGCGGGCAAAGAGCCAGACCACCAGCAGCACCGCACCGACCTGCACGACGCCGGTGGCAATCGCGATCGCATCGGCGGTCGAGCCGGCGAGGTCGCGCGAGAGCGCCTGGGTCGAGCCGCGCACGACCTCGGCGTCGTAGAAACCGAGCCGGTGCGCGGCGAGGAGCAGAGCGCCGCCGAGACTCTCGATCTGCAACGCGCGTTCCGCCTGCGCCTCGACGCTGCGCCACAGACCGTCCCACCCAACGATCGCGAAGGGGCCGATGACCAAGAGCACGACGCCGGCGAACGCGAGCAGCGGGCCTGCGAGGCGCCGCCACCCGACGGCGACGCAGAAGAGCGGCAGAAGTGCAGCCGGGTAGACCTTGGCCGTGAAGGCGAGGCCGAGCAGCGCGAAGGCGAGTGTCGGACGGTCGTAGAGCAGCCCGCAGAGAGCGGCAGCGACCAGGAGCGCCGGCCAGATGTCGTAGGTGTTGAGCGAGACGGGGCCGAGCGCCAGGGGAGCGAGCGCCAGGGCCGCAAGGGCGCCGTACAGGCGATGCCGGCTCGCCCCGAGCCGGACGAGAATCAGCGCCGCGACCAGGATCGCGGCGAGGCCGAGCGCGGCCATCAGCACCTTGAACGCGTGCCGGTAGGCCTCTTCGGGGAGAAGTGCCGGCGGCGTGAAGACCGCGAAGGCACCGGGCGGATACTCGACGAAGAAGTCGCGGTAGGGGATGCGTCCGTCCAGCACGTCGCGCGCGTACTCGCCGTACAGACCGACGTCGCGGTACTCCCGCCCGCGAAAGAGCCCTCCCGGCGGCACAGCGGCAGCCAGGAGATACAGCGGTGCTACGAGCGCAGCCGCACGGAATGCAGTTCCGAGTTGGGACTCGCTAGTTGCCGTCGCTGTAGTACGGCGTCGAGTCCTCGCCGGAGTCGTTCTCGAACCGACTGGTGTCGAACGAATGCCATTGGGGCTCCGAGCGCGGCTCGGGGAAGTCGACCGCATCGGACTCCCCGATCGACGAACGCACGAAGAGGTTCCAGATCGTCGCCGGGAAGGTGCCGCCGGCGACCGAGATCCCGTGCACGCTCTCCATCGGAATCTGCGCCTGCGGATAGCCGACCCACACCGTCGTGGACAGCGTGGGCGTGTAGCCGCAGAACCAGGCGTCGGTGTGCTCGTCGGTCGTCCCCGTCTTGCCCGCAGCCGAACGGTTGAGGAAGATGTTCGCCCCGGTCCCCGTGCCCTGCGTCATGTTCTCCTCGAGGATCTTGGTCACCTCGTCCGCGACCCAGTCCGCAACGACCCGCGTGCGCCGCGGCTTGCCCCAGCCGGCGTCCGTGTCCTCGGTGCCGTCGGGAAGAATCACCTTGCGAATCGCCATCGGCTCCGAGTAGATCCCGCCGGCCGCCAGCGTGGCGTAGGCCGAGGCCATGTCGAGCGGCGAGACTCCGGCGGAGCCGAGGCCGAGCGAAGGGACGTGGACGCCGTCTCGCGTCTTCAGGTTCGAGCGGACGCCGAGCCGATGAGCCATCGCGGCAACCTTGTCGGCGCCGAGGTCGAGCGTCAGCTGGGCGAAGACCGTGTTGTCGGACGCGAGGGTTGCGTTGGTGATCGAGGTGTAGCCCAGGTACTCGTGGCTGTAGGTCTGGACCTCCCAGGGCTCGCTGAGCGCGGTGGGCTGGTAGGTGAACGGCCGAGAGACGTACGACGTCGAGTCCGGATCGATGCCCTCGGCGACGGCGGCGGCGAGGACGAACGTCTTGAAGGTGGAGCCGGCCTGCCGCCGGGCCTGCGAGGCGAGGTTGAACTGATTCCCCCGCTTGCCGGGCGTCACGGCGGCCATCGCGCGGATTGCCCCGTTCCCCGGGTTGATCGAGACGATCGCCGCGGCCGGGTCCTCGCTGTAGGGAAGCGTCCGGAGGATCGCGTTGCGGGCGTTCTGCTGGAACCGGCGGTCGATCGTGGTGTACACCCGAAGCCCGCCGGACCGGACCGTGTTCGCGCCGTACTGCGTGATCAGCTGCTCTCGGACGAAGCTGAAGAAGTACGGCTCGCGGATCCGCGTGTACAGGCGGCCCGGATTCAGATGAAGCTGGCGATCCTTGATCGCAGCCGTGTACTGCCGGCGAGTGATCGCGCCGCTCTCGAGCATCGCCTCGAGCACCTGGTTTCGGCGTCGTAACGCCGCGGAGGGCTTGTTCACCGGGTCGTAGACCGACGGGGCCTGGGTCAGCCCCGCCAGGAGCGCCGATTGGCCAAGCGTCAGCTTCCAGGCCGGCTTCGAGAAGTACGTCTGGGACGCGGCATGGACACCGTAGGCGTGGCCGCCGTAGTAGACCGTGTTCAGGTAGCTCTCGAGGATCCACGCCTTCGAGCGGCGGTTGTTCAGGCGCACGGCGAGACAGGCCTCGATCAGCTTGCGCTTGAACGTGACCTCGCGGCTGATGTAGAGGTTGCGTACGAGCTGCTGCGTGATCGTCGAGCCGCCCTCGACCACGCGGCCGGCGCGAACGTCTGCGGCCAGGGCGCGGGCGATGCCCTCGAGGTCGATCCCGCTGTGCTCGTAGAAGCGCCGATCCTCGATCGCGACCGTCGCGAGCCGCATCCACTTGCTGATCCGGTGCAGCGGCACCGGCTGGCGGTTCTTCTCCGCCGGAATCGATCCGAGGAGCGAGCCGTCGGCGGCGTAGACGAACGAGTTCTGGCCGATCTCGACGGGCCGGAGGCCGTTGAGGTCGCACCGCGGCGCGACGGTCGCGGCTCCCGTGATCCCAGCCGCAGCCACGAGCCCCACGACGAGGATGATCACCGCGGCCACGAGCGTCAGCCTCCGCCTGCGGCGTTGCTGCTGACGGCGGCGCTGTCGCTTGCCCCGACGCTTGTAGGTGTCGTCTTCGAGGCGTCTGGCGAGCTCTCTCCGGCGTCGCTCCCTCGGGCTCATCGGTGCCCCGTCCAGTAATGCCGCCGCACTTCTGGGTCGCGAGCACCAAGCCAGAGGCCGCACTCGGACGAGGCAAGGCTAGTCAGCCTTGGTGAGGAGGAGGGTGGGCTCTGGCGCCGTGTGATCGCGGGCCAGAAGCCGGCATGTATTGCTGGGCGGGGCACTATAGAACCCGGCCTCGCGCAGCCGCTGCTGCGCCCGCAGCCGGAGCTCGCTCTCGAGCCGTCGCGCCGAGGCCTCGTCATCGGCCCAGGCACGCAACGTCACGACGGCGTTGTCGGCCTCGAGCCCGGTGACGAGGAGGTCGCTTGGCGCTGCCACTTCGTGCAAGAGATCGACCACGGCCTGTAAGTCCTTGTCTCGCGGAACCGGAATCGTGATCTCGGCCAACCGCTCCCGGCTCACGATCGTCGAGTTATTGATGGTATCCGAGGCCAGGCGTTCGTTCGGGATCAGGAGCCGCGTTCGATCGTCCTGGCGAATCCGGGTGTAGACGAGCCCGATGTCCTCGACGACGCCCTCTCCCTGCGGCAGTCCGATGCGGTCTCCGAGGCGGATCGGCTGAGCCAGCCCGATCATCACGCCCGCGACGAAGTTGGACAGCGTCCGCTGCGCGGCGAGCCCGATGACGAGCCCGATGATCGCCGTCGAGGCGAGCAGCCCGCCCGCGATCGCCCGCACCTGCGGGATCACGAGCAGCGCGGAGAGCACGCCGACGAAGATGATCAGGCCCATCAGGCTGCGCCGCAGGACGCGGTAGCGGGTTTCCGCCTCGGGCGGCAGGTCTCGCCGGCTCATCCGCAGGTCGACAAGCTTGGCGAGAATCGCCGCGCCGCCGATCACGGCGAGAACGACGACCAGGCGCTCCCAGGGCTCCATGGGGCGACGTTCGACGCTCTACAGCGGTTTCCGGCCTGCGAAGCCCTCGTCGACGCCGTGCCAGAAGCGGATCTCGTCTTCACCGACGTGCCAGCAGAGCAGGATCTCCTCGCCCTCACGACGCGCCGGAAAGTCGAGTAGGCCGCGGTCGAGGTCCTTCACGAGGACGCCGGCGGCCTGGATCTGCTCGATGCAACCGGCAAGCTCGGACGCCGCCTGCTCCAGCCGCTCGTCGGCCTCCGCGAAGTCGGACGGCGTCAGGTCCCCACCGTTCGCCCCGACCTGAGCGCCGAGTGACGCGCGGCTCGCCTGTGCGTCGACGAGCTCTCGCCGCAGCTCGACCATCCGCTCGGCCAACGGGCGCAGCCCCTCGAGCGCCGCGTTCGCCTCCTCGGGTGTGAAGTAGCGGGGTGTCCCCATCGACGTATGATCGGCGCCGCCGTGCCGACCGGTCAACGCTTTCGCCCGGTCCTCGACCTCTTCCTGTGGAGCCGAGCGGCGATCTGGGCCGCGGTCGTGTTCGCGTTTCTCGTCTTCGAGCCGCACCGCCACCCGCTCGCCGAGCGCTGGGACCGTCCCGAGCTGACCCGCGATCTGGGCTTGCTCGTGGATGTCTGGGCCAGGTGGGACAGCGTGTGGTTCCTGCGAATCGCCGAGGACGGCTACGGGACCGCCGAGCAGGCAGCGGCGGCGTTCTACCCGCTGTACCCGTTGCTCGTCGGTGTGCTCGGTCGGATCCTGCTCGGCCACTACGTGCTCGCCGGCGTGCTGATCTCACTCGCTGCGACGCTCGGCGCCTTCGCGCTGCTCTATGAGCTCGCCGAGAAGAAGCTGGACGACCTCGGCGGCGCGCGCCGCACCGTCCTCTATCTCGCCGTTTTCCCCTTCGCCGTCTTCCTCGGCGCCGTCTACAGCGAGGCGCTCTTCCTCGTCCTCACGCTCGCGAGCTTCGTGCGCGCCGAGCGAGGACGGTTCCTGGGCGCAGGCGTCGCAGCGGGGCTCGCGTGGCTGACGCGGCCCCTCGGCGTGGCGATCCTGCCTTGCCTCGCCCTGCTCGCCTGGCGGTCGGGCAATCGCCGCGGCGCACTCCTGCGCCTCGTTGCCGCACCGGCATTGTTCGCGCTGTACCCCCTGTACCTCTGGTGGAAGGTCGACGACCCGTTCGCGTTCGTCCGGGCCCAGGAGACCTGGGGGAGGCAGCTCTCGTGGGCCGGGCCGCTCGGCGGAGTCTGGGACGGGTTGCGAGCCGGCTGGGCCGGAGTGCGGCAGCTGGCGTCGGGGTCGGACTCGACGCGGTACTGGAGCGCGGTCCAGGACACCGATCCGGATCGAGTCGCCGCCGTCAATCTCGAGCAGCTGGCGTTTCTTGTCCTCTTTGCCGGCTTGACGGTCGTCGCCTGGCGACGCTTCGGCGCGCCCTACGGCCTGTTCGCGGCACTGAGCCTCGCGATCCCGCTCAGCGTCCCGAGTGAGCGCTGGCCGCTGCTCTCGATACCGCGGTTCGGTCTCGTCGTCTTCCCGTTCTTCCTCGCGCTCGCGGTGTTGGGGGCCCGCCCTCGGGTACACACTGCTGTGGTGGTGGTGAGCGCGATCTTCCTCGGCGTCGTCTGCGCCCAGTGGGCCCTGTGGCAGTGGGTCGCGTGAACGAGCAGCGCAGCCAACCGGATAAAGGGCGCCGGCTCATCGGGTGGTGGGCGCTCGTCGGCACCCTCTCGGTCCTGGCTTTCGCTGCCAGCGCCTCCAGCTCGGAGCCGGTCCAGGACGCGCTCTACCGCTACGAGACCGCCATCGTCGGGCTGTTCTTCTACGCGCTGATCCTCGGCGTCATTCTCTTGATCGCCTTAGGCTTCGACCGGCGTGAGGCATTCGCGCTGCGCCGGCCGACCTCCTGGCGCCGCGCGATCGGGATCTCGCTCGTGCTGCTCGTCGTACTGCTTGCGGTCGCCGCCGCGCTCGAGCCGATCTTCGGCGCCGGCGAGGAGCAGGGTCTCGACCCGACGGGCTGGGATTCCAGCCGGGCGCCGGCGTTCATCCTCAACTTCGTGCTCACAGCCCTGGTCGCCCCGATCGTCGAGGAGCTCATGTTCCGCGGGATCGGCTTCTTCCTCCTCGAGCAGTTCGGCCAGCTCGCCGCGATCGTCGTCACCGCCATCGCCTTTTCGCTCACCCACGGGATCGTCGAGGGCATTCCGGTGTTCTTCGTCATCGGCGCCGGCCTCGCCTTCATGCGGAGCCGGACGAACAGCATCTACCCGCCGATCCTGATGCACTCCGGCTTCAACGGCATCGGCGTCATCGCCGGCTTGTTCAACTAGGCGTAGATGCCCTGACCGGTCTCGGGGTCGAAGAAGTGGAGGCGCTCGGGGGTGACGACTAGCTCGATGCGGTCCCGCTCGCGGGCCTGCGTGCCGCGGCCGAGACGGGCGACGAACAGACTCCCCTGCTTCCGCGCCTGCTCTGCAGTCGCTTCGACCGAGTCGGCGCCGACGGCCGCCTGGACATCCTTGCCGCGAACCGGCGGTGCGGCGACACCGAAGTGGACAAAGACCTCCGAGCCCATGTCCTCGCGAATGTCGACAACGGCTGAGATTCGCCCGTCTTGTTGTGCACCGTCAGAGGTAGAGGCATCCTCGAAGTCCTCGGGCCGAACGCCCAGGATCACTCGCTTGCCTTCGAACTGCCGGAGCCCTGGCCGGGCCGAGACGACCGCGTCTTCGATCCTGAGGCGATTCTCGCCGAACTGAGCCTCCAGCCGGCCATTCGACGTGACCAGATCGGCGCCGACGAGATTCATCGCCGGCGAGCCGATGAACTGGGCCACGAAGAGGTTGACCGGCTCGTCGTAGAGCCGCTGAGGCACGTCGAACTGCTGGAGAACACCGTCTCGCATGACGGCGACGCGGTCGCCAAGCGTGAGCGCCTCCGTCTGGTCGTGCGTGACGTAGATCGTCGTCACCTCCAGGTCGCGCTGGATCCTCGCGATCTCGGCACGCATCTCGACGCGGAGCTTCGCGTCCAGGTTCGAGAGCGGCTCGTCCATCAGGAAGGCCTGCGGTTCGCGCACGATCGCTCTGCCCATCGCGACTCGCTGGCGCTGACCGCCGGACAGCGTCCGCGGGCGCTTCGCGAGCACTTCGCCGAGACCGAGAACCCGCGCGGCGTCCTTGACGCGGCGATCGATCTCGCTCTTCTTGAGCTTCCGTAACTTCAGGCTGAAGGCCATGTTCTTGTAGGCCGACATGTGCGGGTAGAGCGCGTAGTTCTGGAACACCATCGCGACGTCGCGGTTCTTCGGCGGGAGGTCGTTGACGACACGGCCGCCGATGCGGACGGTGCCCGAGCTGATCGGCTCGAGCCCGGCGACCATGCGGAGCGCGGTCGTCTTCCCGCACCCGGAGGGACCGACGAGTACGGCGAACTCGCCGTCGCGGATCATGAGCTCGAGCTCGCGCACAGCACGTGTGCCGTCCGGATAGACCTTCGTCAGCCGGTCGAGCTCGATCTCAGCCACGCGAATCGTTAACCATACTCCTGCCGCTTTCGACGTTTACGATCGCTCCACTGTGGCCACGGTCGCACGCGCGGGCGAGCCCACCCGGCGGTGGCAGGACATCTTCGAGGAGCGGCGCTTCCTCGCCCCCCTCTTGATCGCCCCTGCGGTCCTGTTCATCGCGCTGCTCGTCCTCGGACCGCTCCTGCTCGCGATCTACCTCAGCCTCACCGACGCGACGGCCGGCGCGCTCAGCGGAGACTTCGTCGGCTTCAGGAACTACATCGACGCCTGGGACGACCCGAACTTCCGGCGGGCACTCCGGAACACGGTCATCTTCACGCTCGTCTCCCAGGCCATCGTGCTCGTCGGCGCCGGCTTGCTTGCGCACGCCCTGGTGCGGAACTTCCGCGGCAGGTGGTTCTTCCGCTTTCTCGTCATCCTGCCCTGGGCGACCCCGGTCGCCCTGACCACAGTCGCATTCCTCTGGATCTTCCACCCGCTCTACAGCGTCGTGAACTGGACGCTGACCCACGACATCTTTCCGGGCAGTCCCGAGTTCTATCCCTACCGCGCGCTCAACTGGGCGTTCGCGCGGGACTTCTGGCCGAGCGCGATCCAGATCTCTCCGATCGAGCCGATCGACCCGCCCCAGTGGCTCGGGGAGCCGAACCTCGCCATGGCCGCGATCATCTTCGCGCACGCCTGGCGCATCCTCCCCTTCGCCACGGTGATCTTCATCGCGGGGCTGGCATCAATGCCGCCCGAGATCGACGACGCGGCCAAGGTCGACGGCGCGACCGGCCTGAGGAAGTTCTGGTACGTGACGCTGCCGCTCCAGCTGCCGATCGCGACCGTGGCGCTCCTCTTTGGCATCGTCTTCACGGCCACCGACATGACGGTCGTCTACATCCTCACGCACGGCGGGCCGTTCAACAGCACGCACGTGTTGACGACATGGGCGTTCGACACTGGGATCAACAGCGCCGCGCTCGGCCAGGGCGCGGCGATTTCGCTCTACCTCCTGCCCGCGCTCGCCGTTGTCGCGATCCTCATGCTGCGCTTCGCACGGAAGGTGGAGGTCACGTAGTGAAGCGCCAGAGTCTCTTCAGCTACCTGGTGGTCGGGCCGTTCGCAATCGTCCTCGCCTTCCCCTTCTACTGGATGCTGATGACCGCGCTCCGGGCGGACAACGACCTCTACGACATCGAGCAGGTTCCCTTCAAGTTCAACGCCGACTCGCCGACCGGCGCGAACTTCCGGTTCCTCTTCGAGCAGACGGACTACCCGAAATGGCTTGCCAACACAGCAATCATCGGTGCGGCCGTCGTTGCGATCACGCTCGTCCTCGCGCTGCCGGCGGCGTACGCCCTCGCCCGGCTCTCGGGTCGTTGGGGACAGGGAGTCGGCATCGGGATCTTTCTCACCTACCTCGTCCCGCCGACGCTCCTGTTTCTCCCGCTTGCGCGCGTGGTCTCGGAGCTCAACCTTAACGACCGGCTGTGGTCGATGATCCTCGTCTACCCGTCGTTCACCGTGCCGTTCTCGATCTGGCTGCTGATGGGCTTCTTCAAGACGATTCCGCCGGAGCTCGAGGACGCCGCGCTCGTCGACGGAGCGTCGCGACTGACCACGCTCGTTCGCATTGTGTTCCCGCTCTCGATCCCGGGGATCCTGACCGTCGTGATCTTCTCGTTCTCCCTCGTCGTCAACGAGTTCGTCTATGCGATCACATTCGTCTCAAGCTCCGAAGCGAAGACGATCTCGGCCGGCGTTCCGACGGAGCTGATCCGCGGCGACGTCTTCTACTGGGGCGCGCTGATGGCCGCGACGCTGATCCCGGCGATTCCGTTGGCACTGCTCTACAACGTGTTCCTCAACCGCTTCATCGCCGGCTTCACCGGTGGTGCGTTCCGTTAGGTCGAGAAAGGGGAAGAATGGTCGAAACCAGTTCGTAACCGCTCGGAAACCAACGATCAGGAGGTGATCTGAGTGAAGGACCGACGTGAGCGAGTCGAGATCGCGAAGGTCCAGGACGAGCTCACCAGACGAGAGCTGATTCGGCGCGCCGGCCTTGGCGCAGTCGTTCTCGTCTACGGCGGCGCCGGGGTCAAAACGTCTGTGGCCGGAGCCGCTCAGTTCAGACACAAGCAGCTACGGGGAACGTTGCGCATCATCCAGTGGAGCCACTTCGTCCCCGCGTACGACAGGTGGTTCGACAACGTGTACGTCAAGCGGTGGGGCGACGCCAACGACGTTGAGGTCCGGGTCGACCACGTCAACCTCGCGGAGCTTCCGTCGCGTGCCGCCTCCGAGGTCGCGGCGCAGAGCGGCCACGATCTCTTCCAGTTCCTCTCGCCGCCCGCGGCGTACGAGGACCGTGTCATCCCGGTCAACGACCTCGTGCAACAGGTCGAGCGCAAGGTCGGGAAGATCGGCCCGGTCGGGCGCAAGAGCACCTACAACCCGCGAACCAAGAAATATTTCGGCTTCGCGGACAACTACGTCCCCGACCCGGTGCACTACCGCAGGGATCTCTGGGGCGAGGTCGGCCTGAGGCCGACGAGCTGGGAGAACGTCCGGCGAGCCGCACCGCGACTGAAAGCAATGGGGAACCCGGTCGGGATCGGGATGTCCAACGAGCTGGACTCGAACATGGCGCTGATCGCGCTGCTTCAGTGCTTCGGCGCCTACATCCAGAACCGCGAGGCCCGCGTCACGATCAAGAGCAAGGGCACGCGCGACGCGCTCAACTTCATGCGTGATCTCTACAAGCGTGGCATGACCAGCGAGGTCTTCGCGTGGACGGCGGCGTCCAACAACGACGCGTTCCTCGCCGGCCGGCTGTCGATGGCGCTGAACGCGGTCTCGATCGCCCGAAGCGCGGAACTCCGCAACGTCCGCTTCAACCGGGACATCGCAATCCTCCCGATCCCCGACGGCCCGGGGCCGCGCATGGGCCTCGAGCACGTCATGGGCGTCTACGTGATCTGGCGGTTTGCCCAGAACAAGGCAGCCGCCAAGAAATTCCTGGTGGACATCGGCACGCAGTACACCGGGCACTTCCTGAACAGCTACTTCTACAACTTCCCGGCCTTCCCGGGCTCGGTCAAGAACATCCCCGTCCGCCTGCGCCGGCAGACGGACTACCCGAACGAGCTACCGGGCCGTTACTCGGTGCTGGAGACGATCTCCAAGCGCTACACGACGAACGTCGGACACCCCGGCTACTCCAACGCCGCGATCGACGAGGTCTTCAACAAGTTCCTGATCCCGCAGATGTTCGCGCGGGTCGCCAGGGACGAGATGACCGCGGACGAGGCGATGCGTGCCGCCCACCGCGACATCTCGAAGATCTTCAACAAATGGAGGGCGAGAAAGAAAATCTAAAGCCGCCCAAGAGCGAGAACGAGCCGCCGCCGGAGGGGCTTTGCCCCGCGGGGAGGCTCACTAAGGCGAAAAGCGATGGACGGAGCTGTGCTATGCCGGCTCCGTCCGCCTTTGGTCCAAGAACCACGCGCGGAAGGAGGGGGTTCGTGGGGGAACCAGGGGTTACCCCACGTTCTAGTTGTCGTCCTCGCCGACGGCGAACTGGTCGGGAGAGACGTCGTCGAGGAACTTGCGGAACTCGTCGACGATCTCCTCCTCGTTGACCTCCTCGCCTTCGAACTCGATCGCCGACTCCTCGATCACGTGCTCGGCGGCGAAGATCGGGGCGTCAGAGCGGACGGCGATCGCAATCGCGTCGGAGGGTCGGGAGTCGATCTCGATCTCGGAGCCGTTCTGCTGGACGGTGATGCTGGCGTAGAACGTGTTGTCCCGGAGCTCGGTGACGGTGATCCTCGTGACCTCCGCGTCGAGCTGCTCGAGGATGTCGGCCATCAGGTCGTGAGTCATCGGCCGCGGCGTCGCGGCCCCCTGGAGCTTCATCAGGATCGCAGCAGCTTCGGGGTGACCGATCCAGATCGGCAGGAACCTGTTGCCGTCGGCGGTCTTCAGCAACACGATCGGCTGCTTGCCGACCAAGTCGAAGCTGACCCCGTAGATGACCATCTCGTACATCAGCAAGTGAGACTTCGAGCCTGCACGGATGATAGCCCTGGGCCCCGGCGTGGACGCCCAGCGACGGTGCGCTACCATCCGCGCCGCGGGCGATTAGCTCAGTTGGTTAGAGCGCCGCTCTGATAAGGCGGAGGTCCGTGGTTCGAATCCACGATCGCCCACTCAGCCCCGGTTCTGCCGGGGTTTCGCGTTCGAGGACGGCGTCAGTGCAGCCTGTGGGTGCTGCGGAGGTAGTCCGCGACGGCGAGCAGGAACGCCTCGTCCTGCGCGAGCTCGGCGACGGTGCCCTTCGTCTTGTCATCGAGCTCGTCGTCATGACGGAGCTCGGTCAGGAACGGCTCCAGCCGGCCCTCCTGCGAGAGCGCGGCCATGCGCAGGAACAGCGCACGGGCAACGGCATCCTGCGAGATCGCCTCGAGCCACTCGATGTCCTGCTGCCAGAGTCCGAGCATCTAGGTCCCAACGACTGACCGCCTTCAATGGGTACGGCCGCTACGAACCGGCGTTCTCGAGTGCCTCGGCGAGCTCTGCGAGCTCGACCTCGTCGGCGAAGAAGACCTCGAGCCGGTTCGAAGCCAGGCGGACCGGCCTGCCCGTCAGCCGCTCCGCTGCGGTTCGGACGCGGTCGGCAAGCACGGGGTCGACGGGTGTGCGCACCCGTCTCGGTTTCCGGCGTGCACCGGCCCATCTCGCCGCCCGCTCGGCCTCGCGCACCGACAGCCCCCTGCGCACGATCTCCCGCGCAAGGCGGCGCCGCTCCTCATGATCGGGGACGGCAAGAACGGCGCGCGCGTGGCCCTCGGTCAACTCGCCCCGCTCGAGCATCGCCAGCACGTCTTCAGGCAGGTCGAGGAGTCGCATCCGGTTGGAGACGGAGGGCTTGGAGCGCCCGACCCGCTCGGCGATCTCACCGAGCCCGAGCTCGAACTCGTCGATCAACAGCGCGTACGCACGCGCCTCCTCGACCGGGGTCAGTTGCTCCCTGGCGACGTTCTCGACCAGCCCGAGGAGGAGTGCGTCGCGATCGCCGGTCTCGCGGACGAGCGCGGGAACGACCTCGAGCCCGGCCTCGCGGGCCGCGCGCCAGCGCCGCTCGCCGGCGATCAGCTCGTAGCCGCCCGCAGGCCTCGACCTGACGACGATCGGCTGGACGAGACCCTGAGCGCGCACCGATTCGGCAAGGGCCGCCGTCGACTCGTGATCGAAACGACGGCGCGGCTGCCGCGGGTTGGGATGGACGTGGTCGAGCGGCAGGTGCGCGAGCTCGGTCGACGGCGCGCCGCCGATCAGCACCTCGAGCCCGCGCCCGAGGCCTCTCCTGGGTGCAGGATCAGTTGCGTTCGACAAGCTCCATCGCCACCTTCCAGTACGCGTCGGCACCCGCGGAGCGCCGGTCGTAGGCGATCACGGGCAAACCGTGGCTCGGCGCTTCGGCGATCCTCACCGACCGCGGCACGCGGGTCTTGAACAGCAAGGAGCCGAAGTGCCGCTCGAGCTCCTCGGAGACATCGGCGGCGAGCCTCGTGCGCCCGTCCACCATGGTCAGCAGCACCCCCGCAATGGTGAGCCGCGGGTTGAGGCGCGCCCGCACGGTCTCGATCGACTCGAGGATCTGCGCGACGCCCTCGAGGGCGTAGTACTCGGCCTGGACGGGAACGAGCACGCGGTCGGCAGCCGCAAGCGCATTCACGGTCAGCGGGCCGAGCGATGGTGGACAGTCGAGGAAGACGTAGCGGTACCGAGACGCTGCCGAGCGCAGGGCATCGGCGAGGTAGTGCTCACCCCCGCCGCGCATGGCCAGCGAGGCCGCCGCGCCGGCCAGGTCGGCCCGTGCCGGGATCAGCTCGAGGTTCGCGAAGCGAGTTCTCGCGACGAGCGTGTCCGCCGGAGCCCCATCGAGCAGATCGAAGCTCGAGGTTCCGTTTGCGCGCTCTCCCAGGCCCGAGGTGGCGTTTGCCTGCGGGTCGAGGTCGACGAGCAGCGTCGGCTCGCCCGCCTCGGCAAGGCATGCGGCAATGTTGACGGCGGTGGTCGTCTTCCCGACGCCGCCCTTCTGGTTCGCAAGCGCGTAGATGGCCATCCGGCTGCGTTCACCGTACTCAGGCCAACGGACGTTTACGGGCAACGCCCGGGCGCCGTGGAAACCCCTCCGGCGTCGGCCCGAGCTTGCGAATCACGAGCAGGCCGTCCCGGTTCTCGGGCTCGCCACCTGCCAGCTGATCGGAGACGCGAGCGACACGGTCGAGATCGACGCTCGGGCCGACCCAGAGCACGGCCGCGCCGCCCTCACGCACCAGCGGAAGACACCACTCGGTTGCCACCGGCGGCTGCGCGAGCGCCTTGGCAACCGCGACACCGAACACATCCGTCTCCTGCTCCTCCGCGCGACCGCGAACGACGCGGACGTTCGGCAGCCGCGCCTCCCACCGCCGGAGGAACTCGGCCTTCCGTTCCTCGGCCTCGAGCAGCGTTACCTCGCGATCGGGCAGCGCCGCGGCCAGTGGGACGCCCGGCGCTCCACCGCCGGAGCCGACGTCCACGATCGAGCCGTCGAAGCTGCGAACGAGCTCAGCCCCGCGCAGGCTGTCGTCGAGCAGAACCCTCCGCGCTTCATCGACGTCGCGAAGCGCGGTCAACCCCGGCGTCTCGACGACGGCCCTGATCCAGCTCCGAAGGAGCTCGTCCGCGTCAGCGGACAAGTGGAAGGGGCCTGGGGGAACCGGGAGGTTTCCCCGGCTACTCGGCACCAGGCACGACAACGACGAAGCGGTTCGGCTCGGTTCCCTCGCTCTCCGTCTCGACCCCGGGGTAGTCCTGCAGGCTGACGTGGACGATCTTCCGCTCGACGGCCGTCATCGACTCGAGCTCCACCCGCTCGCCGGTGCGAATCGCCTGCTCCGCCGCGCTCGTCGCAAGCGAGCCGAGGGTCGCCGCTCGTCGGGCCCGGTACCCGGCAGCGTCGACGACGACGTAGACGCCGGCGCCCTCCCGCGCCAGGATCGCGTTGCAGAGGTACTGGATCGCGTCGATCGTCTGGCCGTGCCGGCCGATCAGCAGACCGAGATCGCGGCCCGAGCAGGTCACGAGCAGCGAGTCTTCCTGCTCGGCGATGTCGATGCGGCAGCTGATCCCGAGCGTAGACGTGATTCTCGTGACCACCTCGCGAGCGAGCGCGGCCGGTTCCGAGTCGTCCGCGGAGGAAGGCTCCGAGGCACCGTTGGACTCGACCGTTGCGATCACCCGCGCAGGCGCGAAACCGACGCCGAGAATGCCGCGCTCGCCTTCGGAGACGACCTGGAAGCGGACCGAAGCCTTGTCGATCGCAGGGTTCAGCTTCTCGAGCTCGCGCAGCGCGGCCCACTTCGCTTCGCCGACCGTCTCGCCCTCGGTCTCGACGCGAAGCTCCTCCGTCATCGTCGGGCCCGCTTCTTCTTCCGCTTCACCCGGCGGGGTGCGGCCGGCTTCTGGGCCTTCGCCTCATCGGTGGCCGGAGCGCCGTCTGTCGCGGGCGCCTCCTCGCCTTTCGGCGGCGTTCTGGAGGAACGTTTGGCCGGCGCCTGCTGCAGCTGGCCGCGTAGACGACGCGTGACGATCCCCTGACCCACCGTCCAGAGGTTCGTGGTCATCCAGTAGAGCAGGAGGCCGACGGGGAACGTGGCACCGCCCGGCGGGTTGACGATGAAGATCACGAGAATGAACGGAAGCGCGAGGAAGATGTACCGCTGCGCCTGGCTCGTCGTCGCCATCGGCATGAACCACGTCGAGGCGACCTGGCTCCCCACGTAGACCGCGAGCAGCACGTAGCCCGACCAGTGGGAGGTGATGTTGGCCGTGATGTCGGGGACGAAGTGCAGCCAACTGAGGGTCGAAGCCGGGTACTTCGGGTAGATCTCGTCGTCGAAGTCGCGCAGCACGAAGTACAGCGCGAAGAAGATCGGAATTTGCGGGATGATCGGCAGGCACGAGGAGGCCGGGTTGATCTGGTGCTCCCGGTAGAACTTCATCAGCTCCTCGTTCTGCTTTTTCTTGTCCGCCTTGTAGCGCTTCTGGATCTCCTTCATCTGCGGCAGGAACTCCTGCATGCGCTGCATCGAGTGGATCTGCCGCACGGTCAGCGGCACGAGCAGCATCCGCACGCAGAGCGTCAGCACGATCACCGACCACGCCCAGGTCAGGCCAAGGGACGCGTGGAACCACTCCAGCACCCAGGTGAGGACGTCCTCGATCGGGCTGAGGATGCTGAGCTCGATCACCGGAAAAGCCTCTGGTCTTCAGCCTTGTCGACCCCACCGTGGCTCCATGGGTTGCAGCGCAGGAGCCGCCAGCCGGTGAGGATCGAGCCTCGAATGAGCCCGTAGCGACGCAGCGCGTCGATCGCGTACTGCGAGCAGGAGGGGTGGTACTTACACGTGGCCGGGAAGAGCGCTCCGAACGTGAAGCGGTAGAGATACACGCCGCCGATCCCGATGTACTTCACGCGCGGGCCTTCCCGAGGATCTCCTCGACCCGCTCGCGGAGCCAGTTCTCGTCGCGGTCCTGCGCGACTTCGGCCAGCGGGGCACGCACGAGCAGAACATAGTCCGAGCCGCCCGGCACATCGGGCAGGAGCTGACGCCAGACCTCTCGCAGCCGGCGCTTGATCCGGTTGCGCACGACTGCCCCGCCGAGCTTCTTCGGCACCGCGATCCCGAGCCGGGCCTCGGCCCCGCTCTCACCTTCGCGATCGAACCGGTAGAGAACGAGGAAACGCGTCGAGACCGACCGGCCGTTCCGGTAGACCGCGTCGAAATCGCGCGAGCGAGACAGGCGGTTACGGCGCTGCACGGCGTCGGAGTGCGAGCCCCGGCTCAGGCCGAGAGGCGCTTGCGGCCACGCGCCCTGCGGCGCTTGAGAATGGCCCTCCCGGCGCGGGTGGACATCCGCGCGCGAAATCCATGACGGCGCTTCCGTCTGCGTACGTTGGGCTGGTAGGTCCGTTTCACGAGGAGAAAGAAGAATCGAGGCCCTCAAATGAGGGGCCGGGCCAGTATAGAGAGCAGTCTCGCCACAGGCTTTTCCACAGCCGCCCTCGGACCGACGGCAGTCAGAAATTTCCTGCGTCGAGCGTGTTTTCCCCAATGAATACACGGGTCGACTCGAGGTTCTCCACAGCTGTGGAGGACGCTGGGGACATGATAAAAATACCTGCAAATCTGCCCCTTTTTCCCGCACGAACGGGTCGGGATTGGGCATTGAGCCCCCGGGGTGACGCTGCTATGCTCGCCACTTTCCGGGCGCGAAGAGAGGAGCCTCCAAGTCGGCGTAGAACGACCCCAGCTGCTCACAGCAGAGAAACTCTGGACCGAGGTTTCCGAGCGGCTGCGGGGTGCGCTCAACGAGTCGACGTACCGGACCTGGTTCTCTGACGCCGAGGGCGCCGGTCTCTCCGACGAGTCGTTCGTGCTCCGCGTTTCGAACGACTTCACGCGCGAGTGGATCGAGGGCCACTTCCTGGGCCTCATCAACGCTGCGGTTCGAGACGCCGCCGGCGACCGTGTGCGAGTCGAGTTCGCAGTTCGTGAGCGCGAGCGCGGTCAAGCGCCCAGTGCCGACAGGGAACCGGAGCCTTCGCCTCGTGTCGAGGGACTGAACCTGAAGTACACCTTCGACTCCTTCGTCATCGGATCCTCAAACCGCTTCGCGCATGCCGCTGCGCTCGCCGTCGCCGAGGCGCCGGCTCAGGCCTACAACCCCCTCTTCATCTACGGCGGGACCGGCCTCGGGAAGACGCACCTGCTCCAGGCGATCGGGCACTACATCGGAGAGCAGCTGCGCGACCTCTCGGTCTGCTACGTCACGAGCGAGCGCTTCATGAACGACTTCATCAACTCGCTTCGCGACAAGCGCATCGAGGGATTCAAGCAGCGGTATCGCACCTTTGGCGTCCTCCTGATCGACGACATCCAGTTCCTCGAGCACAAGGAGCGGATCCAGGAGGAGTTCTTCCACACGTTCAACACGCTCTACGAGGCGGGTAGGCAAATCGTGATCTCCTCCGATCGCCCGCCGCGCCAGATTGCGACGCTCGAGCAGCGCCTTCGCTCCCGCTTCGAGTGGGGACTGATGACCGACATCCAGCCGCCGGACCTCGAGACGCGGATCGCCATTCTCCAGAAGAAGGCGCGGACCGACGGCATCCACGTCGCGGATGCCGACCTGATGGCGTTCATCGCCGGCCGCGTCTCGACGAACATCCGCGAATTGGAGGGCGCGTTGACACGCGTCGTCGCCTTCTCATCGCTCACAGGTCGGCCGATGACGGTCGAGCTCGCCCAGGATGTCCTCCGCGACGTCTTTCCACAAGGTGAGGCGGCACAGGTCTCGATCGAACGGATCCAGGACGAGGTTTCGGAGCGCTTTGGCCTCTCGAAGGAAGAGTTGATCGGAAACCGGCGTTCCCAGAACATCGTCTACCCGCGCCAGGTTGCGATGTACCTCTCGCGTGAGCTGACCGACTCGTCGCTCCCCAAGATCGGGCGCCACTTTGGCGGCCGCGACCACACGACCGTCATCCACGCGACCGTGAAGATCGCGCGCCTGATTCGGGAGGATCGCTCTGTGTACAACCTCGTGCAAGACTTGACCGCGCGCATCAAGCACGCCGACTGAAACTGTGGATCCCTCAGCCCACCTGCACGAGCCCTGTGTACAGCCCGCTTTCATCCCCACTTCGCGTCCACAGGCTGCCACCGCTCCGGAAGCCGGATCGGGCCGTCTTCCCCGGCTTCCACACTGCCTATGACTACTACAAGAGGATTTAAATAAATGATTGAAACTGGAGCTGTGGCCGACACGTCGCTGAAAACGTCCGTTCCGCGCGATGAGCTCATCCGCCAGCTCGCGATCGTCTCTCGCGCTGCCTCGACGCGCACGACCGTCCAGGTTCTGGCGGGAATCCTTCTGCGCGCAGCGGCAGGAAGGCTCGAGCTGAGCGCAACCGACATGGAGATCTCACTCCGCAGCTCGCTCGAGGCAGAGGTGGAGTCGGAAGGCGGCGTTGTCGTCCCAGGGCGACTGCTGGTCGACATAGCGCGCTCGCTTCCCGGCGAAGACGTGGTTGTCGAGCATCGCGCCGGCGAGGGGATCGTGGAGATCACGAGCGGGGCGGCCGTCTACCGCGTCCACACGTACAACCCGGAGGACTTCCCGCGCTTGCCGGAATCGGCGGGAACGGAGATGGTCGCCGTCGACGGCGATGCACTGCTCGCGACCTCGGCAAAGGTGAGCCGAGCGGCCTCCCGTGACGAATCCCGTCCGGTGCTGACAGGGATTCTCGTGCGTTTCGAAGGCGAGAGCCTGATCATGGCCGCGACGGACTCGTATCGCCTCGCGGTCAAAGAAACCGGTCTCTCGGAGCGCGGGCCGGAGCTGGATGCGATCGTGCCGGCCCGAGCGCTCGCGGAGCTGAGCCGGATCGCGACGGGCTCGTCGGAGCTCGAGCTCGGGGTCCAGGAGAACCAGGTGATCTTCGCGACGGACGGGGTTTTGCTGACGACACGCCGGATCGAGGGCCAGTTCCCGAACTATCGACAGCTGCTGCCTGAGAGCTTCGAGTACGAGGTCGTGATGCCGCGGGAAGAGCTGCTCGAGGTTGTTCGCCGTGTGTCCGTCATGGCCCAGCGAAACGCGCCGCTGCGGTTGCGATTCGCCGAGGGCGAGCTCACCGTCTCGGCGCAGACCCAGGATGTCGGCGAAGCGAGAGAGTCGATGCCGGCGGGATTCTCGGGCGAGCCGCTCGAGATCGGCTTCAACCCGGAGTTTCTTCGCGACGGGATCGAATCGGCGGAGGGCGACGAGCTGCGATTGAAGCTGATCAGTCCTCTGCGCCCCGCCGTTCTGCAGGGGGCGGGTGAGGACTTCTCGTACCTGATCATGCCGATTCGGCTCGCCGGCTGATCGTCCGGACGCTCGCGCTTCGGGATTACCGCTCGTACCCCCGGCTCGAGCTGGAGCTCGAGCCCGGCATCGTGCTCGCAGTCGGTCCCAACGGCGCCGGGAAGACGAATCTGCTCGAGAGCCTGCACGTCGCTGTCCAAGGCTTCTCGCCGCGGACGCGGATCGACGCCCAGCTGATCCGCTTCGGCGAGCAGCGCGCCCGCATCGACGTCGCCGGCGAGCACGGAGGATCGCCTGTTGCCGTCGACGTCGTCCTGCAGGTCGGCGAGGCCAAGCGCGCCCGGCTCAACGGCGCCGTGCTGCGAACGGCCGAGGAGCTCCGCGCGCGGCTGCCGACCCTCGTCTTCACCCCGGACCGGCTCGCGGTCGTGAAGGGTGGGCCGGCTGTTCGGCGGGCGTACTTCGATCGCTCGCTGGGCCGGCTTCTTCCCGGCCGCTCATCGTTGCCGGCGGAGTATGCGGCCGCGCTGGCGCAGCGGAACGGCGCCCTTCGCCGGTTTGCCGCGGGGTACTCGTCGGCCGAGGCACTGGAGCCATGGACCACGCGGGTCGCGGACCTCGGTGGCCAGCTCGTCGAGGCCCGCCGCGAGGTCGCCGAGCTGATCTCGCCGCCCTTTGCCGAGGCGGCTGGGGAGCTGCAACTCGGTGCCGGCGAGCTTCGCTACGAGGGCGACCCGCCGTCGCGGGAGGATCTCGAGCGTCGGCTCGAGCGGGATGTCGCTCGCGGTTCGACCGGCCTCGGCCCGCATCTCCACGATGTCGTCGTCAGCGCGGACGGGCGCGATCTGCGCAGCTACGGCTCGCAGGGCGAGCAGCGGCTGGCGGTCCTGTCGCTGCTCCTCGCCGAGGCGCATCTGCTGGTCGAGCGGGGGCACGGAGCGCCGCTCCTGCTCCTCGACGACGTTCTCTCGGAGCTCGATCCCGATCGCTGTGTGAAGCTCGCCGGGCGCCTGCGCCGTTTCGGCACGCAGGCTCTCCTCACGGCGACGACGGCGTCAGTTCTTCCAGTGGCCCCGGACGAGGTGATCGAGGTTCGACCCGGCCTGGCGCGGAGGGCTGCGTGAGCCGCCGGAGCTTCCCCGAGCCGATCGGCGATGAGGTGCGGCGTGAGCTGAAGCGCTTCGGTCCGAGCGGAGCCATGGCCGAGATCGTCAGGGCCTGGCCGGGCGTGGTCGGCGAGGCAATCGCCCGTAACGCATGGCCCGCACGCGTCGCGCGTGACGGCACGCTCCACGTTGCCACGAGCTCCTCGGCCTGGTCGTTCGAGCTCGGGCTGCACGAAGCCGACATCCGCGGCCGGCTCACAGCGGCACTCGGTCCCGACGCCCCGACGGGGCTGCGCTTCGCGCCGGGACGGCTGCCGGAGCCCCCTTCGGACCCGCCTCGTCCGGAACATTCGGGAGCACCACGGCCCTCCGCCGCCGACCGGCGCCAAGCCGAGCAGTTGGCCGCCTCGATCGCTGATGAAAATCTGCGCAAACTTGTTGCGAAGGCGGCTGCCGCAAGCCTTGCTCGCTCCGCGGAACGGCCGGGTCGTCTGCTAGACTAACTGCGGCCCGAATTGCAGCAATATGCAGGGCTTTTTTCTATGGCTGAAGCCGCTTACACCGCCAAAGACATCACCGTTCTCGAGGGCCTCGAGCCGGTTCGGCTGCGCCCGGGCATGTACATCGGCTCGACGGGCTCTCGCGGCCTCCATCACCTGGTCTACGAGGTCGTAGACAACTCCGTTGACGAGGCGCTGGCCGGGCGTGCCGATCGGATCGACGTCACCCTCCATCCGGACAATTCCGTGACGATCTCGGACAACGGCTCGGGCATCCCGGTCGACGTCATGTCCGAGCAGGGCCTTCCTGCCATCACCGTCGTTCTGACCAAACTCCATGCCGGCGGGAAGTTCGGAGGCGAGGGCTACAAGGTCTCCGGCGGACTGCACGGCGTCGGGGTCTCTGTCGTCAACGCCCTCTCGGAGTGGCTGCGTGCCGAGGTTCGGCGCGACGGCAAGGTCTATCGGCAGGAGTTCGCGCGCGGCGAGGCTGTCACAGACCTCGAGGTTGCCGGGAAGACCGAGGGCAAGAAGGACACCGGGACGACGATCTCCTTCCTTCCCGACCTCGAGATTTTCGACGAGGAAGAATTCGAGTGGTCGATCGAGACCCTCGTTCAGCGCCTGCGTGAGACCGCGTTTCTGACGCGCGGACTGCGGATCGTGATCGTGGACGAACGCGAGGGCGAGGACCGCTACGAGTTCCACTACGAGGGTGGGATCAGGGACTTCGTCGAGTACGTCAACGCGGCCAAGGAGCCCATCCACAAGCGCATCGTTTTCCTCGAGGGCGAGATGGATCAGGGGGCCGTCGAGGTCGCGATGCAGTGGAACGGCTCGTACGTCGAGTCGGTCTTCTCGTTCGCCAACAACATCAACACGACCGAGGGCGGCACCCATCTGTCCGGCTTCAAGGCGGCCTTGACCGGGACGCTGAACAAGTACGCACGCGAGAAGGGCCTGCTCAAGGAGAAGGAGGACAACCTCGAGGGCGAGGACGTCCGGGAGGGGCTCGCAGCCGTCATCTCGGTCAAGCTCCGCGAGCCGCAGTTCGAGGGGCAGACGAAGACGAAGCTGGGGAATCCGTGGGTGCGGGGCCTTGTCGAGCAGACGGTCAACCAGCGTCTCGCGGAATTTCTCGAGGAGAACCCGACCGACGCCAAACAGATCGTCACCAAGGCGGTGGCGGCTCGCAACGCCCGACAGGCGGCTCGCAAGGCGCGTGAGTTGACGCGGCGTAAGAGCGCTCTCGAGAGCTCGGCGCTGCCCGGCAGGCTGGCCGATTGCCAGATCAACGACCCCGAGGCTGCCGAGCTCTTCCTCGTCGAGGGCAACTCGGCCGGCGGGTCGGCCGTCGAGGCGCGGAACCGTGTCAACCAGGCGATCCTGCCGTTGCGCGGCAAGGTGATCAACTCGGAGAAGAACCGGATCAACAAGGTGCTCTCGAATTTGGAGATCCAGTCGATCATCACTGCGATCGGCACCGGAATCGGCGACGAGTACGACGTCGAGAAGCTTCGCTACCACCGCGTGATCGTGATGACGGACGCCGACGTCGACGGCGCCCACATCCGCACTCTGATCCTCACGTTTCTCTTCCGTCAGATGCCCGAGCTCGTCGAGCGCGGTCACGTCTACATCGCCGTCGCGCCGCTCTACCGCGTCAAGATCGGAAACCAGGAGACCTACGTCGAGAAGGAGTCCCAGTTCGAGGACCTGCTCGTCCGCGAGCGAGTCAAGGAGATGGAGATCACCGACCGCGCCGGCGTCGAGCAGAAGCTGACGGAGGCGCGCTACAAGCGCCTTGCCGCCGCGCTCGCCGAGTTCGAGGGCTACGCGTCGAGACTCCGTGCCGACTACGGAGCCCCAACGGTCAACTTCCTGATCGAGCACCGGCTGCTGGAGGCCTCCGAGGCCGGCAGCGACCTCGAGCTCGCGCTGTCGTCGATCGACATGGACGGGTACGAGCTCGACGTCGTCGGAGAAGGACGCGGAGAGCTTCCGAGTGAAGGTTGTCGAGAAGGAGACGAGCGCGGCCAAGCACGTGAACGTGCCGGTTGAGCTGCTCGCCTCCGGCCACTACGCCCAGCTCGCCACGCGGTACGCGAAGCTCCGCGAGCTCGTCGGCTCGCCGCCGTTCCGGATCACACTCGGCAAGAAGTCGCGAGAGGCCGACACCTTCGAGCAGCTCCGGCACAGGGCGCTCGATCTCGCCAAGGAGGGCATCGAGGTCGGCCGCTTCAAAGGTCTCGGCGAGATGAACGCCGAGGATCTCTGGGAGACGACGATGAACCCCGCCAACCGGATGCTGATCCGCGTCGATGTCGAGGACGCGGCCGCGGCCGACCTTGCGTTCGCGATGCTGATGGGCGACCAGGTCGAGCCGCGTCGGCTCTTCATCGAGCAGAACGCGCGTGACGTGAGGTTCCTGGATGTCTAACCTCGAACCGCTCGGCGCCGGCCGAATCGAGTCGCGCGAGCTCGAGAGCGAGCTCCGCTCGAGCTTCCTCGACTACGCGATGAGCGTGATCGTCTCGCGCGCCCTGCCGGACGTGCGGGACGGGCTGAAGCCGGTGCATCGCCGCGTCCTCTACGGGATGCACGAGGCAGGGATGCAACCCAACCGGCCGTTCAAGAAGTCGGCGCGCATCGTCGGCGACGTGATGGGGTCGTATCACCCGCACGGCGACACCGCGATCTACGACACACTCGTGCGGCTGGCGCAGCCGTTCTCGATGCGCTACCCGCTGGTCCAGGGCCAGGGCAACTTCGGGAACATCGACGACTATCCCGCGGCCGCGATGCGCTACACCGAATCGCGGCTCGCGCGGATCGCGACCGAGCTGCTTCGCGATATCGACGCGGACACCGTCGACTTCCAGCCCAACTACGACGAGTCGCGCCGTGAGCCGTCCGTCCTCCCGGCGCGGTTCCCGAATCTCCTCGTCAACGGCTCGGCCGGCATCGCCGTTGGGATGGCGACGAACATCGCACCGCACAACCTCGGTGAGGTCACCGACGCCCTGGTGGCGCTGATCGACGAGCCCGCCATCGACGTCGATCGGCTGACCCGGCACATCAGGGGCCCGGACTTCCCGACCGGCGGGATCATCCTCGGCCGTGAGGGGATCCGCGAGGCGTACCGCTCGGGCCGCGGCCGGATCGTCATGCGTGCGCGCGCCCACATCGAGGAACTTCGTGGCGGCAAGTCGGCGATCATCGTCACCGAGCTCCCGTACGGAGTGAAGAAGGGCGGCGACACCGGCGTCATCAAGAAGATCGCCGATCTCGTCAACGACAAGGTCCTGACCGAGGTCTCCGATCTTGCCGATCACTCCGATCGCACGGGGATGCGGATCCAGATCGAGCTCAAGCGCGACGCGATCCCGCAGGTCGCGCTCAACAAGCTCTTCAAGCACACGGCGCTGCAATCCACGTTCGGCTTCAACGCGGTCGCGCTCGTCGACGGCGTCCCCAAGACGTTGTCGCTGCGCGACATGCTCCAGCACTACCTCGATTTCCAGCGCGAGATCGTCACGCGTCGGTCGAAGTTCGAGCTCCGTAAGGCGGAGGCCCGCGCACACGTTCTGCAGGGCTATTTGACCGCCCTGGACAACCTCGACGCGGTGATCGCGCTGATCCGTGGCTCGGCCGATCCCGACGAGGCCCGCGAGGGTCTGGAGCGCGAGTTCGACCTGACCGAGATCCAGGCGCAGGCGATCCTCGACCTTCGTCTGCAGCGCCTGACCGGCCTCGAGCGCAAGCGGATCGAAGACGAGTTCTCCGACCTTCAGGAGCGGATCGCAGAGCTGCGCGCCATTCTCAGCGACGAGGCTCGAATCGACGGGCTGATCCGCGAGGAGCTGCTCGAGATCAGGTCGATCTACGGCAAGAACGACGACCGACGCACGGAGATCGTTGCCGCGGAGGGTGAGCTCGAGCTCGAGGACCTGATTGCAGAAGAGGACATGGTGATCGCGATTACCAGTTCCGGCTATATCAAGCGCCTACCCGTAACCACCTATCGCGAGCAGCGGCGCGGGGGAATCGGCGTCATGGGCATGGATCTCAAGGACGAGGACTACATCGAGCACCTGTTCGTTGCTTCTACGCACGACTACGTCCTCTTCTTCACGTCCGTCGGCAAGGTCTACCGCCTCAAGGTCCACGAGCTTCCGCTCGGCACGCGCCAAGGCAAGGGCCGGGCGATCGCAAACTTCCTGCCTTTCAGTCAAGAAGAGACCACGCGGGCTGTGATCGCGACCCGCGACTTCAAGGAGGCGGAGTACCTCGTCGCCGCGACGAAGAACGGGATCGTCAAGAAGACGCGCTTCGAGGAGTACAACACCCCGCTCAAGGCCGACGGGATCATCGCGATCAACCTTCGCGAGGACGACGAGTTGATCGGCGTCGTCCATACCGACGGCGACGACGATCTGCTCATGGTCTCCCGCAAGGGCCAGGCGATCCGCTTCCACGAGGGCGACGCCAGACCGATGGGCCGGGCGACGGGTGGCGTCCGCGGCATGAACTTGCGCAAGGGCGACGAGGTGATCGCGATCAACCGGGCCGAGAACGACGCCGACCTGCTCGTCGTGACGGAGAACGGCTACGGGAAGCGCACGCGTATCGACGAGTATCCGGTCAAGGGCCGAGGTGGGCTCGGCGTCAAGACCGTGCAGCTCACCGAGGCGAAGGGTCAACTCGTCGGCGCGCGGGTCGTTCGCGACGGCTATCAGGTCATGCTGATCTCGACGGGCGGCACCGTGATCAGGATGTCGTCCGCCGACATCCGGCAGATGGGCCGGGCGACCCAGGGCGTCATCGTCATGCGGCTGCGTGAGGGCGAGCGCGTCTCCGCGCTGGCACCCGTCGTCGAGTCGGCCAACGGCAACGGCAACGGCGACGCCGAGACCGTTGCCGCCGAAGCTCCCGCCGCCGAGAAAGAGCGGTTCCGCCCTTCCCAAGACTAAGACGGCGCGTTATCGTCCGAAGTCGGGGTCGTATCCCGAACAAGTGAGAGAGGTGTATGTCTCCGACCACGCAAGCCGACCTTCTCGAGCCCATCAACCTCGCCGATCACCTCGAAAAGGTGGAGCTGTATCTCGGCCAGGTCTGCCAGATCGCGGGCATTTCGAAGATGCAGTTGGACTACTGGACGAACAAGGCGCAGATCCCGACCAAGGGCCGGAAACAACGCATCTACGACATGGATGCTGTCGTGACGGTCATGCTCATCAAGCAGGCGAAGGACAAGGGCCTGAACCTCGGTGCGGCGATCGAGGCCGCACGGCGCTTCCGCGAGCGCGAGCGGGGCGCTCCGGCGATCACCCCGCCGTCCTGAGCCGTTCCGCCGCCACGTCCGGCGGCAACACGTTCACGTAGACCCCGGCGCCGAGCTCGATCCCGGCCAGCGCGGTCAGGCGGGGCAAGAAGTGCACGTGCCACGGCGGCCCTTGGTGCAGCCAGGCGTTCCAGGGCCGCGCTCCCTCAACAGTGCGGAGTCGCCGAATCAGGTCGCGGAGGAGCACGAGACCGTCCGCGAGCTCGCCGCCGCGTGACTCCGGTGCGATCAGGCACTCGTAGGGGCCGGCGCCGACCGGATGGACCGCGGCGACGACTCCGCCTCGCCTGGCCAGCGCGTGCGGCTCCAGCAGCCCTGGCAGCACCTCGATCGCTTCGGGCGGCGCTTCCGTCCACACCAGTTGCGAGTGGCTGTGGGGAAGGCTGGCACCGGCGAGGCGACCCTCGTTGATCAGCGCGAGGACCTCACCGCCGACATCGTTCATCCGCGTCGTCCAGGCCTCGGCGACGAGTGCGACCTGGTCGTCGTCGAGCTCGGCGAAGGAGCGGACGTGGTCCGGCGAGTGGATCACGACCTCCTGCCGCTCGAATGCCGGGTAGAGGTTCGGGACGACGCGGACCCGCCACGGGTCGCCGATCCGGAGCGTCTCCGGCGGCGTGCGGTCCTCGCGGCCGGCGCAGAACGGGCATTGCTCGAGCTCCTCGTCGGTCACGGCCTCGAGCTCAGGCAGCCAGGCGCCGGGGCGGTCGCTCCGGCCGGGGGCGAAGACGACGCGCCGGCCCGTCAGCGGGTCTTTGCGGATCTCCGTCAGTTGTTGCCGGAGTCGCTGCTTCGTTCGATGAGCGGGCGAAAGAGCTCGATCGGCAGCGGAAGGATGATCGTCGACGAGCGTTCGGAGCTCATCTCCAGCATCGTCTGGAGGAAGCGCAGCTGAAGCGTGATCGGGTTGCCGGCCATGACGTTGGCAGCTTCGCGAAGCTTCTGGGACGCCTGGAACTCGCCCTCGGCGGCAATCACCTTTGCACGCCGCTCGCGCTCGGCCTCCGCCTGGCGGGCCATGGCGCGCTGCATGCCGCTGGGGATCTCGACGTCCTTGACCTCGACGATCGAGACCTTGACGCCCCAGGGGGAGGTCGCTTCGTCGATGATCTGCTGGAGAATCGCGTTGATCTTGTCCCGTTCGGACAGGAGCTCGTCGAGCACGTGCTGGCCGAGAACGCTTCTCAGCGTCGTCTGCGCGATCTGCGAGGTCGCGACCATGAAGTTCTCGACCTGGACGATCGCCCTCTCCGGATCGATGATCCGGAAGTAGGCGACGGCGTTCACCCGCACCGGGACGTTGTCCTTCGTGATCACTTCCTGCGGCGGGACGTTGAGCGTCACCGTTCGCAGGTCGACCCGCACCATCTTGTCGACCACCGGGATCAGCAGGAACAGGCCCGGGCCCTTGGGTGGGGACTTGAGTCGGCCAAGACGGAAGATGACGCCCCGCTCGTACTCACGGGCGACCCGAACCGCGGCGGCGAGCAGCAGGATGACGAGAACGGCGACGACTGCAAGGGCGATAAGCGCGACCACGTCGGAGGGATCCTATGCGGGTACGACTTTGAGCGTCAGGCCGTCGTCGAGGCCCTCGATGCGGACCTCGCTGCCGGGCGGCACCTTCTCGCCGCTCGTCCGAGCCCGCCACAGCTCGCCGTGCACGAAGACGACACCATCCGGCTCGAGCGTCTGGCGGACGACTCCGACCTGGCCGATCAGCTCCGACTGGCCGGTGACAACGGGCGCTCGCCGAACCTGCACGATCTTCGCGGCTGCCAGCCCGACCATTGCCGTCATCACCCCCGCGACGATCAGCGCGACTTTCAAGCTGACCTGGTAGTTCTCGCCGGCCGGGTCGAACAACATCAGCGAGCCGACAACGAAGGCGACGGCGCCGGCGAGCGTGAGCGCGCCGTGGCTGATCACGAAGCTCTCGGCGACGAAGAAGCCGGCGGCCAAGAGCAGAAGCAGGATGCCGGCCCAGCTAACCGGCAGAATCTGGAGGCCGAACAGGCCGATGACCAGGGCGATCGCCCCCACAGTGCCGGGGAAGATCAGCCCCGGGCTCCAAAGCTCGATCGTGATCCCGAGCAAGCCGATCGACATCAGGATCACGATCAGGTTCGGGTCGATCAGCGTGTCGAGAATGCGCTTCCAGAGCGACATTTCGACGGTCTCCACCTGGGCGCCTGCCGTGTTCAGGACGATGCCCTTCGGTATCGTCTTCTCACCGTCGATCTGGTTCAACAGGGTCGGCAGATCGGGCGCGATCACGTCGATCACGTTCATCTCGAGCGCCTCGCGGGCAGTGAGATTCGACGCCTTGCGGACGGCGTCGTCCGCCCACTTCACATTGCGGCCATGCTCTCCGGCGAGCGCCTTGAGTGACGCCGCAGCGTCGTTGACGACCTTTCTCCGCAGGTCCCTCTGGATGTCCTCGCCGCCGACGCTGATCGGCGTCGACGAGCCGATGTTCGTCTGTGGCGCCATCGCGAGGATGTCCCCGGCCTGCCCGATCCACACGCCGGCCGAGGCGGCTCTCGCACCCTCCGGGTAGACGTAGACGATGACCGGGACCTTGGAGGCGAGCTCGGCCTCGTAGATGTCCTTCATCGCATCCGACAGCCCACCGGGCGTGTCGAGCAGAATGACGACGGCGTCGAAGTGCTCGTCGTTCGCGCGGTGGATCTGGTCGACGACGTAGTCCGCCGTGACGGGGTTGACATCGTTGTCGAACTCGACGGCGAGGACTTGTGGCGGAGTGGCGGCATGGGCCGCAGGAACGAAGATCGCGGCCGCGAATGCGGCAAGAACTCCCCGCAGAGCGCGGCTTTTCACGGTGTAAAGATCGTATCAACAGGCTTGCGGTCGGCAGTCGAGGCTGCTTCGCTAGAGAGGGGTTCTGATGAAGCTGCTTGTCGTTCTTGTCGTCGCGCTCGCCTTCCCCGCTGTGGCCCGGGGTGAAGCGACGCTCGTGAGCCGCGAGCTGCCGATGAACGGCGAGCGAACTCTGGCTGCGACGGAGGCGCCGGTGCGCTTCAACCTGCTCGGGCTGCATTGGCGAGGACCCGGTCGCGTCTTCTTCCGGGTTCGCGGCGCTGGGGGCTGGAGCCCGTGGCGCGAGGCCGACGCCGAGCCCGGGGACCTGCCCGATCGCGGGACCGCCGAAGCCCGGCGGCTCCGGGGCTGGCGGATCGGCAGCCCCTGGTGGACGGGCGCCGCCGAGCGCGTCCAGGTCCGGGCTCGCGGCCGCGTGCAGCGGGTCCGCGCGTACTACGTCTGGAGCCCCGAGGAACCGGTCTCCACCCGATCGCTGCAGTCCGCAGACGAGCCGAGGATCATCCTCCGCCGGAGCTGGGGCGCGAACGAGGCGATCCGGCGCGGCTCACCGAGCTACGCCGCGACTCTGCAAACGGCGGTCGTGCACCACACGGCGGGAGCTGCCGGCTCCTCGCCGGCGGAATCGGCCGCGATCGTCCGCGGAATCCAGACGTACCACGTCCGTGGGAACGGCTGGAACGACATCGGCTACAACTTTCTCGTCGACCGCTTCGGCCAGGTCTTCGAAGGCCGGTACGGCGGTATCGAGCGGAATGTCATCGGCGCGCACGCCCAGGGGTTCAACACAGGCTCCGCCGGGATCGCGCTGCTGGGCAGCTACGGCAGCAGCGGGCCGTCTGCGCAGGCACGAGACGCCCTCGCCCGCCTGATCGCGTGGCGGCTGGACGTCGCTCACGTCGACCCGGTCTCGCGGGTGACGATGATCTCGAACGGCAACCCGCGGTTCCGTGCGGGGCTGCCGACGTGGATGCGGGCGGTCTCGGGCCACCGCGACACGGGCTTCACGAGCTGTCCCGGCGCCGGTCTGTACGGGCAGCTCGGAGCACTTGCGAGCCGCGCGAGGTCGATCGGCCTCCCGAAGCTCTTCACGCCGGAGATCGAGGGGTCGCTGGGGAGCTTCGTCAGCTTCTCGGCGCGTCTTTCCTCGCCCCTGGCCTGGACGGTGACGGTCATCGATTCCACCGGCCGGCAGGTGGGGTTCGGGGCCGGCTTCGGAGCGACCGTGCAGTGGACCTGGGACGCGCGGCTCGCAGTGCGCGGGTCGTCGTACAGCTACCAGATCGCCGCCGGCCTCAACGCTCGGCCGATCGAGGGGACGATCGGGAGCGGACCGGTTGCGCCGGCGATCTCGACGCTTCGCGCTGACCCGTCCGGCTTCACGCCGAACGGGGACGGAATCACCGACGAGACCCGGATCTCCTACCGGCTTGCGACTGCGGCGACGGTCAGCGTCGATCTGCAGACGGCCGAGGGCACGCCCGTGGCGCTGCTCCAGACCGGCCCCAAGCAGGCCGGCAGGCAGACCTTCGTCTGGAACGGGGGCGGCTACCCCGACGGCCGCTACCGGATCGTCGTCACGGCGCGGGCTTCCCGTGGGCGACAGGTCGTCGCGGCGACCTCGATCGTCCTCAGCCGCACCCTGTCCGGATTCCTCGTCACGCCGACAGCCCTGTCCCCGAACGGGGACGGGCGCAACGACACCGCTGCGGTGTCGTTCTCCTTGCTGCTGCCGGCGTTCGCCAGGCTCCAGGTCCTCCGCGGCGCGACGCAGGTCGTGCGTCCGCTCTATGGCCCGCTCGCTGCGGGCCCGCAGTCGCTGACGTGGCCGGGCGGCGTTCGGGACGGCGACTACAACGTCGCGCTGACCGTCACCGATGCGACAGGCCCGGTCACGCAGCTCGTGCCGGTCCGCGTCGATCGAATCCGACCGAAGCTGAAGCTCGTCAGCCGCCGTCCACTGCGCGTCTCGCTCAGCGAGCCCGCCCGGGTCACCGTCATCAGCGGCCGGACACGCATCACCTTCCGCCGAGCGAAGGCCGGGAGCTTCCGCGTGCATGCCGGCCCTTCGGCCAAGCGGGTCGCGGCCTTCGCCGAGGACGCCGCCGGCAACATCAGCGTGCGGGTCGAGCTTCGCTGAGCCAGGCGTCGTAACCGGCCTCGAGGCTCTCGAGCACCGCGGCGAGCAGCGTTGCCCGGTCGATCCGAGCGCCGCTCTCGACCTGTAGCGAGGTCGCAGGCGTCTCGACGTCCATCGGCAGCTCGGCGGCGTCGATGTTCGCGTTGATCCCGATTCCGAGCACGACCCGGTTGTCCCGCGCCTCGGCGAGGATCCCGGCGACCTTGCGGCCGCCGATCAGGACGTCGTTCGGAAACTTGACCTCGGGGCCGAGTCCGGTCTCCGCGGCGATTGCCTCCGCGACCGCTGCGCCGGCGACGAGCGACAGTTCGGGCAGGCGCCGTGTGGCGACGTCGGGCCGGAGGTTCACGGAGACGAGCACGCTCGTTCGGGGCGCGGCCTGCCATCGCCGCCCGAGTCGGCCCCGGCCCGCGGTCTGCTCCTCGGCCACCGCCACGGCACCCTCGGGCGCATCCGGGCCCAGTTCACGCTGGGTCGACTCGCAGCGCTCGAAATAGAGGTATGGACGGCCGAAGCGGCCGCGCAGGAGCGGCTCGACGCGCTCGGCGGTCAGGGAGTCGCGGGGCAGGCCCTTGAGGGTAGTTCCGGGCACTAGACTCACAAAGTTGCCGGTCCTCTCCAAAGAAGACATCGAGGCGGTGCTGCCGCACCGCGACCCGTTCCTGCTGCTCGACGAGGTCGTCGAGCTCGAGCCCGGTGAGCGCGTCGTCGCGCGCAAGCGCGTGCGCCCGGACGAGTGGTACCTGTCCGGCCATTTTCCCGGGCGTCCGATCATGCCCGGGGTTCTGATCGTCGAGGCGATGGCTCAGGCCGGCGCTGTGGCCGTCCTCTCCGAGGAGGCAAACCGGGGCAAGCTCGCCTTGTTCGCGGGGATCGACGGCGTTCGCTTCAAGCGGGTCGTCGAGCCGGGCGACGAGCTCGAGCTGACCTGCGACCTGGAGCGCGTCCGCGGCCCCATTGGCCGGGGAAAGGCGACGGCGACGGTCGACGGGCAGCTCGCCGCCCGCGGAACGCTGACGTTCGCCGTGGAACAGTGATCGGACGCGCGAACGGCGCGCCGGTGTCGATCACCGGCCTCGGCACCTACGCGCCGGACCGCGTGCTCACCAACGACGAGCTCGCCGACCTGGTCGATACGTCCGACGAGTGGATCATGGAGCGCACCGGGATCAAGGAGCGGCGGATCGCGGCGCCGGAGCAGGCGATGACCGACCTGGCGCTGCCCTCGGCGCGCATTGCGCTCGAGCATGCCGGCGTGAAGTCGACCGAGCTCGACCTGATCATCGTCGCGACGGTCACCCCGGACATGATGTTCCCGACCACCGCGTCGCTCCTGGGCGATCTCCTGCCCGCACCTGACGCAGCTGCCTACGACCTCCTCGCCGGCTGCACCGGCTTCGTGTACGCGCTCGCGCAGGCGCACTCGATGGTGTGCGCCGGTCTGTCGAAGAAGGCGCTCGTCGTCGGCGGCGATGTGCTCTCGAAGATCCTCGACTGGACCGACCGGTCGACGCTCGTGCTGTTCGGTGACGGCGCGGGCGCCGTCGTGCTCGAGCGCGTCGATGACGGCGGCTTCCTCGGCTTCGAGCTGGGTGCGGACGGAGGCGGCGGACAGCACCTGTGGCTCCCCGGCAGCGGCTCGCGCGCGTTCGAGGACGCGGACGGCCTGGTGAAGATGAACGGCCGCGAGGTGTTCAAGTTCGCGACCCGCGTCATGGTGTCGTCGGCCGAGGCGCTGCTCGACCAGCTCGGCCGCACGATCGAAGACGTCGACGTCTACGTTCCTCACCAGGCCAACACTAGGATCATCGACTACGCGACAAGGAAGCTGGGCATTCCGGAGGAACGCGTTGTCATGAACGTCGACCGATACGGAAACACCTCGTCGGGATCGATCCCGCTGGCGCTCGCTGACGCAGAGGCAGACGGCCGGCTGACGTCCGGCGCAAGGGTGCTGATGACGGGCATGGGCGCCGGCCTCACCTGGGGGTCGGCATACATGGAGTGGACTGCCAATGGAGGGGCGAAATGATCGCGTTCTGTTTTCCCGGACAGGGGTCGCTCGAGCAGGGAATGGGTCGTGAGATCGCCGAGGCCGTGCCCGAGGCGATGGAGGTCTACCGCGTCGGCACGGACGCCTCGGGGCTCGACCTGAAGCATCTGTGCTTCGAGGCGCCGCTCGAGGAGCTCGTGCGGACCGACGTCCAACAGCCGGCCCTCGTGGCAACGAGCCTCGCCGTGCTGGCGGCGCTTCGGGCTCGAGGAATCGCGCCCGACTACGTCGTCGGCCACTCGGTCGGTGAGTTCGCTGCGATCGCTGCGGCCAACTCGATCGATACCGCCGCCGCAATCGGATTAGTCCGCGAACGCGGCCTGGCGATGGCCGAAGCGGCGCGGGAGAGCGACGGGACGATGGCAGCAATTCTGGGGCTCGATGACGACGTCGTCGAGGATCTGTGCGCCGAGATCGCAGGAGTCTGGCCCGCCAACTACAACTGCCCGGGCCAGATCGTCGTCTCGGGCGAGGAGCACGCGGTCGAAGAGCTGATCGGCCGGGCGTCGCAGCTCGGTGCCAAGCGGACCGTCCGCCTCAAGGTCTCCGGCGCGTTCCACAGCCCACTCGTCGCCAAGGCGGCGGAGCGCCTGAAGCCCGCGGTCGACAAGGTGCGCTTCGCCGATCCGGTCGCGCCGTTCATGTCGACGGTGACCGCGAAGATCGAGCCGGCGCAGCGGATGGCCGGCCTGCTCGTCGAGCAGGTCACGGCGCCGGTGAAGTTCACGCAGGCGGCGCACGGGCTCGCCAAGGAAGGCGTCAAGACCTTCGTCGAAGTCGGGCCGGGCAACGTGCTCTCCGGCCTGGTCAAGCGAATCGACCGCGGCGTCCGGACCGTGTCCGTGAACAACCTCGCCGGCCTGAAGAAGGTCGAAGAGACCGTCTGATCGCGAGTGCCCGAGTTCTGCTCTCTCGAAGGTCGAACGGCGCTCGTCACGGGTGGCTCGCGCGGCATCGGCCGGGCGATCGCCGCTGAGCTTGCCAACGCGGGGGCGGACGTCGTGATCGGCTACCGCTCGGGCGCCGAGGAAGCAGAGGAGGTCGCCGGTGACGTCGGCTGCCGCGCCGTTCAGGCCGACGTCTCCGATCCTGAGGAGGCGAAGAGGCTCGTCGAGGAGGCGGGCGACCTCGACATCCTCGTCAACAACGCGGGCGTCACCCGAGACGGACTGCTGGCGCGGATGTCGGACGAGGACTGGCGGGTCGTGCTCGACACGAACCTCGGCGGAACGTTCAACACCTGCCGCGCGGCGAGTCGCGGCATGATGAAGCGGCGCGGCGGTGCGATCGTCAACGTCTCGAGCATCGTCGGCGTGCACGGCAATCCCGGCCAGACCAACTACTCGGCCTCGAAGGCCGGGATCATCGGCTTCACGAAGGCACTGGCGCGCGAGCTCGGCAGCCGTGGGGTGCGGGCGAACGTAGTCGCGCCCGGCTACATCTCGACTCGGCTGACGAACGAGCTGCCGGAGCAGCTCCAGCAGTCGATGCTGGCGAACACGCCCCTGGGCCGCTTCGGCGACGCGGAGGACGTCGCGGGCGCCGTGCGCTTCCTGAGCTCGGACGCGTCATCCTTCATTACCGGCGAGGTGTTGTTGGTCGACGGCGGACTGGGGATGTAGGTGTGCAGATGTCGATGAACGGGCGAAGACGAGTGGTGATCACCGGGATGGGTGCGGTCTCGCCGCTCGGCAACGACGCCGAGACATCGTGGGAGACGCTGACCGCCGGGAAGTCCGGAGCCGGGCCGATCACGGCCTTCGACGCCGCCGAGTATCCGGTCCATTTCGCCTGCGAGCTGAAGGGCTTCGATGCGGCCGACTGGATCGAGAAGAAGCAGGCCCGGCGCATGGACCGCTTCGCGCAGATGATCGTGGCGGCGGCGATCCAGGCACGCGACGACGCGGGGCTCGACATCGACGCCGACGGAGATCGCATCGGCGCCTCGATCGCGACCGGAATCGGCGGCCTGAAAGCGTTCCAGGACTGTTTCGAGACGCTGCTCGAGCGAGGGCCGGACCGCGTGAACCCGTTCTCGATCCCGCAGATCATCCCGAACATGGGCGCCGGCTGGGTCTCGATGTACCTCGGCACCCGCGGGCCGCTGTCGTCGCAGTGCACCGCCTGCGCCGCATCGAACATGGCGATCGGCGAGGCGGCGGACGCGATTCGTCTGGGCCGTGCCGATGCGATGCTCGCCGGTGGGACCGAAGCCGGGATCACGCGCGTGGGCATCGCGGGATTCAGCGCGATGCGCGCGCTGTCGCGGCGAAACGACGCGCCGGAGGAGGCGAGCCGCCCGTTCGACGCCGGCCGCGACGGGTTCGTGATGGGCGAGGCCGGTGCGGTGCTCGTGCTCGAGGAGCTCGAGCGCGCGAAGAAGCGTGGAGCGCAGATCTACGCCGAGTTGCTCGGCTACGGCGTCTCGTCGGATGCCCGCCACGTGACCGAGCCGGACCCGAGCGGCGAAAACCCGGCGCGGGCGATGACGATGGCGATGGCCGACGCCGGCGTCAACCCGGACGAGATCGACTACATCAACGCTCATGGAACCTCGACGCCGCTCGGGGACGCCAGCGAGACGCGGGTGATCAAGCTCGCGCTCGGCGAGGAGAACGCCCGCAAGACGCCGATCTCGTCGACGAAGGGCTCGACGGGCCACTGTCTCGGCGCCTCGGGGGCGATCGAGGCGATCTTCACCACGCTGGCGGTCAACCGGAACACGTTGCCGCCGACGATCAACCAAGAGCAGCCGGACCCGGAGTGCGATCTCGACTACATCCCGAACGAGTCGCGTGAGGCGGACGTCCGCATCGGCGTCTCCAACTCGTTCGGATTCGGCGGCCACAACGCCTGCATCGTCATCCGGCAGTTCGAGGACTAGCGCCCGAGCTCCGAACCGGGTACCTTGCGGCCGGTGCGCCGGATCGGAGCCCTCGCAGTCTTGATCGTGCTCGTCGTTGGCGCGGCGGTAGCTCGGGCCCCGCTGTCAGAGGCCGCACCTCCGGGGTACAGGGTCCTTTTCGCGGGCAACCCGCCGACCGGAGGGCACTGGAACCTGTCCGCAAAGCGGCGAACGATCGCCGGCCACCCCGCTTTGTGCCTGAGCTTCACGACCAGGACGCCGGAGGGGGCCGAGTTCTTCGGCATCGGCTGTGGGGGCGGCACTCTGCGTGCGATTGCACAACGTCTTTCCCGTGGCGTCCGGCTACGGAGGCAACGTCGACACGAATCTCGTCGGGGGGTTCACCGTCGCCCGGGCCCGCACGGCGGTCATCTCGTTCGCCGACGGGAAGCGCGTCAGAGTGGCGACCCGTCTCGGGCCGCGTGGCTTCAGGCGGGCGCTCGGAGAGCGCATCCGGTTCTTCGTGGTGAACGCGTTCCCGCGCACGCGGGCGGCGGCCCGCTCGGTCACGGTCCTGAACTCCCGCGGCCGGCGGATCGGCAGCAGCAGGATCGGGAGCTGACGATGCGCTGGGCCACGTTCGACTGTTACGGCACGCTCATCGACTGGAACGGTGGCATCCTCGGGGAGTTCGAGCGGCTCTTCGGCGTCCAAGATGCTCCGCGCCTGCTCGACCGGTATCACGAGCTCGAGCCCGAGATTCAGCAGGATGCCTCGCTCCCGTACCGGGCCGTGCTGACCGAGGCGCTGATCCGGTTGGCCGAGGACGAAGGGCTGGCGATACCGGAGGGCGAGTCCGACGCGCTCGCCCGCTCGCTGCCCGAGTGGGAGCCGTTCCCGGAGGTTCCGGACGCGCTCGCCGAGCTTCGACACCGCGGGTGGAATCTCGTCATCCTCTCCAACTCGGACCGCGACCTGATCGAAGCCTCGATGCGGCGAATCGGCGTCCCGTTCGACTTCGCGATCGTCGCGGGTGAGATCGGGTCCTACAAGCCGGCTCATGCGCACTGGGAGCAATTCTTCGCTGTGACGACGGCGGACAAGGAGCACCACGTCCACGTCGCCGCGAGCCTCTACCACGACATCGCGCCCGCTCGAGAGCTGGAGCTGAAGAGCGTCTGGGTCAATCGGCTGGCGGAACCTAAGACGCGTAGCGCGGAGCCCGATCGCGAGCTGCCGGACCTGAAGCAGCTTCCGGACACGCTGGACGAGCTCGTCCCGGCGTGACCGTCCAGCTGCGAGCACCCACGCTCGACGAGCTCGAGCCCCTCACCGAGCTCATCAACCGCGACGGGCAGGAGCTCCACGGCCAGCAGGAGGAGTCCCTCGAATCGATGCGGCTGTGGCTGACCGGGCCGAAGCTCGATCCCGAGACCGACATCCGGGTCGCCGTAGTGGACGGCAGGTTCCGGGGCTACGTCGACATCGACGCCGACCCGGAGCCTGTCTACTGGGTCGATCTCCGCGTACCGTTGTCCGAGGGCGACGATGTTCGCTCGGCGCTGCTGGACTGGGTCGAGAAACGCGCGGAGGAGCGAGCCGGAGACCAGGCCGGAGCACGCCTCCGCTTCTATTCGGCAAGCAATGACGCGCCGATCAAGGCGCTGCTCACGTCCCGGGACTACCGGTTGATCCGCCACTTCTACCGAATGCAGATCGACCTCTCGGGAGACGTGCCGGAGCCGGTATGGCCCGCTGGGTTGACCGTACGGCCGGCGACGCCGGCCGATGCCGAGTCGGTGTACGAGATTCACCAGGAAGCGTTCGAGGACTCGTGGGAGCACAACCGCACGGCCTTCGAGGAATGGAGGCACTGGCTCATGCCCGAGGACTTCGACCCCGGGCTCTGGTTCCTCGCCGAGGACGCCACGGAGGTGGCGGCGGTCGCTGTTTGTCGCGAGCACGAGGGCGAGGCGGGTCTCGGCTGGGTGAGCATCCTCGGTGTCCGGCGCCCATGGCGTCGCCGAGGTCTGGGGCGCGCGATGCTGCTGCACGCCTTTCGGGAGTTCCGCCGGCGAGGCTTCCACGCGGGGCGCTCGGAGTGGATGCCGCGAGTCTGACCGGCGCGAATCGGCTGTACGAGAGCGTTGGGATGCAGGTCGTCCGGGAGTCCGACGTCTACGAGAAGGAGTTGCGCGCCGGTACCGTGTAGGCGGAGTGTCCCGGCTGCGCGCGAAGTGCCCCGTCTGCCGCGCTCACACCGCGGTTGCGGTCGGCCCCGACTACGAGTGCCACTCCTGTGGGCGGACGTTCGCCGCCGGGCTCGTGCGCGTGCCGGGCGCGTGGGGACGGGACGGCGAGGCGCTGGTCGAGAGCGCGTCGCTGCCGGTGCCCTATCCGGAGGCCGCCGTGATCGAAGAGGACTCCCTGTCGGCGCAGAGCTTCGCCGTCGCGCTGGAGCTCCCGGAACGGCCGCTCGTTCTCGGCGGGTGCTGCTGCGCTCACATCGGCGCAGTTGAAGCGCTCGCCGCGCGCCACGACCGGATCTCGCTCCTCTGGCTCGACGCGCACGGAGACCTGAACACGCCGGAGACCTCGACGACGGGCAACGAGTGGGGGATGCCGCTGCGGATGCTGCTCGACTCCGGCGCGGTCGGTGTGGACGACCTCGCGCTCATCGGCGCCCGCAACCTCGATCCTCCCGAGGAGGAGTTCATCGCGGAACAGGGTCTCGGACTGGGGTTCGAGGCTGTCGACGGCGCGCTTGAGGACACGGCGGGCGTGTACGTCGCGCTCGATCTCGACGCGTTCGACGAGGACGAGGTGGCGGCGTTCATGCCGGAGCCCGGCGGGCTTCGGCTCTCCGACGCCGAGGAGCTGCTCGTGTCGGTGCGCGAGCGACAGTCCGTTCTTGGGGCCGGTCTGACCGCGATGCTGCCGCGTGAGGAGAATCTCGGTCCGATTGGCCGGCTCACCGCCGCGCTCGGGTTTTAGCGACCACTCGGGAACGAACACCTAGACTCACCGCGTGGCGGAGCGCATCGACGTCTCGATCGAGCATCGCAATCTCCCGCAGCCGTCGACCGATGAGCGACCGCACCCGAACACCTGCCCGAAGTGCGGGTCGCACTACCGTGACGACGAGCTCGCAGAAAATCTTTGGGTCTGTACCCAGTGCAACCACCACTTCGCAGTCCGGGCGCGCGAGCGGATCAAGCAGCTCGCCGACGAGGGAACGTTCGAGGAGGAGGCCGCCGACCTGCGTTCCGAGGACCCGCTGGAGTTCTTCGACCTCAAGCCGTATGCCGAGCGGCTGGCGGCGGCCGAGGTCGAGACCGGGCTGGGCGACGCAATGGTCATCGGGCGCGCCGGGATCGAGCGGATCACGTGCGAGCTCGCGGTGATGGATTTCCAGTTCATGGGCGGCTCCATGGGCAGCGTCGTCGGCGAGAAGTTCGTTCGGGCCTGCGAGAGCGCGGCCGATCGGGGCGTCCCGCTCGTCAGCGTCACCGCGTCCGGCGGCGCCCGGATGCAGGAGGGAATCCTCTCGCTCATGCAGCTCCCGAAGACCGTGTGCGCCGTCGAGGACTTGAAGGACGGTGGCGGCGCGCTGATCAGCGTCATGGCCCATCCGACCACGGCCGGGGTGATCGCGAGCTTCGCGTCGCTCGGCGATGTGATCGTCGCGGAGCCGGGAGCGCTCCTCGCCTTCACCGGTCCACGCGTCGTCCAGCAGACGACTCGTGAGAAGCTACCCGACGACTTTGGACTCGCTGAATCGAACATCCGCTTCGGCCACCTCGACGCGATCGTCGGTCGGCGGGATCTCCGTCCCTACCTCGGACGAGTCCTCCGGCTCTTCTCTCGAGATGGCCGGTGAGGCCGAGCTCCACCTGCGCGATCGCCTCGGTCGCCTGAGAGGGATCTCGCTCCTTCGCGGGACCCGGATCTCCGGCGAGGTCGGCCGGCTCCAGCGGCAGCTGGAGAAGATCTCGGAGGCGAGCGACGAGGAGATCTGGCAGCACGTCGAGCTCGCTCGCCATCCCGAGCGCCCGTACTCCCTGGACTACGTCGAGCGAATCTTCCAGGACTTCGTCGAGCTCCACGGCGACCGCTCGCGCGCCGAGGATCCGGCGATGATCACCGGCCTCGCCCGGTTCGGCGACCGGACTGTGGCGTTCATGGGCCACCAGAAGGGGCGCGACGTCCACGAGCGCACGCGCAGGAACTTCGGCATGACTTTTCCGGAGGGCTATCGGAAGGCGATGCGCATCATGGACCTGGCCGAGCGCCACCGGTTTCCGATCGTCTCGCTGATCGACACGCCCGGCGCCTACCCGGGTGTTGCCGCCGAGCAGCACGGGCAGGGCGGCGCGATCGCGCGCAGCCAGGCGCTGATGAGCCGCCTGACGGTCCCCATCGTCGCCTGCATCATCGGCGAGGGCGGCTCGGGCGGCGCGATCGCGACGGCGCTCGCCGACCGGGTCCTGATGCAGGAGAACGCGATGTACACGGTCATCTCGCCGGAGGGCTGCGCGGCGATTCTCTGGCGGGACGCCGGCGAGAAGGTCAAGGCTGCCGCTGCGCTCAAGCCCGACGCGGCGAACTGCCTCAATCTCGGCGTCATCGACGCCGTCGTCCCGGAGCCCGCGGGCGGGGCGCACACCGATGCCGACGAGGCCGCGCGGCTGCTGGGCGAAGCGCTCCAGAGCTCGCTCGAGGACCTCCAGAAGATCCAAGGCGAGGAGCTTCGCCGCGCGCGACGCGCGAAGTTTCGCTCGCTCGGCGTCTTCTCAGCGGCTGCCCCGGAGCCGGCGGCCGCGCGCAAGTAGCGTTTCCCCAGCCGAACGGGGACCACGGGGCCATGAGGCGCATCTGGAGCGGCACTCGTCGGAGTGCGCACTCTGGCTTGGTGTTCGCGTCCGAGAAGGTCGGCAGCATTACCTGAAGAGGCACTAGCCTCCCTTCGGTGGCCAAGCTCGCCGAATACCGCAAGAAGCGCGATCCGAAGAAGACGCCCGAGCCCTTCGGCGGCAAGAAGAAGGGCAAGGAGCCGATCTTCGTCGTCCAGCGCCACGACGCACGCGCCCTCCACTACGACTTCCGGCTCGAGCGCGAGGGGGCGCTTGCGAGCTGGGCCGTGCCGAAGGGAGTCCCGCTCGAGCCCGGACAGCGCGCGCTGGCCGTCCACGTCGAGGATCACCCGCTCGAGTACGCGGCGTTCGAGGGTGAGATCCCCAAGGGCGAGTACGGGGCCGGGAGCGTTGAGATCTGGGACCGGGGAACCTACGAGCTGCTCGAGGAGAAGCGCAACGGCGGCCTGACCGTCAGGCTGCACGGCGAGCGGCTGGAGGGCACCTGGACACTCGTGCCCGCCAAGCTCGACGGCAAGGAGAAGAACTGGCTGCTGCTCAAGAAGCGCGAGGACGGCGCTTCCGAGCCGGCCAAGCGGCGGCAGTACCGGCCGATGCTCGCGACCTCAAGCAAGGACGTTCCGGCCGGCGCCGACTGGCTGTTCGAGGTCAAGTGGGACGGCTACCGGGCGATCGCAGATGTGCGGGGTGGTGACGCGGCGCTGACGAGTCGCAACGGGAACGATCTGACCCAGCGGTTCCGCTCGACGGCGACAGCAATCGAGCGAGCCGTCAAGACACCGGACTGCGTGCTCGACGGCGAGGTGTGCGCGCTCGACGAGGAGGGCCGCGCGACGTTCTCGGCCATGCAGCAGGGCAAAACCGGGACGCGCTACGTGTTCGTCGCCTTCGACGTCCTTGAGGTCGACGGTCAACCGGTCATAGACCTCCCGCTTAGTGAGCGGCACAAGCGGCTGGCGGGGCTGATCGACAGGAGGCGCCGCGACGTCCAGGTGTCGGAGACCTTCGACGACGGCCGCGCGCTTTATGAGGCCGCCAAGAAGCAGCGGTTCGAGGGGATCATGGCGAAGAGACGCGACTCGCGCTACCTGCCCGGCAGGCGCACCCGCGACTGGCTGAAGATCAAGACCCACGGCCGCCAGGAGTTCGTGATCGCCGGGTACACGCGCGGCCAGGGTCGCCGCTCAGGCGCCTTCGGCTCCCTGATCCTCGGCTACTACAAGGACGGCGAGCTGACCTACGCCGGCAACGTCGGCACCGGCTTCAACGACCAGGAGATCGACAAGCTGCTCGCCAAGCTGCGACCGCTCGAGCGCAAAGACCCACCGTTTCGCAGCGTCCCGAAGATGCCCAAGGTTCGCAAGGACGCGATTGTCTGGGTCGAGCCGAAGCTCGTCACCGAGGTCGAGTTCGCGGAGTGGACCCATGACGGACGACTGCGGGCACCGTCCTACCAGGGTCTGCGCGATGACAAGGCGGCCGAGGACGTGCAAAGGGAGGAGCCGAATTCGGTGCAGGCGATTCCGGCGGAGATCACCAAGGGCGAGCGCGTGCTCAAGCTCTCCAACCTCGGCAAGCCGTTCTGGCCCGACGAGGGGATCACCAAGGGCGACCTGCTCGCCTACTACCGCGACGTTGCCGCGGCGCTCGTTCCGCACCTCAAGGACCGGCCGTTCACGATGAAGCGCTACCCCGACGGCGCCTACGGCAAGTTCTTCTTCCAGAAGGACGCGCCTAAGCACATGCCCGACTGGATTCCGAGGCGTGAATTCACGGTCACGACGCGAGACTCACCGCGCCAGCGGCGGAAGATCCAGGCGCCGCTCGTCAACGACGAGCTGGCGCTGCTCTGGATGGTGAACATGGGCTGCATCGACATGAACACGTGGTACTCGCGGGTCGACAAGCCGAGCCGGCCAGACTGGGTGCTCTTCGACCTCGATCCCTCCGACGACGTCGGTTTTCCCGAGACGATCGAGGTGGCGCTGCTCGTCAAGCAGGCGCTCGACACACTCGGGCTCGAGAGCTGCGTCAAGACGAGCGGCTCGGACGGCATCCACGTGCTCGTCCCGATCGCACGCCGCCATACGTTCGACCAGGCCCGCGAGTTCTCGGAGATCATCGCCTCGGCGCTCGCCCGTACCCATCGTGGCCTGGTGACGACGGAGTGGACGAGGGCCAAGCGCCGCGGCGTCCTCATCGACTCGAACCAGAACGGCGAGGGCAAGACGATCGCGTCGGTCTACTCGGTACGTCCGAGGGAGGGAGCGCCCGTCTCCACGCCCCTGCGCTGGGACGAGGTGAAGGCGGGGCTCGACCCGCGCGAGTTCACGATGGAGGTCGTCCGCGAGCGGCTCGAGCAGCACGGCGACCTCTTCGAGCCGATGCGGCACGGCCGCCATTCGCTGAGCGCGGCGCTGAAGGCGGTGCGCAAGGCCGACTAGCCTCGTTTGGCGCTCGGTTGCTCTCCGTGGCACGATCCGTTCCCGTGGATACGAGTCGGATCGCACCATTTCCGGTACTGGCCGATCTTCCTGCGACGGAGCGCGACGAGCTCGCGGCCGCGATGAGCGAGCTCGAGGTCGAAGCGGGTGCCGAGGTTGTGACGCTCGACGACTACGGAACCTCCGTCTACTTCATCGAACAGGGCGAGGCCGATGTCCTCACCGACGGTGGCGAGTCGACCCAGGCACTCGGCACCGGCGACATGTTCGGCGAGATCGGGCTCCTCCTGACGGGAAATCGGACGGCTACGGTCGTGGCGCGTACGCCGATGCGGCTCCTCTCGCTCTCCGATCAGGACTTCCAGCGCATCCGACGACGTGTGCCAGAGCTCGAACGCTTGCTGCGCCGATTCGGCGCGGAGCGCGCGAGTCGGTAGACGCAGGCCGGGGTCCCGATATGCGGCCAGCGGTCAGGGCCGGATGAACTTGTAGATCCGGCCGATCGGGTCGAACCCGAGCCGGGTGTAGAGCTCCTTCGGCCAGTCGTCGTCGTCCGCGACGAGGAAGACCAGGTCGGCGCCGGCGCGTCGAGCCTCCTCGGCCGCTCGAAGCACGACGGCCGTCGCGTACCCCTTGCCTCGGTGCTCGGGCACCGTCGCGACGTCTTCGACCTGGCCGATCCCCTGAGCCACGTAGAGGTCGGTCCACGCCACGATCTCGCCGTCCGCTTCGACGCCAAAGAAGCGCGTCTCGGCGCGGTCGGCGAGCATCAGCTTGGCGTCGAGCAGCTCCTGGGCGAGCTCGGGTGTTCCCCAGGTCTGAGCGACGATCGCCCGCGTTCGCCCCGGCCGCAGCGCCGACTCGTCCACCTCCCGGACGATCGTGAGGTCGGAATGCTTCTCCGGCTCCCGTCGCTGCACCATCAGGACATGGCGGTGGGTGAGCCAGCCGAGCGTCTGAAACTGAGAAGTGAGCCGCGCCCCGAGGTCGCCGTCGAAGGTGAGGATCACGCGGTGTGTGAGCCCGGCGCCGCCGAGGATCCGATCCGCCTCGTCGATCGCTTCGTGGACGCTCTCGGCCCGCTCGAGCAGGAGATAGTTGGAATCGTGCCGCCGCGGAAGCTCCGGCGTCAGGGCGCCGACCCCGAGCGGAGAGGCGACCGTCTCCGTGCCGGCGAGCTCGATCTCGCGTTCGAAGCGGTGCACGCGAGCGAGCTCGTCAGTCACCGAGCCTCCTTGGCTGCTCGAGCACGCCCAGCTCGGCGATGTCCCGCCGGAAGAAGAGCGCGACCGTCCAGTCCGTCACGACTCGCAGCTTCCTCGACAGGGTCGGAAGCTGGTAGAGGTGGTACGTGCGCGTGATCCACCATCCGGGAAAGCCCTTGAACGGAAAGCCGAAGATCGACGCGATTCCCTTGTAGCGGCCGAGCGTCGCGACCTCGCCGAGCATCCTGAAGCGGTACGGGCGTACGTCGCCGGCGAGGTTCTTCGCGAGGCGCTTAGCCTGCCGCAGCGAGTGCTGAGACGTGGGCGGGTCGACCTGCCCGGGGGTGGCGGCGTTCGGGACCGCGGCGCAGTCCCCGAGCGCCCAGAGCCGGTCCGTCCCCTCGACGCGCAGCGTCTCGTCCACGCGGACCCGCCCACGGTCGTCGAGCGGAAGACCGAGCTCGGCCAGGATCGGGTTGGCCTTCAAGCCGGCCGTCCAGACGACGGTGCTCGTCAACAGATGGTCGCCGTCGGAAAGCCGGACGGCGTGGGGCTCGACCTCCTCGAGCGTCGTCCCGACGCGGATGTCGACACCCCGCCGCCGCAGCAGCTCGCCGGCGTAGTCGCCCAGCCTCATCGGGATCTCGGGGAGGATCTTCGGCGCTACGTCGACAAGCACCCAGTGCTGCGGCACGGCCCGGAGCGCTGGGTAGTAGCGCATCGCGTCGCGGACGAGGTCGGCCAGCTCCGCGAGCGACTCGACCCCGGCGTAGCCGGCTCCGACGAAGACGAAGGTGAGCTCGCGCCGGCGGTGGACGTCGGTCGACGCGGCATCCGCGACCTCGAGCCGCGTCAGCACGTGGTTGCGCAGGTGGATCGCATCGGCCAGGGACTTGAAGCCGAGGGCGTGCTCGGCGAGGCCCGGGATGGGCAACGTGCGGGCAACGGCGCCGAGGGCGAAGACGACGTTCTCGTAGTGGAGCCAGTAGACGCGCTCCTCTGTCTCGACCTGCACGCGGCGGCCGTCGGCGTCGTGCGCGACGGCGCGGCCGAGAACGAGCTCGGCGTGTCGGCACATGACCCGCAGCGGAACGACGACGTGGCGCGGCTCGAGCGTGCCGGACGCGGCCTCGGGCAGCATCGGCGTGAAAAGCATGAAGTTCTGCGGGCTGACGATCGTGGCTCCGCGACGACCCAGCTTGCGTGCGACGTAGGAGCCGGCAAACCCGCCGCCGACGATCAGGGTGCCGCCTCTCGCATGCCTGTCGGCCATCGTCCTCTTCTAGCATCGCTCTTGATGGCCGCTCAGGTGTCGGTGATCGGCAGTGGTGCCGAGCACGAGCACAGCGCAGAAGCGGTCGGACGGCTGCTGGCGGAGCGCGGCTGCACGGTGGTCACCGGCGGCCTCGGCGAGGTGATGGCCGCGGCTGCCCGTGGCGCGAAGGCTGCGGGCGGGACGACGATCGGGATTCTTCCCGGCGAGCGCCTCGAGGACGCGAACGACTGGGCGGATCACGTCGTGGTGACGGGGATCGGTCATGCACGAAACCTCGCAGTCGTCGCCTCAGGTGCGGCGGTGATCGCCGTGGGCGGCAGCTGGGGGACGCTCGCCGAGATCGCCTTCGCTCGGAGGTTGGGCCGACCCGTCGTGATCCTCCAACCCGGCTGGAAGCTCGAGGGCGACGGGATCGTCCACGCCACCTCGCCCGAGCAGGCCGTCGATTTGGCCCTAGCCGACCTCCGCTAGGCGGCGCTCGAGGTAGTCCCGCTCGACCGGGTTCGGTGCCAGTGCGAGCGCCCGGCGATACGCGCCTGCGGCCTCGTCGCGGCGCCCGAGACGGCGAAGCAGGTCGGCACGTGCGGCGTGGAGGAGGTGGTAGTCGTCGAGCCCCTCGATCTGCGAGATCAGGTCGAGCCCCTGATCGGCGCCGTTCGCCATCGCCACGGCGACGGCGCGGTTGAGGTCGACGATCGGCGACGGGGTGAGGCGTCCGAGCTGCTCGTACAGGCGCGCGATTGCCTCCCAGTCCGTCCTTCCCTCGGCGTGGACCGAGGCGATCGCGGCTTCGAGCTGGTACGGGCCGACACGGCGAAGTCGCGCGGCGCGGCCGAGAACCCGCCGACCCTCCGCGATGCGCTCCCGGTTCCAGAGCGAGCGGTCCTGGTCTTCGAGCAGGACGAGCTCTCCTTCGGGGCTCATGCGGGCCTCGCGGCGTGAGTCGTGGAAGAGCATCAGCGCAAGCAGCCCGAGAACCTCCGCTTCGTCAGGCATGAGAGCCGCGAGCAGCTTGCCGAGCCGAATCGCCTCGTCGCAGAGCTCCCGCCGGACGAGGTCGGCTCCGGCCGTGGCGCTGTAGCCCTCGTTGAAGACCAGGTAGAGGACAGCGAGCACCGGCTGGAGGCGATCGGTGAGCTCCTCGTCCGGCGGCACGCGGAAGGGGATGCCGGCCTCCCGGATCTTTCGCTTCGCCCGGACGAGGCGCTGCGCCATCGTCGTCTCGGCGGTCAGGAACGCCCGGGCGATCTCCGGCGTCGCCAGGCCGCCGACCTCGCGCAGGGTCAATGCGACCTGAGCGTCGCCGGCGAGCGCCGGGTGGCAGCACGTGAAGACGAGCGCGAGCCGCTCGTCCGGGATCGCGCTCACTTGCTCCTCTTCGTCCGGGAGCTCGGCCAGGCGCTGTAGCAGCTCCGTCTTACGGGCCAGCGTCCGGTCGCGTCGGAGCCGGTCGATTGCCTTGTTCTTGGCGGTCGTGACGATCCAGGCGCCCGGATTCCGCGGCTCGCCGTCAAGCGGCCAGCGCTCGAGCGCCGCGGTGAACGCGTCCTGCACAGCGTCCTCGGCGAGCTCGAAGTCGCCGAGGACGCTGATGAGGATTGCAACGGCACGTCCCCACTCTTCCCGGAAGACGCGGTCGACCGAGGTCACGTCACCGCTCGACCACCGGGCGTACTTCGACTGACCCTCTTTCGGCGGTGGGGACCTTCGAAGCGAACTCGAGCGCGGAGTCGAGATCGGCGAGGTTGATGTCGAAGAACCCGCCGATCTGCTCCTTCGTCTCCGCAAACGGCCCGTCGGTGACGAGCACCTTCCCGTCGCGGACGCGGACGGTCTTCGCGGTGCGAATGTCGTCCAGCTCCTTGCCCTTGTAATCGGGGTCCGCCTTCCCGAGCTCGTCCATGAGCGCATACCACTTCGGCAGGGACTCCTCGGTCGCCTTTGCCGCCTCCGCCTCGGTCATGTCGAACCAGGGTTCCTGGTCGCTGTAGATCATCAGCGCGTACCGCATCTCAGCTCTCCTCCCGGATGTAGACGGGGCGAACCTCGATCGCCCCGGTCTCGGCAGCGGGAATTCCGGCCGCCAGCTGGCAGGCCTCGTCGATCGAGTCGCACTCGAGGATGTAGAAGCCCCCGAGCGCCTCCTTGACCTCGGCGTAAGGGCCGTCGGTAACCAGCCGGTCCCCGTTTCGAAGGCGAACCGTCGTGGCCGTGCTCGTCGATTGGAGCTCGGCGCCGCCGAGGACCTTGTCGTTCTGACCGAAGTCCATGTAGCGCTGGTAGATCGCCTGGCGCTCGTCGTCGCTCAGGCTCTCCCACCCGGCTTCGGTCCCGTGAATCAGTGCTACGAACTGCATGCGTGCCTCCTTTCTACCTCGCCGCGCGGAACCGGACCAGCGCCGCCTCGTGGGCGAACAGGAGCTCCGGCATGCCGAACGGATCGTGGTGGCGGAGCTCGTCGGCGATCGCACGCTGCTTCGCGGTCTCGCGCTCCACCAGGTTTCTCTGCGTCCTTCGCAACCTCACGGCTCCTCCTTTCCGTCGTTGTCACAGGCACGACGAACCGGGAGCGGTCAGATCGACAACATGCGCTGAAAGAGTGTCAGCGCGCCGGCCTTGTCCAGCGGCTCGTTCAGGTTCCCGCACTTCGGCGACTGGACACACGAGGGGCAGCCGTGATCGCACGGGCAACCCTCGAGCATGCGCGCCGTGTCGGCGGCCCAGCTCTCGAAGACCTCGAAGCCGCGCTCGGTGATCCCGACGCCGCCGGCATGGCCGTCGTAGACGAAGATCGTCGGGCCGCCGGTCTGGAAGTGCAGGTTCGTCGACAGGCCGCCGATGTCCCAGCGGTCGCACATCGCCCAGAGCGGGAGCAGCGCGATCAGCGAGTGCTCGGCGGCGTGGAGCGACCCGAGCAGCCGCGGCATCTCTTCGAGCCCGTCGAGCATCCACGGCTCGGGCACGAACCACACTGCCTCGGTCTCGAACTCGGTCTGCGGCAGATCGAGTGCGACCGTCTCGATCGTCTCGCCGTCGTGGATTCGCTTCCGCTGGTAGGCGACGACCTGCTCCGTGACCGTCACGGGCCCGAACTGGAGCTCCACGCCGAGGCGCCGAGCTCCTCGAGCGCTGTGGAGGATCGCCGTCATCGTGTCCTTCTTCGCCTGGGTGTACTCGTCTCCGACGAACGGCTCGACGAGCGCCGCCCGCGCCTCGAGGTCGAGCGCGAGCACACGGTAGGACTCGCCGAGGTGGAGGTAGACGGCGCCCTCGTGCACCGTCGAGTACGCGCGCTCGCGCTCGACGAGGCCGAGGAGCGAGCCGGTGGTCGTGTCGATGACCGTGAAGGAGTCGGGCGTTGCGGAGCGCAGGCCGAAGCGACCCGCCGGGTAGTCCCGACCCGCCCAGACGTAACCGCTTGGCGTGTGGCGCAGCTCTGGAATGAGTGCGGCGCGCTCGAGCGCTTCCGGGCCGAGGGTCTCGGCGTCGCCGTCGTCGAGCGGCGCCTCGAAGGCCGCCGTGCGGACGTGGCCGTCGAGTACACGCGGGTTCGCGTGATCGAGGATCGCGGCTTCGACCCGTCGCTTAAGCAGCGTCTCCGGCTCGCGCATGAAGAACTGGTCGAGCGCGTCCTCGGAGGCGACGAGCACTGCGAGCCCGTGGCCTCTCCGCCCCGCGCGCCCCCACTGCTGGCGCAGGCTCGCGACGGTCCCGGGAAAGCCGACGCAGATGACACAGTCGAGCAGGCCGACGTCGATCCCGAGCTCGAGCGCATTCGTGGCGCTCACGCCGAGGAGCTCGCCGCCGACGAGCCTCTGCTCGATGTCACGGCGCTGGGCGGGCGTGTAGCCGGCCCGGTACGGCGAGAGCCGGGTCGAATCGCCCAGTCGCTCCGAGGTGAAGCGGTGGACGAGCTCTGCCGCCTTACGACTCTTGGCGAAGCAGAGCGTGCGGACCCCGCGCTCGACGAGCGAGGCCATCAGCCTCGAGGCCTCGCCGAGCGGGCTGGCGCGCAGCCCCAGCTCCTCGTCCGTCAGCGGCGGGTTCCAGAACGCGAGCGTGCGCTCGGCCTTGGGAGCGCCGTCGTCGTCGATCACGGTCGCCTCGACCCCGAGGAGACGCTGGGCCAGCTCGCCGGGGTTGGCGATCGTCGCCGAGGCGAGCAGGAACTGCGGATCTGCTCCGTAGACCCGGGCGAGCCGTCGAAGCCGGCGGAGGACGTTCGCGACGTGGGAGCCGAAAACGCCGCGGTAGACGTGCGCCTCATCGACGACGACGTAGCGGAGGTTGGCGAGAACGTCACCCCAGCGGTCGTGGTGGGGCAGGACGCCGACGTGGAGCATGTCCGGGTTGGTCAGGATCAGGTTTGCCCACTTGCGGACCTGCCACCGCTCGGCTCCCGGTGTGTCTCCGTCGTAGATGGCCGGTTTGATCCGCGATCCTAGGGGCCGTAGGCCTGTTAGCGCACGAATCTGATCCTGCGCGAGCGCCTTTGTGGGGTAGAGGTAGAGCGCCCGCAGCTTGGGCTCGCGGGCGAGCGCGTCGAGGACGGGCAGGTTGAAGGCGAGCGTCTTGCCGGACGCCGTCCCTGTCGTGACGATCAGGTGCTCGCCGCGCGCGGCCGCCGCCCAGGCGCTGGCCTGGTGCGTGAAGAGCTCCGAGACGCCGGCTGCGGCGAGCGCCTCGCGAACGCGGGGATCGAGCTCGTCGGGGATCGCTTTGAACCGGGCGGCACGTGCAGGCTCGTTCGCGACGTGGGCGAGCTCCTCGCCGGTGAGCAGGTCGCCCCACGGCTCGGTGGTGACGCTTACCGGCGCCACCGCAAGGCGATGCTGAACGGATACGGACGGTCGTCGAGCTCCTCGAACCGCTCGAGCGTCAGCCCGGCGTCGAGGAAGCTGCGGAGGAATGTGCCGAGCGTGAGATGTATCGCGCCGACCTTCGCTCTCAACCCATCCGAGGAGACGCCGGGCGCTTCGGCCCCATAACGGCCCTCGTCCAAGTAGCCGGGATAGAGCTCAGGCACGCCTTCCGCCCGGATGAACCGTGAGTGAGGCCCGACGAAGCACGGGTGCGCGCCGAAGTAGACGAACGGTCCGCCCGGCCGGAGAACGCGCGCCGCTTCCCCGACCGCGGCAGGAAAGTCGTCGGCGTCGGTGTGCGTCCACAGCGACACGACTGCGTCGAAGCTTGCGTCTTCGAAGGGCAGCGCCTCCGCGCCTCCCTGGACGACGTCGAGCCCTCGCTGCCGGGCGTGCCTGAGCATGTCTTCGGAGAGGTCGATGCCGGTTACCTCCCAGCCGGCGTCCCGAAACGAGACCGTGTGTGCGCCGGTGCCGCAGCCGACGTCGAGCAACCGTCCCGAAACGTCACCCAGCAGCCGAACCGCGGCAATCGTGCGGTACGGACGAGGCGCAGCCGGGAGGAACTCGCGGTCGTACCACTCGGCGATTCCGTCGTAGCGCGCCATGCAACGATCGTAGTGGCAGGCTTCGCCGATGCCGTGGGACGCGCCGGGCTCGACCGCGATCGTCGTGCTGACGCGCGAAGCCGAGCCGATGGTGGGTGCCGTCTACCGTGAGCACGCAAACGCGGGCCGCGACGGCATGACGCCGCACGTCACCCTGCTCGTTCCCTTCGTCCCTGACGATTTGCTCGATGAAGCGGTCGGCAACCGGGTGCGGCGAACGTTCGCGCAGTTCCCGCCGTTCGCGTACCGCCTGCGCCGCTTCGAGCGCTTCGAGCGTGTCCTCTACCTCGCGCCGGAACCGCCGACTCCCTTCGTCGACCTCGTCTCTGCGCTGACGGCGGAGTTTCCGGAGTACCCGCCGTACGACGGGGCCCACGACACGATCATCCCGCACGTCACGGTCGCCGATAGCGACGACGAGGAGCTGCTGGCGCGAATCAGAGCGGAGATCGAGCCGCGCCTCCCGATCGAGTGTCGTGCGGAGGCCGCCACGATCGTCGAGCGCGGACCCGATCTCCAGTGGTGTCCTCGCGCCGACTACCTGCTCGGAGGCTAGAGTGGACCGACACCGGGGTGCCGCCGAACGCGGCTGAGATCACACCCGTCGAACCTGATCCGGTTCGTACCGGCGAAGGGAGAGAAGTGTCAGTTCCACGTTGTTTGACGATCGCGGGCTCGGACTCCGGCGGCGGCGCCGGGATCCAGGCCGACCTGAAGGCGTTCGCAGCTTCGGGTTGTCATGGGATGAGTGCGATCGTCGCGCTGACGGCGCAGAACACGGTGGGGGTGACCGCCGTCCAGGAGGTCTCGCCGGGGTTCGTCCGTAAGCAGCTCGATGCGGTCTGGGACGACATCGGCGTCGATGCGGTGAAGACCGGAATGCTGTTCTCGCGTGAGCTGATCGAGGTCGTGGCCGACTATCTCTCCGGCCGCGCCGTTCCGCTCGTCGTCGACCCGGTCATGATCGCGTCCAGCGGCGCGAAGCTTCTGCGCGACGACGCGGTCCAAGCACTCGTCACGGGGCTCTTTCCGCTTGCCACTGTCGTGACGCCGAACCTCCACGAGGCCGAGGCGCTGGCCGGGCCGGGCACGCGGCGGGCCATGGCAGAGCGAATCCACGAGCTGGGAGCGCCCGCGGTCGTCGTCACGGGCGGACACGGCGACGAGCCCGTCGACCACCTGTTCGACGGCGAGCACCACATTGAGATCTCCGTCGATCGCTACGACGTCCCGGCGACGCACGGCGCCGGATGCACGCATTCCGCCACGCTCGCGGCGCTTCTCGCCCGCGGGCATTCACTCGAGGAGGCGAGTCGCGGCGCGGCCGCCGCGGCCGCCTCCGCCGTTCGCGGCGGTCTCGTGGAGATCGGCCATGGCGACGGCCCGGTCGACGTCCTGGAGGTGAAGGAGCGCGATGCCGGTCTCCGCAGGGCAGACGCTGCGCGAGCTGCGCGAGCGTAGGCCACTCGTCCACCAGATCACGAACTACGTGGTCATGAACGAGACGGCGAACGCGACGCTCGCGCTCGGCGCGCTCCCGGTGATGGCACACGCGCCGCAGGAGGTCGAGGAAATGGCCGCACTCGCCGGCGCCCTCGTGCTCAACATCGGGACGCTGTCGGAGCACTGGGTCGAAGCGATGATCCTCGCCGGCAAGGCGACGACCGCCCCGATCGTGCTCGATCCGGTCGGCGCGGGCGCGACGCGCTACCGCACGGAGACCGCACGGCGCCTCCTCTCCGAGCTGGACGTCGCGGTCGTCCGCGGCAACGCGGCGGAGATCGCGATCCTGGCCGGGCGAGAGGCCGAGATCCGCGGGGTCGAGTCGATCGGCGCGAACGACGCGCCCGGCGAGGTCGCGCGTCAGGCCGCGAGGGCGCTCGGGACCGTCGCCGCGGTCACCGGGCCGATCGACCACGTCTCCGACGGCGAGCGCCTGATCGCGATCGCCAACGGGCACGAGCTCATGGGCACAGTCAGCGGGACGGGCTGCATGGCGACCGCGATCACCGGCGCGTTCCTCGCGACGAAGCCCCATGCTCCGCTCGAGGCAGCCGCCGAGGCACTGGTTGCGTTCGGCGTCGCCGGCGAGGACGCGGCCGGCGAGGCGAAGGGGCCCGGGACCTTCCATGCGGCGCTCTACGACGCCCTCTACAACCTCGATCCGGCGACCCTGGACAGTCGAGCGCGCGTGACCGAATGAAGCTCCATGCGATCGTCGACGACCTCGAGACCGCGACGCAGGCGGTCGAAGGCGGCGCGTCCGTGATCCAGCTCCGGCTGAAGGGCGCCTCGACCGAGCGAGGTGATCGACCGCGGCGCGCCGTTCCGGCTGCTCTGCACCGAGAACGGCGTCACGTTCGTCGTCAACGACGACGTCCGGGCCGCCCTCGCGCTGCTCGCCGACGGCGTCCATCTCGGACAGGGCGACGAAGGCGTCGAGCTTGCGCGCGAGGCCGGCCTGCTGCTCGGTCGGTCCGCGACGACCGTGGCGGAGGCAAGGCTCGCCGAAGACGAGGGCGCCGCCTACATCGGCGCCGGGCCGGTCTGGGCGACGCCGAGCAAGCTCGACGCCGCCGCTCCGATCGGGCTCGACGGCCTGCGCGCGATCTCCGAGGCCGTACGGATTCCCGTGATCGCGATCGGCGGGATCGACGCCTCGAACGCGCGCGACTGCGTCGCCGCCGGTGCGTTCGGCGTCGCGGTCGTCCGGGCCGCAGCCGATGCGGCCGAGCTCCGTGCGGCTCTCTGAGCTCGGCGAGCTCGGCCTGCTTGCGGAGCTTGAGCGCCGCGGGCTCGCGGTGGGGATCGAGAACGACGCCGCCGAGCTCGCCGACGGCCGAATCGTGACCCAGGACGCGCTGGTGGAGGACGTGCACTTCAAGCGCGACTGGATCTCCTGGCGCGATCTCGGGTTCCGGGCCGCAGCTGTGAACCTGAGCGATCTCGCCGCCTCCGGGGGTGAGCCGGAAGGCCTGATTGTCAGCCTCGGGCTTCCCGGCGAGACCGAGCTCGACGACGTGCTCGAGCTCTACATCGGCATGCGTGAGACCGGTGTCCCGGTGATCGGCGGGGACACGACCGCCGCCGACAGGATCTACCTGAGTGTGACCGCGATCGGCCGCTCCGAGCGTGTCCCTGGGAGGGACGGGGCGCGTTCGGGCGACCTGATCGTCGTCACCGGCCCGCTCGGCGCCGCCGGCGCTGCCTTCCGAGAGAACCGCTTCGTCCGGCCGCCGGTAAGAATCGAGGAGGGACGACGCCTCGCGCGAACTGCACACGCCATGCTCGACATCTCGGACGGGCTCGAACGCGACCTCGAGCGGATCGCGCAGCAGTCGGGCGTGCGCTGTCTCGTCGAGCTGGAGCGAGTGCCGCTGGCCGAGGACGCGACGATCGAGGATCTCGGCTTCGGTGAGGACTACGAGCTCCTCGCCGCATTGCCGGCCGAGGCCTTCCACGTCATCGGCCGCTGTGAGGCCGGCGAGGGCGTCGAGCTGCTGCGTGACGGCGTCCCTGTGGCGTTGGGCGGATGGGAGCATTTTTCGGCAGGGGATTAGGCTGCGCGGAAGACCCGCGTGACCTCCTTCATCCTTAGGCGGTTGGGCTGGGCGGCCGTGATGTTTCTGGCCGTCACGGTCGTCACGTTCATCATCTTCTTCGTCATCCCGTCCGAGGACGACCAGTCGAGCCTCGGCCAGGGCGGCTCCGCCGTCGACGTGCGGACGACGGTGCAGATCGACGGGCCGCTCTACGAGGAGTACGCGGAGTTCCTCAGGAAGATCGTCACCCAGGGCTCGCTCGGCGACTCCTGGGTCCTGCGCGGCCAGGAGGTGAACGAGATCCTGGTCCGCGCCGCGCCTGTGACCGCCTCACTCGTGATCGGCGGCGCCTTGCTCTGGCTGCTGCTCGCGATCCCCACGGGCCTGCTCTCGGCACTCCGTCCCCGTAGCCCCTTCAGCCGTTTGACCACGGTCTTCGTGTTGATCGGGATCTCGGCTCACCCGCTCTGGATCGGGCTCATGCTCTCGTGGCTAGTCGGACACAAGCTAGGCGTGCTGCCGTCTGGCGGCTACTGCGAGGTGTTCAGTCCGAAGACCGATTGCGGCGGCCCGGTCCAGTGGGCCTCCCACATGCTGCTGCCCTGGTTCACCTTCGCACTGATGTACGCGGCGCTCTACATGAGGATGATCCGGGCCAGCACGCTCGAGACGCTCGAAGAGGACTACGTGCGCACCGCGCGCGCAAAGGGCGCGCCCGAGTGGCTCGTGGTCCGCTCGCACGTCCTTCGCAACGCGATGTTGCCCGTGGTGACGATGCTGGGCATGGACATCGCCGTCTCGCTGAGTGCTGCGCTCTTCGTCGAAACGGCCTACGGTCTACCCGGTCTGGGGCAGGTGATGGTCACGAGCCTGGCGCGGCGTGACTTCCCCGTGCTGCTCGGGATCACCATCTACACGACCCTGGTCGTCATCGTGGTCAACTTCGTGATCGAGCTGCTCTACGGCGTCATCGATCCACGTGTGAGTCGCGCAACGGGCAAGCATGAGAGTGTCGCGAAAGAGGCTCGCTCCCAGACCGTGCCTGAGCTAGAGCCAGCGCGCTAGCGCGCGCTCGAAGTGATCCGCCGGCCGGGCGCCGAGGACGGTTTCCCGCGGTTCGCCGCTCTCGAAGACGATCACCGTCGGGATCGAGAGGACGCCGTAGCGCGACGCCGCGACCGGATTCTCGTCGACGTTCAGCTTGGTGAACGCCAGGCGTTCGCCGGCCTGGTCCTCGAGCCGATCGAGGATCGGCGTGATCGCGTGGCACGGGCCGCACCAGGGCGCCCAGAAGTCGACGAGCACAGGGCCGTCGGCGGTGAGTACCTCTTGCTCGAAGCTGGCGTCGCTGACCTCACGCACGGGCCCGAAGCGTACTGATCCGAAGCAGGGGAACCTTCCACACCGCCTCGAGGACGATCGTCTTGCTCATCTTCGACCCTCCGACCTGCCGGTCGACGAAGACGATCGGCACCTCGACGACGCGGAACCCCGCTCGGATCGCCCGGTAGGTGGTCTCGATCTGGAATGCGTAGCCCTTCGAGTCGATCGCGTCGAGGTCGATCGTCTCGAGCACGGACCGCCGGTAGCACTTGAAGCCTCCGGTCAGGTCGTGGACGGGAACGCCGAGCAGGAGCTGCGCGTAGAGGGAGCCGCCGCGCGAGATCAACCGTCGTACGAGACCCCAGTTCCGCGTCCCGCCGCCGGGGACGTAGCGCGAGCCGATCACGAGATCGGCATCGTCCGCCGCCGCCGTCAGCCGCGAGACGTCGGCCGGGTCGTGGGAGAAGTCGCAGTCCATTTCGAGGATCAGGTCGGCACCGAGCTCGAGGGCGCGTCGGAAGCCGGCGAGGTAGGCGGGACCGAGCCCCTCCTTGCGAGGCCGATGCAGAACCTGAACCCAGTCGTGTGTCGCTGCCAGACCGTCGGCGATCTCGCCCGTACCGTCGGGCGAGTTGTCGTCGATCACGAGCACGACGCCGTCGTCGCCGAGAACCGCGCCAAGGGCGGTCACCATCCGCTCGAGGTTCTCCCGCTCGTTGTAGGTCGGAAGGCAGACGCAGATCACGCCGCAAGCCTCGCAGAGGCGCCGACGGGCTCGCCGGGACAGGTCCGGTGCCAGACACCGGACGTGTCTCCTGTGGGTTGGAGGTCGCAGGACTTCCCCCGCGTACACTCGTCGCTGTGGCGGTGACGCTGCCCAAGAACGCCGATGTCGCCGAGCAATTCGACCTGCTGGCCGACCTGCTCGAGCTTGACGGCGAGCAGCAGTTCCGTGTGCTCGCATATCGGCGGGCGGCCGAGCAGATCCGATCGACCACCGGACCGATCGCCCAGCTAGCGCTCGACGGCCAGGCCAAGGACCTGCCCGGGATCGGCAAGACGATCGAGAGCAAGATCGTCCAGATCGTCGACTCGGGTGAGATCGAGGCGCTGACGAGGCGCAAGGAGCAGATCCCCGCCGGCGTCGCCGAGTTCCTGCGTCTGCCCGCGCTAGGTCCGAAGACGGCGCGGCGGATCTGGCAGGAGCTCGGGGTCACGACGCTCGACGAGCTGCGCAGGGCCGCAGAGGCCCAACGGCTCAGGACTCTGCCTGGTCTCGGCGCAAAGACCGAGGAAAAGATCCTGCAGGCACTGGACGAGAAGCCGCAAGAGAAGCGAACACTGCTGGCGGTGGCGCTGCCGGCCGTCCAGGCGGTCGTCGAGGTTCTCCGCGAGCACCCAGCGAGCAACGAGGTCTCCGAGGCCGGCTCGGTCCGCCGCCGGACGGAGACCGTTCGCGATCTCGACATCATCGCCACGGCCGACGATCCCGGCGCGCTGACGGAGTACTTCGCGAGCCTGCATTGGGTCGCCGAGGTCGAGGCGAAGGGGAAAACGAAGGCCGCCGTCGTCTCCCACGACGGGCTCCGGTTCGACCTTCGGGTCGTCCCGCCGGACAGCTACGGCAACCTGCTCCAGCACTTCACGGGCTCGAAGGCGCACAACCTCGCGCTTCGTGAGGACGCGGTGCGGCGCGGCCTCTCGGTCTCGGAGTACGGCGTCAAGGACGTCGAGTCGGGCGAGGTCTTCACCGCGCGCAAGGAGGAAGAGCTCTACGAGCGACTCGGCTACCAATGGATTCCGCCGGAGCTGCGTGAGGGGCGCGGAGAGCTCGAGGCGGCGCGAAAGGGCGAGCTCCCGACGCTCGTGGAGGTTGCCGACATGCGCGGCGACCTGCACATGCACTCGACCTGGTCGAGCGACGCGCAGGACACCATTGCGGACATGGCCGCTGCCGCGCAGGCGCGCGGCTACGAGTACGTCGCGATCACCGACCATGCCCACTACCTGCGCGACGGCCGCTTCGACGCTCAGACGGAGGAGATCGCGGCGCTGAACGAACAGCTGGCCCCGTTCCGGCTCCTGCGCGGGATCGAGGTCAGCATCAAGACCGACGGCACGCTCGACTTCTCGGACGAGGAGCTCGCGAGCTGCGACTGGGTCATCGCCTCGCTCCATTCCGCGTTCCAGCGCGATCCGACCGAGCGCGTGCTGGCGGCGATGGAGAACCCGCACGTCGATTGCATCGGCCATCTGACCGCCCGCAAGCTGAACCGGCGGAGCGGAACCGACATCGCCGTCGACAGGGTGATCGAGAAGGCGCTCGAGACCGGCACCCTGCTGGAGATCAACTCCCAGCCGGACCGGCTCGACCTCCGCGACACGCACGCACGCGCGGCAGGGGAGGCCGGGCTGCCGCTCGTGATCTCGACCGACGCGCATGAGGTCGCCGCGCTCGCGTTCGTGGAGCTGGGCGTCGCGCAGGCCCGCAGGGCGTGGTTGACGAAGGATCAGGTGATCAACACACGTTCCTGGGCGGAGGTCGAGCGCTCGCGTCGCCGATGAGCTTCCGCGACGACGGCGCCGCCACGCTCGACTGGGTCGCCGGGTACCTCGAACGGCTGCGAGAGTTCCCCGTCCTCGCCCAGGTCGAGCCCGGCGAGATCCGCGCGCGGCTCCCCGCCGAGCCACCGGAGCGCGGCGAGCAGTTCGCCGCCGTGCTCCGCGACCTCGACGACGTGCTCATGCCGGGCATCACGCACTGGCAGAGCCCGAGGTATTTCGCCTACTTCGCGACGACCGGCGCCGAGCCCGGGATCCTCGCCGAGCTCGTGATCGCGGCTCTGAACCAGGTCGGCATCCTCTGGCGCACGTCGCCGGCGCTTCAGGAGCTCGAGGAGGTGACGCTCGATTGGCTCCGTCAGCTACTCGGACTGCCGGAGGGGTTCCACGGCCACATCGAGGACACGGCCTCCATTGGAACGTTGAGCGCGCTCGCGGCGGCGCGCAGCGCCGCGCCCGGACGCCGGACCGTGATCGCGTCCGAGCATGCGCACTCGGCAGTCGACAAGGCAGCCCGCATCCTCGAGCTCGACCTGCGCAAGGTCCCTGTCGACGACGAGTACCGACTCCGGCCCGACCTGCTCGAGCTCGATGATGCGTGCGCCGTCCTCGCCACGATCGGCACGACCTCGTCGGCGTCGATCGACCCGATCCCTGAGATCGCGGCAGCCTGCGAAGCGGCGAGAACGTGGCTCCACGTGGACGCCGCGTACGCCGGCTCGGCGGCGATCTGCCCCGAGCTGCGCCCGCTCTTCATGGGCTGGGAGCGCGCCGACTCGATCGTCGTCAACCCGCACAAGTGGCTGGCGACGCCGATGGACTGCTCGGCGCTCTGGACGCGGCGCCTCGACGCCTTTCGCGACGCGTTCAGCCTCGTCCCCGAGTTCCTGCGGGTGAGCGAGGAGGTCGTCAGCCTGAACGAGATCAGCGTGCCGCTCGGCCGACGGTTCCGCGCGTTGAAGCTCTGGGCCGTCCTGCGCTGCTTCGGCCGCGAGGGGCTCCAGCAGATGATCCGCGAGCACATTCGGCTCGCGGAGGCGTTCGAGGACTGGGTCGATGCCGAGCCTGACTGGGAGGTCTGCGCGCCACGTCGCTTCTCACTCGTGTGCTTTCGTCGAGAGGGTGACGACGACGCGAACGAAGCGCTGCTCGAGCGCGTCAATGCCTCGGGAGAGATTTTCCTCTCCCATACGAGGCTGGACGAGCGCTACGTGCTGCGGCTCGCGATCGGAAATGCCCGTACCACCGAGGCGGATGTTCGGCTGGCGTGGGACGTCCTGCGTCGAGAGGCCGCCCAGGTCTGATGCGGTACCGCGCGGTCATCTTCGACCTCTGGCAGACGCTCGTCCCTTGGCCGGCCGAAAGGGCGCGAGAGCATTACGGTCGGCTGGCCGACACGTGGGGCGCCGACCCGGAGGAGTTGCGCGAGGTCTGGATCCGGCGGCGGCGCGAGCGCGAGATCGGGCCGATCGAGCCGCACCTGCGCTCGATCGCCGAGGAGCTTGCGCTGACCGGCGATCTGGAGGCCGTGATGGAGATGCGCCGAGATTGGACGTATGAGTCACTTGTTCCGCGCGCGGACGCCATCCCCACGCTCGTCGAGCTTCGCCGCCGCGGTCACCGGCTCGGAATGATCAGCGCCTGCTCTCAGGACGTGCCCGATGTCTGGGCGCGAACGCCGTTCGGCCCGCTGTTCGACTCAGCGGTCTTCTCGTGCTCGGTCGGTTTCAGCAAGCCGGACCCTCGGATCTACGCCGTGGCGTGCGAGGAGCTCGGGGTCGAGCCCGGCGACTGCCTCTTCGTCGGCGACGGCGCGAACGACGAGCTGCCGGGCGCCGAGCGGGTGGGAATGACCGCAGTCCAGCTGCGTGCGCCGGGCGAGGGGCTCACGCTCGAGGGCGAGCGGTGGCGGGGCCGCTACGTCGAGCGGCTCTCAGACGTGCTCGAGCTCGTGTGATTGAGGCTGGGGCTGCGAGCGCGGCTCGTCGAAGCTGAAGAAGGAGAGGAACCGCTCGGCGTCCTTGCGGTTCCCGGTCACCTCGAGCACCTTGGTCTTGATCGCGTCGCTCGTGGAGATCTGGCCCGAGGCGATGCAGAAGAGCGTCGACGGGTCCGTCTCGATGATCGTGTCGGCGTCGCCGGTCGAGCCGGCCTCGACGATGAGCTGATTGTCGTCGTCGAAGCGGGCCGTTACCGTGTCGTCGTCGACGCGTAGCTCGAAGACCTTGTCCGGGAGACAGCCGGACGTGCACGTCGCTCGCACCGCATTCACGAGCCAGCCGGGTGCAAGGGCGTCGTCGGGCTGCGGCGGCCCGAGCGACCTGGCGCCCCAGCGCCCGAGCGCGTAGAGGGGCTCGCGAAGCTCCTCGCCGTAGGGCGTCAGCTCGTAGACGTTGGCTGCGGCCGGGGGAGGGAGTCGGCGCTTCTGGATCACTCCGGCGGTCTCCAGGTCACGAAGCCGGCCGGCGAGGATGTTGGTGCCGATGCCGGGTAGCGCGCCGGCGAGGTCGGTGTAGCGCTTCGGGCCGTGCAACAGCTCGCGGACGACGAGCAGAGCCCAGCGCTCACCGACGAGCTCGAGCGCATGAGCGACGGGGCAGTACTGCGCATAACGCTTGGCCATGGGCGGGAAGTATAGCCCCTCTTCTTGCGTTTGAGAAGTATCTGCTTGCGAAACGCAAGGAGATGCTGTAGCTTCGCAAGCCCCAGGTGTCGATTTGAAAGGTCTTCGTTCGTCTATGAGGCGAAAGCAAACGGAAAGGACGCTGTGATGGTCGAAACGGTTCAACGCAAGTGGCTGGCACTCGCCCTGCTCGCCACGGTGCAGTTCATGGTCGTCCTGGACATCGCGATCGTGAACGTCGCGCTTCCCTCGATCCAGGTCGATCTCGGTTTCTCCCAGGAAAACCTTCAGTGGGTGATCAGCGCCTATGCGCTGTTCTTCGGAGGCTTCCTCCTCCTCGGAGGTCGTGTCGCCGACCTCCTCGGACGACGCAAGTTGTTCGTCGGCGGCCTCGTCCTCTTCAGTGCGGCTTCGCTGCTCTCAGGCTTGGCCTGGAGCGACGACGCGTTGATCGTGGCCCGGGCCTTGCAGGGGCTCGGTGCGGCGGTTATCACGCCCGCCGCGCTCGCAATCCTGATGACCACGTTCTCTGAAGGACGTGAGCGGAACACAGCCCTCGGCGTGTGGGGTGCCGTCGGCGCGTTCGGCGCAGTCGCCGGCGTCCTGCTCGGGGGCATCCTGACCGACCTGCTCAGCTGGGAGTGGATCTTCTACATCAACGTTCCGGTCGGACTGGCAGCGGTCGCGCTGACCCCGCTCCTGCTCACTGAGAGTCGCGACACGGCCATGAAGAGCTTCGACGTTCCCGGCGCGGTGCTCGTGACGAGCGGGATGATCACACTCGTCTACGCGATCACCCAGGCAAGGAACTACGGCTGGGGATCGGTCGAGACGATCGGTCTGTTCACGGCGGCCGGAGTTCTCCTTGCCGCCTTCACCGGCTGGGAGGCCCGTGCCAAGGAGCCGCTGATGCCGTTCTCGATCTTCCGGATCCGGACGGTGGCCGCGGCGAACATCTCGGGCCTGATCCTCGGAACGGTGACGTTCTCGATGTTCCTGATGCTGACGCTCTACATGCAGCAGGTCCTGACGTACTCGCCGCTCAAGACCGGTCTCGCGTACCTGGCCGTGGCCGCGACGGCGATCATCTGGTCGACCGTCGCCGCGCAGCTCGTGACCCGCGTCGGCGTGAAGCCCGTGATCGCCGCGGGGATGGCCTTCCTGACGGCCGGCCTGCTCTACTTCACGCAGGTCTCGGTGGGCGGGTCGTATGTCGGCGATCTCCTGCCCGGCTTCCTGCTGATCGCGGTCGGTCTCGGCTTCTCGTTCGTGCCGATCTCGATCGCGGCGCTGGCCGGCGTCGAGACCTCAAAGGCCGGGCTTGCCTCAGGGCTCTTCAACACCTCGCAGCAGATCGGCGGCGCGCTCGGCATCGCCGCGCTCTCGGCCATCGCGACGTCGACCACGGAGAACGCAGTTGCCTCCGGGACCGCCGTGCCGACGGCATTGACGGACGGCTTCGAAAGGGCATTCGTCTGGGGCGGCATCATCGCGGCGCTCGGAATCGTCGTCGCGCTCGTGCTCGTCCGGCGCAGCGAGCTCGAGGCTCAGGTCGAAGAGGAAGCCGCCGAGCCGATGCTCGAAGCGGCCTAGAGGGTCCGAAGCAGACTCAGCAGCTCACCAGGGCCGTCGACGACGATGTCGGCCCTGGTGAGCAGCGCCGGGTTCATCTCCGGTGACCCCACGGCGACTTTGAGGGCCACGTCGAGATCGGCCTCCTCCAAACCTCGGAAGGCGTCGAGGTCGGTGGTGTCGTCACCCGCGTAGAGCGCGCGCGTCACGGGTCTGCCGTCGAGCAGCCGACGGACCGCCGTTCCCTTGTCGGCCGTGACCGGCGGACGGACCTCGAGCACCTTCCGGCCGCGGTGCGCGACCAATCCGACATCCTCCGCCGCCGCGGCGACCTCGTCCACGCGCCGCGCCGCATCGGCGTCGTCCGAGGCCTCGCGGTAGTGGAACGAGAGCGTGACGCCGCCCTTGTTCTCGACCGTCCAGGGCCAGGGGATCCGCTCCGCGAAGGCCTCCAGCTGCGGCGCGAACCGCTTCGCCTCGGGCTCGGCCTCGAGCCCATGGACGCCGACGTACTCGATCGTGTCCAGACCGACCAGGCGGCGCGCCTCGTCCGCCGGGCGGCCGCTGATGCAGGCGACGAGCGCGTAGCGCGACGCCAGCCGGGCGACCTCGGCGCGCGTCTCCTCCGGCACCGCCGCGTCCTCGGGCCGCTCGACGATCGGCGCGAGCGTTCCGTCGACGTCGAGGAGCACGGCGGCCTGCTCCGGCTCGCTACGAAGCCGCACGAGCAGGACCGGCGCGTTCGCCACGGCTCGTAGGATAGGGCGATGTCGGGCGAGGATCTCTGGATTCCGCTGGTCGACGAGCCGATCGGGAGCGTGGTTGCGGGTGTCCTGGAGGCAGAGCCGGAGCTCGAGCGGCTCGTCTCGACGCCGAACCGCCTGCTCGCCTTCCGGACCTTCGCCTACATCCGGGTGGGGTTACTGCTCGGAGAGCTGCTGGTCGACGAGGATCCTGAGGGCGTCAACTGGGTCGAGGAGCTGCTCGAGGATCCGGATCATCGCGACGCCGTCGCGCGCGAGGTGAGGGCCGTCGCCGAGGAGATCGCGGCAGATCCGTCGTTCATCGGAGAAGGCGACGTCGGTCCCGACGACGAGGCTCGCCGGCGTTTTCGGGACTTCGCCCGGAATCATCTCGACGCCTAGGGGTCGACGAGCGACGCGATCAGGAAGACGCCGGCGAAGCCGGCGATCGTCACGGCGATTCGACGGCCTGATGGGTGGGAGTGCGCTTCCGGGAGCAGGTCGGTCGCGCCGATGTAGAGGAAGATCCCGGCGTAGAGGGCGAGCAGATGCCCGAGCGTGCGCTCGGAGATGTCGACTGCCGTACCGACGAGCGCGCCGAAGAGCGGCGCGACCGCGACGAGGGCGAGCCAGCGCAGCGCCGAGCGACGGCTCCCTCCCTGCCTGAGCACGAACGTGACTGCGTTGATGCCGTCGGCGAAGTCGTGCGAGACGACGGCGATCAGGACGAGGATCCCGGTCTCGGTGTTCAGTCCGAACGCGAGGCCGATGCCGAGCCCGTCGGTGAACGTGTGGAAAGCGAGCGCCCCGGCGCCGAGCGCGCCGACCTGGCCGTGCGCGCGGGCCTGCTCCGGCTGGTCGCGGTGGTGCAGGACTAGGAAGCGCTCGGCGACGAAGAAGAGGAGGAACCCGGCGGCCACGAAGGTCGTGACCCGGCGGCCGTCCCCGATCGCGTCGAAGGCCTCGGGGATCAGGTCGAGAAGCGCGACGGCCACGACGATCCCGCCCGAGAGCGCGATCGCCGTCTTCAATTCCCGGTGGAGGCGCAGCGCGAACCAGCCGCCGATCAGGGTCGCGACGACCGTCAGGCCGGCGAGCGGGACGGCGATCCAGGTCATGCGCAGCGCGCACAGGTGCCGTAGATGTCGAGCTCATGGCCTTCGGCGCGGAACCCGTAGCGGCGGTGAAGCTCCGAGGGCGAGGGGGCGCCGCAGAGCTCGGTCTCCTCGACCGCTCCACAGCTCAGGCAGACGAGGTGGTGGTGATGGCCCGGCTCGCAGCGCACGTAGGCCGGGCGAGCGTCGCCGGCGAGCTGACGGACCGATCCGGTGCGTCGCAGGAGGTCGACGGTTCGATAGACGGTCGCCAGGCCAAGCCCGGGCGATCCACGCCGGGCCTCCTCGAAGAGGTCGAGGGCGGTGAAGCTGCCCTTGCGGTCCGCGATCAGCTCGAGCAGCGCGCGGCGCTGGGCGGTCAGGCGCGTGCGCCCCGGAAGACTGAGGCCCCGATACTCGGTCTGGCGCTCACGCGCACGTCTGGCCACGCTCTAGATGATAGTGATTCTCACTTTCAGGAAGAGGGCGGCTGGCGGGCGTCGCGGCCTGCCAATACTCTGGAGCGGTGGTGGGGAGGAACTCACTCCTGCTCGGCCTGCTCGCGGTCCTGGCGCTGACCGGTTCGGCCGGAGCTCCATCGGCGACGAGTGCGGGAACGCCGAGCGCCGAGGCGTTCGGCATCTCGGTCTCGGCTCCCGGCATCGGCGGTGCCACGGCCGGCGCTGTCGCTGGGCCGAACGGATCGGCCAGCGGCAGTCTCGCGTTCCCCGGGGACGGTTCGATTGCAACTGCGGCGTCGGTCACCTCGTCGGTCACCGGGTCGGGGCGGGGCCCGACGACGACCGCGACGGCATCGGTCCAGGTCTCCGGCCTCTCCTTCTTCAACGGTGAGATCACGGTTGGCTCGGTCACGGCCCGCTCCGCGGCCAGATCGAACGGTCGCTCGGCGAGCGGAGATACCTCAGGCTCGAGCGTCAACGGTCTCGTCGTCATGGGGCAAGCGGTCGCGGGGACGCCCGGAACGTCGGTCGCGTACGGGACCTGGGGATCGGTGTCGGTTCTTCAGCAGTCGACGGCGCCCTTCGGATCGGGCGGGAGCAAGGGATTCCAGGCTCGAGTCACTGCTCTCGTCGTCCACCTGAACGCCGAGCACGGAGGCGCCCCCGCCGGCACCGACATCGTTGTCGGCTACACCGACATTGCGGTGGAGATGCAGGCGCCCAAGCCGCCGGTCTCGACCATTCCCCAGGAAGAGGTCAGGCCGAAGCCGAAGCGCAAGCAGCAGAAGGAACCGGACGAGGCCCAGCGCTCAATTCGACCCACCGGGCCCCCGCCCGTTCGCGACCTCCCCTTCGGCGTCCTCCCGAAGCTCACCGCCGGCGGCTACGTCTTCCCGGTCTACGGACAGGCGTCGTACTCGAACACCTTCGGCGCGGCGCGTGCGAACACGGGCTGGCACCACGGGGAGGACATCTTCGCGCCGCTCGGAGCACCGCTGCTCGCCGTTGCGGACGGGATCGTCTACTCGGTGGGCTGGAACGACGTCGGCGGCCTGCGCCTCTGGCTTCAGGACCGAGCCGGGAACGAGTTCTACTACGCACACCTCTCGGCGTACTCGCCACTGGCCGTGAACGGCGCGCAAGTCCGGGCAGGAGAGGTTCTCGGCTTCATGGGCAACACGGGTGACGCCGAGCACACGCCGTACCACCTGCACTTCGAGATCCACCCGGCATCGCTGCTGTACATGGGCTACGACGGCGCCGTCGCGCCGTACCCGTACCTCAACGCCTGGCAGCGGCTGGTCGACCTCGCGCTGACGACGGTTTCCGGATGGGCGCCGCCGATCTCCGACTCGAGCCACGCGCCGCGGCCGGGCGCGATCCTGCTCCAGTCTCGTGACATCTCGAGCGCGACCGGGCTCGAGCCGGGCTCGCTTCGCCGCGCGATGCGGGCGGTCCCGGACGATCAGGCCGACGGCTCAATCGCCGGGCCGGCCGACCGCGGGCGCGGGGCGCCACGCGCACTCGCGCGCACCGCCGCCGGCCCTAGTCGCGGTCCCTAGGTCGCCGGAGCGCCGCTCGAGCCGTTGCCGGTGGTCGAGGCCGCGCCGGTGTCGCCCTCGTCGCCGAGGACCATGTTCGAGAGCCACCGGCGGGTTTGGGGCCCGGTTACGGGGTTGAAGAGGATCCCGAGGACGATCCCGGTCAGAAGGAGCGTGGCGTTGCGCGCCGTGTGGTCGCTCTTGCCCTGGACCCGATCGGCCGCGCTCTTCAGGTCATCGATCGCCGACCGGAAGTTCTCCTGGATGTCCTTGTCGGTCGCAACGCGTGCCGCCACCGCGGAGGGCCTACGACCCACGATCAGCTCGTCGTAGATCTCACGCGCAGCCGCGACCGCGCTCTTTAGATTCTCGCGGACTTCCTCGTCCTCGAGGGCGCGTTTCACGTACGGGCGGGCGGTCGCGATCGTGTCCTTTGCTCTGGCCATGTGGCCGTCCTTTCGTCTTGGCTTTGAGAAGCGGTCTTACCCGGCAGCCGCAGGGTACTAACGCTCGCTACGAGGCGGTGGCCGCAGCCTGCTCGTGCGATCCTACGCGCCGCGGACGGCTCATGGGCGAGACGCCGTCGAAGGCGGCTGCGAGCACCTGGTCGACGTGGTCCGCGAGGACGAACTCGAGCTCCTTGCGGGCCTCCGTCGGCAGGTCCTCGAGGTCGGGCTCATTCTCTTTGGGGAGGATGATCCGGTGGACGTCTGCGCGCTGGGCGGCAAGCACCTTGTCGCGGACGCCGCCGATTCCGAGTACCTGCCCGGAGAGCGTGACCTCCCCGGTCATCGCGACGTCCTCGGAGACCGGGCGGCCGGTGACGAGCGAGACGATCGCGGTCACCATCGTGACGCCGGCCGACGGGCCGTCCTTCGGAACTGCGCCCGCCGGGACATGGACGTGGATGTCGTGCTGGGAGAACCAGTCCGGGTCGATGCCGAGCTGCTGGGCATGGGAGCGCACCCAGGAGAGCGCCGCCTGCGCCGACTCCTGCATGACCTCGCCGAGCTGGCCCGTGACGTTCAGACGCCCGCGGCCTGGGTAGGCGCTGGCCTCGATGAACAGCACGTCACCGCCGACAGCCGTGACCGCAAGACCCGTCGCGACGCCCGGGTCGGACGTCCGGCGGCGCACGTCGCCTGCGAAGCGCCGCGGTCCGAGCCAGCTGCGCACGCGGCGCTCGTCGACTCTCATCGCTCCCTTGGCCTTGCCCTCCGCCACCCGGCGCGCGGCCTTTCGCGCGAGCGCCGCGATCTGGCGCTCGAGGTTGCGGACGCCGGCCTCGCGCGTGTACTCGCGAATCAGCGTGCGCAGCGCGTTGTCGGTGAGACTCACCTGCGCGGCATCGAGACCGTGAGCCTCGAGTTGCTTGGGCACGAGGTACTTGCGCGCGATCCCGAGCTTCTCGTCCTCGGTGTAGCCGGACAGAGAGATGACGTCCATCCGGTCGAGGAGCGGCCCGGGGATCGTCTCGAGCTGGTTCGCGGTCGTGATGAAGAGAACCTTGGAGAGGTCGAACGGCAGGTCGAGGTAGTGGTCGCGGAATGTCGCATGCTGCTCCGGGTCGAGCACCTCGAGCATCGCGCTCGCAGGATCCCCGCGGTAGTCGGCGCCCATCTTGTCGATCTCGTCGATCAGGAAGACGGGGTTGCGCGACTCGGCGTCGCGGAGGGCGCGGATGATCGTTCCGGGCATCGCGCCGATGTACGTACGGCGGTGACCGCGGATTTCCGACTCGTCGCGGACGCCCCCGACCGAGATCCGGACGAACTCACGTCCGAGCGTGCGTGCGATCGAATGACCCAGAGACGTCTTGCCGACACCGGGCGGGCCGACGAAACAGAGGATCGAACCGGAGACATCACCCTTCAGCTTGGCGACGGCAAGTGACTCGATGATCCGGTCCTTGACCTTGTCCAGGTCGTAGTGGTCCTCGTCGAGAATCCGGCGGGCGTGGTCGAGATCGAGGTTGTCCTCGGTCGTCGTCGACCAAGGCAGGGAGAGGATCCAGTCGAGGTACGTGCGGATGACGCCGTACTCGGCCGAGGCTGAGGGCAGGCGCTCGAGGCGTCCAAGCTCGCGGTCGACCGCCTTGCGGACGTCCTCGGGCAGGTCGGCCTCGGCGACGCGGTCTCGAAGCTCCTTGAGCTCGGCCTGTTCCGGGTCGCCCTCGCCAAGCTCCTCCTGGATCGCCTTCAGCTGCTGGCGGAGGAAGTACTCACGCTGGCCCTTCTCGAGCTCCGACTGGACCTGTGACTGGATCTTCGTTCCGAGCTCGAAGACCTCCAGCTCGCGGCTGAGGATGGCTGAGATCGCCAGCAGTCGCTTCTCGACGTCCGGCTCCTCGAGCAGCCGCTGCTTCTCGTCGGTCTTCAGACGAATCGTCGAGGCGACGAGGTGCGAGAGCGCGCTGGGATCGTCGACATTCGCCGCAGCGAGCTCCAGCTCGGCAGGAAGGTAGGGCACGAGGCCGACGATCCGCCCGAACTGCATCTGGACGTTGCGTGTCAGCGCCTCGAGCTCCTTGGACTCCTTGACGAGATCGGGCAGAACGGAGATGTCGGCGACGAGGTACGGCTCTTCCTGGACGCGTGAATCGATGCCGATGCGCTGGAGGCCCTGGACGAGGATGCGAAGCGTCCCGTCGGGAACCTTGATGAGCTTGTGCACCAGGGCAGCGGTCCCGATCTCGTGCAGGTCGTCCCAGCCCGGCTGCTCGACGTCCGAGTTCTTGGCCGTGACGAGGGCGACCATCCGATCCCGCGAGACGACATCGTCGATGAGCGCGATCGAGCGCTCCTGGCCGATTGCCAGCGGTGTCACCGAGTCGGGGAAGACGACCATCTCCTTCAGCGGCAGAACCGGAAGCGCGCTCGGGATCTCGATCGCGTCGGGAGTGGCGGCGTCCGTGGTCTCGAACTCGAGGTCGACGTCGGTCATGCGCTCTCCGTCCGACCCGCGCCGCGAATCTCGATCGGCACGCGCTGCGCGGCGGCGGGCTTCGGTGCGATCGGCATCGCGATCATCAGCAGGCCGCGCTCGTACTGAGCTTCGGCCTGCGAGAGATCGACGTCCTCGGGTAGCTGGACGATCCGCTCGAACGACCCGTACTCGACCTCCATCTGCTGGTAGACGCGGCCTTCACACGCTTCGCGGCGGCGCTCGCCGACGATGGTGAGCGTGCGCCCGGCGGCGGTCACGTTGACCTCGTTCGGATCGATGCCCGCGATGTCGACCACAACCGTGAACAGGGCCGGGTCATCGGTCCGGAAGCAGTCGAGCGGCGGTCGAAAACCGTGGCGCAGGCCGCTCAGGCGTGAGACCTGCCAGAGGTCTGCGAACAGCTCGTCGATCTCGTCTTTGAGCAACTTCCGTCTCCCCATCGCGTCGGTGAATCGTAGCCTTGACAGGTCTTTTGCCAGGTACTAACTTAGTCGACACTAGCTTAGGCGCTACTAACTTGACGACCGTGGGGTGAACGCCATGCGAGCCTGGGCTCTGACGATGATTCGGTTCCGCTGGGCCGTGCTGGCCGCGTGGATCGTGCTCGTTGTCGTTTCCGGCATCGCCAGCGCCGGCCTCGCCGACCTCCTGACGAACAGGTTCGTGCTCCCGGGTGCCGAGAGCGAGAGGGCCGGCCAGATCCTCGAGCAGCGTTTTGGCCAGAAGCCCGAGGGCTCGTTCTCGTTGGTCGTCAAGGGTGAGCCCGGCAGTGCGCAGAGCCTCCTCGCCCCCACTCGTGCCGCCGCTCAGCGGGCGGCCAACGCCCTGGAGTCGGGCAAGCTCGCCGGCGTTCGGCCGGTGGCCGGCGACGTGGTGAGCGCTCGCATCGTCTCGCAGCTCCAGCCGGCGGACGCCAAGGGCTACACCGGGAAGATGCGGGACGCCGCGGGCGAGATCGCCGGCGCGGAGCTCTATCTGACCGGCCAGTCGGCGATCGAGAGCGACCTCGAGCCTGTCCAGAACCGCGACCTGTTCGTCGGCGAGGTGCTGATCGCGATCCCGATCGCGCTCGTGATCCTGATCTTCGTCTTCGGGACGCTCTCGTTCCTGCTTCCGTTCATGTTCGCCGCGGTTGCGATTCCGGTCACCCTCGCGTGCGTGTGGGTGTTCGCGAACTTCATGACCCTCTCCACGTACCTGACGAACATGGTCACGCTGATCGGGCTCGGAATCGCGATCGACTACTCGCTCCTGATGGTCTACCGCTACCGGGAAGAGCGGAAAGCAGGCCGCTCGAAGGAGGACGCCGTCGCGGCGACCATGAACACCGCCGGCCGCGCCGTCGTCTTCAGCGGGACCGCGGTCGCGATCGGCCTTGCGCTGATGCTCTTCATGCCGCTGCCGTTCATGCGCGGCTTCGGGCTTGCCGGGCTGCTGATTCCGCTCGTCTCCGTGCTGGCGGCCGTGACGCTCCTGCCGGTGCTGCTGTACTGGCTCGAGGACCGACTCGACCGGGTCCGGCTCGTTCCCAAGCGCGTGATCGAGCGGCGCGAGGACTCGGAGCGCAGCTTCTGGGGCAGGCTTGCCGGGACGATCATGCGGCGCCCGGTGCTGTTCGCGGCCGGCACGACCGCCCTCTTGCTCGCACTGGCCACGCCCGTCCTCGCGCTCCAGCTCGGCCCCGGCTCGAATGAGGGAATCCCGCAGGACCTCGAGGCGGTGCAGGGCCTCAACGTGCTCACCGACGCAGTCGGCGCCGGTGCTCTCTCCCCGACCGACATCGTCATCGACACCGGCCGTGACGGAGGCGCGTCCGATCCGGCGGTCGCCGCAGGCGTCGAGCGGCTCGCCAGCCTCCTTCGCGGCGACTCGGAGATCGCCGACGTCGTCGCAGCAGGCCCTCAGGTCGCGGAGCCGAGCGGCCGCTACCTCCACGTGCAGGCGATCGGGAAGCACGAGTACGGCCTTCCGGACTCCCAGGAGTTCGTCGACCGGCTACGCGGTGTGATCGTCCCGGCCGCCGCGTTCCCGGCCGGCGTCGAGGTGCTCGCCGGCGGCGGCCCGGCCTTCGGGGTGGACTTCCTCGACATCACGTACGGCGCGTTCCCGTGGCTCGTCCTCGCCGTGCTGCTCCTCACGTACGTCCTGCTCGTCCGCGCCTTCCGCTCCCTGCTCCTGCCCCTGAAGGCGATCGTGCTCAACCTGCTGTCGATCGGCGCCGCGTACGGGATCCTCGTCCTCGCGTTCAAGCTCGGCGCCGGCGAACCGTTCGGGCTGACCCAGTTCGACCAGATCGAGGGCTGGATCCCGGTCTTCCTCTTCGCGATGCTCTTCGGGCTCTCGATGGACTACGAGGTCTTCCTCGTCAGCCGGATGCGCGAGGAGTGGGACGCGACCCGGAACAACGAGGCGGCGGTCACGCAGGGCCTCGCCAAGACCGGACGGCTCGTGACCGCGGCCGGGCTGATCATGTTCGCGGCGTTCATGGGCTTCGTCGCCGGATCGATCGTCGGGCTCCAGCAGTTCGGGCTCGGGCTCGCCGCCGCGATCCTGATCGACGTCACGATCATCCGAGCGTTGCTCGTACCGAGCGCGATGAAGCTCTTCGGGCGCTGGAACTGGTGGCTGCCGGAGGGCGCGGCGAGGATCTTCCGCGTCGAGCCGTCGCCGCTGGACGTTCCCCCCGCTCCGGCGATGCGGCCGGCCGGGCGCTAGCTCGCCGCGCCACTGCCGAGCGCGCCAAGTAGCATCCCGCGCCGATGAAGGGCGTCATCCTCGCGGGCGGGAAAGGCACTCGCCTGAACCCGCTCACCCGCATCACGAACAAGCACCTCCTGCCGATCTACGACCGGCCGATGGTGACGTACGCGATCGAGGCGCTCGTCGCGGCCGGCGTCACCGAGATCATGCTCGTCACCGGCGGGACACATGGGGGTGAGTTCTTCCGCCTGCTGGGGAACGGGCACAACCACGGGATCGACCGGCTCTTCTACGCGTACCAGGAGGAAGAGGGCGGCATCGCGGACGCGTTGGGCCTGGCGGAGCGCTTCGGGCAGGGCGACCGGATCGTCGTGATGCTGGCGGACAACGTGTTCGAGCAATCGATCCGCCCGCCGATCGAGAACTTCGAGCGTCAGGAGCGCGGCGGACGCATCGTCCTGGCGCGGCTCGCGGAACCGGAGCACCTCCGCCATCTCGGCGTCGCGGAGCTCGACGGGGAGCGCGTCGTCCGCATCCTGGAGAAGCCCGAGCAGCCGCCGAGCGAGTACGCCGTCACCGGCGTGTACTTCTACGACGAGGCGGTCTGGGACGTGATCCCGACGTTGAAGCCGTCCGGCCGCGGCGAGCTGGAGATCACGGACGTCAACAACTGGTTCATCGACCAGGGGACGATGGAGTACGACGTCGTCGAGGGCTTCTGGGGCGACGCGGGCGAGTCCATCGACGCCTACTACGCCGTGAACGACTTCGTGCGAGCGAACGGGGCCAACAAGCAGTGATGGACGGGATCCAGGTCATTCCGCTCCGCCGTTTCGAGGACGGACGGGGCTGGTTCCTCGAGCTTCGGCGCGAGAGCAAGCTGCCGAAGCGGACGGTCCAGACCAACCTCTCGTTCTCGCGGAAGGGTGTGATCCGCGGCCTCCACTACCACGAGCGCGGCCAGGACGATCTCTTCGCCTGCCTCGAGGGGACGGCGCGGATCGTCGCGCTCGACCGGGAGACCGGCGAGACGTTCACCCTCGACATCGGGGACGACAACCCGGTCGCGGTCTACATCCCGGGCTACTACGCCCACGGGTTCGAGGCGCTGACCGATCTCCTCTTCTGCTACCACGTCACCGAGGAGTACGACCCGGCCGACCCGGACGAGAACGAGATCCCCTGGGACGACCCCCGGGTCAAGCATCTCTGGAGCACCCAATCGCCGACCCTCTCGGAACGGGACGCCGCGGCGTCCTCATAACCGGCGCCGGGGGCCAGCTCGGGACGGCGCTGGCCGAGGTCTTCCCGGACGCGCGAGCGCTCACCCGGGCCGATTGGGACGTGGCCGGGCCGTACCCGCTCGACGAGCGGCCCGAGCTCGTGCTCCACGCAGCCGCGTGGACGAAGGTGGACGACGCCGAGGCCGACCCTGACGGCGCCGCGGCCGTCAACGTCGCCGGCACGCGAAACGTCGCCGCGCTCGGCGCGCCGGTCGTCTACTACTCGTCCGACTACATCTTCGACGGCCGCAAGCGCGAGCCGTACCTCGAGAGCGACACGCCGAATCCGCAGGGCGTCTACGCCCGCACCAAGCTCGAGGGCGAGCAGGAGGTTCGCGACGGTTGGATCGTCCGCTCCTCCTGGCTCTTCGGCTGGACCGGGCACAACTTCGTCCGCACGATGCTGCGACTGGGCGCCGAGCGCGACGAGGTCGGCGTCGTCGACGATCAGCGCGGCTCGCCGACCTACGTCGCCCACCTCGCCGCGGCGACGCGCGCGCTGCTCGCGCTTCCACAGGGGGTCTGGCACGTGGCGGCTGACGGGGACTGCACGTGGGCCGACTTCGCCGAGGCGATCTTCGAGGAGGCGGGGCTCGACTGTCGGGTGCGCCGGATCACGACTGCGGACTTCGGTGCCCCCGCCCCGCGACCCGCGTACTCGGTGTTGAGGAGCGAGCGTCCGGAGGCACCTCGCCTACCTCATTGGCGGGACGGGCTGCGCGCCTGTCTCGAGCGCCTCGGCGCCTAGCGCCAGGCGGTTTCCTGCACCGGAGCACGCGCCTTGAGCGGCTCCCACCACTCGCGGCCCGCCGCATACCACTCGACCGTCTCGCGCAGTCCGTCTGCCCAGGAGATCTCCGGCTTCCAGCCGAGCTCTCGGCGCAGCTTGGACGAGTCGAGCAGGTAGCGGCGGTCGTGGCCCGGGCGGTCCGGGACGATCGTCTTCAGCGAGTCGGGCTTGCCGGTCAGCTCGAGAACCAGATCGGCGATCTCCTCGATCGACGCCTCGACGCCCGAGCCGACGTTGTACGTCTCCCCGACGCGATCCGACCTCAGCACGAGCTCGATCGCCCGGCAGTGGTCGCGGACGTGCAGCCACTCGCGCTTGTTCTGCGTCGATGCGTACATCGGTAGCTCGCGGTCGTCGAGGGCGTTGGTGACGAAGAGCGGGATCACCTTCTCGGGGAACTGGTACGGCCCGTAGTTGTTCGAGCAGTTCGTGATCGAGATCGGCACGTCGAACGTCTCGTGATACGCGCGGACGTAGTGGTCGGCGGCCGCCTTCGACGCGTTGTACGGCGTGCGTGGCCGATACGGGGTCTGTTCGGTGAACGCCTCATCGCTGTCGAGCGGCAGGTCGCCGTAGACCTCGCACGTCGAGACATGGTGGAAACGCTGCACGTCCGTTCGCCGCGCGGCTTCGAGCAGGAGTTGCGTGCCGAGCACGTTCGTTCGGGCGAAGAGCCCCGGGTCGATCACGGCCAGGCTGTTGTGCGACTCGGCGGCGAAGTTCACGATCGCCTCCACCTCGTGCTCTTCGAGGAGCCGCTGGTTCTGGTCGAGGTCGGCGATGTCCGCGTGCACGAACGTGATCCGGTCCTCGACCGCCTCGAGGTTGGCGCGATTCCCGGCGTAGGTCAGGAGGTCGAGCGCCACGAGCGCGTCGTCCGGGTGGCGTTCGAGCCAGTAGTGGACGAAGTTGGAGCCGATGAACCCGGCCGCGCCGGTTACGAGGAGCCGCATGCCGGGAAGCTTATTGGCACTGCGAGCGAATGAACCGAAATCGGGGCCGGAAGGTCGGACGAGTCGCCGTCGATCGGTACGACCTGCGGCGCTAGTCCCCTTCCTGGTGCTCGCAGCGGCGCCGGGCCTGCCTGATCTCCTTTCGCTCGCCCTGGAGCTCCTCGGATCGGTCCAGGTAGGGCATCGCCTCGTCGCACCGGCCCTGTTCGACGAGCGCCCGGGCCAGGTTGTAGTTCGCGTAGGCCTCGTAGAGCTCGCCTGACCCGTCGAGCGCCGCAACGGCCTGGCGTGACACGGCTTCGGCTTCGGCCCAGCGTTCCTCGCGGAGCAGCTGGGTGGACTGATCGGTCAGCGCGACGCCGCCGGCGCCTGGGGGAACCTCTGTGGTCGGAGCGGTCGTCGCGGTGGTCGCCGGCGCTGTTGTCGTCACCTGGGTCGTGACCGTCGTCCCCGGCTGCGTGATCGTCTCCTGCTCGACGACCGTGGTCGTCTGCCGGCCACCCTCTCCGAAGACGCCGGCGAGGGCGAGCCCGCCGCCGAGCAGCAGCAGCGCCGCGAGCAGAACCAGGCCCGCCCAGACGACCGCGGGCCGTCGCCGTCCGGAAGCTGCCGGCGGCATCGGGACCGGCCGCCGCATCGTGGGCGCGGTTCCCTGGTGAAGCGCCTCGCGCAGGGCGGCAACGAAGTCGGCGGCCTTGACGAAGCGGGCCGCCGGATCCTTCGCCAGTGCGCGCTCGAAGACCGGATCGAGGCTCTGTGGGAGCCCGCCGGCGGCGGAGATCGACGGCACCGGCGCGTTGACGTGGGCCGCCGCTTCGGCGGTCATGCTCTCCGATTGGAACGGCCGCCGGCCGGTCAGGAGCTCCCAGGCGACGACGGCGAGCGCATAGCGGTCGCTGGCCGGCGTTGCGCGCTCGCCGCGCGCTTGTTCCGGCGAGAGATAGCCGGCCGTGCCGACGACGGTGCCCGTCATCGTCATCGAGTCGAGCCCGACGGCGCTTGCGACGCCGAAGTCGGCCACGTGGACGTCACCGACGTCATCGAGGAGCAGGTTGCCCGGCTTGACGTCGCGGTGGACGACGCCCAGCAAGTGGCCGGCGTCGAGCGCCTGCGCAGCCTGGCCGAGCCAGCGCAGTGCGTCGGCGGTCCTCGGCTGCCCCACCCTCAGGCGCTCCTCCAGCGAGCCGCCCTCGAGGAACTCCATGACGATGAACGGCTGCTCGCCCGACTCTCCGACGTCGAAGATGGTCACCGTGAACGGCACGTGTGAGAGCCGGGCGGCGGCGAGGGCCTCGTTTGTGAAACGGCGCCTGATGTCCTCGTCGTCGGCGAAGCGCTCGGCAAGGAGCTTGAGCGCGACGGTTCGGCCGAGGGCGGTGTCAGTGGCGCGGAAGACGTCTCCCATGCCGCCGCGCGCAAGATGGCGGACGTCCTGATAGCGGTGCGGGAAGATGTCGATACGGACCGCCACGGCCGGTCATGTTGCCTGAGCGGCCCTCGTGAAAACCCTGTAAGGAAACACTTTGCGCGCAGCCGAATGCGGTAGCCTCAAAAAGCGGTTTTCCTGCGGGAACCCGGGTCACCTGAAGCATGTCGCGCACGCTTGTCCTGACAGCAGGGATCATCTGCGGCGGTTTTCTCGCTGCGGGGCTCGCGGCTGCCGGCTCCACCGGTCCTGCCGCTCGCCCTGCGCCCTCGGCCGGCCCGCAGCCCGGCGAGCCCGTCTTCGTGATCTCCGGCCGCGGCTGGGGCCACGGAATCGGGATGAGCCAGTGGGGCGCGAACGGCTTCGCGCGCCGCGGGACGTCGTACGACCGGATCCTCGCGCACTACTATCGCGGCACGACGATCGGCGAGGCGGGGGTGCAGAAGGTCCGCGTCTTGCTCGGTGTCGGCAAGCGCTCGCTGACAATCGGCTCCGAGACTGCGTTCCGGGTCCGCGACGCGAGCGGGAAGACCCGGACGCTTGCGGCCGGCAAGCAGGTGATCGGTCCCGGATTGAGGGTCCAGCCGAAGGGGGTCAAGCGCAAGGTCAAGCTCTCCGGCGTCGTTGAGTTCCTACCGGGCGCCGAGCCGCTCCGCCTCGATCGGCGCTATCGCGGCACGATTCGCGTCGACGTCCAGGGCGGGCGGCTGCGAGCGATCAACGTCGTCGGGCTCGAGCCGTATCTGTACGGAGTCGTGCCGTCGGAGGTGCCCGACGACTGGCCCGCCGATGCACTGAAGGCACAGGCGGTCGCGGCGCGCTCCTACGCGCTCGCGACGCGGAAAACGGCCGGCGACTTCGACCTCTACCCCGATACCCGCAGTCAGGTCTACCGCGGGGTCGACGAGGAGGAAGAGTCGACGAACCAGGCAGTGGACGAGACGGCGGGCGAGGTCCTGCTCTACGGAGGAAGGGTGGTGACCACGTACTTCCACTCGACCTCGGGAGGACGAACCGCCTCGATCGCCGACGTCTGGCCACGCTCGAAGGCGCTGCCCTACCTCGTCTCAGTCGACGACCCGTACGACTCCCTCTCGCCTCACCACACCTGGGGTCCGGTCGTCGTGCCGGCCGCGCGCCTCGATCGCGTGTTGAAGACGCCGGGTCGCCTGATCGATGTGCGGACGTCGTTGAATCCTTCCGCACGAGTGGACATGGTCAACGGTGTCGGCTCGCTCGGCGAGGCGGGCGTTCGCGCCACCGACGTCCGCCGAGAGTTGGGGCTTCGTTCGACCTGGTTCCGGATCGGGGTGCTGCTGCTGACGCCTCCCGCGAAGCCACTCGTCTACGGCGCGGTCGGCAAGCTGACCGGGGTCGCGCGGGGTCTCGGAAGGCCCGTGCTCGAGCAGCGGGCCGGCGCCGGTTGGCGCCCGGTGGCGCCCGTGCAGCCGCAGGCGAACGGCACGTTCTCGGTCGCGGTACGCCCGACGGCGACGGGCCAGTATCGGCTCAACACAGGCTCGGCCCAGACGGCGGTGACGCTTGTGGGCGTCGCGCCTCGGATCGCGTTGAGCCCGGTGACGGATCCCATGGAGCTCCGTGGGACGGTTCGCCCGGCGCTCAATGCCGCGTCGGTCGAGATCCAGCGGCAGAACGGCCGTAGCTCCTGGCAGACCGTGGGTCGCGCGAGGGTGAACGCCCAGGGGGAGTTCGCGGCCAACATTCACGTTCCACCCGGGAGCTACCGAGCCCGCATCCCGGCACCAGGGCGGGGGCTGGTGGCCGGAACGAGCTCGACGCTGGTCGTGAGCGGATGACGCGTCGGCTCGCACTCCTGCTCGTCGGGGTTGCGCTTGCCTTTCCGGGGGCTGCGGACGCCGCGCGGTTCGCCGTCGGCGTGACGCCCGGAACGGACGCGGAGGCGCTCGCGGTCGCGTTGAGCGCCAGGACCGGCGGTTCGGCATCCGTGATCGGACCGTTCGCCGTCGGGCTGTCGGCGCCCGACGCTCGTGGTGTCGCCGAGCTTCCGGGGGTCGCCTACGTCGAGCGGCTCTCGGCGGGCAGGCAGCTCTCGTTCGCGCCCAACGACCCCCTGTTCTCGCGCCAGTGGTACGTGCCTGCGGTCCGCGGCTTCGACGCCTGGACGCAGCGGCCGACCTGGTTGCGCGGGATGAGGATCGCGGTGATCGACTCCGGCATCGACGGCACCCATCCGGAGTTCCAGGGCCGCCTCGCGGGCTGGAAGAGCTTCGTCGGCGGCAGCCCGCTGCGCGACACGAGAGGGCACGGCACGTTCGTCGCCGGCCTGATGGTCGCGCGACTGGACAACGGCGAAGGAATCGCCGGGCTCGCGTTCCCGGCGCAGCTGCTCGTCGCGAAGGTCGTCCGGCCGGACGGCGTCGTTCCGCTCGAAGCCGAAGCGAGGGCGATTCGCTGGGCAGTGGACTCGGGAGCGCGTGTGATCAATCTCAGCCTCGGCGGGCTCCGTGATCCACTCGATCCGAACCACGACAGCTACTCGGCGCTGGAGGCCGACGCTGTTGCGTACGCCGTGCGCCACGGCGCTGTCGTCGTCGCGTCGGTCGGGAACGGCGACCAGGCGCCGGAGCAGCCGTGGCGCTACGCCAGCTATCCGGCGGCTCTGCCGCATGTCCTCGGCGTCAGTGCGCTCTCGAGAGACGGCAATGTGCCCGCCTTCTCGAACCGAGACGTTCTGTACAACGACATCGCGGCGCCTGGTGACGAGCTCGTCTCGACGCTCCCGAAGCCGCTCACCGCGCTCCGAACGATGTGTCTGCCTCAGGGGTACTCCGACTGCGGGCCGGCCGAGTTCCGGAACCCGCAGGGAACGTCGTTCGCGGCCGCGATCGTCTCTGCCTCGGCCGTGCTCGTCTGGAGTGAGTGGCCGGTGTTGCGCGCCGAGCAGGTCGTCGGCCTGCTGGAGCGGTCCGCGGTCGACATGACGGCGTCGAACGGCTGCCGTCGCTGTGCCTTCCAGCGCGACAGCTTGACCGGCTGGGGGCGGCTCGACGTGATGAGGGCGATCCAGTGGCCCGGAGCGTTGCCGCCGATCGATCGATTCGAGACCAACGACGACGCCGGCGCGCGCGCCAGGCCCGTCAAGCGCCGGCGCCTCACTGCGAGCCTCGACTTCTGGAACGACCAGAACGACGTCTACGCCGTTCGGCTCCGCAAGGGCGAACGCTTGGGCGTGCGGCTACGAGGTCTCGGCAGGACGGGCGCGGACCTGAACCTTGCGGTCTGGCTGCCCGGGACGAAGCGCGTCGAACACCCACGCTCGGTCAACCAACTCGCCGGCTTTTCGAGCCGCCCGGGGGCGAACGAGCGGTTGGTCCACCGCGCGGCCAAGGCCGGCGTGTACTACGTCCAGGTCAAGATCTCGGCCCCAGGCGCGGGCTCGTACCAGCTGACGCTACGTCGGCGATAGCTCGTCGTCCGGGACCTCCCGGATTTGCCGCGCAGGGTTCCCGACGACGACTGCTCGAGCAGGAACGTCCCGGATTACCACCGCCCCGGCGCCGACGAAGGCCTCCTCGCCGACCTCGATCCCGGGGAGAAGCACGGCACCGCCGCCGATCCGGGCGCCGCGGCGGATCGTCGGCCCCCGGCGCAGGGCATGGCGCTGCTCGGTCCGGCCCATGAAGTTGTCGTTCGTGGTCACGACGCACGGCGCGATGAACACGTCCTCCTCGAGCGTCGAGTAGGCGGTCACGTAGGCGTTCGCCTGGACCTTCGTCCTGGCGCCGATGGTCGTGTCGTTCTCGACCAGCGACCCGCGGCCGACGACGACGTCGTCGCCGATCACGCAGCGCTCCCGCACGCAGCTCTGGTCACCGACGATCACGCCGGCCCCGACCGTCGTACCGGCGAAGACGATTGCACCCGTCGAGACGATCGTCCCCGGGCCGAGCTCGAGCGGGGGCAGCTCTTCTCGCGTCGTCGTGGAGCGGGGCGAGAGGGCCGGCTGCTTGCCGAGGACGACGTTGTCGCCGATCCGGCAGCCGTCGCCGATCACGGTCCCGGGGTAGACGACGACGTTCTCGCCAACCTCGTAGTTGCTCACGCCGGGGCGCGTTCGAGGCTGTGCTGAAGCTGTTCGAGCACCCGGACGACGACCGCCCCGGCCCGGGCTGCGGCAAGTGGGTCGCCGTCGCCGGCGACGAGCGAGAGAAAGTGCCGGCATTCGAGGCGAAGCGGCTCGTCGTTCGCGACCTTCGGGATGTAGATGTCGCCGGTCCGCGTCCGCCACTCGCCGTAGCTCTCGGCGCGCTGCTCGGTGCCCTTGTCGTAGACGGTGACCTTCCGCTCCAGCTCCATGTCGTCGAAGACGGCCATCTTGTTGCGGCCGACGACGGTCATCTCGCGCTTCTTGTGCGGGTCGAGCCAGGAGAGGTGCATGTGCGCGACGACGCCGGAGGGGAAGCGCAGGTAGGAGAAGACGACGTCCTCCACACCCTCGTGGATGAAGGACTCGCCGCGGGCCCAAACCTCTGAGGGCTCCTCGCCGACCAGGTGGAGGATGACCGAGAGGTCGTGGACGCCGAGCGACCAGAGCGCGTTCTCGTCCTTTCGGATCTGCCCGAGGTTCTGGCGGTTGCCGTAGATGTAGAGCATCTCGCCGAGCTCGCCGGAGTCGATCAGCTCGCTGAGCTTGGCGACGGCGGGGTGGTAGAGGAGCAGGTGGCCGGGCAGGAGCACGAGCTCCCGCTCCTCGGCGAGCGCGACGAGCTCGTCCGTCTCCGCACCGCTCAGCGCGGGCGGCTTCTCGACGAAGACGTGCTTCCCGGCCGAGAGCGCCCGCCGCGAGAGGTCGTAGTGCGTGGGAACCGGCGTCGCGACGACGATCGCCTGCACGCTGTCGTCCTCCAGCAGGTCGTCGAAACGGTCGGTCGTCCGTGCGCTGGGATAGCGCGACCCGTAGCGGTCGAGCAGGTCGGGCGAGAGGTCGCAGAGCCAGGCCAGATCGGCGAGATCGTCGAAGTTCCGGGCGAGGTTCGGGCCCCAGTGCCCCAGGCCCGCGAGGCCCAGCTTGATCACAGGCTCCAGACCTTCGGGTTCGCGCGGCCCGCGGCGCCGGTGGCGTTGCGCAGATCGACCACGACGTGGGCCTGGTCCACGATCTCGCCGTAGTCGATCTCCGAGTGCGCCGTCACGATCACGACGCAGTCGTAGGCGGTCGGATCGAGGTCGACCGAGGCCAGGCTCGCCTCCGGCAGCTCGGGAACGAAGGGGTCGTGGTAGGCGATCTCCGCGCCGGCCTGGCGAAGGAGCTGGATCAGCTTCAGCGCCGGCGATTCCCGCGTGTCACTGATGTCGCCCTTGTACGCGACGCCGACGATCAGCACCTTCGAGCCGCTGACCGAGCGCTGACGCCCATGGTTCAGCGCCTGCGAGACGAGCGAGCGGCAGTAGTACGGCATGCTCTCGTTGACCTTGCCGGCGAGCTCGATGAACTCGGTCGAGAAGTCGTACTCGCGGGCCTTCCAGGTGAGATAGAAGGGGTCGATCGGGATGCAGTGGCCGCCCAGGCCCGGCCCGGGCTGGAAGCTCATGAAGCCGAAGGGCTTGGTCGCAGCGGCCTCGATCACCTCCCAGACGTCGATTCCCATCCGCTCGCACAGCTGGGTGAGCTCGTTGACGAGCGCGATGTTGACCGCGCGGAAGATGTTCTCCAGCAGTTTCGTCAGCTCGGCAGCCTCCGGCGTCGAAACGCGGTGCACGGTGTCGACTGCGCCTTCGTAGAGCTGTGCGGCTCGCTCCGTGCATTCGGGAGTGATCCCGCCGATGACTTTCGGGACGTTCCTCGTCGTCCAGTTCTTGTTGCCGGGATCGACGCGCTCGGGCGAGAACGCGAGGTGGAAGTCGCGACCGGCTTTGAGTCCGGTCCGCTCCAGGATCGGCTGGATCACCTCTCGCGTCGTGCGCGGGTAGGTCGTCGACTCCAGCACGACGAGATGGCCGTTGCGAAGGCGAACACCGATCTGCTCCGTCGCCGAGATGACGATCGAGAGGTCGGGCTCGCGCTGCTTCGAGAGCGGTGTCGGCAGCGCGATCAGGATCGCGTCGGCGCGCCTGATGCTCGTTGTAGTCCGTCGTTGCTTTGATCCGCCCGCTCTCGACGAGAGGCGCCAGCTCGCTGGACGGGACGTCGACGATGTGGCTCTCGCCGCGGTTCAGGCCGTCGACGACGTCGGTCGAGACGTCGATCAGCAGTACGGACCGCCCGGCCCGGGCGAGCGTGTGCGCCAGCGGGACCCCGACGTATCCGGCGCCGACGACGGCCGCGTCCCAGGTCTTGGTCTCGGGCTCGTTCTGTGTCTCGGGTTGTGTTCTCTCTTCGAGCACGGTCACAGGCTAATCAGAAGGTCTGCAATTCGTTCGCCGGCATGGCCGTCGCCGTACAGCTGCGGCCGGTTCTCAGGCATGCGCGCCTCGGCTGCGGCTCGGGCGATGGCGTCAGGATCGTCATCGACGAGGACGTTCGCGCCCACCTCGACGGTGTCCTTCCACTCGGTGGACGGGCGCATCGTCACGCAGGGGACGCCGTACCAGTACGCCTCCTTCTGGAGGCCGCCCGAGTCGGTCAGGATCACGCGCGCCTGTGACGCGAGCGCGGCGAAGTCGAGATACCCGAGCGGTTGGATCATTCGGACCGGTCCAGCGGCCTGGCCCCTGGACCTGACCGCCGCGGACGTCCTCGGGTGCGCCGGCAGGATCACCGGCCCGTCGACCCGCGCCAGGCCCGAGAGGATCCTCGCCAGGCGCTCCGGCTGCACGTTCGCCTCGCGATGAACCGTGGCGACGGCGTAGGCGCCTGGCTCGAGTTCGAGCGCCGCGAGGATCGGCGAGCTCTCGCGCGCGATCGGGGCGAGCCTGAAGCAGGCGTCTGCCATCACGTCGCCCACGACCTCCGTCCGGCCCGACACGCCCTCGCGGCGAAGGATGTCCCGGGAACGCTCGTCCGGGGCGAAGAGGAGTGCCGCGAGCCGGTCGACCTCCAGTCGGTTGTGCTCCTCCGGCATCGAGAGGTCGCCGCTTCGCAACCCTGCCTCCACGTGCGCGACCGGCGTCACGCCGGCGGCTCTCGCGCCGGCCAGCGTGGAGTTCGTGTCGCCGTAGACGAGTACGTAGTCCGGCTCCTCGGCCGCAACGACTGCGGCGATCGCGGCCCGCATCCGCTCGACATCGGGTGTGTGGAGATCGAGCGAGTGGGCAGGCGGTGGCAGGTCGAGCTCGTCGAAGAACACCTGCGAGAGCTCGCGGTCGTAGTGCTGCCCGGTGTGGACGACGACGTCGTCGATGCCGCGGTCGCGCAGCGCGACGGACAGCGGCCCGGACTTGATGAACTGCGGCCGGTTTCCGACGACTGACAGGACCCTCACGCGAGGGACCCTACGAGGTGGGTGCGAACCAGCCCTTCGACGTCGGATCGGTCTTGAAGAACCGCAGCAGCGCTCGCGCGACCTTGGCCGAGCCCGCCGGAGACGGGTGCATGCCGTCCTGCCTCACGTCCGGGCACGTCCACGTGAGCCCGTCGGCGCGGCCCTTCTCGCCGTCGGTCCAGAGGTACGGGCCCCAACCGATCCAAGGACCGCGAATTCGCTCCTGCATCCGGTCCTGGATCAGCCAGCGGACCGCGTAGCCGCTGTCGTACGCGGCCGGTTCCGGATTGGTCGGCGTGATCGCGTAGCCGCCGTACGTCCTGCTCGAGACGTAGATCAGGCGCAGGTTGGGATACCGCTGCGGGAGGATCCGGACGATCGTCCGAAGCTGCGTCTGGAGCGCCCTGGCGTCGTCGGGGAAGACGCGGTCCTCGCCCGAGATGGCCGTCTTCAGCCAGACCGCCTGCACCGCCCGCGGGCTCGTACCGGCCGCCACGAGCCGCCGGTCGACGGCGCGCCAGTAGCCCGCAGCCGGGCGGGCAATGCGCCTCGCGTCCCAGCCGCCCATGGCGCCGTCGACGAGAGTGAGGGTCGCGCTCAGCTGGGGGTCCTGGTCGGCGAGGCGGATGAAGGGGACGAACTCCTGGGTCGCGTTGGACATGCCGATCGAGAGCAAGACGACCTGGCCGTCGATCGGCCGAATGCGCTTCGCTGCGGCGAGACCCGCGTTGAGGTAGGCCCGAGGCGGGCGGTTCACGCCGCCCGGGTAGAGGCCGCCGCGCTGGCCGCGATAGGTCCTCTTCCCGCTCAGGTCGGTCAGCGGGACGAGGCCCGTCGACGTGATCGTGCAATCGGCAGCGGTGCGCGCCTCGCCGGCAGGCGCCTGGGCGCCCGCCGCCACGGGCACGACGGCGAGGGCGGAGAGGATGAGCAGCCGCAGCACGTTCACGTCGTCAGGGTACGTCCGCGCTGTTAGCGCCCTGTTATGAGCATTCGTCGGCCCGCTGGATCAGGGACGACGGGTCACTTGGTTGAGGGACGCTTGGTCGAGGGACGCAGGCTAATGCCGGGTGCGTGGCTTGCCGAAGCGGCGAGGGCTGGAGAACACACATCAATGGTCGAGTGGCCGGGCAACCCGTCCGGCCGCTAGTCCAGTGAAGAAGGGATTTCAATGAGCGGACATATCAGTGGGCAGACGCGTGCGCTGCCCTTCACGGGGCTGACGAGCGGACCGCTCGTCGTCCTTGGGCTCGTCCTTAGCGGGATGGGGTTCCTGATGACGCAGCTGCGCCGCAAGAACGAGCTCGCGTAGGCCAGTCATGGCGGGCGTGCGAAGCAACATGGTCGGAAGATGATCCGCAGGCTCGGTTACGCGGTCCTGGGCGTGGGCGTACTCGTCCTCGCCTGGACCGCCGTGACCTTGGCCTGGGGAGACCCGGTCACGTCGCTCTACACGCGCCACGAGCAGCAGGTGCTCGCGAGCCGGCTCGATGCGGTCAACGAGCAGTGGTCGGCGAATCGACCCCGACCGGAAACGACGGCGACCCGCAAGCCGAGGACCGCTGCCCGGCTGCGATCGCTCGCCATCTCGTATCGCCGCGTGCTTCGAGACGGCGAGCCAATGGGTCGGATCGTGATCCCGCGCGTCGGTCTGCGGATGGTGGTCGTCGAGGGCACCTCCACTGCCGACCTCAAGAAGGGCCCGGGCCACTACAACGCCGGGTCAGGCCGAAACACCGGTCTCCCGGGAATGGGTGGCGTCATCGCCCTGGCCGGCCACCGGACGACATACTCGCATCCGTTCCGTGACATCGACGACCTCGGTCCGGGCGACAAGATCGAGCTGCGGATGCCGTACGGTCGCTTCCGCTACACCGTCTACGGCCATAGGGTCGTCGACGACCAGGACTGGTCGATTCTGCGCCGCAAGCGGTTCGAAAAGCTCGTGCTGACGGCGTGCCACCCGCTCTATTCGGCCACGCACCGCTATGCCGTCTTCGCGCGGCTGACGAGTAGCCGGCCGGTCTGAGGGAGCGAAGAATGCTGCGCCACACCACTGCAGTTCTGATCGCGTGCAAGAACGGCGAGCGCACGATCGCGAACACCGTTCGCTCCGCCGCCTCGCAGGCCGACGTCTTCGTCGTCTCGGACGGCTCGACCGACCGCACCGCGGAAGTCGCGCGGGCGGCCGGAGCACGCGTCTACGAGCGCAAGACCTCTGGCGGAAAGCCTGCGGCGCTTCGCGAAGGCGAGAGCCGTTTCGGGCTCAGCCAACGCTATCGCTACGTGGCGATTCTCGACGACGACACGACGATCGAGCCGCAGTACGTCGAGAAGCTCGTCGCCAAGCTCGATGCCGATCCGAAGCTGGCGGCGGCATCCGGCCGAATCGACTCGCTCTGGGACCACACGCGCCGCTGGAACCCGTTCATCGCCATGCGCGCATTCATGTACTGGTCATACCAGGTCACGATCAAGCGCGGCCAGAACGCGCTCAAGGTCGTGAACGTGATCTGCGGCGCCAACACGATCTTCCGCGCCGAGGTCTTCGCCGAGCTGATCGAGCAAGAAGTCCCGTACGCGATCGACGACATGTTTTGGCTCGCCGAGATCGTCCGGAGCAAGCTCGGGCGCGTCGCCTACGTCCACTCGGCGCGCTCGTGGACGATCGACCCCCACACGTTTCGAGGCTGGTACAAGCAGACGGTTCGCTGGTCGTGGGCACAGTTCCAGTCGATCCGCGGCCATCGGCTCGGTCGACCGCTCGAGCGCGACCGCGGCCGTAAGCTCGGCGTCCGAATCTCCTGGTTCGACGTCGCGTACCTGGCGCTGCTCATCGACTGGCTGCCGTACATGCTCGAGCCGTTCCTGTTCCTGCCCGTCGCCTACTTCCTACGCGAGTGGATCGACCCGATGTGGTTCCTCGTCTGGTATCTCGGGTCGAGCTTCGTCTGGATGGGGATCGCTGCGGCCGCGCTGCGCAAGCCGCGCCTGCTCGTGCATGCACCCGTCCTCATCGTCCTCGACCTCGTCTACCGCTTCGCCATGCTGCACGCCTGCATCAAGGCGATTCGTCAGCCGCGGAGCGTCGCCAAGTGGGATTCGCCCGAGCGTTTCAACCTCGAGGCAGAGCAGTCGGCTGCCGCCCAGTCATGAACACCAACGCATCTAGGAGAGAACACGTCATGAAGACACTCATAACCGGCGGCGCCGGTTTCATCGGATCGCATCTCGCCGAGCTCCTGCTCGGCGACGGAGATGAGGTCTACGTACTCGACGACCTTTCGACCGGCTCGCTCGCAAACGTCGAGCACCTTCGCTCGAACCCGCGATTCCATGTCGTCGTCGACAGCGTGTTGCACCCGGCGATCGTCAGCGAGCTCGTCCACAAGGCCGACGTCGTCTATCACCTGGCAGCGGCAGTCGGCGTCAAGACGATCGTCGAGCAGCCGGTTCGCACACTGAAGGTCAACCTCGAGGGAACCGAGACGGTGCTCGATGCTTGCCGCAAATTCGACAAGCCGGTGCTCGTCGCCTCCACCTCCGAGGTCTACGGCGACCATCGCAGTGAGGTGCCCTTGCGCGAGACCTCGCGGCGGATCTACGGCGCCACCACTCAGAAGCGCTGGGCCTACGCCGACTCGAAGGCGATGGACGAGTTCCTGGCGCTGGCTCATCGCGAGGAGCACGGCCTCGACGCGGTGATCGTCCGGCTGTTCAACACCGTCGGACCTCGCCAGACCGGCATGTACGGAATGGTCATCCCGCGCTTCGTCGAGCGCGCGCTTCGCGGCGACCCGATCGAGATCTACGGCGACGGCCGGCAGACGCGCTGCTTCTGTCACGTGCACGACACGATCCGCGCTCTCCGCGACCTGATGACGGACATCAACCGAACGGCCGGTGAGATCTTCAACGTCGGCGCGCCGAACCAGATCTCGATCCTCGGCCTCGCCGAGCGGATCAAGGAGCTGACCGGCTCGGACTCGCCGACGACGCACCTGTCCTTCGACGAGGTCTATGGCTCCGGCATCGAGGACATGCTCCATCGCGTTCCCTGCGTCGACAAGGTGCGCGAGACGATCGGGTGGGTGCCGGAGCGCTCGCTCGAGGAGATTCTCAGAGACGTGATCGCCGATCGTACGGCGATGGAGCAGCCCGAGACGGTCGTACGGGTGGCAGCATGAGGAAGCTTTTCGCTCTCCTGACGCTCGCCGTCGCCGGCATCGCGGCGGCGCCCGCGGCCGGCGCGATCGAGGTCGCGATCACGAACCCCGAGAACGGCGCTCACTCGCTCGGCGGCGTTGTCAAAGTCAACGTCACCGCGTCGGCCAGTTCAGGCATCTACGGCGTCCGACTGAACGTCGACGGCGAGCCAAACGGCGAATGGGTGACGAAGCCGTCCGCTCAGTACAGCTACGAGCTCGAGTGGCCGACGGACGCCCTCGCCTTCGGCGAGCACACCCTGTCGGTGACCGCGATGGACTGGTCGCAGCCGTTCCCAAGCGAGATGGTCCAGACCACCGACCCGATCACGGTCGACGTTGGGCCCGCCTATCCGAAGATCTCGCTGACGAACCCGCCGTCATGGACGTTTGTCCGCGGCACCGCGCAGCTCGAGACGGCCCTGACGAGTGAGCTCGAGCCGACCACCGTGCAGTTCGCGGTCGACGAGAGCCTGCTCGCGACCGTCTCCGCCGCGCCCTGGATGACGACCTGGAACACCACGGCCTACGCAGACGGGCGGCACGAGATCGCGGCCAGCGTGACCGACGGGCGCGGCAAGACGGATTCCGCGTCGGCAACGGTCACCGTTGACAACACCGCCCCCATCACGCATCTGCTCGCCCCTGCGCCGAACAGGTTCTTCACCGACGCCGTGCCGGTGCGGGCTCACGCGTCCGACGCCTACGGAGTCGCGAGCGTGCGGTTCGCGATCGACGGCGTTCCTACGGGACCGGCCCTGACGACGGCTGACACGGGCGCGCTGTACACGTACTCGACGACCCTCAGCGTGAACGGAATTGCGGACGGGCCCCACAGGCTGACCGTGGTCTCGACTGACGCCGCGGGCAACAAGGCCACGTCCGAGCCGACCGATTTCACGGTCGACAACACGCCGCCGGTGGGCTTCACGGTCGCCCCGACCGCGAACCAGCGCGTCTCGGGCCCGATCACGTTCAAGGCGCATGCGTCGGATTCGTACGGCGTGAAGTCCGTCCAGTTTCTCGTCGACGGCGCTCCCGCCGGGGCGGCGGTGACCCAGCCCGAAACGGGCGGGCAGTACGTCTACTCGAGGAGCTTCGACACAACTCCGCTCACGTCCGGTGTCCACACGGTCTCGGCTGTGATCACCGACAACGCCGGCAACAAGACGACGCTGCCCGCAGTCTCGATCAAGACCGGCCCGATCGAGTACATGCCGGTCGTGAACTACCACGAGATCAACCCGCCGGATGGCTATTCACCGTGGGACCAGACGCCGCAGCAGGCGGACCAGCAACTCGCCTGGCTGAAGGCGAACGGTTACCGCTCGGTGACGCTCGCGCAGTACCAGCAATGGCTCGGCGGGAGCAACATCGGTGTCGCGAAGCCGGTCCTGATCACCGTTGACGACGGCCTCAGGTCCCAGCTCGCCTGGGATCCCCTGCTCGCCAAGTACGGGTTCAAGGCGGTCATGTTCGTGGTCACCGGGCACGCCGACAACAAGACGCCCGGCTCGATCGGCGACCCCAACAACATGAGCTGGACGCAGATCAAGGCCCTCGCCGGGAACGGGCGCTGGGAGATCGCGTTCCATGCCGGCCAGTACGGCCACGGCGACTACGGCAACGGTGGCAGTATCGGGAGCCTGCGCTACCAGGCATCCTGCCCGTACTACTACAGCTGTCTTGCCGGTACCGGCTCCGGTTCGAGCTGGAAGGCACAGTCCGCCGCGGCGTACAAGCTCGCCGTCTCGAGCGAAATCAGCGCCGGCATCTCCAGGCTCAAGCAGCAGGTGCCGAGCGCGAACGTCGCCGTCTGGGCGGCACCGTTCAACGATGCCGGCCAGTGGACGAACCTGTACAACGACCCTAGTGGTCAAGCGCAAGCGTGGCTGCCGGGCTACCTGGCCTCGAAGTTCCAGATCGTCTTCACCCAGACGAACCCGATCACCTACGGACAGGCGAGCGGGACGGTGGGCTCACTGGCGGGATTCAATCGCCGTTACCGGTTCGAGGTTCGGACCGACACGACGATCACGCAGTTCGCCCAGGCTCTGCAGGATCCGGCCTTCGCCAGGTGAGGTGGAAGGGTCGAGCGGCTCTGCTCCTGCTCGCGGTCACCGCGCTCCCTAGTGCAGAGGGCGCGGTGACCGTCTACCCGCTTCACCGAAGCGTGACCGCCACGGTGTTCTGGATCGGCGAGCCAAAAGGTGGTGGCTCGAGCGAGGACAACGCCGTCTCGGCCTGGGACGACGCGTGGCTGCGGCATTACGGAGGCGTCGACAAGCCGGGTAAGCGACGCGCCGCAAACGGCTGGTTCCCGACCGAATTTCGGCCGAAGGAGAACCCGTTCTACTTCGATCTTCCTTATAACGACTTCGACAGAAACGGCCGGCCTCGCCGGGACCGGATGAAGGTCGTGCCCTGGGCGCGGGCCTACGCCTCACAAATCGCGCACGCCGCTCGCCGTGGCAACTCGGTCAGCCTGCTGAAGAACCGTTGGGCGAGGATCGTGCACGGCGGCCGCGTCTGCTACGCGCAGTGGGAGGACAGCGGCCCGTACCTCTACGACGATGCTGCCTATGTCTTCGGGCACGACAACCGGCGGCCGCGCAACCGCCGTGCTCGTCGGGCCGGCATGGACGTCTCGCCGGCGGTCCGCGACTGCCTGGGCTTCGTCGGCCTCGACACGGACCGGAACAAGGTCGATTGGCAGTTCGTCGAAGCAGCCCGGGTTCCCGACGGCCCGTGGAAACGGGTCGTCACCTCGCGTCAGGTCTACTGGCCCTAGAACGCGCCGTATCGCCTCTAGAGACAACAAAAGCCCTCGCTTTGCGGGGCCTTCCTATGGGCCGTGAAGGATTCGAACCTTCGACCTTGGGATTAAGAGTCCCCTGCTCTACCAACTGAGCTAACGGCCCCGTCGGCTCGCGAGTATAGCCCCGCGTTAGGGTCTTCCCGACCGACAGAAAGGAGCGACTCATGCCGTTCGAAGTACCAGCGCTTCCGTACGACTACGCGGCCCTCGAACCGCACATCGACGAGCAGACGATGCGGATTCATCACGACAAGCACCACCAGGCCTACGTCGACAACGCGAACAAGGCGCTCGAAGGCACGGAGTGGGCCGATCGGCCGGCGGAGGACGTTCTTCAGAGCCTCGACGAGCTTCCCGAGGACATCCGGCCGGCGGCTCGCAACAACGTCGGCGGTCACGCCAACCACTCGATGTTCTGGGAGATCATGAGCCCCGACGGAGGCGAGCCCGCAGGGGCGCTGGCCGAGGCGATCGAGAGCACGTTCGGTGGGGTCGACCAGCTCGCCGAGCAGGCGAACGACGCCGGGGTCAAGCGTTTCGGCAGCGGTTGGTCGTGGCTCGTGGTCGACGGCGGCTCCCTGGCCGTCACTTCGACGCCGAATCAGGACTCGCCGATCAGCGAGGGGAAGACGCCCATCCTCGGGATCGACGTGTGGGAGCACGCCTACTACCTCAAGTATCAGAATCGCCGCCCGGACTACCTGGCCGCCTGGTGGAACGTGGTCAACTGGTCCGAGCTCGCGAGGCGGTTCGACGCCGCCCGCTAAAGCCCACAGGGTTCAAAACCGATAAACGGACCGACCTAAGGAGGTCGAGTCCGATGAGAACTGCGGTTGCCACAGTTTTCGCCTCGCTTCTCCTGAGCCCGAGCGCATTTGCGGCCGGAGATCCCGAGGTTGCCGCGCTCCAGGTGGGACTACGCCAGCACGGGTTCTATGCCGGGACAGTCGATGGAGTCTTAGGAGGCAGCACCGCCGCTGCCGTTCGCCGATTCCAGGCCAAGCGTGGACTGGCCGTGGACGGGGTTCCGGGGGCTCGGACGCGCGGCGCGCTCGGCAGGTACGGCCGGCAGGCCCCCCTAGGCCGCCGCGTCCTCGCGGCCGGAATGCGCGGCTGGGACGTCGCGGCGCTCCAGTTCACGCTCGCCTGGCACGGTTTTCCCTCCGGGAACCTCGACGGGCACTTCGGTGCCTCGACGGAGCAGGCGCTACGCCAATTCCAAAGCTGGGCGGGCTTGCTTCGCGACGGCCGAGCGGGTCCCGGCGTTGTCGCGGCGCTCCGTGCGCCGCTGCCGAGGTGCCCCATTGGGCTGACGCATCCCGTCGCCGGGTCGATCGGCGATGTGTTCGGCCCACGGGGAAACCGGTTTCACACCGGGATCGACTACGCGGCGGGCGTCGGTGCTCCAGTCGTCGCCGCCGCTTCAGGACGAGTGACATTCGCCGCCAGGAGCGTCGGCGGATGGGGACGGCTCGTGATCCTGGACCACGGGAACGGCATCCAGACGCTGTACGCGCACCTGTCCCGGATCGCCGTCCCCGTCGGCCGGTACGTGAACGCCGGACAGCAGCTCGGACGCGTCGGCGCGAGCGGTCTCGCGACAGGGCCGCATCTGCACTTCGAGGTCCGGCTCCGCGGTGCGGCTGTCGACCCGCTGAGCGGCCTCTAGACCAAGCGCGGTCTGCGCGGGCGGGATGCCCGCCCGCGCAGTCGGTCGCGGTCAGCGCGCCGGGGGAGGTGGTGCCTCTTCGACGACCGTCTCGCGCCGGCGGCCGAAGTACCCGGGACCGCCCCAGCTCGACCAGAACACCAGCGAGATCAGGAGGCCGGCGAGGCCAACGATCATCAGGATCACGCCGATCGCGTCCACGTTGAGTCCGGCGGCCTCGCCGGTCACGCCCCAGATGAGGATCGCCCCGGCCGCAGTCAACAGCAAGCTCACTCCGATTCCCACTTCAGTTCCTCCTTGTCAGGGCACGCCGCATCGCGGCGGGCCGCCTGGTCGTGTACCCGTTCTCTTTCTCCTGCTAACGCGGGCCTCGACCGGTAGGCTCGCGCCCGGTGCGCGCGGGCTCGCTCATTCGCGTCTTCCTGGTCGCCCTCCTGTTCGCCGCAGGCGCGACAGCCGTCGCAATCTTCATCCCGTGGCTACCCGAAAACGCCTCCAAGGAAGGCGAGCGGATCGACTTCGTGTTCTGGTTCGTGACCGCGATCTGCATCGCGATCTTCTCGGTCGTCGCCGCGGTGAGCGTGTACTCGCTGATCAAGTTCCGAGCGAAGCCCGACGATGACTCCGACGGACCGCCGATCCACGGGCACACGGGGATCGAGATCACCTGGACGGTGATTCCGCTCATCCTCGTGATCGCGATGATCATCGTCAGCTCCGTCGCGTTGGCCCAGAACGACCGCGACCCGTCCGGCTCCATGCGCGTCGAGATCCTCGGCCAGCAGTTCGCCTGGACCGTGGCGTATCCGCCGCCGGGAGCGGCCGAGGACATGGACGGCTTCATCTGCTTCAACCCCCGGCTCTCGGGAGCGGTCAATAGGCGCTGCAAGAGCTCGCCGAACCTCGTGCTCCCCCTCGACCGCCCGACGAGGCTGCACTTGACCGCACGCGAGGTGATCCACTCGTTCTTCGTGCCGGAGTTCCGTCAGAAGCAGGACGCGGTGCCCGGCCTGGAGACCGAGATCACGGTGACGCCGACGAAGCTTGGCAACTTCCCGTTGATCTGCACGGAGCTCTGCGGCTTGGGTCACGCGCTCATGCGCACCCGGGCTATCGTCATGCCGGAGTCGGAGTTCGTGGCCTGGCGCAGAAGGGGGGCTAGGTGACCCGTCCAGCAATACATGCCGGCTTCTGGCCCGCGATCACGCGGCGCCAAAGCCCACCCTCCTCCTCACCAAGGTCTTCTGACCTTGCCTCGTCGGAGTGCGGCCTCTGGCTTGGTGCTCGCGACCCAGAAACTCGGCGGCATTGCTGGAAGGGCCACCAGTGAGCACGGTCAGCGTCGACGAGCACGCCGAGCCGGAGGTGCACGCCCCGACCCCGCCGCCGCCGCGCTGGCGCCGCCTGCTGCTCGGCCCCGGCTGGATCAGGGCCATCTGGATGACCGCCCTGTTCTTCGGGATCGGCTTCGGGCTCGTCGTCGGGATCCGGGAGCTGGCCGGCTGGCATCCGGTCGTCTTCTGGGACGCGATCATCGTCGTCGCCGGGCTGACCCTGGCGCCGATCGGCTTCCTGGCCGGCCTCGGAGCGTTCGACTACTGGCTGGCGTGGGCGTTCGGCCAGCCGACGAAGCCCGAGGACCACTCGGGCCACGGCGCGCGGCGCTGGACGGACTACTTCCGGATCAACACCGACCACAAGGTGATCGGGATCCAGTACGTCACGACGACGATCTTCTTCTTCCTCGCCGGCGGGATGCTCGCGATGCTCGTCCGCGCCGAGCTGGCCCAACCGGAATCCAACTTCGTCGACCCGCAGACCTACAACGAGCTCTTCTCGGTCCACGCCTCGCTGATGATCTTCCTGTTCGTGATCCCGGCCTTCGCCGGGCTGGCGAACTACGTCCTGCCCCTGATGATCGGCGCGCCGGACATGGCGTTCCCGAGGCTTAACGCCCTTTCCTACTGGCTGCTCCCGATCGCCGGGATCATGATGCTCTCCAGCTTCTTCTTCCCCGGGTTCGGGGCCGGCTGGACGAACTACACGCCACTGTCGGTCGAGCAGCCGTTCGGCAACGTCTTCTTCTCGATGGCCGTCCAGTGGGCGGGGGCGTCGTCGATCATGACCGCGCTCAACTTCCTGGTCACGATCATCACCATGCGCGCGCCGGGCATGACGTTCTGGCGCATGCCGCTACTCGTCTGGGCGAACTTCACGACCTCGCTGCTCGTCGTGATCGCGACGCCGTTCATCGCCGGGTCGCAGTTCTTCGTGATGTTCGACAAGATCATGCACACGAACTTCTTCAACATCGCCGAGGGCGGGTACCCACTCGGGTACCAGCACATCTTCTGGTTCTACTCCCACCCCGCCGTCTACATCATGATCCTGCCCGGCTTCGGAATCGTCTCCGAGGTGATCTCGACGATGTCGCGGAAGCCGATCTTCGGCTACCGGCTGATGGCGCTGTCGCTGGTCGCGATTCTGATCCTCGGCTTCTCGGTCTGGGCGCACCACATGTTCGTCTCCGGGATGGCGACGTGGCTGCGCATCCCGATGATGATCACGACGCTGCTGATCGCCGTTCCGACCGGGATCAAGGTCTTCTCCTGGCTGGCGACGACCTGGGAGGGGAAGATCAACTTCTCGACGCCGATGTTATGGGCGCTCGGGTTCGTCTCGCAGTTCGTCATCGGCGGCCTCTCCGGGATCTTCCTGGGCGCGGTCCCGATCGACATCCATGCATCGGACACGTACTTCATCGTCGCCCACATCCACTACGTCCTCCTCGGCGGGTCGCTATTCACCATCTTCGCCGGGATCTACTACTGGTTCCCGAAGATGACGGGGCGGATGTACAACGAGCGGCTCGGGAAGCTGCATTTCTGGCTGACGTTCCTCGCCGTCAACGCGACCTTCTTCCCGATGCACATCATCGGCATTCAGGGGATGCCGAGGCGCGTCTACACCTACGACCCGCAGTTCGGGAACTGGAACATGTTCATCTCGATCTCGGCGTTCGTGCTCGGCGCGTCGTTCCTGATCTTCGTCTACAACATGGTCGTCAGCTGGGCCCGCGGGCCACGGGCGCCGGCCAACCCCTGGCGGGGCATGACGCTCGAGTGGCAGGTCTCGTCGCCGCCGCCGCTCTTCAACTTCGACGAGATCCCGCAAGTGGTGGGGAACCCGTATGAGTACGGCGTGCCCGGAGCCCGGCACGCCGTGTTCAACGGCGAGCGCCACGTCGTGGAAGCTGAGGAGCCGGTGCGGACATGAGGCACATCCTCGTCATCGCCAATGAGACAGTCGCCGGCCCGGCGCTCATCGACGCCGTCAAGGCCAGGGCCGCCGAGGGAGACGTCGAGATGGTGACCGTGCTGGCGCCCGTCAGCGATCCGCGGGCGGGCTACGTGGTGTACGAGGACACACGGCGCGCGTCGGCCGGTCGGCGCCTCGACCGGACGATGGCCGCGTTGCGGGAGGCCGGCATCCCCGCCCACGGAATGGTCGTCGAATCAGAGCCCGACGAGGCCGTGCGCGACGCGATCGCGATGCTGGAACCGAAGCCGACGGAGGTGATTCTCTCGACACATCCGGTCGAGAAGTCGGGCTGGATCCGCAAGAACGTGGTCGACCGAGTCCGTAGCGCGGCAGGCGACGTTCCCGTCGAGCATGTCGTTACCGAGGTCGGCAGCGACGACGGGCAGGCGAACGTTCTCGTGATCGCCAACGAGACCGTCATCGGGGAGCCCCTGCTCGACCGGATCCGCGAGCGCGCCAAGCAGGGCCCGACCAGCTTCCTGGTCGTCAGCCCGCAGAGCGACCCCTCGCAGTCGGCGCACCCCGAGGCCGAGAGGAGGCTCCGGCGCGCGCTGTCGGAGCTGCGCGCCTCCGGGATCGACGCCCACGGTCAGATCGCGCACCCGGATCCCTACGCGGCCGCGATGCAGGCGATCCAGGACGAGCGGGTCGACGAGATCATCGTGTCGACCTTCGAAGAGGAGAGGTCGGGCTGGCTCCGCCGCAACCTGGTCGAGCGGCTGACGAACGACGCCAAGCTCCCGGTGGAACACGTCGTCATTCCGGCCGAAGAGGTCGGCGCCGAGGGAGTGCCCGTCGAGTGAGCGCGCACGCCGAAGCTGCGCACGACGCGCACGCACTCCACCCGCCGGAAGCCCACAGGAGCTCCCGGGTCGAGCCGCCCGTCCTCGGGATGCTCCTCTTCATCGCGTCGGAGATCATGCTCTTCGGCTCGTTCTTCACCGCGTACTTCTTCGTCCGGGTGAACGGCGATGCGGAATGGCCGCTCGAGCCGTTCGAGTTGCCGAAGTTCGTCGCCGGGGTCAACACCGCCATCCTCGTCACGTCCAGCTTCACGATCCACTGGGCGCTGCAGTCGATCAAGCGCGGAAACCGCGCCGGGCTCCAGGCCGGCCTCGTGCTGACCGTCGCCCTCGGGCTCACCTTCCTGCTCACCCAGGTGCGTGAGTACTCGCGCGTCGGCTTCAACCCCGGCGACGGCGCCTTCGGGACGATCTTCTACGGGCTCACGGGGCTTCACGGCGCCCACGTCTTCGTCGGCCTGACGCTGCTGACGTTCGCAACGATTCGCGCCTTCCGCGGCCACTTCTCGCCGGCGCATCACGCTGGGGTCGAGATTCCGGGGATCTACTGGCACTTCGTCGACGTAATGTGGATCGTGGTCTACACGACGATCTACCTCCTCTAGGGCACGGGGCGGTCGATGAGGAACCCGTTCAAGAGCGAGGCCGATGCGTTTCGGCTCGTGCTGCTCGCGATCGGGTACTTCGGGCTGATCGTTCTCGCAGCGGCGATCAATCGCTGGCTGGGTGTCGCGGTCTTCGTTCTGCTGACGGCGGCCGCGATCGCCTGGATCGTTCGCGCTCGCCGGGAACCGCCCGTACGGACAGCGTCCCTGCGGCCAAGCGCGCCCGGCGAGCGGCGGATTCTCGTCATCGCGAACGAGACGGTCGGCGGCGAGACGCTGCGCGAGGAGATCCGCCGGCGGGCGGAGGACTACGAGGAGCGCGTGCGGGTGATCTGCCCGACGCTGCTCTCGAGGGTCCGGTTCATCGCGTCTGACGAGGACGAGGCTCGCGCGAAGGCGCAGGTGCGGCTAGAGCACAGCCTGTCACGGCTTCGGGAGATCGGCGTGAACTGCGAGGGCGAGGTCGGCGAGGCCGACCCGCTCCAGGCGATCGAGGACGCCTTACGGACGTTCGGCGCCGACGAGATCATCATCTCGACGCACCCCGAGGGCCGGTCGCTCTGGCTCGAGCGGGGGATCGTGCAGGGCGCTCGGGAGCGATTCGACGTGCCGATCACCCACGTCGTCGTCGATCTCGTCGCCGAGCACGAAGAAGTTCGCACCGAAGAGCCGAGCCGGCAGATCGCTCCTTAGGCCGTCGAGTCAGCCGCGCGTGGACTCGGCGACGTATTCGGCGAGCGTGCGGATCTGCTCGTCGGACAGCTGACCCTTGAACGGCGGCATGCCGCCGCCGCCGTTTTCGATCTGCCTGAGGGCCTGCTGGAGCTGCGGCTGCACCTGGTCGAGGTTCGGGCCGACAGTGCCCTTCGTGCCCGCGTCAGCGAGGACGTGGCAGCTGCCGCAGTTGGACTGGAAGAGGAGCTTCGGATCGTTGCCGCCGGCGCCCGGCGGAAGCGCCACCTCCGCTTCGGGATTCGCAGCGACCGCGGCGACGTACGCAGCGACCGCGTCGGCCTCCTCACCCTTGACGAGGTTCCGTGGCATCGGATCCGCAGCGAACTCGATCTGGTGGCGCACGACCTCCTCGATCGCACTCTCGTCGAAGCCTTCCATCCGCGGCCCCGCGAAGGCTTCGTCGAGGTTCGGCGCGCCGATCGGGTTCTGAGTCGACCCGTTCGTCCCCGCTTCGCGCAGCGTGTGGCAGGAGCCGCAGTTCTGCGTGAAGAGCAGCTTGCCGTCGGGGACGTCAGCGCCTTCGTCCGTGAGCCCGCTGGTCCCGCAGCCTGCCAGCGCGAGCGCCGCCAGACAGACGAGCGCCGCTCGAAGGGGCACTACGCCGAGGGCTGGGTCGCCGACCTGATCGCCGAGAGCGCCTCGTCCCGGGTGCCGTAGATCGTGAAGACGCGGTCGAGGCCGGTGATCTCGAAGATCTTCGTGATGTTGCGATCGCTGCAGACGAGCGAGAGCTGGCCGTCGTCCGTCCGCAGCCGCTTCACGCCGCCGACGAGGACGCCGAGCGTCGTCGAGTCGATGAACGTCGTGTTCGTGAAGTCGACGACGACGTCTTGTGCGCCCTTCGCGATCACGTCCAGCAGCTGCTCCTTGAACTCGGGCGCCGTGTAGAGATCGACCTCGCCCGCGAGCGCGATGACGTACGACTTGTCGTCAAGCTGCTCGGTCTTGATCTCGAAGTTCACCCGTCTCCTCGGTCGGAAGCCCGAAGAGTCTACTGCTGACCAGGCTGGGAAGCCTGCGCCTTGATCGCCGCCTCGAGCTGCTTGATCTGAGCGCGTACACCGGCGGCGTTGGGCGAGTCGGGCGCGACCGCGAGGAAGCGGTTGTACGCCGCGAGCGCCTCCTTGTAGTCGCCGGCAGACTGGGCGGCGAAGCCGAGCTGGAGGAAGATCGACGGCTGATCGGCCTGCGTTTGGCGAGGAGTCGCGGCGACCAGGCCCTTGTAGGTCCGGGTCGCGTTCTGGTAGGCCTGTTGCGCCGCCGAGAAGTCCGTGTTGATCTGCTGGTTCAGCTTATTGGCTTCGATCTGGCTGACCTGCCCGGTGCCGAACTGCTGGCCGAACTGGCTCGACTGGCCCGGCGTGAAGAGGTCACCCCCGGTGAGCTGCTGGAGCCGGAACTGCGCCAGCTGCGCGCGGTCCTGGGCCTGCTGGGCCTGGGTGAGGTAGATGCCGGCGAGCTGGCTCAGCGCCGTCCGATCCTTCGGGCGGAACTGGAGGTAGCGCGTCAACGGAGCGACCGCCTCGTCGAGCCGCTGCTCCTGCTGAAGCGCGTTCGCGAGGTCGCGGTAGCCCGCCGGATTGTTCGGCTCGTCCTTGATCTTGTCCTCGGCACCGCCGACACTCGGTCCGGACGTCCCCTGGCCGAGGCCCTGGAGGACGTCGCCGAGGCCGGTTCCGGGGATCGTCCCGCCGACGTTGAAGATCACGTAGCCGAGGCCGAAGATGACCGCGAGGAGGACGAACATCCACTTCGCCTGCCGCCGGAGCCGTGGGAAGAACATCGTGTCTTCGTAGGTCGCCGCCGGGCGGGCCATCGGCGTTGCCGCGCGCGGCCGAGGCCGGCGCTCGCGACGCTCGCGGTTCCTGCGCTGTGCGGATCTCGCCATGTAGGCGCTTAGGGTAGCGAGCGCCAGGCGAATTCCTCGCCAATCCGGCGAAGACGCTCCCGCGTGCGGTCGTCGCATAGCGCCCCGGCGACCCCGGCCTCGTACGACGTCTGCGGGTCGGCGCCGAGAGAAGCGGCGGCCTCGTACTCCCGGGTCAGGTCGGTATCGAACATCGCCGGATCGTCCGTCGAGATCGAGCAGCGCACGCCGGCCTCGAGCAGACGGCCGAGCGGGTGTTGGTCGAGCGAGGCGACCGCGCCGGTTCGCGCGTTCGAAACGGGACAGACGTCGAGCACGATCTCGCGCTCGCGCAGCTCCACCAGCAGTGCCGGATCATCGACAGCGCGGATCCCGTGCCGGATTCGGTCGGCGCCGAGCGCATCGAGCGCGCCACGGATCGAGTCGGGGCCTGCGACCTCCCCTGCGTGCGGCACCGACCCGAGGCCTTCGGCCTTGACTCGCTCGAAGACGGGCGCGTATAGCTCCGGCGGGAAGTCGGCCTCGAGCCCGCCGAGCCCGACCGCGACGACACCGCGGTCTCGGTAGCGCACCGAGTAGTCGACGACCTGCTTGCATTCTTCTCGCGACGCCCCGCGGAAGATGTCGGGCGTCAAGCGGATCTCGACCCCGTGGAGCTCCCGCGCCTCGTGCGCGCCGTCGCAGTACCCGCCGTAGATCTCGTCCCAGTCGACGCCGCGCCGCGCTCGCTCGGCCGGCGAGAAGATTCCCTCCAGGTAGACGGCGCCGTGCCCGGCGGCCTCTTCCGCGTAGTCGACGACGACCTGGCGGAAGTCCTCCCGTGTGCGGAGTGCGTTCGTGGTCAGGATCCAGACGTCGATGAAATGCGCGAAGTCTCGGTAGTCGTAGAGCTTCGCGACTCCGTCGACGGTGTCCGCCGGCAGCGCGTAGTCGTTCCGCCTCGCGATCTCGAGCAGCGTCCCGGGCCGCACGGTCCCCTCGAGGTGGACGTGGAGCTCGATTTTCGGGAACGTCACTCGGTCGCGAGTCGACCGGCGGCGGCCCAGCGTCGTTCCATCACGACGGAGAGCCAGATCGAGAGCTCGAACAGAACCCAGAGGGGGACGACCTCGAACGCCAGCGAGACGGGATCCACCGTCGGAAGGAGGATCGCGCCGCCGAGCAGCAGCACATAGGCCATTTTGCGGTTTCGTCGCAGCTGGTCGGTGGTCAGGATGCGCAGACGCACCAGCGCGAGCACGAAGATCGGAAGCTGGAAGACGAGCCCGGTGGCAAAGATCATCAGCGCGACAAAGGACAGGTAGTAGCTCGCGCGGATCTGGATGTCGTACAGGTTGTCGTCGTAGTTGGTCAGGAACGACAGCGCCCTGGGCAGGATGATGAAGTACGCAAAGGCCATGCCCCCGGCGAAGAGAAGGGTCGCCATCGCGACGAAGCGGGCCACGATCCGCTGGCGTCCTGCCTCGACGGCCGGCGCGAAGAAACTCCACGCCTGCCAGACGAGGACGGGAAACGCGAGCGCCAGCGCTGCGTAGAAGCTGATCTTGACGCTCGTCGTGAACGGTTCGGTCACGCCGAGCGTGACGAGCGTTCGATCATCGGGTAGCGGCCGCATCAGCCACTCCACCAGTCGTTCGTGGAAGACGTATGCGACCGGGAAGAAGACGCCGACCGCGACGATCGACACGATCAGCCGCGAGCGCAGCTCGTCGAGGTGCTCGACGAGCGTCGCCTCCTCGCCGTAGCCGAGCCGGCGCGGCAGCCGTCTCAGATGCCGAAACCTAGGAGACGCGGTCCTGCTCGCGCGGCGGCGAGGCAACCTTCTCCTCGTCCTCCGGCGCCCGCGGGAGCGACGGCGCGCGCTCGTCGTCGTCGCGTCCGCTCACTGCATCCTTGAACTCGCGCATGCCCTTTCCCACCGACTTCCCGATCTCCGGCACCCTGGACGCTCCGAAGAGCAGGAGCACGACGACGAGGAAGATCAGCAACTCAGGAAGGCCGATACCGAAGGGCACGACAGGACCTTAGCAGCGCTCCGGTCGGTCAAAAGCACGTTGCTACGATGGACCCCGTGGGCGGGCTGGAAGGCCCGTGTTCTACGTCAGGGAAGGAGTCGCTTGGCTCGACTGGAGCTGAAGAATCTGCACGTCGCGCTCGAGGACGGAACCGAGATCGTCAAGGGCGTCGACCTCGTCGTCTCGAGCGGCGAGATCCACGCGGTCATGGGCCCGAACGGCTCGGGCAAGTCGACGCTTGCCTATGCGCTCATGGGCCATCCGGCGTACGAGATCACGGACGGCCAGATCCTCTTCGACGGCGAGGACGTCACGGAGCTCGGCGCCGACGAGCGCGCGCAGCGCGGCCTCTTCCTCGCGTTCCAGTACCCGCATGCGATCCCCGGCGTCACCGTCACGAGTTTCATGCGCTCCGCGATCAACGCGATCCGCAAGGCGCGCGCCGGCGAGGACGACCCGATCCCGGTGCCCGAGTTCCGCAAGGAGATGCTCGCGGCGATGGAGCGCCTGCGCATTCCGCGGGAGCTCGCGCAGCGCTACGTCAACGACGGATTCTCCGGCGGCGAGAAGAAGCGCGTCGAGATCCTGCAGATGGCGATGCTGACCCCGAAGATCGCCGTGCTCGACGAGACCGACTCAGGGCTCGACATCGACGCGTTGAAGGTGGTCGCGGCCGGCGTCCGCGAGCTGGTCGGCCCGGAGATGGGCGCGCTCGTGATCACGCACTACCAGCGAATTCTCAACTACATCGAGCCGGACTACGTCCACGTCTTCGTCGACGGCCGAATCGTCGCCGAGGGCGGGCCCGAGCTGGCGCATACACTGGAGGCAGAAGGGTACGAGGCATTCATGCCCGAGAAGGTTCCGGAGAAGGTTGAGAGCTGATGGCAGTCAAGGAGAAGACCGAGACGCAGGTCGTCGCCGAGATCGGCAGCGACTACAAGTACGGCTTCCACACGCCCGACGCGGCTGAGGACTACTTCTTCAAGTCCGGCCGGGGCCTGTCGCCGGAGCTCGTCGCCGCGATCTCCGAGCACAAGAACGAGCCCGACTGGATGCGGAAGTTCCGGCTCAAGTCGCTCGAGTACTTCCTGGCGCGCCCGCTCCCGACCTGGGGCGGCGACGTCACGGGGATCGACTTCGACAACATCTTCTACTACATCCGGCCGACCGAGAAGCAGGCCAAGTCGTGGGACGACCTGCCGTCGGACATCAAGGACACCTGGGACAAGCTCGGGATCCCCGAGGCGGAGAAGAAGTACCTCGCCGGCGTCGGAGCCCAGTACGAGAGCGAAGTCGTCTACCACAAGCTCAAGGAGGACCTCGAGGCCCAGGGCGTGCTCTTCCTCGACATGGATTCGGGCCTGCGCGAGCACGAGGAGCTCGTCAAGCAGTACTTCGGCACGATCATCCCGCAGAACGACAACAAGTTCGCGGCGCTGAACTCCGCCGTCTGGTCGGGCGGCTCGTTCATCTACGTGCCGCCGGGGGTCAAGGTCGAGATGCCGCTCCAGGCCTACTTCCGCATCAACGCGGAGAACATGGGCCAGTTCGAGCGCACGCTGATCATCGTCGACGAAGGCGCACAGGTCCACTACGTCGAGGGCTGCACGGCGCCGATCTACTCGAGCGACTCGCTGCACTCGGCGGTCGTCGAGATCATCGTCAAGCGTGGCGCCCGCTGCCGGTACACGACGATCCAGAACTGGTCGACGAACGTCTACAACCTCGTCACCAAGCGGGCGGTCGCGTACGAGGACGCGGTCATGGAATGGGTCGACGGGAACCTCGGCTCCAAGCTGACGATGAAGTACCCCGCGATCTGGCTGCTCGGTGAGCGAGCCCACGGCGAGGTGCTCTCGATCGCGTTCGCCGGCGAAGGACAGCACCAGGACGCCGGGGGCAAGGCCGTTCACGTGGCGCCGAACACGACCTCGGTGATCACGTCGAAGTCGATCTCCAAGAACGGTGGCCGTGCCGGCTACCGCGGTCTGCTCGAGGTTGCGAAGGGCGCCGCCGGGTCGAAGTCCAAGGTCGTCTGCGATGCGCTGATCCTCGACGAGGACTCCCGTTCCGACACGTACCCCTACATGCGGATCGACGAGGACAACGTCGACATCGGCCACGAGGCGACGGTGTCGAAGATCGGCGAGGAGCAGCTCTTCTACCTGATGAGCCGCGGCCTGACGGAGGCTGAGGCGAGCGCGATGATCGTCTCCGGCTTCGTCGAGCCGATCACGAAGGAGCTCCCGCTCGAGTACGCGGTCGAGATGAACCGCCTGATCCAGCTCCAGATGGAGGGCTCCGTCGGTTGATCGGCGCTCTGCGCGTCGACTTCATCGCCGTCCCCGTCTCCGATCTCGGTGTCGCAGACGAGTTCTACGGCCGGACGCTCGGACTGGGACGCAACCCGAACACGTCGGGTGAGCGCTGGGTCGAGTACGAGACCGGCAACCTGACGATCGCGCTCTCGACGCCCGGTGGGGCGATCGGCATCGGCGTCCCGAGACGTCGACGACGCCAGGCGGAAGGTCGAGGAGACCGGGGTCGAGTTCCGCATGGACACGTTCGACTCGGGCGTCTGCAACGGGGCGCCCTTCTCCGACCCTGACGGCAACCCGCTGTTGCTCCATCGGAGGTACGCGCCGTTGGAGCGCTGGGAGGTGCCGGTGACGGAGGTGCAGCGGACCGACTTCATCGGCGTCAACGTGAAGGATCGTGAGCAGGCCGGCGAGTTCTACGGCGAGACGCTCGGGCTGAAGCGGAACCCGAACACGAGTGACGAGTGGCCCGAGCTCGAGACCAGCAACGTCGGTTTCGTCCTCAGCACGCCGCAGCAGAAGGGCGAGAGCGGCGAATTCAGCCCGAGACTCGCAATCGCCCTCCGGGTGCCCGATGTGAAGGCCTCGATGCAACGGCTTCAGGAGGCCGGCGTGGAGTTCGAGTTCCCCGAGCCCTACGACTCCGGTGTCTGCCACATGGCGTTCTTCAAAGACCCGGACGGCAACTCGCTGATCCTGCACCACCGCTACGCGCCGTACCGCGACGGCAGGCTGCCCTGATGCACGTCGAAGAGGTCGACTTCGTGTCGGTGCCGACGCGGGACGCCGTGCGGGCCGTTGCGTGGTATCGCGACGTCTTGGGACTTCCGGTGAGCGAGTACACGGAGGGAGAGATCGAAACACCGAACGTCACGCTCTCGTTCTGGAATCCCGAGGAGCAGGGAGAGACCTTCGTCGCGAACGAGAACGGCATTGCGCTCCGCGTCGCCGACGTTGAGGCGGCCGTCGAGGAGCTCCGCGGCGCCGGAGCCGAGGTGATCGGCATCCAGGACTCGGGCGTTTGCCACATGGGGTTCGTCAAGGACCCCGACGGCAACGTCCTGATCCTGCACCGGAGGTACAAGCCCCGTGGATAGGGCCGCCGCTGCCGCGCGCTACGCGGAGCTTCCGCTCCCGAACACGGCGGACGAACACTGGCGCTTCACCGATCTCCGCGGCTTTGATCCGGACGCCTTTGTCCGTGACGGCCATGGCCAGGGGCCTGGCCCCCAGCCGCGTTCTGCGGAGACGCTGCTCGACGTCGACGTGGCCGCAATGGCCACGGTAGACGAGGGCGGCATCACGATCGTCCGGAACGCTCCCGAAGGCGTCACCTTCGAGCCGTTGACCGACCACGAGCGGCTCGGGAAGCTCGTCGGGACCGAGGAGAAGTTCGCGGCGCACAACGCGGCCGCCTGGGAGCACGGCCTGCTCGTCGTCGTGCCCAGGGGCGTCGAGCTCGAGCAACCGCTGTCCGTACGGATCGTCAACGCTCTCGAAGACGGCTCGCTCTTCTTCCGGCTGCTCGTGATCGCGGAGCCGGAGAGCCGCTTCACGCTGATCGAGGAGTACGCGTCGTCGTCGCCGGAGCTCAAGGGCTACACGAACGCCGTCGTCGAGCTCTTCGTCGAGCAGGCGGCGAAGCTCGAGTACGTCTCGATCCAGAATCTCTCGCTGGAGACCTGGCACTTCGCGTCCCACCACGCGCGTGTCGAACGGGATGCCGAGCTCGACTGGGTCGCCGGCGGTTTCGGGTCGAAGAAGGGCAAGACGTGGATCCAGAACGACCTCACCGGTCCCGGAGCGACCTCGCGCGTGACCGGTGCCTACTTCGCGGACGGCGACCAGCACCTGGACTACGACACTTACCAGCTCCACGACGCGCCGAACACGACCTCGGACTTCGCCTTCAAGGGCGCGCTCCGGGACAGGGCGACCGCGGTTTGGCGCGGCATGATCCGCGTCGAGGAGGACGCCCAGCGGACGAACGCCTACCAGGAGAACCGGAACCTGATGCTCTCGCCGACGACGCACGCGGTCCCGATTCCCGGCCTCGAGATCCTCGCCAACGACGTCCGCTGCACGCACGGCGCCACCGTCGGTCAGGTCGACCGGGAGCAGCTCTTCTACCTGATGGCCCGCGGCCTCTCCCGCGGCGAGGCCGAGCGACTGATCGTCCGTGGCTTCTTCTCGGACGCGCTCGACCGGATCGAGCTCGAGCCGGTGCGCGAGGCGCTCGGCGAGGCGCTCGAGGCCCGCATCCCGCAGGCGTAGTGATTTAAGGCCTTACGTCACCGCGCGACCCGTACGCTGCGGGTGATGCTGGTCCTGCTCGGCATCGCGTTCCTGGCCGGGGTGATCACGGCGATCTCGCCGTGCATCCTGCCCGTGCTGCCGATCCTGCTCGCCGGCGGCGCCTCGGGACGGCGTCCATACGCGATCATCGCCGGCCTCGTCGGCAGCTTCACGGTCTTCACCGTCGCCGGTGCATCGCTTCTCAGCGCGCTCGGCCTGCCCGACGACTTCCTTCGGAACCTCGCGATCGCGCTGTTGCTTCTCCTCGCGGCGACGCTCCTCTTCCCTCCCCTCGCCGGACTGCTCGAGCGCCCCTTCCTCTTCCTGACGCGACGGCGCGCGAGCGTGGACGGCAACGGGTTCGTGCTCGGTGCGAGCCTCGGGCTCGTCTTCGTTCCCTGCGCCGGCCCGGTGCTCGCCGCCGTCACCGCGTTGTCGGCGACCGGGGACGCCGGCGTGCGAACGCTCCTGGTCACGTTCGCGTACGCGCTCGGCGCTGCTCTCCCGATGCTGGCGGTCGCCATCTTCGGGAACCGCCTGGCCCTCCTCCGGCAGCATGCCGAGACGACCCGCCGGGTGGCAGGCGCCGTGATCGGCGTCACGGCACTCGCGATCGCCTTCGGCGCCGATCAGCGGTTCACGACCGCGGTCCCCGGCTACACGGAAGAGCTGCAGCAGCGGATCGAACGGAACCCGACGGCCCGCCGCGAGCTGCGTGAGCTCACCAACGCGCCGGCGTCGACCCCGAACGCCGCGGCCGCCCCGGAGATCAGGGGCATCGCGCAGTGGATCAACTCCGACCCGCTGACCCTCCGTCGACTCCGCGGCAAGGTCGTCCTGATCGACTTCTGGACGTACTCCTGCGTCAACTGTCTCCGCACGCTTCCGCATCTGAAGGCCTGGGATGCCGCCTATCGCGACGACGGGCTGACGATCATCGGCATGCACGCGCCCGAGTTCGCCTTCGAGCGTGTGCCGGACAACGTTCGCAGGGCGGTGCGCAAGCTCGGGATCCGCTACCCGGTCGCGCTCGACAACGACTTCGCGACGTGGACTGCGTACGCGAACGAGTACTGGCCCGCGAAGTACCTGATCGATCGCCAGGGACGCCTTCGCTACCACCACTTCGGCGAGGGCGAGTACGAGGAGACGGAGAGCCAGATCCGCCGCTACCTCGGCGAGATGGTCGCGGGCCGGTCAACGAGCGTGGCCGACCGGACGCCCCAGGTGCGGACGACGCCGGAGTCGTACCTCGGCTACGAGCGGCTCGACCGGTTCGTCGGGAGCTTCGTCCTCCCCGACCGCGTGGCGGGCTATCGGTTCCCGGCCGCCGGGCTCGGCTCGGACGAGCTCGCCTATTCCGGCCGCATCCGCGTCGAGCGCCAACGGCTCGTCGCCGTCCGCAACGCCCGGCTACGCCTTCAGTTCCTCGCCCGTCAGGTGAACCTGGTCCTCGGCGGTCAGGGTCGTCTCGACGTGCTGCTCAACGGCCGCCCCGAGAAGACGATCGACGTTCGCGGCGAGCCACGCCTGTACACGCTGCTCGACCTGCCGACACTGAGCGAAGGCCTGCTCGAGCTGCGGTTCTCGCCCGGGCTCTCGGCCTATGCGTTCACCTTCGGCTAGTCCGCAAGTCTGCTTTTTGGCGGGGGAGCGGGGGGGGAGAGAGCGGGCCTCCTAAAGGCTCTCCAGCCTTTTTTTGTCGGAGTGCGCATTGGCTTGGTGCTCAGACCCAGAAGTGCGGCAGTATCACCTGAAGCGGCACTAGACGGCGACCGCGCCGCGCGCGCAGGCGGTGAAGTAGCGCGTCGTCACTGCCCGACAGGCGGCCCGCCGGCCATCCCGGTAGGCGTGCATGCCGCCGAGGATCGTCCCGATCCCCTCGAAGCAGTACGCCCGGAACTGCGGCGCCGCCGACTCGCAGAGCACCTTCGACCGCCGCGGGCTCGCGTCGTTCGAGGTGACGTCCCGCGCCGCGCCGTAGATGCACTCGTCCGTCATGTCCCCGGCGAGCGCGCAAATCTCCAGGATCTTCGGCGGGATCCTGCCGTGAGCTGCCCGAGGCGTCGCGCCCTAGGGACTGGAAGCAGGTCGGGACCCAGCCCTTGTCGCTACGCCGGCAGGTCGCCACGGTCTGCTCCCAGTCGTAGCCGTTGGCCTGAAGCACCCGCGAGGTGAGGATCAGGTAGCAGTAGAGCTTGTAGCGCTCGGCGATCGCATTGCACGGGTAGATCAAGTCGTCATCCTTGAGCCAGCGCGACTTGATCCCGTACGAGGAGGAGATGTTCTCCATGAAGACGCCGGCCTCGCACGAGTCGTGATCCCAGGCCGTCTCGAGCTTGTTGCAGACGACGAGCGCGGCGGGCAGGTCGTAGCCGGTGTGGATCATCAGCCCGTGCCCGAGCCCATGCACGCACTGGTAGGCGAGGAAGCTCGTGCGGCGGATGTCCGGATCGGCACAGATCCGGCGGGATCTGGCCGGGAGCTCCGCCCGAGACGCGCCGACGAACGACCGCTCGACGACCCCGTGGTAATACCCGGACCAGCAGGTCGACCGGCCGTTCGCGAGCGCCTTCGCCACGCTCCCGTCGTAGTAGACGAGCGACGCGGCGCCGATCGTGTGGGCGATGCGGTGGCAGTCGGCCTCGACCGCCTTGTCGTCGGCGAGCTTCTCCTGGAAGAGATCGAGCGCCGGCTTCGGGCCCTCGTGGTACGCGATGTTCCCGAACGCCTGGCGGCGGCAGTCTGCGTCTAGGCAGCCCTCGAGTCTGGTTCCGTCAGGGCGAAAAGGGGCCGACGGCGGACCTCCCACCGCCGCCACCGCCGCCTGACGCCGAGCGGCCGCCCTCGGTGACGAACCGTGCGACCGCATCGATCTGCTCCTGGGTCAGATCGCCCTTGAACGGCGGCATCCCACCGCCGCCGTTCGTGACCTGCTCGACGGCCTGCTCGAACGTGACGTTCGCGTCGTCGAGGTTCGGCCCGACCGAGCCGTTCGAGCCTGCAGGCGAGTAGGTGTGGCAGCCGCCGCAACCCGCGGAGGCGAAGACTTCCTCGCCTTCACTCGCGGTGCCGCCTCCGGTGCCGGTGGCGCCGCCGCTCCCTCCGTCGTCACCGCCCCCACAGCCTGCGAGGACGCCGACGAGCACGAGCAGAAGCACTTGGAGGCGCAAAGCGGTTACACCCTATAGGCCGCGGCAGGCGACGCAAGGGTAGCTGGGTACGATGGAGGTGATGGCGGTCGCTCGCGTCAAGCTGGATGTGCAGGCCCTCCGGGCGGACTTCCCGATCCTCGACCAGGAGATCAACGGAAAGCCGCTTGCCTACCTGGATTCGGCCGTCACGTCACAGAAGCCTCGTCAGGTGCTCGACGCGATGACGACCTTCTACGAGACGTCGTACGCCAACGTCCATCGAGGCGTCTACGCGCTCGCCGAGCGGGCGACGGAGGGTTTCGAGGGCGCACGCGAGAAGGTCGCTCGGTTCGTGAACGCGCCGTCGTCACGCGAGCTGATCTTCACCCGCAATGCGACCGAGGGCCTCAACCTGGTCGCCTACGCCTGGGGTTTGACGAACCTCGGCCCGGGCGACCTCGTCGTCGTCTCTGAGCTCGAGCACCACTCGAACTTCGTCCCGTGGCAGTACATGGCGAAGCGCACCGGCGCCGAGTTTCGAATGATCCCGCTCACAGAGAGCGGCGAGCTCGACCTCGACGTGCTCGATGGGCTCGAGGCCGAAGGTCGGATGAAGGTCGTGGCCACGAACCTCGTCTCCAACGCGCTCGGGACGATCAACCCGATCGAGCGGCTGTCGCATGGGCGCACGACCAAGGGGCGATCATGGTCGTCGACGCCGCGCAGGCAGCTCCGCACATGGCGATCGACGTGCAGGCCCTCGGCTGCGACTTCCTCGCGTTCTCGGCGCACAAGATGTGCGGACCGAGCGGCGTCGGGGCCCTGTGGGGCCGGCGCGAGCTGCTCGAGGACATGGAGCCGTTCAACCTCGGCGGCCACATGATCCGCAAGGTCCAGTTCGAGGAGACCACCTGGGGCGATCTCCCGCACAAGTTCGAGGCCGGCACGTCGCCGATCGCCGAGGCCGTCGGCTTCGGCGCCGCCGTCGACTACCTCACGGCAGTCGGGCTCGAGGCGATCGAGCAATATGAGCACGAGCTCGCGTCCTACGCGCTCGACCGGCTTCGCGACGTGCCCGGAATCGTCCTCTACGGGCCTGCACCCGACCGGCGCGCAGGGATCGTCAGCTTCAACATGGACGGCGTGCACCCGCACGACGTCGCCCAGGTCCTCGACTGGGAGGGTGTCGCGATCCGCGCAGGGCACCACTGCTGCCAGCCGCTGATGCAACGCCTGGGCGTGGCGGCCACGAACCGCGCGAGCTTCTACCTGTACACGCTGCCTGAGGAGATCGACCGGCTGGCCGACGGCCTCCTTCGCGTGCGCAAGGTCTTCGGTTAGCCTGAGTCACATGGAAGACCTCTACCGCGAGGTCATTCTCGACCACTACAAGAACCCGCGCGGCCACGGCGTGATCGAGGATGCGGACGCCTAGGCCGAGGGCGTGAACCCGCTCTGCGGTGACGAGGTCGCGATCTACGTCGCCTTCGACGACGACGGCGAGACGATCGACGAGGTCAAGTTCTCAGGCCGCGGCTGCGCGATCAGCCAGGCGTCGACCTCGATGCTGATGGAGATGATCAAGGGGAAGACGGCCGACGAGGTCGCGGGAATGTCCAAGGACGAGCTGCTCGAGGAGATTGGCATTCCTCTGACGCCGATCCGGCTCAAGTGCGCGCTGCTCGGGCTCGGCGTCCTCAAGGTGGCGCTGCACCGGGCGAAGGGGACGCCGCTCCCGGCGGAGTGGGCGGGCCTCGACGAAGAGTTCCAGGTTCGAGTAGCTTGGCGCTGCCATAGACGTCTGCCCGGTCGAGGAGCTGCCGCCGGGCTCCGTCAAGATCGTCCGCGCCGGATCACTTCGCGCTCGGGAGTCTACAACCTGGACGGCGCGACTACTACGCGATCGATGACCGCTGCTCGCACGACGACGGGCCGCTGGCCGAGGGCGACTTCGACGCAGAGGACGCCGTCGTCGTCTGCCCGCGCCACGGGTCCCGCTTCGACATCCGGACCGGCCGGCCCTTGACGCTTCCGGCCTACGAGCCCGTGGACACGTTTCCGGTCGTCGTCGAAGATGGCTGGGTGAAGGTGGACCTCAGCTAGTGCTCGACGACCGGGTGCGCGCCGTGCTCGAGCGGCTCGAGGCCGAGGACGCAGACGAGCGGGCGCGGGGGCTTCCGTCCTCGCAGCGCTCACGTCAGGTTGCCCGCACGACAGGACAGTTTCTGTTCGCGCTCGTCGCGCCCCAGACCGACTGCGAGGTGCTCGAGATCGGCGGCTCGCGGGGCTACTCGACCATCTGGCTCGCTGCCGGCGTGCGCCACCTCGGAGGCCGAGTGCTCTCGCTGGAGAACGATCCCGAGAAGACCGAGGCGTGGCGGCGCAACGTTGCCGACGCGGGTCTCGAGTTGACCGCCGAGCTGATCGACGGCGACGCCTTCGAGACGCTTCGGCGCATCGACGACGTCTTCGACATCGTCTTCATCGACGCCGAGAAGGAGGACTACGAGGCGCTCTTCGAGCTCACTCGGACGAAGGTCGAGCCCGGCGCGCTCGTGATCGCGGACAACGTGCTCTCGCACGAGGAGACGCTCGGCGCGTACTCGCGGGCCCGCCAGTCCGACCCCACGCTCGAGTCCGTGACCGTCCCGCTGGACCGAGGGTTGGAGCTGTCCGCTGTCCTTAGGTAGTCGCTAGAGTTGGGCTACCGCGGAAAGGAGGTGGTCCGAGAGTGAAACTTTCAAGTACGGGCAGTGGAGGTACCAGCGGGTAGGGGCGTGTCCCCGAGACCTAAAGGGAACCGCCTAGCCAGCGTGGGGGACGTCGCGCTACGCGCCGCCGGCCGTCGGCCGAGCAGGTAAGCGCCTCTACCAATCCACCGCTGGTAGCCGAAACGGGGCCGCTCAATCGAGCGGCCCCTTCTTTTATCTAGGTTGCCGGAGCCAGACTGAAGTCGGGCACCGATGAAGTTGTGACATGGCCGTCGTCATCGCAAACCAGCTCCGGAAGGACATCGCGGGAGACCCGCTGTTCGACGGCGTCTCGTTCAAGGTCGAGCGCCGCGACCGGCTCTCGCTGGCCGGCCCGAACGGCTCCGGCAAGACGACCCTGCTGCGGATGCTCGCCGGTGAGCTTGGCATCGACGGCGGTGAGCTCGCATTCTCGAAGGGAACGCGTGCCGCGCTGCACGATCAGCGGCCGCCGCTCGAGCGCGGGCTCACCCTGCGCGAGTACGTGCTCTCCGGTGCCGCCGACCTGATCGCGCTCGAGGCAGAGCTCAGCGAGCTCGAGGCGGCGATGGCGGCCGGCCGGCACGACGGCGGGACGCTCAGCCGCTACGCGGAGGCGCAGACCAGGCTCGAGCACGCCGGCGGCTATGCGTGGCGGGAGCGCACCGCCGCCGTCGTCCGCGGCCTCGGCTTCGCGGAGGCGGACCTCGACCGCTCGCTCGACACGTTCTCCGGCGGCGAGCTGACGCGGGCTTCGCTTGCCAGGGCGCTGTCGGGCGACCCGGATCTCCTGCTGCTCGACGAGCCGACGAACCACCTGGACGTTGCGAGCATCGAGTGGCTCGAGCGCGAGCTCCAGTCGCTCGACGCCGCTGTCATCCTCGTCGCCCACGACCGCTGGTTCCTCGAGTCGGTGACGAATGCCGTCCTCGAGCTCGCCGGCGGCCGGTCCCTCTACTTCGCCGGTCCCTGGAGCGCCTGGCGCCTCGAGAAGGCGGCCCGTGCGCAGGCGGCGGAGAAGACGCTCGGCCGTCTCGACGTCGACATCGCCCGGCTCGAACGCTTCGTCGAGCGGTTCCGCTACAAGAAGTCGAAGGCCAAGCAGGCGCAGGCCAAGCTCACGCATATCGGCCGGCTCGAGAGCGAGCGAAGCCGGTCCGCGAACGAGCTCGAGAATTTGACCCGCGGCCGGCGCCGCTCGGCTTCGACTTTCTGAAGCCGGCCCGGAGCGGCCGAACCGTTGTGGAGGCGGAGCACCTGTCGGTTTCCGCCGGCGACAAGAAGCTGCTCGAGCACATCTCATTCGCACTGGAGCGCGAGGAGCACGTGGCCCTCGTCGGCCCGAACGGGTCCGGCAAGACGACCTTGCTCGAGACGATGCTGGACCGCCATGAGCCTTCGGCCGGAACGGTGCGGCTGGGCTATGGGGTGGAGGCCGCGTACTTCTCCCAGCACGAGGTCGAGCTCGATGAGCGCGGCAGCGTGCTCGACTGTGTACAGCGGGCAACGGGGCTCCAGCGACCCCAGGCCCAGTCACTGCTCGGTCGCTTCCTCTTCTCGGGTTGGGAGGAGCACGAGAAGCCCGTGACGGCACTGTCCGGCGGCGAGCGGCGTCGTCTCGCGCTCGCGCTCGTCGTTGCTTCCGGCGCCAACTTCCTCGTGCTCGACGAGCCGACAAACCACCTCGACCTTGAGAGTCGCGAGGCGCTCGAAGCCGCACTCGAGGCGTTTCCGGGCACCGTTCTGCTCGTTTCGCACGATCGCGCCCTGATCGACGCCGTGGCCGAAGAACGTTGGCGATCGAAGATCGCTCGCTGCGGTCGTACGAGGGTGGTTGGGCAGAGCTGATCCGGCGCCGTGAGGAGCGGGAGCGGGCCGAGGCTGCCCCAGCGGCCGTCAAGCCGCAGAAGCGGAAGCCGGTGGCCGCGAAGCCGATCCCCTCCGGGCCAAGCCCGCTCGAAGTGGTCGAGGCCGACATCCAGCGGCAGGAGGCAGCGGTGGCCGAGCTCGAGCGCAAGCTGGCGGAGGACTGGGGCAACGTCGAGCTGCTCGCGGCCCACCGCGCGGCCCGCAACGAGCTGCAGGCGCTCCTCGCCCGTTGGGAGACGCTGTTCGAGCGCTCCGGCGCCTGACGGCACCTGTCCGCAGCGTGGCGGCGTCACACTCCTGCGCGATACCCGTGCGTTCTGCGTGCGCCGTTTGGTGTCGGACCCCGGAACGTGTCAAGGCCGAGGTGTGCCAAGAGTGTGTCGGCTTGGATCCGTGTCGAGCGCGGCTGGTGGTCAGGCCTGCGGCGGATCCAACGTGGCGATGATGGCTTCCGCCACGACCTTGAGCGGCTTCCCGGACAGCTGGCTCGCCCGACGGAGGCGCTTGAAGGCTTCCTGCTCGGTGAGATCGTCCTTCTGCATGAGGATGCCCTTCGCGCGCTCGATCGCCTTCCGGGCGGCGAGCGCGTCCGCGAGCGAGTCCGCTTCCTCGCGCAGCGCCGTGAGCTCCTCGTGGCGGGCTCGGGCCGTCTTGATCGCCGGAGGAGATCCGTCTCGCGGAAGGGCTTGACCAGGTAGCCGAAGACGCCGGCCTCGACGGCGCGGGCGACGAGCTCGTCCTGCCCGTAGGCGGTCAGCATCACGATCGGGATCGGCCGCTCCTCGAGGATGCGCCTGGCTGCCTCGATGCCGTCCAGCCGCGGCATCTTCACATCGAGGATCGCCAGGTCGGGATCGTGCTCCTCGGCGAGCGCCACCGCCTCGGCCCCGTCACGCGCCTCGGCGCAGACGTCGTGGCCAGCCTCCTCGAGCAGCTTCCGGAGATCGAGCCGGATGATCGTCTCGTCCTCGGCGATGAGGATCCTCATGCGGGAAACGAGATCTCCACGCGCAGCCCGCCGTTCGACTGCATGTTGAGCCGACCGCGCAACTCGTCGCGGACGAGCGCGCCGACGATCGAGAGCCCGGTGCCGGACGGCTCGCCGGTCACACCCTTGCCGTCGTCCGCGATCGCCAGCAGCACCTCGCCGTCTCGGCGCTCGAGCTCGATTCGAATCTCGTCACCCCCGTGCTCGAGCGCGTTCTGGAAGAGCTCGCTGAAGACGAGCGCCAGCGCCGTCGCCCGATTCCCGGCAAGCGAGATCGGCTCGAGCTCGGTCTGGATCCGCTTCGCCGAGCCGAGGCCCTGAACGAGCATTGCCCGGAGCCGGTCGAGCAACTCGGACAGCTCGACGTCGTCGTGCCGCCGTTCCGTCAGCACCTCGTGAACGGCCGCGATCGCAAGGATCCGGTTCGCGGAGTCGTCGAGCGCCTTCCGTGGATCGCCGTCGGCCTCTGAGCGGGCCTGGAGCCGAAGCAGCGACGCGACCGTCTGGAGGTTGTTCTTGACCCGATGGTGGATCTCGGAGGCGAGGACCCCGCGCATCACGGCGCGGCTGTGCTCGAGGGCGACCGCCGCCTGATGGGCGATCGACGAGAGCAGCGCACGCTCCTGGTCGGTGAACGGCGTGTCCCGGTCACAGACGAGCTCACCGATCTGGCGGCCTTTCCAGCGGAGGGGAAGTCGGACGGCGTGGGCGCCTGCACGGCCCTCGGGCCAGGCGATCTTCCCGTCCTCCAGGACGAGCGCGGCACCGGCGGCGCCGACGGCGTCGACCGTCGTGCGCACGATCGCCTCCAGCGACTCCTCGAGATAGAGCGACTCCGAGACGGCCTCGGAGATGCGGGCGAGCGCCTCGAGCTCGACGACGCGCTGCTGCGCATCGTTGTAGAGCTTGGCGTGCTCGATCGTCTGCGCAACCTGTGCCGCGATCGCGAGGAGAAGGTCGATCTCGTCCTGGGTGAACTCGCGCGGCGCGACCGTCCGGACGTTGAGGGCTCCGGCGAGCTTCTCCCGCGCGAGGATCGGGACGGCCAGGATCGATTCGTACTGATCCTCCGCCAGGTTCTGGAAGCCCTTGAAGCGCGGGTCGAGGTGCGCCTGGGCGGGGATCATGATCGGTGAGCGCTCCGCAGCAGCGGTCCCGGTGATCCCCTCGCCCGGCCGCATCTTCGGCCGGCGCGTCATCGCCTCGACCGCCGTCCCGTGCGTGGCCCGGAGGATGAGCTCGTCGGCGGCCTCGTCGTAGAGGTAGACGAAGCAGGCCTCGGTGTCGAGGGCCTCGGCGACCTTGCGCGCGACGAGCGCCAGCACCTCCTCGAGGTCGAGCGTCGAGTTGACCGCGGCGATCGTCTCCGTGAGCAGTCGCAAGTGCCGAGTCGGCGCGTCCATCTTGGTCCGATTGTAGGAGCGGCCTCAGCGCGGCTTGGGAATCGACGAAGTCTGTGGGAAGATCGGAGGCTGCTCGGTCGTCCAGTGAGTAGGGAGCGTCCCCTCCCGACGCCGAAGCACGACGAAAGGAGTACTTATGGACGAGTTGGCCGCACGAGCGGTCGTGGTGCCAGCGTCCGCCGTAGGTGAAGGTCTCACAACGTCGATTCCGAGGTCCGAGATCAAGGCGGTGCTGGATCAGGACGAGACGCCGATCGAGCTCGTTCTCGACGTAGCGCAGTTCAGTGACGGGAAGGCAACCGACACGCGAAGCGTCTCGGTCTCGTGGGAGCGCAGCGAGCTCGAGGAGCTCTTGCGTGCCACGGAGGACGAGAACGTGATGCTCACGTTCGACGGCGAGGCGCTGGGACAGGCGTTTGCGACCGACGTCGAGGCCCATGGGATTCGCGAGACGGTGCTCGCCTTGGCGGTCGCGGCAACCGCCGCCACGGGTGCTGCGGGGTCTGCCTCGGCAGAGCCTGGCAAGTATCTCGGCACAGGGACGCCGCCGCCGACGGAGATCCCCTATCTCAGCCAGGGTCAGGGAGTGACCCCGGCCGACCTGGGCATCGAATGGCGCCGCGCCAACGCAGGCGGGGCAGAAGTTCCCTTATCCCAGCCGGGTCAGGGAGTGACCCCGGCCGACCTGGGGATTGCCACGGGCACCGCCCCAGACGACGAGGCGGTTCCACAGACGGATCCGGCAGCCGCGTCAACGCCGGCGGGTCCCGGAGATCCCCTATCTCAGCCAGGGTCAGGGAGTGACCCCGGCTGACCTGGGGATTGACACGAGCGCCGCGCCAACGGCAGGCGGGGCCGGAGATCCCCTATCTCAGCCAGGGTCAGGGAGTGACCCCGGCCGACCTGGGGATTGCCACGGCACCTCCCCGGACGACCGTGCGCTTCGCGTACGGATCCGGTCGCTACGACGGGCGGCACGCGTCGGACTCGGGCACCTTCTCGGTCCCGAGCCCTGCCGAGACCGCGACGATCGCCGGCGTGATCGAGCTCATGATCACCGGCGCGTTCTTCATCGTCGGCGGTAAGCGCAGGATGCGCCCCGGTGCTGCCTGAGTGACTCGCAGAGCGGAGCGTCGCCCTCCGAGGTGGCGCTCCGCTCAGTCCGCGCGAGCTAACGACTCTTTACCGGAGCCGCCCAGAACGCTGACATCGGCGGCGTAGCGTCTTGGCTGTGAGCGAAGCGGCGCTACCCGACCTTCGCCCGACGGTCGGCTACATGGTTTCCGACGTTAAAGGCCGCGTCGTCGGCCGCGTCGAGTGCCTCATGTACGGCCGCAAGCCTGACGAGCCGGACGCGCTGTCCGTCCGCTCGGGCTTCCTGGCCAGGCGCCGCAGGCTCGTCCCGGCCGAGACGATTCAGCGGATCGACGGCTCGACCGGCGTCGTCGGCCTCAACGTCGATCGGGACGCCATTCGCTTCTCCCTCTAGCAAATGGCCTGAAACGGCGAGATGTGTTTGTCCCACCTCCCTCCACGGATGGATGAACTGATGGCCGACGACGAGCTGCTTTTGGCAGCTTAGTCGTTGAAAGGCTTGTCGACGGAGAGCTACAGGACCGGGAGGTAGCGCTCCAGCTCCCAGTCGGTCAGCTGCACGCGGTACTCGTTCCATTCGCCCCGCTTCAACTCGACGTAGCGGTCGAAGACGTGACGACCGAGCGCTTCCGGGCAAGGTCGGATTTCACCAGCTCGTCGATTGTCTCGCCGAGCGTCTCGGGCAGCCAGGCGACGCGGCGCTCGTGCCGCTGCTCTGCGGTCAGGTGGCAGAGGTCGTCTTGATCGCTCGGTCAACTCGTAGCCCTGCGAGATCCCTTCGAGCCCCGCATGGAGCAGGCACGCGAAGGTCAGGTAGGGGTTGCAGGCCGGGTCGGGGCAGCGGACTCCGCACGGGTCGCTGCTCGGAGCCGGGCTTGTACACTGGTATCCGAATCAGTGCCGAGCGGTCGCGCTGGGACGAGGTGGGTAGTCCGGTGCCTCGTAGCCCGGCACGAGCCGTTTCTACGAGTGACCCACTGCGCGAAGACGGCGGAGATCTCGCGCGCGTGGCGGAGTTGGCCGGCGATGAATGCTTCCCTGCGTCGGACAGATGCCACTGTCCTCGGCGTCGAAGAAGGCGTTGCGCCTGTCGCTGAAGAGCGACTGGTGCGTGTGCATCCCGGAGCCGTTCTCGCCGAGATCGGCTTGGGCATGAAGGTCGCGTGGTAGCCGACCTTCTTCGCGATCTCCTTGACGATCAGCCGGTAGGTCAGCGCGTGCTCGGCCATGTCGAGCGCCGGCGCGAAGCGAATGTCCATCTCGGCTGCGATGGCCGATTCTGTGCTGTACGTACTCGATCGGAATGCTGATCGACTCGAGCGCTCTACGGTCTCCTGCCGCAGCTCGCGTGTTGCGTCCGGGTCATCATCGTGAAGTAACCGCCCCGTCGAGCGTTTCCGTGCCCTTGTCGTCGCGGAACAGGTAGTATCGAGCTCCGGCCCGACGTTGAAGGTCTCGAAGCCATGTCTTCATGCGCCGAGGGCCCGGCGCAGGACATAGCGAGGGTCACCTTCGTAGGGCTCCCCGTTCGGCGTGACGACGTTGCAATCATGCGCGCGACCTTCGTCTCGTTCTCCCGCCAGGGCATGAGCTGGAAGGTGCGGGTCGGGGACGCGACCATGTCCGACTCCTCGATGGCGTCGAAGCCGTGATCGACGATCCGTCGAAGCCCATGCCGTCGTCGAGCGCTTCCTCATCTCGGCCGGCGTGACGGCAAAGCTCTTCAGGTGTCCCTCGAGATCCGTGAACCAGAGCAGGAGGAACTCTACTCCCTCGTCCTTGATTCGCTGGAGGACGGCCTTCCGGCTTCCACGCTCGACGTCTCCCTCGGTTTGCTCTCGACCTGCGCCATCCGCCGCCTTGAAAATGAAGAAGCCCCGGGAACCGCCGAGGCTTCGTTGCCTTCGTGGCGAGAGCGTAACAGTTATCCGGCGGGGGCTGAACCGGTGCTAGGCCGGGCTCGAGGGCGTCGGCGCGCACGCTTTCGACGGCCGGCTCGCTGAGGATGACCCGGCTCGTGTGGCCAGGCGTCTCCGTGTCGCGCATGCCCGGGAGGAAGTAGAAGAGCACGGTCAGCAGGCTCGCGCCGATCCCCGCTGCGAGCATCACCGCCTCGACGCCGAACACGCCGGCGATTGGTCCTGTGACCGCGAAGGAAGCTGGGACGAGGCCGGTCGAGATCAGCCAGTCGACGCTCTTCACGCGTCCGAGCAACTCGGCCGGGACGACGCGTTGCATCAGCGTCTGCCAGACGAGGAGACCCGCCGTCCAACACGCCTCGCCGAAGAAGGCCACGACCATCGCCTGCCACGGGACTTCTGCAAAGACGTAGACCGCGATCTGGAGCGATGCGATTGTCCACGCCGCGTACATGAGCGTGATGTGGCGGTGGGGGAGCCCGGTCTGGCCGATCACGAGGGCCAGGAGGAGCGCGCCGAGCCCGCCGGCCGCGAACACGAGCCCCAGGTCGCCGGCGTCTCTGCCGAGCTGTTCTCGTACCAGGAAGGGGCCCAGCACCTCGAACGGCCCCAGAGGAGGAAGAGGCCGACGAAGGCCCAGCCGAGTGTGCCCCAGAGCCAAACGTGTTCCCGGACGAATCGGAGGCCTTCGACGATGTCGCGTCGCATCGACGTCGACGCGTCCGACTGCGCCTTCGCGGCCTGCGGGCGGAGCAGTGCGAGCATCACGATCGCGAATCCGAAGGTCGCCGCGTCGACGAGGAAGGCCGTTCCGGCCCCTAAAAGGTGGACGACGAGGCCGCCCACGGCTGGGCCGACAAGCGCGAACGCCGTCTGCCGGACGAACTGCGAGAGTGAGTTCGCCTGGACGAGCAGGTGCCGCGGGACGAGGTCCGGAACGATCGCACCGGCAGCAGGCCCCTGGAATGCCTGGCCGACGCCGAAGAAGAACGCGATCACGAAGATGTGCCAGAGCGCGATCGTCTCGGTCAGCGCGAGCACCCCGAGCAGCGCGACGCAGGCTCCGCGCAGGACGCTGGAGGCGATCAGCACCTTCCGCCGCTCGAAGCGGTCGGTGACGACGCCGCCGACGAGCACGAAGGCGACGATCGGGATCGTCTCCGCCACACCGACCACGGCCAGGGCGGTCGGCGAGTTCCACAGGTCGAAGACCTGCCAGGCGATCGCGACGAGGAAGAAGCCGTCGCCGACGAGCGACACGGTCCAGCCGATCCAGAACAGCGCGAAGTCGCGCTCGCGGAGTGGGCGGAGAATGCCGAGCCGGTCGATCACGCCGGGACTTCGGCCTCTGCTTGCTCCAGTCCGGGGTCGCGGCCTCCGTGGCGCAGCGCCCGCGCGTAGAGCGCGATTGCCGGCGCCAGGAGCAAGCCGGTAGAGACCAGCGCCGCGCGCAGCGACGCCACCGTCCCTGCGTCGACCCCGATCGCGGGCCCGCCCTCGACCTCACCGACGGCGCCGGACTGGCTCGCGATCGAGTTCACGGTCGCGCGTACGCTGGAATCGCTCACGTTCTTGTTCAGCCAGGTGAGGTAGAGCGGATCCTTGAGGCGGCGGAGGAGCCAGACGACCAGGTAGGTGATCGCCGCCAGGACGAAGCTCGTCGCCAGGCCGAACGCCACGACGGCAACCGAGAGAAGACCGACGACGACAAGGATGTCGGCCAGCTTCGCGTTGTCGGCGTGCTCGAAGCGCGGAACGAGGAACGACGTGATCACGATGCCGGCGACTAAGCCCGACGACGTTGAAGACGCCGAACCAGACGACGGGGTCGAGGCCCCAGAGCTCCGGCAGCCCGACGTCCGTGACGAAGTGCGCCTCCCACAGGCGGTCGAGCCCCTCGGAGGCTGCACCGGTGAACAACGTGATCGCGACGATCAGGAGCAGCACGTGGTGGCCGCGCACAACGCGCGCGCCGTTGACGAACGTGTCGGTTAGAGCGCGCGCCGGCGGCGTGCGCTCCTCGACCGGCCGCCGTCGAAAACCGTGTTCCGGCATCACGAAGACACAGGCGACTCCGGTCAGAAGCGAGATCACGCCGCCGAAGACGATGCCGGCGCCGAGGTCGACGGTCGCGACGGCCACCCCGAGGATCGCTCCGACGATTGCTCCGAGGTACGACCACTGCGTTCCGCGCAGGAACACCCGGCCGATGCCTTCAAGTCCGTGCTCGTCGGTGATCCACGCCTCCCAGGCGCCGCTCAGGAACGTGCCGCCGATCCCACGCAGGATCGCGGCCGCGACGATGATCCAGTAGACGGCCACGAGCCCGACGACGATGGCCGACACGCCCGCGAGCAGCAGCCCGATGATGATCGAGAGCCGGCGGCTGTAGGTGTCCGCAACCACGCCGGTCGGTACCTCGAAGAGGAAGATCGCGATCTCGCTCACCGTCCCCAGCAGGACGAGCTCGAGCGGGTTCACGCCGACGTCCTGAACGAGGTAGACCGCCCAGACGGTGAACGCCGCGTGGAGGCCGATCGAGTCGAAGAACTCGATCCCGTAGAACACCTTGAGCGCGTCGAAGCGCCTCATAACCGTCGTCTCACGTTGATCACCGCGGGGCGAGGCGGGTAGCGGCTTCAGGTTGACGGCCTGCATGGGGGCGTTGCCGTCCTGCGTCCAGGTCGAGGCTCCCACAGGCCCGTGCTCGTCCGCCCAGCGCACAAGCGCCTGCTTCAGCGCGGTCGCGCGATGCCGCTGCCGCGGCGTGAGCGGAGGACGGCGGTCAGGCCGTGCTCGGCGAGGCCCTCCGTGCGATGGAGGAGCGCGGCAGCGCCTACGACGCGGCCGTCGTCGAGCGCGATGACGGTGACGGGCCCCGGGGACCTCTTTGGCGAGCCAGTCCTCCCAGCTCGGCGCCTGGGATCTGCGGTGAGACCGGCATGCTCGGGAAGTATCCATGAATCTGCAAGGTTTCTCTCGATTTCCGTCGCCTCTCGAGCTCGGCGAGCTCGACGCCCGGAGGCGGAGTCGCTGCAAGGGCTCGTTCTCGGCCTCTGGATCTCGCTAGCAACAAGCTCCACCCGCCGGTCGTACTCCTCGAAGCCGCGCCGCGCGACCCAGCCCCGGAGGCACCCGGCCTCGTCTCTTGAAGACGATTCCCGAGACGCGCCCTCCCGTCCGAGCCCGGCGGCGTGCGCAAGCAGCTGCTCGAGGATCGCGGAGCCAAGCCCGCGGCGCTGGTGTTCCGGCAACACGCGCACGACTGCTGTGGTCCGTTCCGGCGACTGCGAGGGCCCCGCAGAACCTTGAGTGCTACGACGCCGCCTTCGAGCCCCGCGACAACGTAGAGCCGCTCGGGCTCTCGCTCCAGGCGCCGCTTGATGTCCACGAGCCCCTTCGTCCGCTCGCGCGGCGTGATCGCATTCCAGACCTGCACCATGCCGGCCAGGTCGGTGTTGGTCTCGGCGCTGCGGATCACGGCGCCGCCCCGGCCGGCAGCCCCTCCGACTCCGGCTCGCGGCCTCCGTGCCGGATCGCACGCGCGTAGAGCGCGAGCGCCGGGCTGAGGAGCAGCGCGCCCAGGCCGAGCGCGGCGCCCGCGCCGAAGCTGTTTCCGACCACGCCCAGGACCGGCCCGCCTGCCGCCTGGCCGACGGCGTCCGCCTGACCGCCGAGCGTCGAGTTCACCGTGGCGCGGACGCTCGAGTCGGTGATCTGCTGGTTCACCCAGATGCTCCAGAGCGGCTGGAGTAGTGCCCGCGCGAGCATTGCGGCCAGGACAAGCGTGACGATCCGCGACCGCCGCCACCCCGGTCAGGGCGAAAACGGAGCCGCGCGGGTCCTGCCTGAACCGCGGTGAAGACGAAAAGCAGCCGGCCGACGCCCCGCCCCCGGCTTCTTCTCGAAGCGCCGCTGGAGCGTGCTCGACGGCGAAGAAGCCAAGAAGCATCGCTACTGCGGCGAAGCCGCCGAACCAGACGACGGCGTCGAGGTCCTTGCCGATCGCTGGGAGGCCTGATCCCGCGATGAAGCGCGCCTCCTTCAGGCGGTCGAAGGCCTCGCCGGCCGCCCCGACGAAGAGGGCGATGCCGAGCAGGATCAGCAGCAGCGGCTGCGCGCGCACGAAGCGTCCGCCTCTTCACCGCCGTCGCCCGTCAGGTCGGCGAAGATGCTCGCCGCTCTCGGCCGGGCGGCGCCGGAAGCCGGTCTCGGGCATCATGCAATGATGCACGCGAGCGCGGAGGCGATCTCAAGCGCCCCACCGGCGATCACCGCCGCGCGCAGCGACTGGGTCCCGATCAGGACGGAGATTCCAGCCCAGCAGTGCGCCGGCGTAGGCCAGCCGGCGCCGCGCAGGAACCCCACGGCGACGCGCTCGACGCCGACCTCGTCCGTGATCCACGCCTCGTAGGTGCTGCTCGTGAACGTGTACGCGACGCCCCACAGCGCCCAGAGCGCGACGATCTACTCCGACGGCTCGGAGGAAGATGCTGACCAGCAGCCAGGTCGTCCCCGATCCCGAGGAAGCCGATGACGAGCGAGAGCTTGCGACCGAGGCGTCGGCTACGACGCCGGTCGGCACCTCCACACAAACATGGGCCGCCTCCATCGCAGTCCCCATCAGGACGAGCTGGAGCGGCGAGAGCTCGAGGCCGCGGACGAGGAAGATCGAGACCACGACCGACGTCGGCATCGTAGCAGGAACTCGAGCCGCAGAGACTGGTCGTCGCCGGACGTCTCATCCCGACCGCTTCAGCTTCCCATGCCGTTTTGCATAGCGCTCACCGCGCCGGAAGACCCAGAGCCCGAGTGGGATCGACACGATGCCGATCACGACGAGAGGCCAGAGCTCGTCGCCCATCGCCGTCAAACCGTCGCCGTTGAGGATGGCATCGCGCAGCCCGTCGAGCGCGTAGGTCGCCGGTGAGATCGTCGAGAAGAACTGCATCCACTCCGGCAGCACGGAGACCGGGTAGTAGACGCCCGAGACGACCAGCAGGATCCCCTGGGCCATGAACCCGAGCTGCGTCCCCTTCTCTGGCGAGATCAGCGGCAGGACCGCGGTCATCATCCGATCCCGATGAATGAGAACGACGCCACGAGCAGCACGACGATCGCGGCGAGGAAGTCCGCATGGCTCAGGTCGAGGTCGAAGAACAGGGCGACGACCCCGAACAGCAGGACCGCGCGGACGATCCCGTAGACGATCGCGAACAGGCCCATCCCGAACAGGTGGACGGGCCGCGAGAGCGGCGCCATGAACGTGTACTCGATCGTTCCCTCCCACCGCTCCCAGGCGACGGTCTCGGTGAGGATCTCGAAGATGACACCGAGGTAGGCCCAGACGACCGCGCCGACGAGCAGCGTCGTTGTGAGCCGGTTGACGTCGACGTCGGCGCCCGTGGCCTCCACGCCCTCGCCGATGAACACGATCGTCAGCGTGTTGGCGACCGTCCAGACGAAGAACGCGACGTCCCACCAGATGTAGCGGCGGACGAGGTAGACATTGCGCTCGAAGACACCTGCGAGCCCGATCAGCTCGTGGCGGAGGACGGCTGCTGCTGCAGGCATCAGTCCTCCTCCCCGTTTTCGTCCTCGAACGCCTTGCCGGTGGCGGCGAAGAACGCCTCTTCGAGCGTCTGGGCGTCGTAGCGGCGCTTCAACTCGTCGGCGGGGGCGAGCTCGATCAGCCGGCCGCGGTCGAGAATGCCGACCCGCTCGGCGAGCTGCTCGGCCTCGACGAGGTCGTGAGTGCAGAGCAAGACGGTTGCGTCGTGGGTCTCGCGGATCTCGCGGATGAAGGTCTGCACCTCGAGCTTCGAGCGCGGGTCGAGGCCCGTGGTCGGCTCGTCGAGCAGGAGAAGGATGGGCGCCGTCAGCAGCGCCCTGGCGAGCGCCACCTTCTGCTGCATCCCGCGGGACATGTCCTCCAGCGGCTCGCCGATTCGGTCGCGTGGGAAGCCGACCCGGCCGAGGATCTCCGGGATCTGCTTGCGGGTCGATCTAGGCGCCATCCCGTAGAAACGGGCCGCGTAGCTCAGGTTCTCGGCCGCGGACATCTTCTTGAAGAACGAGGCCTCGACCGAGACGCGGTTGATCAGCCGGCGGACGGCTCTCGTCTCGGTGAAGACGTCGTGACCGAAGACGCGCGCGCTCCCCCCGTCCTCGAGGAGCAACGTCGAGAGCAGCCGAATCAGCGTCGACTTTCCGGAGCCGTTCTGGCCGAGGATGGCCACTGTCTCGCCGCGCCGGACCTCGAACGACACGCCGTCGAGCGCCGCGACGCGCTTCCGACGCCGGCGGAGGCCCTCCCGGCCATCGTTACGGAAGAACTCCTTGCGGAGGTCCTCCACGACGACGGCGGGCGTTCCATTGGTGTTGGTCGTACGGGTCATGCGATGTCTCCTACGGTCTTGAAACGGGCGAGAACAGGCTTCAGCCGGCCTCACGGGAGGCCCGCGAGCCGATGAGGTTCGTCAGCCGACCGGGAACATTCGCACGGAGGCAGGTTATCCAGACCGTCCCGTGCCGGTCAAGGGTGCGGCGACCCGGCCGCGCGATTTCCGCGCGGCGTGGGTTCGCTCGGTCTGTTGCCGAGCTACTGCGCCGGGCCGGCCATCTGGCCGAGCATCTGGTCGAGCTGGGCCTGGTCCGGCAGCTGGCCGTTGGGTGTGACCTGGCTGACGACCTGAGGCAGCGCCTTCGCCAGAGCGTCGGCGGTCTGCTCGGGCGTCGCGCCTGTCTGCTGTGCGATCTGATCGATCTGTTCCTGCGGAACGACCTGCTGAAGCTCCTGGGGCGTGATCGGCTTGTTCTCGCCGGTCCCGACCCACGAGTCGGCCTTGTCGGCCATGCCTTTCTCCTGGAAGCCGCCGAGCAGCTTGTTCAAGCCGCCACCCTGGAGGAACTTGATCACCATCGGCGCCGCGACCGCAGCCATTGCGGCCATGCCGACGCCTTTACCGCCGCCGGCGCCCTGGCTCTGTCCTCCGCCTCCCAGGAGCCCACCCAACATGTCTTGTAGGTTGCTCACCCTCGGCCTCCTCCCTGCCTCGCTGACGGTTGTGACGATTGTCGCACGGTGCCTGGCCAGAGGTCGAGTGGACGCCGTCCGCGCACTTCTCTACTGTGACTGGCAGGCACGCGCCGCCGAAGGTGCGCCGCCGAGGCAATGGGGCCTCAGGACTCTCGGAGTCCTGGGGCTTTTTCGCGTTCAAGGAGGAGAAAAGTGAGCGAGATCGAGACGAGGCACTACCTGGCGAACGGGGCGAAGACCGCGCCTGCCGCCAAGGAGGCGATCGCGTGGGCCGTCGAGACCCAGGCCCAGATGGTCGACCTGAAGTTCTGCGACCTGCTCGGGACCTGGCAGCACATGACGCTGCCCGTATCGGCATTCGACGAGTCGGCGTTCGACGAGGGCCTCGGCTTCGACGGCTCCTCGATCCGCGGCTGGCAAGGGATCTCGGAGTCCGACATGCTCCTGATGCCCGACGCAGCGAGCGCGATCCTCGACCCGTTCACCGAGGCGCCGACGCTTTCGGTGGTCTGCGAGATCGCCGATCCGATCACGCGCGAACCGTACGACCGTGACCCGCGCGGCGTCGCCCGGCGTGCGGAGGCGTATCTCCGGCAGAGCGGGATCGCCGACACGGCGTATTTCGGGCCGGAGTGCGAGTTCTTCGTCCTGGACGAGGTCTCGTACGACCTCGGCGTGAATCACTCCCATTACCTGGTCGACTCGGCCGAGGGGCACTGGAACTCCGGCAAGCCGGGGCTCGGCTACACGGTGCGCGAGAAGGAGGGCTACTTCCCGCCGGCGCCGCACGACACCCTGCACGACATCCGGACGAGGATCGTGCTGACGCTCGAGCGGCTGGGCATTCCCTGCGAGTTCCACCACCACGAGGTCGCTTCGGGCGGCCAGTGCGAGGTCGACCTCCGCTACCAGCCGCTGACCCGCATGGGCGATCAGATCATGGCCTACAAGTACGTGGTCCGGAACATCGCCAGGGCGGCCGGCAAGACCGCGACCTTCATGCCGAAGCCGCTCTTCGGCGACAACGGCTCGGGGATGCACACCCATCAGTCCCTCTGGAAGGAGAACACGCCCTTGATGGCCGACAAGTCGGGCTACGCCGGCCTGTCGAAGCTGGCCCGCTCCTACATCGGCGGGCTGCTCGCGCATGCGCCGGCGCTGCTCGCCTTCTGCGCGCCGACGACGAACTCTTACCGCCGGCTCGTCCCGGGCTACGAGGCGCCGGTCAACCTCGTCTACTCGCAGCGCAACCGCTCGGCCTGTATCCGGATCCCGATGTACTCGGACTCGCCGAAGGCGAAGCGGATCGAGTTCCGCTGCCCCGACGCGGCCGCGAATCCGTACCTGGCCTTCTCGGCGATGCTGATGGCGGGCCTCGACGGGATCGAGCGCGACCTCGACCCCGGCGCTCCGGCGGACTACGACCTGTTCGAGGACGTCGCGGCGGAGGTCCCGCAGGTTCCGGGCTCGCTGGCCGAGGCGCTCGACGCGCTCGAGTCCGATCACGGGTTCCTGACCAAGAGCGGCGTCTTCAGCGAGGAGCTGATCCGGACGTGGATCGACTACAAGCGCGAGAACGAGGTCGACGTCGTGCGGCTCCGACCTCACCCGGCCGAGTTCTCCCTCTACTACGACTGCTGAGGCTCGTGCAGGTGAGGGACCTCACGCATGAGGACTGGCCCGCCGTGAAGGCGATCTACGAGCAAGGGATCGCCGGCGGCGACGCCACGTTCGAGGCCGAGGCTCCCTCCTGGGATGACTGGGATCGCTCGCACCTGGAGGGCCACCGACTCGTGGCCCTCCAGGAGAGCGAAGTCGTGGGCTGGGCGGCTCTAGCGCCGGTGTCCGGACGGTGCGTCTACGAGGGCGTCACCGAAGACAGCGTCTACGTCGCCGATGCGGCCCAGGGTCGCGGAGTCGGGCGGGCGCTGCTCGACGAGTTGATCGCCGGTGCGGAACGCGACGGGATCTGGACGATCGAGGCCGGGATCTTTCCGGAGAACCAGGCGTCGATCGAGTTACACCGCCGCTGCGGGTTCCGGGTCGTGGGCGTCCGCGAGCGGCTCGGCAGGCACCACGGCAGCTGGCGCGACGTCGTGCTGATGGAGCGGCGATCGGAGGTGATCTCATGATCAAGGTCGAGGCAGTGGTGATCCGCGAGCGCGTCGAGACGGTGATCGACGCGGTCGAGGACCAGACCGGCCATGTCGGCGTGACAGTGGTCGAGGCGATCGGACACGGCCGCCGCCGCGGGATCACGCACGAGTACCGCGGACGGATCTTCGAGTCGAGGTTCCTGCCCAAGGCCATGCTCACGTTCGTCGTCGCCGACGAGCTCGCGGAGACAGTGGTCGAGACGATCGCCGACGCAGCCCGAAGCGGCAACGAGTCCGGCGACGGGATCGTCTGGGCGTCGCGGGTCGAAAGCGTCACCCATAACCGCACCGGAGCGCGCCTCGAGGAGGTGGAGCGGGTATGACGACCAAGGAGCTCGCGATCGCGGCGAGCACGATCTGGGTCGTCGTCGCGGCGATCCTCGTCATGTTCATGCAGGCCGGGTTCGCGTTCCTCGAGGCGGGCCTGACACGGATGAAGAACGCGGGCCACATTGCGGCCAAGAACGTCCTCGTGCTCGGGATCGCCTCGCTCGTCTACTACCTCGTCGGCTACGGGATTGCGTTCGGGGACGGCGGCAACGGGCTGGTCGGCGGCTCGGGGTTTGCTCCCTCTGCCGACACGCTGCTGGCGATCGGGGCCGAGCCGTTCAGCTGGTTCAGCTCGATCCCCGCCGCCGCCGGCTACCTCTTCCAGGTCGTCTTCGCCGCCGTCTCGCTGGCGATCGTCTGGGGGGCGATGGCCGAGCGCACCAAGCTCTACGTCTACTTCGTCTTCGGCGTGTTCTTCACGCTCGTCTACTCGGTCGTCTCGCACTGGATCTGGCACCCGGACGGCTGGCTCTTCGCGATGGGGATGCAGGACTTCGCCGGCTCGACGGTCGTCCACTACCAGGGTGCCCTCGCCGCTCTCGCGGGGGCGATCCTGCTGGGCGCGCGCATCGGGAAGTTCGGCGCGGACGGACGTCCGAACGCGATCCCTGGGCACAACATGGCCTACGTCACGCTCGGCGTCCTGATCCTCTGGTTCGGCTGGTTCGGCTTCAACCCCGGCTCGACGTTGGGCGTCGTCACCGGCGACCGGCTCGGCTACTTCGCCTACGTCGCGCTGACGACGAACGTCGCCGCTGCCGCGGGGGCGATGGGCGCGGTGACCGTGTCCTGGCTCGTCCTCGCGAAGCCCGACCTGTCGATGATGCTGAACGGCGTGATCGCAGCGCTCGTCGCGGTGACCGCGGCGGCGGGGTTCGTCGCCCCCTGGGCGGCGATCGTGATCGGCCTCGTCGCCGGCGGGATTGCGGTGCTCGGCGTGTTGGCGGTCGAGCGCGTGCGGATCGACGATCCGATCGGCGCCGTCGCCGTCCACGGCATGGCCGGCGTCTGGGGGACGCTGGCGACGGGGATCTTCGCCGTCCCGGCGCTGGCCGAGAACCTCGCGACCGGCACCGGTGGGCTCTGGTACACGGGCAGCTTCGACCAGCTCGGCACTCAGGCGCTCGGGCTCGTCGCCGTCGGCGCGTTCACGTTCACGATGTCGTTCGGCGCGCTGTGGGCGATGAAGATGCTGTGGGGGATCCGGGTCGAGCCGGAGGTCGAGACCGCCGGTCTGGACGTCTCCGAACACGGCATGTGGGGCTATCCGGAGTTCTACATCCCGGTCCCGGGCGGCTACGGGACGGAGTCACACGGCCATCTGCTCGGGAACGGGCACCACCGCCACGAGCCGATTCGTCCAGTCGTCCCGGCAGTCTCAGAAGAGGTTGCCTAGCCGAGGGCCGTCGGTGCCGCGCGCTCTGAGCGATCGCGAAGCCTACGATCGCGCTCATGCGCTACCAGTTCGTCGATTGCCGCTGGGAGCTGGGAAACCTGGACCGCGGGCGAGAGTGGTATCGCGGGGGCCACATTCCCGGCGCCTCCTTCCTGGACGTGGACGAAGACCTGGCGGACCTGACCGTCGAGGGCCAGGGACGTCACCCGCTGCCCGGCCCTGAGCGCTTCGCGGCCGCCGCCGGGCGCGCAGGAATCGGGGAGGGGATTTTCGTCGTCGCCTACGGAAGGATGGGCGGCGCGGAGCGGCTCTGGTGGCTCCTGCGGCACTTCGGCCACGACGCCTGCGCGGTGCTGGACGGCGGCATCGACGCGTGGCTCGGCCCACTGGTCACGGGAGAGGAGACCGTCGAGCCGGCGGTCTTCACGCCGCGGGAGCGCAGCGGCGACACGATCGACGCAGAGGAGCTCTCGGGCCGGCTCGACGATCCGGGCCTGGTCCTGGTCGACGCGAGGCTCCCGCCGCGCTGGCGCGGGGAGGAGAACCCGATCGACAAGGTGCCGGGCCGAATTCCCGGCGCGCTCAACGCGCCGTGGAACGAGCCGCTGCCCGAGCTCCCCGCCGGCGACGTCGTGGCGTACTGCGGCTCGGGGGTCACGTCGTCGGTGACCGTGCACCGCCTGGCGCTCGCCGGGCGCGAGGCGCGCCTCTACCCGGGCTCGTGGAGCCAGTGGGAGACGCTCGACCTGCCCGTCGAGAGGAGTTGAAGTGGAGTTCGGCGTCCGGCTGACCGTGGTGCCGACCGAGGGAGAGGCCGAAGTCATCTGCGGGCTCCTCCGGGCAAACGGAATCCGCTGCAGTCATCGCGAGGTTGAGCTCGCGTCTCAGGCCTTCGGCACCTGGCGGCACGAGGTGCTCGTGTCGAAGGATCAGTTGGCCGACGCGCGAGAGCTCGTGACGCCGAACGACACTACGCCGCCCTGAATCCCCGAAATCTAAGTCCCCGGCGTATCTACTTAGGCGGCGGCGGTTGCTTCCCCGAGGTCCGGTAGATACGGCTGCCAGCCGGCGGGGATCTTCGGGGTCGCGAGCCGGATGTACAGCACCGGCTGCGGGATCCGCGGCTTCGTTCTCAGCACCATCTCGACCTCGTGCAGCAGCCGGTTGCCCTTCCTCAGGTTGCAGGGCGCGCACGACGTGACGACGTTCTCCCAAACGGAGTCGCCGCCGCGGCTCCTCGGGACGATGTGATCCAGCGTCAGGCGGCCGCCCGACGTCCCGCAGTACGCGCAACGCCAGCCGTCGCGGGCGAACAGGGCCCGTCTCGAGATCTTCCGCTGCACCGTCCGGGGGACGGAGACGTAGGTAACGAGCCGGATGACGTGGGGCCACGGGTAGGTGTCGGTGGCGGAACGCAGCGGCTGGTCCAGCTCCTCGATCACCTCCGCCTTGCCCTTGAACACCAGTACGTGCGCGCGCCGGACCGAAGTCACGTTGAGGGGCTCGAAACTGGCGTTCAGCACCAGAACCTGCGTCATGGCAGGCGAAACGATAGCGACCGAGCCTTTCGGCAAGGCAGCTTTAGGATCTGATCCGATGAGCGTTTCAGCCTCAACCGCTGCGTGGATCGCGATCGGCGCGTGCGTCGCGGCGGTGGTCGCGCTCGGGGTCGTCGGTTACCTCTGGCTGCGGCTTCACAAGCTCCGCGAGGCGCAGATGGTCCTGCTCGGCGGCGGCAAGTCGGATCTCGTCGACTTCGCCGTTTCGCTCCAGGCGCGGATCGACGACCTCCACCGTGCGGTCGACGAGGTCGCCGCCGGCCTCGCCCGGGTCGACCGCCGCGTCGACGGCTGCGTCTCGAAGACCTCGATCGTCCGCTATGACGCCTACGAGGGCGCCGGCGGCCACCAGTCGGCCTCGCTCGTGTTCCTCGACGCTGCCCGCTCGGGTGTCGTGTTCACCGCGATCCAGGGCCGCGACTACGCCCGGATCTACGTGAAGGAGCTCGACCACGGCAACGCCCCGGTCGCCCTGTCGCCCGAGGAACAGGAGGCCGTAGAGCGCGCGATGGCGTCGCCGGGCTAGCTAGCCGCCCGGATAGCTGAAGATCACCGGATATTCCGCGGTGTTGTTCTGGAGGTTCTGCTCGCTCGGGACCTGGCCAATCTCGACCTGGAGCGACGTCCGCTGGACGAACGGGACGTTGCTGATGTTGCGGAAGACGACTCGCTCGGTTTGGTTCGCCTCGGTCACGTCCACGGTCTGGCGCCGGACGATCGGCTCCGGGCTCTTCTGGATCGTCAGCGTGACCTGAACGCCCGTCTCGGTCGAGTCGCCGGAGTTCTCGAACGTGACCTCGAATCCGAGATCGGTGGTGGCCACGATCTCGTTGAGCTCGTCGGTCGAGAGGACGGCGCCGCCGACCACCTTCGTCGAGACGAGGTTGTGGCCGTGGAGGCCCGGCGCGGTCCCGCCGCCGGCCCCGCCGCCGCGAATGCGGGTCCAGACCGCCGCCATCGCCGTCGAGGTCGACAGGTCAGGGTTCTGGACGAAGTTCGAGTCCGGAACCTGCACGCCCTGGATGCCCTGGGCGCGGAGCTCCTGCAGCGCCGGCTCCCGGAACTGGTCGTCCCAGACCACGTCGCTCGCGACGAGCCGCCGTGCTTGCGCCGCGAGCAGCTGACCGGCGCGATTGGCATTCCGCGTCGGCGCCGAGAGGGCGTTGCTGATGCCCTGCAGGCCGCTGACGCGGAACTGGAGCGCTTCGATCATGTGCTGATGCTGCGTCCGCATCGGTCCCGGCTCGCTGATCGACTCCGCCGAGTCGACGAGCTGCTGCTGCTGCTGGGCGAGCCCGTCGAGCGTCTGCGTCAGCTCCGCCCGGCGGATGTCCGGCCGGATCAGCGCCCGGTTCAAGCGGGTGCCGATCTGCTCCGACTGGTTGGCGATGCCGTCGACGTCGCCCATGTAGTTCCGGTACGTGTCCGTCTTCGCTTCTCCACGGCAACTCGAGACCCAGAAGACGAGCAGCGTGACGACGAGAATTGCGAGGGCGATCAGGCCGATCAGCCGGAGGAGGGGTGTCAGGCCCGAGGGCGGTCCAGGCGGACGCCGTCCGCGCCGGGGCGCTCGCTCTGGTCGAGCCGCCTCCGTGGTCGCGGGCTCCTCGAAGAAGTCGAACTCGATTTCGCTGGTATCGCGGTCGCTCATTGCCCCCTTCCGCGCCGCCACTGTACCGCCTGCACCGGCGCGTAAAGGACTTCATCCCGCTGTGCCTAACCCGGATCGCACATGGCTACAGCGGTTGCGACACTTTCGGCCAACGACCTGGTTCTCGGCCGTTACCGGCCCCTGCAGGCGCTCGGGAGCGGCGGGTCGGGCTCGGTCTGGCTCGCCCGCGACGAAGCGAACGGCCTCGATGTCGCGCTGAAGATCGTCGCGCGCGAGGGCAAGGCCGGCACCCGCGCCGAGCGGGAGGCCGAGGCGGCGGCACGACTCCGGCATCGGCGCTGCCTGCGCGCGTACCGGTATGCGGGCGACAACCGCAACGTCTACATCGTCTACGAGTACGTCCCGGGGCGAACGATGCGCGACCGGATCCGGTCCGGCGAGCTGGGCGACGCGGCGACCGTCGAGACCGCGGCCCAGATCCTCGACGGCCTCGCCCACGCGCACGCGAACGGGATCGTCCACCGAGACATCAAGCCGACCAACGTCCTGGTCGCCGACGGCCCCGAGATCGACGTCCGGCTGCTCGATTTCGGCCTGGCGCAGTTCGCCGAGGCCGAGACGCTGACTGCCGCCGACGACGTCCCCGGAACACTCGCGTACATCTCGCCCGAGCGGTTGGCGGGTGACGAGGCCTCCTACGGCGCCGACGTCTGGGCCGTGGGCGTCCTCCTCTGGGAGGCGCTCGCCGGTTACCACCCGTTCTGGTCGTCGTCCCCGGTCGAGACGGCCCGGCGGATCGACGCCGGCGCTCCGCCGCTCGAGACGGTGCGGCCCGATCTCCCGCGCAGCCTGATCGACGCCGTTGATCGCTCGCTCGCTCTCGATCCCACTCGCCGGCCGACTGCGCTCGAGCTCGGACAGCGGCTCAGGGACTCGCTCGCGCCGCGCCAGCAGGCCCGAGGCTCGGCAGCGCTACAACGCCTTCCTGTGCCGCCGCTGAAGCGCATCGCGGCCGGCGCGGCGGCGGCCGCCTTCGCGGGTGCGACTTCGGTGCTCGTCCCCTTCTATCCAGCCGGCTGGGGGTGGGGTCTCGCCGCCCTCGCGGCGGCCTTGGCGGCCCTGAGGCCGCGGCTCGGCCTCGCCTTCGCACTCGTGGTCGCCGTGCTCCCGCTCGGAAACGTCTCGCTCGGGCTCGCGACCGCCTACTCCGTGGTCGCCCTCGCCTGGCTGGTGGCGACCTGGCGGCGCCCGGAGGAAGGACTGTTCGCCTCGGTCGGCGGGATCCTCGCCCCGCTCGGCGCGATTGCGATCGTGCCTCTCGCCGTGCTGCCCGTGCGGAGTGCCGTGTGGCGTGGGATCCACGCTGCGCTCGCCGTGCTCGTGGGCGGGATCGTCGCCGGGTTGGCCGGGCTGACGCTGCCGCTCAGCAGCCGCGAAGCACCGCCCCTGGGGCTCGGAGGAAGCGAGGACGCGGGCGCGGTCGCGACCGCGTTCGTGCGTGGTTTGGCCGCTCGCCCGGAGCTTCCGCTGACAGCCCTCACGATCGGCCTGCTCGCCGCCCTGGCCCCGCTTGCAAGCCGCCGCGGACCCTGGCCTCTCGCCGCCCTCGGCGTCCTTTCGCTCGCGCTGCTGCTCCTGCCCGTGAGCGCCGTTCAGCCCCTTCCCGTCATCGCTGGAATCTGGCTTTGCTGCGCCGTCCTGACGGTCGGAGAACTACGTCGCCCTAGCTAAACTCGGCGCCTACCCCGCCCGTGCTTCGGAGTATCGAGCAGAAGATCGAATCCCTCTTCGAGGGCACGTTCGGACGTGCCTTCCGTCGCAACGTGCAGCCCGTCGAGCTGGCGCGGAAGCTGGCGAAGGAGATGGACGACTACAAGATGGTCTCGGTCTCCCAGGTCTACGCGCCGAACGAGTACGTCGTCTACCTGTCCTCGGGTGACCGCGGCCAGTTCGAGAACTACGAGCCGGCCTTGATCAAGGAGCTCGAGCAGTACCTGACGGAGCACGGCCGCCGGGAGGGGTACGTGCTGTTGTCGAAGCCGCAGGTCACGTTCGAGACCGACGACGATCTCGAGGTCGGCCTGTTCGGGATCGCCAACCGGATGATCCAGCGCGAGACGGCGGAAGGTGAGCCCGAGCTGGCGCCCGAGCCGGGCGAGACCCGTGTCTACCGCGCCGTTCCGCCCGAAACGGAGGAAGCCTCGGCGGAGGAGATCGTCGAGCCCGAGCCGGAGCCGACGGCGTCGCTCTCGGTCGGAGGCAAGACCCACGAGCTGCGGCAGCCGAACGCCGTCATCGGCCGTTCGCGCGACAGCGACATTCGCGTCTCCGATCCGAATGTCTCACGGCGTCATGCCGAGATCCGCCAGGACGGCTCGACCTTCTGGGTCGTCGACCTCGACTCCACGAACGGCGTCTCTCTCAACGGCCGCGCGGTGAAGCGGGCAAAACTCGATGACGAGGACCGCATCACCCTCGGCTCGACTGAGCTCGTCTTCAGGCGGTCGAACCATTGATCGTCGCCGCCGTCGAGGTCGAAGCGGTTCTGCTCGGCCTGAAGCTCGGGTTCCTCGTCCTCCTGTACCTCTTCATCTGGCGGATCGTCCGCTCGGTGGCCAGAGATCTTCGGCTCCCGCAGGAGAGCTTCGTGCTCGCACCGCAGCAAGCGGCGGCGGCGGGACTCGGTCGAACGCACACCGGCGTGCTCGTCGTGCTGGCGAGCCCAGCGCTCGACCCGGGCACGGAGCGCGAGCTCGACTCGGCCCCCGTCACGCTGGGCCGGGCGGCCGAGAACGATCTCGTCCTCGATGACGACGAGTTCGCCTCGGTCAAGCACGCGCGGATCGAGCCACGGCGGGACGGCGTCTGGCTCCAGGACCTCGAGTCGACGAACGGCACGTTCGTGAACGGCTCGAAGGTGACACGGCCGCTGAAGCTCTCTCCAGGGGACGTGATCCGCGTCGGCGAGACCGACCTGAGGTACGAGCTGTGAGGCTGGGCCGGACCGCGGCGCTCTCGCACGCCGGCCGGAAGCGCCGGCAGAACGAGGACGCCTATGTCCTCGAGCCGCCGCTCTTCGCCGTCGCGGACGGGATGGGCGGCGCCAAGGCCGGCGAGGTCGCCTCCAGCCTGGCCGCGGCTGCCCTTCAGGAGAGCGACGGGAACGGCTCGAGCGGCGAAGCCCGTGTCGCGGCCCTGATCGAGGAAGCCAACCGGCGCGTCTTCCGTCGGGCGAGCGAGGACCGTGAAGTGTCCGGGATGGGGACGACGATGACGGTCGCGCTCGTCGAGGAGGACCGGATCGCGATCGGACACGTCGGCGATTCGCGCGCCTACCTGATCCGCGACGGGCGACTCGAGCAGCTGACCGACGACCACTCGCTCGTTGCGGAGCTCGTCCGCAGCGGGAAGCTGACCCCGGAGGAGGCCGAGATCCACCCTCAGCGCGCGGTGATCACGCGGGCAGTCGGCACCGAGCCGGACGTGGACGTCGACACGTTCTCGGTTGAGGGAGCGGCGGGCGACCTGTTCCTGATCTGCTCGGACGGGCTCACCGACATGGTCGACGAGGCGACGATCCTCGACGCCGTCGAGCAGAACCGCGGGGATCTGAAAGAGGCGGCCAAGGCGCTCGTCAACGCGGCGAACCGCAGTCGGCGGCGAGGACAACATCACCGTCGTCTTCTTCGAGCTTGCAGCCGTCGAGCCCGGGGAGCAAACCGAGGACACGGTGATTGCCTCCGAGGTCGCCACCGAGCACGCGGACACGCTTGACGAGTCCGACGGCTATCCGGTGGTCGGCGGTCGAGGAGGAACCGAGCCGACGGAGCAGGACGCTGATGATCCTCGCCGCGCTCGCCGTGCTGCTGATCGTCGCCGCGGCCCTGATCTGGATCCTGGCCGGAGTGATGCCGATGAGCCTCCGCAACAGTGAGCTCGCCAGCCTCGTCGTCGTCGGCATGCTCGTCGGGTTCGGCTTCGCGAGCGTCTACATCGCGCAGCAGGAGGTCGTGAACTCCGCGTCGCTGTCCTACGGCCTCTTCTTCCTCGGCCTGTACCTCGTCGCCCACGTGGTCGCGCGGATCACCGTGCCGAACGCCGACCCGTACCTGCTGCCGATGGCGGCGCTCCTGACCGGGCTCGGCCTGACGGAGATCTACCGTCTCGACCAGGACGACGCCTTTAGGCAGGGGGTCTGGATCGTGATCGGGCTCGGCGCCTTCTCGACGACGCTCTTCCTGCTGCGCGAGGACTACCGCAAGCTCGAGAGCTACAAGTACCTGTTCGGCCTCGGCGCGATCGCGCTGCTCGTGCTCCCCGTGATTCCATTCCTCGGCGACACCGTCAACGGGGCGCGCCTCTGGGTCAGCGTCGGCCCGATCCACTTCCAGCCGGGCGAGTTCGCCAAGATTCTCCTGATCGTCTTCCTCGCCGGATACCTGCGGGAGAAACGCGAGGTGCTGGCGCAGTTCCGGCTCAAGGATCTGGGGCCACTCTTCCTGATCTGGGGCGGCGCGATGGCCGTGCTCGTGATCACGAACGATCTGGGAGGCGGCCTGCTCTACTTCGGGATCTTCCTGGCGATGCTGTACGTCGCGACGGCGCGGGTGTGGTTCGTGCTCGCCGGAGCGGCGCTCTTCGTCGCCGGTGCGGCGGGGGTCTACAGCCTCCTCCCGCGCGTCCAAGAGCGGATCGAGATCTGGCGGAATCCCTGGGCCGACCCGTTCGACTCCGGGTACCAGACCGTCCAGTCGCTCTATTCGATCGCCAACGGGGGCTTTGGCGGGACCGGCTTCGGCAAGGGCACGTACACCAACGCCGACGGCAACCCGCTGATCCCCTACCTCAACACCGACTTCATCTACTCCGCGCTCGCGCAGGAGCTCGGACTGATCGGGATCTCGGCGTTCCTGCTCGTCTACATGCTCTTTGCGGCGCGCGGGTTCCGAATCGCGCTGCTCGCCCGTGACGGGTTCTCGAAGCTCCTCGCAGTCGGCCTGACCTTCGCGTTCACGCTCCAGGCCTTCATCATCATCGGCGGGATCGTCCGGCTGATCCCGCTCACCGGGATCACGCTCCCCTTCGTCAGCTACGGCGGCTCCAGCATCGTCGCGAACTTCGTGCTGCTCGCCGGCCTCCTGCTCGTCTCGAATCGAGCCAACGAAGGAATGGCGCCCCATCCAGCAATACATGCCGGTTTCTGGCCCGCGATCACGCGGCGCCAGAGCCCGCCCTCGCCCTCACCAAGGCTTAGCTCAGCCTTGGCCGCGGGCGAGTGCGACCTCTGGCTTGGTGCTCGCGACCCAGAATTCCGACGGCATTACTGGAAGGGGCACCAATGAACGGCCAGATCCGGAGCCTCGCGGTCGCCTCGCTCGTGTTGGTGATCGCGCTGATCCTCGGGACGACTTACTGGCAGGCGTGGGCCGCGCCGAGCCTGGCCGATCGCCGCGACAACGCGATCAAGGTCGTCGCGCAGTTCACGATCAAGCGCGGTGCGATCTTCGCCGCCGACCGCACGGTGCTCGCGCGGAACCGCCCGCGGAAGGTGAAGGGCCAGACCTTCTACTTCCGCCGCTACCCGACCGGAGAGCTCTTCGCGCACGCCGTCGGCTACTCGACCCAGGCGCGCTCGCGCTCGGGAATCGAACAGTCACGCAACGACTACCTGACCGGCGCGAACGCCAACCTCTCGACCTTGCTGGAGACAACCCTCGACCGGATCCGCGGGGCGACGATCGAGGGCAACGACCTGATCTTGACGCTGCGCCCGCGCGCGCAGAGGGTGGCGATGGACGCGCTCGCCGGGCAGTGTGGAGCTGCCGCGGCGATCGACCCCAAGACCGGCAAGGTGCTGGTCATGGCCTCGAGCCCCACGTACAACCCGAACCTCGTCGAGCGGAATTTCGGGCGCATCCAGCGGGGCGCCGGCCCCTGCGGCGTCGCGCCGCTGCTCAACCGGACGACGAGCGGTCTCTTCACCCCCGGGTCGATCTTCAAGGTTGTGACCGCGGCGGCTGCGCTCGACACGGGCACCTACACGCCGGAGTCGACCTTTTTCGATCCGGGCTACTGCATCGAGTACGGCAAGCGCGTCAACAACTACGACACGACGAGGCCGTTCGGGACCGTGACCTTCACCCAGGCGATGGTCAACTCGATCAACTCGTCCTTCTGCGAGATGGGGAAGAAGATGGGGCCGGAGCCGATCCTGGACTACGCGCGGCGCTTCGGCTTCTACGAGGACCCGCCGGTCGATTTGCCGTCCGGAGAGCGGTCGCCGAGCGGGCTCTACCAGGGCCGGAGGCTGCTACCCCGCTCCCAGGAGTCGAGAGCCGATCCCGGGCGGCTCGCGTTCGGACAGGAGCGAATGCTCGTGACGCCGCTGCAGATGGCGATGGTCGCCGGGGCGATCGGGAACGGCGGCGTGGTCATGAAGACGACGCTGACCGATCGGATCCGGAAGCCGGACGGCACCCTGCTGCTCAGGATCCAGCCGGACGAGCTTCGCCGCGCGGTGAAGCGCGAGGTCGCCGGCGAGATCGCGTCGATGATGGAGGGCGTCGTCTCGAGCGGAACCGGAACCGCGGCTCAGATCCCGGGCGTCCGCGTCGCCGGGAAGACCGGAACGGCCGAGACCGGAGTTGCGGGCCGCAACACGGCGTGGTTCATCGCCTTTGCTCCGGTCGAGGACCCGCAGGTCGCGATCGCCGTCGTGCTCCAGAACCAGACCGCGACCGGCGGTGAGGTCGCCGCTCCGATCGCGAAGCAGATCATGCAGGCGCTGCTACGAACGCCGTCGAACTCAACGGGTTAGGCGCATGGCCGTCTCCGACACCATGATCGGCACGCTCTTCGACGAGCGCTACCGGATCATCCGGAAACTCGGCTCGGGCGGCATGGCGAACGTCTACCTGGCCGAAGACGAGGAGCTCGGACGCCGGGTCGCGATCAAGATCCTGAACGACCGCCACGCGAGCGACGATCAGTTCGTCGAGCGGTTCCGCCGAGAGGCGAAGAACGCGGCCGGGCTGTCCCATCCCAACATCGTCTCGATCTACGACCGCGGCGAGGCCGAAGGCACCTACTACATCGCCATGGAGTACCTCGAGGGTCGGAGCCTCAAGGAGCGCATCGTCGCCGACGGCCCTCTCCCGATCCGCGATGCGATCGAGGTCACGCGCCAGATCCTGCGCGCGATCGGCTTCGCGCACAGGCGAGGGATCGTCCACCGGGACATCAAGCCCCACAACGTGCTGCTCGTCCAGGACGGATCCGGGGACGAGCGGTTCAAGGTCACGGACTTCGGCATTTCCCGCACGACCGCGAGTCAGATGACCGAGGCGGGCTCGATCGTCGGGACTGCGCAGTACCTCTCTCCGGAACAGGCGCGCGGGGCGCCGGTCGACCAGCGGTCCGACGTGTACTCCGTCGGCATCGTCCTCTACGAGCTGCTGACCGGCAAGCTGCCCTTCACCGGCGAGACGCCGCTCGAGATCGCCATGAAGCACCTGTCGGAGGTCCCCAAGCCGCCGTCGGAGCAGCGGCCGGAGATCTCCGCCGACCTGGACATGATCGTGCTGCGGGCGCTCGCGAAGGATCCGTCCGACCGCTTCGAGAGCGCCGAGGAGATGGAGCAGGAGCTGGCGCGGGTCGCAGGCGGCGCGGGTGTCACCTCCGAGACGGCCGAGGCGGCCACGGCTGTGCTCGCTGGCGCGGGGCTCGCGGAGAGCGCACCGACCATGATCTCGCGCCGACCCGTCGTGACTCCGAGCGCGGACGAGCCTTACCGGAGCCCGTACTACGACTACGACGAGCCGCGGCGCCGGCGCCGGCCGATCTGGCCGTGGCTGCTGGCGGTTCTCCTCCTCGCCGGCGCGGTCGTCGGCGGCTTCTACGCCTGGGACCGGATCCAGGACGAGCTCAGCGCCACCAGGCCCGTCGCCGTTCCCTTCGTCGAGGGTCAGCGCCTGCCCGTGGCCCGCCGGAACATCCTGAACGCCGATCTGCGGCCGGTTGTGATCTCGCGGTCGCACGAATCGGTTCCGCGCGGCATCGTCTTCCGTCAGGAGCCGTCGGCCGGCGAACGGATCCAGCGAGGGAACGCCGTGCGGCTGGTGGTCTCCAGCGGGAAGGCGAGAGTCGTCGTGCCGGACGTCGTCGGCGCGCGGGAGGCCGACGCGATCTCCACCCTGCGCGCCGCGGGACTCGTGCCGAACGGCGTCGACATCTTCTCCGACCAGCCGTCGGGCACCGTCATCGCCCAGGATCCGAGCGGCGGGACGAGCATCGTCCGCGGCAGCACCGTCCGCATCAACATCTCCAAGGGTCAGCAGACGATCGGCGTGCCGAACGTCATCGGCCAGTCGTACGACAGCGCCGCCGAGCAGCTTCGCCGCTCCGGCTTCACGCCACTGCGCCGGAGCGTCGACGCGTCGGAGCCTGAGGGCACCGTCGTCGACCAGGATCCGTCGCCTGGCGCATTGGTGCCGCCTGGGTCTCGGGTGACGGTCAGCGTCTCGACCGGCCAGTCGACGACCGCGGTGCCCGACGTTCGCGGGCTCGACGAGTCGAGCGCGCAGGCGACGCTCGAGAACGAGGGCTGGGAGGTCGCGATCCGGGATACGCCGACCCAGAACCCCGACGAGGACGGCGTGGTCATCAGCCAGACACCGCCTCCGGGCGAACAGGCGGAGCCGGGCGCGACGGTGACGCTCTTCGTCGGTCGGCTCACCGAGCAACCCGAGCCGCCGCCCCCGGCGCCCGAGCCGCCTCCGCCCCCGCCGGCGCCCGTGCCGTGAGCAAGAAGATCCGTGTCGCCGTCGTCGCCGGCGGGCGATCGAGCGAGCACGAGATCTCCGTCCTCTCCGCACGGTCGGTCGTGGACGCGCTCGATCCGGAGCGCTACGAGATCGAGACGATCGAGATCGACCGGGAGGGGCGCTGGGCGCTGAACTCGGGCCTGAAGGAGCTCGAGCGCCCCGTTGCGGAGACGCTGCCCGTGCCGACGGTGGGATCGCCGCCCGAGGCCCTGGGTCGGGTCGACGTCGTGCTGCCGATCCTGCACGGGCCCTTCGGTGAGGACGGGACCGTCCAGGGTCTGCTCGAGCTCGCCGACGTGCCCTACGTCGGTGCCGGTGTGACGGCCTCGGCGCTCTGCATGGACAAGGATCTCTTCAAGTCCGTCTGTCGCGACAAGGGCATCCCGGTCACGCGCTCCGTGACCCTGCGGAACGGCGACCGCCCCGAGAACCCGTTCGGCTATCCGGTGTTCGTCAAGCCGGCGCGGCTCGGGTCCTCGGTCGGGATCACGAAGGTCGAGCGAGCGGAGCAACTGGCGCAGGCGGTCGCGCTCGCGCGGCGCCACGACGAGAAGGTGCTCGTCGAGGAGTTCGTCGACGGGGTCGAGGTGGAATGCGGGGTGCTCGGCAACCGCGAGCCGATCGCATCGATCCCGGGCGAGATCGAGGCGCACGGCTTCGGCGGCGTCGACTGGTACGACTACTCGGCCAAGTACGACGAGGGCGGGATGGACCTGATCATCCCGCCGCGGATCCCCGAGACGGCGATCGAGCGCGTCCAGCAGGTCAGCGTCGAGGCATTCATCGCCTCGGACTGCGAGGGCATGGCCCGCGCCGACTGCTTCGTGACGGCCGACGGGGAGGTGCTGGTCAACGAGCTGAACACGATCCCCGGGTTCACGGCGACGAGCGTCTACGCCAAGCTCTTCGAGGCCTCGGGGATCTCCTATCCCGAGCTGCTCGACCGCCTGATCGAGCTCGCGCTCGAGCGGCACGAGCGCCGCTCGACGCTCGAGTTCTAGGAGACGCGAACCTCGTTGATGCGAGCCCGACCGTCGAGGTCGGTGATCCAGACGACGAAGTAGCGGGCCTTCGCCTCGTTCAGGTCGAACGAGGTCTCGCTCTCGACGGTTTGTGACTCTGACACGGTCCGGAACGGGCCTTGCCGGGAGTTTCCTGCGCGAATCTCGGCCTGAAAGCCGGGCGTCTCCGAGAGGACGGTGATCGCCCGAGGCTCGGCTTCCCTGCGCGCATCGAGGACGAGCCCGACGCCGTCCTTCGAATTGGAGAAGTCCTCGTAGGTCTCGGTCGTCCAGTACGTCCCCGTGTTTCCGTCTGTGGCGAGCGGAGCCTCGGCGTCGTGCTCCCCGTCACCGCCCTCGGGGTCGTACGCGGCCACGCCCTGAAGCCTGATCGGAGCATTCGGCGCAGCGTCAGGAGATCCGTCGCCGTTCCGCAGGGTGAACGCCCCGAACGCGGCGAAGGCTGCGACCGTGAACACGGCGAGGACGGCGGCGATCGGCCAAAGGAAGCCGCCGCGCCGCCGCCTTTCGGCGCGCCGCGGCTGGGCCGGCGTCACGGGCCGGCCTGCGATCATCGTCGCCTCCTCCGAGGCCGGGTCCAGGCCGGCGAGCTCCGCCTCGAGCTCCGAGCAGAGCTCACCCATCGACTGGAAGCGATCGGCGGGGTTCTTCGCCATCGCCCGCTCGACCGCCATCGCCACCCGCGGCGGCACGTCCGGCCTGCGCTCGAGGAGATCTGGCGGCGGCTCGTGGACGTGCTTGAGCGCGATCGCCACGAAGTTCTCGCCCGTGAACGGCACGCTGCCGGTGAGGAGCTCGTAGAGGACGACGCCGAGGGAATAGACGTCGCTGAGCGCGTCGACCTGCTCGCCCCGCGCCTGCTCGGGCGAGATGTACTCGCTCGTGCCGACGACGGTCCCAGTGATCGTCACACCCTGGACGTCGACCGAGCGCGCGATGCCGAAGTCGGTCATCTTCGGTTGGCCGTCCTCGTTGAGCAGCACGTTTTGCGGCTTCACGTCGCGATGGACGAGCCCTCGGCCGTGGGCGAAGGCGAGCGCCCGCGCCATCTGAAGGGCCATGAGGATCGCGTCGCGTACGGGGAGCCGTCCAGTGCGCTGGAGCAGCTGTTTCAGGTTCTCGCCCTCGACGTACTCGAAGACGATGTACTGACGGCTCTCGTCCTCGCCACGGTCGATGACCGTGACGATGTTCGGATGGCTGAGCTGGGCAACCGAGCGTGCCTCGCGGCGGAAGCGCTCGACGTACTCCTCGTCCGACGCGAACTGTTCGTGGAGGACCTTGATCGCGACGGTGCGGTCGAGCAGCCGGTCATGCGAGCGCCACACGGTCGACATTCCGCCGCGTCCGACGAGCGCCAGGAGCTCGTAGCGCCCCGTGATCACATCACCCGCAGACATGCGGGTTAAGGCTACTGCGCTATTCGAGGGCAGCTTCGAGCGCCTCCTCCCAGACGGCGAGCGCCTCTTCGAGCTCGGCGTCGGAAAGGATGAGCGGCGTCAGCACCCGTATGCAGTTCGAGTAGATGCCCGACTTGAGGAGCAGGAGACCGCGTTTCACGGCTTCGTCGGTGACCGCCGAGGCGAGAGCCGGGGCGGGAGTCTTCGTCTGCGGATCCTCGACCAGCTCGATGGCGAGCATCGCGCCGAGGCCGCGCACGTCTCCGATGTGGGGGAAGCGCCTCTGCCAGGCGAGCATTCGCTCCCGCATCTGGTCGCCGAGGACCGACGCGCGCGCGCAGAGGTCCTCTTCGGAGATGACGTCGAGCACCGCCAGCGCGGCAGCCTGGGCCACCGGGTTCCCGACGTAGGTTCCGCCTACCGAGGAGTCCGGAGGCGCGTCCATGATCTCCCGCTTCCCGATCACGCCGGACAGCGGCAGGCCCATCGCGACCGACTTGGCGATCGTCATCAGGTCGGGCTCGATCGCGTAGTGCTCGATCCCGAACAGCTTCCCGGTGCGGGCGAAACCGGTCTGAACCTCGTCGACGACCAGCACGATCCCGTGCTCGTTGCAGAGGCTGCGAATGCCTTGGAGGTACTCCTGGGGCGCGACGAGGAACCCGCCCTCGCCCTGAACGGGCTCGACCACGATCGCGGCCACGGTCTCCGCCGCGACCTGGGTCGCGAGGGCACGCTCCAGCGCGGCCAATGCATCCTTCGCGCTCGGCCCGCGGTAGTCGTTCGGGAACGGGACGCGGTAGACCTCCGGCGCGAAGGGCCCAAGACCGGCCTTGTAGGGGTGCACCTTCGAGGTCAGCGACAGCGAGAGCAGGGTGCGGCCGTGGAAGCCGCCTTCGAACGCGATCACGGCCGGGCGCTTCGTATACGAGCGCGCGAACTTGATCGCGTTCTCGACCGCCTCCGTGCCTGCGTTGAAGAACGCGGCCTTGGCGTCTTCGATCGGGGCCAGCTCGCAGAGCCGCTCGGCGAGGCGAACGTAGACCTCGTACGGGACGATCGTGAAGTCCGTGTGGCTGAAGCGCTCCAGCTGCTCCTGGGCCGCCTCGACCACCCGCGGGTGAGAATGACCGACGTTGAGGCACCCAACGCCGCCGGTGAAATCGATGTATGTGTTGCCGTCCACGTCGGTGAGCCGCGCCCCGTCGCCGCGCTCGATCACGATCGGCCAGGTCAGTGAGAGCGGGTCCGCGACGACCCGCTCCTTGCGCGCAACGATCTCGCGGGAGCGGGGGCCGGGGATCTCGGTGCGGAGCTCGATGCTCTTCGTCGTTGCCATGCGCCCGACGATAGCGGAGCTTCCGGCCTGTTGCATACTGAATAATCCGTATTCATGAGCGAGCGAGCGCGGCCTCTCCAACGGAGCGACCTCGACCCCGATCCGCTGCGTCAGTTCGGACGCTGGTACGAGGAGGCGGAGCGCGTCGTCGAGGCTCCCGAGGCAGTTGCATTGGCGACCGCGACGGCAGACGGGCAACCCTCGGTGCGCATGGTGCTGGCCAAGGGCTTCGACGAGCGCGGATTCAAGTTCCACACCGGGCACGGGAGCCGGAAGGGCCGTGAGCTGGCCGAGACGGGCCGCGGTGCGCTTCTCTTCTACTGGCACCCGCTCGGGCGGCAGGTGCGGATCGAGGGCCCGGTGGAGCGGGTGGCGGACGACGAGTCCGACGAGTACTTCCGCACCCGCCCGCGCGGCGGGCAGATTGCGGCGTGGGCCTCTCAACAGAGCGAGCCGCTCGGTTCGCGTGACGAGCTCGAGGCGCGCGTCGCCGAGCTCGAGCGCGAGTTCGAGGGGCATGAGGTGCCGCTCCCGCCGAACTGGGGCGGCTACCGCCTGGAGCCGGAGACCTGGGAGTTCTGGCAGCACCGCGACAGCCGCCTCCACGATCGCTTCCGCTACCGCCGCCAAGATGGTGGGGAGTGGACGATCGAGCGTCTCAGTCCGTAATCCTCGCGCACCTCGATCTCGACGCTTTCTTCGCGGCGGTCGAGGAGCTCGAAGATCCGAACCTGCGGACGAAGCCGCTGATCGTCGGCGGGGACCCGCACGGCCGTGGCGTCGTGGCGACCGCCAACTACGTCGCGCGGCGATTCGGAATCCAGTCGGCGATGAGCTGCGCGGAGGCGCTCCGCCGCTGTCCTCACGCGGTCTTCGTTCGGCCGCGCCACCGGCTCTACTCGACCTACTCGACGGAGGTCTGGGACACCGTGCGGCAGGTTGTGCCGACCGTCGAGCGCACCGGTCTCGACGAGGGCTACCTCGATGTCGGGGAGGTCGCGACGGGCTTCGGGCAAGCGCGGCGGGTGGCCGAAGCCGTGCAGACAGCGGTCCGAGGCGCCACGAGCCTGACCTGTTCGCTCGGAGTCTCGCCCTGCAAGGTCGTGTCCAAGATCGCCAGCGACCGGCGAAAGCCGGGCGGGCTGGTCGTCGTCCTGCCGGGCCGCGAAGCGGAGTTTCTGGCGCCGTTCGACGTGCGTCGGCTTCCCGGCGTCGGCCCTCGCGCCGAGGCCCGTCTCCGGGCCGACGGCGTCGACACGATCGGCTCGCTGGCGGCGCTCTCCGACGAGCGGCTGCGGGCCCTGCTGCCGGGCAAGGTCGGAAGGCTGCTGCGCGACCGTGCCCGCGGGATCGACCCACGGGGGCTCGAGACCCAGACGCAGCGGGTCTCGATCAGCCAAGAGGAGACGTTCGCGCGTGACATCGCCGACGTCGAGCAGCTCCGGTCCGAACTGCGCCCGATGGCGGACGGCCTCGCGGAGCACCTGCGGAAGAAGGGCGAGACGGCGCGCACCGTGACGACCAAGGTCCGCTACCCGGATTTCGCGATCAGGAGCCGGTCGACGACCCTGCCCGTGGGCACCGACGACGCCGACCGGATCTGGCAGCTGGCCTGCGCGCTTCTCGACCGCGCGCTCACGGACCGACCCGGCGCTCTGCGTCTGGTCGGCGTCGGCCTCTCCGGGTTCGAGGCCCATCGCCAGTTGACGATCGTCTAGCTACGGTTGAGAACGGCACGCCTGTCGCCGGCGTGACCCTCCTCCCGTCCCACTTCGCCTACGCTAGTTTCCGCTCGATGACCGCCCAGCCCGCCGCTGCCTCCGGAACGGTCATGATCGGCGACCTGACGGTCAACCGCATGGGCTTCGGCGCCATGCGACTGACGGGGCCCGGTGTGATCGGCCCGCCCGACGACCCGGAGAACGCCCTTGCGGTCCTGCGCCGCGCCGTCGAGCTCGGGGTCAACTTCGTCGACACCGCCGACTCCTACGGGCCCGAGGTCAACGAACGCCAGATCGCCGAGGCGCTGCACCCGTACCCCGAGGGCCTCCTCATCGCCACCAAGGGCGGCCTACTCCACGAGCGGCGGGGAGAGTGGCGCCAGGACGGTCGACCCGAGGCTCTGCGCGCCGCCTGTGAGTCGAGCCTCGAGCGTCTTCGGCTCGAGCGGATCGATCTCTACCAGCTGCATTCCGTCGATCCGAGCGTCCCGATCGAGGACTCCGTCGGCGCGCTTGCCGAGCTTCAGCGAGAGGGGAAGATCCGGCACATCGGCCTCTCGAACGTCGACGCTCGGCAGTTGGCGCGGGCGCGCCGCGTGGCTCCGATCGTGTCGGTGCAGAACCGCTACAGCGTCGCCGATCGTCCCTGGGAAGGCATGCTCGACGCCTGCGAGCAGGATGGGCTCGCGTTCCTGCCCTGGTTCCCACTCGGCTTCGGCGAGCTGGCGCGGTCCCGCGGTCGCCTTGGCGAGCTGGCAGCGAACCGCGGCGGAACGGCGGCGCAGATCGCGATCGCGTGGCTTCTCCGCCGCTCGCCGGTGATGCTCCCGATCCCGGGCACCTCGTCGCTCGCACACCTGGAGGACAACGTCGCCGCGGCGGGCATCGAGCTGACAGACAACGAGTTCGGTGAGCTCAGCGGCTCCGCGGCAGCTGCACTGTAGTGCCCCTCCCAGCAATACATGCCGGCTTCTGGCCCGCGATCACGCGGCGCCAGAGCCCACCCTCCTCCTCACCAAGGCTGTCCAGCCTTGCCTCGTCGGAGTGCGGCCTCTGGCTTGGTGCTCGCGACCCAGAACTCCGGCGGCATTACTGGAAGGGGCACTGATGGTTCTCTCCGACCGGACGATCCGGCGCCTGATCGATGAGGGTCGAATCCTGATCGACCCCTACGACAAGTCGCTGCTGCAGCCGTCGAGCATCGACGTCCGGGTCGACCGCTTCTTCCGTGTCTTCCACAACGCTCGCTACCCGTACATCGACGTCAAGCAGCCCCAGGACGACCTGACCGAGCTCGTCGAGGTCGACGGCGATTCGCCGTTCATCCTCCATCCCGGCGAGTTCGTGCTCGCCTCGACGCTGGAGCGGATCCGGCTCCCCGACGACCTGGTCGCGCGCTTGGAAGGAAAGAGCTCGCTAGGCCGCCTCGGGCTGCTGATTCACTCGACGGCGGGGTTCATCGACCCCGGTTGGGACGGCCACGTCACGCTCGAGCTCTCGAACGTCGCCAACCTCCCGATCACGATCTACTACCGGATGACGATCGGTCAGCTCTCCTTCGTTCAGCTGTCCGAGCCGGCCGAGAAGCCGTACGGCTCCGGCGAGCTCGGCTCGAAGTACCAGGGCCAGCGAGGGCCGACGCCGTCCCGGTACTGGCAGAACTTCGAGCGCGAGAGGGTATGAAGGTCCTCGTGACCGGCGGGACCGGGTTCATCGGGCCCTCCGTCGCCAATGCGATCGCCGACGCCGGCCACGCGGTCAGAGTGCTCGAGCGCAAGCCCGGTGCCTGGCGAGACGCCGGGATCCGTTGCGAGGAGGCGGTGCAGGGCGACGTCACCGACGCCGACAGCCTGCGGCGCGCGGTGAACGGCGAGGAGGTCGTCGTCCACCTGGTCGCGATCCGCCAGGGGAAGCCGGCGCAGTTCGAGCGGGTCATGGTCGACGGGACACGGAGCCTCATCGGCGCGGCGAAGGAGGCAGGCGTTCGCCGCTTCGTCCAGATGAGCGCGCTCGGCGTGACCGAGCAGACGAAGGACCTGGTCCCGTACTACAACGCGAAGTGGACGATGGAACAGGACGTGAAGGCGTCCGGCCTCGAGCACGTGATCTTCCGGCCGAGTTTCGTCTTCGGACGCGAAGGGGGCATCCTGCCGACGTTCCTGAAGCTGGCGAAGCTCTCGCCGTTCACCGCGATCATGGGCAACGGCGAGCAGCGCATCCAGCCGATCTGGATCGACGACGTCGGCGCGTACTACGCACGGGCGATCGACCGCACCGAGGCGACGAACCGCACGTTCGAGCTCGGAGGGCCTGACGCCGTGACCTGGAACGAGCTGTGGCAGCGGATCCGCGCGCTGCAGGGCATCCGCCGCCGGCCGACGATCCACATGCCGATCGGCCTGATGCGCGTTCCTGCGCTGCTCACCGAGCGCCTTCCGGGCAACATCCCGCTCACGCGCGACCTGCTGACGATGCTCCAGACCGGCGACAACGTCCCCGCGAACGACGATGCGGTCCGGACGTTTCAGCTTCCGCTCGTCCCGCTCGACGAGCAGCTGCTCCGCGCGACCTAGACCTAGACCCCGGCCCGCGCGCCGATCAGGCCACGTACGGCGGCAGCGATCGCGTCGGCGTCGATCCCGGCCGCCGCGAGCAGCTCGGCGGGCTTGCCCGATCGCGGGAGCTCCCGGACCGCGAGCACGGCGACCGGCGGCCGCTCCTCCTGATCGGCGAGGGCCGCGAGCACCGCCTCGCCGAGGCCGCCCTCGGCCCAATGGTCCTCGGCGGTAACGATTGGAGTCGCGATGTCGCGGAGGGTCTCGGCGTCGATCGGCTTGACCGAGTAGCAGTCGATCACCCGAACCGACGTCCCGTCGCCTGCGAGCGTATCCGCGGCCTTGAGCGCCTCGTGGACGGTGATCCCGGCTGCGACGACCGTGACCTCGTCGTCGTCGGACGAACGAAGCGTCTTGCTGCCGCCGACCGGGAACTCCTCGTCCGGCTCGTAGACGACCGGCGTGTCGCCCCGTGTCGTCCGCAGGTAGGAGATGCCGTCGTCGTCGGCCATCGCTCTCACCAGCTTCGCCGCCTGGTTCCCGTCGCACGGGTAGAGCACCGTCGACCCGCTGACGGCGCGGAACTCCGCGAGGTCCTCGAGCCCCATCTGCGAAGGCCCGTCCTCGCCGATCGAGACGCCCGCGTGCGAGCCGCACAGCTTGATCGTCGCGCGGCTGACCGCGGCCATGCGGACGAAGTCGTAGGCCCGGGACATGAACGCCGCGAACGTCGAGACGAAGGGCTTCCAGCCGAGAACCTGCATCCCGACTGCGGCGGCGACCATCTGCTGCTCGGCGATGTACATCTCGAAGAAGCGGTCGGGGTGGGCGTCGCGGAAGATCTCGGAGAACGTGGAGTTCGAGACCTCGCCGTCGAGCGCGACGACGTCTCCGCGCTCCCCGCCCAGCGCCGCGAGCGCCTCGCCGTACGCCTTCCGCGTCGAGACCGCGGAGCCGACGTCGTACCTGGGCCACTCGCGCGGTTCCGGCTCGAACCGATGGGGCTCGCGGGGCTCCGGCTTCGGGACGTCGACGGTGATGTTCCGGATGCCGCCGAGCTCCTTGATCGCCTCCTCGGCGATCGCCTTCCCGTGCCAGCCGCCCTGATCCTCGACCTTGGAGTAGCCCTTGCCCTTGATCGTCTTGGCGACGACCGCCGTCGGCTTCGGCGTGGACTCGGCTTCCCGGTACGCGGCGTCGATCTGCTCGACGTCGTGGCCGTCGATCTCGATCGCATGCCAGCCATACGCCCGGAGGCGGTTCGCGTACGACGACAGGTCCCAGCCGTGCATCGTCTCGCCCCGCTGGCCGAGGCGGTTGACGTCGATGATCGCGGTCAGGTTGTCGAGCTCGTAGAACGCGGCGTGCTCGATCGCCTCCCACATCGAGCCCTCCGCCATCTCGCTGTCCCCGCAGACGACCCAGACGCGGAACGGCAGGCGGTCGAGCCGCTTCCCGGCGAGCGCCATGCCGACGCCGATCGGCAGGCCCTGGCCGAGCGACCCGGTCGCGACGTCCACCCACGGGAGCCTCGGGGTGGGGTGGCCCTCGAGCCTGCTGCCGAACTGACGGTACGTGAGCAGCTCCTCCTCCGACAGGACACCGGCGGCCCGGAAGAGGCCGTAGACGAGCGGCGACGCATGGCCTTTGGAGAACACGAGCCGGTCGTTCGCCGGATTCTTGGGGTCGTCGAAGTCGTAGCGGAAGTGGTTCGCGAGCAGCACGGCGGCCAAGTCGGCGGCGGACATCGACGATGTCGGATGCCCAGAGCCCGCCTCCGCGCTCGTGCGCACCGCATCGACCCGCAGCTGCTGGCCGAGCTCTCGCCAGAGGTCCAGGTCAGGCATGTGGGGGTAACGTAGACGAGATATGAGGGTTGCCGTGGCATTCGATCACCGAGGCGTGAAGCTGCGGGCCCTGGTGCTACAGAAGGTGCAGGACCTTGGGCACCAGGCGGTAGATCTGGGCACGGACAAACCCGAGCCCATGGTCGACTATCCCGACAAGGCGAGGGAGATCGGCCAGGCGATCCGGGGCGGCGATGCCGAGCGCGCCATCTTCGTCTGCGGCTCCGGCGTGGGCGCGTCGATCGCCGCCTCCAAGCTCGCCGGGGTAAGAGCGGCGATCTGCCACGACACCTACTCAGCGAGGCAAGGTGTGGAGCACGACGACATGAACGTGCTCTGTATCGGCTCGGGCGTCGTCGGCGAGGACCTGACCGCCGAGCTGATCGGAGCGTTCCTGGCCGCCGAGTTCGACGGCGCCGAGCGCTACCGCCGCAGGCTTGAAAAGATCGCAACGATGGAAAGAGAGGGCCTGAATGTCTAAGTCCCGCCTCCACCAGGTGAGCGAGCTTGGCCAAAGCATCTGGATCGACTCGCTCTCCCGCGAGTGGCTCCGCACCGGCGAGCTCCGCCGGATGATGGACGAGGACGCCGTCGTCGGCGTCACGTCCAACCCGACCATCTTCCAGAAGGCGATGTCGGAGGGCGGCTGGTACGACGACCAGCTGCGCGAGGTCCTCGACGATGAGGACGACTTGAAGGAGATCTTCCTTCGGCTCGCCTTCGACGACATCCGCGAGGCGTGCGACTTGCTCCGCCCCGTCTGGGACCGGACCGAGGGGCTGGACGGCTACGTCTCGCTCGAGGTCGACCCGAACTTCGCGAACGACACCGAGGCGACGATCGAAGAGGCGCAGCGCTTCCACACAGTCGTCGACAAGCCGAATCTCTACGTGAAGATCCCGGCGACGAAGGCAGGCCTGCCCGCAATCGAAGAGATGATCTCGCGCGGCAGGAACATCAACGTCACGCTGATCTTCGGGTTGGAGCGCTACGCCGAGGTCGCCGAGGCCTACCTCCTCGGGCTCGAACGGCTCGTCGAGGCCGGTGGCGACCCGTCGACGGTCACGTCCGTGGCGAGCTTCTTCGTCTCGCGCGTCGACACCGAGGCCGACACACGGCTCGACGCGATCGGCGGCCACGACGACCTGAAGGGCCGGTTGGCGATCGCGAACGCCAAGCTCGCCTACCAGCGCTACAAGGAGATCTTCTCCGGGCCGCGGTGGGATCCGCTGAAAGCGAAGGGCGCGACCCCGCAGCGCTGCCTCTGGGCTTCGACGTCGACGAAGAACCCCGAGTACCGCGACGTCATGTACGTCGAGGAGCTGATCGGCCCGGAGACGGTGAACACGATGCCGAAGGAGACGATCGAGGCCTTCCAGGACCACGGCGTGGTCAGGCTCACACTCGAAGAGGGACTCGACGAGGCGCGGCAGCTCTTCGAGGACCTGGCGAAAGTCGGGGTCGACTACGACGACGTCACCCGCGTGCTCGAAGAGGAGGGCGTGCAGAAGTTCGCGGACTCGTTCCGCGATCTCCTCGACGGCATCGCCGCGAAGCGCGGCGAGCTCGTCTCTGCCTAGTGCCCGTGATCGAGACCGCCGAGCTGGTCGAGCGGATCTGGGAGCGCGACCCGTCGGTCTGGACGGGCGGCGACGAGGCCCAGTGGCTCGGCTGGCTCGACGAGCCCGCCCGCATGCGCGAGCGGGTGCACGAGCTGCTGGAGTTCGGCGCCCGCGTCGACGCCGACGACGTCGTCCTGCTCGGCATGGGCGGCTCCAGCCTGGCGCCGGAGGTGATGCGCCGACTGTTCGGCGCCGAGCGCTTCCACGTTCTCGACACGACCCATCCGGCGGCGGTGCGGCGGCTGGAGGCCGCGATCGAGATCCCGCGTACGCTCTTCCTCGCCGCCTCGAAGTCGGGGACGACGATCGAAACCCGCTCCCACGTCGACTATTTCCGTGACCGGGGCGCTCGCTTCGCCGTCATCACCGATCCCGGTTCGCCGCTGGCCGAGCTCTCGGAGGACGTCTTCTACGGCGAGCCCACGATCGGCGGCCGCTACTCGGCGCTCTCGGTCTTCGGGATCCTCCCGGCCGTCCTGATGGGCATCGACGCGATGCGACTTCTCGACCGCGCGGAGGAGATGCGCGAAGCGTGTTGGCTCAAGGAGGGCAACCCGGGGCTCGAGCTCGGACTGGAGCTGGCCCGTACGCCGTTCCTGCACGTCTCCGGCGACTTTGGCCTCTGGGTCGAGCAGCTCCTCGCGGAGTCGACGGGCAAGGACGGCAAAGGAATCGTCCCGGTCCAGGTCGGCGGGGAGGAGCTCGAGGTTCGGCTCCCCGATCCCTACGAGCTCGGGCAGGAGTTCTTCCGGTGGGAGTTCGCGACCGCCGTCGCCGGCTCTCTGCTCGGCGTCAATCCGTTCGACCAGCCGAACGTGCAGGAGGCCAAGGACCGGACGAACGCCTTGCTTTCGGAGACACGTCCGGTGTCAGACACCGGACTGGTCCCCGAGGGAGACCTCGACGCACTCCTGGCCGACGCGAAGCCGGGCGACTACGTCGCGATCCTGGCGTTCATCGACCCGGCGCGCGAGAGCGAGCTGGCGCCGCTCGTCGAGCGAGTCGAGCAGACCGGCGCGGCCGTCGCCGTGGGGCTCGGCCCGCGCTACCTGCACTCGACGGGCCAGCTGCACAAGGGCGGTCCCGACACAGGGGCCTTCGTCCAGGTCGTGGACGACCTCGGCGAGGAGCTCCCGATCCCAGGCCGTCCCTACGGCTTCCGAACGCTCATCGCCTGCCAGGCCGTCGGTGACTTCCAGGCCCTTCGCGATCGCGGCCGCCCGATCGTCAGGGTGACCCTGTGAAGCTCGGCATGGTCGGCCTGGGCCGGATGGGGGCCGGGATGACGGAGCGTCTGCAGCGGGACGGCCACGAGGTGATGACCTACGACCCGAAGGTCGCCTCGACCGCCGGCTCCCTCGGCGAGCTCGTCGGGCAGCTCGAGCCGCCGCGGCACGTCTGGCTGATGATCCCGGCCGGTGAGATCACCGAGAACGCCTTCCGGGAGCTGTTGGGCGTGCTCGAGCGCGGGGACGCGGTCGTCGACGGCGGCAACTCCAACTTCCGCGACTCCCAGCGGCGCGCCGCTAAGGCGGCCGAGCGCGGCCTCCATTTCGTCGACGTCGGGGTCTCCGGCGGCATCTGGGGCCTCCGCGAGGGCTTCGCGCTGATGGCTGGAGGCGATTCGGAGCCGATCGGCCGTCTGGAGCCGGCGTTCCACGCGCTGGCGCCCGAGGGAGGCTATGCCCATGTCGGCCCGTCCGGCGCCGGCCACTTCGTGAAGATGGTGCACAACGGCGTCGAGTACGGGCTGATGCAGGCGTACGCCGAAGGCTTCGAGCTGATGCACGTGTCCGAGTTCGACCTCGACCTCGGCGGCGTCGCCGAGCTCTGGCGGCACGGCTCCGTCGTCCGCAGCTGGCTGCTCGACCTGCTCGCCCGCGCGCTCGCCGAGGACCCCGGCCTCGCGGGCATCAAGGGCTACGTCGAGGATTCCGGCGAGGGGCGGTGGACCGTCGAGCAGGCGATCGAGTCGGCGGTCCCGCTGCACGTAATCACCGCGGCGCTCTACGCCCGCTTCGCCTCTCGCCAGGACGAGTCGTTCGCGGCCAAGGTCAACGCAGCGCTAAGGAACCAGTTCGGTGGACACGCAGTCCGTCACGACTGAGGCCGAGAACCCGCTGCTCGAGGGGCTCGAGCTCCGACGGCGACCGGAGCCGTGCGTGCTCGCGATCTTCGGAGCGTCGGGCGACCTGACCCGCCGCAAGATCTTTCCCGCCCTCTATGCGCTCGCGGTCCGGGAACTGCTCCCGGAGCAATTCGCGGTACTTGGCGTGGCTCGCAGCGAGCATTCGACGGAGGATTTCGTGGCGCAGATGGAGGCGTCCGTGCGCGAGTTCGCGCGGGACGAGTTCCGCGAGGAGACGTGGAACGAGCTCGCCCGCCGGACGCGCTATGTCGCGACGGAGTTCGCCCACGAGGAGGGAGAGGACCGGGTCGCGATGTCGCTGACCGAGCTCGACGAGCAGTTCGGCACAGGGGGGAACCGCGTCTACTACCTCGCCGTCCCTCCCGAGGCGATGCCGAAGCTCGTCGAGGAGCTCGGGGAGCGCCGTGCGACGAGCGGCTGGACGCGCCTGATCGTCGAGAAGCCGTTCGGCCACGACCTCGCCTCGGCCCGCGAGCTGAACGAGTTGCTCTCGCGCAACTTCACCGAGGACGAGGTCTTCCGCATCGATCACTACCTCGGCAAGGACACCGTCCAGAACCTGCTCGTCCTCCGGTTCGCGAACGGGATCTTCGAGCCCGTCTGGAGTCGCCAGTTCATCGACCACATTCAGATCACCGTCGCCGAGTCGATCGGGATCGAACGGCGGGCCGAGTTCTACGAGCGGGAGGGTGCGATTCGCGACGTCTTTCAGAACCACCTCTTGCAGCTCCTCGCGCTGACCGCGATGGAGCCCCCGATCGACTTCACCGCCGAGTCCGTGCGCAACGAGAAGCTAAAGGTCCTGAAGGCGATGCGGACTCCTGCGCCTCGCGCGGTCCTGCGAGGGCAATACGGCCCCGGATTCATCGAGGGCGAGCCGGTCCCCGGCTATCGGGAGGAGGAGGGCGTCGACCCGCAGTCCGACACGGAGACATTCGTCGCCGCAAGACTCGGAGTCGACAACTGGCGCTGGGCCGACACCCCGTTCTTCGTTCGAGTGGGAAAGCGGCTTCCGAGGCGCGAGACGACGATCGCGATCCAGTTCAAGCGCGTCCCGCACACGTTGTTCGAGGACACCACGGAGCTTCGGCCGAACCTGCTCGTCATCCACATCCAGCCGAACGAAGGCGTGTCGCTCGCGATCGGCGCCAAGGTGCCCGGCTGGGGCATGAAGGTGCGAACAGTGCACATGGATTTCCTCTACGGCGGGACCTTTCGCACCGGCCTCCGCGAGGCGTACGAGCGGCTGATCCTCGACGCCATGCTCGGCGACGCCACGCTCTTCACGCGCGCCGACGAGATCGAGGAGCAGTGGGCACTCGTGGACGCCATCGTTGCTGCGTGGCGGCGGGGCAAGCCGTCGTTTCCGAACTACGCCGCCGGAACGTGGGGCCCGCAGGCGGCGCAGGAGCTGGTCGAATGGCATCGGTAGCGCACATCGACGAGTGGGCCGACGAGTGTGTCTCTGTGAGCGAGGTCGAGCAGGCCTTGATCGGGCTTCGGCTTCAGCGCGGCTTCGTGGGCAAACGGAACCTGCGGACCACCGTCCTGACCCACATTGCCTGGGTCCCCGCGGAGTGGCAGCAGGCGGCGACGGAGACCCTTGCCGCGATGGCAGAGGGCCACCCGTCACGGACGCTCCTGCTCATTCCCGAGCCGGACGCGCGCGACGGAATCGCCGCCCGCGTCTTGCTCGAGTGCTACGAAGTTGCGTTCAGCGACCGGCACCTGTGCAACGAGGTGGTGGAGCTTCGGCTCGGCGGCAACCGCGCTCAGGCCCCGGCGAGCGTCGTCCTCCCCTTGCTCCTGCCCGATCTGCCGGTCTTCCTCCGCTGGCGCGGCCGGCCGCCGTTTGCAACCGACCAGTTCCACCAGCTGGTCGACCTGGTCGACCGCCTGATCGTCGACTCCGCCGAGTGGCCGGACGTTCCCGGTGCGTACGAAGAGCTCGACGATGTCTTCGCCAAGGCAGCGACCTCGGACATCGCTTGGCGGCGGACGCTGCCGTGGCGGGAGGCACTCGCCCGAGCCTGGCCCGATCTGCCCGATCGCGTCGCCGGCCCGCCGGCCGAGGCGTCTCTCGTCGCCGGCTGGCTGGGATCACGCGCGGGGGTCGAGGTCGCGGTCGAGCACGCGGACGAGCTGCCCTACGCCGAGGAAGTGGACGAGAGCGACCTCCTCTCCGACGAGCTGGACGTCTTCGGGCGCGACCCGATCTACGAAGACTCAGTCAGGAGCGCGGGTCCTCTCTGATCGCGATGCCGGCGGGACCGCCGGGCAGCTTCTCGACGATGATGTATCCGGAGCCCTCTGCGACCACGTTCTCGTACTCGAGCAACTCGTGGCCGTTCACGACGAAGAACCGCTTCGGATCCGCCCGGATCTCCTCATAGGCGGCCAGAGTCATGTGGACACGCTCGACGCAGGTGGTGTTCGCGCACTCGCAGACGAACTCCGCCTCCTCGCTGACGAAGGTGAAGCCCTCGCCAAGCTCGCGCAGCCGCTCGTTGATCTCGCGGAAGAGAACCTCGTTCTCCCCGACGCGTTTTCCCCGTTCGTTCACAAGGCCATTATCGCTTTCGGCCGGGATAGTCTGTCGGCGCGGCACGAACAGGGAGGGACGGGCCGATGAATAAACCAGGGCACCCGGAAACCGCGCACGAGGAGGAGCTCCCCACCGAGCGGGCGCGCCTCGCGGCGGTCGTCGAGCAGATTCCCGCCGGGCTGATGATCCTCGGCTCAGATGGCCGGGTCGTGATCGCGAATGCAGTCGCGCGGCGCCTCCTCGGCGACGGGGGCGTCGACGGCATCGAGCGCCTCAGCCCGTTCACGAGCGAAGCGGTCGAGGACGGACGGGCCGAGGTCGTGCGCGATGACGGCAGCCACCTACTGCTCGACGTGTGGATGGCGCCGATCGTCGACGTGAACGAGCGTCAGGTCGGAGCCGTGCAGCTCTTCCAAGACGTCTCGGTGCGCAAGACCCAGGAGCGGGCCGAGCGCGACTTCGTCACCAACGCCGCCCACCAGCTGCAGAGCCCGCTGGCCGGGATCATCAGTGCCGTCGAGGTTCTTCAGGCCGGTGCGAAGGATCGGCCTGAGCGCGACACCTTTCTCGGCCACATCGAGCAGGAGGCGAACCGGCTCGCGCGACTCACGCGCGCGCTCCTCATTCTCGCGCGCGCCCAGACGGGCGTGGAGACACCGAAGGACGAGGTCGTGGCCCTCGAGCCGCTCCTGACCGAGATCCGCGCCGGGCTGCGACCTGCTCCCGGTGTCCGAATCGAGGTCGACTGCCCACCCGAGCTCGCGCTCGTGACCAACCGCGAATTGGTGGAGCAGGCGCTCTTGAACTTGGCGGAGAACTCAGCGAAATACACGTCGGAGGGCCAGATCACGCTCGCCGCCCGTCCTCTCGACGGCGGCGCCGAGATCGTTGTCGCGGACACCGGGCCCGGGATTCCGAGGCTGGAGCACGGGCACGTCATGGAGCGCTTCTATCGCGGTGAAGACGATGGGTCCGACGGCTTCGGGCTCGGTCTCGCGATCGTCCGGTCCGCAATCGCAGCGCTGGACGGCGAGCTCGATCTGGACGAACCGGAACGCGGCGGCACCGTGGTCCGGATTCGACTTCATCGGACGGCCAACGCGGTCACAATCGCGTGAGCCGAGTCCTCCTGATCGACGACGAGCCTGCGATCCGTGATGCCGTCGGCTACTCGCTGCGCGCGGAGGGGTACGAGGTCGACGTCGTCCAGGACGGTGAGGCCGGGGTCGAGGCAGCGCTGAGCGACCGCTACGACGTCGTCGTCCTGGACCTCATGCTCCCCGGGATGTCGGGCGGCGACGTCTGTCGGCGCATCCGCGCGGAGAGTGCGGTGCCGATCATCATGCTCACCGCGCGCGGCGCGGAGCTCGACCGCGTGCTCGGCCTCGAGATCGGGGCCGACGACTACGTCACGAAGCCGTTCTCCATGGCCGAGCTGATCGGCAGGGTGCGCGCAATTCTCCGCCGGCGAGATCTCGACCGTACTGGGCGCGCAGGCAAGCTCCGAGTCGGTTCGCTCGAGCTCGACCCCTTGCGCCACGAGGTGAGGGTCGACGGCGAGCCGAAGCGACTCACGCCGTCAGAGTTCAAGCTGGTGCTGCTGCTCGGCCAGCAGCCCGAGCGCGTGTTCAGCCGGCGGGAGATCATGCAGCACCTCTGGGACAGTGACTACGTTGGGGATCAGCGCGCCTGCGACATCCACGTCTCGAACCTGCGCCAAAAGCTCGAGCGAGACCCGGCGGATCCGGAACGGATCGTGACGGTGCGCGGCGTCGGGTACAAGCTCGTCCCTGTGTGAGTGAATCTCCACGGATTGTGGGTCCAACGCTCTTGATCCGGCGCCTACGTTGGCCGTGTGTCGGCGCTGGAATTCGAGGTCCGCACGGCAGAACTCGGCGGGAATGCGTTCCTCGTCAGTGCTGCCGGCGAGATCGACATGTACACCGCGCCCACGCTGGAGCAAGCGCTCGAGGGCGTCGTCGGACTCGGCGGAACGTCCGTCGTGCTCGATTTCACCGAGGTCAACTTCGTCGACTCGACGCTGCTCAGCGTTCTGATCCGGTACCGCGACCGACTCATCGGTCTCGGCGGCGAGCTGGTGCTCGTCACCGATGACGTGCGCATCCGCCGCACGTTGGAGACCACCGGCCTCAATCGTCTCTTCACGATCGAGCCGCGGCTTGCGGACGGAATCGCCGCGCTCGGCGCGCGTTCCAACGGCGCGCGCCACGAGCAGCCGCCCGGCGTCTAGGGGTCAGCACGTAGACGTCGGAGCGGGGGGTCCCGTCCCCGCTCCGCACGCCGCAGTGCCACCCAGCGAAGGCTCGGAGAAGCTTCGCGTCGAAGGAACGGAGGGCGAACGGGAGTGCCCCCCGGCCCCCTCACACGGATCGACCCGACCCTCTTCCGGCGTTGACCGCTGGGCTGCCGTGAACGTACCGCCTCATTCGTGAGCGTTTGCGTGGAGGTCTGTTGGGGTTTCCTCACATCGCCGACTCGAGCGCCGCGCCGGCGGCGAGCACCAGCCCGTCGTCCCCGGGCCGGCCGACGAGCTGAATCGAGGCGGGCAGGCCTTCCTCCGCGGTGCCCCCAGGCAGCGCGAGCGCCGGCCAGCCGAGTGCGTTGAACGGAAGCGTGAAGCGGATGAGCGACCGTCGCACCGAGAGCTCGTCCACGTCTCGCGGCGGGGGGACGGTGGGCAGCGTGGGGACGAGGAGGAGGTCGAGGCCGTCGAGCGCGTCGTCTGCCTGCCGGCGATACTCGGAGCGGCGCTGCACGGCCCCTTCGTACTCGGCGTCCGTCACAGTCAGGCAGCGCTCGATCTTCGTCCGGACGTTCGCGCCGTAGGAATCGGCGTGCTCGGCAAAGAGGTCGCGATGCACGTCGGCGACCTCCCGCATGAACATCGGGTCGACCTCGTCCGGACGCGGGAACTCGATCGATTGGGCCCCGAGGACAGCCGCCGCCTCCTCGACTCTCGCCCGGACGAGGGGGTCGCACTGGTCAGCCCAGGCGAGCCCGATCTTCACGTCACCAAGCTCGGTGATTCGGAAGCCCGGAACGAGCGCCTCCATCATCCGGGCGCAGTCGGCGACCGTCCGGGCCATCGGGCCTGCGTGATCGAAGGTCGGCGCGAGCGGGAAAACGCCGTCTAGGGGGACGAGGCCGAACGTCGGCTTCAGCCCGACGACGGCGCAGCACGCGGCCGGGATGCGGATCGACCCGCCCGAGTCCGTCCCGAGCGCGGCCTCCGCGAGCCCGGCGGCGAGCGCCGCCGCCGATCCACCGCTCGAGCCGCCGGCGATCCGCCCCGGCGCGATCGGATTCGGAACGGTGCCGTAGTGCGGGTTCTGCGACGTGACGCCGTAGGCGAACTCGTGAAGGTTCGTCTTGCCGACGTCCACGTACCCGGCCGACTCGAGCAGATGTCACCGCCTCGGCCGAGCGCGTCGGCACATGATCGGCGAAGACCACCGATCCGTAGGTCGTGGTCAGCCCAGCGGTGTCGAAGAGATCCTTGACCGCGAGCTGAAACGCCGTCTCGCGGCGCCTCCGACCCGAGCAAGAAAGATTCCGTCGCTACGAGAATTCCAGGTAGACGAACGCGATCAGGAACGTGCCGGCGAGGAGCAGCAGGAAGAGGCCGAAGAGCGCGAGGCCGAAGACGTTGTTGGTGTGGGCCAGCACATCGTCCGGCTCGACGGGCTTGACCACGTAGCCCGGGTGCTGAGGCTCGGGCAGCGGCTCGGCGAAGGACTCGGGCTCGGTCACAGCACGATCGGGTCGACGGCCATGGCGACGAAGAGCAGGGCGAGGTAGGCGAGGGAGTAGTGGAAGAGGATGCCGGCCCGCCGCTGCGTCAGCTCCACCCTCAGCGACCACGCGAGGCGGAGGAACTGCGCCCCGAGCAGGGCGGCGGCCGCGAGGTAGACCGCACCGAACGTGCCGGTCAGGACGGGCACGAGCGTGAGGGCGACGAGAGCCACCGTGTAGAGGACGATCTGGCGAGCGGTCTCGCGATCGCCGCGGACGACGGGGAGCATGGGGATCTTCGCGGCCTCGTAGTCGCGCTTGATCAAGAGTGCGAGCGCCCAGAAGTGCGGCGGCGTCCAGAGGAAGACGATCAGGAACAGGTAGAGCGCCGGCAGCGCGAGATTCCCGGTCGCCGCAGCCCAGCCGACGAGCGGGGGCACCGCGCCGGCGGCTCCGCCGATGACGATGTTCTGCGGCGTCGAGCGCTTCAACCAGCGGGTGTAGACCAGCACGTAGAAGAGATTCCCGACGAGTGCGAGTACCGCTGCGAGGACGTTGACGACGGAGCCGAGCAAGACGAACGAGAGCGCCGAGAGCGCAACGCCGAACTCGAGCGCGAGCTCGGGGCTGACGCGACCGCCGGCCACCGGCCGCTTGGCCGTCCGTCCCATCGACTGGTCGATGTCGCGGTCGAGGAGGTGATTGAGCGCGCTCGCGCCGCCGCACGCGAGCCCGAGCCCGACGATCGTCGCAGCCAGGAGCCCGAGATCGGGGACGCCCTGCGCGCCGACGAACATCCCGGCGGCGCCGGTCAGGAGCAGCAGCGACATGATCCGCGGCTTCGTGAGCGCGACGTAGTCGCGCCAGGAGACGGGAGCCGGCCGTCTCCCGCGGTAGAGGCGCGCGGTCGCGACCACGGTCGTTGCAAGGGCGGCGCCGGCGAGCGCGAGGTGCAGGGACGGCGACCACCAGCTGGCGACGGCGCCGAGGAAGAGGACGAGCCCGGAGGCGGCGAAGGCGAAGGCCTCCCGGTGGGCGAACCAGGCGCCGAGCACGAGCGCGACGAGCAGCGGCACCGCGATGACGACGAGCACGCGGTGCGCGATCCCGAGCTCGCCGCTCACGACGGCGAGGACGCCGGCCGCCGACGCGCCGAGCCCGCACAACCGCAGCCAGGGCCCCGCGCTCACGCGCCTCGCTCCTCGAGCCGGCGGCGGAGGTCGCGCAGGGGGCGCGCGCTCGTCACGTACGGAACCTTGTCGAAGTTGTGCGGAGGCGGCGGCGAGGTCGTGTACCACTCGAGCGTGTCCGCCAGCCACGGATCGTTGACGGCGCGGGGGCTGCGACGCCGGGACCACCAGACGTTGACGATGAAGACCAGGATTCCGACGCCCATCACGTAGGAGCCCAGCGTCGAGATCAGGTTGTAGGCCGTCCAGAGGTCATCGTCCCGGTAGGAGTACACGCGGCGCGGCATCCCGTCCAGGCCGAGGAAGTGCTGCGGGAAGAACGTCAGGTTGAAGCCGACGAAGACCAGCCAGAAGTGCCACTTGCCGAGGGTCTCGTTCAGGTACCGGCCGAACATCTTCGGCCACCAGTAGTAGAGCGCGGCGAAGATCCCGAAGACCGACCCGCCGAAGAGCACGTAGTGCAGGTGCGCGACGATGAAGTACGTGTCGTGGACCTGCCAGTCGAACGGGAAGACGGCGGCGTAGATCCCCGACAGGCCGCCGATCGTGAACACCCCGACGAAGCCGAGCGCCCAGAGCATCGCCGTGTCGAAGATCAGGTTGCCGCGCCACGTCGTCGCCAGCCAGTTGAAGATCTTCACGCCGGTGGGGACGGCGATCGTCAGCGAGGCGATCATGAACCAGATCTGGAGCCCGATCGGCAGGCCCACCGTGAACATGTGGTGGGCCCAGACGAGCAGCGAGTAGAACCCGATCGCGACGGTCGAGAAGGCGATCGCTTTGTAGCCGAAGATCGGCTTGCGGGCGAAGACCGGGATCACCTCCGAGACGATCCCCATCGCCGGCAGGATCATCACGTAGACCTCCGGGTGCCCGAAGAACCAGAAGACGTGCTGGTAGAGGACGGCGTCGCCGCCCTCGTCGGGAAGGAAGAAGTGCGTCCAGCCCTGCCGGTCGAGGAGCAGCATGGTCAGGCCGGCGGAGAGGGCCGGGAGCACGACGACGAGCAGGGCCGAGTAGATCTCGATCGACCAGACGAAGAGCGGTAGCCGCATCCAGGTCATCCCCGCCGTCCGCATGTTGTGGATCGTGGCCAGGAAGTTGATCGCGCCAAAGAGGGAGGACAGCGAGAGGATGTGGAGGCCGACGATCCACAGGTCCTGCCCGTTCCCGGAGACGTCGGCCGACAGCGGCGGGTAGCCCGTCCAGCCGGTGCGGGCCGCCCCATCGGCGGCGAAGAAGCTGCCGAGCAGCACGATCCCGCCGAAGAGAAAGAGCCAGTAAGAGAGCGCGTTCAGCCGCGGGAAGGCCATGTCCCGGGCGCCGATCATCAACGGCACCATGAAGTTCGCGAACCCGGCGAAGATCGGGACGACGACGAGGAAGATCATCGTCGTGCCGTGCATCGTGAACAGCTCGTTGTAGGAGTCCTTCGTGACCACGGACATGTCCGGCTGGGCGAGCTGGGTCCGGATCAGGAGCGCCATCACGCCGCCGGCGAGGAAGAAGACGAGGCACGTGAGGATGTAGAGGATCCCGATCCGCTTGTGGTCGACGGTCGTGACCCAGCTGGCGAAACGGCCGCGGTACCAGGGCACCGGGTAGGTCGGCGCTTCGGTCCTAACCGCCACTGCCGCCCTCCTGGCCGAAGCGCTGCGCGAGGTAGTCGGTCAACGCCTTCATCTGCTGGTCGGACCACTCTTCGCCGACGACGGGCATCCGGCCTCGCCCGTTCCGGACGATCTCGGCGACCGACGCCGCGTTCGAAACGGTGGTCGCGCTGAACCCGGGGCCGATCAGGCCCTGGCCCTGGTCGCCGTGACACTTGGCGCAGGCGCCGTTGAAGATCTGTTCACCGAGGTCGGATTCTCCGGTCTCTTGCGCGCGAGCCTCCTGCTCCAGCCAGGCGTCGAACTCGTCCGCGGGCAGGACCTCGATCTCGCCGAACATCTCGGCGTGCTGGATGCCACAGAACTCCGCGCACTGGCCTCGGTAGATTCCGGGCCGGCTACGGAACGCTGTGTTGACAACTCTGCCGGGGATCGCATCGACCTTCGCGAACAGGTTGGGGACCCAGTAGCTGTGGATGACGTCGCTTGCGGGCGCCGTGACCTTGAGCTCGACGAGCCGGTCGGCGGGCGCCCGGAGCGTGTCGATCGCGATCACGCCGTTGGGGTAGCGGTACTGCCAGTAGAACTGGCGCCCCTCCACGACCACCTCCAGCGGCTGCTCGCCCGCCGCGGCCTCGAGCGTGATCCCGGGCAGCTTGTAGAACGTGTAGCTCGCGACGATCAGCAGGATGACGACGGGCACGACCGTCCAGGCGATCTCGAGGCGAGTGCTCCCGTGGACCTGCGGGCCCTCGACGGTGCGCGGGCGGCCGCGGCTGCGGTAGCGCCAGATGAAGTAGATGAGCGGAATTGCGACGGCGAGCAGGACGATCGCCGCCCAGAAGCTGACGAACCAAAAGAGATCCGCGATGTCTTCGGTGTTCGGCGAGTCGGGCTCGACGGGTGTCAGGCCCGTAGCGGCGAGCAGAGCGGCAATGCCCAAGGCTTCGGCATTCTACGAGGGTGCCCTCCGGCATAGCCACATCGAGACGCCTGCCTCATGGGCGCTGAATCCCGGGTCGAGCTTCCTGCCGACGTGCCGGAGCAGTTCGAGGTGTACGTCAACGGCGTGCGCCAGGAGGCGGGCAGGGACTACCGAGTGCAGGGGCGGACGCTCGTCTTCCACCGCCCGCTGGCCCAAGAGGGCAAGCTCGGCACCGTCCGCTGGACGAGCATGCTCCTCGGCGTCGCCGGCACCTACCGGAAGCACGACTCGGTCGACGTCGTCTACCAGCGCGACGGCCGGCGTGAAGTCGCGAGCGGCCTACGGCCCGACGCGTAGCGTCTGATTCGCGCCAGAGACGGTGAGGCCCGGTTGCGGGCCGCCGGCGAGCGCGAAGGCCCGTCCGCGGTACCCGACCAGCCCCAGTCCGTGAACCGGCCGCGGAAGGTCGGGTAGCCGCCCCCAGCGGCGGGTAGCCGGGTTGTAGGCGAAGACGGTGCGGATCGTTCCGGCGGGCTCCTCGCCGCCCACCGAGACCAGCCGGCCGGCGACAGCCGCGGCGGCGGTCCCGCCACGTGTCGCCGGGACGCGCGGGATCGCGCGCCAGCGGTTCCCCGCGGGCTCATAGGCCTCGACGATGTCGAGGTTCGTGTCGAGGCCGGCAGTCCGCCCGGCGACCGCGTAGACCCGACCGCCGAGCCCTGCCGCTCCGAGATGCTCGCGCGGCCTCGGCCCTGCGATCAGCGACCAGCGTCCGGTGCCGAAGTCGTAGGCGAACGCATCCTGGGCGAGGCGTCCGGGCCCCTCGACGCCGCCGACGACATAGAGCTTCCCGCCCACGACTGCGGCGCCGGCCGCGGCGCGCGGCGCGGGCATCGAGGGCAAGGTCCTCCAGCGCCCGTTGCGGAGGACGAACGCCGAGGCGCGCGGTCCGCCGGGCCCGTAGCCGCCGACGACGATGAGCTCGTTCCCTCGCCCCACCGCCATCGCGTGATCGACGCGGACCGGCAGGTTGGGGAGCCGGCGCCAGCGGTTGCGGGCCGGCGAGTAGGCGTCGGCGCGGCTCGAGTTCGCACCGCTGGCCAGGAAGCCGCCGACCACGCCGATCTCTCGGCCGAAGACGGCGGCCGAAACCTCGGTCCTCGGAATCGGAACCGGCGCGGCCGACCGCCAGCGCGGCGAGGCTGCACCCGCCAGGCCCGCCCCGAGCAGGACGGCCAGACAGGCAATCGCGAGGCCGTTCCTCACACCGCGACGATAGCCGGATTTACCTCTCTCGCTTCAGCCGGCCTGCCGCGCCTGTGCGTGGCTCAACGCCGCGACGTCGACGGCGGCGCTGACGAGATCACGCACTGCGGCACGTCGGTCGTCTCGTCGCCAGGCGACGGCGAGTTGGCACGGCTCCAGATCGATCACCGGGCGGTAGACGATGCCGGGCCGCGCGTAGACGGCTGCGTTTCCCTCGGCGATGAGGTGAACACCGTGGCCGGACGCGACGGCCTCGAAGGTCTCGTCCGGCGTCGCCGCCTCGGCACCGATTCGGGCCGGCCGGCCGGCCCGCTCGTCGACCGCGAGCCAGTAGTCGCGAAGCGGTCCGGCCTCTTCGGGCAGCGCGACGAACGGCTCGTCGAGGAGATCAGCCAGCTGCAACGCCCTCCGCCGGGCAAGCCGATGCCCTGCGGGGAGCGCGACGAACCTACGCTCGCTGCGGATCGGCTCGACCTCGATCGCGTCATCCGCCCCGGTCGGGAGCCAGAGAAACGCGACATCGGCGCTTCGATCGAGCAGGCCGCTGGTCGGGTCTGACCAATCGTGCAGGCGCAGCTCCAGCCGCCAGTCGGGATGGGACTCGACAAAACGGGCGGCGATGTCCTGGTAGAGCCCGCCCCCGACACTCGTCTGAAAGCCGACGCGCAGCAGCTTTCCCTCCTCCGTTGCCCGCGCGCTCGCCTCGCGAAGGGACGCCTCCCAGGCAGCGAGGAGCGCGCGGGCCGTGGGGAGCAGCGCCTCCCCGGCCGCGGTGAGCTCGACGCGTCGCCGGTCGCGGCGGAAGAGCTCGAAGCGAAGCTGCCGTTCGAGCTGGCGAATCTGTTTGGAGAGAGCGGGCTGGGAGACGTGCAGGCGCTCGGCGGCGCGCGAGAAGTGCAACTCCTCGGCTACCGCGACGAAGTAGCGAAGGTTGCGGAGATGCACGTCCATAACCAACAGCTATATCAAGATGTCTGGCTCAGCCCTTCGGCGCGCGCCTACCGTGGATCGAGTAACCCCGACGAGGAGATCCCGATGGCTACGCAGCTGAATGTCCTTCCCAAAGTCGACCCGGGCGTCCGCGAGAGCGTTCGCTTTTCGAGTGACGGGCTCGCGCTCGCCGGACATGTGTATCGACCGCCCGACGCGCGCCCCGGGCAACGTACGGCGGCCCTGGTGATGGCGGGACCGATGACCTCGGTGAAGGAGGAAACGGTTCCGCACTACGCGGCCCCACTAGCCGCGGCCGGCTACACGGTCCTGACGTTCGACAACCGCAACTTCGGCGAAAGCGCGGGAGAGCCGCGCCAGCATCTGGACACGGCCGAACAGGTCGAGGACCTGAAGAACGCGGTCAGCTACTTGCTGACGCGCGACGATGTCGACCCAGATCGGCTCGGGCTCTGCTGCGTCTGCATGGGTGCCGGCTACGCGCTCGCGGTCGCGTCGATGGACCTGCGCGTCAAGGCGCTCGCAATCGTCGCCGGCGCCTACAACATCACCGATACCTACCGCGACTTCCTCGGTGAGGAAGGGTTTGCCGGCTACCTCCAGATGCTCAACGCGGCGCGGCAACGCCAGTACGAGAGCGGGGAGCTTCAGTACATGCCGGCGATTGCCGGCCCGCCCGACTACGCGCCGTCGGCGATGCCCGTGGAGGAGGCGTACGAGTACTACAGTCGCGCCCACGCGACTGAGGCGCCGAACTGGGAGAACCGGCTCACCGTGGCGTCGATGGAGCACATCGTCGGGTGGAACGTCCTGGCGCGCGCCCACCTCGTCGCTCCGCGCCCCCTGCTGGTGATCCACGGGACGACTGACGTCCTGCTACCGCCGCGCTACGCGCAGGAGGTCTACGACCGGGCCGGCGAGCCCAAGCAGCTCCGCTGGATCGAGACCTCGAACCACGTGGAGCTCTACGACCAGGCGCCCTTCGTTCCCGAGGCGATTGCCACGCTGGTCGAGTGGCTCGGTGAGCATCTGCCTCTCGATCAGGCGCGCGTTCCGGCGTAGAGGTCGTAGAGCGCGTCGAACAGCGGGTCGGTGATTGCGAGCAGCTCGCCGTCGGGACGGTTGGTGCCCAGTGCCCGGATCGCCAAGTCGAGGCCGGGTGCTTCGGGGACGTCGTAGCGCTCGTCGGCCAGGTCCGCTTCGTGGACGAGGGCGGCGAGCGTCGCCAGAGCCGGATCGTCGAGCTCGTACCGCTTGACGATCGTCTCGAAGCTGCAGTCGCCGTCGTGGTGGGAGAGGTCGGCGCCGCGCATGTCGAACGCCGTCGCCTTGGGCGGGACCTCGTCCGGGTCGTCCACGAACACGAACTTCGGCCTCGGGGGTCGACGAAGCGTCTGATCAGCCACGCGCAGGCACAGCGATCGACGTGACAGTCCCGCCGGGTCGCCCAGATCATGCGCCGACCCTCTCGCCGGCAAGCTCCGCGAGCGCCCGCTCGGCTTCGCGGCGCCCGGGCGCGTCGAAGTAGTCGCGCGCGCGGACGGCGTGCAGCGCCCGGCGGAGGCGCGCGGCCGTCCGACCGTCGACCGATCCGCGCGCGGCCGCGACGATGCGCTGGTAGTCAGCTTCCGCGTTGCCGCGCATCCGCTCCGCGAGCGCGCGGTCCTCCGCCGCCGTCCCGGGCTCGGCGACCCAGATCGTGGCTGACCCGCCCGCGTCCTCGACCTCGTCCGCGAGCCACTCGAGCTGCTCGCGCGTCTGTGGGCTCAGTGGGAGCGCCGCGAGGCCGTCGAGCACCTGGGCGGCGCCGAGCCGCCTGAGCCGACGCCAGAGCGCGATTCGGGGCGTCGACGGCTCGCGCGGCAGCCGATAGGCGAGCAGTACCCACTGCACGCGCCGATTATATAGTGCAACCGTGGTTGCATTCTTAGTCAGAGGACTGCCACGCGGGGTCTATGTCCTCCAGGCGGGCTTGCTGCTCAACGCTTTCGGCAACGGCGCAGCCAACCCGTTCATGCTCCTCTACCTCCACGAGGTCCGAGGCATCTCGCTGGCGGTCGCCGGAATCGCCTCCGGAGTCGGCGCCTGCGCTGCCCTCGCCTCGTCGCTCGCGTCGGGCAGCCTTGCCGACCGCGTCGGAGGGCGCGCGACGGTGATCGGGGGCCTCGCCCTGTCGACGGTCGGCTTCGTCCTCTACCCGCTCGTTCGCGAGGGCTGGCACGCGATCGCCGTCGCCGTCTTGCTCGGGTCGGGCGCCGGCGTGTGGCTGACTGGGCAGTCCACCTTGCTGGCGAACCTGGTCGACTCGGCGCAGCGCCCGCTCGCCTTTGCGCAGCAGCGCGTCGTGGCCAACGTCGGCCTCGGCCTCGGCGGGGCAGTCGGCGGCCTGATCGTCACGACGACCGATGCCGAGACGTTCACCACCCTGTTCCTGCTGAACGCGGCGACGTTCGTGATCTACGCCTGTTTCATGGTCCGCGTGCCGGAGCCGGCTCGTGTCGCGGCCCAGACCGGCGGTGGCTCGTATCGAGCCGCGCTGATGGACACACCGTTCCTACGGCTGCTCGCCGTCAACTACGCGTTCGTCGCCGGGGCGGTCGCGCTGCTGGTCGGAGTCTTCCCCGTTTACGCAAAGACGCAGGCGGGCGTGAGCGAGGACGTGATCGGGCTGCTCTTCCTCGTCAACTCGCTCCTCATCATCGGCCTGCAGGTTCGCATCGCTCGGCGACAGGGCGGCCGCCGACGGATGGTCGCGCTCGCGCGAATGGGCGTGCTCTTCGCCTGCTCCTGGCTCCTCGTCCTCGTCGCCGGGCTCGCCGGGAGCGCTCGAGCGATCCCCGTCCTGCTCGTCGCGATTGGCGTCTTCTCGCTCGCTGAATGCCTCTACGACGCCGTCCAGGGCCCGATCGTCGCCGACCTCGCACCCGAAGGCCTGGTCGGCCGCTACATGGCCCTGAACGGGTTCTCCTGGCAGCTCGGCTTCATCACCGGGCCGGCCGTTGCGGCCGCCGTGCTGGCGGCCGAGCCGCACGGCGTCTGGCTGCTGGCCGCAAGCGTGTGCCTGCTGGGCGCGCTCGGCGCCTACCGGCTCGAGCGCCGGCTGCCGGCCGAGGTTGTCGTCACGCCTGTGTCCGTAACGAGCTAGTTGACGCCGTCGAGCAGCTCCCAGTTCCCGTCTAGTGCGCGCTCGGCGGCGGCGACGAGCCGGTCCTCGTCCCCCGGGGCAGCTCGCTCCTCGAGCAGCCCGCGCGAGTGGGCCGCGTGCTCCCGGTCGCGCTCGGCGTGGAGCCGGAAATACGCCGTTCCGCTCTCGGACTCGGCGAAGCCGTAGTGCTCGACGAGCCCCTCGAGCTTCGTCTGGGAGACCTCGGGCTGGCCCGCCTCGATCGCATACAGGATCGCGAGCGCCTCGAGCGGGTCCTCGGCCGAGGTCCAGGCAGCGGCGCAGCGGTCTGTTTCAGCGTTCGGCTTGCGGTCGAGATCGGCGTCGAGCTCGGCGGCGAACTCGTCCCAGAGCGCCACGTGCGCGCGCTCCTCGTCCGCATGCTCGGAACCGGAGATCGGTGCGGCCGCGTCAGCAGCGCCCGCAAGCGCGACGACGGCGTGGCGGTACTCGCCTGCATAGGTCGCGAGCTCCGAGCGGGAAAGCTCACCGCGCTCCCAGCGCGTGTAGAAGGGATGCTCGAGGATGTTGCGTCGGCGGCGCGCTTCGTCGAGACGGTCGATCAGGCTCATCGTGCGTCCTTCCTGTTCGGGGGCTCCCCGATGCTAACCGGAAGGAGTGATCGCAGCTTGCGCTCTGCCTCTTCCGTCCAGCGGAGCAGCGCGTCGGCGTGGAGGAAGCCGTACCGGCGCGTCAGTCCGTGGAACGGCTGCTCGTCCTCGGCGCCGGCGGCCTCGAGCTCCTCGAGCTCGCCGCGCAGCCGCTCGGCCTCCGCCCGTCGCTCGCCGAGCTGCTCGAGCAGGACCTCGGCGTCGTCGAGGTCGGCAATAAAGAGCTTGAGCAGGATCACGTTGCGGCCGTGACCGGCCTCGACCGGCGCCTCTGCGATCCACGTGCGAACGGCGTCGAGACCGCGGTCGGTGAGCGTGTACACGACCTTGTCCGGCCGCGATCCCTGCGCAACCTTCGTCGCGGTTGCATAGCCGGCCTCGACGAGCTTCGGCAGGGTCGCGTAGATCTGCGTCTTCGCCGGCGCCCAGAAGTACCCGACGCCTCGCTCCGCATCCTTGCGGAGGTCGTAGCCGGACATCGGACGGGCACGCAGCAGGCCGAGGATCGCCGCCTCGGTCGTGGTAAGCATCAGCGGCGGAACCAACTCGACGGCGGCATGGTGACTCGCATCGGAATAGTTCCTACCGGACTATACAGGCAGCTCGGGCAACCCTGGTGGGTCGGGATCGTGGCGCTCTTTGCGGCCATCACGGCCGGGTTCTTCCTGGTGTCCGATGCGCTGCTGCTGCTCGTCGGCCTCGTCGTACCGCTGGCCGGCGGCGCGGTCTTCGGCTACCGGCAGCGCTCGTTCTGGTGGGCCGTGGTCGCGGTTGTCGCCGGCTGGATCGTCTTCGCGGTCGTCCGCACGGTCAGGGACGGCTGGGACGTCGGCCCGGCCCAAGACGTCATCGCCGCCGTCTTCCTCGCCATCTTTCTCGCCGGTGCGACGATGCTCGGCGGTGCGCTCGGCAAGGGGCTCGCTAGTCCTCCCACGTCCCGGTAGGGCCGGCCTCGAGAAAGCGCCGCACGCCGTAGCCGACGGCCTCCTGGTCCTCGTCGTCTGCCCCCGGGTCCCTCGCTGCGACGTAGCGACGCCAGGCGACCGCTCGCGCCAGCGTTCCGGTCCGGTAGGCGACATCGGCGATCGGCGCGAGCTCCGCGGGAGGGCCGAACGGCTCGAGGTAAGCGTCGCGCATTCGCACGAGCTCGGCGCCGCCCGGTTCGAGCCCCAGCCGCCACGCGGCCGCTCGGAGCGTGACGGTGAGGGTGTGGAACGGGTGGGAAACGCACGAGTCGCCCCAGTCGAAGACCCGATACTGCCCATCTCGAACGAACACCTGGCCATCGTGGAGGTCGTCGTGCTGGATCGTCTCCGCGATCCCGTGGGCGGCGAGCTCGTCGAGGAGCTTTCCTACCTCCGGAAGGCGGTCCTCGAGCTCTGGGTGCTCTCGCGCAAGGCTCTCGAGCTCCGCCGGCAGCTGAGCCAGGCGAGTGTCGGGCACGCCGAGCTCGAGCAGCTCGTCGGCGAGCGGCGTGACCTCGAGCTGGAGCTCGGCATAGCCGGGCAGGACGCGCTCCCAGTGGTCAACGCTTGCCGGTACGTCGCGTAGGCGGGTCCCGCCGTCCGCCATCAGCAGCCACGCGCGATCGGTGTCGACGGCGATCACGTCGGGCACTCGGCCGGGATGGATGCGGGCGAGGAGGGCGGTGAGCCGAGGCTCGAACGCGTGGATCGGCGGGACGGCCTTGAACCAGACGTCGCCCTCAGCCGTCGGCACCTTGAGCACAGTCGACCAGTGCTGGACATGCGGCTGCTCGATGTCGTCGATGACCTCGACCTGCTCCCGAATCCACTCGGTCGCCTCTGCGAGCCAGTCCGCCTCCGTCCAGCGCATCGATAGGCGATTGTGACTGCATGCGACTGCGGGCTCGACGGAACAGCGTCCTAATCGGCTTCGCCGCTCTCGGGGTCTTCTGGGGCGCCTGGGCAGCGGCGCTGCCCGCCGTTCAGAGCCGCTCGGGGACGACCGATGCGGAGCTCGGGCTGGCGCTGCTCCTCGTCGGCGTCGGCGCGCTCGTCTCCATGCGCGCGACCGGCGTCGTGATCGACCGTGTCGGACCACGGCTGACGCCGATCTCTGTCGGATTGCTCGGACTCGCCGCTGTCTTGCCCGGGCTGGCCGGTTCGCCCGTGGCGCTCTACGTCAGCGGCCTTCTGGTCGGGGCGGCGTCCGGCGCATTGGACGTCGCGATCAACGCCGACGCCGTTCACTGGGAAGACCGCGTCGGCCGCCCGATCTTGAATCTGGCCCACGCGTGCTTTTCGGCGGCGGTCGTCGTCGCGAGCGTCGCGACGGGCCTGTTGCGATGGGGAGGCGCGGGTCCCATGCTCGTTTTCGTCCTCACGGCGTTGGTCGTCATCCTCTCCGCCCTCGCCATGCGTCCTGAGCCGTGGGTGCCGGGGGCGAGCGCCGAGGTGCCGGGGTTCCTCCAGCGTGTGCCCGTCTGGCTGCTCGTGATCGGCGGCCTCGGCGCAGTCGCCTTCTGGATCGAAGGTGCGTGGCAGGACTGGGGCGCCGTCTACCTCGAGCGGACACTGGACGCTTCCCCCGCCGCAAGCGCCCTGGGGCCGGCGCTGTTCGCGGCGGCGATGACGGTCGGCCGACTCGCCGCCCACCGGATCGCGCAGCCGGGCACCGAGAAGACCGTCTTGGTTGTCGGCGCGGCGCTGGCGGGCGTCGGCTCGGCGCTTGCCGCTCTCGCTCCGTCGGTGCCACTGGCGCTCGCAGGGATCTTCGTCGCCGGCGCGGGCTGCTCGGTCTGTGCGCCGACGATCATCAGTGTCGCGGGCCGCGCCGCTCGCCCGCACGAGCGGGCGACCGTCGTCGGCTCCCTGACCACACTGATGTACCTCGGCTTCCTCGTCGGGCCGGCGGCTGTCGGCGGGCTCGCCGAGGTCACGACTCTCCCGAGGTCGCTGGGCGCGGTCGCGGCGCTCGCGTTCCTCCTCAGCGTCCTGTTCGCAGTCGTCCGTCTGCCGGGGCGCGAACGGTAGGGTTCGAGCGCATGCGGAAGGGCCTGCTCGCGCTCCCCCTGCTTCTGGTCCTGGTCTTTCTGGCCGCTGCGTGCGGCAGCGACGATGACGGAGGGTCGGCGGCAGGCGGCACGACCACGGCCGCAGCTTCGTGTGACACGAACTCGCTCGACCTCGTCACGCCGGGCCAGTTGACGATCGGCACCGACAACCCGGCGTTCCCGCCGTGGTTCGAGGGGACGAAGGAGTTCGAGCCGTGGGATCCGACGACGACGCCGACGAAGAAGGGCTACGAGGCGGAGGTCGCCTACGGGATCGCCAGAGGAGCTCGGCTTCACCGACGACCAGGTCAAGTGGACGGTCGTCCCGTTCAACCAGTCGTTCCGGCCCGGGCCGAAGAAGTTCGACTTCGACATCAACCAGATCTCGTACCTGCCGGAGCGGGCCAACGCCGTCGACTTCAGCGACTCCTACTACGACGTCCAGCAGGCGGTCGTCGCCGTCGAGGGCACGCCGGCGGCCTCGGCGACGTCGATCGACGACCTCAAGCAGTACAAGCTGGGCGCCCAGATCGGCACGACCAGCCTCGAGGCGATCAACCAGCAGATCGAGCCTGCCGACGAGCCGTTCGTCTACGACACGAACAACGACGCGGTCTCGGCGCTGAAGGCGAACCAGGTCGACGCGCTCGTCGTCGACTTCCCCACCGCTCTCTACATGGCGAACGTGCAGCTCGACAACGGCAAGGTCGTCGGACGGCTACCGAGGCAGGAGAGCGGTGAGTACTTCGGCGTCGTTCTCGAGAAGGACAGCCCCCTCACCGCCTGCGTGAACGAGGCGATCGCCACCCTGCGGGACAACGGGACGATCGATCAGCTCGAGCAGAAGTGGCTCGCCGGCAGCGCGCCGGTTCTCGAGTAGCCGGGGACCGCTCGTCCCGCATCCTCGGCGGCGGCGGAGCCGCGCGCAGCACGCTGATCGCTGCCGTCAGCACGATCGCGTTCTTCGGCCTGCTCGTGCTGATCGTCGTGAATGCGCCGGGCTGGCCGGAGGTCCGCGAGTCGTTCTTCAACGGCGAGATCTTCTGGGAGTCGCTGCGCGAGATCGCGCCCAAGCTCCTGGTCAACATCGAGATGTTCCTGATCGCAGAGGTCTTCATCCTCGTCTTCGGCCTGACGATCGCGATCCTGCGCAGTCTGCCGGGACCGGTGTTCTTCCCGGTGCGCCTGCTTTCGGTCGTCTACACGGACTTCTTCCGCGGCGTCCCGACGATCCTGATCATCTACCTCCTGGGCTTCGGCGTCCCCGCGCTCGGCCTCTCCGGCGTGCCGAACTCTCCCTTCTTCTGGGGCATCGCCTCGCTGGTGCTCGTCTACTCGGCCTACGTGAGCGAGGTCTACCGCGCCGGGATCGAGTCGATCCACCCGAGCCAGGAGGCGGCGGCTCGCTCCCTGGGGTTGACCCGTCCGCAGGCACTGCGGTTCGTGATCGTGCCGCAGGCCGTGCGCCGCGTGATCCCGCCGCTGCTCAACGACTTCATCGGTCTCCAGAAGGACACCGCGCTGGTCGCTTTGATCGGTCCCGTCGAGGCCTTCCGGCAGTCCCAGATCGAGGTCGCAAGCACGTTCAACTACACGCCGTACCTCGTGACCGCGCTCCTCTTCATCCTCCTGACGATCCCGCTCGCCCGCTTCACCGACTCGCTGGTCGCGCGGCAGCGCCGGAGGATGCGGTGAACGCGCTCGAGCTTCACGGCGTCAGCAAGTCCTTCGGCGACCACCTGGTGCTGAAGGGGATCGACCTCGAGGTCGGCGAGCACGAGGTCGTCTGTGTGATCGGGGCGTCCGGGTCGGGGAAGTCGACGCTCCTGCGCTGCGTCGACCTGCTCGAGCCGATCGACGAGGGCCGGATCCTCGTGGAGGGTCGGGACGTCACCGCCCCGGGAGTGGACGCCAACGAGGTTCGGCGCGGGATCGGGATCGTCTTCCAGGCCTTCAACCTCTTTCCGCACATGACCGTTCTTCGCAACGTCACGCTCGCGCCACGGGAGGTGCTCGGCCGGTCGCGGGCGGAGGCGGAGGCGGACGCCGTGGAGCTGCTCCGCCGCTTCGGGCTCGCCGACAAACGCGACGACTATCCCGACCGGCTCTCGGGCGGCCAGCAGCAGCGAGTCGCAATCGTCCGCGCGCTGGCGATGCAGCCCGAGCTGATGTTGCTCGACGAGGTCACGAGCGCGCTCGACCCGGAGCTCGTCGGCGAGGTGCTGAACGTGATCCGCGAGCTCGCCGCCGGCGGGATGACGATGCTGATCGCGACGCACGAGATGAGCTTCGCGCGTGAGATCGCGAACCAGGTCTGCTTCCTCGACGAGGGCGTCATCCTCGAGCAGGGGCCGCCGGACCGGATCTTCTCGGCGCCGACGGAGCCACGCACACGGCAGTTCCTCCAGCGCATCGTCGAGGCAGGGCGTCTGTAACACTCGCGTCGTGGCCGGGAAGGTTCTGGTGGTCGCGACGACTGTCGCCGACGAAGAGGAGCTCCGCGAGGCGCTGGCCGGCGCGGACCGCCTCCGAGTAGTCGCACCGGCGGCGAAGATCTCGAAGCTGGACTGGCTGACGGGCGCCGAGGACGACGCCCGCTCCGAGGCCGACCGCGCCGCTCAGAGTGTCGCCGAGGCGGTCATCGGCGAGGCGCCGGTCGAGGTCGACCCAACGAGCCAGAACACGGACGCCGCGCAGGACGTCGACGACGCGCTCCGGACGTTCGAGCCGGACGAGATCGTGGTCGTCACCCGGACCGGGGAGGAATCGACGTGGCTCGAAGACGAGGCGCTCCAGAAGGCCGTCGAGGAGTCCGGCGTCCCGGTCCGCCACATCGAATTGCCGGAAACCTCCTAAAAACTCCTAGTTCGCTGCTACTCTGCGCGCACGGGCGGCAATCCCGTCGCCCCGTGAGATGAGCTTCTCGTTCCTCCTTCGGCTGGTTTCGGGGTAGGCGAATCTCGAACCAGAACCAAGGAGTCGAAACATGTCAAAGAAGTCTTTCTCGGAGCTCGGCGTCGCCGAACCGATCGTCAGCGCGCTCTCGCGCCGTGCGATCGAGACGCCGTTCTCCATTCAGGCCCTCGTCCTGCCCGATGCATTGAAGGGCAACGACGTCCTGGCCAAATCACCCACGGGGTCGGGCAAAACGCTTGCGTTCGCCGTCCCGATCGCTCAGCGGCTCGAAGCACGCGACGCGCGCCCGTCGGCGCTCGTGCTCGTCCCGACCCGCGAGCTCGCGACCCAGGTCGCGCTGGAGTTCGCGGACATCGGGAAGGTGCGCGGGCTGAAGGTCGCGGCCGTCTACGGCGGGACCTCGGTCGCCGCTCAGGCGAAGGCCGCGAAGACCGCCCATGTGCTCGTCGCCACGCCCGGCCGGCTCGAGGATCTGGCGAACAGGCGCCTGATCAAGCTCGACGGCATCCGCATCCTTGTCCTCGACGAGGCCGACCGCATGCTCGACATGGGCTTCCAGCCTCAGGTCGACGCGATCGTCAAGCGCTTGCCGCGCAAGCGACAGACGATGTTCTTCTCGGCCACGCTCGACGGCGAGGTGGCGCAGCTGGCGCGGTCGTACACACACAATCCGAGCCGCTTCGACGCGGACCTTCCGAGCCACCTCGAGCTCGGTGAGACGGAGCACCGCTTCGTCGGCGTCACCGCCGACACGAAGGTTCAGACGCTGGTCGACCTGCTCGCCCACGACGACGGGCTGACGCTCGTCTTCGTGCGCACCAAGCGCGGCGCCGACCGCCTCGTCCAGCGGCTCGCCCGCCACGACGTGAAGGCGGTCGCGATGCACGGCGACATGAACCAGCGGGCCCGCGAGCGGGCGCTCGAGCGGTTCGAGGCCGGCCAGGTCCCGACGCTCGTGGCGACGGACGTCGCCGCCCGCGGTCTCGATCTCGACCACATCACGCACGTGATCAACTTCGATCCGCCGGCCGACAACAAGGGCTACGTCCACCGCGTCGGGCGCACCGGCCGCGCCGGCCGAGACGGGACCGGCATCACGCTCGTCCTGCCGGAGCAGCAGGCGGAGGTCAGCCACGTCGCGCGGAGCGTCGGCGAGCAGGAGCAGTTCGAGCAGCAGGGGATGCGGGTGGCCCCGAAGCGGCTCGTCTACTCGGGCCGCGGACGCCGCTCCAAGTGGGGCACGCCCACCAAGCGCCGGATGATCTAGCCGATCGCCTCGAGCACCTGCCACTGATCCGGCACGCCCTTCAGCTCATGGGTTCCGCGGTCGACGAACGTGAGACCCGACCCCGCGACGAGATCCCTCACCGTCCGCGACACGAGCACGTCGTCGGGTCCGGCGAGCGAGAGGATGCGGGCGGCGATGTGGACGCCGATGCCCGCGACCTGGCCGCCGCGACGCTCCACCTCACCGGCGTGTAGACCGGCGCGGATGTGCAGGCCGAGCGCACGCACACGCTCACGAAGTGCGAATGCACAGCGGACGGCGCGGGCCGGCCCGTCGAACGTCGCGAGCATCCCGTCGCCCGCGAACTCTGGGATCTTCCCGCCGAAGCGCGCGACCTCGGTCCGGGCAAGCTGATCGTGCGCCTCGAGAAGCTCCCGCCAATGCGCATCGCCTAACTCGATCGCTCGTCCGGTCGAGTCGACGATGTCGGTGAAGAGCACGGTCGCCAGGACTCGGTCGGTCTGGGAGCCATGGCGGGCGCCGGTCAGGAACTCCTCCACCTCGTCGAGGACGACGTCGACGTCGCCGAGGGCAAAGCCGTAGTCGGCGCCGGGCACGGCCGCGAACCTGGCGCCCTCGATGTGATCCGCGACGTAACGGCCCTGATCGACGGTGATGATGGAAGTGTCGGAACGGTTGACGACCAGGGTTGGCACCCTGATCGTCGGCAACACGTCTCGGACGTCGAGCTCGAAGAGCATCTTCATGACCGCGGCGGCTGTGGCCGGGCTTGCGGAGTGCCGGAAGAAGCGTCCCCAGGCCTCGGCCTGCTCGGGGTCGTCGGCGAGGCTCGGGTTGATGGCGGCCATCAAGTCTCCGCGACCCCAGGTCTCTTCGGCCATCGAGGTCAACTGGTCCACCAGGTCGCGTGGGACCCCGATCTCGTAGCCGGGCCCCGCGGCCAGGCGCGCCGTGGCGTTCGCGAGGACGAGGGCGCTTGTCCGCTCGGGGTGTGTGGCCGCGAAGAGCGCCGCCATCATCGTGCCGTCGTTGGCACCCATGATCGCCGCCCGCTCGGATCCGACCGCGTCCATGACCGCTCGGACGTCGTCCATCCAGTCCTCGAGCGGCGGCGGGGTCTTCGAAGGGATCGGATCCGAGAGGCCGATCCCGGACTTGTCGAACGAGATCAGCCGGCTGAACGACGAAAGGCGCCGCAGGTAGTACGCGAAGCCAGGGAACTCCCAGCGGGCCTCGACGTGGCTGATCCACGTGGAGACGAGGATCAGGTCGAGTGCGCCGTCGCCGAGGACCTGGTAGGCGATGTGCGCGTCGCCCTTCTTCGCGTACTGCGTCTCCGGGTGCATCAAGGTGACCATAGGCGCCGTGCCCCGGGTTCCGTCAAGCCCGGTGCCGAGGCCGGCCCGCTTGCGATATGACTCGGCCTCCATGTCTGCCGGCCGAGTCGTCGCTCTCGTCGCAGGAATCATCGTCGCCCTGGTCGCGCTCGGGCTGCTGGCCGGCGCCGGCACGCTGCTGTGGGCGCACACGACGCAGCGCGACGACGACGGCTTCTACTCGACGCGGTCGGAGCCGTTCCGAAGCCTGAGCTACGCGATCCGGACGGACGATCTCGACATCGGAACGGAAGGTCCCGACTGGCTCTTCGAGGAGGGCCGCCTCGCCACGATCCGGCTCCGTGGCCGCAGCGACCGGCCGGGCAAGCAGCTCTTCCTCGGTATCGGGCCGAAGACCGACGTGGAGCGATACCTCAGCGACGTCGACCACGACGTGCTCGTGGACTTCGGGGTCGACCCGTTCACGGTCGAGTACAGGCATGAGGCGGGCACCCGCGAACCAGGGCCTCCGTCCTCGCAGACGTTCTGGTCGGCAAGCGGAAGCGAATGACATCAGTTGGGAGGTGCAGGAACGGCAACTGGGTCGCCGTGGCAATGAACGCGGATGGATCGCGCGGCATCGCGGCGGACATCAGCGTCGGCGCGAAGAGCGATCTGGCTCTGTGGTCCGGAATCGTGCTGCTCGTTCTCGGGCTGATCGCGGCGGCCGGAGCCATCCTGCTGATCGTCTTCGGCCTGCGCGGACGGCGCCGGCCCGCGGCGGAGGCGACCCCGGTCTAGCGGGAGATCAGCTCGCGCGCTGGAGCTGCGCTTCGACCTGTCGGTAGGCCGGCGACTCGGGAGGAAGCTTGTCGAGCGCTTCGTGCAGGAGGCTCACGGCCTCTTCGCTGCGGCCTTGCCGGCTCCGGACGACGCCGAGGTTGGCGATGACCTGAGCCTCGTGCTCCTCGTCACCGAGCTCCTGCAGGACCGAGAGTGCCTGCTCGAAGTGTTCGACCGCCGCCGCGTCGGCGCCGCCCTGGGCAAGTGCCAGGGCGAGGTTGTTGAGCGTCAGCGCCTCGGCATGCTGGTCGCCGACGCCGCGGAGGATCCCCAGCGCGACGCGGTGCTGTTCAGCAGCCCGCTCGGGGTTGCCTTCGCGGCGAAGCTGTGCTCCCCGCTCATTGAACCGGAGCGCTTGCCGCCCGGGATCTTGCCGAAGGGCTCTTCCGGCGAGCGTCGACACCCGGTAGAAGGCGGCGGCGTACAGCTGGCCGCCGCGGTTCAGAAGCACGCGAGTGCGGCCGGGGGTCGCGGAGGCGAGCTCACCGGCCCTCGCCCCGGCTCGTCGAGTGCGTTCGCCAAGGTGGAGGGACGCGAACCCCGGCGCCCGCGCCACGAGCCGCGCGCCCGGTGCGTTCGCCGAGGTGGAGGGAGCGAACGCCGGCGCCTGCGCCACGAGCAGCTCGCTCGGTCGAGCCGGACGCAGCCCGCCAGGCGGAACGCATCGGGAGCCGGCCGAGCAGAACGACCGCTGCGGCGACAAGCGCGACGACGAGCAAGACAGCCGATGCGACCAGGACGAACGTCACGAAGGAAAGCGCCAGGAGGAGGCCGGCCAGGAACAACCACAGGCCGATGAACGCCAGCATTCGGCGGCGCAGTTGCTCCCGATCCGCCGTCATCGTCGAGCTCGCAGTCTCACTGGGCGATCCTCCTCCGCAGCTGCTGGCCTTCGCCTCGCTCGCGCACCTTCCTTCCCCTCCCCGCCTGCGGCGGCTGAAACCATGCCAAATCGTGCCCTAAAGGCGCTTTCCAGCGCTCCTGGGCAGTGGTGCGGTCAAGCGCACAAGCCGGGCCGCCGCTTTGTAAGGTACGCCTTACACCATGCGTTCGGCACTCCTTACAGTCGCGCTCTTGGTCGTCCTCGCCGGCTGCGGCGGCGACGAGAAGACCACCGCCCCGGCGGCCACGACCTCGACGACCAAGGCGTCGACCGAGGCGGATCTGGGGCAGGTGAAGGAGTTCCTGCTCGACCACACGGCGCAGCTGTCGGACTTCACGGGACGATTTCAGCAGCTTTCCTCGCGCTACTCGCAGCTGGCCGAGAACGGCTTCACGCCCGATGAGCGCAGCGAGGCGGCGTCCGTCCTCGGCGACCTGAAGCGGGTTTGGACCGAGGGCAATCCGTACTACGAGCGTGTCGAAGGAATCGTCGCCGGCACGCCGTCGCTCGCTGAATTCGACGTGATCATCGACGCGGGCTCGAGCGCCTCGGAAGACCCCGAGAGCGCCGTCCCATTCGATCTCACCCTGCCCGACGGCAAAGTGCTCCAGCAGCCCGGGAACCTGTTCAACCTGACCGAAGGAGCGCTCTGGGGCACCTTGCCGGAGAGCCTCGTCGGTCAGGTGGGCGGCGCTCCGGCTGACCTGGACGGCAACGGTCGCTCCTCGTTCGGCGAGCTGCTACCGCACGCCGGCTTCCTCGAGGCCTCGTCCGGAGAGTTCCATCGGCAAGCCGGTGCGCTCGACCAGGCCGCGGATGCCTGGCAGCCGACACCATCGGATGCCTTCACGTCGCTGGTCGTGATGGTGCCGACGATGAGCGAGTACTTCGGTCAGTGGAAGGAGTCGCGCTTCGTGCGGGGATCCCGGTTCACCTCCGAGTCCTTCAACGTCGTCTCGCGACTCTCGGACATCCGGGACATCCTCTCGGGCCTCGAGGTGATCTACCGCGGGATCGAGCCGCTGGCGGTGAAGGCCGACCCGGCGAAGAGCGGTCAGGTGAAGCGTGAGCTGACCGAGCTCAAGGCCTACGTCGAGGACATCTACGCGCAGGAGCGCAGTGGGCGGCGCTACACGCCCGAGCAGGCGGACTCGCTGGGAGCCGAGGCTCAGAGCCGAGCGACCGCGATCGCCGGCCAGGTGTCGCAGCTGGCCGCGGAGCTCTCGATTCCGATCGAGCAGTGACGCCCCGTCGGCTGGCGCCGCTCCTTCTGGTCGCGACGGCTCTTGGCCTGGCAGGCTCAGCCTCGGCCGAGCCCTGGAGCTCGGCGGCGGAGGTCAAGGCGGGCCTGGCGGCCGCGCAGAACGATCTGCTTCTGGACGGAGACCGAGGTGGGGCCGCCACGGATGCGGGCGAAGCCAGGCGGGCAGCCGGACCGCTCCTCGCCGATCTCCGCCGGCGCGCACCTGCGTCGGCGCAGCGAGCCGACCGGGCCCTTGCCGCCGTCGTGCTCTCAGCGCAGAAGGGAGACGTTTCGAGGCTCGCCGCGGCGCGAGCCGACGCGTGGACCGCGATCCTCGACGGCGCGTACCGGAGCTCCGTGGCAGCGGCTCGGGCCGGACGGAACCGCGAGGCGCGCGCGTGGCTCCTCCTGCGCGAGTTCCGGCCGCCGACGCGGTTCACCCGTGCAGCCGTTGATGCGACCCTCGCGCTCGAGCGACTCCCGGCCGGGCGGGGCGGCAGGGCCAAGGCCGCCGTTGCCATTCAGTCGGACCTCTTGGACACCTACCAGGCGCTACTCGGGAACGCGCTCGAGCAGCTCGATGAAGCCCAGAAGCTGGGGTACGGCGCCAAGCGGGCTAGCACGGCGGCCCTCGCCCGCGGCTACTTCCTGATTCTGCGCCCGGCGTTGGGGGAGCAGGTCGGCCGGGCGCGCGCGGAACGGGCGGTTGCGGCGTTCGATCGGCTCGTCGCGGCCGCGCTGATCGGCGACGCGGCGGGACTCGTCCGTGCGCGACGTGCGATCGACGCCTCTCTCGAAGGCTTCCGCGCCGCGCCTCTTGCCGCGGAGGAGGCGGCCCGCCGAGCCGGACAGGTGCTGCGCTTCCTCTCGCTCGTTCCGATCGAGTACGGCCGCGGGGTCGCCGACGGTCGCGTCACGCTCGACTTCGAGATCCAGGAAGCAATCACCTTCCGCGCAGCCGCGGCCCAGTCGTTCGGCGACCTCGAGCCGACGCTCGCGAAGCGCGATGCAGCGGCGACGGCCCGGCTCGCTGCCCTCCTCGACGAGCTCGGTGCGACGCTCGCGTCGGCGGCCCACGGCCAGCGAGTTGCCGATCCGCAGAGCGTCGAGCGGACGACGGATGCCGCCCGTGATCTTGCCGAGAACCTCTTCCCGGAGCCCTGGCGGGAGGCCGAAGGCTCGGCGGACTTCGAGCTCATCCGCGTGACGCTGAACCGGCTCGAGCACGCCGTTCGAGCGGGCCGGTACGGCGACGCGGAGCAGGCTCGGATCGAGGCGTACGCCGTCTTCGAGTTCGGCCCCGAGCAACGGCTTCGCGGCCTTGCGCCGCACCTCTTCGCCGGCGTCGAGGGGTTCTTCTGGTACGGGTCGGAGGGCCTTCCCGGTCTCGCGCAGCTCGTGAAGCGGCGCTCGGATCCCGAGGACGTCAGCCGCACCAGGGAAGGCCTCGACGCAGCGCTGGCGGACGCCGAGGCCGCAGTCGGCTCCGGCCCGACATCGCGAACGGCGGTGATCACGAATACGGCAGTCATCGTCTTTCGGGAGGGGCTGGAAGCCGTGCTCATCCTCGCCGCTCTCCTCGCCGGGCTCGTGCAGGCCCGTCGCCGCTTCCGGCGTCCGCTCCTCCTCGGGGCGCTCGCCGCCCTGGTCGCAAGCGCCTTGACGTGGGTGGTCGCACAGACGGTGCTGAGCTCACTTGCGCGCTACGGGGAGAAGCTCGAGGCCGTCGTCTCGCTGATCGCGATCGGCGTCCTCCTCGTGATCCTCAACTGGTTCTACCACCGGGTGTACTGGAACGAGCACCTCGCCGGTCTGCACAGCCGCAAGCAGCGGATCCTCCGCTCGCCGATGACGGGCATCGTGGGAGCCCAGACGCTCGCGCTCGCGGTGCTCGGCTTCTCGAGCGTCTACCGGGAGGGCTTCGAGACGGTGCTCTTCCTCCAGGCAATCGTGCTCGAGGCCGGCGCTCTCGACGTGCTGCTCGGCGTGCTCGTCGGTCTCGTCGGCGTGGCCGCGGTAGGCCTACTGACGATCGCGTTCCAGCGCAAGCTGCCGCACAAGCGCATGCTCGTCATGACGGGAGCGCTCATCCTCGGCGTGCTCGTGGTCATGGTCGGATCGACGGTGCAGACGCTCCAGGTCGTGGGTTGGATTCCGGTCCATCCGGTCGAAGGCCTGACCCTGCCGTACTGGGCGGGGCTCTGGCTCGGCCTCTTCCCGACCTGGGAGGGTCTCGCCGCCCAGGCCGCCGCGGCCGCGGTCGTCCTCGGCAGCTACGTCGTCGCCGAGCAGTTGCGGGCGCGGCGCCGTCGCGTGCGGATTGCTTCAGCCACGCCGTTGCGGCAACCACGGCCGGCTGAGCTGCGCAGCCAGGCGCAGCACTCTCGCTGAAAGGCGGAAAATGCCCGACGAGCCGCCTCGGGCTATCTGCGCGGCGGTCGGGATCTGGGTCTCGCCGCCACCGGCGGCTTCGGCTGGGCGCTGCTACGGTGGGGTCACCCAGAGCGGGTTCGGCCGGGCAGCCAATCGCCTTCCTTATGCGTTCGCGAAGCGGTAAGGGAGGTGTTTTCATGAGTGGCGGAACCGCCGAGAATGGCAACGCGGCGCTCCTCGGTAAGCTCGGAATGGCGGACGCTCAGACGAAGCTGCTGACCAGCACCGTGCTGGTCGAGCGACTTGTGGCCCGCGGTTTCTCGCGGCTGACGGCCGAGAGGTTCGCCGAGATCCAACGAGGCACCGGCGAGCCGGGACGGGCGCGGCGTCATCCCCGTGGCTGACGCACGACGCCGCGGGGACGGAGCTAGCGGCCCGCTGCGGCCTGGCGGCGGCGCAGCACGGTGTCGAGCGTCACGGCGGCGAGCAGGATCACGCCCGTCGTGATCAGCTTGATCGAGTCGGGGTAACCGACGAGATCGATGCCGTTCGCGACGATGGCGATGATCAGGCCGCCGAAGAGTGCGCCGCTGACTCGGCCGCGGCCGCCGAACAGGCTGACCCCGCCGATCACAGCTGCAGAGATCGCGTCCAGGAGGATCGTGCCGCCGCCGGCGGTCAGGTCGACCGAGTTCAGCCGCGAGGCGAAGATCACGCCCCCCATCGCCGCCATCGCGCCCGAGATCATGAAGACGGTGACCCGGATGAACTTGACGTTGATGCCTGCCCGCCGGGCCGCTTCTGCGCTGCCGCCGACCGCGTAGACGTGACGACCGTAGGTCGTGCGCCCGGCGACGTAGGCCGCGCCGACGACGAGAGCGAGCATGATCAACCCGACTAGGGGAACACCTCGCGAGTGGTTGCACACCGCGACTGCGGCGAAGACGAGCGCGCTGAGGAAGAGCACGCGAACTGCCGTCAGAACCACGTTCCCGGTGCTCAGGCCGGCCCGCCGCCGGCTCAGATACATGCCGAACGTTGCTCCGGCGTATCCAACGGTGAAGATGATCGCGATCGCCCAGCCCTGGTTCTCCGAGAGCACGTAGTTGGCGACGTTGTTGATGTAGGCGTCCTGGATCCCGATCACGCCCTCCGTCCCGAGCTGGCGCAGGATCACCCCCTGCCAGATCAAGCAGTCCCGCGAGCGTGACGACGAACGACGGCACGCCGATGAACGCGACGAAGCCTCCTTGCAGTGCTCCGATCGCAGCGCCCACCGCGATCGCAGCGGCGATCGCAACGAGCCCCGGATACTGGTGTCCCGAGTCCGGCACCTGCAGCTCGGCGACCACGACGCCTGCCAGACCGCTGACGTAGCCGATCGAGAGGTCGATCTCGCCGATGAGCAGGACGAACACGACCCCGATCGCGATCACCGTCACTCCGGCCATCTGGCCGATGAGGTTCGTGAAGTTGACCGCGCTGAAGAAAACGTCGCTCTTCGACGTGAAGTACAGCGTGATGGCGATCAGCCCGAGGATGACCGGCAGGCTGCCGACATCGCCGCCCTTGAGCGCATCCCACCGCGCGCGGAGGATCGCGCCGAGACTGTCCCCGGAGGCTGCTGCCTGGACTTCGGCCGGCGCAGCGGTGCTCATGTGGCGACCTCGGCCTCTTTCGGCGCCGCCTTCCCCACCGTGATCGCCTGCACGATCTCCTGCTGGGTCGTCTTCGCCTTCTCGTAGACGCCGATATCGCGGCCGAGGCGCATGACGGTGATGCGGTCGGCGACCTCGAAGATGTCGACGAGGTTGTGCGAGACGTAGGCGACCGCGAGGCCCTGCTCGGAGAGGCGCTTCACGAGCGCGAGCACCTGCTGGGTCTGTGCAACTCCGAGCGCCGCCGTCGGCTCGTCGAGGAACACGACCCTGTTGTTCCACATCACAGCCCGAGCGACTGCGACCGACTGACGCTGCCCGCCCGAGAGCGTCGCGACGGGCTGCCGGACGGATCTGATCGTGGTCACAGACAATGACGCGAGCGTCTCTTTGGTTCCGCTGCTCCATGGCGGCCTCTTTGAGGCGGAACAACAGATCGTGCTCCTCGCGGCCGAGGTACATGTTCTGCACGACGTCGAGGTTGTCGGCCAGCGCGAGATCCTGGTAGACGATCTCGATCCCCAGCTTGGCCGCGTCCTTCGGCCCGTGGATCGTCACGCGCTTGCCCTCGAAGAAGATCTCGCCGCTGTCGATCGAGTTGATCCCCGCGACGCACTTGATCAACGTGGACTTTCCGGCGCCGTTGTCCCCGACGAGGGCCATGACTTCTCCGTCGCGGACCTCGAAGTCGACGTCGCTGAGAGCCTGCACGGCGCCGAAGCTCTTGGAGACGCCGCGGAGCTCGAGCGTCGGGGGCTGGGCGCTCACCTGCGGTTTCTACCACGGTGGGGGCGCGCACGGGGCGCGCCCCCAACCGCGAAGTGTCCTACGTGCAGAACTTCCTGTACTGGCCGACGCACACCTGACTCCTCTTCAGGAATCCTTCCCTGAAGAGCAGCTTGTAGTTCCTCTTCGTGACCCAGACAGGCGTCAAGAGGATTGACGGCGTGCCGCTGACCCTGCCGTTCACGCCCGGGACCTTCTGGCCCCTCACGAGCGCGATCGCGGCGGCGGCCGCTGCGTTCGCCTCTTTGCGCACGGACTTGTAGACCGTGCCGCTCTGCCAGCCGGCGAGGATGAACTGGACACCTGTCGGTGTCGCATCCTGGCCGGTGAGCGGGATCGGCCTGAGGCCGTGGGCCTTGAGCGAGGAGATGACGGCCCCGGCGAGGCCGTCGTTCGCCGCGATTGAGGCGTCGACCTTGTTGCCGTTCCGGGTGAGGATCTGGTCGAAGATCCGTCGTCCCTTGATCGGATCCCAGTCGGTGTACTGGTCACCGCCCTTGGCCTTCTTGAACGTTCCGTTCTTGTAGAGCGGGTTCAGGACGGAGTCGTAGCCCTGCTTGAACAGCTTGGCGTTGTTGTCCTTGATGTCGCCGTTGAGCTCCGAGACGACCGGCTTCTGCGAGTACTTGCCTTTCGCCTTGAGCGCCGCGACGAGGCCCGCTCCCTGGAGCTTGCCGACGCGCACGTTGTCAAAGGAGACGTAGTACGACGCCTTGCTGCCGACGACGAGGCGGTCGTAGTCGATCACCTTCGCGCCGCGGCTCACCGCGAGGTTGGTGATCGCGATGCCCGAGGCCGGCGACAGCTGGTCGAGCAGGATGACCTTTGCGCCCTGGGCCAGGCACTGCTCGGCCTGCGACCGCTGCTTCTGCGGGTCGCCGAGCGCGTTCAGGACCGACGCGCCAACGCCGGCCTTCGAGAACGCGGCCTTCAGGTACGGGGCATCGAACAGCGTGTAGCGCGTCGAGGACTTCGTGTCCGGAAGCAGAGCGCACACCTGAATCGCAGACCCCTGCGTTCCGGTCGGCCCATTCGGGCGCGCCGATGCGCCTGCGGCGATCAGGCCTACGAGGAAAACCAACGCCGCTGCGATTGCCCACTGCTGGTGCTTTTTCACACTTTTCTCCTCCTCGTGATGATATGAACTCCCGTTCGTAGCACGTTTCAGCGCTCGAGGCAACGAGATCGGAGCCGAGGGCGCCGTCACGGTTCAACTTTCGGCTGCCTCAGCCGTCGTACGAGACACGTGCGACGGCTCGCTGTCCTGATCGGGCTCTCTGCTGTGCTCGTGGCGGGAGCGGTCTCCACGGTCGGCGAGGAGTCACAGGCGCAGTCTGCGGCGGTCCGCCCCGAAGCCCTCGCGCGCGCAGTGACGCCGGGGCAGCTGAGGGCGCACCTCCTCGCACTGGCCGCGATCGCCCGGCGGAACGGCGGGAATCGCGCGGTCGGCACGCGCGGTTACGGCCAGTCGGTGGCCTACGTCGTCCGCAGGCTTCGCGCGGCCGGCTACCGACCGCGGCTCCACTCGTTCTCGTACGACCTGTTTCGCGAGAATCGGCCGCCCCGCCTCGAGCTGGTCGGGCCGGGCGGGAAGCAGTTTCGCGAGGGGCCGGACTTCCTGACGTACCGCTACTCCGGCAGCGGGAGTGCGACGGCACAGGTCGCCCCCGTCGAGCCCGCGTCTCCCTCGAGCGGCTGCGAGGCGTCGGATTTCGCGGGCTTCCCGCGCGGCGCCGTTGCGCTCCTGCGCCGCGGCACCTGCTTCACGTTGCAGAAGGCGCAGAACGCCCAGTCGGCCGGCGCGAGCGCCGTCCTCGTCGCCAACGAGGGCGTTCCCGGACGCACCGCTCCGGTCGCCGCCACGCTCATCCGGCCGGGCATCGGCATCCCCGTCATGAGCATCTCGGCCGCCCTGGGGTCGGAGCTCGCGCGCTCCGCGCAGGCCGGGGCGGTTCGGCTGAGCGTCGCCGTCTCCGCGGTCACCCGACGCGCCCGAGCCGCGAACGTCATCGCCGACCTGCCGGGGCGGGGTCGAGGCGCGGTGCTCCTCGGCGCGCACCTGGACTCGGTCGCGAACGGGCCCGGGATCAACGACAACGGATCCGGCTCGGCCCTGGTGCTCGAGATCGCGCGGCAGGCGCGCCGACTCGGCGTCCGGCCGGCGCACGGGCTCCGGTTCGCGTTCTGGGGCGGCGAGGAGCTTGCGCTCCTGGGGTCCAGGGCCTACGTGCAGAAGCTCAGTGCGGTCGAGCGCGGACGGCTCTTGGCCGTGCTCAACTTCGACATGGTCGGCTCGCGGAACTTCGGGCGCTTCATCTACGACGGGGACAATGCACCGCCCGGCTCGGCCCGGATCGAGCAGCTGTTCCGCGCCTACTTCGCGGCCCACCGCCAGTCCGCGGCAGAGCTGGGGCTCGGGGGTTCGTCTGACCATGCGCCGTTTGCAGACGCCGGCATCGCCGTGGGCGGGCTCTTCACGGGCGCGGACGAACGGAAGCCGGCCACTCTGGCTCGCCTTTTCGGCGGAACCGCAGGCCGGCCGTACGACGCTTGCTACCACCAGTCCTGCGACACCGTCGCGAACATCAATATGCGCGTCCTGAGCCAGATGGCCGATGCCGCGGCCGTTGTGGCCCTGCGTCTCGCCGGCTAGTGCCCCCGGCAAGAATCGAACTTGCGCACGCGGTTTACGAACTGAGCGGCGTCCGGCTCTAGACGAACGTTCCGTAGACGAACGTTCCGCCCCTACATACGTTGTGAAGGCGGCGCATGCGGAAACTGCCAACTGGCACTGTTACCTTCCTTTTCACGGACATCGAAGGCTCGACGCGCCTTCTGCATGCGCTCGGCGACGGCTATGCGGGCGTCCTCACTGACCACCGGCGCCTCCTGCGGGACGCGTTCGGGCGCCACGACGGTGTCGAGGTGGACACCCAGGGCGACAGCTTTTTCGTCGCCTTCGCCGACGCGCGGTGTGCAGTCGCGGCAGCGGTGGACGCCCAGACCGCGCTCGCGCGCCATGCCTGGCCGCGGGGCACAGAGGTCCGCGTGCGAATCGGTGTCCACACGGGCGAGCCACTGGCCTCCGACGGTCACTACGTGGGCGTCGACGTCCATCGTGGCGCGCGCATCGCCGCCGCAGCCCACGGCGGGCAGACGCTCGTCTCCGAGCGCACGCGAGAGATCGTCGCGGGCGACGGGGTACCAGTCGCCCTGCGCGAGCTCGGCGCCTGCCGTCTGAAGGACTTGCCGGAGCCGGAGCGGCTCTACCAGCTCGTGATCGACGGGCTGCCAAGCACCTTCCCGCCGCCGCGCGTGCACGAGGATGTCCCCGAGTCGGCCGGGCTGCCGGACTACTCCCTGCCGCCCGCCGACGTACCGTGCCCGTACAAAGGCCTCGTTCCGTTCGATGCTGACGATGCGGACGTCTTCTTCGGACGTGAGCAACTCGTCGAAGAACTCGTCGATCGGCTCGACGAAGCTCCGTTCCTGGCGGTCGTCGCGCCGTCCGGAAACGGGAAGTCGTCGCTCGTCCGCGCCGGCGTGGTGCCCGAGCTCGAGCGGCGGACCGGCAGGCTTCACGCGGCTCTCTTCTCCCCGGGCGAGCATCCGCTCGCCGAGCTGGCCGCGGCGGGCGAGGCCGACCTGCTCGTCGTCGACCAGTTCGAGGAGGTGTTCACGCTCTGTCGCGACGAAGACGAGCGGCGTACCTTCATCGAAGCGCTGCTTGGCGCGGCCGAGCGCGGACTGCGGGTGGTCGTCGCGCTGCGGGCTGACTTCTACGGCCACTGTGCCGCCTATCCAAGGCTCGCCGCGGCGCTCGAAGACCGGCAGTCGCTCGTCGGGCCGATGAGCGAGGACGAGCTGCGCCGCGCGATCGAGCGGCCCGCGGAGCACGCGGGCCTGCTGCTGGAGCCGGGCCTCGTCGAGGCAATCCTGCGCGACGTCGTTGGCGAGCCCGGAGCGCTGCCTCTGCTCTCGCACAGCCTGCTCGAGACATGGAAGCGCAGGAGCGGGCGCGTGCTGACCCTGGTCGGCTACCTGCAGGCGGGCGGCGTCCAGGGAGCGATCACGAAGACCGCGGAAACGGTGTACCGCGAGGCGCTCTCGCCCGACCAGCAGGCGCTGGCGCGCAATATCTTCCTCCGGCTCACGGAGCTCGGCGACGGCACCGAGGACACGCGCAGGCGTGTCGCGATCGCCGAGCTCGTGCCTCGCCCGGAACAGCAAAACGACGTCGACGAGGTTCTCCGCAGGCTGGCGGGCGCGCGCCTCGTCACGATCGGCGCAGGAACGGTCGAGGTCGCACACGAGGCGCTGATCCGCCACTGGCCGACGCTCCGAGCGTGGCTCGACGAGGACCGGGAAGGCAGGCTCGTGCACCGCCGTCTGGGCGAGGCGGCGCGCGAGTGGGAGACGACAGATCGCGACCCGGCCTTGCTCTACCGCGGGCCACGCCTCGCCGGTGCGAGCGACTGGGCAGACGCACACGACAGGGAGCTCAACGAGCTGGAGCGCGAGTTCCTGAGCACGAGTCGCGACACCGAGCTACGTGACATCGCGGCGACGCGGAAGCGCAACCGCCGTCTGCGGATCCTGCTCGCCGGAGCGCTCGTGGCGCTTGCCGGCGCGGTCGTTGGCGGCCTGTTGGCGCTCGACCAGCGGAACGCCGCCCGCGAAGTCGCGCTGACCGCCGACGCCCAGCGCCTCGGTGCGGAAGCGCTGACGGACGAACGCCTCGACCGCGCCCTCCTGCTGGCTCGTACCGGCGTCGCGCTCGAAGAGACGGCGACGACACGGGGCAACCTGTTCGCCACGCTGCAACGCAGCCCGCGTGCCGCGATCGGCTTCGTGCGGGGGAACGCCGATGCCGAGATCTACACGGCTGCGGTCAGCCCGGACGGAGGCGTTCTGGCGATCGGGCAGGCGGAAGGGACCGTGACGACGTTCGACACCTCCAGCCGTCGGAAGCTCGCCGAGTACCGCCTCGGCAGCGCGATCGGCGCGGGGCTTGTGCAGAACGTTGCGTTCTCGCCGAACGGCGAGACGATCGCGGTCACGGGCCTTCCACAGCTGCCCGAGCACTCCCTCGTCCTCGATCTGCTCGACGCGAACACGCTGCAGCGGCGATCGCGCATCGTGTTGCCCCCATTCCCCGAGCCGGCCGATCTCGTCGTCGCGACCCCGTCGTTCACGTCCGACGGTCGCGACGTGCTGGTCTTGCAAGGCACCCCGTTTGCTCCTGCGAGAAGCGTGCTGTCGCGCATCGACGAGCGCAGTGGCGACCTCGTGGGAACGCCTCTGCGGGTCGGCGCCGCGGCGCTGGAGCTCCTGCCGGCGCGTGAGGGTCGGCGCGCGTTCGTAACGAGCCCGGACGACGACGTGACGCACGAGATCGATACGGAGTCGCTGCGTGTCGTGAGGCGTCACGCTGTTGGCGGCTTCTCCGCCGCGCTGTCCCCGGACGGCAGCGCGCTGGCGGTGGGGTCGCGCGACGGTAGGGTCCGTCTCCTCGACCTGCGGTCAGGAAAGGTTCGTCCCTTCGCGCGCGGCCATAGAGCGACCGTGGCCGATCTGGCGTTCACGCCCGACGGCCGAACGCTCGTCTCGTCGGACTTCGGTGGCGGGGTGATCGTATGGGACGTCGCCGGCGCTGAGAGGAGTGAGGATTTGCTCGCTCACCGCGGCCCCGTCTGGGCGCCTCGCCGTCTCACCCGACGGACGCACGCTCTACAGCGCAGGCGACGACGGTCGCATGATCCTGTGGGACCTCATGCGAGATCGGAGGCTCGTCCGGTCCTTCGCCCTCCGACAAGAGTTCGAGGACATCCAGACGCCGCGAGGGATCGCAGTGAGCCCGAACGGCGAAACGCTGGCCGTCACCGAACGCGGCGGCACCGTCGAGCTGCTCGATACTGCGACGCTCCAGCGTCGGCGCGGCGTGCAGGCGATACGAGGCTTCGCTGCCGCGGTGGCCTTTAGCCCAAACGGCCGCCTGCTCGCGGTGGGCGGGGAAGGAGGGAACGTCACGCTCTGGGATGCCCGAACCCTGACGCCCGCCGGAGTGCTGCGAGGGCTCTCTGCGACCGTTCAGGCGCTTGCCTTCTCGCCCGACGGGGAATCGATCGCGGCCGCCGAGGTCGACGCGGAGCGACCTCGCCTTCACGTGTGGAACGTCCGCCGACGCACCGTGACCGCTCGAGCCGACACACCCGCTGTCACCTCGCTCGCCTTCAGCCCCGACAGCCGGCTGATCGCGCTCTCCGACGATCGACGGTGGCACCGAGATCCGAGACGTCCGAAGCTTGAAGGCTGCTCAAGAGCATCCCTACCGAGGGCCTCTCACGCTCGGTTGCGTTCTCTCCGGACGGGAGCCTGCTCGCGGTGGGGCAGTTCGACGGTGACGGCCAGCTGTATTCCACCGAGAGCTGGACACCGCTGGGGCGGCCGCTCGTGGCGCATGCGCAGCGAATTGCCAACGTGGAGTTCTCGCGCGACGGCCGCACGCTTGCAACCTCGAGCGCGGACGGGACGGTGCTCATTTGGGACGTAGAGACCCAGGAGCCGATCGGCTCGCCGCTTGCCGTTGAGCCCGACACGTTCACCTCGGCCACGTTCAGCCCGGACGGCGCCCGTCTCTACGCCGTCTCCACAGGCCGCCGGGGCATCCGGCTGGAGACGGATCCGGAGGCCTGGAAGCGCCACGCCTGTCTGGTCTCTGGCCGGAAGCTGACCGCGCGCGAATGGAAGGACGCGCTGCCTGATCGGCCGTATCGCGCAGTCTGCTAGGTCGACTGTGGGTAGAAAACCGTAAAGACGCGCGTCTGCCGCCTTACGTCACCGGGCTGTTCGTCGCCTAGGCAAGGCTTGACTCCACGGCGCGTGTCCTTCACGCTGGAGTAGCCGCCAACCGAGGGGGACCCGTGAAGCACCGTCAGCTGCTGCGGCTGAGTCGAGGTGTTTCGCCGCGGTCCTCGGTGCCGCTTTGCTCATCGCTTTCGGCCGGCGTCGTCTCATCCGATCGTGCGTTCGCCGCTGCCCGGCTGGCGAGGCGTTGACGTTATCGACCTGATGGCGGGCAGATCACAAGGAGGCAGCATGCACCGAAAGCTTATTGCGCTGGCAGCGGCGGTCAGCATGGCTCTGCTCGTATCCGGAGTGGCAGCGGCCTCCATCACGCTCTTTGAGCCGACCCTCTTCCACGTTGGGTCCGTCAACGGACAGAGCGGCGTCGGCGGCTTCCCCTGGAAGAGCGCTCCACTTGGCGCGATTCCGTCGTGTAACCCAATCCCAACCCTAGGACAGTACGACCAGGAGGTTGTCGCCAACACTGTCGCTCCTCCTGGCGAGCCTCCTGGGTTCGGCAGTCAATCGTTGCGTATGTCGAACGCATGTGCGTCTGGTGAGTTCTTCTACCAGACGTATTCCCCACAGGAGCCACTACAGGTCGGCGAGGCAGCGGCTCAATAAGGTGTTCATCGCCGAGTTCTCGTTTATGTCCAAGACGCCCGCCTACCAGCCCGGACTGTTCTTGAGCGTCAGCCCGGACTCCGGCGAGGGCTCGCGCATGTCCTGGGTGGGCCTGCAAGACACCGCGGAAGGTATTCAGGTCAGCGTCAACGACACCCCCGACGTCGATGGCGAGTTCGTCGCGCACCCTGGCCCGCTGCTTGAGCCGCACGCAGTCCGCACAGGATCAGGTTCTGGATCAAGGTCAACCAGGGCATTGACAACGACCTGGTGCGAATCTCTGTCGACGGTGTGGACCTTGGTCAGTGCTTCACGACGTGGGAGAACTACTACCGCACCGCTCCGGAGCAGGCACCACCGCCGAACCGTCAATACGCCCGCGACCATCAACAGCCTGCAGTTCCGCTCCAGCGTGCCGGGGCCCTCTGCCCTCGCCGGTAATGGCTACCTGTTCGACAACGTGAGTATCACTCCGAGTAACGGCCCTGGTCCGCCAGGGTGCGACGTGCCGATCGAGAAGACGGCTGACAGTCCGACGGTGACCGCCGGTGGCCGCGCGGGCTACCGGATCACGGTCCGCAACCGCGGCCGTCTCCCCGCCCGCAACCTCCGGGCCTGCGATCGCATCCCGCGCCGGATGACCTTCGTGAGTGCCGACCGTAGGTTGCGTCGCATCGGCCGCCAGCGCTGCCTCATGATCCCGCGCTTGCGTCCCCGCCAACGCGTCAGCTTCCACCTCGTGCTCCAGGTCAGTGCCGACGCGCCGCAGGGCAGGGTGACGAACACCGGCGACGTCACGACGCCTCCGGTAACGCCGCCCTCGTCCGCGGGGCCGGAGATACCGGGCGCGCCGGCCAGCCCGGGGGGGCCGCCCGCGGTCATCGCGACGCCCAAACCCATCGCGAGAGCCAGGGCCGTCGTGAGGATTGTCAAGCGCGTGCCGGCTCAGCGTCCACGAGCACGGCCGCCGTTTACGGGATAACCGCCATCGCTGGGCCGTTCGGCAGCGAGCGGCCCAGCCTCTTGTCTCTGCTACTACCCACCGAGGCGATTCGCTTGGACTTCCGCCGAAATCGGCTCCGTTAACGAGAGTGCCCCCGGCAAGAATCGAACTTGCGCACGCGGTTTAGGAAGCCGCTACTTCCACGCGAGAAGTACCTGCAAATCCCGCCTTCTACTCGTGACGAGAGCTGCTGCGCGCCAGTGATTGCGCCAGTTTCGGACCCGCACCTGTTCTGAAGCTCCCCTCGCGCGAGGAAGTCGTTACGTACTGGAACTGCGCCCGCGCGTCGAGCCCAAGGACCGCGAGGCGGCCGCGATTGCGCGCGCCCCGGTCACTAGCAAGGTCCGTACGAGATGCTGTTCTGGCTTATCTCGGTTGCGCCCGCGGTCGGTTCATCGGTGCTGGAACTTGCGTTCGGGGAAAGCGTCTCGCCTGGCAGCGAGCTTGAGGCAGTCACCGGCCCGCGCCGCCGTCTGCCTCAGCGGTGGCCGAGGGCGGAGAGTTGCTCGGCCAGGCGGCGGCGGAAGGCCGGCACGTGTGCGAGGAGGCGGAGCGCGAAATTGCGCAGCGGGCGAAGCGCGGGCGGGGCAGTGGCCAGTCGCGTGAGCCGGTGGGCAAGTGCGACCACATGCATGGCCTCGGCACGACTGTCGGCCGCATACTCGTCGAGCTTGTCCTCGCGACCTTCCCGCAGCGCGACCGATAGCGCATCGCCGAGAGTCACCGCATCACGCAGGCCGAGGTTCATGCCTTGCCCACCTGCCGGGCTGTGCGTATGTGCAGCGTCGCCGGCGAGCAGTACCCGCCCGGCCCGGTACTGGTCCGCCACCCGCTCGTGGATCCGAAACCTGGATCCCCAGATCACTTCCGTCACCGTCACCGTCGTACGACGTGGCCCCCGGGTGTTGAGCAGTTGCTGCGCGTAGGCGACGTCCGGCTGCTCCGGCGCATCGTCGACTTCGGCCACGAGCCGGAACGACCCGTCGGGGAGCGGCGCCACGACCAACATGCCGGGTTTGGAGAAGTACAGCAGCACCTGGTCTGCCGGCAGGCCGCCCTCCACGTGGACGTCAGCCAGCGTGAAGGACAGCGACAGCGCATCGTTGCCGTCGTGCCCGAGTCCGGCCAGGTCGCGGATCGTGCTGTTCATCCCGTCGGCCGCAACGACGTACCGGGCCTCGATCATGTCGCCGCTGTCCAGCGTGACCTCGGCACCGTCGGCGGTCTGGCTCACGCCGGTGGCGACGTACGGGCGGTGGACCCTGCCGCCGAGTTCCTCGAGGCGGTCGAGCAGGACCTGCTCGGTGATGTTCTGCGGGACCATCAGCGTGTACGGATACTCCGTCGGGAGCTGGTCGAACCGGACAGGTACGAGCTCGCGATCCCCATCGCGGATGCTGAACTGCTGAGCGTGGATACCGAGCCCCGTCAGTCGCTTCGAGACGCCGATCCGCTCGAGCATCTCGAGGGTCCGGGCGTGCACGACAGCTGCGCGCGACGTATTCGCCCCTGCCGCCTGCCGCTCAACCACGGTGACGTCATGGCCATGCCCGGCCAACGAGGCAGCAACCGCCAGCCCCACCGGCCCTGCACCCACCACCAGCACCTCAGTCCGACCAGGAAGCTCACTCATCACGATCGCCTTCCTCGAGCATCAACACGTGTTGGCCAACGCGCGACCTGTGGGCTCTGGCGCCTGGGCATGCGCTCTCCGTTCAGGCAAGCGAGCGAGGCCGGCGGTGTCCGCAGCCGGTTTCGGAAGCAGAAGTGCGACACCCGCGGCCACGCCGACTACGACGGCGCCAGCGAGCGCGTCGAGGAGGAAGTGGTTGCCGGTCGCGACGATGACGAGCAGGACGAACGCGGGATAGAACGCCGCGGCCGCCTGCACGAGTCGGCGGCGTGTCACCCACGCCACGGCCGCCCCGACGACGAGCGCGTAGCCGAAATGCATGCTGGGGACGGCGGCGTAGGGGTTGTAGAGCGAGCTGACGAGGCCCGAGTTGAGGTCGACGTGGCCGCCCGAGACGGTGTCTGTGACCCCGATCCCGCTCAGCCGTGGTGGGGCGGTCGGGTAGACGAGGTAGCCGACGAGGGCAAGTCCGCTCGCGAGCACCAATGTCGTGCGAACGATGGGGAATGCGGCGGGACGGCGCCGGTGGAGCCAGAGCAGCACGACGACCGTGACGGCGAGGTGAAACGTGAGGTAGGAGACGCTGAGCAGGTCGATCAGGCCCGGGAAAGCGTAGGCGGCATCCTGCATGCGCTCCTCGATGAACACGCCCGTTGAGCGCTCCAGTGTGGCGAGTTGGCGCGCGTGACGTACGGCTTCGGCGGCGTCGCCGACAACCATGCCGCGCGCGAGTTCATACAGGCCGTACAGGGCAAGCACGACGGCCGCTTCCGCGTGCAGCGAGTGCCGCACGGACAGCCAGCTGCGCAACGCGCCGGCTGTCTGTGCGGACATCGATGCCGCGGCGGTGGTCACGCGGCTGTATCCAGGTCGTCGCTTGCGGAGCGTCGGGCGACGGCCGCCAGCCGCCAGCGCAGCTGATCGAGCCCGCGCTCCTTGGCGTCAAAATCTCGGGCGCTTCCTTCGTGGTGTCGGAGCTCGGCGATCTCGAGTAAAAGCTCCTGGATCCGCCGCACGAGACGGACGACTTCGCGTCGCTCGCGAGAACGCGGCTCGAAGGGGCTCACGTCGCGGGTGGTCATTTGTTCATTTCTCCTTTGGAGACGAGCGTCGGACGGTGGCGCTTCGTGGGGGGAGCTCGGTGGGCTCCCCCCACGTGGTCAGGCGGCGAGGGCCGGTTGTTCATCGCCCGCTGCCGGCTCGGGCGAGATCGCGCTCTCCTCGTGGGCGTCGAGATGGAGGTCTCGCGCTCTGATGAGAGCGAGCGAGAGAGCGGCGCCGATGAGTGCGGTGATTCCCGCGATCAAGAAGATCTCGTTCAGTCCGGAGAGGAATGCCTCTCGGGCTGCATCGGCCAGAAACGCCTGCGCGTCGGGCGGTACCGCGGCGATCGCGGTGTCGGCGTTTCCCGAGGAGACGGCGGGTGCGAGCTCGCCCGCCTGCCCCTGCAGCGCCGGCGGCCCGCTCGCGAGCAGATCGCCGAGCTTGGACTCGACCCGCCCCTGGAAGACGGCGCCGAGTGCAGCGATCCCGACCGCGACCCCGACCTGGCGGAAGGTGTTGTTGATCGCCGCTCCCGTCGCCGCCTTTGCTGCTGGTACGACGCCGATCGCCGCTTCGGAGACGGTCGGGTTGACGAGGCCGATCCCGGCGCCCATGAGGAGCATCCCGGAGAGAAGCGCCGTCCACTCGGAGTCGGCGTCGAGGCCACGCTGCGACGAGGCAGGCCGGCTCCCGCCACCGCCGAGGCCGACGCTGATCAGCGCCCGCAGCGGAACCCGTTCCGAGAGCCTCGCGGCAAGCGGCGAGAAGACGAACGCCATGGCCGTGATCGGAAGGAGCCGCACGCCCGCCTCGAGCGGGGAGAGGCCGAGGACGTTCTGGAGGTAGAGGACGATGTAGAGGAGCATCGAGAACACCGAGGCCGCGACCGCGAAGGACGCGATCGAGGCCCCGGTGAAGGCGGGGACGCGGAAGAGCCGCAGGTCGAGCATCGGGCTCCTCGAGCGGAGCTCGATCGCGGCGAAGGCCGCGAGCAGCGCCGCGCCGACCGCGAGGCTGCCCACGATCTCGGGGCTCGACCAGCCCTCGCCGTTGCCGCGGAGAACGCCGAAGATGAGCAGGAAGAGCGCGCTCGAGAAGGTCACGAGCCCGGCCCAGTCGAGGCGTCCGGGGCTCGGATCGCGCGCCTCGCGAAGCTTCGTCAGCGCGAGCGCGATCGTCAGCAGACCGACCGGCACGTTGACGAAGAAGATCCACTCCCAGCCGAGGGAGTCGACGAGCACGCCGCCGACGAGCGGGCCCACGGCGACGCCCACGCCGACGCTTGCCCCCCAGATCCCGAGTGCGGTCTTGCGCTCGCGGGGCGCGAACTCCTGCGCGATCAGGGCGAGCACCGTTCCGAACATCGCCGCGCCGCCGATTCCCTGCAGGCCGCGGGCGATGTTGAGCGTGAGCGCGTCCGTGGCGAAGCCCGCGAAGAGCGAGGCGGCCGTGAAGGCGGCGAGCCCGACCGTGAAGACGAGCTTGCGGCCCAGCCGGTCGGCGAGCGACCCCGCCATCAGCGTGAGCGCGGCGAGGGCGAGGACGTACGAGTCGACGACCCACTGCAGGTCGGTCAGGCTCGCCCCGAGGTCGCGCTCGATCTCGGGCAGGGCGACGTTCACGATCGTGACGTCGAGCAGGAGCATGAACGTCGCGATCGAGACAGTTATCAATGTCCACCATTTACGAGCCATTTCGCCACCTCCGTGTCTTCATCGATGGGTTGTGCTGGTGCGTGCGGTTTCTGTTGATGACCATGGAGGCGATCGTGCCGAGCCGAGCAGGGGTTCGCGTCGTGGGCGCACCCAGATTTGAACCACAGTGTTTGATCGGCGCACCGCTAGACCGGCGGCGTGGCGCGGGCCGCGAGTACGGTGCTCCGGGGCGGCGCCCATGGGAGTCCCCGAGGAGCCCAGTCCACTGAGGGGGATTCCACACAGGCGCATGAGCAGTCGCTGTAGTCCAACTCGATCTGCTCGAGCGCGCGATGAGCGATGATCACCGAGCCCGGGAACGCCGAACGGCCCCTTCCAGGGCCGTTCGGGTTGCGTATCTGGAGGGCCGATCAGGCGGCTTCTGCCTCGTAGGCGAGCTCCGGCTCGCCTACGAGCTCCTCGGCCACGCGAGGCTGCCGCGGGATCATGAACGCGGCGAGCGCTCCGAGCGCGACGACCCCGGCACCGACGTACAGGGCCGGGTTCATCCCGTCGGCGAAGCTCTGGCCCGTGCCGTAGCCGCCGACGTGGGCGAAGATCGAAGCGAGCACCGCCACGCCGAACACCCCGCCCAGCTCGCGGATCGCGTTGTTGGCCCCGGACGACTTGCCCTCCTCCTCCGGCCGCACCGCCGAGAGGACGAGGTTCGCCACCGGCGCGAAGAACAGCGCCATGCCGACACCGGCGACGATGAACGGGCCGATCAGCTGCGAGTAGGGCGTCGTGGGCGTCGAGACCGACGCCATCCAGGCGAGCGCGGCCGCCTGCATCGCGAGGCCGACGCCGATCATGTTCTTCGCGGGGATCTTGTCCGAGAGCGCTCCGGCGAGCGGCGCGATGAACATCGGCGCGAGCGTCCAGGGCAGGAAGCGCAGCCCGGAGCCGAGCGGCGAGTAGCCCTGCACTGTCTGGAAGAACTGCGCCAGCAGGAAGATCGAGCCGAACATGCCGAAGTACATGAACAGCGAAGCGGTGTTCGCGAGCGCGAACGTGGCGTTTCGGAAGAAGCGCATCGGCAGCATGGGCACATCGGTGCGCAGCTCCCAGGCGACGAACGCGGCCACGAGCACGAGCCCGACGAGCAGCGCGGTCACGATCTGCGGGCTCGCCCAGCCCACGCTGTTACCGCGGACGAGGCCCCATACGATCCCGAACAGACCCGCGCTCACGAGTCCGAGCCCAGGCAGGTCGAGCCGGCCCTCCGGCCCGTAGCTCTCCTTCAGCCGCGAGAGCGCGAGCGGGATGAGCAGGACGCCGATGGGGACGTTCAGCCAGAAGATCCACTGCCAGGCGATCCCCTGCACGATGGCGCCTCCCACCAGCGGACCGAATGCGACGGCCAGACCGGCGATGCCGCCCCACGCGCCGAGGGCAAGGCCGCGCTTCTCTGCTGGCACCGCCGCCGAGAGGATGGTCAGGGTCAACGGCATCACGATCGCGCCGCCGAGTCCCTGGAACGCGCGTGCCAGGTTCAGCGCCTCGACCGAGGGCGCGAGCGCGGCCGCGATCGAGCCGAGCGTGAAGATCCCGATCCCGACCGCGAACACCCGGCGGCGGCCGAATCGATCGCCGAGCGCGGCTCCGGTCAGGAGCAGCACCGCGAACGTCAGCGTGTAAGCGTTGACCGTCCACTCGAGGCTCGACAGGGACGCGTCCAGGTCCTCCCGGATCACCGGGATCGCGGTCGTGACCACGAGGTTGTCGAGCGTCACCATGAACAGCGCGATCGAACTGATCGCGAACGTCCAGAGCGTCCGGCTGGCTCTCATCTCGCCTCCCTTGGCTCGTCGTTCGCGTCTTCGGTCGGCGGATGCATGCTTGATGGCCTTGTGCCCATGACGTGGACCTCGCTCTCTGTCGGGTTCGACTTCTGGCGGAAGCGGCTTCACGTCAGTCGAGCCGCCTCGACTTCGTCATCTCTGATGACCATGGAGCCATCGTGCTGCGACGAGCGCGGGTTCGCGTCGTGGGCGCCCCCAGGTCTGAACCACAGTGATTTGCCGAGCCCACCGCTAGCGAGACGACGGCTGGGCGACCGACGCGCGCGACTTGGTCAGCCCGCTGCAGTCGCTGTTCAGGAATGACCTCTGGAGTAGCCTGAGCCGGTGAACCCGGTTCAGCTCGACCTGCTCGAGCGCGGCACCGAGTTGACGGCGGTGACCGGCCTGATCGCCGCCAGCCCGGGCGGCGGGCGGCTGTTCGCGATCGAGGGGCCGCCCGGCATCGGCAAGACCGCCCTGATGATGGAGGCGAAAGCACTCGCTCAGGAGGCCGGCATGCAGGTGCTGGGCGGGCGCGGCTCCGACCTTGAGCGCTCGTTCTCTTACGGGGTAGTGCGGCAGCTCTTCGAGCCGTTGCTCGCCTCCCTCCAGGCAGAGGAGCGAGCCGACCTGCTCGCGGGCTCGGCGGCGCTCGCGGCGCCGCTCTTTGACCCGGCCCAGGTCGCGGCGGAGCCGGCCGACTCGTCGCTGGCGACGCTCCACGGTCTCTATTGGCTGACGGCGAACCTCGCCGCGCGCCAGCCGCTCCTGCTCGCGCTCGACGACCTGCACTGGTGCGATCTGCCCTCGTTACGCTGGCTGGCCTACCTCCTGCCACGGATGGAGGGGCTCGGCCTCTTGGTCCTCGTCGGCCTCCGGCCGGCGGAACCGGGAGAGGATCCGGGCCTGATCGGGCAGATCGTCTCCGATCCGCTCGCCACAACCGTCCGGCCCGCTCCCCTGAGCACCGAGGCGGTCGCCCGGCTCCTGCGCGAGAGCCTCTCGCCCGAGGCTGACGATGCCTTCTGCGCCGCCTGCCAGGAAGCAACGGGCGGCAATCCGCTGCTCTTGCGTGAGCTCGTGCACGCGATCGCCGCCGAGGGCCTGGCACCGACCGAGGAGAACGTGCCCCGTCTCCACGAGATCGAGGCCCGTGCCGGCTCGCGCGCGGTTACGTTGCGCCTGTCTGGGCTCCCGCCGGAGGCGAGGGCGCTCGCGCACGCCGTCGCGATCCTGGGCGACGACGTCGACCCGCGTCAGGCGGCACAGCTGGCGCGCCTCGACGAGCACGCAGTCTCCGATGCGGCCGCAGCCCTCGCGCGGGTGGACGTCCTTCGCGCCGAGACGCCGCTCGAGTTCGTGCATCCGCTGATCCGGACGGCGGTGTACGAGGAGCTCACAGCGCCCGAGCAGCAGAACGCCCACGCGCGCGCGGCGTGGCTCCTCGCAAAGCGTGGAGCCGAGCCGGAGCGGATCGCCGCGCACCTGCTGCGCAGCCCGCCGGCCGCAGATCCGCAGACCGTCGCGACGCTGCGCGACGCCGCGCGACGCGCCGGCTCGCGCGGTGCCTTGGAGAGCACCGTCGCCTACCTTCGACGCGCCCTCGAGGAGCCGCCGCCGGACGCGGAGCGCGCCGAAGTGCTCCTCGAGCTCGGCGCGGCCGAGGCGCACGTGAGCGGAGAGGCCGCAATAGAGCACCTGCGCGAGGCGCATGCGCTGGCCGCGAGCCCTCTGCGGCGCGCCGAGGCCGCGCGACTGCTCGGCGGCCAGCTGTTCGTCCTCCGCGGAGAGGAGGCGGACGCCGTGCTCCGGGAGGCGCTCGACGAGCTCGCCGGGGCCGATCCTGAGCTCGAGCGCTTCCTCGTGGCCGGCCTGATCACGAACGGCCTGTTTGCCCCGGGGCTCCACCGCGATGCGGCCCAGCGGCTCGAACGCGTCCGCGTCGAGCCCCGAGCCGGGACCGCAGGCGAGAAGCTGCTGCTCTCCCTGCTCGCCTACCACGACGCACGTGCGGGCAGGCCGGCGGCGGAGGTCGTCCCGCTCGCGCGCAGGGCACTCGCCGACGGCACGATCCTGCGCGCGGACCTGCCGGCCGTCCCGTACCCGGTCGGCGCCGGCCTCGTCCCGACGAGCACGGTGCTCGCGATGGCGGATCTCGACGAGGTCCTCACGGTCTACGAGGACGCGCTCGCCGAGGCCCACAGGCACGGCTTGCCGCTCGCATTCGGTGCGGTGAAGGTCTTCCGCGCCTTCGCGCTGCGCTGGCGTGGCGACCTCGGCGAGGTGGAGGCCGAAGCGCGTGAGGCCCTGGCCGGAGCTGAGATCTGGGGCGCGACGGCGCGCTTCGCGCAGCACGCGGCCGCCTTCCTGGCCGACTCGCTGATGGAGCAGGCCAGGCTCGACGAAGCCGCGGTCGTTCTGGCCGGCGCCTGGCCCGGCGAAGCTCCTCCCGGCAGCACGCGCCTCCTCTTCCTCGGCGACAGCGCGAGGCGCCTGCGCCTGCTGCGCGGAGACCTGGCCGGGGGCCTCGAGGAGATGCTCGAGGCCGGTCGCCTGTTCGAGGAGGTCGGCAGCCGGAACCCTGCCTTCATCGCCTGGCGCTCGCCGGCCGCGCTGGCTCTGCTTCAGCTCGGCCGGCGGGACGAGGCCGGCCCGCTTGCCGAGGAAGAGGTCGAGCTCGCGCGCACGTGGGGTGCCCCGCGGGCGCTCGGCGCAGCCCTGCGTGCGGCAGGCCTCGTCGAGGGCGGCGAGCGCGGGCTCGAGCTGCTCGAAGAAGCGGTCGAGGTGCTACGCGAGTCGCCGGCGAAGCTCGAACAGGCAAAGGCGCGCATGGAGCTGGGAGCGGCGCTCCGCAGAGGAAACCGCCGCGCAGACGCCCGCGATCAGCTTCGACATGCGCTCGAGCTAGCGACGATCTGCGGCGCCACGGCGCTCGCAGCGCGCGCCGAGCGTGAGCTCATCGCCACCGGCGCACGTCCTCGCCGCATCGCACTGAGCGGCATCGACTCACTCACCCCCAGCGAGCGGCGCGTCGCCGAGATGGCAGCCGAAGGACCCACGAACCGCGAGATCGCTCAGGCGCTCTTCGTCACTCAGAGGACGGTCGAAGTCCACCTAACGAGCATCTACCGCAAGCTCGCGA
>CAWICZ010000014.1:1050000-1240932 GCA_963834825.1 uncultured Actinomycetes bacterium | reverse complement strand
TGTCCGGCACGTCGTTCGCCGCTCCGGTCGTGTCCGGGAGCGCCGCGGAGCTGCTCGCCGAGCACCCGACCTGGACGCCCGATCAGGTCAAGGGTGCCCTCATGCTGACCGCGAAGCCGCTGCCGCAGGCCGCGCCGCGGTCGGTCGGCGTCGGCACCCTGAGCGCCGGCGACGCGGCGGCGCTGGTCGACCCGCCGAACCCGCACTCGGTGCTCAACGACTTCCTCGTCGCCGACCCCGCCGGAGGCCCTACTCGCGTCTTCGATGCGACTCGGTGGACCCACGTGGTCGAGAACGACGCTGCCTGGGGCTCGGCCGCCTGGGGATCCGCAGCCTGGGGCTCGGCGGCGTGGGGCTCCGCAGCGTGGGGCTCCGTCGCCTGGGGTCCGCAGCGTGGGGATCGGTCGCCTGGGGCTCCGTGGCCTGGGGCTCGGTCGCCTGGGGCTCCGTCGCGTGGGGCAGCACCGCCAACGACGACGTGCGCTCGGGAGGCGCCTACTCGGTGCCTGAGAACTGACCGCGTATCGCGGTCAGGGGGGAGGGAGGCGGCGGAGAGCCTTGCGGCGCTCTCCGCCGCCACCCAGCTAACTGCGAGAGCCCTGCCCGGGGGATGCGGCCTCTCCCGGAGCAGGGCTCCCCTTCGTCGGCCATCCGGCCCGGGACTGCGGCGGTCCCAGGCCGGCAAGGCGCCCCAGGCGCGAGCCGACGTTCGTTCCGGGATGGGAAGGGGCCCCGTAGTTCACGGGCCTCCCATCGTTCCCCGCCAGAACTCGTCGCTCGGAGATCTCGCGAACTCCTCTTCGAGGATCGAGCGGGGTGTCTCCCCTGTCTTGAGCGCCAGGAGGCCGACGAGGCGACGAAGTGCGACCCCTGTGGTCGTCACGTCGATCTCGTGCGCTCGTGCATCGAGGGCCTGCCGGAGCTCTTCGCAGGACCCCGTTCCTGCGGAAGCCTCCGCAAACGCCTCTGCGATCGCCCCAAAACCGCATACGGGGTGCCGGAACCCTCCTTCGACCGGGCTAACGACGCGGGTGTTCATGTCTCGATGGTGGCGCACGTCCCCCATCCGCCGGTAAGCGGCCGGTAATTCCGGTACAAGGGACCACGAAGGGCATGGATTACGGGATCCTTGGGCCTCTCGAGGTCCGTACGCGGGACGCGGCGGTCCCGCTGCGAGGCGCGCGCCAGCGCGAGCTGCTGGCGGTCCTGCTGCTGCACGCGAACGAGATCGTCTCCAGCGACCGCCTGATCGACGACCTCTGGGAAGGCGATCCTCCGCCGACCGCCGGGAAGATGATTCAGAACGGCGTCTCACAGCTCCGCAAGCTCCTGGAGCCCGACGGCGCTCCTGACGGAGAGCAACTGCTCGTCACACGAAGTCCCGGATACCTGCTGCGTGTCGGACCGGGGAGCTCGACACAGATCGGTTCGAGGCCCTGGCCGCGGAAGGCCGGCGGGAGCTGGCCGCGGGCGAGCATGCCGAGGCGGTCGGGCACCTGCGAGAGGCGCTGGCCCTCTGGCGAGGCCCGGCGCTGGTCGACTTCGCCGACGCGACGTTTGCACGGGCGGAGGCGGCCAGGTTCGACGAGCTGCGGTCGGCGGCCATAGAGGACCGGATCGACGCAGAGCTCGCGCTCGGACGCCATGCAGACGTGGTTGCCGAGCTGGAGGCACTCGTCGCCCAGCATCCGCTCCGCGAGCGTCTCCGGGGTCAGCTGATGCTTGCGCTCTACCGGTCGGGTCGGCAGGCGGATGCGCTCCGCGTCTACCAGGAGACGCGAGAGGTGCTCGTCGAGGAGCTCGGGCTCGAGCCGAGCCCGGCGCTCCAGCGGCTCGAGAAGGCCGTGCTGATGCAGGATCCCGCGCTCGAGCTGAGCGAGGAGGCGGTCCGGCCCGCCGTCGAGAGCGCGGAAGCGGCGCTGCCCGCGCCGGAGACGCGGAAGACGGTCTCTGTTGTCTCCGCCGACATTCTCAGCCTGGAAGGACCGCACGATCCGGAGGCGCTGGAGCGGCCGATGGCCCGTGCGGTGGAGACCGTCACGGGCGTGCTCGAACGGCACGGCGCCAATACGGAACCGTCCACGGGCGGCGGCGTGATCGGGATCTTCGGCGTGCCCAGAGTGCATGAAGATGACGCCCTTCGAGCCGTCCGCGCGGCGTTCGAGGCGAGAGCCGCAGTCGGCTCACTTGTCCCGGAACTGGAGCGCGACTCCGGCATCACCCTCTCCATGCGGGCCGCCGTCTTGACCGGTGAGGTGGTCGCAGGCAACGCGGTCGCGCACAGCCTGGTCGCCAGCGATGCCGTGAGCGTCGCTGCTCGGCTTCAGCAGGCAGCCGAGCCGGGCGAGATCCTCGTCGACGAGCAGACCGAACCGCTGGTGCGTGACGCGGTGCGGGTCGAGGCGGCCGACCCGGCCGCTCTGCGAGCCACCGGCCGACGAGCCGCCTGGCGGTTGCTCGAGGTCGAGGCCGGAGCTCCGGGATACGTCCGGCGGATGGAGACGCCGATGATCGGCCGCGCGGAGGAGCTCGGCAGGCTCAAACAGAGCTTCGAGCGCGCGGCCGACGAGGGAGCCGTGCAGCTGTTCACGGTGGTCGGGCCGCCCGGGATCGGTAAATCGAGACTGACCGAGGAGCTCGTGGGCTCGATCGCCGACCGGGCGCAGGTCCTGCGGGGCCGCTCACTCTCCTACGGCGAAGGCATCACCTTCTGGCCGCTGCGCGAGGTCGTCTCACGCCTGAACGGCGCCGATCCGCGGAAGGCCCTTAGTGACGTTCTCGCCGACGAGGACGAAGCCGACACGATCATCGACCGTCTCCTCGGTGCCGCCGGGCTCGCGGGCAGCGCGAGCTCGAACGAGGAGACGTTCTGGGCGGCGCGGAAGCTCTTCGAGGCGCTGGCTCGGGAGCGTCCGGTCGTGCTCGTCCTCGACGATGTCCACTGGGCCGACGCCACGTTCCTCGACCTCGTCGAGCACGTCGCCGACTGGTCGTCGGAGTCACCGATCCTGCTGCTCTGCCTCGGGCGTCCGGAGCTGCTCGACGCCCGGCCGCGGTGGGCCGGCGGGCGCGCGAATGTGAGCTCGACCCTCCTCGAGCCGCTCTCGAAGACGGAGAGCGAGCAGCTGATCGAACTGCTGCTCTCGGGGAGCGAGCTCACCGAGGAGCTCCGTGACCGGATCCTGGAGGCGGCCGAGGGGAATCCGCTCTTCATTGAACAGATGCTCGCGATGCTCGCCGAGCACGGGGACGGCGGCTCGGACATCCCGCCCACGATCCACGCACTGCTCGCCGCACGGCTCGAGCGCCTGGACGCGGAGGAGCGCAGGGTTGTCCAGCGCGCGTCGATGATCGGCCGGGAGTTCCGCCGCGCCGCCGTCGTCGATCTCTCGCCGAAGGAGGAGCGCGCCGCGGTCGGAGCCGCCCTCGAGAGCCTCGTTCGGCGCGAGCTCCTCCGTCCGGTCGGCGACGAGTCCTTCCGCTTCCGGCACCTTCTGTTCCAGGAGGTCGCGTACGAATCGCTGCCGAAGCACACGCGCGCCGACCTGCACGAGCACTTTGCCGGCTGGCTCGAACGGGAATGGGGGGACCGGGCCTCCGAGTACGAGGAGATCGTCGGCTACCACCTCGAGCAGGCGTACAGGTACCGGGCCGAGCTTGCTCCCGTGGACGCCGACGCTCGTGCGCTGGCGCGCCGAGGCGCGACGCGGCTCGGCGCCGCGGGCCGGCGGGCGTACGAGCGGGGTGATGTGCACGCTGCGGCGACGCTCCTGTCCCGTGCCGCGGCGCTCCTCGAGCCGGGAGCGCCGGGTCGGGCGGAGCTGCTGGCCGATCTCGGCGAGGCGCTGAGGGAGACCGGTGACTTCGAGCGGGCCGAGAGCGTGCTCGCGGAGGTGATCGAAGCGGCGTCGGCCGCAGACGATCGGGTCCTCGAGGCGCGCGCGTTGCTCATCCGTCTGCGACTGCGCCTGCAGACCAACCCGGCCGAGTCGGACGAGATTGCGGCTGAGGGTCGGCGCCTCGTCGAGACGTTCGAGAAGGCCGGCGACGAGCGGCTGCTCGCGAAGGCCTGGGAGGTTCTCGCCTGGCCGGCGTGGTTCCGCTGTCGTGCGGCGGAGGCGGACGAGGCGCTGCAGCGCGCCATTCGCTACGCCAGGCGAGCCGGCGACGCCCGCACCGAGGCGCAGAGCCTGAACCTGTCGGTCGGAGCCGCGTTCTTCGGCCCGATGCCGGTTGCGGAGGCAATCCGTGTCTGCGAGGAGATCCTCGCCAAGCCTGGCCAGCAACGGCGGATCATCGCCTCCGCCCTGCGTGCGCTCGCCGGGTTGAAGGCGATGGCCGGCTCCTTCTCAGAGGCGCGAGAGCTCGTCGCCTCGCACAGGGAGGTGCTGGGGGAGCTGGGGCTGAGAGTGACGGCGGCGTCCGCCGCCGAGACCTACGGCATCGTCGAGATGCTCGCGGGCGATCCCGCTGCGGCCGAGCGGGAGTTGGCCTCGGGCTACGAGACCCTGGACGAGATCGGCGAGATCGCGACCTTTCCCGACCTCGCGGCGAAGCTGGCGGACGCCCTCTACGCGCAAGGTCGCGACGACGAGGCGTTCGAGATCAGCGAGGTCAGCAAGCGGGCGTCGGCGCCGGACGACCTCTCTGCCGGTGTCCAGTGGCGCGCGGTGCAGGCGAAGCTCCTGGCGAGACGGGGAGACACGCCCGAGGCGGAGGCGCTCGCCCGTGACGCCGTGGCGCTTGCCGCCGAGACGGACTTCCTCGTGCTGCGCGCCGATGCGCTGATGGATCTCGCCGAGGTGCTTCGCGTCACGGGCCGGGACGACGAATCGACGCCGTTCGTCGAGCAGGCGCTCGAGCTCTACGAGCAGAAAGGGCACGTCGTCGGCGCCGAGCGGGCCCGAGCTGTTCTGGCCGGCTCCCTAGCTCCTGGCGATTCGTCCGCAGGTCGTCCCTGCGACGAGCCGGAGATTGCTGCCGGTGAGCTCTTCGAGGGGCGCCTCCACCTGAGTCACGGACTCGCTGTCCCGGATCTCGGTCAGCTCGTACACGGGCTCGCCCCGGCAGCCTCCCCGAACGATCGCAGCCGGCTCCGGGCCGGGGATCACGTCGAAGAGCAGGATCCCGACCCTCGTCCGGCCGGAGCCTGCCGGCTCGAGCCAACCGAGGCCCTTGTCACCCGTTCCGCCCGCTCCGACCAGGTCGACGACGACCACCTCGGGCTCCGCGCCCTCGAACGGCAGCTCGGTGCAGGCCGCGATCCGCTGAGGCGTGTTCTCGCCGCGGGAGACGGTCACCTTCGACTGCCTCGCGAGCAGCTCATCGAGCGGGACGTCGAGGTCGGTGACCGAGCGGCCGTTCTCGAACTCGCTCAGCTTGTGCTCGCGGGGGCGGAGCTCCGGGCAGAGGCCCCCGCGGATCGCCGGTGCTGAGGCGTCCTCGAGCTCGGGGACGTCGAGCTCGACCCGCGTCCCGCCGTCTCGCTCTTCGAGCTTCGCCGTCCCGACGGGCTCGAAGCTGCGGACGTCGAGGAGCTCGACGCTGACGGGCTGGGCGCCGTCGCCGCCGCAGCCTGCGAGCGCGAACGCGAGGACGACGAGTGCGATCCTCCGCACGAACGGAACCCTACGGGCCGACCCGGTGTAGAAGGAGCAGTGGTGGGCCGACCACTGACAGAGGCGGAGCTCGTCGAGCGCGCCAAGCGCGGCGACCAGGACGCCTATGGAGATCTCGTGCATGCATACCAGGGCATCGCCTTCAGAACCGCGTACCTGCTGACCGGCAACGCCGCCGACGCAGAGGAGGCTGCGCAGAGCGCGTTCGTCAAGGCGTTCTACGCGCTCGGGCGATTCCGGCCCGGCGCCGAGCTCCGTCCCTGGCTGCTTCGGATCGTTGCCAACGAGGCCAGGAATCGCCGTCGCTCGGCCGGCCGGCGCGGGAACCTCGCGCTGCGCGCCGCGGCGGCAGTCACCTCGGGGGGCGCGGCCCCGTCCCCCGAGTCGTCTCTGCTCGACACCGAGAGGCAGACCGAGCTCCTCGCGGCGGTGAACAGCTTGCGCGACGAGGAGCGGGACGTCGTCGCCTGCCGTTACCTCCTGGAGCTCTCCGAAGAGGAGACGGCGGAGGCGCTCGGATTGCGCAAGGGAACGGTCAAGTCGCGACTCTCGCGGGCGCTCGACCACCTGCGGGAACGGATGGAGGTCGACGATGTCTGAGCTCGAGCTTGCTCTCAACCAGGTCGGCCGGGAGCTCGACTATCCCGAGACGCCCGACCTGACGGCTGCGGTCAGGCAGCGTTTGGCCGAGGGCCGGGGGGTGCGCTCCTGGCGGCGGCCGCTCGTCGTCGCGCTGGCCGTGGTCGCCGTCGCCGTGGCCGCCGTCATGGCCGTCCCGCAGGCGCGCAGCGAGATTCTCGACTGGCTCGGGATCGGCGCCGTCAACATCCGCTACGTCGAAGGGCTTCCGGAGGTGGGGCTCGCGACGGGCGACCTCGGCGTCGGCGACAAGCTGAGCCTCGACGAGGCCCGTAGTCGGGTCCGATTCCCGGTTCGCGTGCCGACCCTGGAGGGGCTGCGGGATCCGAACGTCTACTACGCGGAGCCGCTGCCCACCGGGCAGGTCTCCTTCGTCTACGGGTCGCTCGAGAAGCCGCAGTTGCTGATCACGCAGGTGGCCGCGCTCGGCGCGATCGAGAAGCTCCTCCACACCGCGACGCGGGTCGAGAGGGTCAGCACCGACGACGCGACCGGCGTCTGGATCGAGGGAGAGCGACACGTTCTCTTCTATCCGGGAGCCGAGCGCGAGGAGCCCTTCCGCCTGGTCGGCAACACGCTCGTTCTCGAGCGGAACGACGGGGTCACGGTGAGGATCGAGGCCGACATCTCGAAGGAGGAAGCGCTCCGGATCGCGCGGTCGATGCGGTGAGTGCTCGGAACCCCAGCGTCACCGTCGGTGTAGGACGGGAGAATCCCCAAGGAGGTTGCAGATGAGGAAGCTCGTAATCGGCCTTGCCCTCGCGGCGCTCGCGCTGCCCGCGAGTGCGCTGGGCGGCGGCTGGGCGACGGCGGGCGTCTCGCCTCCGCCCGACGACATGGGCCCGGGCCAGACCTGGGACGCCCGCATCACCGTCCTGCAGCACGGCAATCCCGACACCCCGCTGATGGGCGTCGTACCGACGCTGACGATCAAGAACGGCTCGACGTCGAAGACCTTCGAGGCCACGCGGACCGATGAGTCCGGTGTCGCAATCGCGCACGTGGTCTTCCCGACGACCGGTAAGTGGTCGTACTCGGTCCACGACGGCTTCACGCAGTACGGCGGCGCGCAGACGCACACGTTCGCGCCGGTCTCGATCGGGGTCGCCGGCGCTGGCGGCGGGTTCCCGGTGCTGACGGCGACGGCCGTGATCGCGTTCCTGCTTGGCCTCGCGGCGGTGCTCTACCTGCTTGCTCGGCGCCTACGCGTCCGGGCTCCGGCACCGACGCACTAGGTCGGATCTCAGGCGGCGGGCGGTCATCGAACCGCCCGCCGACTTCCCACGAAAATTCTTCTGTAACCCCCCGATCGGGGGAGAACAGAAGCCTCAGAAAGGCCGACCAATGTGGGAAGAACTGCAGCGATCCGGAGGTAACACGATGGCCGAGACCGAACTCTACGTTCTCGAGGACACCGAGCTCTCGCGAATCGAGGACTGGCGCACCGAGGAGCTGCAGCGGGCCGGCTACAGCCGCCGCGCTGCCGGTCGACTCGCAGCCCGCCACGACGTCGATCTCCATCGAGCCGTCGAGCTGATCCAGCTCGGTTGCTCGCCAGAGCTCGCGATGAAGATCCTGCTCTAGACGCCGCGCGTCTCGCGCGACGGGCAGAATGCCCCGCGCGTGATCGCCTCGATCCCATCCCCCTCGAGCGGCTTCTTCGAGATCGGCCCCGTCGACATCCACATGTACGGGCTGATGCTCCTGCTCGCGATCACGGTCTGCATCGTCGTCACGGGCCTGCGCTGGACGAAGCGGCCCGGCGCCGCGGGCGGGGACTGGGATCTCCTGCTGCGCATCGCGGTCTGGAGCGTCGCGGCCGGGATCGTCGGCGCCCGCGCCTACCACGTGATCACGAGCTGGTCGGAGGTTCCCGACCCCAAGTGGCAGGGCGTGTTCGAGGTCTGGAAGGGCGGCCTCGGCGTCTGGGGCGGAATCCTGCTCGGGGCGATCGTCGGCTGCATCGTCGCCCGGCGCGCCGGCAAGAGCGCGTTCGCCCTCATGGACGCGGCCGCGCCCGGACTCCTGCTCGCCCACGGCATCGGGCGGTTCGGGAACTGGTGGAACCAGGAGCTCTTCGGCAAGCCGACGAACCTCCCGTGGGGCCTCGAGATCGATCCCGAGAACCGCCCGTTCCAGTACGCGTCCTCCGACACCTTCCACCCGACCTTCCTCTACGAGTTCCTCTACGTGACTGCTGCGGCGGTGCTGCTCCTCGTCCTCGATCGCTACATCCGTTTCAAGCCGCCGGCGCTGTTCGCGCTCTACGTGATGCTCTACACCTTCGGCCGCTTCTTCGAGGAGCTGCTGCGGATCGACCCGTCGCACGAGCTCGGCCCGTTGCGGCTGAACGCGTGGGTCTCGATCGTCGTCTTCATCCTCGCGACGGCGTTCTTCGTCTGGTGGCAGCTGCTCCGTGATCGGCCCCGGCCGGGGCGGCCCCGCCGCGCCCCTGCGGTGAAGGCTCCGAAGGGGCCCGCGATGGCGATTCCCAAGGGTCGCCGCGTCCGCCCCGGTCGCTAGCGTCCCGCGAGTGCCGGTGACCGTCCGCGAGCTCGAGCTCGACCTCGAGGCGTTCGAGGGTCCCTTCGACCTGCTGCTCGCGCTCGTCCTCCGCGAGGAGCTCGATCTGGGCGAGATCGATGTCGCCGGCGTCGTCCTGGCGTTCGTCGAACACCTGGCCGAGCGGGACGAGCTGGATCTCGACGCGTGCGGGGAGTTCCTCGTGCTCGTCGCGGCGCTGTTGGAGCTCAAGGCCCGCGCGCTCCTCGCCGGCGACGCCCCCGATCTGGAGGATCTCGACCCGGCCGCGGCCGCCGAGGAGCTTGCACGGCGGCTCGCCGAGTATCGGCGGATCAAGGAGGCGGCGGCCTGGCTCGCCGAGCGGCTCGAGGCAGAGCGCGGGCGCTTCTTCCGGCTCGGCCCGGCTCCGCTCGCGCCGCAGCCGGATCGCCGGCCGGCGCCGCAGGATCCGGAGGCGCTGGCGGCCGCGCTGCGGGAGCTGGCGGCCGAGCCGCCGGCCGTCTCGCTCGCCCATCTGGAGCGGTTCCCGCCGGTCGAGCAGTTCCTCGGCCGCTTCCGTTCGCTGCTCGGGCGCCGGTCCCGATTCGACTTCGACGCGGAAGTGGAAGGGATGACGCGCGTCGAGCAGGCCGTCGCCTTCCTGGCGCTGCTGGAGCTGCGGAAGACCGGAGAGATTGCGCTGTCGCAGGCCGCGCCCTTCGCCCCGATCCGGGTGCGAAGGAACGAGGCCGCCAAGGCGGAAAGGAAGGAACGATGGAACGTCCGCTCCGCCTAGTCGCTGCCAACCCGCTCGACCGTCTCGCGCACACGCTCGAGGCGTTGCTCGTCGTCGCCTCACAGCCGTTGTCTGTGGACGACTTGGCGGACGCTGCCGGCGAAGATGCCGAGCGCGTCGAGATGGCGCTCAGGCTGCTCACAGAGCGATTCCGCGAGGGTCGAAGCGGGATCGTTCTGGAGAAAGTGGCGGGCGGCTGGGCCTTCCGTGCCTCGCGTGAGGCGGCGGAGGCCTGTGGCCGCTTGTTCGAGCGCCCTGTCGAGCGTGGGCTCTCCGCCGCGGCGCTCGAGACGCTCGCCGTGATCGCCTATCTGGGGCCGTGCTCGCGGCCGGAGATCGCGCGCCTGCGCGGCGTCGCCGCGGATTCGGTCGTTGCCGGCCTGGTCGAGCGCGGGCTGATCGCCGAAGCGGGCCGCGACGAGTCTGTCGGTGCGATCCGCTACCGCGTGACGCCGCTGTTCGAGCGGATCTTCGGGCTCGAGAGCCTCTCCGAGCTGCCACGGCTCGACGAGCTCGGCAGCGACGCCGACGCGATCCGCGGCCGCCTCGAGACGATCGCCGAGAAGCGCCCGGCCTGACGCTGCTTTGGCACGATGACTCGATGGCCGAGGCACCGGCGATCGAGACGCAGGGCCTGTCGAAGACCTACCCGAACGGCGTGCGGGCGCTCGTCGATCTCGACCTTCGCGTCGAGCGCGGCGAGGTTTTCGGGTACCTCGGTCCGAACGGCGCGGGGAAGAGCACCACGATCCGCCTGCTGCTCGACCTGATCCGGCCCACGGCAGGTCGGGCGGCTATCCGCGGCTTCGACACGCGCAGGCGCGGGGTCGACTCGCGGCGGAGCGTCGGCTACCTGCCCGGCGACTTGCGCCTGACCGATCGGCTGACCGGGCGCGAGCAGCTCGACTCGCTGGCGCGGCTCCGGGGTGGCGTCGACGCAGCAGTTCGCGATCGGCTCGTCGAGCGCTTCGAGTGCATCCTCGACCGGCCGATCCGGCAGCTCTCCAAGGGCAACCGCCAGAAGCTCGGGATCGTGCAGGCGTTCATGCACCGGCCGGACGTGCTGATCCTCGACGAGCCGACTGGCGGGCTGGATCCCCTGAACCAGGAGGTGTTCCGCGCGCTGATGCGCGAGACGGCCGCCGACGGCCGTACGGTCTTCCTCTCATCGCACTCGCTGGACGAGGTTCAGGAGACGGCCGACCGCGTCGGGATCATCCGTCGAGGGCGGCTCATCGACGTCGATTCGGTCGGCTCGCTGCGCGAGCGCTCGCTGCGTCACATCGAGATCACGTTCGCCGATCACGTTGACCCGGCGCAGTTCACCGACCTTGACGGCGTTCGCGTCCAGGGCACCGAAGACGGCGTCGTTCGCCTGTCCGCGCCGGAGGCTGCGATGGATGGGGTCGTGAAGGTCGCCGCCCGGCACCGTGTCGTCGACTTCGTCGCGGAGCCAGCCGACCTCGAGGAGATCTTCCTCGAGCTCTACCGGGAGGACGATGGAGGCGATTGAGTTCCTCAACCGCGGTCTTCGGGACCGGACGCGGGCGCTGATCGGCTGGTGCGTCGGCGTCGCCGCCTACATCGCCCTGATCGCGGCCATCTTCCCTTCGATCGAAGGCTCGGCCAACTTCGACGAGCTGGTCCAGAACTACCCCGAGGCGCTCAAGTCGTTGTTCGGATTCTCCGGAAACCTGACCTCCGGCCCAGGGTTCATCGACACCGAGCTCTTCAACCTGATGCTGCCCTTGCTGGCGATTGCCCTTGCGATCAGCTTGGGGACACGCACGCTGGCCGCCGAGGAGGAGGCGGGCCGGCTGGAGCTGCCCTTCGCGTATCCCGTCCGGCGGCGCGACGGCGTGGTGGCGAAGGGGCTCGCTGTCGGCGTCGAGGTGGCGATTTTCTCTGCCGTCGTGTTCCTCGCTCTCGCGCTGCTGGACCCGGTGTTCGGGCTCGACCTTCCTTTTGGCCGCCTGGCGGCGGCCGTCATCGGGCTGGGGCTGCTCGCCGTCCTGCACGGGTGGCTATCCCTCACGGTCGGCGCGGCGCATCCGAGCCGCGCCCTGGCGATCGCCGTTCCCGCCGCGTTCGCAGCGTTCAGCTTCCTGGTCAACGGCCTCCACCAGCTTGCGTCCTGGCTCGATCCGTTTCGCTTCTTGTCGAGCTTCTGGTGGATCGGCCAGTCACCGCTCTCGGATGGCGTCCGGCTCGTCGGGTTGCTCGTCGTCGGACTCGCAGCGGCCCTTCTGCTCGCCGCCGCCGCGCTCCTGATCGAACGGCGCGACCTTGAGGTGCCCTAGGCGAGGCCCGCCGGCACGAGCTCGCGGCCGATCGCCGCGACGATGTCGACGTCCTCGTGGACGACGTGCTGGAGCATCACGCGCTCGACGCCTACAGCCTCGAACTCGCGGAGACCGGCGACCAGGTCTCCGGCCAGGCCGCGCCGCGCAAGCTCGTCGAACCACTCGTCGGCGCCGCCGGCCCTCGGGAAGCGCTCGACGAAACGTCGCGCATGGTCGCGGTCGAACAGGAACGGCGTCATCAGCGAGAAGCGCAGCGTCGACGGGTCTCGTCCTTCGCGCTCACAGGCTTCGTCGAGGCGTTTCCGCCGTCTGGCCGCCTCGGGGGGATCGACGCCGGTCGTGTTGTACTCGTCGGCGAAACGAGCAGCGGGCGCCGTCGTTCCGCTGCGCGCCGCGCCGCCGACGATCAGCGGCGGTCGCGGGCGCTGGACGGTGAGCAGTTCGTCGCGGAGCAGTCCGTCGACGCGCTCGACCTGCTCGGCGAGCATCCGCACGCGCTCGCTCGTCTCCGGGAAGGGAAAGCCGTAGGCCTCGTGCTCGGGCACATTCCAGCCGGCGCCCATCCCGACCTCGACGCGGCCGCCGGAGATGTGGTCGACGGTCGCCGCCGCCTTCGCGAGCACCGACGGGTGGCGGAAGGTGACCGGGGAGACGAGCGTGCCGAGCCGTACCCGTGAGGTTCGTGCGGCGAGCGCTCCCAGCAGCGTCCACGCGTCGGTCGCAACCCGCTCCCGCGGGGCCGCCAGCGAGAGGTAGTGGTCGGAGCGGAACATCGCCTCGATCCCGTGCTGCTCGCAGGCCTCCGCGAGCGCGAGCCACTGGTCCCAGGAGACGCCCTCCTGGCCCTCCACCATCAGCGCGACGCGCACGCTACTTCGAGCTCGGCGTTGCGAAGAACCAGGAGTGACCTTCCGGATCCTTCGCGTCGTAGCGCCGGTCGCCGTACTCCTGGTCGGTGGGCACCGTGGCGATCTCCGCCCCCGCTGCCCTTGCCCGCTCGAAGTGCTCGTCGACGTCGTCGACGTAGACGTGGACGAGCGCGCCCGGGTAGCCGCCGTTCCTCGGGCTCTCGAAGTCCTCGCCGGGCTGGCCGAGCATGACCGGGTCGTCGCCGAGTCGAAGTTCGGCGTGATTGACGACGCCGCCCTCCTCCATCCGCGTGACCTCCTCGAACCCGAACGCCTTGGTCAGGAAATCGATGGCGGCGGCGCCGTCCTCGTAGAGCAGGTAAGGCGCGATCCGGCCCACGCTGCAACCCTACTCGCGTGCGGCTGAATGCGTTCCTGGCTCGAGCCGGCGTCGCCTCGCGGCGGAAGGCGGACGAGCTGATCAAGGCCGGACGCGTGTTCGTGAACGGCGAGCCCGGCCTGCTGAACACGTTCGTCTCGGCGCGTGACCGCGTCGAGGTGGACGGCCGTGTGGTGACGCCGCAACGGCTCGCCTACGTCCTACTGAACAAACCCACGGGAGTGGTGACGACCGCCAGCGATCCCCAGGGCCGGCGGACGGTCGTTGACCTCGTGGGCCACGAGGTTCGCGTCGTCCCGGTTGGCAGGCTGGACGTGGACACCACCGGCGCGCTGCTGCTCACGAACGACGGCGAGCTCGCCCACCGGCTCGCGCATCCGAAATACGAGGTCGAGAAGGTCTACGAGGCCGAGGTCGAGGGCGAGCCGTCGGACGAGGCGCTGCGGTCGCTCGCCGAGGGCGTGGAGCTAGACGACGGCGTGACGGCGCCGGCCGAAGTGCGCCGCCTTGGGCCTTCGACGGTCGAGCTGTCGATCCACGAGGGCCGCAACCGCCAGGTCCGCCGGATGCTGGAGGCCGTTGACCACCCGGCGCGGCGACTGCACCGCAGCCGCTACGCGGGCCTGACGCTGGACGGGCTCAACCCGAGCGAGTGGCGTGAGCTGGGGGAGTCGGAGGTCGAGTCACTTCACTCGTATTGACTCGCGGAGACATGTCCCGGTGTCAGACACCGATTCGTGTCAAGGGCAACCTGTGCCAACTCAGTGACGATTGCTCCACCGGCTAGTCGAGAATTTCGCGGCGTACGAAGCCCATGCGGTCGTACATCGCCTCGAGCGTCGGCGCTGAAGCCTCACGGGCCTTGTCGGCCCCGACCGCCAGCATGCGGTGGAGCTCGGCGTCGTCCGAGCGGAGCTCCCGGTAGCGCTCCTGGATCGGTGCGACGACGGCGACGACAGCGTCGGCCACATCCGACTTGAACTGCCCGTAGCCGGTCCCGTCGTAGCGCGCTTCAATCGACTCCGGCTCGTCGCCGGTCGCGACGGACATGATGTCGATCAGGTTCTCGATCCCGGCCTTGCCGGGCCCTCGGCGCACCTCCCTGCCGGAATCCGTCACCGCGCTTCTGACCTTCTTCGCCAGCACATCCGGTGGGTCGAGGAGATCGAGCGTTCCCTGCGGGGTGCCAAGCGTCGTCGACATCTTCCGTTCCGGCTCCTGGAGATCCATGATCCGGGCTCCCACCTCCGGGTATCGACCCTCGGGCAGCTTGAAGGTCTCGCCGTAGCGCGAGTTGAAGCGCTCGGCGATGTCGCGCGTCAGCTCGAGGTGCTGGCGCTGGTCGTCGCCGATCGGGACGACGTCGGTCTGGTAGAGGAGGATGTCGCCGGCCATCAGCACGGGGTACGTGAAGAGCCCGGCCGAGACGAACTCCTGCTGATCGGACTTCTCCTTGAACTGGATCATCCGGCGCAGCTCGCCGAAGCTCGTGACCGACCCCAGCAGCCAAGCCGCCTGGGCGTGGGCGAGGACGTGGCTCTGGACGAACACCGTCGAGCGGTCCGGCTCGAGGCCGGTGGCGAACAACATCGCCCCGAGGTCGAGCGTACGCTCGCGGAGGTCTGCGGGGTCGTACTCGACGGTGATCGAGTGCAGGTCGACGATGCAGAAGAAGGCGTCGCCCTCCTCCTGGGTCGCGGCGTACTGGCGGAAGCCGCCGCTGTAGTTCCCGAAGTGCTTCGAGCCGGTGGGTTGGATGCCGGAGAAGACGCGCATGTCAGTGGATCATTGTGCTCAACGACCGGACGTACTCGCGGAGAGCCGCCGGGCCGTCCTCCGCGACCTCGACGGCGCGAGTGCCGACGACGATGCCGTCGGCGAGCTCGACCGCGGCGCGCGCGTGCTCGGGTGTCGAGATGCCGAAGCCGGCGTAGAGCGGAGATTCGGTCGCGCTGCGCGCCCGCTCGACGAGGCCGGCCAGCGCAGCAGAGAGCCCGTCGCGCGCGCCGGTAGTCCCGGTGAGGGTGACGAGGTAGAGCCAGCCGTCGGTGTGCTGGGCGGCCAGGGCGATCCGCTCGTCGGTCGATGTCGGCGCGACCAGCTGCACGCGGTGGAGCTCCGGATGCTCCTCGACCGGCAGGTCGGCGACGATCAGGCTCGTCGCTCCCGCCGCGCGGGCGTCCGCGTCGAACCGCTCGTAGCCGTAGGCCTCGAGCAGCGCGGCATACGTCATCGGCACGAGCGGAACGTCCACCCGCTCGCGCGTGAGCGCCAGGCACTCGAGACACGCTCCGGTTCGCATCCCGTCCGCGAGGGCGCGCTCCGCTGCACGCCGGATCACCGGTCCGTCCGCGAGCGGGTCGGAGAACGGGAAGCCGAGCTCGACGATGTCCGCGCCGCCCTCGACGGCGGCCTCCGCGAGCTCCGGCGTCTCCCGGCCGGACATCAGATACAGGACGAGCGTCTTCACTCGCCCGGGAGGAGGGAGAAGAGCGTCATGTCCGACCGGCCGCCCCAGCGGCGGGGCAGCGAGCGGATTACGCCTTCGCGTGTGAACCCGGCGCGCTCGAGGACGCGCTCGGACGCCGTGTTCCCGACGAAGACGCGCGCCTCGATTCGATCTGCCCCGAGCGAGAAGCCGTAGTCGGCCGCGAAGCGTGCGGCTCGGGTCGCGACGCCGCGGCCTCGGGCGTGCTCGAAGAGCCAGTAGCCGATCTCGATCTGTCCCAGAGGCCAGTTGAAATCGTGCAGCACGGTCCCGCCCAGCATCTGCCTGGTCTCGGCGTCGTCGATCACGAGCGGGAGCAGCTGGCTGTCCTCGAGCAGCTGGGGCAGCGAGGAGATGTACCCGCGCAGCTCGTCAGGGCCGAGGGGCGGCATGTTGGCCTCGTCCGCGATCGACTTGTCCAGGAAGACAGGCGCCAGGGTGTCCACGTCAGCGGCCGTCGGCAACCGATAGATCTCTCCGTCGTGCCGGATGCCCTCGGCGGGGAAGCTCAGCGGACGGGCGGCGGAGTCGAAGAGGCTCACAGGTCCTTGTCCCCTCGCCCCGACAAGCACAACAAGACGAGCTCGGCATCGAGGTCGGCGACCCGGGCCAGTGCATGGGCGGGCTCGAGCGCCGGGATGATCCCCTCGGTTCGGGCGAGCCGCTCGAAGGCGGCTCGCGCCTCCGCGTCGGTGGCGTTCACGTACTCGGCCCGGCCGGAGTCCCGCAGGAACGCGTGCTCGGGCCCGACTCCGGGGTAGTCGAGACCCGCGGCGACGGAGTGCGCGTCGAGGATCTGGCCGTCCTCGTCGGCAAGCAGCGAGGAGCGAGCGCCGTGGAGGACACCTGTCCGCCCCGTGCCGAGGCTGGCGGCGTCGTGCGCCTCGACGCCGAGCAGCCGCACCTCGGCGTCGTCGACGAAGCCGGCGAAGAGCCCGATCGCGTTCGATCCGCCCCCAACGCAGGCGACGGCGACCTCGGGCAGCCGGCGCTCGGCCTCCTGGATCTGCTCCCGGGCCTCGTGGCCGATCACGGCCTGCAGCTCACGGACGATCTCCGGGTACGGGTGCGGCCCGACGCAGGACCCGATCAGGTAGTGCGTCGACTCGACGTTGGTGATCCAGTCCCGGATCGCCTCGCTCGTCGCCTCCCTCAACGTCTTGGTGCCGAAGTCGACCGGTCGCACCTCGGCTCCCAGGAGGTGCATCCGCTTGACGTTGGGGGCCTGCCGCTCCATGTCCTCGGCACCCATGTAGACGACGCACTCGAACCCGAAGCGGGCACAGACCGTCGCCGTGGCGACTCCGTGTTGCCCCGCGCCGGTCTCGGCGACGATCCGCCGCTTGCCGAGCCGTTCTGCGAGCAGCGCCTGGCCGAGCGTGTTGTTGAGCTTGTGCGCGCCGGTGTGGAGGAGATCCTCGCGCTTGAGGTAGAGGCGTTTGCCGGGAGCGAAGCGCTCTGCCAGCGTCAGCGGCGTCGGACGGCCGCCGAACAGGGTCAGCAGGCGGTGCAGCTCGGCGCGGAACGCCGCGCTCGTCGCGCGCCTCGTTCCAGCCCGCCTCGAGCTCGTCCAGCGCCGGAATCAGCGTCTCGGGCACGTAGCGTCCGCCGTAGGCTCCGTAGAGACCGGTGGTCATCGCGCCGCCTCGACGTAGGCGCGGACCTTGTCGTGATCCTTGATCCCCGGCGCGACCTCGAGCCGCGAGGCAGCGTCGACCGCCCAGGGCTCGACGGCGTCGATCGCGGCGCGGACGTTGTCGGCGCCGAGCCGGCCCGCGAGCACGATGCGGCCTTCCGCCTGACGAGCCCGGTCGAGGTGCTTCGGATCCTGCTCCTCCCACGGGAGATCGAGGACCCGCGCGACCGCCTCGCCCTTGCGCAGGAGGAGGGCATCGCGCGCACGATGGCCGTCGTCCCGCTCGTACAGCTGGACGAGGTCGGCGCCTCGTTCGTCGTACTCGCCGACATGGACCGCGACCGAGAGCATCGTTGCGGGCACGGGGAGGACGTCGGCGGCGCGCCGGGGGCTCTCCTCGGACAGGATGAACCCGGCCATGTCGGCGCCGGCCTCCGCTGCGACGGCCACGTCCTCGTCCCGCGTCAGCCCGCAGACCTTGACGAGCGGGCGGGAGGCGAGCTCGACGAGCTTGGCCGCCGGGTCGGTCGCGCGCATCAGCGTCGAGCCGACGAGGATCACGTCGGCCCCGGCCAGCTCGGCTGCCGCGCCCTGGGCGCGGGAGGCGATCCCACTCTCGGCGACGATGGTGCGGTCCCCGGGCGCCTTCGCGACGAGCTCGAGCTGAGCGGCGCGGTCGATCCTGAACGTGGAGAGATCGCGCGCGTTGATCCCGATCGGGTCGGCGCCGAGGTTGACGGCGCGTTGCAACTCGTCCGTATCGTGAGCCTCGACCAGCGCATCGATCCCAAGTGCTCTAGCGGTTTGCATCATCTCTACGGTGCTCTGGTCGTCCAGGTCTCGGAGCAACAGGAGCACCGCGTCGGCTCCTGCGTCGCTGCAGGTCCTCGAGCTCCGCCGGGGTCGAGAAGAAGCCCTTGGCCAGCAGCGGGAGCCCCGAGGACGCACGCGCGGCCCGGAGATCCTCGGTCGAGCCTCCGAACCGGTCGTCGACGAGAATCGAGACGGCCGCCGCCCCGGCCCGCTCGAACGCGGCGGCGAGTGCGGCCGGATCGGCGTCCGGTCGGAGATCGCCGGCCGACGGGGAGCGGCGCTTGACCTCGGCGACGACACCCAGCCCCGGCTGCCGGAGTGCCTCAGCGAAACGCAATCAGCGCCTCCAATCGCTCTCCCGCGGCGCCGGAGTCGATCGCCGCCCGTGCGAGATCGAGGCCCTCGCGGAGGTCGTCGGCGTGGCCGCCGGCGGCGATCGCGCCCGCCGCGTTCAGGAGGATCGCGTCGCGCCGGCCGCCGTTCCCGCCGGCGAAGACGTCGCGGATCGCCTGGGCGTTCTCCTCGGGCGAGCCGCCGCGCAGCTCCTCCGGCGCGCACCGCACAATGCCGAGCTCCAGCGGGTCGATCTCGCGCTCGCGGACGCCGCCGTCGACGACCTCGCAGACGAGGTTCGGGCCGGCCGGCGACAGCTCGTCGATCCCCGCGGCGCCGTGGACGACGAAGGCGCGTCGCGCGCCGAGCGCCGCGAGCACCTCGGCCAGGGTGCGGACGAGATCGGGTGAGTAGACGCCGACGACCTGCGCCCGAGCGCCGGCCGGGTTCGTCAGCGGGCCGAGCACGTTGAAGACGGTACGCGCGGCCAGCTCCTTGCGCACGGGCGCCGCGTGCTTCATCGCGGGGTGGTGGGTCGGCGCGAACAGGAAGCCGAAGCCGAGCTCGTCGATCGACTCGGCGATCCGCTCAGGAGGCAGCTCGAGGCTGAAGCCCAGCGCCTCGAGGACGTCGGCCGACCCGGACGCCGAGGACACCGCACGGTTCCCGTGCTTCGCCACGCCGGCGCCGGCCGCCGCCGCCACGAGCGCGGCCGCCGTCGAGATGTTGAACGTCCGGCCGCCGTCGCCTCCGGTTCCCGCCGTGTCGACGAGGTCGTCCCGCCGAGGCCGAACCGGGAGGACATGCGCGCGCATCGCCTCGGCGCAGCCGGCGATCTCGTCCGCCGTCTCGCCCTTCAGCCGCAGCGCAACCAGGAAGCCACCGATCTGGGCCGGCGTCGCCTCACCGCTCATGATCGTGTCCATCGCCCCGCGCGCGTCGTCCCGCGTCAGGTCGTGGCCGTCGAGCAGCCGAGCGAGCACGGTCTGCATCAGCGTCCCTCCAGGAAGTTGCGGGCGAGGTCGGGGCCGATCGGCGTCAGGACCGACTCGGGGTGGAACTGGACGCCGTCCACCCGAAGCTCGCGATGGCGGACGGCCATGACCTCCTCCTCGTCGGAGTGGGCGGAGATCTCCAGCTCGTCCGGGATGCTGGTCGCGGCGAGCGAGTGGTAGCGGCCGGCGAGGAAATCGTCGGGCAAGCCTTCGAACAGCCCGCGGCCGTCGTGGGTGATCACGCTGGCCTTGCCGTGGACGAGCGTCTTCGCGCGCCCGACCTCACCGCCGAAGGCCTCGACGATCGCCTGGTGGCCGAGGCAGACGCCGAGCGTCGGCGTGCGCGGCACGAGCCGGCGGACGATGTCGAGTGTGTTGCCGGCATCGACGGGGCGTCCGGGGCCGGGGGAGACGACGAGGTGCGAGGGCGCGAGCCGCTCGGCCTCGTCGGCGTCGATCGCGTCGTTGCGGCGAACGTCGACCTCGGCGCCGAGCTCGGCGAAGAGATGCGCGAGGTTGTAGGTGAACGAGTCGTAGTTGTCGATCAGCAGAATCATCCTCGCGCCTCCGCCAGCTCGATCGCCCGTTCGAGCGCGGCCAGCTTCCGCAGGCACTCGTCATGCTCGGCGCTCGGCGAGGAGTCGGCGACGATCCCCGCGCCGGCCTGGAGGTGCGCGACGCCGTCATGGAGGACGATCGTCCGGATCGCGATGCAGGTGTCCAGCGGGCCGCCCGGCAGGAAGTAGCCGACGGCGCCCGCGTACGGGCCGCGGCGATAGCCCTCCAGCTCGGAGATGATCTGCATCGCGCGCACCTTCGGCGCGCCGCTGACCGTCCCCGCGGGGAAGCACGCCCGCAGCAGGTCGAAGTGCGTGACGCCGTCCTCGAGCGTCGCCGGTCACCTCCGAGACGAGGTGGGTGACGTGCGAGTAGCGCTCCGGCTCGAGGAAGCGCTGGACGCGCACGGTTCCCGGCCGGCAGACGCGCGAGAGGTCGTTGCGGCCGAGGTCGACGAGCATCACGTGCTCCGCGCGGTCCTTCTCGGAGGCGAGCAGGCGCTCGCCGTCCCCTTCCCCGGGGTGCGTCGTGCCGGCGATCGGGTTGAGACTGGCGACGCCGTTCTCGGCCTTGACGAGGGTCTCGGGCGATGAGCCGACGAGGGCGACCTCATCGAGCTCGAGCAGGAACAGGTAGGGCGAAGGGTTGACCCGCCTGAGCGACCGATAGAGATCGAGCGCGCTCGCCCGCGTCGGACGCTCCGCCCGTTGCGAGACGACGATCTGGAACGCGTCCCCGGCTCGGATGTAGCGCTTCGCCTGCTCGACGCGCCGCTCGTACTCGAAGCGCCCAGGAAAGCGGCGGGCCGGCCCTCCGGGAGCGCCCGCACCGTTCCTCGTATCGTCAACGGGCGCGGCGAGCAGCTCGCCGAGGTCGACCGGATTCCCGCACAGCACCTCCGCGAGGCCGAGCACGTGGTCGAAGCGGACGAGCGCGTCGGCGACGACGAAGCGGCTCTCGGGCAGGCCGGGGCCGTCGTCCGGCAGCTCGACCGTCGGCTCGAGCGTCGCCGCATGGTCGTAGCCGAGGTAGCCGACGACGGGCTCGCCGCACGTCTCGGCCTCGGCGAAGTCCACGAAGCGGGAGCCGAAGCCGACGAACGAGTGGCGCCCCAGCCGCCCCCGTTCGACCGACTCGAGCAGGAAGCTCGCGCGGCCCGCGTCGCGCAGCCTCAGGTACGCCCCGAGCGGGGTGATCAGGTCGGCGGAGATGACGGTTTGGACGTTCATACGGACAAACAAAAAGACCCTCCGGCGGAAGGTCTTCGAGCGGAACGGGCTGTGTGGCCGGTCAGATCAGGCGACGCTCCCGCCTCGCTCGTGGCGCCATGCCCAGCCCCAGGTGCGAGAGGAAGTCATCGGCTGGAGGGTACGCGCGGGGGTTCCGGTGGTCAAGAGACCTCCCGCTTGGTCAGGTCGAGGACGGCCGTGTAGATCTGCTCGAGGCCTTCCTGGGAGAGCGGGCCGCGGTTGGCGCGCGAGACGTCCCGCAGCATCCACTCCTCCCGCTCGGGGTCGACGAAGTCCAAGCCGCGCGACTCCTTGTAGCTCTTCAGCCTGGCAACGAGGCGGAGGCGCGCGTTGACGGCCTCTACGAGAGCCCGGTCGTTGTCGGAAACCTGCTCGCGGAGCTGGCTGATGATCGGGTCGGCGCTCGGGTCGATGGGCCGAGCCTACACTTGCCGCAATGGCCACCAATCAGGCTTCACCGGAGCTCATGATCGTGATGGGCGCGGGCGCGACGCCCGACCAGACCGAGCACGTTGTCGCCCGGCTCCAGGAAGCCGGCGCCGATGCGCGGGTCTCGCGCGGCCGAGAGGCGACGGTCATCGGCGCGATCGGCGAGCGCGACATGCTCGCCGGACTGCCCCTCGAGGGCTACCCCGGGGTCGAGCGGGTGCTGCCGATCCTCAAGCCGTACAAGCTCGTCGCTCGTGAGCTGGCCCCCGATCCGACGGTGATCGAGGTTCGCGGGCGGAAGATCGGGGACGGCTACTTCGGGCTCATCGCCGGCCCGTGCACCGTCGAGTACCGCGAGCAAACGCTGGAGACGGCGCGCGCGGTGAAGGAGGCGGGCGCGACCATGCTTCGCGGCGGTGCGTTCAAGCCGCGCACCTCGCCGTACACCTTCCAGGGGCTGGGGCTCGACGCCCTCGAGGTGCTCCGGGAAGCCCGCGAGGAGACGGGTCTGCCGATCGTCACCGAGCTGCTCGATCCGCGGCACGTCGAAGAGGTGCTCGACGTCGCCGACGTCGTCCAGATCGGGGCGCGGAACATGCAGAACTTCCTGCTCCTCGCCGAGGTGGGCCGCACCGACAAGCCGGTGCTGCTCAAGCGCGGCGTGTCGGCGTCCGTGGAGGAGCTGTTGATGGCGGCCGAGTACGTCGCCAAGGAGGGGAACGAGCGGATCATCCTCTGCGAGCGCGGGATCAAGACGTTCGAGCGCTCGCTGCGCTACACGCTCGATCTGGGGTCGGTCGCCGTCTTGAAAGAGGAGACGCACTTGCCGGTGATCGTCGATCCCTCGCATGCGGCGGGACGGCGGGCCCTCGTGCTGCCGCTGGCGCGTGCGGCAGTCGCGGTCGGGGCGGACGGGATCATCGTCGAGGCCCATCCGCGGCCCGAAGAGGCGCTCTGCGACGGGCCGCAGCAGATCCCCACCGAAGAGTTCGGCGAGTTCGCGCGCGAGGTGGGCGATCTCGCCGCCTTGATGGGCAAGCAGATCGGGTAGTGCCATGCGCGTTGCGATCGTCGGCACCGGGCTGATCGGCGCCTCCGTCGGCCTGGCCGCGAAGCGAGGCGGTGCGAGCGTGGTCGGCTTCGACGAGGACAGGGCCGTCGCCGAGGTCGCCGCCGAGCGGGGGGCGGTCGACGAGGCCACGTCGACGCTGGGAGAAGCGGTCAGCGGGGCCGACCTCGCCGTCGTGGCGGTGCCGGTGAGCCACCTGGCGGGTCGCGTGCGGGCCGTGCTCGAGGCGAGCGGCGACGGGTGCACCGTGACGGACGTCGGCTCGACCAAGGCGGCGGTGTGCGCGGCCGCCGACGGCTCGCCGAGGTTCATCGGCGGACACCCGGTCTGCGGTTCGGAGGCGCGCGGCCCCGAGCACGCGAGCGCCGACCTGTTCGAGGGTGCGACCTGGTTCCTCTCCCCGCTGCCGCAGAGCGAGCCCGATCGCTACCGCATGGTGCACGGGTTTGTCGGCGAGTTGGGCGCGACGCCGATTGCGGTCGATCCGGGCGCGCACGACCGGCTCGTCGCGCTGACGAGCCACCTGCCGCACGTGATGGCGAACGTCCTGGTCAACCAGGCGGGCTCGACGCGAATCGACGGCCACGATCCGTTGTCCTCGGCGGGTGGATCGCTTCGTGACATGACCCGCGTCGCCGGTGCCAATCCCCGGATCTGGGTCGACATCTTCCTCGACAACGCCGGCGCCCTTCGCGCCGCGCTCGCCGAGCACCGACGCGCGCTGGAGCAGGTCGAGTCCGCGCTCGAATCGGGCGACGCCGGCTTTCTGGCGCGGTGGATCGGCGAGGCGGCGCTGAACCGCCGCGGGATGATCCGCGAGGCCTACGGCGACCCGGGGCAGCTCCACCGACTGCGGATCCACGTCCCCGACCGCCCCGGGGTGCTCGCGGGCATCACCCAGGCGCTCGGCGCCGAGCGCATCAACATCGAGGACTTCGAGCTCCAGCACGTCTCACCGGAGCGGGGCGGGACGCTGACCGTGCTCGTCGCGGGCGAGCAGGAGGCCGCACGGGCCTCCGGGGTGCTCGAGGCGCAGGGGTACGGCGTCGTCGTTACGGCGGTCGTCGACGAATGAGGGTCGAGCCGGCGGCGTCGGTGCAGGGCGCCATCGCCGTGCCGGGAGTGAAGGGGATCTCGCAGCGGGCGGTCCTGCTTGGTGCGGTCGCCGACGGCGAGAGCGAGATCCGCGGCTTCGGGCAGGCGGCGGACACTGAGGCGGCGATCCGGGTCGTCCGCGACCTGGGCGTGGAGGTCGACGACGACAGCGGCCGGACGCTGCGCGTGCAGGGCGTTGGGTTGCGCGGGTTGCAGGAGCCGGACGGCCCGTTGGACTGCGGCAACGCGGGGACGGTGCTGCGGCTCGCGTCGGGGATCCTGGCCGGCCAGGAGGGTCGCTTCGTCCTGACCGGCGACGAGTCGCTGTCACGGCGCCCGCAGGAGCGGATCGCCGAGCCGCTGCGCGAGATGGGCGCGCGGGTCGAGACGACGAACGGCGGTGCGCCGGTACTGGTCGAAGGCGGCCGCCTGACGCCGATTCGCTACGTGCTGCCGGTGGCGAGCGCCCAGGTGAAGTCGGCGGTGCTCTTCGCCGGGCTCTATGCGGCCGGCGGGGAGACGACCGTCGTCGAGCGCCTGCCCTCGCGGGACCACAGCGAGCGTCTGCTGCGAGAGGCGGGCGCCCGCGTGGTGCGGCGCGGCGCCGACGTTGTCGTCTGGCCCGTGGACCGGCTGGCGCCGTTCCAGGTCGAGATCGCAGGTGATTTCTCCGCTGCAGCGCCATTCGTGGTCGCGGCGACGCTGCTCCACGGCTCCGAGCTGCTCGTCGAGGGCGTCAACGTCAACCCACTCCGCACCGGCCTCCTGGACGTGCTCGAGCGGATGGGCGCCAACATTGCCGTCTTCAACCGACGGACGATCAGCGGGGAGCCGGTCGCCGATCTCGAGGTGCGTCCGGGCGAGCTCGTCGCGACGGTCGTGCGGCGCCGCGAAGTGCCGAGGCTGATCGACGAGTTGCCGCTGTTCGCGCTGGCGGCGGGGATGGCGCGCGGTGAGAGCGCCGTCTGGGGCGCGGAGGAGCTGCGTGCGAAGGAAACGGACCGGATCGAAACTGTGACAAATGCGCTCCGAACCCTTGGCGTGCGCGTCGCTGCACGCGATGATGGCTTCGGGGTGAGGGGTGTACCCACCCGCCCTAAGGGTGGGGGTGTGGTGCGGGCCGACGGCGATCATCGGATCGCGATGCTCGGGGCGATCGGTGGGCTCGTCTCGCGGGAGGGCGTGGAGATCGAGGGCGCCGAAAGCGTCGCGGTAAGCTTCCCCGGATTCTTCGACCTGCTCGAGACGGTGACCCAGCGATGATCGTTGCGATCGACGGGCCCGCCGGAGCCGGGAAGAGCACCGTTGCGCGTCTGCTCGCCGAGCGTCTCGGGTTCCGGTATCTGGACACGGGGGCCATGTACCGGGCCGTGACCTGGCTCGCCGTCCGCGATTCCCTCGATCTCGAGGACGGCGCTCCGCTTGGACGCCTCGCCGAGGACAATCCCGTCGAGCTCGACGAGGACGGCCGGGTCGCGATCGCGGGCGAGGACGTCACCGAGGCGATCAGGCTGGCGGAGATCGACCGGCTCGTCCCGATCGTCGCGCGCCATCCGGAGGTGCGGAGCGTCATGCGCCGGCGCCAGCGCGAGCTCGCGGACCTGGGCAACGCCGTGATCGAGGGCCGTGACATCGGCACCGTTGTCGCTCCCAGCGCCGACGTGAAGGTCTACCTCAACGCCGACCCGAGGACCCGCGCCCGCCGCCGCCAGGTCGAGCGGCCGGACATCGGCGGCGACGCGCTGGCGACCGACCTCCGGCTGCGAGACGAAAGCGACGCCGCGCGGATGCGGCCCGCCGAGGACGCCGAGTTGATCGACACGACGGAGCTCGACGTCGAGGACGTGGTCGACCGCGTCGAGCGGCTCGTTCGGTCGCGCGTGGTATGAGCGGCTTCGACGTCGTTTGGGCACTTGGCCGTCCCACGCTCGGCGGCATCGTTCGGACGATCGCCCCGCTCCGCATCTACGGGAGCGAACGCGTGCCCCGCGCCGGCGGCATCGTCCTGGCGCTGAACCACTTTTCGTGGCTCGACCCGCCCGCCTTCGGCGCCGCATGCCCGCGGAACATCCGCTACATGGCCAAGATCGAGCTGCACCGGGTTCCAGGGCTCGGGCCGTTCGTCCGCAGCTTCGGGACCTTCTCCGTTCGGCGCGGCGAGTCGGACCGCGAGGCCGTCAGGCTGATGCGGCGCTGTGTTCAGGAGGGAGACGCGCTGGGCGTCTTCGCCGAGGGCACACGGCAAAAGAGCGGCGTACCCGGCCACGTCCAGCCGGGCGCCGCCATGGTCGGGCTACAGGAGCGCGTGCCGATCGTCCCGGCCGCGATCCACGGGTCACAGTTCTGGAAGCTCGGCAACTTCGAGCCCGTCTCGGTCGCCTGGGGCCGTCCGCTTTTCTTTGACGGCCTTCCCGCGAACGCGAAGGGCTATCGGGAGGCGTCCGCCGAGATCGAGCGCGAGATCCACGGATTGTGGCGCTTCCTCGTCGACGCCCACCAGCTGGGCCGCCCGCGGCACGCCACCCCGCCGGCTTGAACGCGGTGGAAGCCAAGCCGCTCGTCGGCATCGCTGCGATCGTCGGCTTCCCGAACGTCGGCAAGTCGACGCTCGTGAATCGGCTCACCGAGTCCCGGGCCGCCGTCGTCCACCAGACGCCCGGCGTCACGCGCGACCGCAAGGAGCTCGAGTGCGAGTGGCGGGGGCAGCGCTTCCTGCTCGTCGACACCGGCGGAGTCGACCTTGCCGACAGCTCGCCGATCACGCGCCAGGTCGCCGAGCAAGCCCGGACGGCGATCGCCGAGGCCGACCTCGTCCTCTTCGTCGTCGACGCCCAGATCGGCGTCACGCCGGGAGACGAGGAGATCGCCGACCTGCTCCGGCGGTCAGGTCGCCCGGTCCTCCTCGTCGCGAACAAAGTCGACGACCCGGTCCGGACCGACCAGATCCACGAGTTCCACCGCCTCGGCCTGGGCGAGCCACAACCGCTCTCGGCCGTGCACGGGCACGGGACCGGCGACCTCCTCGATGCGATCCTCGAACGGCTTCCCGGCAAGACCGCCCGAGCCGAGGTGCCCGAGGACGCGATCCGCGTCGCCGTGCTCGGCCGGCCGAACGTGGGCAAGTCGAGCCTCGTCAACGCGCTCGTCGGCCAGGACCGCGTGATCGTCTCGGAGGTTCCGGGGACGACCCGGGACGCCGTCGACACCGTGCTCCGGCGCGGTGACCGGACATTCGTGCTCGTCGACACTGCCGGGCTGCGCCGCAAGCGCCGGCAGCGGCAGGGAATCGATTACTACTCGGAGCTCCGTGCGCTCCAGGCGGCCGAGCGGGCGGACGTCGCCCTCGTCCTCGTGGACGCGAGCGAGGGGCTCGTCGATCAGGACCTCGCCGTCGCCGACGTGGCGCGCAAGGCGCAGAACTCGACCCTCGTCGTTGCGTCCAAGTGGGACATCACCAAAGTGGGAATCGAGGATCTCCGGCCGAGGCTGCAAGATCGCCTCAAACAGCGCCCGCCGCTCGTCGCCGTCTCGGCAAAGACCGGGCGCGGCATCACTCGGCTCCTCGACCGGATCGAGGAGCTCTACGACAAGCACACCTCGCGCATCACGACCGGGGAGCTCAACCGCTTCCTCGGTGAGCTCCGCGACGCGCGCCAGGCCCCGTCGCGGAACGGCAAGCGGCTCAACCTCCTCTACGGCACGCAGACGCAGGTCCGGCCGCCGCGCTTTCGGTTCTTCGTCAACGATCCAGGCCTGATCACGCGCGACTACGGCTACTGGATCGAGAACCAGCTGCGCGACCGCTTCGAGCTCGAAGGCGTGCCCGTGTCAATCGACTTCGTTCGGAGGTCCTGAGGATCGCCCCGCCGGGGCGGGCCCGGGGACAGTCTCCGAGCTGAGCGTGCCCAGAGCCGCGCGCGCCCGTTCGATGAACGCCGCTCGCGACTCGCCTTCCTCGAACCGCATCGACGCGCCGAACGTCAGGTCGCTCTCTTGCGGACGGGGCACGATCCGGCCCTTCGGTAGGACCTTGTGGGCGCCCTCGATGCGGACAGGGACGAGCTCCACGTCAGGGCGCTCGCGACAGAGGTAGTAGAGACCACTGCGGAACTGCCCGATCGATTCGCCGGAGCCCCTGGTGCCCTCGGGGAAGAGGATCAGCGAGTACTCGTCGCCGAGTCCGTCCAGCATCTGCTCGACGGCCTCGCGCCCGCGTCGGTCGAAGGCGCCTCCGATCGTGTCGCTGTCGAGCAGTGCGCGATCGATGAGGACCGCATTGAAGACATTGCGGACGTAGTAGCGGCGGAACCGGCTGCGCTCCCAGTAGTCGCGGCGGGCGACCGGTCGCGTTCGTTCCCGCACCTGGCGCGGCAGCGAGGACCAGATGAGGATGAAATCCAGGTGACTCGTGTGATTCGCGAAGAAGATGCGCTGACGGACGTCGTCGACCCGCTCGAGGAAGCGAACCGACTTCCTCGTGATGATCCGAGCGGCGAGAACGAGCAGCCAGGCGGCGGCTCGGCGCCGAAGCTTCCAGGCAAACCGGGCTCGTCGAATCGCCATCGGCCTCGAGGCTAACGGCAGCAACCCGGCGGCGCTTCGACGAACGCACCGCGGCTTGTCTGACCGACTCCCTCTCTACCGTGTGTCGTACGCCGTTCCACGCGAGAAAGGAGTCGGCGATGGACATAGGCCTCCCCGAGACCGAGCGGGAGATCGAGGTCACACCGCTCGAAGAGCCCGTGCCCGCACCCGCCCCGGTCGAGAAGCCGCAGGAGGAGCCCGTACCGGCGTGAGCGACCTCTCGATCGAGCCGATCCTCGGCTGGCGGCTCTGGCACGTCCGACTCCACGGTGACGAGTACAGGCTCGAATCCTTCACGTGGCACCACGTGAGCTGGCCTCCCCAGAGGCGATTCGAGGCCAGCTGCACGCTCCATCGGGACGCCGCCCCCGCCGACGACCACGAATGCGGCATCTACGCGTTCCGGACACGAGCGTTCGCCGAAGACCTCCTGCGGCGCTACACGGGCATTCGACAGTGCTACGGACGCGAGTACCGGGAGCTTCCGCCGGTCCGGCACGGACGCCCCATCGCCCTGGGCAGCGTCTCGCTTTGGGGCAGGATCCTCGTCCGGGAGAAGGGTTTCCGAGCTCAGTACGCCTACCCGTACGAGCTCCATCTCATCGGCGGCGACGACCAGATCGCGCGCGAGCTTCGCGACCGGTACGCCGTCGACGTCTGGCGCGTCTGAATTGCGAGCGCGCTAGACCGCGTTCTCAAGCGCGTTGACTTAGCAATCAACATGCGAGATGTTCTTCGGCGCACTGTTACCCAGAAGGGGGTGTCATGGACATCTTCACTGCCGAAGTGATCGGGACCGCGATCCTGATCTTGCTCGGAGACGGGGTCGTGGCCGGAGTCCTGCTCGCGCACTCGAAAGCTCAGAACGCGGGCTGGATCGTGATCACGTTCGGATGGGGAATGGCGGTCGCGATGGCCGTATACGCCGTCGGCCAGTTCAGCGGCGCGCATCTCAATCCGGCGGTGACATTCGGCTTCGCGCTGACGGACGTCACGCCGTGGGACGACGTGCCCAAGTACATCGCCGGCGAGTTCGTCGGGGCGTTCATCGGTGCGATCCTGGTCTACCTCGCCTACCTGCCGCACTGGCGAGAGACCGAGGACCCGGGCCTCAAGCTCGGGGTCTTCTGCACGGCCCCGGCGATCCGGGCCAAGCCCCAGAACCTGCTGACCGAGATCATCGGCACGTTCTTGCTGCTCTTCGGAGTGTTCTTCATCGTCGGGCACTTCGCGGCGGCAGGCTCGGGGAGCCTCGGTGAAGCGACGCTGGCGGTCGCTCTCGGCCAGTCCATCGTGCCGCTTCTGATCGGCCTGCTGGTGTTCGCCATCGGCCTCTCGCTCGGCGGGCCGACCGGGTACGCGATCAACCCGGCGCGCGACCTCGCGCCGCGCATCGCGCACGCCATCCTTCCGATTCCGGGCAAGCGAGACTCGGATTGGGACTATGCCTGGGTTCCCGTGGTGGGGCCCCTCATCGGCGGCGGGCTCGGGGCGCTGACCTATCAGGCGCTCTTCGCGCCCGGCACGGGCAACCTCGAGGTCGCCGGCCTCGTCGGCAGGTTGGCCGGACTGTTCTGATCCGAAAGGGGGTGAGCCAAGCGTGAAGAAGCTGATCAACCGCGCCGAAGACGTCGTCACCGAGTCGCTGCAAGGGATGGCCGCCGCACACGGCGAGCTGATCAAGGTGAACTTCGGGCCGAACTACATCGTTCGGGCGGATGCTCCGGTGCAGGGCAAGGTCGCCCTCGTCTCCGGCGGCGGCTCAGGGCACGAGCCGATGCACGGCGGTTTCGTCGGCATGGGCATGCTCGATGCCGCCTGCCCGGGCGAGGTCTTCACCTCACCGACGCCGGATCAGATGCTCGAGGCGACGAAGGCGGCCAACGGCGGAGCCGGCGTGGTGCACATCGTGAAGAACTACACCGGCGACGTCATGAACTTCGAGATGGCGGCCGAGCTCGCCAGAGGCGAAGGAATCGAGGTCGAGGCCGTCGTGATCGACGACGACGTCGCCGTGCAGGACAGCCTCTACACGGCCGGCCGGCGGGGTGTCGGGGCGACCGTCCTCGCCGAGAAGATCTGCGGTGCGGCCGCGGAGGAGAAGCAGTCGCTGCAACAGGTCGCCGAGCTGTGCCGGAAGGTCAACGCGAACGGCCGCAGCATGGGCATGGCGCTGACGTCGTGCATCGTGCCGTCGGCCGGCACCCCGACCTTCGAGCTCGGCGACGACGAGATGGAGATCGGCATCGGCATCCACGGCGAGCCGGGCCGGGAGCGGCGAAAGCTCGCCCCCGCCGCCGAGGTCGTCGAGAGCCTCACGACGCCGATCGTCGAGGATCTCCCGTTCCAGGAAGGCGACACGGTGCTCGCGTTCGTCAACGGCATGGGCGGAACGCCGCTCATCGAGCTCTACGTCGTCTACAACGAGCTGAACAAGCTGCTCGAGGGACGTGGGATCGAGATCGCGCGGAACCTGATCGGGCCGTACATCACGTCGCTCGAGATGGCCGGCTGCTCGATCACCCTGCTCAAGCTCGACGACGAGCTCAAGCGGCTCTGGGACGCCCCCGTCAACACACCCGGCCTGCGGTGGCGTGTCTAGAGGTGCATTGGAGGCAGTCGGCGTGAGCGTCTCGCAGGCCCAGGTTCTCGCCTGGATCGAGGCGTTCTCGTCGACTGTCGCGGAGAACAAGGACTACCTGACCCGGCTCGACCAGGCGATCGGCGATGGCGACCACGGCACCAATATGGACCGCGGGATGAAGGCGGTTCAGGCCAAGCTGGACGGCCTGGAAGGGGACGACATCGGTGACGTGCTCAAGACCGTCGGCATGACGCTCGTCTCGACCGTCGGAGGCGCCGCAGGGCCCCTCTACGGAACGTTGTTCCTCCAGATGGGCGTCGCGACTGCCGGCAAGAGCGAGCTCGAGCCGGATGACTGGACCGCGGCGCTCGACGCCGCGGTCCAGGGCGTGCAGATGCGAGGGAAAGCGGAGCCGGGCGACAAGACGATGGTCGACGCCCTGATCCCGGCAAGAGACGCCTACTCGGCGGCCTTGGGCGAGGGCGCCTCCTTCGAGGAGGCGCTTCGGAGATCGGCGCAGGCCGCCGAAGCCGGCATGGAGGCGACGATCCCGCTCGTTGCCAAGAAGGGACGCGCGAGCTACCTCGGCGAGCGCAGCGCCGGCCACCAGGATCCCGGTGCCACCTCGACCCACATGCTGGTCAGGACCGCCGCCGAGACGTGGGCCGGGGAGTGACGACATAGGAGGTGCAGTGAATGGCGCAATACGCAGCAGCGATTGACCAGGGAACGACCAGCACCCGCTTCATGGTGTTCGACCACGGCGGGCAGGTCGTCTCGGTCGATCAAAAAGAGCATGAGCAGATCTTTCCGAAACCGGGTTGGGTCGAGCACGACGCGAATGAGATCTGGCAGCGAACGCAGGAGATGATCAGCGCAGGCGTCGGCAAGACCAAAGTCTCCGACATCGCCGCTGTCGGGATAACGAACCAGCGTGAGACGACGGTCGTCTGGGACCGCACGACCGGGGAGCCCGTCCACAACGCACTCGTGTGGCAGGACACCCGTACGGACCAGATCTGCGGCGAGCTGGAGGCGGACGGGGGCCAGGACCGGTTCCGGGCCAAGACCGGCCTCCCGATCGCCACGTACTTCTCCGGTCCGAAGGTCAAGTGGATCCTCGACAACGTCGACGGCGCCCGAGCCAAAGCCGAGAGCGGCGACGTGGTGTTCGGGAACATCGACACCTGGGTGATCTGGAACCTCACCGGCGGGGCGGACGGCGGCGTGCACGTGACCGATGTGACGAACGCCAGCCGCACGATGATGATGAATCTCGAGACGCTCGACTGGGACGACGAGATTCTCGGCATCCTCGGCGTCCCTCGCGCGATGCTGCCCGAGATCAAGGCGTCGAGCGAGGTCTACGGAGACGCGAAGGGCGACCTGGCCGGAATCCCGGTGGCCGGCGACCTCGGCGACCAGCAGGCTGCGCTCTTCGGCCAGACCTGCTTCGCCGTCGGCGAGGCCAAGAACACCTACGGGACGGGCAACTTCCTGCTCCTGAACACCGGGAACGAGGCCGTCCAGTCAAAGAGCGGCCTGCTGACGACGCTCGCCTACAAGATCGGCGATCAACCTGCCGTGTACTGCCTGGAAGGCGCGATCGCGATCACGGGCGCGCTCGTCCAGTGGCTGCGGGACAACCTCGGCCTGATCAAGGAGTCACCCGAAGTCGAAGAGCTGGCGAAGACGGTGGAGGACAACGGCGGGATCTACTTCGTCCCCGCCTTCTCCGGCCTCTTCGCCCCGTACTGGAAGGGCGATGCCCGCGGCGTGATCGCGGGACTGACCCGGTATGTCAACAAGGGCCATCTGGCGCGGGCGACGCTCGAGGCCACCGCCTGGCAGAGCAAGGAAGTCGTGGATGCCATGAACGCCGACTCGGGCGTCGAGCTCACCTCGCTCAAGGTCGACGGTGGGATGGTCTACAACGAGCTCCTGATGCAGTTCCAGGCCGACGTGCTGGACGTTCCCGTGATCAGGCCGACTGTCGCCGAGACGACGTCGCTCGGCGCGGCCTACGCCGCCGGTCTCGCGACCGGCTTCTGGTCCGAGGTCGAGGACCTGCGGGCCAACTGGGGCAAGGACAAGGAGTGGCAACCAGAGATGGATGCCGCGAAGCGGGAGAAGGAATACGCACTCTGGAAGAAGGCCGTCACGCGGACCTTCGACTGGTTGGAGTAGGCAGGGCGTCTACTGCGGAGGGGCCCGGTGGTCGGATCGGCCACCGGGTCCCGGCGCCCGACTAGTCGTTCGCCTCGATCCCCTCTGCGAAGTCGCCTTTCTCTTCGTCCTCGGGGTGCTTCTCTACGTCCTCGTCGCCCTCGGCGAAGGTGCCCTCGTGCGTGTGCTTGCGTTCCTCGACTCCTTCCGCGAAGTCGCCCTTTTCCGCGTCCTCGGGATACTGCTCCGCGTCCTCGTCGCCCTCTGCGAAGCTGCCTTCGGCCTCGTGCTTCTCGGACTCTCCCTCACCCATGCGTCCTCCTCGTTCGACGCGCCGAGTGTACTCTCGCCACGGCGCTCCCGATGATCTCGTCTCTCGAGACCGAAGTGCTGGTGATCGGCGGCGGCTCGACGGGCGCCGGCGTCGTGCGCGACGCTGCCATGCGGGGCCTCAAGACCGTTCTCGTCGAGCGCAAGGATCTCGCGGTCGGCACCACGGGGCGCTACCACGGCCTGCTCCACTCGGGCGGGCGCTACGCGGTCAAGGACCCCGAGGCCGCCAAGGAATGCGTCGCGGAGAACGCCATCCTCCGGCGGATCGCCGCCGACTGCATCGAGGACACCGGCGGTCTGTTCGTCTCGACCCCCTGGGACGATCCCGCCTTCGGCGACACGTTCCTCGAGGGCTGCCGGGCAACCGGGGTCCCGGTCGAGGAGATCGCCGTCGCCGAGGCACTCCGCCGCGAGCCGCGCATCCATTCCGGGATCTCGCGCGCCTTCGCGGTTCCCGACGCCACCCTGGATCCCTGGAAGCTCGTCTGGAGCTGCGCCCGGTCGGCCCAGGAGCACGGCGCGGAGATCCTGCTCTACCACCGGGTCGTCGCGCTCGAGCGCGACGGCGACAAGGTGAACGGCGCCGTCGTCCGCAACGAGCTGACCGGGGAGGAGGTCCGAATCAAGGCGGACGTGGTCGTGAACGCGGCGGGCGCCTGGGCGGGCCAGATCGCCCAGCTCGCCGGCTGCCGGGTGAACGTCCTCCCGGGCAAGGGGATCATGATCGCGATGAACCACCGGCTCGTGAACACGGTGGTCAACCGCTGCAAGCCGCCGGCGGACGGCGACATCCTCGTCCCGATCCGCACGGTTTCCGTGATCGGGACGACCGACATGGAGGTGGCCGACCCGGACGACCTCGAGGTCAGCCAGTCCGAGATCGACGAGATGCTCGACGAGGGCGAGAAGCTCGTCCCCGGCTTCCGCGAGGCTCGCGCGCTGCGCGTCTGGGCCGGCGCGCGCCCGCTCTTCTCGGCCGAGGACGTGGCGGACACACGCGACGTGAGCCGGTCGCACGCGTTGATCGACCATCGTCAGCGAGACGGCGTCGCGGGACTGGTGACGATCACCGGCGGCAAGGCGACGACGTTCCGGCTCATGGCGGAGGTGGCGGTGGACGCCGCCTGCGCTCAGCTCGGGGTCGAGCGTGCCTGCCGCACGCACGAAGAGCCGCTGCCCGGCTCCGAAGACGGACGCTTCTACGAGCTCGGCGCGCGGCTGCGCGCGCGCGAGCCTCGCCCGCAGTCGGAGGAGATCATCTGCGAGTGCGAGTTGATCACGCGAGAGCGGCTCGAGGAAGCGATGGAGCGGCGTCATACCGCGAACCTCGACGACATCCGCCGCACGCTCCGGCTCGGGATGGGCCCGTGCCAGGGCGGCTTCTGCATCTACCGCGCCACCGGGATCCTCCACGCCGTCGAGCGGCTCGATCACCGCGCAGCGAACGAGTCCCTGCTCGCGTTCCTGCAGGAGCGGTGGAAAGGCGTGCACCCGGTCCTCTACGGCGACCAGGTTCGACAGGCGCGGCTCGACGACTGGATCTTCCAGGGCTTGCTCGGGGTCCAGCACCTGCCCACATGACCCACGACACGGTCGTGATCGGAGCCGGGCTGGCCGGGCTGACGGCCGGACTCCGGTTGGCCGACGAGGGCCGTCGGGTGCTCGTGGTCGGCCGGGGTGTCGGCGCGACGCACCTTGCGCCCGCGACGATCGACGTGCTCGGCTTCGCCGGCGGGCGGGTGGAGCGCCCCGCGGAGGCGCTGCCGGCGTTTGTCGACTCCCATCCCGGCCATCCGTACGCACGCCTCTCGGCCGAGGCGATCGGGGCGAGCATCGACTGGCTCAAGGCCCGGTTGCCAGCACTCGGCTACCGGGGCGGGGTCGAGGAGAACGTCCTGCTCCCGACCGCCGTCGGCGTCGCGAAGCCCTCCGCGGTCGTACCCGAGACCATGGCCGGCGGCGACCTGCGCGCGGGCGGCCGTTTCGTGTTCGTCGGCCTCAAAGGGCTCAAGGACTTCTATCCCGCATACCTCGCCGACAACCTCGGCCGCGCCTCAACCGTGACGGCGCGCGCGATCGAGCTGGCACCGCGGCTCGGAGGTCAGGCCGACGTCAGCAGCCTCGGCTTCGCCAGGCGGTTCGACGACCCTGCCTTCCGCGACGCGGTCCTGCGCCGACTGGCGGGCCAGGTTGAGGCGGACGAGCGGGTCGGCTTTCCCGCCGTGCTCGGGATCCGCAAGGCCGGGGAGGTCTGGCGGGAGCTCGAGACCAGGCTCGAACGGCCCGTCTTCGAGGTCGCGACGCTGCCGCCGTCGGTGTCGGGCATCCGCCTTCATGAGGCGATGACCGCTGCGCTGCGGCAGGCGGGCGGGCGACTCCTCATCGGGCAGACCGTCGTCGGGGCCGAGACCGCCGGGAACGGGCGGGTCGAGGGCGTCGTCGTGCAGGCGGCCGCACGCCCGACCACCTATCGGGCGCACTCGTTCGTGCTCGCCTCCGGCGGGCTCGCTGCCGGCGGGATCCAGGTCGACTCCTACGGCAAGATCCGGGAAGCCGTGTTCGATCTCGCTCTCGCCGGACTGCCGACAGCCGAAGGCAGGCCGCCGTTCTTGCCGACCTACCTGGACGAGCAGCCGCTCGACCGCGTCGGAGTTCCGGTCGACGACCGGCTCCGCCCGACCGACGCCGACGGCGGGGCGCGCTACGAGAACCTCCACGCGGCCGGTGCCGCCCTCGCCGGTGCGGTGCCGTGGCAGGAGGCGTCGGGCAACGGGCTCAGCCTCGCGACGGGCTACGCCGCCGCCGGCGCGATCCTCGAGGAGGACTAGTGCCCCTCCCAGCAATACACGTCGGCTTCTGGCCCGCGATCACGCGGCGCCAGAGCACACCCTCCTCCTCACCAAGGCTCTCCAGCCTTGCCTCGTCGGAGTGCGCACTCTGGCTTGGTGCTCGCGACCCAGAATCTCGACAGCATCACTGGAAGGGACACCAATGACCGAGCTCATCCGCGACTCGCTCGACCACTGCGTCAAGTGCACGATCTGCGAGTCGCACTGCCCGTTCACCGCGGTGACACCGCTCTTCCCCGGCCCGAAGTACGTCGGGCCGCAGGCGGAGCGGTACCGCCAAGCCGGCGTCTCCATGGACGCGTCCGTCGACTACTGCTCCGGCTGCGGCATCTGCACGCAGGTCTGCCCGCACGACGTGAAGATCGCCGAGATCAACTCTCAGGCGCGCGCACGGCTGTGGGAGGAACGTGGGATTCCGCTCCGCAACCAGCTGATCGCCAGGCCGAGCGTCCTCGGCCGGCTGGGGACGCCGCTTGCCCCCGCTGGCGAACTGGGCGCTGCGGGACCCGCTCGTGCGGGCCATTGCCCACCGCCTAGGCGGAATCCACTACAAGGCGCCGATGCCTCAATTCGCAGGCCGGACCTTCCAGCGCTGGGCACGGAACCACCGCAGTCCGACCACCGACCGGAGCGTCGTCTATTTCCACGCCTGCGGCACGAACTACTACGAGCCCGGTGTGGGGGAGATGGTCGTCTCCGTGCTGGAGCACAACGGCTACCACGTGGTCGTCCCGCCACAGGACTGCTGCGGACTGCCACTGCAGTCCAACGGCGACTTCGACGCGGCGCGGCGCTACAACCAACGTCTCGTCGCGAATCTCGCCCCCTACGCCCGCGACGGCCTGCCGATCGTGTCGAACTCGACCAGTTGCGGGCTGATGCTGAAACGCGAAGCGCGGGAGATTCTCGGCGTCGAGGACGACGACCTGAAGAGGGTGAGCGAGGCGACCTACGACCTCTGTGAGTTCCTCCTCCTCTTGCACGAGCGGGGCGAGCTCCGAACCGACTTCCGGCCGCTTCCGCTGACCGTCCCGTACCACGCGCCGTGCCAGCAACGGGGCCACGGGATTGGCAAGCCCGCGCTCGACCTGCTCGCCCTGATCCCGGAGCTGAACGTGATCGAGCTGGACGCCGACTGCTGCGGCATCGCCGGAACGTACGGGCTCAAGAAGGAGAAGTACGGGATCTCCATGGCGGTGGGCGAGCGGCTGTTCCGCGACGTGAAGGACGCCGCTGCTGATCTCGCCGCCTGTGACAGCGAGACGTGCCGCTGGCAGATCACGCACGGCACCGGAATCGGCGCCGTCCATCCGGTGGAGCTGCTCTACCGCGCCTACGGGCTCGATCGGCCGGGCACGCCGTAGCGGTGGTCGGGCTCGTCATCGTGTCGCACAGCGCGACGCTCGCCGAGGGCGTCGCCGAGCTGGCGCGCGGCATGGGCGCCGACGTGCCGATCGAGCTCGCGGGCGGCATCGACGCTCCCGAGCCGGCCCTCGGCACCGACGCCGCGCGGGTGGTCGAGGCGATCGAGCGGGCAGACCAGGGCGACGGAGTGCTCGTGCTGATGGATCTCGGGAGCGCCGTCCTCAGCGCTGAGATGGCGCTGGACCTGCTCCCGGAGGAGCGTCGCGAGCGGGTCCTGCTCTGCGACGCTCCGCTCGTCGAAGGAGCGGTCGCCGCCGCCGTCACGGCCAAGCTCGGCGCGACGCTCGAGGACGTGGCCGCCGAGGCCCGCGGCGCCCTCGAGGCCAAGGCCACGCACCTTGGCTCGGGTGAGCCCGTCGCTCCCGTCACCGCCGTCTCGGGCGATGCGAGCCGAACGATCACGCTGACCGTCCGGAACCCGCTCGGCCTTCATGCGCGCCCGGCCGCACGCTTCGTCCAGACCGCGGGCAGCTTCGACGCCGACATCACGGTCACGAACGTGACGACGGGGCGCGGGCCGGCAAGCGGGCGCAGCCTCAACGCTATTGCCACGCTCGGGGTGCGCCAGGGACACGAGATCGAGGTCGCGGCGAGCGGCCCGCAGGCGAGCGAGGCGCTCGCGGCCTTGGAAGCGCTGGCGGCACGCGACTTCGACGAGGAGGTCGCCGTCCCGCCGCCGGCGCCCACAGCGGCGCGCGCGGGGGCGGGGCCGCCGGGGGCGCTCGTCGGGCTGCCGGCGGCCCCCGGGATCGCGCTCGGAGCCGCTCGCCACTTCCGACCGCCGGCGCCCGAGATTCCGAACGAGCCGGCGGCCGACCCGCAGGCCGAGTGGGAGTTGCTCCTGCAGGCCCTCGAGCGGGTCCGGACGGAGATTCGCGCCACCCGTGATTCCGTCGCCGCCCGCGCAGGCGAGTACAGCGCGGCCATCTTCGACGCCCACCTCCTCTTCCTCGAGGACAGCGAGCTGCTCGAGCCCGCCCGCCGCGCCATCTTCGAGCAGGGGCAGAACGCCGCCCAGGCCTGGCATGCGGCCGCCGAGGGGGTCGCGGCCGAGTACCGCAGCCTCGACGACGAGTATCTCGCGGCCCGCGCAGAGGACCTGACCGGAGTGGCGCGCCAGGTCGTCGCCGAGCTCGTGGGCGGGGAGGCGCCGACCGCTGCCGTGCTCGAGCCCGGCATCGTCCTCGCGGCCGACCTCACGCCTGCGGACACCGTGGCCCTCGATCGGGAGCTCGTGCGCGGCATCGCCACCGCCTACGGCGGCCCGACCTCACATAGCGCGATCCTCGCCCGCTCGCTCGGGATCCCGGCTGCGGTCGGGCTCGGAGAGCCGCTGCTGGACGTGCCTGAGGGCACACCCCTCGCTCTCGACGGGGATGCAGGCGCCCTGGTCGTCGATCCTGCCGAAGAGCTCGTTCGCGACTACGAGCGGTTGAGCGCCGAACGTGAGGAGGAGGCGCAACGGGCGCGTGCATCCGCCCAGCTGCCGGCCGAGACGCGGGATGGACGCCGGATCGAGGTCGTCGCCAATGTGGGGTCGCCCGACGACGTCGACGCAGCTGTGGCAAACGGCGCCGAGGGCGTTGGGCTCCTGCGCACGGAGTTCCTGTTCCTGGAGCGCGATTCGCTCCCGACCGAGGACGAGCAGTTCGCGGCGTACGCCGACATGGCCGAGCGGCTGCAAGGGAGACCGCTGATCCTCCGCACGCTCGACGTCGGCGCAGACAAGCCGCTCGCCTATCTGCCACGGCCGGCCGAGGCGAACCCCTTCCTCGGAGTGCGCGGCATCCGGCTCGGGTTGGCCCAGCCCGAGCTCCTGGAGACGCAGCTGCGGGCGGCGCTCCGCGTGGCCGCGGTCCATCCGCTGAAGGTGATGTTTCCGATGGTCACCACCCTCGCCGAGTACCGGGAAGCGCTGGCGGTGCTCGCACGGGCCCGTGAGCAGCTGGGCGATGCCGGGACCCGGCCAGATGGAGGTCGGCATCATGGTCGAGGTGCCTGCGGCGGCACTCGCCGCCGAGGCCTTCGCACCCGAGGTCGACTTCTTCTCCATCGGGACGAACGATCTCGTGCAGTACACGATGGCGGCCGAGCGCGGAAATCAGGCGGTCGCCGGCCTGGCGGACGGCCTGCACCCCTCGGTCCTACGGCTGATTGGAGCCGTCGCCGAGGCCGCGGAAGCGCACGGGAAGTGGGTCGGCGTCTGCGGCGAGCTGGGGTCGGACCCGGCGGCGGTCCCGCTGCTCATCGGGCTCGGTGTCTCCGAGCTGAGCGTCAACCCGCCTGCGATCCCGGGGACGAAGGGGGCGGTGCGGCAGGTGGACACGGGAACGGCCGGGCTCCTCGCCCGCGAGGCCTTGCGGTTGTCCTCGGCCGAGGACGTTCGCGCTCTCGTCGGCGGGGCGACCGAGGCTTCGATCGAGCTGTCGGAGACCTCGACGCCGTGAGCGGCCGGGTCCTCCTCGGCCTCACGTACCTGCGCATCCTGCTGATACCGGTCGTGATGGGCCTGATTCTCCTCGGCCCCGACCGAGACTGGGCCTACGTCGCCGCCGCCATTCTCTTCGCGATCGCGGCCACGACCGACTTCGTCGACGGCTACCTGGCCCGGCGGTGGGCACTCACGACCACGTTCGGCTCCTTTCTGGATACGACGGCCGACAAGCTGCTCGTCTCCGGCGCGCTGATCGCTCTCGTCGACGTCGACCGGGCCTCTGTCTGGATCGCGTTCATCATCATCGGGCGCGAGCTGCTGATCCTCGGGCTCCGGGGCGTCGTCGCGGCCGAGGGCACCGTGTTCGCGCCCTCGATCTGGGGCAAGCTCAAGACGAACGTCCAGTTCGTCGCCATCCTGCTCGCGATCCTCCGCTACGACGAGCCGCTCGGCCCGCTGCTTCTCGACGAGTGGGCGATGCTGGCAGCGGCCGCGATCACGGTGCTGTCCGCCGTCGAGTACCTGGCACGCTTCGGATCGGCCCTGTCCGAAGGTTCGAGCTGACCGACGCCGTCCTGATCACCGGCGGCAGCGGGTTCGTCGGCGGCGCGATCGTCGAGCGCCTCCTCGCCGACGGGCGCGAGGTCAAGGCGCTCGCCCGGTCCGACGACTCGGCGCGCGTGCTCACGGAGCTGGGTGCCGAGCCCGTCCACGGCGATGTCCTCGACGCAGAGGCGCTAATGGCCGCGATGAGCGGCTGCGAGGTCGTCTACCACGCAGCCGGTGTCAATGCGCTCTGCTTCCGGGACACCTCACCGCTGTTCGAGGTCAACGTGCGCGGCTCGCGCAACGTCATGGACGTCGCGGCGGCATCGGGTGTTCGGCGGGTTGTGTACACGTCGTCGGGCGCCGCGCTCGGAGAGGCCCGCGGGACAGTGGGCTCGGAGACCTCACCACACCGCGGCTCGTTCATCTCCAGCTACGAGCGCTCGAAGTTCGAGGCCGAGCAAGCGGTGCTGGGTGCGGCGCGCGAGACGGGGATCGAGGTCGTCTGCGTGAACCCGGCGTCCGTCCAGGGCCCCGGGCGCGCGACGGGCTCCACCCGCCTCCTGCTCGACTACCTGAACGGAAAGCTGAAGGCAATCGTCGACTCGACGATCAGCCTCGTCGACATCGCCGACTGCACCGAGGGCCACCTGCTCGCCGAAGCGCGAGGTGAGCCGGGAGAGCGGTACGTTCTCAGCGGCGCGACGCTCACCGTGCGGGAGGGCATCCAGCTCCTGGAGCGCCTGACCGGCGTCGACGAGCCGGTCCGGACGCTACCGCCGGCTGTAGCGAGGGCGGCAGCCGTCGCCGCCGAGACGGTGGCCCGGCTGCGCGGGAAGACGCCGCGCGTCTGCCGCGACCTGGTCCGGACGGCACTCCACGGCCACGCTTACGACGGATCGAGGGCCACGCGCGAGCTCGGTCTCACCTACACGCCGGTGGAGGAGACGATCCGTCGAACCGTCGACTGGTTTCGCGACGAAGGGCTTGTCGAGCGCCGCTAGTTCCACGGCAGCGCCCCGCGGGTTGACCAGTACCGATCAGGCTCCTCGGTGAGCGGCGCGAGCCGGCGGTCGACCTCGTCGACGTAGTCGAGGTCGAGCGCGGCGAGATTGCTACGCAGCTGCTCGACCGTCGTCGCGCCGGAGAGAGCGACGTCGACCCAGGGCTGGGCGAGCACGGCTGCGAACGCGAGCGCATCGGAAGTCGTGCCTCGCTCCGCGGCAACCTCGGTGAGGAGGGAGTCGCCGCCGCGCGGTGTGAGACGACCGTTGGCGAGGACCTCCTTGACGATCACGCCGAGGCCGGCGGCGTGCGCCTCCTCGAGGGCAGGGCCGGCACTGCGCTCGTGGAGGTTCCAGGTCGCCTGGACGGTGTCGAAGAGACCGACCTCGAGCGCGCGCCGGATCGTGTCCGCCTGCTCTGGCCCGGTCACCGACAGGCCGATCGCCAGCCCCTGCTCGCGCAGGCGGCGCAGTTCCCTGAGCACCTCGCGGTCCTCGAGCACGCCGCTGTCCAGCGTGGCCGAGTGGATCTGGTAGAGGCGCAGGTGCGGCGCGAGAAGGGCACGGCTCTCGGCCAGCTGCCGGCGCAGCGTCGCCGCCGACAGGTCCTTGACCTCCGCCGGCTCGGCGTCGACGCGCCAGCCGGCGGTGTAGGTGTAGCCCCACTTCGACCCAACGGTCACCGCGCCGCGATCGAGCCCGCGCCGCTCGAGCCACGAGGCCAGGAAAGCTTCGGCCCGTCCGTATGAGCGAGCGGCGTCGAAATACCGGACGCCGCCGCCGAACGCCGCGTCCAGCACGGTGTGTGCGTTGCGCTCCATCGCGTCGACGGCGGTCTGGCCGTGGAGATCCTCGCCGTGGCCGAGGTTGATGTAGCCGGGCCGCCCGAGGGCCGCCAACCCGAGACCGATGGGGCTGACCCGCAGGCCGGTGCGCCCGAGCGTTCGCAGCTCGCGGTCTTCGATCATGTTGGACTCGGTGCTTACCATGCAGGCGATGCGCTCGCTCGCCGTCACCCTGATTGCGACATTCACCCTTGTCGCCGCCGGCTGCGGCGGCAGCAGCAGCACCGCCGGCGGGGTTGGTAGCGGCCCGAGCCCCGCGGCCGAGTTGAAGCCGGGCGCACTCGTCTACTGGGAGACGGTCACCGATCCGGATTCCGACCAGTGGCAGCAGGCCGAGGACCTCGTGCGCCGATTCCCGGACGGCGACAAGTGGATCGAGAAGTTCCGCCAGAGCGTCGACGGCGCGAACTGGGAGCAGGACGTCAAGCCGGCCCTGGGCGAGACGACGGCCGTCGCTGTCTATCCCGGATCCGGGAGCGAGACCGGCCTGGTCGTCGGGCTGACGAACCCAGGCGACCCGGACAAGACGATCGCGCTGGCCAAGAAGCTCGACAAGACTGAAGGCGGCGACCGGACGGTGACCCGCGTCGTCGGCGACTGGGTCGTGGTCGCCGAGAACGAGGCGGCGATCGCCGCTGCGCTCAAGACGGCGAGCGGCGGCTCGCTGGCCGACGACGCGAGCTTCACGGCGGCCATGAGCTCGCTCCCGGCCGACGCGCTCTCGCGCGTCTACGCCGACCCGCCGGGCGCGCTCAAAGCGTTCGCGAGCGCCGAGCCGGACTCGGCGAGAGCGTTCAGCATGCTCGATGCCGACCGCCTCGACTTCGCCGGAGCCTCGTTGCAGGCGAAGGATGACGGCGCCGACCTTGCCCTCTCCGCGGGCGGCCAAGGCGCCGCACAGCTCGTCGGTGGCGGCGAGCCGTACACGTCTGCACTGCTCGATCGCGTTCCCGAGGACGCCCTCGCCTTCCTCTCGTTCCAGGGGCGCGGCGCGACGAGGCAGTTCGAGGACTTCAAGGCCAATCCGCTCTACGCGATGGGCCTGCGCCGGTTCGAGCGCGAGACGGGCGTCAAGCTCGAGGAGCTCGTCGCGCTCGGTGACGGGGAGGTCGCCTTCTACGCGCGAATGGCCCTGCCGTTCCCCGAGCTGACGCTGCTCATCGACTCCGAGAACCCGCAGCGGGCCCGAGCCTCCGCCGAGAAGCTCCTGCGGGCGTTCGCCCAGCGCGAAGGCGGCAACGTCACGGAGGACGGCGGCGTGACGACGGCGGTCGTCGACGGCTTCCCGGTCAACCTCGGCTCGGTCGACGACGTGATCGTCTTCACCACGTCCAAGGACGCGTTCGACGAGCTCGCCGCGTCCGGTGACAAGCTCCCGGACAGTGATCGCTGGCGCTCTGCGCTCGAGTCGGCCGGTGTCCCGGACGAGTACACGAGCCTGGCCTATGTCGACCTCGGCGAGGCGGTCCCGCTGCTGCAGGCCTACTCGCGCTTTAACGGGGGAGACGAGCAGCTCACGCCCGAGGTCGAGCGGAATCTCGAGCCGCTGAAGACGTTCGTCGCCTGGGGGACGCTCGACGGGGACGTCGCGTCGGCCCGCGCTTTCGTGGAGATCGACTAGCCTTCCCGCCCGCATGCCTCGGGAGTTTCTCTTCACCTCGGAGTCCGTCACCGAGGGCCATCCGGACAAGATCGCCGACCAGGTCTCGGACTCGGTGCTCGACGCCGTGCTCGAGGACGACCCGTCCGGCCGCGTTGCCTGCGAGACGCTGATCACGACCGGCCTCGTCGTCGTCGCCGGCGAGATCTCGACCGAGACGTACGTCGACATCACACGTCTAGTCCGGAAGCGGATCGCCGAGATCGGCTACACGCACTCGGAGTGGGGGTTCGACGCGCACACGTGTGGCGTAGTCGTCGCGATCGACGAGCAGTCCCCCGACATCGCGCTGGGAGTCGACCAGTCGTACGAGCTCCAACACGACCCGGGCGACGACGACCCGCTCGATCAGATCGGCGCCGGCGACCAGGGGATGATGTTCGGCTACGCGTCGAACGAGACGCCCGAGCTGATGCCGCTGCCGATCATGCTCGCGCACAAGATCGCGCGCAGGCTCGCGGGGGTGCGCAAGTCCGAGCAGCTGAAGTACCTGCGGCCGGACGGCAAGGCCCAGGTCACGATCCGGTACGAGGTCGACGAGCACGACCGCCAGGTCCCGGTCGAGATCTCTCGACTGCTCGTCTCGACTCAGCACGCCGAGGCGGTCGACCCCGAGACGATCAAGGAGGACGTGATCGAGCACGTCCTGCGGCCGATCCTCGACCCCCGGCTCTACGACGAGCGCCGGCTGTACGACGACCGCGACTTCGTCTTCGTGAACCCGACCGGCAAGTTCGTCCTCGGCGGGCCGATGGGGGATACCGGGCTCACTGGGCGGAAGATCATCGTCGACACGTACGGCGGCGCCGCCCGCCACGGCGGAGGAGCCTTCTCCGGCAAGGATCCGACGAAGGTGGACCGCTCGGCGGCGTACGCGGCCCGGTACGTCGCGAAGAACGTCGTCGCCGCCGACCTGGCGGAGCGCTGCGAGGTCAACGTCGCCTACGCGATCGGCGTCGCGCACCCGGTTTCGATCGCGGTCCAGACGTTCGGCACCGAGCAGATTCCGGTCGCGAAGATCGAGGAGCTCATCAGCAGTCACTTCGACCTGCGCCCGGCTGCGATCCTGCGCGATCTAGAGCTCTGGCGGCCGATCTACGCGAAGACGGCGGCGTACGGCCACTTCGGCCGCGACGACCACGACTTCACGTGGGAACGCACCGACAAGGCCGACGCGCTCCGCGCAGCCGCTGGGATCACGGAGAAGGCACCCGCCTAGCAGGAACTCGCCGTCGGCCTCCGAACGCCGAGGCCGATGACGAAGCAAGCCGCCCTGATCGCGCTCGCCCGGAATCGCGGCGAGCTGGACGCCGCCGCGCTCGCGAAGCTGCTCAAGGCCAGCAAGGCCTAGGAGGGCCTGACGAACAGGCCGGCGGCCGCCTTCTCCGCGACAGTCTCCTCGCGTCCGTCGAGCTTTACGCGGAAGCTGCCCGACGCCGGGTCGGCAGCGGTCACCTGGAGCTTCGTCCCCGGCTCGAGCCCCTGGTCGTAGAACCAGTGCAGGAGGTCGCCGTCGTGCTCTGCGAGGCGCACAATCGTTGCCTTCTTGCCCTCACCGAGCTCGGCAAGCGCAACGAGCTCGGCGTTCTCGGCCTTCTCGAAGTCGGGATCGACCGGCCAGCCGTGTGGACAGCGTTCCGGATTGCCGAGCCGCTCGGCGATCCGCTCGACCATGTCGTCGCTGAACGTGTCGCCGAGCTCGTCGGCGTGCACGTGCGCTTCGGCGGCGCTGTACCCCATGAAGTCGGTCAGCAGGCGCTCGATGATCCGGTGCTTCCGGACGACCCGCTCGGCCCGCGCCCGCCCCGTGCGCGTCAGGAGGGCTTCCTTGTGCTCGCCGCGCCGGACGAGGCCGTCCCGCTCGAGCCGCTTGAGCATCTCCCCGGCTGAGGCCCGCGAGACGCCGAGCATCTCCGCGACCCGCGCAGCGAGGGCCGGATTCTTGCTGCCCGGCGGGGCGTACTCGCCGATCGGAAAGGCGAGGAAGTAGATCGTCTCGAGGTACTCGTCGACGGAGTGGCGATGAGCCATTGGGGGTCCCGCTTGCGCTCTGAGCGGGAGCGCCACTATAGTCGCGCGGTCACTGTAAGGTGACCCTTACAACATGCCGCGAAAGGACCGTCAAGCCCGATGAGCGAAGCCCAGATTCTCCTGCTCGGCGCGATCGCCGGATTCACGATCTTCCTTGGCCTGCCACTCGGCCGGCTCGAGACCGTCAGCGATCGCCTTCGGGCTGCGCTGAGCTCGCTCGCGGCGGGAATTCTGATCTTTCTCCTCTGGGATGTGCTTTCGCACGGCGTCGCCCCGGTCGAGGAGTCGCTCGAGCATGCGGTCGTGGATGGAGCGTCCTGGGCAAGGTTCGCCGGGCTGACGTTCCTCCTTGCCGCGGGCCTGATCCTCGGCTTCATGAGCCTTGTGTACTACGCCCGCTGGATGAAGAACCGGTCGACGCCGGCGCCGGTCGGGCCGGGTGCCGCGGCCGTCGCGGAGTACGAGGCCCGCTCGTGGTTCATGCGCCTCGGTCCCGGGCACCAGCTCGCGCTGCTGATCGCGACCGGCATCGGCCTCCACAACTTCGGCGAGGGTCTTGCGATCGGGCAGGCGGGGGCCGCCGGCGAGATCAGCCTCGCGCTCGCGCTGATCGTCGGCTTCGGTCTGCACAACGCGACCGAGGGCTTCGGCATCGTCGGGCCGATCTCGGGTGACGGCGTCCGGCCCAGCTGGTCGTTCCTCGCCCTGCTCGGAGTGATCGGGGGAGGTCCCACGTTCCTCGGGACGGTCGTCGGACAGGCCTGGGTCAGCGAGGCCCTGACGGTCGCCTTCATGGCGGTGGCCGCGGGCTCGATCCTCTACGTCGTCCAGGAGCTCTTCAACGTCAACCGGCGGTTCGGGTTTCCGGTGCTCGCCGCCTGGATGCTCCTGCTCGGGTTGGCGCTCGGCTTCGGGACGGACTTCGTCCTCGAAGCCACCGAGCTGCTCGGCTAGCGCCCACCGGTCTACGCTGGCGGGGTGGCGCCCCGCTACGCGTCTGTCTATCCCCTCGTCGCCTCGCGGGCGGTCGCTCGCCCCTTCACCTACGAGGTCCCGCCCGACGTCGGCAAGGGCGCTGTCGTCTCGGTCAGCTTCAACGGCGCGCGCCGGCGCGGCGTTGTCGTCGGCCTCGAGGAGCGGCCGCCGGAGGGGATCGAGGCGGCGCCGGTCGGCGACGTCGTCGACGCGCTCCCCGAACCGCTCGTCGATCTCGCCCTCTGGCTGGCGGACTACTACGGCTCGACCCCCGCCCGGGCGCTCGAGCTGATCGCGCCGCTCAAGCGCAAGCCGCGCGGGGAGCGCGACTCCCCGGCGGCGCGCGACGCACTCGTGGGCGAGGCGGAGCCGGCATCGCTCTCGGAGACCCAGCGCGGTGCCGTCGAGCGGATCGTCGGCGCGCTGGACGGGGGAGGCGGCAACTTCCTGCTCCACGGGGCGACCGGCAGCGGGAAGACCGAGGTCTACATCCAGGCGTGCACGGCTGCGCTCGAGCGCGGGTTGGGCGCGATCGTCCTCGTCCCCGAGATCGCGCTCGCACCGCAAACCGTCGGCCGCCTGCGGGCGCGCTTCGGGGACCGTGTCGCGATCCTCCATTCGGGGCTGACGGACGCCGAGCGCAGAGACGAGCGGGCGCGGATCGCGAGCGGCGCGGCGCCGGTGGTCGTGGGCGCCCGCTCGGCGGTGTTCGCGCCGCTCGGCCGCGTCGGCGTCATCTGCGTCGACGAGGAGCACGACTCGGCGTACAAGCAGGAGTCCGATCCTCGCTACGACGCCCGGACGACGGCGGCGAAGCGCGCGGCGCTCGAGGGCGCCGTCGCCGTCTTCGGCTCGGCGACGCCGCGCCCGGAAAGCTGGGCGAGCCTCGAGCGGCTCGAGCTCGGCGGCCGCCTCGCGGGGCGGCTCCCGCCCGTTCGTGTCATCGACCTCCGCCGCGAGGCCGGATATCCGCTCTCGGCGCCGCTCCTCGCCGAGCTCGGCGCGATCGCAGAGGGAGGCGGGAAGGCGATCCTGCTTCTGAATCGCCGCGGCGTCGCCCCGGCGATCCACTGCCGCTCCTGCGGGCTGACGCGGCGCTGCCCGAACTGCGACGTGGCGCTCGTCCTGCATGCGGACGGGCGGCTCCACTGCCACCACTGCTCGCGGTCCGAAGAGCCGGGCCCGGCGTGCCCCGCCTGCGGTTCCGGCGAGCTGGCGCGCATCGGCGCCGGCACGCAGAAGCTGGAGCGCGAGCTCGCCGAGAAGGTGCCGGAGCTCGAGCGGATCCGCCTCGACGCCGACTCCGTGCGGCGTCCCAGGGAGCTCGCCGCGGCGCTCCGCCGCTTTGCGGAGACCGACCGCGCGGTGCTCGTCGGGACGCAGATGGTCGCCAAGGGCCACCACTTCGAGGGTGTGACCCTCGCCGCAGTCGTGGACGCCGACACCGGTCTCGCGCTGCCGGACTTTCGCGCCGAGGAGCGGACGTTCCAGCTCCTGACGCAGCTGGCCGGGCGAAGCGGGCGCGACGCCCCCGGCCGCGTCATCGTCCAGACCTTCCAACCGGACGCTCGACCGATCGTCCATGCAGCGCGGCACGACGTCGCGCGGTTCCTGACCGAGGAGCTCGATCGCCGCCGGGAGCTTGGCTACCCGCCGTACCAGCATCTCGTCCGGGTCGTCGCCTCCGGCCCCGACGCCCGCGGCCCGGACCGGCTGCTGCGGGAGATCGCGGACGCCGTGCCGGCCGACCTGCTCGGCCCGGCGCCGCTCTTCCGTCGCCGCGGCCGGCATCGCGCGCAGCTGATCGCCAAGACGTCCAGCCCTCGGCCGGTCGCCGCTCGGGTCGCGCAGCTGCTCGCCGCGGCGGCGCCGGAGATGCGCCGGGCGGAGGTGACCGCCGTGGTCGACGTCGATCCGCAGGGCCTCTGATTACATAGCGTCGATGGACGAAGCCGGACAGGTCCGAAACGAGCAGCTCGATCCAGAGCGGGAGGCGGTGCGCCGCGCGGCGCTCGCGCAGATCCGCCAGTACCCCGATCCCGCGCTGCGCATGGAGGCCCGCGAGGTCGAGCAGTTCGACGACGACCTCGCGCACCTCGTCGAGCGGATGCTGCGGCTGATGGCCGACGCGAACGGGGTCGGGCTCGCCGCGAACCAGGTCGGAGTCGTCCGCCGGGTCTTCGTCTTCCAGCCCGACGCCGACAGCGAGCCCGTGGCTCTCGTCAACCCGGTGATCGTCGAGCGGAGCGACGAGACAACGTCGGACGAAGAGGGCTGCCTCTCGATGCAGGGCGTGCAGGTGCCCGTCGAGCGTGCGACGACCGTGCGCCTCGAGGGCCGCGATCCGCAGGGCGGCGAGCTCTCGCTCGAGGTCAGCGATCTCGGCGCGCGGGTCGCCCTGCACGAGCTCGACCATCTCGACGGCGTGCTGATCATCGACCGCACGACGGACGCGGCCCGCAAGGAGGCGCTCGCGACCCTCCGTCCGCGCGCGATGCTCTCGCCCCGCTAGCCGTGAAGCTGGCCGTGGCGGCGACGGCGCCGCTCGGGGCGGACGTCCTGCGTGGCATCGCCGAGCGGCACGAGGTCGCCTACCTCCTGACCAGGCCGGACCGGCCGAAGGGGCGTGGCCGTCAGCTGAGCGCTCCGCCTGCGAAGCAGGTCGCGGAAGAGCTCGGGATCGAGGTGCGCCAGCCCGAGCGTCCTGCTGGAGCTCGGCGATCTCGCCGTCGACGTGGTCGTCGCGGCGGCCTACGGCGCGTTGATCCCGAAGGAGCTGCTCGACCGGGCACTCTGGCTCAACGTCCATCCGTCGCTGCTCCCACGGTGGCGCGGGGCCGCGCCGGTCGAGCGGGCGATCATGGCGGGCGACACCGAAACCGGTGTCTCGATCATCCGGCTCGTCGAGGAGCTCGACGCGGGCCCGATCGGGGCGCAGGAGGTCTTCGCGATCGGGCCCGAGGACGACGCCGGAGCGGTGTTCGAACGCGCCGCGAGGCTCGCGCCGGATCTCATCGACACGGCCCTCGAGGCGCGTGAGTTCACGCCCCAAGCGGGCGAGTCGACGTACGCGGAGAAGATCGGCCCCGAGGACCGCGAGCTCGACTGGTCCCGGCCGCCGGAGGAGCTGCACAACCGGATCCGCGCCCTGTCGCCGCACATCGGCGCCCGCGGGCAGATTCACGGGCGCCCGGTGATCGTCTGGCGCTCGCGGCTCGTGAACGGCGACCTGGAGCTCCTCGAGGTGCAGCCGGAGGGGCGTCGGCGCATGACCCTCGAGGAGTTCGAGCGTGGCCTCCGCTAGCCCGTCGCGCCGCGTGGCACACCGCGTTCTCGTCCGCGTCTTCGACGAGGGCGCCTACGCCGACCGCGCGTTCGCCGCGGAGGCCACGGAGCTCGACTCGCGCGACCGCGCCTTCGCGCAGCGCATCGCGTACGGCGCGATCCAGCGGGTGCGGACGCTCGACTACGCACTCGAGACGATCGGCGGCCGCCCCGTGGCCGCTCTGGACGTCCCCGTTCGGGCCGCTCTTCGACTCGGCAGCTATGAGCTCGGGTATCTCGGCGGCGTTCCCGCACGGGCGAGCGTGAACGAGGCGGTCGAGCTGGTCCGGGCCTCGGGGGCCGGACGAGCGACCGGCCTCGTCAACGCGGTTCTGCGGCGGGTCGCCGAGGGCATTCGCCGGCTGCTCGCGGACCTCCCGGAAGCGACTGCGGCGGACGCGGCGCTGAAGCACTCGTACCCGGACTGGATCGCCGAGACCTGGTGGCGCGAGTGGGGCCAGGACGATGCGCTCGGGCTGATGCGCGCGCAGAACGAGCCGCCTGAGACCGCGTACCGGGTGGTCGGGACCGGCGAGGCCCGCGTCGTCGACCGGATCGATCCCGAGGCCGTCGAGGAGGGAAAGGTTTGGCCGCAGAGCCGCGGGTCGCAGCTCGCCGGGCATGCGGTCGGCGCGCAGGCAGGAGACCGCGTGCTCGATCTGTGCGCGGCTCCGGGGGGCAAGACGACCCAGCTGGCAGAACGAGCGGCCGAGGTCGTCGCCGTCGAGCTCCACCCGGGTCGAGCGAGAGAGCTGGAGCAGGCGGTGCGTCGTCTTGGCTTCGACAACGTCACGGTCGTCAACGCCGACGCGCGCGAGCTGCCCCCGGAGCTGACCGGGTTCGACCGCGTGCTCGTCGACGCTCCGTGCTCGGGCCTCGGCGTGCTGGCGTCACGCCCGGACCTCCGCTGGCGCGCGCAGCCGCTGCCGGAGCTCCAGCTGGAACTGCTTCGCGTGGCGGCCGAGCGCGTGAACCCCGCGGGATCGGTGACCTACTCGGTCTGCACGATCGCCGCGGCCGAGAACGAGGACGTGGTCGACGCGAGCGGGCTGGAGGTCGAGCCGCTTGCCGAGCGATGGCCCGAGTACGCGCATCCGCGCCGCCCGGAGTTCCTGCTGACCCTGCCGCAGAAGCACGGAACGTCTGGCTTCTTCGTCGCCAGGCTGCGCCCCTAGTATCGAGGCCGTGTCCTGGGACGAATGGCTACGTGGAGCCGAGATCGAGCCCTCGCTCTACGCGGCCGACTTCGCGCGCCTGGGCGAGCAGATCGAGATCCTGCTCGCGGCCGGCGCTCGCATCTTCCACTTCGACGTCGGCGACGGGCACTTCGTCCCGCCGGTGACGATCGGGCCGATCGTGCTCCAGTCGATCGCACCGATCGTCCACGAGGCCGGTGGGCATGTGGACTGCCACCTGATGGTCGATCGGCCCGCCGGTCATTTCGAGGCGATCGCGGAGGCCGGCGGCGACAGCGTCACGTTCCATTACGAGGCCGCCGACGACGTCGGCGAGCTCGCGGCGCAGGCGCGCGCCTTTGGCCTCGGAGTCGGGCTCGCGTTCAAGCCGGCGACGGCGCCCGAGCAGGCGGCTCAGGTGGCCGACGACGTGGACCTGGTCCTCTGCATGAGCATCGAGCCCGGCTATTCGGGCCAGGCGTTCATGCCCGAGGCGATTCCGCGCCTCGAGCGGCTGCGCGCCCTGCTTCCAGAGGCCAAGCACGTGCAGGTGGACGGCGGAGTCGGGGACGGACAACGTCCGTTCAGTTCGCGAAGCCGGCGCCGACCTGCTCGTCGCCGGAACGAGCATTTTCGGTGCGGCCGATATCGCCCAGGCGTATCGGCAGCTGGCCGACGCGGCGCGATGACCCTGGCGCGGGCGCTCGAGCTCGCCGAACGCGGCCGGCGGACGACGCACCCCAACCCCGTCGTCGGCGCCGTCGTCGTCAGCGAGGGCGAGGTCGTCGGCGAGGGCTGGCACGAGCGGAAGGGCGAGCCGCACGCCGAGATCGTCGCTCTCCGGGCCGCCGGCGAGCGGGCGCGCGACGCCACGCTGTACGTGACGATGGAGCCCTGCACGCACCACGGCGACACGCCGCCCTGCACGACGGCCGTTCTCGAAGCCGGCGTCGCCCGTGTCGTCGCCGGGTCGCTCGACCCAAACCCGAAGGCGGGCGGCGGGCTCGAGCGGCTTCGGGAAGCCGGCGTCGACGTCGAGCTGATCGACAGCTTCGAGGCCCGCGCCCAGAACGAGGCCTGGCGAACCTGGGTCGCGCGTGGCCGGCCGTTCGTCACCTACAAGGCGGCGATGACGCTCGACGGGCGCCTGACCGTCCCCGGGGAGCGCTGGGTCAGCGGGGAAGGGAGCCGGCGCCTCGTCCACGAGCTCCGCGCCGCCTCGGATGCCGTCGGCGTCGGCATGGGCACCGTGCGCGCCGATTCGCCGCGCCTCGACGCACGCGATGTCGACGCGGCGCGGCAGCCGCGCCGGCTCGCCTTCGGCCGGGGCCCGCTGCCGGAAGGCTCCGAGCTGGAGCTGCGCAGTGGTCCCCTCGGCGACGAGCTTGCCGCGCTGGCCGCGGACGGCGTCCAGTCACTCCTCCTGGAGGGTGGGCCGACGCTCGCCGCCGCGTTTCTCCGTGAGGGCCTCCTCGACAAGCTGATCGTCTTCGTCGCGCCGAAGCTCGCCGGCGAAGGGCCGAAGCTGCTCGAGGGAACGGTCCCGGCGCTGCAGTTGACCCGGCTGGAGTCGCGGCGTATCGATGAGGACGTGCTGCTGAGCGCCTACGTCCACGAGCCCTGACGTCACTAACCTCTTCGCATGTTCACCGGGATCGTCCGCGAGCGCGCCCGCGTGGTCTCCTTCGAGGCCGGCCGCCTCGTGATCGAGTCAGGGCTGTCGCCCGCCGTCGGTGACTCGATCTCCGTCGACGGCACCTGTCTGACGGTCGTCGACGCCTCGAACGGGCAACTCTCCTTCGACGTGATGGGGGAGACGACCGACCGCGCCAAGCCGTTTCGGGGCGAAGTCAACGTCGAGCCGGCCGTGGAGGCAGGCGCGCCGCTCGGCGGCCATTTCGTCCAGGGACACGTGGACGGGGTCGGCCGCGTTCGCGCGTTCGACGGCGAGCGGATGGAGATCGAGGCGCCGGCCGCGATCCTCCGCTACTGCGTGGACAAGGGCTCGATCACGGTCGACGGCGTCGCGCTGACGATCACGCGGCTGACCGGCGAGAGCTTCGAGGTCGCGCTCGTCCGGCACACCCTCGACGTCACCACGCTCGGCGCTCTCGCGCCCGGCGACGCGGTCAACCTCGAGGCCGACGTCCTCGCCAAATACGTCGAGAAACTCATCCGCCCGGATACGATCTAACGCGATGGCAACGAGGACAGAGACGGTCTTCGCGACTATAGAAACGGCGATCCAGGAGATCCGGGACGGCAAGTTCGTCGTGGTCGTCGATGCCGCCGATCGGGAGAACGAGGGCGATCTGACGATCGCCGCGCAGTTCGCGACGCCGGAGGCGATCAACTTCATGGCCATGCACGCGCGGGGGCTGATCTGCCTGTGCCTGACGCCTGAGCGGTGCGACGAGCTCGCTCTCCGGCCGATGGCCGAGAACAACGAAGCGCCACTGCAGACTGCCTTCACCGTCTCGATCGAGGCCCGCGAGGGCGTGACGACCGGCATCTCGGCCGCCGACCGCTCCGCGACGATCCAGACCGCGATCGATCCGAGCCGCGGCCCGTCCGATCTCGTCCATCCAGGACATGTCTTCCCGCTCCGAGCGCGGCCGGGCGGAGTGCTCGAACGCACGGGGCAGACCGAGGCGGCGGTCGACCTCGCGCGCCTCGCGGGGCTGATCCCGGCCGGCGTCGTCTGCGAGGTCATGAACGAGGACGGGACGATGGCGCGCGTGCCCGACCTGACGGAGTTCTGCGAGCGCCACGACGTCGCGCTGATCACCGTCGCCGACCTGATCGAGTACCGGCGGCGCACCGAGAAGCTCGTCGAGCGCACTGTCTCGGTGCGGCTGCCCACGGCCTACGGTGACTTCACAGCGACCGCCTTCCGCGAGAAGCTCACGGGCAAGACGCACGTCGCCCTCGTCAAAGGCACCGTCGAGGGCGCCGGGAACGTCCTGGTGCGCGTGCACTCTGAGTGCTTGACCGGCGACGTGTTCCACTCGCTCCGCTGCGACTGCGGCGAGCAGCTCGAGCAGGCGCTCGCCCGGATCGGGGACGAGGACCGCGGTGTCCTCCTCTACATGGCGCAGGAGGGTCGCGGGATCGGCTTGCTCAGCAAGCTCAGGGCCTACGAGCTCCAGGAGAACGGCTTGGACACGGTCGAGGCGAACCTCGAGCTCGGCTTCCCGGCGGACGCCCGCGACTGGGGAATCGGCAACCAGATCCTCGCCGAGCTCGGGCTGACGACGATCCGGATCCTCACGAACAACCCGAAGAAGATCACCGGGCTCGAAGGCTTCGGCCTCACCGTCGTCGAGCAGGTTCCGATCGAGACCTCGCCGACCGCCGAGAACCGCCTTTACCTGGAGACGAAGCGCGACAAGCTGGGACACCGCCTGCACCACCAGGATCTCCGCTTCAACTCGGAGGGCTCGTGAGCGAGGTTCCGGCGGTGGAGACGTCGGAGGATGGCCAGCAACCCCAGCCCGAGGTCGAGCAACACGCGCCCGGCGAGTTTGTGGTCCCGGACGGGTACGCGGTCGTCAGCGGCTCGCCGTCCGGAGACCGGCGCGCGGTAGCGGTCGTCGTCGCGAAGTTCAACGGGGACGTGACTAGACAGCTGCTCCAAGCGGCACTGGACGAGCTGGAGCGGGCCGGGGTCGCGCGCGAGGCGACCACGATCGTGCCGGTGCCTGGCGCGTTCGAGCTGCCGCTCGCGGCGATGGCGCTCGCGAAGACGCGGCGGTACGCGTGCATCGTCGCGCTCGGCTGCGTGATCCGGGGCGAGACGCCGCACTTCGACTACGTCGCCGGCGAGGCTGCGAGCGGGCTGCAGCTCGCCGGGATCGAGACGGGCGTGCCGGTGTCGTTCGGCGTGCTGACCACGGAGACGCTCGAGCAGGCGGAGGCGCGCATCGACCGCGCCGCCGACGCCGTCCGCAGCGCGCTGGAGATGGCGGACGTCTTCCAGCAGGTGCGGACAGCCGCGACGTAGCCGCTAGACTGGCCCGCCGATGTCCAGGGTCTGCGCCGTTTGCGGGAAGAAGCCGGGCTTCGGTCACAACCGGAGCCACTCGATGGTGGCCACGAAGCGCCGCTTCGACCCGAACCTCCAGCGTGTCCGCGTCCTGCTCAAGGGCAAGCCGACGCGGGCCTACGTCTGCACCCGGTGTCTCAAGGCCGGGAAGGTCCAGAAGGCCCTCTAGACCCGGTCCGGGTCGCGCTCGTCGAGGACAACAAGGTCTTCCGCGAGGCGCTCGAGCTGCTGCTCGGGCTCCGGCCGGAAGTGGAGGTCGTTGCATCGGTCGAGCACGCCAACGACATCGTTTCGCTCTGCCGCGAGCACCGGCCGGACGTCGTCGTCATCGACTACCGGCTGCCGGGGGTCGACGGCGTTCAGGCGACGACAGCCCTGCGGCAGGCCTGCCCCGACGTGGCCGTCCTGTGCCTGACGGCCTCGGCGAACCTCCGAGAGATGGAGGCGATGAAGCAGGCCGGCGCCGTGGCGTGCATGTCGAAGGACGAAGAGCTCGACGAGATCGTCGCCGCCATCCGCGCCGCCGTCCGGAGCTAGTGGTTAGGGTCGCGCCATGAGCCCGACCGAGGGAGTCCTCAGCGAGGCCTGGGACCTCTACAAGCGCCACTGGCGGCACTTCCTGACGATCTCCTTCGTCGTCTACCTCGCCGTCGCGCTGATCGCGCTCGTGCTCGTCGCCCTGCTCACATGGGTCGGCGCCATCCTCGCCGCGATCGTCTCGCTGATCGCGACTTTCTGGCTGCAGGGCGCGTTGGTGACAGCTGTGCAGGACGTTCGGGACGGACGTGCCGATCTCTCGCTCAGGGAGACCTTCGACCACGTGCGACCGCAGCTGCCCGCGATCATCGTGGGCGGCGTCCTTGCCGGGCTCGGAATCGCCCTCGGGCTGCTGCTTCTGATCGTCCCCGGGCTCGTGCTCCTGACCTGGTGGATCCTGATCATCCCCGTGATCGTCCTGGAGAAGCGACGCGCGGGCGAGGCGTTCGGTCGCAGCCGCGAGCTCGTCCGGGGCCACGGCTGGAGCGTCTTCGGCGTGATCGTGCTGACGATCCTGCTCTTCATCGCCTTCAGGATCCTGCTCGGCCTCGTGTTGATCCCGTTTGCGGACTGGCTTCAGAGCTTCCTGTCGGAGATCATCGTCGGGACGCTCGCGACGCCGTTCGTCGCCCTCGCCTGGACGCTGCTCTACTACCGCCTGCGGGCGGCGAAGGAAGCGCCCGCGCCGGCCGCGGCCGAGCCTCCGCCTCCCGCGGCGCCGGCCTAACTCTCGACGAGCTCGTTCGTACGCCGGGCCAGCTCACGGTCGCGCTCGGTGATCGTGCCCGTGGCGTGCGTCCACCACCGCAGCTTCAAGCGATTCCAGTGGAGCTCGATGTCGGGGTGGTGGTCCGCCTCCTCCGCAGCCGCGCCGACACGGTTCACGAACGCGAGCGCCTCGGCGAAGTTCTTGAACTCGAACTCGCGTTCGAGCGCCCCGTCGATCTCGGCCCATCCGGTCGGAGTGTCCATCCGTAAGACTCAAGTGTCCCAGCAAGCGAAGGAGCTGATGCGATGCGACGTTTTCTCCCTCTGATCACAGTCCTGGCCCTCCTCGTCCCGCCGACCGCATTCGCGGTCCTGAGCGCGACGAAAGTGACGGGAACGACCGGGCCAGGGCTCACGATCACGCTCAAGAAGGCGGGCAAGAAGGTCACGAGCCTCAAACCCGGCCGCTACACGCTCACCGTGAGCGACAAGTCCGCGAACCACAACTTCGTGCTCACCGGTCCCGGCGTGCGGAACAAGGTGATCACGGGCCTGGCCTACATGGGCACGAAGACCGTGAACGTGACGCTCAAGCGCGGCACGTACACCTACTACTGCACCCCGCATCGCGCGATCGGGATGAAGGGAACCTTCCGCGTTAAGTAGTTCCCGCGGTTCGAAGGCTCGGTCCGCCCGTGCGCGGGCCGAGCCCGAACTGATCGAGCGGCTCCTCCTTCCCGGACACGACGCGGGCCGCGTACTCGGCGAGGGCCGGGCCGTGCTTGAACCCATGGCCGGACCCGCCGCCGAGGATCCACTGATCCTCGTGGCGCGCGAGGACGAAGTTCGTGTCCGGCGTGAGCGCGTACTGGCACACCGTGAAGCCCGAGAGCGGTGCGTCGCGGAGCATGGGGAAGCGCTCCGCCAGGTAGGCGCGGGCGCGCCGCTCGGTCTCCGGCGAGGCCTCCCGCTCACCGAGCTCGGGATCGAACTCGGGCCCCTCCGCGTCCGGCGCGACCTTGACGCCCTTGCCGTCGAGGTCGCCGAGGCCGTAGATCGCCTGGTCGTAGTCGACCCAGGCCGGGACGCCGGGCGTCGTCCAACCCTCGGCCGAGAAGAAGAGGACGTCCTGCTTCGTCACGCGGATCGGCAGCTTGAAGAGCGCCGGGAGCCAGGCGCCACAGGCCCAGACGACGACGTCGGCTTCGACCTCGCCCGGCGAGACCTCACGGTGGACGAGACGCACTCCGGCCCGCTGTGCGGCCTCCGCGGTGGCGAGCGTGGCCTGGCGGGCACGAAGGACGCCGGCCTGCGGCTCCCAGAGGATGAACTCGATGTCGCCCGGCTCGAAGGAGGGGAAGAGCTCGCGGCCGGCTTCGGGCGCGAGCCGCTCGACCGGGATCCCTTCCGCGCGCAGCACGCGTTCGCTCTCCGCCTCCCAGCCGTCTTCGGAGCGAGCGAACCACACGACTCCCGACTCGACCAGCAGCTCCCGGCCGGTCTCCGCCTCGAGCTCGCGCCACAGCTCGCGCGCGCGCCAGGCCGAGCGCGTGTACCAGGCGCCGTCGCCGTGCGCGTAGCGGATGAGCCGTGACTCTCCCCCTGAGGCCGCACGGAGGTTGCCGGGCTCGTGGCGCTCGTACAGCGTCACGTCCCAGCCGTCGCGGGCCAGCCGGTAGGCGAGCGATGCGCCGAAGATGCCGGCGCCGACGACCGCCGCGCTCCCGCTCATGCCAGCTCGAGCTCCTCGACGCCGCCGTCGCGGATGCGCCAGCCGGCGAGCTCGCCAGTCGCGAGCCCGAGGATCAGGTACGGCCGCCCCTCCCAGAGCCCGATGTTGGCGATGTCCGTCCGGGACGGGCGTGGCGCGGTCTCGGGGTGAGAGTGGAAGACGGCCAATTCGTAGCCCTCGTCCTCGAGGAAGAAGTCGGCGGGGTCGCGCGGGCGCAGCTCGAAACGATACGGGCTCGCGAGCGTGTTCTCGCCCGGGAGGTAGCGCTCGGCGACGCCGTCTCGGAACGCGACGAGGCCGCACGCCTCGTTCGGCGCCTCGGCCCGTGCGTGCTCGACAAGGCGCTGACGGATCTCGTCGGGCACTACCACCAGATCGAGGTCTCCATCGCCGCCTCGAGGTCGTCAGCGGCCCAGAACGACGCCGAGAGGTACTTCCAACCGCCGTCGGCGAGCACGCAGACGACGACGCCCTCATCGAGCTCCGCGCCGAGCTTTCTCGCAACGTGTACGACCGCACCCGAAGAGATTCCGGCGAAGATCGCCTCCTCGTCGAGAAGCGCCCGGACGCCGGCAACCGAGTCGGCATTCGTCACCAGGAGCTTCCGGTCGAGCTTCGAGACGTCGAGGATCGGCGGCACGTAGCCGTCCTCGAGCGAACGGAGCCCGATCACCGGGTCGCCGGGGAGCGGCTCGGCGGCGGCGATGACCGCCTGCGGGAACGCCTCGCGCAAGCGCGCGCCGGCACCCATCAGCGTCCCCCCGGTGCCGAGGCCGGCCACGAAGACGTCGACGCGGTCGAGCTCGTCGACGATCTCGGTCCCCGTCCCGGCGTAGTGGGCGCGCGGATTGGCCTCGTTCGCGTACTGGAACGGCATGAAGTAACGCGAGTCCCGCGCCGCAAGCTCGAGTGCCGCCTGCACGGAGCCGTTGGTGCCCTCGTTTGCCGGTGAGAGGATGATCTGGGCGCCCATCAGCTTGAGCAGGCGCTTGCGCTCCTCGGTTGCGTTCTCTGGCATGACGCACGTGAGTGAGTAGTTCTTCACGCGCGCGACCATCGCGAGTGAGATGCCGGTATTGCCGCTCGTCGGCTCGAGGAGCGTACGACCGGGCTGGAGCTCGCCGGACTCCTCCGCCGCCTCGATCATCGCGACCGCGACGCGGTCCTTGATCGACCCGGTCGGATTCTGGCCCTCGAGCTTCGCGTAGAGGCGAACCGACGGCTTCGGCGAGAGGCGGCGGAGCTCGACGAGCGGCGTGCGCCCGATGAGGTCGAGGACGCTGTTAGCGACCACCGGCCATCGCCGGTAGCAAGATCACGGTCGACCGGTCCGAAACCGCCGTCTCGAGGCCGTCCCGGGTTCGCACGTCCTCCCCGTCGGCGTAGACGTTGACGAAGCCCGCCAGGTCGCCGTCGGCGTAGATCCGCTCGCGGAGGGCCGGAAAGCGGCCTGCCACGTCGTCGAGCACCTGGCGGACGGTGTCACCGCTGGCCTCCAGCGTGGCCTGCCCCTCGGTTTGCTCCCGCAGCGTCGGCGGGATCCGCACCGTCGTCACGATCCTGGGACGCCGCAGAAGTCGGCGTAGTCGATGTACTCGGTGATCGTTGGGTTGTCGCCACACACCGGGCAGGCCGGGTCGCGGCGAACCTTGACCTCGCTGAACGAGGTCGCCAGCGCGTCGAACAGCAGGAGGCGGCCGATCAGCGGCTCGCCGATCCCGAGCGCGAGCTTGAGCGCCTCGCTCGCCTGCAGCGACCCGATCACGCCGGGAAGGACGCCCAGGACGCCGCCCTCCGCGCAGCTCGGAGCCAGCTCCGGCGGCGGCGGCTGTGGGAACAGGCACCTGTAGCACGGGCCCTCGAACGGCTTGAAGACCGTCGCCTGGCCATCGAAGCGGTAGATCGAGCCGTGGACGACCGGGATCTCGTGCCAGACCGACGCATCGTTCAGCAGGTAGCGGGTCGGGAAGTTGTCGGCGCCGTCGACGATGAATTCCCAGCCCTCCGCGAGGATCCGGTCGACGTTCTCGGAGCTCAGCCGCTCCTCGTAGGTGACGACCTCGACGTCTGGATTGAGCTCTTCGATAGAGCGACGTGCGGACTCCGCCTTGCTCTCGCCGAGCTCCCCGGTCGAGTGGAGGACCTGCCGCTGGAGGTTGGAGGCGTCGACGCGGTCGTCGTCGACGATCCCGAGCCGCCCGACCCCGGCCGCGGCCAGGTAGAGCGCCGCCGGCGAGCCGAGCCCGCCGGCCCCGATCAGCAGGATGCTCGTCTCCAGCAGCCGCTGCTGTCCGGCGATGCCGACCTCGGGGATCAGAAGGTGCCGGCTGTAGCGCGCGAGCTTCTCCTCGTCGAGCGAGCTCGGCGACTCGGTCGGGTAGCCGAGCGCCTGCCAGGCGACGATGCCGCCGGACATCGACGCACCGTTCGCGTAGCCGAGCGCCGCCAGCGTCGGAAGGATGTCGAGCGAGCGTCGTCCGGTCGCGCAGTACGTGATGATCGGCCGGTCCGGATCCGGCGAGACCTCGGCGATGCGGTCCTCGACCTCCGCCATCGGCAGGTGCACGGAGCCCGGGATGTACGAGACGCTGCGTTCCCGGTCGGTCCGAACGTCGAGGAGCAGCGGAGCGTCCGGCTCGGCGAGCTGCTCGCGCGCCTCCTCCGGCTCGATCTCGCGGGTACCCACAGGCGTCGCCATGCGATTGAGGATAGCCAGTGGTACCCAGCTACAGTCGGCGCCGTGTCCCGTCGTCTGCGCGTCGCTTCCGTGGCCGCGATCGCCTTCGCGGCCGCGGCCGGCGTGGCGGTGGGCGCGCTGCTCCTCGGCGGAGACGGCGACGGCGATCGTCCGCGCGGGGTGCCGCCCTTCGTCATCGATCTCGGCGTGCGGAGCGACGCGGAGGCGCGGGCGCTGCGGCGCGCCGCGCAGGCGTACCGGGGTGGAGACCGACCGCAGGCCGGCCGGATTCTCGCCGGCCGCACGTCGCTCCAGGCCGAGGTCGGGAAGGCGCTGTCGACCTGGCCCGAGGGCAGCCTCTCGCGGCTGGAGGAGTTGGCGAACGCCCATCCGCGCAGCGGCGCTGTCCTCTTCCATCTCGGGCTCGCTCGCTTCTGGGACGGCGACAGCGACGGCGCGCTCGCCGCCTGGCGGCTGACCCGACAGCAGGATCCCGACACCGCGTACGCGGTTCGAGCCTCCGATCTCGTCTTCCGCGCCTTCCCGCCCGGGCGCCCGACGTTCATCCCGAGCTTCGACACCGATCCGCAGGTCTCCCGGCTACCACCGGCCCGGCAGGTCGCGGCCCTGGCGCGAGACGCCCGCGGCGACGACGTCCGAGCGAAGCTGCTCTACGGCGTGGCCCTGCAGCGGCTCGAGCGGCCGATCTCGGCGCAGCACCAGTTCGCGGCGGCCGCCCGGCTCGCCCCGACGAACCCGGAAACACTCGTCGCGGACGCCGTCGGCCGTTTCGACAAGGCGCGGCCACAGCAGGCGTTCTCGCGGCTCGGCCCCCTGACCCGCCGCTACCCGAAAGCAGCCACGGTCAGGTTCCACCTCGGCCTCCTGCTGCTCTGGCTGAGCGAGCTCGACGAGGCCCGGCGCCAGCTCCGCCTGGCCGCGACCCTAGGAGGATCGCCGCTTGCGAGGGAAGCGAAACGCCTTCTCATACGTCTAGAAGATGTGGGTAAGCCTGAATGACGGATAGGACCGATGAAGCGAAAGATGGGCCGGTCGGCCTATGGCGACGGAGCGAGACTCATGGAAGACTCCGACAGCCACGACCAGATTCGAACGCCGTAACCGGGACTGAGGGGAGCGAGGGTCACCTGGTGGAGCGAGAAGAAGGAGCCGGTCGAGAAGGCACAACCGAGGGCGCTTTGGAAGCCCTGATCGCACGCGCGCAGGAATCCGGGCGCCTGACGTCCGAGGAACTGGCCGCGGCGCTCGAAGAGCTCGAGCTCTCGGCGGCCCAGCTGGATGAGCTCTACGGCCGCATCGACGAGCTCCAGATCGAGGTCGTCGACGCGGCTGCGGACGACGAGGCCGAGCCCGAGGCCAACGCGCGAGAGGTTTCGACCGAGGCGCTCCAGCTCTTCCTCAAGGACATCGGCAAGGTCGAGCTGCTCACGGCGGCGCAGGAGATCGAGCTCGCGAAGCGGATCGAGCGCGGCGACCACCAGGCGAAGCAGGACATGGTCGAGGCGAACCTCCGTCTCGTCGTCTCGATCGCGAAGCGGTACCGAAACCAGGGCCTTCCGTTCCTCGACCTGATCCAGGAGGGGACGATCGGCCTCGTGCGCGCGGCGGAGAAGTTCGACCACCGCAAGGGGTTCAAGTTCTCGACCTACGCCACGTGGTGGATCCGGCAGGCCGTCGCCAGGGCGCTCGCGGACAAGGCGCGGACGATCCGCATGCCTGTCCACGTCGTCGAGAAGCTGAACAAGATCGTCCGCACCGAGCGGAAGCTCCGAGCCGAGCGCGGCCGCGAGCCGAGCTCGATCGAGATCGCCCGCGAGCTCGAGCTGACCATCGACGAGGTCGACCAGATCCGCCGGAGCGCCCAGACGCCCGTCTCGCTCGAGAAGCCCGTCGGCGACGACGAGGAGTCGGAATTCGGGCACTTCATCACCGACGAGCTGGCGCCGCTGCCCGACGAGCTGGCCGAGAACGTGCTCCGCAAGGAGACGCTGAAGAAGATCCTCGGAACCCTGTCGGAGCGGGAGCGCCGCGTGCTCGAGCTGCGGTACGGCCTGAACGGCGAACAGCCGAGGACGCTCGACGAGGTCGGCCGAACGTTCGAGGTCACCCGCGAGCGGATCAGGCAGATCGAGAACCAGAGCCTGAAGAAGCTCCGGGCGCTCGCCGACTCGCAGAAGCTTCGCGTCGCCTAAGCGGGGCAAAGCCCGCTCCGCGGCGACTCAATAGACTCGCGCCCGCGTGGCTGAGTTGGATCCAGCTTGGTTGGAGGAGCTTTCCGAGTTCCTTCGCATCCAGAGCATCAGCGCCGATCCCGAGCACGCGGGGGACGTGCGGCGGGCCGGCGAGTGGGTCCGTGACTTCGTCCGTGCCGCCGGCGGCGACGCCGAGCTCGTCGAGACCGAGACATTTCCGTTGGTCGTCGGCGAGATTCGTGCCTCCGGCGGCGGCGACGCTCCCACGGTGCTCGTCTACGGGCACTTCGACGTCCAGCCGCCCGGACCGCTCGAGGAGTGGGAGACGCCGCCGTTCGAGCCCGTCGTTCGGGACGGCTGGCTGTACGGTCGTGGGACGGCCGACGACAAGGGCCAGCTCTACGCGCTGTTGAAGGCTGTCGCCCTACTCGCCGAGGCGGGCGAGCTGCCGGTCAACGTGCGCTTCGCCTGTGACGGGGAGGAGGAGACCGGCGGTGAGGAGATCGTCCACTTCATCGAGCGTGACGAACGTGGGGCGGATGCCGCGGTGATCTTCGACAGCGCCATGCTCCGGCCCGGCGCGCCGGTATTCCACACGGCGACGCGCGGGCTCGTGTACTTCCACGTCCGCGTGCGCACCGGCGACCGCGATCTCCACTCGGGCGTGTTCGGCGGCGCGGCGCTGAGCGCCACTGACGCGCTGATGGAGACGTTGCGGGGCGTCCTGCCGGCCGAGAACGGCCGCTTGCCTGAGCCCCTCCGCGCCGGGACTGTTCCACCCTCCGCCGAAGAGCTCGACGCCTGGACGAAGCTCGATCCAGGCGCGGACGTGATCGCGGAGGGCGGAGCGAAGCCGATCGACGGCGACGCTGCCGAAGAGTTCTACGTCCGTACGTGGGCTGAGCCGGCTGTCACAGTCAACGGGATCGCCGGCGGCGAGGCGCAGCTCCAGAAGACGGTGCTGCCGGTCTGCGCCGAGGCGAACGTCTCGATCCGGCTGGCACCCGGCCAGGATCCCGACCAGATTGCGCCCGTCTTCGACCGCCTGCTCGGGGAGTCGGCGCCGGACGGAGCCGAGGTCGAGGTCGAGCGATGGGCGTCAAGCCCCGCGGGCCTCGTTCCGCCTGACGCGCCCGCGATCCGGATCGCGCTGGACGCGTTCGAGGCGGTCGTCGGCACGCGCCCGCTGCTGATTCGAGTCGGCGGGACGCTGCCCATCGTTCCGCCGCTGGCGGACCGGAAGATCCCGACCGTTCTCACCGGCTTCGACCTCCCCGAGGGGAACATCCACTCGCCGAACGAACGTCTGCGCGTCGACCACATCCCGCTCGCGGTCGACGCTGCCCGCGAGCTCCTCCGCCGCTTCGCCGAGCTACCGAGGGTTTAATCCCAGGGCGGCGGGTTGTAGGTCCAGCGGCCCCCGACCATCGTCGCCACGACGCGAACCTCTGGTAGCTCCTCGGGCGGAACGGCGACCGGGTCGCGGTCGAGGACGACGAGATCGGCGAGGTAGCCGGGGACGAGCTTGCCGCGCCGGTGCTCGTCGTATGCCAGCCAGGCCGGCGTGACGCAGGTCGCGGCGAGCGCCGCTTCGATCCCGAGCGCCTGCTCGGGATGCCAGGCGGGACGATCGTCGACTGTCCGAAGGACTCCCGCGACGAGCCCTGCGAGCGGATCGAGCTCCTCGACCGGCGCGTCGGAGCCGTTGGCGACGACCGCGCCGGAGTCCAGCAGCGAGCGGTAGGCATACGCGCCGCCGGTCTTCCCCGCCCAGAACCGGTCGGCGGCGTCACGGTCGGACGTGGCGTGGCTGAATTGCACCGATGCCGCGACCCCGAGCTCGGCAAAGCGGCCGATGTCCTCGGGTGCCAACAGCTGCGCGTGCTCGATGCGCTGCCGCAGGCCGAGCGGGGCCCAGACATCGCGCGTCTCCTCGAACGCGTCGAGCGCGTCGCGATTCGCTCGATCGCCGATTGCGTGCACAGCGACCGGCCAGCCGGCCTCCGCGCCGCGTCGGACGATCTCCGCCAGCTCGGCACGGCTCGTGATCTCGACGCCCGCGCCGTCCAGCATGCGAGCCGTCTGCGACCCGAGCGTCCCGTCCATGAACGCCTTCAGGTAGCCGACCCGCAACATCGGGCCTCCGAACCCGCTCCGCAGCCCGAGCTCTTCGAGCTCGTCGAGCCGGTCGGCCGGAAAAGACTGCCAGACCCGCACCGTCAGATCGTCCAGGGCCTGCCAGAAGCGCAGCGCGCCGATCCAGCCGTCCTTGTCGTGGACGGCCGTGACGCCGCGGGCTGCCGCGACGCGCAGTCCTTCGCGCATCGCCGAGACGTAGTCGTCGTCGGAGATCTGGAGATGGCGGTCGCGGAACTGCCAGCAGGACTCCTCCCGCAGGACGCCGGTGGGCTCGCCGCGCTCGTCCAACTCCACGACGCCGCCGGCGACCTGGAGCTTTCCGTGACCGCGCGCCAGCCCCGCCGAGTTGAGCCAGAGTGAGTGCCCATCCTGGGCGAGCAGCGCCACGGGCACGTCCCCCGTCGCCTCGTCGAGCGCTTCCTTGGTCGGCTGCTCCGGCCAGCCCGCGCTCCGCCAGCCGCGGCCGTGCAGCCACTCGCCCTCGCGGATCGACTCCAGCCCAGCGCGCACCTGGGTGACGACGTCAGCCACGGACGTCGTGCCCTCCAGCCGCACCTCGCGCCGCGCCGCCGCCCAGGTCGGGAAGTGGACGTGGGCGTCGTTGAACCCCGGTAGCACGCAGCGGCCGCCCAGATCGACCCGGTCGGGCCCGGGCAGCGACGTCTCGTGCGTTCCGACGCCGCCGGCGACGCGATCGCCTGCGATCGCGAGCGCCGAGGCGGTTGGCAGTGAGGGGTCGAGTGTGCGGATGACGCCGCGTTCGAGGATCATTGGGCGAATCTAACGAGGGGAGCCGCAATGCCGGTTGATCACACCGCTGTGTACGTCACCGACCTGGAACGCAGCAAGGCCTTCTACTCGGATGCGCTGAAGCCACTCGGCTACTCGCTGATGTTCGAGTTCGGGGAGTTCCTCGGCTTCGGCGATCGTGAGATGCCGGACTTCGGGGTCGCGCGTCGCGACCCGGTTGGCAATGGGCATGTCGCCTTCTCCGCCGGCGATCGCGCGACGGTGGACGCCTTCCACCAAGCCGCGACTGCCGCCGGCGGGACGGACAACGGCGCCCCCGGCCTGCGCGAGCACTATCACCCGACCTACTACGCCGCCTACGTCAAGGACCTCGACGGGAACAACATCGAGGTCGTCTGTCACAAGCCGGAGTGAGCGTCGCCGAGGGCCGGAAAGCGGCGCCGCCTCCGCGCCCACCTGCGCTGAGATTCGTTCGGCGGCCCGCCTGGGGAGCCGCGCCTGCGAAGGGTCGGCCGCGGATCCAGCCCGGCGCGGCGCGCGGCGTCGCCGTGCACTACTCCGGCATGAACTCCGACGAGCAGCGGCTGCATCGGAACTGCGCCGCCCGCGTCCGTGCGATGCAGCGCTTCCACATGGAGACCCGGGGCTGGCTCGACATCGCCTACAACCACGTCTTCTGCCGGCACGGCTACGTGTTCGTCGGGCGTGGATTCGGCGCCCGCTCGGCGGCGAACGGGACGAATGAGTCGAACGACCACTACTTCGCCGTCTGCTTCCTCGGCGACGACTCCGTGGGGAGGGCGGACGTGACACCCGAGGCGCGCCGGGCGCTCCAGCAGCTCATCGCCGAGTACCGCCGGCGCTATCCGGCTGCGCGGCAGGTGCGGCCGCACTCGGACTTCGTCGCCACCGCGTGTCCGGGGGACGAGCTACGCGCGCTGATCAGTCGTCTGTGACCAGGTAGGCAACGCGGCCCTGCGCGCCGGAGGCCCAGCAGGCGTCCTCGTCTGCACAATCGACCGTGTGGAAGCTACCGCTGTCGAAGCGGCTCCAGGAGCGCCCACGATCGAAGCTGACGTCACTCCCGCTGAGGCCTACCGCGATCGCCGTGCGCTGGTCGACCCACGTCGCGCCCGAGCGGTACTCGTTCGGCGCGTCCTCGATGAGCCGCCACGACCGGCCACCGTCCCGGCTGAGCGCCGCGGAATCGGGCGCCACAGTCGGCACGGTGAAGTCGCCGCCGACGGCGAGGCCGTTGTCCTCGTTGCGGAAGGCGAGCGCGTTGATCCCGGAGCTCGGTCCGCTGCGGATCGGCGTCGCGGTGACGCGCCAGCTCTTGCCGCCGTCGCGGGACCGGAAGACGCGCGAGACGGCAGAGCCGCCGGTCCCGAACCAGGCAAGACGGTCGCTCCTGTCGCCACGATCGTCGTCGTCATCGTCGCTCTCGAGGATGTCTCCGGATGAGACAAGGCACTGACCGCTGGCGGCGAACGCGAACTCGCCCGCCAATGCGGGGGGCATGTCAGCGTCGACGATCTGCCAGCTGCGGCCGCCGTTCCGGGTCGCAATGATCCTGAACTCCCCGCCGATCGGGTCGGAAAGAGCGATGCCGTGGCGGCGGTCGAAGAACGTCATGCAGTCGTAGAACGCGGTCGGTTCCTGGTTCTGGAATCCGAGCCGCCAGGTCTGGCCACCGTCCGAGGTGACGTAGACGCGAAACGCGTCCGGTGTGTCGCCGATCGAGAGGATGACCGCGTTGCGCCGGTCGAACGCCTCGATGTCGCGGAACTGGAGCGCGTCGGTGCCCGGAGGGCCGACCGACTGCCAGGTCGCGCCCCGGTCGGTCGTCCGCAGAACCGTGCCGAGGCTCCCGCTCGCCCAGGCGACCTTCTCGCTGACCGCGGAGAGCCCGCGGAGGCTGGCGGTCGAACCTGTGGGCGTCACCTGCCACGCGAAGTCTTCGTTCCTGCCCGACGCGAACGCCAGCGACGTCGCGACGAGCATGGAGACGGCGACCAGCAGTGAGATCCGCTTCAGCACGGGCGGGAACCTAACAGGGTCGAACTAGGATTGCGCCGATGGCGACCGATCCCCTCAGCGAGGAGCAGCGAGAGATCCGCGACCTGATCCGGGAGCTCGCGCGCGAGCGAATTGCGCCGCGGGCGGCTGAGATCGACAAGACCGCCGAGTTTCCCTGGGACGTCGTCGAGGTCTATCGCGAGCACGGGATCTTCGGAGTCATGTACGACGATGAGTACGGCGGCCTGGGCGCCTCGGCGCTGATGACGCTCGTCGCGATCGAGGAGGTCTCGAAGGTCTGCGCGACGAGCGGCCTCATCCTCGCCGTCCAGGAGCTCGGCTCGCTCGGCCTGAAGCTCGCCGGAACCGACGAGCAGAAGGAGCGCTACCTCCCACGGCTGGCCTCGGGCGAGTGGCTCACGGCGTATGCGCTGACGGAGCCCGGCTCCGGCTCCGACTCAGCGGCGATGCGCTCGGAAGCTCGGCGCGACGGCGACGAGTACGTCATCAACGGCGCCAAGCGCTTCATCACGAACGCCGGCGTCGCCGGCCTCTACACGGTCTTCGCCAAGACCGACCCGAGCCTCGGCCACGACGGCATCTCCGCGTTCGTCGTCGAGGCGACCTCACCGGGGTTCGAGGTCGGCCGGATCGAGCCGAAGATGGGGATCAAGGGCTCGACGACCGGCGAGATCTTCTTCAACGACATGCGGATCCCGGCGGACAACCTGCTCGGCGAGGAGGAGGAGGGGTTCAAGATCGCGATGCGAATCCTCGACCGGTCACGGCCGGGGATCGGCGCACAGGGGCTCGGGCTCGCCCAGGGCGCGACCGACTACGCGCTCGACTACGCGAAGGAGCGCGAGACGATGGGCCGGCCGATCGCGCAGCACCAGCTGATCTCGGCCCAGCTCGCCGACATGGAGACGAAGTGCGAGGCCGCGCGATTGCTGCTCTACAAATGCGGCCAGATGATCGACGACGGCATCGAAGGCTCGGAGCTGACGAAGATCAGCGCGATGGCGAAGCTGTACTGCTCGGACGTGGCCATGGAGGTCACGACCGACGCGGTCCAGATCCTCGGCGGCTACGGCTACATGCAGGAGTACCCGGTGGAGCGGATGATGCGCGACGCGAAGATCACGCAGATCTACGAGGGCACGAACCAGATCCAGCGGCTCGTGATCGCCCGCGAGATGCTGCGCGAGCAGCGTGCGTTCCTGCTCGCCGGCGTCTAGTAGCCGTAGCCCGAATCGGTCTCGGTGTCGCTGCCGGTCTCCGTGCCGCCGGCTGCGCCTGAGCCGATGTCGCCGCACGCGACGTAGGTCTGCAGCGCTGCGGCGGACTTGTGCACGTTGATCGCGAACTCGCCGTCGCGAAGCTCGTCCAGCGACACATTGACGTGCGTCGAGGACTCGCCGTCGACGACGTCCTCCAGCGCATACTCAGGCTGTGGGTCGAGGTTGGCGCAGCTGCCCTTGTGGATGTGCGCCGGCTGCGGCGTCGAGCCGCCGCCCCCGACCGAAAGGACGACATGCGTCGACGAGTCGTCGACCCGGGTGAGAGTGGCCTCGCCCGACTGCATCGAGCCGTTCTGCTCACCCAGCGACACAGTCATCTCATTGCTGCCGCCGTCGCTCCCGCAGCCTGCGAGGAGCGCGACGAGAGAGAGACCGAGGGCGAGCCGTTTCACATCTCCGTCTACGTGCGTGGCACGGCGCCGGTTTTCACAACCTCGAAGGCCGAGCCCGGGACGCGCTTCAGAGCGCGAAGCTGCTGGTTCGACCAGCGCGGATCCGGCGCGCCGGTGATGTACCAGTCCGATCCGTTGTCGGCGACGAGCATGCCGTAGCGCTTGAGCGCCTCCAGGACGATGCGGGCCTGACGGGGGAAGCTGCGCGTCGGGAAGCTCGCCTTCAGCCGAAGGCGCAGCCCCATCGGCGGCAGGCTTGGGTCGGTCGAGGAGCTCGCGTAGTGGCGGGCCGGGTGGACGTACGCCCGACGCGTGCGGCTGACCGTGAACCGAAGCGCGTGGTCGATGCGGCCACGGGCGACCTCGTCGTAGCGTGCGAGACCCGGCAGGATCGGGAGTCCTGCGGCGTCGGCCGACGTCCAGCCTGCTGGACGGAGTCGGTTCGAACGCAGGTTCCAGATCGCGCCGGAGCCCGCGCGCCAGCCGCCGCCGGATGCCGGCTGGAGCGCGAAGAGCTCGTACAGCCGGCAAGCGTCCCGGTCGAGGATCAGCGCATGGCGGTCGCCCGTCGAGTGCAGCCCGCCTTCGATCTTGACCTGGCGCGGGATCGGGTAGGGGCCGCGGTCGCTCTCGTCGGCGTACTGGAACGCGATCCTCACCTTCCGCTGGCTCCGTCGCACCACGGTGATCGGGATGCCGATCGGTGCGCCCTGCCAGAGGCCGGACCCGAAGTCGGGATGCAGCGTCTCTTCGGGGCCGATCGACTCGATGATCGCGGTCGAGTCGGCCGCGACCGGCAGGCGGTCGACGCGCTGGTTCCACGGGTTCGACTTTGGGAAGATCGGGCACTTCGGCGCCGCGGGGTGGCGGAGCGCCTGGGCTGTTCCTCCGCCGTCGAGGAGGAGAAGGCCGATAACGGCGACGAGAGCGGCTCTCACGGCCCCTGCACCGGTAGATGCTGAAGCATCGGATCCCGCCCGTTCCACAGGCGCAGGTCGAGCGTCAGGGGCAGCCACCGGCACACGTAGACGAGACCGGCGTCGGCTCCTTCGCCGTGAACCTCGTGCTCCCACGTGTCCGGCGTCTCGGTCTCGGCGACCAGGTGGAACGCGTGTGACTCGTGCGGGCTCTCGTACTCCGCCTCGAAGTGAGGCAGCTTCCGAACGACCCGCACGGCGTCCAGGCCGGTCTCCTCGGCGACCTCACGGTGTACGGCGCGCACGAGGTCCTCGCCGTGGTCGACTCGGCCCGCCGGCACCTGGACACCCTCCTCGGGCATGTCCTTGTGCTCGATCGTGAGTAGCTCGGTTGGGCCGCCTCGCTCGCGCGTGACGTAGGCGACGACGCGCTCTCGGAGGATCGCGGCGAGAAACGCGCCACGGTCTCCCCGGACCTCACTGCGAACCGGCGCCCAGCGGCATCGGAGATCCCCGTGCTCCCATTCGTCGGGCGCCGAGTGAAGCGGGACCGCCTGGACAAAGCGGCTCGCGCCGGTCGAACCCAGCTCCCGCACGAGCCTGGTCTCGATTCCCGCCGATTCGCGCACCTCGCGCCGTGCGGCATCCTCGATCCCTTCATCCGGGTCGATCTCGCCGCCCGGGATGACCGTCGTGAGCTCGGGTCGGTCGACGACGTCGAGGACGAGGAGCTGGTCGGCGCCGCTGACAGGATGCTCGCGGGTGACGTAGACGACGACCTGCGGGCGCGTCACTGGATGAGCTCGTCGGCGTGGGGGAGGTACCCCCTCGCGCCGAGCGCGCGGATGTAATCCGACCAGCGCGGCTCCTCGGCGAGCAGGGGCGCCAGAAGCTCGCGGGCGCGGGTGACGTCGCCGGCGTGGGCGGCGTCGGCCAGCTCGGCGAAGCGAACGTCGAGCTCGTCCATGCGGGCACCCCGAGCGGCCTCCGCCCGGCGGTCGCCTTCGTACATCGCCGTATAGCCCTCATGGAGGGCGAGGAGCCGGCGAAGCTCGGCCAGCGGCTCGGGGTGATCGTCGACGCGCAGCTCGTTCACCGTCTCCCACGGGTTGCCCTCGGCGGCGACGACGAGAAGCCCGGCCGCCTGCATCCCGCGCCAGTCGCCCCCGGCCGCCTCCGCGGCGTCGAGCGCCGCGAGCATCCGTCTCGCCAAGGCTCCATCGGCGGCCTCGAACGCCTCCGCCATCGCCGGCCAGACCGACGGGCTCCGCATGATGTTCGCCTGGACGCTGTAGCCGTCGCCGGTCTGGTGGCCGGCATCCGGGATGCACGATGCGCCCGTGTGCGCGGCGACGGCTCCGTCGGCGCCGAGGATCGCCACCTGGCGCACGTCGGCATCGGGATCAGCGGTGACGAGCGCTACGAGGGCCTGCTCCGGCGTCTTCCCTGCCGCGAGGAGGTCGAGCCCGAGCGGCCCGTAGCTGCGCTCGGAGAAGGCCTGGGTCGCGACGGCCCCGACCCCCGGCCGCGCCCACATCACCGTCGCCGCGGCCTGGAAGGCGCGTGACTGAACGGCGACGCCGAGCTGGCCCGACTCGGGATCCCGGGCGACGATCGAGTAGGTCAGGGCTGCGCGCCGCGGGCCGAGGCTGCCATGCCGTCAGCCTACTCCTGCGCAGAGATGCCGGCCGCGATGCGCTCGGCGACCGCGACCGTGCTGATCTGAGTGTTCGCGCGAGGGATCGTCGGCATCACCGAGGCGTCGGCGACGTAGAGGCGGTCGAGGCCGCGGAGCCGACCGCTCGGCTCCACGACTCGGCCGATCCCGCATGTTCCGACGGGATGGAAGAAACCGCGGGCCTCGGCCAAGACGTGGGCACCGAGATCGGCATCCGGCCCTGGCCGAAGCTCGGCCTCGACGAGGTGACTCAACCCGGCCGCGAGGTCGCGGACGAGCGCAATCCCCTCGAGGAGCGCATCGCGATCGCGGACGTCTCCCAGCAGGCCGTGCTCGATGCGCAGCGGTTCCTCCGGCCCGGGCCCGTTGAGCGATACGCGACCCCGCGAGTGCGGCTTCATCGCGAAGACCACGGCGGTCGGGTGAAGTGCTCCCTCGCCCCACTCGACCCAGGGCAGGACGAGGGTCTCCTGCTCTCCCGACCACAGGCTCTCCTGTGGACCGAACAGCGGGTGCGAGGCTTCGAACGCCAGCGTTTCGGACACGAGACGATCCGTCGGAGCCCAGCCGAATCCGACGCCGACATGATCGGTGAGCTCTTCGCCGACGGGAAGGTCGTACGCGAGCCCCGGCCCAATGCCGCTGCGGAGCAAGATCCCGGGCGAGCCGTACGCCCCCGCCGTCACAACGATCAGCCCTGCCTCCAGCGTTCCACGATCCGTTTCCACCAGACCTCGTTCGGGCTCGATTCGATCGACGAGCGTCTGCGCGCGAATCGTGAGGTTGGAGCGCGGGCGGGCAGGGTCGAGGTAGGCGAACGCGGTGTGCCAGCGGAGGGCTCCGCGCGCATTGACCGGATGCGCTCCGCCGCCGAGCCCCGCGCCGAGACCGGCGTCGATCCACGCACGGTGCCACGGGGCAATCTCTTCGTCGGCGAATGTTCGGACTCCGAGCGTCTCCTCCGCTCTGCGGAGGTAAGGCTCGAGCTCGTCATACGACCAGCCCGGCCATTCGTCGTAGTCGGCGGGCGTCCCGCGCAAGGCGATGCAGGCGTTGTGGGCCGAGCACCCGCCGATCACTCGAGCGCGGAGCTGTGAGCGATCTTCGCGGTCGGTCGTCCAGGCATGCGAAAGGGCCACCCGGCGTGCGTCGAGCAGGTCCGCGGGCCACGCACCCTCGGCGAAGGCGCCGTAGTCGGGCCCGGCTTCGACTAGGCAGACCCGGCAGTCCGCGTTCTCGCTCAGGCGCGAAGCGACAACGCAGCCGGCCGCGCCGCCGCCGAGCACGATGACGTCGTAGCGTCCTTCGCTCAGGACGCTTGCGCGCGCATCTTGGCCTTGTGCTCGCGCTTCAAGGCCTGGTAGTGCTCGAGCGCTTCGCTGGAGTCGACATCGCCGAGGGTGGGGTGTCCGGGGACGAGGCCCTGAGCCGCCTCGACGCCGAACCGCTTCGCCAGGACGGCGCCGAGTGCCTTGATCTTCATCTCGCCGAAGCCGGGCAACTCGGCGATCCGCCGGCGAAGCTCGTCGGCGTCGCCCGCCTCCGTCCACAGCCGAGCTGCATCCCCGCCGTATTCGGCCTCGACGAAGGCGCAGAGGTCGCGAACACGCGTCGCCATCGCGCCCGGGAAGCGGTGGACAGCCGGGCGCTCTCGGAACACAGCTTCGAGCTTGTCCGGATCGGTCGAGGCGATCTCGCTGGCCGCCAGTGTCCCGAGTCGCTCCTTGATCTTCAGCGGCCCGGTGAAGGCGGATTGCACGGACACCTGCTGGTCGAGCGCGAATCCGATCAGCAGCGCGAGCGGATCGTGCGCGATGAGCTCGTTCGCCTCGTCGCTCTCGGTGAAGTACAGCCGGTCGGGCGCGGAGACCGCCACGCTTCGATCCTACGCGACAATAGGGCCATGACCGAGATCTCCGATCGGTTGGAGCAGGGACGCGCCGCGCACGCAGACAAGGACTGGCGGCAGGCGTACGAGCTCCTGGCCGAGCTCGACCGCACCGAGATCCTCGACGCCGAGGATCTCTACGGGCTGGCGGACGCGGCGTGGTGGACCGGGAAGATGGACGAGTCGATCGAGGCGCGAACCCGCGCCTACGCCGCGCGGCTCGAACGAGGAGAGCAGCGAGCCGCCGCGTTGAGCGCGCTTCACCTGGCCCGCGACCACCAGCTCAAGCGCTCCGGCCTCCAGGGCGCCTGGCTGGCCCGCGCCGAGCGCCTGCTCGCCGAGGAAGAGGATTGCCCCGAGCACGGCTACCTGGAACGAGTGCGCTCGCGGCTCGCGTTGGCCGCCGGCGAGTTCGACTCGGCGATCGCACACGCGGAGCGCGTGCTCGAGATCGGCAGCCGCTTCGGCGAGCGCAACCTGATGGCGCTCGGCCTCCACGACAAGGGGTCTGCGCTCGTCCGGCAGGGCGACGCCGAGTCAGGTCTGGCGCTCATCGAAGAGGCGACGGTCGCTGCGGTCAGCGGCGAACTGGATCCCTACGTGACGGGAATCATCTACTGCGGCGTCATCTCCGCATCGTTCGATGTCGCCGATCTTTCGCGAGCGGGCAACTGGACGGAGGCTGCGACGCGATGGTGCGATCGTCAGTCGATCAGCGGCTTCCCAGGAGTCTGCCGCGTGAATCGCGCGGAGGTCATGCGACTCCGCGGCAGCTGGCCGGAGGCCGAGAAGGAAATTCGGACCGCCGTTGCCGAGCTGGACGAGTTTGCGCCGAGCGTTGCCGCCTCGGCGTTCTACGAGCTAGGCGAGCTCCGGCTGCGCATGGGCGACCTCACGGCCGCGGACGAGGCCTTTCGCCAGGCGCATGGCCTCGGAGTCGAGCCTCAGCCCGGCCTAGCCCTGCTTCGACTGGCGAACGGGGACGTCGAGTCTGCTCGGCGCAGCCTGCGCCGCGCGCTTTCAGATGAGGCACGAAACCGGCTCTCGCGAGCCCGCCTGCTGCCGGCGAGCGTCGAGATCTCGGTTGCCGCCGGCGAGATCGAGGAGGCGCGAACGGCGGCCGAGGAGCTCGCCGAGATCGCGCAGGACTACGGCACCCCGTCGCTCGCGGCCCATGCGGCAGCGGCGGCGGGAGCCGTCGCGCTCTCCGAGGAGGATGCCGACAGGGCGCTCCGTGACCTGCGGCGCGCGATCCGCCTCTACCAAGAGGTCGAGACGCCGTACGAGGCCGCTCGCGTCAGGCTGCTGACGGCGGAGGCATATCAACTGGACGGCGATGTCGACGCCGCCGAGCTGGAGCTCCGGGCCGCCAGCGCGACCTTCGATCGACTCGGCGCGATGCGAGACGCTCGTCGGACCGTCGAGGCCCTCGGTGGCCTTGCGGCCAAGGCCGGCGGCGAGCGAACCGACCGAACGTTTGTCTCCACCGACATCTGCGACTCCACTCCGCTTGCGGCGGCGATCGGAGACGAGGCATGGACCGGGCTCGTCGGTTGGCATGACAGGACGCTGAGAGGGCTCTTCGGAGAGTACGGAGGCGAAGAGGTCGACCACTCCGGCGACGGCTTCTTCGTCGCGTTTCCGGACCCGAAGAGCGCCGTGGACTGCGCAGCGGCTGTCCAGCGCCGCCTGGCCGCGCACCGGCGCACCAACGGTTTCGCGCCGGAGGTCCGCATTGGCGTCCACGCGGCCGAGGCCAGCCGTTCCCCGGCGGGATACAGCGGCAAGGGCGTCCACGAGGCGGCCCGCGTGGGAGCGCTCGGCGGGCCCGGCGAGATCTACGCCAGCCTGGCGACCGCCAGGCTCGTTGATGGGCTGGCGCACTCGGAGCCCCGGACCGTCACCTTGAAGGGGATCTCCGAGCCGGTCGAGGTCGTCACGATCGACTGGCGTTAGGCTTCCGCCCCGGAAGGGTTGGCGTCCCGCAAGAACGGGACGAACCAGTGAAGGGGGAGTAGATGCGCTTTCGACACATCCTCGCTCTGGGCGCTGCCGTGCTGGCGGCTGCCGCCGGTGCAGCAGGGGCGACCGGAGCGAACTTCTCGAACTTGCAGCCCGGGGTGCGCAGCGCGGGCCTGAGCGAGCGGGTTCCGGTCAACGTCGTCTTCGTCGGCTTCGACCAGAGCCAGGTCAACCAGGGTGCGTTCGTCGACGGGCTACCCGAGCGCTACAAGCCGATCGTTCGGTCTCGGCTGCCGTATGGCACCGTCGAGGAGCTCGGGATCAACTACACGTACGACTACGACGTCACGTACACGAGCACGGCCTGGGAGAACGGCTTCTTCACGGCGCTCAAGGGCCTCGCGACCCCGGCGCCGCGAACGGTCTTCCAGGACGAGTACAACGCCCAGGCCGGAACGCGGGACGTCGGCCAGAACAACTTCATCGATGCGCCGACGGTCGAGAAGTGGCTGATCGACCACGCGCCGTCAGGCGTCAACACCCGCCGGGACACGATCTTCTTCGTCAACTGGTGGGGAAGGTCGGACTTCATCGACCACGTCTACACGAAGTTCGGCGAGCCCGACCCTGATACCGGCTTCGACTTCGGCGTGAACCGTGACAGCCGGAAGATCATCGCGTGGGGCGGCACGACGTCCGATGACGAAGAGACGGGGCTCGGCGGCCGCGGTGAGCGCCGGGTGTGGTTCTTCGACCTCTCGGCCGGGCCCGAAGCCTGGGGCGGGAGCTACGACATCACGAACGACGACATCGACGGCGACGGGGAGGCCGACTACCGGATCCCGGTCGCCTGGGAGTATGCAGCCGGCGGCTATCGAGCCCCGACCGAGCTGGCGGGCGACCTGAGCAAGGTCGCGCGGTACGCGGCGATCAATCTGATGTTCACGTCCTCGCCGCTCTACCCGCCATACCTGACCCCCGAACTGCTGCCCAAGTCGATCAACCTCGACCTCAACACCTACGAGGGCTGGACGGGCGTGAACGCGAGCGCCCAGTACCAGAAGCTCGACTACCTCGTCGCGGAGGAGAGCGAGCTCTTCCCGTCCAACTGGTCGGCCGACGGCGAGGACGTGAGCTTCACCGGCAAGGCGCGTGAGTGCTACGAGCTCTTGCTCCAGGACGTGGCGTGCTACCCGGACCGGCCTCAGTACCCGCCGTTCGCGAACCTGTTCCTCAACAACGCGCTGAACCTCGAGGACTTCCTGGACGAGAAGCCAAAGCAGGCGGGCAAGAATCGCCGCTATGAGGCGCCCGGGTTCAACTACGCCGTCGATGACGTGGCGGAGCCGGATCTCTCACCGCCGGCCCTCGGGTTCGCCGACGACAACTACGTGGATGGGACGCAGAGCTTCGTCTTCAACTTCGTCTCGCCGCAGATCGTCGCGTCCGGCTACGGGCTGACGACGACGCAGATCCACGAGTACGGCCACCACTTCGGCATGAGCCATCCACATGACGGGTTCGACTGGGAGACGGGGATCGACTACGGCCCCTCCGGCCCGTTCTTCCTCGCCTGGGCGAGCGACGAGCACAACTCGATGATGAGCTACATCGACCTGAACTGGGACTTCAGCCAGTTCGACCGCGACAACGCGGCGCGGCACCAGGCCGCCGCGTACATCATCAACGCGAACGTCATCGCCGGCCGAGTGCTGGATAGCAAGAAGGCCGACAGGGCGAGGATCCAGCTCGCAGTTGCGGACGCAGCGATCGGAGCAGCCAAGTCGAACATGGCTTCGCACGACTACTCGGATGTGTTCGGCTGGGCTCGGCTTGCTTACGAAAGCGTGCTGCGCGGAGCAGACCGCGCAAACGTCAAGGTCGAGGCCAGTCACAACGGCTGGGCCGTCGAGCCGAAGGTGAAGCACAAGGGCCGTAGGGCCGGGAGCGGAGTCCTGACCTACGGCGTCTTCGACCGGATCGGCCCTGGATCGAAGCGCTCGCTGCGCTAGACGCGCCGAGGCAGATCAGGTCGAACGAAGGGCCCCGGAGACGGGGCCCTTCGCGCTAAGCCTCCAGCGCCGCCTTGAATGCGGCGACGTTCTCGCGGCGAAGCTCCTCGGGCAGCGGCGGGAGGACGTCGTCCCAGATCGCGACGAAGCTGCCCGTCACCTGGCGGAGCCTGGCTGGCCGGGCCATGAACCACCAGTGCAGGTGCTCGCCGCCGTCACCCCAGCGGCAGACGTGGACGCGGCCGATCTCGCCCACGGAACGCACGGCTCTCTCGATCCGTGCCAGCTGGATCCCGAGGTCGGCTGCCAGGTCGTCCGGGAGGTCGCCCGGCTCGGCGTAGTGCTCGCGAGGCATGAGCAGGGCGACGATCGGCAGCCCCGACTCGCCGCCCGGCGGCGTCGCCAGCCGCCAGCGCTCGTTGGCCCACAGGAACGCCTCGTCCGAGGCCGTGCACGCCCAACAGTCGACGCCGCCCACGCCGTGTCGCGGCGTGTCGTGCTCGGTGGGCGGCTCGAGCGTGCGCGGGCGCAGCCCACCTTCGAACGGCCAGGTCTCCCACTCCTCGACCGGCGGCATCCGTAGCGCGTCCCTCGCTCGTTCGTAGAGTTGCTCCGGCGTCTCGGCCATCGGCCTAGCCGGCGGCTCTCCCGACGGCGCGCCACGCGCGGGCGGAGAGCGTGAACGGTCCCTCGGGTTCCCCGACGCGGCGCCGAAACTCCTCGCGAAGGGCGGCCTGCGCTTCGCCGCCGAGAGACGCGGCGTACGCGCCGGCGGGACCGACACCGGTCGGGAAGGGCGACCACAGATCCTCGAAGTCGTCGTAGGAAGCCTCGACGACGATCGCGGCGACGTTCGACGTCGCCGAGCCCCGAGCCGCGCCAGAGCGCCTCGAGCTCCTCTGGGCGTGCGAAGCGCATCGTGTACGTCTCCATCAGCGGCTCCACGCGCTCGGGGTCGAGCGCGGCCGCTGCGTCCCAGAAGGTCCGCAGCATCGTCATCTCTCCGCCGTAGTCCCACACGCAGCCGGCGACGACGCCGCCGCGGCGCGTCACGCGGGACATCTCGCGCAGCCCCTGGTCGGGGTCGGTCAGGAAGTTGACGACGAGCTGCGACAGCGTCGCGTCGAACTCGTCGTCGCCGAACGGGAGCGACTCGGCCGACCCGAGGACGACGCGCGCGCCCGGTACCCGGGCCCGAGTCGCCTCGACGAACGGCTCCGATGGGTCGATCGCAGCGACATTTTCGGCTCCGAGCACCTCGGCGAGGAGTTCGGCCAGCGCACCGGAGCCACAGCCCACATCGAGGGCGCGCTGTCCTGCCTGGACCCCCGCGGCCTTGCACATGGCGCGGGCCAGAGCGGGGCTGTACCGGCCGACGAACCGGTCGTAGACCTCGGCAGGAGCCTGGAACATGAACCCGCGATCGGCCAAGCGGAGGATTGTTTCAACTTGTTCGCAAAGCAGTCGAGATCGATGGGGACACGTCGACAAGCCGATCGTCGAGCTGATCAGCCTGCAATGGCTGCGGCCGTCGCCGCAGCGGCTTCACCGAGTTCATCGCCCTGAAACGAGGATGGCTCACGACCGGTCGAGAACGTCGAATTCGAGACCACTGTGGCCTTCACCGCGGCCCGGGCCTTTGCGTCGACCCACCCACGTGTGCAGCGTGCCAGCAGGATCGCGGGCCGACTGGTAACGACGGACAACGCGGGTCCCCGCACTGGGGATCTCGTCCTCGTGGATCAGCAGGCGGCGATCGGGAAGCAGGATCCGGCCGAGCGCGCCGCTCGTCGCGCCGGGTTCGCCGGAGCGCGGAACCCGGCCGCGCTGGAACATGATCTGCTCGCTGGTAGCAGCGTTGTCCACGTTGTCGACGACGCGCACCGGCACGAGCGGCACCCAGTTAGGTGGCACTGGGGTCGACAGCATGAGCTTCCAAAGATCGTCCTCGGTAGCTGGTTGGTCTACGGGCGAGCGTCCGCGGCGTGTGGCGACATCGACTGGATGGCCGGAGTCTGACTCGATCCGCTGTTCTACGGCCCACGCAACGTTCGCCATTTCGTCGCGCACGAAGCGAACGTCCTCGAGCGGGCGTCCGGCCTCGGTCGTCTCCACGGTGGGAGGCAGGAACAGCAGCGGCGCCTTTCCGTTGCGCGGGTTCGAGTCGCCGGTGAGCTCGAAGAACTTGAAGGCCCGGTTGGCGCCGCCGCCATCGACCTCGGCGGCCGAGCGGACCTTGGTCACGCGCCCGAAGTCGTCGACGACGGTCAGCAGGGTGACGGTGGTCAGCGTGCCGTACGGGACCGCCAGCGGCACGACAAACCAGTCGTTGCCGTGGACGACGGCGTAACCGGCGACTGCCACGCGGGCCAGATCCTCGGGGGCCGCTTCGATGCCGCCGAGGTAGGTCTCACCCGCCTCGAACTCCCAGAACCGGTCGGCCGGCATGCCGTGGAAGCGCAACGGGGCAGGCAGTACCTCCGCCCGGCGTACCGACCCACCCGCCGCACCGGGCTCGGCCCTCGAGGCGACGCGATCGAAGCTGTACCAGTCGAGTCGTCCACCCGCGTAGCCCTCCGCCGTGTCGAGCCTGATCGGCTCGCCGTCGTGGTCCGTCGCATCCAGGACGAACCGGTACTCCATCCGCTGGGGATCCCACGTGGAGAACTGCGCCGGCTCGCTGAACAGCCGTTCGGCGTTGCGCTGCCAGGCGGCGGCAGCGTCGAGCACGCGTTGCTTCGTGGCGTCGGCGATGGCGAGCTCGTCGAGCATCGTTGACAACACGGCAGGATCCGCAGCCAGCTGTACGAGCAGTTCGACTCCGTCGAGCGCGGCGCTTGCCTGCAGCTCCATGCGCCGCCGCCCGACGGGATCGAGCCCGTCGTCGGGCGGGAGCCGCAGCGCGAAGAGCGACTGGAGCTTGGCGGTGAATCCGGTCGGCGCCTGGACTCGCGAGAGGCTGCGCATCAGCAGCCGCCCGAGCTCGGTGGCGATCTTCGGCGCGGCGGGGCCGGTGCGGACCGGTTCACGCTCGACGAGCGGTTCGAGCGGCATTTCGCTCGCGGTGAGGTCGATGGACTGACCGTCGGGGAGCACCAGGTCGGCGACGCGCACGGACCGCGCTTCGAGGCGGACGAGCAACGGGTTCGCCGCGTCGTCTCCCTTGAACTCCCCGGTCTGCCATTGCCGGCTGAGCATCCACAACGGGTCGGCGATGCGCACTTCGAGGCCTTCGGAGAGGTCGGGGTCGATCGTCGCCGACTCCACTCGGATCCAGCTCATGTCAGCACCGGATCGAACTCGTCGTCGATCGGATCGATTTCAATGACGATCGGACCGTCAACGGGCTCGGGGACGACGGAGACGGCGGCACCTTCCTCCAGTCCGACCGCCGGGAGCGTGTGACCGAGGCGGTTGAGCGTCTCCGGCCCGACGGCGCGCACGGCGACCATCTCCAGCGTCTCGAGCAGCAACCGCTCGAGGTGCTCCACGGTCCACGCGCCTTCCTCGGGTGGCATGGCGAGGAGCACGGCCTGCGGTGGCTGAGCGCCGGGACGGTCGAAGTGGACGGCCACCCCGGTAGTCGCTCGTCGACCGGGGATCGGCTCGCTCCACCCGTCGAAGATCAGTCCGGCTACGCCATCCTCGGCCATGGCCGCGGCGGCGTCCGTGACAAACAGCAGGTCCAGCCGCCCGCCGGCTCCGGTCGGGCCTTCGACGGCGACCCACGGCTCGCCGTCGACGTCGGGGAGCTGGGCGACCTGGAACGGGATCCGCGCCGCCGGATTGACGACCTCGACGAGGTCGAGCGCCTCGGCGCAGAGGCCGGCGCCCTGGTGGACACGGCCGGCTTCGAGCAGCCACGACATCGCCGCCACCGGCGAGCCGAGTCGTCGCGGTGACGATGCGAGACTCGACGCCAGTTCCGAGTGGTGGGCGAGTGACTGCCGTTGCAGAACGGGTATCGACACCCCGATTGCGTCGCGAATCCGACCGGCGAAGTGCTCGGCCTGGGCGCCCGGAGTGAGCGCAGCCCAGTCGCCGGGAAGTGGTCTGAGCAGCGACTTGGCGTTCCTCGCCGCCTTCTGCAGGAGGTTCCTGAGGTGCTCGTCGCGGCGGTCGGGAGTGGTTAGCGCGGCAAGGAGGCCACCGGGGTCGAGGGTGGCGAGGTCGGCGAAACGCGACCGCAGCAGCGCGGCCTCCGGCCGCGACCGTCCGAGGGCGTCGAGGACCGTCGCCAGCGCCAGGCGTCGATCGTCCAGCTCGTCGACGTCGACGTCGTGCGGCAGGCCGCTGGTGGCGGCAAGGTCGTCACCGCGCAGCGGTCGTGCGGCGCCGAGCAAAGAGCGCAACGACCCGGCGGCGATCGCCACTGCCGGGAGCGCACCACCGAGATCCGCCGGCACGTTCGTGACAGCGCCCAGTTCCATCCGGGCGCGCGCTGCGACGAGGCTGCCCAGCATGCTCGCCCCCAGCTCACCGCCGCCGGCAGCGAGGGCGACGACCTCGACGGCGCCGAGGCCGAGCATCTCCAGCGTGCCCTCCCAGCGACCGTTTGCGGTGCCCGCGCCGAGCTCGACGGTGATGTCGACTGCGGCCGGTGGCGGGAGCAGGCGGGCGAGCCAATGGGCGAGCGCCGGTTCCGCCACGCTGAGGAGCGACGGCGTGGCCGAGGCGTCCGCTGGAGGCGGCGGAGGTGGGAGCACGGCGACGACGCGATGGGTCACGACTTGCGACTGGCGGTGCACCGCGGGCACGCGGAGTTGCGGGATTCCGGCGTCGCCGGCGCCGGCGACCGACAGCGTTGCAGCAGCCTCGGCCAGGTTCCCCTTCAACACCGAGTGCACGGACTGGGTGGTGAGCAGGTCGGCGGTGGAGTCGAGGTCGGCGACCGTCGCGTGCAGCGGCCCCGCCATCCCGTCGGCCGGGTACCCCGGGAGCGTCGTGCGCCACTGCTCGATGGCGTCGAAGACGGGGTCGGCGACGGTTGACTCGCTGTAGGCCACGGCGAGGGCGAGACCGTCGACGATCGCCCGCGCCGGCTCGCCGCTCCGTCCGGTTGCGTCGAGGACGAGTTGGCGTACGTCGGCGATGAGATGGGAGCGCCCGGCATCGTGCAGCCTTCGTTCGAACTTGGCGCCGAGCAGCTCGCCGAGATCGACGCCGTTGCGCACACCCTCGAGCAGCCACTGGGCGCGGCGGACGCGGTCGGACGATACGTCGACCCCAAATGGGGCGTCTTGGGCGTCGGCGGCGTAGTTCAGCCAGGCGCTGCGCAGCACGGCGGCGGTCGCCGCATGATCGAGCGAGGGGGCGTGGATGAACCCGTGCGAGTCGGCGCCGCCGCTCTCATCGGACTCGAGGTTGACGACCCAGCCGTAGCCGCCGACCTGCATTCCGGTCGGCGTCGTCGCCCGCAGTGACGCGAGGTGTTCGTCGGCGAGGCTGCTCATCCAGGCGTCGAGGCGATGGGTGGCGAGTCCGAGTGACTCGCGGAGGAGCCGGGTGAGCTCGCCGACAGGGTCTGCGACGTCACCCGACTCGAGCATCGTGGCGAGGCCTTCGAGTCCGAGCGCCAGCTCCTCGGCTTGGTCGCCGGGTACGCGCATGACGCCGTGCTCGACGAGTTTCTCGAACAACGACTTGGTGACTCCTGCCACGTAGCCCGGACGCGGGATGCTCGTCGCCCGCCGGGCATCGGCCGCGAAGTCTCGGAGTGTCGTGGCGATCGCGGCTGGTGTCTTGTCGGGCACCAAGCGCAACGTGGGGAACGTGCCGTCGGAACGGGCATTGTCCTCGCCGTACTCGACGTACCACAGCGGAGGATCGTCAACGGTCGGCAGGGTTGCCACCGAGAACGCCTGGTCCCACTGTCTGGTCTCGGCGCGGATCTGGTGGGCCGCGATCATCGGCCGCAGCATCGAGTCGATGTAGTCCCTGGCGTCGGCGGCGGCGTCCCGGTGCGCCTCCGAGTACGCGATGTCGCTGCCGATCATCCCGTCGGCGTAGTCACGCAGGTGATCCAGTCCGTCGCCCTGGGCGTCCAGCTCGCCGGCGTTGATCGCCGCCTTCCACTGGATCTCGTACGCCTCGCGGTAGAGGTTGTTGTGCGACAACAGGAGCAGCCGCTCCATCTCGGCGATGGCGGCGGTCCAGTCGGCGGCGATCGAGTCGTGGCGCACGGTCGCCGGGCGCAGGCGGAACCCGGTCGGATGCGGCACGGCGCCGAGCACCGACGCCAACCGGACCGCCTCTTCATCCGGGGTCGGGGGCGGCTCGCCGAACAGCCCTCCGCGCGCCGCTGAGAAGTTGGCCACGAACCCGAGCGAGACGTTCCAATCGTCGAGGAGGTCGAGCAGCACACCGACAAGCTGGTCACGGCGGGTGCTGCCGAGATCGCTCCTGCGGGGGCGGCGGGCGACCGGCAACAGCCCGTACGGTTGCGTCCCGACCCTGAACGCCGGGAGGAACCCGCCGGCCCGCACCCAGTCGCGGCACCAGCCGGCGAGCCACGCCCGGTCGTCGTCGGCGACGGCCGGGACGACACCGGTGGCGAGGGCGTGGCGCAGGAAGTAGTCGAACGTCGCCGGCCACAGCGTGCGGTTCATGTCCCGCGCCCACGATCCGGTGCGTAAGGAGGCGTGCTCGGTGTGGTCGAAGGCGTTGGCGCCGTCGAGGCCGAGGGCGATCGATGCCGCGTCGGCGAGGGTCGTCGTACCCAGCCGGGCCGGCGAGAGTTGCGGCCGGCTGATACGCGGCGACGTCGTCTGGCGGTCGAGGAAGCCGTCGAGGTCGGCGGGGGTCGTCGTGAACCCGGCGATGACGGTGTCGGTGTTGTTCGTCGGCGTGCCCTGCGGCACGATCTCGACGCCGGACGTGAAGCGATGGGCATCGAGCAGGCCGGTCAGCTCGCTGTCCGCCCCGGCGTTGTCGCCGCGAACCCCGAACACGACGACCTCAGTGGCGAAGAACGGTCCACCGGCGGGCGGATTCCACGGCATCCGCACCCCCATGCCGGCGTCGACGGCGGCGTCGAAGTCGGCCATCCACCACAGGTCCTGGTTGGCGAGAAGGTCGCGCGCGTGCCCGTCGGCCGGGATCTCCGCCAGGTTCGGTGCCATCGCCAGGTCGCGGCGCACCGGCTTCGACCATGCCCTCGTGACGAACTCGCTGCTGTGGCGCACGGTCACGTGCCAGACGTCGGGCAGCATGCGGGCGAGCGTCGGGCGGGTCACGGTGCGGGCGACCAGCTTGGGGAACTCGGGCGGACGGGGGAGCGGCTGATCACTGGCGACCGGTCGGCGCGGGGCGTCGTCGGGGTTCACGGGGGCGGTCTGGCCGATGACCCAAGCGGTGCGTGGCGCGCCGAGCTGTGCGACCACCCACCGGTGGGTGTCGTCGCGCCGGAGTTGGTCGTCGCCGGCCCGCCATAACCGGTCCCAATAGGCGTGGCCGAGGGTGATCTCCTCGGCCGACAGCTCGGGGAGGTGTCCGTCGGCGTGGACGAGATCGGGAAAGATGCGCACCCACAGCTCGGTCGGAGGTTGCTCGGGAGCAGGGCGGCGGAGGCGGGTCGCCAGCCGCACGGGAAACATCGTCAGCGGCAGTGCTGCGTCGAGGTCGCGCACGATGTCGCCGGGGGCGGGGAGCTCGATCTCGCCGGGTATGTCGATGGGACCCGTGTCGATCGGACCGGGGTCGAGGCGGCCGTCGTTGGGCGGGTCATCTCGTCGTCCGTGACGCCGCCGGACGCTGTCGTCATCGCTCATGGCAAGGCCTGCGGTTCTGGCATCAAGTAGGTGGCGGGCAGGAGCAGACGGAACGGTTGCTGGAACGTGATGCCGGCGAGATGGGCGGCGTTGCGTGGCCACTCCAGGTCGCCGACGATGCCGTTTAGCCACGGCGACTCGGCGAAGTGGATGTGGGTCAGGTCGGCGAGAGCCTGCTCCGACACCGCCATGTGGGCCCACGACGCGTCGGACCACGATGCCGGGCGGTGGCCGTACGCTCCCGGAGGGGCGCTGGCGGCCGTGTCGAGGCCGAAGCTCGGGCCGGTGACCGGCTCCTCGATGCTCACGTACATGCCCTGGTCCCAAACGTCCTGCGGGTCGACGTCGAACCCGACGAACACGGTCTGCTCGTCGAGTCGCCCGGTGAACGCCGGCCACGTGGTGCGGTCGGCCGGCAGGTTGTCGTCGGCGTCGAGCAGGGAACCGTCGGATGCCGGGGTGACGAGCATGAACTGGGTGTCCGGGTAGCGCCGGATCACGTCGCCGCGCACCAGCAAGACGGTCGAGGAGCCCTCGCCGCCGACATGGTCGGCGAGCGAGGTGGTGGTGAGCGGCAGCCACTCATGCAGGTCGTGGGCCAGGTCGGGGGCCGCCGGGATCCGCGGCCAGAAGTGCGAGAACGAGGTGGCGCCGAGGTCGGCGGGATACTCGTTCCACAGCGCCTCCCGAGCCCACTCGTGGTTGGCGCCGGCCTGGAAGGCGGCGATCCAGGCCTCGTTGACCTCGACGAGGCGTACCCGGTTGAGGCCGAACACGTCGATGCCGGGGAGGACGAGCTCGGACCCGAGGACGTGCAGCTTGGGGAACAGCGGGTCGAGGAACCGTGGCCCGACCGGGATGCGCGTCGGCAGGTCGGCGGCATGGTCGAGGTCGATTCCGGTGAGTCGACGGTCGAGCCCGGCGACGATCGATCCCATCGGATCGAGTGCCGCGCGAACCGTGGCAGCGAGATCGGTCACCTGATCGGAGACGGTGGAGAGGATCGGCGGGGCGTTCTCGACAGCGACCACCTCGGTCGCCCCCTCAGTCGTGTCTATCGCGACTAGCACGAAGGTCGTGTTGGCGGTCACCGTGCTGCGGCCGACGAACGAGGCTCCGAAGTGGGCGACGGGTTGCTGGATCGGCAGGCGAGCATCGTTTGTCACCGAGGCGGCGACGAACCGTGCCGTCGTGCGTACGCCGACGGTCGGCTGGTGGCGGGCCTGTCCGGCGCGACGGGCGATCAGCGATCCCGATCTCGTCTGCCTGGCGAACGCCGGCGTGGTCATCGCCGCCGGCACGATCGCCGAGTTGCGCAGCTGGCCGGCCGCAGTCGTGAACCCGGAGCGCACGAACACGTGCACGCGGTCCGTCGCCTGCAGCAGGGCCTCGTCGGTGAGAGCCGCCAAACGGCGGGCGTGGCTGCGCCCGATCTCGGCGGCGAGTCGACCCCGGTTGAGCTCCTCGCGCAACGCCCGAACATCTCCCGCCTGGTCCCACGCCGCGGCGAGGAACTCGTGCTGGTTGTCGCGCACGACCCGTGCCCCGAGTCCGGCTGCGGCCCGCCGGGCCGGTTCGAGGTTGAGCTCGGCCAGCCAGCCCTCACGCGGGACCCTGTAGCGGTCGGCGGACCAGGAGCCGTACAGCGGCGGTCCGAGCACCGGGTCGTCGGTCTCCGGGTCATAGCCGGCCGGGGCGACGCGAGGCACGTCGATCCGGCCTGCTGCCTCGGCGAGCAAGGTTCGCATGCCGTCGCCGAACCAGCTCTGAGCACGTGGCAGCAGGCCGACCGAGCGCGAGTCCGGGTCGACGAGCGTGCCTTCGTACTCGAAGTGGGTCAGGCCGACAAACGGCGGAAGCAGCTCTGAGGCGACCACCCTGGCACCGTGGTAGCCCATCCGGCCACCATCGAGGTCGGGTTGGAGGCGGCGGGCCAGCTCTTCGAAGTCGCCGGCCTCGGCGCTGGTGCTGAACGTCCACGTCACGTACACGGGCAGCTCGACGACCGGTGGCATCGCCCCGAGGGTCCAGGCCGGACCGGCGGTGGCGAACTCTGAGGAATCCTGGCCGAGCCCAGCCGCCAATCCGACGTCGAACGCCGGCACGACGGCGGCACGGTAGCGGCGACCGCCGACGAGCTGGCGGGGGCAGATCAGCCGGGCGATGACCGCACCAGAGCTGTTCTGCAGCTCGCCGTCGATCTGCGGCTTGGGCACCATCGACTGCACGTGCGCCCACGCCCACGACTCGGCGAGGTCGGGCAGTTCGATCTCGGCGTCGGCTCCGCTGAGGCGGAGGACGGCGAGCGGCTGCGTCGTGGCGTCGTACTCGATGCCGTCGCGCTCCTCGACGCACACAAGCACCAGCCACGGGCGCAGACGATCACGGTCGGTCGTCGCCTGTGCCGGCGTCAACAACCACGGGAGGTCCGGAGCGACCAGCTCGACGAAGGGGAAGTCGTTGGCCTCGACGTCGGCGGCGCCGTCGGGCGGCACCATTCGCACCACCTGCCCCGCGTCGATCCCGACCACGTCGCCGGGACCGACCAGTCGGCATCGTCACGTCGGCGGAAGCGGCGACGCCACGCGAGTCGGCGAGGTCGACGGTCGCCTTGAGCGCACCACGCAGCGGGAGCGCGCCGGCGGGATCGGAGTCCGGGCCTCCGATGCCGCGGGCCATCCCGCGCCGCAACCACGGCAGGAAGCGTGGCGCGCTCATGCGGCAGCCCCAGCGTGCACGGGAACGACGCGGCTCCCGACCAACGACCCCGAGGCGGCCAGCGCCTCGGCGTACGACAACTCAGCAGAGACATTCTCTCCGGTGACCGAGTCGATGGCGACGTAGGACTGGGCCGCAAGCTCGACGCGGACAAGGTCGGTGACGGAGCCGCGGAGACCCGTGGCCGCTCGGGCTCCTGCAGACGCGGCGATGACGTCGCTGGTCTCCCGATGGGCGATGACGTCGACGAACCTGACGGACGTGTTGGTGGCCGGCGCCCACGTCTCCGTCTCGTGCCCTTCCGGCGCGACGATCGCGACATCTGTGGGCAACCCCACTGCCGACCCGCCGATGGTGACCCCGGCGACCATCTGCTCGTAACTCGGCGCTGACAACCGCGACTGGTCGGACATGACGTCGTACTGCGCCGGCGCGAACCAGTCCAACGAGTCGGCGATCTCGAGGTCGCCGATGGCGTCGCCGTCGATCCCGTCGCTCACCGACACGACCCTTGTCGACGTTACGCTCACGTCGGATTGCAGCGGCGTGGTCTCGCCGAAGCGGGCGAGCTGCCGGTTGAACGGAGCGACGGTCTGCCGGCCGATCAACACGTCGTCGGGCCGAACGAGGTCGTCGGCGCCATTCGCCGGCGAGGCGAACACCCGACGAGATCCCCGCGGCATGTTGCACGTTCCACGACGCCGGGTTGGCCAGCTCGGCGCGGACGAGGTCGAGGACGTCGCTCGAACCGCGCAGTTCGGGAGGTGCATGGCCGCCGACGGCGAAGTCAAACTTGACATTGATGCCGAAGAACTTGAACGTGGCGTTGCCGCTGGCGTACCACGGATCGGGCCCCTCGAGGTGCACGGAGAGGCTGACGCCGAGCAGCTCCTTGTCGTTGGCATAGACGCCGACACCGGCGGAGGCGTCGGCGAGGATGAGGAACGGGGCGAAGCGCAACAGCACGTCGAACTCGAACCAACCACGGGCTGTGTAGGTGACGAGCAGGAACTTGGCCGACGCCTCGATCTCGAACCCGCCGCCGAACTGCACCGTGTTCGACGTCACGGCGAAGTACGTCTCGACTGCCGCCGTGACGCCGTCACCGATAGCCACCTCGGCACGCATCCGCCGGAGGTCTTCGAGGATCGTTGGCACGTGCGCCGGCGGGGTGAACCCGGGATGGAACCCGCCGACGGACGTCACGAAGTACGGGTCGTCGAGCCAGCTGACGTACAGCGCCGTGTCGCCCGACAGCTCGATGACGCCCAGCAAACGCGAGTCGTACAGCGACCCGACGATGAGCAGCGACCCTTCCTCGAGATCGAGCAACGCCGAGCACGTCGAAGTGCAGCTCGATGATCGGCGCGTCGCGGTCGGGCAGGATCGCCTCGATGGACGCCAGCACGACGATCAGCCCTTGCGGCAGTGAGATGGCGACACCGAGTTGGCCAACCAGGATGTCGCCGACCCCCCATCGGATCTCGGCGACGGGGCCGACGGCGGTGTTGCCCTCCAGAATCGGAAAGAACTCGTCGATTTGAGTGACGAGGATGTCGGCGTCACGCAGCACGTTCTCCGGGAACAAAATGGCGTCCGCCGCCCCGTCGCGCAGGCCGAGCGCCAGCGCCTCGGTGTCGATGCCTCGATTTAGGGCGAGGAGCCCGCCCAGCCCGCTGAGCGAGAAGCCGAACCCGAGCGGGATGCTCGGGAAGCGCAGCGTCAACGTGGCGAAGAGGGCGAACCCGTCGGGGTCGCCCGCCAAGCTCGTGTCGATGATGGTGAAGGCGTCGATGCCGACAGCCACCACGTCGAGGCTGAGGCCGCCGACGTAGCGGTCGTCTGTGCGCTCGACGAAGCCCTCGCCGGTGACGGGCCCGGCGTCGAGCAGGAACTCCACACGGTACGGCGGCTCGAACTCGACCGTCACGGTGAGCCCACCAGCGGCCCCGCCGGCGCCGTTCGGTTCGATGCTGATCACGACACGCAGCCCCATGCCGATGATCGACGCCTCGAAGATGTCGCCGATCGTCAGCGTCACCGTTCCGGCCGCGACGATCGTGACGCTGCCGTCGAGCTCGACCGAGAGGTGCACGCCCGAGATGCGGAGCGGGCCGAGGACGATGTCGCCGCCGATCGGGATGTCGAGACCGTCCGCGCCACGGAACGCCAGCGTCCCGTGCGTCGACCACTCGAGGGCGACGTCGCCGGCGAAGTCGATCGGCAGGAGTCCGACCACCTTGCTGACGAAGCTGTCGGCGTTGGCGGTGTCCGTCACGAGGCGGAGATCGGTGCAGCTCGACCGCTGTCACCGTCGCTGGCTCACCGAGCGTCGCCTCGGCCTCGACGCGCGCCGACGCCAACTCGACACGGATCCCATCGCGTTCGCCGATCAGCAGCCACGGCTCGCCGCTCGTCGGTGCGCCCGCGAGGGCGGCGGCGACCGTCGCCTCGGCTCCGGCTTGTGCCAGGGCCGGCGGCGACCCGGGCTGCAACTCGACGGTCGGGAGCACGTCGTTCTCGAGGTCGCCGGAGAGTTCGAGTTGCCACGAGTCGCTCAGCTCGATCGTGAGACCGGCAGCGACGGTCGAGCGGTTGAGCACCACGAAGCCCGTCGGGGTCCAGCCCGTCGCCGTCGACCGCCGGCACCGGGACGATCGCCGCGCCGACCGCTCCGGCGACGGTGCCGGTAGAGCCGTGGAAGACGGTCACCTCGAGCTGGCGCATCGTCGGGTCGCTGTTGTCGTAGCGGGCGCCGTCGATCTCGATGTCGAGGGCGGCGCGCTGGTAGCGGAAGCCGGCCCTGCCGGCGACATCGGCAAGCAGCTCGATCGTGGCGCCGGGATCGAAGGCCGCCGTGCCCCACCCGTAGGCCTCGACCACGGACCGCCAGTCGCCGCCGATCAGCCCACCGAGGAGCGCCCAGTCGATCCAACGCCTGCCTGGCAGGCCGTCGCTGCCTTCGTCGACGCGCAGAACCCGCACCGCCGCGAGCACCGCCGACGACGTCGGGGCGAGCCCCTCGATCGCCCGGCTCAGCAGCGCATCGGGCAGGCGACCGACCACCCACCTCCAGGTCGCCTCGTCATCGAGCGGCGCCGGCAGGTCGGAGAGGTCGGCCGAGCCGCTCGCCAGCGCCTCGAAGCCTGCGACGGCAGTGGACACGGCATCGGTCAGCCGGGCGATCGCGGCGAGGTCGAGTGGCTCGCCGGCGCGGGCAGCGGCGACGAGCCCGCCGATGCCCTGCAGCGCATCGAGCCCGGCGAGCCTGGCGACGGCGTCGCGCTGATCCTCGGTGAGGGCGACGACAATGCCGACATCGGCGAGCACGCCGTCGAGCACGTCGACGCTGTCGAGCGCCGCTTCCAGCGGTTCGACCGCAGCGCCGAGCACGGTGAGCAGCTGTCGCGGGATCACGCTCATGGCATCGCCTCGACCAGCAGCCGCATCCCGGCTCGGTTGATCCCCAGCTCGACGACCCGCCAGGTCGGGTCGTTGGGCTCGGAGACGTCCTGTGACACCGACTCGCCGAGGCCGAGGCCTTCGATGCGGCCGGGATGGATGACGAAGTCACGCCCGAGCATGGCGGCGACCATCCGCTGGACGTACTCGACTCGTCGCTCGGACAGGCAGCGGTTGTGCAGCTCGCTGCCATCGGGGCTGGCGTGCCCGTGGACCAGCATCGAGCTGGCGTTGTGGCGGAAGGCATGGAGGTTCTTGGCCACGAAGCTGCCGAGGTCGTCGAGACCGTCGAGGCCCGCGTCGTCGACACGAGATGCATTGGCGAGGAAGGCGCTGGCCGTTGCCGTCAGCACCGCCCCCGACTCCATCTCCGCCTCGACGAGGTCGGGCATCTCGCCCTGCGCGCCGAACACGCACTCGACCAGCCCGCCGAAGAAGTCGCCCGGCGTGTCGGTGCTGAGGTCCTCGCACAGCCAGCCGAACGACACTCCGACGCTGCCGACGTTGAGGAACACCCCGGTCGACTCGATCCACGACCACGGGTCGAATGCCCACGCCATCTCTGGGACCGTCGCTCCTTCCGGCCATCGATAGAAGAAGTTCAAGCCGATCGCCGCGCCCTCCTCGTGGCCGAGACCGAGCTGGTTGAGGACGAAGCGCACCGGGTTCGGCAACCACTCCTCGAGTTCCAGCAGTCCGACGCCGCACTCCACTTGCAGCACCACGTACGGTCCTGCCCAGTCGGTCGGTGACCACTGCTCACGGCCGGTCTTGACGACAGTGCTGGTGTCGAAGTTGGCGGCGCGGAGGCCCCACGCCAAGCCACCCGAGCAGGAGATCTGGATGCCTTGCAGCGTCGCCGGATAGCCGGGAGCGTCGTCGTCGACCTCGAAGTCCGAGTCGACGTTGGACGGATCCTTCAGGCGCAGCTTGTTGAACGTGAACGTGACGAAATCGATGTCCCCATCTGCGCTGAACTTGGCGACGCTGATCGCCTTGAAGAGCGCCTTGGCGCCGAGCTTGACCACCTCCCAAGCCGCCTTTGCAGATTCTTCGGCGAGAACGTCAACGGCGATCATCGTGGCCTTTGACGCCCACTCGGTGCTGATCGTCCCGTTGGAGAACTCGTAGCGGTGATGCTCGGCCAACACCGCGTCGATGTCGGCCTGAGCGACCCCGAGGGCGACGAGCAGGTCGGGGAGGACCTGGCCGGTCTCGTGGATGGCGACGAGCAGCGCCTGCCAGTAGTTCTGGTCGTCTCCGAACCAGTTGCCGAGCGGCCCGCCGACGTACCGCCATTTCTCCAGGAGATAGCGCAGTTGCACCTGGGCGTGGGCGAGCTGCTCGGGCCCGAAGTAGCTCATCAGCTCCGGCACGCCGAGGGCGATCTCCTCCTCGGCGTCGCCAGATCCGAACACGGCAGTGGCGTCGTCGACGCGTTCGACGATCCAGTCGGCGATCAACGCCAGCAAGGCGAACTCGGTCGAGTGCAGCGGAGCGCGGTCGGAGCCCCACACCAGGCTACGCAACTCCTCCGGCGCCTTGCGTAACTCAAAGTCTGTCATGTGCGGCCGGGTGACGTCGACGAGGGAATCGCCGAGTTTGTGGCGCTGCCGGGTGAACACCCAGTCCTCGTCGACGTCGATGGCGATCAGGCGAACGGTCATGTTGCCCGTCGATGTCGGTTCGAACTGGAGGCGGACCGGGTGGGCGACGTCGGTGCCGCCTGGGGTGGTCGCTGCGGGCATCCGCCGCACACCGTCGTACGCCGGCATCGCCGGATCCGACGTGGGATCGAGCTTGGCGGAGATCGTGCCGTGGACGACGCCGATACGGTGCACCTCGGTGACGCCGTCGCTGTCCCAGTCGGTCGTCAGGTTCGGCGAGCGCCCCTGCCACTGGCACTCCAGGTACTCGCCGGCTTGGTTCACCTGGAGCATCTCGACACCTGCTTGCACAGTGTCGAACAGGGCATCGAGGTCGGCGCTGGCTCGGGCCGCGGGACCGGACGAGCCGTCGCCTGGGTCCTCGTAGGGCACCTCGGGGAGGGTCACGTTCGGGATCGGCAGAACGATCTGATAGAAGCCGGTGAGGTCCATCGCCGACCAACTCGGCTCGATCGGCGCCGGGAACGGCTCCTCGCCGGTGCGTGGGGTGCCCGGCGGGGGTTCGACGTACCAGCGATCGTCGCGCGACTTCAGCGACAGCACGCCGGTCGACAGCAGCACCATCACCTCGACGACCAGCGGGTCCTTGCCGAAGCGGTCGGCGGCCTCGCCGAGAGCGGTGGCGAACGGGCCGTCGCCGTAGAGCGTGACGAGATCGGCCTGGAATCGCTCCGTCGTCTCCCTGCGCACCCCCTCGAACCAGCCGACAAGGTCGCCGAGCGTCCACGAGAGCAGATCGGCGTAGAACGCCCCTCGATCGTCGTCGTCACCAGTCGGAACTAGGTGGTCCTTGAGGCTCCCATCGGCGTCGACGAAGGCGCGATCCAGGTGGTGTGTCAAGTACTCCGCGGTCAGCTGGAACGCGCTCGGCTCCCAGCACTTCGGCTGGAGCATGCGCAGCATCCCCGCGCCGCCGCCGTCGTCCCAGCTCTCGAACACTTGGCGGCTGAGATCGGCAACCAGCGCTCCGAGGTCGCCCTTACCGATCCATCCGCTGCCGCGCCTCGGCCGCGTCTCACCCAACGCGTTGACGGCGGCGCCGAGGGTGCCGACTGCGTGGTCGGGGACGTGCACCAGCCACCCCGGCGTCACCGTGCTCAGCGGCTGGCGTGCGGCGATCCAATGATCAGCAGTGACCTGCAGCCCGTGGGCGTAGGTGAGTTCGGCGGGGTCGGCGAGTGGCGGGGTGTAGCCGCTGGCGATGCGCGGTTCGACCTGCAGCGCCAGCGCGCTGTCCGACCCAGCCGGCAGCGCGAGGCCGACCACTTCCGCCCACGTGGAATGCTCGGCGCTGGCGAGCATGGTGAGGAAGCTCACGTAGGTGACCGGCTCGGTCTCGACCGCGTTTGGCGACCATGCGGTGCCGAGGAGCTCGTAGCCGGCGAGGTTGAGCACCTCGATGAGCGGCTCGAGGGCGGCGAACAGCGTCGCCGCGTCCTCTTCAAGCACGTCCGACCCCGGTCCCGGCTCGACGGTGAAGATCACAGGGTGGCCGGTGCGCCACAGGACCCGGGGATGGAGGAACAGTGGCCGATTGACCAGCGTCACGGGACGCTCGCCTGGAGCGCGGTTCCGCAGGCGGACATCGGACCAGCATGAAGGCTCAGCGCTACCCGAGTGTTACCTGGCGAATCCGCTTGTGCCTCATTCGTATGACTTTTACGCTCGCCGTGAGCCAAAGGTCATCTGATTGGCCGTCGACAAGGGGAAACCGACACGACGGATGGGCAACCACGCCAGGCAGGCAGCCACCGTGTCTTTGGCGAGATAGAGCCGCCGCGCGGCCGGTAACATCGAACACTTGTTCGACCCGGATCGCTTGGCTAGGCTGGCTGCATGGACGCGCTTTCCGCCTTCAGCCCGAAGACGCGCGCCTGGTTCGAGCAGACCTTCGACGGGCCGACGCCGGCGCAGGAGCTCGGCTGGCCGAAGATCGCCTCCGGCGCGCACACGCTGATCCAGGCGCCGACCGGCTCGGGTAAGACCCTCGCCGCCTTCCTCTTCGGCCTCGACCGGCTGATCGCGCAGCCAGGTGAAGGAACGCGGCTCGTCTACGTCTCGCCGCTCAAGGCGCTGAACTACGACATCGAGCGCAACCTGCGCGGGCCGCTCTCCGGCCTCCAGGCCGACGTCAAGGTCGCGGTGCGGACCGGCGACACGCCCCAGAAGGAGCGCGCGGCGATGCTCAGGCATCCGCCCGACCTGCTGATCACGACGCCCGAGTCGCTCTATCTGCTGCTGACCTCCCGCGCGCGCGACACGCTCACCGGCGTCCGGACCTTGATTCTCGACGAGGTGCACGCCGTCGCCGGGACGAAGCGCGGCGCGCACCTGGCGCTGACCGTCGAGCGGCTCGAGCGCCTGACGGGCGAGCCGTTCCAGCGGATCGGGCTCTCGGCGACGCAGCGGCCGCTCGAGGAGATCGGCAGGTTCGTCTCCGGCGGCCGCCCGATCGAGCTCGTCGACGCCGGGCCGCTCGAAGCAGCTCGACGTCAAGGTTGTCGTTCCGATCGAGGACATGCGGGAGCCGGGGGTCAACGCGGAGGTCACGGACATCCTCGGAACCGGCGGCGAGGCGCCGGCCCAGTCGATCTGGCCGTCGATCTACCCGAAGATCGTCGAGCTCGTCGAGCAGCATCGCTCGACGATCGTCTTCGTCAACAACCGCCGGCTCGCCGAGCGGCTCGCGCTGCGCCTCAACGAGCTGGCCGAGAAAGAGATCGCTCGCGCGCACCACGGCTCACTGGCCCGGGAGCAGCGACTCGAGGTCGAGGAGTTGCTCAAGCTCGGCCAGATTCCCTGTCTGGTCGCGACCTCGTCGCTCGAGCTCGGGATCGACATGGGCGCCGTCGACCTCGTGATCCAGGTCGAGTCGCCGAAGTCGGTCGCGCGCGGTCTCCAGCGCGTCGGCCGCGCCGGCCACGACCTCGCCTCGGTCTCGCGCGGGCGCGTGTTCCCGAAGTTCCGGGCCGACCTGCTCGAGTCGGCGGTGGTCGTCAAGCGAATGAAGGAGGGGGCGATCGAGGAGACGCAGATCCCGCGCAACCCGCTCGACGTCCTCGCGCAGCAGGTCGTCGCGATCGCCTCGCAGGAGGAGATCGCCGTTGACGACCTTCACGGGCTCGTTCGGCGTGCGTATCCCTTCGCCGACCTCTCCCGGGTCCAGCTCGAGAACGTCCTCGACATGCTCGCGGGCCGCTACCCCTCCGACGAGTTCGCCGAGCTGAGGCCGCGGATCGTCTGGGACCGGACGGCAGGCGAGATCCGCGGGCGTGGCGGCGCAGCTCGGCTGGCGGTCACGAACGCAGGGACGATCCCGGATCGCGGCCTCTTCAGCGTGCACCTCGTCGACGGCGGCGGCCGCGTCGGCGAGCTCGACGAGGAGATGGTCTACGAGGCACGGGCGGGCCAGACGTTCATGCTCGGCGCCTCGACCTGGCGGATCGAAGAGATCACCCGCGACCGCGTGATCGTCTCGCCTGCGCCGGGCGTCCCAGGCGCCATTCCGTTCTGGAAGGGCGAGGGCCCGGGACGGCCGTACGAGCTCGGCGAGGCGATCGGGAAGGCCTCGCGTGAGCTGGCGGCACTCTCGGACGAGAAGGCGCTCGAACGGCTGGACACCGACTACTCGCTCGACGAGCTCGCGGCGCGCAACCTGCTGACGTTCATCCGCGAACAGGAGGCCGCGACCGGCGCCGTGCCTTCCGACCGCACCATCGTTGTCGAGCGCTTCCGTGACGAGATCGGCGACTGGCGCGTGTGCGTGCTGACGCCGTTCGGCGCGCGGGTGCACGCCCCGTGGGCGCTCGCGATCTCGGCCCGGCTCCAGGAGTCCCTCGGCGTGAGCGCGAGCGTGCTCTGGTCGGACGACGGCATCGCACTCCACTTCCCGGACTCAGACGCGCCGCCTCCGACGGCGCAGCTCGTCCTCGAGCCCGAGGAGCTGGACGAGCTCGTCATGGGCGAGCTGGCCGGGACTGCGCTCTTCGGCTCGCGGTTCCGGGAGAACGCTGCGCGGGCGCTGCTGATCCCCCGTCGACGGCCGGGGGAGCGGACGCCGCTCTGGCAGCAGCGCCTGAAGGCGCAGAGTCTGCTGCAGGTCGCGCGGAAGTACGGGTCGTTCCCGGTCATGCTCGAGACCTTCCGCGAGTGTCTCCAGGATGTCTTCGACCTGTCGGCGCTGAAACAGCTCCTCCAGGGGCTGAAGACGCGACAGATCGATCTCGTCGACGTCGAATCGGCGTCCGCCTCGCCCTATTCGAGCTCGCTGCTCTTCGACTACATCGCCACGTACATGTACGAGGACGACACGCCTCCCGCCGAGCGGCGGGCGCAGGCGCTGTCGCTCGACCGCGACCTCCTGCGCGAGCTGCTCGGCCAGGAAGAGCTCCGCGACCTGCTCGATCCCGGCGCGCTCGAACAGGTCGAGCGCAGCCTGATCGGCGAGCCCAGCGAGGCGGACGAGCTACACGACCTGCTGTTGCGGCGCGGCGACCTCAGGGTCGGCGAGTTCGACGAGGCGTTCGCCGCGCTGCTGGAGACCGAGCGTCGCGCCGTGCGCGTGCGGTTCGCCGGCGAGGAGCGGCTGATCGCCGCCGAGGACGCGGGCCGCTACCGCGACGCCCTCGGCGCGATGCCCCCGAGCGGACTGCCGGAGGCCTTCTTGACGGGGACCGTCCCCGAGACCTCGCTCCAGGAGCTCGTCCACAGGTGGGCCAGAGGGCGCGGACCGTTCACGACCGCCCAGGCGAACGAGCGGTTCGGGCGTGACGTGGAGCCGCACCTCCGCGAGTTGGAGCGCGAGGAGAAGCTGGTGCGCGGCGAGCTGCGGCCTGGCGGCACCGAACGTGAGTGGTGCGATCCCGATGTCCTGCGCCGGATCCGCCGAGCCTCGCTTGCCGCGCTCCGCCGCGAGGTCGAGCCCGTCGAACAGGTCGCGTTCGCCCGCTTCCTCCCCGGCTGGCATGGGATCGACCGGCGGGCGACGCTGCGCGAGGCGCTCGTGCCGCTCCAGGGGCTGGCGCTCCCCGTCTCCCTGTGGGAGGCAGAGGTGCTCCCGCGACGGGTTCCGAACTACGCGCCGGCCCAGCTCGACCAGCTGTGCGCCTCCGGCGAGCTCGTGTGGGTCGGTGCCGGCCTCGACCGCGTCACTGTCTTCTTCCGCGAGGACGCAGCGGTGCTCGGCCGCCCAGACGGGGCCGAGCGGCCCGAGGGTGAAACCCACGATCGCATCCGCGAGACCCTGCGCCGGAGCGCTCAGTTCTGGTTCGACCTGGTCGACGAGGTCGGCATCGAGCCGGCCGAGCTTCTGCCCGCGCTCTGGGATCTCGTCTGGGCCGGCGAGGTGACGAACGACGCCTGGACGCCTCTGCGCGCCGGTCGGCGCTACGGCGTCCCCCGGCCGGAGCGGAGGCCGCGGCGTTTCTCCCGCCGCCGGGCGACCGCGATCACCGCGACGCAGGGACGGTGGACGTTGACGGAGCGGCTCTTCACCGGCGAGCCCGACCGGCGCGCCCTCGCCGAGCTTCTGCTCGAGCGCCAGGGGATCATCACCCGCGACGGCGTTCGCGCCGAGGGCATCGCGGGCGGCTACAGCGCCGTGTACGGGGAGCTGAAGGCCCTCGAGACGCTTGGCCTTTCGCGCCGCGGGTACTTCGTCGAGGGCCTCGGAGGGGCGCAGTTCGCGCTCGGCGGCGCCGTCGAGCGGATCCGCGAGCTGCGTCCGAAGGAGGGCGAGCCGGTCGACGCCCTCGTGCTAGCCGCCGCCGACCCGGCGCAACCCTACGGCGCCGCGCTGCCGTGGCCGAAGCGGGCGGAGGGCCGAGCGGCGCGAGTTGCGGGCGCCTACGTCGTGCTCCTCGGCGGCGAGCCGGCGCTCTTCGTGGAGCGGGGAGGCAAGACGCTCGTTCCGCTGCGCGATCCCGATCCGGACTGGCTGCGGCCGGCCCTGGCGGCGCTTGTCGGGCACGTCAAGGGCCGGCGCGGCGCGAAACGGCTGGCCGTCGAGCGCTTCGACAGCGAGCCGGTCGGCGAAACCGACGTCATGCCGCTCCTCCTCGAGGCGGGATTCGTCCAGGGGCCGCGCCGCGCCGTCCTGCGGCCGTGACCCTGGCGGTCAGCTTCTGGACCGACTTCAACGATCAGCAGCAGGGCGAACTGCTGCTCATCGGCATCGTCGCGGCTGCCGTGTACTCGGTACTCCTCATGGTTTCGGCGTCGGCGGGAAACGTCGGGCCCGGGATCGTCCGCGCGCTGCTCTGGAGCGCGTTTGCCCTCCAACTGTTCGTTGTCTCGCTGACGCTGTACCAGGCTGCTGCGCTCTACTACCGCCGGTCGCCGGCGGGCTCGGATGCAGAGCGACAGGGTGAGGCGTTTGACGACTGGCAGTTCCGCGCGCGTCTCGGGTTCGTTGCGCTCTACGCCGTCGCGCTCGCAGTGAGCGCCGGAGGAGGCTATGCGCTGGCCAGAGGGCGAGGAGCGGTTGTGGCCGGCGGCTCACTCCTCGGCTTCATGCTCTTCACCTCCCCGTTCGTCGAGTACACCAACACGTGCGAGATCGGCTACGGCTGGGCCGACTTTCCCTGCACCTAGGAGGGACGTGAAAGTCGGCCGAGGAGCACGCCGAACAGCGCGTGGCGCACCGTCGCCTGCCCGAAGGCACGCGCGTTCCGGAAGAGCGGCGGCACGCCCTCCTCGCCCCGCGCAGGGTGGTAGCGGTCGGCGAGATAGCCGAGCGGCGGATAGACGGTGACGTGCTCGACGAGCGCCATCCCGACCGCGAGGCGTGTGTCGTCGCCGGGGACGCGGCGGCGGACGGCGTCGTAGACGAGCCCGAAGATGGCGCCGTTCACTGCGTGAACCGCGAAGCCGGCGACGCGCCAGCCGGGGCCGCGGGTCAAGCCCTTGCCGAGGAACGCGATGTCCGAGTAGTCGCAGCCGGCGAGCCGGCGGTCGATCGGCTCGAGCAGTCCCCAGACTGTCGCCGCGACTGCGCCCGCCGCCGCCGGGTGCAGACGTCTCACATCGCCGCGCGGAGCTTCTCGAGATCCTCGGCGCCGACCACGATCCGCGTGTTGGTTCCGAGATATGTCAGGTCGAGGCTGACGTCGGCGTTGGCGATCCGACGGGCAACCACCGCCAGCGCACCGGGCCGGTCCTCGACGTCGACCACGATCACGTCGCGCTCGTTCTGTACCGCGAAGCCTGCGCCCTCGAGCGCACCACGGGCCGCTGTTGCGTCGTCGACGAGCAGATGCACGATCCCGGTTCCCTCACTCCGGTAGCCGCAGAACCCCTCGATGTTGATGCCCGCGCCGCCGAGCGCTTCGCCGAGCTCCGCGAGGATGCCCGGCCGATCCTCGAGTGCGATCGTCAGGTCCTTGGCCATCTTGTCCTCCTTCCTCGATCAGTCCTGGGCGAGGTCCAGGACCTCCGCCCTGGTCAGTGCCAGGAGATCCGCGGTCCGGATGCGTACCGACTGCTCATGCGAACCTGCCTCCAGCACGACGTTCTCGCGGTCAGCCAGACGCGAGTCGACGAGCACCCGGTCGCGGCTGCCGCCGAACGGGGGGACCGCGCCGAGCTCGAAGTCCGGATAGTCGCGTCCGAGGTCGTCCTCGGTGGCGAGATGGATGCGCTTCCCGCCCTCCAGATGCTCGCGCAGCTTGTGCATGTCGATGCGCTCCGAAGCGGCGAGGACCGCCCGCACGTACCCGCCCGGAGTCGAGATGACGAGCGTCTTCGCGACGTCCGCCTGCTCAACCCCGAGAGCCTCGGCCTCCGCGGTCGCCGTCTCGGTGCGCGGGTGGGGCAGCAGCTCGTACTCGACACCCGCCTCATCGAGGATGACCGTCACATCCTTCTGGGCCATGTTCGCCTCCTCACCGGAATGATCTCAAACAGCGGCAGAACGGGCCTCGCGCGCTGCTCGCCGTGCACGGCGGAGCGGCTCGGGTGCGCGGTGACCTGCGAGCGCGCCGGCGACGACTTCGACGGCGGTCTCGGGCGCGGTCCGCCAGGCCGCGTGGACGGCCAGCGGACGGGTTCCGGGCCGCGTGCGCAGCCAGAAGCCGACCACCGCTGCGTCCAGGACGAGCGGCGAGCGCGCGCCGTGCGCGTCCTCAGGCCAGTGCCCGTCCGCGAGAAGCGGGCGGTGAGTGACGCCGACGGTCGGCAGGTCGAGCACCGCTCCGAGGTGGAGGGCGAGACCGGCGCGCCGCGGATGATCGAGGCCCGTCGCGTCGACGAGCAGCACGTCCGGCGGCTGCTCGAGCGCACGGACGGCTGCGACGAGCGCCGGCCCTTCGCGCAGGGCGAGCAGCCCCGGCTGGTACGGCGCTCCGGCTTCCGCCAGGATCACGGCGGTCTCTCCGCGCGCGGCCGCGGCCGCCCAGAGCGGGTCGCCGGCGGCGCCGTGACCGCGCTTCGCCCGTGAGGAGCAGACGAAGCAGCCGCCGATTACCGCGTCGTCGTCGAAGTGCCAAGGCGGCGGGTTGGCGAGGGCGAGCGTCAGCTGCGCATCGACGAGCTCGTCGGCCGACGCCGGCCACGTCGTCACGCCCGGCAGGATAGTGCTGTGCCGGCCGGCACGGACAACATCGAGCTTCTCGCCGCCCTGCGGCTCGCGGGAGTCGCCGAGCCGCAGCTTCTCGAGGCAGTACGCCTGGTGCCACGAAGCGAGTTCGTCCCGCCGAGTCTCGCCGATCGCGCGGATCTCGACGCCCCGCTACCGATTCCGCACGGCCAGGTGACCACACAGCCGTCGCTCGTCGCGAAGATGGTCGAGGCGCTGGCGCTGACCGGTGTCGAGCGCGTGCTCGAAGTCGGCACCGGCTTCGGCTGGCAGACCGCCCTGCTCGCGCAACTCGCGCACGAGGTCTGGAGCATCGAGCGGTGGGGCGACCTTGCCGACGCGGCGCGGGAGAATCTCGCACGTCGGGGCAGCGGGAACGCGACGGTCGTCGTCGGCGACGGCAGCGAGGGGCTCGCCGCGCACGCGCCGTACGACGCGATCCTCGTCTCGGCGGCCTTCACCGAAGTACCGGAGCCGCTTGCCGCCCAGCTGACCCTCGGCGGCCGGCTGGTGCAGCCGATTGGCCCCGGCGGCCGAGAGAACGTCGTGCTCTTCGAACGGCGGCCCGAGGGACTCGTCGCGCGTCGGACGATCGTCGGCGCGCACTTCGTCCGTCTCATCGGCCGCTGGGCGTTCCCGGCGTGAAGCTCGCCCTCGCCGGCGACACGATGCTCGGCCGAGGCGTCGCCCAGGCTCTCGCTGAGCGCGATCCCGCCTCCCTCGTCGCGCCGGAGGTCGTCTACCTCGCGCGCGAAGCCGACCTCTTCGTCCTCAATCTCGAATGCTGCATCTCCGAGCGTGGGCAGCGATGGCCCGCGGCGGGGAAGCCGTTTTTCTTCCGCGCGCCGCCGCAGGCCACGAAGCTCCTCAGCCTCCTGGGCGTCCGCTGCGTCACCCTCGCCAACAACCACGCTCTGGACTTCGGCGAGGAGGCACTGCTCGACACGTTCGATCACCTTGCCGCGGCGGACATCGCCTGGGTGGGCGCGGGGGACGATCTCGAGCGCGCACGCGCACCTGTCGTCTTCGAAATCGGCGAAGAGCGCATCGGCGTCTTTGCCTTCAGTGACCATCCTCAGGACTTCGCAGCGACGCCGGATCGGCCCGGGATCGCGTGGGCGGACTTGCGCACGGGCCTGCCGGACTGGGCGCGCGAGGCGGTCGGCGCTATGGACGCGGACGTCGTCGTCGCCTCGCCGCACTGGGGGCCGAATATGCGCGATCGTCCGCTGCGCCGTGTGCGCGAGGTTGCGGCTGAGCTTCGCCGGGCCGGAGCCACGCTCGTTGCGGGGCACTCGGCCCACGTCGTCCAGGGTGTCGAGCGATCAGTGCTGTACGACCTGGGCGACTTCCTGGACGACTATCGCGTCGATTCGCGCCTGCGAAACGATCTGGGGTTCCTGTTCGTGGTCGAGGTCGAGCACGGCGTGCCTCGGCGGCTCGAGGCAAACCCGCTGAAGCTCGACCACTGCTTCACTCGCATCGCCGAGGGCGACGAGGCGGCGTGGATCCGTCGCCGCTTTCGGGACCTCTGCGCCGAGCTCGGCACGGAGACAGCCGAGCGCGATGGACGAGTGGTGATCGACTGGACATAGGCTGAGCCGATGCCGGAGGGTGATGCTCTCCATCGTGCCGCTCAGCGGCTGCAGGTCCTCGTCGGCGAGACCGTCACCGTCGACGCGCCGCACCCGCGCGCCGCTGCGACAGGTGTGGCCGAGCAGCTCGACGGCCGGCGACTCGAGGGCGTCGAAGCGGTCGGGAAGAACCTCGTCCTCCACTTCGAGGGCGGTCTCGTCTTGCGGAGCCATCTTCGGATGAGGGGTCGCTGGACGGTCAGGGAGCGGGGAGCGTCGACCCGCGGTCGGCCGTGGCTCGTCCTGCGCGGCGGAGCGAGCGAGGCGGTGCTCTGGGGCGGATCCGTGCTCGAGCTCAATGCCCGCAGCATCAGGCGACTCGGGCCCGACATCCTCGCCGATCCCCCTGACCTGGATCGCATGGTCTCCGGGTTCAGGCGTGCGGACGGGCGGCGGGAGGTCGGCGAGGCGCTGCTCGACCAGCGGCTCGTCGCCGGGATCGGGAACGTCTGGAAGGCAGAGTCGCTCTGGCGGGCACGGGTCTCGCCGTGGCGTCTGCTCGCCACCGTCAGCGACGAAGAGCTCACGCGCGTCCTCGCCGCGGCGGCGGCGGCGATGCGGCGCTCGGTCGAGACCGGACGAGAGGAGCGGGCGATCTATCGGGCCGCAGGACGTCCTTGTCCCAGGTGCAGCACGCCGATCCGATCTCGAGGTCAGGGCGACGCCAATCGCACGGCCTACTGGTGTCCACACTGTCAGCCGGGGCCTGAACCACAGAGAGGAGTGCACCGCTCGGGCGCGTAAGCGAACGAGTGATCCGATCGTCCCACTTGCACGAGGCGCTGCGCGCGTTCTGCCTGGCCGTGTTCGCGTCGGCCTACCGCGAGCTGGACGACGGAGGCGAGTTGCCGTTCGCGTTCGAGGAGCACCACGCGTCGGGACGGCCCACCCTCTACGAGTACCGGCCGCTCGTCCGGGAGTTCCTCGAGGCGCGTGCGGGCCGCCTGGCCGCTCTGGCCGATGCGCAAGTTGCGCTCGCCGAGCTCGAGCGCGAGCCGGCCGCTGCGATCTACGCCCGGGCCCACGCTGGCGGACGCCCGAGCTCCCGGGACGCGATGCTGCGAACGGTCCTGCTGCCGCTCGTCGAGGAGACGGCCGAAGCGTGCGGCGGGTTCGACTGGCGTGACGAGGCCTTCGAGCGCGCGTACGGGCGGCTCGAAGCGTCCCTCTTCGGTGCCGAGCACTCGTACGGTGCCGTTGCGCCGGTCGTCGGTCTCTCGACGGGAGGGACCTTCGAGCTCGGGGACGGGCTGCGGATTCGCCACGTTGCGACCGGAGAGCTTGCCGTCCATTGGCCTCAGGCACGGGCCTTACTGCCCGAAGGCTTCGAGCAGGAGCCCGATCGCCTGTGTGTGCTGGAGCTCGAGCAAGCGCTTCCGGCGGGTGAGGCGTCGCCTCCGGACGCTCCCGGCGAGCTCGCCGACGCCGTGACGGCCCTTCGACTGGCGAGCGCTGGGCCGATCGCGGTGGGGCCCGTGCTTTTCGAGCGGTTGAACTGGCGCCCCTATGGGATTCGGCCGGTGCTGCCGATCGCGGCAACAGTACCGCCCGGCGAGCCGGTTCGAATCGACCCAGTGACCGCGGGTCGCGCACAGCGGTTGCGGGAGCGTCTGGCCATCGCCGATGACGATCGCGAGCTCGGCGAGGCGCTCGACCGATGGGAGCTCTCGCTGTTCCAGTCCGATCCGTTCGCATCCGAGCAGCTGCGCGGCGCGCTGACCGCGTCCCTCGGCGGGGGCGATGGTCTGTTCGCCGCGTCTTTGCGGGCCGCAGCACTGCTCGGGGAGACCCCTCGCGAGCGAGCAGAGCTGCTCGAGCGGCTCCGGCTTCTGGCCGTGGGGGACGCGGCGGGCGCGACCGCTGAGCTCGTCCGGCGGACGCTCGTCGAGGTGCTCGACGACGCTGGTGGTGACCGCGTCCAGCTGATTCGTGCGCTGGACGAATCGCTGCTCGGGCTCAGGCCGAAACCGTCATCCCGGCTCGAGCCCGTTGCTGCGATCGGCTCGAACTAGCCTCAGTTCCGGCACAGACACGTGACACCGACGCCGCTACCGTCGGCGCCATGGATGAAGCACGTCGAGTTCTCGAACGGCTGGCCCGAATCTCAGACCTGGAGCGGGACGAGGCGCCACCGTCGGAGTTGCTCGACGAGCTGAGGGAGCTGGTCCGCGAGGCCGAGATCTGGGTCCGCGCCGAGCCCGAGCGCGGCGAGGCGGAGGCGGCGGTCGAGCGCTGCCGGGCGGCTCTCATGGTCGACGACCCGAAAGAGGTGGTGCTCGTCGCCCATTGACCCGCGACAACCCATTCTCGGCCTGTGTGCAATCCGGCTTTTCCGGCACACTGAGTGCGTGAAGGACAGTCCGGCCCCAGGGCGAAGGAGCGGCGGGTAATGCGGCTCGCCGGCCTCTTCACGCGCCCCCAGGAACCCGAAGCGGAACCGCCCGTCCAGGAGCCGGCGCCCACGCGCGAGGAACGCCCGCCTCCGCTCGAGCCTGAACCGCGACGCGAAGCCCGCGTGATCGCATTCGCGAACCAAAAGGGCGGCGTCGCGAAGACGACGTCGACGCTGAACCTCGCCGTCGCGCTGTCTGAGGAGGGGCACCGCGTTCTGATCGTGGACATGGACCCACAGGGCAACCTGACGATGAGCCAGGGGCTCAATCCCGATCAGATCACGCGATCGATGTTCGACGTGCTCGTCCACCGGCTGCCAATCGACCAGGTGATCCAGAAGACGGAGGTCGACCTGGCCGTGTCGTCGATCGACCTCGCCGGCGCCGAGCTCGCGCTGTCGAGCATGATCGGGCGCGAGCGTGCGCTCGAGAAGGCGCTGGCCCCGATCAAGGACCGGTACGACTTCGTCCTCGTCGACACGCCGCCCTCATTGGGGCTCCTGACCATCAACGCGCTGGTCGCCGCTGACGAGGTGATCGTCCCCGTTCAGTGCGAGTACCTGTCACTTCGGGGCCTCGTCCAGCTGGAGAACACGCTGTCGATGATCCGGGAGAACCTGAACCCGAATGTCGGGATCCAGGGAATCCTTCCGACGATGTTCGACAGCCGGACCCTGCACTCGCGTGAAGCGATCGAGATCCTTCAGGAGAACTTCGGTGACCTCGTCTTCAAGACCCGGATCAAGAAGACGGTTCGCTACGCCGAGGCCCCGGTCCGGGGGAGCTCGGTGCTGAAGTACGACCCGTCCGGGAACGCCGCATCGGCCTACCGGGAACTGGCGAAGGAGGTGCTCGATGGCGCGAAAGCGCGCAAGTATGCGTGAGGGGCCGCTCGCCGAGCTGTTCCGGGCGACCGAGGCAGCGCAGCGCCAGGCCGAAAAGGAGGGCAAGACCCTTCCGGGGGAGCCGCTCGAAGAGACGGTCGAGCATCCTCCGCCTTCCCCGCACCTCGAGGTCGCGCCCGACCCGGCCTCGCCCGCCGAGCCCGAGGCGGCGTCCGCCCCTGCACGGACACCGGAGGCGCCTCCGGCGGCTCCTGAGCCTCTACATGGGACCGAGCACCCGTCCGATCGCGGGATCGCGCGGCTCCTCGAGCCGATGCCCGAGCCGCCCCCGAGACTGCACCGGGCGCCGCGGTCGGATGCTGCGTATCTCGCCGTCATCCGCGTCGTCGGCGTCGGCGGCGCGGGGCTGAACGCCGTCAACCGGATGATCGACGCTGGCATCTCGGGCGTTGACTTCGTTGGCGTGAATACCGACCTCCAGCAGCTCGCCCTGAGCGACGCCGAGCTCAAGATCCACATTGGACGCGAGCTGACCGGCGGCCTCGGCTCGGGCGCAGAGCCGGACATCGGCCGCCGCGCCGCCGAGGAGGCTTACGACCAGCTCAAGCGCGCCCTGCGCGGCTCGGACATGGTCTTCGTCACCGCGGGCGAGGGCGGGGGAACCGGCTCCGGCGCCGCTCCGGTCGTCGCTCGGATCGCCCGCGAGGTCGGCGCACTGACCGTCGGCATCGTCACGACGCCGTTCCGCTTCGAGGGCACGAAACGCCGCGCGCACGCGGACGCCGGGATCCAGTCGCTCCGAGAGGAGTCCGACACGGTGATCGTGATTCCGAACGAGCGTCTGCTCGAGGTGCTCGATCGCAGCACGTCGATGCTGGACGCGTTCAAGATCGCGGACGACGTCCTTCGTCAAGGCGTACAGGGCATTTGCGATCTGATCACCGAGCCGGGGCTGATCAACGTCGACTTCGCCGACGTGAGAACGATCATGGCGGGGGCCGGGACGGCGCTCATGGGCATCGGCTTCGCGACCGGCGAGAACCGCGCGGTCGAGGCTGCCGAGCGCGCGCTGCGCTCGCCGCTCGTCGACTCCGAGCTCGTCGGCGCGCGCGGGATCCTGCTCTCGATCGCGGGCGGCTACGACCTGTCGCTGTACGAAGTGAACGAAGCTGCAGAGCTCGTCCGCCAGGCGGCGAACGACGACACGAACATCATCTTCGGCGCCACGGTCGACGAGCGGCTCGAGGGGCAGGTTTGGGTGACCGTGGTCGTGACCGGTGTCGGTCAGCGTGGCCGTTCCGGCCGGATGCTGGGGAGCGCGCCGGCGCGCGACCAGGCAGCGAGCGACGACTCGGACGTGCTCGAGCCGCCCTCGTTCCTCCAGAACTGAGCGCCGCGACCGCAGGGAGCTCGGCATGAAAGGCGCGATCGCCGCCGGCCACCCGCTCACGGCCGAGGCGGGCGCGCGCATGCTGAGCGACGGCGGCAACGCCGTCGACGCCTGCCTCGCGGCTGCATTCGTCTCCTGGGTGACCGAGAGCCCGTTGACCGGGCCGGCCGGCGGCGGCTTCATGCTCGTCCACCCTGCACACGGACGCGCCGCCACGCTCTACGACTTCTTCGTCGCGCTCCCCGGCGCGGGGCGCGGCCCGGGGTCGCCCCCTCTCCTGGAGGAGATCGACGTCGACTTCGACGGCAGCACTCACCAGCTCTTCCATGTCGGCGCAGCCGCCGCAGCCGTCCCCGGCGCGCCGCTCGGGCTCGAGAGCGTCCATCGCCGCTACGGCTCGCTCCCGTGGGCGACGCTGATCGAGCCGGCGATCGAGCTCGCCCGCAACGGCGTCGAGCTGAACGACGCGCAGGCGTACCTGCACGCGCTGCTCGATGCCATCCTCCGGCACAGCGCAGAAAGCCGGGCAATCTACGGGCCGGCCGGCCACTGTCTCACCGTCGGCGAGCGTCTCGTGATGAGCGACCTGGCGGCGACGCTCGAGGTGCTACGCGACCGCGGAGCCGAGGAGTTCTACACCGGCGAGATCGGCCGCTTGATCGCCGCCGATCAGGCCGAGCGAGGCGGCTCGATCACCCGCGAGGACCTGGCCGCCTACCGCGTCATCAGACGCAGGCCAATCGCAACCGATTTTCAGGGCCACCGCTTCCTGTCGAACCCACCTCCGTCGTCGGGTGGCGTCTTGATCGCCTACGGGCTCCGCCTCCTCGAACGCCTTTCGCTCGGCGGCAGCGCCGGGACCGCGGACGCGATCTCAGCCCTGGCCGAAGTCATGCGCGAGCAGTCGTGGGTGCGCGGAGGCACGTTCATGACCGACCTCTATCGGGGTGGCCTCGCTGCTCGGCTCTGGTCCGAGGAAGCGATCGACGCGGCGCTCGCGCGGATCGAGGCCGGCCGTCCGCCTGTGCGCGAACGGTCCGGCGGGCGGGGGACGACGCACATCTCGGTCGTCGACGCGCAGGGCACTGCGGCCTCATTGACGGCCTCGATCGGCCAGGGCGCGGGCCTCATCGTGCCGGGCACGGGCATTCACCTGAACAACATGCTCGGCGAGTACGACCTCAACCCCCCGGGACGCGTCGGTCGGCCCGGCACACGGATGACGAGCATGATGGCCCCGTCGCTCGTGCTGGCGGGAGATCGGCCTCGGCTCGTCGTCGGGAGTGCCGGCTCGCTTCGCCTGAGGGGCGCGATCATGCAGATCGTCGCCAACGTCGCGGGCCACGGCCAGACCGTTCGGGAGGCGATCGACACGCCGCGGGTCCACCTCGAGGACGGACACCTGCACTGCGAGCCCGGCATCGACACCGGGGAGCTCGGGGAGCTCGAGCGGCGCGGGTACGACGTCGTGCGCTGGCGCGAACGCAATCTCTACTTCGGCGGGGCCGCCGCGGTCGAGTTCAAGCCGGATGGGACACTCGCCGCGGCGGGGGACCCGCGGCGCGGCGGCCACGGGATCGTCATCGATGCCTGAGTTCGTCATCCGACGAGCCCGGCCGAAGGACGCCGGCCCGCTCGTGGCACTCGCCGAGAACGTCGCATCCGAGCCGGAGGGCTGGCTGATCACCGACGGCGCGTGGCGCACGGCCACGGACGAGCGGCGGTACCTGCGGGCGCTGCGGCGCTACAACGACGCCGCCGTCTTCGTCGCCGAAAGGCCCGAAGGCATCGTCGGCCGCCTCTCGCTCGGCCGCGATCCGCACCCGGCAAGCCGCCACGTCGCCGACCTGGGTCTGATGGTCGCGGCCGACCACCGCCGGCGCGGAATCGGACGTGCGCTCCTCGAGCAAGCGGTGACCTGGGCCGAGGACGTCGGGGTGCGCAAGCTCGAGCTGCACGTCTTCCCGCACAACGAGGGGGCGATCGCGCTCTACGAGTCGTTCGGCTTCCGCCGCGAGGGCTATCGCCAGGGGCACTACCGGCGAGGCCGCGACTACGTCGACGCCATCCTGATGGCTTACGACGTCGTCTGAACCAGTGCCCCTCCAAGCAATGCACGCCGGCTTCTCGCCCGCGATCACGCGGCGCCAGAGCCCACCCTCGCCCTTACCAAGGCTGCCAAGCCTTGGCGCAGACGAGTCTGACCTCTGGCTTGGTGCTCGCGACCGAGAAGTGCGGCAGCATCACTTGAAGGGGAACTAGGCTCCTCGCCGTGTCGTTCGCGGAGATCGCCGAGAGCTTCTTCAAGCCGCCCATGCGGGACATCGTCCCCTACGAGCCCGGCAAGCCGGTTGAGGAAGTGCAGCGCGAGTTGGGGCTCGAACGGGTCGTCAAGCTCGCGTCGAACGAGGGCCCGTTCGGCCCCTTCCCCGAGGCGATCGAAGCATTGGCCGAAGCCGCGCCCGAGCTGAACCGCTACCCCGACGGCGGGGCCTACCGCCTTCGCAACGCCCTAGCCGAGCGCCACGACGTGCGGTTCGAGGAGATCGCGGTCGGCGCGGGGGCCGACGGCGTCGTCGACTGCCTCGCCCAGATCTCACTCCATCCAGGGGACGAGATCGTCTGCGGCTGGCCGAGCTTCCCGAGCTACGTGATCACTGCACAGAAGCTCGGCGCAGTGCCACAGCTGGTACCGCTGCGTGAGGGCCACTACGACCTCGACGGGCTCCTCGATGCGATCACGAAGCGAACGAAGCTCGTGTACATCTGCCACCCGAACAATCCGACGGGAACGATGAACACCCGTGCTGAGCTCGACGACTACTTCGCCCGCGTCCCCGATCACGTGCTCACCGTCCTGGACGAGGCGTACTTCGAATACGTCGACGATCCGCACTATCCGGACGGAATCGAGGAGTACCTGAAGAGCGGGCACCGCGTCATCGTCCTCCGGACATTCTCGAAGATCTTCGGGCTGGCGGGGCTTCGGGTCGGCTACGGCGTCGCCCATGCGGACGTCGTCACAGCGATCGCCAAGGTTCGCCGCGCCTTCGACATCACGACCCCGGCGCAGGTCGCCGCCCTGGCGAGCCTCGCCGCGCCGAGCGCAGCGGCGGAGCTGGCGCGACGCCAAACGCTCAACCACGAGGGGAGGCCGGCGATCGAAGCCGCGCTCCGCGAGCACGGGTTCGAGCCGGCAGGCCCGGCCGTCGCCAACTTCGTCTTCGCCGAGGTCGGCGAGGACTCGCGGCCGCTCTTCGAGCGCCTCCTTGCGGAGGGCGTGATCGTTCGCCCGACGGCCGGCTTCGGCGCGCCCGGCGGAATCCGCGTCACCGTGGGCACGCCCGAGGAGAACGCGTTGTTCCGAGACGCGCTCGGGCGCGTCGCCGCTCTGCCGGCTGCAACCTAGAGTTCAGCCGGTGGCCCGAAGCGACTGGACGCGCGAGACGCTGCTCGACGGCGTGCGCTCGGGCGACCGCCGGGCGCTGGCCCGCGCGATCACGCTCATCGAGAACTCCGACCCGGTCGCCTACGACCTGGTCCGTGAGCTCTATCCGGAGACCGGACGCGCGTATTCCGTCGGCATTACCGGGCCGCCGGGCGTCGGCAAGTCGAGCCTGATCGCGGCGCTCGTCCGCCACATCCGTCCCCAGGACAAGACGATCGGGGTCGTCACCGTCGACCCGTCCAGCCCGTTTACCCAGGGAGCCCTGCTCGGCGACCGGATCCGCCTCGCCGACCACTTCCTCGATCCAGGCGTCTTCATTCGCTCGATGGGTACGACGGGGCCATCTCGGCGGCCTCGCCGAAGCGACGCTGCAGGCGCTGCTCGTGCTCGACGCCTCGGGGCGCGACCTGCTGTTCCTCGAGACGGTCGGAACCGGCCAGAGCGAGGTCGAGGTGATCAGCGTCGCCGACACCGTCGTGCTCGTCCTCATGCCCGGCTCGGGCGACTCCGTGCAAGCGCTGAAGGCCGGGATCATGGAGATCCCCGATGTGATCGTCGTCAACAAGCGGGATCACCCGGCGGCGAAGACGATGCTGAACGAGGTGCGCTCGATCCTCTCGCTCGACCACGACCGCGACTGGCGCCCACCGATCGTGCTGACCGAGTCGGTCAAGGGCGAGGGCATCGAGGAGCTCTGGGACAAGGTCGTCGAGCACCGTGCCCACCTCGTGTCGAACGGGCTGCTCGAGGAGCGTCGCCGGAAGAACCTGGCCGGGGAGGTGTTCGCCGTCGCCTCGGCCCGGGCGAAGACGCACCTCGAAGAGGCGGTTGCCGACGATCCCGAGCTCCGGCGCCTGCTGGACGAGGTCCAGCGCCGCGAGCTCGACCCGCTGACGGCGGTGCGGGAGATACTTCAGCGAGTCTTCAAACTCGATGGCGACCAAAACCGCCCCGACGCCGGCTGACATCCAAGAGGCGCGCGAGCGCCTCGCAGGGATCGCCATGGTGACGCCGGTCTACGGCTCGGAGACCTTCTCGCGGATCGCCGGCCGCGACGTCTGGTTGAAGGCGGAGAACCTCCAGCGCACCGGCGCGTTCAAGGTGCGCGGCGCCGTCAACCGGATCGCGACGCTGGCCCCGGAGCAACGGCAGGCCGGTGTGGTCGCAGCAAGCGCCGGCAACCACGGACAGGCCGTCGCCTGGGCGGCGCGCGAGGCCGGAATCCCTGCCCGCATCTACGTCCCGGAGGACGCGCCGATGGCAAAGGTCGAAGCCTGCCGTACGTACGGCTCCACACTGGTCATGGGCGGCGGCTCCTTCGAGGCCGCGCTCGCCGCCGCTCAGGCCGACGTCGACGAGTCCGGCGCGACTTTCGTGCACCCGTTCGAGGATCCGGTCGTCATCGCCGGCCAGGGGACGATCGGCCTGGAGCTGGCCGAGCAGGTTCCCGACGCCGGCACGATCGTGATCCCGGTCGGCGGCGGCGGCCTGGCCGCCGGGATCACCCTCGCGCTGCGGTCGCAGCGTCCGGACGTCCACGTCGTCGGCGTCCAGGCCGGCAAGGCCGGTTACACGATCGCCGACGGCGTGTTCGTCAAGTACCCGGGCGAGCTGACCATGTCGATCCTGGACAAGGTCCTGGACGAGTTGGTCGACGTCGACGACGAGGCGATCAGCGAGGCGATCGTGCTGCTGCTCGAGCGCACGAAGCTCGTGGTCGAGGGGGCCGGCGCGGTCGGCGTCGCCGCGCTACTGACCGGCAAGGTCGGCGGGTCGGGACCCGTCGCGATCGTCCTCTCGGGCGGAAACATCGACCCGACGCTCCTGATCTCCGTCATGCGCCACGGGCTGACGCTCGGCGGCCGGTACCTGGTCATCCGCACGCGGATCCCGGACCGCCCGGGCGAGCTCGTGAAGCTCCTCTCGCTGATCGCGGGCGCGCGCGGGAACGTCGTCTCCGTCGAGCACCATCGGGAAGGGATGGACGTGCCCGTTGCTGAGACCGAGGTCGAGCTCACGCTCGTGACCCGCGACCAGGAGCACTGCGCCGTGCTGCTCGAGGAGATGCGCAGCTGGGGCTACACGGTCGAGCGAATCAGGTAGCTCCGCGGAAGATCGAGGCTCACGGCTCCGTCCTGTGGGCACAGGCCGGTCGGCGGAGTGCGGCACCGCCGGTCGGCCTTACCGTCGGGCCGTTCCATCCGCGACCATAGACTCGGGCTCATGGCCGAGCCCGGACGGAGGGAGCGCAAAGTCGTCACGGTCCTCTTCGCCGACCTCGTCGGCTTCACGTCGCGCGCCGAGACGCTTGATCCAGAGGACGTCGAGGCGATTCTCCGGCCGTACCACGCCCGCCTTCGCGACGAGCTCGAGCGCTTCGGCGGCACCGTCGAGAAGTTCATCGGAGACGCGGTGGTGACTGTCTTCGGCGCCCCGCTTGCGCACGAGGACGATCCCGAACGGGCAGTGCGCGCCGCGCTTGCGATCAGAGACTGGATCCGTGAGGAAGGCGAGCTCGACATCAGGCTCGCCGTCAACTCCGGCGAGGCGCTCGTCTCCCTAGGAGCCCGGCTGACACACGGCGAGAGCCTGGTCGCGGGCGACGTCGTCAACACCGCGTCCCGCCTCCAGGCGGCGGCGCCGGTCAACGGCATCCTCGTCGGCGAGACCACGTACCGGGCAACCCAGCGTGTGATCCACTACCGAGACGCTCCGGCCGTCGAGGCGAAGGGCAAGGCGGAGCCGGTTCCGGTCTGGGAGGTCGTGGAGGCACGTTCGCGTCTCGGCGTGGACGTTGCGATGGAGCCGCGAACGCCGCTCATCGGCCGCGAACGCGAGCTCGATCTGCTGCGCGGCTCGCTCGCCCGGGCCCGGCATGAGCGATCACCGCAGCTCGTCACCCTGATCGGCGTTCCGGGCATCGGCAAGACCAGGCTCGTGCAGGAGCTCTTCAACGCGGTCGAGGCCGATCCCGACCTGATCCATTGGCGTCAGGGCCGATGCCCGCCGTATGGCGACGGCGTAGCACTGTCGGCACTCAGCGAGATCGTCAAGGCGCACGCCGGGGTACTCGAAGGCGAGCCCGCCCAAACGGCGACGCGCAAGCTCGCAACGGTCGTCGAGGAGGTCGCGCACGACGAGTCCGAAGCGGCCTGGATCGAGCGGCACCTGCGACCGCTACTCGGCCTGGCGACGAGCGCGGACGCAAGAACCGACAGGGACGAGAGCTTCGCCGCGTGGCGACGGTTCTTCGAAGGGCTTGCCGACCGACGGCCGCTCGTCCTGGTCTTCGAGGATCTCCACTGGGCCGACGACGTGCTGCTCGACTTCGTCGACCACCTCGTCGACTGGGCGGCCGGCGTTCCGCTCTTCGTCGTCGCCGCAGCGCGTCCCGAGCTTCTTGCCCGCAGGCCGGAGTGGGGCGGAGGAAAGCCGAATTCCGCGACCGTCTCACTTGCTCCGCTGAGCGACGACGAGACCGCGCGCCTGGTTCACGGTCTCCTCGATCGCACGGTACTTCCAGCCGAGCTGCAATCGGCGCTCGTCCAGCACTCGGGAGGAAACCCGCTGTACGCGGAGGAGTTCGCGCGGGTCGCGCAGGAGCGCGAAGCAACGGACGGCGGGGCCGACCTGCCGCTCCCCGAGACGGTCCAGGGCCTGATTGCCGCGCGGCTCGATTCGCTAGGCGCGAACGAGAAGGCGCTGCTTCAGGATGCCGCGGTCGTCGGCAGGGTGTTCTGGCTCGGCTCGGTCGTCGCGCTTGGCGGCCAGAACGACGGGCGCGTGCTCGATGATCGCCTTCACGGCCTCGAGCGGAAGGAGTTCGTGCGACGCGAACGTCGCTCGGTCGTCGAAGGGGATACGCAGTATGCCTTCTCGCATGTCTTGGTTCGCGACGTGGCGTACGCCCAGATGCCACGCCCCGACCGTGCGGAGAAACACGAGCGGGCGGCGGTCTGGATCGAGTCCCTCGGCCGGTCGGAGGAGCACGCGGAGATGCGGGCGCACCACTACGAGAGCGCGCTCGAGGCGGGACGGGCCGCCGGTCGAGATTCGCCCGAGCTCGTCGACGCCACGCGCCTGGCGCTACGCGAGGCCGGCGATCGAGCGAGTGCGCTCAACGCCGTCCAGGCCGCAGTTCACCACTACGACCGTGCACTCGAGCTGTCGCGGGAGGATGACGACGACCGTCCGGAGCTGCTGTTCACGGCAGCCCGCGCGCGCTTCGATGCGGCGGAGGGGGACGTCGAGGAGTTGACCGCGGCGCGAGATGCTCTGCTCGCCAAGGGCGACACGGCCCGAGCCGCCGAGGCGGCCGTGCTTGCCGGCGACGCCGCCTGGACGGAGGGGCGTGGCGAGGACGCGCTCAGGCTCCTCGAGCGGGCGGAGGAACTGGCCGAGCCGCTGCCGGCCTCAGCCGCGAAGGCGAGCGTCTACGCCACGCTGTCCCGCCTGCACTGGCTCGGCTCCCGCGAGGAGAAGTGGCGCCGGCTGAGCAGTGAAGCGCTGGCGATGGCGGACGAGCTGGGCCTCGTTGCGATCCGCGCGCAGCTGCTGACCAGGCTCGGCACTTCGCGGGCGGTCGAGGGCGACCTCTCAGGGCTAGATGCCCTCGAAGAGAGCATCGCGATCTACGAGCAGCTCGGCTCGCCGGATGCGCAGCGCCCGTACAACAACCTCGCTGACACCTTGTACCGCCTCGGCCGGATTCACCAGGCCGGCGAGGTGACGGCCCGGATGAGCGCGGCACGAAAGCGTTATCCGGGCATCGTCGAATGGGCCCGCTGGAACGAGAGCCAGGAGCTCCACGTCCAGTACGCAGCCGGGAACTGGGAGCAGGCGCTCGAGCTGGCTGAGCGCCAGATCGCTCATTTGGAGGCGGGGACCCGCCACTACCTCGAGCCGGACTGGCGGATCTCTCGCGCACGGATCCGCTTCGCCCGCGGCGACACGGCCGGCGCGGAGGAGGATGCCGAGACCGCGCTCGCACGGGCGCGCGCCGCCGGCGACGCGCAGCTCATGACTCCCAGCCTCGCGCTGCAGGCCAGGCTGCTCGCGGCGGGCCGCCGGCCCGAAACGGAGAGTGTCGCAGTCGAGCTCCTCGAGCTCTGCCGCCGACTGCCCGCCGATCTCGCGAGCGACTGGTTTCCGGAGGCCGCCTCGGCGTTCGTCGAACTTGACCGGGCTGCGGACATCGAAGCGATCGCCGAGACGGCCCCAACGCCGACGCCGTGGCGCGACGCGGGGCTCGCGCTCGGTCGGGGGGACCCGGCGGCCGCCGCGGAGATCTTCGGCGAGATGGGCGCGCTGCCCTTCGAGGCCGAGGCGCGGCTGCTCGCCGCGCGGGCGGGCGTCGACGCGGGGCTGGACGAGGCGATCGCCTTCTTCCGCCGCGTCGGCGCGACGGCGTACCTCGCCGAGGCTGAGCGCCGGCTCGCTACGACCCGCAGCGCCTGAAGCTGACGGTCTCGCCCTTCCAGTCCGGCACGCCTGCGTTCAATACCGGCCGCGCGTCGACGCCCTCCGCAGCAAGGACGCTGGCCGCGACCCCGGCCCGCGGGCCGCTCGAGCAGATCGTGACGACCGGCTTGCCGCCCTGAAGATCGTCGACCCATTCCCGGACGAGGCGGTACGGGATGTTGCGGCTGCCCGGGATGTAGCCCTCGTCGCGCTCGTGCGGCTCGCGGACATCGAGCACCTCGACCGAGCTGGCGTCGACCAGCCGCTCGAGCTCCTCGATGCCGACCGACGGAAGCCGCTCCTCGTTCGGCGGCCCGACGAGGTAGCCGGCGAGGTCGAAGATCCCGACCGAGCGAAGCCTGCGGCCGGCGCGTTCCGCCTGCTCGGCCGACGCAGCGTGGATGACGACACGCTCGTCGGAAGGAAGGACGAAGGCCGCTTTCGTCGCGAAGTTGCCGCCGTCGACAGGGACGCTGAGGGCTCCCTTCACGTGACCGGCGGCGAAATCGTCAACGTCGCGCACGTCCAGCACGGCGCCCGCGCCGCCTCCGTTGACCGGCTCGAGAGGGGCGGGCGCGCCGACGAACGGGCCGCGGTTGAGCTCGACGATCCGGTCCATGTTCGGTGGCCTGACCCCGGTTCGGATCGCGTCGGCGACGAAGGCCTCCTCGTCCTTCGCGCGAAGCGCGTGGTTGAAGCGGCGCTCGAAGCCGATCGTGGACGACGCCTTCGAGCTCATCCCGGTCCCGCACAGCGAGCCGGAGACGTGGCCGGGATAGATCTCGACCCCGTCGTGGAGCTCGAGGAGCCGCTGGAGGCTCTGGTAGAGACCGCGCGCTCCCTCCGCCGCCTCAGAGGCGAGATCCGGGCGCGCCGCGTCGCCGACGAAGAGCGAGTCGCCGGTGAGCGTCAGCCACGGCTCGTCGCCCCGCTCGCCGTCGACGACCTCGAACGCGCAGTGCTCGGGTCGATGGCCAGGGGTATGCAGCACGCCGATCGTGACCGCGCCGAGCTCGAGCTCCTGGCCGTCCTCGAGCGGGTCGAACGCATACGCGGGCTCGGCCGCGGGGTGGATCGAGACCGGCAGGGCGTGCTCGAGAGCGAGCCGGCCGTGGCCAGACACGTGGTCGGCGTGCGTGTGGGTCTCGAGCACGCGCACGAGCCGGACGCCGTCTCCCTCCGCCTGCTCGAGGTAGCGATCGATCTCGTAGGCGGGATCGACGACGACTGCAACCCCGGAATCCTCGTCGCCGATCAGGTATGAGGCGCAGCCCAGGTCGTCGTCGACGAACTGGCGAAACAGCACCATTTGAGCCTAACACCCACATCCGAAGGCGCACGACTCGGCGGCGCCGACCGAGGCGATGCCGCCTCTTGCCGGCGTCGTCGGATTCCTTACGGCGCTTAAACAACCGTTAATCACGGGAAATCGTCAAAGTGGGTACAACGAACGATTGTCCAAGGGAAGGTCAGGAAGGAAAGGGAGGCGAATGCTGAGTCGGAAACCCCGGCTGTCGGCCCTCGTGCTCGCGCTTGTCACCGGCCTCCTCGTCGTCGGCTGTGGTGGCGGCGACGAAGGCAGTGACACGGGCGGGGGAGCGGCCGCAGCCGACCAGACGCTGAAGTGGGGGCTCGGTTCCGAGGTCATCCTCGATCCGGGTCTCGCGACGGACACCACGTCGGCAAAGATCGTCCTGAACATCTTCGACCCGCTGGTCAAGCTCGGCGACGAGCTCGAGGCCGTGCCGTCGATGGCGGAGAGCTGGGACGTGAACGGAAAGAACGTCGTCTACCACCTGCGCAGCGGCGCGAAGTGGTCGAACGGCGATCCGGTGACCGCGAAGGACTACGAGTTCGCGTGGAAGCGCGCGGCCTCTCCGGAGCTCGCCAGCGACTACTCGTACCAGCTGTTCGGAATCGAAGGCGCGGCCGACTACAACGCGTGCGAGAAGAACTGCGACGCGCTCAGGGACAAGATGGCGGTCAAAGCGACCGACGACCAGACGCTCGAGGTGACGCTCACCTCGACCCAGCCCTGGTTCATCCAGCAGTCGGCGCACTCGGTGTTCCTCCCGGTGCACCAGGCCACGATCGAGCAGTTCGGCGAGCGCTGGACGCGGCCGGAGAACATCGTCACGAACGGCCCGTTCAAGGTCGAAGCGGCCGAGCCGAGCGCATCGCTCACGCTGGTCAAGGACCAGGATTGGCGCGACGCTGACAGCGTCAGCCTCGAGCGGGTCGAGGCCAGGATCATCGTCGACGGAACGACAGCTGTGCAGTCGTTCGAGGCCGGCGAGGTCGACGTCCTCGACGAGCAGCTGCCCGCCGCCGAGACGCCGCGCCTGAAGGAGACCCCGGAGTACCAGCTCTACCCGGGGCTAGGCACGTCGTACTACGGGTTCAACGTCAAGGACAACATCACCGACATCAACCAGCGTCGGGCGATGTCGCTGGCAGTCGATCGCCAGTCGATCATCGACAACATCACGCAGGCGAACGAGAAGCCGGCGACGGCCTTTACGCCGGACGGCATGCCGGGCCGCGCCGACATCGTCACCGCGGACGGCTCGCCTTGGACCCCTGCCAGCGGTGATCTCGAGGCGGCCAAGGCGGAGATGGCCAAGGCCCAGAACCCAAAGACGAACATCACGATCTACTCGAACGAGGCGGCACCGAACAAGGAAGTGGCCGAGGCTCTGCAGAGCATGTGGAAGCAGATCGGTATCGACTCGACGATCAAGATCCTCGAGTGGCAGCAGTTCCTGGAGTTCCTGGGGCCGCCGCCGCCCAAGGCCGTCGACATCTTCCGGCTCGGCTGGGTCGGCGACTTCGTCGACGACATCAACTTCCTCGAGCTCTGGACGTGCGACTCGGGGAACAACAACACGGGCTTCTGCGACAAGGAGTACGACGCTCTCGTCGCCAAGGCCCAACAGACACCGGACAATGCCGCGCGCTACGAGATCTACAAGCAGCTCGAAGACAAGCTGACCGGCCAGGACGGCATCCTGCCGTTTATCCCGCTCTGGTACATCACGTACCCGAACCTCGAGCGTGAATCGGTCAAGGACACGTTCAACATCAACCTGCTCGACCAGGTCGACCTGACCAAGGTGGAGATCAAGGAATAGCTGCCTTGACGACTGTCGGAGCAGCTCGGGCGGGGCGCGGAAGCGCCCCGCCTGCATCTACGGCTATGAATTGGGGTACAAAGACCTCGTGACGGCGTTCATCATCCGGCGATTGCTCTGGACGATCCCCGTCCTGCTGCTCGTCATCTTCCTGACGTTCATCCTCATGCGGCAGATCGAGGGGAACCCGTTCCGACAGACGAGCCGCGCCGTCTCCCCGGCGGTTCAGGCGAACCTCGAGCGAAAGTTCAACCTCGACGAGCCCTGGTACGTCCAGTACGCGCTCTACGTCAAGGGCGTGTTCACGTTCGATTTGGGGCCGTCGCTCGTCACGCGCGATCGCACTGTCAACGACATCATCAAGGAGCATTTCCCGAAGTCGCTCGAGCTCGGGGTGCTCGCCTTCATCTGGGCGGTCGTGGTCGGAATTCCGATGGGCGTCATCGCCGCCTTACGACAGAACACCAAGTACGACTACACGCTGATGTTCTTCTCCAACGTCGGGTACGCGATTCCCAGCTTCCTGGTCGCGACGCTACTCATCTACTACGTCTCGCTCAAGGCTGGGCTCTTACCGACGAACGGGTGGGAGAACTGGAAGTACAAGATCCTCCCGTCATTCGCGCTCGGGCTGGCCCCGATGGCCTACTTCGCCCGGCTCGTGCGCGGGTCGATGCTCGAGACCCTCCAGCAGGACTACGTCCGGACGGCGAAGGCGAAAGGACTTCGCTGGCGGCGGATCGTCGTCGTCCACGTGCTCCGGAACTCGCTGATCCCGGCCGTCACGGCGATGGCGCCGCTGCTCGGCTTCATCATCACCGGCACGTTCGTGATCGAGATCATCTTCTCGATCCCGGGAATCGGCAGGTACTTCGTGTCGGCCGTCACCTCGCGTGACTACTCCGTTGTCATGGGGATTACGGTCCTGACCGCGGTCGTGATCATCCTGGCGAACCTGGTCGTCGACATCCTCTACGGCATCCTCGACCCGCGGACGAGGGACGCGCGGACATGACGCTCGATCCTCGAGATGTCGCCGCAACCGGCACCGTGGTGCCGGATCTTGCGACGCCCGCGGCCGAGCAGGCCGGCGCCCCACTGCGTGAGGCGAGCCTGTGGCGCGACGCCTGGCGGCGCTACATGCAGAACAAGGGCGCGGTGGTCGCCGGTGCCGCCTTCGTCCTCTTCGCGCTGTTCTGTCTGATCTGGCCGATCATTTCGCCGTACGACACCAGAAGCGATCCGGTCAACTTCTCCCAGTCCTTCGACGGGCCGTCGCTCAAGCATCCGCTGGGCACCGACCAGCTTGGCAAGGACATGCTGACGAAGTTGGCGCTCGGCGGCCGGATCTCGATCGCGATCGGCATTGGCGCGACACTCGCGATCCTCTTCATCGGCGTCGTCTACGGCTCGATCGCCGGCTTTGCCGGCGGACGTCTCGACAACATCCAGATGCGCTTGCTCGACGCCCTGTACGGGCTCCCCTATCTGCCTTTTGCGATCATCGTGCTCGCGATCATCGGCACGAACAACCTGTGGACGATGGTGATCGCCCTCTCGATCGCCAGTTGGTTCACGGCCGCGCGGATCGTCCGCGGTCAGATCATCACGCTGAAGGAGAACGACTACGTGCGGGCGGCGAAGGCGGTTGGGGCCCGGTGGTACAGGGTTCTCACGCGCCACCTGCTCCCGAACACGCTCGGCATCCTGATCATCGCGATCTTCCTCGAGTTGCCGGGCGTGATCCTTGGCGAGGCGTTCCTCTCCTTCATCGGGCTCGGGATCAGCCCCCCCGATTCGTCACTCGGATCGATGGCGCAGGACGGCCGCGCTGTCTATCGCGTCCACCCGAACATGATCGTGATCCCGAGCATCGCAATCGCCTTGCTCGTGCTCAGCGCGAACTTCATCGCCGACGGCATGCGCGACGCGCTCGACCCGCGAACGCGCGAAACGAAAGAGCACTGATGGCTCTCCTCGACGTCGACAACCTGCACACACACTTCTTCACGCGTGAGGGCGTGGTCAGGGCCGTCGACGGCATCAGCTTTACGGTCGAAGCCGGGAAGACGCTCGGGATCGTCGGCGAGTCCGGCTGTGGCAAGTCGGTGACCGCGTTGTCGCTCATGGGCCTGATCCCGAAGCCGCCGGCCCGGATCGTCGAGGGCTCCGTGACCTTTCAAGGGCGCGATCTGACGACGCTCTCCGAGCGGGAGCTCGAGGACGTCCGGGGCCGGGAGATGGCGATGATCTTCCAGGACCCGATGACGTCGCTGAATCCGACGCTGAGGATCAAGACGCAGATCACGGAGGTGCTCGACCGGCACTTCGGCTACTCGAAGGAGGACGCGAGGCGCCGGGCCGTCGAGCTCCTCGAAGAGGTACAGATTCCGAGAGCGGCCGAGCGGCTCAACGACTATCCGCACCGGTTCTCGGGCGGGATGCGGCAGCGCGTGATGATTGCGATCGCAATCGCCTGCAACCCGAAGCTGCTGATCGCTGACGAGCCGACCACGGCCCTCGACGTGACCGTTCAGGCGGAGATCCTCGACCTGCTCGAGGAGCTCCGGCGTGAGCACGAGATGGGGATGATCATCATCACCCACGACATGGGCGTCGTTGCCGAGACCGCTGACGACGTCGTCGTCATGTACGCGGGCCAGTTCGTCGAGCAGGCGGGGACGCAGGAGCTCTTCGACCGTCCCGAGCACCCATACACCGAGGCTCTGCTGGCGGCACTTCCGCAGCTCGAGGGCGAGAACATCCGGTTCGGCCGGCTGCGCTCGATCCCTGGGCGGCCGCCGGACTTGATCGCACCACCCGAAGGCTGTCGATTCGCACCGCGCTGCCCGTACGCGAATGCCGGCGACGGTTGCGCGGAGACGCTGCCGGAGCTCCGGCGGATCCGGCCGAACCACCTCGTGCGCTCCCGGCATCCGGTGAGCGAGCGCCAGGCGGTCCCGGTATGAGCACGCGTGAGAACGGGGCGCTGCTGCAGGTTCGGGAGCTGCGCAAGGAGTTCCCGGTCCGCTCCGGCTTTCTGATCGAACGCGTGAGCCACACCGTCAACGCCGTCGACGGGGTCAGCTTCGAGATCGAGGAGGGGAAGACGCTCGGCCTCGTCGGCGAGTCTGGCTCGGGGAAGTCGACGACGGGCTACTGCATCCTCCAACTGCTCAAGCCGACGGCGGGCTCGATCCGCTTCCAGGGCGAGGAGTTGACGGAGCTCGGGCGCGAGGCGATCCGCAAGATGCGGCGGGAGATGCAGATCGTGTTCCAGGATCCGTACTCGTCGCTCGACCCACGGATGACGGTCGGCGACATCGTGTCGGAGCCGCTCGAGGTGCACGGCGTCGGCTCGCGGCGCAACCGGCGCGCGCGTGTCCGGGAGCTGCTCGACGTCGTCGGGTTCAACCCGGACTACGAGAACCGATACCCGCACGAGTTCTCGGGCGGCCAGCGGCAGCGCGTCGGGGTGGCGCGTGCACTTGCGCTCAACCCCTCGCTGATCGTCTGCGACGAGCCGGTCTCTGCGCTCGACGTTTCGATCCAGGCCCAGATCCTGAACCTGTTGAAGGACCTGCAGCGCGACTTCGGCCTCACCTATCTCTTCATCTCGCACGACCTCGCGGTCGTGCGGTCGATGAGCGACCACATCGCCGTGATGAAGGACGGAAAGATCGTGGAGACAGGGCCGGCCGACGACGTGTACGAAACCCCCAAGCACGAGTACACCCGCGCGCTGCTGACCGCGGTACCGGTGCCGGATCCGCGGAAGATGCGGGAGCGGCGCGTCGAGCGCCGCAAGCTGCACCACGTCATTGCGGAGACTTAGCGCCGTCGCACTGATCCTCGTTCTCGCCTCGTGCGGTGGGGGAGACGGGGACGAGCCGCGGGCGGCGGCGACCGACTGGACGTTTGCGTCTCCGATGGCGAACCGTCGGAGTTACGTCGCGGCAGGGGAGATCGCCGGGCGCCTCTACGTCGCGGGCGGGATGTTCGGCGACGCGGGGACCCGTCTCGATCGTATGCAGGTCTTCGATCCTCAGGCGGATGTGTGGAGGACGCTGCCGCGGTTGCCCGAGCCGGTGCGCGCCGCGGCCGGCGCGACCCGCGACGGAGAGTTCCTGGTCCTCGGCGGGACGACGCCGGAGGGTGGAGGCCGGCAGGTGTTCGCGTATGACGTGGCGACCCGGCGCTGGCGCAAGGCGCCGCCGCTGCCGCGGGTGCTCTACAACCACTCGGCGGTCACGGTCGGCGACCGCGTGTACGTCCTCGGCGGCTACGACACGGTCGGCGCGGAGCTGCGGAGCGTCTACGTGTTGGACGGCGGGCGGTGGCGGGCCTCGGCGCCGCTCCCGCGCCCCGTCCACGCCTTCGGGGCGGTCGTCTTTCGGGGCGAGATCTGGGTGATCGGAGGCCGACGGGGCGAGCGGCAGCTTCGCGAGGTCTGGATCTTCAATCCGGCCACGAACCGGTGGCGAGCGGGCCCGACACTGCCGAAGCCGATGGAGCTGCTGGGCGCAACCGTCGTCGGGGACGAGATCCACGCGGTCTGGGAGCACACGTACCAGATCTACGACGCGGATACGGGGCGCTGGCGGGACGGCCCGCCGCCGCTCGTCCCGCGCCACGCCCTCTCGCTCTTCCACGTCGACGGAGAGCTCTATGCCATCGGCGGGTGCACGACGAAGCTCCGGGACACCGCAGTCGTCGAGAGGCGACCTGTCTCCTGAGACTTCGCTTGGGGTCAGACCCCATCACGAACCCGTCACGAACGTGTGACGGTTCTGAAAACGAATCGATTCGCCTGTGTGCCGTAGCGGCACGGCTCCGCGCGGCGGGAGTCGTTTGGCGGAAGGTCGAAGACTTCCGCGAGCCGCTAGAAGCCGAGATGCTTCGCGATGACCATGCGTTGCACCTCGTTCGTGCCCTCGCCGATCTCGAGGATCTTCTGATCGCGGTAGAGCCGTGAGATCGGGAACTCGTCCATGAACCCGTACCCGCCGTGGATCTGCAGCGCTGCGTTCGCCGCGCGGTTCGACAGCTCGCCGGTGTAGAGCTTCGCCATCGCCGCTTCCTTGCCGAACGGTCGGCCCTGATCCTTCACCCACGCGGCCTTGTAGACCATCGACCGTCCGGCCTCGATCTCCGTCGCCATGTCCGCGAGTGCGAACTGGACCGCCTGGAAGTCCGCGATCGGCCGGCCGAACTGCTGACGCTCCCTGGCGTACTGCGCCGCCAGGTCGTACGCGCCCTGCGCCAGGCCGACGCCCATCGCGGCGACCGAGATTCGTCCTCCGTCGAGGATCTCGAGAAACTGCTGAAACCCCTTACCACGCGGGCCGAGCAGGTTCTGCTCCGGCACATGCACCTCCCGGAAGGAGAGCTCGCGCGTGTCCGACGCACGCCACCCGAGCTTCTGCATCGGAGGTGCGATCTCGTAGCCCGGCGCGCCGTTCGGGACGATGATGTTCGAGACCTCGCCCTCGCCCGTCAGCGCCGTGATCGTGACGCAACTGCTGATGTCCGTCCCGGCGTTCGTGATGAACATCTTCGAGCCGTTGATCACCCACTCGCCGTCACGGAGCTCCGCCCGCGTGCGAGTCGCGCCGGCGTCCGAGCCCGCATCCGGCTCGGTCAGCCCGAACGCAGCCAGCCGCTCACCGGAGGCGAGCGGCGGCAGCCACTCGCGCTTCTGCTCCTCGGTGCCGAACAGGTAGATCGGGAGCGTTCCCAGCGAGTGGTGTGCGGCGACCGTGATCGCCACCGACGAATCGACCCGGGTGAGCTCCTCGATCGCGATCGCGTAGGACAGCGTGTCGGTACCAGCCCCGCCGTACTGCTCCGGAATCGTCATGCCCATCAGCCCGAGCTCGGCGAGGTCCGCGACGAGCTCGTACGGGAAGCGGTGCTCTCGGTCGAGCTCCTCGGCGACCGGCGCCACGCGCTCCTCGGCGAAGTCGCGGACGGTCCGCCGGACGAGCTCGTGCTCCTGCCGAGAGGTCGTAGTTCGGCGTCACGCGAGCGACCGGGCCAGTTCCACGATCAACCGAACCCCGTACCCAGTCCCGCCCGGAGTCAGGAAGTAGTCCGGGCGCGCCCAGCGCAGATAACCCGGTCCGGCCATGTCGATGTGAGCCCACGGCCCCTCCCCGGCGAACTCCTTGAGGAACTCGGCGGCGTAGACCGGCAGCGCCTGGCCGCGGACGGTCGAGTTCTTCATGTCCGCGAACGTCGAGTCGATCAGCCGCCGGTAGCGGCGGTGCATCGGCCACGCCCACGCGTGGTCGCCGCCGCGGTTCCCGGCCGCGACAACCTGGTCTCGCCACTCGTCCTCATTGCCGAAGACGCCCGCGTAGAGGTCGCCGAGCGCCCGGTTCATGGCGCCGGTCAACGTCGCGAAGTCGACGACGTGGGTCGCGCCCTGCCGGCGCGTGTATGCGAGCAGGTCGGCCAGGACAAGCCGGCCCTCGGCGTCGGTGTTGACGACCTCGATCGTCTTGCCGTTCATCGCCGTGACGATGTCCCCGGGCCGGTAGGAGGTGCCGCTGACCATGTTCTCCGTCGCGCCGACGACGCCGAGGGCGCGGACCGGCAGCTCGAGCGCGGCGACGGCGCCGATCCCGCTGAGGACCGCGGCGCCGCCCGCCATGTCGCCCTTCATGTCCTCCAGGTAGAGCGCCGGCTTGATCGAGATGCCGCCCGTGTCGAACGTAACCGCCTTGCCGACGAGGCCGAGCGTGATGTCGTCGCGGGCCTCCGGCGGCTCGTAGCGCAGGACGATCAGGCGCGCCGGGTTGTGACTCCCCTGGGCGACCGCGCCGAACGCTCCCATCCCGAGCTCGGCCAGCCGCTCGGGCCCGCCTGCTTCGACGCTCAAGCGAGGCGAGGTTGCCGCGATCTCCTCGGCACGCGCGGCGAGCTGCGCCGGCGTGAGCTCGTTCGCGGGCTCGTTCGACAACCCGCGCGCGCGGTTGACCCAGTCGGCGACGGTGGAAGCGCGGCGAGCGTCCGCCTCGCCGCCTCCGACGAGGACGAGCCGTTCGATGCCGCCGTCCCGCTTGCCGGTCTTCCAGCGACCTGGGTCGTACCCGCCGAGCATGACCCCCTCGACAACCGCGCGAACCTGGTCCTCGATGCTCACCGGCTGGGACTCGTCGAGGATCCACGCTACGGAGGCGTCCACGCGGCGCAAAAGCCGCGCAACGGCTGCGCCGGCGGACCGGAAGGCGTCCGCATCGACCTCCTCGCCGAGCCCGGCCACGGCGACGAGGCCTCCGTCGCGGTTCACGAGCGTGGCGGCACCGGACTCGGGTCGAAAGCCCTCGGCCGCCAGGAGCTCCGAGACTCCGAGCTCGGCCGGCGGCTCTCCGGTGACAGCCACGGCGACGACACCCGCGTCGGCGGCCGACGGATCCGACGCGGTCGCGACGTCCAAGGCCGCGCGATGCTACCCGAGGACTTTCTGTGTCGGTTCAGAAACCTTTTTCCCGTGCTTAACGAATTCCTGATGCCGATGATGAACACTGATGCCATGAGCGCACTCGAGTTGCGATTCGACGCATGTCTGAGCGTCGAGGATCTGATCGGCCGGATCGCCGATCTCGTCCTCCAGCGTCAGTCCATGCGCGCCGACGGCGTCGACTCCGCGATGCTCGAGCACAACCGGGTCGAGCTCGTTCGGGCGCACCAGGATCTCTCGTACGCGCTGATCGAGCGCCACTGCCCGCCCAAGACCGCCGAAATCGCCGCGTAACGTCGACGCCCTGACCGACGCGGGGCCGCCGCTAGGGTTCGGCGGTGCCGCGGGAGGTCGACAGGCGTGGGATCGCGGCGCTTTCTGCCGGGCACTTCGCGACCGATTTCTCGAACGGCGCGCTGCCCGCTCTACTCCCCTTCCTGGTCGCGCGCTTCGGGCTGAGCTACACGCAGGTTGGTGCGCTGGTGCTCGTGTCGGCGCTCGCCTCGTCCATCATCCAGCCGCTGTTCGGGCTCTGGTCAGATCGCCGCGGCGCGGTCTGGCTGCTGCCGGTCGGCGTGGCGCTGGCGGGCGTAGGTATGGCGTTCGCGGCGGCGTCGCCGAACTACGGCCTGTGTCTGCTGTTCGTCACGATCTCCGGGCTCGGGACCGCGGCCTACCACCCGGAGGGCTCCAAGTTCGCCGCCTACGTCAGCGGTGCGCGACGCGCGAGCGGGATGTCGCTGTTCTCGATCGGCGGGAACCTCGGCGTCGCGTTCGGAGCACTCTCGACCGCGCCTCTGCTCCTGCTCTTCGGCCGGCCGGGCGGCCTGCTGCTCGCCTTGCCCGGTCTGGCGGTCGGGGCGCTTCTCGTGGCCTCGCTGCCGTACCTCCGCGGCTTCGAGCCGGAGCGGCGGGACACACGCGAGCTCGCAGGCGAAGATCGGCCCGGCGCGCTCGCGCTCCTGCTCGGGGTCGTCGCGATCAGGAGCGTCGGATGGTTCGGGCTCCTCACGTTCGTGCCGCTGTGGGCCGTCTCGCTCGGCCGCTCGGAGAGCTACGGCAACAACCTCCTCGCCCTGATGCTCTTCACCGGGGGCGTAGGGACGCTGGTCGCCGGGCCGCTCGCCGACCGGATCGGCCGGCGACCGGTGCTCGTCGGCAGCCTCGCCGCGACGCCGATCCTCACGCTGATCTTCGTCGCGGTCGGCGGCGCACTCGGCGCCGCGGCACTCGCCCTCGTCGGCGTCTGCGTCGTCGGGACGTTCGGCGTCACGGGCGTGATGAGCCAGGAGTACCTCCCGAGCCGCATTGGTCTCGCGTCGGGCCTCGTCATCGGCTTCTCGATCGGGCTCGGCGGGATCGCGGCGCTCTCGCTCGGCGCCCTCGCCGACGCGGTCGATCTCGAGGCGGCGATGTACGCCTGCGCCGTTGTTCCTGTGGCCGCCGTCGCGCTCGGCCTGCTCCTTCCCTCCTCGCGAACACGACGCGATCTGGCACCCGAGCCGGTCATGTAGGCTCGCCGCTCCCACGATCGAGGAGAGGCGATGGCAACGACAGCACGTGAGTTCTTCGAAGGTCTCGAGGGCAGGATCGACCCGGCGAAGACCGCCGGGATGACCAATTCCTACGTGTTCGAGATCGATGGCGCCGGCACGTGGAAGGTCGACGTCCAGGACGGACAGGTTTCCGTCGCCGAGGGCAGCGGCGACGCCGACGCGACGATCTCGGCCTCGGAGGAGACGTTCGGTCAGATCGCCTCGGGCGACATGAACGCGACGACCGCCTACATGACCGGCAAGCTGAAGGTCAAGGGCGACATGGGCGCCGCGATGAAGCTCCAGAAGCTCTTCTAGCACCGCGTGCTGCTTCCGTCGATCGCGAAGCCCGGCGTGTGATCGACCCGCTCGAGCGGTGGCGCGAGTACGGCGCGAAGCCGGACTACGCAGGGCCGCTGAGCTTCGGCGGCGCGCCCTACACGCAGGACCCCGCCGAGCTCGCAGACGCGGACGTCGCCGTCGTCGGCGCGCCCACGGACGACCTCGTCTCCGATCGTCCGGGGACGCGGTTCGCCCCGCGGGCGATCCGCGCTGCCGGCTGTCCGCCCGGGCCGCATCTCGAGGCCGGAATCGACGCGTTCGAGAAGTTGCGGATCGTCGACTTCGGCGACGCGCCGGTCGTCCCGGCCGATGCCGAGCGCTCGCACCGCGCGATCGAGGAGACGGTCAGCACGGTGCTGGCTGCCGACGCGATCCCGATCGTCCTCGGCGGCGACCACTCGATCACGGAGCCCGAGGTCAGGGCCTGTGCGGCCTCGCACGGCCCGATCGGGCTCGTCCACTTCGACACCCACACCGACACCGGCACGCAGGTGTTCGGCGCGGAGCGCTCGCACGGGACGCCGATGTACCGGCTGGTGGAGGCGGGTTGGATCGACCCGAAGCGTTACGTCCAGCTCGGTCTGCGCGGCTACTGGCCGGGCGAAGACGAGTTCCAGTGGCAGCGCGAGCGGGGAATCACGAGCTTCTTCATGCACGAGCTGCGCGACCAGGGCGCCGCGGCGTTGCTGGATCGCACGATCGCAATCGTCGGCGAAGGACCGGTCTTTCTCAGCGTCGACATCGACGTACTCGACCCGGCGTTCGCGCCGGGGACGGGCACGCCGGAGCCGGGCGGGATGACCCCGCTCGAGCTGCTTCCGTCGGTCCGCCGGGTAGCCCAGGAGCTCGAGCTGGTGGGCGCCGATGTCGTCGAGGTGATCCCGACGGCCCTGGGCTCAGGAGACATCACCGCGCTCGTCGCCGACCGGATCGTGCGGGAGACCCTGACCGGGCTGGCGCTGCGAAGGGGAGCCGAGACCTAGGCGGGCTCCCGTTGAGACGCGTCTAGCTCGACGAGCAGCGTCCCGCCGGCAACTCTGTCTCCTTCGGCGACGTGGACAGACTTGACGACGGCATCGAACGGCGAGACGAGCGGCGTCTCCATCTTCATCGCCTCGAGGACGAGCAGCGGCTGGCGATGTGTGACGCGTTCGCCCGCCTTCGCGAGCACCCGGATCACCGTGCCGGGCATCGGCGCCGTCAACAAGCTGTGCTCGGCGGCCTCGCCGACGTGCGCGGCGTGCGCGGCCTCGTCGACGTCGGGCGGCGAATGGGGTGGAGGCGACGGCAGGTTCAGGCGCCACGCACCGTCCCATGGCCCGCTCGGCAGGCGCAGCGGCGGCTCCGAGAGCGGCGGGTGGTCGGTGAGGAACGATGTCGACGTGCGCCCGGCCCGGACGGCCGGGTGCGAGACGAGCCAGCGCAGGAACGGCAGGTTCGTCGTCACGCCTGCGACCTCGGTCTCGGCGAGGGCATCCTGGAGGCGCGCAAACGCTTCCTCGCGCGTCGGTCCGTGGGCGATGAGCTTGGCGATCAGCGGGTCGTACGAGACGCCGACCTCATCGCCCTGTTCGACACCGGCGTCGACACGGATCCCCTGTGGCAGGCGGAGCCGCTCCAGTCGCCCGGTCTGGGGCAGGAACGACCGCGGGTCCTCGGCGTAGAGGCGCACCTCGACGGCGTGACCACTTAGTAACACAGTGTTACTTGAGTCCAAAGGCGCGCCGCTTGCGATCCGAAGTTGCGCGATGACGAGGTCGACGCCGGTGACGAGCTCGGTGACAGGGTGCTCGACCTGGATGCGGCCGTTGAGCTCGAGGAAGTAGAAGTCGTGGCCGGCGAGCATGAACTCGACCGTGCCCGCGCTGCGGTAGCCGATCGCGCGCGCGAAGCCGGTCGCCGCATCGCTCATCGAGGCACGGAGTGCGGGGTCGAGCGCCGTCGACGGCGATTCCTCCAGGACTTTCTGGTGTCGGCGCTGGATCGAGCACTCGCGCTCGCCGAGGGCGACGACAGCACCCTGCCCGTCGGCCAGCAGCTGGATCTCGACGTGACGCGGCCGCTCGACGTAGCGCTCGCAGAAGACGCGGTCGTCGCCGAACGCCGCCTTCGCCTCGCGCCTGGCTGCCTCGAGGGCGTCAGTCAGCTCTGACGGGTCGCGGACGACCCGCATGCCGCGGCCGCCCCCGCCCGCCGCCGCCTTGATCATCAACGGGAACCCGAGCTCGTCCGGCTCGCCGGTCGGGACGACGGGAACGCCGGACTCCCGCGCGATGCGCTTCGCCTCGAGCTTGTCGCCGCCGAGGCGGAGGGCGTCCGGCGTCGGTCCGACGAACGTCAGGCCCGCCGCCTCGACCGCCGCCGCGAACTCGGGGCTCTCGGCGAGGAACCCGTAGCCAGGATGAATGGCGTCAGCACCGGTCGCCTTCGCAGCCCGGATGTGCTCCTCGGAGTGGAGGTAGCCCGAGATCTCGGTGGTCTCCTCCGCAGAGCGGGCGTGCAACGAGCCCATGTCGTCCGGCGCGACGACGGCCACCGTGCCGATTCCGAGCTCGCGGCACGCGCGGAAGACGCGCAGCGCGATCTCGCCGCGGTTCGCTACGAGAAGCTTCTCGAGCGCCATAGGAGCGCGAAGGTAAGCAGGCACGCCGCCGCCAGGAGCAAGTAGGGGACGGCGTCGGCGGTGACCTCTGCGAGAGCCCCTCCGGCCGACGAGCCGAGCGCGTGCCCGGGGGCCCAGGCCAGGTTGATCAGCGCGAAGGCGTACGCGTACTCGAGGCCCGCGGGCTTCGGCCTCGTCGGACAGGAGCGCCATCGCCGGCGTCCAGAAGCTTCCGAAGGAGACGCCGGCCGCGAAGACGAGCACTGCGAGCACGGCGCCGTAGTCCGGCCAGGGAAGCAAGGCGGCCACGCCGGCCGAGGCGAGCGCGGACAATCGCAGCGGCCGGAAGCGCCCGATGCGATCCGAGACGCGACCGATCAGCGGGTTGATGATCGCCTCGAGGCTGGCCATGACGAGCCAGAGGGAGCCGATCGCGACGGCGGTGAAGCCGAGCGCCTCGAGCCGCAGAGGAGCGAGCACTGCCAGTGTCCCGAAGAGCATCGCCGGCAGGAGGACGAGCCAGACGCCGATCGCGATCCGACGGTTCCTGAGCGCGCGGACGAAGACGGCGAGGGGTTGTGGGCGCGTCCGCGGAGGCGCGTGTGTCGTCGCGGCCCACACCGCAAGCGCGATCGCGATCAGCCCCGCGGCACCGAACGCGAGCCCCTGGCCGACGACCGACGCGATGCCGCCCAGGACCGGCCCGAACAGGGCGCCCGCGATCGCAGTCGCCATCGCGGCTCCGATCGTCTGGCCGCGGCGATCCGCCGGGGTCTCGCTCACGAGCCAGGTGAGGCCGGCTGTCCACGCGAGCGCGCTGCCGAACCCCTGGACGAACCGCGAGACGTCGAGAACGAGGATCGAGTCTCCCGTCGCGAAGATGAACGTCGTCACGGCAATGATCAGGAGCCCCGCGATCGCCGTCGGGCGCGCTCCGAAGCGCGCCGTTGCGATCCCGCCCGGAATCCCACCGATCAGCGCACCCGCGGGGTACGCCGCCGAGAGGAGCCCAGCGCCTGCCTTCGAGAGATCGAATTCGTCGGTGTAGCCCGGCAGCAGTGGCGTCAGCGCCACGAAGAACATCGTGTCGACGAAGACGATGCCGCCGACGAGCAGCAGGAGACGGCGCACGTCGGGCGCGACTAGCTCTCGATCCAGGTCGGCTTCCGCCGTTCGAGAAAGGCCCGGAGACCCTCCTGGCCCTCGTCGCCGGCGCGCAGGCGCGCAGCGGTTCTCGCCGCCTCGTCGCCACCCGGCCGCTCTCGCACCAGCCGCTTGGCCTCGCGAGCCGCTTCGGGGCCGGAGGTGAGCAACTCGGCGACGACCCGCTCCACGGCGGCGTCGAGATCGTCGGTGACTTCGCTGACGAGGCCGATCCGGAGCGCGACCTCGGCGTCGAAGCGCTCGCCGGTCAGGAAGTAGCGACGGGCTGCAGCGCCGATCCGTGGCAGCACGAAGGGCGAGATCACCGCCGGGATGATCCCGAGCTTGACCTCGGAGAAGCCGAAGACCGCGTCGGTGCTCGCGATACCGACGTCGAGGCAGGCTGCGACCCCGGATCCGCCCCCGAGCGCGTAGCCCTGGATCCGGCCCACGACCGGCGCCGGGCAGGTGTCGATCGCCTCGAGCATCCGGTAGAGGCGCAGTGCGTCCTCGACGTTCTCGTCGTAGGAGAGGTCGATCGCCGCGCGCTGCCACTCGACATCGGCTCCGGCGCAGAAGCTGGGCCCGTCGCCGGCGAGGACGACGACGAGTGCGTCGTCGACCGCCGAGAAGGCTTCGTGCAGCTCGCGAATCAGCTCGGCGTCGAACGCATTTCGTCGCTCGGGCTTCGCGAGCGTGACGCGCAGGACACGGCCGTCGCGTTCGATCCGTAGACCGCTCATCGCGGCTGAGCTTAAAGTCGGGGCTGATGTTGAGGGGACGGCTGGCCGCCGCAGTGACACCGCTTCGCGACGAAGGAGCCGCGCTGGACCCGCCTGCGTTCGCTCCCTACGTCGAATTTCTCGCCGCCGGTGGGCTCGACGGACTGCTCGCGCTCGGAACAACCGGCGAGGGGATCCTGCTCTCGACCGACGAGCGGAAGCGGGCCGCAGAGCTCTTCGTCGACGTGGCCGGCGGGCGGCTCCAGGTGGCCGTCCACTGCGGCGCGCAGACGACTGCCGACACCGTTGAGCTCGCGCGGCATGCGGTCGACGCCGGCGCCGACGCGGTTGCGGTCATCGGGCCTCCGTATTTCTCCTATGACGAGGAAGCGCTCTATCGCCACTTCGCCGCCGCCGCGGACGCGTCCGGGCCGTTGCCCTTCTACCTGTACGAGTTCGAGGCGCGTGCCGGGTATTCGATTCCGCTGTCCGTGATCGAGCGGCTCGGTGACCGCATCGCGGGGTTGAAGGTCTCGAACCGGCCGTTCGAGGCCGTCGAGCCCTACCTGCTCGAGGGTCTCGACGTCTTCATCGGCGCCGAGTCGCTCATCGAACGCGGCCTCGAGCGAGGGGCGGTCGGGAGCGTCTCCGGTCTCGCGGCGGCGTTTCCCGAAGGCGGGCATCCGGAGCGGCGTGCCGCGCTCGAGCGCTTCCCCTATCAGTCGGCGTTGAAGACCGTCATCGGGCTGCGCGGCGTTCCCGTTCGGCCGGACGTGCGACCGCCGCTCCGGGCTCTCACCGACGAGGAACGCGACGAGCTGGAGCGGTGGCTCGAATCGTCGTAGCCGGCGCGGGGGCCGTCGGCTCCTCGATCGCCTACCACCTCGTGCGGCACGGGACGTCGGACGAAGTCGTTCTCTGCGACCTCGCCGAGGTCGCCTCGGGCGCGACCGGCAAGGCGATGGGCGGCGTCCGCCAGCAGTTCTCGACGGCACCCGAGGTGCGGCTCGCCCAGGCCAGCGTCCGCTTCTTCGCCGAGCTCGGCCCGCCGCTCTTCGAGCAGGTCGGCTACCTGTTCCTCGCCACGACCGAAGCGGGCCTTGCCGAGCTCGACGAGCGGCGTCGGGCTCAGGTCGACCTCGGTGTCCCGGTCGAAGAGGTCGACCCGGGGTTCGTTTCCGGCCTGCGAACGGATGACGTCGTCGGCGCAGTCATCTGCCGCGAGGACGGCGTCGCCGATCCGGTCGGTGTCACTCGCCGTCTCGTCGCTGACGCCGTGGCGGGCGGCGCGCGCCTGCTCGAGGGCGCGGACGCCCGGGAGCTCGATCGAGACGTGCTCGTCGTTGCCTGCGGCGCGTCGTCAGCCGAGCTCGCCGAGCTTCCGATCCGGCCGCTCGTGCGCCAGCTGGTTGACACGGAGCCCGTGCCGGGCTTGCCCGCGGACCTGCCGATGACGATCGAGGGCGAGACGACCTTCCATTTCCGGCGCATTGGCGACGGTCTGCGGCTCGCGATGACCGAGCCGAGCGCGAGGTGGGGGAGGGAGGAGCTCGTCGACGAGGCGCTCGTCGCCGACTGGCTCGAGCGAATCGGGCACCGCTATCCGGCGGCCGCCGGCGTGGGCGTCGCGCGCGCCTGGGCCGGTCTCTACGACATGACCCCCGACGCGCATCCGATCATCGGCTGGGTCGCGGACGGCGTCTACGCCGCGTGCGGGTTCTCGGGCCACGGCTTCATGCAGGCGCCGGCCGTCGGCGCCGCTGTGGCGGAGGAGCTGGTCACGGGCCGGTCGTCGTTCGACCTCTCGCCGTATCGGCTCGAGCGCTTCGAGGGCGAGGCCGCTTTTCCGGAGACTCTCGTCCTCTAGCAGGCGTGGGCGGCCGGACTAGGTCTCGAAGGCGAGACCTTGCCGGGACAGCTCTTCGATCTCGAAATGCCCCTCGATCGTCGCCTCGACGTCGAAGTCCTCGCCGATGTCCGGGTCCTTGCCGATCAGCTCTCGCGCGCGGCTCGGGACGGTCTGGGAGGCGGCCTCCTCCGATTCCCAGAGGTAGATCGCGCCCCAACGGTCGGTCGCCTCGTCCGAGATCCACGCCTTGAAGCGGAGCCCCGGCACCTCCTCGAACTGGTCGACCGACTCGTCGCGCAGGTAGCGGCGCAGCTCCTCGATCGTCGTCTGTGAGTCGGCGAGGTTCCAAAGGACGAGGCGGACGATCATTCGGCCCGGTCAGACCGACCAGCGGACTCGCGCCGGTTCAGCCGCTCGAGGAAGGCGTTCCGGAGCGCCTCGCCCGTGATCTTCAGCTGGCGTCGGGGCCGACGCGGCTCCACCTTGACGATCCTGACGTCGCCGCTGCTCTCGCCGTAGGAGCGGCCATATGCCTCCGCCTCGCCGATCTGGTGAAGCCTCGCGTCCTTCTTGCGCCGGAAAAACGGCACCCGGTCAGGTTAAGCCGGGTCTGGGAGCTTTGCCAGCACGCTCTTGATGCTGCGAAGAACGTCTGCTTCGTCGTGGCCGAAGTCCTCGAGGAACGACTGCAGCGCGTTGCGGACGATGCGCAGCTCCTCTTCCGTCAGTTCGATCGTATGCATGGCGCGAGCCTAACCCCAGTCGGGTGGTTCGTACCTGCCCTCGAGCGGCGCCCCGAAGGTGACGATCTCCAGGCCGTCGTCGCCCGCGACCGGCACCCTGGTCGAGCCCGGATCGACGCGGACGAAGCGGCCGGGTACGAGCTCGAGCTCCTCGCCGTCGATCCGCATCGTTCCGCTTCCTCTGACGACGAAGTAGACCTCCTCCATGTTCTCGCCGGCATGGTCGTGCTCACGGCCTTCGATCCCCGGCGGCAGCGTGAAGTAGTTGAAGCCGAACGCCCGCGCCCCGGTCGCCCGGCGCGTCTTGCGCACCATCCCGCCGGGGCCTTCGCCCTCCAGCGAATCGACGTCGACGTACGTGTAGCCCACCGTTCAGCCTCCCGCTCGGATCTCCCTTGAGTACTCCCCGATCGCCCGCTCGTAACCGCTCCCCTCGCCGAGCCGCTCGGCGAGCAGCGCGAACGCCTCCGCTCGCCGGCCGGCCGTCCACAAAGAGAACCCGAGGAAGATCGGAAGCGCCTGGTGGTCGGGGAAGCGCCGGACCGCATCCTCGAGCACCCGCACGGACTCGTCGGTCCGCTCGACGTTCCGCAGCGAGCTGCCGAGGCCGAGCATCGCCTTGGCCATGAGCTCGTCCGGCAGCCCTGCCGCGATTGCCCGCTCGTAGTGCGGAATCGCCTCGGCCTCCTCTCCCTCGCGGTCGTAGGCGAAGGCCCGTTCGAGCTGTCTTGTCCACTCACATGCGGAAGATGCCGAACTGGCTCTCCGGGATCGGAGCGTTCAGCGCCGCTGAGATCCCGAGCGCGAGCACGCGTCGCGTGTCCAACGGGTCGATGATCCCGTCGTCCCAGAGCCGGGCGGTCGAGTGGTACGGATTGCCCTCCGCCTCGTACTTGGCGCGAATCTCGTCGGGGTCGGCGTCGCCGACCATCGTCAGCACCGTCGCGGCCTGCTCGCCGCCCATCACGGAGATGCGCGCGTTCGGCCACATCCAGAGCTGTCTCGGCCCGTACGCCCGACCGCACATGGCGTAGTTCCCCGCGCCGAACGACCCGCCGGTGACAACCGTGAACTTGGGGACATCCGCGCAGGCCGTCGCCATCACCAGCTTGGCGCCGTCCCGCGCGATCCCGCCCGCCTCGTACTCCCTCCCGACCATGAAGCCGGTGATGTTCTGGAGGTAGACGAGCGGCACACGCCGCTTGCAGGCGAGCTCGATGAAGTGCGCACCCTTCTGTGACGACTCGGCGAAGAGCACGCCGTTCGAGGCGAGGATCCCGACGGGGTAGCCCTCGATCCTGGCGAAGCCGCACACGAGCGTCTCGCCGTAGAGCTCCTTGAACTCGTGGAAGCGACTCCCGTCGACGATCCGGCCGATCAGCTCGCGCGGGTCGACCTGCTGGCGGAAGTCCTCGGGGATCAGGCCGTAGAGCTCAGAGGGATCCGCGACCGGCTCCTCGGACGGAGCGACATCCCACGGCGCCGCCTTGCGCCGATGAAGGTTGCGGACGACCGAGCGGACGATCGCAAGCGCATGCTCGTCGCTCGTCGCGTAGTGGTCGGCGACGCCCGATCGCCGCGTGTGGACGTCGGCGCCGCCGAGCTCCTCGGCGCTCACCTCCTGGCCGGTGGCCGCTTTCACGAGCGGCGGACCGCCGATGAAGATCGTGCCGGTCCCACGGACGATGATCGTCTCGTCGCTCATCGCCGGGACGTAGGCGCCGCCGGCGGTGCAGGATCCCATCACGGCGGCGATCTGCGGGATGCCTTTCGCCGACAGCCGCGCCTGGTTGAAGAAGATCCGGCCGAAGTGCTCGCGGTCGGGGAAGACCTCGTCCTGGAGCGGCAGGAAAGCGCCGCCGGAGTCGACCAGGTAGATGCACGGCAGGCTGTTCTGCTCCGCGATCTCCTGGGCCCGGAGGTGCTTCTTGACCGTCAGCGGGAAATAGGTGCCGCCTTTCACGGTCGCGTCGTTGGCGACGAGCACGCACTCCTGGCCCTCGACGACCCCGATCCCGGTGACGATGCCCGCGGAGGGCGCCTGGCGGTCGTACAGGTCCCAGGCGGCAAGGGCGCTGAACTCCAGGAACGCGCTACCTGGATCGACGAGCCGGTCGACTCGCTCGCGCGCCGTCATCTTGCCGCGGGAGCGGTGCCGCTCCACCGCCTTCTCCCCGCCGCCGCGGGCAACCACGGCCGTGCGCTCGCGCAGCTCGGCGACGAGCGCTTCCATCCGCTCGCGGCGGGACTCGAACATGTCTGAGTCGCGCTCGATCTGCGAGGTCAGAACCGCCACGAGGCCCAGCCTAGCCGGGCGGCCGGACCGGCAAGTCCGGACTTGCCGGAGGGCTGTTCCGGCAAGACAGTGCGAGAGATGGTCGTCCGACTCAGCGATCCGACCCGGGCCGAGAGCTTCCTCGGCTACCTTCGGCGCGTCGACTGCATTGCCCGCCTGGGCGACGTTGACGCGCACGGGGCCGGCGTCGCCGTCAGCGTCGAGGTACCGGCCGCCTACGACGAGGAACAGGCACGCCTGGAGGTCGGCGTCTACCTCCGCGTCTGGGAGGCCGTGCATCCCGGGACGGAGGTCCAATTGCTCGACTGACGTGACACCATTTCGTTGTGTCGCGGTGGCTTGCCGAGCTCTGGGACTGGGTCGCCGGCGTCGTCGAGCGCATCAATGACGTCTCGGTCTATTGGCTCCTGTTCGCCCTTGCCCTGAAGACCGCTGAGTCGGCGCTGATCGGGGTCACTTGGAGGAACATCCTCCGCGCGGCGTATCCGGGCTCGGGCCTCTCGTTCAAGACGTCCTGGGGTGCCTCGCAGGGCGGGAACGCCATCAACGCCGTCACCCCAGCACAGGCGGGAACCGTCGCGATGATCGGCATCTTCCGGACGAGCATCAAAGGTTCGTCCGTCGCCGGCATCACATCGGCCACCGTCATCCAGTCGCTCTTCTTCACCGTCCTGAGCCTGCTTGCCCTGGTCGCGCTCGGGTTCTCCCGGCCGCAGTCCGTTTCCAGAGGCAGCCCCTCGGACGAGGCCGCCGACTTCGTCGTCGAGCACCCGTTCCTCACGGCGCTGGGGGCACTCGCAGCGATCGTCGTCGCCGTCTTCCTCTGGCGGCGACTGAAGCCGCGGCTCATCCGCCTCTGGCACCAGGCGAAGGCCGGCGGCGCGATCCTGCGCGACTGGCGGCGCTATGCCGTGGAGGTGGCGGTGCCCTCAGCCGCCTCGTATGGCTGCCGGATCGGTGTCAACGTCGTCTTCATGGCCGCCTTCTCGATCCCGATCACGGCTTACACCGTGTTTCTGGTCGCCTCGTCGCACATGCTCTCCGGCATCTTCGCGATCACGCCCGGCGGGGTCGGTCAAACCCAGGCGCTCGATGTTGCGACCCTCCGCGGGCAAGCTTCGACCGAGAACATCGCCGCGTTCTCGATCACTCAGGACGCGGTCATGACGGTCTGGAACGTTGTGCTGGGCGTCATCGTGATGCTGTGGGCCTTTGGGTTCCGGGCCGCGAAGGACCTCGTCTTCAAGAAGAAGACCCCCGAGACCCCGGCCGTCGCAAAGTAGAGTCCCCTAGAGATGTTCGTGCGGATCCTTCTCGGCGCGGCGATCCTGCTCTTCCTGTTCCTGTGGGTGCGCGCCGTCCTCGACGCGTTCAGGCGACCCGACCTCTCCGTAGGTGGCAAGGCCGCCTGGGCGATCGGCATGCTCGTCTTCCCGTTCATCGGGCTGCTCGTCTACACGATGCTCCGACCGGCCGACTCGCAGATCGCCCAGCGGCGCCGGGCCTCTTAAGTTCGCTCGCCCCGGCCTCGCTCAGCCCTCCGAGTTGCAACTTCGACGCCGGGATGCAATAAGTGTCCGCCCCTTGTGGCTCAAACGAAGGAGCTGACCGATGCAGGATCGTCCAGAGGAAGGTGCCGGCGCGGTTGAGGAGACGCGTGACTTGCAGAGGCACGCGGATATCGGCGACAAGGTAAACGCAATCATCGCGGCGGCCGAAGTAGCCGCCGAGGAGATCGGACAGAACGCCCGCCGGGAGGCGCGCGAGATCGTGCAGCAAGCGGAGCGGCAGGCTGCCGTGCGGATCGAGGAGCTGACCCGTGAGGCAGCGCGGAGTCGGGCCGAGGCGGACCAGTACGCGCGCGACATGCGTGAGGCAGCCGACTCGTATGGCACACAGCATCGGCGCAGCGCCGAAGAGGAGGCCCTTCGTCTGGTCGCCGGCGCGGAGCAGGAAGCCAAGGAGCTACGGGAAGCGGCGCAGCAGAAAGCCGAGCAGATCGAGCGTGACGTCGGCCAGCGGCACGAGACGCTCAAGAGGGAGGCGAGGATGCTCGAGGAGCGAAGGCAGCGCGTGCTCGAGAGTCTTCGCGACTTGGCCGCCCAGCTTCAGGACGCGCTCGTTGAGCCCGCAGAGGTGCCGCCTCGGGATGAGGCGCTCGTGGACGTACTCAACGTCGAACGCCGCCACTGACACTTAACGCGCGCGCGGCGACGGCCTAGACCGATGTCGGAATCAGTGCGCGCCGCGACGCCCTGATCGTCCGACCGGCGTCACGTCCGAGGCGGCACTTATTGGGACGGTGGCCTGGGACTCAACAGTCCCGCTGTGACGACAAGATCACCCGAGGGTGCGTCCCTTCCGGTTAGACAACGCCCCCGAACCGGAGGCCACTTCCGCAGCGGTCTTGCCCAGCAGGGGCGACAGGACTCGAACCTGCAACCCCCGGTTTTGGAGACCGGTGCTCTACCAGATTGAGCTACGCCCCTGGGCGCTTCGATTGTAGTCTCAACTCGTGGCCCGGCCCGGTCAGCGCCGCGCTCAGGGCGCGCTCTTCGCCTTCCTGACCGTGTTCTTCGCCGGCATCACGGCGGCTGCGTTCGGCGCCGAGGTGTGGGTCATCGCTGTGGCCGGCGCGGCGCTCACGCTCTGGATGGGCAGCCTCGCCGTCCGGACCCTGCGCGCCGCCCGCAGAACGTGAGCCCGTGGCGGCACGCGGCCGCCGTTCTGCTTCTGCCCGGTTGTCGTCACGGTTGCCGTTCCGGCATTGATCGTCTGGCGGACGGGCGGAAGCATCGACCTGCTCGGGCTCATCGGTCTGCCGCTGATCGCTCTGGGCCTCCTGCTCGTGCTTTCGACCATCCGGCTCTTCGCGACAATCGGACGCGGGACACTCGCCCCCTGGGATCCGACGACCCGGCTCGTGGTCCGCGGCCCCTACCGCTACGTCCGCAACCCGATGATCAGCGGAGTGCTCTTCGTCCTCCTCGGCGAGGCCGCGCTCTTCGGCTCGCTCGCGCTCCTGCTCTGGTTCGGCCTCGTGCTCATGGTCAACGCCGTCTACATGCCGCTCGTCGAGGAACCGGGCCTGAAGCGCCGCTTCGGCGAGGAATATGAGCGCTACCGCGCCCACGTTCCCCGCTGGATTCCCCGCGTACGGCCGTGGGACGGTCCGGAAACCGGCCGCTAGCACCGTATCCTTCCGGGCCGTGGCGCAGGTCGAAGACGCACAAGCGCTCTGGCGCTCCTACCGCACTCGCCCGGACGACAGGGCGCTCCGCGACCGCTTGATCCTCACCTACGCGCCGCTCGTGAAGTACGTCGCCGGGCGTCTGGGCAGTGGGCTTCCCGCGCACGTCGACGAGGAGGATCTCGTCTCCTACGGCCTCCTCGGCCTGATGGGCGCGATCGAGCGCTACGACCCCGACCGCGACGTCAAGTTCGAGACCTATGCGATCACGCGCATCAAAGGCTCGATCATCGACGAGCTCCGCTCACTCGACTGGGTCCCGCGGTCGGTGCGCGCTCGCGCGCGGGAGATCGAGCGCGCGATCTCAGCTCTCGAGGCCAAGCACCGTCGTCCGCCGACCGATGAGGAGATCGCCCGGCAAGTCGGGATCACGGTGGAGGAGCTCGAGGACAGCCTGACAGACATCTCGCGCTCTTCGATCGCGGCACTGGACGAGCTGTGGACGGTCAGCGGCTCGGGCGGCGATCAGGTCGCGCTGATCGACACGATCGAGGACGAGGATGCTCCCGCCCCGGACAGCGCGCTCGCGGCGACCGAGCTGAAGGAGGCACTGGGAGAGGCGATCACTCGTCTGCCCGAACGCGAGAAGCTCGTCGTCACCCTCTACTACTACGAGGAGCTCACGCTCCGTGAGATCGGCGAGGTGCTCGGGGTCACCGAGTCGCGGGTCTCGCAGCTCCACACCAAGGCGGTCCTCCGACTGAAGGCCCGCCTGTCCGGAGGCGCTCAGCGCGCTGAGGTCGGGGCCTGAGCCTGCTCTATCTCCGTCATGGACTGATGGGACGGAGAGGCAAAACGCGCCGATAGACTCGGAGCCCCAACGACCGAGGAGGACCTGTTCGTATGCCCGCTGTCGAGTCCGGAAAGATTCGCAACGTCGCCGTCACCGGCCACCGTGGGACCGGCAAGACCTCGCTCGTCGAGGCCATGCTCTTCCAGGCCGGCGCCGTCAACCGGCTCGGGTCGATCGAGCAGGGCTCGACGATCGGAGACTGGGACGAGGACGAGCAGCGGCGCCAGATGACGATCTCCACCTCGCTCTGCCACCTCGAGTGGCAGGGGCGCAAGATCAACCTGCTCGACGCGCCGGGCGAGCCGAGCTTCCAGGGCGAAACGGTCTCCGCGCTCCGCGTCGTCGAAGGCGCGTTGATCGTCGTGTCCGCGGTGATGGGTGTCGAGGTGCAGACGAGCCGTGTATGGACGCGATCCGAAGAGCTCGGGCTCGCCCGGGTCTTCTTCGTCAACATGCTCGACCGCGAGCGCGCCGATTTCTTCCGCGTGCTGAACGGCATCCAGAGCTCTCTGTCCGAGCGCGCGGTCGCCGTCCACTTGCCGATCGGCGCGGAGCACGAGCTGACGGGAATCGTCGACCTGCTCCACATGAAGGCGTACATGAGCCCCGAGGGCGGCAAGGAGGGCGCTCCGGTCGAGATCCCGGGTGAGCTGGCCGAGCAGGTCGCGCAGTACCGCGAGCAGCTGCTCGACTCGGTCGTCGAGACCGACGAAGGGCTCATGGAGCGCTACCTCGACGGTCAGGAGCTCTCGGACGAGGAAGTCGCCGCCGCGCTGAAGGACGCTGTCACCCGCGGCGAGATCTTCCCGGTCGCCTGCGGCGTCGCGACGAAGAACCTCGGGACGACCGCCGTGCTCGACCTGGTCGTCGAAGGTGTTCCGTCGCCGGCCAAGAAGGGGTTCGACATCCATGTCGACGACGCCGGCAGCGCCGTGTTCGTGTTCAAGACCGTCGCCGACCCGTTCGCCGGCCGCATCAACGTCTTCCGGGTGATCGAGGGGACGGTCTCGTCCGACTCGACGCTCGTCAACCATCGGTCGCGAAACAAGGAGCGCATCGGCCAGCTGCTCGCGCTTCAGGGCAAGGAGCACGACCAGGCCGCCGAGTTCGGGCCGGGCGACCTCGGCGCCGTCGCCAAGCTGAAAGACACGCTGACCGGCGACCTGCTGCTCGACGCCGACAAGGACTTCGAGCAGCCGAAGATCGACTTTCCCGAGCCGGTGATGAGCTTCGCGATCGCCCCCAAGGCGAAAGGAGACGAGGAGAAACTCGGCTCTGCGCTCCGTCGGCTCTCGGAGGAAGATCCGACGCTCGTCCTACGCCGCGACCAGCAGACCGGCGAGCAGCTCCTCTCCGGCCTGTCGCAGATGCACGTCGAGGTCGCCGTCGAGCGCGTCAACCGCCGCTTCGGCGTCGAGGTCGACCTTCGGCCGCCCCGCGTGCCCTACCTCGAGACCATTCGCCGCGAGGCCAAGGGCCACGGGCGCTACAAGAAGCAGACCGGTGGCCGTGGCCAGTTCGGCGACTGCCAGATCGTGCTCGAGCCGATCGAGGGGCATACCGGGTACGAGTTCGTCGACAAGATCGTCGGCGGCGTGATCCCACAGAGCTTTCGGCCCGCCGTCGACAAGGGGATCCAGGAGGCGATGCTGCACGGAGAGCTCGCCGGTGCGCCGATCCAGGGGATCCGAGTCCGGCTCGTGGACGGGTCGTACCACACGGTCGACTCGTCCGAGATGGCGTTCAAGATCGCCGGCTCGCTCGCGTTCAAGCAGGCCTACGAGCAGGCCGACCCCGTGCTGCTCGAGCCGATCATGGAAGTCGATGTCACGATCCCGGACGACGCCGTCGGCTCGGTCAACGGCGACCTCAACTCGCGGCGGGGCCGCCTCCACGGGATGGAGCCGGTCGGAGCCGGCATGACGATGATCAAGGCCGAGGTCCCGATGGCCGAGATGCTCACCTACTCCCAGTCGCTCACCTCGATGACCGGCGGCCGCGGCGACTATCACATGGCGTTCGCGCGCTACGAGGAAGTCCCGGCGCACGTGGCGCAGAAGGTGATCGCGGACGCGCAGAAGGAGCAGGAAGAGGTCAAGGTCTGAAGCACCGCTTGACGCAGCGTGGCGCGCTGAAGCGCGCCGAGCGCGAGCGCCAGTCGGGGCTCGAGCCCGACGACGACGCGGCACGCTGGCTCGCCGAGCACGACCCGCAGCCTGAGCCCGAGCCGCCGAAGGCCGCGAGCAAGTCGAGAAACCTGCATCGCTGGCGTCGCCGGGCGGGCCGCGAGAACAGCTAGACGGGGTCTAGGCGGGGCGGAACGGACGCGCCGTCCGCCCCGGCAAACCTAGACCGTCGAGGTCGCCTGCTCCGCCTCGCCTGCGCTGCTCTCCTTGAGCCGCTTGATCAGGTCGGAGACGTCGGCGAGCTCCTGTTCCAGGTCGCGCTGGTAGTCCTCCAGCCGCTCCAGAACCTTCTCGCGGTCGTACCAGCCGCGGCCGATGCCGTGTGGCCGGCCGAAGCCGCGATGTCGATGTCGTCTGTAGTGCATGGTCACCTCCTCTCCTCGTAGCTCGTGAGGAATCGGTCGATCCGCTGCTGCGCGTTGCGCAGCTCGGCGGCCCACTCGGTGAGGAGCGCACGGCCCTCGTCGGTGAGCTCGTAGATCCGCTTGCTCGGGCCGGGCTGGTCGTCGTCCCACTCGGAGCGGACGATCCCCTCGGCCTCGAGGTGGCGGAGAAAGCGGTAGAGGTTCCCCATGTCGACGCGCTCCCCGGTCAGCTCCGGGAGCTGCTCGAGCAGCTCGTAGCCGTGAGCGGGCCGGTCGCCGAGGAGGAAGAGAATGGTGGGCTCAGCGAACCGTTCGACCCGGGCACGGACTTCGAATTCGCCCGGTCCGATCCTCCGTCGGACACGTGAGTGGCGCCGATGCCGCCTCATACCTGTAAAAGACACATGTACTGGGCCAACATACCTTCCGGACGCCGTGTGGCGCTGGGCTAGTATCGGCGGCTCATGCAGATCAGCAGTCAGGCTCAAGCCCAGACATGCGCAATCTGCGACCGGAGCCTGCTGACAGGGGAGCGCGCCGTCCGCTACGCGCCGCAGGGGGGCGAGTACCTCGACGTCTGCCCGCTGTGCCAGGAGATCGCGGTCGAGTACGGCTGGGTCAAGGAAGGGACGCCGACGCAGCCAACCGTTCCCGCCCAGCGTCGCCGCCGGGCGAGTTGGTGGGCTCAGATCTTCGGCCCGGTCCGCTCGACGCCGGAGGAGACCGTCGCCTCGGAGCCGATCCTGCGGCGGCTGACCGAGCCCGAGCTCGCGATGGTCGAGGCGGCCGACATCTTCAACGCCAGTGACTACCGGCGGACGATCGGCGGTGTCGCCAAGAGCCTCGGCGAGCCGCAGGCGAGCATCCTCCAGCTCTCGGGGGTCAACCAGGAGCTCGTGATCACGGTCGCCTGGGACATCACCTGGTACCAGTACCGCGTCTCGGCCGAGTCGGCGCTGCCCGTCCGCCTCGAGGCCCGAGGCCATGAGCTCGACCAGCTCGCCGCCCGTTACACAAACTGGAACGCGCGCATCGACACCGAGGGGCGCGTCGTCCCGGACATCGCCCGGATCTAGCCAGTGCCCCTCCAGGCAATACACGCCGGCTTCTGGCCCGCGATCACGCGGCGCCAGAGCGGGCCCTCCTCCTCACCAAGGCTCTCCAGCCTTGGCTCGTCGGAGTGCGCACTCTGGCTTGGTGCTCACGACCCAGAAGTGCGGCAGCATTACCTGAAGGGGCACTAGTGATCTACTGCGTCGTCCCGCCGGAGCTCGAGTCCGAGCTCTTCGACAAGCTCACCGAGTACTACAAGGACAACCCGAACGTCACGGTCATCGTCGACCGCCGGACGGGGCCCGACCGGCGCCGGGGCACGAAGAGCGGCGGGAAGCGTGAAACGCGCGATCGCCGTCGCCCTCGGGCGCCGGGCACGTTCCTCCCGAGCGACGCGCCCGACCGAGACTGAAAACCGCCGAACCGCCTGCTGCGTACTTCCCGAATGCACGGCGGGGCGCCGCGCGCGGAGCGGCGTAAACGCAGCGCGGCGCCCGCCTCCTGGCCGTCACTACACTCCTGGCGATGGCGCTGCTCGGGACGAAGAGCTTCCAGAACTACGTCGCCGGCGAGTGGGTCGACGCCGCGTCGGGTGAGACGTTCGAGTCGACGAGCCCCGCCAACGGCGAGGCGATCGGCACCTTCCCGCTTTCGGGCGAAGAGGACGTCAACCGCGCGGTCGTCGCCGCGAAGGCTGCGTTCGAAGAGTGGAGGCTGGTCCCGGCGCCGAAGCGGGGCGAGATCCTCTTCCGCTTCGGTCAGCTCCTGATCGACCAGAAGGAAGACCTGGCGCAGCTGATGGCGCGGGAGATGGGGAAGGTGCTCCCCGAGGCCCGTGGCGACGTGCAGGAAGCGATCGACATGAGCTTCTACATGGGCGGCGAGGGCCGGCGTCTGTTCGGCCAGACGACGCCGTCCGAGCTGCGGGACAAGTTCCAGATGAGCGTCCGGATGCCGATCGGCGTCATCGGCGTGATCACGCCGTGGAACTTCCCGATCGCGATCCCGTCCTGGAAGATGCTGCCCGCGCTCGTCTCCGGCAACACGATCGTCTTCAAGCCGGCGACGGACACGCCGGCGCTCGGCGAGCGGTTCGTCGAGTTGCTGGTCGAAGCGGGTCTGCCTGCCGGGGTCGTCAACGTCGTCCACGGCGGGGGCGGTGCGGTGGGCGAGGCGCTGGTGCGCCACCCCGACGTCCGCGTGATCTCGCTGACCGGCTCCCGCGAGACCGGCGTCGCCGTCCTCAAGGCTGCCGCCGAGGGGCTGAAGCACGTCCACCTGGAGCTCGGCGGCAAGAACGCGATCATCGTCCTCGACGACGCCGACCTCGACCTGGCCGTCGACGGGATCGTCTGGTCGGCGTTCGGCACGTCGGGGCAGCGGTGCACCGCCGCGAGCCGCGTGATCGTCCAGCGTGGCGTCTACGAGCAGCTTCAGGGCAAGCTGGTCGCGGCCGCCGAGCGGCTCCGGCTCGGCCTCGGCTGGGAGGACGAGACGGACGTCGGCCCGGTGATCAACGAGCGTGCGCTCGAGAAGATCCACTCGTACACGGGCATCGGCAGCGACGAGGGCGCAAAGCTCCTGACGGGCGGTGAGGTCGCCTCCGACAACGGGCTCGACCGCGGCTTCTACTACCGGCCGACGATCTTCGCCGACGTCGACCCGCAGATGCGCATCGCGCAGGAGGAGATCTTCGGCCCGACCACGGCGCTGATCCCGGTCGAATCGTTCGACGATGCGATCCGGGCGGCAAACGGGGTCAAGTACGGCCTCTCCTCGTCGATCTTCACGCGCGATGTCAACAAGGCGTTCCGCGCGATGCGCGACCTCGACACGGGGATCACCTACATCAACGCCGGGACGATCGGGGCCGAGGTACACCTCCCGTTCGGCGGCACGAAGGACACAGGCAACGGCCACCGCGAAGCCGGGCAGGCGGCGCTCGACGTCTTTACCGAGTGGAAGTCGATCTACGTCGACTACTCGGGGCGGCTCCAGCGGGCGCAGATCGACCCGGTCGATTAGCGCGTGGACTCCGCGGTCAACCTGGCCGAGAAGCTGGCGACCTTCGACGAGGCCTTCTCGCCGCGCATCGTCGGCTACTACAACGAGAACAAGCTCCAGATCGGGAAGGTCAAGGGTGAGTTCGTCTGGCACTCGCATCCCGACACGGACGACTTCTTCCTGGTGTTGAAGGGCCGCATGACGATCCAGCTTCGTGACCGCGACGTCGAGCTGGGCGAAGGCGACATCTTCGTCGTCCCACGAGGAGTGGAGCACCGTCCGAAAGCCGACGATGAGGCGCACATCCTCTTCATCGAGCCGAAAGGCACGCTCAACGTCGGAGACGCGGAGGCCGAAGCCGCGCCCGAGGTCGAGATCTGAACCGGAAGCTGGTCGTCTTCGTGCCCGCGGAGGCGCTGGATCCCGTGCGGGACGCGCTCTTCGAGGCGGGCGCAGGGCGGATCGGCGACTACGAGCGCTGCTCCTGGTACACGGAAGGCACCGGGACGTTCCTCGGCGGCCAGGAGACCGACCCGACGATCGGCGAGCGGGGGAGGGAGGAGCGGGTCCCCGAGCTCCGGCTCGAGACGGTCTTCCCGGAGGAGCGTCACGAGGAGGTCGTCGCGGCCCTGCTCCGAGCGCATCCGTACGAGGAGCCGGCCTTCGACGTCTACGCGCTGCTGTGAAGGCGAAGCTGTCGACGGACGGCGGCGCACGGGGAAACCCCGGGCCGGCCGCGTACGGCTATGTGCTCGAAGGCGAGGACGGGACAATGCTTGCTGCGCACGGCGAGGCGATCGGGACGGCGACCAACAACGTCGCCGAGTATCGAGCGCTGATCGCGGGGCTCGAGAAGGCGGTGGAGCTCGGGGTCGGCGACGTCGAGGTGTTCTCGGACTCCGAGCTGCTCGTCAAGCAGATGCGCGGCGAGTACAAGGTCAAGAAGCCGGCACTGCAGGACCTGTCACTGGAGGCGGCCGAGCTCGCGAAGCAGCTCGGATCGGTCACGTATACGGCCGTCCGCCGGGAGCACAACGAGCTTGCCGACCGCCTCGTCAACGAGGCCTTGGACGCTTCAGAGTCCTGAAAAACCCGGGCTATACTGATTTACAAGCGCGGATGTAGCTCAGTTGGCTAGAGCGTCTGCTTGCCATGCAGAAGGTCGTGGGTTCGAGTCCCATCATCCGCTCTAAGTAGAAGCCCCGCTCAAGCGGGGTTTTGCGTTCGCTGACGGCGCCGGGTAACACGCTGGTTGCGCGCCGTGGCAACAGAATGGCAACGGTGAGCCGCGGAACTGCTACGCGGCCATTGACGGCGCAAGCAGAAGCCCGAAAACGATGATCGGCAGTGAACCCGCGCGCCGCTCACGGGCTCGGTCCAGTCGTTCAGCCGCAAAAACTAGCCTTGAACGGGCACGGGCGCGGTGGAATGCTGTGTTTTGCGGTGAACCTTGCGGCTGGCCTTCTTGGCCGCCCTGCGGCGTGGCGACGCGCTTGGGCGGTCCGTATTGTGCTCCTCGTCGCGCTCGTACAAGCGGCCGCGCTTGGTGTTCCCGGCGCTGGCCAGGCGCACGACGTCAACACTCCGGCGGGTCATCAGGCCGAAGACACGGTCGTCCATAGCGCGGGGACCGAGGCGGCGCTCAACAATGGAACCCGGCTCCGGTCCGCGTGGGCGTCACAGGCGGCCGACGCCGTCGTTGCGGACGATCCCGGACAAGTCGGGCAATGGGGCCCAGTCGTCAACTGGCCCGTCGTCGGCATTCATGTGGCGCTGCTTCCGAACGGCAAAGTACTCGCTTGGGACTCCGTCGGCGATGCCGCCACCGAGACCTTTCCTGTCCACAACTTCACGAGAGCCACCGTCTACGACCCCGCCACGGGCACGCATACACCCGCCACGGTCGATCAGGGTTTCAACATCTTCTGCGCCGGTTTCGCGCACCTCTTCGACGGTTCGTTGTTCATCGCGGGCGGCAACAAGAACGCACAGCTCCAGGGAATTGTCCAGACGCATCTTTTCAACCCGGTGACCAACGGCTGGAGCCTCGGTCCCAACATGGCGGCCGGTCGCTGGTACCCGTCCGTCACGCCGCTGACGAACGGCGAGATGCTGATCACTGAAGGCGGTCCCGATATTCCGGAGGTTCGGAAGACCGATGGGACGCTGCGGACACTGAGCACTGCTTCGCTCAACCTGCCGCTCTATCCCTGGATGGACGTTGCACCCGATGGTCGCGTCTTCTACTCGGGGCCAGATCAGACCATGCGGAAGCTCGACACGGCGGGCGGGGGCTCATGGCAGACCTTCGGCCAGCGCGACGGAATCAACCGCAGTTACGGGAGCCGCGCGGTCTATGACATCGGAAAGACGCTTGTGGCCGGCGGCGGGGCGTCATCGAACACCGCGCGTGTGATCGACACCAACGGCGCCACGCCCCATAGTCGCTGTCACCTCGCCGATGGCCTTCGGCCGGCGCCAGCACAACCTCACGCTGCTTGCTGACGGGAGCGTCCTGGCGACCGGTGGCAACTCGACCGGGGCATCGCTCATCGATATGAACGGAGGCGTCTTCAACGCGGAGCGGTGGGACCCCGCGACGGGTCAATGGACCACCCTCGCGGCGCAGGCTGTGACACGCCAGTATCACTCGACCGCGCTGCTGCTCCCGGACGGCCGCGTGCTCTCGTCGGGCGGCGGCATTTGCGGCACCTGCGACGACGTTGGCTACTCTGGCGAAGAACGCCGAGCTCTTCACACCGCCGTACCTGTTCAAGAAAGACGGCTCCGGGCAGCTGGCAGCCCGTCCCGTGATCACGAGCGCGCCCGGCACGGTCAGCCACGGGACGTCGTTCCAGATCACCACGCCGAACGCCGCTTCGATCAGCAAGGTCGGGCTGATCCGGCTGGGGTCGCAAACACACTCGACCGAGATGGAGCAGCGTTACCTCCCGCTCTCCTTCACCGCCGGCACCGGCACGCTGACGGCGAGCGTGCCCGCAAACATGAACACCGCCGTCCCAGGCATCTACATGCTCTTCATCGTCGACTCCGCCGGCGTCCCGTCCGTGGCGAGCATGGTCGGACTTGACACCGCGGCCCCCCCGCCGCCGCCGCCCCGCCGCCGCCACCGCCACCGCCACCGCCCCCGCCGCCGCCGCCGCCGCCCGCGAGCGGTCTGGCCGCCGCCTACTCCTTCAACGAGGGCATCGGGACGAGCGCTGCGGACTCGTCCGGGAACGGCAACACCGGCGCAATCGGGAGCGCGAGCTGGATCACGACGGGCAAGTACGGAAACGCGCTCTCCTTCAACGGCTCGGGTGCGCGAGTCACCGTCAACGACGCCCCCTCGCTCGACCTGACGACGGCGATGACGCTCGAAGCGTGGGTCTTCCCCACCGCCGGCGGCGGCTGGCGGGACGTGATCTACAAGGGCCCCGACGACATCTACTACCTCATGAGCTCGTCCGACGCGGGCATGCCCGCGGCCGGAGGCACCTTCGCCGGTGCGCTCGACGCTACCTCGACGCTGCCCTTGAGCGTATGGTCCCACCTCGCGGCCACTTTCGACGGCGCGACCCTACGCCTCTACGTGAACGGCGTGCAGGTCGCGAGCGAGCCGGTGCAAGCGCAGATCGCCACCTCGACGGGCGCGCTGACGATCGGGGGCGACGCGCTCTACGGGCAGCACTTCGCCGGCCGCATCGACGAGGTGCGCATCTACAGCAGGGCGCTGAGCGCGAACGAGCTGCAGACGGATATAAACACGCCGATCGGCGCCTCCGGCCCTCCCGACACGACCCCGCCGACCGACCCGACCGGCTTCACCGCGACCGCGGCGTCGCAGAGCCAGGTCAACCTCGCCTGGACGGCCTCGACGGACAACGTCGCCGTCACCGGCTACCGGGTCGAGCGCTGCCAGGGCGCAGCCTGTACAAACTTCGTCCAGATCGGAACCCCGACCGGCACGACCTTCAACGACATCGGCCTCAGCGCGGCGACGACCTACCGCTACCGCGTCCGCGCCGCCGATGCGGCCGGGAATCTCAGCGGCTACTCCGCCATCGAGAACGCGACGACGCCGGACACGCAGGCGCCGACGGATCCGACCGGGCTGAGCGCGACGGCGGTCTCCGCGAGTCAGATCAATCTCTCGTGGACGGCGTCGACCGACAACGTCGGTCGTCTCCGAATACCGCGTCGAGCGCTGCCAGGGCGCGACCTGCACGACCTTCGTACAAGTCGCGACCCCGACCGGCACCACCTACAACGACACCGGACTCACGACGGCGACGACCTACCGCTACCGCGTGCGCGCCGCCGATGCGGCCGGCAATCTCAGCGGCTACTCCGCGATCCAGAACGCGGCGACGACGGACACGCAGCCGCCCACAGACCCAACGGGCCTTTCGGCGACGGCTGTCTCGCAGAGCCAGGTCAACCTCGCGTGGACGGGCTCGACGGACAACGTCGCGGTCGCCAACTATCGGGTCGAGCGCTGCCAGGGCGCGGCTTGTACGAACTTCGTCCAGGTCGGCAACCCCGACCGGCACGACCTTCAACGACATCGGCCTCAGCGCGGCGACGACCTACCGCTACCGCGTCCGTGCGGCCGATGCGGCCAGCAATCTCAGCGGCTACACGGCCATCCAAAACGCGACGACGCCCGACACTCAAGCGCCGACGGCACCGACTGGCCTGACGGCGGCGGCCGCCTCTGCGAGCCAGATCGACCTTGCCTGGACGGCGTCGGCCGACAATGTCGCGGTCACGGGCTACAGCGTCGAACGCTGCGAGGGCGCCGCCTGCACCAACTTCCTCGAGATCGGAACCCCGACCGGGCCGACGTTCTCAGACACCGGGCTTGCAGCGGCGACGACGTATCGCTACCGCGTCCGAGCTGTCGACGCCGCCGGCAACCTGAGCGGCTACTCCGCGATCCAGAACGCGGCGACGACGGACACTCAGCCGCCCACGGACCCGACGGGGCTGACTGCGACGGCCGTGTCCGGAACCCAGATCGACCTCGCGTGGACCGGCTCGACCGACAACGTCGCGGTCGCCAACTACCGGGTCGAGCGCTGCCACGGCGCCGGCTGCACGATCTTCGTCCAGGTGGCGACGCCGACGGGGACGACCTTCAGCGACACCGGCCTTCAGAACGCGACGCGCTACACCTACCGCGTGCGCGCCGCCGATGCGGCCGGCAACCTAAGCGGCTACACGGCGGAGCAGAGCGCGATGACGCCGGACACGCAAGCGCCGACGGTGCCGACAGGACTGACGGCGACCGCCGCATCCCAGAGCCAGATCGACCTCGCCTGGACGGCGTCGACGGACAACGTCGCGCTCGCGGGCTACCGGGTCGAGCGCTGCCAGGGAGCGACGTGTACGAACTTCGTCCAGGTGGCGACCCCGACCGCGGCGAGCTACAGCGACACCGGCCTCTTGGCGGCGACGACGTACCGCTACCGCGTGCGCGCCGAGGACACGGCCGGCAATCTGAGCGCCTACTCGGGCGTGCAGAGCGCGACGACGCCGCTGGCGCCGGACATGACCCCGCCGACCGCCCCCTCCGGACTCACGGCGAGCGCCGTCTCCGCGAGCCAGATCAACCTCGCCTGGAGCGCCTCGAACGACAACGTCGTGGTCAGCGGCTACCAGGTCGAGCGTTGCCAGGGAGCGGGCTGCACCGACTTCGTGCAGGTTGCGACCCCGAGCGGGACCTTCTACAACGACACCGGCCTGACGGCGGTGACGAGCTACAGCTACCGGGTGCGAGCGGCCGACGCAGCCGGCAACCTGAGCGCCTACTCGAGTGTGCAGAGCGCGACCACACAGGTGGTCGGAATCTGCTCGCGCTCCTCGGCTGACTGGCTCACGGGCATGGAGCACGGTGTGGTCTCTACGGCGGGCGGCGGCATCTTCTCGAGCTTGACGGGTAGCCCAACGGCAGACAACAGCGTCGCCCGGAGCGGCGCGTACTCGCTCCGGATCGCAGATGCGAGCGCAGGGTCGACGGTGCGGGCGTTGCGGTCGTTCACAGCGTCGAGTGTCGCCGTCACTCGCTTCGCCGTGCGCCTCAGCTCGCTGCCCAGCGCGAACGCCAACCTGGCCTATGTCGACTCAGCCACCGACCTCGTCTTCAGGTACAACGCCGCGTCACAGCAGTTCCAACTGACGCTCGGCAGCTCGACTGTGACCGCGACAACGCCCGTTAGCGCAGCGACTTGGTACGTGATCGACCTTCGTTACGACGTGAGCGCTAGCCCACATCTCGGCGACTGGCGGGTCAACGGTGTGACGCAGACGCATGTGTCACGGATTGCGGCCGCGACGACCGCCAACGGCTTGGGAATGGGCGCGACCGCAAGCGCGAGCGTCTACACCGCAAACTACGACGACATCTTCGTCGCTACTCAGCCGACTGCATATCCGGTGGAGGACAGCCGCATCGTGCGGCTCGTCCCCGACTCGATGGGGACGTCCTCCGGCGCCGGCAATTTCCGCAACGACGGCGGAACGGCGATCGACTCCAACTCGTGGCAACGACTCGACGACGTGCCGATGACCTCGACCGCCGATTACGTCCGCCAGCAGGCAAACAGTGGCACCAGCTACGTCGAGTTCGGCCTGCAGGACACGCCCGAGACGTGCGTCCGCGAGGTATCGGTGGTTTTGGCTTATCACGCCGCGGGAAACGCCGCCGACAACGGCAAGACGAGCATCTTCGAAGGAGCAACCGAGACAGGCGTCTTCACCGGAGACATGAGCCAGACAGCGCTGCAGTACAAGCGCGTGGTCGTCACGCCAGGGGCGGTCACCTGGAACCAAGCGGCCGTGAACGGCCTCGTTGCCCGAGTGGGGTACTCGACGGACTCAAGCCCAAACCCGTACTGGGACTCGATCATGCTCGAGGCAGCGGTCCCGTGACCTCGTCGTCCAGCATTCCATGGGTGTATCGCGGGTTTGTGTCGAGGCTTCCCGAGGCCGATCCGGGGGTCGGCCCAACGGGAGCAGTACGACCGTCACCGAGACCGGCCGCCGGAACACAATCGGCGAGCCCAGGCAAGGGAAACCGACAAAGGAGAAGCCAATGCGAAGGCTGCTCGTTGTCCTTGCCGCTGCAACACTGATCGGGGCGTTGCTCGCTCCGGCTGCGGCATCAGCCAAAAAAGCACACGTCTTCCCGCCGGCCGCTCATCCCTTCGGTGCGAGCCTCGGGGAGTGGCAGGCGAGGTGGTTCAAGTGGTTCATCGAGATTCCGGCACCGACGAATCCGCTCTTCGACGAGACGGGCGCGCTGTGCGGGATTAATCAGAGCGGTCCTGTCTGGTTCACGGCGCCGGTTGCCCGTCCGGGCACTACGACCCGGGCGTGCACGGTCCCTGTCGGCAAGGGGATCCTCTTCATCGGGCTCGGCAATGAGTGCTCGAACGTGGAGCCGCCGCCGTTCTTCGGCGCGACGGAGGCGGAGCTACGCGCCTGCGCAGCCGCCGGGCTGGAGGAGTTCTTCGGGGATGCGACGCAGTCGATCACCGTTGATGGCATCGAGGTGTCCGACCTCGATCGCTACCGAACCCAGACGCCGCTCTTCAGCTACGCCCTGCCGCCGGACAACATCTACGGGCTACCGCCCGCGACGGCGACCAAGGCTATCTCGGACGGCACCGATGTGATCGTCAAGCCGCTTTCGCCGGGGCAGCACCGGGTCGTCATCCATCTCGAGGCGCCCGCAATCGGCGGGACGAGCGACGTCATCTACAACCTGACGGTGGTTCCCGCCGCGCCCTGACCTCTAACGCGATCGAGCGAGGGCGGCCCTGCGCCGCCCTCGTCGCCTCGATGCCCAGCGGCGCGGAACGTGCTCCGCGCCCTCTACGCCGCCGGCGACGCGGCCGGCCCGAACGGCGACGGCCGCGAACACGTCGGCCGCCCTCATGCGCCACCCTACGCCGGGCTCGCGGAGGGCGGACGGGAGAATGCGGCTTCGAAGCTGCTCGAGGCCCGGGTTGGACGCTGAGGCCGTGGCAACCCTGGCAACACTCGGGTTCCCTCAGGATCGTTCACGTTCGGGGAAAGGGCGTGTCGCCGCTTAGACAGGCGGTTTAGCGAACGTCCGCGAACCGCACCGCACGGCTGCGTCTAGTTGCTATGCAGAAGATCGTGGGTTCGAGTCCCATCATCCGCTTCGCGGAGAAGCCCCGCTCAGGCGGGGGTTTTCTATCGCGGAGCCGGGGGCTGGCCGGCGAGGCCGTGGCCCACTAGTGGCCTAAACGTCAAGGCCTGGCGTCGTCTCTGACGCGGTAGTGCTCGCCGATCTCGGGCGCCCAGGCGCAGCCGCAGACCTCTCGACGTTGCGGATGTCTTCCGGAACGAGCGAGAACATGACGCAGTCGTCCCTCAGCCCGTGGGTCTCGCAGTGCGCGCGAAGCAAACCCTCGCGCAGAAACCCTGCTCTCTCGATTGCATGAGCTGATGCCACGTTCTCCACCGCCGACTCGGCGAACACCCGGTGAAGTCCGACATCACGCAGCCCCCAGATTGCCCCGAGCCGGAGCGCTCGCGAGGCGACGCCGCCCCCGTGCGCGCGGAACCACGGAGACGGCAAGCTCTGCGACCTCGTGATCGTCTCCGAACTGCCGGTTGAGAAGCCCGAGCGGGGCGTCGGTCGCCGCGTCCGCGATCACGAAAGGCGCACTCTCAAGGCGCACTCTCGCCGCTGCGCCACTTTTCCTTTGCTCGAGCGACACTGTCACGCTGCCGATCCGCGGTGAGCGGTTCGTCATCCAACCAGCGTCTAGTCTCCGGGTCGTGTGATGCCTCGGCGATAAACGGCACGTCTTCGGCGCATCGTGGCCGCAGAACGATTTGGCCGTCTGTGAGCGGGGGATCTGGAGGGACGAAAGAGCTCCTCGCCACCTCCGGTCGGCGCTTCGGCCGGAATCTTGGACAGGTGGTCGGGTATCGCGTTCTCGTTCGTGACTGAACCTCCTTTGCGTTGTCGCCGTTCGCCTGCTCAAGCTGCGCCTCAAGCGCATCCAGCCGCCTGCTGATCCCAGCACCTGGCGACGGGTACGGCGGCTCAGACCAGGAGCCGCAGGTCGAGCAGGGCGGCGAGCTGGTGGGTACCACCGTTCCGGTTGAGCGTGTTACGGCCGTTGTTGTGGGTGATGGAGCCGGCTGCAAACCCATCCTTTTGAGGGTGGGGTGCGGGAATCACTCGACCTACGGTTTGGACATCCAAGTAGGGGTAGCCGCCCTCCCTAACAGGAGGAGACAGATGCATTGGCACGCCTACGACATTGAGGCCCGGAACCAGTTGGCCAGCGAGCGCGCAGAAGGCTGGAGCGTGACATGCGCTGGTTCGAGAAGGCCGACCTACCTACGAAGGGAGCAGTTCAATGATCCGCCAAGGAGATTCCATCGAGAACCCGGTTACCGGCGAGCGTCTCGTCTTTCGCCAAACCTCGCGAGAAACGAACGGCGAACTTGTCGTGATCGAGGCGTTCGTCAAGCCGACCGGCTTCGTCGCGTCGGCCCACCTCCACCCGCACCAGGAGGAGCGCTTCCAGGTACTCCGTGGGACGGTCGGCTTCAAGCTCGATAGGTCGAGGATGATCGCCGGGCCAGGCCAGCGGATCACTGTGCCTGCCGGGACGCCGCACAAGTTCTGGAACGCTGGCGACGACGAGGCGCACTTCGTCTGTGAGGTCAGGCCCGCGCTCCAGTTCGAGCAGTTGATCGAGACGATGTTCGCGCTCGCGACCGACGGCAAGACGAACCGCAAAGGGATGCCGAACCCTCTGCGGCTCGCCGTGATCGCGCGCGCCCACTTCGATGACGTCCAGCTCCCCTTCCCACCTGTATGGATGCAGCGGATGGGACTCGCCCTGGGCGCACCGCTCGGTCGGCTCATGGGCTACGGAGCGATCTACGTGCCCTCGGGGGCCGAGGCCGCGTTCGAGGGTAGTGCATAGCCGCGGACTTCGACCTACGCCCTCAAGTCCCGTGCCCACTGTTCGTTCCGCCCGCATCACGTCTGGATGACGGCGCAGTAGACCCGCAACGATCACGCTCACTTCTCCCATTGAAAGGGCCTGACCTAGGTGGAATGATGGATCAAATCCTCTGGGGTAAGCCAGAGCCGCTTTTCATTCGCGATACTCGGCCGACCCTCGGGGCTGGTGCTTACCCCACTGGCCTCGGGGGTCTGCGCGTCAGGAGGTGCTCTCACATAGCTGCGGCCCTGCCCCCGGACCTCTACCAGCGGTTGATCGACCGGCTCCGCCACGCGGAGCAGTACGCCCAGGCCGCGCGGGGGATGGCCGAGGGCGCGCTGGCCGCGTTCCGGTCCGACGCGGAGGTGGTCGCCATGACTGCGACCCTCGCTCCGGACCTCGACGAGCGCCTGGCCCACCGGTTGCGCCATGCCGAGCAGTACGCCGAGGCTGCCCGGCGCATGGCTGAGGAGGCGCTCGACCTGCTCGAGGCGGCGAAAGCAGCGGAAGCGAGCACCGACGGCGCGTAGGCCGCGCGGCGCTAGCGCTCCTGACCGCTCCGCCGCCCGACGTTCCCACAGCCCCCTCGGCCGCTGCGCCGATGGCCCCCGCGGCCGCCCGCTCCTTCCCCTTCTCGATCCAGGATCAGTCGTGCAGCGCCTCGCGCCGCCATGGAGGAATCCTGTCAGCGCATGCGGGCAGTGCACCCCGGCGCGTGCCGGACAGTCATCAACCCAGTGTTTCGACGTCGCGTGGAGCTCCGGAATCGCTGGCGCCGTTGACCAGGAAGTAGACCACCGCGCCGAGGACCGGGAAGATGATGATGACGATCAGCCAAGCTGCAAGCTTGCTGCCGGAGATCGAGTGCCGCCGCTGAATCAGGTTCACGATCGCGGCGACCCACAGCACGATCACAAAGACACCGAGGAGCCACCAGAACCACGCCATCGTTTCCGTCCTTTCGTGAGGAAGAGCGTCCTGCCAGGCTAGGCAGACACATTCTGCCGCGTCACCCCGACGGCATGATTGCGACTGTTCGCTTGAGACTGCCGACGGCCTCGCGCTTCACGTTCTCAACGCCCTCGTGGTGGCCCCAGACCGCGAGAGTCGCGCAGAGGAAGAGCGCGAGGACGCGCCCGCGCAGAAGCTGCTCGTCGCTCACCGGTCCGTAGGCGGCGAGAAACTCGCTGCGGCTCTCGGGTGGCAGCGACGACCAGTAGAGAACCAGGTCGACGCCGGGGTCATTGCGGCTGAGGTCGATCCAGTCGATCACGGCCGATGGCTTACCGTGGCCGTCGACGAGCAGGTGCCGGAGGTGTAGGTCGCCGTGGCAGGTCACCGTCGGTTCCGGGGCAGGGAGCTCGCGCGCCGACTCCAGGAGATCGCCGGCGAGCGGCGGTGCCGTCCAGAGGCCGAGACTCTCGAGCTCCGCCAGCCGCTCGATCGTGCGCGGGACGCGAAACGACATGTCCGCCCTGCGGACCGGGTCGACCGGCAGCTCTGCGTCGAGCTCGATCGCGTGCAGCGTGCGGAGGAACTCGCCCAGAGGCCGGGCGAGCGCGCTCCTCGCCGCGTCGTCGAGGGCCGCGTCGGCGAGCTCGCGGCCGGGGAGGAACGGCGCGCCGTAGAACGGCCACCGGAAGTCCGCTGACGGCCGGCCGACAAAGGTCGGATTCGGAATCGGCAGCGGCAGGATCGGCCCGAGACGCGGGAGGTAGGCGATTTCGTTCTCCAGGCCCGGCACGGGGTACGACCGCCGTGGAAAGCGGAAGACCCACTCCTCGTCGACGAGCCAGACCGTCGTGTCCCACCCTTCACCGACGAGTCGCAGCGAGCCCACCTCGAGCTCGGGGAACTGTTCGCCGATCAGGCGCCGAGCGAGTGGCTCATCGACCGTGACCTCGGCGGCCCACTCGCGCACCATCCGAGCGTACTTCTACTGCGGGCCGGTGAGTGCGCCCTCCACCGGTGGGCCGTCGATGTCGAGCTCGTCGGTCAGCCACTCGAGCTGATCGCGCTCGGCCTTGGTGTTGAGCGCGTGTCCGGCGTCGTACCACTTGACCAGCTTGGGCTCGCTACCCGCGCGGATCAGCGCCTCGAGCGCGTCGCGGGGGACGATCTCGTCTCGCCGGCCGGCCTGGAAGAGGAGCTTCGACGGGCTCGCCTGGGCGACGTACTTGAGCCCGTCGGTGTCCTCGAGGAGCGGTCGAACCTCGTCCTCCTGCTCGGGCGGGACAAGCGCCATGAACTCGTCGACCGTGTCCTCACCCCCGGACATGAGCACGAAGGCGCGGATGCGGGGCTCGATGCCTGCGAGGATCGCGCCCGAGCGCGCGCCTGCGCTGTAACCGACGAAGCCGATGCGATCGTCGTCCACCTGCGGGAGCGACTGGAGGAGGTCGACGGCGCGCCGAAGCTCGACGATGCCCATCACGGTGCGAGTGCGCTCCTTCCGCAGGCCCGCGACCCCCGGACCAAGCTGGATCTCTCGATTGGGCGAGTACGGCGACTCGACTGTCAACCCGACGGCCCGTCGGCCCGCCAGCCAGCTCGCCCGGTACACCATCTCGAGCCGATCGCCGCCCGCTCCGTGGAGGTAGATGACCGCGGGGTAGGGCCCCTTGCCCGGCGGGGTGATGAGGTAGGCGGGGACCCGCTCGGACGGGCCTGCAAAGGAGACGTCTCGTACCTTGACCGGGTAGTTCTTGTTGACGACGCCGTTGTCGCGCAGCGCGAGCGGCTTCGATTCGTCGTAGGCATAGATCGCTGCATCCTGCTTCGACGCCGACTCCGATCCGCCGCAGGCGGCGAGCGTGAGGGCTAGAAAGCAGGCGAACGCATGACGCATCGGAGGCCTGTAGCAGTGGACGCCGTCTGGGCGCTGTTGTTGGCGACCGCTGCGGTCCTTCTGATCACGTACACGCGTCTCCCGCCCGAGCAGCTCTACAACGTCAGCGAGGAAGGCCTGGCGCTCGGGCTGGGCCGCACTCTGGTCTTCCTCAACTACCCGGTCTCGCTGGTCGCGATTCCGATCGCCTGGCTCGCTGCCGACCGGATCGAGGCACGGTGGGCGCTCTGGGCCGCCGTGACGGCAACGGTGCTCTGCGCCGTGACGGCGTGGCCGGGCGTGGTCGACCAGGACGACCTCGACGCCAAGGCTGTCAACGTGCTGCCGGCGATCGGCGTCGCGATTGCCTTCGTCCTCAGCCTGCGTGCGCCCTGGGAGCGGGTTGGGCGGCTCCCGCTCGATCCGGTCCGCATCGTGATCGGCGCCGTCGTCTGGCTCACGGCCCTGGTCTGGATCGCGTCGGTCTCAGGTTTCTACTTTCCGGGCGACGTCCTTCTCGGGGAGGAGCTCCGGCGCGGCGGCGACGGGCAGCTCGCACCTGCAGTCCATCTCGGAGATCACGAGGGCCTCGATGCGGCGCTCCTCGTCACCTCGGCGCTGATCCTGTCGCGCTACCGGCCGCGACTGGCCGTCGCTCGCTCTGCTGGCGCTTGCGTTCGTCTACGGGCTCGCCGTCGAGTGGCGCGACTTCTGGTTCGAGCAGGTTGTCAAGCGCGACTGGACGTCATGGGCGCCGCCGCAGGTGCTGACGCCGCGACTGAGTCTCGGCTGGGCTGCCCTGCTCGTCCTGGCGGCGGTCGTGGCGTTCGCCGTCAGGCGATTCGAACCGCCTCCGCGACGCGGCGCAGGTCCTCGACAAGGAGCGCCAGCTCCTGCTCGCGATCGTCCGAGCGCAGGATCGACGACGGGTGAACCGTCGCCATGACGACCGGCGCCAGGTCGGATTCGACCGGCACGCCGCGATCCTTGCTGACCCGGAACTGGCGGCCGAGCAGCGCCTGCGCCGCCGTCGCACCGAGACAGACGAGCACTTTTGGCTTCAGCTGCGCGAGCTCGGCGTCGAGCCAGGGGCGGCACGCGGCGACCTCGGCGGCATTTGGCTTCTGGTGGATGCGACGCTTCCCGCGAGCCTGCCACTTGAAGTGCTTGACGACGTTGGTGACGTAGGCCCGCCCGCGGTCGATCCCGGCTTCCTCGAGCGCCCTGTCGAACAGTCGGCCGGCCGGGCCGACGAACGGGCGGCCCATCTTGTCCTCCTCGTCGCCCGGCTGCTCGCCGACGAAGACGAGGTCGGCGTCCGGTGATCCCTCGCCGAAGACGGTCTGCGTTCCGGTCTCCCAGAGCGGACAGGCCTTGCAGCCGGCAGCGGCTTCGCGGAGCTTCTCGAGTGTCGGCTGGTCGGGAAGGCGGACGGGGGGAGGAGCCGTGTCGTCTGTCTCGAACAGCTTCTCGCCCACGATTCCGTCGTACCCCGACAGCGTTACCATGGAACGTCGCCCACGGCGCGGTGGCCGAGTGGTTAGGCAGAGGCCTGCAAAGCCTCGCACACCGGTTCGACTCCGGTCCGCGCCTCTCTAGTCACGACACAAACCGGTTCTCCACACCGAGGAAGACGGCCTACGGCACTATGGCCGGATGGTGCGCTTCGCACTCAAGGGTCTCCTGGGGCGAAAGCTCCGCACTGCGCTGACGGCGATCGCGATCGTCCTCGGCGTCGCGATGGTGGCCGGCACGTTCATGCTGACCGACTCGATCGACAAGGCGTTCGACACGATCTTCACCGACGTCCGGAAGGGATCCAATGCCGTCGTCACCGGGAAGTCGGCCTTCGACCTGACCGAGGGCAGCGGGACGAACGCCCCGACGCTGAGCGAGTCGCTTCTCCCTGAGGTGCGGCAGCTTCCCTCCGTCGCGGCCGCCGAGGGGAGCGTCGACGGCGAGGCGCAGCTGATCGGGGACGACGGAAAGGCGATCGTCTTCGGAGGCGCCCCGAACCTCGGCTTCAGCGTCACCCCGGGCGATTCGCCCTTCAACGCCCTCACGCTTGGTCGAGGGCGCATGGCCCAAGAGCGGCGAGCTCGTCGTCGACCAGTCGACAGCGGACAAGAAGGATCTGCGCATCGGTGAGTCGATCGGCGTCCAGGCCGAGGGCCCCGCGCAGCGGCTCCGGATCTCGGGCCTCGTCAGGTTCGGCTCGGTTTCGACCATCGGCGGCGCGACGCTCGCTGGCTTCAACCTGCCGACCGCCCAGGAGCTCTTCGGTAAGGAGGGCCGACTCGACGAGATCGCCGTCGCAGCGAAGCCGGGCGTCTCCGACGAGCAGCTCGCGGGCGACCTTCGCGCGGAGCTTCCGCCGACCGCGCAGGTGAAGACGGCCACTCAGCAGGCGCACGACGACGCCGAGGAGACGAACGCCTTCATCTCGTTCCTCCGCGGCTTCCTGCTTGCTTTCGGCGGCATCGCGCTTTTCGTCGGCAGCTTCGTGATCGCCAACTCGCTCTCGATCACGATCGCTCAGCGGATGCGCGAGTTCGCCACGGTGCGGACGATCGGCGGCTCGCGCCGCCAGATCCTGATCTCGATCCTGCTCGAGGCGCTCGTCGTCGGTGTACTCGCCTCGCTGATCGGGCTCGCGGTCGGCGTTGCGCTCGCCAAGGCGCTGTTCTGGCTGTTCGACGCCGTCGGCTTCACGCTCCCGAACAGCGGCCTGATCCTCGAGCCGACCGCGGTCGTGATCGCGCTCGCCGCGGGCATCCTCGTCACCCTCGTCGCCAGTCTCCGTCCGGCGTTCCGAGCGACGCGCGTACCACCGATCGCGGCAGTGCGGGAGGGTGCGACCCTGCCGACGTCCCGCTTCGCCCGCTACCGGGTCCCAGCCTCGATCCTTGTCACCCTCGCCGGCTTCGCCGCCCTGATCTGGAGCCTCTTCGGGCCTGGATTGAGCACGACCGCACTCCTCGTGTGGATGGGCCTCGGGGCGCTCCTGATCTTCCTCGGCGTCGCCTTGCTCGCCGAGCGGCTCGTCAGGCCGCTCGCCGCATGGCTTGGCTGGCCCGGGTCACGACTCGGCGGGGTCGCCGGATCGCTGGCGCGCGACAACGCCCGCCGCAACCCGCAGCGGACCGCCTCGACCGCAGCCGCACTGATGATCGGCCTGGCGCTCGTCACGCTCGTTTCCGTGCTCGCCGCCGGCATCGTCTCGACCTTCCGCGACGCGGTCGACGAGCTCTGGAAGAACGCCGACTACGCGGTGACGGCGCAGAACAACTTCTCACCGCTTCCGGTCAGCGTGGCGCAGGCCGCAAGCAGCGCCCAGGGCGTCGACGCGGTTGGCAACGTCCGGACGGGAGAGGCGCGAGCGTTCAACAGCACCTTCAACGCCACGGCCGTCGACCCGCCGACGAGCCGGATCTTCTCGATCAAGTGGAAGGAAGGGTCGGATGCCGTGCTCGCGCAGCTCGGCGACGACGGGGCCTTCGTGACGGAGGACTACGCGGACGACCACGACCTCGCCGTCGGCTCTCCCGTCGAGTTGACGTTCGCGAACGGTGATCAAAAGCGGTTCGTGGTCAAGGGCATCTTCGAGCCGCCGACCGGCGGGTCGCCGTTCGGCCCGGTGACGATCTCGGCGCGCACGTGGGACCGTTTCAACGCGCAGCCTCGGAACCTCTTCTCGTTCGTGATCATGAACGGCGGTCAGACGGACGCGAACCAGGCCGCACTCGAGCAACGGCTCACGGGCTTCCCGAACGCGAAGGTACAGACCCGGAGCGAGTTCATCGACAACCAGATCTCCGGCCTCAGCTCCGTCTTGAACATCCTCTACGTCCTGCTTGCGCTGTCGGTGATCGTGAGTCTCTTCGGCATCGTCAACACGCTCGTACTGACCGTCTTCGAGCGGACGCGTGAGATCGGGATGCTCCGCGCGATCGGAATGACGCGGCGGCAGGTTCGCCGCATGATCAGGCATGAGAGCGTGATCACCGCTCTCATCGGCGGCGTGCTCGGGATCGCGCTCGGCGTCGTGCTCGGAGGCCTCCTCGTAGCGCGGGTCGACTTCATCGACTTCACGCTTCCCGTCGCACAGCTGATCGTCTTTGCGATCGCGTCGGTGATCGTCGGGATCCTGGCGGCGATCTTCCCGGCACGCCGCGCCTCGAAGCTGAACGTCCTCGAAGCGCTCCAGTACGAGTAGGGCGTGGGGGAACCCCTGGTTCCCCCACGGACCCCCTCCTTGCGAACGGCTCTTTTCTTCGCGGGTCTGCGGAGCCGGCGCAGCGTTGTCTCCGTCGGACGTGTTTATTGTTTGTGAGCCTCCCGCGGGGCAAAGCCCCGCTCCGGCGGCGGATCGCTCGCAGCCAAGAGCGCACCGCGGGACCGAGCCTAGGTCGAGTCAGCGGCCGACCACCTTCCGGCGCTGCCGATGGGACTTCGTCACGGCTGCCCACCGCTTCCGCTCCTCCGCGCGTGAGCTTCGGATCGAGCTTGCGCTCGAGGTGCGCGAGCTCGCGTTGGAGCTTCACGTAGCTGTCCCAGCGCTCCCGCGGGAGCGTTCCGTCGGCGAGCGCCGCCTTGACGGCGCACCCAGGCTCCGTCCGGTGGCGGCAGTCGGAGAACCGGCACTGCGCGATCAGGTCGGCGATGTCGACGAAGGCCTCGTCGAGACCGCCGTCGGTCTCCCAGAGCTGGAGCTGACGCAGACCGGGCGTATCGATGATCACCCCGCCGCCCGGGATTGCGACGAGCTCGCGGTGCGAGGTCGTGTGTCGCCCGCGCCCGTCTGCGCGGACCTCGTTGGTTCTGAAGCGCTCCTCGCCGAGCAGGCGATTGATGATCGTCGACTTGCCGACACCGGAAGACCCGAGCAGGGCCGCGGTGAGGCCTCCTGCGAGATGTGGAAGCAGGCTGTCGAGCCCCTCGCCGGTTTCGGCGCTGACGGCGTGCACCGGCACTCCGAAGGCGACGGACTCGATCTCGGCGATCTGAGCGTCCCGATCCGAGGCGAGATCGGCCTTGTTGAGGACGATCACCGGGGCCGCACCGCCCTCCCACGCAGTGGTGAGGTAGCGCTCGAGCCGACGGACGTTGAAATCGCGCTCGTCGAAGCCCATGACGAGGAAGGCGACGTCGACGTTGGCGACGAGCACCTGCTCCGAGATCTCGGTCCACGGAGTCTTCCGCGAGAACTTGCTGGAGCGCGCGAGGACGGCGTCGATCAGGCCGTCGCGTAACACGACCCAGTCGCCGACGACGGGCAACTCACCCGGAGGCGCCTCGTGGCGGAGTCGCCCGGTGATTTCGACGAGGTCGTCGCCCTCCTCGGTTGCGACCAGCCAGGTGCCGCGATGTTGCGCGGTGACGCGGCCCGGGACGAGTCCCGCGGCGGCGTGTTCTTCGAATTGGCGAGCGACGTCGTCGTTCCAGCCGAGCCGCTCGAGTCGTGGGAACTGCAAGCTGTCTCCTTTCCCTGCAAGGACGGACAAACGGGTCTCGCAGGGCGGAGTCGCGTTACTAGCTGCGTACAGCCCTGCGAGCGAAGAGGCGGTCAAGCTCAGTTGTCATTGCGCCTCCTTTCGTCGCGGGCCGGAACGAACCCAGGCTAGGGCGAGTCGGTCGCCGCGTCAAGTCGCTCGCGCCATTCCTCACCGGCGGCGCGCCCCTCGGGCGTGCGGAGGAAGTGCTCGAGCGGCACGTGGACGAACGAGCCCTTGGCGTCGGCCAGCAGCTCGGGGCCGTCTCTGAGCTCTCCGCTGATCTCCGCGCGCCGGCCGCGATCCTCATCGAGGTTCGCCGAGATCGCGAGCGTCCGATTGATGTGGACCGGACGGAGGAAACGGATCGAGAACCGGGCCGTCACCGACGGGAAGCGGTACCAGGTCGCGAGCAGCCCGCAGGCCTCGTCGAGCGCCGCGCCGACGAGGCCGCCGTGGACGAGTCCCGGCGCAGCCTGATGCTGCTCGTCGAACGCGAAGGTCGCCTCGTACCGACGGATTCCCTCCTCGGTCGGCAGCGGGAGGTGGATCCCTGTCGGGTTGGCACCGCACCCCCAGCAGGAGGGGTCGTGATGCGGCGGGATTCGCTTCAGCGCAGGCCGCCGCGCTCGAAGTGGGCCTTGAAGAAGTTCTCCGAGCCGGATGTGGCCATCGCGGACGACGCCGAGATCTCCAGCGCCAGCGTCGCCGCCGCGACGATCTGCGCGAAGCGGTAGACCTTCCCCGGCCCCGCGCAATCCATCAACGAGAGCCACGAGCGCGCGTAGGGGAGCGTCGTCCCGCCGCCGACGGTCGCCACTTCGAGGCCCGGCAGGCGGATCGCCGCGTTGAGCCCGCCCTCCACCGGTCGGCCGGTTCCGTGCGCCATCGAGCTCGTCCCGACCATCCCGAGATCCTGGCCCGTGGCGGCGAAGATCGCGGCGATCGCCGTCGCCGGGGTGAAGGCAACCGACTGCATGCCCGAGGCGACCGCGCCGTGCGTCCCTGCCCACGACAACTCGACGAGATCGTCGACAGTCGTCCGCAACACGCGCCGGACCGCCTCCTCGGTCAGCGTGCATTCCGCGATCACCGTCTTTCCGTGCCCGCCGCGCTCGAAGTAGCGATGCGAGATCTTCTTGTCGCCGCCCATGTTCGCCTCGAGCATCGCCCGCTCGGGCTTCACCGGCGAGCGCTCCATGACGAAGCCCATGTTCAGGGCGTAGGCGTTCCTGGTCATCATGTTCGCGCCGACGGCGTCACCGGTCGTGAACGCCCACATCACGTGGCACATCGGCCCGACCACGTGCGTCTCGACCTCGCGCAGCTTCGCCCAGCGCGAGACCCACGCCTCGTCACGATCGGCCAGCCACTTGCGCATCGCCGGCAGCTCGCCCTCGATCCAGCGCGAGAGCTGGGCGGCCTCTTCGGCCGAGCGGCAGACGAAGCACGACGCCCGGGTGATGCGGTCGCGCAGGACTTCGGTGCGGAAGCCGCCCGACTCGGCCGCCGCCCGCGCGCCGCGGTACAGCGAGTCCGACATCGAGCCCTCGGTGTGGGCGAGCGGCACGTAGACGTTCTGGGTCGCGCGGCCGCGCTCGACGAGCCGCCCGTCCGGCTCGGACAGCTCGTAGTCGCCGAGCGAGACCGTCAGCGGCCCAATCACCGCTGTCGGGATGACCGAGATCCCGGTCAGCGCCTCCTGCGCCTTGGCCCACGGAGTCAGGTCTTGCGCGAAGACCTCGTGGTCGACGCGTCCGTCCAGCGCTTCTTGGCGGGCCTTGATCGAGGCGGGGTCGTTCTTCCGCGGCCAGCGCCTGAGCTCCATCGGCGCAGGTTAACCTCGCCTCCATGCCGGCGATCCTCATGGACGGAAAGGGCCTGGCGGAGCGCGTCCGCGCCGAGGTCGCGGAGGAGGTCAAGGAGCTGGGCGAGGTCGGCCTGACGACGATCCTCGTCGGGGACGACCCCGCGTCGGAGATCTACATCGAGCGCAAGCAGGACGCGGCGAAGGAAGTCGGAATCCTCGCGCGCGACTACCGGCTCGCCGAGACGACGACCGAGCAGGAGCTGCTCGAGCTCGTCGCTCAGCTCAACGGGGACGACGGGGTCGACGGGATCCTCGTCCAGCTCCCGCTTCCCGCCCACGTGAACGAGCAGCGCGTGATCGAGGCGGTCGACCCGGCCAAGGATGTCGACGGCTTCCACCCGATCAACGCCGGCCGCCTCTTTCTCGGGCAAGACGGCCTCGTCGCGGCGACGCCGACCGGGATCATGAGCCTGCTCCAGGAGTACGACGTCCCGCTGCAGGGCGCCCGGGCGGTCGTGGTCGGACGAAGCACGATCGTCGGCAAGCCGGTCGCACTGCTCCTGCTCGCCCGTCACGCCACGGTGACGATCTGCCATTCGCGTACTACCGACCTCGCCGCGGTGACGCGTGAGGCCGACGTTCTCGTCGTCGCCGTCGGGCAGGCGAACCTGATCTCTGCGGACATGGTCAAGGAGGGAGCGACGGTCATCGACGTCGGCATGAATCGCACGCCCGACGGGCTCAGGGGTGACGTCGATCCGGCCGTCGTCGAACGCGCAGGGCTGCTGACGCCGGTCCCCGGCGGCGTGGGGCCGATGACGATCGCTTCACTGCTTCGGAACACCTCAAAGGCCGCGCGTCGCCGACGCTGCTAATGTCCCGCCGTTAGTGCAAGTTGTTCGGCGGCTCGGTGCCCGGGCCGTCGTTCGTTGTTTGAAGGAGGAACGATTGCCTGAGGGCACCGTGAAGTGGTTCTCGAACGAGAAGGGCTATGGATTCATCGAGCGTGAGGACGGCGACGACGTCTTCGTCCATCACACCGCGATCCAGTCAGAGGGCTATCGCTCGCTGACCGAGGGTCAGCGCGTGTCGTTCGAGGTCGTGCAGGGCGACAAGGGCCTGCAGGCCGCGAACGTCCAGCCAGTCTAGGCCCGGATAGTTTCGATTGAAGAGAAGCGGGCCGAGAGGCCCGCTTCTTGTTTTGGAAGGATCAGTTCTGAATGGCGATCACGAGAGAAGAGGTTCTGCACGTCGCGAAGCTCGCCCGGCTCGAGCTGAGCGATGAGGAGATCGAGCGCTTCACCGAACAGCTGAGCGCGATCCTCGAGGCCGTCGCCAAGGTCTCGGAGCTCGATCTGGCCGACGTCGAGCCGACTGCCCACCCACTCGACCTCGTCAACGTCTGGGCCGCGGACGAGCCGCGTCCGTCGCTGTCGGTCGACGAGGCGCTCGCGAACGCTCCCGAGCGTGAAGCGGGCTTCTTCAAGGTGCCGCCCGCATGACGCTCGACACGCTCAGGCTGACCGCCGAGGAGGCAATGGGGCTGCTCGAGGGCAGCGAAGTCTCCGCGGGGGAGCTCCACGGCGCGTACCTCGACGCGATCGGCGAGCGCGACGACGAGCTGCATGCGTACCTGAGGACGGTCGCCGACGTCGAGGGCACGGGGGTGCCGATCGCCTTCAAGGATCTGATCTCGACCCGCGGTGTCGAGACGACGGCCGGCTCGAAGATCCTCGCCGGCTATGTCCCGGTGTACGACGCCACCGTCGCAACGCGCTGTCGCGAGGCCGGGCTCACGCTGCTCGGCAAGACGAACATGGATGAGTTTGCGATGGGCTCGTCGACAGAGAACTCGGCGTACGGCCCGACCCGCAATCCCTGGGATCCCGAGCGCGTACCGGGTGGATCTTCCGGCGGCTCGGCGGCCGCCGTCGCGGGAGGGCTCGCACCGTGGGCGCTCGGTTCCGACACCGGCGGTTCCGTCAAGCAGCCGGCCTCGCTCTGCGGAATCGTCGGGCTGCGCCCCACCTACGGCACCGTCTCCCGGTACGGAATCGTCGCGTTCGCGTCGAGCCTCGATCAGATCGGCCCGATGACGAAGACCGTCCGCGACTGTGCGCTCCTCTACCGGATCGTGGCGGGGCGGGACCCGTGCGACACGACCACGGTCGAGCTGCCGCAGCCCGTGGAAATTCCCGAGCGCGAGGACCTGAAGGGCCTGCGCGTCGGCGTCCCGCGCGAGCTGAACGAGGCCGAGGGCATCGAGCCGGGCGTCAAGAAGCAGGTCGACCGCACGATCGAGCTCTGCCGCGAGCTCGGGGCCGAGGTGGGGGAGACGAGTCTCCCGCGCTCGGTCGACTATGGGCTCGCCTGCTACTACCTCGTCGCGCCATCCGAGGCCTCGTCGAACCTCGCCCGCTACGACGGCGTCCGCTACGGGCTTCGCGTCTCGGGCGACGACGGCGTGCGCGTGATGTACGAGAAGACCCGCGACGCCGGCTTCGGGGACGAGCCGAAGCGGCGGATCATGCTCGGCACCTACGCGCTCTCGTCCGGCTACTACGAGGCCTACTACGGGCAGGCGCAAAAGGTGCGAACAGTGATCGCGCATGAGCACGCCGCGGCCTTCGAGAACTTCGACGTCCTCGTCTCACCGACGTCGCCCACCGTCGCGTTCAAGCTCGGCGAGAAGACAGCGAACCCGCTGGCCATGTACCTCTCCGACGTCCTGACGATCCCGTCGAACATGGCCGGCCTGCCAGGGCTCTCGATCCCGTGCGGCCTGTCCGACGGCCTCCCGGTCGGATTCCAGCTCATCGGGCCGCAGTTCTCCGAGAACACGCTCTTCCACGTCGGGCACGCGCTCGAGCGGGCGATCGGCTTCGACCTCGTCCCCGGGAGACTGGCGTGAACTGGCAACCCGTTATCGGTCTCGAGATCCACATCCACTTGAAGACGCGGACGAAGATGTTCTGCCGCTGCGAGGTCGCCTACTTCGAGCCCGAGAACTCCCGCACGTGCCCGGTCTGCCTCGCGCACCCGGGCTCGCTGCCGGTGCCGAACGGGAAGGCGATCGAGTGGACGATCAAGCTCGGGCTCGCCCTGGACTGCGAAATCGCCGAGCGTGCGGTCTTCCACCGCAAGAACTACTTCTACCCGGACAATCCGAAGGGCTACCAGATCTCCCAGTACGACGAGCCATTGTGCGTCGCTGGACGTCTTGTCCTTCCTGGCCCTGACGGCGACGCCCAGATCGGCATCGTGCGCGCGCACCTCGAAGAGGACGCAGCGAAGAACGTCCACGTCGGCGGCGCCGAGGGGCGCATCGGCGGCGCGACGGCGACACTCGTCGACTTCAACCGCGCCGGCGCGCCACTCGTCGAGATCGTCACCCAGCCCGACCTGCGCTCGGCCGATCAGGCTCGCCGCTTCCTCCAGCTCCTGCGGCAGACGATCGTCGAGCTCGGGATCTCCGACGCGGAGATGGAAAAGGGCTCGCTGCGCGTCGACGTCAACGTCTCCGTGCGTCCGGAGAGCTCGGACGAGCTGCGCACGCGCACGGAGATGAAGAACCTGAACTCGTTTGCGTTCGCGGCCAAGTCGATCCAGCGGGAGGTCGAGCGCCAGATCGCCGTCTACGAAGCCGGCGGCGAAGTCGAGCAGGAGACGCTCCACTTCGACCCCGGCGCGGAAAGCGCGCCGCCGCTGCGCTCGAAGGAGGAGGCGCAGGACTACCGCTACTTCCCGGAGCCCGATCTCGTGCCGATCGAGCCGGCACGCGAGCTGGTCGACCGTCTCCGCGCGGAGTTGCCGGAGTCACCGGCGACGCGCATCCGCCGGCTCGCTGCGGAGCTCGATCACGACCTGGCCACGGATCTCGTCACGAGCGGGCGCGACCGACTCTACGAGCGGGTCGCCGGAGACCGTCGCGGCGTCGCCAACGTGCTGATGAACCAGTTCGCGGCGGCGGGCATCGACCCGGACTCGGTCGACCCCGAGGAGCTCGGCAAGCTGATCGAGGCGCGCTCGCGGATTCCCAGGGACAAGTTCATCGAGGCCCTCGCTTCGAGCGGCGATCCCGGCTTCTCCGCGGAGCCGTATCTCGGCGACGGGCTCGTTGCCGACACGGGTGAGCTCGAGCCGATCGTCGAGAAGATCCTGGCCGCGAACCCCGGCCAGGTCGAGGCCTATCGCGGGGGGAAAGAAGGCCTACTCGGCTTCTTCGTCGGCCAGGTTATGAAGGAAACCCGGGGCAAGGCCGACCCGCGGGTCGTGAACGAGCTGCTGCGGCAGAAGCTCAGCTAGAACTGGCGGACCGCCGACGGCGTGGCGTCGCCGGCTTCTCGGCTGCAGCCGCCTGCGCCTTCTCACGGGCCTTCTTCTTTCGCTGGCGATCTCGTGCCCAGCGCACCCTGCGGCGGTCGCCACGTCCCATTGCGCGGAACCTTACGCTGCAGCGATGAAGCACGCGACGGATTACCTCTGGTTCGAGACGCCCAACCGGCGCGACTACGTGAACATCACCGGCGACGTCGAGGACTTCGTCCGCCGCTCGGGCATCGAGCACGGCTTGTGCCTCGTCAACCCGATGCACATCACGGCAGCGGTCTACGTCAACGATGCGGAGTCTGGGCTGATCGAGGACTTCGACGACTGGCTGGAACGGCTGGCGCCGCACGAGCCCACCGACCAGTACCGGCACAACAACGGCGAGGACAACGCGGACGCGCACCTGAAGAGGCACCTAATGAGCCACCAGGTCGTCTTGCCAATCACCGACGGCAGTCTGGATCTGGGGCCGTGGGAGCAGGTCTTCTACGCGGAGTTCGACGGCCGACGCCGCAAGCGCGTCGTGCTCAAGGCGATCGGCGAGTAGCCGCTAGATCAACCCGCAGACCCGCGCGGTATGCGGCCAGGGATGGAAGCCACGCCCGGAGCGATGAGCGCGCTCGGCGACCCACATCTGCTCAATCGGCGACCATCTGTTTGCCCAGCCTCGCCGGAGGAGCTGTGCCGGGGCGTGGGCCAGCATGAAGGACCGATCCATCTGAAGGCCGCCCCAGTAGGGGTCGTTCGAGTCCGTCCACGAACCCTCGTGGCGCTGCAGACACCGCCACTCGCCCTTGTGGGGAGGATTGTGCGCGCGCCGCTTGGCCCTAATCGCCCGCCTCCGCCACTGCTTCATGACGTGGACTCGGTACCCGATGTCTCGTGTTCTCAGGTACCGCTTGCGGTTCGGCGTGCGCTGCACACCCATTAGTCGCTGCCAGTTCCAGGTCGCGCGCTGATACCCCTTGATCTTGCGCACGACCTTCACGCCGTCGGGCATCGCTTTCGCCTGCTCGGGAATGTCCGGGGTCCGGACGCCCGGAACGTCCGTGCTGGGGGCGCCGGCGGCGACGAAGCCGAGGAGGGCGGCGGTAAGAACGAACGAACGAAGCAGATGTCTGCGCAAGCGGTGATTCCTTTCGTGACGGGAGCCGGTACGAGGCGCGAGTAGTGCCGCAGTCCCATGTCGGTCGGGACGCCTCGACTCCCTGGTTTTCGTGTTACGCCGGACCTATCGGCCGGCGCGGCGAATTGTTTAGCAGATCACCGTGCCTGCACTGGCAACGGAGGCCGCGGTTTTCCGCTGGAAACCGTAAAGCCTGTGTAAAAAAGAAGTGCCGCAACTGCAAAGAACACCGCTGTCTGAGCGGCTCCGAGGCCCGCGAGCGCGCTGCCGACGGCGGCAACGGCCAGTCCGGCCAGAATCAGGCCCATCGCGAGCGGTCGACGGCGGATCGTGAGGATTGCCACGACCAGCACGGCGAGCGTGCCGCTGATGTTCCCGACGAGCGCCAGGACCCGGGCCGGGACGTAGTCGAAGTGCTCCTGCGCTTCCGGGATCGAGTCGCCGGAGACCGGAGCGGACAGCGGCTCGGCGATGACGACGCCAACGGCGAGACCGACGTAGACCAGCATCACCGGGATCACCCAACGGCGGCCTTGAAGCAGGAGTGAGCCGGCTCCTAGCAACGGCGCCGTCAGCAGGCCGCCGAACAGGTAGTAGACGCGGAACGCGGCCTCGTTCCAGCCGCCCGCGGTGCCCCAGGCGAGTGCGGCTGAGGCGATCGAGTACGCGAGCAGCGATGCGGCCCACATGGCCAGCTCCGGCGCGCGGCGGGCCCGCCAGCGCCCCGCGAGCAGTCCCGAGAGACGAAGGGAGAGCAGTGCCGCCGCGAACGCAAGCAGAGCTTCCATTCCGACCCGAACTGTAGGGTCGAGCCGTTCGTAGGCTCGTTCCACTCGCCCTGCTTGCGTTGCTCGCCTTCGTCGCGGGAGGCGTCGCTACGCCCGCGGTCCCGAATGAGGATTACGCCGCGGTCGCCTTCAACGTCCTCGCTCCGGGGCAGTCCGGCAGCCTCGAGCTGACCGCGAACTCGAGCGATCAGCTCAAGCTGTTCGACGCGCTGACGCCGCGCGTCGGAAGCGTGAGCGCCTCGCACCTCCCGCGGTACTTCAAACCGGCCTGGTTTCGGCTTCGAGGCACGCGCTCTGTCCGCGTGGTACGCCCGCGGTCCGGGGTGACGATCACGCGAGACGCCTGGGGCGTGCCCCATGTCGAGGGGCGCACCAACGCGGACGTTGCGTTCGGCGCCGGCTGGGCGACGGCCGAGGACCGCACGCTCCTGCTTCAGCTGATTCGCGGGACCAGGCCGCCTGGCGGCACTCGACGTCCCCGGGATCGACCCGCTGGCGGTACTCGGCCAGCAGTTCACATCGTCACCCGCAACCGAGGCGTTCCTGTCTGCGCAAACCAGACTGCTCGAGGCGGCAGGGAAGAAGGGGCGTGACGTCCTGGCGGCGATCGACGCCTACGCCGCGGGTATCAACGCGAACTTCCAGTCCCGGTCGATCGGGGGCAATCCCTGGACACGGAACGACACGTACGCGGCGGCAGCGCTCTTCGCCTCGCAGTTCGGCCGAGGCGGAGGTGACGAAGCGCGGCGATCGCAGTTCCTCGCAGCGCTTCAGACCCGGCTGGGCGCAGGGCGCGGCCGAGACATCTTCGACGATCTGCGCCTGCGCCTCGATCCGGAGTCGAGCGCGTCCGCTCAGCGGTACCGCCCCGGATCGATCGCCACCGAGTCGCGCAGCGGGATCGTCCTCGACGACGGGAGCTTTGCGGCGTCCGGGCTCGGCATCGGCTCGGCGTCGGCCCGCCGGAGCATGAGCAGCGCCCTGCTTGTGTCTGCGCGTCGCTCGAGCACCAAGCATCCGCTGTTCGTCGCCGGGCCACAGGTCGGGTTTTCGTACCCGGCGTTCTTCACGGAGCTCGACCTGCACGGCGGTGGAGTGGACGTGCGCGGCGTCGCGTACCCCGGGACGTACGGCGTCCTCATCGGGCGCGGGAAGGACTTCGCCTGGAGCGCCCAGTCCGCACACTCGGATGTGACCGACCACTACGTCGAGACGTTGTGCGGCGACGACACCCACTACCAGTTCCAGGGCACGTGCCGCGCGATGGAGACCGTCGAGGCCGGCGCGCTCGGGCTCAACCGCGTCGGGTTCCGAACGACCGTCCACGGGCCGGTCCTCGGCTACGCCACGGTCGGCGGCCGGCGGGTCGCGATCTCGGCGAAGCGATCGAGCCGGGGGCGCGAGATCCTCGCGAGCCTCGCCCTCCATGATCTGAACCGGAACGTCGTCCGTTCCGCGCGGGACTTCGTCCGGACGATGAACCAGGTCGAGCTCGCGTTCAACTGGGTCTACGCCGACGACCGCGACATCGCGTTCTTCTCGTCCGGGCGCTTGCCGCTCCGGGCGACGGGAGCCGATCCCGGGCTGCCGACGGACGGCTCCGGCCCCGGCGAGTGGCGCGGGTTCGCGCCGCTCGCCGCGCACGTCCAATCGATCAACCCCAAGTGGGGCTACATCGCCGCCTGGAACAACCGGCCGGGGCCGAGCTACCCAGCCGCCGACGAGACGTGGAACTGGGGCTCCGTGCAGCGCGTCGACCTCCTCCGGGCCGGGCTGGACGCGCGGCGCAAGCACACTCCGGCCAGCGTCGTTGCTGCGATGAACGTCGCGGCGACGAAGGACCTCCGCGCCTCACGCGTGTGGCCGACGATCGCCGCAGTGCTCGCCACCGGACCGTCCCCGACGATCCGCGCTCAGCGCATGGCCGACATCCTCGACTCCTGGTGGCAGAGCGGCGGCAGCCGGCTCGATCGCAACCTCGACGGGAAGATCGACGACCCGGGCGCGGCGATCCTCGACACGGCGTGGCCGAAGCTCGCCGACGCCGTCCTGCGGCCGATCCTCGGGCCCCTCCTCCCGCGCCTTGCCGAGCTCGAGCCGCGCGACGACGGCCCGGACAGCCAGGGGTCCGCCTATGACACCGGCTGGTACTCGTACGTCCACAAGGATCTCCGGCTGCTCCTGCGCCGCAAGGTGCGCAAGCCGTTCCACGCGCGCTATTGCGGTCTAGGCAACGTCACGGCTTGCCGAACCGCTCTCTGGACAGCGCTCGACGAGGCCGGCGCCGAGCTCGAGACGGCTCAGGGCGCCGACCCGTCGCGCTGGCGGGCCGATGCGACGCGGGAGCGGATCGTGTTCACGGGCGGGACGCTGCCGACGACCATGCGGTTCGCGAACCGGCCGACGTTCCAACAGGTCATGTCGTTCGATCGGCACAGACCGCGTACGCGCAACTCGCGCTAGCCTCAGGGGCAGTGGTAGAGAAGCGCTATCTCTTCACTCCGGGGCCGACGCCCGTGCCGCCCGAGGTGCTCGAGGCGTTGAGCCGGCCGATCCTCCACCACCGCAGCTCCGACTTCCGCACGATCTTCGAGCGCTGCCTGGGGCGACTGGCGCAGGTGTACAGGACCGAAAGCGATGTCCTCCTCTACACGTCGTCCGGAACCGGCGGGATGGAGTCGGCAGTGTCGAACCTCACTCGGCCCGGAGATCGCGTCGTCGTCGTCTCCGCCGGACACTTCGGCGAGCGCTGGGAGGAGCTGGCCGGCAACTTCGGCTGCGAGGTGGACGAGCTCCGCTACGACTGGGGCGAGGCGCCGGCGGCCGACGACCTCGCAAGCCGGTTGACCGAGCTCGGCGGCGCGAAGGTCGTCTTCTTGACGCACTCGGAGACTTCGACCGGCGTCGTCGCAGACGTCCAGTCGCTCGCCGCGACCGCCAAGGAGGCCGGGGCCCTCGTCGTCGTCGACGCCGTCTCGAGCCTCGGGGCCGTTCCGGTCGAGACCGACGGCTGGGGCCTCGACGCGGTCATCTCGGGCTCGCAGAAAGCGCTGATGAGCCCGCCCGGGCTCGCCACGGTCTCCGTCTCTCCTGACGCCTGGGCTGCGGTCGAGGAAGGCGCCGCGTCCCGTTACTACTTCGACTGGGGACGCACGCGGTACTCGCAGGAGAAGTTCGACCCCACGTTCACGCCGGCGGTCTCGATCGTCGTCGGCCTCGACATCGCCCTCGGTCTGCTCCTCGGCGAGGGGCTCGAGCAGGCGTTCGAGCGGCACGCCCGCCTGGGGCGAGCGTGCCGCGCCGGCGTCAAAGCCATGGGTCTCGAGCTCTTCTCACCGGATGACGACCGATCGGCCGTCGTCACGGCGATCAATGCACCCGACGGGATCGACTCGAGCGAGCTGGTGCAGACGCTTCGCGACCGTCAGGGGATCGTCCTTGCGCCGGGCCAGGGCCCGCTGAAGGGCAAGATCTTCCGCATCGGCCACATCGGCTACTACGACGTCTTCGACATCACCACCGCGCTCGCCGGCATCGAGCTCGTCCTCTCGGAGCTGGGCGCGGACATCGAGCGGGGGGTCGCAATCACCGCCGCGCTCGAAGCCTTCGAGCACACCAGAGTGTGAGCGACAGGCCTCGCGTCCTCGTTCGCGAGCCGATCGCGGAGGCCGGGGTCAGGCTGCTCGAGGAGCGCTTCGACGTCGATGTCGACGGCGCGGGGCAGCTCGAGGAGCGGATCGGCGACTACGACGCGATCGTGATCCGCTCGGGCACGCTCGTCACCGCCGACCTGCTCGAGCGAGCCGAGCGGTTGAAGGTGATCGGACGCGCGGGGGTCGGAGTCGACAACGTCGATGTCGATGCAGCGACCCGCCGCGGAATCGTCGTGGCGAACGCACCCGAGTCGACGGTCGTCTCCGCAGCGGAGCACGCGATCGGGCTCCTGGCAGCGCTCGCCCGCCACATACCGCAGGCACATGCCGCGCTGAAGCAGGGCCGGTGGGAGCGGTCGGCGCACGGGGGGATCGAGCTGGAGGGCAAGACCTTGGGCGTGCTCGGCTTCGGCCGGATCGGACAACAGGTCGCCCGGCGCGCGATCGGGCTCGGGATGCGGGTTGTCGCGTACGACCCGTTCGTCGGCAAGGACCGCTTCCGCGAGCTCGGCGCCGAGCGGGTCGAGACGGCCGACGAGGTCCTGACCGCGGCGGAGTTTCTCACCCTGCACCTGCCTCTGACCCCCGAGACGACGCGGATCATCGATGAGCCGGCGATCGCACGGATGCCGGACGGCGCGCGCCTCGTCAACGCTGCCCGAGGTGAGCTGGTCGACGAGGAGGCGCTTCTCGCAGCCCTCCGCTCCGGCAAGCTGGCCGGTGCCGCGCTCGACGTCTTCTCGGCCGAGCCCTACTCAGGCCCGCTGCTCGAGCTCGACAACGTCGTCGTCACGCCGCATCTCGCGGCCTCGACCGAGGAAGCCCAGGATCGCGCCGGCGTCATCGTCGCCGAGCAGGTCGTGGCGGCCCTGGACGGCGAGCTCGTCACGAATGCCGTCAACATCCCGGCGATCCGACCCGAGGATCTCGAGGTGCTCGGCCCATTCGTACCGCTTGCTGCCAAGCTCGGCCGCCTCGCGATGGAGCTCGCGGGTGGCCGCGCTGACCAGGTCACGCTGACCTACTTCGGCAACCTCTCCGAGTACGACACGCGCCTCCTGACTGCGGCGGCGTTGAACGGCGCCTTCCAGGGCCGCTTCGACCAGGACGTCAACTATGTCAACGCGCCGCTGCTCGTCGAGGAGCGCGGCATCGAGGTGGTCGAGCAGCGCCGTCGTTCCTCCCGCGATTTCACGAACCTCGTCCGAGTGGGAGTGACGTCAGACGGCGAGGAGCTCCAGGTCGCCGGGACGACGATCGGACGTGAGAACCGCATCTGGCTCGTCAGCGCGCTCGGCTTCGAGCTCGAGCTGGAGCTCGCGCCGCTACTCGTTTTCTTCCGCTACGACGACGTGCCCGGCGTGATCGGCCGCGTCGGGACGCTATTCGGCGACGCGGGCGTGAACATCGCCAACATGGCCGTCTCGCGGACGCGACGCGGCGGGAAAGCGCTGATGGCGCTCTCGATCGACAGTGAGGCGCCGCCCGAGCTCGTCGAGCGCGTCCGCAGCGAGGGCTTCGACGACGCGCGCTTCATCTCTTTGGGTTGATCGGGACAGGATTGATCCTGTCCCTATGAGCAATGAAAAAAGGGGCGCCGGCTGGGTCGGGGTCCAGCTCGTCCTCTTCGCGCTGATCGTGGGGTCGTGGTTCGTCGGCCCCGGAGTGACGCGTCTGGGGTGGATCGTCGCGCTGACAGGCGCCGTGGTGGTCGGGGCGGCACGCTGGGCGATGGGTCGGTCCTTCACGATGTTCCCTTCCCCGCGGCCCGACGGCGAGCTGGTGGTCGAGGGCCCGTACAGCATGATGCGACACCCGATGTATGTCGGCGGCGTCTTCTTCTTCGCCGGCCTCTCCCTCGTCTTCTCGGCGTGGGGGCTCGTCCTCACCGGCATCCTGGCGCTCTTCTGGGTCGCGAAAGCGCGTCGCGAAGAGCGTTACCTGCTCGAGCGCTTTCGGAGCTACGCCGCGTACCGGCGCCGGACCTGGTTCTAGGAGACTAGGCTCACGTCGATGGAGCGCGGGTGGCCGGACGGGGTCGAGCGCGTGGCCGCCTTCCTGCGTGCAGGTGGTGCCGAGGCGCGGATCGAGGAGTTCGGTGCCGGAACGCCCACCGCCGAGGCAGCGGCACGAGCTGTCGGCTGCAAGCTCGGACAGATCGTCAAGTCGCTCGTCTTCGACTGCGACGGGAAGTCCCTGGTCGTCATGGTCCCGGGCGACCGGCGAGCCGACTCGCGCAAGGTCGCGCGCGCCGCGGGCTGCCGCAAGGCGAAGGTGGCCGGCCCGGACCAGGTTCGCGCTGCGACTGGGTTCGCTCCCGGCGCAGTGGCCCCGTTTCCGCTCCAGAAGGTCGACCGCGTGCTGGTCGACCGCCAGGTTCTCGTGCACGAACGGGTCTGGGTCGGAGCGGGGTCGCCGAATCACATGGCCACGCTCACGTCGGCCGACCTTGTCCGGCTGGCGAAAGCGGAGACCGTGGACGCCGTCATAGAGGCCGCATAACATCTCGTCCGAAGGAGGCGCATGCGCGAGACCGAGAAGATCTGGATGAACGGCGAGTTCGTCGACTGGGCGGACGCGAAGATCCATGTTGGGACGCACGGGCTGCACTACGGAACCGGGGTGTTCGAGGGCATCCGCTGCTACGAGACGCCGCGGGGCCCCGCGGTCTTCCGGCTCCGCGAACACCTCGAGCGGCTCGACGCCTCGGCCCGGCTCCTGAACATGGACCTCGGCTACTCGGTCGACGACCTTCGCGCAGTGTCGCTGGATCTCATCGGGCGGAACGGCCTGCCAGAGTGCTACCTGCGGCCGATCGCGTTCTACGGGTACGGCGAGCTCGGGGTCTCGGCGGAGGGCAACCCCGTCGACGTCGTGATCATGAGCTGGCCGTGGGCGCCATACCTGGGTGAGGAAGGCCTGAAGAACGGCATCCGCGCCAAGATCTCGAGCTGGAAGCGGGTCGGCCCGAACACGATCCCGCACGCGGCGAAGGCGACCGGGATCTACCTGAACTCGATGCTCGCCGTCAGCGAGGCGAACCGCGCCGGATACGACGAGGCCATCCTGCTCACCGACGACGGCTTCGTCGCCGATGGTTCCGGCGAGAACGTCTTCATCGTCAGGAAGGGCACGATCGTGACGCCGCCGCTCTCGACCTCGATCCTCCCGGGCATCACGCGCGAGACCGTGATCGAGATCGCCCAGGAGCTCGGGCACACCGTCGAGGAGCGGAACCTGATCCGTACCGATCTCTATCTCGCCGACGAGATCTTCATGACCGGAACAGCAGCCGAGGTGACGCCGATCCGGTCGGTCGACGACCAGGAGATCGGCCCGCCGGGCGAGGTCACGCGCATGCTCCAGAAGGCCTACATGGACACGGTGCGCGGAGGCAGCGAGCGCTGGTCGCACTGGCTCGACTACGCGCCGATGCCGGCGCCAGAGCCGGCGCCGGCCCCGGCTAAAGCGTGAAGCCCGCCGCGACGCGGCGGATTCCACTAGCCCGGCCGTATCTCGACGAGCGCGAGGAGGAGCTCGTCCTCGAGGTGCTGCGCTCGGGACGGCTCTCGCTCGGGCCGACGATCGACCGGTTCGAGGAGCAGATCGCAGCGCGAGTCGGAGCGCCCTACGCAGCCGCAGTCTCGAGTGGGACTGTTGGACTGCATCTGCTCGCTCACATCAGCGAGGTCGGGCCGGGCGACGAGGTGATCACGTCGCCTCTGACCTTTGCCGCCTCGGCGAACTGCTTCATCTACGAGGGCGCGACGCCGGTCTTCGCCGATGTGGATCCGCGGACGTGGAACGTCGATCCCGCCGCCGTCGAGGCGGCGATCACCGAGCGGACGAAGGCTCTGGTCGCAGTCGACATGTTCGGCTACCCATGTGAGCTCGCGCCGCTGATGGAGCTCTGCAAGCGGCATGGGATCACGCTGATCGAGGACTCAGCGGAGGCGCTCGGCGCGGAGTACAAGGGCGCTCCGATCGGGTCGCACGGACCTCCATGCGTCTTCGGCTTCTACCCGAACAAGCAGCTCGCCACCGGCGAGGGCGGCGTCGTCACGACGCACTCGGAGGAGCAGTGGAGGCTCCTACGGAGCCTTCGCAACCACGGCCGCTCCTACGAAGGTGGCGGCTGGTTCAATCACGTTCGCCTCGGCTTCAACTACCGCTGGACCGATCTCCAGGCTGCGGTCGGTCTCGCTCAGCTGGAGAAGCTCGATCGGATGCTCGACCTGCGCTCGGCGGCCGCGGCACGCTACGCCGATCTTCTCGCGGACGTCGCGGGAGTCACCCTGGCCCCGGCCGACGACGCTGACCACCGCCGGTCGTGGTTCGTCTACGTCGTCGCGCTCGCACCGGAGGTCGACCGCGCGCGGGTGATGGTCGAGATGCGGGAGCGCGGGGTGGACGTCGCGGAGTACGTGCCCTGCGTCCATCTGCTGACGTACATGCGCGACCGCTACGGCTTCGGCGAAGGGCTCTGTCCCGTCGGAGAGGAGATCGCGAGCCGCACGCTCGCGCTGCCGTTCTTCCCGGGCATCGAGGCGGACGACCAGGAGTACGTCGTCGACGCGCTCCGCTCCTTGCTCGGGTAGCGCGTTCATAATCGCCGCATGGCCAACGGCGCCAACCGGATGGTCTTCCTGGGCTTCGGGAAGTACGCCCGCGCCGACAAGATTTACGCGCTCGAGCCGCTGACCGGGGACGACCGGGGCGGGGGTCGCCGAACCCGCGTCTGGATCGAGGGCGTGCCCGATCCGATCATCGCCGGTCGCACCGAGCGGACGATCCTCCACGAGATGGGCCAGGAGGCAGCGGCCAACGCGCAGATCATCGAGCAGGCGCTCGATCTCGCCGAGCGCGCCGCCGCCGGAGCCGAGAGCGGCCGCGTCGACCTCGCCGACCTCGGGCGGCGGGCTCGTCGCCTGCTCGAGGCGACAGCCAAGCCCCAGGAAGAAGAGCACCTCTTCTGACCGAGATCGGGCGGGAACCACCGGGCGAGGGTCCGGGCCGCAGCCTGCTCGCACGCATCGCCGTCGACATCCGTCCCCTTCGAGCGTCGAGAGACTTCCGACGGCTCTGGTTCGGAACGGGGATCTCGGCGATCGGCAGCCAGATCACGACGGTCGCGATCCCGTTCCAGCTCTACGACCTCACCGGCTCGACGCTCCTCGTGGGCCTGCTCGGGCTCGCGGCACTGGTCCCGCTACTGACGGTGCCGCTCTACGGCGGCGCCGTCGCCGATGCCGTCGACCGTCGGCGACTCTTGCTGCTTTCGGACATCGCGCTGCTCGCGACGACCGCCGGCCTGCTCGTCAACGCACTCATGCCCGAGCCCCAGGTCTGGGCTCTCTTCCTCGGGGAGTTCCTGGGCACGACCGCGTACTGCTTCCAGCGTCCGGCACGCAATGCGCTGACGCCGCGGCTCGTGCCCGACGACCAGCTCCTGGCCGCGATCGCGGTCGAGGACGTCATCTTCACCCTCGCCCGTGTCGCCGGCCCCACGATGGCGGGCGTCCTAATCGCCGTCTTCGGCCTTCCCGTCGCGTTCGGCATCGACATCGCGACGTTCGGCGCATCTCTGTTTGCGATCTGGCTGCTGCCTCCCGCACCGCCCTCACCGGATGCCGATCGCCCGAGCCTCCAGTCGATCCTGGACGGCTTCCGCTTCGTCCGTAAACGCGAAGTGCTGCTGGGGATCTTCGTCGTCGACGCGATCGCGATGATCTTCGGGATGCCGCGCGCCCTGTTTCCCGCCTTCGCCGAGAACCTCGGCGGCGGCGCCAGCTTGCTTGGACTGATGTATTCGGCGCCGTTCGCCGGGGCGCTCGTCGCGTCGCTGACCTCGGGCTGGATGATGACCGTGCGTCGGCAAGGCCTGGGCGTGTGCATCGCGGCCGGCGCTTGGGGCGCGGCCATCGCGCTCGTCGGCTTCGCCGAGGCCGCTTGGTTCGCGCTTGTCTTCCTCGCCGTCGCGGGGGCAGCGGACTTCGTCAGCGCCGTCCTCCGCTCGAACATCCTGCTCACGGCGACACCGGACGCGATGCGCGGCCGCCTCTCAGGGATCGAGCTCGCTCAGGTTGCCGGCGCGCCCGAGCTCGGGAACGTCGAGGCGGGAATCGTCGCCGAGCTCACGAGCGTCCGGGCCTCGATCGTTTCCGGCGGACTGCTGACTGTCGTCGGAACCCTGGTGGTTGCCGCCACCATCCCAGCCCTCGTCCGCTACGACGCGCGGCGCCCTCAGGACGAATGAGCCTCGGACGGGACTTCTTCGACCGCTCGGTGCACGAGGTCGCGCCGGAGCTGATCGGCGTCACGCTGCTGGTCGGCGGCGTCGGCGGGCTGATCGTCGAGGTCGAGGCCTACGACCACGAGGACCCCGCCGCCCACGGCTACCGCGGCCGGACGGCGCGCAACGCCTCGATGTTCGGCCCGCCCGGGCACGCGTACGTCTATCGCTCGTATGGCATCCACTGGTGCCTGAACTTCGTGTGCGAGCGTCCGGAGGTGGCGAGCGCCGTCCTCATCCGAGCGCTCGAGCCGACGGACGGCATCGATGCCATAAAGGCTCGGCGAGGGCTCGACGACCTGCGGCTGCTCTGCTCGGGCCCGGGCCGGCTGTGTCAAGCGCTCGGCGTCACAGGAGCCCACGACGGCCTGGCGCTCGATGCGCCTCCATTCGAGTTGCGGGAGCGCGAGGGCACGCGCGAGATCCACATCGGACCTCGAGTGGGAATCACGAAGGCCGCAGAGCGGCCGTGGCGCTACGTCCTGGCAGGCTCGCGCTACCTCAGCCGGCCAGTACGCAGCTAGCGCGTCGGCCTGGCCAGACACACTCGCGGAAAGTCGCAAGACGTTCCGCGAAACGAGTCAGCCGCGCGCTACGACCAGCCGGATCGGCATCCCGGGAGCCGCGGCGACGGGGCCGCGGGGTTCCTGACGGATGACGCGGCCGTTCGATCCACCGACGACCGCGGGGTGCAGCTTGAGACGCTCGAGCCGCTGGACCGCGTTGCCGACGGGGAGCCCGACTACGCTCGGCACGACGCCGAAGCGCGGTTTGGCCAGGATGAGGATCACCTCGTCGTTGGCGGAGAGCGTGCCGCCCTTCGGGATCTGGCCGAGCACGACGTCGAGCCGCTGACCTCGCCGCGCCGGCTTGTAGACGACGTCGTACGCGAGTGGCTGCGCGGCGAGCTGGCCTCTCGCGTCGTTCAACGTCGACCCGATCACACGCGGCACCTCGACTTCGTTCGGCTTGCAGTCGGCGGTGCGGAGCCTCGGGGCTTCTCCCGAGAAGTACCAGACGCTCTTCACCGAGCGGCAGATGCCGTTGTCGGCCATCAGCCGGCCCCCTCGCTGGACGACGTTGACCGGGACGGCGTAGGTCAGGCTCGGCGAGTCGAAATACCCCTGCTCCATCTTCAGGTACTTGAGCGCCGGCTCCATGAAGCTCTTCCAGATCTGCGCCGGGAATGTGCCACCGGCGACCGGGTCGCCGTCGTACTCGGTCAGCATCGGGGTCAGGTTGTTCGGGTACCCAACCCAGACTGCGACCGCAAGCTGCGGCGTATATCCGACGAACCAGGCGTCGCCATAGTTCTCGGTCGTCCCCGTCTTGCCGGCGACGGGTCGATCCGTAAGCGCTGCCTTCCGCCCCGTTCCCGACGTGACGACCCGCTGGAGGATCTGGTTGACGAGCTTGGCCTTCTCCGGGTTGAGGACCGGACGTTCGACAACCTTGTTGGACCTGGGGCGGCCACCCTCCTTGGCGACGGTGACGATCGCCCGCGGCTCGTTCCCGAAGATCGATCCGTCGACGCGCCGACCGCCGTTGGCGAAGGTCGAGAACGCGCGCGCCATCTCCAGTGGGTTGACTGCTTCGGCACCCAGCCCGATTGCGAAGTAGTCGTTGAGCCGGCTCTTGATGCCGAGCCGCTGCGCCATTCTCCGCACGTTGCGTGGGCCGACCAGCGCGGTGAACTGGGCGTAGACGGCGTTGTCCGAGTGGATCGTCGCCGTCTCGATGTCGGTGGGCCCGAGGTATGCGTCCTCGTAGTTCGAGACCTTCCAGAGCTTGTCCCCGAGCGGAATCGTCGTCGGCTTCGACACGAACTCGGTCTCGGGTGAGATCCCTTCGGCGAGCCCGGTGGCGAGGACGAACGGCTTGAATGCGGAGCCCGCCTGACGCTCGCCTTGGACGGCGAGATTGAACTGGCTCTCGCGGAAGTTCGACCCACCGATCATCGCCTTGACGGCGCCCGTCCGGGGGTCGATCGCGACGAGAGCTGCGGCAGGGCCGTTCTCGTCCTTGAGCCAGCGCGCGATCGCCTTGTGCCCGATCTCCTGCAGGCGGAGGTCGAGCGTGGTCTTCACGTCGAGGCCGCCGCCGTAGACGCCACGGGTGCGGTACTTGTCAACGAGCTGCTGGATGATGTAGTTCGTGAAGTACCCACCGGGCCCCCGGGTCCCCTGCGGGCGCACGTGTCTCGGGAGCGGCTGGCGATTGGCGGCAGCGAACTGCTTCGGGGAGATCGAGCCCAGCTCGAGCATCGTCCTCAGCACCGTCTCCCTCTGAGTCCGTGCCGCCTTCGGATTCGTGACCGGATCGAACCGGCTCGGGTCGGCGGGCAGCCCCGCGAGGAGCGCCGACTCGGCGAGTGTCAGCCGCTTCGCATGGTGGCCGAAGTAGATCAGCGCGGCCTGATCGATCCCGTAGGCGCCGTTGCCGAAGTAGATCGTGTTCAGGTAGGCCGTGAGGATCTTCCTCTTCGACCACTGCTGCTCGAGCTGCCACGCCAGTGCGGCCTCCCGCAGCTTGCGTCCGATCGAGCGTTGGTTCTTCACGTACGTGTTCTTGATGAACTGCTGGGTGATCGTCGAGCCACCCTGCACGACGCCCTTCTCGGTCACGTCCGCCCAGAGCGCCCGGGCGATCGCGCGCATGTCGACGCCGCGATGCTCGAAGAACCGCCTGTCCTCCATCGCGACGATCGCCTGCTTCATCACCGGCGCGATGTCGCCGTACTCGACGAGGATGCGGTTCTCGTTGCCGCGGAGGACGGCGAGAACCCGCTTGCCGGTCGAGTCGTAGATCCTCGTATTCACGTCGTGGCGCTGGCGTGACGGGTCGAGCTTCGGGACCTCGCCCGCGATCGCGGTAACGAGACCGAAGGTAAACGAGGACAACGCCAGAACGAGAAGGGCCAGCGTGAGGACCAGCAGGCGGAGCTTTCTGATCCTGCGTCTCCCCTTCGGCGTCGGCGATTCTCGGCGACGTCGAAAACGCACGACCGCGGAAGTCTAGACTCGGCGCGCGATGGCGGTTGAGGAGCTCACGCGGAACGCGGTCGACGTGCTGCCCGAGGGCGAGCTCGAGCGGAAGCTCGCGTTGGAACGGCCCTTGCGCGTGAAGCTCGGGATCGACGTTACCGCGCCGCACATCACGATTGGCAACGGGATCCCGCTCCAACGAATGCGGGCGTTCCAGGACGAGGGCCATACGGGTGTCTTGATCGTCGGCGACTACACGACGCGGATCGGTGATCCCTCAGGCCGCTCGGCAGAGCGAGCCGTCCTAGACCCCGGCGAGATCGATCGAATGGCCGAGCGCTTCTTCGAGTCGGCGTACACGATCCTGATTCCCGAGCGAACCGAGATCCGCTTCAACGGCGAGTGGCTGTCGAAGCTTTCGTACGCCGATGTCGTCTCGCTCGCGCGGACAATCACGGTCGCGCGGATCCTCGAGCGGGACGATTTCGCCAAGCGCTGGGCCGCGCAGCAGCCAATCTCCATCTCCGAGCTCCTCTACCCGCTGATGCAGGCGTACGACTCGGTCGCCGTCGAGGCCGACGTCGAGCTCGGCGGTACCGATCAGTTGTACAACCTCCTCGCCGGGCGCGAGGTGATGCAGTCCTACGGGTTGGAGCCGCAAATCGCACTGACCACCCCGTTGATCGAGAGCTGGGACGGCGCCAAGATGAGTGCCTCCCGCCGCAACTACATTGCGCTCGTCGAAGACCCGGACGAGCAGTTCGGCAAGACGATGCGGCTCCCGGATGAGCTGCTCCCCGACTATTACCGGCTCGTGATGGAAAGCGACGAGGACCCGCTCGCGGGCGATCCGATGGAGGCCAAGCTACGCCTGGCGCGGTTCATCGTCGCGCGTGGACATGACGAGGACGCAGCGCGGGCCGCCGAGGAGCACTTCACGCGCGTGGTGCGCGAAGGTCGGGCGCCCGAAGAGGTTCCCGAGGTCGCGCTGCCCGACTCCGATCCCGTCCACCTGCCGGCGTTGCTGGCGGACGGCGTCGGTGTCGGGTCGACGAGCGAGGCACGGCGGCTGCTCGCTCAGGGCGCGGTGCGCCTAAATGGAGAGGTCGTGACCGAGCTCGACCTGCCCCGCCTCGGCCTGGACGGAGCGTTGCTCCAGGTCGGAAAGCGCCGGTTCGCGCGCTTGACAGCCCCCTAGGCGCTGGTACCATACTCGGGCTGCCCACCCGGGCTGCGTACAAAAGTCCCTGCAAACTCGTCGATCGGAGAGCCCCGAGAGTAATTGATACGAGCGAAAGTTCGGATCATCTGGGGCCTTCGGTGCGAGCCGGAGGCTTTTTTACGCCGTCAGGACGTAGCGACGGTCTTTGAAAACTCAACAGCGTGCGTTTGAACGCCGAGACCTGAGCTCTTACTTCGAGCTCAGGCTCAACCTGTCAGCCTCGAGGCTTCGGCCGAGAGGTGTACTTTGAGCTTCAAGCTCAAGGTGACGAAGCTGTCTAACCCACCTTCGGGTGGATGTGACAATCACTTCTTCACGGAGAGTTTGATCCTGGCTCAGGACGAACGCTGGCGGCGCGCTTAACACATGCAAGTCGAGCGAGAACCAGTCCTTCGGGACTGGGGAAAGCGGCGAACGGGTGAGTAACACGTGGGTAATCTGCCCTCGGCACTGGGATAGCCCGGGGAAACCCGGATTAATACCGGATAGCCTTTCGAGTCCTCGGACTCGTCAGAAAAGGTGGCTTCGGCATCTGGCTGAGGATGAGCCCGCGGCGGATTAGCTTGTTGGTGGGGTAATGGCCCACCAAGGCGACGATCCGTAGCTGGTCTGAGAGGACGATCAGCCACACTGGGACTGAGACACGGCCCAGACTCCTACGGGAGGCAGCAGTGGGGAATCTTGCGCAATGGGCGAAAGCCTGACGCAGCGACGCCGCGTGCGGGAAGAAGGCCTTCGGGTTGTAAACCGCTTTCAGGAGGGACGAAGCCACTCGGGTTAATAGCCCAGAGGGTGACGGTACCTCCAGAAGAAGCCCCGGCTAACTACGTGCCAGCAGCCGCGGTAATACGTAGGGGGCGAGCGTTGTCCGGATTTATTGGGCGTAAAGAGCGT
>CAWICZ010000014.1:0-1047500 GCA_963834825.1 uncultured Actinomycetes bacterium | reverse complement strand
CGTCGGGAAGTGAGAATGCTGGCATGAGTAACGAAAGAGGGGTGAAAAACCCCTCCGCCGAATGCCTAAGGGTTCCTGAGTAAAGCTAATCTGCTCAGGGTTAGTCGGGACCTAAGCCGAGGCCGTCAGGCGTAGGCGATGGATAACCGGTTGATATTCCGGTACCACGTCATCCACCGTTATCACCGATGGGGGGACGAGGTAGGCTAGGGAAGCCCGGGCGATGGTCGTCCCGGGGTAACCACGTAGGGCGGCCGGTAGGTAAATCCGCCGGCCATCAAGCCTGAGATGGGAATCCGAGCTCTGATAAGGAGCGAAGTTCCTGAAGCCATGCCTCCGAGAAAAGCCTCTAGGGAGGTGGAGCGTGCCCGTACCAAAACCGACACAGGTAGGCAGGTAGAGAATACTAAGGCGATCGGAAGAACCCTCGTTAAGGAACTCGGCAAAATGGCCCCGTAACTTCGGGAGAAGGGGCGCCCCGGTAGGGTGAAACTCCTTTACGGAGTGGAGCCCGAGGGGGCCGCAGTGAAACGGCCCAAGCGACTGTTTAACAAAAACACAGGTCTCTGCGAAGTCGAAAGACGACGTATAGGGGCTGACGCCTGCCCGGTGCCGGAAGGTCAAGTGGAGAGGTTAGCCTTCGGGCGAAGCTTTGAAACCAAGCCCCGGTAAACGGCGGCGGTAACTATAACCGTCCTAAGGTAGCGAAATTCCTTGTCGGGTAAGTTCCGACCTGCACGAATGGCGTAACGACTTGGGCGCTGTCTCAACGAGGGATCCGGTGAAATTGCAGTCTCGGTGAAGATGCCGAGTACCCGTGGTTGGACGGAAAGACCCCGTGAACCTTTACTACAGCTTGACGTTGGAGTCTGGGATTCGTTGTCCAGGATAGGTGGGAGACTGTGAAGCGGGGACGCCAGTCCTCGTGGAGTCAACCTTGGGATACCACCCTTCGTGTTCTGGGCTTCTAACCCGCTGCCGTGATCCGGGGCGGGAACAGCGTCAGGTGGGTAGTTTGACTGGGGCGGTCGCCTCCCAAAATGTAACGGAGGCGCGCAAAGGTTCCCTCAGCACGGTTGGAAATCGTGCGTAGAGCGCAAAGGCATAAGGGAGCTTGACTGCGAGACTGACAAGTCGAGCAGGTGCGAAAGCAGGCCTTAGTGATCCGACGGTTGAGAGTGGAATTGCCGTCGCTCAACGGATAAAAGGTACTCCGGGGATAACAGGCTTATAGCCCCCAAGCGTCCACAGCGACGGGGCTGTTTGGCACCTCGATGTCGGCTCGCCGCATCCTGGGGGCGTAGTCGCTCCCAAGGGTTGGGCTGTTCGCCCATTAAAGCGGTACGCGAGCTGGGTTCAGAACGTCGTGAGACAGTTCGGTCCCTATCCACCATGGGCGTTGGAAGCTTGAGAGGAGTCATCCCTAGTACGAGAGGACCGGGACGAACAGACCTCTGGTGTATCAGTCGTCGTGCCAACGGCGCTGCTGATTAGCTACGTCTGGACGGGATAACCGCTGAAAGCATCTAAGCGGGAAGCCCACCTCGAGATGAGGCTTCCCATCTCCTTGAGAGAGTAAGGGCCGTGGGAGACCACCACGTTGATAGGCCGGCCGTGGAAGCGCAGCGATGCGTGAAGCGGACCGGTACTAATTGCCCGAGGTCTTGATTTTGAACACGAGCCGATGCCGCTATGGAGTTTTGAGGGTGGGCGCGCGCAACGCGTCTGAGGAACCACCTTTACAACTTTCGGCGGTCATAGCGACGGGGGTACACCTCTTCCCATTCCGAACAGAGAAGTTAAGCCCGTCAGCGCCGATGGTACTTGGGGGGCAACCTCCTGGGAGAGTAGGACGCCGCCGAATTAGTTTCCAAGGGCCCTGACCGGGCCCTTTTCTTGGTCCTAAGCCGCGCGGACGCTCTCGGGCCAGTCTGGGTCGAGCTCTCGCAGGCGCCGCACGCGATCGGCGACGGGAGGGTGGGTCGCAAAGAGCGCTCCGAGCCCCTGTTCCTCGAAGGGGTTGACGACGTGCAGCGGTTCAGTCGCCGGGTTCCCGACGAACGAGACGAGCTCGCCGGCCTGCTCGAGCCGGGCCAGCGCGTCTGCAAGGCCGTGCGGGGTTTCGCAGAGCTCTGCCGCTCGAAGGTCGGCGGCGAACTCGCGCTTCGGAGAAAGCAAGCCGTTCACGATCGCCGAGGCGATCGGGCCGAGCGCGAACAGCAGCGCTCGCTGGAACCACCCACCGAGCCTGCTCAGCTCGAGCAGCGTGGCCGCGACGACCGCCGCCAACGTCTGGATGAGCACGTCGCGGCGCGCGGCGTGGGCGAGCTCGTGCGCGAACACACCCTCGAGCTCTGCCGGCGGAAGGGCTGCCAGTAACCCGGTGCTGACGGCGATCGACTGGCCGCGTCCGCCTCGCCCGGCCGAGAGCGCCCGCGGATAGCCGTCGGCGATCAGATACAGCCGTGGCCGCGGGACTCCGGCGCGCGCAGCGAGGCGGTCGACCGTCGAGGCGAAGGCGACTGCCTCGGCCTGGGCCAAAGGGCGGGCACCGACGAGTCCGAGCACCATCCGGTCCGAGTACCAGTAGACCGCAGCCCCGGCGAGGAGGCCGCAGAAAACGAAGATCGAAAGCAGGCGATAGCCGCCGAACAGCCAGCCGAGCCCGCCGAGCAGGGCGCACGCACTCAGCAGCAGGAGCCAGGCTTTGACGATGTTGAGCGCGGCCGCCACCGGCGGGCGGCGTCAGCTTCCGTTCTCGTCGCGCTCGTCCTCCGCGAAGCCACGCGGAGGCCAGTCCGGCTCGGGAGCGTCGCAGCGGCTCGTGCAGTGCAGCGAGGCGATGTTCTGGAGCGGGATGAGGATGTGGCCGTTCAGCTCGATGTGGGGAACGTCGTCTACCGCGCAGTAGGCGGTCAGCACCCCGTCCTGGTAGTCGCCTCCGAAGAGCGCCACCTCGACCTGCTCGCCCTTGTACTTGCTCGTGTAGTCGTCCACGCGCGGTCAGTGTAGTTCCGGGCTCAGCCCGCAGGAGTCGGCGGACGAGGCGCCGTCTTGCGTCGCCGCTGCTCGTCCAGAATCAGGAACTCGTCCAGGTCGTCCGTGCGGCAAAGCTCGGTGAGCCGGTCGCCCTCGACACACACGGCCGAGAGCGTCGCATTCGGCTCGACGCCCTGAATACGCCGGTAGGTATGGATGTCGAGGCCGAGCGCGGCGGCATGAATGGCGCGGATCGTCCCGCCGTGCGCGACGACCAGGACCCGCCCGCCGTCGTGCTTCGCGGCGATCTCCTTGATCGACCTGACGACGCGGGTTCCAAGCTGCTCGTAGGTCTCGCCGTCGTCCCAGCCTTCTGCTCCCTCGAGCCAGCGTGCGTACGCCTCGGGAAACCGAGCCTCGACGTCGGCGCGGGTGAGACCGGACCACGCTCCGACATCGACCTCTCGCAGGTCGCGTGTCGTCTTTACTTCCATCCCCCGGCGCCGGGCGACGGCCTCGGCGGTCTCGACCGCGCGGCGCAGGTCGCTCGAGTAGACGGCGTCGAGCTCGGTATCGGCGAGGCGGTCGGCAAGCCCCTCTGCCTGACGGCGGCCGAGGTCGGTCAGCGGGCGGTCGGTGAAGCCCTGCCAGCGCTTCGCGCGGTTCCAGTCGCTCTCTCCGTGCCTTGCCAGGAGGACAGTCGTCACCCCGTTACGCTAACCCCCCGTGGACCTGGGCCTTCGCGAGCGCGTCTGTGTCGTCACCGGGTCGACGGGCGGCATCGGGCGCGAGACCGCCCGGCTCTTGTGCGAGGAGGGGGCGCGGGTCGTGGTGACGGGGCGAGATGCCGAGCGGGTCGAGCAAACGCGCGTCGAGCTCGGAGCCGAGCTCGGAGTCATCGCAGACCTGGGCGAGCCGGGAGCGCCGGGCACGCTGATCGCCGAGGCCGAGCAGCTCGGACCCGTCGACGTCCTCGTCAACAACGTGGGCGTCGCGTATCAACTCGCGTTCGAGGACGTGTCCGATCGGCAGTGGGACGAGATGTGGCAGCTGAACGTAATGAGCTACGTACGCGCCATCAGGGCGGTCCTGCCCGGAATGCGCGGACGGCAACGCGGCGTGATCGTGAACGTGTCGTCGACAGCCGGCAAGCGGCCGTCGACGTCGATGCCGAACTACTCGGTCACGAAGGCCGCGGTCCTCTCGCTCTCGAGGCTCGTCGCCGACCTCTACGCCGAGGATGGGATTCGATGCAACGCGGTCACGCCGGGGCCGACGGCGACGGTGGCGTGGCTGGGTGAGGGCGGCCTGGCCGATCAGCAGGCAGCCAGCTCGGGGAAGACGAAGGAAGCGGTTCTCGAGCTGGTCGGCAAGGGCCGCCCGTTGGGGAGGCTCGCCGAACCGGAGGAGATCGCCGCAGTGATCGTCTTCCTGTGCTCGGACCGAGCCTCTTACGTGACAGGCGCCGCGTGGAGTGCCGACGGCGGAACCGTCCCGATCATCGTCTAGCGCCCTGGGGAGAGTTTGGTGCGACTTCGGCACGAAGCCGGCGCAAAGCGGTAAACCGCGGGCGCCTACGCTGACCTCCCCGTGGGTGGGTGGGGGCTTGGGATGGGACCGACGCCGGGGCCATTTCCGGCGGCCGGGTGAACTACTAGCCTTGCCCACATGTCAGAGCTTGCCGGCCGGGTCGCCGATTCCTTCGAACTGCGCGTTCGCGAGCACGAAGAGCGCTGGCTGTCACCGCTGGCCGTGCGCTCCTACGAGACGCGCGGACGGGCGCGCGAGGAGGAGCCGTGCCGGCTGCGCACCCCGTTCCAGCGCGACCGAGACCGCATCGTCCACTCGAAGGCGTTCCGCCGCTTGCGCAACAAGACCCAGGTCTGGATCGATCCTGCACACGACCACTTCCGGACCCGTCTGACGCACACCCTCGAGACGAGCGGCATCTCACGCGGGGTCGCGCGCGCCCTCCGGCTGAACGAGGACCTCGTGGAGGCGATCGGGCTCGGGCACGACCTCGGCCACACGCCCTTCGGTCACACCGGCGAGGAGTGCCTCGACGAGCAGCTCCGGCGTTACTTCGGCCGCGGGTTTCGCCACAACGAGCACTCGCTGCGCGTCGTCGACTACGTCGAGCGCGACGGCCGCGGGCTCAACCTGACGCACGAGGTCCGCGACGGAATCCTCAACCACACGGGCCCGACGGAACCCGCCACGCTCGAGGGGAAGATCGTGAGGATCGTCGACCGCGTGGCGTACATCAATCACGACATCGACGACGCTGTGCGCGCCGGAGTGCTCGGCCAGGACGAGCTGCCGGACGAGGAGATCGAGCTGCTCGGTGAGACGGGCGCGCGCCGGATCGACCGGCTGGTGCACGATCTCGTCGAGACCTCAGAGGTGGCCGGCGACATCCGTCAGAGCGATGAGGTGGGCGCGGCGATGGTCACGCTGAGGACGTTCATGTTCGAGCGCGTCTACCTCGGCCCGCACACCCGTGCACAGCACGAGCAGGCGCGTGAGGTCGTGACGAAGATCTTCGAGCATCTTCGTGAGCATCCCGAACGGCTTCCACCCGGCGAAGGCGACCTCGCGGAGCGGCTCGCAGACTACGTAGCCGGAATGACCGACCGGTTCGCGCTCACGTACGCAGCAGCGATCTGATGGCGCGGATCAAGCACGACTCCGTCCGCGCGGCTGTCGACGCCGCTGACATGGTCGAAGTGGTGTCGGGACGAACGCAGCTACGGAAGCAGGGCGCGCGCTACGTCGGCCGCTGCCCCTTCCACGAGGAGCGCACTCCGAGCTTCTCGGTCAACCCGCAGGACAAGCTCTACTACTGCTTCGGCTGCGGCCAGGGCGGCGACGTCATCACGTTCGTGAAGGACACGGAGCAGCTCGACTTCGCGGGGGCGGTGGAGTGGCTCGCCGACCGCTTCCGCGTGACATTGGAGTACGAGGAGACTTCGCCACAGTTCGAGGAGTCGCGCAAGCGCCGCGACCGGCTCTACGGCGTACTCGAGCAGGCCGCGTCGTTCTACGAGCGTCATCTTTGGGAGACCGCCGCCGGCGCACCGGTCCGGGACTACCTCGAAAGCCGTGGCCTGGGCGAGGCCGCTTGCCGTGAGTTCCGGCTTGGGCTCTCGCCCGGGAGCGGCCTCGCCGAGAAGGCGCAGCAGAAGGGCTTCACCGGAGAGGAGCTACGCAGGGCCGGACTCGCGAACGCCCGCGGCAACGACTACTTCCGGCAGCGTCTGATGTTCCCGCTCACCGATGCGCGAGGCCGGATCGTCGGGTTCCAGGCACGCAAGCTCCGTGACGACGACCCGCTGGCCGGGAAGTACGTCAACTCGCCGGAGGGAGAGCTCTTTCACAAGTCGGAGATCCTGTATGGCCTCAACCTCGCCCGCCGGGCGATCGCGAAGCAGGAACGCGCCGTGGTCGTCGAGGGAAACACGGACGTGATCGCACTTCGACAGGCGGGCTTCGAGCCTGTGGTCGCCTCGATGGGAACTGCACTCACGGAGCAGCAGCTGAAAGAGCTTCAACGGCTCACCCGACGGCTCCACCTCTGCTTCGACGCGGACGCAGCAGGCGAGGCGGCCGCCCTGCGCGGCATGGAGCTCGCCGCCGATCGCGGCTTCGAGATCCGCGTGGTCACGCTCCCGCCGGGCCAGGATCCCGCCGACGAGCCGGAGCGCTTCCCGGACCGGTTAGCCGGCGGCGAGAGCTACATCTCGTACCGCGTGCGCCTGGAGATGGATCGGGCGGCCGACAGGCAAGAAGCCTTCGAGCGGGCACAACAGACTCTCAACCGGTTCGCCGACTCTCCGGAGCGGCAGGAGGCCTGGCGGTTCGTCAACGACAGGCTCGGAATGACCGTTCAGCTTCAGGCCAGAACGTCGACGACCAAGCCGGCCATCCCCTCGCGGCGCATGCTCGAGGCCGGCGACCGGCTCGAGCGCGACGTGCTCGCGGCCTGCTTCGCCTTTCCATCGCTTCGCGGCGCACTCGAGACGCTCTCGCCCGAGCACTTCGACGGCGAGCAAAATCGGCGCCTTCGTTCGGCCCTGCTGACCAAGGACGCCGACGAGGAGACCGCCCCGGCGCTTGCTGAGCTCGACGCCGTCGCCGCGACGGAGGCGATCGACGAGACGACCGCCAAGGAGCTGCTCCTGCGCCTGCGTGAGCGACATCTACGGCGCCAGCTGGCGAGTGCCGATCTCGAGCAGACGGCCGAGCTGCAGAGGAAACTCCTGGAGATTCGAGACGCGGTCGCCGAGCTGGCCTGACAGAGAAAACCGGCGGCTCGCCGCTATCATGCGGCCCGCTGCTACCGCGTTCCCCGGTAGCTCAATTGGCAGAGCATCCGGCTGTTAACCGGAGGGTTGTTGGTTCGAGTCCAACCCGGGGAGCTACAGAAAAGCCCCGCACACACCTCCTGTTTCAGCTCCGCGGCCATGGAGGGGACGGGCCCCACCCCTGAGGCGTCGCCTATCGGCGCGGACACAGTGCGAGCCTACCCTGGTGCCCAGCCCGGGAAGACTGCCCGTAGGCCTGCCTCGACGCAGGCGCGGTCGTCGTCTCCGCTCGCACCGCTCGCCCCGGCCGCGCCCAGCACGCTCTCGCCGTCCCGGATCAACACTGAGCCCGGGCCGGGGATGAGAGGCAGCCGGACGAGCCTGCTGACCGCGTCGAAGAATCCCTCGTGGGAGGCGCGGCCGGCGGCGAGCCGGTCGCCGTCGCGGTGCCACAGCGCCGTGCCGGCTGCCTTCGCTTCGGCGATCTGTGGTGAGAGCGGGAACGCGCCGTCCATGCGGCCGAGCGCGACGAGCAGTCCGCCCTCATCGACGACGGCGACGGTGACGTTCCAGCCGTTGGCGACTGCGTGGTCATGCGCCGCAGCGATCAGGGCTTGGGCCTGTGCGAGGCTCAGCGGCATCGTCGCGAGTATGCGCAGTGGTCGCGGGGGCGGCGTAGCAGCGTCACCTCATGCTGCAGCAGCAGTCGGTCGATCGCCGGCGGGCTCAGGATGCCCCGCCCGCGCGAGCTAAGAAACGTGGGAATGAGGCTTCTCTATGCCCCGACTTCCACGTCGACGCGAAGCTAGCTGCGTGGTCGCGCGGCTACCTAGACATGCGTCCGCGGCGAAAGTAGGCAAGGACGCCTAGGACAACAATGACGATGATGAGAATCCAAAGCCAGGTCGGCACCTGATCCCTTTCGTTGGAAGGTGCCGAGTCTATGGCGCCCCGACGCGTGGGTGCAACATCCGGCGGCTGTCTGCCCGTAGACCTCGGCCAATAGGCTGTGCGCATGGCCGAGCAAGAGGGGCGCGAACGGCTGCCGCTGATCGAGCGCGTCCGTGCGCGGCAGCATCGGCATCGTCAGCGAAATCGGGTATACCGCGTGGCGTTCGCCGCCGTCGGCTTCGTGGTTCTGCTTGCCGGTGTGGTCATGCTCGTCACGCCGGGCCCCGGCATCCCTGTGATCATCCTTGGGCTCGGAATGTTGGCGCTCGAATTCGCGTGGGCCGAGCGCTGGCTCGAACGCATCCTGGAGAAAGCCGAGGCCGCGGTCGAGCAGGTGGCTCAGGGCAGCCCGCTACAGCGAGCGGCTCTAGCCGGCCTCGGGGTAGTCGCCCTGGCCGGCCTCGTGGCGATCATCGTCTTCTGGGACCTTCCCTACTTCCCGGGGTAGCGGCCGGTTCGCGTCGAGGTGGCTAAGATTGGATCAGTGGGCTGGCTCTGGATCGCACTGCTCGCCTGCGCGGTCGCCGTACTCGTGGCGGCCGAATGGCCACGGCTGTCGGAGCGTTTCGGCTTCGAAGGCCGGAGGCAACGCTCACGGCGGAAGCAGAAGGCGAACCTGCGCGTGCTGCGCCCGGAGGACGACGACGACTTCGCGGCGAGCGTCGAGCGCGACCTCGCTCAACTCCCAACGATCACCGAGCGCGATCGGAATACCTAGCGCACGCTGAATGCGGCGTTGAGCACGGCCGTGTTCGGCAGGATCCGGAGCACGTTTTCCATGTTCTTCGACTCTTGGTGGTCGGAGACTTGGAGCGTGAGACGGTGGCGCCCGGGCGCGAGCCCGCCCATCGGGATCCGGATCCGACCGGCACGGTAGCTCGCCTCGCGGAACACCCCGGCGTCGATTCGCACGAAAATCGACCGGGGATCGACGCCGGACCCGCCGTCCGAAGCGGAGGCGACGAGCGTGCCGCCGCTGCGAGCGCGCGACGTCAGGAGCCGCACTCGAGGCGGCGCTGTGTCGCCCACCCAGAACCGGAACCTGAAGCGGCCGGCACCGGCCCTCGTCGCGCTGTCGAAGACGACGTAGTAGGTGCCCGCCGCGGGGCGAATGACGCCGGACACGGGCGCAGGTTCGAAGAAGGTCGGCAGGTACGGGTTGGTGTTGAGCGGGAGTGCGGTCGGCCCCGCCTGTCGGTTCTCATCGCCGGCGAGAACGATCCGGGGCTGGACACGCGTAGGTGACAGTACGGCCACGCCGAGGTTCTCGGCCGGCCGGCGGAGACGGAATCTGAAGACCTGCTCGGGCCCCTTGAGTGCCTTCGGAAGCCCGATCCCGTCCGGATCATCCGGGTAGCGGTAGACGGAGACGAGCGCGCGCTGTCCGCGAGTGTTCCCCCGATACGTCCCGGCCGTCCGCAATACCCGGACCGAATGCCGTCCGAGCCGCGGTGCGGTCACGCGCAGCCAGAACGGGATTCTCCTCGTCTGGCCGGCCCGGCTGAGGACGAGGAAGCCCGTCACGTCTCGCTGAGCGGCTGCCGCGCGCGCGGTCGCCGTCACGGCGAGCGCGCCCGGAACCGTCAGGCGCGCCGGCGCCGTGACCGACACACCCGGTGTGGCTCCCTGGCGGACGACGGACACGCTCCAATCGCCGGCGCCGCCACCAGCATCCGTGAAGGCGATCCGGCGTGACGACGTCCGCCCACGCCGCAGGAACCCGAACGAGACAGTGACCGGCTGGCCGAAGACCAGCGGCTGATCGGCCTTCGGAAGGTCGATGAACCCGGCGCCCTGGCGCATCGTCGATGCCTCCCTGGAGCCGCCTTCGAATGCCGGCCGCGCGGTGAGTGTGAGCGCGGACTTGATCTGCGGCACCGTCCAGGTCGGGTGACGCTGGGTCAGGAGGGCCGCGGCGCCGGCGACATGCGGCGCGGCCATGCTCGTCCCCGAGAGACTGCCCCAGGTCCCGTCCCGCACCGGGAGCGAGGAGAGGATCCCGACGCCGGGCGCGGACACCTCCGGCTTCAGGCGGAGCGACTGCGGCGTCGGCCCGGCCGAGGAGAAACCCGCCATTCGGCCCGTGACCGTCGCAGCGCCCACGGTGATCGCCGCGTCGGCGGACGCCGGCGACGAGATCGAGCCGCGCCCGAACGCTCCGAAGTCATTTCCTGCTGAGACCACCGGAACGACGCCCGCAGCGGCCGCTCCCTCGATCGCCCTGACCAGGAGATCGCGGCCGGCGGAGATCTCGGGCTGACCCCACGAGAGGTTGATCACATCCATCCCGTCGCGCACAGCAGCCTCGATGCCGGCGGCGATCTCAGGCGAGTTGCCGTTGAGCCCGACGTTCGCAGCCGTCGGGACGGTCAGCACTCGGTAGTTGCCGAGGTAGGCGCGCGGCGCCACGCCGGAGATGGTCACCGTGCCGCCGCCGAGCGTCGCGCGGGTGTTCGCGTTCCCCGCAGCGATTCCGGCAACGTGGGTGCCGTGCTCGGACTGCTCGGGGTCGAATGGCACGTTCGAGTTGCGCGGCCTTGGGGAGGGAGCTTGGAAGGTTCGCGCGACAATCACCTTGGCGGTCGTGTACGCCGCCTGACCCTTGGGGAAGCCGGCTGGCATCGCGAAGCCCGCAGGATCGAAGAACGGATGCCGCTGGTCGATCCCGTCGTCGATGATCCCGATCTTCGTTCCCTGGCCGCTCGTCGACAGCTGCGGCCCCCAGAGCGTCGGTGCGCCGATCGCCGCGACGCTGCGGTCGAGGCTCGGGCGCAGGTAGGCACTCGGATGGACCTCGCGAACGCCCGGAATCCGCGCGAGTCGCTCGACCGATCGGCTCGGAACGAGCACCGCCAGCGCGTTCAGGACGACCCGGTATCGCCAGCGGACCTTGGCGCCGGGCACCGCTGCGGCGATCCGCGCTTCGACGACCTCCTGTTGGGCCGCCACGCGACTCAGCCTGCGCCGGCTCGCCGCCGAGTCCGTCTCGAGACGTGTCGGTCCGTCGAGTGCCTTCGCGATTCCCGGCTCCTCGAGCTCGACGACGACCTCCGCGAGCTGCGCCCCGGACGTGGGGGCGGGCCCGCGCGCAGCGGCCAGCGTCGGCAGTGCCGCAAGCAGACAGACCCCGAGAAGCACCAACCGTTTCAGACAGTGAATGGTACGACCGGCGCGGCCGAAAGTTGGCGGCGCACAGTCCCTCGAACGAGGCATTCCGCTCGGCCCCGACCGTTTTTACACTCAGGCAACGGACGCTGCCTTGCTCTCGAAAACACTCCTCATTCTCGGCGCTCTCGCCGGCACCGCCTACTTGCTGGCCGGAATCCTCGGCGGCGCGTTCTGGCCCTCGCACTGGGAGGAAGCGAGTGCAGCCGACCAAGCTCTCTGGCTGATCCTCCTGGCCGGCGGCGGTGTCCTTCTCCTCGCCGGGCTCTGGCTCTTCCAGCGCTCGCCGTTGACGGGCGCCGCGCTTATCTCACTCGGTGCAGTCGCGGGGTCGCTCGTGCTCTTCTGGACCCTCGCAGTGCCGATCGTGGCCGTCGCGCTCGTCGTGCTCAGCGTCCGGAATGCACGGCGCGTGGCGGCGACGGCAACCGCGTAGACGACTATGCGGATGAGAGGACTTGAACCTCCACGGGGTTTCCCCCACACGGACCTGAACCGTGCGCGTCTACCAATTCCGCCACATCCGCGCGGAAGCCAGTGTAGCCGGGCCCCTGAGGCGCTCCAATCGGCGCTCCGACACGACCGGACCGTTTACGAATCCCGTACTGGGGGCTAATCCGGGCCGCCTACGCTTGAGGAATGCGGCGAATCCTCTCCTGTGCAGGACTAACAGCAATGCTGCTGGCATCTGTTGCCGCGGCGGCGCCTGCCACGCAGTCCGCACGCTCGACGAGCGGGCCCGTGCTCGCGCTTGCAGCGGACGGCGACCGCGCCGCCTTCGTTGTCCAGGGACGGTTCAAGCAGTGCATGAGCGTCATGGTCTGGCAGCCGACGCGCCGTCGAATCGACGCCCTCCAACTGGCGAGAGCCTGCGAGACGAGCGACCGGGGCGGGCGAACGGGCCCTCCGGCAGTGGCCCTCGCCGGCACCCGTGCGGCCTGGCGACAGGTGAGCGGCGGGAACTCGCTCGAGGCGATCTTGAGAAGCGCCTCGCTGCAGAGTCGGGCTCCGCTTTTCATCGGTTATGGGTCTACCACCGACGGGGTCGGGAGCTTCGCCAGCAAGCCCGTCGCGGACGGCTCGCTTCTTGCCTTCACCCTCGATCAGCGTTGTGATGCTCTGGGCGCTCAACGCGACCGGCCTAAGACTCAGTGCCCCCCGGGTCTCAAGACCGGCGACGTCGTCGAGGCGACCGTCTGGCGGCTGGGCGGCCGACTCCGGTGCGGAGGCATCGTCACCGTGAAGACGCTCAACTGCTCGATCGTCGCGAAGGCGAACGGCGAGCTGACCGTGCTTGCGGCCGACGCCGGCCGCATCGTCGTCCGGACCGCGAGCGGCGTGCGGGTGCTCTGGGCCGACGGCCGGGTCATCCGCGACCTCCCGGTGAGGCCGCTCGGCGCGGCGCTCTCCGGCAATCGCCTCGCGCTGCGGACGGACGGCGCCGTCGAGGTCTACGACGTGGAAGGCGGTGAGCTGACCTTCCGGCGCCAGGTCGCGGCCGAGGTGAGGCTTCAGGACCTCGAGCGCGACATCCTGGTCACGGCCTCGAGCGACAAGGTGACGCTCCGCAGACTCGGCATTGGCCGGACGACCACACTCCGGCCCGGCCGGACCGCCTACGGCCAGCTCGAGCCGGCGGGTCTCTTCACGGCCGGCGCGCGCCGCGTGACGTTCATGCCGATGCGCGACGTGCTTCGGCGCCTCGGCGGCTAGCGGGGAGACGCTACGCCGCGAGCGCGTCGAGGACGAGCTCGGCGTGCGTGTCGGGCTTGACGCGACGCATGATCTTGGCCACGCGGCCCTCCGCGTCGATCAGGAAGGTCGACCGCTCGACGCCCATGTACGTGCGGCCCATGTACTTCCGCTCACCCCAGACCCCGTACTGCTCCGAAACCTCGTGGTCCGGATCGGCGAGCAGCGTGAAGGGGAGGCCGTACTTCTCCTTGAACTTGACGTGCGAGCTCTCCTCGTCGGGACTGACGCCGAGGACGACGGCTCCCCGCTGCTCGAAGTCGTCGTAGTTGTCCCGGATCGAACAGGCCTGCGTCGTGCAGCCGGGTGTGTCGTCCCTGGGGTAGAAGTAGAGGACGACGGGCTGACCGCGGAACTGCGAGAGCCGCACGCGCTCGCCAGAATCGCTGGTCAGCTCGAAATCCGGCGCTTCCTTGCCTTCCTCGACCACGCGCCGAGCCTATCCTTTCGCGGATGCTTGGCGCGCACGAGGTCGTCGGCCTATGCGTCCTCGTCGCCGCCGCAGTCGCGACGCTCTGGGGCGCAGTCGCCTACTTCCGCCGCCGTGATCCGGGTTCGACGCTCGGGCACGTGATCGCGCTCGTCCAGACGCTGCTCGTCGCGCAGGTCGGCCTGGGCCTGCTGCTCCTCTCCGACGGGCGGAAGGCCGCCGACGACCTCCACTACGTCTACGGCTCGCTCGCGCTGGCCGCCGTCCTCGCTCCGTGGCTGTACGCGCCGACGGAGCCCAGACGCCGGTTGGCCTGGTTCGTGGGGGCTACCCTGCTGGCAGGCGCACTCGCAACCAGGGCGTACTTGACCTCGGGATGAGACGGTTCTTCGCAGACATGAACCCGACGCTGCGCGGGTTCCTCGTGATCATCGCGATCGTCCTCGTGATCGTGCTGCTCTCGCTTGAGAACACGGTCATCTCGCTGCTGCTCATCGCCCGCATTGCCTTTTTCATCGCGATCGCGTTCTTCATCTACCTGCTCTGGCGCGAGCGGCGGTCGGACATCGGGACGTGGTCGAACCGGGCGCGGTTCGCGTTCTACGGCGGAGCGCTCCTGATCGTCGGCTCACTGGGTCTCTTCTTCTTCGCGGGCGCTTCGGGCCGCAGCGCGCTCGCGTTCTTCGTGATCCTCGGGCTGAGCGCGTTCGCGATGTTCCGGGTCTGGCGCGACCAGCACACCTACGGCTGACGCCGTTTCGCCGAAAATCTCACGACTTTCGGCGACCCTATCGCGACGCGCCGCGCGGCCCAGAATCACGGTGCCGCTTCCTTCTCTAGCGGCCTGAGCGGCGGAACGGGCAAAGCCCGTTCCGCGGCGATTACGCCTCGACTCGGGAGGCGGCGCCGTCGAGGGCGTTCAGCGCGCTGCGGATCTCGGTTGCCTGGCCGACGAAGATCGGGGTGTCGCGCTCCGTGTAGCGGCTGGCCTCGGTGTCCCGGAGCGTCAGCATCAGGTGCATGAAGTCCGCCGGCTCGTCGCACTCGAAGGCAGTCATGAACTCCTGGTCGTCGATCCCGAACGAGTACGTCGTGTGGTTGTGGATCGAGGCGAACTCGGCGCCGATCCGCATGTGCTCGTCCATCGCGCGCTGACGGTCGTCCTCGGGAAGGGCGTACCACGGGCGCACTTTCACGAACGGGTAGACGACGAGGTAGGGGGAGCCCTTGGGGACGATCTTGCGCGGCCGCCGCGCTGCGGTGTACTGCGATGCCTTTGTCGTCGCGAGGTACGCGTAGGGCGTTTCGAGGTAGGCGGCGAGCGGCGTCCCGTTCAGCTCGGCCCCGAGCTCGCCGAGGTCCTCGTAGCGCTCGGTGATCTTCCAGAGGAAGAAGTCGGCGTCCGAGCGCACGCCTGCCGTGGAGTAGGTGCGGAGCGCGGACATTTGGCCGGCCCACTCGTCGACGACGTCGGCGAACGCCTCCTTCCCGGCGATGCGCTCCTCGACCGGCAGGCGACGCCAGGCCGGATCGACCTTGTGGAACGTGTACGCGACGTACTGGCCGGTCACTCGCAGGATGGTAGATCCCGCAGGGCGTCACGGCTCGTCTTCGGCGTCTGATCGGCGTAGTAGAGGCCGGACTGCCACCCGACCAGGTCGGGCTCGTCCCAGATGTGGAAGACGTAGAGCCCCTCCACGGTCGGCTGCCGGCAGGCGAGCTCGAACGCCTGACGGTAGTAGCGCGCCTGCGTCTTCTCGGACACCGCGTCGGCTGCGACGGGGGAGCTCAGGTTTGTGTACGCGCTGCGTTTCTCCGGTGGGATCGTGGTCTGGACGCCGAACTCGGTGTAGAGGATCGGCACGTCGGAGCCGCGCTGGGCCGTCCCGTCGAACGCTTCACCGAGGAGCGAGACGAGCTTGGGATAGTCCGCCAGCGAGATCGTCGTCGAGCGTGGGTGGGTGGTGTCGGGCGGCGTCTTCGAGTCGTCCAGGTAGGGGTGGTGGGCGAACGCGTCCATCACCGGCTCCTCACGGTCGCCGTCGCGGTAGAAGCGGCCGAGGTCGCGGATGAATGCCGTCGGGGAATGCGTCTGGCGTGACGAATCGGGGTCGTCGCCGCCGCGGGGAGCGAGCGCGCCGCCGATGACCCGGATGTCCTCGGAGACGGCCTTGAGGGCGTCGTAGCTCTCCGCCAGCAGCGCGAGGTAGTCGCGCGCGGCGACGTTCTCGCCGTTCGGGCCGAACTGAGGGAGCCAGAAGCGATTGAGATTCGGCTCGTTGCCGATGATGAAGTCCCGGTACGCGGGCAGCTGGCGGGCGAGGGAGGCGGCGTAGGCCGCAAAGTCGGCTCGACGCTCGGACGTGTTCGGCGTCGTCCGGCTTCCAACGCTCTGGACGATCAAGAGTGGCCTGACATCGGCGTCCTCTGCAGCGGCGGCAGCGTTTCGAAGCTCGGTCAACTCCTCGGGGGACGGCTCACGCTGCCCGGGCGCCCAGAACGAGTTCGTGATCGCCGCTTCGAAGCCGGCGGCGTCCGCGTCGGCGAGCTTGCGCTCGGCGGCGGCAGGATCGGCGTCCCGAATGAAGTACTCCCAGACGCCGACGGTGAACTTGTCGTCGTCGGCCGAGCTCGGACGGACCCCGAGCACGACTGCGACGGCCGCGAGAGTGGCCGCAACGATGCCGAGCAGACCCCACTTCGCCAAGGCGGGCGGCAGGGTACCGCCTCGCTAGATTGGCCGGAGTGGCCACGTCTCTGGAACCGAAGCTGAAAGCGCTTCCGGCCAAGCCGGGGGTCTACCTCTTCCGCGATGCGAAGGGCCGCCTCCTGTATGTCGGGAAGGCGAAGTCGCTCCGCTCCCGCGTGCGGAGCTACTTCCAGCAGAGCGGCGACACGCGGAGCGGCATCGCCGGCATGGTCGCGCGCGTCGACGATCTCGAGGTGATCGTCACCGGCAACGAGGTCGAGGCGCTCCACCTCGAGCAGAACCTCGTCAAGCGCCACAGGCCGCCGTACAACGTGCGGCTGCGCGACGACAAGTCCTTCCCGTACATCGCCGTCACCGTCGAGGATGACTACCCGCGTGTGATGTTCACGCGGGAGCGGCACCGGCGCGGCGTCGTCTACTTCGGGCCCTACGCGAACGCGAAGAAGGTGCGGGAGACACTCGACGTCCTCAACCGCGTCTTCCGGTTCCGTCCGTGCGAAGGGCCGAAGCCGGGCCGGCACTCGGGCATCCCGTGCCTCGACTTCCACATCGACCGCTGTTACGCGCCCTGCGTGAACTACATCTCGAAGGAGGACTACCGCAAGGTCATCGACGGCGTGATCGAGTTCCTCTCCGGCGAGACGGACCCGATCATCCGCGAGCTCGAGCGGCGGATGAAGGACGCGGCCGATCAGGAGCACTTCGAGGAAGCCGCACGGTTTCGTAACAGGCTCTTCTCGGTACGGCATCTCGCGGAGCGGCAGGCCGCGGACAAGCGGGCAGTCGGGACGGTTGACGTGATCGGGGTCGCGATCGAGGGCGACCGGGCGGCGGTGCAGCTCTTCCCGCTGCGTGACGGACGGTTGATCGACCGCTACGGGTTCCACCTGGAGAACGTCGACGGCCACGAGGTCAGCGACGTCCTCGAAGCCTTCGTCCTCGAGTACTACGGCTCGGCGCCGAGCATCCCGCCGCAGATCATCGTTCCGCGGACGGTCGGCGAAACGGACGCGCTCGCCGAGTTCCTGTCCGAGCGGCGTGGGTCTCGCGTTGAGGTGCGTCGGGCGGAGCGAGGGGAGAAGCGGCGCCTCCAAGAGCTCGCCGACCAGAATGCGCGGCTGGCGCTCGAGGCCGATACGGCGAAGGCCGAGGGCGCCCGGCTCCGGCGCGTCGAGGCGCTGGAGGAGCTTCGGGAGGTGCTGAACCTCGAAAGTCTTCCGTTGCGGATCGAGTGTTTCGACGTCTCGAACATCCAGGAGGAGTCGCCCGTGGCGGCGATGGTCGTCTTCCAGGACGGCGTGCCGAAGAAGGCGCACTACCGCAAGTTCGGGATCCGCAGGCAAGACGGCCAGGACGACTATGCGGCGCTGGCCGAGGCGGTGTCGCGCCGGTTTGCCCGGTTGCACAAGGCCACCGACAAGGAGTACGACGCGGGCTTCGGGTCGACACCGAACCTCGTGATCATCGACGGCGGCAAGGGCCAGCTCTCGGCCGCGATCCAGGCCATGCAGGCCTACGACCTGCCGAGGGTCGCGGTCATCTCGCTGGCCAAGCGGGAGGAGGAGGTCTTCGTTCCCGACCGGCCGGAGGCGATCCGGCTGGAACGGCACTCGCTGGGTTTGCAACTGCTCCAGCGTGTTCGGGACGAGGCTCACCGGTTCGCGCTGGGCTTCCACCGCCAGCGCCGTGATGCGAAGGCGAAGGAATCGATCTTCGACACCCTGAGCGGAGTTGGGCCTGCGCGCCGCCGTGCCTTGATCCGCCACTTCGGGTCGGCCGAGCGTTTCCTCGAGGCGACCGAGGACGAGCTCGAGGGCGTCCCGGGCATGCCGGCGAAGACCGCACGCTCGATCTACGCGCAGCTGCACCGCGCCGGACGGGCCTAGTTTTCGCTGAAAGTCTCACGACTTTCAGCGAGGACTTTCTCCCAGGAACCGTCCCGGCGGAGCGGGCAAAGCCCGCTCCGCGGCGATTTATCTGACGTTCAGGCGGCCGGAAAGCCGCTTGGCGTCGCTGCCGAAGCGGTAGACGCCCTTCGCGAGACGCACCCGCCAGGTCGCAGAACCGGTGAAATCGGAGCCGGTCGACCGGTTCACGCCCCGGCCGGCGAGGCGGAAGTTGTGGCGCGCCGAGCGGTCTCGCACCACGATTCGGAACCGTCCGGCCGGGACACTCCGCGCGCTCAGCGTCGCCCGGCCGCTGGGCGAGACCGACGCGCGCAGCGTCCCGAGCGCAGGCCGGGGCGGCGGCGGCGCGGTCGGAGAGAGGACGAAGAACTCCCCGTTCATCGTCTGCCAGTGCGGCTCGCAGGCATACGCGTACCTGGTGCGGTCCTGAAACGTGACCGTGAAGTCCTGTTCGCCCACGAACTCGAGCTCGGTGCGGAAGTCCACCGACCGGTCCGTGTTGCTCGCGAGGTGGAAGTTGCGCCCGCCGCTGCCCTCGGGTGAGCTGATCGGCGTCCTGAAGGCGCTCGCGGACCAAACCCGGCTCCGGGCGCTGAAGCTGATCGCAGAGCGATCTCGCTCGACACAGGAGCTCGCTCCGCTCGTCGGCATCTCCGAGGCGGGCCTCTCCAAGCACCTCCGGCAGCTCGCCGACGCGGGCCTCGTCAGCTCACGTCGCGACGGCTACTACGTCCTCTACAGCCTCGTCCCGGAGCGCATCGAGCCACTGAGCGATGCGCTGCGGCGCTTCCTCAGGGAATGACCGCGGCGAAGAGCGGCTGGTCGAACCGCGACGACCTGGCCGCAACCGGGAAAGCCGTCACGGCCCTGCCGCCCGCAAACGAGGTCGAGATGTAGTCGCCGACCATCGCGCCGCCGGCCTGAGCGATCCAGTCCAGCCGCATCGTCTGAGCATTGAGTCGGCGAGGCGGGCTCCAGGTCCGGCCGCCGTCCGGCGACGAGATGAAGCCGACGTCGAGGAGCGACGCCACACGGTAGACGTAGTAGGCGACCGCGAGCCGTCCGGAGCGAGCGGGGTCGACGCCCAGGCCCGGGATCACGAAGTCGCTCCGGGACGAGCGCGACGCGATCGGGATACGCGTTGCCGGCGACCAGGCGATCCCGTCGGCGGAGCGCGAGAGCACCAGATCGTCGAACCCGCACGAGGGCCTGCCCCGGCAGTCCGGCCAGACGACGTACACGGTTCCGGTCCGATCGACCTCAGCGCTGGGTAGCGGCGGAGCGCGGAGGTCAGGTGTGGGCTTGAACGTCGTCGGCGCGACTGTCACGGACGCGGAGAACGACCGGCCCCCGTCCGCTGACCGGACCGAGGCCACGCGCGTCTCGTCGTAGTAGGGGACGATGAGGTCGCCGTCCGGCTGCACCACCGGCTGGGGCGCCGGCGCCCAGCGGCCGCGCATCGACGTTCGGCCCGCGTCGTCCGGCGTCGCCACGGGCGGCTCCCAGGTGAGGCCGCCGTCGCGCGAGGCCTGAAACTCCAGCCGGACGCTGCGGAAGTCGCTGTACGCGACGTAGCAGCTGCCGCGCTGCGGGCTCGCGGCCCCGCTATCGCAGACGATCCACTCCTTGTCGATCACGACGTCCGGACGGGACGGCGCCTCGACCACGGTCACGGGCGGGCCCCAGTTGAGGCCGTCGCTCGAACGGCTGACGACGACCGCGCTCGTCTCGCCGGGATTGAAGGCGAGCGATGCGATCAGCCAGACGCCGTGTGCGGCGTCGTACGCGACGACCGGATCGCTCGCCCGCCGCCACCGGCCGGGCGGCCGGGAGGCGACCGTCAGTGCGGGGAGGAGCCCGGAGCGCCAAGTCCGGCCGCCGTCCTGTGACGTTGCCCAGCCGGTATTGACGGCGCCGCCGTCCCGGAAGCGGCCCGACTGGTACGCCGTGACGACCACGTTTCCCCGGGACAACGTGTCCGGCTCGGCGATCGTGGCGTGCTGGGCCGGCGCCCGGTAGCTGTCGCGGGCGACGACGCGGGCGACCGTCTCGCAGTCGCGGGCCACACGATCGATGCGGTCTGCGTTGACCACGTCGTAGCGTCCGGGGCCGCAGCGCACCGTGTCGCGGCCGCCGCCGTCGACCTTGATCCGGTCGCTGCCGGCGCGACCGTCGATCCGGTCGGCACGTGGCGTCCCGCGCAGGAAGTCGACACGGTTCGTCCCCTTGATCGCGGCCGCGCCCGCGGTTCCCGCGGCGAGGGCGAAGGCGAGGGCCGCGGCCCCCAGCGCTCGCCGCACTACGGCGCGTCAGACGGGCCCGAGCCGTCGCGGTCGGGCGCCATGAACGGGTAGCGGTAGTCCCTCGGCGGGACGAACGTCTCCTTGATCGTCCTCGGACTGACCCAGCGGATCAGATTCCACATCGAGCCCGCCTTGTCGTTCGTGCCGGAGGCCCGCGAGCCTCCGAACGGCTGCTGGCCGACGACCGCTCCGGTCGGCTTGTCGTTCACGTAGAAGTTCCCCGCCGCGTAGCGGAGCTTCTCCTGGGCCTCTTCGATCGCCGAGCGATCCTCCGAGAACACCGCGCCGGTCAGCCCGTATGGCGCCGTGTCGTCGACAAGCTCGAGGGTCTCGTCCCACTTCTTCTCCGGATAGACGTAGGTCGTGACGATCGGGCCGAAAAGCTCTTCTCGCATCAGCTCGGAGCGCGGGTCGCTGGTCTCGAGCACCGTCGGCTCGATGAAGTACCCCTTGCTGTCGTCGGTGCCGCCGCCGACCACGACTTCGGCGTGGTTCTGCTTTGCGCCCTCGATCGCTGCCCGGTGGCCCGAGAACGCCTTCTCGTCGATCACCGCTCCCATGTAGTTCGTGAAGTCCGCGACGTCACCCATGCGGATCGCGGCCACCTCCTTGACGAGGCGCTCGCGCAGCTCGGGCCAGAGGTTGGACGGAGCGTAGATCCGTGACGCCGCCGAGCACTTCTGGCCCTGGTACTCGAACGATCCGCGGAGGATCGCCGTCGCCAGCGCGTCGACGTTCGCAGAGGGGTGGGCAACGATGAAGTCCTTGCCGCCCGTCTCGCCGACGATCCGTGGGTAGTTCCGGTAGCCGGCGATGTTGCCGCCGATCGTCTTCCACATCGACTGGAACACGGGCGTCGAGCCGGTGAAGTGGATGCCCGCCAGGTGCTCGCTCCCGAGCGCCGCGTTTCCGATCGTGGCCCCGTCGCCGTACACGAGGTTGATCACGCCCGGAGGCAGCCCCGCCTCCTCGAGCAGCTTCATCAGCCAGTACGCGGAGTAGGCCGCCGTCGAGGCCGGCTTCCAGACGACCGTGTTGCCCATCAGCGCGGGTGAGCCCGGGAGGTTGCCCGCGATCGCGGTGAAGTTGAACGGCGTGACCGCGAAGACGAACCCCTCGAGTGGCCGGTACTCCAGCCGGTTCCACGCGCCGCCTGCGGAAACCGGCTGCTCCGCGTAGATGCGGAGCATGAACTCGACGTTGTAGCGCCAGAAGTCGATCAGCTCGACGGCGGAGTCGATCTCCGCCTGGTGGGCCGTCTTCGACTGGTTGAGCATCGTGGCGGCGTTGAGCGTGGCGCGCCAGGGGCCGCTCAGCAGCTCGGCAGCGCGGAGGAACACCGCGGCACGCTCCTCCCACGGCCAGCGGTGCCAGTCCTCCCAGGCCTCGCCGGCCGCCTTGATCGCACGGTCGACTTCGTCGGGGCCGGCCTTGTGGACATCGGCGAGGACGCTGGCCTTGTTGTGCGGCTCGACGGCTTCGAATGTGTCTCCCGTCCTGACCTCCTCGCCGCCGATCACCGACGGGATGTCGAGCCGGTCGCGCCGCATCTCCTCCAGCCTGTGCTTGAGCGCCTCCCGCTCGGGTGAGCCGGGTGCGTAGTCGCGGATCCGCTCGTTGGCGGGCGTAGGCGGGCGGAAGAGACCGGGCCGACTCATCGGCCTGATTGTAGATTCGGAAGAGATGTCGCTCTCGGAGGAGGTTCGCAGCGAGCTGGCGGGGATCGCGCCCCGCCGGGAATGCGACCGCCTCGCCGAGCTCTCAGCCCTCTTCCTCACCGCTGGGCGAATCCATCTGCGAGGGCGCGGCGAGATCTCGCTGCACCTCGACCTGTCCGACTCGGCCGCCGCCCGTCGCGCCTTCAGTCTCCTGCGCGGCTTCGGCGTCCCCTGCGAGATCCGCAGCTATCGCCGGCGCGCGCTCCGGGGCGAGACCAGGTACCAGCTCCACGTGTCAGGCGAGGCGCACACGATGCAGGTGTTGCACGAGGCCGGGGTCGTCAGCGCGCGTCTGACGCCGCTCGAGCGCCCGCCGCGGCGCGTCGTCGGCCGCTCGTGCTGCCGCGGCGCGTACCTGCGGGGGGCGCTCCTCGGTGGCGGAAGCGTGTCGACGGCGCACCTCGAGCTTCGCACGGGCAGCCGTGCGGGTGCCGAGTTCCTCGCCGAGCTGGCTGAGGCGGAGGGCATTCGTCTGGGCGTACAGGAACGTGCCGACCACGCCCTCGCCTACGCCAAGGGCTCGGAGTCGATCGCGGAGCTCTTGGCGGCAGCCGGAGCCGCCGGCGGGGTGCTCACCTTCGCCGAGCGCGCGGTCGTCGGTGCAGCGAAATCGCGCGCGAACAGGCTCGCGAACGCCGATCACGCGAACCTCGTTCGCTCGAGCCGAGCGGCGAGCACACAGCTGCGAGCGCTTCGCCGTCTCCAGCGGCGGGGCGCGCTGGCTCGACTGCCTCACCATCTCCAGGAGCTCGCCGAGCTTCGGCTGGCCCATCCCTCGCTGTCCTTGCGCGAACTGGGGCTCAAGTGCCGCCCGCCGGCGACGAAGGCGACGGTCCACCGGCGTCTCCAGAAGCTAATCCGTCTTGCAGAGCCGTGAATCGCTTGGGCGGCCCAGCGGATTTCAGTCATACTCGCTGCACGGCGGGTCTGCGCTCGTCCGGCGTCGAATTCAGACCCCGTTCGACGCCACGGTCCGGAGCGCGGTTCAACTGGAGGGGAAGGTCGTCCTCGGAGCTTCCCCTCCGGCCCGCCGCCTGAGCTCGGGTGTTAGCGGCGACCTGTGATCCGCAGCGCGGCGGAGAAGCTCTTCTTGCGCGTCGTGTTCAGCGCGGCCCGCTGGGTCACCCGGATCGTGTAGCGCCCAGGTCGGAACCGGGTCGTGATGCGGACGACGCGTGAGCGATAGGCCTTGACGTTCCCTCTCACGCGGAGGACTCGGCGGCTCCCTCGATAGAGCCCGGCCTCGACAGTCGCATCCTCCTCGGCATTGACGACGAGTGCGAGGGTCTGCCGCCGTGCGGGCAGCACGCGCTTCTTCGGAAAGCGCACCTTCGCACCGGTGACGGTGGTCGTGTGCCGCCACGAGCGCAACCTGCCTTGGCAGCGGCCGCCGGTCTGGGCGACCGTCGCCTTGACGGAGCCGAACGAGGGGCGTAGCGAACCGTCCGCGCGGACGAGCCCGGCCTGCCAGCGCTCGAGATCAGGCTCGTCGCGAAGCAGGAAGAAGAGCACCGAGCGCACCGAGGCGTCACAGGCGAGGTAGCGAAGCGCGGAGTTGTAGATCCCCGACTGGTTGGCCTCGCTCGTCGTCCGGACGCTCTCGCGCCCGTGGTAGGCGCCGGCGGCGGCCGGCACGATCCCCACCTGCCAGCCGAGCTCGTCGAGCCTGAAAGTCATGCTGCCGCGGCCGGTTCCCTCGCGGAACGTGGGCTGGCGCGTTCCGCGGAACGCGTCCCAGAACGCCTGCTTGATCCGTCCCAGGTTGGGCACGCCGGCGTTCGGCCAGCGGTAGCCCTTCATCAGGCTGTCCGTGTCCCGGTCGGGATACGGGTGGTAGGCGAGCTCGTCCATGATCGGCCGCTGCCTCCTGGCCTGCCGGTACGCCTTGCCGAGCCCGCTGATGAAGCGGACCGGCGAGACCGAGCGATTGTCACGCGCGTTCGGCGCGTCGTTGCCCCGCGGTGAGAGCCCGACGCCGATCACGGTGATGGAAGGATCGACCGCTTTGAGCGCGTCGTAGGACCGGGCAAGCAGCGCGTAGTACGCGGCCGGCGAGACCGCTGCGCCGCCGCGTCCGAACTGCGGCTGCCAGAAGCGAGGCTGATTCGGCTCGTTGCCGACGACGTAGTCCTTCACCGACGGATAGGTGCGGGCCAGCTGCTGGAGGAAGGCGGCGTACTGTGCTGCCCGGCCCGACGCTTCGGTGATGTCGCGCGCTTTTGCGGGGGAGACGGCGAAGACGACGCGGACGCCGCGGATCGACGCCAACTGCACGTACTGATCGAGCGCCGCCTGCCTCTGGATCGTCATCGGCGCCGCGGGATCCCAGAAGATCGAGACCCGGTTCTCACGCATGCCGAGATCGCCGAGGCTGTCGAAGAACCAGGGAGCGTTCTCGGGCGCGATCCCATAGTCGTCGACCACGCCGACGTCCATGGCATGCGCGCTGCCGGCGAGCAGGAGCGCGCCGACGAGCGAAGCGGTCAGAAGACGAACAAACCTCAACAGATACCCCCCTTGAAGGCTAGCGAGCACCCCCTTCGCGTTTGGTACGCGGGTGCCTTCCTACCTATATCGGCGTCCTACTAGACTCGCTTGAGTCGAACGGAGGAGGCCATGGCGAAACGGGTTGCGATCAATGGGTTCGGACGGATCGGTCGGAATTTCTTCCGCGCCTACCTGAAGCGGGAGCCGGACTTCGAGGTCGTGGCGCTGAACGACCTCGCGTCCGACGACGTCCTCGCCCACATGCTCAAGTACGACTCGACCCACGGCGTGCTCGCGGCAGAGGTCAGCCACGGCGACGGGGAGCTGACCGTGGACGGGCACACCGTCCGCTCGCTCTCGGAGCGCGACCCGGCGGCGCTGCCGTGGGGGGAGCTCGATGTCGACGTGGTCGTCGAGTCAACCGGCCTGTTCACCGGCCGGGAGGGAGCGACCCAGCACCTGGCGGCGGGGGCGAGCAAGGTCGTGATCTCCGCGCCGGCAACCGATCCGGACGTGACGATCGTCCTCGGGGTCAACGACGGCGACTATGACCCCGAGAGCCACAACATCATCTCCAACGCTTCGTGCACGACGAACTCGGTGGCGCCGATGGCCAAGGTCCTGCTCGACGAGTTTGGGATCGAGTCGGGCTTCATGACCACGATCCACGCCTACACGACCGAGCAGCAGCTCTTGGATCAGATCGCGCTGACGCGCAAGGGCAAGCCCGATCTCCGCCGGATGCGCGCCGCGCCACAGAGCATCATCCCCTCGACGACGGGCGCAGCGAAGGCCACCTCACTGGTGATCCCGGAGCTAAAGGGCAAGCTCGACGGAATGTCGATGCGCGTACCTGTGCCCGACGGAAGCGTCACCGACCTCGTCTGCCTGCTCGACCGAGAGGCCGCGGTCGAGGAGGTCAACGAGGCGTTCCGCAGCGCGGCCGGGGAGGACCGCTGGAACGGCATTATCGAGTACACGGACGACGCGATCGTCTCGATGGACATCGTCGGGAACTCGCACTCACTGATCCTCGACGGCCTCTCGACGATGGCGAACGGCCGGATGGTCAAGGTGATCGGCTGGTACGACAACGAGTGGGGTTACAGCTGTCGGCTCGCCGACTTGGTCGAGAAGGTGGCAGCTTCGGTCGCCGCCCCGGCCGCGGCCTAGGGCGTGAGGAAGCCAAGGTCCGTTCGCGACGCGGACGTCGCGGGCAAGCGCGTGCTCGTCCGGGCGGATCTGAACGTTCCGCTCGAGGCGGGTCGAGTCGCGGACGACACCAGGATCCGAGCGGCGCTGCCGACGCTCGAGCTCCTGCTCGAGCGCGAGGCGGCGGAGGTGGCGGTGTGTTCGCATCTGGGCCGTCCCAAAGGGCCCGACCCGGCGTTCTCGATGCGTCCGGTCGAGGAGAGCTTGCGCCGGCTCGTGCCCGACGAGCGGATCGTCGTGTTGGAGAACACGCGCTTCGACCCGCGTGAAACGGCGAACGATCCGGCGTTCGCGCGGGAGCTGGCCTCCGGCCGCGACCTCTTCGTCAATGACGCCTTTGGCTCGGCACACCGTGCCCATGCGTCCACCGTTGGCGTCGCCGCGATCCTGCCGGCCTACGCCGGTTTGTTGCTCGAGCGGGAGCTGGAAGAGCTCGGGAAGCTGCTCGGCGAGGTCGAGGAGCCGTTCGCGCTCGTCTCCGGCGGCGCGAAGGTCGAGGACAAGCTCGGCGTGCTTCAGAATCTCGGCGATCGTTCGGACGAGGTGCTGATCGGCGGGAAGATGGCCGAGGAGGTGCGTGGCGAGAACCCCTTTCCGTTCGATGTTGTGCTGCCGAGCGACGTCGTCGCAGCGTCCGAGTTCGCGCCCGACGCCGAGGCCAAGGTCGTGCCTTATGACGAGCTACCGCCGGGCTGGCTCGGCCTCGACATCGGCCCGGAGACGCGGCGAGACTTCGCCGAGCGAATACACGGCGCGAAGACGGTTTTCTGGAATGGGCCGATGGGCGTCTTCGAGTGGCCTCGGTTCGCGGAGGGAACAACGGTGGTGGCCGAGGCGGTCGCCGAGGTGGACGGCTTCACGGTCGTCGGCGGCGCCGACTCGGTCCGGGCGCTGCACGAGGCCGGTCTCGCCGACCGCGTCTCATGGGTCTCGACGGGCGGCGGCGCTGCGCTCGAGTTCCTCGAGGGCAAGGAATTGCCGGCCGTAGCAGCGATCCCGGAGGACTAGATGCTGATCGCAGGGAACTGGAAGATGCACAAGACGGCCACGGAGACCGGAGAGTTCTGCCGGGAGCTCCGAGAAGCGCTTGCCGACCTGCAGGGCATCGATGTCGCCGTCTGCCCGCCGTTCACCGGGCTGGCGCCGGCCGTTCAGGCGCTCGCCGACACGGAGATCGCGGTCGCCGCTCAGAACGTCCACTGGGAGCCGGAAGGGGCATACACGGGTGAGATCTCGGCCCCGATGCTCGTTGACCTCGGTGTCTACGGCGCGATCGTCGGGCACTCAGAGCGCCGGCAGTCCTTCGGCGAGACCGATGAGACGGTCGGGCGGCGAGCTGTGGCAGCGCTCGAGGCCGGGCTTTGGGTGATCGCCTGCATCGGTGAGCTCGAAGAGGAACGTGAGCGAGGGGAGACCGAGGACGTCCTCCGCCGCCAATTGGTCGCGCTCGAGTCTCACGACGACTTGGTGATTGCCTACGAGCCCGTCTGGGCGATCGGAACGGGCAAGACGGCGACGCCGGAGATGGCGCAGGAGGCACACGCATTCGTCAAGGCGCTGCTCGACGTCCCCGTCCTCTACGGCGGCTCCGTGAAGCCCGAGAACGCAGGCGAGCTCTTCGCCCAGCCCGACGTGGACGGCGCGCTCGTCGGCGGCGCCTCGCTCGAGGTCGACTCCTTCGTCGCGATTTGCCAGGCCGCCGCGTCCACCCCCTAGTCGCCCTGGTGATCCTGGATGGGTGGGGCTGCGCGCCGCCTGGTCCGGGCAACGCCGTCGAGCTGGCGCAGACACCGGTCTTCGACCGTCTCTGGGCGTCCTATCCCCACACGACGCTCGCGGCCTCGGGCGAGGCCGTCGGCCTCCCGCCGGGGCAGATGGGCAACTCGGAGGTCGGCCATATGACGATCGGGTCCGGCCGCGTGCTGTTCCAGGACCTGATGCGCGTCAACCAGGCGATCGAGACCGGCGAGTTCTACTCGAACGCCGCCCTGCGGTCTGCGTTCGAGGGAGCAAAGGCTCGCGGCGTAAACATCCACCTCTTAGGGCTCGTCTCGTACGGAGGCGTTCATTCCCACATAGACCACCTGCGGGCGCTTCTGGAGCTGGCCGACCGCGAGGGGATGGCCGACCGAACGTGGATCCACGCCTTCACCGACGGGCGCGACGTCTCGCCGCACTCGGCCGTGAAGGATCTCGCCGAGCTGCCCACGGAGAGGATCGCCACCGTCGTCGGCCGTTACTACGCGATGGACCGTGACGAGCGCTGGGAGCGAACGGAGCGCGCGCTCGCAGCGTTACTGCTTCGTGACGAAGGCGTGACGGGGTCAGACCCCGTCGCCGAAGTGCAACGCAGCTACGACGAAGGTGTAACGGACGAGTTCATCGAGCCGATCGTGCTCGACGGCCGGCCGCGGATCGCGCCGGATGATTCGGTGATCTTCTTCAACTTCCGTCCGGATCGGGCCAGACAGCTGACGCAGAAGCTCCTAGCCTCGGGGCTCGACGTGACGACCATGACCCGCTACCGCGACGACTTCGACGTGCCGGTCGCGTTCGCCGAGCAGGAGGTCTCGGAGGTGCTGGCCGAGGTGCTCGCCGAGCAGGGCATTCGCCAGCTCCACGCCGCCGAGACTGAGAAGTACGCGCACGTGACGTACTTCTTCAACGGCGGGCGCGAGGAGCCGTTCGACGGCGAGGAGCGGATCCTCGTCCCGTCGCCGCGCGACGTGCCCAGCTACGACCACAAGCCTGAGATGTCGGCGCCCGAGCTCGCCCAGCGGTTCGTCGAGGCGATCAAATCCGACGACTTCGGCTTCGCCGTACTGAACTTTGCAAACCCGGACATGGTCGGACACACAGGCTCGATCGAGGCAGCGGTCAAGGCCGTAGAGACGGTCGACACCTGTCTGAGCGAGGTTCTCGACGCGGTCGCCGCCCGCGGAGGCGTCTCGCTCGTCACCGCCGACCACGGAAACGCCGAGACGATGCTCGACGAGCACGGTCAGCCTCACACCGCCCATACGTCGAACCCGGTGCCGCTCGTGCTGACCGATACGAACCTTTCGCTTCTCGAAGACTGGAGGAGAGCTTTCCGACCTGGCGCCGACGGCCCTCACGCTGCTCGGCCTAGACCCGCCTTTACAAATGACCGGCAAAAACTTGACTTCCAGCCCGCACTAGTCGGGGCTATAATCCGCGTCCGTTGGCCCTCCCCCAACCAGACTTCGGCGTACTGCGGAAGGCTCAGCGCGGCGACGAGCGAGCATTCAACCTCATCGTCCGCGCCTATGAGACCCCGGTCTACAACTACGTCCTCCGGCTCGTGGGAGACAGATCGCTCGCCGAGGATCTGACGCAGGAGATCTTCCTCCGCGTCTACCAGGGTCTCCCGAAGTTCTCGCTGCGCTGCCGGTTCACGACGTGGCTGTTTCAGGTGGCGAAGAACCGTGTGCTCGACGAGCTGAGAGCGAGCGAGCGCCGGCCGCGGGCAGTCGTGTGTCTCGACGACATCCCGCCGCTCGAGGTGCTGGACGCGCCGGTCGAGCGCGTCGAGGCGATGGATGCGGTCTGGCGCTCGGTCAACGACCTGAACGTCGATCTGAAGATGGCGCTGCTGCTCCGCGACGTCGTCGGCCTGTCGTATACGGAGATCGCCGACTCGCTCGAGATCACCCTCGCCACGGTCAAGTGGCGGATCTACAAGGCGCGGGAGGAAGTCCAGCTCGCGCTCGCCCGCGAGGGCATCACCTTCGGCCCGTCCGTCGAAGCACCGGTCGCTGTCGGTTCCGGCTCCGCAGCGCCGCTCGTCTCCTAGCTACACCCCGTGAGCTAAGCGCTCAGCGAGCGAATCGGGCAAGTCCCGAGCGCGGATTTCTTCCTGCGTGCGCGCGACCGGGTAGGCGACCCGCCGAAACCGGGCGCGCCGCTCGTCCAGGTCGAGCTCGAGGAAGGCGGCGCGGGGATCGCCGTCACGCGGCTGCCCCACGGATCCGGGATTGAGCAGCCAGCGTCCTTCGTCGAGGCGGGCCTCGCGCCCGTCCGGCGCGTGGCCTCCGTCGAGGCCCTCGCGGCGGAGCAGGAGCGCAATCGCGACGTGGCTGTGGCCGACCAGGACGAGCGGTGCGCTCGTCAGCGCGAGCGAGTGGAGGGCGGCGAGCTCGTCGAGGACGTAGTCCCAGACGGGATCGCGCGGGCTGCCGTGGTAGAGCTGCGCACCCTCGACCTCGGCCGTGGGCTCGAGCGACTCGAGGAATCGCCGTGACTCGGACGTCAGCTGCTCCCGCGTCCAGAGGGACGCTTCTCCGGCGTCGGGATTGAAGTCTTCGACGTCGACCTCGGCGGAGCCGAGCGCGATCAAATCGTGGTTGCCGGCGAGGACGAGCTCGCAGCGTGCCTCCACGAGCGCGCAGCACTCGTTCGGCCGCGGACCGTAGCCAACCGTGTCGCCGAGACACCAGATCTGCTGCGGCGGCGTGCGGTCGATCTCCGCCAGCACTGCCTCGAGCGCGTAAAGGTTCGCATGGACATCCGAGATGACGGCGACGCGCACGACACGATTCTGGGCCATCGCGGTGGGCATCGGCCTGTGGCTGGCCGCCGCGTGGCTGCTGTGGCGGACGGCGGTCCCGTCGCTCGACCTGCCCAACGTCGAAGCGCGGGATGTGTTCGGGGCGCGGGAGCTCGCGCGGAGCGAGCGGTATGAGCGCGGGCTGCGGCTGTTCTGGCTGGGTGCGACGGTCGTTCAGCTCGTCGTGCTCGTACTCGCGGTCCTCCTCACTCCGCGGGTTCGGGCGCGAGGGGTTCTCGGAGGGGTCGCACTCGGCGCGCTCACGCTCGTCGCGGTCTGGCTCGCACAGCTGCCGCTCGTCCTCGCCGCGCACTGGTGGCGGCGGCGGTACGGGATCTCCCGGGCCGACTACGGCACGATCCTCGTCGACCCCTGGCTCGAGCGGCTGGGCGCGCTGGCGGCGGCGTGCGTCGCGATCGCGCTCGTCGTGCTGCTCGCTCGCTGGCTCGGAGACCGCTGGTGGCTCGTCGGCGGGCCGGCGTTCGCCGCCTTCGGCGCCGCGTTCCTGCTCGCGCAGCCGCTCCTCTTTGTCCCTCGCGTCGATCCGCTTCGCGACCGAGCGCTCGCGGCGGAGATCCGAGCCCTCGGCGAGCAGCAGGGAGTGGGGGAGGTCGAGGTGGAAGTGCGTGACGCCAGCCGTCGTACGCGCGCGATCAACGCCGAGCTCTACGGCGTCGGGCCGACGAAGCGGATGATCCTCTGGGACACGGCGCTCGACGGGCGACTCTCGAACCCGGAGATCCGAGCCCTCGCGTCGCATGAGTTCGGCCACGTCGAGGCCAAGCACATCTGGAAGGGGATCGCGTGGCTCTTCCTGTTCGCGGTTCCGGGCGCGTACGTCGTCGCCCGGGTGACTCGCCGGCGGGGCGGTCTCGGGCAGCCGGCCGCCGTACCCCTGGCGCTGCTCACAGTGGTGGTGCTCCAGCTGGCCTTGCTGCCCGTGACGAACGCGATCTCGCGACGCTACGAGGCCGAGGCGGATTGGCTGGCGCTGCAGGCGACCCGGAACCCGCGGGCATTCGAGGGCCTGATGCGGGAGCTCGCCAAGGCCTCACTCGCCGATCCGGATCCGCCGGGCTGGGCGCGCGTCGTGCTCGAGACGCACCCCACGCCGCTTCAGCGCATCGCTATGGCTCGGAGCGAGGAGGCGCCTCGGGGAGGTTCTTGATCCCTTCGCGCGTCGCCCACTTCGACCAGGAGTCCTGCATGGCGTCGAGGAGCTCCTTCATGAATTGCTGGGAGACGTTGACGCGCGAGACGACGACGCCCGGGATGTCGCCCTCCTCGACCTCGTGGTCGATCCGGGCGAACGTCAGCGTGAACTCGTAGTCCGAGAAGCTGATGTTCGCGAAGTTCGCGTAGACGCCGGCCAGGTTCTCCGGGTCGAGATGGATGTTGAGTTGGCGCTCGGAGCCGCCGTCTTCCACATGGCGATACTACCGAGGTGTCCGCGACAGCGATCAGCAGGCTCGAGCAGGAGGTCGGCCGCCTGGCCGGCGCGACGGTGCGCCTGGAGCGTCCTAGCCGCGCGGAGCACGGCGATTACGCGACGAACGTGGCCATGCAGCAAGCGCCGAAGGACGGCCGGCCACCGCGCGAACTTGCCGAGAGCCTTGCGTCCGAGGTGGCGAAGCTGCCGCAGATCGAGCGCGCCGAAGTCGCGGGCCCGGGGTTCCTGAACGTCTTTCTGACGCCTGACTGGTACGGCGCCGCGCTGGACGAGATCCTCGAAGCCGGGGCCGAGTACGGCGGCGGTTCCGCGTCGACGAAGGAGCGCGTCCAGGTCGAGCTCGTGTCCGCGAACCCGACCGGGCCTCTGACCGTCGGATCGGCGCGGAACGCTGCGTACGGCGACGTCGTCGCACGGCTGCTCGCCTTCGCCGGCGACAAGGTCGAGCGGGAGTACTACTTCAACGACGTCGGCCGCCAGGTCGATCTCTTCCGCGAGTCCGTCGAGGCGAGAAGGCGCGGGGAAGAGCCCCGTGCCGAGAGCTATACGGCCGATTACGTTCGGGAGATCGCCGCCGAGCCGGGCGACCCCGTCGAGCGCATGCTCGAGCTGATCGAAGAGGAGCTCGGCGATTTCCGGGTAGCGATTGACAACTGGGTGCTCCAGCGCGAAGTCGAGCGCGAGATCCCAGACGTTCTGCCGCGACTCGACACATACGAGGCCGAGGGGACGACGTGGGCGCGGACGAGCGAATACGGCGACGACAAGGACCGGCCGCTTGTGCGGTCGTCCGACGGGAGCTTTCTCTACTTCGCGGGCGACGTCGCCTACGTGTTGAACAAGTTCGAGCGTGGCTTCGAGCGGCTGATCTACGTCCTTGGCGCCGACCACCACGGCTACATCGGCCGGCTGAAGGCGGCGACGGCGATGCTCGGGTACGAGCCGGACCGGCTGGAGGTGCTGATCTACCAGCTCGTGAACATCGTCGAGGGAGGCGAGGCGAGGCAGTCGTCGAAACGCCGCGGCGACGTCGTCTTCCTCCGCGAGCTCGTGGAGAAGATCGGGATCGACGCTGCCCGGTGGTACCTCGTCTCGCGCGGCCATGACCAGCCGATCGACATCGACGTCGACCTGGCGAAGGAGCGCAGCGAGAAGAACCCGGTGTACTACGTGCAGTACGCACACGCCAGGATCGCGGGGATCCTGCGCAACGCGGGTGAGGCCGGGTCGGCCGCCCGGGCGCCGGCGGACCTCGCTCCGGAGGAGCGGGATCTCGTCAAGCGCCTGGCCGAGTTCCCCGAGATCGTGGGCGAAGCGACGCAGCGGCGCGCAGCTCACGCCATTCCTACCTACGCGATCCGCGTTGCCGACGACTTCCATCGCTTCTACCACCGGCACCGCGTCCTCGGGAGCGACGAGCAGGAGTTCCGACTGGCTCTCGTCCTCGCGACGAAGACGATCCTGGCCCGCTCGCTCGACCTGATCGGCGTCGAGGCCCCTCAGCGGATGTAGCGGCGTAGGATGGACGGCGTGGGGGAGACGACCGAACGGACGGCAGCGCCGCCGGTCGAGGCCCCGCCTGACAAGGCGCCCGACCGCAACCTCGCGCTCGAGCTCGTCCGCGTGACCGAGGCGGCCGCGATGGCCGCAGGCCGCTGGATCGGCCGGGGCGACAAGAACGCCGCGGACAAGGCGGCTGTCGACGCGATGCGCGTCATGCTCGACACGGCGGAGATGGCCGGAGTCGTCGTGATCGGGGAGGGCGAGAAGGACGAGGCGCCGATGCTCTTCAACGGCGAGGAGGTCGGCAGCGGCCACGGCCCGGAGGTCGACGTTGCCGTCGACCCGCTGGAGGGCACGCGGCTCACCGCGCTCGGCATGCCGAACGCAATCGCGACCATCGCCCTGGCCGAGCGCGGAACGATGTTCTTCCCGGGCGCAGCCGTCTATATGAACAAGATCGCCTGCGGTCCTGAGGCGGCGGACGCGATCGACATCGACGCCCCGGCGGCAGAGAACGTGAACGCTGCGGCGAAGGCGAAAGGTGTGACGCCTAGCGAAATCTCCGTCGTTGTCCTGGACCGGCCGCGCCACGAGCAGCTGATCGCCGAACTCCGCGAGGTCGGCGCCAAGGTCCTGCTGATCACCGACGGCGACGTCGCACCGGCGATCGCCGCGGCCCAGCCCGGCACAGGAGTCGACCTGCTGATCGGCGTCGGCGGTACCCCCGAGGGAGTCCTGTCGGCGGCGGCCCTGAAGTGCGTGGGCGGGGCGATCCAGGGCAAGCTCTGGCCCCGCAACGACGAGGAGCGCCAGAGCCTCGTCGACGACGGTTACGACCTCGACCGCGTTCTCCGGACCGACGACCTCGTCGGCGGGCGCGATGTGTTCTTCGCCGCCACCGGCGTCACGACCGGCGCGCTTCTGCGCGGCGTCCGCTATACACGCGAGGGCGGAATCACGGACTCGATCGTCATGCGCTCACGCTCGGGGACCGTGCGCCGCATCGAGGCGAACCACTCGTTCGAGAAGCTGGAGCAGATCTCGAACCTCGCGCTGCGCTAGCGATGGCCGACGCCGACGACGCCATGCGCCGCACGCGGCTCGCGAACGAACGCACCTACCTGGCGTGGTGGCGCACGGGCCTGACCTCGCTCGCCGTCGGAGTGGGCACGGGCAAGATCGCCCCCGAGCTCGCAGGCGGCACCGGCTGGCCGTACGTCGCGGTCGGCGCGCTCTTCACGGTCCTCGGAGTCGCGTTCGTCGCCTACGGGTTCCGACGGATGCGCGAGGTGGACACGGCGCTCGCCCACGGCGGGTTTGCCCCGCCTGATGACCGCTTCGTCGCCTTCCTGACGGCCGCCGGCGTGCTGCTCGGCCTCCTGACGCTCGCGCTGCTCGTTTTCTAGTTCTAGCCGGCCGCGCGAGCTCCGGTCGCCCCTAGGCGGGCACCTCCTGCTGCTCCCACTCCGGCGCGTAGGAGCCCGTGCGGGCGGCCCCGTTGAACTTCGCCCGCCGGTAGAACGCCTGTTGCGCCGCCTCCACGTTGCCGGGCTCGCCCTGCCAAGCCTTGAGCGGCGCAGCCTGCAGCGCCCGACCGTACGAGAAGGAGAGCTCCCACGGGTGCGGCCCGCGCTGGTTCATCGCGTTGAGCCTCGCCGTGGCGTCCTCGTCGGACATGCCGCCAGACAGGAAGACGACCCCGGGCACCGCTGCCGGAACCATGTTCTCGAGCGCACGGATCGTCTCGTCCGCGACGGTGTCGAGGTCCGCCTGGTCGGGTGAGTCGTAGCCCGAGACGACCATGTTCGTCTTCAGCAGGAGCCCTTCGCGCTCGACCCGCTGGTCGAAGAGCTCGGTGAAGACCGCCTGGAGCGTCCGAACCGTGACGTGGTACGACTCGTCGATCGAGTGACCGCCGTCCATCAGCACCTCCGGCTCGACGATCGGGACGAGCCCGGCCTCTTCGCTCAGCGCGGCGTACCGCGCGAGCGCGTGGGCGTTCGTCCAGATCGCGTAGTCGCTCGGCCGGCCGTCGCCGATCGAGATGACCGCGCGCCACTTCGTGAACTTCGCGCCGAGCTCCCGGTACTCTGCGAGCCGCTCCCGCAGTCCGTCCAGGCCCTCGGTGACCGTCTCCTCGGGCGCCCCGGCGAGCGGCTTCGCGCCCATATCGACCTTGATGCCGGGGATGATGCCCTTGCGCTCGAGGAGCTTCGGGAACGGCGTCCCGTCGGCCGACGACTGGCGGATCGTCTCGTCGTAGAGGATGACGCCGCTGATGAACTCCTCCGCGCCCTCGGTCGTGAACAGCAGGTCGCGGTAGGCGCGCCGGTTCTCCTCGGTCGACTCGACCGAGATCGAGTCGAAACGCTTCTTGATCGTGCCTGAGCTCTCGTCCGCGGCCAGGATCCCCTTGCCCTCCGCGACGAGCGCCTTGGCGATCTCGTGCAGGTCACTCATACCAGTCCTCCCTTGGAAGTCTCCGAGGGATTATCCCGGCTCGGGCGCTATCGTTCTCGCTACGCGGACGTAGCTCAGCCGGTAGAGCGTCGGCTTCCCAAGCCGAAGGTCGCGGGTTCGAGACCCGTCGTCCGCTTCCCCCGGAGCGCCTGCAAATGGCGGGAACCGCAGCCGGCGGCAGGCGAGCGGCGGGCGCGACATCGTGCCCACTAGTGCCCTAAACGTCCTCCGCCGCCTCGCGAGAGAGGCCTGCTCGAGGAGCAGGCGACGCCCGAGAGCGCCGGCTCCGCGGGCGGTGAACACGGCTCCGACTAATGAACCGGAGCCGCGCTGCCGATAGACGTATCAATGGGCTTCCTGAGCCGTCTCACGTCGGCCGTGCGCAGCGAAGGCGCCGAGGTCCGTGTCCGCAAACACGCGACCAGTTCGAACCTCTACAGGCGGGCGGGGAGGTACGTCTAGATGAGTCGTGGCTTGCGTGTCGTGGCGTGGGTGGCCGCGCTGCTGTACGTCGTCGTCGGCCTGCTTGAGCTGATCCTCGCGGATGGCTCGTTGGGGCATCGAGTGACATTCGCCGTCGTACTGGGCCTCTTTGCAGGACTGGTGTTGGTGGGCGTTAGGCTGATCGACGATCGCCCTTGGATCGGGGCTGCACTGGCGTCGGTGGGGGCGCTCGCCGGAGGGCTCGCCCTGTTCTGGACCATTGCAGCGGTGCTGCTGGCGATCGCGATCGTCACTCTCTCGGTGCTCGCCGCTCGACGAGCCTCGGAGCCCGGCGCCCAACCAGCGTAGCGCCGCTTATTTGATTTGGTAGCGGGCGAGTCGTCCTTGGGATGCCTCCGTTCGTCGGGCCGTCGGGGTCGTTCAAGACGGCAGCCAGCCCTCGCGGTACGCCGCCCGCTCCTCCGGCCCGAAGCGGGCGGAGGCCTCGTCTGGATTCGACGTCTCCTCGAGCACGCTCGCACCGTGCTTTGCCGCCACGTCGTTCACGGCGTATACGACCTCGAAGCCGCCCGCTCGGCTGCCGGCCATGACGATCACGCACGGCCCGTCACCGGCGCCGACGAAGGTGTGCTTCGTCCATGGCGGGCAATGGACGAAGTCCCAGGTCTTCAGGTGGCGCTCCTCACCTTCGATCACGAGCACGCACTCGCCGGAGACGACGAGGAAGTCCTCCTGGCCCCGCTCGCCGTGGTACAGACCGCGCTGACCGGGGGAGAGAATCTGGAGACCCGTCGTCCGCTTCCCGCTTCAGCCGCGTGGGTCGGCGAGCCAGACGAGGTCGCCGGTGGTGACGCCTAGTCCCTCCGCGGCGTTCGCGGGGTTCCCGCGAATCACCGACAGCCAGCCGCGCGGATCGAGCATCAGTCCCCAGTCCCCCGGCTCGAGGTCCGCATAGGTGGAAACGAACTGCGCCACGCCCGACCCGGAATGGGCCTCGACGGACACCCGGTCGAGCCGGTCGAGACCTGCCTCGGAGACATGTTGGTCGCGGACGTTCAGCTGCACGTTGCCGAAGCGGTTGAGGTCGAGAACCTCGCACTCGATGCGTCCCTGTTCGACGGCCGGATCGGGGATCAGAAGCTGGACGAGAGTCTCGGGGGCGACGGTGTCGCCGAGCTCCTCGAAAGGCAGCCCGATCGCGAGGTGTGCCGCCGCCGGGGCGAGGACGTCCCGGGCATGCAACGACGGCGCCACCGGGCTCAGCACGACATTCGAGGACGTGATCGAGACGGCGCGGGCCGCGCCTTCGGCGGCTTGCCAGACCGGTGCGAGCAGTCCGTTGTCAGGTCCGACAAGCTGGCGTCCGTCACCGGTTTCCACCGCGATGTCGCGATCGCGGCCGACGGAAGGATCGACCACCGCGAGTACGACGGCGTCTTGCCGAATGTACGGGAGCGAGTCGGCCAGCACGAGCGCACCGGCGCGGATATCGAGTGGTGGAACGCCGTGCGAGAGGTCGATGACAGGGCTTGCCGGCGCGATTCGGCCGATCACCGCGTGGCAGATGCCGACCCACTCGTTCCGATAGCCGAAATCTGAGAGGAAGACGATCGATCGGGTCAGCGAGTCTGGAGTCACCACCGGAAGCTTCGCCCCCGTCGGACGCCGATGCAACCGGGCTCAGCCCATACCCGGCGGGCTGCCCGTGCCGAGGGACAGTACGCTTCAGCTCGTGGAGCGAACGGCGCAGAAGAGCCTGCCGTTGATCCTGGCCCGCGAGTTCGCAGCGAATCTCGCGACGCCGCTCGTCGTCCTCGACGAGGAAGGGACGCTCGTCTTCTACAACGAGCCGGCCGAGCGGATCATCGGACAGACGCCGGGCGAGTTCGGCATCCTGCACGAGCGGGAGTGGCGCGCACGCTTCAGCGCCGAGCGGCTCGATGGCACTCCGGTCGCCGACGAAGACCAGCCCACGGCCGTCGCCCGTCGCGAGCGGCACCCGACTCACGAAACGCTGATCTACAAGATGGTGGATGGGCGCCAGCACACACTCTCGGTGACGGCGATCCCCCTCCTCGGCCGTGAGGACGAGCTGCTCGGGGTCGTGGCCGTGTTTTGGGAGCAGCGGAACGAATGAATGCGAAGGTCTGGGGCTGCCGGGGCTCGCTGGCGGCACCGGGCCCTGACACGGTCGTCTACGGCGGGAACACTTCCTGCGTCGAGCTCGTGCTCAACGACGGGGCCCGCGTCGTCCTCGACGCCGGCACCGGCATCCGCCTCCTCGGTCTCGAGCTTGCGTCGACCGCCGAGCGGATCAACCTCTGTTTGACCCATCTCCATCTCGACCACCTCGAGGGCCTCGGGTTCTTCGTCCCGCTCTGGCAGCCGGAACGGGAGCTCCACATCTGGGGCCCCGGGTCGCCGGTCGACACGCTCGAGGAACGAATCGGCCGCTATCTCTCCCCGCCGCTGTTCCCGGTTCAGCTGTCGGAGGTTCCGGCGAAGGTCACGTTCCACGACGTGCCCGACGGCGACTTCGAGCTCGGCTCGGCACGGGTTCGGGCCGAGCCCGTCGCACATCGCGGGCCGACGGTCGGCTACCGGTTCGACGACGGCGAGTGCGCGCTCGCGTACATCCCCGATCACGAGCCCTACCTGGGCGTAGACCCGAACGCCGCCGAGCCGGATTGGATCTCAGGCTTCTCGCTCGCCGACGGCGCAGACGTGTTGATGCACGACGCCCAGTACTTCGAGCACGAGTACCCCAACCACGTTGGCTGGGGCCATTCGAGCGTCGCGCACGCTGTGTCGTTCGCGCAGCTCGCGGACTGCCGGCGGCTCGTCCTCTTCCACCACGACCCGCTGCACACGGACGATCAGCTTCAGTCACTGGAGGATCGCGCCCGGGAGCTCTGGGGCCCGGAGGGTACGCCGCCCGAGCTGGCGCGTGAGAAGACGACGGTTCAGATCCGGCGGACGCCGAGGGTGACGACGCCCTCGTAGCCGTCGCCCTTGGGCGAGACCTTGACGACGGTCTGATCACCGCCCTGGGAGAAGAGGCCGTCCGACTCGTTCGGGGTGTCCGGCCCGGGACGGGCGCTGTACGGCGCCGTCGCGTAGACGGCTTCGGTGACGGCCTCGTCGAAGTAGAGCTGACCGGTGTAGGTCTCGCTGCCGCCGACGTGCACCTTCACGTGGATGTGCACGGCTCGTCCCGTGTACCAACCCGGGAAGATCGTCCGAAACACCGCTTCTCCGCCCGAGCCGGTCATCTGAATCCCGCGCAGGAAGGTGCCGTCGTTCCCCTGCACTCCCGAGTAGACGCCCTCGGCGTCGCAGTGCCAGATGTCCACCGCGGCGTCGCTGATCGGCTCGCACGAGTCCCCATCCGCCACGTTGAGCGTGAGCTCGAGCGAGGTGCCCGGTCGGCCCTCGGTGATGTCCTTCCGAACTCGGTCAAGGTCGATGTAGTACGGGCCCTCCGTCTGCTCCGGGGAGAGGATGCAGTCGACCGTGGTACCCGTCGTGGTGGTGGTCGGCACGGTCGTGGTGGTGGTCGGCGCGGTCGTCGTGGCAGTCGGAGCGGCGGAGTCCCCCTCGTCGGCACAGCCGGGAATCAGCGCGGCCAAGCCCAGGCCGCCGAGCCACGCGAGGACGCGTCGTCTGGTCAGCACGATGTCGGGCATGGGTCAGAGCATGCCGTCCGGAGCTAAGAAGCTAGTGAGAAGTTCAGCCTGGCCAGCTCTCCGCGAGCTTCCGCCTGGTCTCGACGAGGTGCTCCGGCAGCACTTTCACGTCGGCCAGCACGGGCATGAAGTTGGTGTCGCCTGCCCAGCGCGGGACGACGTGCAGGTGAACGTGGTCGATGACGCCGGCGCCGGCGATCCGGCCGAGGTTCCACCCGAGGTTGAAACCCTGCGGCCCGTAGAGCTGGGCGAGAGCGCCCATACCCTGGCTCGCGAGCCGGTGGACCTCGAGCGCCTCGCCGTCCCCGAGCTCCGAGAACTCGCCGACGTGGCGGTAGGGCGCGACCATCAGGTGACCGGACGCGTACGGGAACTTGTTCAGGAGCGCGAACGCCTCGCGGCCGCGGCGCAGGACGAAGCCCGCCTCGTCATCGCCCTGGGCGGCGCGGCAGAAGAGGCAGCCTTCCTGCTCGTCGGCGCGGCCGACGTACTCGAGCCGCCAGGGGGCCCACAACCGCTCCATTAAAAGAACCGGCGCCAGCGGAAGAACGCAACCAGGCCGGCCAGCGCGGTGACCATCGCGCCGACGATCACCCAGAACGCCGCCGCCGTGCCGAAGCCCGGGAAGTCGACATTCATCCCGAAGATGCTGGCGATGAGCGTCAGCGGGAGCAGCAGGACGCTGAAGATCGTCAGCACGCGTAGCACGTCGTTCTGGCGGTGGGAGATGGCCGATTCGTTCGTCGCCTCGAGCGCCTCGACGACCTCCTTGTAGTTGTCGAGGATGTCCCAGATCCGCTCCGAAGCGTCGACGAGGTCGTCGAAGTAGAGCTCGAGGTCCTGGGGTAGGAACCGCTCGACGTGCCGCTCGAGCAGCCGCAGCGTCGGCCGCTGGGGCTTCATGATCTTGCGGTAGCTGATGATCTCCTGCTTGGCCTTGGAGATGTCGCGGACGATCTCCTCGGACTGGCTCTCGTCGATGTCGTCCTCGATCCGGTCGAGCTTGTGCCCGATCTTGTCGAGGATCGGGAAGCAGTAGTCGAAGAGGTCGTCGAGGACGTGGTAGAGCAGGTAGCCCGAGCCCTTGGCGAAGAGGGTCTCGCGGAGCTCGGGCTCGTCGATGCAGCGCTGGAAGAGGCGCGTGACCGGGAGGAGCTCGACCGTCGGCAGCGTGACGAGGTAGTCCGGGCCGAGGAAGACGTCGAGCTCGCCGGCGTTCAGGCGCTGGACTGCCTTGTCGTAGACGGGGAACTGGAGGACGACGAAGCGGTAGTCGTCGTACTCGTCGACCTTCGGCCGCTGGCGCTTCGAGAGCACGTCCTCGATGTCGAGCGGGTGCCAGCCGAAGCGCTCCGCGAGCGCCATCGCCTCCTCCGGCCTCGGCGCGTCGAGGTGGATCCAGTGGAGGCCGTTGGCGCTGAGCTCAGCCGGCTCGCGTGCCGGGGGTGCGACGACCTCGCGAGTGCCGCGCGAGCGCGACCGGATGCGGGGCAGGCTTGGCATTGGTACTGAGCGGGTCGTCCGTCCTCATCAGGTTCGCCATTCTACCGGCGACGCCTCTCGGAGCCTGCGGTCTCGGCGCATAATCGACCGACGTGATCGTCGATCTGGCGGTATACGAGAACGGAGTCCGTCGTCCGGGCGAGCTGCGCTTGGACGACGCCTTCGAAGCGTGCCGTGCGCCCGGCGTGTTTGCCTGGATCGGGCTCGTCGAGCCGACCGAGGCGGAGTTCGACGCCGTCCGCCGTGAGTTCGATCTCCACGAGCTGGCGATCGAGGACGCGATCGAAGCTCATCAGCGCCCCAAGCTCGAGAGATACGGCGACTCGGTCTTCCTAGTCCTGAAGACGGCCCGCTACGTCGACGGAGCGATCTCGAGCGGTGAAGTTCAAGCGTTCCTCGGCGAGCGATTCATCATCACGGTCCGGCACGGAGGGACTGAGCTTCACCATGTCCGGCTCGAGCTCGAGCAGCGGCCGGATTTTCTCCGGCTCGGCCCCGGCGCGGTCCTCTACGCGGTCCTCGATCGAGTCGTCGACGACTACCTCCCCGTCATCCAGGCGGTCGACACGGACATCCGGGAGGTCGAAGCCGAGGTCTTCTCCGACACGCGCGGAAACCTCGCGGAGCGAATTTACGGACTCAAACGTGAGGTACTCCTGCTTCACGACATCGTGACGCCGCTCGGAGAACCGCTGGAGCAGGTCGACGCGATGGAGTTCGCGGTCATCAACGACACGCTCAAGCCGTATTTCCGCGACGTCGCCGACCACGTTCAGCGGTACACACGGGAGATCGAGAGCTACCGCGAGCTGCTCACGAACGTCCTCTCCGCCAACCTCACCCGGGTCAGCGTTCGGCAGAACGAAGACACCCGGAAGATCTCGGCCTGGGCGGCGATCATCGCCGTGCCGACGCTCGTCTCGGGGATCTACGGCATGAACTTCGAGCACATGCCGGAGCTCGGCTGGACGTTCGGGTATCCGCTGGCGCTCTTCGCGATGGCGCTGGCTTGCGTCCTGCTCTACCGACAGTTCAGGCGGTCGGGCTGGCTGTAGCCAAGACCGGCTCGCGGCGCGTCGGCGTCGTGCGCGCGTAGCTCGGGATCGCGCGTTCGAGCGCGAGCGCCGCCGCACCCGCAGCCAGGCAGACGGCCGCAGCCGCCGGCCAGAGCAAGTTCGGCGAGTGGTCGAGCACAATGCCGCCGATCGCCGGGCCGACAGTGAAGCCAACGCCCCAGGAGAAGGCCGAGGTCGCCATGTAGCGGCCGATCAGCCTGTGGTCGGCGAGATCGGAGACGAGCGGCGCCTGCACGGTCCCGTGGAGGCATTCGCCGACGGCGATCACGCAGAACGTGACCGCCAGGAGCGCCGCAGCGGCGAAGCCGTTCAGCTCGGTTCCGGCGATGGGAACGATCAGTAAGGCGGCGGCCCAGACGACCCCGAGCGCGGCCAGCGTCCGCATCCGGCGATGGCCTTCGAGGACACGGGCGACGGGGAGCTGCGCGAGCACGATGACGAGCGTGTTCAGGAAGAAGAGAACGCCGATGCCGCGCTCGGTCACACCGGCTTCGTTCTTCGCGTAGACCGGAAGCGTCTCGAGCTGCGCCATCCCGGCGGCGATGAAGACGAAGTTGAGGCCGACGACGCCCATGAAGACGCGATTCCGCACCACTTCGCGGTAGCCCCCGGGCCTGGCACTCTCCCGCGAGGCACGACCGGGCTGCGGTACGCGCGTCAGGAAGAGCGAGTAGAGGACGAACGTCGCCGCGTCGCCCAGGAACAGGATCGTGAAGGTGTCCGGGTCGCTCGTCGTCGCGATCAGCCCGCCGGCGAGCCCGCCCAGGCCGATGCCGAGGTTCATCATCACCCGCTGCATGGCGAAGGCCTGGTGGCGCTGCTCCTGCGGCGTCAGACCCGCGATCAGCGACGACTGACTGGGCCAGAAGCCGCCGTTCCCGGCGCCGGCAACCGCGCTCGCGAGGAAGGCCTGCCAGGGCTCGTCGACGAAGGCGTAGCTCCCGAACCCGAGCGCCATCAGCCACAGCGAGCCGGCGAGCGTCAACCGTCCGCCGACGCGGTCGACGAGCGTCCCGACGAGCGGGCCGGCGACGAGGCCGACAGCCGAGCTCGTCCCGACGATCAGCCCGGCCGTCGCGAGGTCGAAGCCGAGCACGTTGTGCAGGTAGATGAAGAGGAACGGGTAAGCGAGGCCGTTCCCGAGCGCGTTGACGAGCGCGCCGGCCTGGAGGTTTCGCACGGACCGCGGCAGCGGTGGGTTGAGCGTGTCGAGGTAGGCGCGGAGGAAGCGCACGGGAGGCCGAAGGCTAGACTCGGGCTCCTCAGCGCCTGTAGCTCAGGGGATAGAGCGCGCGCCTCCGGAGCGCGAGGTCGTAGGTTCGATTCCTACCAGGCGCATCCGCTACCGGCCGAGCTCGACGAGCGAGCTGCCCGTCCCAAGCGACAGGGACGACCGGAGCGCCAGGCCGACCGACTCGGCCAGCGCGCGAAACTCGTCCTGCGTCCGCTGGCGGCCGCCGCCGAGTGTGAACATGAAGAGGTCGAAGCTCGCCTCGTCGGCCGTCGGCCGCTCGGAGACGAGCTGCTCGACGAGCAGGATCCGCGCGTCGCCACCGCCGGCCTCGATGCACCGGCCGAGGATCCGTCCGGCCTCATCGTCAGGGAAACCGTGGAGGATCTGCGAGAGGACGTAGGCATCGCCCCGCGGCAGCGGATCGTCGAAGAAGCTCCCGGCGACGGTGTCCAGGCGTTCCGCCGGCTCTGCCGCGGCGACGACGCGGGGCAGGTCGAACAGCGTGCCGCTGAGATGCGAGTGGGCGGCGAGGAGCGTTCGCAGCAGCTCGCCGGTGCCGCCGCCGACATCGACGACGTGCTTCATCCGGCTCCAGTCGTAGCGCTCGGCGATCTCCACGGCATTCGCCTTCACCTGGGCGGCCATCAGCGCGTCGAACGACTCAGCGCGGCCGGTGCGGAGCATCTCCTCCTCGTACCAGCCCTCGTCCCGGCCGGGCGAGCCGGTACGAACGGCCGCGAGCAGCCTCGTCCACGACTCGGCCCAGATGCCCGGGCGCATCGTCGAGGTCGAGCCACGGCCGCCAGCCGGCCTCGCCGAGGAGCAGCCTCGAGACCTCGGTGTTCGCGTAGGCACCGTCCTCCTCGGCGAAGACGCCTTGGGCGACGAGGTACCGGAGGAGTCGGTCGAGCGCGTCCGGATCGGCTCCGGCGAGCTCGGCCAGCTCGTCCAGCCGGGTCGCGCCCGCTTCGATGTGATCGGAGAGCCGCAACGTCGCGGCGATCGACACGGCCCAGGGTGCGGCGAAGTCGGTCAGCTCGCGGAGTCGCGCCGGAGCGGCGTCGGTACTCACGGAGAGAGGCTAAACGGGGAGGGGTAGAGTCCGGACGGTGAAGGCTTCGGCGCGGATCGAATCGCTCCCGCTCGAGGAGCCGTTCGTCATCGCCCGGGAAACGATGACCGAGGCCGAGGTCGCGTGGGTCGAGATCGAGCACGAGGGCGAGCGCGGCTACGGCGAGGCCGCACCGATCGACCGCTACGAGGAAACGGCCGAGTCGGCGGTCGCGTACGTCGACGAGATCGCGGACTCGCTCGGGAGCGACCCGTTCGCGTTCGACGAGATCTTCGCGCGCCTCCCCGAGCGAGAGTACGCCGCACGCGGGGCGATCGACGCCGCGCTGCACGACCTGTGCGGGAAGCTGACGGATCTGCCGGTGTGGCGCTTTCTCGGGCTTCGCAGGTCCGGGCCGCCGACGTCATGGACGATCGGGCTCGGTTCGCCGGACGAGATGGCTCGCAAGGCCGATCAGGTGACCGACTTCAAGAGCTTGAAGCTCAAGCTCGGCAGGCGTGACGGCCGAGACGTCGAGCGCGTGCAAGCGGTTCGCTCGGTCTGGCCGGGCGCACTCCGGGTCGACGTGAACGAGTACTGGACGCTCGACGAGGCGCTCGACTCTGTACCGCAGCTCGCCGAGCTCGACGTCGACTACGTGGAACAGCCGCTCCAGGCCGGAGATCCTGCGGGCGCCGAGTTGAAGCGCAGGTCGCCGCTGCCGATCTTCGTCGACGAGGACTGCCACACGCTGGGTGACGTCGCTGGGTGCGCCCAGCGCGCGCACGGCATCAACATCAAGCTCGCCAAGTCAGGCGGCATCCGGGAAGCGATCCGGATGGCGCATGCGGCTCGGGGGCTCGGGCTCGGCGTCATGCTCGGCTGCATGGTCGAGTCCGGCCTCGGCATCGCGGCGGGCGCCTCGATCGCGAGCCTCTGCGACCACGTCGACCTGGACGGCAACATGCTGATTGCCGAAGACCCCTGGCCCGGCGTCCAGCTAGTCGACGGCGTTCAGCTGCCTTCCTCGTCTCCGGGACTCGGTGTCTGGCAAGAAGTACCTAGTCCTCGCTGAGGGCCGCTCCGGCGACGAGCACTACGGGAAGACGATGCGCGGCATCGTCCACTACGGCCCGCACCCGGTCGTCGCGATTCTGGACTCGACGCGGGTGGGGGAGAGCTACAGCGAGATCCCGATCGTCGGGAGCGTCGCCGACGCCCTGCCGCTCGACCCGACGACGGCCGCAGTCGGCGTCGCCACGCAGGGTGGCCGCTTCCCGCCCGAGTGGCGGGAGCTCTTGAAGGACGCGATTCGTGCAGGGCTCGACCTCGAGAGCGGCCTCCACGAGCACATCAGCGAGGATCCCGAGCTGACGGTGCTGGCGGCCGAGCACGGCGTCGAGCTTCGCGACCTCCGCAAGCCGCCGCCCGACCTGAGCGTCCCCACCGGGGAGAACCTCCAGGTGCCTGCGACGATCGTGCTCACCGTCGGCTCGGACTGCGCGATCGGCAAGAAGACCGTGGCCGTGGAGCTCGACCTCGCCGCCAAGCGGCGGGGCCTGAAGTCGATCTTCGTCCCGACGGGCCAGACCGGCATCTGGATCGCCGGCTGGGGCATCGCGATCGACGCTGTCGTATCCGACTTCCTCGCCGGCGCAGCCGAGCGCCTAGTGGTCGAGGGCGCAGCCCGAGGTGGGGACCTGCTCTGGGTCGAGGGGCAGGGATCGCTGGTGCACCCGGCGTACTCAGGGGTGACGATGGGACTGATGCATGGTGCAACGCCGCACGCCTTCGTGCTCGTTCACAAGGCGCGCGCGACCCACACGGAGGGCTACCCCGACCACCCGCTGCCCCCGCTCCCCGAGCTGATCGAGCTGCACGAGCGCGCTTCCCTGCCGCTTCGGCCCGCCAAGGTCGTCGCGGTCGCGCTCCACACCGGCGCCCTCGACGAGGAGGACGCACGGGCCGAGATCGCCCACGTCGCCGCCGAGACCGGACTGCCGGTCGACGATCCGGTCCGCTTCGGCGCGGATCCGCTTCTGGACGCCGTCCTCGGTCGCATGCAATGCTGAATGGGCTTGCACCGAGCAAGAAGGGGTTCACGCTGACGCGAATCACGACCGTCTTGGCCTGTCTCGTCGCCGCGCTGGCCGTGGCCGGCTCCGCGTCGGCCGACCTGATCGTCGGAGTGGCCGACGACGGCGGGAAGATCGCACCGGACGGGGGTGACTGGTTCCTCGGCGAGATGCGCGACGTCGGCCTCCAGGAGAACCGGATCACCGTTTCCTGGGATCCCGACAACCCGACGACGATCGTCGAGCGAGAGCGGCTCGACCGCTACATCCCCAACGCCACGGCCCGAGGAGTCCGGATCAGCCTGCTGATCGCGCCGGGCCGCGCCCGAGCGCTCGCCGGGTCGAGGACCGCCGTCAACCAGTTCGTCGCGTTCGTCGTCCAGGTTGCGCGCACCTACCCCCAGATCAAGGACATCGCCGTCGGCAACGAGCCGAACCAGCCCCGCTTCTGGCAGCCGCAGTTCTCGAACACCGGGAAGAGCCTCGCCTGCACCACGTACCAGCGCGTGCTCGCTCAGGCGTACGACGCGCTGAAGGCCGTTGCTCAGGACATCACCGTGATCGGCGTCTCGCTGTCGCCGCGGGGGAACGACAATGCACTCGCGGCCGTGAACGGCTCGACGTCGCCCGTCCGCTGCATTCGAGATATCGGGCTCTCGTACCGGGCGAGCGGCCGGAAGCGTCCGATCATGGACGAGCTCGCGTTCCATCCTCATCCGAACTCGTACCGGCATAGCCATCTCGTCGGCTACCGCTGGCCGAATGCGGGCACGTCCAACCTGGCACGGATCAAGCAGGCGATCTGGGACGCGTTCCGAGGTACGGCGCAGCCGACCTTCGCCGAAGCCGGCCGCCCTGTCTCGCGTGCAGCCCGACCGCCGCTCCGCGTGCGGCTCAACGAAATCGGGTGGCAGGTCATCATTCCCGCTTCGTCGGCCGACGCGTACTACGGGCGAGAGTCGGTAACCCAGCTCGCCGACGAGCGTTCCCAGGCGGACACCTATGCGGCGCTCGTCCCGTACTTCGCGTGCGACGCCTCGATTCGCTCGATCCTCTACTACGGCCTGGTCGACGAGCCCGACCTTGACCGCTGGCAGGCAGGTCTGATCCGCGCCGACCGAACACGACGACCCTCCTACGGCTCGGTCCGCTCCGTGCTCGCGCGCGGGCTCGCGCACTGCAACCGGCGGCCGACCACATGGCGGCACAAGACCGTCGTCATCGGCGCGACGGCACGGTTCGGTGAGCGGCGCCGGTCGGCCTCCGAGCGGAGCTGGTCGTTCGTCGCGGCCTCGGAGGAGGCGAGCGTCTTCACAGCGGCGATGTACCGACTGCCCCGCCGCTCTCTCTCGGCCGCGCAGCGAAAGCGCTACCAGGCCAGCGTCGGGCGGAAGCGCTCGCCGAAGCCGGTCTTCTCGGCACGAGGGATCGTCCGCGCGCACGCCGGCACCTTCATTCGCTTCCCCCGCAAGCCGGTCGCTGCCGGTTACTACATCTTCGCGGTCAGGATGAGTGCCGAGATGAACTCCACCCGCCAGGCGGCGCTCGTCAGCAAGCCGTTCGCGGTCGGCAATCCGGTGCGCGCGCGCAAGAGCAAGTAGTGCGCGATCCCAGGGTCGACAGGCTCGCCGAGCTCATCAGCGGCTATTCGCTCGGCCTGCGCGAAGGCCAGGTCGTCCGGATCGACGGCGAGGAATCGACGCTGCCCCTCGTCACTGCCCTGTACCGCGGGGCACTCAGCCGCGGAGCGCTTCCGTACCTCCAAGTCAAGCCGGCCGGCCTCGATGAGATCCTGGTAACCGAGGGGAGCGAGGAGCAACTCGCCCACATCCCCGAGAGTGAGCGCTCCCAGGGTGAGGAATTCGACGCCTGGGTCACGCTCTGGTCGTCGTCGAACACGAGGGCGCTGACGAGGGCGGATCCCGAACGTCGCCGCACGAACCTCGCCGCGCACTACCAGATGGTCAACCGCCGCTGGCAGCGGATCAGCGCCGGCGAGCTCTCGTGGTGCGGGACGCACTATCCGACGCAGGCCCACGCGCAGGACGCGGAAATGTCCCTCGCGGACTACGAGGACTTCGTCTACGGCGCCTGCCACGTGAATCTCGACGAGGATCCGAGCGGGCACTGGGAGTCCGTGTCCGAGACGCTGACGGCCAGGGCTCGCGAGCTGGCCGAGGTGCGCGAGCTGCGCATCGTCGGGCCCGATACGGATCTCCGTGTCGTCGTCGAGGACCGGCCGTGGATCCCGTCCGACGGCAGGCACAACATGCCGGACGGGGAGATCTTCACGAGCCCCGTGGAGACGGGGACCGCGGGGGAGATCTACTTCGCCTTCCCGTCGGTCTTCCAGGGCCAGGTGGTCGAGGACGTGCGGCTGCGCTTCGAGGAAGGACGCGTCGTCCACGCGGAGGCATCTTCGGGAGGGGACTACCTGCGTGCACTGATCGGCACCGACGAGGGCTCCTCGGTGCTCGGCGAGGTGGCGTTCGGCCTCAACTACGAGATCGACCGCTTCACGCGCGACATCCTCTTCGACGAGAAGATCGGCGGGACGATGCACGTCGCGCTTGGCGGCGGGTTCGACGAGGCGGGAACAAAGAACAAGTCAGATCTCCATTGGGACCTGATCTGCGACCTTCGCAGCGAGGGAGAGGTCTACGCCGACGGAGAGCTCGTCTGGAAGGCGGGGAGCTTCATCGCCGAGGCCGCGGCGGAACGTGTCTGACCGCCTGGCCAAGCTGGCCGACGTCCTCGTCGGCTACTCGACCGCCGTCCGTCCCGGTGACGTGGTCCGGATCGAAGGCAATCCACCGACGACGCCGCTCATCCGCGAGGTGTACCGCGCGGTCGTCCGAGCGGGTGGGAACCCGACCGGCGGGCTGATCGTGGACGAGGCGCTCGAGACGCTCCTGGAGGAAGGCAACGACGACCAGCTCGGGTGGGTTCCGCTCGATCTGCGCTGGAACGTCGAGCACGGCGACGTCTGGATCGTGCTCGACGGGCCCGAGAACACCAAACACCTGAGCGGCGTCGATCTCGAGAAGATGGCGCGGTGGCGCAAGGCCCGCGAGCCCTACCAGAGCCGCTACCTCGAACGAGCCGGCCGCGGCGAGTTCCGCTGGGTCCTGTGCGGCTATCCCACGCAGGCGTCCGCACAGGACGCGAGCATGTCGCTCGGGGAGTTCGAGGAGCTCGTCTACGGCGCGGCGTTCCTGGGCGAAGACGATCCCGTCGCCGCCTGGCAGGCGTTCGGGGAAGAGCTCGAGCAGGTCGGCGACGTTCTGAGGACGAAACGGGAGCTCCGCGTGGTCGGCCCGGACACCGATCTCACGCTCGGCGTCGGCGGCAGGCAGTGGATCTGCGCGAAAGGCACGTCGAACCTGCCCGACGGGGAGGTCTTCACCGGGCCGGTGGAGACGAGCGTCGAGGGCTCGATCCGCTTCACGTTCCCGGCGATGATCCGCGGCCGTCAAGCCGAGGATGTCGTCCTCCGCTTCGAGGGCGGCGAGGTGGTCGAGGCGACCGCGCGGCGCGGGCAGGATTTCCTGCGCGAGATGATCGGGATGGACGACGGCGCGCGACGCGTCGGCGAGTTCGCCTTCGGCCTGAACCGCGCGGTGACGGAGTACACGGGCAGCCTCCTGCTCGACGAGAAGATCGGGGGGACGGTCCACCTGGCGCTCGGTCGGTCGGTTCCCGGGACCGGCGGTGAGAACATCTCCGCGCTGCATTGGGACATCGTTTGCGACCTTCGGCAAGGCGGAGAGGTTTACGCCGACGGCGAGCTCATCTACCGCGACGGGGCGTTTCTCGACGGCACGGGCTGACGGGGACACGCACCGCGTCGCCGTCATCGCCGACACGCACATGCCGCGCGGCTCGCGACGGCTACCGAAGGAGTTTCTGCGTCGCCTGGAGAGCGCCGAGCTGATCCTCCACGCGGGCGACGTCGTCGCTGCGTCGGTTCTCGATGAGCTCCGTGAGCTCGCCCCAGTCGAAGCGGTCGCCGGGAACATGGACGAGGCCGAGCTGCTCGCCGAGCTGCCAGAGCGACGCGTCGTGGAGGTCGGCGGCGTGCGGATCGGGATGGTTCACGATCCCGGGCCTGCCGTTGGACGTGGAGAGCGACTCGCCGCGGGGTTCCCAGGGTGCCACGCGGTCGTCTACGGCCACACGCATGTCCCCGACGTCTCGCGCGTCGGCGATATGTGGATCCTGAACCCGGGGAGCCCGACCGAGCGCCGCGGCGCGCCGGCTCACTCGCTGCTGATGTTCGACCTCGACGCAGGCGAGATTCGTCCGCAACTCGTCACACTTTCCCCTTGACGCCACGAACACGTGTTCGGTAGACTGACGAACATATGTTCGCTCGTGTGCTTCTCGTCACCTTTCTCGTCGCCGTGCTGGCCTGGAGCGTCCTCGCGCACGCGTCGGAGGGGGCGGGCGCAGGACGGACGTACCGCGTGCAGCCAGGGGACACACTCTGGTCGATCGCCGTGCGGCACTACGGCGGCGATCCGCGTCGCGGCGTGTGGCGGCTCCAGGGGGAGAACCGCCTGAACGGTGCCGTCCTCGTTCCCGGGCAGGTGTTGCGTCTGCCGTAACCCTGACAACTCACACGATGCCCTTCTGGCGCCGGTTTTCGCCCCTCCAGAGGGCCATAGACTCCGTTCGTGGACTTGGATGTCGTCTTCCTCGGCACCTCAGGCTCGATGCCGACCGCCCAGCGTGCGCCGACGGCGATCCTGCTCCGCCGCGGCGGGGAGCGCCTGCTCTTCGACTGCGCTGAGGGCACGCAACGACAGTTGCTCCGCTCCAACGTCGGACTGATCGAGCTCCGCGAGGTCTTCCTGACGCACTACCACGCCGACCATTACCTCGGTCTGCCGGGGATGCTGAAGACGTTTGCGCTCCGCGGCCGCGAGACCCCGATGACGATCTACGGCCCGCCGGGCCTGCGCGAGCTCTTCGGGGCGCTCCGGCGGATCTTCGGGCGGCTGACCTACCCGTACGAGCTGGTGGAGCTCTCGCCGGGCGCCGCGCTCGAGCGGGACGAGTATCGCCTGGTCACGTTCCCGGTCAACCACGGTGTCTCGGCCGTCGGGTACGCCCTCGTCGAGAGAGCGCGGCCCGGTCGCTTCGACGTCGTCGCCGCCGACGCGCTCGGCGTCCCGGAGGGGCCGGAGCGAGGGGCGCTGCAGCGCGGCGAGGCCGTGACATTGGCGGACGGGCGGGTCATCGCGCCGGAAAGCGTGCTGGGCGAGCCGCGCCCCGGTCGCAAGGTCGTGATCTCCGCCGACACGGCGTACTCGCAGAGCGTCGTGGAGGCCGCGCGAGGCGCCGACGTGCTCGTGCACGAAGCCACGTTCTCCGAGGAGGAGCGACAGCGGGCCGGCGAGACGCTCCACTCGACCGCCTCGCAGGCGGCCGACGTTGCCCGGGCCGCCGGCGTGGGGCTGCTCGCGCTGACGCACCTCTCGAATCGCTACTTCGGGGGCGAGATCGAGCGCGAGGCGCAGGAGGTGTTCTCGGAGACCGTCGTGCCCCGGGACCTGGATATCATCGTCGTTCCGTTTCCGGAACGGGGGTCGCCCGAGCTGGTGAAAGGTGGAGCCACCCACAAGCACGGTTTGCCGCCGCCCAAGAGCGAGGCCGTCGCGGCGACCGTCGAGGACGGCGTGCGGTGACGCGCATGGTTCAGGTCGCCGTCGCCGGCGACGTCACCGAAGCGGAGGAGCTGGAGGCGATCCTGCAGGCCGCAGGCATCGATTCCCAGCTCGAGTCTGCGGTCGAGCACCATCCGGCGCAGACCGAGGACATTCCCCAGAAAGTGCTCGTCCCCGAGACGTCGCTCGAGGCGGCCATGCACGCGATCGAGTCGATGTCCGATCCCGACGAGATCGTTTCAGACACCTGAAGCGCGCCCGAGACGCCACCAGGCTTGGCGACGTCCGGCCGGCGCGTTAAGCTCCCGCACGCTCCACGTCCTTTAACTCGGTCCGGTGAGGCCGGAAAGGAGAGCGGTTGCCGCTGCCTGCGCAAACGAGTTCGAAGACGCTCCTCGACGAGGCCGCGATCGCCAAGAGCCTCGCTCGCATCGCTCATGAGATCGTCGAGAGCAACCCGGACCTCGACGGCGTCGCCCTCGTCGGCATCCACACGAGAGGTGTCCCGCTCGCGCACCGGCTGCGCAGTCTGATTCAGGAGTTCACGGGGGAGGAAGTCGCCCTCGGCACCGTCGACATCACCTTCTACCGCGACGACGTCCAGGTCCGCGCCGGTGAGGCGCCGCGGCATCCGCAGCCGCTCGTCCGCGCGACGAAGCTCGACTTCACGCTCGAGGGCCGGACGGTCGTCCTCGTCGACGACGTGCTGTATACCGGCCGGACGATTCGCGCCGCGATCGACGCGCTCTTCGACTACGGACGCCCAGAGCGCGTCCAGCTCGCGTGCCTCGCCGACCGCGGCCATCGGGAGTTGCCGATCCGCCCCGACTACGTCGGCAAGAACCTGCCGACCTCGCGGCAGGAGCGGATCCAGGTGCAGCTCGTCGAGGTCGACGAGGTCGACCAGGTCTTGCTCGTCCCGACGCCCGAAGAGGAGGGCTGAGATCGATGACTGACATCCGCGTTGTGCGCGACGAGCTGCTGCCGCCTCGCACGGGCGAGCGCCGGCACCTGCTCTCGATCGCCGATCTGACGCGCGAGGACGTCGAGCGGCTGCTCGCCACAGCACGCAGCTTCGCGCGGTCGCTCGACCGTGAGATGAAGAAGCTGCCGACGCTCCGCGGCCGGACCGTGGTGAACGTCTTCTACGAGTCCTCGACGCGCACGTCGTCGAGCTTCGAGCTGGCCGCCAAGCGACTGTCCGCGGACACGATGTCGATCAAGGCCTCCGGCTCGGCCGTCGAGAAGGGCGAGTCACTGAAGGACACAGCGCTGACGCTCGGCGCCTACGACCCTGACGTGATCGTCATCCGTCACCCGCAGATCGGGGCCGCCCAGCTCGTCGCCCAGGTGACGAAGGCCCATGTGGTCAACGCCGGCGACGGCAAGCACCAGCACCCGACACAGGCGCTGCTCGACCTGTACACCCTCCAGGAGGAGTTCGGGCGCCTCGGCGGGCTCCACGTCGCGATCGTCGGAGACGTGCTGCACTCGCGTGTCGCGCGGTCGCTGATCCAGGGCCTCGCACTCGTCGACGCCCGGGTGACGGTCGTCGGGCCCCCGACGCTCGTCCCGCGCGGAATCGAGGCGCTGGGCTGCGAGACCTCGATCGAGATCGACGCGATCGGCGCCGCCGACGTCGTCTACGTGCTGCGGATGCAGCAGGAGCGGATGCAGGAGGGGGCCAACTACGTGCCGAGCCTCAGGGAGTACACGGCGCGCTGGGGCGTGACGCCGCAGCGGCTTCGCGAGGGCCAGAAGATCATGCACCCCGGCCCGATGAACCGCGGCGTCGAGATCGATCCGCGGGTCGCAGACGCGGCCGACGCTCTGATCGAGACTCAGGTGCGCGCCGGGCTCCTCACCCGAATGGCCGTGCTCTATGACCTGCTCACGACCGGGCCAGTCGGAGTCAAGGCCCAGACGCTGCACGAGGTCGCCTGATGTTGTTCGCGAAGCCGAGTGAGAAACACGACCTGATCGTCCGCGGCGCGCGTGTCGTCGATCCGGGCGAGGGGATCGACGCCGTCCTCGACGTCCGCGTCGACGGTGGAACGATCGCCGAGCTCGGCTCGCGGCTCGAGCCGAACGCGCACCGGGTCGTCGACGGCGAGGGGCTCGTCCTCGCGCCGGCGTTCGTCGACCCGCACGTGCACCTGCGAACGCCCGGCCGGGAAGACGAGGAGACGATCGCCTCGGGCACTCAGGCCGCGGCCGCGGGCGGCTACTGCGCAATCCTCGCGATGCCCAACACCGATCCCATCGTCGACTCCTCTGCCGTACTGGGCTCGCTGGTCGAGACGGCGGGGTTGGAGGCGGAGGTTCCGGTCGGCTTCCTGGCGGCTATCTCGAGGGGCCAGCAGGGGGCCGAGCTGACCGAGATGGCCGAGCTGGCGGACGCCGGCGCGGCCGGGTTCAGCGACGACGGCAGGCCGGTGTCGGCGCCCGGCCTGATGCGTCGAGCGCTGCAGTACGGGGCCGTGACCGGGCGGCCGCTCGCCGTCCACTGTGAGGAGCCAACGCTGTCACGCGACGGCCAGATGCACGAAGGAGTGGTTTCCGCAGAGCTCGGCCTCACCGGCTACCCGTCGATCGCCGAGAGCGTCATGGTCGAGCGCGACGTCGCGCTCGCCGCCTACGAGGAGCGGCCGATCCACGTCTTGCACGTCTCCGCGCGCGAGTCGGTCGACGCCGTCGGCGCGGCCCAGGCGGCGGGAGTGGGGGCGACGGCCGAGGTCACGCCCCACCACCTCTGCCTAACGGACGAGGCGGTGCGCTCGCTCGACCCCAACCTGAAGATGAACCCCCCGCTCAGGAGCAGCGATGACCGCTCGTCGCTCCTCGCTGCTCTCAGGGACGGGACGATTCAAGCCGTTGCCACGGATCACGCGCCTCACGCCAGACATGAGAAGGACGTGCCGTTCGAGGCGGCGCCGTTCGGGGTCACCGGGCTCGAAACGGCCTTCGCAGCGCTCTACACGAACGTGGTCGAGCCCGGTTTGATCCGGCTGGAGACGCTCCTCGAGCGGATGTCGTCGGGCCCCGCCGCGATCTACGGTCTGCCGGCTCCCAAGATCGTTCCCGGCGAGGCCGCCAACCTCGTCCTCCTCGACCTCCGCGCGAGCAGGCGCGTCGAGGAGGACGCCTTTCGGTCCCGGTCGGCGAACTCCTGGCTCCTCGGCGAGCGGCTGACGGGCAGCGTCAAGCTGACTGTCGCGGCAGGACGGGTCGTGCACGAGTCATGACGGGCTTCCTCCTACTCGAGGACGGAACCGTCTTCCGAGGCGAGTCGGTGGGCGCTCACGGCTTCGCCTTCGGCGAAGCGGTGTTCACGACGGCCATGACGGGCTACCAGGAGATCGTCACCGACCCGAGCTACGCGGAGCAGCTCGTCGCCTTCACCGCGCCCATGATCGGAAACTACGGAGTCGCCCGCGAGCGCTCCGAATCGGCGCGTCCACACGCGCGCGGGGTAGTGATGCGGGAGGCCCGCGGACCTGCCTGGACGGACTGGCTCACCGAGCGCGGCCTGCCGGCTCTCTCGGGAATCGACACCCGCTCGCTCGTGCTCAGGCTCCGCCAGGCAGGCGCAATGCGGGCAGCGCTCGTAGTCGGCGGGGCCTCAGTCGACGAGACGCTCCGGGCTGTGCTCGAGCAGCCGAGGATGGGAGGGCGCGCGCTCGCAGCGCAGGTTTCCACGCCAGGGCCGTATGCCTACTCCCAGCGCGGCCGCACGCGCGTCGCGGTCGTCGACTACGGATGCAAGCGGTCGATTCTCCGCCGACTCGCAACCGCGGGCGCAGCGGTGACGGTCTTCCCGCACGACGCGGATCCGACCGAGCTCGAGCGGTTTGACGGCGTCGTGCTCTCGAACGGGCCCGGCGACCCCGGCCCGCTTGCCGATGAGGTCGAAACGGTTCGCGAGGTGCTCGGGCGGGTGCCGATTCTCGGGATCTGCCTCGGGCACCAGCTGCTCGCGCTGGCCGCGGAGCACGAGACCTTCAAGCTGCCGTTCGGCCACCGCGGCGCCAACCATCCGGTGCTCGACCGCAGGACGGACCGGGTGCTCGTCACGTCGCAGAACCATGGGTTCGCAGTCAAGGCCAGCACCGCTCGCGAGGTCTCGCACGTCTCGCTCTACGACGGGACGGTCGAGGGTCTGGACTTCCCGGAGCTTCGCGCGCGGTCCGTTCAGTTCCATCCGGAGGCAGGCCCGGGCCCGCACGACGCCTGGCCGCTGCTCGAATCGTGGGTCGCGGAGGTGAGGGGCTTCGCCGAGGCGGCCTGACCTCCGCTCGATCTGCGTCATCGGCTCAGGCCCGATCGTGATCGGGCAGGCATGCGAGTTCGACTATGCGGGGTGCCAGGCGCTGAAGGTGCTGCGCCAGGAGGGGTTCCGCACGGTTGTCGTCAACTCCAACCCGGCGACGATCATGACCGACCCCGGTTTCGCCGACCGGACCTATGTCGAGCCGCTCGACCTCGAGGGGGTCGCAGGTGTCCTCGCGCGCGAGCGGCCGGACGCGCTGCTTCCCACGCTGGGCGGCCAGACGGCGCTCAACCTGGCGATGGAGCTCGCCCAGGGCGGGCTGCTCGCGGAGCTCGGCATCGAGCTGATCGGCGCAGGCGTCGACGTGATCCGCCGCGCCGAGGATCGCAGTCTCTTCCGCGATACCGTGCGGCTCGCCGGTTACCGCGTCCCGGAATCGACGGTCGTGTCGGGCTGGCACGAGGTGCCGGCCGAGCTCAGCTTCCCGGCGATCCTGCGGCCGGCGTTCACACTCGGAGGGCACGGCGGCGGCACTGCCCGCGAACAGGACGAGCTCGAGGAGCTGCTCGAGCGCGCGCTCGCGGAGAGCCCCGTCGGCCAAGTGCTCGTCGAGGAGTCGCTGATCGGCTGGGACGAGTTCGAGCTCGAGGTGATGCGCGACGCGAGCGACAACGTCGTCGTCGTGTGCTCGATCGAGAACCTCGACCCGATGGGCGTCCACACCGGCGACTCGGTGACCGTCGCGCCGCAGATGACCCTTTCCGACGAGGCCTACCAGGAGCTCCGTGATGCTGCCGCCGCGGTGATCCGGGAGGTCGGGGTCGAGACGGGCGGCGCCAACATCCAGTTCGCACGCGAGCGTGAGACCGGGGAGCTGCGCGTGATCGAGATGAACCCGCGCGTGTCGCGGAGCTCGGCGCTCGCCTCGAAGGCGACCGGCTACCCGATCGCCAAGGTGGCGGCGAAGCTCGCAGTCGGGTACACGCTCGACGAGATCCCGAACGACCTGACCGGGACGACGCCGGCGAGCTTCGAGCCGACGCTCGACTATGTCGTCGTCAAGTTCCCCCGCTTCGCGTTCGAGAAGTTCCCGGGCGCGGACCGCACGCTGGGCACGCAGATGAAATCCGTCGGCGAGGCCATGGGCATCGGGCGCTCGTTCACCGAGGCATTCCTCAAGGCGCAGCGCTCGCGCGAGCTCGACGACGCGTGGCAGCCGAGCAACCTGCACCCCTGGTTCGCGACTGAGCTGGAGCGGGCCGAAGCGACGCTGAGCGCCGCAGTCCGGCCGGACGAGCTGGTCGCCGACGACTGGCTCCGGCTCAAGCGGGCCGGCTGGTCTGACGCGGCGATCGCCGAGCACTGCCGCGTCGGCGAGTCGGTCGTGCGCGAGAAGCGGCTCGGGTGGGGAGTACGGCCGGCCTTCCGCCGTGTCGACTCCTGTGCCGGCGAGGTCGAGGCCGCCTCCACCTACTACTACTCGACCTGGGGCGAGGCCGACGAGGCGCCGCCGACGGGCGACCGTCCGCGGGTCGTCATCCTCGGCTCGGGCCCGAACAGGATCGGCCAGGGAATCGAGTTCGACTACTGCTGCGTGCACGCTGCCGGGAGCTTCCGCGAACTGGGCTACGAGACCGTGATGGTCAACTGCAACCCGGAGACGGTCTCAACCGACTACGACACATCGGACCGGCTTTATTTCGAGCCGCTCGGGCTCGAGGAAGTGCTCGCGGTCTGCAATCGGGAGCAGCCGATCGGCGTCGTGATCCAGTTTGGCGGCCAGACGCCCCTCAAGCTCGCGCGGGCCCTCGAGGAGGCCGGCCACCGGATCCTAGGGACGCCGTACGACGCCGTCGACCTGGCCGAGGACCGCGAGCGCTTCGCCGCGCTCTGCCGACGGCTCCGCGTCGACGTCCCGCCCTGGGGGATTGCCGGCTCGCGTGCCGAGGCGGTCGACGTCGCCGAGACGATCGGCTACCCGGTGCTCATTCGGCCGTCGTACGTCCTCGGTGGACGCCACATGATGATCTGCTACGACGCCGAGGCGGTTGCCGAGAGCACACCGCCGGGCGCGAGGGTGCTGGTCGATCGCTTCCTCGAGGGTGCGCTGGAGATCGACGTCGACGCACTGTGCGACGGCGACGAGACCTGGGTCGCCGCGGTCATGCAGCACGTCGAGGAGGCAGGCGTCCACTCCGGCGACTCCAGCTGCGCGCTTCCACCTCCCGGCATGGAGCCCAAGCTACTCGCCGAGATCGAGCGCACCGTGGAGGTGTTGGCGCCCGCGCTCGGCGTCGTCGGGCTCGTCAACGTCCAGCTCGCGGTTCAGGACGGGCGCGTCTTCGTCCTCGAGGCAAACCCTCGCGCATCGCGCACCGTGCCGTTCGCGAGCAAGGCGATCGGCGTCAACCTCGTCGAAGCCGCCTGCCGGCTCGCAGCCGGCGACCGCCTGGCCGATCTCGAGCTGTCGGCGGGGACGCCGCGCCAGGCGCAGGGTCAGGTCTCGGTCAAGGCGGCGGTCTTTCCCTTCCAGCGCTTTCCGGGCGCCGACCCGGTGCTCGGCCCGGAGATGCGCTCGACCGGGGAGGTCATGGCGAGCGCGGCCGACTACCCGACTGCCCTCGCGAAGGCGGAAAGGGCCGCCGGACGTCCGCTCCCCGAGACGGGCACGGCGTTTCTCTCGGTCCGCGACGCGGACAAGGACGCCGTGGCGACAGTCGCGGCCGCTCTGGTCGACCTGGGCTTCCGCCTGACCGCGACGAGCGGGACTGCCCGAACCCTCGCTGCGGCGGGGATCGCCGTCGACCATGTGCGCAAGGTGACCGAGGCGGGGGAGGGAGCGACCGTCGTCGACCTGATCCGCCGCCGCCGCTGCGACCTCGTGATCAACACACCGCAGGGGTCCGGCGCCCGCACCGACGGCTACCGAATCCGGGAGGCGGCGATTGCAGCCCGCATCCCGTGCATCACGACCCTGAGCGGCGCGGCGGCGGCGGTGCTGGCGATCGCCGACGCGCGAGGCGAGGACGTGATCTCGCTGCAAGAGCGCATTGAAAGTGCGCGCCGAAGCGCCTGACACCTCTGGGGGCACCTCCCGGTTCCCCCAGACCCCCTCCACAGGTCCGCTTCGCGGACAGGCCGCTCCACGGCCGCTCAGCGCAGAACCGCGTAGCGTCGTCGCCACTGAGGCGGTCGGCCCGTATGTCCTGCTCCGGGTCGGCCGCGGCGGGATCGCGCCTGGCATCCCGGGACAGTTCTTCATGCTCGAGGCGCCCGGCCGTGTGCTCCCCCGGCCCATGAGCCTCTGCCTGGCGCCGCCCGGCGAGCTCGGTTTCCTCTTCGAGGCCGTCGGACCGGGGACGAGGGCGCTCGCTGCGCTCGAGCCCGGTGAGGAGCTGCGCGTCCTCGGTCCGCTCGGCAACGGCTTCCGGCTCGACGTCGAGCGGCCGCTGCTAGTGGGCGGCGGGATCGGCATCGCGCCGCTTCCCTACCTGTCCGAGGTGCTGAACCGACCGCCGGCCGTGGTGGGCTTTCGTTCCTCCGAACACGCCCGTGCCGCGGCCCTGCTGCCGCGGGCCGAGGTCGTCGTCGAGCCGACGCTCGTCACCGACGTGCTCCCCGACGGCCACGACATCCTCGCCTGCGGGCCGGAGCCGATGCTGGAGGCGATCGCGGCGAGCGCGCCCGGCGCCCAGCTCGCGTGGGAGGCGCCGATGGCGTGCGGGTACGGCGCCTGCTACGGATGCGCGGTGGAGATCGATGGCCGCTACGAGCGCCTCTGCGTCGAAGGGCCCGTTCTTGCTGCTTAACGCTTCTGGCTGCCTCGATGCGCTGGCCGCCCCCGAGGTCGCCCGGTCCCTCGACGCTTTCGTGACGAAAACGGTGACCCCGCTGCCGCGCGAGGGAAACGAGCCGGCCCGAATCGCCGAGACGGATCACGGCATGCTGAACTCGATCGGGCTCCAGAACCCCGGGATCGACGCTTTTCTGGCGCAAACGCTGCCGCGTTTGCGCCAACTGGCAGTGCCTCTATGGGTGTCGGTGGGTGGGTTCTCGGCTCGCGAGTACGCCGACACGTGCGCCGTCCTCGCCGACGTCACGATCGAGCTCAACCTCTCGTGCCCCAATGTTGACGAGGCGCCCGAATCGGCCGCCGAGATCGTCTCTGCCTGCCGATCGGTGACCGACCTTCCGATCTACGCGAAGCTCTCGCCGGCACTGCCGGACGTTGCGGAGGCGGCCCGGGCCGTCGAGGCCGCGGGCGCCGACGGGCTCTCCCTCGTGAACACGATTCGTGGGCTCGCGCTCGACGAGCGGACGCTGCGGCCGCTGCTGGCACGAGGCGCCGGCGGCTACTCGGGACCGGCGCTGAAGCCGATCGCCCTGGCCGCCGTCTACGCCTGCCGGCGGGCGACCGACCTGCCGATCGTTGGCATGGGAGGCGTGTGGAACGGGCGTGACGCGCTGGAGTTCGTCGCCGCCGGTGCGAGCGCCGTCGCGCTCGGAACGGTGCTCTTTAGCGACCCCGGCGCTCCCGCCCGCGTGCGCGACGAGCTCCGCTCGAGGGCCGAATCGCTCGGACTCAACGACCCCTGGGAGGGGGTTGGTATCGCGCACGAGGCCGCGATGCCAGCTCAGACAACGGCAAAAATTGCTGCATATCAGCCGAATTGAACGACCTGGACAAGCTGTTAGTATCCCGCGCCGTGGCGTCCGTGAAGACTCAGGCCCAGGCGCCGGCTCGGTCTCGGGACCAACGGATGGATGCGCTCAAGCGCGCGAACGACATCCGGGTCAAGCGCGCGCAGCTGAAAAGGGACCTGAAAGACGGTCAAGCCAGCATCGAGGAAATCCTGCGCAAGCCGCCGGAGTACGTCGCGACCGCGAAGGTCTTCGACATCCTCATGGCCGTGCCGAAGTTCGGCCGCGTGAAGGCAGGACGCTTCCTCACGCAGGCGAGGATCAGCCAGTCGAAGACGGTGGGAGGCCTCTCGGACCGTCAGCGGGCCGAGCTCATTGGCCTCTTCCAGCGTTAAGCCGGTCATCGTCGTCACCGGCACGTCTGGCGCCGGCAAAGGCACGATCGAGCGCATCCTGCTCGAGCGCATGCCGGAGCTGGAGCTGGCCGTTTCGGCAACGACGCGGGAACGCCGGCCGAACGAGATCGACGGCACGCACTACTGGTTCCTGACGGACGAGGAGTTCGATCGCAAGCTCGAGGCGAAGGAGTTCCTCGAGTACGTGACGTTCCCGTGGAGCCAGCGCTCGGGGACGCTCCGCTCCGAGATCGACCGCATCAGGGCGGCGGGCCGCGTCCCCCTGCTCGACCTCGAGACCGACGGAGCGCTCTACGTCCAGAAGACGGTTCCCGGCGCCGTGACGGTCTTCGTCACCGCTCCGACCTTCGAGGAGCTGGAGCGGCGCCTACGAGCCCGGGCGACCGAGAGTGCCGGCGAGATCCACGAGCGCCTGGCCCTCGCCCGCCAGCAGCTCGAGGAAGCGGACGAGTTCGATCACGTGATCGTGAACGACGACCGCAGTCGCGCGGCAGACGAGGTCGAGGCGATCGTACGGGAGGTGATCGCGGCGCAGGTACGATGAGCGCACTGTGATCTATCCACGTGTCGACAAGCTGCTCGCCAACGTTCCGGACCGCTACGGCCTCGTGATCGTGGTTGCCAAACGGGCGCGGCAGATCAACAACTACCACCACCAGCTCGGCGAGGGGACTTTCGAGGACTTTCCGCCGCCGCTCGTCGAATCCCGATCGAAGAACTACCTGACGATCGCCCTCGAAGAAGTCGCCGAGGGCAAGATCAAGCACGAGTACAAGAGGTAGGCCGGCGCCGATGGCGCGGGTCCTGGTTGGGGTCACCGGCGGAATCGCCGCCTACAAGGCGTGTGAGCTCGTGCGGCTGCTCGTCAAGGCGGGCCACGAAGTCGTGCCGTTCGTGACTCCGGGCGCCGAGCGCTTCGTCCGAGCCGAGACGTTCTACGCGCTCGCGCGAGGCCGGCCGAGCGGGGTGTACCCTCACCTCCAACGCGCCGACCTCCTGGTGATCGCGCCGCTGACCGCGAACAGCCTCGCCAAGCTGGCCCATGGGCTCGCCGACAACCTCGTCACGGAGGCGTTCCTGGCCCACGAGGGCCCGGTGGTCGCCGCGCCCGCGATGAACCCCCGGATGTGGCGGCACCCGGCCACGCAAGCCAACGTCGAGACCCTGCGGGCCCGCGGCGTCGAGCTCGTCGGTCCGGTCGAGGGTGAGCTCGCGGAGGGTGGGGAGGGCGTCGGGCGCATGGCGGAGCCCGAGGCGATCTTCGCGCGGGCAGAGGAGCTGCTCGCACGTGGGAATGGCAGCCTTGCGGGAAAGAGAGTGATTGTGACCGCCGGAGGGACACGTGAGCCGATCGACGCCGTTCGTTTCGTGGGGAACCGCTCGTCGGGCCGTATGGGCACCGCGATCGCGGCGGAGGCGAAGCGGCGCGGGGCTGAGGTGACGCTGATCGCCTCCAACCTCGCCGTACCGGCCCCGGGCGACGTCGAGGTCGTCGAGGCGCCGACCGCACACGATCTCGCCCGCGAGACCCTGGCCCGCGCCGAGTCCGACGTGGTCGTGATGGCGGCCGCCGTCTCCGACTACCGGCCGGCCGAGGCGGCCCAAGGAAAGCGCCCGAAAGACGACCGGCCGTGGAGCGTCGAGCTCGAACCGACGGACGACGTCCTGCGCGCTCTGACAGCTCAGCGCCCCGCGAACGGGCGTGTCGTCGTCGGCTTCGCGGCGGAGACCGCCGAGGACGGCCTCAGCCGCGCGCGCGAGAAGCGTGCTGTCAAGAAGGCCGATCTGCTCGTCTACAACGATGTGGGCCGATCGGACATCGGTTTCGAGTCAACAGAGAACGAGGTCGTGATCATCTCCGAGCACGGTGAGCGACACGTCGCGCGCGCGACGAAGGAGCGCGTCGCCGCGGAGATCCTGGACGACGTCGAGCGGCTGCTGGAGCGACGCGATGGCTGAGCGCCAGGCCGAGACGGGCCCGCGCTCGGTCCCGACCTCGAGGGACGCCGTCACCCGCGTGACCGAGAACGTCGCGCGGGTCATCCACGCACCCGAGCAGACCCTGCGGTTCTCGGTTCTGACCCTGATCAGCGAGGGACACCTGATCATCGAGGACTTCCCGGGCGTGGGGAAGACGATGCTGGCGAAGGCGCTCGCGCGGTCGATCGACTGCTCGTTCTCGAGGATCCAGTTCACGCCCGACCTCCTTCCGTCGGACGTGACCGGCGTGAACGTCTTCGACCAGCGGACGAACGAGTTCGAGTTCCGTCCGGGACCCGTGTTCGCGAACATCCTGCTCGTCGACGAGGTCAACCGCGCCTCGCCGAAGACCCAGGCGGCTCTCCTCGAGTGCATGCAGGAGAACCAGGTGACGGTCGACGGCGTCACCTACCCGCTCGGCGGCCCGTTCATGGTGATCGCGACCCAGAACCCGATCGAGTACGAGGGTACGTACCCCCTGCCGGAGGCCCAGCTCGACCGCTTCACGATGCGGCTCGCGATCGGCTATCCGCAGCTCCAGGAGGAAGCGCGGATGCTGAGCGAGCAGACCAGCGAGCCACCGCTCGACAGCCTCGAGCCGGTCGCGAGCGCCGCGGAGATCAACGAGGTGATCGAGGAGGCGCAGCGCGTCTTCGTCGAGGAAAGCGTCAACCGCTACGTGGTCGCGCTGCTCAGGCACACCCGCGGCGACGAGCGGCTGTACCTGGGCGCCAGCCCTCGGGCCGGCATCGCGCTGCTCCGCGTCGCGAAGGCGCTGGCACTCTCGGAGGGCCGCGAGTACGTCCTCCCCGACGACGTCAAGACCGTCGCGACGCCGGTGCTCGCCCATCGTCTGATCCTCGGTCCGGAGGCGCGCGCTTCGGGCCTGTCGGCGGCCGACCTCGTCGCCGAGACGGTCGAGCGCACTCCGGTCCCCGTCTAGGTCCATGACGGAGCGCGGTCGGCTCGCTCTCGCGCTCGGCCTCGGGACCTACCTGGCGGCGTGGGCGTTCGGGGCTGAGTCCCTCTACGCGCCTGCGGTCGGGCTCGTCCTCGCTGCCCTGGCGGCCCTGGCGTGGACACGCCTTCTGTCCAGACCGCTCCGGCTGCACCGGTCGGTCGACCGCGACCGTCCGGTCGAGGGCGACGACGTCGTCGTCCGGGTCGAGCTCGAGGCCGACGGCGGCGTGCTCCCCGGCAGCGTCGTTCTCCACGACCCGGCCGGCGGGCTCGGCGAGCGGGACGTGACCGTGCCCCGGGACGGCAAGCGCCTGCGTACCGCATACCGCGTCTCGAAGGTTCCGCGCGGCCGGTACCGCTTCACCGACGCCGAGGTCGCGATCGAGGATCCCTTCGGCCTCTCCCGCCGCGAGCAGACGCTGCCGGACACGGGCACGCTGCTCGTCTACCCGCGGCTGACGCGGCTCGCCTCGCTCTTCTCCGAGCGCGGCCTTCGCTCGCACGGTTCCGGACGGGTCCTCCTGCGCCGGCCGGCAGGCTTCGAAATTCACAGCGTCCGCGAGTACCAGAGCGGTGAGTCGCTCAGGCGCGTCCACTGGCCGTCGACCGCGCACCGGCGGCAGCTGATGGTGAAAGAGCTCGAGGACGCGCCGCGCGACGAGGTCCTCGTCGTCCTCGATGCGCAGGCCGGGTTCGAGGCGGGGGAGCGCCCGAATTCCAGCTTCGACACGCAGGTGCGTGCCGCGGGGTCGATCCTCTGGACGCATGCGCGCCGCGCCCGGTCGAGCAGACTCCTGATCACGAGCGGTGGTGCGGCCGAGACCGTCTCCGTCCGCTCCTACGAGCGGGACTGGCCTCGCGCGATGGAGGCGCTCGCCTCGGCCGAGCACACCGGTCGCCGGCCGCTCGAGGCTTTCGTCGCCGACGAGACCGGGATCGCCGCCCGGGCAAGCGACCTCGTGGTCGTCACGCCCGCCCTCCGGCCGACGCTCGTCGAAGCGCTGATCTCGCGCGCGGTGGGACGCCAGCGGGTGTCCGTCGTCTATGTCGACCTCCCGAGCTTCGAACGACGCCGACGTCGGGCGGTGGGTGCGGACGGGGCGATGCTCCGCCTCGAGTCGACAGGCATCCCGGTGGCAATCGTCCGGCGTGGGGACGACCTCGCCGCCATTCTCGGCCCCACTCTGGAGGGCGCCGCGCATGGCTAGGACGGCTCTCCTCTGCGCGCTTCCGGCGCTCCTGATCGCAACGGGCTGGGGCCAGTTGGAGGCGAGGCCCGAGGGCGGCGAGATCGCGCTCGTCGCCGCGATGGGGATCGGCGTCGCGCTGCTGTCGCGGCGGTGGCTCCAGATCGTGGGCTCGATCGCGGCCTTCCTCGCCGCGGCGGGGGTCGCGTTCGCTGTCTCGCCGCTCGACGCGAGGCCGTTCGACGACCGTGACTTCTTCGGGCCGCTCCTCTCCGGGGTCTGGAACGGGGCACTGGACTACTACGAGGTCTCGATCCCGTTCGACCCGGCCGACAGGCCGGGAATGCACGGCGTTCTCCTGCTCGCCGTCTTCGTCTTCACGCTCGGTGCCTCCGTCGCGATCGCCCGCGGCCGGCCGGTTCTGGCCTCTGCGCTGACGTTTGCCGGCGCGGCGTGGCCCGTGACGCTGATCCGCGACGCGCCGACGACGGCACGCGGCGCGCTACTGCTCGTCGCCGCGCTGATCCTCTTCGCCGTCCTTCGGCCCGGCGGCGGCCGTGGAACAGGGCAGACCGCAATGGTGGGCGGAGCGATTCTCGTGACCGCACTCGTCGCGGTCAGCTCGCCCGCGGTCGCCAAGGGCGGGTTTCTGAACTGGGAGCAGTGGGAGCCGTTCGAGCGGAACCAACGCCAGGTCGACGTCTCCTACGTCTGGGATGCCGACTACAACGGGATCCGCTTTCCGCAGCGGCCGACCACCGTGCTCACGGTCGAGGCGCCGCGCAACGTGCCCTACTGGCGCGCGACCACGCTCGACTCCTTCATCGACGACCGTTGGATCCAATCCGCAGCTGAAATCGAGCCGACCGAGATCGAGGGCCGCGACGTGCTGCTCGACGATCCGATGCTTCCGGCGGGCGCCGCCGATGCCGATTGGACGGAGCAGGTGGTCGAGGTGCACGCACTGCGCGACAGCCACCTCGTCGCCGCCAGCGTGCCGATCGCCTTCGAGCAGGGCGAGGCGAGCTTCTACACGCCCGGTGTCGGGTACGTCAACCGGCTGCGCCGCGGCCAGGACTACCGCGTGTGGAGCTACGTCCGGCAGCCGAGACCGCAGCAGCTGGCGCGGTCTCCGGCCGTCTACCCCGACGCGGTCGCCGGCGGTCAGTTCCTGGGGACAGGGTTCGGCAGCGCTCCGCCGTTCGGGACACCCGGGCGGGACCGCGTGATGCGAGAGCTCTTCAGCGGCGAGGACGCGCGCTCCTACGAACCCCTCTACGACGCGGCGCTCAGGGTCGTCGGGAGCCCGCGGAACCCGTACGCCGCGGTCGTCGCGCTCGAGGCGTGGTTCCGCGAGAGCGGCGACTTCGAGTACGACGAGACACCGCCGGCGAGCCCGGGCACTCCCCCGCTCGTCGCGTTCGTGAACGACCATCGGCGCGGGTACTGCCAGCACTTCGCCGGCGCGATGGCGCTGATGCTGAGATACCTGGGGATTCCGGCGCGGGTCGGCGCCGGCTTCACGACCGGCCGATACGACGCCGAGGACGGCGTCTGGACGGTCTCCGATACCAACGCCCACACGTGGGTCGAGGCCTGGTTCGCGGGCTATGGCTGGCTCCCGTTCGACCCGACCCCCGGCCGCGGGCGGCTGCAAGGCCAGTACACCGCCTCGTCGTTCTCCTTCGACGTCGGTGGTGCGACCGACGCGTTCGGAGCAGGGGCGACGGCGCTCGGTCTCGACGTCCTCCGCGGCCGGCTCGGGGACGGCGGCCCGACTGCGGCCAACGACCGGGTGCGCGGCCTCGATCCTGGTGGCCGAGCCGCCACCGGCCAGCCCTCGACTGGGCGCGGCAACAGCGGTGGCAGCCTGATCGCGCTCCTGCTCCTCGTCGCTGCGGCGCTGACGGCGGGCCTCTGGCTGCTCAAGCTCGTCCGCCGCCATGCGCGATACCTGACGAAGGACCCGCGCCGGCTCGCCGGCGCGGTCCGGCTCGACCTCGTCGACTACCTGGTCGACCAGCGGGTGCGGATCTCGTCGAGTGCGACTCCCGCCGAGCTGGCGAGAGAGCTCCAGCGCGGCGTCGGAGTCGAGGGTGACCGGCTCGCCGAAGCCCTCGCCTCAGCCCGCTATGGGCCGAGCGACCAGGCTGAGGCCTCTGCCCGGCAGGCCAGGCGGGAGCTGCGAGCGGTGCGGCGCCGCCTCCGACGCCACCTCGGTGCCAGGACGAGGCTCCGCGGCCTGGTCTCCTTGCGCTCGTTCGGGCTCGGCTCGGCGTAGGCCGTAGCTTCGTCTACCTTGGAAGTCGATGAGCGAGACCTATGACCTGTTTCAGCACGGCCGAGCCGAGCTCCGGAAAGGGCGGGCGGTCGAAGCGACGGTCCCGCTCGAGCAGGCGAAGGAGCGCGAGCCCGACAAGGCGTCGATCCGGGAGGCGCTCGGCATCGCCTACTTCCGCAGCCAGCGCTGGGCGGACGCCGAGCGGGAGTTCCGCGCGATGCTCGAGATCTCGCCCACTGACGACTACGCGCACTACGCGCTGGGCCGCTCGCTGGAGAAGCTGGGCCGCGACGCTGAGGCGAACGGCCACTTCAAGCTCGCGAGCTCGCTCAAGCCCGGCACCGAGCACTACGACGAGCGCATCAAAGACCTGAGCTAGCTCGTGCGGGCGGTCGTCCAGCGCGTCTCGTCGGCGCGCGTGGTCGTGGACGATGAAACGGCTGGCGAGATCGGACGCGGCCTCTGCGTGCTCCTCGGCGTTGCGCGCAACGACGGCGAAGCGGACGCCGATCGGCTCGCCGGCCGGATCGCGCGCCTGAGGATCTTCGAGAACGAGGAGGGCCGGTTCGACCGCTCGCTCCTCGACGTCGGCGGCGAGGCGCTCGTCGTCAGCCAGTTCACGCTGATCGCCGATACCGCGAAGGGCAATCGCCCGAGCTTCACGGACGCCGCGCCGCCCGACGATGCCGAGCCGATCTACGAGCGCTTCTGTGCGGAGCTCCGGGAGCTAGGTGTCGGCGTCGCGACGGGACTCTTCGGCGCCCGCATGGCGGTCGAGCTCGTCAACGACGGCCCGGTCACGATCGTCCTCGACGTCTAGCTTCGCCTCACCCGCCTCGTCGCGGTCGTCCCCGACGTACTGAACAGTCATGTACTTCGCCCTGGCCTTCTCCTTCAGGGAGCGTCCGAGCTCAGACCGCTGATCGAGGACGATCGCGGCGAGGCCGGCGGCGGCGGCGAGTGGTCGCCGGCGGAGCAGCCCGTAGACGAGAAAGACGAGCCCGGCCGTGAACAGCGGCCCGAGCTCGATCCGGTACTTGTCGGACTCTGGCGCGCTCACGGCACTGACACAATACGCCCGTGCCGGCCGAGATCCGAGACCTCGCGCCCGGCCTCTGGATCTGGCGACTGGACTATCCCGACTGGCGGCCCGGGCTCGGTTGGAAGCCGCCGGTGACCTCGACGTGCGTCGAGTCGGGCGGCGAGATTGCGGTGCTCGATGCGCTGGCTCCGTCGGATGATGCGGACGAGGTCTGGGCGCGGCTCGACGCCCGCCCGCCGACCGTCGCCGTCGTCCTCAAGCCGGATCACGTTCGCAGCATCGACACGTTCGTCCGCCGGTACGACCTGCAGGCGTTCGGCCCCGACACCTTCCACCGCACCGATATCCCGGACACCGATCTCGAGTGGATCGGCCCCAGGAGCGAGCTTCCCGGCGGCCTCGTCGCGCTTTATGACGGCCGCGCCCGAGGCGAGACGCCCCTCTGGCTTCCCGAGCAGCGAACGCTGGTCTTCGCCGATGCGATGACGGCGCCCGAGGATGAGCTTCGGATCTGGGCCACGCCCTGGCACGAGGAGTGGGTCCTGCCGGCGTTCCGAGCCATGCTCGAGCTGCCCTTCGAGCGCGTCATCGTCTCCCACGGCGAGCCGGTGCACGACCGCGCCGCCTTCGAGCGCGCGCTCGAGCTCGAGCCCTGGAGCGGGTAGAACAGCCGACCCTGCTATCCTCGTTTCACCACATTTCACCGTTTCGGAGAAATGGGCGCGCGGCGCCCATTTTTTATGAGGACAGTTCAGATGGCTGACGTACACGAGAGGGAGAGGACGCTGTTCAGGGAGATCGCACCGCAGGTGGAGAAGGCGATCCCCGGCGTCGAGGTGCTCGCACTCGAGCTCTCAGGGCCCGAGCGCTTCACCGTGTTCATCGACCATCCACAGCAGGTCGACCATGCGCTCTGCGCGCGGGTCACCCAGGTCCTGCGCCCCTACCTTCGCGAGTACACGGTGGACGTGTCTTCGCCGGGCGTCGAGCGTCCGCTGCGCACGCCGGCCCACTTCGGGCGGGCGATCGGGCGCCGGGTTGCGCTCCGCACGTCCCACGACATCGAGGGCCGCAAGCGCTTCAGAGGAGAGGTCGTCGCAGCGAGCCCGGCAGCGATCCGGGTTGCGACCGACCGCGATGAGTACGAGATCCCGTACGACGAGATCGTCCGGGGCAATCTGATCGAGGAGAGGGTGTGACATGAGCCGCGAGATCATCGAAGCCGTCCGCGAGCTCGAGCGCGACAAGAGTCTCGAGAGTGGAATTCTCGTCGACGCCCTGCGCGACGGGCTGCTTGCCGCCTACAAGAAGACGCCCGGCGCCTACCGCCACGCCGTCGTCGAGATCGACGACGCCGGAGACTTCCGCGTCTACGCGATCCACATGCCGGAGGACATCGAGGTGCGGCTGCTGGACGAGGCTCGCGAGAAGGCGCTGGACGACCTCGAGCGCATCGAGGAGGAGACCGGGGAGAAGCAGCACACGCTGATCACCGACGACGATCTCGAGATCGACTGGGACCAGGTCCCCGGAGATCAGATGCGCCGCGAGGACGTCACACCCGAGAATTTCGGCCGCATCGCCGCGCAGACGGCGAAGCAGGTCATCCAGCAGCGGATCCGCGAGGCCGAGCGCCAGATCATGTACGAGGAGTACGTGGACCGGGTCAGCGAGGTCGTCACCGGCATCGTCCAGCAGGCCGGCGACAGGAACAACATTCTCGTCGACCTCGGAAAGGTCGAGGCGCTGCTGCCGCGCTCCGAGCAGGTGGACGGCGAGCGCTACGAGCAGGGCAGCCGGATCAAGGCCGTGATCACCGAGGTCCGCTCCGGGACGAAGGGACCACAGGTCATCCTCTCCCGCCGCGACCCCGAGCTGATCAAGACGCTCTTCGAGCTCGAGGTGCCCGAGATTGCCGACGGGCTTGTCGAGATCCGCGGCGTCGCCCGCGAGCCCGGCTACCGCTCGAAGATCGCCGTCGTCTCGCACGCCCAGGGGGTCGACCCGGTGGGCGCCTGCGTCGGCCCTCGCGGTTCGCGGGTGCGGATGGTCGTCTCGGAGCTCCGCGGCGAGAAGATCGACATCATCCCGTGGAACACCGAGCCGGCGCGCTTCCTCGCGAAAGCGCTCTCGCCCGCACGCGTGCGCGAGGTCTACATCGACGACGAGACCAAGGAGGCGACGGTCATTGTCCCCGAGGACCAGCTCGCGCTCGCGATCGGCAAGGAGGGCCTCAACGCCCGGCTCGCCGCACGGCTGACGGGCTGGAAGGTTGACATTCAGTCCGAGGCCGAATTCGCGGCCGCCGAGGCCGAGGCCGCGTTCGCAGGCGGCGAGGCCGGCGAGGACTTCTCCGGCCGCTGCGCGGCGATCCTCTCGAACGGGAAGCGCTGCCCGAACGCGTCGCTCCCCGGCACCCGCTTCTGCGGCATTCCGGCGCACGCCGCGCTCGCCGAGCGCGAAGCCCGAGGCGAGACCGTCGAGGAGGCCGTCCCGGTCGCCGGGTCGGAGCCCGAGGAGGCCGAGGGCGGCGAGGAGGCCTCGGAGCAGGCGCTGCCCGAGCCCCAGCCCACCGAGGCGCCACAGGAAGTCCCGAGTCCCGAGCCGTCCGAGGTTCCACCCGCGCCCGCCGCGGAGGGAGACCAGGTTGCAGCCCATGCCGGCAGCGACGAGAGGGACGAGCAGCCGTCCGCGTGAGCGGCACGTCCCGCTACGGACGTGCGTCGGCTGCGGGCGGAAGGCACCGAAGGAGGAGCTCCTGCGCTTCGTCGCACGTGACGGCGCTCTTGTCCCCGGCGCTACCGATCGCGGACGCGGCGCCTACACGTGCCGCCGGCTCTCCTGCTTCGAGCGCGCCGCTTCGAGGAGCGGCTTCAACCGGACGCTCAGGCGCACCGTCCGGGTCGATCGAGACCTCGCTCGCCTCTACACTGCCCCCTGACCATGGCTGAACAAGGCGGAAATAGACCCAACCGGCCGATCCGGCCGCGCCAGGCGCAGACCGGGCGCCGAAAGCGCCGCGTCGTCATCGACTCGCAGGCGGCCAGGCCGCGTCCGGATGCGCGTCAGGCCCGCGATCGCCAGGACGTGAGGCCGAAGCAGCCGCGCGAGGTCGTCCAGCCGACCGGCCCGGTGACCGTCCAGTCGGGCGTCACGGTCAAGGAGCTCTCGCAGGCGCTCGGGAAGCCGGTCGCCGAGATCATCAAGATCATGATGGGCCTGGGCGAGATGGTCACCATCACCCAGTCGCTCTCGGACGACGCCGTCCAGCTGATCGCCGACGAGTTCAAGCGCGAGATCACGATCAAGCACGCGGCCGAAGAGGAGGAAGAGCCCGAGTCGTACGACGACCCGGAGGAGTCGCTCCAGCCGCGCCCGCCGGTCGTCACGATCATGGGCCACGTCGACCACGGGAAAACGACGCTGCTCGACGCGATCCGCGAGACGGCCGTGGTCGAGACCGAGGCCGGCGGGATCACGCAGCACATCGGCGCGTACCAGGTCGAGCACGACGGGCGGAAGATCACGTTCCTCGACACGCCGGGCCACGAGGCGTTCACGGCGATGCGGGCGCGCGGCGCCAAGGTGACGGACATCGCGGTCCTCGTCGTCGCCGCCGACGACGGGGTCATGCCGCAGACGAAGGAGTCGATCTCCCACGCGCGGGCCGCCGAGGTGCCGATCGTCGTCGCCGTCAACAAGATCGACGTCCCTCAAGCCGACCCGAACCGCGTTCGCGGCGACCTTGCTGCCGAAGGGCTCCAGCCCGAGGAGTGGGGTGGAACGACCCAGTTCTCCGACGTCTCCGCCAAGCAGAAGCAGAACCTCGACGACCTGCTCGAGAAGGTGCTCCTCGTCGCCGATGCCGAGCTCGTCCTCACCGCCAACGCGGAGGTCGAGGCTTCGGGCCCGATCATCGAGTCGCGGCTCGACGTCGGGCGCGGGCCGGTGGCGACGATGCTCGTCCACCGCGGGACGCTCAAGGTCGGTGACGCGCTCGTTGCCGGCGATGCGTGGGGCCGCGTCCGTGCCCTTTACGACTTCCACGGCGAGAAGCTCAACGACGCCGGCCCCGGCGACCCCGTGGAGATCCTCGGTTTCGACCATCCGCCGCCTGCCGGTGAGCTGGCCCGCGTGGTCGACAACGAGCGCCACGCTCGCCAGCGGGCCCAGAACCGCGGCGAGCGGCTTCGTCGCGAGCAGCTGGCTGCGGCGGGCGCCGGCGTCTCGCTCGAGAAGCTCTTCGCCCAGATGCAGGCCGGTGGCGTCCGGGACCTGAACATCGTGCTCAAGGGCGACGTCGACGGCTCGGTCGAGGCGGCCGTCTCCGAGCTGCGCAAGATCCAGCACCCCGAGGTCGGCGTCCGTGTGATCCATCAGGGCGTCGGCGGTATCACCGAAGGCGACGTCAACCTCGCTGCTGCGTCGAACGCGCTCGTCGTCGGCTTCAACGTGCGGCCGAACGTCGAGGCACGGCAGCTCGCCGAGCGCGAGGGCGTCGAGATCCGCACCTACCGCGTCATCTACCGGCTGACCGAGGAGATCGAGCAGGCCCTCGTCGGCATGCTCGCCCCGGTCACGACCGAGGAGACGATCGGCGAGGCCGAGGTCCGCCAGCTCTTCCGGGTCTCGCGGCTCGGCACGATTGCCGGCTCGTACGTCACGAACGGCGTCGTCCGGCGCAACGCGCAGGTGCGCATCGTCCGCGATGGGACCGTCATCCACGAGACCTCGATCGCGCAGCTCAAGCGCTTCAAGGACGACGTCCGCGAGGTCGAGGAGGGGTTCGAGTGCGGCATCCTGCTCGAGGGCTTCAACGACGTGAAGGAAGGCGACGTCCTGGAGATCTTCGAGACCAGGCAGGTCGAGCGCACCGATCTCTCCGCACCGGCGCCCGCGCCCGAGCCGGCCACCACCGCCAGCGAATAGACCCAATGGGCGCCGGCTACGTCGGCATCCTGACCGTGGAGCTTCACTTTCCCGAGGCCGGCTCGTTGAAGGGCAAGCGCAAGTACGTGAAGTCGGCGAAGGCGCAGCTGCAGAACCGCTTCGGCGCCACGGTGGCGGAGGTCGACCACCATGAGCTCTGGCAGCGGAGCCGCTTGACCGTTGCCTGCGTCGCACGGGAGCACCGCGAGGCGGAGCAGCTGCTCGAGGGGGCGGTTCGCTACCTGAACGGTCAGGAGTACGAGGTCGTGCGCGCCGAGCGCGTGGTCGTATCTCCTGGGGACTAGCTCTACACAGACAGGTGTATGAGGGTGTACGATTGGGCCCATGGGCCGGACGAACGTCGTGGTAGACGATCAACTGATTGCGAAGGCGATGGAGCTCTACGAGTTCCGAACGAAGCGCGAGGCCATCGACTACGCGCTTCGCCGCTTGGTCGGCGGCATGGACGATCCGTACGAGCTTGCGCTCGCCCTCGAAGGGACCGGGTGGGAGGGCGACCTCGACGCGATGCGATCTGGCGATCCGATCGAGGAGTTCTAATCGTCCCGGATAGCTCGGCGTGGGTTGAGTTTTTCCGCCGAACAGGAAGCGGTGTGCACCAACGCCTCGCTGATGCGATTCGCGCCAAGGAGCACGTCGCCGTCACGGAGGTGGTGATCGCCGAGGTCCTGGCCGGCGCGCGCGCTCCGGGCCAGTACGGCGCCTTCCGAAAGATGCTGCTCGGCTTCCCGCTTCTCCGCCTCGAACCGTTGGCGGATTACGAAGAGGCCGCTGCGCTCTATCGTGCTTGCCGTGATGGCGGGGAAACCCTCCGGTCAATCGCGGACTGCCTCATCGCGGTCCCGGCAATCCGCGCCGGTGTCCCAGTCCTCCATGCCGACAGGGACTTCGACAAGCTTGCGCGCCACACAGCTCTTCAAGTCGTTCAACTGTGAGTGACCGCATGCGACGTGTGAACGCCGCCGTCCGCGAGGTGCTCTCCGAGACGGTGGGCGAGCTCGAGGACCCGCGGATCGGCTTCGTGACCGTCACCGGCGTCGAGACGTCGACCGACCTTCGCGCTGCCCGTGTCTTCGTCAGCGTCCTGGGCTCCGACAAGAAGCGCGAACAGAGCCTCGCCGGGCTGGAGGCGGCCCATGGGGTGCTCCAGGCTCGCATCGCCCGAGAGCTGCGGCTGAAGCGGACTCCGCAGCTGACCTTCGAATACGATGACTCCGTCGAGCGCGGCGTCCGGATGTCTCACCTGATCGATGAGCTCGCCCCAGACGACCCAGACGACGAGTGACCAGCAAGCGCTCGTCGACGCGCTGCGCCGCAACGACCGCTTCCTCCTGATCACCCACGAGAACCCGGACGGGGACGCGCTCGGCTCGATCCTCGCCGTGAAGCTGATCCTCGACGCCCTCGGCAAGGACTCGGTCATGTACCTCTCCGGCCAGGCGCCGCTGCCGGCCGAGTACAAGTTCATGCCGCTCGACGAGCTGCGCCGCACACTTCCGGACGACGTCGCCGATCGCGTTCTCTTTGCGCTCGACTGCGCGAACGAGAGCCGGCTGGGCGAGGGCCAGACGGCGCTCGAGTCGGCGCCGCTCGTCCTGAACCTCGACCACCACCACGACAACTCCCGGTTCGGCAGCGTGAATCTGGTGCTGGCGGACGCCTCGTCGACCGGCGAGATCGTTCGAGACATTGCCCGCGAGCTCGGAGTTGAGCTGACGCCGGCGCTCGCCGAGGCCCTCTACGTTGCGCTCGTCACCGACACCGGACGCTTCCAGTACGCGAACACAACGCCGAAGGCGCTGCGCCTCGCAGCGGAGCTCGTCGAGGCCGGAGCGGACGTCCACCGTGTCTTCCAGAGCGTCTACGAGACCGTCCAGCTCGCGAAGCTGAAGCTGCTCGCCCGGGCCCTGGAGCGCGCGCAGGTCTACGAGGGCGGCGGGCTCGTCGTCTCCTACCTGCTCAAGACCGACTTCGCCGAGGTCGGTGCCGCAGAGCCGTACTCCGAGGGGATCATCGACTTCCTTCGCGCTGTCGAGGGCGCCGAGATGGCGGCGCTGATCCGTGAGCCGCCGGCCCCGGGACGGCCGGCCCGCCGTGTGAGCCTTCGCTCCAGCTCGGACGAGCTCGACGTCTCGGCGATCGCCCGCGCCTCGGGTGACGGCGGCGGCCACCGCCAGGCAGCGGGCTTCTCGTCCGCGCTCGAGATCCCGCAGATTGTCGAGTTCATCCGCGAGCAGTACCTGGTAGCACGTGCCTCCGCGCGGACTTGATCCATCGGGGCTCGTGCTGGTGGACAAGCCGGCGGGCCCATCGTCGTTTGCGCTCGTCCGCGACCTGCGCGCGCACACCGGCGCCCGCGCCGGCCATGCCGGTACGCTCGATCCGTTCGCCACGGGGCTCCTGCTCGTCTTGCTCGGCCGTTTCACGAGGGAGCAGCAGCGGTTCGTGGGTCTCGGCAAGCGCTACGTGACCGAGGTCGACTTGACAGCCCGGACGAGCACGGGCGATCTCGAGGGTGAGGTAACCGCGGAGGGCGACCCGCCGGCTCCGGAGGAGCTCGCCCGGCGTCTGGACGCGTTTCGCGGCGACGTCGACCTTCGGATCCCGGCCGCCTCGGCGGTGAAGATCGGCGGCGAGCGCGCATACAAGCTCCATCGGCGGGGCGTCGCCGTCGAGATGCCCGTCCGGCGCTCGACGATCCACGCCCTCGAGCTGCTCGGCTACGACGGCCGAACGGCGACGCTCGACCTGCTCGTCGGCTCCGGCACATACGTGCGCTCGATCGCCGACGCACTGGGTGGCCATTGCGTCTCGCTCCGCCGGACCGAGGTGGGCCCGTTCCGCGTCGAGGACGCCGATCCCGCCCGCATCATCCCGCCGGAGGAGGCGTTGAGCACCCTGTGACCGGCGGGCGCGCTGTCGCCATCGGCACCTTCGACGGCGTGCACCGTGGCCATCGTCGCGTGATCGAGGCGGCGAAGGCGGCGGGGCTGCCGACGACGGTCATCACCTTCGACCCACACCCGCGCATCGCGTTGGGGAATCAGGTCGAGCTGCTGACGACGCTCGAGCGGCGGCTCGAGCTGCTCGGCGATCTCGGCGTCGAGGTTCACGTCGTCCCGTTCACGTCCGATCTCTCGCTTCAAACACCCGAGGAGTTCGCCGAGTCGGTTCTCCGCCCGCTGGCGACAACCGTGGTCGCTGCAGGGGAGAACTTCCGGTTCGGACGAGGCCGGTCCGGCGATCTCGACACGCTCGCCGACCTCGGCTTCGACGTTCGCCGTGTGCCCCACGTCGAAGGCGTCTCGTCCAGCCGCATCAGGCAATTGCTCGCCGCCGGCGAGATCGACGGCGCGGCGCAGCTGCTCGGCCGACCGCCGGAGGTCGAGGGCACCGTCGTCGCCGGCGACGCTCGCGGCGGGACGCTCGGCTATCCGACCGCGAACCTGGCAGTCCCGAGCGGGCTGCTCGTCCCCGCCTACGGGATCTACGCCGGCCGCGTAGGCGGCAATCGCGCAGCGATCTCGATCGGCGTCAACCCGCACTACGGCGGCCGGGAGCGTCGCGTCGAGGCGTTCCTGATCGACTTCGAAGGCGACCTCTACGGGCAGCGGCTCATCGTCGAGCTCTGGCGTCGGCTGCGGGGAGAGCGGGTGTTCGAGTCCGAGCAGGAGCTGATCGACCAGATCGGCCACGACGTCGCGGAGGCGAGAGCGGCCGAGCCCCCCGGTCAGCGCTAAGGCAGCTCCAGCGCAGCCCCGCTTCGACGCGAGTCGGCTGCGGCTCCGGACCGGCTGACGACGCTGACCCCGCCGAAGTAGTGGTGTCGCTCCGGCCAAAGGCGGACCTCGAATCCGGCCTGCTCGAGCAGCTCGCGCACGCGATCGGGGAACCCCGGCTCCAGATGAACGAGGTCGCCGACCGGATGGAGGCGCGGCCGGTTCACGGCAACGTCAGGGCTCAGGCCTTCGTCGAGGATGCCGGCGAGGACCTGGACGAGGGCACTCCGGAGCCGCGTTCCACCCGCTGCGCCGGCCGCGATCGCGAACCCGCGGTCGCCGATCCCGATCGTCGGCGACATCATGCTGGCCATCCGATCGCCCGGCGAGAGCTCGCCGACCAGAAGGTCCGCCTCGCCCAGCATGCTGTTCAAGTGCAGGTCGAGCCCGGGCACCCAGTCGCCCGAGCCGAGGCCGAGGCTCGTCGTCAGCACGACCGTGTTCCCGTCTCGATCGACCACGGTCAGGTTGGTCGTGTCTCCGTCCCGCTCATCGCCGCGGAGCGCGAGCGCGAGGCTGACGGGGTCGGATCCGGGCAACGCCGCCAGCACCGGCAGCGGACTGTTCAGCGCGGCCCGCGTCGCGAGCGAGAGGCCGGCGTACTCCGCTCGAACCGGCTCCTCCCAGCGGGGCTCATAGGCCTCGAGATCCGTCCGGGTGACGACGCCGCCACGCTCGTCCATCAGGGCGAGCAGGCGCTGCTGGAGCGTCGGACTGCGACCGCCCTCGCCCGCGACGAGCTCGAGGGCGGCGACGAGCCCAGGCTGCTCGAGACGGTCGCCGTTCTCGAGCAGGCGGCCGCCGGGCGAGTAGATCCGCGCTCCCTCGCGCATCGTCATCACCGGTGCGAGCATGTGCAGGCACGCGGTGTGAGCCGGGAGCATCTCGACGCCGGCCCGGGCCAGCCGCAGGGCCGGCTCGACCAGCCGGGGCCACGGCAGGGTCCCGTGCGCGCGCCAGAGCTCGTCCAGGCCGGCCAGAACCCCGGGGACGCCGAAGGAGCCGATCCCGACGGCGTAGTGCACGAGCTCCGTGCCGAACGGCACTTCCAGGTGCTCGAGCTCGACGCGGCGCGGCTCCGCCGCCCCCAAGCCGGGCACGGCGACGAAGAAGTCGAGCGTCCGCACCTCGCCGTTCCAGGACACGGCCGCATGGCCGCCGCCGAGCAGACCGGTCATGACCGTTTCGGCGACGCACGAGGCCAGTGACGCAGCGACCGCGGCGTCGGCGGCGTTACCGCCGTCCTCCAGGATCTCGATGCCGGCTCCGGCTGTCGCCGGATGTCCCGCAGCGACGGCGGCACGCATCGTTGCTACCCTACCGAGGCCCGCAGATCCGGCTGTTCATGCTGCTTCCGCGTGAACGGCGGGAACTGCGGATTCGTTGTGTGAAGGAGGTTCGTTGACCCTCAGCAAGGAAGCCAAACAGGAGATCATCGGCAAGCACGGCCAGGGCGAGGCCGACACGGGCTCCGCCCAGGTTCAGATCGCGCTGCTCACGGCGCGCATCAACGAGCTGACCGAGCATCTGCGCACGCATACGAAGGACCACTATTCGCGACGCGGGCTGCTCATGCTCGTCGGCCGACGCCGACGCCTCCTCAACTACCTGCAGCGCAAGGATCTCGAGGGCTACCGGGCACTGATCAAGGAGCTTGGTCTGAGGCGGTAAGCCGAAGCAGGAGGGTGGAAGTTTGAGCGAGGGCCCGCCACCGAAACGGACTCCGATGGATCATCCTAGGAGCCGTAGGCTGACTCTGACTCAAACCTCCACTCTCCACACGAAGTGGAGGAACAATGAGCATCGCAGTCGCAGGTCCCACGTCGGTCTCGGTCGAGATCGGTGGGCAAGAGATCACGTTCGAGAGCGGCAAGCTCGCCAAGCAGGCCGACGGCGCCGTCGTCGTCCGCTCGGGCGAGACCATGGTGCTCGCGACGGCGCAGGGCAGGATGGAGGCGCGCGAGGGCGCGGACTTCTTCCCGCTGACCGTCGACGTCGAGGAGCGCATGTACGCCGCCGGGAAGATCCCCGGCGGTTTCTTCAAGCGGGAAGGCCGCCCGACCGAGCGCGCGATCCTGACCGCGCGGATGATCGACCGCCCGATCCGGCCCCTGTGGCCGAAGGGGTTCCGCAACGAGGTGCAGGTGATCTGCACGGTCCTCTCCGCGGACATGGTCACGCCGCACGACATCTTGTGCATCAACGGCGCCTCGGCGGCGCTGATGATCTCGCCGCTGCCGTTCATGGGCCCGGTCGGCGCCGTCCGGATCGGCCAGATCGACGGCGAGTTCGTCCTCAACCCGACGCTCCAGGAGAGCGAGGAGCAGAGCACTCTGGATCTGATCGTCGTCGGCACGAAGGACGGATTGACGATGGTCGAGGCAGGCGCCGAGGAGATTCCGGAGGACCTCCTGCTCGAGGCGCTCGAGCGCGCCCACGCGGAGATCATCCGGATCTGCGAGGTCCAGGAGCAGCTCAGGGAGCAGGTCGGCAAGCCCAGGTGGCTCGACGCGGAGCTCACGGAGGAGCTCCAGGAGCGCTTCGGCGGCCAGGTCCGCGAGCGGATCGGCGCCGAGGGCCTGCGCGAGGCGGCTGCCACGGTGGAAGAGATCCTCACGGAGGAGTCCCCGCCGCTCGACATGACATCGACCGATGAGGACATCATCAAGCAGGTCCAGTACAAGTCGAGCCTCGAGCTGATCCTCGACCGCGAGCGGATGGCTGCCGTCGAGGGCCCCGTCCGCGAGCAGTTCGAGAGCGACCTCAAGGAGCTCACCGAGGCGGAGCAGGATTCGAAGGAGCTGCGCTCGGCGAAGCGCCATCTGCTCTTCGATCGGATCATCGAGACGGTCGAGTTGCCGTTCCCGGTCGGGCCGGCGACGGTCGACGGCGACGCCCCGGTCGTCAAGGACGGCCTGACGCGGCAGTGGATCAAGCGCGCGGCCGAGGCGATCTACAAGGAGCTCGTTCGCCGTAAGATCGCCGTCGAGAAGCGGCGTCCGGATGGACGCGCAGCCGACGAGATCCGGGAGATCACCTGTGAGGTCGGCGTCGCGGCGCGGACACACGGCTCGGCGCTCTTCACGCGCGGCCAGACGCAGATCATGTCGCTCCTGACCCTCGGCACGGCCAAGGAGGGGCAGCGGATCGACGACCTCTCGCTGGAGCAGGAGCGGCGCTTCATGCACCACTACAACTTCCCGCCCTACTCGGTCGGCGAGACCGGGTTCATGCGGGGCCCGAAGCGCCGCGACATCGGCCACGGTGCGCTCGCGCAGCGGGCGCTCGAGCCGGTGATCCCGGGGCCCGAGGACTTTCCGTACACAATCCGCATCGTCTCGGAGACGCTCGAGTCGAACGGCTCGTCGTCGATGGGCTCGGTCTGCGGCTCGACGCTGTCGCTGATGGATGCCGGCGTGCCGATCAAGGCGCCGGTAGGCGGCATCGCGATGGGCCTCGTCAAGGAAGGCGACGACTACGTGATCCTGACCGACATCCAGGGTGCCGAGGATCACCTCGGCGACATGGACTTCAAGGTCGCCGGCACGCGCGACGGCGTGACCGCGCTCCAGATGGACATCAAGATCACCGGCGTCACGCAGGAGATCATGCGGAGCGCGCTCGAACAGGCCAAGCAGGCGCGCGGGTTCATCCTCGACAAGATGCTGGAGGCGATCCCGGAGGCGCGCGAGCAGCTCGCGGCGCACGCGCCGAGGATCTCCACGGTGAAGATCAACCCGGAGTTCATCGGGATGGTCATCGGCAAGGGCGGCGAGACGATCCGCGCGCTCGAGTCCGAGCACGACGTCCAGATCGACATCGAGGAGGACGGCACGATCCTCATCTACGCCACCGAGGGCACGAACGCCGAGGCGGCGACGGAGGCGATCCAGGCGCTGACGAAGGAGCCGGAGGTAGGGGACACCTACACCGGCAAGGTCGTCAAGACAACGCAGTTCGGCGCCTTCGTCGAGCTGAAGAAGGGCACCGACGGCCTGCTGCACGTCTCCAACGTCGGCCCGGGACGGGTCGGTCACATCGAAGACGTGATCAACCGCGGCGACGTCCTCGACGTCATCGTCCAGGAGGTCGACAAGGACCGCGGGCGGATCGGCCTCAAGCTGGTGGCGAAGCACGAGAACGGTGCGCTCGTCCAGCCCGAGGAGCTGATCGAACGGGCCAAGAACGCTCCCGAGCGCCCGCGCGAGGAGCGTCCGCCGCGCCGCGAGGGCGGCGACCGCGGCCGTGGCCGCGGCGGCCGCGACCGGCGCGATCGATAGGGACTAGCGAGGGCGGCGAGAGTCGCCCTCGCACTACCATCCGACCGTGCAGAAGTACGTCCTCTCCGAGCTCGACTCTGGGCAGCGCGTTATCACCGAGCGGCTGACGCACGTTCGCTCGGTTTCGCTCGGCTACTGGATCGGCGCCGGCTCGCGCGACGAGCGCGACGACCGCGCCGGCGTCTCCCACTTCATCGAGCACCTGCTCTTCAAGGGCACGGATAAGTACTCCGCCCAGGACATTGCAGAGGTCTTCGACGGCCTCGGCGGCGAGCTGAACGCCGCCACCTCGCGCGAGCACACCGTCGTCTACGCGCGGGTCGCCGACCACCACCTCGAGACGGCGATCGACGTCATGAGCGACATGGTCTTCGCTCCCGCGTTCGCGGAGGTTGACTCGGAGCGCGAGGTCGTGCTCGAGGAGATCGCGATGTACGAGGACCAACCGCAGGAGCTCGTCCACGACCTGATCGCGGAGGCGGTCTTCGGCCGCCACGCGCTCGGCCGGCCCGTGATCGGCACAGCGGAGGTGATCTCGTCCGTCTCGCGGCGGGCGATCTCGGCCTACCACCGCTCGATGTACGTCCCCGGCAACGTCGTCGTCGCGGCGGCCGGCAACCTCGACCACAACCACCTGCTCAAGCTGCTCGAGCAGGCGGAGAAGAAGGTGCGCGAGACGCCGGCGAAGGCGAGGCGAGTCCGGCCCCCGCTCGTCAAGGCGCCGCCGCCAAGCCTCCGTTTCGTCCGGAAGGACACCGAGCAGTACCACGTTTGCCTGGCTGCGCCGGGCATCGCCCGCTCCGACCGTCGCCGGTTCGCAGCGTCGCTCCTGGACGCGGTGCTCGGCGGGTCGGCCTCCTCCCGCCTCTTCCAGGAGATCCGGGAGAAGCGCGGCATGGCCTATGCCGTCTACAGCTTTGCGTCGCAGTACACGGACACCGGCCAGATCGGCCTCTATGTCGGGACGAGGGAGGAGAACCTCGACGAGTGCCTGGCGATCGCAGCCGACCAGATCGCGGACATCGCGGGCGGCAACCTGAAACCGAACGAGCTGGAGCGGGCGAAGGAGAACCTCAAGGGGCGGATCCTGCTCTCGATGGAGTCGACATCGAGCCGGATGAGCCGGCTCGGCAAGTCGCTGATCACGGACACCGAGATCCTCTCGCTGGACCGGATCATGGCGGAGATCGACGCGGTCGAGCCCGAGGGGCTGGCCGAGCTGGCCGAGCTCCTGCTGGCTCCCGAGCGGCTGTCGGCGGCGGGCATCGGCGCCGACGAGGAGCGCTTCCTCGCCGCCGTCGAGCGGGTCAGCCCCGCACTGGCCCCGGCCGCGGCGTGAAGCTCGCGCTCTTCGGGCGCGGCGGGAACGTCGGATCCGTGCTCGGTCCCGCTCTCGAGGCGGCGGGCCACGAGCTCGTCGACCTCGCGCACGCCCAGGCGATGATCGACTTCACGGCGCCCGAGACCGTCGAGGGCAATGTCAGGGCCGCGCTGGAGCGGGGAATCCCGGCAGTGGTCGGGACGACGGGCTGGGAGCCGCAGGCCTTCGACGGCCTCGCCAGGGAGCACGGCGTAGCGTTGTTCGTCGCTCCGAACTTCGCGATCGGGGCGGTGCTGATGATGCGTCTGGCCGAGGAAGCCGCGAAGTACCTGCCGCGATCCGAGATCGTCGAGCTGCACAACGAGGCGAAGAAGGATGCGCCGTCCGGCACGGCCAAGGCCACCGGTGAGCGACTCGGCGGAGCCCCGATCCATTCGGTCCGCCTGCCCGGCCTGGTCGCGCACCAGGAAGTCCTGTTCGGCGGCGACGGCCAGCTGCTGACGATCCGTCACGATGCCTACTCGCGGGAGGCCTACGTTCCCGGCGTGCTGCTCGCGCTCGAGCGGCTGCCGAGCCTTCCGCCAGGGCTGACCGTTGGGCTCGAAGCGCTCCTTGACTGAGCTCGAGGTCGCGGAAGGCGACATCACGTCGCTCGAGGTCGATGCGATCGCGAATGCTGCCAACAACCACCTCTGGATGGGCAGCGGCGTCGCGGGTGCGATCAAGCGAGCCGGGGGAGAGGAGATCGAGCGCGAGGCCGTCGCGCTCGGCCCGATCGAGGTCGGCGACGCGGTCGCGACCGGCGCGGGCCGGCTCTCGGCCCGCTGGGTGATCCACGGCGCGGTCATGGGCCAGGACCTGCGGACCGACGGCGAGCTCGTCCGCCGCGCGACCGCAAGCTGTCTGCGCGTCGCCGACGAGCTCGGCGCGAAGTCGCTCGCCCTCCCGGCGTTCGGAACCGGCGTCGGCGGCTTCCCGCTCGACGAGTGCGCGCGGATCATGGTGGAGGCAGTTCGAGCGTACGAACCTCGGTCGCTCCAGCAAGTCGTCTTCGCGGTCTTCGGCGAGGAGGCAAGAAGCGCCTTCGAGGCAGGACTCTCGGCGGCACGGGAGTAAGATCGAGGCGTGCTCGGTGAGGTTCTGACCGCGAGCGTCACGCCGTTCGACTCCGACGGCGCAGTGAATCTGACGAAGTTCCGCGAGCTGGCGGCGTTCCTCGTCGACAACGGCTCCGACGGGCTCGTCGTGACGGGCACGACCGGCGAATCGCCGACGCTCACCGATGACGAGCGCTTCGAGCTCTACTCGGCCGCGGTCGACACCGTCGGCGACCGCGCGACGGTCGTCGCCGGCACAGGGACGTACGACACCCGCCACTCGGTGCACCTGACCGAGCGCGCGCACGAGCTCGGCGTCGACGGATTCCTGGTCGTGACGCCGTACTACAACAAGCCGCCGCCCCGCGGGATCGTCGAGCACGTGAAGGCGATCGCGGCGGTGACGGACAAGCCGATCGTCTACTACAACATCCCCGCACGCGTCGTGAACCTCGTCGAGGTCGAGACGCTGGCGGAGCTGGCCGAGATCGACAACGTCCGCGCGGTCAAGCAGGCCTGGGACGATCTCGAGCAGGCGCGCCGGATCGTCGACGAGACCGGGCTTCACCTCTACGCGGGCGACGACAACCTGATCCTCCCGTTCCTCGAGGTCGGCGGCATGGGTGGGGTCTGCGTCCACACCCACGTCGTCGGGCCGCAGGTGAAGGCACAAGTCACCAGCTTCAAGCAGGGCGACGCCGAGGCTGCACGCCGGATCGACGAGGAGCTCGGCCCGGTGTACGAGATCCTCAAGGTCACCGTGGGACCGATCGGGATCAAGGCTGCGCTCAACCTCCTCGGGCACGAAGTCGGGGGACTGCGGCTGCCGCTCGTCGAGGCGACCGACGAGGAGAAGGACCGCATCCGCGCCTCGCTGCAACGACTGGGCGTGCTCGAACCGGTCTCGGCCTAGCGCAGCTCCTTCGGCCGCCGGTCGTGACGACGGGAACCGCTCCTAGAATGCCGTGATGGCGTCCGACACCCTTCGGATCATCCCGCTCGGCGGAGTCGGCGAGGTCGGCAAGAACATGACCGTCTTCGAGTTCGGCGGCGAGATCGTCGTCGTCGACGCAGGTCTCGCCTTCCCCCGCGACGAGCATCTCGGGGTCGACCTGATCCTTCCGGACTTCGGCTACCTCGCGGATCGGCAGGACCGCGTGCGGGCGGTCATCCTCACCCACGCGCACGAGGATCATGTCGGCGCGCTCCCGTTCCTGCTCAGAGAGGTGCGGGTCCCCCAGGTCTGGGGCACCAAATTGACGCTGGGGCTCGCACAGTCCCGGCTCGACGAGCACGGACTGCTCCAGGCGGCGGAGCTGAACGAGGCCAAGCCGGAGGAGGGCCATGTCGAGATCGGCCCCTTCCGCGTCGAGTTCGTGCGCGTGGCCCACTCGGTGCCCGATTCGATGGCAGTCGTGCTGGAGAGCCCGGCCGGCCGGGTGTTGCTGACCGGGGACTGGAAGCTCGACCACACGCCCGTGGACGGGCTGCGCACCGACGTCGGGCGGCTCGCCGAGCTGGGGAGCAAGGGCGTCGACCTACTTCTCGGCGACTCGACGAACGCCGAGCGCCCGGGCTTCACGGGCTCGGAGCGGCTCGTCGGGGAGGCCTTCGAGCAGATCATTCCCCGGTGCCCGGGGCGTGTCCTCGTCGCGTGCTTCGCGTCGAACGTCCACCGGATGCAACAGGCGATCGACGTCGCCGTTCAATCGGGCCGCAAGGTCAGCGTGATCGGCCGATCGATGCGCAAGAACATGAACATCGCCCGGAACCTCGGCTACGTCCAGGTTCCCGAGGACGCGCTGATCCGGCCGGCTCAGCTCGACGAGTACCGGCCGCACGAGGTGCTCGTGCTCTGTACGGGCAGCCAGGGCGAGCCGATGTCGGCGCTGACTCGGATCGCCTACGGGGACCATCCGGCGGTCAAGGTCGACCGGGGGGACACGGTGATCCTCTCTGCGAAGCCCGTGCCCGGGAACGAGCTTCGTGTCCACGACTCGATCAACCAACTCTCGAAGGCGGGCGCCGAGGTGCTGCACCAGGAGATCGCGCCCGTCCACGTCTCCGGCCATGCCTACGCGGAGGAGCTGCGGACGATGCTCGGCCTCGTCCGCCCGAAGGCGGTGATGCCAGTCCACGGTGAATTCCGTATGTTGGCCGCACACGGCCGGCTCGCGCAGCAGAGCGGTGTTCCGGCGAACTCGATCGTGCTGACGGAGAACGGTTCGGTCGTCGAGCTCAGCCCGAGCGGCGTCCGCCTCGTCGACCAGATCGAGACCGGCGTCACCTACGTCGACGGCCTCGGGGTCGGAGACGTTCAGGCAGTCGCTCTGCGCGACCGTCGGACGCTGTCGGAGGACGGTGTGCTGATCGTCGTCGCCACCGTCGGCGGCTCGAACGGGGTCCTTCCCACGAGCCGGCCGGAGGTGATCGCGCGCGGGCTCAGCGAGACCGAGCCGCTGCTCGAGGAGATGCAGTCCGAGGCCGACCGAGTCCTGCGCGAGCTCCTGGCGCAGCGCATCACGGAGGTCAAGCTCATCCAGGAGCACCTCCACGATGCAATTGCGCAACTGATTCTCGACAGAACAGGGCGCCGGCCGATGATCCTCCCCGTCATAGTGGAGGTATGAAACCCACGTGGGCCGAGGCGCTCCGCGAGGGCGCCGCCGAGGAGGCGACGGCCCGTCGCTTGATCTCCCAGCTCACCGCGTGCGAGGTGGCGGCGCTCGCGTTCTGCCGGCTGCTCGAGCGCTGGGCGAGAGGTGAGGCGACTCCCTCGACGCCCGGTAGGCGCCAGGCGGCGCTTCGCCGCGCGGCAGACCGGGTCGAGACCGCGCTGACGGGGCTCGAGCGCCCGCTCGGGCGGTACTTGCTCGAGCTCGAGCCTGATCGCGCCGAGGGCCGTTCCTGGTATGGGGAGCCAGGAGCCGCCGAGCTGATGGAGTGGGCGCCGGTCCTCTACCGCGCCGGCGTGGTGGTCGCTCCCCACCGCGTCACTCACGCATATCTCGAGCTCGCGGTGCTGATCAGGGCTCTGGAGGGCCTGACGACCTCCGTCCGGCTGGGAACCGCGCCAGACCGGTCCGCGTTGTGGGCGGGCCTCTTCGACCTGCGCGAGAACCTCCTCAACGGCACGCTGGACGACCTGCGGGCACTCGCTGCCTAGCCTGGCGGTCGTCGGGTCGGTCAATCTCGATCTCGTCGCGCGGGTCGAGCGACTGCCGCGGCCGGGAGAGACGCTCACCGACGCCAGCCTCTCGCGGGTTCCCGGTGGCAAGGGTGCGAACCAGGCCGTCGCGGCCGCCCGGCTCGGCGCGGACGTTCGCTTCCTCGGAGCCGTCGGCGACGACGAGTTTGCAGATGAGGCCCTCGCCGGACTGCGGGAAGCCGGCGTCGAGCTCGAGGTCGCGCGGCGAGGGCAGACCGGGGTGGCGATGATCATGGTCGCCGCGGACGGCGACAATCAGATCGTTGTCGTGCCCGGTGCGAACGCGACGGTTGACGCGGTCGGGAGCGGAACTGTCCTCTGCCAGCTCGAGATCCCGGTCGAGACGATCGAAGCCAACGCACGCGGCGCGGATTTCTTCTGCCTCAACGCTGCCCCGGCGAAGCCGCTCCCGCACGAGCTGCTCGACCACGCCGATCTGCTGGTCGTCAACCGCTACGAACACGAGTTCCTCGACCACGACCCGCCGGGGCTCGTCGCGCTGACCCTCGGCCCGGAGGGCGCGGTTCTGCTCGAGCGCGGCGAAGAGGTCGCCCGAGCAAAGCCGCCCCGCGTCGACGCTGTCGACGGCACGGCAGCTGGCGACGCCTTCACGGCCTGCCTCGTCGTGTCCCATCTCGAAGGCATGGACTGGGACGAGGCGCTTCGGCGCGCGTGTGCCGCAGGCGCGATCGCGGCCTCGCGGTTCGGTGCTCAACCCTCGCTGCCGACGGCGGCGGAGGTCGACGCCGCTTTGTAACACAGTGTTACTTGGACGAAAAACCGTTGAATTGCACGCTCGGCGTGGCTTGTAACACTGTGTTACTTGGGTCAGGGACGCCGTGAGCCCGATCCCGATCCTGCTCGACTGCGACCCCGGCCACGACGACGCGATCGCGCTGCTCCTCGCGCTAGCGAGCCCCGAGGTGCAGCTCCTCGGCGTGACTACCGTCGCGGGCAACCAGACGCTCGAGAAGACGACCGCGAACGCGATCCGCGTGCTCGACTTCGTCGGCCGCGACGACGTCCCGGTCGCTGCGGGCGCTCCGCGGCCGCTCGAGCGCGAGCCGTTCGTCGCCGCCTACGTCCACGGTGAGACCGGGCTCGACGGCCCCGACCTGCCGCCGCCTCAACGCGGGCCGCTGGAGCAGCACGCCGTGGAGTTCCTCGCGGAGCACGCCCCGGGCACGACGCTGGTCGCCGTCGGCCCGCTGACGAACGTCGCACTGCTCCTGGAGCGACACCCGGAGGCGCGGCCGGATCGAATCGTCCTCATGGGCGGCTCGATCGGGCTCGGCAACGTCACGCCGGCCGCGGAGTTCAACGTCTGGGCCGACCCGGAAGCGGCCGCCCGGGTCTTCGCGAGCGGGTTGGACGTGACGATGATCGGCCTCGACGTGACGCACGAGGCGCTCCTGCTCAGCGAGCACGTCGAGCGGCTGCGCGAATCCGGCCGGACCGGCCGGATGGTCGCCGACCTCTACGACTTCTTCCACCTTTTCCACGCGCAGACGTACGGCTTCGCCGGCTCTCCGATTCACGACGCGGTCGCCGTCGCGCACGTCATCCAGCCCGGGCTCGTGCGAACCGAGCACCGCCACGTCGCGATCGAGTGCGACTCGGAGCTCACGCGGGGCCGGACCGTCGTCGACCTGTGGCGGCGGACCGAGCACGAAGCCAACGCGCACGTTGGAGTCGGCGTCGACGCTAATGCCTTCGTCGAGCTGCTGCTCGAGCGCATCCCGACGTTGGATCCCAAGTAGGGAAACGCCTACGCGCCGTCGAAGCAGGCGCGCATGGCGAGACGGCGCAAGAAGCGCGGCCTGAGGCCGCGGACGCCTTCGCGCGTCAAGCGGCGGAGGAGGACGGTGAAGAAGCGAAGCCACCACCATCCCGAGCTGGTCGGGCTCGTCCTGTGCGCGGTCGGGCTCTTCCTCGCGACGCTGACGTACCTCGGCTGGGAAGGCGGGCGGGCCGGGGGCTGGATCGAGGACGGGGTGTGGGCTCTGATCGGCGACGGCGGCTACCTGCTCCCGACCGCCCTCGTCGTCGTCGGCGGCCTGATGCTCGGCCGCAGCGCGATCGTCGAGCTGCGGCCCTTCCGCACCGGGATCATCGTGACGGCGCTCGGGCTGCTGCTCGTGCTCGGCGGCCGCGGTGGTTACCTGGGCCGGGCGCTCGAGGAGGTCGTCGGGACGCTCGTCGGGCATACGGGCTTGCTTATCGCCGGCTTCACAGCGCTCACGGCCGGCGTGCTGCTCCTCTCCGGCGCCTCCGTCGGCGCGCTGCTCCGGAGCTCCGGGCCCGCCGTCCGCCGGGCGCAGGCGGCGGCGCGACAGACGTTCGAGCGCGCCCCGAGGCGCGTAGAGCCACTTCCGCCGCCGCAACCGCTTCGGCCGCCGCCGGGGCCACCTGTCGACGGCGTCTCAGACTTCCCCGAGGTTGTCGGCCAGGCCGAGGCCCCGTCTCTGCTCAGCGCCGAGGACGAGCTGCCGACCGAGGAGAGCGAGCAGCAGGCCCTGTTCGCGCCGCCGAACCCCCCGGCCGTCGAGTACGTCCTACCGGAACCGTCGTTGCTCAGGCGTTCGCCCGCAGTCGCGAAGAACAAAGGCGAGGCGACGGGACAGGTTGCCGATGCGCTCGTCCGCGCGCTAGCTGACTTCGGGGTCGAGGCACGCGTAATCGGAGAGATCACCGGGCCTCGCGTCACCCGCTACGAGCTCCAACTTGCCTCGGGCACAAAGATGTCCAAGGTCTCCGCGCTCAAGGACGACCTCTCCTACGCGCTCGCGACGACGGAGATCCGCATCCTTGCGCCGATCCCGGGAAAGCAGGCCGTCGGCGTCGAGGTCCCCAACCTGGCGCCGAACCTCGTCACGCTCGGCGACGTCTTCGACCACCTGCCGTCCAGTGCCAGCCCGCTCGCGGTCTGGCTCGGCAAGGACATCTCCGGAAACGCCGTCTGGACCGACCTCGCTCGGATGCCGCATCTGCTCATCGCCGGCACGACCGGGTCGGGCAAGTCCGGGTGCATCAACACGATCCTCACGTCGGTCCTGCTCCGGGCGACTCCGGACGACACGCGGCTGATCCTGATCGACCCGAAGCGGATCGAGCTCTCGCTGTACGAGAAGATCCCGCACCTCCTGACGCCGGTCGTTTCGAGCCCGAAGGAGGCCGCGATCGTGCTCGGGAACGTGCTCGCCGAGATGGAGCGACGCTACGAACGGCTGGCGACGGTGCGCGCCCGGAACCTGCAGGAGGCGAACCGAGCCTTCCGGAGCAGGGGGGAGGAGACGCTGCCGTACCTCCTCGTCGTCATCGACGAGCTCGCCGACCTGATGATGATCTCGCCGCAGCAGGTCGAGGACGCGGTCATCCGGCTGGCGCAGAAGTCGCGCGCCGTCGGAGTCCATCTCGTGCTCGCGACCCAACGACCGTCCGTCGACGTGATCACCGGAATGATCAAGGCCAACGTCCCGTCGCGGATCGCCTTCGCCGTCTCGAGCCAGACCGACTCGCGTGTGATCCTCGACCAGGCCGGCGCCGAGAGCCTGCTCGGCCAGGGCGACATGCTCTTCAAGCCGCTCGGGACGTCGCGCCTCCAGCGCCTCCAGGGGGCGTACGTGAGCGAGGAGGAGATTGGGCTTCTCGTTGAACAGGCGCGCGCACAACGCGGCCAGGTGCTCGATAAGTCGCTGCTGGAGGCGCCCGAGCCGTCCCCGGAGGACTTCGAGGCCGGCGACGACGACTTCGATCCCGACTCCGACCCGCTGCTCGAGAAGGCGATGGAGATCGTCGTCCAGACGCAGACCGCCTCCGTCTCGCTGCTCCAGCGCCGCCTGCGGGTGGGCTACACGCGGGCGGGCCGGCTGATCGACATGCTGGAGCGGCGCGGCATCATCTCCGGGTACGAGGGCTCCAAGCCCCGACGCGTCCTCATCGACGAGGGCGCGCTCGAGCGGATTCCCTCGTAAGTTCCCTCGTAAGGGGTACCTCGAAGTGCCGAAACCGCTGGAACTGACCTAACCAGAGCTTTAGGGTTAGCGTCTTATTCAAAGGCAGACAGGGGTCTGTCTTTGTTCTGTATCTAGGAGGTTTCATGAGAGCACGAAGGCTCATCCTGCTCGCGACGCTTGCCGTGGCTGCGATCGTCGTCGCCGCCCTGGCGGGTCTCGCGACGAGCGGGTCGAGCGACGCTGCGGCGAAGGTCTACAAGGTCGGGCTCGTCAGCGACGTCGGCAGATTCAACGACCGCTCGTTCAACCAGTCGGCCCTCGACGGCCTCAACCGCGCCAAGCGCGTCCTGAAGGTCCAGGGTCGCGCGGTCGAGTCGCGGCAGACCAGCGACTACATCCCGAATCTCTCGTCGCTCGCGCGCCAGCGCTACGACGTCACGATCTCGGTCGGGTTCCTGCTCGCCGACGCGACGGCCACCGCCGCCAAGGCGTTCCCGAACTCGAAGTTCGCGATCATCGACTACTCGGTCGCCGCTCCGCCGTTCACGAAGAACAGAAACGTGGTGGGTCTCACGTTCAACACGAACGAGAACAGCTACATGATCGGCTGTCTCTCGGCCTTGATGGCGAACCAGCGCGGCCGCAAGGTGATCAGCGCGGTCGGCGGGATCAAGCTCCCGACGGTCGACATCTTCATCGCCGGCTATCGGGCGGGTGCCCGCCGCTGTGTCCCCGGGACGCAGGTCCTGATCGGCTACTCCCAGGACTTCGTCGCCCAGGACAAGTGCAAAGAAATCGCGCTCAACCAGATCGCGCAGGGCTCGCAGGTGATCTTCCAGGTCGCCGGCGGCTGCGGTCTCGGCGCCCTCGACGCGGCCAAGGAGCGAGGCGTGTGGGGTCTCGGTGTCGACAAGGACCAGAAGAGCCAAGGTCGGCACATCCTCACAAGCGCGGTCAAGCGCGTCGACCAGTCCGTCTACCTGACGGCCAAGGCCGTCAAGGAGGGCAAGTTCAAGGGCCAGCGGAACAACATCTTCAACCTGAAGAACGGCGGCGTTGCCGTCGGCCGCATCGACGCGCGCGTGCCGAAGCGCTTCATCACGCGGATGAACGCGCTGAGGCCGCTCATCATCAGCGGCAAGATCAAGCCTCCGAAGACGCTCTAGTTCGGAAGGCCTGAAAGCGCCGAGAGGGCGGGCCGCAGGCCCGCCCTCTCGTTGTGCGCACCAAGTAGGATCGGCACCCGATCGACGAGAAGGGGGCTGACGTGCGAACAATGCAGTGGATCGCCGCGCTCCTCGCCTGCGGACTGCTCGCGGTGGGGCTTGCCTGCGGCGGGGACGATGGAGGAAGCGCGGGGGGTGAGACGACGACGGCCGAGACGACGGCCGGTGCGGACGTCAACGTCGGCCTTGTCAGCGACGTCGGGCGGTTCAACGACCGCTCGTTCAACCAGTCGGCGCTCGAAGGCCTACGGCGCGCCGAGACCGAGCTCGGCCTGACCGGCCGGCCGGTCGAGTCGAGGCAGACGAGCGACTACGTCCCGAACCTGTCGACGCTGGCACGCGACGGGTTCGACCTGACCATCGCGGTCGGGTTCCTCCTGGCCGAGGCGACGAACACGGCGGCGACTCGGTTCCCGGATTCGAACTTCGCGATCATCGACTACTCGGTCAAGGCTCCGCCGTTCAAGACCAATCCGAACGTGCAGGGCCTCACGTTTGCGACGAACGAGAACAGCTACATGATCGGCTGCCTCGCGGGCCTGATGGTCGATCGACAGGGCGGCCCCCAGGTGATCAGCGCGGTCGGCGGGATCAAGCTGCCGACGGTCGACATCTTCATTGCGGGCTACCAGGCCGGAGCCAAGGAGTGCAACCCGCAGGTGCGGACGCTGATCGGCTACTCGCAGGACTTCGTCGCGCAGGACAAGTGCAAGGAGATCGCGCTGAACCAGATCGCGCAGGGCTCGCAGGTGATCTTCCAGGTCGCCGGCGGGTGCGGGCTCGGTGCCCTCGACGCGGCCCAGGAGCGTGACAAGTGGGGAATCGGCGTCGACCGCGACCAGTCGAACCTCGGGCCGCACATCCTCACGAGCGCGGTCAAGCGCGTCGACCAGTCCGTCTTCCTGACCTCTGAGGCGGTCGTGAACGGCGAGTTCAAGGGCGGCACCGACGCCGTCTTCAATCTCGAAAACGAGGGTGTAGCCGTAGGCAAGATCAGCGACCAGGTGCCCCAGGAGTTCATCGACCGGATGAACGAGGTCAAGGACCAATTGGTCTCGGGCGAGCTGACCGCGCCCACGACGCTGTAACGACCGATCTCGACCGGAGCCGTCTTCACCTTAGAATCGCCGAGGTGGAGGCGGCTCCGGTGACCGAGGAGGAGGCCGGGACATGAGCGAGCGGGAGACGACACCTGCGCCGCCGTCCGGCGAGGTCCCGAGCCCGGCGGCCAGATTCGCGATCTTTCAGCGTGCAGGCGGCATCGCCGCGCCGGTCCTGACCGCGATTCTCGCGTTCCTCGTCGGCGGGATCGTCGTCGCCGCCACTGGCCACAACCCGATCACGACGTACCGCGAGATCTTCAACGGCACCGGCCTCAACTGGTTCTTCCAAGTGGGATCGCACCAGGTCGGGCTCCCCTGGACCGACGCTCAGATCTGGTTCCCCTGGAACGTGAACGACGCCGAATCCGAGGCGGCTTTCAATCTCCAGCAGACGCTGCTTCTCTCGATCCCGCTGGTGTTCACAGGACTGGCCGTCGCCTTCGCCTTCCGCTGCGGCCTCTTCAACATCGGCGGTCAGGGCCAGTACATCGTCGGCGCGATGGTCGCCGTCTGGGTCGGCTCGTCGTGGGCCGGCCTTGCGTCGGGCGTGCACATCGTCCTCGCGATCGGCCTCGCCGCCCTGGCCGGCGCGCTCTGGGCGGGCATCGCCGGATTGCTCAAGGCGGCGGTCGGCGCCCACGAGGTCATCACGACAATCATGCTCAACTGGATCGCCTACTGGATCGGCAACTGGGCCTTCGGCCAGGGCGGGCCGCTCCAGAACAAGGTCAATGAGTCGGTGCCCGTCTCCTCGGACGTCGTGCAGAACGCCAGGCTGCCGATCCTCTGGGGCGACCCGCTGCTCCAGGGTCTGCACATCGGTTTCCTCCTGGCGATCGCGGCGCTCGTCGCCTATTGGGCGATCCTCAACCGCTCGACGCTCGGCTACGAGGTACGCGCGGTCGGGTTCAACCCCGATGCCGCCCAATACGGCGGAATCAGCGTCGCCCGCAACTACTTCCTCGCGATGGCGATCTCGGGCCTGTTCGCGGGCATCGGAGGCGCGGTCGACATCCTCGGCTGGCAGTTCCGCCTGGGTGTCATCGACATCCAGAGCTCGCAGATCGGGTTCGTCGGGATCGCCGTGGCGCTGCTCGGCCGAAACACGGCAATCGGGGTCGGGCTTTCGGCCCTGCTCTTCGGGGCGCTCCTAAACGGGACGTCGACGCGAAACCTCGATCCCGAGGTCTTCCAGCCAGAGCTCGCCGGCAACCTGACTCTGATGATCCAGGCGCTCGTTCTGCTCTTCGTCGGCGCCGACATCCTGATCCTCTGGCTCTTCTCCCGGGCTCGACGCTTACGTCGCGGGCCGCCGCCTGCTGCCGCTCCGGAGGCCGTGGCGTGATCGACCAGCCTGCGATGCGCACCTACACCTGGGTGAAGGTCGTCCGCCCCAGATCGATTGCGATCGCCGGTATCGCCGTTTCCGCACTCGGCTTCTGGCTCGTCCTCCCGCCGCTCACGCAGCGGACGATTCTCTGGCCGGTCGCGCTCGGGATCCTCGGCGTCGCCGCCGGCATCTGGGCAGTCACGCGCGGCGAGCGCAGGCTGGGGTGGTTGGCGGTCGCTCTGGGGATCGTGTCGGGAGCGCTCGGCATCCTCGCCACCAACTCGAGCGTCGGGAATCTCGACAGCGTCGTCGTCTGGTCGGCGCTCTTCGCCGCGACGCTCCGCTACGCGACGCCGCTGACCTACGCGGCGATCGGCGGGATGTTCTCCGAGCGCAGCGGCGTCGTGAACATCGCGCTCGAAGGGATGATGCTCACCGGCGCCTTCTTCGCCATCCTCGCCGCCCAGAAGCTCGACTCGTGGGTGCTCGGGCTCCTCGCCGCAGCGGTGGCCGGCGCCGGGCTCGCGCTCATCCACGCGTTTTTCTCGATCCACCTGCGCGCCGACCAGATCGTCATCGGCGTCGCGATCAACCTCCTTGCGCTCGGACTGACGGGCTACCTCTTCGTCGACGTCTACGGCGAGCAAGGCACGCCGTCTGAGATCCCCCGCATCCCCGACGTGACGCTGCCGGCGATCTCGGACTGGTACTTCATCGGGCCTGTGCTCGGACAACTCAACCTGATGATCTGGCTCTCGTTCGTCCTGCTGATCGTCTCGTACCTGGTCATGTTCAAGACGCCGATCGGGCTGCGAATCAGGTCGGTCGGCGAGCACCCGCGGGCGGCCGACACCGTCGGGATCTCGGTCTACCGCACCCGCTACGCAGCCGTGATCGTCTCCGGGATCCTCGCCGCGCTCGGCGGTGCGTACCTCTCGATCGGCTTCCTGGGCTCGTTCAACGAGAACATGACCGCGGGCCGCGGCTTCATCGCCCTCGCCGCGCTGATCTTCGGGGCGTGGCGACCGTTCGGCGCGTTCGCCGCTGCGCTCCTCTTCGGCTTCTCGAGCGCGCTGGCGCAGCGGCTTCCCGAGTACTCGGCCTCCGGAGCAACGCTCTTCCAGGCCCTTCCATACCTCCTTACGCTGATCGCGGTCGCGGGCGTGATCGGGCGCTCGATCCCGCCGCACGCGATCGGCCGGCCCTACGCCAAGCAGTGAGCGCCCAGACCGAGACCCCCGTCCTCGAGCTGCGCGGGATGACCAAGCGCTTCCCGGGTGTGCTGGCCAACGACCACATCGACTTCGACCTGAAGCGGGGCGAGGTGCACGCGCTCCTCGGCGAGAACGGCGCCGGCAAGTCCACGCTGATGAATGTCCTCTATGGGCTCTACCACCCGGACGAAGGCGAGGTCCTGATCAACGGAGAGGCGGTGCGCATCAATTCGCCTCGGGAAGCGATCGACCGCGGCATCGGGATGGTGCATCAGCACTTCATGCTGATCCCGGTGATGACGGTGGCGGAGAACATCGTGCTGGCCGCCGAGCCGACCTACGGCAGGGTGTTCCTCGACTTCGACGAGGCGGTGAAGAAGGTCGAGGAGCTCTCCAAGGCGTTCAACTTCGCGATCGACCCGCACGCGAAGGTCCAGGACATCACCGTCGGCCAGCAGCAGCGCGTCGAGATCCTGAAGGCGCTCTACCGCGGCGCGGACATCCTCATCCTCGACGAGCCAACCGCCGTCCTCACGCCGCAGGAGGCCGACGAGCTGTTCGGGATCCTGAAGACACTCCAGCGTGAAGGGATGTCGATCATCTTCATCTCCCACAAGCTGCGGGAAGTTCTCGAGATCGCGGACCGGGTCACGGTCCTAAGACGCGGCAAGAAGATCGAGACCGTCCCGCGAGCCGGGGCCACCGAGGACAGCCTCGCGAGACTGATGGTCGGCCGCGACGTGCTCCTCCGCGTCGAGAAGTCGCCGCCGCATCCAGGCGAAGTGCTGCTGGACGTGGAGGATCTCAGCGTTCTCGACGACCGTGAGCTCGAGGCCGTCAAAAGCGTCTCCTTCCAGGTTCACGATGGTGAGATCGTGGGCATCGCAGGAGTCGACGGCAACGGCCAGACGGAGCTGATCGACGCCTTGACGGGCCTGCGTCGCGTGGCGTCAGGCCGGGTGACCGTCGGCGGCCGCGACGTCACGAACGAGAGCGCGAGGGAACACCTCGACGAGGGTGTCGGTCACATCCCTCAGGACCGGCTGAGGCGCGGCCTCGTGCTCGACTTCTCACTGGCCGAGAACCTCGCGCTGCACGACTATCGGAAGGAGCCGAACTCGCGCTGGGGGTGGCTGCGGCCCGGCCGCATCATCGCCTGGGCCCGCGGCCTGTTGACGGAGTTCGACGTTCGCGGCGGCGGGCCGCAGACGCGCGCTTCCTCGCTGTCCGGCGGGAACCAGCAGAAGGTCGTCATTGCCCGGGAGGTGTCGCGCGATCCGCGGGTGCTGATTGCCGCCCAGCCGACCCGCGGGCTCGACGTCGGTGCGATCGAGTTCGTGCACCGACGGCTCGTCGAGGAGCGGGACGAGAACCGAGCCGTCCTCCTGATCTCCCTCGAGATCGAAGAGGTGCTCTCGCTCTCCGACCGCATTCTCGTCATGTACGAGGGAGAGATCGTCGCCGAGTTCGGCCCCGACGTCTCCGAGCAGGAGCTCGGGATCGCGATGACGGGCGGCGGACGGGAAGAGGCTGAGGCAACCGCGACCGCATGAGCCTGCTGGCGACGCAACAGCCGCCGGCGCGAAGCGACAGCGACGACCGGCCGATCAGCCTCAGCGCGATCTTCTCCGTGCTCGTCGGGCTAGTCGCCCTCGCCACGCTGCCGGCCGCGATCGTCGCCGCGGAGGTGTTCGACCTCGTGACGCTGCTCCAGTCCTCGGTGGCGATCGCGCCCACGTTCCTGCTCGCGCTCACGGCGATCTACCTCGGCCGCCGAGCACGACGGACGATCGAGCGGACGCTCGGTCGTGTCAGAGGCTACAAGCTCGCTCTCGTGGGTCGGATCCTCGGCTACCTGGCGCTCTACGTCGCCGTCACGGCGGCGATCTCCGTCGCCACGTACTACGTCCTCCGTCAGATCGCCTGAGCCCGTAGGCGGTTGCGGCCAACGCGACTAGACTGGGGCGCCGCTCGATGTTCGAGATCGGAAACAGCCTCCGCGAGGCGCGTCTGCGCCAGGCCCTCGATTTCCCCGAGATCGAGCAGGCGACCAAAATCCGGTCCAAGTACCTCCGGGCGCTGGAGGACGAGCAGTTCGACATCCTGCCCGGCCAGACGTACGTCAAGGGCTTCCTGCGGACGTACGCCGAGTATCTCGGCCTGGACGGCGAGCTCTACGTCGACGAGTACAACTCCCGCTACATCCACGCCGACGAGGAGACGCCGTTACGGACACGCATCGGATCGTCGAGCCGCGGTGGGCCGCGCTTCGAGTCGGGCGTCATCCTGCTGGCCCTGGGCGCGATCGGCGTGCTGACGCTGCTCGTCTTTGCAGCCTGGAAGTTCGGCAGCGACACGCCGCCGACGGCGATCCCCGACTTCTCGACCCAGCCTCCCGCTGCGGCGCCGAAGCCGAACCGCGCGAAATCCACTCCGACAAACCAGCGGGTGCGGATGACGGTCACGGGCGCGCTCGGAGACAGCTGGATGGAGGTGTATGCCAGCGGTCCCGGCGGCCGGCTGCTCTTCCGCGGAACGGTCGAGGCCGGTCGCGGCAAGGGCTTCCTGCGCTTCGGAACCGAGCGGTCCTACCGCCGCTATTTCGTGCGGATGGGACAGCCGCGCAACCTGCGCATGAGGGTCAACCGCCGGATCGTGCGTCTGCCTCGCCAGTCGAACGCGGCCGTCACCGTGACCGCGGACGGCGTCAAGGCCGCGTCGTTCTAGTGCCCCGTCCAGTAATGCCGCCGAGGTTCTGGGTCGGGAGCACCAAGCCGGAGGCCGGACTCCGACGAGGCAAGGCTGGGCAGCCTTGGTGAGGAGGAGGCTGGGCTCTGGCGCCGCGTGATCGCGGGCCAGAGGCCGGCATGCATTGCTGGGCGGGGCACGAAAGTTGACCCCGACAGCGGCCGTCCTCGTCACGGGCAGCGAGCTCGTCAGAGGTGGACGGGTCGACGAGAACGGCCCGTTCCTGGCGCGAGAGCTCTCGTCGCGCGGCATCGAGCCGGAGTGGGTCAGCGTGATCGGCGACCGGCCGGAACGGCTCGAGGCTGCGCTGCGCAGGGCGCTCGAGCACGACCTCGTGATCACGTCGGGCGGCCTCGGGCCGACGCACGACGACCGGACGATCGAGCTGCTCGCCCACGCCACGGGCCGGAGCCTGACCGTCGATCCGGACCTCGAGCGGGAGATCGCGGGAGTCGTCCAGGGGCTCGCCGAGCGCTTCCGGCGCCCGTACTCGGAGTTCGAGGCCGGCGTGCGCAAGCAGGCGACTCTTCCGGAAGGCGGCGTCTCGCTCGGCCTGGCCGGGACGGCGCCGGGAGTGCTCCTGCAGGCCGGCTCCGCGCTCGCGATCGCGCTCCCGGGCCCACCGGGCGAGCTCCAGCGCATCTGGCGCACCGCCCTTGAGCGCCCCGAGCTTCGGGAGCTGTTCGCCCGTGCACGGAGCCCGGCGTACCGCATCCTCCGCTTCTTCGGGCTGCCGGAGTCGGCGGTTGCGGGAGTGGTCGAGCAGGCGGGGGGAGAGTCCGACGGCCTCGAGGTCACGATCTGCGCCCACGACCTCGAGGTGGAGGTCGACCTGGTCATCCCTCCGGGCGCGGAGGGACAGGCGCAGCGGATCATCGCGGCCCTCAGGGAGGCCCATCCTCGTGCACTCTTCGCCGAAGACGAGCGCGCAGTGGAGGCGATCGTCCTTGACGCCGCGCGGGAGCGCGGGCTCGAGATCGCAACCGCCGAGTCCTGCACGGGCGGGCTCGTCGCCGCCCGGCTGACATCCGTGCCGGGCTCGAGCGACGTGTTCGTCGGTGGGCTCGTCGCCTACGACGATCGCGTCAAGCTCGACGCGCTCGGCGTCCCGGCGGACGTGCTCGAGCGCCACGGCGCCGTCTCGGCGGAGACCGCGGCGGCGATGGCCGCCGGCGCCCGCCGCGTGCTCGGCGCGAGTGTCGCCGTTTCGGTCACCGGCGTGGCCGGTCCAGGCGGCGGCACCGAGGCGAAGCCGGTCGGTCTCGTCTACCTCCACGCCGAGACGCCGGCTGACTCACACGGGGTGGAGCTGCGGCTGCCGGGCGACCGCGACGCCGTCCGCCGGCGTGCGGCGGCCTCGGCGCTCCACCTGCTCCGGCGCCTTCTGACTCAGAGCCGGCACGAAGTCGTGTGAGCTCAGCCGGTACCGTCGAGGGCGATGAGCGTCTCCGCCTCTTCCTCGGTCTTCGGCTACCTGAGGACGTCCTCGATCGCCTGGAGCGGTGGCAAGACGCGCATCTCTCCGGCCGGGTGGTCGTGCGCGCCAATCTCCACATCACGCTCGCCTTCCTCGGCTCGCGACCAACCGCCAAGCTGCCCGGCATCGTCGGAGCCCTGGAGCAGGGCGCCCGCGACACCGGGCCGATCGAGCTCACGGCGCGCCGGTACCGTGAGACCCGCAGCGTCGGGATGGTCGTGCTCGAGGACGCCACGGGGGAGGGAGGCCGATTGGCGGAGCGGGTTTTCGACGGTCTGGAGCGGCTCGGCGTCTACGAGCGCGAGAAGCGCCCCTGGCTCCCGCACGTCACCGTTCTGCGCTTCCGCGCGCCGCCTAAGCTTGAGCCACCGGTGCCTGATCTGGGGACGTTCGAGCCATCCGATGCGGCTGTTTACATGTCGTCCCTGCGGCCGTCCGGCGCGCAGTACGAAGTCCTCGAACACGTTGCTCTAGGAGGTTGATCGGAATTGGGTCGCGAAGAGGCACTCGACACCGCTCTCGGACAGATCGAGCGCCAGTTCGGCAAGGGCGCGGTGATGCGGATGAACGACCACGCCCAGGTCTCGATCGGCGCGGTCTCGACGGGCTCGCTCGCGCTTGATCTCGCGCTCGGGATCGGCGGCCTGCCGCGCGGGCGGATCGTCGAGATCTTCGGCCCGGAATCCTCGGGCAAGACCACGCTCGTCTACCACGTGATCGCCGAGGCGCAGCGCCGCGGCGGTATCTGCGCCTTCATCGATGCCGAGCATGCGATGGACCCGCAGTACTCGCGCCGCATCGGCGTCAACATCGACGACCTCCTCGTCTCGCAGCCCGACAACGGCGAGCAGGCGCTGGAGATCGCCGAGCTCCTGATCCGTAGCGGCGCGCTCTCGGTCGTCGCCGTCGACTCGGTTGCCGCGCTGACGCCGCGCGCGGAGATCGAGGGCGAGATGGGCGACAGCCACGTCGGCCTCCAGGCCCGCCTGATGAGCCAGGCGCTCCGCAAGCTTGCCGGCACGCTCAACCGCACCGAGACGATCTGCATCTTCACCAACCAGCTCCGCGAGAAGATCGGCGTCATGTTCGGGAACCCGGAGACGACGCCGGGCGGCCGGGCGCTCAAGTTCTACTCGTCGGTCCGCCTCGACATCCGCCGGATCGAGACTCTCAAGGACGGCGTGGAGGCGTTCGGAAACCGCGTCCGCGTCAAGGTCGTGAAGAACAAGGTCGCCCCGCCGTTCAAGCAGGCCGAGTTCGACATCATCTACGGCCAGGGCATCTCCTGGGAGGGCACGGTGCTCGACGCCGCTCTCGAGCGGAAGGCCGTCCAGAAATCCGGCTCGTACTTCAGTTTCCAGGACGAGCGGCTCGGGCAGGGCCGCCAGAACGCGACCGCGTTCCTGCGCGAGCACCCCGACGTGACCGAGAAGATCCTCATGCAGCTCCAGACCGACGTCGGCCCCGACCAGGTCGTCTCCGCACGGCTCTTCCCGGTCGCCGAGGGCGCTGAGACCGAGGCCACGGCGCCGGACGCGAAGGTCGAAGCCGCAGCGAAGTGAGCGAGGCAACGGAGCTCGCGCTCCGTGCGCTCCGCCATCGGGACCGCTCCCGTCGGGACCTCGACAGGCGGCTCGAGCGGGCCGGGATCCCTGCCGACGAGCGCGAGCAGGCACTCGACGGCCTCGCCGAGGCTGGGCTGCTCTCGGACGCGCGCTTCGCGCAGAGCCGCGCCAGGACGCTCGCCGATCGCTTCACCGGCGACGAGCTGATCCGCCGCGAGCTCACGCAACACGGAATCGAAGAGGAGGTCGTCGCGGACGTCCTGGCTGAGCTCCAGCCCGAGGCCGAGCGGGCCGAGCGAGGCTTCGCGAAACGCGGCGGCGACGGCAAGGCCCTCCGTTACCTGGCGGCCAAGGGCTTCTCCGCCGAAAGCCTCGAACGACTGAGCGCCGATTCGTTACACTAGGGGCAGATCACCTGACATTTTGCCTGCACAGACGCGTTTTCTGAATCTTCCCTTTCTGAGACCGAGACGAAGACTGCAAATGAGCTTGACTACGAGAAAGGACCTGTCGCTAGCGCACCGCTGCTAGGGACGGAACCCGGCGGCGGCGACTGACCGCCGCTTCAGAGCGCTCTGCACGGGCTTGGTGGCGGGTGAGACCCGCTCATCGAGCGGCACAACCGACCTCCGTCCGGCGTCGACCGGACGCGACCCAAGGAGCAGCGTGCTCATCGCCGCCGGCATTGCCATCGGCTTCGTCCTCGGAGCAGGGCTGCTTGCCCTCGGACTGACGATGTCGGGTCGCTCCGGCCTCAGCGAGGCCGCACGCCGGCGAGACGAGCTCGTTGCCGGGGCGAAGCGGGACGCGGACAACCTCCGTCGCGAGGCCGAGATCGCCTCGCGTGAAGAGGCGATGCGGGTGAGAGCCGACACGGAGCAGGCGCTGCAAGAACGTCGTGGGCAGGTGGCCAAGCTCGAAGAGCGGCTCGTGGCGCGGCAAGACGAGCTCGAGGCGAAGCTGACCGAGCTTCTGCGGCGCGAGCAGGGGCTGGCCGACCGCGAGACGCACATCAAGGAGCTCCAGCAGCAACTCAAGGACGCAACGGACGAGGAGGTCAGGGAGCTCGAGCGGATCTCAGGCCTGACGGTCAACGAAGCGCGGAGCCAGCTGCTCGAGCGCTCGGAGCAGCTGATCCGCCACGACCTCGCCCGACGCCTCCGCCAGCTCGAAGAGGAAGCGCAGATCGATGCCAAGCGCCGGGCGCGAAACCTCGTCGCCGACGCCCTCCAGCGCGTCGCGGCCAGCCATGCGGCCGAGACGACGTCATCGGTTGTCGAGCTGCCCAGCGACGACATGAAGGGTCGCATCATCGGCCGGGAAGGCCGGAACATCCGGACGCTGGAGCACCTGACCGGCGTCGACATCATCATCGACGACACGCCGCAGGCCGTCGTCCTGTCGTCGTTCGACGGGATCCGCCGCGAGATCGCGAAGCTGACGCTGTCGAAGCTGATCGACGACGGTCGCATTCAGCCCGCCCGGATCGAGGAGATGTACTACCAGTCGAAGTCGGAGATCGAGGATGTCATGCGCGCGGCCGGCGAGCAGGCGGTCTTCGAGGCGAACGCCGGCGACTTCCATCCGGAGCTGGTCAAGATCCTCGGCCGGCTGCAATACCGCACGAGCTACGGCCAGAACGTCCTCAAGCACACGCTCGAGGTCGTCCATCTCGCCGGCATCATGGCGCTCGAGCTCGAGGCCGGTGTCCGCACGGCGAGGCGCGCAGCGCTGCTCCACGACCTCGGGAAGGCGCTCACCCACGAGGTCGAGGGCTCCCACGCGCAGATCTCGGCCGAGTACGCCGCGCGTTACGGGGAGATCCGAGGCCGTCGTCCATGCGATCGCGGCCCACCACTACGAAGTGCAGCCGCAAACCGTCGAAGCGGTCCTCGTGATCGCCGCGGACGCGATCTCAGGCTCGAGGCCAGGTGCCCGCGGGGACACGCTGGAGAACTACATCAAGCGCCTCGAGGCGCTGGAGGAGATCGCAGCGCGACGGAACGGCGTGGAGAAGGTCTACGCGCTCCAGGCCGGGCGCGAGATCCGGGTGATCGTCAAGCCGGGCGAGATCGACGACGACGACGCGGTCCTACTCTCGCACGAGATCGCCCGGGACATCGAGAATGAGCTCGAGTACCCCGGCCAGATCAAGGTCACCGTCATCAGGGAGTCTCGCGCCACGGAGCTGGCTAAGTGACCTTTTCGCTCAAAGTCTCACGACTTTGAGCGACCCTATCGAGACCGGGCTCGGGCTTCGCCCGAGCGCGGCCTACCTGCTTAGCGCCGCTTCTCTTTCCTGATGCCGCAGCGGCGGAGCGGGCAGAGCCCGCTCCGCGGCGGACGAGCTACTCGTCGTCGCCGAACTTCATCCGGACGACCGACGGTTCGTGGTCCGAGGCCTGGATCGCGTCGGCGAACTCGGAGTTCAGGTGGACGACATCGTAGGCGGGCCGATACGGGTTACGCCGCAGCCTGTCGCTGAGGAGGATCTGGTCGAGCACCTGCGAGTTGCCCTCGAACACGTACGAGTACCGCTCGTTCGGCGGGAGGGTCTTGATCAGCGACGTGAGCACGCCGCCCTCGAGCAGGTCGGTTGTCTCCGAGAACTCGAAGTCGTTGATGTCGCCGAGCACGACGACCCTCGCCTTGTCGTCCCGCGCGAGGATCGCATCGACGAAATCGTTCACGAGCTGGGCCTGCCCGTGCCGCGCGACCTCGCTGAACCGCGTCGGCGGCTGGGCCGGCCCGAACAGCGGCTGGTCGTCGCCCTTCGAGCTGAAGTGGTTCACGATCGCGAAGACCTTCTTGCCGCGCACGTCGAACTCGGCGACGAGCGACCTCCGAGTGGCGTCGAACGGCGCGCTCTGCGTCCCGATTCGGCCCGGGCTTGCCGAGAGCTGCGGCTTGTTCTTCTTGCCGACCACCGTCGTCTCGGTCGTCGGCGAGCCGCCCGGACGGTCGACGAAGCTGACACCGCGGTCGGTCCGGAACATGAACCCCACGCGGATGTTGCCGCCCGGCGCCCCGCCGTCGGCGTCGTCGACAGGATCGATCTGCCGGTAGTCATAGAGCGGACCGCCTGTCACCTGGATCGCGGCGATCAGGCGCGTCCAGGCAACGCTTGCGTCCACGACCAAGCTGTTTGTGCCGCCGGCGACGCCGTCGTTGTCCTGGACCTCCTCGATCCCCAGGATGTCCGGCGAGCGCAGGTTGTTCACGATCAGCGAAGCAAGGTGGTCGTACTTCTCCTGGGGGTCCGTTCCGGCCAGGTTCTCGACGTTGAACGTCCCGAAGAGGACCTCTTCGCTGCTCGGAGCTGCCGTCGTCTCGCGAACGTTGGCGCCGGAGACGAATGTCGGCGTAGTCGTCGCCTGGATCTTGTAGTTGGTGAAGCTGTAGTCCAGCGGGCCGATGACGGCCGAGGTGAGCTCGTCGCCGACGTTCATGTCGGGCATCGCCTTCGCGGGACGGGGCGCGGGGGCGAGATCGCGGAGGATCTCGTCGTCGACGGTGATCCGCTCGGGGTTCAGGTCGACGTAGCCGTCGAGCAAGATGCCGCCGCGCGGCGTGCGCAGTCCCGTCGTCCACACACCGTGGTCGGGGAGAAGCGTGATCTCTCCGAAGCTCCTCGTCGCGTTGACGACATCCGCGTTGTTGACCTGAAGGATCATGCCCTCGAGGCTCTCGTAGAAGTCGATCGCGTCGCCGGCGGGATCGAAGACGCCGCCGGTCTCGACGTTGCCGGACCCGTCGTCGTCGATCACTTCCGTCGGAGGCATCCGCCCACCGAGGCCGAGCACCGTCGGAACCGGAACCGGATTGCCGGACGAGAGGATCGTGACGTTGGCGTTCGAGCTCGCGACCTGCGTGATCGTCAGGTTGTCCGGGTCGCCGCCGCCGCGGAACTCGTCGACCCTGCCGACGGCGCGGATGTTCGCGCCGACCTGCGCGATCGGAGCCTGGTTCGTGAACACGAAGACGGCGTCAGAGGTCGCGATGTTCGAGTCGGGCGTCGGGTCCTGGATCCAGTACCCACGGCCCCCGGCCGTGCGTCGGGCAGTGACGATGCCCTCGACCTTGATGGGCTGTCCGTTGAGCGGCGAGATGTGCGCAGCGCCCTGCACGTTGCCGATCTGCGTCACTGGAAGCGTGGTCGTGAAGCTGAAGACGTGGTTTGCGGACATCGTGTCCGGCGGGTCGTCCGCGTCGACGTCCGTGACCTTCGAGGCGTCCACGGTGACGGTGCAGCTCTCGCCGATCGAGAAATCGGTGTCCGGGTTGAGGGTGAAGCTCTGCGGCCCGCCGCTCTGCGCGGCCGTGTGTAACCCGCTTGCCGCGCAGGCGATGCTGTACCAGTCGGGAGCGACCACGACAGGCTCGGAGAAGTTGATCGTGAGGTCGGTGGACTCCGCAATCTCGGCCGCGCCGTTGGTAGGGGAGGTCGAGCTCACGAGAGGCGGCGCGTCGCCGCCCGAGACGTGGGCGCCAAGCCCGCCGAAGGTGTTGTTCGCGAAGCCGTCCCACTGGGTCGCCGGGTCGAAGGGATCCAAGCCGTTCGTGTCGCCGGCCTCGATCCCGCTCTTGCGGCGGAGCGTGTTGTCCATCGTGCTCGTCAGCCCGGTGCCCCACTCGGTCCCCGGATCGAACCCCACCTGACCGATCGCGTCGACGGTCTGACTCCCACCGGCCTTCGCGAGCACGACGGCGTCATTGCCGTTGAACCAGCCCACGCCCGTTGTCTGGTCGGCCTGAGCAAGGATCGCCGGATCGGCCAACTGGTGCGCCAGGACGAAGACGTCGCCCGCGGCAATCGTTCCGGAGAGCGCGATCGAGGAGCTGGTCGTCGTTCCCCCGTTGGAGAACGTCCGGACCGAGTAATCCACGCCGCCCGAGCCCAGGATCACCGGCGCAGCAGTCCCGTTGAAGATCTCGATCGCCTTGTTGTTGCTCGAGCCTTCGACGTACTCGGAGATGAAGAGGTCGGTGGCGACCGCTCCGGCGCGATCGACCCGCGCGCCACCGAGGGCGGCGAAGACGAGCATGGTCAGCAGACCCAGCGTGACGAGACGGACACGGACGACCGCGCTTGAAGGCATTGACCTCTCCCCCTGCAGCTGACTCAAACGGACGCGGCCAGAGTAACCGGTCTGGCAGGAAACCGAAACGCGCGAACCACGCCGATACAGTGTTCCGGCGATGCAGCGGTACCACGTGACCACCTTCGGCTGCCAGATGAACGCCCACGACTCCGAGCGCATCAAGGGCATGCTCGAAGAGCTCGGACTGGGGGAGACGCACGAGCAGAACGACGCCGATGTGCTCGTCTTCAACACGTGCACGATCCGCGAGAAGCCCGACCAGCGGTTCGCCGCCCATCTGGCGCAGGCGCGTGCGCTGAAGGAGCGCGACCCCGGCAAGGTGATCGCCGTCGGCGGCTGCTACGCCGAGGCCCAGCGCGAACGCCTGTTCTCGCTCTACCCGTTCGTCGACGTCGCCTTCGGGCCGGGCTCGATTCCGCATCTGGGCGAGTGGCTCGGCGCGGGCGGGATCGACGTCCCGAGAGGGAGCTTCGGGCTCGAAGAGCGCTCGTTCGCCGGAACCCTGCCGATGCACCGCGAACGGCGGTTTCAGGCCTGGGTGCAGGTCTCCATGGGCTGCAACTCGAAATGCGCGTACTGCATCGTCCCGTCAGTGCGCGGGCGGGAGCAGAGCCGCCGCCCCGGCGACGTCGTCGCCGAGGTCGCCCGCCTGGCTCGTGACGGCGTCCGCGAGATCACGCTCCTCGGGCAGAACGTCAACTCGTACGGCCGCGACCTGCTCCCCGACGTCAGGACCGACTTCGGCGAGTTGCTGCGGGCCTGCGACGCCGTCGACGGGATCGCGCGGATCCGCTTCACGAGCCCGCATCCCAAAGACTTCCGCGCTCCTGTGATCGCGGCGATGGCCGAGTGCGCCTCCGTCTGCGAGCACACGCATCTCCCGCTCCAGTCCGGCTCCAGCCGGATTCTGAAAGCGATGCGAAGGACGTATAGTCGCGAGCGCTTCGTTCGCCTTGCGGCCGAGCTCCGCACCGCGATCCCTGATCTGGCCCTCACGACCGACCTGATCGTCGGCTTCCCGGGCGAGACCGAGGACGACTTTCGCGAGACGCTCGACACCGTCGAAGAGGTCGGCTTCGACGGCGCGTTCACCTTCGTCTTCTCGCCGAGACAAGGCACAGAGGCGGCGACGATGACCGATCAGGTGCCCGAGGAGGTCAAGCGCGATCGGATCGAGCGGCTGATCGACGTCGTGCAAAACGTCGCCCGCGAGCGCAACGAGCGCCGCGTCGGCGGGGTGGAGGAGGTCCTCGTCGAAGGGCCGAGCCGAACCGATTCGAGCCTCCTTCGGGGTCGTACGCGGCGAAACATCACCGTCAACTTCGCGGGCACCGCGACCGCGGGCGACCTCGTCGAGGTCGCGATCGACGGCGCGACGTCGACCACGCTGCGCGGCTCCCAGCTGACTGCTGTTGCCGCGTAGTCGCGACCTCGTCTGGGACGGACTGCTGAACGTCCGCGACCTCGGCGGACATCCGACCGAGGACGGCGGCGAGACGCGGTTCGACGAGATCGTGCGAGCCGACACCGTCCGCCGGTTGAGCAATGAGGGCTGGCAGGCGCTCCTCGACTACGGGATCCGGACGATCGTCGACCTCCGAATGGACGAGGAGCGCCAGGCCGATCCTCCCGCCGAGCTGCCGGTGACCGTCATCCACGTCCCGTTCCTCGAGGACGACGACGACGTCTTCCGAGAGGTCGAGGCAGCCGCTGCAACGGCGCCCGATCAGGCCGCGTCCACGCGTGACGTCTATCTGATCTTCCTCGAGCGCTTCCGGCCAAACGTCGCTGCGGGGATCACCGCGATCGCCGACGCACCGGAGGGAGGCGTGGTCGTCCACTGCATGGGCGGCAAGGACCGCACCGGCCTGGCGACGGCGCTCCTGCTGCGGATGTCCGGCGTGGGGATCGAGGACATCGCCGCCGACTACGCGCTGAGCGAAGAGCGTCTCCAGTCGCGTCACGATGCGTGGCTCGCGGAGGCCGAGAGCGAGGCGGAGCGTGAGCGCCTCCGGCGCATCTACGCGACCCCCGCCGAGTCGATGGTCGCCGTGCTCGAGGAGCTCGAGCGGCGGTACGGGAGCGTGGAGGGCTACCTGCGCGCCGGCGGGGCGCCGGCCGACATCGGCGAGCGCGTCCGCGCCCGTCTCCGTGGCTGAGCCGCGCGTCATCGCGATCTTCGGCCCGACCGCCTCGGGTAAGAGCGCAGTCGCCGAGGCGCTCGCGGAGCGGATATCGGCGCGGCTCATCTCAGCCGACGCAATGCAGGTCTACAGGGGCGTGCCGATTCTCACCAACCAGTCTGAGCATCCGACGGAGCTCGTCGCGGTCTGGGGGCTCGACCACGAGGCCTCGGTCGGCGAGTACGCCGGGCTCGCTCATCGCGCGATCGACTCGGCGCTCGACGACGGGCTGACCCCGGTCGTCGTCGGGGGCACGGGGCTCTACCTCCGCGCAGCGCTCGCCGAGCTGGAGCTGCCTCCGGCTCCGCAGGCAGGGGCGCGGCAGCGCTGGGAGCGGAGCTACGACGAGCTCGGTGCGGACGCTGCGCACGACGCTCTCGCGGAGCGGGATCCGGAAGCGGCGGCGCGCATCCATCCGAACGACCGGCGCCGGGTCGTGCGGGCGCTCGAGCTCGCAGAGTCAGGATCCTCGCTCGCACCCGCTGACGACCGGCTCTGGAGCGAGGACATGCGGTATCCGGCGCTCCTCGTCGGCCTGGACGTGCCGAAGGACGAGCTCGACCGCCGCATCGCAGCGCGCACGCGCGCGATGTTCGCGCGTGGCGTGGAAGAGGAAGCGCGGCTCGCGCTCCAGGGCCCGATTTCCACGACGGCCCGCACGATCCATGGGCTCCAGGACATTGCCGAGCTTCCGCGGGACGCGGCAATCGAGGCGCTCACACGGCGCACCCGACGCTATGCCGCCTACCAGCGCAAGTGGATGCGTCGCATTCCAGGCCTTGTTAGCCTGCCCGCCGATCGACCTCCCGGCGAGGTGGCGGATGCGATTCTCGAAATGGCACGGACTCGGGAACGATTACCTGCTGGTCCAGCGCTCGGACCTCGAGGCGCCGCTGACGCCTGAGCGCGTTCAACGGCTCTGCGACTACCACTTCGGCGTCGGGTCCGACGGCGTCCTGGAGGTGGTCTCGGCGAACGAAGACCGGGCAGAAGTCGTGATCTGGAACCCCGACGGCTCAACCGCGGAGCTCTCCGGCAACGGGACGCGCATCGCCGCGCGCTGGCTTGCACGCAGGAGCGGCTCGGATACCGTCCGCATCCACGTCGGGCCCCGCGAAGTCGTCGCGCGCATGCGCGACGGGTTGGAGGTGGAGACCGAGATGGGCAGGGTCGAGGTCGGCGAGCCAGAAGTGCTCGAGATCGAGGACGAGCAGCTGGAGTTCACCCCCGCGAGCGTTGGAAATCCCCACGCAGTCGTCCGGCAGGACCCGGACCGTGAGGCGCTTCTCCGCCTTGGCCCGCTGATCGAGAACCACGAGCGCTTTCCCAGCCGGACGAACGTGCAGCTAGTCCGCGTGGAGAGTCGGCACGAGCTGTCCGTCGGCGTGTGGGAGCGCGGAGCGGGGGAGACACTCGCCTCGGGAACGAGCGCAGTCGCGACCGCCGCCGTCGCCGTTGCGCGTGGGTGGTGTGAGAGCCCGGTCACCGTCCATCTCGCCGGCGGCGACCTCGTCGTCGCGCTCGACGCGGGCGGAAACGCACACTTGACCGGACCGGCGCAGGAGATCTTCGTCGGCGAGACGTCGGACGAGTTCGAATGAAGTTCGCCCGCCGCCTCGACCAGGTTCCGCCGTACCTCTTCGCCGAGCTCGAGCGTCAGATCTCGGCGAAGAGAGGGCAGGGAATCGACGTGATCAGCCTGGGGATCGGCGACCCCGACCTGCCGACCCCCGAGGCAGTCGTCGAGGCGGCCGCGGCTGCGCTACGGGATCCCGAAACGCACCAGTACCCGACGAACCACGGCACCGAGGAGTTCCGCGACGCGGCGGCCCGCTTCTACGGGGACCGCTTCGGAGTGGAGCTCGACGCCGCCTCCGAGGTGATCCCGGTGCTCGGCGGGAAGGAGGCGGTCGGCCACATCGCGATGGCGTGCCTCGACCCGGGCGGCCTCAGCCTCAGCCCCGAGCCGGGCTACCCGCCGTACACCTCGGGACCGGTCTTCGCCGGGGCCGACGTGCATTACCTGCCCCTGACCGAGGACAACGGCTTCTTCCCCGACCTCGGCGCGATCCCGGACGAGATCGCGGCGCGCGCGAACCTCCTCTACCTCGACTATCCGAACAACCCGACGGGCGCGATCGTGCCGGACGGTGGCTTCGAGCGCGCCGTGGAGTTCGGGCGCCGCCACGATCTGATCGTCGTGCACGACAACGCGTACTCCGAGATCACCTTCGACGGCTACGTCGCGCCCAGCTTCCTCGAGACACCCGGCGCCAAGGAGGTCGGGGTCGAGATCTTCTCGCTGTCGAAGGGCTGGAACATGACCGGGTGGCGCTGCGGGCTCGTGGCCGGCAACGCGCAGGTCGTCGAGCGCTACCGGGAAATGAAGGCGAATCTCGACTCCGGGCTCTTCGAGGCGATCCAGCGGGCGGCCGTCGTCGCGCTCACCGAGGAGCGCGACGTTCCCCCGCAGCATGTCCGAGGTCTATGCCCGCCGCCGCGATCTGCTTGTCCAGGCCCTCTCGGAGATCGGTCTCGAGGTCGAGCCGCCGAAGGCGACGCCCTACTTCTGGGTTCGGGTTCCGGACGGCCACACGTCGACGTCGTTCACATCGCTCGTGCTCGAGCAGGCGAACGTGGTCGTTTCGCCGGGGCCGAGCTACGGTCCGAGCGGCGAGGGTTTCGTCCGGCTGTCACTGACCGTCCCCGACGAGCGGCTGGAAGAGGCCGTCCGCCGCATCGAGAGCTCGCTGCGCGCGGCCATAATCCAGGCGTGAGTCGACGCCGACCCGACCCGCAGCCCGGTGCTGATCCGGAGCGGGGCTTCATCGTCGCGGTGCTTCAGAAGGGCGCCGATGACGAGCGGGAGCTTGCCGAGATCGAGGAGCTGGCGCGGACCGCCGGTGTCGAGCCCGTCGCGCGCCTCGTCCAGCATCGCGCCCGGCCCGACCGGCGTTCCTACGTCGGGAAGGGGAAGCTTGAGGAGCTGCGCGAGTTGTTCGGGACCGCCCAGGCGGAATCGCTGCTCGTCGACGACGAGCTGACGCCGCCGCAGCAGCGCGGGCTCGAGGACGCGCTCAACGCACGCGTCGTCGATCGGACGCAGCTGATCCTCGACATCTTCGCCCAGCATGCGCACAGCGCCGAGGGAAAGCTGCAGGTCGAGCTGGCGCAGCTCCAGTACAACCTCCCGCGGATGCGCGGCATGTGGGCGCACCTCGAGCGCGAGCGGATCGGAACGCGCGGGGCGGGCGTCGGGCGCCGAGGCCCCGGCGAGAGCCAGCTCGAGACCGACCGCCGGCTCGCGCGCCGCCGCATCACGATCCTCAAGCGGCGCCTCGAGACACTCAGCCGCCAGCGGCAGACCCGCCGGAAGGAACGACTGCGCTCGGAGACGCCGACCGTAGCGCTCGCCGGCTACACGAACGTCGGCAAGTCCACGCTGCTGAACGCGCTGACGAACGCCGAGGTGTCTGTGCACGACCGGCTGTTCGAGACGCTCGACGCGACGACGCGGGCGTTCGAGCACGATGGTCGCCGCTACCTGCTGACGGACACCGTCGGCTTCATCCGTCGGCTCCCGCACGATCTGGTCGAGGGGTTCGCAGCCACCCTCGAGGAGACGCTCTCCGCGGACCTCCTGCTGCACGTCCTCGACGCATCGGCGCCGGACGAGGAGCTCGACGCCATGATCGCCGCCGTCGAGGAGGTCCTCGCCGAGATCGGAGCCGACGAGCTGCCGGTCGAGCTTGTGCTGAACAAGGTCGACGCCGTCGATCCGCTCGGACGTCGGCGGCTGGCGAACCGGTTCCCGGGAGCGCTTCAGATCTCCGCCTTGACCGGCGAGGGCCTCGCCGAGCTCCGAGCGAGGATCGCCGAGCGCTTCGCGGAGCGCTTCGAGCTCGTGCGCCTGCTCGTCCCCTACGAGGACGGCGCCAAGCTCGCCGAGCTCTACTCGCTCGGGATGCCGATCGACGAGCGGGAGGACACAGATGAAGGGGTCTTCATCCGCGCACGCCTGCCGAGACCGGAGCTGCATCGGTTCGCGCCCTACCTGATCGCGGAGGCGGCAGGAGAGGCGACGGAGTCGCACAGGGCAACCCGGTGATCGAGCTCCCCGTCCGCCGCCTCCGGGACGACGCCACGCTGCCGGCGCAGGCGTATGCGGGCGATGCCGGCTTCGACCTTGCCGCCTGTGGGCGTCACGAGGTCGCCCCCGGGGAGCGGGCGGTGATCCCGACGGGCCTCGCCGTCGAGATTCCGGAGGGTTATGGGGGCTTCGTGCTCCCTCGGTCGGGGTTGGCGGCGCGCAACGGGATCACGCTGCTGAACGCGCCGGGATTGATCGACTCCGGCTACCGCGGCGAGGTCCAGGTCGTCTTCCACAACACCGACGCCGAAGCGACATTCGTCGTCGAGCCGGGGATGCGGATCGCCCAGCTCGTCCTGTTGCCCGTTCCGGAGGTCGTCTTCGTCGAGCATGAGATGCTGGCCTCGAGCGAGCGCGGCGAGCGTGGTTTTGGCTCGTCCCGCCACTGAAGGCTCGCGTGGGCGTCGAGCCGCGGATCCGCGTCTCCGCGATCCTTCGCCGTGAGGATCGGATCCTGCTCTGCCGGCACGAGAAGGACGGCAAGGCGTACTGGCTGCTGCCCGGCGGAGGCGTCAACTCCGGGGAGAGCCTCGTCGACGCGCTCCACCGGGAGCTTTTCGAAGAGGTCGGGATCAAGGAGGACGTTCCGGTGGAGGGCCCGGTGGCGATCGTGGACTCGATCTCGCCGCAGCGGAGTTTCGCGGCGAAGCACGTCGTGCACATCATCTTCGCCGGCGACCTCGCCGGACGGTCGCTCGAGGCTGCCAGCTCGCAGGATGCGGCCGTGAGAGGCCACCGGATGTTCGCCGTCGGCGAGCTCGACGAGATCGTGCTCCATCCGCCGATCCAGCGCTTCCTGACCCGCTGGCGTCCCGGCGACCCGGTCGTCTACCTCGGCCCGCTCTGGGCGAAGTAGCGGGCCCGCGTCGGCAGGCAACCTCGGCACACTTTCGACACACATTCGCGCACCACCTGCGCGCCGAACGCGACTAGGCTCGCAGCGGGGAGGAGGCTGGGTGCGCCTTAGGAGTACCTGCCACCACGGGCCCTGGCTCGAGCGGACGAGACCGCGTGCGCTCGCACCTCGAGGTCGTCGTCGAGTGGCTCGAGCTCCGGAGGATCGCCGTCCGTCCGGTGCGCCAACGCCTGCTCGAGCAGCCAGTCGGCGAACCAGGGATTCCGTGGGAGCAGCGGCCCGTGGAGATACGTCCCGACCACGCGTCCGACCCGGCAGCCCTCGAAGCCGCTGTCGCCGTCGTTTCCGAACCCGCTGACCACTCGGCCGAGCGGCTCGGCACCTTCGTCCAGCATCGTCCTGCCGGCGTGGTTTTCGAAGCCGGCGAGCGCTTGGGGACGACCGGGCTCGAGCTCGCACGCGAGCAGCACGTCTCCGATCATCCGCCGGCTGCCGGCGACGGTCTCCAGCGGCAGCACGCCGGCTCCGGGCAGCTCCGCTCCGCTCTGATCGGCGTACCGGCGGCCGAGCAGCTGGTAGCCGCCGCAGACGGCCAGGATCGCGACGCCGCCGCCGACCGCTTCTTGCAGAGCTCCGCCCTTCGACGAGATGTCGGTCGCAACGAGCGCCTGCTCGCGGTCTTGCCCGCCGCCGATGTAGAGCAGGTCGTGTGCGCCGGGCTCGAGCGGCTCACCGATCCCGACCGACTCGACCCAGAGCTCATGGCCACGCCACGCCGCTCGGCGGGCGAGCACGGCGATGTTCCCGCGGTCGGCGTAGATGTTCAGGTAGTCCGGGTACAGGTGCCCGACGCGGATTCTCATGCCGCCCGCTCCCAGTACGGTCGCGCGAACCCGCGGTCGGTGACGATTCGGCGCAGGCCGAGCATCGCGGTGTACGTCGGGATCACGAACAGCTCGCCGCCGACGGCCGTCAACTCGAGGCCGCGGTCGAGCGCCTGCGCGAGGTCCGGCACGACCTCGATCGCGCGCTCGTCGAACCCGGCGTACTTGCAGCGGAGGGCGAGCTCGGCGGCGCGGTCTCCGCTCGCCACGACGCGTTCGAGGCGCTCCAGGAGAGGCTCGAAGTCGACGTCCCAGATCCAGGAGACGTCCCGCCCGTCGGCGATCCCGTCGTTCAGGGCGATCACGGCCAAACTCGGTGCGCCGCCCGCGACGAGCGTGCGCACGACCTCGTTGGCGCCGGCCGGGTTCTTGATCAGCAGCATGAGCACCGTCCGGTCGTTCATCCGGAGCCGCTCGAAGCGGCCGAACGCAGCCGTGAACCGCTCGAGCCCGTCGCGGACGTCCTCGCGGGACGCGCCGAGCTCGCGCGCCAGCGCCGCGGCGGCGAGTGCGTTGTAAACGTTGTAAAGGCCGGGAAGACCCAACCGGACGCGCGTTTTACCCTGCTCGTCCGCCAAATCGAAGGAGACGGCCTCGAGGCCGTGCAGCTCGATCGACCTCGCGGCGAGGTCGAGCCGAGGCCGGGCGTGGCCGCAAGCCGGGCACCGGTAGTCACCGAGATGCCCGACGTAGGCGGCTGCGTACTCGTACGGCGTCCCGCACCGCAGGCACCACTTCGAGTCCGCGGCGTGCTGCAGCACCGGCGAGGCCTGCCGAGCGTCGTCGAGCCCGTAGACGACCGTCCGCGCCCGTCCGCGGCCGAGATCTCCGACCTGCGGGTCGTCGCCGTTCACGACCAGCGCCGTCTCGTCTCCCAGCTCCTCGACCGCGCGCCTCCAGCGCTGCGCGAGCAGCTCGAGCTCCCCGTAGCGGTCGAGCTGGTCACGGAAGAGGTTGCCGAGCGCGACCGCCCGCGGACGGACTTGCCTGGCCACCTCCGGCAGTGCCGCCTCGTCGACCTCGAACAGCCCGAGCTCGGCGTCGCGCACCGAGACGAGGGTGGACGCCACACCCGAGAGGAGGTTCGCGCCTGCGCTGTTGTGGGCCAGGCGTGCGCGGCTCCCGAGGATCTCGGCCACCATCGCGGCCGTGGTCGTCTTGCCGTTCGTGGCTGAGATGAGCGCCGATCCGAGCGGCAGCCGCGCCGCCAACCGTCCGACCGCGCTCGGGTCGAGATAGGTCAGCACCTTGCCGGGAACGGTCGTTCCGCCGCCGGTTCGAGCCAGCCGCGAGAGATTGCCCGCGGCGCGCGCCGCGACGACCCCGGCGGAGAGCGGAAGACGTGGACGCACCGGGTGAGCGTAGTTGCCCGGCTTCCCCCGCTGCGCCCCTTGGCCGCTCGCCTGAGCTTGCAAACCGGCTATTTTGCTCTATCATTCTTGCCATGGCCCGCAGGCCGGCGCGCGAGGTGCTCGCAAGCCTCGATCGCGACGAATTGGAGCGATTCCAGTCCGGAATCCGCAAGCGCTACTCGGACGAGGAGATCATCGAGCAGCTGCGTGACAGCGCCCGCCGCCTTGGGCGGTCACCGTCGATGCGGGAGTTCTCCGCCGACTCCGAGTCGTCGGTTCATCCACAGACGGTCATCGAGCACTTCGGAAGCTGGAACGCCGCCAAGCGGGCAGCCGGGCTCGTTCCGCGCCGCTTCGCGACCAAGGAGGAGCTCCTCCGCCTGCTCAAGGAGCTGGGGGAAACACTCGGACGGACGCCGACAGCCCGCGACCTCGACGAGCATCGCGGCTCGATGCCGTCGAAGTCTCTCTATTGGCACACCTTCGGATCACTGACGAGCGCGCTCCGCGAAGCCGGCTTCGATGTGCCGGTGGGGGAGGAGAGGCTCGAGCGCGCCGTCGATCAGGGCAGTGACCTCGCGCTCGAGCTCGGCCACTTGCCGAAGTTCCAGGAGTGGGGGACGGCGCGCAGGGAGGACGACTCGCTGCTGACGGAGTGGCAGGTGTACCGGATGTTCGACGTGCGCCGCGGCGCGTGGTCGACGTTCCAGTTCCTGATCCGCGAGCGCCTGCTCGAGTCGGGCTACGAGGTCGCCCGCGACGGCCGGGTCTCAGCCAAACGCCGCCAGCGCCGTCAGCAGGCGTAGGCAGCTCTCGCGCTCCCCCGGGGCCCGAACAGCCGGCAGCGGGGCCTCCGTGAAGCCGTGATCGGGCCTGAAGCGCTCGCTGCCCGTCTCGCGACCGTTCTCGAGCCGAAGCAAGGTGCCTTCCTCGACTTCGTGTTTCCGGAGCGGGAGCCGCATGAAGGACTCGAAGACCTCGAGCGCATGCTTGGTCGAAGCGAAGAAGACGCCCTCGGGCGCCGAGCCGACCCAGAGCGGCCGACCGACACCGCGAGCGAGGTAGATCGTTCCCGGCTCGCGGGCATCCATCCAGGCGGCCGCCATCGAGCCGCGAAGATCCTCGAACGTGCTGCCATGGGAGCCGAACGCTTCCGCAAGCGCGAAGATCGCTTCCGAGTCGACCGACATGTCTGGTTCCTCGCGCTCGAAACCGTGCTCGTCGAAGAGCTCCTCGTCGTTCACGATGATGCCGTTGTGGACGCCGACGACAGCGCCGTGGCTCACGGGATGGTTGTTGGACTCGATCGTCGGGTGGCCCTTCGTGTAGTCCCGAACGTGAACCAGTACCTCCGACGCTTCGTGCGGGAGCCGTAGCTCGCGGAGCAGGGCGCTGGCGCCCGCCCGGCGCTTGTGCACGACCGGCGTACCGCCGTCGCACCGATGTGCGTATCCGACGGCGTCCGCGCCGCGCTCGGCGATCCCGGTCAGCAGCGCCTGCGCAGCCAACGTCCGGGCGATCCGCACACCCGGCTCAAGACTGTATCCCGCGATTCCGCACATAGTTTCGATCTGGTTCCGATCCTAGGAATGACCCCAGACGACCCCGTACCCGTTACTCCGCGGCACGAAGCCTCCGAGAGACCCCGTTTCGTATGACTCCGAAGGTTTCCTTCGGTTAGTTCGCACGGGACCCGTCACTCGGTTGAGGGAACTGCCCGGCCTCCGCCGCGCCGATACAGGCCTCGATGGAGCCGCTGCGTCAGCCTGAGCCCGACACCGAGGTCGAGGCCCCCGAACGCCACCTCGAGGTCCTTCCCGGTGCGGGAGAGCTCGACGCGCCGGACGCCGAGACGCCGGAGGAGTCCAGCCGGTCCGCAACGCGCGACCGGACGCCGCTCCAGGACCCGCTGAAGCTGTATGTCCGGGCGATCGGCGACGGCCGCCTGTTGACGGCCGAGGAAGAGAGAGAGCTGGCCCGGCGGAAAGACGAGGGGGACGAGGCGGCCAAGGCCAAGCTGATCGAGTCGAACCTACGGCTCGTCATGTCGATCACCCGCCACTATTCGAAGGCCGGCGTCCCGCTGCTCGACCTGATCCAGGAAGGGAACCTGGGGCTGATCAGGGCGGTCGAGAAGTTCGACTGGCGGCTGGGCTACAAGCTCTCGACGTATGCGACCTGGTGGATCCGTCAGGCCATCTCCCGGGCGCTCGCCGACCAGGGCCGCACGATTCGGCTGCCCCTCCACGTTGCCGAGCAGGCGCGGAAGATGCTGCAGTCTCGCCGGATCCTGACGCAGAAGTTCAACCGCGACCCGACGATCGACGAGATCGCCGCGGACAGCGACCTCACCCCGGCGCGTGTTCGGCAGCTGTTCACGCTGCTCGAGGATCCAGTCAGCCTGGAGACTCCCGTTGGCGACGGCGAGAGCGTCTACGGCGACCTGATCGAGGACACGCAGGAGGACGGCCCGGATGCCGCAACCGCGATCAACCATCGCTCGGTCGAGCTCGCCGAGGCCCTGTTGAGGCTCAACCCCCGCCTGCGGCGCATCGTGACGCTGCGCTTCGGCCTCGGGGGCGAGTCACCGAGGACCCTCGAGCAGGTCGGAGTCGAGCTCGGGATCACCCGCGAGCGTGTCCGGCAACTCGAGACGCGGGCGCTGCGCGAGCTCCGCGCAGCCGCACCGAGCCTGCAGTTCTACCTCGAGACCTAGCAGCCATCCGCCCAGCACCTCTTCCGCCGAGGAACGGGGCTTCGCCCCTTCCGTCGTGAGACTTTCGGCCAGATCCGCTAGCTGACGGCTTCGATCTCGTTCAGGCGGGAGAGCCGCTTGAGCGCCTGGCCCTCGATCTGCCGGACGCGTTCGCGTGTCAGATCCAGGCGCCGTCCGATCTCCTCGAGCGTCTTCGGATCCGAGTTGTCGAGGCCGTAGCGAAGAATCAAGACCCGCCGCTCGCGCTCGCTGAGTGCGGCGAGAGCACGGGCGAGCGCCTGGCTGCGGAGCAGTACCTCGACCTGCTCGTCCGGTGTCGGGCCGTCGCCGGCAACGAAGTCGCCGAACACGGCGTCGTCCTGGTCGCCGACCGGCTGATCGAGGCTCGTCGACGCATGCGCGGCGGCCTTGACCTCCTTGGCCTGCTCGATCGGGAGGCTTGCCTCCTCGGCGACCTCTTCGAGCGTCGGCTCGCGCCCGAGTTGGGTCCAGAGCATCCGCTCGGCCTTGTTCAGCTTCTGGAGCCGCTCGACGATGTGGACCGGCATGCGGATCGTCCGGGCCTTGTCGGCCAACGCCCTGGCCACGGCCTGCCTGATCCACCAGGTCGCGTACGTCGAGAACTTGTAGCCCCGCCGCCAGTCGAACTTCTCGACCGCCCTGATCAGGCCGAGCGTCCCCTCCTGGATCAGGTCGAGGAACGGTAGTCCCTGGTTCCGGTAGTTCTTGGCGATCGAGACAACGAGGCGCAGGTTCGACTGGATCATCCGCTGCTTCGCCTGCATGTCGCCGCGCTCGATGCGCTTCGAGAGCTCGACCTCCTGGGCGGCCGTCAGCAGCGGATGCCGACCCGCTTCCCGCAGGAAGAGTTGCAGCGCGTCGGTCGTGGTCTCGACGACGATCTGGGGCGGCGGAATGACCGGCTCCGGCGCGCGCTCTTCCTCGACGATCTCGATCCCACGCTGCTCGAGCTCCTGCCTGAACGCCTCGACCTCGAGCGCGTCGAGGTCGAGCGGCTCGAGCGCGTCGTGCAGCTCGTGCTGCCGCACGGATCCGCCGTTCTGCTCAGCTGCCTCGAGCAAGTGACGGATGTCCTCGCTGCCGAGGACGGTCTCGATCTCAGCCGTGGTCATACGGGTAAGTGATCTTTCCCACGCGACGGGCGACGTCAAACAGGAAGTCCGTGGGCGCAGTGCCGAGGCCCGCGGCGAGCATAGCCCAACGCCGAGTCAGTTGCGGTGCCTGGCGCCCCGAAGCCGAGTGCACGGTAACGGACGTTATGTCAAGTTCGAAGACGCGCAACAGTGCTTGGGCCCTACGCCCGCCGTGATCGCCGGACTTGGTCTCGACTCGGGAAGGGGGCGACTCTCTCCCCCTCGATCGCCGCCAACGCCGGCGGATCCGGACCAAAAAAAGTTCTGCCACCGTCCGTACCCGAGGGCACCTCCGGTGGCAGAACTTTCGCCGAGCCGATCTCGCTTCCGTCCACCGATCCCGTTGACTTTCGCCTTCCGGCTACGGCCCTCGAGATCGGCTTCGACCTACTCGCGTCCCGTACTCGACGCAGGCAGGACACTACGGGCCGGTTGACCCGGATTCAAGGGGGGTAAAGGGCCAAAAAATGTGAAGTTCTCGCTATTTGCAAACGTTTCTTTTTTCCACATTTCCACAGCCATCGTTGCAACCTGTGGATAACCCCTGCGCGGTAGGATTCGGCTCGATGCACCTGCGCATGCCGGCCTTCGATCGCGGCGTCACGTCGTTCCTGTGGGCGTTCGGCTTCGGCCTGTACCTCTGGCTCGGGATGCTGTCGATCGGCGTCTCCGGCGCGACGGCGTTCATCGGCGCGGCCCTCGCCGCCGGCGCGATCTTCCTCTTCGTCAGGACGCGCGGCGAGGACGAGGTCAAGCGGCAGGCGAAGCCGGGCTAGTACGAGATCAGCGAGTGGAGCGGGTAGCGCGAGAGCCGCTCCCGACCGCCGAGGAACGTCAGCTCGATGATGAAGTTCACGCCGACGACCTCTCCGCCGAGCTGCTCGATCAGGCCGCCGATCGCCTCGACTGTTCCGCCGGTGGCGAGCACGTCGTCGTGGATGACGACCCGCGCGCCGCGTGCGATCGCGTCTGCGTGCAGCTCCAGTGCGTTCTGCCCGTACTCGAGCGCGTAGGTCGCGCTGACGGTCTCGGGTGGAAGCTTGCCCGGTCGTCTGGCGGGCACGAAGCCGCACGGGACCTCTTTCGCGATCGCCGCGCCGAGGATGAACCCCCGCGCCTCGGCGCCGAGGACGAGGTCCGGCTGTCGGTCGCGCGTCCAGTCGGCGAGGGCGTCGATGGTTTGGGTGAGCGCCTCGGGATCACGAAGCAGCGGGCTGACATCCTTGAACCCCACGCCCGGCTCGGGCCAGTCGGGAACCTCACGAACACGTGTCTTCAGGTCGATCGCCATCAGGACGTCGCCAAGCGCCGGAGAGAGCGCGAGAAGAGCAGCGCGGAGAGCTCCTGCGCGAGCTCCGCCAGGAGCTGAAGATCCTCCACCCCGCTCTGGCGGCGTTCGGGTTTTCGGGAGCGAAGAGCCGGTGCCACGATCGCCGACAGTAACCCGATCTCGCGGTCCGCAGCGGTGCGAAACGCACGCAGGTGCCGCGCGTCGATGCCGAAGCGGGCGAGCTTGGCGCACAGGGCTGTGACCTCGACTTCGGCTGCGGCGAACAGGCGTTCGCGCCCGTCCAGACGTGAGTCGATCAGCCCGTACTCCTCGAGCTCCCGGGCGAAGGATGCAGTGACGCCGGCGCGCTCGCAGAGCTCGCCGAGGTCGATCTCCTCCTCCTCGTCCCCGCTCAGCGCGGACCGGACGGCGCTGCGGCTTTGCTTACGTCCGGTCGCCGACGCCAGCTCCTGGCGGATCACACGGAGCGGCAGGAACTCGTCCCGCTGGAGGCGCAGGATCGTCCGGAGGCGATCGACGTCCTCCTCCGCGTAGAGCCGGTAGCGGCCGGGTGTCCGGCGCGGCGCCAGCAGCCCCTGGTCCTCGAGGTAGCGGATCTTCGAGATCGAGATCTCCGGAAACTCCTCGCTCAGCAGGCGGCAGACAGCCCCGATCGTCTGCGGCCGGTTGTCCTGCGGCGTGACGGCCATCGCATTCACTTCTGGAGGAACGTCAGTCGGTACTTGCCGATCTGAAGCTCGTCACCATCCGCCAGCTCGGCACGCTCGATGCGGCGGCGATTCACGAACGTGCCGTTCAGGCTTCCCTGATCCTCGATCGTGAAGCCGTCGTCGGAGCGCTGGAGGACTGCGTGCTGTCGAGAGACGGTGACGTCGTCGAGGAAGATGTCGCAGTCCGGCGAGCGGCCAATCGTCGTCCGATCCTTCGTCGGGAGGAAATGCTCACCCGCGCGACCCCCGCCGGAGCGGACGATGAGTGCGGGGCCTTCGACGCCCATGTCCTCGAGCGGCGACGGCTCCTCGAGCTCCTCGGGCGTGTACGCCATCGTGGTGTCCGCACCGCCCGTATCGCGCACGAGGGCTGCGCCGCACTTGGAGCAGTAGTTCGCCGCCTCCGGGTTCTGAAACCCGCACTCTGGGCAGTAGACGTGGCTCACTCGTGCTCCCGCTGCACTAGCTCGGCTCTGTCGTCGGAGGCGCGGCCTTGCCGGCGAGGATCTCCGTCAGCTTGTCGACGTCGACCTCGCTGAGCGGGCTCTCCCCCGCTCCGACCTGTTTCTGGAGCCGCGCCACGAGCTCAGCGCGCAGGATGTCGATCTTCCCGTGCAGCAGGCGCCGCCGGTAGGAGACCTCCTGCTCCTCGCGCTGGAGGCTGTCGATCAGCTCCTTGAGATCGGAGTCGGACAGAGTGGCGAGATCGGGCAAAGCTTCCAAGTCAGGCCTTTCGGTCGGAGGGATTCAGTTAACCAGGCGGAGAGCTAAGGGTCAACCTTACGTTGAGCTTGCTACCTCCTCGCCCTCCTGAAGGACTTCTTCGACCAGCCGGCGCAACTCCTCCTCCAGCTCGGCGGAGGTCTCCTCGTCGGCTCCCTCGGCGTAGACATGGACGACCGGCTCGTCCGGGTCCGGGAGCACCTGCGCCCACCCGCGCCGATCGAAGACCTTGATGCCGTCGCGGAGGTCGACGTCCCGGTCTCCCAAGCGCTCTGTTAGCACGCGCATGACGCGCCCCTTCTGCGCCCACGGGCACGGGACCCGTCGATGGACGACGTGGGACTGCGGCAGCTCGGCGACGAGCTCGGACAGCGGTCGCTCGACGGGGGCAAGCAGCTCGAGCAGCTTGCAGAGGCTCGCCATCGCATCGTAGGCCGGCAGAAACTCGGGGAACACGTAGCCTCCGCCGACAGCGCCGGCGAAGACGACCCCGTTCTCGGCGGCTGCCTTGGTCAGCGCGGCCAGCGACGCAGGCGTCCGGACGACCTCGAGCTGGGTGTTTTCGACGACCTTTTCGACCTGGCTCGTGACGGTGACGGGGAACGCGAGCTTGCCGGCCTTGCCGTTGCTCCCGATCAGCCGCAGATAGAGCAGTAGTGCCTGCTCGACGGGGATCTCCCGCGCCTGCTCGTCGATCAGGTACAGACGCTCGGCCGCTCGGTCGAAGACGACCCCGAGGTCGGCGCCGATTGCGCCGACCAGCCGCTTCGTCTGTCCAACGAGCCCGGGCAGCGAGCTCGCCTCGGACCTCGGGTGGTCGGGGCTGAACTCATGGGCGGCGACCGCCTCGACGCCCAGGGGGCCGAGGACCAGCGGGAGGACGAACGAAGCCGCCGAGTACCCGTAGTCGATGATGAGCTTGAACCCACGGGCGCGGATCGCCGCGACATCGAGGCTCGCGAGGAGATCGTCGGCGTAGCCTTCCCGCGCCCGGGCCGGATACGCGATCGTGCCCACCTCTGGCGCCGCCATCCGGCGGAACTCGAGCCGCGAGAAGTGCTTCTCGACCTCCTTCTGCATCGAGACGCTTATTTCGATCCCCGGCGGCTCGAAGAACTGGATCCGCACGACCTCGGGATCGGTCGGGCTGAGCCCGACGTGGAAGCCGCCGTCATAACCCTGCGTCTTCAAGGTATGACGCGCGACCGGGGCCGGCAGCACGCGCAGGTCGGCGACGTCGACCCCGGTCGCCGTCAGTCCCGAGATCATCGCGCGCTTGATCATCCGACACGTCGGAGGCGCCTCCCGGCTCGCGACCACTCGAGCGCCGCGCTTCAGCGCGGTCCCGTACGCCGCAGCTAGTCGAAGCGCCGTTTCGGGAGTCAGATCGACGTTGACGAGGCCAGAGACGGCTTCTCCGACGAAGAGTTGCGTGGAAGCCCGTGACTCGAAGATCAGGTTCTCGAAGACCTGCGAGCCGGACTCGACCTCCTTGAACGGGTAGATGCGAACGCCGGGCATGACGACCGTCTCCGCTCCGATCGTCACCTCGTCGCCGATCGCGACATCCTCGTGGATCCGCACATGCGAGCGGATGTCGCACGAACGGCCGACGATCGCGTTCTCGATCAGCGCGCTCCGTCCGATATGGGTACCCGCGTCGATCACGGAGGCGACCGTCCGCGCGCGGTCGCGTAGCGTGACCCCGGCGCCGAGCACCGAGTGCGGCCCGACCGTGGCGTCCGCCGAGATCCGACAGTAGTTGCCGACGTACGCCGGGCCCTCGATCCGATCGAAGTCGTCGATCTCGACGCCCTCACCCAGCCAGACGTTCCCACGCAGCCGCACGCCGGGAATCTCGAGATTGACCTGCTCGTCGAGCGCGTCGAAGTTCGCCTGCCGGTACTGCGCGAGGTTGCCGATGTCCTGCCAGTAGCCCTCGGCGACGTAGCCGTACATGGGCCGCCCCATCTCGAGAAGCAGCGGGAAGAGCTCCTTGGAGAAGTCGTACGGCCTGTCGTCGGGAACGTGCTTCAGCACCTCCGGCTCGAGCACGTACACGCCCGTGTTGATCGTGTCCGAGAACACCTGGCTCCACGACGGCTTCTCGAGGAAGCGCTCGACCCGTCCGTCGGGGTCTGTGACGACGATGCCGAACTCGAGCGGGTTGTCGACCGATTTCAGCGCGATCGTCGCCGCGGCGCCCCGTTCGCGGTGGAAGTCGACGACCTTCGTCAGGTCGAAGTCGCAGAGCGCGTCCCCGGAGATGACGATGAAGGTGTCGTCCAGCCGGTCGCTCGCGAGCCGGACCGACCCCGCCGTCCCGAGCGGCGACTCCTCGACCGAGTATTCGATGTTCAGCCCCAGCGGCTCTCCGTCGCCGAAGTAGCTCCTGATCGCCTGAGGGAGGAAAGCCACGGTGACGATGACGTCCTCGATCCCGTGGCGTCGCGAGAGCTCCAGGATGTGCTCCATACACGGCTTGCCGACGATCGGCACCATCGGCTTCGGCTGGTTCGAGGTCAGCGGACGCAGCCGCGTGCCCTCGCCGCCGGCCATGACGACCGCCTTCACGACCGCCTCCGGAGCACCGAGACGACGTAGAAGCAACCGGCCGCCATCGCCAACGCGACGCCGATCCAGAAGAGGACGTACGGGAAGTCGGTCCCTGCGCTCGTGATCATCATCAGCGTCAGGGACGCGTACAGGATCCACGTCGCCGCTTTCCCGAGGAAGCTGACCGAGAGCTCGTAGCCGCTGGGCACGATCAGCTTGTACCCGGCGACGAGCACGACGTCACGCGCGAGAATCAGCACCAGCGCTACCCAAGGAAGGCGGTCGTGGTACCAGAGCAGGACGACCGCCGTGTCGATCATCAGGCGGTCGGCGAGCGGGTCGGCGACGGTGCCGAAGCGCGACTCCACGTGCCAGCGTCGCGCGAGCCAGCCGTCGAGCTGGTCGGTGACCCCGGCGGCGGCGAACACGATGGCCGCAGCCCAGCTCTTCCCGCCCTCGGCGGGCAGCATGAGCGCGATGAACAGCGGAATCGCGACGAAGCGGGCGATCGTCAGCGCGTTGGGGAGCCGTGCCAGGTGAACGGGGACGACGCGCTCGGCCATGGGTCAAGGATAGTTCCCTCTCGTGGCCGACCCCCTCGTCCTGCCGGGCTTCGTCAACGCCCACAGCCATACCTTCCAGCGGGCGCTGCGGGGCCGCCGGACCGGCGGGGACTTCTGGGCCTGGCGCGACTCGATGATCGCCGAGGCCGAGCGGCAGACGCCGGAGACGGTGCGCCGGGAGTACGCCGAGACGTACGAGGAGATGCGCTCGGCCGGATATACCGCTGTCGGCGAGTTCCACTACCTCGGGCTGGATGAAGCCCGCGCCGCAGCCGACGCCGCAGTCGAGGCGGGGGTCGAGCTCACCCTCCTCCTGACCGCCTATGCACGCGGCGGCGCCCCCCGCTTTCGCCAGGCCTCCGTCGGTGACTACGTCGCCCAGGTCGAGGCGCTCCGAACGGACGGGCTTCGCGTGGGCTGTGCCCCCCACTCCGTGCGCGCCTGCCCGCGCGACTGGTTCGAGGAGATCGGACGCTACGCGGCCGACGCTGAGCTTCCGCTTCACGTCCACGCCGACGAGCAGCCGCGAGAGGTCGAGGAGTGCCTCGCGGAGCACGGTCTGCGCCCGATCGAGCTACTCGCGGAGACCGGCTGCGTCGGGCCGCGTACGACCGTCGTCCATGCCACTCACGCCGACGACCGAGAGCTGGACCTGCTCGCGGCCGGAGGCGCCCGAGTCTGCTTGTGCCCGACGACCGAGGGCAACCTCGGCGACGGCTTCGCGCCGCTGATGCGACTCCGGGAACGCGGGATCGGCATCTGCATCGGCTCCGACTCCAACGTCCGCATCGATCCGTTCGAGGAGCTCCGAGAGCTGGAGACGACTGCACGCCGCGAGACCCGCCGTCGCGAGGTCTGCGACGCCGAGACGCTCCTTTGCTTCGGCGCCGACGAGGGCGCGGCCTCGCTGGGACTCGAACGGTGGCCGGAGATCGAGATCGACACCGGGCACCGCTCGCTCCGGGGCGTCGACACCGGCGATCTCCTGGACGCGCTGGTCTTCGGCTGTTCCGCTGAGGTCGTCCTAGCCGCCTGATCCTCAAAGAGGGCCGGGTCAGTTGCCCGGCGCTCGTCGTTGCCCGGCTACTGCTCCAGTTTGCCGATCAGGTGGTGTGCGTAGCCCCACCAGGACGTCAGCCCGGCATGATCACTGCCGCCCTCACGCGCGACCGCGAGAACGTCCCTGTGGGTCGGCTGCCCCAAGCGCTCATGGATCCAGACGATGACGGCGTCGTTCCGGTCGAAGTAGCACAATCTGCGCCCGCCGGGCTTGGCGGGGCCGTGAGACCACGGTCCCTCTCCACCCCAGGTGAGCCGGTTGCACTTGCCCTGGTCGCTGCCGAGTTGGTGCCCGCTGCGTTCCGCCTCGTACGCAGTTCGTAGGGCCCGGCCGTTCGGATAGATCGAGACCTCCCACCGGTCGGGTGAGAAGTTGGTCCCTCCGTCGGCGGGAGGAATGCAGACGGTGGTCTCGACTGCGCCGACGTCGGCAGCGGGTTGCTTCACGCAATTCTTGCTCAGGCCGGCTGGCATCAGGGCCATGACACCGGCGCGACGAGCATCTGCACCGCCGCCCGCAAGATCACGAATCGGTGCGGCAGTGCTCGGCTCACCTGTGTTCTCACCGATGACATAGACGACCCCGACGGCGGTGGCGGCGGCAATCAGCATGACGGCGAGACCGACGCCCCACGAGAGTCGTTTCGGGCTCGCGAAGAACATCAGAATCCGCGGCTGGTCCTGTTTCTCCTCGTCCTCCCGTGCGACGCGGATCACGCTGACGGGATCGGCGATGCCTTTCAGATGCGCGCGTCCCCTGTGCACGTACCGGACCCCGGGCAGTCGTCCCGCGAGGTGACTCGTCCCCTCGCTCACGATCACCTCGCCACCGTGGGCCATCGCGCACAACCGCGCGGCCACATTGAGGGCGGCACCGCGGAAGGAACCGTCTTCCAGAGCCACAGCCTCGCCGGAATCGATCCCGATCCCGACATTCAGCGGGAGGTCGGAGTCTGTATCCGTCTCCTCTGCGAACTGGCGCTGGAGGTCTGTGGCGGCCCTGATCGCCTGCCGAGCCGATTCGAAGACGACCAGCGCCTCGTCGCCTCGGAGCTCGATCAGCGTGCCGCCGCGAAGCCGTGCCCCCTCGCCGACGAGATCGCTGAACTTCGCCGACAGCCGGGCGGACGCTTCGTCCCCGTACTCCTCGGTGAAACGCGTGTAGCCGCGGATGTCCGCGATCAGGAACGTGCGGACAGGTGCGTGAACCGAGGTTCCCATCCGGCCAGCTTAAGGGGTTTCCATCAGCGTGTCGTTCGCGTGCTTGACACTTCTAGTGTCAAGCACGCGACAGAGGCGCTGTGGGCTAGCGTGGTCAGAGTCAACGACCCGGGAGCTTCTCGTAGTGGAAGCCGCTACCAACCGAACCCCGCTGATGCTGATCCATGGCGCCTGGCTCTCGTCCGCCAGCTGGGAGAACTTCGCCGTGTACTTCGACGGCCGCGGCTTTGACGTCTCCGCACCCGAGTGGCCGCGCAAGCAGGGCGACGTCGAAGAACTGCGCGAGGCGTCCGAGGAGATCAAGGGACTCGGCCTGACGGAGATCGTCGACTACTACGAGGTGCAGATTCGTGCCCTGAGCGAGCCGCCCGTCCTGATCGGCCACTCGTTCGGCGGCCTGATCGTGGAGCTGCTTCTGGATCGAGGCCTCTCGCGCACGGGCGTCGCGATGAGCCCGGCTCCTCCCAAGGGGATCCTCGTGCTGCCGTTCTCGAGCCTCAAGGCCGCTGCCCCTGCGCTCGCGCATCCATCACGGTGGCACGGCGTCGTCCCGCTGACGCTGGAGGAGTTCACGTTCGGGTTCGTCAACACGTTCTCGCCCGAGGACGCGGCGGCTGCCTACGAGCGCTACGCGGTGCCTGAGACCGGCCAGATCTTCTACGAAGCAGGCTTCGCGAACTTCCACCTGCACCCGCCGACCGAGGTGCACTTCAAGAAAGGCGACCGTGCACCGCTGCTCATCGTCGGTGCGGAGAAGGACAACACGGTGCCGGCGTCGCTCGCCAAGAAGCAATACGACAAGTACGAGGGCTCCGGGGCGCGGACGGAGTACATCGAGTTCCCCGGCCGCCCGCACCTGATGATGGTCGCGGAGGGCTGGGAGGAGATCGCAGCGAGGATCGGGAGCTGGCTCGACGCGGTCGAAACCGGACGCGACTCCGCGCCGTAATTCAGAAGCAACGCGGGGGTAGTCCAACGGCTAGGACGGCGGCACACCCTGCCGCAGGTGCGGGTTCGACTCCTGCTCCCCGCTTTCGGCGCCTGGGCCGGAGTTGACTAGCCCTGATAGAGAGGGCGCGACGCGATCGCGGTCAGGTCGGCGACGATGTCGGCGAGCGGTCGGCTGGTATCCAGCTCATGCGTGCAGCCCTCCCTGAGGAGCGGCTCGACCCTGGCGAGGTCATCCAAGATCATCGCTCGTTCCAATGGACTCTTCCCGTAGTTGTTCGTCGTTCTGCGTGCGACCCGGTCAAGGATCACGTCAGCAGGGGCGCTGAGCAGGACGACCGCGTTGAAACGGTCGTAGAACTTCGACTGGTTCCTCACGCACCCTTCAACGAAGAGCGAGCGACCATCATCGGAGTCCAGCAGCCCGGTGATCCTTTCCTCGACCCAGAGCCACTCCCCGCGGTGCAACTCGTCGGAAGACTGAACATACTCGCGATACTCGCGCCAGCCCGGATCACCGGTGTCCACGACGCGATAACCGCGTCGGCCAAGTTCGGCGAGAGCCGACGACTTGCCGGTTCCCGACATCCCAGTCACCAAGACCCTCGACATCGGGACAACGCTACCGAGTGGTGGGCGAGCGTCCTGTCCCTTGAGCGCAGTCGGGTGTAATCGCAACTCTGTAGTTACTCGCCGGAAGGTCGCCTGAAGCCGAAGCTTCTCCGAAGCCGTGCGCGAAGAGCCTTTCGAACCTTCCGGCGTCTAAAGGGGGTACCGTCGAAGTCGGAACGGCCGAAAGGAGAACCGAGATGGGAAAGATCGTCATCAGCGAGAACGTCACGCTCGACGGAGTCGTCCAGGACCCGGCCGGTGCGGAAGGCTTCGGGCGCGGCGGCTGGGTCGGTCGTGTCGGCGAGCGGGGTCGCGAAGAGGCGGCCAAGGTCCTGCTCGACGAGGCGCTGGGCGCCGAGGCCCAGCTGTTCGGTCGGCGAACCTACGAGTTCCTCGCCGCGCGGTGGCCATCCCGGAGTGGCGAATTGGCGGACAGGTTGAACGACATGCCCAAGTACGTCGTGTCCTCGACCCTGAAGGATCCCGACTGGAACAACTCGACGGTGCTTGCGGGCGACGTCATGCAGGAGGTCTCGAAGCTGAAGGACGAGCTAGACGGAGAGATCGTCGTCGCCGGCAGCATCCGGCTCGTCCGTACGCTGATGGAGAACGACCTGGTCGACGAGCTGCGGCTGATGATCTACCCGGTCCTGCTCGGGGCCGGCGAGCGCCTCTTCGGCGAGACCAGCGACCAAAGGCCGGTGCGCCTCGTCGAGACCCGGACCGTCGACGACCTCGCCTACCTCACCTACGAGGCCGTCCGAGACGCCTAGCGGATAGGTCCTGCGCGAGCGCTGCCAGACTCGATCAGCCGGCACTACGACACGAGGCCCACAACGCTCGGCTGCGCGAACCTACTGTCGCTAGAGAGATGGTCAGGGATAAAGACAACTCTGTAGTTACAGAGTCGTGCGCCCGCTGGCTTGCCGCTCATCGCTTCCCAGGCGGGCCGGTTCTGGGCGGTGCGCTCCGCGTAGTCGTCAATCGACAGGTCGGTGTAGGCGGCAATTCGGCGTACTGGCTCTAGGCATTCCAGGCTGCGCCTTTCCGTGGGCTTGTTAAGTGGTTGTCTCTTCAGCCGAGGGCACGACAAGCTCGTGGCCCCGAATAGCTGCCAGGGAGAACGTTCAGAATCCCGATACGCGCAGCGTTACCTGGGAGCTCTGCTGCACTTGCAGCATACGCAGATTGAGCTATTCACAGCGTTCGACTCGACACGCTAGGATCACTTGCATGTCGTTGATTGACGTACAGCGTGGTCTTGGCTGCAGCCACGAAGCCCAATTTTGCAGCCACGGCCCTCGGGACGCATCGATCGCGGCCAACGAAAAACCCGCCGTTTCCAGCGGGTCTCTCCGATCGGGGCGCCGAGATTCGAACTCGGGACCTCTAGTCCCCCAGACTGATTCCCGGCTCAGGCGCCGGGTGGCGTCACGGCCGGTTTAGTGGCTGATTTGCAGGCACTTCAAGTGTGGGCGACACGTTTTCTCCGCTTTCTTCCACGGCCTGGTTTCTCGACGTTTGGGCGCGGATTGGGCGCGCCCGCTAGACCCACCGCATCAGTCGCTGCTCGCATCCACAGCTCTCGCGGCGAATCGAGGAGCAGGGGGCTGGTCGTCTGCGAGTACGAGCCGGGCGTCGAGCCCGCGCCCTGGCGCTTTCCGGCCAGGAAACGCAAGGCCAGCATGGACAGACAGGTTCCGCTCAACCATGCGGCTGTCCTCGCCGTCTAGGTTGCCGGATGCTGTGCCCGTGTGGCCTGGGTGAGGCCTGGTGTACTTAGCGCCCGGCGTCGCGGCGCTTGCCGGAGGTCGCGTCCGGCCCAGACACAGACCCACCGAGCGCGCGATACGTGTCTTTGTCTTCTAGAAGCTGGCGACCTTCTTCGCGGGCTTCAAGTTCCTCTGGTGTATCTAGGTCCTCTGGCGCTGCTCCGCGCCTGCGCCGGAGCCAAGCAGTAAGGCGAGCGAACACGCCGCCGATTCTAGTTCTCCGGCCCCATTTCAGTCGGAGTGCGGACTCGGCTAAGCTCGGTTTGAGCCGTTCGGTCCCAGCCGATTCAACGGAAAGGGAGAAACCGAGTGGCATTCCTTGTGCGACGACGTCCATGCAACCGTCGCTGAGCTGCAGGCCAAAGGTGTCGACTTCGCCCGGCGCGTCAGCGATGAGGGGTTCGGGCTCATGACAGGCGATGCTCAGGCGCGTTCCCAGTAGTACGCCTCGGGCACGGCGTGCAGCGGGCCGTCGAAGAGCGGTAGCCAATGGCCGATCACGGTGGATCGCACAGGGTCATTGAGGATGCTCCGCACCCTCGCCTCCGCATCGAGGCTCTCGCAGAAGAAGACAATTTCTCCCTCGGCGAGAAAGATCGCCTGACGGTCGAACTCGGTCGAGATGTACTCCCCCACCTGTTGCTGCGCGATCAGCTCATGAGCGCGGTCGCGGGCGCCCGGCTTCAGTCGTGCGATCAACACATACCGCTCCACGCCTCCAGCTTACGTTCCTTTACTCTCCGCGAACTAGCCGGCCGACGTGGACGAGGAGTCGTAACCGGCTCTGCCGCGTAAATGTCTTGTTCACGGTGAACCCACCCGTGCGTCGGCCGGCCAGCGTAGTCCTGGTCGGACGCTCATGCGGTCACGTCGGCCTTGCATCCTCGGGGTACTGCAACGGTCTGTTTGCAGATCCCCCAGTTTCTTAGAGTGAAGGCCGCTAGGCGATCCGCCTGCCGGGCGGCGGGGAGCTCGGACTGTACGAGCCGCGGCACCCCACACCCGCCGGTGCTCGTCGTTGAGGACGTGGCCGAAAGAGCGTCCTAGCGCCGAGCCCTGACGTTTCGTAGGTTCGAGTGGGCCGGGTTGGAAGCCTCCTGCATGGGGTTGACCGCCGCCCGGCCCCGAACGGAGTCAGCACAAGTTCCGGCGGGGCAAAGGGTCTACATAGACAGACTTGGTGGCTGCAAAGCGTGGCGGGCCAGGTGGGTAATGCCGCGTGAGCGTGCCGCCGAGAAGGGGCCCGAGCGCCCGCCTGCGGCCAGGCCGCTGGACAGTCTGTTCCCTCAGGCTGGCCCCGGGTGCGCGGGCCCCACCTGGCAGACGTTTTTGCGCAGCGTCGTGGCGGGCGTTCGGATCGCCCGGCCCCTGACGTTCCTGCGCGGCGCGATCGCCCCTAGAATTGCTCTGTGTGAGGGCGGCGCATGTGCGCTGTTTCTGGCGATGGCCCTTTGGCCATCGCTGGGAGCGAGAACGCCAGGGTCGGCACCACTTCAAACGCTGCCGTGACTGCGGAAAGACGGTGGACATCCGAGCCTTCGACGAGCGCGCGCCGCCGCACGGGCCGCCAGGCGGCGACTAGCCTCGACGCTCGAACCGATCGGGGGATCAAGCGCCGTCGGCTGCGGCGCCGATTAGCCCCGTGGGGCTATCGGTACTGCGGTCGCCGATAGCCCCACGGGACGCGGGCCTACGCTCCGACCGCGAACCAGACGACGAACACCACCGCGCCCCAGAGCCAGACTGCACCGGTGACGAGCGCGACGAGGCGGAGAGTGGTAGCCCGCACTGCTGTTCCGCCGACTCCTAGGGCGGCGGCAACCGCGAGGGGGATCCCGAGGGGAAACGCGACGAGCGCCCAGCCTTCGTCCCACCCGGGCCAGTCGCCTCCGTGACCCGCATCCTCCACCATTAGGCCGAGGACTCCAGCAAGAGCCGCAAAGACGAGGACGGCCACTCCTATCCGCAGAAGGCTCACCGGATCCTCCACAGTACGGTGGACCTTCGGGCCAGGCACAAGGAACCAGCTGACCGGCCCCCTTTCTCGGTGGGCTAGAGCACTAGCGAATTAGCGCAAGTTTCGGCCTTGGCCAGGGTCTACATAGACAGGCCCAGCTGAGGGCCTGAGCGTCCGCCAGCGACTCACGCCGATGGACGATCATCCGCTCCCCAAGGGATCGTCCGATGGGCGCTCAGGCCCCAAATTGCTGGCAGGCGACGAACGTTCCGAGTCCCGATCTCGCCTGCGGTGCGAGGCCCCAGGCCCGGCGTCAGCGGGAAGCGCGTTCGGATCGCCCCGGCCCCCAAAGCGCTGGCCTTTGACGCTTCGATTGGCGAAACGCCCCCATGAGAGTAGGCTCGGCCGATCACCAGACGACGGATTCTGTACTGGCTGGCTGCGATGGTCGCCGTGCTCGTCGTGGGAACGATTATCGGCCTCATCTGGGCCGACACCAGCGACGTTGCCGGTTTTATTGCCGTGGTGACGAACATCGTCAGTGTCGTCGGAATCGTGATTCTCTTGATCGCCCTTGGCGTCGTGACTCGCCGTCAGCGGCAAGCGACCTAGGCGTTCGGATCGCCCCGGCCCCCAGGAAGCTCCTTGCGGAGGCGGACGAGGCGGTTAGCCGGTAGCCAATCCGGGTGGAAAGAATCCCCGCGGTGCTACCGCTTGCACCAGTACGTGCGCCCGCCGTAGACCACACGTCGCCGAAACGAGCTGGTCCGCTCGTCCAAGAGGAGAAGAAGGTGCCTAGTTCACAGCGCGGACAGGTTTTCCGTCGTCGCGGCAGGTCGTGGGCGTACCGCCACTACGACGCGGACGGCCAGCGCCGCGAAGTCGCCGGCTGGAAGACGAAGGGAGAGGCCAGCCAAGCCCTCGAACACGCCCTGAACGGCGTCAGGCGAGGCCCCGGAGTCCGCCGCGACCTAACGCTTCGCCAGCTTGTCGACGAATACCTCAGCCAGCACATCGCCGAGCAGAACACGATCCGGACGCTGACGGCGCGGCTCCGGTACGCCACGGCCGTGTTCGGCGACGTTCGCCTCGATCGTCTTCATGTGCCGGAGCTTGCCGCCTGGCGGAAGCGCCTTCCGGCAGGGTCGGCGTGGCATATCGTCAAGGCGTTGCGGCAGGCGTTGGGCTACGCGGTCGCCTGCGGTTACATCGACGACAACGCCGCGAAGAAGATCCGGAACCCGGAGCCGAAGCGGCCCGAGGTGCAGACGTTCGCGTCGTGGGCTGAGGTGGAGGCGGTCGCCGTGGAGCTTGGTTCGCCGTTGCCGGTCATCGTCGCCGCCATCGGCTTGCGGCCGGAAGAGTGGTTGGCGTTGGAGCGCCGCGATGTCGACAAGGCGGGCGGGGTGCTGCATGTGCGCCGTGTCTACGTGGATGGCAACGTTCGCGGCTACGGGAAGACGCCGACGAGTGTTCCGAGGACCGTCCCGCTGCGCAGGAGGGCGCTGGAGGCCCTGGAAGCCCTCCCTCCGCGTCTGGATACCCCCTTGTTGTTTCCGGCGCTGAGAGGCGGCCATTTGAACCTGGGCAACTGGCGCCGGGACGAGTGGAACCCGGCGGTGCGGGCGGCCGGACTGGAGCACCGCACCCCGTATGCGATGCGGCACTTTTTCGTCAGTGAGGCGATCGCCGCCGGGATCCCAAGCTACGAGGTCGCGCGGCTGGCGGGAACGTCGGTGACGCAAATAGAGGCCACCTACGCCCACCTGTTCGGCGAGCACCTCGGCCGTTCGCGCGCGGCGTTGGAGGCGTTCGACGCCAGCGGTTTTGCCGCGTATGGGCGCGAATTGGGCGCGCACGAGTAGTACGAGGGGGAGTCGGGCTACTTCGGCTTACGCCAAAACATCAGTTTTTCCAGCCACTTCCTCATAATCGGGGCGCCCGGATTCGAACCGGGGACCTCTAGTCCCCCAGACTAGCGCGCTAACCAGGCTGCGCCACGCCCCGTGCGGCCGATCGTAGCGGAAGGTCCAGCCCGGCCTCGCAGCGCTGCTTTGTCCAGGCCTCGTCAACCACCGGTGCACGTCGCACGGCGACGAATGTGGGGGTGTCCAGGAGTACGTGCGCTTCCAGCTCGCCCGCGAGATCGTCCGCGGTGAAGTAGCGCTTGAACACGAGTTGCTCGCTCCCGTCGGCCAGCGGACGGCGTTCCCAGCCCTCGGCGGGTAGGTCCGGCTGCCAGGCCTGCTCGACGACGATGAGCTCCGTCGCGACGCGGAGCGCATCGGCGACGAAGGCACGCCGATCGTCGACGCGCTCGATGTGGCCGTAGACATGGCTGGCCAGCGCGCGGTCGAACGAGGCGACCGGAAACGGGAGCGGCGGAACGTCGGCGAGCACGAAGTCGCCGTCGGGAACACGCTCGCGGGCCAGCTCGAGCATCGACGCGCTCTGGTCGAGCGCGACGACCGAGCCGCGGAGGAACCGGGTGAGCCAGCCGGTTCCACAGCCGATGTCGAGCACGCGCGCCGGGGAAAGCTCGGCGACCACCCGCTCCAGCTCCGCGAGGTCGCGGGCGCCCACCGGGTCCTGCTGTACGAGCTCGTACGACGTGGCGTCGTACTCGGGCGCCCGTCGGTCGTAGTAGCTCTTCATCCGCTGAACTCCAGCGTCTCCGCGTGCTCGACGACCTCGGCCGGCGCCGGCGGCGTACGGAGCATCTCGACGATCGCCTCGGCCCGTGGATCGTCCGTCGAGCAGTACCGGCGCACGGCCTCGTCCAGGTCGTAGTCCGTCTCCCTCAGGTCGACGTCCGGGCCCAGCACCGCCCAGAACGCCGCGCCGGCGCGACCCTCGTACGGCATGCCCACGCTGCCCGGATTGATCGAGCGGATCCCGGCGACGATCCGGTCGAACTGAATGTGGGTGTGCGCACTGACGAGCACCCTCTCCCCCACGCCCTCCATCAGCGCCTGTATCCGCCGCTCGGGTGTCTCGAACGTAATCAGCTCCTCGTCGCTTCGGGGAGAGCCGTGGCAGAAGCGGACCGCGCCGAGCCCGTCGATCTCGACCACCGCGGCTTCGACGAACGCCCCGAGAAACGCGCGCGTGGATCGGGAATGGCGGGCAAGCATCCAGCGCACGCCCTCGTCGAGCCCGTCGCCCGATCCGTCCGCCCGGGCCGCCTCGGCGAGCGCCCGCTCGGCGTTGCCGCGGACAAAGATCGCCGACCGCTCCAGCGGTCGGACGAGCGCACGTGTCTCCTCGGGCAGCGGCCCCCAGGTGAGGTCACCGCCGAAAACGATCAGGTCCGGAGTGGCGGCGGCAACCTCGCGCAGGACGGCCTCGAGCGCGACGGCGTTGCCGTGAACATCCGAGAGGACTACGACCCGCCCGGCCATCGAGCGAAGGGTGGCGCCGCGCGCCCGAGTTTGGCGAGAGATTCGTCATGGAACGAACACTCTGTGGTCACGTTCGTGTTCACCGCCGACGATCTCCTCAACTGCCGGTTCGCGATCTCGCCGGTCGGCGAGGCGACGCTGGCGGCACGAGGCCTGGCACGCCCGGCCTCCTACGCCCATCGCCTCGCATGGTTGAGGTCGCAGGGCCCCGCGATCAGCGAGCTCGCCGGCGAGCACGACCTCTCGCCGCTGCTCGCGCTGCTCCCTCAGCACGGCTACACGCCGGACTTCCTGACGCCGCCGCCCGACTCGCCGCTCGCCGGTCCGGACGAAGAGCTCGAGCAGATCCGCGCGACGTCGAAGGCTCGGGCCAGGCGTGAGATCGAGCGCTCGCTGCTCGACCGCGCCGTTGACCCCGGCGTCAGGCGAACGCTGAGACGGCCCGACGCCGCGGCAGTCGTCGCCGATCTGCTCGAGCTCGTCTGGAAGAGACTCGTCGAGCCCTCCTGGCAGCCTCTGCGCGAACTGCTCGAGCGCGACGTCGCCTACCGCGCCCGCCGCCTCGCCGAAGGCGGGCTCACGCGGCTCTTCGACGACCTTGCGCCGAGGGTGGCCCTCCACGGCCGGCGACTCCGAATCGAGCAGCGGACGCACGCCGTCGTCTCTCTCGACGGTGCCGGAATGGTCTTCTGCCCGTCCGCGTTTCTCTGGCCGCAGGTGGCGACGAGAGTCGACCCGCCGTCGCCGCCGACACTGATCTACCCGGCCCGCGGCGCCGCGCTCCTCTGGGGCGAAGTGCCCGAGCACGACGCCGGCGCGACCGACCGCCTGATCGGCGCGACGCGCGGCTCGATCCTGCGCCAGCTCGCGGAGCCTTCGAGCACCACGGCTCTCGCGCGTCGCCTGGGCCGCTCGCCGGGGAACATCAGCGACCACCTCGGAATCCTCCGCGAAAGTGGGTTGATCACGCGCTCGCGCGTCGGCCGTGAGGTGATCTATGCGCGCACTCCGCTCGGGCACGCACTTGTCGCGGCGGGCTCATCCAAGCGCTGAAAACGAGTTTCCGAGCCGCCATCCTGTTGTCCACAGCCCTCTGAAGCGCGCTCGGGAGAGACGGCCCTGGCAGCCGCGTTGTCCACTCCGACGATATCCACACCCCTGTGGAAAACCCCTGGATATGCCAAATGTTGGCCGTGTCGGCGCGGGCGCGGCGCGATCAGCGCTCGAGGCGCCGGTAGAGCCGGTCGATCAGCTCCGGCATCTCCTCGAGCTTCTTCGTGATCAGCCGCAGGCGATACTCGCGAAAGTGCTCGGGCTCGACCTTGAGCGCCTTCGCCAGGCGCCGGACGATTTCGTCCGAGGGGACGGGTCGATTCCCGTGGACGAGGTGGTTGAGGTAGCCGGCGGAGAGCTTCGTCTGCTCGGCGAGAGCCCGATACGTCACGCCCGACTCCTGCATCAAACGCTCCAGCGTGGGCCCGAAGGCATCCGTGCTGAACCGACGGCGGCGAGGCACGACCTCATTCCTACCTGATCTGTGCGATTTCTGCGGCGGCAACGCGGCGTTCGTCTCCGTTCACACGGTCGCGGACGTCGACGGCACCGTCCTCGAGCGTCTTCTTGCCGACCGTGATCCGGAGCGGACAGCCGATCAGATCAGCGTCGGCGAACTTCTCTCCCGGCCGCTGATCCCGGTCGTCCAGGAGGACGTCCATGCCTGCGCCTGCGAGCGCGGTCGCGATCTCGTCTCCCTGCTCCTCGAGGCTCGCAAGCACGACCACGTGTGCGTCGTACGGCGCGATGCTCCGCGGCCAGGCGATGCCACGGTCGTCGTAGTGCTGCTCGACCGCCGAGGACATGATCCGGGCCGGCCCGATCCCGTAGCTGCCCATGACGATCGGGCGCTCCTGCCCTGATTCGTCGAGGTACATCGCGCCGAAGGGCTCGGAGTAGAACGTTCCGAGCTTGAAGATGTGGCCGACTTCGATCGCCGGCGTGAACATCAGCCGACCGCCGCAGACAGGGCACGCATCGCCCTCCTTCGGCTCGCGGATGTCCGCGAAGCGCGGCCGGTAGTCACGTCCGGCCTCGACGCCGCGGAGGTGCTTGCCGTCGGTGTTCGCGCCGGCCACGAACTGGCCCTCGCGAAGCGCCTCGTCGGCAATCACCTCGACGTCGACCCCCACGGGGCCCAGCGATCCGCCGCCGGCACCGAACGCCTGGCGGATCTCGTCTTCCTCGGCCGGGCGGTAGTCGCTCGAGAACACGGTCAGCAGCTTCGGCTCGCTGAGCCGGTCGTCGCCGCGAATCAGCGCGAGCACCAGGGTCCCGTCCGCCTTCACGACGGGCATGGCCTTCGATGTCGCGGCTGCGTCGATGCCGAGCCGCTCCGCGAGGCCCTCGATCGTCGTGATGCCCGGCGTGTCGATCTCCTCAGGCGCGCCGAGGGCTTCCGGGAAGTCGGGCGCGCGCGGGACGGCGCGGGCGATGTCGATGTCCGCCGCGTAGTCGCCGCGCTCGCAGCGGACGAGCGTGTTCTGGCCGGAGCCCGCCGGAGCGAGGAAGTCCACGCTCTCGCTGCCGCCCATCATCCCGGACTCGGCCTGCACGGCATGCACCTCGAGCCCGCAGCGGTCGAAGATCCGGTGATAGGCGCCGCGGTTCTTCTCGAAGCTCTCGTCCAGTCCGGCCTCGTCCCGGTCGAAGCTGTACGAGTCCTTCATCACGAACTCGCGCATTCGGATCAGGCCGCCGCGCGGGCGCGGCTCGTCCCGGTCCTTCGTCTGGAAGTGGTACCAGAGCTGCGGGAGCTGGCGATACGACTGAAGCTCGAGGGCGTGGTGCGCGAACGTCTCCTCGTGGCTGAGCGGGAGAACGAAGGGTCGGCCCGTCCGGTCTTTGAGCTTGAACACCTCGGGAATCTCGTAGCGCCCGCTCTTGATCCACAGCTCGGCCGGCGTCAGGACGGGACCTGACATCTCCTGCGAGCCGATCGCGTTCATTTCCTCCCGGATGATCTGGACGATCTTCTGATGCACGCGCCAGCCGAGCGGCAGGAAGGTCCAGACACCCCCGCTCAGCTGCCGCACGAACCCGCCGCGGAGGAGGAGCTTGTGGTTCACCGCCTCGGCCTCTGCGGGATCCTCGCGCAGGGTGGGCAGGTGGAGCTGTGAAGCGCGCGCGATCACGCGCCTAGTCGAGCGGAACGAGGGACGCTTCGGCCATCGCCAGCGCGGCCGGCTTCGCCATCTTCAGGCGCTTCGGCCGCACCATCCCTTCGGCGATCCACCGGTCGATCTCGTAGAAGAGCTCGTCGATCAGGATGTCCGAGGAGACCTTTTTCAGCACCCGCCCGTGCGCGTAGATGAACCCCACGTCGCGGCCGCCCGCGATCCCGAAGTCCGCATCGCCCGCCTCACCGGGCCCGTTGACCGCGCAACCCATCACGGCGACCTCGAAGGGCTGCGAGTAGACCCGCAGTCGCTCCTCGACGACGACGGCGAGGTTCTCGACTCCGACGTTGTCGCGCCCACAGGAAGGACAGGCGATCATCACAGGGCCCCGCTCGCGAAGCCCGAGCGCCTTCAGGATCTCCCAGGCCGTCTCGATCTCTTTCACCGGATCGGCCGTCAGCGACACCCGGATCGTGTCGCCGATGCCGTCGGCGAGCAGCGAGCCGATGCCGACGGCGCTCTTGATCGAGCCCGTGAACGGTGTGCCCGCCTCGGTGACGCCGAGATGCAGCGGGTACGGCACCTTCGCCGCGAGCATTCGGTACGCCCGGATCATCGTCGGGACGTGGGTTGCCTTGACCGAGATCTTGAAATCGCGATAGTCGAGGCGCTCGAGCAGCTCCACCTCCTCCAGGGCAGCGGCGACGAGCGCCTCGGCCTGGTCGTGTTGCGCCAGCGTGAGCAGGTGCTTGGGCAACGATCCGGAGTTGGCGCCGATCCGCATCGGGATCCCCGCGCGCTTTGCCGCCTGCACAACCTGCGTGACCTTCTCCGGGCCGCCGATGTTGCCCGGGTTGATCCGGACGGCCTGCACGCCGGCGTCGATCGCGCGCAGCGCGAGACTGGCGTTGAAGTGGATGTCCGCGATCACCGGCAGAGGCGAGAGCCGGACGATCGTCTTCAGCGCCTCGGCGTCCTCGATCTTCGGCACCGCGCAGCGGACGACCTCGCAGCCGGCAGAGGCAAGCGCGGCGATCTGGGCCGTCGTCGCCTGGACATCCCGCGTGGGCGTCAGGGTCATCGACTGCACCACGACCGGCGCCCCGCCGCCGATCTGGACGTTGCCTACCCTGACGCTGCGTTCACTCGCCACGCCCCCAGGTTAGTCGCCGTTGACCTGGAAGGTGGAGTCGACAATCGGGAGCGCGAGCTGGACGCCGAGATCGGATGCGACCGCGGGCCTCACCGTCCAACGGTAGATGCCCGCGCTGAATCGAACCCCCTGTGGGAGCTGGAGCCGTGCGGCGGTTGTCCGCGTCCGATAGAAGGGCTTGCTGTTGCGGAGGAAGACGACTTGGTAGTAAGCAGCGCCCGCGCGCGGCGGCCAGGAAAAGATCCGCGCCGGTCTGAATCCCTGGCGCCGCGGGCGGGGCGTCGGCGCCGCCCGGCGCGTCGTGCTCGTATTCGTCTTCGTTCGCGAGGGGGCGAGCGCCGGGGTGGGCCGGCCCCGCGTCCGGGCGGGCTGGGTCGGTGCGGGCCGGGTCGGGGTCGGCGCGGGCCGGGTCGGGGCGGGCCGGGTCGGGGTCGGGGCGGATCGCTCCGCCTCGATCGTCGCCGTCGTGTTGCCGGCAGGAGCCCTGCCCTCGTCGGTTCCGACCCCGGCCGCGAACGTCGGCCGGTCGTTGGTGGAGATCAGGGTCAGCCCGCCGACCACCAGCACGAGGGCAAGGCCGGTGAGCCAGAACCCGGCGCCGAATGGCGCTCGGCTGCGTGGTTGAGGCGGCGGGCTGGGCTCGATTGGAACCGGGGCCGGCCACGGATGGTCGGGCAGCGCGGCGCGCGCCCTCGCCGCGAGGTCCGGATCGACGAGTACGAGCTCAGGGCTGACCGCCCTGCCGGTGTGCTCCAGAGACGCCACAGTCGGTTGTTCCCGTAGAGAGTAAGCCTAGAACGGGCTGTTAGCCCCCGGCCCGGCCGCCGATGTCGTTGCTGAGGCCGATGAAGAAGAGCGTCAGCACCAGCGCGATCCCGACCACCGACACGCGCTCGTAGACCTCCCGTCCCACCGACCGACCGCGGATTCCCTCGATGATCGAGAAGGCGATATGCCCTCCGTCCAGGGGCAGAAGCGGAAGCAGGTTGAGGAGTGCCAGCGAGAGGCTGATCAGGCCGAGAACCCAGAAGAACGTTTCGAAGCCGCGCTCCAGCGCAGTGGAGGAGCCGCGAACGATCCCGATCGGGCTCGAGATCTCGTCGCGTCCCGAGCCTCGGACCAGGCGTCCGAGCACGGAGCCGATCTCCTTCGTGATCGTCCCGGTCAGCCGCAGCGACTCCCAGACAGCCACATGGGGCGGCACGGACTCGAAGGCCGGCCGGAACCCGACCCGGTAGCGGTCGTCGGTGTCTCGGAACGGGCGAACCGGCGCGAGCTGAACGCGACGGCCGTCGCGCTCGACCGTCAAACGGATAGGCCTGCCCTGTGAGCCGTTGATCTCCTCGAACATCCCGACGTAGCCGACCGGCTTGCCGTTGACGGCTACGACCTCGTCGCCGGCACGTAGTCCGGCCTGCGCCGCGGGTCTCCCGGGCTCGACCTCGGCGACGGCCGTCGTACCGCGACCGGGCCCAAGGACGAGCAGCAGCGTGAAACAGAGGATCGCGAAGAGGAGGTTCGTGCCGGGGCCGGCGCCGATCACGGCGATCTTCTTCCAGGCTCGCTGGCGCCAGTACGCGTCCCGCCCCAGTCCGTCAGAGAGCTCCGTCACCCCGCGCTCGGCGCTGCGTCGCGCCGCGTCCGACAGGTCCAGCTCTCCGATCGTCCGCTCGAGCGCCTTCAGGGCGCCCGCGGCGCCGTCGAAGTCCGCCTCCGCGAACAGCCGCTTCAGTCGTTCGGCGGGGCCGTGGAGCTGAGGCGCTTCCTGGATCGCTCGGCCGAAGTGCGCGTCCACGTCGGACGGCGCCGGGCGATGCATCCCCGGGATCTTCACGTAGCCGCCGAGCGGGATCGCACCGATCCCGTACTCGATGCCCTTTCGGCGGACCTTGGCGAGCGCCGGCGGGAAACCGATGTAGAACTTGCGCGGGCGCATCCCGACCGCCCTGGCCGTGTAGAAGTGCCCCGCCTCGTGCACGAGCACGAGGAACGCCAGACCCAGGATCGCGATCAGGGAGTTCACGCCACTGCCAATCCCCGGTCGGCAAGTCTTCGCGCGTCTTCATCTGCCGCGATCAGCCCGTCCAGGTCGCGGGCAGCGGCCCCGTCGGCGGCGTCGAGCGTCTCCTCCACGAGGTCGGCGATGCCCAGGAACGGCAGCCGGCCGTCGAGGAACGCGGCGACGGCGATCTCGTTGGCCGCGTTGAACACGCACGGGTACGTGCCTCCGTTCTCTCCAGCCCGTCGCGCGAGCCCGAGCAGTGGGAAGGCCTCGGAGTCGACGGGCTCGAACTCGAGCGTAAGGCCACGGGAGAGGTCGAGCGGCTCGACCTCGGTGGCCGCTCGCTCGGGATACGTCAGCGCGTACGAGATCGGCACGCGCATGTCCGGGTAGCCGAGATGGGCGAGCGCCGCGCCGTCCCGGAAGCGCACGAGTGAGTGCACGACCGACGTCGGCTGGATCACGACCTCGACGCGGTCGTAGGGCAGCCCGAAGAGGAAGTGGGCCTCGATCACTTCCAGGCCCTTGTTGGCCAGCGTGGCCGAGTCGATCGTGATCTTGGGCCCCATCCGCCAGGTCGGGTGCGCCAGCGCATCGTCAGGTGTTACGTCCTGGAGCTCGGTGCGGTTGCGTCCGCGGAACGGGCCGCCCGAGGCGGTCAGGACGACGGAGTGCACCGTCGCCGGATCCCGGCCCTCCAGGCACTGGAAGACCGCGGAGTGCTCACTGTCGACGGGCAGGAGGCGCCCTCCTCCCCGCTTCCGGGCCGCGAGCGCAAGGTCGCCGGCCGCCACGAGACTCTCCTTGTTCGCGAGGGCGAGGTCGACGCCGCGCTCGAGCGCCCACAGGGTCGCCGTCACGCCGGCGAAGCCGACGATTGCGTTGAGGACGACGTCCGGCGCGGCGCGCTCCAGGAGCTCGGTCGGATCGCCCCCGACCTGCGTCAACGGCGCCAGCCCGTCGATCGGCTGCGAGCCCGACGACGCGGCATGGAGCTCGAGCTCCGGGTGCCGGTCGATGACCTCGAGCGCCTGCCGGCCGATCGAGCCGGTGGCCCCGAGGACGGCGACACGCTTCATCCAGGAATTGTAGGTGCGGTTCTAGGTCGCACCGAAGGCGAGGAGCACGTAGTAGGCGGCGACGCCGGCGAAGAGCAGCGCATCGATGCGATCGAGCATGCCGCCGTGGCCGAGCAAGAGCCGGCCGGCGTCCTTGACCCCCGCGTCGCGCTTGAGCGCCGATTCGAAGAGGTCGCCGATCGGCGCGGCGATCGCGATCGCGCCGCCGAGGACGAGCGACTCGACCACGTCGAGAAACCCCTGCTCGTAGAGCGCGAAGAACGGGACGAGGATCGCGACGATCGTTCCCGCGGCCAGGCCTTCCCACGTCTTGCCCGGCGAGGTGCGAGGCGCAAGCTTGTGGCGCCCGAGGAAGCGGCCCGCGAAGTACGCGACCGTGTCGGAGGCAAAGACGGCGAGCAGGACGGTGAACGACGCCAGGACGCCGTGCTCGGGGATCTCGCGGATGAGGATCAAGAAGGCGACGCCGAGCCCGATCCACGCGCCGCCGAGCACCGTCGCGGCGATCGAGGCGGTCGTCGGCGCCGATCCGGCCAGCCCCTTGAAGAGGAACGCGAGCCCGAAGGTGGCCAAGAAGCCCCCCACCGCCCACTCCAGCCCCCACATCGCCCCGAGGAGCGCGGCGAGCGTTCCTGCATAGCCGGCCAGCACCACGGGTCGGAACGAGCGGGTCATCTCGTAGAACTCGTGCAGTGCGAGCGCCGCGGCCACGGCTGCCAGGCCGAAGAGCCACCATCCGCCGCCCCAGATGACCAGGAGGACCAGGGGGAGAAGCAGCGCGGCGACGACGACGCGCGAGACGAGCGCGCTCATCGCCCGCCGAACCGCCGCCTGCGGCCGGCGTACTCGTTGACAGCCGCACGGAGGTCGTCCTCACCGAACTCCGGCCAGCGCCGGTCGGTGAAGACGAGCTCGGCGTAGGCGAGCTGCCACAGGAGGAAGTTCGAGATCCGGAGCTCCCCCGAGGTACGGATGAGCAGATCCGGCTCGGGCATCTCCGGTGCGTAGAGGTAGGCCGCAAACACGTCCTCGTCGATTACGTCCGGGGTCAGGCCGGCCTCGACCATGCGTTTCGCGGCATCCGCCAGCTCGGACCGTCCGCCGTAGTCGAAGGCGATCCAAAGGTCGAGCCGGTCTCGCGACGCGGTCTCGGCTTCGAGCTCCTCCATCTGCTCGAGCAGCTCGCCCGACACGCGGTCGCGCCTGCCGAGGAAACGGGTGCGCACACCCTGCTCCGCGAGGTCCGGCAGCTCGCGTCTGATCGTCTCGCCGAAGATCTCCATCAGTGAGTCGACCTCGTCGGGTGGGCGAAGCCAGTTCTCGGTCGAGAACGCGTAGACGGTGAGGGAGCGGATGTTGAGGTCGATCGCTGCCTCGACGGTTCGCCGCAACGCGCGCGTGCCCTCCCGGTGGCCGGCCTCGACGGGAAGGCCATGGCTCGCCGCCCAGCGGCTGTTCCCGTCCATGATGATCGCGACCGAGCGGGGACCCTCGCCCAGCTCTGGCGCCGGTTCTCGGCGGCCGAACAGACGGGCCAGCAGCCCGCGCAAGGAGCCTAGACCTCCGTGATCTCGGCTTCTTTGCGCTTCAGGAGGTCGTCGATCGACTGGATGTGATCGTCCGTCAGCTTCTGGACGCGCTCTTCTGCCCGGCGCTCGTCGTCGGCGCCGACGCTCTGCTCCTCTTTCAGGTGGTGGATCACGTCACGGCGCACGTTGCGCACCGCCACCCGCCCCTCCTCGGCGATCTGACGTGCGACCTTGACGAGCTCGGCCCGCCGTTCCTCGGTCAGCTGTGGGATCGGCAGGCGGATCAGCTTCCCGTCGTTCGACGGGTTCAGCCCGAGGTCGGATTCCTGGATCGCCCGCTCGATGTCCTTCATGGCGTTGGGATCGAACGGCTGCACCGTGAGCATTCGCGGCTCGGGGACGTTGATCGTCGCGAGCTGCTTCAGCGGGGTCTTCTGTCCGTAGTAGTCGACGTTCACGCGGTCGAGCAGCGCGGCCGAGGCTCGTCCCGTGCGGATCGTGTTCAGCTCCGAGTGGGTCGACTCGACGGACTTGTCCATCCGCCGGGTGGCGTCCTGAATCAGCTCGTCGATCATGCAGTCAGCTCCCTGTCGCCGGGGTCGAGATGATCGTGCCGACGCGCTCCCCGAGCGCAACCCGCCTGATGTTGCCTTCCTCGAGCGCGAAGACGTAGATCGGGAGCCCATTGTCCATGCACAGCGAGAGCGCCGTCGTGTCCATCACGCGCAGACCTCGCTCGATCGCCTCGAGATGCGTCAGCTCCGGCAGGAGCTTCGCGTCGGGGTCCTCGCGCGGATCGCCCGCGTAGACGCCCTCGACGGCGTGCTTGGCCATCAGGATCGCCTCGGCGCCGATCTCGAGAGCACGGAGGGCTGCTGCGGTGTCGGTCGTGAAGAACGGGTTGCCGGTCCCGGCGGCGAAGATGACGACCCGGCCCTTTTCGAGGTGGCGGATGGCGCGCCGGCGAATGTACGGCTCGGCCACCTCCGAGACCTGGATCGCCGAGAGGACTCGGGTGTGCAGCCCGCGCCGCTCCAACACGTCCTGCAGCGTGAGTGCGTTCAGCACGGTGGCCAGCATCCCCGCGTAGTCCGCTGTCGCGCGGTCCATCCCCTCCGCCGCCGCGGCCATGCCGCGGTAGATGTTCCCCGCGCCGACGACGATCGCGATCTCGACGCCCTGCTCGTGCAGCCCGGCGATCTCGCCGGCGATCGCCTCGAGCTCGTGGATGTCGATGCCGTAGTCGGCGTCACCCATGAGGGCCTCGCCGGAGAGCTTCAGCAGGACGCGGTGAAAGGGCGGCCTTCCGTTCTGTTGAACCGCCTTACCCTGCAAGTGCGTACCGCCGGTACTCGAGGACCTCGAGCTCGTGCTCCTCGAGCGCCTTCGCGACGGTCTTGCCCGTGTCGTGGATCCAGTCCTGGTCGGGCAGGACGTTCTGGCCGAAGAAACGCTTCGAGAGCATGCCCTCGACGATCTTCTCGCGATGCTCCTCCGGGCGGGCCTGAACCTCCGGGAGCTTTGCGAAGATCTCCCGCTCCGTGGCCAGATCCTCGTCGGAGATCTCGCCGCGGCTCGTGTAGAGCGGTGCCGCGAACGCGATGTGCATCGCGAGCTGCCGCGCGATCTCCGCCGGCCCCTTCGCCCGGACGAGCACGCCGATCTTGTTCGCCGGTGGGTGGACGTACGCGGTGAGCACCTCGTCGTCGGCCTGCTTCTCGAAGCGGGCCGCGCCGGCGACGACGATGTTCTCGCCGATCTTGCCGACGAGCTCGATGCGCTCCTCCTCGAGCGACTCGGTCGCCTCGGGACCGCCGCGCTCGACCTCGTCAATCACGTGCTGGGCGAACGTGAGGAAGGCCTCGTTCTTGGAGACGGGCTCGGTCTCGCACCCGACGGCGACGAGGGTTCCGTACGGGTCCGAGACCCGCGCCAGGACGATGCCCTCGGTCGTCTCGCGACCGGCCCGTTTCCCGGCCTCGGCCATTCCCCGTTCGCGCAGGAGCTTCTTTGCGCCGTCGAGATCGCCCTCGGTCTCCTGGAGCGCCCGCTTGGCGTCCATCATCCCCGCGCCGGTCTCGTCGCGGAGCTGCTTGACCTGGGTTGCGGGGATCTCAGCCATCGGTCGCCTCCTTCTCCTCGGCGGGCTCGGTCGGCTCGGGCTCGGTCGGCTCGGCCCCGGCAGCCTCGGTCTGCTCGGCGCTCTCGGCCTGCGCCACGGGCTCGTGCTCGACCGGCGTCACGTCCGGCTCGGGCACCGTTTCGGCCTCGGGGGCGGCTTCAGCCTCGGGCGCGGCTACGGCCTCGGGCGCCGCTACGGCCTCGGACGCCGCAGATGCCTCCTCTGGTGCCGCTTCGGCCTCCGGCGCCGCCTCCTCGGGCTGGCCGTTCGCCGCGGCCGGCGCGGCTTCGAACTCGCCAGGCTTCACCTGCTGCTTGCCGGCCTCGATCGCATCCGCGATCGCACGGATCACCAGGCTGCACGAGCGGATCGCGTCATCGTTCCCCGGAATGACGTAGTCGGCCTCGTCCGGGTCGCAGTTCGTGTCGACGAGGCCGATTACCGGCAGGCCCAGCCGCCTCGCTTCGTTGACCGCGATCTGCTCCTTCCGGAGGTCGACGATGAAGACCGCGTCGGGCTGGCGCTTCAGGTCGGCCACGCCGCCGAGATTCGCCTCGAGCTTCTCCAGCTCGCTGAGCATCGTCAGGCGCTCTTTGGCGGGAAGCAGATCGAGCTGGCCCTCCTCATTCAGGCGGCGCAGCTCGTGCAGGCGCTCGATCCTGCCGGACATCGTCCGCCAGTTCGTGAGCAGGCCGCCGAGCCAGCGATGGTTGACGAACGGCATGCCGACGCGCTCGGCCTCCTGGGCGATCGAGTCCATCGCCTGCTTCTTGGTGCCGACGAAGAGCATGACGCCGCCGCGGGTCGCGAGGTCCCTGCTGAACTCGTACGCACGGTCGAGCAGCTCCGCGGTCTGCTGGAGATCGATGATGTAGATCCCACCGCGCTCGGTGAAGATGAAGCGGCGCATCTTCGGGTTCCAGCGGCGGGTCTGGTGGCCGAAGTGGACGCCGGCCTCGAGTAGGTCTCGCATCGAGACGACTGACATTTCGGGTCTCCCCTCTTTCGGTTTCGTGTCGTTCCTGCCGGCGGGACGAACGTGGAACCCACTCAGGGCGGGCACCGCCACGCTGTCGGTCCACCGGGTCGGTGGCTAGAGCCGCGACATCCTAGCGGAGGCCGGCCAGATGCCCCGCCAAGTCGGGTGGAAGCGGCGACTCCACGTCGACCCGATCGCCGGTGAACGGATGAGTGAAGGCGAGCCGGCTCGCGTGCAGGAACTGGCGGCCGAGCACGGGGTCGGGCGCACCGTAGACGGCATCTCCGACGACCGGCAGGCCGATCGCCGCGAGGTGGACGCGGATCTGGTGCGTCCGGCCCGTCTCCAGGCGCACGCGAAGCAGCGCGTACTCGCCGAGCTGCTCCACGAGCTCGAAGTGGGTGACTGCGTCGCGAGGGCGGTCGGTGGCCAGCGACTGCCTCGTCGGGTCGCGTCGGTCGCGTCCGATCGGCGCCTCGATGCGCCCGGCGCGCGAGCGGGGGCGCCCGCGGACGAGCGCCGTGTAGGTCCGTTCCAGCTCACGCCGCTGGACGAGCCGCTTCAGCCGCTTGTGCGCCTCCTCGGAGCGCGCCACGACCAGGAGCCCGGACGTGTCGCGGTCGAGCCGGTGAACGATCCCCGGGCGATCCTCGTCCCCACCCGCCGCGCCGCGGGCGAGGACACCGTGGACGAGCGTGCCCGACGCGTGTCCGGCCGACGGGTGGACGACGACGCCGGCGGGCTTGTCGACGATCAGCAGATGGTCGTCCTCGTACGCGACCCTGAGATCGACGTCCTGTGGCTCCAGTGGCGGAGCCGCCTCGGGAAGCTCCAACTGGATCTCTTCGCCGCCCGCGAGCCGCCTGCTCTTGGTCGGTGGCGAGCCGTCCACGTGGACGCTTCCCGCCGCCAGGAGCCGTTCGGCGGCCGCCCGGGAGCCCACCTCGGGCAGCCCGGCCAGGAAACGATCCAGCCTCAGGCCGGCTGCGCTGTCAGGAACGCCGACCCGGAATCGGGAGCGTCTTGGCACGAGGCGCCTCTCGGTCGGCGAGCAGGAGCGCCCCGATCAGGACGGCGACGCCGGCGACGATGAACGTGTCCGCCAGATTGAAGGCGGGCCAGTACCGGAGATCGAGGAAGTCGGTGACGTGCCCGAGTCGCACGCGGTCGGCGAGGTTCGAGAGGCTCCCGCCCAACAGGAGCCCGAGCGCGACCGGCAGGATCGGGTGCCTACCGCCGGACCGGGCGAAGAAGACCAGCATCCACGTGACGGCGACGCCGGTCAGGAAGATCACGACCCCGGTCGCGGTCGGGAAGAGGCCGAAGGCGATCCCCGAGTTCTGGACGTGGTGGATCGAGAGCGGCCCGACGACGTCGACCTCCTCCCCGAGCCCCAGGGCAGAGGAGACGATGAACTTCGTGAGCTGGTCGGCGACGATCGCAGCCGCCGCGACGGCGACCAGGCCGATCCACTGGCCCGTTCCGGCCGCAAGCGAGCGCCCGGCGCCCCACTGAGGGATGACCCCGTTCGTAGCCGACCCGACCCGAATCTCGGAGCCGGGCCGGCTGTTCTCGGCTAGCCCCTTTCTTCTTTCCGTTTGCAATCGATGCACAGGGTGGCCCAGGGCATGGCCTCGAGTCGCTCCGGGGCGATCTGGGCGCCGCAGTTGACACAAACGCCGTACGTGCCGGCGTCGATGCGCGCGAGCGCGCTGTCGATCGCCGTGAGCGTGCGCTCGTCGTGTTCCTCGAGCGTGTAGTCGATCACGCGGTCGACCGTTTCGGTCGCCGTGTCAGCCATATGCTGGTCGGCGCTTCCGGAGACGAGCTCGCCGGTCTCGTCTTCGAGCGAGCCGCGATTCTCCTGATGGAGATACTCGATCGCGCCGACGACCGCCTGCCGCTTTTCGAGCAGGAGTCCACGGAACTTCTCAGTTTCCACGGCGCTCACGGTGCGAGCCGTCGCTCAGCTTCGTCGGAGCTCAGCCCTGAGACCTCGACCGTCTTGTCTCGGGCGCCATGTCCGGCGACGAGGCGGAGATCAGCCCGTTCGATGCCGAGGGTCCCGGCGAGGAGGTCGAGCGTCGCCTCGTTCGCTTTACCGCGCTCGGGTGGCGCGGTGACGCGAAGCTTCCATCCGTCACCGTGCCGGCCGACGACCCCCGCGCGCGGCGAGCCGGGAATCACGCGCAAGCGAAGACGGGTCGAGGCCCCTGCCATGCCGTGATTCTAGGTGGCGGCCGCGTCGTCGCGCCCGCGAGCACCTCAGCCGAAGTTCCCCAGCAGCCCCACGACGAGCCGTCCGGCGATGAAGAGGACGATGACGGCCACCATCGGCGAAAGGTCCAGTGGCCCGAGCGGCGGCAGGATTCGGCGGAAAATCCGCAGATAGGGCTCGACGACGTCGTAGAGGAAGCGCTGAATCCGGCTGAGCCAGAGCGAGTAGGGCAGCCGCACCCACGACATGAGGACGTACGCGAAGATCAGCAGGACGTAGACCCAGATGAAGACCTGCACGAAGTTCTGCGCCGACGAGACCCAGTCGGCAAGCAGAATCGAAGCAGTGCTGCCCGCACCCACGTCTGCATTTTCCTCTTTTCAGTCGTTTCCCCTCCGCCCGTAGACTCGGGCGCACCTCATGACCTTGGCCGAGCTCGCCGTGACGCTGGGCTTGCTCGCAGGACTCGGGCTCATTGCGAGCCGGTTCGGGCTCTCTGCGATTCCGGCGTACCTCCTCGCCGGGCTGATCCTCGGACCGAACGAGCCGACGCAGATCGTTCTGATCGAGCCGTCCGAGGTGACCGAGTTCGTCGCCGCGCTCGGCATCGTCTTCCTGCTCTTCTTCCTCGGCCTCGAGTTCACGCTCGAGCGACTGACCCGCAGCCGCCACCACGCCGTCCTCGGGGGGGCGATCGACGTCGTCGTGAACGCGAGCCTCGGCCTGCTCGTGGGCGTTGCAGCCTTCGGGTTCGACTTCGCCGCGCTCATCCTCGCTGCCGCGATCTTCGTGTCGTCGAGCGCGATCGCCGTCAAAGGATTGATCGACTTCCGGCGCCTTGCGGACGACGAGACCGATCTTGTCCTCGCGATCCTGATCGCCGAGGACATCGTCATCGCGGTCGTTCTCGGCTTTGCCGCGGGCGGCGGCGGTGAGGTGAGCGACACCCTGGCGATCGTCGCCAAGGCGGTTGCGTTCATCGCGGGGAGCCTGGCGGTGTCGCACTGGCTCGCCCGCGCGATCGACCGCTTCCTCGACTGGCTGCCCCGCGAGTTCTTCCTGCTCACCGTGGTCGGGTTCGTCGTCGGAATGAGTGCGGCCGCTCAGGAGCTCGGCCTCTCCGAGGCGATCGGCGCGCTCATGGCCGGCGTCGTTCTCTCGGAGACGTCTGTCCGCGAGGAGATCGAGGAACGGTTCTTCAGCTTCAGGGATGTCTTTGCCGCCTTGTTCTTCTTCGTCTTCGGTCTCTCGATCGACGTCGGAGCGATCGGCGACGTCGGCTGGATCCTCGCTTTCGCCGTTGCCGTCACGCTGGTTGGCAAGATCGGCTCAACGCTCGTCGCCGGCCGGGTCGGCGGCTTCACGCCCCGACAGAGCTTCAACGCCGGCGTCGCCCTCGTCGCCCACGGCGAGTTCACGGTCATCCTCGCGCAGCTCGCGGCGGAGAACCCGGCGATCCCGCCCGGGCAGCAAGCCCAGCTGGTCGCCTTCGCCGGCCTCTATGTGCTGATCAGCGCGACGCTCGGGGTCGTGCTGATGAAGGAGTCGAAGGTCATCGGCCGCCGCCTGTTCCCAGCGACAGCACCTACACTCGCCGAAGGGAGATAGAGAAGCCGGTGACCACTGAGCTACGAGAGACCCGACTCCCAGGGATCGGCGTCAAGTACGGCTTCCGCCTCGCAGCCGGCGGCCGCGTCTCGCTGATCCTGCACAACGACGGCAAGCGGGAGCTGTACTGGTTCCGACGGTCGTCGGACGAGGAGCCCACCGCTGTGATCACGCTCGACGACGACGAAGCGCGCCAGCTCGGCGCCGTCCTCGGAGGCGCGTACCAGCGGCCGAAGATCGTCGAGGAGCTCGAGATGGCGCTCGGCGAGCTCACGATCGAGTGGGATGCCGTGCCGGACACGAGCCCGCTGATCGGCAAGACACTGGCCGAGGCCGCCCTCCGCGCGAAGACTGGGATTACGATCATCGCGATCCTGCGAGAGCCGGAGTCGGTCTCAGGCGCCCAGCCGAACGACTACATCCAGCAGGGCGACACGTTGGTGACGGTCGGCAAGGCAGGCCAGTACGGCGCATTCCACCGCATGCTCGAGCACGGTGACTCCGGGGAGTAGCGGCTAGGCCTGGTTGAAGAAGCCGCCCCGCTCGAGCAGCTGTGCGCGCTGTTCCGCTGAGACCTCGACGTTGGCGGGGGTCAGCAGGAAAACCTTGTCGGCGATGCGCTGCATGCCCCCGTCGAGGGCATACGTCAGGCCGCTGGCGAAGTCGATCAGTCGCTTCGAGAGCTCGGAGTCCACGCCCTGGAGGTTGAGAATGACGGGCGTGTAGGCCTTGAAGCGGTCGGCGATCGTCTGGGCGTCGTTGAAGCTCCGCGGGACGACCAGATGGACCCGCACTGACGCGTTCTGCGGGGGAACCGGCGTCAGCTCCGGCCGTCGCTGCCGGGCGGCGGTCGAGCGGCCTGCGTCCGGCTCGGGGTCGGTCCAGTCGTCGAACTCCTTGCCGCTCGCGCGCCGGCGCGACGAGAGTCGCCTGACGTTCGGGCGCTCGGAGTACGTCCGCTCGAGCTCCTCGTTCGTGACGTAGCCGTCCTCGTCCCACTCCTCGTCGTCCTCTTCGGCGATGCCGAAGTAGACGAGGGTTCGGTTCCAGACGTCAGAAAATCCCATGAGCAGGGAATCCTAACGAGGTCCGGCCCCGTACAAGACGCTCCCGACGCGGACGAAGGTCGCCCCTTCCTCCGCTGCAACTCGGTAGTCCTGGCTTGTTCCCATCGAGAGCTCCTTCAGTCCGAACCGCTCGGCCAGCTCACGCAAGGTTCGGAAGTAGCGTCTGGAATCCTCCGGATCGCCGGCGAGTGGTGGCATCGTGGAGAGGCCGCGCACCTCGGCCGGACAGGCGGCGAGGAAGGCTTCGAGCTCCTCTGCCGGCACGCCGGACTTCGACCCTTCGCCGGCCAGGTTCACCTGCACGAGCGCCGGGATCTCGAGTCGCCTGGCCGCCGATTCGGAGTCGAGCGAGTGCACGAGCTCGCAGAGCCCGTTCACGGTCTTCGTCTTGCGGCTCTGAAGGTGGCCGATGAAGTGCCAGCGGAACGCGTCGCCGTGCGCCGCGTGCTTGGCCTCGAGATCCTGCGCCCGGTTCTCCCCGACGACCTCGATTCCGGCCTCGGCCAGGACGCCGAGATCCTCGGCGGAGACGTACTTGGTCGCCGCGACGATCGTCACGTCGCCCCCGACCTCCTCGCGAATGCGCTCGTAGCGCTCCCTGACCTCCTCAGGCGACAGCCGCGATCACGCCTTGCCGGCCCGTCGTGCCGCGATCGCGGCGGTGAGAGAAGAAGAGCTCCGGGTTGCAGAACGTGCAGAGGTCGGTGCGCTCGATCTCTGCGACGCCGGCCCGCTCGAGCGCCACCTCCGTCGCCCGCCAGAGGTCGAGGCGCCCCTCTGCCAACACCTCCGGGCCGAACGTCGCCTCGAACGGTTCGGCCACGTCGCGTCCGACCTCGTAGCAGCACGGTCCGATCCCGGGGCCGACGGCGGCGGCCAGGTCGGCGCCACCAAGCGCCGCGACGCCGTTCCCGACGATGCCCTCGAGCAGACCGCGCCAGCCCACGTGGAGGACCGCCAGCCCCGGACGGCCGTTCTGGCGCGCGATGGCGACCGGCAGACAGTCCGCCGTGACGAGCATCATCCCCTGGCCCGGCTCGTCACTCCACCAGCCGTCGCACGGCGAGTGGCGCGTCCCGGGCGTGAGGATCCCTTCGGGCGAGGCCTGCCGCACATCCGCGCCGTGGCGCTGCCACGCCATTCGGGTCCGTTCCGGATCGATGCCGGCGGCGTCTGCGAGCCGCCGTCGGTTCTCGATCACATGCTCAGGCTGGTCGTCCGTGTAGATGCCGAGGTTGAGCGACTCGTACGGCCCCGTGCTGACACCGCCCACCCGAGTCGAGAAGACGACGGTGTACGGGCCTGCGCCCTCCCAGCGAATCATTCGATCAGCTCGCGCGCGGCGGCGAGCTCCGAGTCGCGCCCGTCGAGCTGGCCGTTCAGCTTCCGGCGGCGGAGCTCGGCGAGGATCTCGCCCACCTGAGGCGACTCTCCGATCCCGAGCTGGGCGAGATCGGAGCCGCTGACCTCCAAGCGCACGTCGCGAAGCCGCTCGAAGTAGTCGTGGAGCGGCTCGAGGTCGTCGAGGGCGAGCGCGAAGAGCGGTGCATCGGGCGCATGGGGCTCGGCCACGGCGACGATCTCCGACGGCTGCGGTGCGTCGCCGCGGAGCCGCTCGACGAGCCGTGGGCCGATCGTGACGGCCTGCGCGATTTGATCCGCGTCGCGGCGCTGCACCTTCAACCGCCTGAGCCAGTCGTAGATCTCGTCGGGCGGGAGTCGGCGCGCGAGGGCCTCGAACGCGAGCCGCCATCCCGGGATCCCGGTGCGATAGCGCTCGTTCAGCGCCCGAAGCCGCTCGAGCAGCTCGACCGCCTCCTCGTCAGCCGCTAGGTGCGGGTGGATCGCGCGCCCCGCGCCCAGGTCGGCGAGGCGCAGGATCGACGCGCCGGCGTCGCCCTCCTCGAGCAGTGCGACCAGCTCGTCACGCAGCCGGGCCGAGGAGAGATCGCCCACCAGCCCCATCTCGATCGTCCCGCGCGCGAGACGCTGCGTGTGCTCGTCCATCGAGAATCCGTACCGGCTCTCGTAGCGAATCGCGCGGAAGATTCGCGTCGGGTCGTCGATGAACGACAGGTTGTGCAGGACGCGAATCGTCTTCGCCCCCAGGTCTCGCCGACCCTGAAACGGGTCGACCAGGCGGCCGAAATCGTCGCCCTTGAGCGACACGGCCATGGCGTTGATCGTGAAGTCTCGGCGAAAGAGGTCCTCGCGAATCGTCGCGTGCTCGACGCTCGGGAGCGCCGCGGGAGCGTCGTAGAACTCCGTGCGGGCCGTGACGATGTCGACGCGCTGGTCGTCGCCGTAGAGGACCACGGCGGTGCCGAACTTCCGGTGGGCGCGGACGCGGCCGCTCAGGGTCTCGCCGACGCTGCGCGCGAGCGAGATCGCATCGCCCTCGACGGCGATGTCCACGTCGAAGTTCGGCTCGCCGAGCAGGATGTCGCGAACGGTCCCGCCGACGAGATAAACGCCGTCGTACGGCTCGCTGGCGGCGGCTACAGCCTCGAAGACGGCTGCGAGCTCCGTCAGCGCCGACAGCTCGTCGGCGAGGGTCGCGTGCAGTTCGGCCTCGGCCTCCGGGCGCTCGCCGAGGGCGCGGAGCAGGTCGCTGCGCGTAACGACGCCCGCAACGTCGCCGTCGTCGAGCACCGCGACTCGGCCATCGGCTGACCCGGCGAGCGCTTCCTGCACCTCGGCCAGCGGCGCCGCTGTCTTCACCGTGGCGATCCGCGAGCTCATGATCCCCTTGACCGGCGCGTGGGAGAGGCCGTGCGCGATCGCCTTGTCGAGGTCCTCGCGGGAGACAGCCCCGACGAGACGGCCGTCGTCGACGACCAGAATCCCGCTCTGGGTGTAGCGCTGGCAAGCGACCATCGCGCGGTTGACCGTTTCGTCCGAGGAGACCGACCGGGCCGGACGGGACATGATCTGCTCTGCGGTCAACGGCTCGGCGACGGCTGCCTGGAGACCCTCGCCGAGGACGGCGCGCGCCTCCTGGAGCGTCCCCTTGAACATCGCTGAGGCGGCCTCGCGGTGTCCCCCTCCGCCGAGGGCACGGGCGATCGCGGCCGCGTCGATCTCCGGAGTCCGGCTTCGGGTGACAACGAAGACGCGCTCGTCCATCTGCACGAGCATCACGAGTGCCCGAGTGTCGGTGAGGTCGACGATCTTGTGGGCAAGATTCGACACGCCGTCGACGTGGCGCGGCCAGGCGACGGCGGTGACCAGCACCTCGATACCCGCAACCCGCTCGCTCTCCATCGCGTCCATCAGCTCCGCGAGCAGCTCGCGTTCGTCGTCGCCGAGCGGCGTATGCAGGAACCGGGCGAGCAGTTCCTGGCGGGCGCCGTGACGCAGGCACCACGCGAGCGCGTCGGCGTCGCGCCGCGTCGCCGTCGGGTAGGTCAGAGAGCCCGTGTCCTCGTGGATGCCGAGCGCAAAGGCGGTCGCCTCGACGGGCGTGACTGTGATCTCGCGCTCGGCGAGGACGCCGACGAGCGTGGTCGTCAGCGCGCCGTCCTGGGAAACGACCGCGTTCTCGGGCTTCACCCAGTCAGGCAACTCTCCGCCGTGGTGGTCGAACACGACCTTCTCGACCTCCGGGTCGAGCGCGACCGACTCGAGCTCGCCGAGCCGCCTCGCGCTCTTCGTCTCGACGACGATCAGGCGCCGAACCGCCTTCGGCTCGATCCGCGACACCTCGACGGCGTCCAGCTCATCGGCGTGCAGGCGGTAGAACTCGCGAACGTTGCGGTTCAGCGCGCCGGGCACGGCGACGACCGCGTCCGGATAGAGCCGTCTGGCGGCGAGCATGGCCGCGAACGCGTCGAAGTCCGTGTTCGAGTGGGTGGCGATGACCTCAGTGGCCTTCACACCGGGAATTGTGGCGGAGAAGCTCTGACGGACTGAGGGCCGGTTCGGAACGGACCTCTGTGTAACGTAGGCGGGTGCCTGAGCGCGTCCTCACGTTGCGCGAGCTGAACCGCGCGACGCTCGCCCGTCAGCTCCTGCTGGAGCGGAAGCGCCTCTCGCCGACGGCGGTGATCGAGCGCCTCGTCGGGATGCAGGCGCAGTCGGCGCAGGCGCCCTACATCGGCATCTGGACGCGCACGACGCGCTTCCGGCGTGAGGCGCTCGAGCGCAAGCTGGAGAGCTCCGCCGTCGTCAAGGCGAACGTGATGCGGCAAACGCTGCACCTCGTCACGCGGCGCGACTACGCGCTCCTTCGCGCGGCGATCAGCGAGTCGAACCACCCGGACCAGTGGCCCGCCGCGAGGCGCCTCGCGCCATCGGTGCGCGCCCTCGCGGCCACAGCTCCGGTGACCGGGGCGGACGCGTACGCATATCTCGAACGCGAGCACGGCCTCACCGGCGTGGACGCACGGCGGGCGTGGCGCGCCGCGCGCATACGCGCGCATCTCCTGCACCACCACGAGTCTGCGCTCTGGCACGCGCCTTCCGAGAGCCGGTTCGTGGCGTTCGACGAGCCGGAGGCGCACGACCCGCTCGAGGCGCGCACCGAAATTCTCCGTCGCTATCTCGCCGCGTTCGGGCCCGCGTCGCGGCAAGACCTCGACGCCTGGAGCATGATGCGGATGCCGCAGCTCAAGCCGGCTCTCGAACGGCTCGAGCCACTCCGCCGCTTCCGCGACGAGCACGGCCGCGAGCTTCTCGACGTCCCGCGGGCGCCGCTCCCGGACGCCGATACTCCCTCGCCCGTGCGCTTCCTGCCGAAGTGGGACAACGTGCTGCTCGCGTTCGCGGATCGGACACGCGTGCTCCCGGAGCAGTACCGGAAGACGGTCATCCGCATGAACGGCGACGTCGCTCAGACATTCCTCGTCGACGGGTTCGTCGCGGGCATCTGGCGTGTCGAGGACGGGCGCGTCGTGCTCGAGCCGTTCGCGCCGCTGCCACGCGCGGTGCGAGCCGAGCTCGAGGACGAGGCCGGACGCCTCGAAGCCTTCCTCGCCGACTGAGGCTAGGCGAGTGCGATCGCCTCGATCTCGACCTTGGCACCGGACGGCAGGTTCGAGATCTCCACGGTTGCCCGCGCCGGCGGGGGCTGGCCGACCCGACGCGCGTACACATCGTTCATCCCGGCGAAATCGCCGAGGTCGGTGAGGAAGACCGTCGTCTTGACGATCTTGTCGAGCCCGGAGCCGGCCTCGTCGAGGATCGCCTGGAGGTTGTCGAACACCTGCTCCGTTTGCTCGCCGATCTCCTCGCCCACGATCTCCGCGTGGTCCGGCCTGAGCGCGAGCTGCCCCGACACGAAGACGAATCCGTTCGCCCGGATCGCTTGCGAGTAAGGGGCCCCCTGGAACGGCGCAGGCGCCCGCTCGGTGCGTACGGCTTCCCTCTCTCCCATGTTCACTCCTTTCGCGGCGAGCCGGCCAGGGCCAGCGCGCCTCCTAGGGCCTTGAAGATCGACTCGAGCACGTGACTCGCATCCTCGCCGTGCAGCAAGCGGACGTGCAGCGTGAGCCCGGCGGCCTCGGACAGCTCGCGGAGGAAGGCAGTGACGAGGTCACGCTCGAGCCCGGCGACATGCGCGTCCGAGAGGTCGACGTTGGAGACGAGCAGAGGGCGGTCGGATGCCTCGAGCGCCACGCTCGCGAGCGCCTCGTCGGCCGGAACGATCGCCCACCCGTAACCCTTGACGCCATCCTCCCGGACGAATTCGTGGAGCGCCTCGCCGAGGGAGCGGCCGGCCGCTGCCGTGGTCGCGTCGGGCCCGCCCGGCGCCACTTCCATCGTCAGGGCGAGGCCCGCGTGAGTGGCCAGCAACTCGAGGAGATGGTCGAGAACCGACAGCCCGGTCTCGACGCTGACGCCGCCTCGGCCGCTGAGCGAGACGCGTGCCTGGAGCCCGCTCGCCTGATCGCCGGCCTGCATCTCGTGGACTAGATGTTCTCGACGCGCTCGATGCGGGCGCCCAGGGCGCGGAGCCGCTCGTCGATTCGCTCGTACCCGCGGTCGATCTCGCCGACGTTCCCGATGGTGGAGATGCCCTCGGCGCAGAGCCCGGCGATCAGCATCGCCATCCCGGCACGAATGTCCGGGCTCGCCATGCGCTGTCCGTAGAGCCTCGCTGGGCCGCTGACGACGGCGCGGTGCGGGTCGCAGAGGATGATCCGAGCACCCATGCTGACCAGCTTGTCGACGAAGAACAGCCGGTTCTCGAACATCTTTTCGAAGATCAGCACCGTGCCCTCGGCCTGCGTTGCGACGGCCAGCGCGATCGACGTCAGATCGGCGGGAAACGCCGGCCACGGGCCGTCCTCGATCTTCGGGATCTGGTCGCCGAGGTCGTCCTCGACCTTGAGCACCTGACCGGGCGGCACGCGGACACTCGCGTCGCCGAGCTCCACCTCGATCCCGAGCCGCGAGAAGACCGGCAGGATCGAGACCAGGTCGTCGACGACGACGTCGTCGACCGTCACGTCGCCGCCCGTGACCGCCGCCAGGCCGATGAAGCTCGCGACCTCGATGTGCTCGGGCGCGATCCGCCACTCGCCGCCGGACAGGGTCTGAACGCCACCGATGCGCAGCAGGTTCGAGCCGATCCCCTCGATGCTCGCGCCGAGCGAGCAGAGGAATCGGCAGAGGTCCTGGACATGCGGCTCGCAGGCCGCGTTCCCGATCACGGTCTCACCCTGGGCGACGGCTGCGGCCATGATCGCGTTCTCGGTCGCCATCACGCTCGCCTCGTCGAGGAAGATCCGGCGTCCGCGCAGGCCGTCCGTGCGCATCTCGAAGCGGCCGTTGATCTCGATCTCGACCCCGAGCTCGGCGAGCGCGTGAACGTGCGGGTCGAGCCGGCGGCGGCCGATGACGTCGCCGCCGGGCGGCGGCACGGTGGCGCGCCCGAAGCGCGCCAGGACCGGTGCGGCGAGCAGGAACGACGCGCGGATGCGGCGGCAGAGCTCCGCGTCGAGATCCGGGTTGTACGCGTTCGCGGAATCGATGCGAATCTCGTTCAGGCCCGTCCACTCGACGTCGGCACCGATGTCTGCGAGCAGCGCGACCATCGTCTCGACGTCGCGAATGCGGGGGACGTTGCTCAGGACGACGGGCTCGGACGCGAGCAGCGTGGCGGCGAGGATGGGCAGCGCGCCGTTCTTGTTGCCGGCGGCGGACACGCGGCCGCTGAGGGCTCTGCCCCCCTCGATCACGAAGCTTTCCATCAGTGCGTCTGCGATGAGGGTCGTCGACATGAGCCGTCTATGGTAGTGAGGAAGATGGAAGTCACTCGCGACCGTGCCTGGGACACGCTCACTCGTTACACGAAGAGCGAGCCGCTCCTGCGCCATGCGTTGGCAGTCGAGGCCGCGGTGCGGGCCTACGCCCGCAAGCTGGGCGGCGACGAGGAGTTCTGGGGCGCGACCGCGCTGCTGCACGACTTCGACTACGAGATCCACCCGACACTCGACCAGCACCCACAGGACGGGGCTGCGATCCTCCGTGAGGAGGGCTACCCGGAGGAGCTGATCGACTCCGTGCTCTCGCATGCCGAGCACCTCGAGATGACGCGGGACACCGCCCTCAAGCGCGCCCTGTTCGCGTGCGACGAGCTCGCCGGTTTCATCCACGCGTGCGGGCTCGTCCGGCCCGACGGGATCGAGACGCTGACGCCGAAGTCGGTCAAGAAGAAGCTCAAGCAGCCGTCGTTCGCAGCCGGAGTCCATCGGGACGAGGTCTACGCGGGCGCCGAGCTCCTCGGCGTCGAGCTCGACGAGCACATCCAGACCGTGACCGATGCGATGAAACCGATCGCGGGCGAGCTGGGCCTACGGACCGAAGCAGACGCAGCCTGATGCCGGGGTTCGAGGCGATCGGCGTCGTCGTGACCGACCTGACTCGGTCGGTCGCGTTCTACCGAGAGCTCGGGCTCGAATTCCCGGAGCCCCTGGACCCGGAGGGACACGGTCACGTCGAGGCGTCCCTTCCCGGCGGGCTGCGCTTCATGCTCGACACGGAGGAGTCGGTCCGGTCCTTCGCGCCTGAGTGGTCTCCGCCCTCCGGCGACCCGCGGGTCGCACTCGCGTTTCGTTGCGGCTCGCCCGCAGAGGTCGACGAGGCGTACGCGCGGATGCTCGAGGCCGGCGGCGCCGCGCACAAGGAGCCCTGGGACGCCGAGTGGCGCCAGCGCTACGCGGAGATCAAGGATCCCGACGGGAACCTCGTAGATCTCTTCGCCTCCCTAGAGGGCTGACAGGCCGGCGACCAGCCGGTCGATGTCGTCCTCGCTCGTCCAGTAGCCGCACGAGGCGCGGAGCAGGCCCGTCCCGGGCAGGTCGCGGATCAGCACGCCGCCTTCGCCGAGCTTCGTCGCGACCTCCATCGTGTCGCCCTCCCAGCGCCAGGAGACGAGCGTTCCGTGGCCAGGTTCGGTGACCACGTCGAAGCCTGCCTCGACGAGCCGGCCTCGGCAGAGATCGGTCAGCTCTCGAGCCCGGTCGAACCGCCACTCCGGCGCGCCGTCGAGCGCCGCCTGGAGCCCCTCGAGGTAGGCGACGGGGACCCAGCCGGGATCGAACCTCAGGGCACCGGGCCGCGGCTCGAACGCGCCGTCGCGCTCGTAGCTCGCCTGCGAGAAGTAGCTCGGCATGGCCACCGCCAGCCGCTCCGGGTCCTTGACGTAGAGCGCGCCCGTCGGGACCGGCCCGCAGAGCCACTTCTGCCCGGAGACGGTGTAGAAGTCGAACGGCGCAGCCTCGACCGGGATCGCGCCGACGGACTGGGCGCCGTCGACGAGCAGCGGCGCAGAGACCGCCGCCTGCAGCTCCCCGAGCGGAATGACGTGGCCGTTGAACCACAGCACGTGCGACAGGCCGATGAGCCTCGTCCGGGGGCCGACTTCGGCAAGGATCGCGTCGAGCGCCTCGCCGGCCGGGCGGTCCCGGACCTTCGCGACGCGAACCCGGGCTCCGGAGGAGTGAAGCGCGCCGGTGAGCCCGAAGTGCTCGGCGTCTGTCGTGACGAGCTCGTCCTCGGGAGCGAGCCCCAGACCCGCGAGGACGATCCGACAGCCCTCGCTCGTTGAGGTCGTCAACGACATCAGCTCGGTCTCGACTCCGACGAGTGCGGCCAGCGACGCACGGAGCCTGTCTCGCGTCTCCTGCATGCGCGTGAAGTACGGCCACGTCGCGCGGCCGTGCTCCAGTTCCTCCCGCTCGACTGCCGACATCGCCTCGTACGTGGCCCGCGACAGCGGCCCGACCGAGCCGGCGTTCAGGTACGCGTAGCGCTCGAGCACCGGGAACGCCGCCCGTGCTTCCTCGAACGTCATACGACTCGGGCCTCCACGGGGGCGTGGTCCGAGAGCACCAGCCCGTCGAGCAGGCGGCGGTCGCGGGACCAGCGCTCGTGGTCGACGACGTCGGCGCCCCGCACCAGCACGTGGTCGACGCCGGGGCCCGGGGCCGAGAAGCCGACGAGGCGACCGAAGACCTCCGAGCGCTTCGTATCCACGTTCAGATCGCCGGCGAGTACGCACGGCGAGTCCCCGGCGAGCCCGCCGGCCCAGTGAGCGGCGTGTTCCACCTCAGCCTCGGACACCCGGACGTCCCGCGCGTTGCTCGCGTGCAGCGTCGACACGACCATGCCGCCCTCGACGCGCACTGCGAGCGCCTGTCGGCGCTCTTTCCCCCACGCGAGCCGGGTAAGCGGCGAGAGGCCGAGCCGCCTGGCCGTGCGCAGGCGAAACGCGATCGGGTTCAGCGTCACGACGTGCCGTGCGAGGATCGGCCGCCGCACGAGAATCGCGTTCGCCTGCCCCTCGAAGCCCGACCGGAAGAGCCCGGCGTTGTGATCGGTGACCCAGCGGCCGATCCCCCTCGTGACCGGGATCGGGCCGAGCGAGGGTCGCGACGCGACCTCGCCGTAGACCGCCATTCCGCTCCACTCCCCGAGCCGCCCCAAGGACCACGGCGGGACCTCCTGGAGGCACACGGCGTCCGGCTCGTCCTGGGTCACGAGCCGCACCATCTCCTCCACGTACCGCCTTCGCCCGGGCGGCAGCGTGTTGCCGTGGAACAGGTTCCAGGTGCGGACGAGCACGCGGCTACTGTAAGCCGAAGATGCCCGGGCACTTCGACGAGCTGATCGGCCGCCAGCTCGACCTCTTCGAGCGCGAGGACGCCGATTTCCTGGCTCGGGTCGAAGACGCCGAACGGCAATACGACCGTGCCGATCGCGAAGACGCCGAGGAGGTGTTCGGCCGCTTCCAGGAGCTCGTCGAGTTCGGCACGGAGACGCTGGCGGAGATGCGCGACACCTACGCGCGAACGCTCGACGAGGACGGCGCGAACGAGTACGTCGCGGAGTTCAACGCAGCCGTGCACCGTCGGCTCCCGCGGTTCGCCCTCGAGATCGACGAGACCTAGGGGAGCTTGGCGGCAAGTCCGCCGCGGCTACGCCTCGGCCTGCTCCTTCTCGGGGCCGCCGGGCGTGACCGCCCGCTGCGTCGGTTCCTCCACGAGGTTCAAGACCCGCATTCCGTGCGTGAACACGACGGTTCCGCCCAACCAGCCGCCGAGGGTCAGGAACGCGAAGCCGATCAGAGTCAGGATCAACGCGCCGCCGCCGGCCGTCTTGTCGACGTAGTCGCCGTGGCCGACGAGCGCCGCGATCAGGAAGAACACCGTCGCGGTGAGCATCGAGCTCAGATGCAGCGTCGCGGTCCGCCAGACAGGCGTTCCCCAGCTGATGCTGAGCCAGTCGACGAAGCCCGTCAACGCGGTCGGGACGGTCACGACCAGCCCGAGGACGAGCGCGAGCCACCACGCGGTCGCCAGGTTCTCCTCGCTGACGCCGAGCGCGGAGAGCACGCCGAAGGCCGTCGCGGCCGTGTAGATCCCAATCGTGGCGTCGGTGAACGGCGGATGAAGCGGATGGCCGGGAAAACCCCTGATCAGATCGTTCAGCTTCACCGTGCCTCCTTCGTGTCCGTTGAGGCCCGATTCTTACCTGGCTCGTGCTGTCCCGCTGGATGTCTTCACCGATCACCCTCGGCTATGCCGAGCTCACCGATGCCCGAAATGATGTGCCGGTGGCAGCGATGACGCGAGCTCCGGCACGTCGGCGACCTTCCTCGCCAGCGGTCCCAGCGTCTCCAGCTCTCGTACGAGCACGTTCTGGTTGCGATCCTGGCGCTCGAACCTTCCCTTCGCCAGGATCAGCGGCTCGCCACGGACGATCGCGCGATGGCGGTCGTAGACCTGCGGCGGGACGATCAGGTTCATCTGGCCAAACTCGTCCTCGAGCAGCATGAAGACGACACCGTTGGCGGTCGACGGGCGCTGGCGCGCGATCGCCATCCCCGCAACGGCCACTTGAGCCCTGTCCGGTGTCAGACACAGGTCACGGCTCGAGAGGACAGGAGCGGCGAGATGCGGGCGCAGGAGCTCCATCGGATGGGTGCCGACGGTCAGGCTCGTCGTCTGGTAGTCGGTCAGCATCCGCTCCCAGTCGCTCGGCTCGGGAAGCGCCGGCGTCTCGACCGTCGGATCCATCGGCAGCGCGAGCTGCCGCTCCTCTCCCCCCGAGCCCGGTACCGACGCCGACCGGGGCGCGAGCCCGGCCTCCCAGAGCAACGGTCGCACCTCGTCGCCGAACGCAGCGCATGCTCCGCTCGAGATCAGCGCCTCCAGCCCCTCGCGGCGGAGCGGCGAGCGCTGCGCGAGGTCTCGCACCGACCGGAACGGCCCGCCCCGCTCCCGCACCTCGACCAGCGCCTTGGCGTCCTCCCCACCGATCGACGTCACATATCCGATCCCGATCCGAACCTTGCCGTCCTGGACGACACATTCCGCCTCGCTGAGATTGACGTCGGGCGACAGGACCTCCACCCCGCGCCGCTGGGCGTCCCGCACGAGCGTCGCCGGCGGATAGAAGCCCATCGGCTGCGCGTTCAGAAGCGCGGCCAGGAACTCGGCGGGGTAGTGGCAGCGCAGCCATTGCGACTGGTAGGCCAGCAGCCCGAACGCCGCCGCATGCGACTTCGGGAACCCGAAGCCGGAGAAGCCGACGAGCTTGTCGTAGATCGAGTTCGCGAGCACCTCGTCGACGCCGTTCGCCGCCGCTCCGTCGACGAACCGCTTGCGGTAGGCCTCGAGCGCCGCCTCGCTCCGCTTCCGGCTCATCGCGCGCCGCAGTCCTTCGGCCTCCCCCACGCTGAACCCCGACAGCGCCATCGCGACCTCCAGCACCTGATCCTGGAAGACGACGACGCCGAGGGTGTCGCGCAGCGGCTCGGCGAGGAGTGGGTGGTCGACGGGCGGGACGAAGTCCGGGTCCTCGCGAAGACGCTGCCGGTGGGCGATGTAGGGATGGACGGCCTTGCCCTGGATCGGCCCGGGGCGCACGAGCGCGACCTGCACCATGATGTCCTCGAGGGACTCGGGCTTGGTGCGGAGGATGCTCTGCATCTGCGCGCGGCTTTCGATCTGGAAGGCGCCGACGGTGTCAGCCACCTGGATCTGCGCGAAGACGTCCTCGTCGTCGAGCGGGATCCGCGAGAGGTCGATGGTCTTGCCGCGGAGCTGCGCGATCTGATCGACGCACTCTTCGACCGCCGAGAGCATCCCGAGCCCGAGCAGGTCGATCTTCAGGAAGCCTGCGTCGTCGCAGGAGTCCTTGTCCCACTGCACGATCTGCCTGCCCGCCATCGCTGCGGGCTGGACCGGGACGAGCTCGACGAGCGGCCTCGAGGAGATCACCATTCCGCCCGGGTGCTGGGAGATGTGCCGCGGGAGGCCGGCGATCTCGCGCGTGAGCTCCGCGAACGCGCGCCAGCGCGGCGAGGCGGCCTTGTCCTCCCAGCCGGGGACGAGCTGGAGGTCCTCTCCGACTCGGCGGGCGTTCCAGCCGTCCGAGACGCGCGCGAGACGCTCCAGCTCGCCGTAGGGGAGCCCGAGCGCCTTGCCGATGTCGCGAATCGCGCCGCGCGAGCGGTACGTCGAGAAGCTGGCGACGAGCGCGGCGTGCTCGCGTCCATATCGCTCGGTGACGGCGACGATCAGCTTCTCGCGGATGTCGCGCGGGAAGTCGAGGTCGATGTCGGGCACGGCGTCGAGCTCGCGGTTGATGAAGCGCCCGAGCGAGAGACCTGCGTGGACGGGATCGACGTGCGAGAGCCCGGTCAGGAAGCAGACGATCGAGCCGACCGAGCTCCCGCGGCCGCGTCCCGGCGGGAGCGAGTTGCGCGGCGAGTCGCGGCCGCGAACCTCGTTGGCGACGTCGCGCGCGAGCTCGAGGACTTCGTGGTGGAGGAGGAAGAAGCCCGCGAGACCGAGCTCGTCGATCAGTCTGAGCTCCTCGTCGAGGCGGGCGCGAGCCGGACTTAGTAACACAGTGTTACTTGTCACGTAACGCGCGTCGAAGGCGTGGTTGCAGACCTGAGTGAGCAGGCTGATGGCCGATTCGGCCTGGTCCGAGAAGTCCGGATAGCGGTAGCCGAGCTCCTCGGTCAGGTCGAACCCGCAGCGTTCGGCGATCACGGCGGTACGCTCGACGGCATCCCGGTCGAGGGGAAAGCGCTCGGGGATCTCGCCCGGCGCGCGGAGGATCGCTTCGTGGTTCCCGCGCCGCTCCTGCTCGGAGCCTTCGAGCGAGGTGCGGTGGCGGATCGCGACGAGCGCGTCCTGGAGGAGCGCGCGGGCGGGGTCGTGGGCGTGAACATCCCCGGTCACGACGGTCTCGACGCCGAGCGCATCCGCGAGCTCGCGGAGCCGGGCGTTCCGCCGCACGTCCCCGCGCTCGAAGGGCCGCTGGAGCTCGACGTAGAAGCGCTCCCGCCCGAAGGCGCGCGCGAGCCGGGCGGCGGCGTTCGGGCTGCGCACGGCGAGCCCCTGACGAGCACAGCCGGAGAGGCAGACGAGCCCCTCGTTCAGCTCCTCGAGCACGTCCAGGCCGAGCGCGGGGGCAAGCGGTGGCTCACCTTCCTTCGGGCGGGTATCGGCGTGCGCCGCGGTCAGCAGCCGGCAGAGGTTCGAGTAGCCGCGCTTGCTCTCGACGAGCAGGGTGACGTGCGATCCGTCATCGAGTGTCACTTCCGTTCCTGTGATCGGCCGGACGCCGAACGCCTTCGCTGCGTGCGCGAACTCGAGCGAGCCGAAGACGCCGTCGTGGTCGGTGAGCGCGAGCGCCTCGTAGCCGAGCTCAGCAGCCCGCACCGCCAGCTCCTCGGGTAGCGAGGCGCCGTCGAGGAACGAATAGGCTGAGTGCGCGTGGAGCTCGACGTAGGCCAACCGGTTCTCCTAGCCCCCGGCGAGGGCGAGCGCTTGAACGAGCGGATCGTCGTCAAGATCGAGCGGCCGGAGATCTCGGTCAACGAGGTCAGCGTCACGTCCGCCTTCGAGGGCGCGGGCCCGCACTTCCACAAGGAGCACGTCGACGCGTTCTACGTCCTCGAGGGCGAGCTCGAGATCATCAACGGGGCCGAGACCGTCCGTGCCGGCGCGGGAACCTCCGTTGTTGTCCCGCCGGGAATCGTCCACGGGTTCAGGAACCACGGGCCGGGCGGAGCGCGATACCTCAACATTCACGCCCCCGATAGGGACTTCATCGAGTACCTGCGCCATGCGATCGCCGGCGAGAAGTTCGAGTGGGACAGCTATGACGTCCAAGAGCCTTCTGGCCCGGCTGATGCGATCGTCGTCGGCCCCGAAGGCGGCGAGCGGCATGAGGCTGCGGTTCGCACGATCACCGTACGCGCGGCGCAGCCGCAGATCTGCTTCCTCGAGTTCGAGGCCCGCGAAGGGTTCGGCCCGATCGATCCGCACCGCCACGACGGCCACACCGATTCGTTCTACGTCCTCGAGGGTGAGCTCGGCCTCTGGGCGAACGGCGGCGAGGCGCGGTTCCGGCCGGGCTCGTTCGTGGCCGCCCCGCCCCGCGACAAGCACGGGATCCTGGAGGTCGAGACGCCCGTCCGGTTCCTGAACTTCCATGCGCCCGACGACGGGTTCGTTGAGTTCCTCCGGGGACAGTAGGCTCACGCGCCGCGCTGGCTGAACCAACGTCCGTCCTCACCGTCGTGGAAGACGACGACGTTCTGGCCGCTCTCCAGCACGACCTCGAAGTAACGCCTGTTGACGGGCTCCTCGGTCCACCACCGGTCGACCACGCGCCACTCCTCGCGGATCAGCTCGACCGACAGGCGGTTGATGAGTCGCGGCGTCCCGTCGGCATGCGGCTCGACGAGGGCGGCCCGCGGCTCATTCAGCCGCCCTAGTCGTCCCGCGGCACGAACAGCGCGCGCGCTTCCGGAATCCGCGACCACGGCGCGACTTCGACCACACTCGCGACGGCTCCACCGCCCGTGCTGGCCTTCACCTGACGCAACCCCTCCTTCAGCCTCGTCTGAAGATCGGCGCCCTCCGGCCTGACGAGCTCGAGTTGCTGGCCGGTCGACTCGGTCAGCTCGGCGAGCTCGAGCCTGAGCGCCGTCACCGGCGCCGGCAGGTCGTTCAGCTTCGGGCCGAGCGCGATACGGACGCGATCGGCGTCCCCGGCCGGAACGCGGAAGGTCAGCGTCCGCCGCCACGAGCCGCCGCCGACGAGTCGTGCCGAAAGTGCAACTTTTCGGACGAAACGGTCGGCCCGCTCGGGGCGATTGAGCGCCCGCTCGACGAGCGTGGCGAGTGCGCGACGGAGGGTCAGCTCGTTGCCGACCGCCTCCGGGAACTCGAGCACCTCGTAGACCTCGGCAGGCGGCCGCCGGCCGCGAATGCGACCACGTTTCCCTCCCCTCGCCTGGCCCCAGGCGCTGCGACCGTCCGGTCCCAGTCGTTCGGCCACAGCAGCGCCCGGGAGCCCGGCAAGCTGTCCGACCCGTTTCACGCCCAGCGCTTCCAGCTCCTGCCGGCGGCGCTCGTCCAGCCCGAGCAGGCGGAGCGGAAGCGGAGCGAGGAACTCCTGTGTGCGCTCGTCGGAGACGACCAGCGCCTGGCCTGGGCGCGCGACGTTGGCTGCCGCGAGGGCGGCGAAGCGGCGCGCGGCCGCGCCAACGCGCGCGTCCCAGTGCGTGCCGACCGCGGCGAGAGCGCGCTTCAGGGCCGGCTCGAGGCCGCCGTAGAGGCGTTCCACCCCGCGCGTGTCGAAGTACGCGGTACCGAGAGCCGTCGACTCGACGGCGAAGCCAGAATCCTCGAGGCCGCGGACGATCTCCTCCCAGTCGCGCTCGGCGCCGGCGGGATCGGGCTCGACGAGGACGAGCTTCGGGCAGGTCGCGAGCGCCTCCCCCATGCGCATCCCCGGCTTGACGCCGGCCTGGTCGGCGACGGCGGTGACGGGCCCGATCAGCGGCTCGGCACCGTCGGGCGGCGCCAGCGCGGCAGGCCGAAGCGCGAGGCTAGGCCGTGAGCGGAGCGCGGCCCGGAGCTCGAAACCGGGGATGGCGAGACATGCGATCATGACCGAACATGTGTTCTATCACGAACACATGTTCGGTGTCAATAACCGGGACAACTGGAACAGTGCAAGACGTGAACGCTCGGGCCGTGACCGCTGTCGTCTACGCGCTTCTCGCTGTCGTCTTCGTCTTCACCTACGACAGCAACGCCGTCGGGTACAACGAGGCCTTCGGCTGGACCTACATCGTCGCCGCGCTGCTGATCCAGCCCCTGACCGGATTTCTCATCCCGCGGCTCTGGGCGTTCGCACTGCCGTTCGTCGCCCTCGTCGTCTCGCTTCCGATCTCCAAGCCGGTAGAGCCGGAGATCTCACGCATCACCGACGCCGGAGTCATGCTCATCGGCGGCGTCATCGCGATGATCCTGATGTCGTTCGGCATGGCGTGCCGTCTCACCATCGAGGCGTTCCGCGACCCTCCCGCGACTGCTCGCCGGCCGACTAGAGCGTAATCTCGGCCGCTGAGTCGACCATCCGGCTCAGCCGCGGAACGACGTCGAGGACACTCTCCTGCGCGCAGAAACGGATGTCCTCCTCGAGTCCCGGCGGGCCGTAGGTCCTTGCCATGATCCCGTCCCACGCCGTCGGGAACCACCGAGCAAGCACTTCCGATGCCTTCGCCGCATCGGTGACCTCACCGTCGAGCAGCTCCACGATTCTCCCGGCGCAGTAAGCATCGTCCAGCGCGAATCGCCCCTGGAATCCGGCGCAGACGATCACGCAGTCCTTCTCGACCGCTGCAGCCACCGCATTCAGGTTCAGCAGCGACCCCAAGAGAACCTCTTCGCAAGCCGCAGCCGCGGCCAGCACGGCGCGCGTGCCGTTCGTCGTCGAGTAGATCAGCGTCTCACCGCGCGGCTCCAGCACCTCCCGAGGTGAGGCGCCGAGGTCGAAACCCTCGATTCGTACCGCGTTCCTCTCACCGCCGAGCAGGCCCTCCCCCAGCTGCTCGCGAAGGGCGACCGCGTCCTCGACCTCGCGGCAGCAGTAGACCCGTCGGTAGCCGCTCGCGAGAGCCTGGGCGATCGTCGACGTCGCGCGCATCACGTCTACGACGACGGCCACGGGCGCCTCCAGCACCTCGTCGGGCGTGAACGCGACATGGCATCTCATCGCGGAACTACGCTACTTACCCGCCCGTGGCCGAGACCCTCTACTGCTACCGCCATCCCGACCGGGAGACGATGGTCACCTGCTCGGAGTGCGGCCGTCCGATCTGCACCGAGTGCATGTATTTCGCGCCCGTCGGGATCCGCTGCCCCGACCATTCGGGACAGCCGCGGGGAGCCCAGCGCGTCACGCAGGGCGTCCGCCGCGCCAGCTTCGAAGGCACCGGCGCGATCGTCACGAAGGTTCTAATCGCGCTGAACGTCGGCGTCTACCTGCTCGAGCTCGCGGCCGGCGGCGAGATCAACGGCACCGGCAACGAGATCTACATCAAGGGCGTCCTCTTCGGCCCGTTCGTCGCCGCAGGAGACTGGTGGCGCCTGTTCACCTCGATGTTCCTGCACTACGGACCGATCCACCTCGCGTTCAACATGCTCGCCCTTTGGTGGTTCGGCTCCGCCATCGAGCAGGTGCTCGGGCGAGGCCGCTATCTGCTCCTCTACGTCGTCTCGGGGCTGGCCGGAGCCGCCGGCGCGCTGATCTTCTCGCCGACGAGCCCGACGGTGGGCGCCTCCGGCGCGCTGTTCGGGATCCTCGGCGCCGCCGTTGTCCTCGAGCGCCAAGGCACCCATGTCTTCGGCGGCGGCGCGCTCGGGATCATCGCGATCAACCTCGTCATCACGTTTGCGATCCCGGGCATCTCGATCGGCGGCCATCTCGGAGGGCTCGTCGGCGGCGTCCTCGGCATGCTCGCTCTCTCTCGCCTCGGTCGCACCCACGCGGTCTACGGACGTCCGGGTCTAGTAGGCGTGATCGGGGTGCTCGCGATCGGCGTGATCAGCATCGCCGTCGCGTTCTGGCGCGTCGCGCCCTACGCGTAGGCGACAATCGGCCCGTGCGCGATTGGGAGCGTTGGGCGGCGGGGACCGGCGTGGCCTACGTCGCGTTCTCGATCATCGGCTTCTTTTTCGTCCCCGATCCGCCGCAGCCGTCGACGCCGAACGAGGAGCTCCTAGCCTTCTTCGCCACCAAGACGGATGAGCTCTCGTTCCAGGTCTTCTTCTTCGGACTGGCCGCGATCAGCTTCCTCTGGTTCATCGGGACAATCGCCGGCGCCCTGCGACGCGCCGAGGACGGGCCGACTGGGCTCGCCGCGATCGCAGTCGCGGCCGGCGCGACGGCGAACGCGGTCTTCCTCGCCGGAATGGTGTCCTGGAGCGCGATGGCCGCGAGCGCCGACACGATCCTCGACCAGGGCGTCGCGAGAGGGCTCTACGACGTCGGCCGCTTCGCCTACACGCTCTCGGGGCTGCCGGCTGCGGCGTTCGTGCTCGCCGTCTCGCTCGGCGCGCTGCGAACGCGCTTCCTGCCCTCGGGCGTGGGCTGGGCCGGGCTCCTGCTCGCCGTCGTGCTCGTCCTCGACGTCGCCGCAGCGACGATCGGGGACAACGACGACTTCGGTCCGACGGGCTCGTGGGGCCTCATCACGTTCCTGCTCTTCCTCGCCTGGATCTTCGTGACGAGCGTCCTGCTGATGCAGCGCGCCTCACCCGGACGGCGCACAGCCGAGACCTAGCGCACGTCAGCCGCCGGCCGAGACGGCTTCGACGCCCGCTTCGGCGAGCGCTGCCTGGGCGGCGGCGAGCCGGGCGAGCGGCACGCGATAGGGCGAGCAGGAGACGTAGTCGAGCCCGAGCCGGTGGCAGAACATGACCGACGCGGGCTCACCGCCGTGCTCGCCGCAGATCCCGAGCTTGATGTCGGGCTTCGTCCGCCGTCCGCGCTCGACGGCGATCGCCATCAAGTCCCCCACCCCGCTCTGGTCGAGCGTCTCGAACGGGTTGCGCTCGAGCACACCGTCCTGGAGGTAGTGCGTCAAGAACTTCCCCTCGGCGTCGTCGCGGGAGAACCCGAGCGCGGTCTGCGTCAGGTCGTTCGTGCCGAAGGAGAAGAAGTCGGCCTCCTCGGCAATCTCATCCGCGCGGATGCAGGCGCGCGGCAGCTCGATCATCGTCCCGGAGAGATACTCGAGATCGCCCTCCTCCTCGGCCGTCGCAACGGTCAGCTCGCGTAGGCGCCGGAGCTCCTCGCGGAAGGCGACGAGCGGGTGCATGATCTCCACGAGCGGCGGATCCCCGCCACGGTCGCGCACGGCGATCGCCGCGCGGATGATCGCCCGCACCTGCATCTCGTAGATCTCGGGGAACTGGAGTCCGAGGCGGCAGCCGCGCGTCCCGAGCATCGGGTTCGCCTCCTGGAGCGCGCGGATCCGCGTGCGCATCCGGTCGTCGCGCGCCTCCTCGAGCGGCGGCAGGAACTCGTGCAGCGGGGGGTCGAGGAGGCGGATCGTGACCGGGAGACCGGCCATCGCCTCGAAGATCCCCTCGAAGTCGCTCTGCTGGTGGGGAAGGAGCCTGTCGAGCGCGTCGCGGCGTTCGTCCTCGTCGCTCGCCATGATCATCTCGCGGACGACGGGCAGCCGGTCCTCGGCCATGAACATGTGCTCGGTGCGGCAGAGGCCGATTCCCTCCGCCCCGAACTCGCGGGCCTTGGCCGCGTCCTCCGGCGTGTCGGCATTCGCGCGGACCCTGAGCCTGCGCAGCTCGTCCGCCCAGCCGAGAACGGTCTCGAAGTCCTCGTTGATGTCCGGCGGGATCAGCGTGACCTCGCCGACGATCACCTCGCCGGTACCGCCGTCGATCGTGATCACATCGCCCTCGTTCAACTTCGTCCCGTTCAGGGACGCTGTCCTGGCGTCGGCGTCGACCGAGAGCGCCTCGCAGCCGGCGACACACGGCTTCCCCATGCCGCGCGCGACGACGGCGGCATGGGACGTCATCCCGCCGTGGGCGGTCAGGATCCCCTGCGCGGCGATCATCCCGTGGATGTCGTCGGGTGTCGTCTCCCAGCGGACGAGGATCACGGAATCGCCGTCGCGCCCGCGCTCCTCGGCGGTATCGGCGTCGAAGACGACTTCGCCGGAAGCTGCGCCCGGTGACGCGTTGAGGCCGTTCGCGACGACCTCGTAAGAGGCGTCCGGGTCGATCCGCGGATGAAGCAGCTGGTCGAGCTGGCCTGGATCGATCCTCGCCACTGCTTCCTCGCGCGTGATCAGCCCCTCGTCGACCATGTCGACGGCGGCCTTCAGGGCGGCGGCGGCAGTCCGTTTCGCGCTGCGGGTCTGGAGGAGGTAGAGCTTCCCGTCCTCGACGGTGAACTCGATGTCCTGCATGTCCTTGTAGTGCTGCTCGAGGCGCCCGATCGTCTCGACGAGCTCGTCGAAGGCGCCGGGCAGCCGCTCCTTCATCGACTCGACCGGATCCGGCGTGCGGATGCCGGCGACGACGTCCTCGCCCTGCGCGTCGGCCAGGAACTCGCCGTACAGGCCCGCTTCGCCGGTCGACGGGTCGCGGGTGAAGGTGACGCCCGTCCCGGACTGCTCTCCCTTGTTGCCGAACACCATCTGGACGACGTTGACCGCGGTGCCAAGGTCGTCCGGGATGTGGTTGTGGCGGCGGTACGCCTTGGCGCGCGGCGTGTCCCACGATTCGAACACGGCGCGGACGGCACGCCCGAGCTGCTCCTTCGCGTCCTGGGGAAACGCCAGTCCCGTCTCCTCCTGGTAGATCGCCTTGAAGGCTTCGATCGCTTCGGCGAGATCGTCCTCGTGCTTCTTGAGCGCGTCGTCGAAGCGGTGCGCGTCGATGTGGTCGACGATCTCGCCGTACATCTGGATCAGCCGGCGGTACGAGTCGAGCGCGAACCGCTCGTTCCCCGTCCGGCGTCCGAGGCCCTCGACAGCTTCGTCGTTCAGGCCGACGTTCAGGATCGTGTCCATCATCCCCGGCATCGAGACCGCCGCCCCGGAGCGCACGGAGACGAGCAGTGGGTCGGACGCGTCGCCGAAGCGCTTCCCGGTTGTCTTCTCGAGGCGGGCTAGGTGCTCGTCGACCTCCGCCTCGAGCCCGTCGGGGAGCTCACCGCCCGAGGCCATGTAGGCACGGCAGGCGTCGGTCGTGATCGTGAACCCGGCCGGGACGGGAACGCCGAGCTGGGTCATCTCGGCGAGGCCGATTCCTTTGCCGCCGAGCAGGTCGCGCCCGCCCTCGGCGGGCTCGTCGAAGCCGTAGACGTACCTCGCCATGGGGTCGCCGATTGTAGTGCGCTGACAGCGATACTCCCGCGCGATGGCTGACCGGACGATCGTTCCGATGGGCGGCGGGCGCTTCTGCGAGGGCGCCGCGCGGTTCCTCACGGAGCTGACAGGCAAGGCTCGGCCGCGGATGCTCTACGTCGGGACGGCGATGGCCGAGGATCCAGCCGCGGCGCTGCGGATGTACGACCGGTTCGCCGACCTCGGCGACGTCTCGCGCCTCGAGTTCTTCCCGTGGCCGCCCGAGGATCTCCGCTCGGTCGTGCTGGAGTCGGACCTCGTCTTCGTCGGTGGCGGCAACACGGCCAACATGCTCGCGATCTGGCACCTGCATGGCGTCGACGCGCTGCTGCGCGAAGCCTGGGAGATGGGGATCGTCCTCGCCGGGTCGAGCGCCGGCGGAATCTGCTGGTTCGAGCAGGGCGTCACGGACTCGTTCGGGCCTCAACTCGGGCCGATGGACTGCCTCGGGTTCCTCCCTGGAAGCTTTTGCCCGCACTGGGATGACGAGGAGCTGCGGCGGCCTCGGTACTACGAGCTGCTGCAGGGCGGCTTCCTGGGCGCGGGCTACGCCGCCGACGCCGGGGTCGGCCTGCACTTCGTAAACGGCGAGCTTCAGGAGGTCGTGGCCTGCGACGAGGGATCGAGGGCCTACCGGGTGGAGCTCCGGGACGGGGAGATCGTCGAGGAGCCGATCGAGGCTCGGGCTCTGTGAGCCTCCAGGAGGTCTGGGAGGCGCAGGCCGGGAACTGGGTGCGTTGGGCTCGAGAGCCCGGGCTCGATTCATACTGGCGGTTCCACCGCGAGCCGTTTCTCGCACTCATCCCGCGCGCGGGCCGGTTGACCCTCGACATCGGTTGCGGCGAGGGACGGGTGACGCGCGATCTGCGGGCGATCGGACACCCCGTTGTCGGCGTCGACTCCGCACCGTCGATGATCGCGGCTGCTCGCGAAGCCGACCCGGAGGGCGAGTACGTCGAGGCCGACGCCGCGGAGCTGCCCTTCGAGGACGGCTCCGCCGACCTCATCGTCTCATTCATGGCACTCATGGACATGGACGACATGCCGGCGGTGGTGCGGGAGCTCGCTCGGGTTCTCGGGATCGGCGGAAGGATGGTCGCGGCGGTCGTGAATCCGGTCAACAGCGCAGGACGGTTCCAGGACGACGGGCGGCTTCGGATCGAGTCCTACTTCGATCGGCGAGTTCTCGTGGAGGAGGTCGAGCGTCAGGGGCTCGCAGTCACCTTCCATGCCCGCCATCAGATCCTCGACGACTACTCGCGTGCGCTCGAGGCCGCCGGCCTCGTCTTCGAGCGGTTTCGCGAGATCTACGACGACGAGCACGAGAACTGGAGTCGCGTGCCGCTCTTCCTCGACTTCGTGGCAGTGCGGCCGTGAGCTGGGCGGAGCAGGCTGAGAACTGGATCGCGTGGACGCGGACCGGGGACGACGGGTACACGGCCTACAACGCGTCCTTCTTCGAACTGCTGCCGCCGGCGGCGGGCCGGACGATCGAGATCGGCTGCGGCGAGGGCCGCGTGGCGCGCGATCTCCGCGGGCTCGGCCACGATGTCGTCGGCGTGGACGCCGTTCCCAGGCTTGTCCGGGCAGCCGCGGAAGCCGATCCCGGCGGCCAGTACGTCGTCGCAGACGCGTCGGAGCTTCCTTTCGAGGACGCGTCCTTCGATCTAGCGGTCGCCTACAACTCGCTGATGGACATCGAAGACGACATGTCGGTCGCGGTGCGCGAGGCGTGGCGGGTGCTGCGGCCGGGCTCGCGCTTCTGCATCTGCGTCACGCACCCAGTAAACGACGCGGGTCGATTCGAGCCGGATACGGCCGATGGGATCTTCGTCATGGACGTCTACCGGGGCCGGCGGCGCTACGACGAGGTCTGGGAGCGGGACGATGTCGCGATGCGATTCGTCGGCTGGTGCTACCCGCTCGAGAGCTATACCCGGGCGCTCGAAGACGCGGGGTTCGTGATCGAGGCGATCCGCGAACCGCTGCCGAGTGCGGAGCGGCTCGCGACAAAGCCACGGGCGGCGCGGCGACTACGCATCCCGAACTTCCTGATGCTCCGAGCGCGGAAGCCCGCATGATCGAGCTGGTCGCGATGACGCCTGCGTTCGTCGAGGCGGTGCTCGCGGATCGCCGTGAGGAAGCGGCCGGGCTGCTCGAGATCGAGCTACCCGACGAGTTCCCGTCCGAGGGCGAGCGCGGGTTCCTCGGGATGCGGCTCCGGCAGATGCACGACGACGTTCGGTTTGAGCAGTGGTGCCCGCACGCCGTCGTGCTCGACGGGCGGATGATCGGGCACGCCGGGTTCCACGGACCGCCGGGAGTCAATTCGACGCACAACCCGGCAGCAGTGGAGTACGGCTACGCCATCTACCCCGCGTGGCGCCGGCGCGGGTACGCGACGGCGGCCTCGAAGATGCTGATGGACATGGCCGAGGAGTGGGCCGGAATCCGCCACTTCGTGCTCTCGGTCTCGCCCGACAACGAGCCCTCGCTGGCGATCGTCCGGAAGTTCGGCTTCGTGAGGACCGGCGAGCGCATGGACGACGAAGACGGCCTCGAGCACATCTTCGAGCTCGTCCGGAGCTAAGGCGTCCGGCGGCGACGGGCGTTGAACTCGGCGAGCCAGGCCGCCGCGCGCAGCCCGAGCCAGATCGGGGCCATGAGGAAGTAGAAGAGCAGCCCGGCAACCAGAAGGAGGAACCACCAGAGCCCCCAGCGCCAGCGCGGGACGGGCTTCGCCCGCGCCGCTTCCGCAGCGGGGTTCAAGCCGGAGTCGCCGCGGCCTGCCGCCGCTCGACGAGCGCGATGATCCGAGCCGCCGTCTCCTCGATCGAAAGCTCCGAGATCTCGATCACAGGGCAGCCGAGTCGCCGGTGAAGCGCCGAAGCCTGCTCCAGCTCGTCGTAGATCTCGACGAGCTCCGTGTACTTGCGGTTGTTCGCGCCGAGCCGCCGCACGCGGTCGGTCCGGATCTCCGCGAGCCGGTCCGCGTCGATCGTCAGCCCGACGATCTTTGCCCCGTCGATCTCGAACAGCGTCTGCGGAGGATCGATCCCCTTGACGACCGGCACGTTCGCAGCCTTGAACCCGAGGTACCCGAGGTAGATGGAGAGCGGCGTCTTCGACGTCCGCGAGACGCCGACGAGGACGATGTCGGCAGCGTCGAGGCCTCCACCGACGCCGTCGTCGTACTTGACCGCGAACTCGATCGCCGCGATGCGGCGGAAGTAGTTGGTGTCGAGCGGCGGCCGAGCACCGGGAGTCATCTTCGCCTCCTGGCCCGAGACCCGGATGACCGATTCGATCGGCTGTCGAAGGATGTCGCAGTAGTGCACCTTTGCGCGGCGGCAGAGCTCGTGCATCGCCTCCCGCAGCTCCGGCTTGACGAGCGTGTAGACGATCACGGCCGGCCGGCCCTTGCACCGCTCCACCGTCAGGCGAAGGTCATCGACCGTCTCGACCATCGGATGGACGATGTCCTCGAACTCCTGTTCGGGGAACTGCGCCTCGAGCGCCTGCACGAGGCGCTGCGCGGTCGCACCCGTCGCATCGGAGACCATGTGCAGCTCGACGACGCCCATCGCCGCTGGAGCGTACCCAGGTCGACTCGTAGGAGGGGAGCCATGTCCGGTGTCAGACACCGGACATGGCTGGGTGAGGGGACTACTGCGCGGAGGCCGGGCGCTTGCCGAGGGTGACTTCCACGGTGCGCTCGTCGCCTGATCGCGTGATCGTGAGGGTGAGCTTGTCGCCGGGCCGCTTGGCGTCGATCCGCTCGCGCAGCTCGTCGCCCGACTCGATGGCGTCGCCGTCGACGGCGGTCACCCGGTCGCCCGCTCGGAGGCCGGCGCGGCCGGCCGGCGTTCCGTCACGGACCTCTTCGATCCGCGCGGCGCCGTCGTTCGGGAGGCTGACGCCGAGGTACGCGTGCTCGACGCTGCCGTCCTGGATCAGGTCGGCGGCGACGCGCTTGGCGGTGTCGCCCGGAACCGCGTAACCGATTCCGACGTTGCCGCCGTTCTCGCTGCGGATCTGCGCCGCAACGCCGACGACCCTGCCCTGTGTGTCGAGCACCGGGCCGCCCGAGTTGCCATGGTTGAGCGCGGCGTCGGTCTGGACGGCGTTCTCGATCGTGAAGCCGTTCGGGGACTGGATCTCTCGGCCGAGCGCGCTGACCACGCCGGTCGTGAGGGTTCCCTGGAGTCCGAAGGGGCTGCCGATCGCGATGACCGGGTCGCCGACCTCGAGCGAGCCCTCCGACGCGAAGCTCACAGGCGTCAGCTGCGCGGCGGAACGGTTGACATCGAGCACTGCGATGTCGGTGGACGGATCGGTGCCGACCACCTCGGCGGCGACGGTGGAACCGTCGGAGAACTCCACGTTCACCGACCGCGAGCCGGAGACGACGTGCTGGTTGGTGACGATGTGGCCCTGCTTGTCGATGACGAAGCCGCTCCCGGTCGCTTCGCCCTGCCGTTCATTGCCGAACGCATCCGGCGAGCCGCTGGTCGTGGCGTGAATCTCGACAACCGCGTCCTTGACGCGCTTGTACAGCGCAGCCGTCGACGAGGTCGTCTGGGCCACTGACTCTCCGGCCACGGCGGTCGGCGAATCGGCCGCCGCGGGATCGCTCTCCGTCTGGAGCGCGACACCGGCGCCGACGGCCGCACCCACGCCCGCGGCGAGCAGGAGCGCGAGAAGGATGGTTGCCAGTTGCTTGCTCATCAGATTCCTTTTCCTTTCCATGGTTTCGAGTCCATGGAACCCGATGCAGTTAAGAGGCGCCTGAAAACGACGTTCAGGCTTGATTAAGCCCCATTAGCGCGGAATCTGGGCGAGATCCCCCAGTGACCTAAGGGTATCGCGGACGTCGAGGAGCAGACGGAGCCGGTTTTCCCGGACCGAAGCGTCCTCGGCCATGACGAGCACCTCTTCGAAGAAGCGGTCGAGAACGGGCCCGAGCTTCGCTCCCGCTTCCACGGCGGCCTGAAAGTCACCGGTGTCGAGGGCCGCGGCGATCTCCGGCTCGACCTGTTCGAGCGCCTTCGCGACCTCCTGCTCGGCCGGCTCGGTCAGGAGCTCGGCGTTCAGAGTCGCGGCCGCATGCTCTTTCTCGGCGAGCCGGCTCGCCCGGATGTAGGCCGTGTGAATCGGCTCCAGCCGCTCGTCGGGCAGTGCCGCCAGTGCCTCTGCGAGGCGCGCAACCGAGCCGAGATCGCGGACGCCGGCGGTCCGCGCGGCGCGGACGAACTCGACCGGGACGTCGATCAGCCCCTCGAACCGCTCTTCGACGAACTCCCCCACCTCGCCCGCCAGCAGGTTGCGCGGGATCGTCAGCCCTCCCTCCGTGGCGAGCCGGCAGAGCCCGATCGCCGCCCGGCGCAGGCCGTACGGGTCGCGTGAGCCGGTCGGCCGGTGGCCGAGCTCGAGGGAGACGTTCAGCGTGTCGAGCCTGTCCGCCGCGGCCAGGACGCGGCCGGGCTCCGTCGTCGGAAGCGGCCCGCCGGCGGAGTCGGGCAGGTACTGCTCGGCGATGGCCGCGCAGACCGCCTCGGGAAAGCCGGCGAGCCGCGCGTACTCCGCCCCGATGTACCCCTCGAGCTCCGGGAACTCGCGGACGAGCTCGGCCGCCTGGTCGGCCTTGGCGAGTCGCGCGGCCTCCCGGGAGGCGTCGCCGCCGCCCAGGCGGTCGACCAGCTTCTGCAGGCGCTTGGTCTTGTCGGCGAACGTGCCGGCCTGGGCGAAGTAGACGATCGAGTCGAGGCGGGTCGCCAGCTCCTCGATTCCGGCCGTCACGTCGCGCTCGAAGGTGAAGGTCGCATCGTCGAGCCGGCCTTCCAGCACCGTCTCGTTCCCGGTGCGCACGGTGTCCGGATCGCCGCCGTTCGCGACGATGGCGAACCGGTTCGCTCCGAGCGGGAAGTACCGCTGATGGGACTGCATCGCAGTCTCGATCACGCGTGTGGGCAGCGAGAGGAATCGTTCGTCGAATGTTCCCTCGAGCACGACGACCTTCTCCACGAGGTGGACGACCTCGCGAAGCTTGCGGAGCGGGTCGGCCCAGTCGCCGAGCGCGTCCAGCCCCTCGCGGATCTGCCGCTCGCGCTCCGCGGGGTCGGGTTCGACGTCGGCGGCCCGCAGGACGTCCACGTAGGACTCCGCGGAGAGCAGCTCCAGTTCGCCGTGAGTGAAGCGATGGCCGCGCGTGGTCGTCCCGTGGCCGTCGACGGCCTCATCGTCGAGCCGTGCACAGGTCCACCGCAGCGGCCGCGCGAAGCGCAGCCCGGAGTCGTCCCAGCGCATTGTCTTCCCGAACCGGAGCCCACTGACGATCTCGTCGAGGCGGCCGGGCAGCACGCTCGCCAACGGCTCGGGCTCGACGACGACGCCCAGGAAGCCGTCACGCTCCTCCAGATCTTCCACCGCAACGCCGTGGCGTTTCGCGAAGCCCGCCGCCGCCTTCTCCCGGAGAGCGACCGGCGGCCCCTTGACCCAGTCGTTCCCGGTCTCGTCCTCTAGGCCGGAGACGAGCACGGCGAGCCGGCGCGGCCCGACGAGAACGCGCTCGGGCGCCGCGCCCAGATGGCGCTCGACCAGTGCCGGGAGCTGCGCCTCGGCCTCGTAGACAGCGGCCGCGGGCAGCTCCTCGCAGCCGATCTCAAACAGGAGCAAGGGCAAGGTATTCCTCGGCGACGCGGCGGGCCAGGTCTCGGACGCGGCCGATGTACGAGGCGCGCTCGGTGACCGAGATCGCGCCACGCGCGTCGAGCAGGTTGAAGGTATGCGAGGCCTTCAGCACCTGGTCGTAGGCGGGCAGTGGCAGGTTCTTCGCCAGCAGGTGAGCGCACTCGTCCTCGTGCTCGCCGAAGCGGCGCATGAGGATGCCGACCGGCGCCTCCTCGAAGTTGTAGGTCGACCACTGCCGCTCGCTCTCGCGGTAGATGTCGCCCCACGTGAACCCAGGCGCCCACTCGAGGTCGAAGGCGCTCCGCTTGCCCTGGAGGAACATCGCGAGGCGCTCGAGGCCGTAGGTGATCTCGCCGGAGACGACCTCGACGTCGATCCCCCCGAGCTGCTGGAAGTACGTGAACTGCGTGACCTCCATCCCGTCGACCCAGACCTCCCAGCCGAGACCCCAGGCACCGAGCGTCGGTCCCTCCCAGTCGTCCTCGACGAGTCGCACGTCGTGGCGTCGCGTGTCGATCCCGACCGCCTCGAGCGAGCCGAAGTACTGCTCGAGGATGTCCTCGGGCGGCGGCTTGAGGATCACCTGGAGCTGGTAGTAGTGCTGGAAGCGGTACGGGTTCTCTCCGTAGCGGCCGTCGCTCGGGCGGATACAGGGCTCGACGTAGACGGTGCGCCACGGCGCGGCGCCCAGACAGCGCAGGAAGGTCGCGGGATTGAACGTTCCGGCCCCGAGCTCGGTGTGGTACGGCTGCATGACCACGCAGTCGCGCTCCGCCCAGTAGACCTGGAGTGCCGCGATCATCTCCTGGTAGTTCACGCCTCTTCCTTTCGCCCCGGGCGCTCCAGCACCCGCTCGGATGGGGGCCCGAAGCCGAATTTCTCGTAGAGCGCGTGGGCGTCGGCCGTGTGCAGCATCCAGCGTCTGTTCGCGTACGGCCCGTTGTCGATCATCTCGCGGACGAGCTCCACGCCAAGTCCGTGGCCGCGGTACTCGGGCAGGACGTAGACGTCGGCGAGGTACGTCACCGACGCGCCGTCGGAGACTGCCCGCGCGAAGCCGATCTGGCGATCGTCGTGGTAGACGCCCACGACGCGCTGCGCCTCGCGGACGAGCCGCTCCTGCTCGTCCCGTGCTCTGCCAGGCGCCCAGTACGAGTGGTTCGAGACGAAGTCGTGGACCGCCTCGACGTCGATCCGCTCGCGGTCGTCGTCGACCTCGAAGCCACCCGGGAGCTCCCGCCTCACGCCGAGAGGGTCTTGAGGCGGAAGCCGCCGTGGTACTCGTAGGACGATGCGATCACGGACAGCGCCTCGCGCGAGGCGCGCGGGCCCAGCCCCGCGGCGGCCGCGTCGGCGAGCGGGCTCCGAAGGAGCGTCTCGATGCCGCCGAGCCCTGCCGCGGAGAGCGGGATCGCGTCGCCTCGGCAATTCGTGCAGACGGCGCCGCCGGCGCGCGGCGAGTAGCCGACGAGCCCGCCTTCGGCGCCGCAGTCGGCGCAGCTCGTCAGGTGGGGTAGGTACCCGGAGAGCCACAAGAGCTTCAGCTGGAAGCTGAGGACGAGCGGGTCCGTCGCCGGCCGTTCGTCCGGACGCGGCTCCGTCTCGTCGAGCAGGTCGAGGAACCGGGTCAACGCTTCGAACGCGCGCGGGTTGGCCTCCTGCTCGGGGAAGAGGCGCAGCATCGCCTCGAGCCCGACGAAACCGACGCCGAGGCGGTACGGCTCCTCTCTGGCGGCACGGTGCGAGCGCTGGAGCTCGACGCCCGTGATCGTCTGGAGCTCACCGCGTCCCTCGTGTAGCAGGAGCTCGATGTGGCTGAGCGGCTCGAGCCGGGCGCCGAAGCGCGACGTCGTCCGCCGGACTCCTTTGGCGAGCGCACCGATGCGTCCGCGGTCCAGCGTGTACAGGTGGAGCACGCGGTCGGCCTCGCCGAACCGCAGTGAGCGCAGGACGACCGCCTCGGTCTTGTACGTGCGGCCCGCCACGCTGCAAGTGTAGAAGCGCGGTCTGTCGGGGAGAATCCGACCCAATGGCGCTGGTGCGGATGTACACGACGCGCTGGTGCGGCTACTGCGTCCGCGCCAAGGCGCTGCTCGAGCAGCGCGGAATCCCGTACGAGGAGATTTCGCTCGACGACGATCCCGCGTTCCGGCAGACGCTCCATGACCTCACCGGCCGGTGGACGGTGCCGCAGATCCTGGTCGACGGCGAGCCGATCGGCGGCTACGTCGAGCTCTGGCGCCTCGACCAGAGCAAGGGCCTCGAGAAGCTCGCGGTCTAGCGAACCGTCAGCGGCGTACCGACCGGCATCAGCCGCGAGAGGCGCAGGATGTCCTGGTTGCGCAGTCGGATGCAGCCGTGGGAGACACGCCCGGGGAGGATCTCCGGCTGGTTCGTCCCATGGATCCCGACGAAGCCGCCTCCCGGCCAGTCGGTGAGGATTGCGGAGCGGGCGTTCGTGCCGAACGCGAGCGCGCCGTAGATCGGGTCGGTGAAGCCGGTCAACCGCTCGCGGATGTAGAACCGGCCCGGCGGCGTCGGCCATTGCGACTGCCCGACTCCGACGACCGACTGGAACACCGTTCGGCCCCGGCGGTAGAGCGTGGCGCGAAAGCGGGCGCGGTCGATGACGAGATGAGTTTCGAGGGAGTTGAACGAGTCGACGGCCTCACGTGGGATCCACCCCGAGGAGCCGTTCGGCAGGATCGGCAGCTGGACGCGCAGCCAGTAGCGCCCCTGCCGATCGATCGTCCCGCCGAGGAGGTACACGACGTGCGGAACGTGCTCTGGGGTCAAGGCACGCAGCCGGGCGACGATGCGCGCGGAGCGGGACGGCCTGGCGTGCGCAGCGACGGCGTGGAGGAGCATGGCGCTCTGCGACTGCCCTCTGACGTTCGACAGGCGGAAGCTCCGCGTCGCGCGGCGGCCGACGTGGACGCGGAGCGAGATCGACGATGCGAACGCCGTCTCCGAGGCCGCGTTGAAGACCAGCTTCCACTCCCCCAGCTGCCTGCGGGTTGGCCGCCAGCGGAAGATCATCTGCGTCGGAAGCTCGCCGACGCGCTCGAGCCTCGCGCCTCGGGGCATGCGGTTGGCCCAGATTTGGACGGGCGAGCCGGCCGGACCGGTGGCCTGGAGCGCGATCCGCAGCTCCTTGCCGACACCCGCCACGCGGGCGGTGCCGTTCTTCGGAGTGCTCCCCTGCCAGAAGACGCCGTCCGCGGCCGAACCGCCCGCGGAGGCTCCCAGCGCGCAGAGCGAGAGCGCAGCGACCAGCGCCGTCGGGCGTTTCACGTGTCGTGCCCGCGCCTGCATTTTTGACCTCCCGCTTCTTCTAGCAGAGACGGATCGGAGCTCGCTCTTCAGGTTGCCTGCTCGGAGGCGTACCAGTGAAACGTCTCCGTGATTCCCTGCTCGAATTCGACCTCCGGCCGCCAGCCGAGGACGTCGCCTGCGAGGCGTGAGTCGATTGCGCTGCGATCGAGCTCTCCCGCTCGTAGCGGCTCGAGCTGCGGCTCGATCCCCGTCCCCGCCGCCTGCTGGACGACGTTGAGGAGCTCGAGAACCGAGGTCTCGCGGCCCCAGCCGACGTTGAACGTGCCGGGGACGTCGCCGTCGGCTGCGCTCGTGAATGCTCTGACTACGTCCCGGACGTGGACGTAGTCGCGCGTCGGCTTGCCGTAGCCGAAGACGACCGGCGTCTCCCCGCGGATCAGTCGATCACTGAAGATCGCCACCACTCCGGCCTCGCCGTGAGGGCTCTGCCTCGGCCCGTAGACGTTCCCCAGCCGAAGCACGACGTGCGCGAGCGTGTCGGAGCGCGCCTGTGTGGCGACGAAGGCCTCGCCGGCGAGCTTGGAGGCTCCGTACGGCGAGAGCGGCTTCGGAACCTGCGTCTCCGGCGTCGGGATCGCCTCGACGTCGTTCCCGTAGAGCGCGCCGCCGGTCGAGGTGAAGACGATCTTCGCCCCGAGGGCGGCCGCCGTCTGGCAGACGTTGAACGTGCCGCGAACGTTGGACGAAAAATCGAGGTCAGGGTTCGTCACCGACACGGTGACGCTCGACTGGGCCGCCAGGTGGCAGATGAGCTGGACGCCGAAGTCCTCGAGGAGCGATCGGAGCGCCACGCCCTCGGCGATATCGAGCTCGGCGAATTCGGCGGCGTCGGGCAGGTGTTCGCGCTTCCCCGACGACAGGTCGTCGACGACGAGGACCTCTTCGCCGCGGGCCACGAAGGCGTCCGCGACGTGAGAGCCGATGAATCCGGCTCCGCCGGTGACGACGACTCGCATGCTAGTGCCTCTTCCAGTGATGCTGGCGAGTCTCTGGGTCGTGAGCACCAAGCCAGAGGCGCTGATCGGGTGCGGCAAGGCTAGACAGCCTTGACAAAGCCGAGCAGCGGCTCTGGCGCCGCGTGATCGCGGGCCAGAGGCCGGCGTGCATTGCTGGGAGAGGCACCTCGTCTCTCGTTGGCAGCTCGGGCAGAACCAGGTGCCGCGGCCGCCGGCCCTCGTTTTCGTGATCAGCGCGCCGCAGCGCGGGCACGGTTCGCCCTCGCGTCCATAGACCCGTAGCTCGTCCTGCATCGAGCCCCTGGCCCCGCTGGGCGTTCGATAGTTGCGCAGCGTGGTTCCCTGGCGCTCGATTCCTGCGCGGAGCGCGGCTTTGATCGAGCGGTTGAGGCGCGCGACCTCGCGCGTGGTGAGGCTGCCGGCCGGTCTCAGCGGGTGGATCCTCGCGCGCCACAGCGCCTCGTCGGCGTAGATGTTCCCGAGGCCCGCCGCGGCGCGCTGGTCGAGCAGCGCCGCCTTGATCGGTGCGCGCCGGCCGCGCAGGCGCGCGGCGAGGGCGGCGGCTGTGAAGCTCTCGTCGAGTGGCTCTTCGCCCAGCCGCTGCTGGAGGTACGGGCCCTCCTCCTGCGGCTCGAGCAAGAGCCAGGTGCCGAAGCGGCGGACGTCCCGGTACGTGACGTCCGACCCGTCGTCTAGACTGACAACAGCACGTCGATACGGATCGTCCTCCAGGCTTCCGTTCCGGCCGTGTAGCAGCGACCCCGTCATCCGGAGGTGGATCAGGAGTACACGACCGCTACGAAATCGAACAACTAGATACTTGCCGCGCCGTTCGACGGCACCGACGGTCTCGCCCTGCAGCTCGATGGCGACCTCGTCCGGATCGAGCGGCCGCGTGACCCTGGGATCGGAGATCTCAACGCGCTCGAACCGCCGCCCCACGAGCGCCGGCTCCAGGCTCGCGCGAACCGTCTCGACCTCAGGAAGCTCGGGCACGGCGCAAGCGTAGCCGCGAGGCAGCGGGCCTACGTGAGCGTCTCGAGGATGACCCCGGCCGTCCTCGGCTCCTCACCGGTGAGCTCGTAGGCGGCCTCGACCTCAGCGGCGGCAACCTGTGCGGTCTGCGCGTCCCGAGCGTGGATCTCGGCCAGGGTGTCCCCCGTCGAGACACGGTCGCCGCGCTTGCGCACGCACACGACGCCAACAGCATGGTCGATCATGTCTTCCTTGACCGTGCGGCCGGCGCCGAGATGCACGGCTGCCAGGCCGACGCCGAGCGCGCTCAGCCGCCCGACGTAGCCGTCGCGCGCCGCCGTAATCGGCTGGACGGCGGGTGCCTTCGGAAGAGCCTCCTCAGAGGGGTCGCCGCCCTGCGCGCGGATCCACCGCTCGTACGCCGATAGCGCCGACCCGTCGTGCAGCACGGCCTCCACCCGGGAGCGGGCCTCCCGATGCCCGATGCCGTCGCAGAGCGAGACGAGGTGCGCGGCGGCCGTGACCGCGAGCTCTTTCAGGTCGGCGGGCCCTTCACCGCGCAGGGTCTCGATGGCCTCACGGATCTCGAGGGCGTTCCCGACCGCGCGGCCGAGGGGCTGGTCCATGTCGGTCAGCTCGCAGACGACCATGCGATTGGCGAGCCGGCCTAGTTCGAGCATCGCCCCGGCGAGCGTTCGCGCGTCCTCGATCGACTTCATGAATGCGCCGTCGCCGACCTTCACGTCGAGAACGATCGCGTTGGCTCCCGCCGCAATCTTCTTCGACATGATGCTCGCCGCGATCAGTGAGACGTTGTCGACCGTGGCCGTGACGTCGCGCAGCGCGTAGAGCAGCTTGTCGGCCGGGACGAGCTCGGCAGTCTGCCCGATGACGGCGATCCCGACCTTCCGCACCTGGCGGACGAACTCGTCCCGGGAGAGCTCGACGCGAAAGCCTGGGATCGACTCGAGCTTGTCGAGCGTCCCGCCGGTGTGACCGAGCCCGCGGCCGCTCATCTTTCCGAACGGGATGCCACAGGCGGCAACGAGCGGTCCGACGACGAGCGACGCCTTGTCGCCCACCCCGCCCGTCGAGTGCTTGTCGGCTACGGGCCGGCCGACCTCGGCCTGGAGATCGATCGTCTCGCCGCTTCGCACCATCGCGTCCGTCAGGGCGTAGGTCTCCTGCGGCGAGAGCCCACGGAAGTAGACGGCCATGCAGAACGCGGCGAGCTGGTAGTCGGGGATCTCGCCGCGCGCATAGCCGAGGACGAGCTCGGAGATTTCCTCGCTCGAGAGCTCCTCGCCGTCGCGTTTGCGCTGGATGAGCTCCGCGGGCCGGATCACGACTTCTCGGCGACGAAGATCGCGGGAGTCCGTCGCGCACGAATTGGGCCGTCGACCGCAGGGACCACATGACCGGAGAGGCTGATCGCAGAGTCGATGTAGTCCTGTGCCGCGCGCCGGTCCGGAAAGGTGATCCAGCCGCGGGCGTCGGTGCGATCGACCGACCGAAAGTGCCTCAGCAGCGCCCGCTCGGCGTTGTCGGAATTGAAGCGTGACTCGAACGGAGCGGCGCCGGCCAGCTCGTAGAGCTCGCGGAGGTGATCTCGCCCGTTGGTGGCGGCAACGAGCCGCCCGCCCGGTCGCAGGACACGCGCCAGCTCGCCCAGCGCGCGGTCGAGGTCTTCGACGTGGAAGAGCATCCACGCGGCGACCGCACAATCGAACGTCTCGTCCTCGAAGTCGAGCACCTGCACATTGCCGACGCGAGCATCGATCCGGCGCGCCCGGGCCAGCTCGACCATGCGCTCGGACTGATCGACCGCGACGACCTCGGCCTGGAGCTCGCGCGACATCCGTTCGGCGAGCTCACCTTCGCCGCATCCGACCTCGAGAATGCCGCTCGGCCGGGCGTCCCTAACAGCTGCGAACACGATCTCACGCGCGTCGGGCCCCTCCCCGTGCTCGTGTGCGCGCTTTCTCGTGGCCAGTCGGGTCTCGTCCGCGTACTGCTCGCGGACAACCCTCGGATCGTCCAGCGTCACGGCTCGACGATCGGCTCGCCGGGGATCCCCCGCTTCGGAGCCTTCCCGCCAAGCCACTTGTTCACGGTCGCCCCGACGTCCGCGAACTCACCCTTGTGGATGTGGCCGGCGGCGTTGCGCCCCTCGACGTATGCGAGGAGCAGCGCGTGCTCGCGCGAGTGGTCGGTCGACGGCGTCGTCGGGTCGCACCCGTGATCCGAGGTCAGGATCAGGAGATCTCCGTTCCGCAGCTCGGCGAGCAGGTCCGGGAGCCGTCGGTCGAAGTCCTGGAGGCAGCGGTGGAAGTTGACCGGGTCGTTGCGGTGGCCCCAGAGCTGGTCCGTCTCGACGAGGTTGACGAACACGAGCCCGTCGTCGAGCTCGCGCAGCAGCCGCTCAGTCTGTGTGATCCCCTCAACGTTCGACCGCGTCGGGTGCGATTCGTCGATGTCGACGCCCGCGAAGATGTCGCGGATCTTCCCGACGGCGTGGACCTTGTGGCCTGCCTCGCGCACGAGCGTCAAGTAGTTCGGCTGCCTGGGCTTGACCGACCAGTCGTGTCGATCCGGCGTCCGGACGTAGTGCCCGGGCTCGCCCTCGAAGGGCCGCGCGATCACGCGCCCGACCTCATGCTTGCCGGTGAGGATCTCGCGGGCGATCTCGCAGCCCTGGTAGAGCTCCTCCAGCGGGATCGTGTCGACGTGGGCCGCGATCTGGAAGACCGAGTCGGCCGACGTGTAGACGATCCACTTGCCGGTTCGCTGATGCTCCTCGCCGAGCTCGTCGATGATCTCCGTCCCCGACGCCGCCTTGTTCCCGAGTACGCCGCGGCCCGTGCGGTGCGAGAACGGATCGATCACCTCGAACGGGAAGCCGTGCGGGTACGTCGGAAAGGGCGAGGCCGTGACCACTCCCATCATCTCCCAGTGCCCCGTCGTCGTGTCCTTGCCCTTCGAGCGTTCGACCAGCCGACCGGCGATCGCGGGCGCCCCGGGCTGCGGGGGGCAGCCCTCGAGCGGCTCGACGTTGCCGAGCCCGAGCGCCTCGAGGTTGGGAAGATCGAGTCCGCCGACGGCCTTGGCGACATTCCCGAGCGTGTCGGAGCCCTCGTCACCATAGTCCGCCGCGTCGGGCAGCGCCCCCGCCCCCACGGCGTCGAGCACGATGACGCACGCGCGCGGCATGCGTCTATTCTAGGTCGGTGTTCGAGACCGTCCTGGGCCTCATCGGCATGGTCGTCTTCATCGTCGCGGTGATCGCGCTCGCGGCCAGTGTGACCTGGCTGGTCGTAAGGTTCACGCCCTCCGGGCCCAAGAGCAAGCCCGAGACGCCGCCTGCCTAAACCGGCGAGAGCCTGAGAACGTCCGCGAGCGGCGTGTAGTCGAGGCCGTGCGCCTCGGCGACCGCCTCGTAGGTGATCTTCCCGTCGATCACGTTGACGCCGCGCGCCAGCGCCGGATCTCGGGCAATCGCCTCGCGGAGGCCATGGTCGGCGATCGCCTCGACATAGGGCAGCGTGGCGTTGGTCAGCGCCTTCGTCGACGTGATCGGCACCGCGCCCGGCATGTTCGCAACGCAGTAGTGGATCACCCCCTCGACGACGAACACCGGCTCCGAGTGCGTCGTCGGGCGCGACGTCTCCACGCAGCCGCCCTGGTCGATCGCGACGTCGGCGATCACGGAGCCTCCCTTCATCCCGGCGACCATCTCGCGCGTGATCAGCTTCGGGGCCAGCGCACCGGGGATCAACACCGCGCCGACAACGACGTCGGCCTCGGCGATCGACTCCTGAATCTGAAGGCTCGACGACATCAGCAGCGTGGCCCGCGAGCCGAGGATCTCTTCCAGCCGCCGCATGCGATCGATCGAGCGCTCGAGGATCGTCACGGTCGCGCCGAGCCCCAGCGCGATCACGGCCGCGTTGTAGCCGACCATCCCGCCGCCGATGACGACGACCTCGCCCGGCGCGACCCCCGGGACAGCGCCGAGTAGCAGCCCGCGCCCGCCGAGTGGCTTCTCGAGGAAGGTCGCGCCGGCCTGCGCAGCCAGCCGTCCTGCGATCTCACTCATCGGCGCCAGCAGCGGGAGCGCACGGTCGTCCGTCTCCACCGTCTCGTAGGCCACGCACGTCGCGCCGCACTCGATCAGTGCTCGAGTGAGCTCTTCGCTGGCGGCGAGGTGGAGGTACGTGAAGAGAACCTGGCCGTCCCGAAGTCGCGGGTACTCCTCGGCGAGCGGTTCTTTGACCTTGAGCACGAGCTCGGACTCCCAGACGTCCCCCACGGAGCCGATCCTGGCGCCGACAGCCTCATAGTCGGCGTCCCGAAAGGCGCTGCCCTCGCCGGCCCCCTGCTCGACCACGACCGAGTGGCCGTCGCGGGTGAGCTCGAGCGCACCGGCCGGCGTCAGCGCGACGCGATACTCGTCCGACTTGATCTCCCTGGCGACGCCGATGTTCAAGGCGGCGGAACCTTACCCAGCGAGCCGTTCGACAAGTGCACGCTCTTCGGGCCCGAACCAGGGTGGCGAGCCGGCGCGGCAGTTCTGGGCCGCGTGAAGCGGGTTGCGGGTTCCCGGAACGACCACGTCGACACGCGGGTCGGACAGCGCCCACTTGAGGAGCGCCTGCGACCACGTCTCGACGCCGAACTCGGCCAGCGGCTCGAGCTCCTCAGCGCCGGGCGCACGCTCGAGCAGCTCGCCTTCGGCGAGCGGACGCATCACGATCACCGCGAGGCCAAGCTCCTCGGCGAGCGGCAGCAGCGTCCTTTCGGCGGCGCGCTCGTGCGGGTTGAGCGGCAGCTGGACCGCCTCCAGCCTTCCGGTCCGCAGCGCGTCGGCCGCTTCGTCGAACGCGAACGGGCTGTAGTGGGTCACGCCGAGGAGGCCGATCCGCCCCGCCTCACGCTCGGCCTCGAGCCATCCGAGGTGCTCGCGCCACGAGACCAGGTTATGCACCTGCTCGACGTCCACCCGGCCGAACCATTCGAGCTGGCGCGCGAACTGGTCGCGGCCCTGATCGGGGGTCGGCGCCCAGATCTTCGTCGCGACGGTTGCCTCGTCGCGGCGCCCGTCGAGCGCCGCCGCGAGGGACGACTCCGCCTTGCCGTACATCGGCGAGGAGTCGAAGAACCGCGTGCCGGCGGCCCAAGCGGCTTCGACGACATCCCGCGCGAGCTCGGCGTCGCCGCCGAAGGTGTTCCACGTGCCGAGGCCGACGACAGGGCCGAGCCGACGCTCCTCCATCATTGATGGCCGAGGAGAGAGCGCGCGTACCGGCCCGCGGCGAAGGCGGCCATGAAGAACCAGGGATCGTCCTCCATCCCGCGCCCCATGTGGGCCAGTGGCAGGCGGGCGCAGTCCTCGTGCCAGCCTTCGACGTCGACCTCTTCGCGAGGCTGCAGCCACTCCGGCCCCTCCAATCCGCGAGGCCAGGCGACCACGGCGTCGCGACAGAGCTCCAGGATCGCGCGAGTGTGGTGCGAGACACCCAGGTGTCGCTGCCGCGCATCGGCGTCCGAGTAGCGCACCGCGAGGATCGGAACGCCGCCCAGCCTCGACGCGGTATTTCCTGTCTCGGCCGCCGCGAGCCCCCCGTGGCCGAGCGCGCTCGCCGTCCCGACGATCCCCGGACCGATCGAGCAGACCACCGCGTCGTAACCCTGACCCTTCGCCCACGCGAGCGCTGAGGCGATCGTCACGGCTTGCACGTCGCCGTCGAGGCACGGCGACACCGCGACGGCGACGCCTACCAGGCCGTCGCGCTTCAGTGCGCGCAGCGAGTCGGAGAGCGAGACCGGTAACGCGCCGCCGCCGACCTGCGCGTAGGCGATCCGCAGGTTCGGCCACCTGAGTCCGGCACAGACCGGGACAACCTGGCTGTGCAGCGAGCAACAGACGACCGGCATCCCGTCGAGGCGCGAGGCCAGCGCTCCGTCCTCCTCCACATGGCGGACCGCCGACTGAAGCGGGGTGTACGGAAGCGTCATCACGTGAGCATCAGGCGCCGCCTCCATCTCCAGGCCGCGGGTCAGGTTCAGATAGAGGATGTCGAAGCCGCCGGACCCGAGCTCGAGCTCCCGCGCCTGGACGTTCACGACCACGTCGTCGCCGACCTCCACGGGTCCGGTCATGCGCGGGTACGCCAGACAGGGCGCGCCGTCGACGTCGAGGCGGACCAGCTCTTCGTCGCGACCGTGGATGGCGGAGACGGTCCCGCGCCGCAGGCTAAGGGGCACGATACGACACGGTCACGCCGCGTCCTCGGCGTTGGTCGTGTTCGCTACGTCGACGAGCGCGAGTGTGACGTCGATCATCCGCTCGAGGTCGGCCACGGCGATGTGCTCGTCGGGCGTGTGGATCGCTGCCATTCCGTTCGCGAGGTTCACGCAGGGCCGGCCGCGCTCGTTGAAGACGTTCGCATCGGCTCCGCCGCCACCGAACGCCAACTGCGGCTGAAGGCCCTCGCGCTCGAGCGCGGCGCACGCGAGTCGGACGGGCAGGTCACCACGCGCGAAGCGGTAGCCCCGGTAGCTCTCCTGCACATCCGTTTCGGCCTCGCACTGCTCGAGCGCCGCGGCGAAGGTGATTGTCTCGAGCAGCTCCTGGACGACGTCGGCCAACTTCGCCTCGTCGTGTGAGCGGACATCGATCGAGAAGCTGCACCGGTCCGGGACGATGTTGCGCGCCGTTCCACCCTGGATCAGGCCCACGCTCGCCGTCGTCTCGTCGTCGAGCCGGCCGAGCCGGAAATCAGCGATCGCACGGGCTGCGGCAGCGATTGCCGAGCGCCCCTCCTCCGGCGCGATCCCGGCATGGGCGGCCCGCCCGCGCATCGTCACTTCCAGCACGCGAGCGTGAGGAGCGCCGAGCATCACCTCGCCGATCGGCGCGGCGTGGTCGTACACGAACCCGACCTTCGCCTGCAGCCGCTCGGTGTCGAACGCCTTGGCGCCCAGCAGCCCGACCTCCTCCTTCGGCGTGAACAGGAGCTCGATCCCGGCGTGCGGGCGATTCTCCGAGAGGATCAGCCGCGCCGACTCGAGCAGCGCAGCGACTGCGGCCTTGTTGTCGGCGCCGAGGATCGTCCCGCCCGCGTTCCGGACGATTCCGTCCTCGACCACCGGCTCGAGCGGACCGGTCGGTTGCACCGTGTCGAGGTGAGCGCAAAGAAAGATCGGCACGCCGCCGTTCGCCGACGTCGGCTCGAGGCGGCAGAGCAGGTTTCCGGCATTCGAGTCGATCCGTGCACCTGCGTCGTCCTCGGAGACCTCGAGCCCGAGGCCCACGAGGTAACCGCGCACGCGGTCAGCGACCTCGCGCTCCGATCCGGGCGGACTCGGAATCGAAGCCAGCTCGGTGAAGAGGTCCACCACCTCCGGCGCCCAGCTCGGCATGCACCGAATCGTATTCGTGCTCGCTCGGCGACAACTCCGCGCCGTCTTCGTGACGTTCGCAGCGCACCGGCGCTCGATTCCCTACGTTGTCTTCACTGTCAACAGAGGGGAGTTGATCTCGAATGAGACACACACCGTGGCGCCTCGCGGCCGTTGCCGCGCTAACTCTCGTAGGCCTCCTTGCGTTGCCCGCGCCCAGCGTCGCGGCCGAGCAGCCATCGCCTAAGTTCAGTCATGACCCCGGCTTCTCGGCCAAGGGCGAGGGTCGGGAGCTCAGTCCCAAAGAGGCGAAGCGCCTCGACCCGATGATGCCCTGTTGCGGAGACGCAACGACGTGTTGGTCGACGACCACGACGCGCTCTCGTGGCGTCTGGCCGTATGGGCGGGCGATCCATCTCTACACGCTCTGGTGCGCCAACGGCGGGATCATCAACTACCGCGACAGCAGCGCATGGCCGAGCATGGACTGGCTGTGCGGCTCGAGCAACCTGTGGTTCGGGAAGGTCGGTGGTGGGGCGGGCTGGAGCTTCGTGGACGTCCAGGCCCAGGCGGAATTTGCCTGCCATAGTCCTTGGTGGTTCGACTGGCATGACTTCCTCATGCAGCGCATCCGCTACCACGGCAACGGCTGGTACGAGCTGATCGGCTACCAGTGATGGTGGCGAACATGACGCTCGGACGGATGATCGTGGCCGTGCTCGTGGTCTGGTTCCTGCTCGGGCTCATCGCAGTTGCGCTGTTCCAATCGGGCGGAACGACTCCACCGCAGCGAGGTCAGGGCACGGAGATCCGGCCGTAGCATCGCTTACGCGGGAACGCCGGCGCGCTCGGGCGCGGCATGCCGAGCTCGAGCGCGATCGTGCGCCGCTCCGACGAACTCGCGGAACAGCGGTGCGGGCCTCGTCGGCCGCGACTTGAACTCTGGATGGAACTGGCTGGCCACGAACCACGGGTGGTCGGGCAGCTCGACGATCTCGACGAGGCGGCCTTCCTGGTACGTCCCCGAGACGACGAGGCCGGCCTCTTCGAGCCGGGGCCGGAAGTGGTTGTTGACCTCGTAGCGGTGCCGGTGGCGCTCGTTGACGACCGGCTCGCCGTAGGCCTCGCGGGTTCGCGTCCCGTCGACGAGCTCGACCGCCTGGGCGCCCAGACGCATCGTGCCCCCGAGGTCCTCGATCTCCTTTTGCTCCGGTAGGAGATCGATGACCGGGTACGGCGTCTCCGGGTCCATCTCGGTCGAGTTGGCGCCTGAGAGCCCGACGACGTGCCGCGCGTACTCCGAGACCGCGACGTGCATGCCGAGGCAGATCCCGAGGTACGGGATCCCCTGCTCCCGCGCAACCCGGCAGGCCATGATCTTCCCCTCCCAGCCGCGCGAGCCGAAGCCTCCCGGAACGAGAACGCCGTCGACGTGGGCGAGCTCGGCCTGGAGCTCCTCGAGCGACGCCCCCTCGGCGTCGACCCAGCGAACGCGCACGCCGCAGCCGTGATGGATGCCCGCGTGCTTGAGCGCTTCGTGCACGGACAGGTAGGCGTCGTGCAGCTTCACGTACTTGCCTACGAGCCCGATCTCGACCGGCTCCTCGAGCTTCTTGATCCGATCGGTCAGGTCATTCCACTCGCCGAGATCCGCTTCGGGCACCGGCAGGTTCAGCTTCTCGATCACGAGGGCATCGAGCCCCTCCTGCTGGAGCGCCGACGGGACGAGATAGACATCCGGCACGTCGCGGTTGACCACGACGGCCCGCGGCTCGATGTCGGCGAACATCGCGATCTTGTCGCGGAGGTCGGCGCTCAGGCTCTCGGTCGAGCGCGCGACGACGATGTCCGGGTGGATACCGATCCGCCGGAGCTCGTTGACCGAGTGCTGGGTCGGCTTCGTCTTCAGCTCGCCGGCGGAGTCGACGAACGGGACATACGTGACGTGGATGTAGACGACGTTCTCAGGCCCAGCTTCGCGGCGGAACTGGCGAATCGCCTCGAGGAACGGCAGCGACTCGATGTCCCCCACGGTCCCCCCGACCTCGCTGATGACGACGTCGGTGTCGGTCGTCTCGGCGACGCGCCGGATCCGATCCTTGATCTCGTTGGTGATGTGCGGAATCACCTGGACGGTCGAGCCCAGGTACTCGCCCTTGCGCTCCTTGCGGAGCACCGAGTACCAGATCGACCCCGAGGTGTGGTTCGCGTTCCGCGACAGGTTCTCGTCGATGAACCGCTCGTAGTGGCCGATGTCGAGGTCGGTCTCGGCCCCGTCCTCGGTCACGAACACCTCGCCGTGCTGGAACGGGCTCATGGTTCCCGGATCGACGTTCAGGTACGGGTCGAACTTCTGCACCTGCACCTTGAGCCCGCGCGCCTTCAGCAGGCGGCCGAGCGAGGCGGCGGTGATGCCCTTGCCGAGCGACGAGACCACGCCGCCCGTGACGAAGACGTACTTGGGCGGGGTCGGCCTCACTCGTATCTCCCGAGGCGGTCGAGCTCGGCCAGGCCGGGGGTTCGTTCGATCAGCTCTCCCAGCGAACGACGCTCTCCGAGGGCCGTGAGTCCCGCCAGCGCTCCAATCACCAGCCAACGGGCGCGACCCCCGAAACGGTTCACGGAACTCAAGCCTAGCAGCGCCCCCAGTGCGTTCGATCCGCCGTCACCCAGCATCGTCCTCTCGCCAAGATCGTAGGGACACAGCAGGACGGCGATCCAGAGCGGCGCGTCGACCGCCGCCGCGCCGAGCAGGTACGCCTTCAGCGCCCGGCCCGGACGCGTGTCGAGCTGGTTGAGGAAGTTCGCGGCCAGCCCGACGAGGAGGGCACCGGAGAGCTTTCGCGTCGCGAGCAGGCCGGCCAGTGGAATCGCCACGAGCTTGACGACCCCGGTCGTGCTTCCCGCGCTGAGATGCGCGCGGAAACCGCGCTCTGGCCCGCTCCAGACGTCGTCGGCGAGCCCTGCCGCCCCCGCAACGACGACCGCGGGCTCCCGCCCGACCGCAGCGACGAGGCCGACGAGGGGGAGCCGGAGGCCGCGGAAGTTTCGGCCCTGCGGCCCGCACGCGAGGAGCGCATCGACGAGTTGCCGGCCGCGATGGAGGAACCCGGCGGCATCTCGCCCGGTCGCCCGGTGCCGCAGTTGAAGCTCGAGCTCCGAGACGCGGAGGCCGGCCCGCGCCGCGTCGATGGTCGCGCCGACCTCGCAGCCGAAGCCGGCGGCGAGCGGGAAGCACACTGCCCGCGCGCGCTCCGAGAACGCCCGCTGGCCGGAGAGCGGCTCCTCCGGGACGAAGCCGGACCTGGCCCGGACGAGAGCCCGGGCAGCCCGCTTCGCGATCCCGAAACCGCCGCCCTGACGCTCCGCGAAGACGGCGATCGCGAGGTCCGCGTCGGCGTCCGCAAGCGCGGTCAAGTCGCCGTCGAGATCTGCGTCGCAGACGAGTAGCGGGCCCGGCCGCGCCGCGCGCTCCGCGAGCGTCAGAGCCTGTCCCTTCCCTCGCGACGGCAGCCGGAGGACACGGGCCCCTGCCTGCTCCGCCGCTTCTGCGGTCCCGTCGAGCGACCCGTCGTCCGCCACGATCACCTCCGCGCCCGGGAACTGCGCCCGAAGCCGTTCCACCGTCGCCCCGATCCGCTCCTCCTCATCTCGTGCGGCGATGAGGATCGCGACGGGGCTAGCCACCGGGAACCGGGGCGAGCGGCAGCGGCTCGAGCTGCGGCACGGAGCCGTCCTCCGCGGTCGACTTGACGCCGTAGTTCCCCTCGGGCCCGCCGCGGAGAAGCTCGGCCAAGGCGACGCGGCCGACCGCCGTGTCGACGGAGTCGACTGTCGAGAGCCCCGCCCCTCGGTAGACGGCGATCCGGGAGGGCTGGGCGTTCATCCCTTCAACGCCGACTGCGGGCGCACCGCTGCCCGCGATCCCCGCGTAGAGGCCGGAGACGAACCGCGCCGTCGGCGCGTCGTTGATTCGGGCCGTGTGGACGACGACGACCGCGTCGACCTCTTCGCTACTGCCGCCGAGGTTGTCCTCGACGATCACCTCGGCAAGCGCGTCCCAGAACGGCGTCTCACCGCCGGCCACGAACTCTCGGCCGAGGCGGCGGCCGACTTCCTCGAGCGCCAGCGTTGCGCCCTGGTCGGCCTCCAGCGGACCGGTGACCGCTTCCGCGTCCACGGGCAGCAGGAGAGCCCGCATCCGTACGAGCCCCGGCGCCGATGCGTCCTCCAGGGTCTGGGTGACGGCCGCTTCGAGCGCGGGATCCTCCGGCCCGATGAAGAGCAGGGCGACCCGCACGCCTCGCAGGCGCCCCTCCATCACGGCCGGATATGACCGCTCGATGTACGTGGCAGACGCCGTCTGCTGACGGCGCAGCTGGTCGGCTTCGGCGGCCCGGCTGTCGCGCTCCCGCTCCAGACGCGCGATCTGGTCCTGCAGGACCCTCCGCTCGCTCTCCTCGACCGAGGTCTGCGACGCGATCCCGACGCCGACGAGGATCCCGATCACGAGCGCGAGGAAGACGGCCGCCAGCGAGGCGACGTGGTAGCGGAGGTCGAACAATTCGGCGCTTAGCCTAGGCCGAGAACGTCGCGGAGCCGCAGTCCAAGCAGTTCGAAGAACGATCGGAGCTGCGGTGAGACGAGGACGGCAACGACGAGGGCGCCCAACCCGGCAAGCGCGAAGGCGACCAGAGGCCAGAGCCCGACCTGACGGCTGACGAGGCGTGAGACGCCTTTCGCGTCGACGAGGATCTCACCCACTCTCAGGCGGGTCAGGAAGGTCGACGACATCCCCTCGCGGTTGCGCTCGAGGAACTCGATCAGGTTGAAGTGGGCGCCGACGGCGATGATCAGCTCGGCGCCCTTCTCGTAGGCGAGCAGCAGCGCGACGTCTTCGCTCGTCGCGGGCGCGGGGACGACGTGGTAGCCGAGCCCGAGTGCGCGGAGACGATCGGAGCCCGGCGCTTTTCCGTTCTCGTAGGCGTGCACGACCAGCTCGGCGCCGGAGCGCAGGGCCTCGTCGGAAACCGAGTCCATGTCTCCGACGATCACGTCGGGCTTGTACCCGGCCTCGAGCAGCGCATCGGCGCCTCCGTCGACGGCGACGAGCACGGGCCGGAAGTCCCGCACATAGGGACGGACGATCCGGAGGTCGCGCTTGTGCCCCGGCCCGCGAACGACGACGAGGGCGTGCCGGTCGCGAAAGCGAGTCTCGAGCGCCGGGAAGCCGATGCCCTCGGAGAGCAGCCGCCCCTCGTCGCGCAGGTAGCGCATGGTGTTCTCGGCGAAGGACTCGAGCGCGTCGGTGACGCGGCTCTGCTGGTCGCGAAGGGCGTCGGAGAGGTCGTCTGCGTGCAGCTCGCGGCCGGCGACCAGCCGTGTCCCGTTCCGGAAGAGCCCGGCTCCGCGCACGGTCAGCGGCTCGCCGTCACTGACCTTCTCGAACAGGTCGGATCCAGGCGCGTCAATGAGGCGGACGCCGCCGCGGACGAGCAGCAGCGGGCCGGGGTTCGGGAACCGGCCGGTCTGGGACTCGGCGACGTTGATCACGACCCGGATGCCCGACTCGAGCAGCTCCTCGGCCGACACCCGGTCGAGATCCGCGTGGTCGATGATCGCGATGTCGTCGGGCGAGAGGCGGCGAACGAGGTGCTTCGTCCGCCTATCGAGCCGCGCTGTGCCTGTGTACTCGACGAAGCTCATCTAACGGTCGAGAGAAATTCTCGACCGCCGAGCATACGTTCTAGTTCGTCTCGCCGTTCGTCGTCGTCCAGCGCCTTGATCGAGGTGTGCGTCGGATCGCCGGCCACCTTCTCGACGCTGAAGTGTCGATCGGCGACGCTCGCGATCTGCGGAAGGTGCGTAATCGTGACGATCTGCGAGCGCTCGGCGAGGCGCCGCAGCGACTGCGCAACGGCATGCGCCGTTCCGCCGCCGATGCCCGCATCGATCTCGTCGAAGACGAACGTCATCTTGCCGCCGGCAGCCGCGGCGATCGCGAGCGCGATCCGCGAGAGCTCGCCGCCCGACGCCGTCTCGGCGACGGGGGCGAACGGCAGGCCGGGGTTCGGCCGAATCAGGAACGTCGCCGTGTCCGCGCCGGTGTTGCCGAGTCCCGCCGGGAGATCTCCGAGCTCGACGTGGAGCTCGCCCTGGCCGAGGCCGATGCCCTCGAGCTCGGAGGCGACCGCCTTCGCGAACGGCTTCGCGCCGGCGCGACGGGCGTCCCGAAGCTCGGCGGCGAGCTCGTCGACCGTGGCCTGGGCCTCCACGACCGCGGCCTCGGCTTCCGCCTCGGGATCGGCGCCTTCCTCGCGGCTCTCGAGCTCGGCGCGGGCCGCGGCGGAGCGCTCCAGGAGCTCGTCGTAGGAACCGAAGCCGAAGCGCCGCGTCGCGACGGCGATCCGGTCGAGCTCTCCCTCGACGTGCTCCAGCCGGCTCGGCTCCGCTTCGAGATTGGCGAGGAACGAGCGCAGCTCGGCGGCGGTCTCGCGCAGCTGTACGGCTACCGAGCGCAGCTCGCCCCCGGCCGGCGCCAGCTCCGGGGCGATCCGCTCGAGCGGCGCGATCGCGCGCTCGGCCCTGGCGGTGAGCTCGGCGGCGCCCTCACCGTCCTCCGGTGCGAGGGCCTCTGCCGCCGCACTCGCGCCCTCGGCGAGCTCGGTGAGGTGCCGGAGGCGCTCGCGCTCGGCGAGGAGGGTCGACTCGGTGTCTTTCTCGAGCCCCGCCGTCTCCTCCACGAGCGCCTGAAGCTCCGCGAGCCGGGCCTCGGCAACCTCGGCGTCCCGAGCGAGCTCGTCGCGCCGGCGTCGGGCCGCTCCGAGCCGACGCCAGGCGGAACGCAATGCGGCCCGCCGGCGAAGCTGTTCATCGCCGACGAACGAGTCGAGCACGTCCAGCTGGTACGCGGGCCGCGCAAGCCGGCGCTGCTCGAACTGGCCAGACATGCCGACCAGGAGCTCACTCGCCGCGGCCATGTCCTCCCGAGCGGCGGCCCGCCCCCAGGCGTATGCCCGGGTCCGGCCGTCGGCGAAGATCCGCCGCGCGATGACGAGGCTCGGCTCGTCCTCCGGGCGAAGCTCGGCGAGCGCCTCGAGCCCCTCCTCCTCGAAGAATCCCTCCGGCACGTCGAACTCGGCCTCGACGTAGGCCTCGTCTGCGTCAGGCCCGATCGCCTTGGCGTCGCCCTTGGCACCCAGCAGCAGCCCGATCGCCTGGGCGAGGATGGTCTTCCCGGCCCCTGTCTCGCCGGTGATCGCGTTCAGACCTGTGGAGAGCTCGAGCTCGGCCTCACGGATCAGGACCAGGTTCTCGATGCGCAGCCGCCGCAGCACCCGCGCGATGGTACGCCGCGCCTAGGACGCGAACGTGTCGCCGTAGCGCCGGAAGAAGGTCGATTCCGGCAGCGTCGCGAGCAGGCTCTTCGCGTCCGCGAGCCGGATCGTCACCGTGTCGCTCTCACCGAGCTCGCCGATCTGGTGGCCGTCGGCCAGCACGCCCACCTGAACGTCCCTGGTCAGGTTTGTGACCTGGAGGTCGCCGCTTCGCGGGACGACCAGCGGGCGGGCGTGCAGCGAGTGCGGTGCGACGAACGTGATCGCCATCGCGTCAAGGCCCCAGACGAGCACCGGGCCCCCATTCGAGAGGTTGTACGCGGTCGAGCCGGTCGGCGTCGAGCTGATCACGCCGTCGCAAGGGACTGTCCCCAGGTCCTCCCCGGCGATCGACCACTGCAGCTCGACCATTCGTCCGAGGGAGGCGCTCGCGGCGACGACGTCGTTGACCGCGGGATGCCGCTCGCCGCCCGTCTCCGCTTCGAGTGAGGGAAGCTCGTAGGTGACGAACTCGCCGTCGAAGGCACGCCGAAGCCCCGCCTCGAGCTCGTCGTGCTGGATCCCCGTGAGGAAGCCGACCCGGCCGAAGTTGATCCCGAGCACCGGGACGCCTGTGCCGAGGAAGCGCTTGAGCGCGCGGAGCATCGTGCCGTCTCCCCCGAGGACGACCGCGAGATCGACGTCGTCGGCTTCGACCAGTTCCACCTCGGCCTCGCGGGCCAGCTGCTCGACTCTCGAGCGGGCCTCCGCGACCTTCTCCGGGCGGCCGTGTGCGACGACCGTCGCGCGGTCAACCGACGGCATCGGCAATCCAGTCGTCGAGCTCGGGCGGCAGCTCGGGCTCGGCCTCGTGGACAAGGTGGAGGAACGACTCGCGGTTGCCCTTCGGGCCTGGAAGCCCCGAGTCCGCCACACCGGCGGTCGCCGCCTCCCAGGCGAGCGCGGCCTCCGCGACCTCCCGGAGCACGCGCGCCCGGACAGCGGGATCACGAACGACGCCGCCCTTGACGTCTGCTCTTCCAGCCTCGAACTGCGGCTTGACGAGGACGATCGCCTCCCACCCCGGGCGCGCGAGCAGGAGGGCCGGCGGAAGCGCCTGCCGCAGCGAGATGAACGACACGTCGGCGACGACGAGCTCGGGCTCAAACGGAAGCTCGGTGAGATGCCGGGCATTGACGCCGTCCATCACGGTCACGCGCGGATCCTCGCGCACACGCTCGTGTAGCTGGCCGCGTCCGACGTCGAGGGCGATCACACGCTCGACGCCGCGCCGCAGCAGAACGTCGGTGAAGCCGCCCGTCGAGGCACCGATGTCGAGAGCCGCCCGACCCGCGACGTCGACGCCAAACGCCTCGAGCGCATGGTCGAGCTTCTCGCCGCCGCGGGAGACGAATCGTTGCGTAGCGGTCAACTCGAGCTCCGCGGCCTCGTCGACCTGCTGCCCGGCCTTGTCGAAGCCGGGCACCCTGCCCGCCATCACGAGTGCCTGCGCCTGGGCGCGGGACTCGGCGAGCCCACGTTCCACGAGCAGGACGTCGAGGCGTTTCTTCATCGCGCGTAGGCTAAAGGGGATGGTTCGGGGTCAGGCCGTCGCCCTGCTCGCTGCCCTCGCCCTTGCGGTCTGCGCGTTCGAAGCGGCCGCCGCGACGGCGCCCCCCGTGACCCTGCGCATCGTCTTTCCGGAGGGCTTCAGCGCCCGACAGATGGCCGACCGCGTGTCCGAGGTCCGGAAGATCGCGATCCGGAAGCGCGACGTCACGCCGCGCCTGACCGGCGTCGCCTACAAGGCGGCGACCGGACGGGCCCGGGCTCCACGCGCGTTCCGGCCGTTCCTGAAGCGGCGCAGCGTCGAGGGCTTTCTGTTCCCGTCGCTGTACGAGTTCACGCAGTTCACTGCGGCACCGGAGCTGGTCGAGAAGCAGATCGCCGCGTTCGAAGAACGTTGGCGCACGATCGACCTGCGGCGCGCCCGCGCGCGCGGCAGAACGGCATACGACGTCCTGACGATCGCCTCGATGATCGAGCGGGAGACCGCGGTGCCGGCCGAGCGGCGCCTCGTCTCCGCGGTCATCTACAACCGCCTCGATCGCGACATGCCGCTCGGAATCGACGCGACGCTGCGCTACGGGCTCGGCATCCCCGGGAACCGCCCGCTGACCAGACGACAGCTGCGGAGCAACTCGCGCTACAACACGCGCCGTTTCAAAGGCCTACCGCCGACTCCGATCGGAAACCCGGGCGTGCCCTCGATGCGGGCGGCCGCCAGGCCGGCGCCCCGAAACTACCTCTACTACCTTCGGAAGCCGAACAGCCTCCGCCACTTCTTCACGGCAGACGAGCAGGAGTTCTGCGAGAAGGTGCGCGAGTACGGCTACGGCGAGTGCTAGGCGCGCGCGGAGAGCTCGTCCACGAGCAGGTCGAGCACGGACGTGTCCGCGTCGATTGCCTCGAGACGCGACCGGGCTGACTCCTCGGTCTCGGCGGCGAGCGTCCGCGTGCCGTCCGCTCCGAGCTCGTTGACGAGACCGTCGTCGTCGAGCAGGTCGTCGATGACCTGATACAGGCTGCCGTAGTCGCCGCCGAACGCCCGCCAGGGGCCCTGCTCGTCCTCGGGAACGCCGGCCACCCAGAGCCCGCAGCCGACGGATGCCTCGAACAGCCGTCCCGTCTTCAGACGATTCAGCTCGGCGCGGTCACGCCGGGCGCCGTTCACGTCGAGGTATTGGCCTCCGATCATCCCGGAGGTCGCAAACGCGAGCTCCTTGGCGATCTCGGTCGTCGGGTAGCGGAGCGCGAGCGCGAATGCCTCAGTCAGGAGCGCATCTCCGGCCAGGATCGCGTGCGCCTCGCCGAATCGGACATGCGCCGTCGGGCGCCCCCGCCGCTCCTCGTCGTCGTCGAGAGCGGGCAGGTCGTCGTGTACGAGGGAGAAGGAGTGAATGAGCTCGACCGCCCCCGCCGCGGACAACGCGTCGTCCGGAGCCCCGCCCGCCGCGTCCGTGGTCGCCAGGCAGAGCACGGGCCGGATCCGCTTGCCGCCGCCGGCGAGCGCGTAGCGCGCGGCCTCCTCGAGGCCGCCGAGGTCCGGCGAGAGCTCGAGGCCCGTCGAGCCAGGCCTCGACCGAGGCGCGAAGCTCGTCAAGCCCCTGCATCGGCCTCACGCTTGGCCCGAGACAGCGTCGTCTCGATCTCCCTCGCGATCTCCGCGAGCTCGCTGAGGATCTCGATCGCGGTCTCCGGATCGGTCGTCTCCTCGAGCCGTGCGCGGGTTTGCTCGAGGCGCTCCATCAGCTCCTCCGCCTGCCGCAGAGACTCCTCAGCGCTCACTCGCCGCTCCCTCGCGTGCGATCCGTCCGAGGATGCCGTTCACGAGCTTTCCGGCCTCGTCCGAGGCGTAGCGCTTCGCGAGCCGAACGGCCTCGTCGATCGCGACCTCCATCGGGACCTCGCCCTTCTCCAGCTCATAGATCCCGATCCGGAGCACGTTCCGCTCGAGGGCGCCGAGGCGGTCGGCCGGCCAGTCCTCGGTCGCCTCGTCGATGCGACGGTCGAGCTCGTCGGCCCGCTCGGCGACCGCCGTTGCCGTGTCGCGCGCGAACTCGTCCACCTCGCCCTCGTAGGTCGAGCCGAGCGGCTTGCCCGTGACGTCCCACTGGAAGAGCATGAACAGCGCGGCCCGGCGCGCGCCGCGACGGCTCGTCGTCATGCCTCGGCCTCGGCCAAGGTCGGCGGCGCCCCGATGACGTCGTCGAGGTAGGTCGTCGAGTAGTCGCCTCGCGCGAACCCCTCGCTGCGGATCACCTGAGCCGCCGCGCCGATCGTCGTCGGGATGCCCCCGACCTCGAACTCGTTCAGCGCGCGCAGCGCGCGGGCGAGCGCGCCGTCGCGATCCGGCGCCCAGACGATCACCTTCGCGAGGAGGGAGTCGTAGTACGGCGGGACGACGGATCCCTCCTCCACGTGGGTGTCGACGCGAACACCGGGCCCGAGCGGGGGGCGGAAACGGGTGACGGTGCCGGGCGCGGGCAGAAAGCCGCGTTCAGGGTCTTCGGCGTTGACGCGCACCTCGAGCGCGTGGCCGCGGAGCTCGGCTCTGCCCGTCTGCTGGAGCGGCTCGCCCGCAGCGATCCGGACCTGCTCGTGGACGAGATCGATCCCGGAGACGAGCTCGCTGACCGGATGCTCGACCTGGAGTCGGGCGTTCAGCTCGATGAAATAGAAGGCGCCGTTGGGACCGAGCAGGAACTCGAACGTGCCGGCGCTCGTGTAGCCGATCGACTGCGCGGCGCGCTCGACGGTCGTCTCCATCTCCTCGCGGAGCTCCGGCGTCAGCGCGGGCGAGGGCGCTTCTTCGATCAGCTTCTGGTGCCGCCGCTGGATCGAGCACTCGCGCTCGCCGAGCGTGAGGACGCCGCCGTGGGCGTCCGCGACCACCTGGATCTCGACGTGGCGGGCGGGGACGATCGCCTTCTCGAGGTAGAGCCGGCCGTCGCCGAACGACGCCTCGGCCTCCGCCGACGCGGTCGCGAAGGCGCCGTCGAGCTCGTCCGCGGAGCCGACGAGCCGCATGCCCTTCCCTCCGCCGCCGGCCGCCGCCTTCAAGAGCACGGGGAAGCCGAGGTCGTCGGCGGCGCTCGCGACTTCGTCGGCACCGAGCGGCGGCGTGCCGGGGACGAGCGGGACCTGCGCAGCGCCCATCTCGTCCCGTGCCGACGACTTGTCGCCCATCCTCGCCAGGACGCCCGGCGACGGGCCGATGAAGACGAGGTCGTTGTCGGCGCAGGCCTCGGCGAAGGCGGCGTTCTCGGCGAGGAAGCCCCAGCCGGGATGCACGGCCTGGCATCCGGTCGTGTTCGCGGCGGCCACGATCGACGGGATGCGCAGGTAGCTCTCGGGCGCCGGGGGCGGCCCGACGCACACCGCTCGGTCGGCGAGCCGGACATGGAGCGACTCGCTGTCGGCGGTCGAATACACCGCGACCGCCTCGATGTCGAGCTCGTGGAGCGCGCGGATCACCCGCACCGCGACCTCGCCGCGGTTGGCGACCAGGACGCGGTTAAACCGCATCGACCGGCCGCCCCGCCGCCGGCTCGATCTCGAACAGGAGCTGGCCGAACTCGACGGCATCGCCGTTCGCGACGTGGATCCTCCGGACGATGCCGTCGAGATCCGACTTGATCTCGTTCATCAGCTTCATCGCTTCGAGGATGCACAGCGTCTGACCGGTCGCGACCGACCCGCCCTCCTCCACGAACGGCGGCGCACCAGGCGATGCCGCCCCGTAGAACGTGCCGACCATCGGCGCCTCGATGCGCGCGTACCCGTCGTCCTCGGGCTCCGCGGCCGGCTGGAGGGCAACGAGATCGGCCTCGCTGGGCTCCGAGGGCGCCGGAGTCGGTCCGGCAACGGCCTCGGGCTCCTCGCGACGCCGGACCGAGACGCGCATGCCGGCTTCCTCGAGCGCGATCTCGGCGACGCCGCTCTCCTGGACGATCCGCACGATCTCCCGGATGCGCTCGGCGCGGCCCTGATCGACGGCTCCGCCGACAAGACCCTCGTCGCCCTGCGCGCGGCCCCTGACTGCACGGAGCAGGGCCTCGGCCTCCTCGCCGAAGAGCGCGAGCAGCAGGAGCTCCTCGTCGCTCGCGGCCAGCCCCCGCGCCTCGTCGCGGATCTGGTCGAGGTCAGCGACCGGCTGCGACTCCACCTCGCCGTCCGAGAGCAGTTCGATCGCCCGCGAGGCGGTCGGGTCAAACTCCGCCGGCGGCGTGCCGAAATCGCCGCGGAAGAGCGCGCGCAGCTCGTCGACGACGATTTCGTAGCGGCTCGCCGACAGCACGTGGATGAGTGCCTGGCTGCCGAGGATCTGCCCGATCGGTGCGGCGAGCGGCGGCCAGCCGGACTCGGCGCGAATCTGCTCGAGCTCGCCGAGGACCTCGTCGAGCCGGTCGCCGGCCGACTGCGCGCGAAGGTGCGCATCGAGGGCGGCGACCAGGCCGGCCGGGAGGTTGTGCGCAGCGGCGCGGACGGCGACGCGCGGCGCCAGCGGGGTCACCGGCTCGTCACCGATCTGCTCGTCGACGAGCCCGGCCGCCTTCCAGAGCATCGAGACGTCGATGCCGGGATCGAGCCCGAGGCCCTTCAGCGCCTCGGCCAGCCCCTCGCCGGCGACGCGGTGGACGACGAGGGCAACCGGGAAGGTGGCACACGCAACGCGGTCGGCTCCTGCGCGGGCCGCCTCGAGCGCCGTGGCGAGGGCGCTGCCGCCAGACCCCTGGCAGTAGATGCCGACCGGCAGACCGGTCGCTTCGGTGAGAGCGGTGACGAGCTCACGCGACCGGTGCGGCTCGAGCGACCCCGACGGGTCGTGGAGGAGGATCCGCGCGGCCCCCAGCTCGGGAAGCTTCTTGGCCTGCTCGACCAGCGTGTCGGTCACGCCCGTCGGGCCGGGACTGTAGATGAGGCCCGCGTCGAACTCGCCGTCGGCCGACGTGATCGCCTCGCCCGCCTCTCGCAGGTTGGAGACGTCGTTGAGCGGGTCGTGGAGGCGGAAGACGCTAATTCCGTTCTCGGCCGCTGTCATCACGAAGCGCCGGACGAAGTCGCCGCCGACGGGCCGCGAGCCGACGAGGAAGCGTCCGCGGAGTGCCATGCCGAGCGGCGTCGTCGTCCTCGCGTTGATCGCACGGATCCGCTCCCACGGCGACTCCACCCCACGCCGAACCGCGCTGTCGAAGACGCCGCCGCCGGAGACCTCGAGCGCGGCGAAGCCGGCACCGTCGAGCACCTCGGCCAGCTCGAGGATCGAGCCGGTGGGAACCCGCCCCGCCAGCGGTTCCTGGCCCAGCAGGCGAACGGTCGTGTCTACCAGCGACGGCACGGACCCGAGCCTAACGTCCTCGCTCGGCCGCGCCGAGCTGGGCGAAGGCGTACATGGTCAGGTAGCCCGTCGAGAGGACGATCGTGAGCGCCAGCGTCATCCCGACGCCTCGCGGGTAGGCGAGCGGGTCGACCAGCCTTGCCCAGATGTCCTCGATCAGCGCGCCGGGCCGCACGACGAAGTCCCAGCTGTTCCAGCCCAGCGAGCGCCCGAGGTAGATCCCGAACGAGCTCGCGGCGAGACTGACTCCGACGAGCACCCAGCCCCAGACGGGCCCAGCCTCGCGGCGCACGACTCCTTGCATGACGAAGATCGAGAGGAAGCCCAGCAGCGTCCCCGTCCAGGCAAACGAGCCGAAGAGGACGATGTCGAACCAGAGCGGTGCGTCCTCACGCGAGCCGAGATGGACGAAGTCGGTCAGGAGGTAGGGCGCGTTCGGCAGGAAGACCAGCCAGACGGCGGCGATCGGCAACAGGCCGGCGAGGCTGGCTCCGCGCCGCCGGCCGTCGTAGACCAGGATCGCCGCGACCAGCGGGATCCACGCCAGGAAGAGGTTCCAGGCCATGAATCCGTACGCCCCCCAGTCGGCGTAGAGCCAGCGCGAGACCAGCGCTCCCGAGGCAGAGCGCTGACGCGAGAGCAAGCGAAAGGAGCGCGAACGCGCGCCGGTCGGTCATAGCGAAAAAGTCTAGAAGCGCCTCAGCACGCCGCCTCGGAATGGCTGGCCGGGCCGTGTCCAGGGGCCAGGCCCCCGGACAGGGCTCGAAGAGGCCTGTCCGGCGAGGTCAGGCGCGCGAGATGTAGCGGCCCTCGCGGGGGTCGACCTTGATCCGGTCGCCCTGGTTCACGAAGAGCGGCACCTGGACGACCGCCCCGGTGGCGAGCTTCGCCGGCTTCGTGACGTTGGAGACGGTGTCGCCGCGCACGCCGGGTTCTGTCTCGGCGACGGTCAGCTCGACCGACGCAGGCATCTGGACGCCGGACGGCCGCCCGTCGACCGTCAAGAGCTGGACCGTGCTCGAGGCCTCCATGTAGTCGAGCGCGTCCGAGACGGTCGCTCGCGGCAGGCTGATCTGCTCGTAGCTCTGCTCGTCCATGAAGACGACCTCGTCGCCCGAGTCGTAGAGGTACTGGACGTTCTTCGTCTCGGTGTGCACGCGCGCGAACTTCTCGCCTGCGCGGAAGGTCTTGTCGACGACGGATCCCGAGTCGAGGTTCTTCAGCTTCGTGCGGACGAACGCGCCGCCCTTGCCCGGCTTCACGTGCTGGAACTCGACGATGCGCCAGGCCGAGCCGTCGAGCTCGATGTGCATGCCGTTCTTGAACTGGTTCGTGGAGACGGTCTCGGCCATCCGGCGGGCCAATCTACCGGACGGTCGCCAGCTCCTTCGGAAAGGAGGTCAGCACCTCCGCGCCGTCATCGGTCACGACGACGAGGTCTTCGATGCGGACTCCCGCGACGCCGCTCAGATAGATGCCGGGCTCGACGGTGACGACGTGGCCGGCCGCCAACACGTCCTCCGATTCGGGCCGCAGGACAGGCGCCTCGTGGACGAGGAGCCCGAGGCCGTGCCCGAGCCCGTGGCCGAATTTCTCTCCGTAGCCCGCATCGGCGATCACCACCCGAGCCGCCGCATCGACGTCCCGTCCCGAGGCGCCGGGGCGCACCGCATCGAGCCCGGCCTGTTGCGCCCGTCGCACGAGCTCGTAGAGCTCCCGCAACGAGTCGGAAACCTCACCGGCCGCGAACGTCCTCGTACAGTCCGAGCAGTAGCCGTCGACCAGGGCGCCGGCGTCCACGAGCACCAAATCGCCCTCCTGAACGACCCGGTCGCCCGGCACCGCGTGCGGGCTGGCGGCCGTCGGGCCCGCCGCGATGTCGACCGGAAACGCAACCCCGTCGGCCCCGCACTCGCGCAGGAGCTGCTCCATGCGCCACGCGAGCGCCTTCTCCGTGCGCCCACTGAGTTGCTCCTCGGCGAGCAGCTCGTACGCCCTGTCCGTGACGTCGGTCGCCCGCCGAATGGCGTCCAGCTCCTCCGGCTCCTTCACGATCCGCAGCGATTCGACGACGCCTCGTCGAGGCTCGAGCTCGAGGCCGCCCCGGCGCAGCTCGTCGTAGTTGGCGTAGGTCATCGCGTCGGCCTCGAAGACGACGCGCGGGGGCAGCAAGGCCGGCAGGTCGGAGTAGAGGTACCGCTTCGTCTCCTCGAACTCGACGTCCTCGACTTCCCGCGCTCGCTCCGCATAGCGGAAGTCGGTAAAGAGCACAGCCCGGTCGGCGTCGACGAGCAGTGCTGCGTTCGTGCTCTCGAAGCCCGTGAGGTAGCGGACGTTGACCGGCGCGGTGACGAGGAACGGCTCGGCGATCGCCGCGCGAAGCCGCTCTATGCGCGCACGAGGAATTCGAGCGCCTCCTTGTAGCCGTCGGGCCCCTTCCCGATCACCCGGTGCGCGGCGAGCTCCGCGAGCACCGAGTGCCGGCGCCACACCTCCCTGCTTTCGATGTCCGACAGGTGCACCTCGACGACCGGCCCACGGGCGAGCTCGAGCGCGTCGTGGATCGCGTAGCTGTAGTGCGACCATGCGCCGGGGTTGACGATCAGGCCGTCCGCCGACTCGCCGAGCTCCTGGCACCAGTCGACGTACTCGCCCTCGCTGTTCGTCTGCCGGCAGAGAATGTCGCAGCCGAGCTCCCGTCCCCACTCGCCGATCCGGTCCTCGAGCTCCTCGAGGGACAGCGCGCCGTAAACGGCCGGATCACGTCGACCGAGCGTGTTCAGGTTCACGCCGTTGAGGACGCCGACCAGCATCAGTCGGCGATCAGCTCGTCGAGAGCCTTGCGGACCTCGACCGGCTCGGCCTCGCGGACCACCGGCTTGCCGACCTTCTCGAGCAGCACGAGCCGGATTCTGCCGTCGCGCGCCTTCTTGTCGCGCTGGAGCGCCGCCCACGCCCGCTCGCGGTCGACGCGGACCGGCTGCGGGTCGAGGACCTCCGGCGGCTGCAAGCCTGAGAGCCGGAGGGCGGCCGTCAATCCGAGTGCGACCGCCTCACCGTGGGCGAGCCGGTAGTCGGAGGCCGCCTCGAGCGCGTGCCCGAAGGTGTGGCCGAGGTTGAGGATCTCCCGTCGGCCCCGGCGCTCGAACGGGTCCGCCAGGCACACGCCGGCCTTGAAGGCGGCGCACGCGCGGATCATCTCCTCTTCCGGCAGCTCCCAGAGCGGCCGCCCGGCGAGCAGTCCCGTCTTCACCACCTCGGCCATCCCGTTGCGACGCTCCTCAGCCGGAAGCGTCGCGAGCAGCGCCGGGTCGATCAGGACGCGGTCCGGGTAGTGGAACGCCCCGACGAGGTTCTTGCCGCTCGGCAGGTCGACGCCGGTCTTTCCGCCGATTCCGGCGTCCACCTGGCCGACGAGCGTCGTCGGGACGCTGATCCAGCGAACGCCGCGCATGTAGGCCGCGGCGACGAAGCCGGCGAGATCGGTCGTCGAGCCGCCGCCGTAGCCGACGATCGTCCCGTCGCGCCCGATCGCGGAGCTCGTTCCAGAGCCGCTCGGCGGAGGCGAGGGTCTTTGGCCCGGCGACGTGCGTGGCGGCGAGCTTGAGGGGATGGAGCTCGAGCACGCGCTCGTCGGCGATCAGCGCGTCTCCCTCCGGCTCGCCGCCGAACTCGATCCCGAGCGCCGCGAGAATCACGTCGTCGGCGTCACGGGCACGGACCTCGGCGGTCTCTTCGTACAGCGATCGGCGCCGCTCGTAGAGGGCGCGGAAGTCCTCGGGGTCCTGAGCGAGCGGCCTGGCCGTCCGCGCGACTCGTTCCCACGCCTCGTCGACCTCGACCTCGACGAGGACCGTCAACGCGTGCTCCCCCAGCGCCTTGCGAATCGCCGGCGTCTCCACCGCGCCGCCGCCGAGGGCCAGTACGGCCGGCCGGTTCTGGCGGAGCGTCTCCAGTGTGCGTTCCGCCTCGATCACCCGGAAGCCCGCCTCGCCTTCCTGCTCGAACAGCTCCGGGATCGAAAGCCGCAGCGACCGCTCGATCTCGCGGTCGAGGTCGAAGAACAACCGTCCGATCCGAGCCGCGACCATGGCACCGATCGTCGTCTTCCCCGCGCCCATGTACCCGATGAGCGCGATGTGCCTGTCTAGCGCGGTTGCCACGGAATGCGCTCGACGTAGGCGCGGTAGGCAGCAACGAAGTCACCGACGGCGTCGCCGCCGAACTTCTCGCGCGCCGCACGCGCCAGTTCGAATGCGACCGAGGCCTCGGCGACGACGGACAGCGCCTCCACCGCCGCGACGTCGCTGCGCTCCACGAGCGCCTCGCCCGCCTCGCCCGTGACCAGGTCGACCGAGCGCAGTGGCCGCATCAGCGTCGGCAGTGGCTTCATCGCCGCGCGGACGACGATCTCCTCGCCGTTCGAGACCCCACCCTCGATCCCGCCGGCCCGGTTCGTCTCCCGGTACACGCCGCGCTCGTCGCGGAAGATCTCGTCGTGCGCCTGCGAGCCACGGAGCCCGGAGAGCGCGAATCCCTCGCCGATCTCGACGCCCTTGACCGCCTGGATGCCCATCAGCGCCGCTGCCAGGCGAGCGTCGAGCCGGCCCTGCTTCGTGGCGTAGGAGCCGAGGCCGGGCGGGACGTGCTTCGCGCGTACCTCGACGACGCCGCCGACGGTGTCTCGCTCGGCCCGAGCCTCGTCGACGTCGCCCATCTCGACGAGTGACCCGGCGACCTCGATGCCGATCTCGCGCAGCAGCGCCTTGGCGGCGGCGCCCGCCGCGACGGTGATCGCCGTCTGGCGTGCGCTCGCCCGCTCGAGCGTGTCGCGGATGTCGGCGTGCCCGTGCTTGAGCGTCCCGGCCAGGTCGGCGTGGCCGGGCCGAGGAAGCGACACGGGCTTCGTTCCCTTGCCCGTGGGATCGCCCTCCGGCGGCCACGGGCTCATCCCCCACTCCCAGTTCGCGTGATCGCGGTTGCGGACGACGAGCGCGAGCGGCGTTCCGAGGGTTCGGCCGTGGCGGAGCCCGGCGAGCACCTCGACCCGGTCCTGCTCGATCCGCTGCCGCGGGCTTCGTCCGTAGCCCTCCTGGCGCCGTGCGAGATCGGCGTCGATCGCCTCGCGGTCGAGGACGAGCCCCGCCGGGAGGCCGGTCAGGATCCCGACGAGCGCGGGCCCGTGCGACTCACCGGCTGTCGTCAGGCTCAGCACGAGTCAAGCCTACGGCGCGCCGCATCTCCTCGACCGGCGGCGACACGCCGGTCCAGAGCTCGAACGACGCCGCGCCCTGGGCGACGAGCACCTCGAGACCGTCGAGGACCCGCGCGCCTGCCTGCCGGGCAGCAGCCGCCGTGGCCGAGTCCGGATACGGAAGATCGATCAGCGTCTGCCCCTCGCTGAGCTGGACGAGCACCTCGTCTCGAACCGGCGTGGCGTTGATCACGAGATCAGAACCGCCCACGTCGGGCGGCCACTCCGCCCGCCGGGAGAACACACGCGCCTCGGGCAGCGCGCGGCGGAACGCCTTCGCCGCGCCGCCGTCGCCGACGATCGCCGGCCGCTCGAACTCGAGCCCGTCGAGGATCGCGGCGTCGGTGCTGAACCCACGCGGCGGCCGGAAGATCAGCGTGTTCACGGACTCGAGGTCGGTCTCCACCAAGCGAGCCGCGTCGAGCTTGTACGGCGCCGTCACGTTGGCGCCGGCGAACCCGAGCGCCTCGAGCCCCCGGACCGCCGCCTCGAGCTCATGGGCCTCCACCTCGCAGGCCACGTAGGTCCAGTCGAGCCCACGGGCGGCGAACGCGGCGTTCTGCATGCGCGGCGAGAGCGACTGAGCGACCGGCGAGCCGATCAGCGCGACGAGCCGCACTTAGTGCCCCATCCAGCGATACATGCCGGCTTCTGGCCCGCGATCACGCAGCGCCAGAGCCCACCCTCCTCCTTGCCAAGGCTGCCTAGCCTTGGCGCGTCGGAGTGCGCACTCTGGCTTGGTGCTCGCGACCCAGAAGCTCGGCGGCATCACTGGAAGGGGCACAATCAGCCGTAGCCGTTGGCGTTCTTGTAGTTGACGAACTCGCGCTCGGAGGCGGTGAAGAAGTGACTCCTCTTGTCCGGCTTTCGTACGAAGAAGAGGTAGTCGACCTTCGCCGGGCGCGCCGCGGCCCGCATGGAGGCAAGCCCGGGGTTCGCGATCGGAGTCGGCGGCAAGCCGGGATGAATCCGGGTGTTGTAGGGCGTCTGGTCGGCCAAGTGGGACTGCCGAAGGGACTCGGTCGGCGCAACGCCGAGGCCGTAGCGGATCGTGGCGTCGATCCCGAGCGTCATGCCGGCCTTGAGCCGGTTGTAGATCACGGCCGCGACCAGTGGACGCTCCTTCGCCACGACGACTTCCTTCTCGATCATCGAAGCGATGATCAGAACGTCGTACGGCGTCAGGTTCCTCGACCGCGCGTACCGCATGTTGACCTTGTCCCAGTTCCGCTCGAAAGCCGTGAGCTGGCCGTTGAGGAGCTGCCGCGTTGTCGTCCGCTTCGTGAACTCGTACGTGGCCGGAAAGAGGAAGCCCTCGAGGTGAGGCGCCCGCTCGCCACGGCGCAGGAATCCCTTTGGCACGCGCCCCGGACTGCCGGTCAGCGTCCGGTAGCGGGAAGGCGAGAGCCGTGGGCGCACGTTCCGCTTGTCCTGGGCGATCTGGTTCACCTCGCCGATGCGCTGGGCCATCTGCTCCCGCGTGAAGCCTTCCGGGAAGATGATCCGGAGCGGCTTCGGCGGCGGAGCGACCGGTGCCGGCGGAGGCGCCGCTTCCTCGCCGCCGCGGCCGAGGAGCGCCCACGCCGAGCCCGCCAGGATCGCCAGGAGCGCCGCGGCGAAGCCGAGCGCCACCAAGCGGCGCGCGAGGATTCGGCGGCGCGACGGCCGTTCGCGCTCTCGGCGAATCGGCCTCCCGGTCAGTGTCGTCGGTTCTTCCACCACTCCAGATAGCTCGTCAGCAGGTGGGCAGCCGCCCGTGCGTCCTCGCCGCTTCCCGGTCCGGCGAGTGTCGTCGTGAAGCGTTCGTCGAATCGCTCGACCGGGACGTCGAGGATAGCGTCGAGCGCCTCGGCGAAGCGCTCCGTCTCCTTAGCCTGCTCCCCACGTTCCCCGCGGAGCGTGAGCGGCAAACCGACGACGACGCGATCCACGTGCTCGGCGCGCACGAGCTCGGCAACCTCCCTCAGTCCGTCCTCGCTGGCCGCTCGTTCGACGGTGCGCAGCGGCCGCGCGAGCGTGCCGGTCGGGTCCGAGACGGCCACGCCGGTGCGCGCAGCCCCGTAGTCCAGCGCCAGGACCTTCACTCCAGCGCGGACGCGATCTCGCTCTTCGCCACCTCGTACGCTTCGGGCAAGCCGGCCGGATTCTTGCCCCCGGCCTCCGCGAGATCGGCGCGCCCGCCACCGCCGCCGCCGATCTTCTCGGCCGCCTTGCGGGCGACGGAGACCGCGTCGAGGCCCTTGTCGACCAGGGCGCGGTCGAGGTTCACGACCAGGTACGCGCGGCCCTCGTCGACGGAGCCGAGCAGCACGGCCTGCGCCTGCTTGGCCTGTCGGATCCGGTCGGACAGGTCCTTCAGGTCCGAGCCCTTCAGCGCCTGGACCTCGGCGACGACGACCCCGTTGGACTCATCCCGGTAGGCCACCTCCGTCTCGGACGCTGCTGCCGGCTTCTCGCCGGCGCCCTTGCGCAGCCGCTGAACCTCCGTGCGCAGCTCATCTGCCTCCTCCGCACGGGAGCGAAGCAGCGCCCAGGCCTCACCGGCCGTCACGGCCTCGATGCGTCGCGCTCCCGAGCCGACCGAGCCCTCGGAGAGGATCACGAACGGCCCGATCTCGGCCGTGGAGCGGACGTGCGTCCCGCCGCAGAGCTCGCGTGAGTAGCCGTCGATCTCGACGACTCGCACCTCGTCGCCGTACTTCTCGCCGAAGAGCATCATCGCGCCCAGCTTCCGCGCCTCGTCGATCGGCGTCACGAACGTCCGGACCGGCAGGTTCTGGAAGATTTTCTCGTTGACGGTCGTCTCGATCCGTTCGCGCTCCTCGGGTGACAGCGCCTGCTCGTGCGTGAAGTCAAACCGCAGCTTGTCGGGACGGACGGCCGAGCCGGCCTGCCGGACGTGCTCGCCGAGCGTCTCGCGCAGCGCCTGATGGAGGAGGTGGGTCGCCGTGTGGTTCGCCATCGTCGGGAACCGCACCGACCAGGGCACGACCGCGCGGACGCGATCGCCATCGGCAAAGCCCTCGCCTTGGAGGGTCAGCACCTGATCGTCGCCGACGCGCGTCGCCCGGATCAGGTCGGCGCGCGCGCCGGTCTCCTCGTGTTCGATGTACCCGAGGTCAGAGACCTGGCCCCCGCCCTCGGGATAGAACGGGGAGCGCTCGAGCTTGGCCTGGAACGTCCCGTCCCCGAGATCCTCGTAGGCGACGATCGCGGTCAGCGCCTCGGTCGTCTCGTAGCCGACGAACTCCGTCGGACGCGACCCGTCGAGCGAGAGCGCGACCTCGGCGGTCTTGGTCTTCGACCGTGTGCGCTGCTCGGCCATCAGTCTGGAGAACTCCTCCTCGTCGACGGCCAGCCCGCGGTCGGCGGCGAGCTCGCGCGTCAGCTCGAGCGGGAACCCGTACGTGTCGTGGAGCTTGAACGCGTCCTCGCCGGAGATCTGGCCGCCGGCGGCGACCTCCTCGAAGAGGCCGAGGCCGCGCTCGAGCGTCTGCGAGAAGCGCTCCTCCTCGGCCTTCAGCGTCTCGCGGACGCGCTCGCGGTTCTCGTCGAGCTCCGGATACCAGTACGACATCTGGTCGGCGACGACATCGGAGATCTGCCAGAGGTCGCCGAGGCCGATCGCCCGGGCCTGCTGCACCGCCCGCCGGATCACGCGGCGAAGGACGTACCCTCGGCCCTCGTTCGACGGCAGCACGCCGTCCGCGACGAGGAACGTCATCCCACGGCCGTGGTCGGCGATGATCCGGTGCGCTTTCGTCGCCTTGTCGGAGCTGTCCCAGGCGACGCCGCTCTCGCCTTCGATCCAATCCATGATCGCCTGGTAGCCGTCCGTCTCGTACACCGTGATCACGTTCTGGAGGATCGCTGCCGTGCGCTCCAGCCCGAGCCCGGTGTCGATGACCGGCTTGGGGAGAGGCGTCAGCGTTCCGTCGGCGCCGAGGTCGAACTCCATGAAGACGAGGTTCCAGAACTCGAGGTAGCGCGCGCACGAGCAGCCCGGCGCACAGTCGGGGCGGCCGCAGGAGAGCTCAGGCCCACGGTCGTAGTACATCTCGGAGCACGGCCCGCACGGTCCGGTGTCGCCCGCCTGCCAGAAGTTCTCCGACCGCGGCAGGCCCACGATCCGCTCGCGCGGCAGACCCATCTGCTCCCAGGCGGCGATCGCGACCTCGTCCTCGCCGAGGCGGAGCTCGGGATCGCCCGCGAAGACGCTGGCCCAGAGCTTGTCGAGATCGATCTTCAGGTGCTCGAAGAGAAACTCCCAGGCGAGCTCGACGGCGCCCTCCTTGAAGTACTCGCCGATCGAGAAGTTGCCCATCATCTCGAAGAAGGAGAGGTGGTAGCCGTCCAGCCCGACCTCGTCGATGTCGGTCGCGCGGAAGCACTTCTGGTAGGTCGTCATCAGCGACGAGGGCGCCTCTTTCTGGCCGAGGAAATACGGCTTCAGCGGCTGCATTCCGGCGCTGATCAGCAGCGTCGAGGTGTCCTCGGGCGGCGGGGGCAGCGGCGCCGACGGCAGCCGCGCGTGACCCTTCGACTCGAAGAACTGGAGGAACCCTTCGCGGAGCTCGGCGGTGGTGCGCATGGCTCGATTCTAGGCGCGCCGCTCGCCGCGCCCGGCCGAGCGCTAGGCGACTTCGGATTCCTCCGCGATCTCCTCGCGAATCTTCTCCAGCGATCGCCTGATCAGGCGAGACACATGCATCTGGGAGATGCCGATCTCGTCGGCGATCTGCGATTGCGTCAGGCCACTGAAGAAGCGCAGGTGCAGGATGTTCCGCTCGCGCTGGTCGAGCACCTTGAAGCCGGGCGCGAGCGCGGCTCGATCCTCCGAGATCTCGTACTCGTGGTCCTCGCTGCCGAGCGAGTCGAGCGGGTCGAGGTCGCCTTCCTCGTCTGTGCTCGCACCCGGCGACAGCGAGACCGAGCTGTAGGCCCGCCCGCTCTCGAGCGCCTCGAGGACCAACTCCTCCTCCACCCCGGCAGCCTCGGCGAGCTCGGGGATCGTCGGTGAGCGGCTGAGCTGCACTGTCAGTTGCTCGACCAGCTTCGAGATCTGCACGTTCAGCTCCTGGAGCCCGCGCGGCACCCGCACCGCCCAGCCCTTGTCGCGGAAGTGCCGCTTGATCTCTCCGATGATGTTCGGCGTTGCGTAGGTCGTCAGCTCGACGCCGCGATCGAGGTTGAAGCGGTCGATCGCCTTGATCAGCCCGATCGCGCCGATCTGGACGAGGTCATCGAGCTGTTCGCCGCGATGGGAGTAGCGGCGGGCGAGCGAGCGGACGAGGGACATGTACCGCTCGATCAGCTCGTCGCGGGCCTGGAGATCGCCCTCCAGGTGGTACCGCCTAAGGAGGACCTTGTCGTCGCTCGCCGTCACGCGGCCCGCTGTAATCGCTTCCTGAGCGCGACCCAGGCGCCGTCGTCGCGATCGGACAGCTCGTAGCCATCGACAACGGCATCCAGGAGCCGCCTCAGCGAGACGCCGTCGCCAGGATCGGCTTCCAGCTCGGCCCGGAGCTCGCTGCCGTGGAAGGGGCCGATGTGAGCCATGAGCTCGTCGGCCTCGACCTCGAGCGAGACCGTAATCTCCCTTCCGGCGTCACGGCGCTCGAGCAGCCCGTCGAGCGCGAGCTCGAGGTCTTCGAGATGCTCGACCGTGACGTTCAGCCTCGCGGCCAAACCGCCGAGGACGAGACGGGCAACCGCGAAGAACTGCCGCTCCCGCGGCAGCGTCAGGACGACTCGATCCGTCATCGCGTGCTCTTTTCCCCTTCCCTCAGCGTCCTCGGAGTCAAGACGGTGCTTCCTCAGGGCGTCGCGGACGTTACCCGTCCAGCCCCGACCACGACGCCGCGCTCGTAGAGCACGGCCGCCTGACCGGGGGCGACTCCGTACACAGGCTCGTCCAGTTGGACGCGGAAACCGCGCGAGACGGCCTCGATCGAGCCCGGCGCGGCCGGCGAGCGGTAGCGCACTTTGACGTCGGCGCGGTCGACGCTCACATGCAACCTCCCGTCGGCGCGAACCGTCCGGCGCGCCAGCGACTCGCGCGGCCCGACGACGACGGCGTTTCTCGCCGGAATCGTCTTCACGGCATAGACCGGCGCGCCGGTGGATACGCCGAGCCCCTTCCGCTGGCCCGGCGTGTAGCGCCAGAAGCCATCGTGTCGCCCGAGCACCTCGCCGCGCTCGTCGACGATCGTGCCGGGGCTCGGATGGAGGCCGCGACGCTCGAGGAACGACCGGTAGTCGGCGCCGCCGAGGAAGCAGGCCTCCTGGCTCTCGGCGCGACCGGCAGCCGCCAGCCCTGCCCGGGCCGCCTCCGCCCGAGTCTCCCCTTTGCCTTGCTCGCCGAGTGGAAACCAGATGCGCCCGAGCACGCGCGGATCGAGGCGCGCGAGCATGTACGACTGATCCTTCTCGGAGTCGACGCCGGTTGCGAGCAGCAGCCGGCCCCGGTGCTCGACGATCCTCGCGTAGTGGCCCGTGGCGAGCCGAGCGGCGCCGGCGCGCTTCGCGAAGGCGAGCAACCGGCCGAACCGGAAGAAGCCGTTGCAGCTGATGCAGGGGTTGGGCGTCTCGCCCCGGCGGTAGCCGCGTACGAACGGGTCGACGATCGCCTGCAGGAAGTCCTCGCGGGCGTCGAGGGTCACGTGTGGAACACCGAGCTGGTGGCAGGTTCGCCGTGCCGCGAGCACCGCCTCCGGCGAGCAGCAGGCGCGCTCGGTGTCCGGCGCTTCCGGGTCGAGCCACAGCCGGAGCGTGACGCCGACCGCCTTCGGGCCGGCGCGCAACAAGGCCACGGCGCTGTCGACGCCGCCGCTCATGGCGACGGCGACGCGGCCGGGTTCCCGCCGCGCGCGGAAGATCGGGCCGAGCGCGTTCGCGAGCGCGTCAACGGCGAGCTCATCGCCGCCCACCGCCGCCGCTTCGAGCAGCGTCAAACCCTCAAGCGGACGATCGAGTCCTTCGGCGTCCGCGCTGACGATTCGGTCGCCGTCGACTCCGAGACGGACGAGCCGCCAGTCGCCCCCGCGGGAAGAGTCTCCAACGACCTCGATCATGCGGCCACGGTAGCTGGCTTTTCGCTGGGCACGCGGTGCCAGACTGAAGCCTGGCACCCATTGAAAGTAGTGCTCCACCCTGCCGATGTCGCCGCGCTGTGCGAACCTGGATGTACCAGGTGGGTGCCCAGCCAATCCGGGTTCTCAGGCCCGAACCGGACTCGAGCTCCCTTCGCGTGTGTGTTGGTTCACTTTTTGCGCGACGACACGCACAGGGTCGAGCACCTCGCACGATAGCTCGCCTTCAGGTGCTGGGACCGGCGAACCGCCACCGGATCGTCGTCCGGCCGCGAACGCCCAGGTCCCGCGCAATCGCCTCGGTCAGGCCAAACTGCACGGCGGCGTTCCCGGGGCCTCGCGCGATGACCTGGGTCAGGATCTCGGTGTTCCCGTGCCCGACGTAGAGCTTCGCGCCACATGGGAGGACCGGGTGCGACACGCCGAGCGTCCCGCGCTCGAGCGTCTCGCCGCAGGCAGTCGGCCGTCCGTAGGCTGACTGAGCTTCAAGGCCGGCGAGCGCCTCATACCAGCCGCCGTCCGGTGCCGGGACCGCCTGCGGTAGGTCGCTCTTGCTGCTCGCGCCGGGAAGCCGCTCGGCGACGCCGAGCGCGCTCACAACTCCGATCAGGGTCACGGCGCCGAGGAGGAGCGCGCGCTGTGCGAAGGCGACGCTCACGAGGCGGCGCGACGGCGCCAGAAGCGCCCACGGCGCGGGGCTGGCTCAGCCTCGCGGATCTCGGTGACCGCGGCGGGCTCGACCGTCTCGGCCGGGGTGACCTCGTCGGGTTCCTCGGGGACCGTCGGGCGGGGGACCTCCGCCGCGCGAGGCCTGTCCGACCAGACGGTGAGCTCGAAGAGGCAGACGAGGAGCCAGGCGAGCGCCATCACGCCCACGATTGCACGGGCGCTGAGCTCGGCGATGGCGAGGCCGATCGCCAGTGCGATCAGGAAGGCCGCCTCGAGCAGGAATCTCGGGCCTACTCCACCCACGATTGCGCAAGGCTAGCTCGCGCCTGGGCTGTTCCTTCCGCTGGACGAGCGTTCGGTCCGTAGCGAAAGCCCGAGCTCCTTCAGCTGCTCGTCCGTCACCTCCGTCGGTGCACCGCTCATCGGATCGATCCCGGCCTGGTTCTTCGGAAAGGCCTGGGTGTCACGGATGTAGGGCTCGTCCAGCAGGGCCATCGTCAGCCGGTCGATCCCGGACGCGATGCCTCCGTGCGGGGGAGCGCCCATCGCGAGAGCGTCGAGCAGGAAGCCGAATTTGGCGCGCTGCGCCTCCGGTGGGATGCCGAGGAAATTGAACATGCGGGCCTGCAGGTCGGGCTCGTGGATCCGGATGGAGCCGCCGGCGAGCTCGATCCCGTTGCCGACGAGGTCGTAGGCCACCGCGCTGGCCGCGCCCGGATCGGAGTCGAGCAGCGGCAGGCTCTCGTCCGTCGGACGCGTGAACGGATGGTGCTGCGCCGCCCAGCGGCCTTCCTCCTCGCTCCATTCCAGGAGAGGCATCGGCGTGATCCAGAGGAACTCCCAGGCGTCGCGGTCGATGAGATCGAGCTCACGCCCGAGATGGAGCCGGAGAAGGCCGAGCACCTTGGCCGCGAGCTTTGGCGTGTCGGCGACGAAGAGGGCAGTCGTCCCAGGCTCCTGGAAGGCCTCGAGCTCCTGCTCGGAGAGGAACTTGGCGATCGGCGACGACACCTCGCCGTCGCTCCGGAAGACGATGTAGGCCAGACCCTTCGCGCCCCAGGGTTTCGCCATGTCTTCGAGCTTCTGAACCTCGGCGCGGGAGAGCTCCCGCGGCACGCTCAGGTAGCGGACGGCCTCGGCATTCGCGAAGACGCCGAACTCGGAACCGCGGGTTACCTCGGTCGCGTCCTGGATCTCGAGCCCGAATCGGAGATCTGGCTTGTCGGATCCGAAGCGAAGCTCGGCCTCCTGCCATGACATTCGGGGGAACGGCGTCTCGAGCTCCACGCCGATGCACTCGCGCCAGATCCTCGGCACGATCCGCTCCATGAGCTCGAGGATGTACTCCTGGTCGGGAAAGGCCATCTCGACATCGAGCTGCGTCAGCTCCTGGAGGCGGTCGGCGCGCAGGTCCTCGTCCCGGAAACAACGGGCGATCTGGTAGTAGCGCTCGAACCCGGAGACCACGAGCAACTGCTTGTAGATCTGCGGCGACTGAGGCAGGGCGAAGAAGCGACCTTTCTGGAGCCTGGTCGGGACGAGGAAGTCGCGAGCGCCTTCGGGTGTCGGCTTGGCCATGATCGGCGTCTCGATGTCGACGAACCCCGCCGCCTCCATCTCCTGACGGATGATCGCGACGAGCTCGGCTCGGATCCTGATGTTGCGCTGCAGCCGATCGCGGCGCAGGTCCAACCAGCGGTAGCGGTAGCGCAGCGTCTCGTCGACGTTCTCCTCGTCCAGCTGGAAGGGCAGCGGGGTCGAGCGCGAGACGACCTCGAGCTCGTCCACCTGCACTTCCACTTCGCCGGTCGGGAGCTTCGGGTTGATTGCGTCGGGAGCGCGCGCGGCGACCTCGCCCTTCGCGCGCAGGACGAACTCGTTCCGGATGTCGTGCGCAGTGTCGGCCGCCGCTTGTGCCCGCTCCGGGTTGATGACCAGCTGGCCGATGCCCGACTGGTCGCGAAGGTCGATGAAGATCAGGCCGCCGTGGTCGCGGCGGCGGGCGACCCAGCCCGCGAGGGTGACGACGGTGCCCACGTGTTCAGCGCGCAGCTCACCGGCCCCGAGGTCGCGCCAGCTCATCGCTCGAGCTCCGCGACGAGCGCGTTGACGTCCGGTGTCTGTCCGGACGAGACCACCTCGACACGCCGGGCGCCCAAACGGGTCGCCTGCGTCCGCTGCCCCTTGACCGACCTGCCCGCGTAGTCCATGTCGGCGCTGATGCCGCGACGACGGAGTTCAGCAAGCGCCGCGGCGATCGCCTTCCGGTCTGCTCCCTCGTCGGCGATGAAGAACACGTCGATGCGCTCCGGCTCCTCCTCAGACTCGCCGATCGAGAGCAGCAGGCGCTCGATCCCGGCGCCGAAGCCGATTCCGGGCGTCGGCGGGCCGCCGATTGCCTCGATCAGCCCGTCATAGCGGCCGCCGCCGCAAATCGAGTCCTGCGCACCGATCGCCTCGTCCTTGAACTCGAACGTCGTGCGCGTGTAGTAGTCGAGGCCCCGAACGAGCGTCGGATGGAGCTGATAGCGCACGCCGAGCGCGTCGAGGAACCCGCGGACCTGCTCGAAGTGCTCCCGGCACGCAGCGCAGAGCGAATCGCCGATCTTCGGCGCGGCGGCGAGCGCCTCCTGGACCCGCTCGCTCTTGACGTCGAAGACGCGAAGAGGGTTCGTCTGCCGCTTCACCCGTGCTTCGTCGTCCAGCTCGGCCTCGTGCTCGTCCAGCCAGCGCTCGAGCCGCTCGAGATAGGCAGGACGGCAGTTGGTGTCGCCGATCGAGTTCAGCTGCAGGACGTAGTCCGTGACGCCGAGCCGGCCGAGGAGCTCGTCGTAGAACCTGATCAGCTCCGCGTCCACGGCCGGATCGTCCGACCCGATCGCCTCGACGGACAGCTGCCAATGCTCCCGGTAGCGACCCCGCTGCGGCCGGTCGTAGCGCCACATCGGGCCGACCGTGAAGAGCTTGACCGGCTGCGGGTCACGGTGCATTCCGTGCTCGAGGTACGCGCGACAGATCGGCGCCGTCGCCTCCGGGCGGAGGGTCAGCGAGCGCCCGCCGCGGTCCTGGAACGTGTACATCTCCTTCTGGACCACGTCGGAGCCCTGTCCCGAGGTGCGCACGAAGAGCTCCGTGTCCTCGATGCCGGGCGTATCGATCCTGCGGTAGCCGTACAAAGCGCAAAGGCGCTCCACTTCCCCGAACACCCGCCGCCACATCGGCTGCTCGGAGGGGAGGATGTCGTGGGTTCCTCGCGGCGCCTCGAACTTCACGTCGCGGCGCGGAGCTCCGCGAGGAAGGGGTTGCCCGCGACCTCCGCGCCGAGCGTCGTCGGCGGGCCATGTCCCGGGTAGACGACGGTCTCGGGCGGAAACCGGCCGACGAGCGCGCGAATCGACTCGGCCAATGTGTCCCAGTCGGCGAACGGCAGATCGGTCCGGCCGACACTTCCGGCGAAGAGGACGTCACCCGAGAAGAGCACGCCGTCCGTTGCGAAGGCAACGTGGCCGGGCGAATGTCCCGGCACCGAAAGCGTCTCGAAGCTCAAGCCGGCGGCCTCGATCGAGTCCCCGTCGACCAGTCGGACGTCCGGTGAGTACGGTCGGATCTGCTGTCCCGGGTAGAAGGCTTCGGGATTCTCGAGAACGGCGGCCTCGCTCTCGGGCATGTAGACGCGGGCGTCCGTGGACTCGGCGAGCCGGGCGACGCCACCCAGGTGGTCCCAGTGGCAGTGCGTGACGAGGATCGCCGCCACGGCGAACTCCGGCTCGATTTCGTCGTACCCCGGGTCGACGACGACCGCTTCCTGGGCGCTCGCGTCCGCCCGCACGACGTAGCAGTTCGTCTGCGTCGGACCGAGCGCATAGGCGTCGACGACCGGGGCCATCCTGGCGGCGAGTCTAACCACGGGCCGGGGCGGGATAGGATCGCGCCGTGCAGAGCTGGAGCCTTCTCGAGCTCGAGACTCCCGGCGGTACCAGGAGCCCGATCGTCCTCCACTCGACCGACGAAGCCCGCGCCGTGCTGATCGGCATGGGCCCCGGCCAGGAGCTCGGCGACCACCAGGTGCACGAGCACGCGTACATGGTCGTCGTCGACGGCAGTGTGCAGCTCGAAGCCGGCGGCGAATCGCTCGACGCCGGTCCGGGGACGCTCGTGCGCTTCGAGGAGAAGGAGCGACACCGGGTGTCGTCTGCGGACGGCGCCAGGCTGCTGCTGATCCTCGCGCCCTGGCCCGGCCCCGGCCACTACCGGGGTGGTCCGGCGCGCAGCGACGTCGCGAGCGGCTAGCGCGCTAGCAGCCCGCTAGCGGCCCGCGCGGCGGCTGGCCATCCGGAACATGAGCACGTCCAGGGCGTAGCTGAACGGCAGGAAGAAGGCGAGCAGGAAGGCCGTGTTCAGGAGCCGCTGAGCGATCGTCAGCTCGCCGCTCAAGAAGGTGACGGTCAGGAACATGAGCGGCGCGAAGATCAGCCCTCGCTTGGCCACGCGGCGCCAAGACGGCGGGTTGACCGTCCGCCCGCCGGACTGTGGACGCGCGGACGCCGTTGCCCGCTTGCCGTTACGGCTCGGCTCGCCCTCGAGCGGAGGCTCGATCTCGTTCCCTTCCTCGTCGACCCAAACTTCCTCCCACTCGTGGCGCCGCTCCTTCTCCCGGCGCCGGCGCTGCTTACGGCTCGGCATGCGGCAAGCCTAGCGTCGCCAGACGGCTTGACCGTCCTCGATCACCGTGGCGATGACGTCGCCCGCGAGGTGGTACGCGACGTACCTCCAGTCGGGCGCGTCGACGAGGACGACGTCCGCGTCGTACCCCGGTGCCAGTCGCCCCTTTCGGTCTGCACGGTCGAGGACGTGAGCTGCGTTGACGGTGCATGCAGCCAGCGCCTCGGTGGGCGCGAGACGCAGCTGCGTGCATGCGAGGGACATGACGAGTGGAAGGCTCTCGCAGAACGCGCTGCCCGGGTTGAAATCCGTCGCGAGCGCGACCACGGCTCCGGCGTCGACGAGCTGACGGGCCGGCGGCATCGGCCGATCGAGGAAGAGCGCGCTCGCCGGCAGCAGGACGGCCGTGACCTCGCTCTCGCCCAGCGCGCGGATGCCCCGGTCACCCGTCGCCTCCAGGTGGTCGACCGATCGCGCCCGAAGCTCGACGGCGAGGTCGACCCCGCCTGCCTCGGTGAACTGGTCGGCGTGGAGGCGGATCGCGAGCCCGTGCCGCCGCGCCTCGCTGAGGTACCGCCGCGCCTGCGGGACGTCGAAGGCTCCACGCTCCACGAAAACATCCGCCGCCTCGGCCAACTCCGCTGCGTCGGGAAGCACCTCGCCGAGCAACCACTCGAGGTACTCGTCCGCGGACTCGAACTCCGGCGGGACGGCGTGGGCACCGAGGAACGTCGCAGCGCCACCCGCATCGCGAATCGCTCGGAGCGATGCAAGCTCGGTCTCGCGATCGAGGCCGTAACCAGATTTCGCCTCGAACGTGGTCGTGCCCGCACGAAGCATCCATCCGCGATGGCGGCGAAGCGCCGCTCGAAGCCCTTCGGCGCCGGCGGCACGCGTCGCCCGGACGGTCGAGAGAATCCCTCCACCGGCGGCATGAAGCTCTTCATAGCCCGCTCCCGCCGCGCGCATCGAGAACTCCTCGACGCGGTCGCCCGCGAAGCACGCGTGGGTATGGCAGTCGACGAGGCCGGGAATCGCGCACAGCCCTTGCCCGTCGACCTCCTCGATGTCGCCGTCGAGAGCCGCCAGGTCGCCCATCCGCCCCACGGCTTCGATGCGGCCGCCGGCGCAGAGCACATACGCGCCGTCGATCGTGTCGACTGCACCCAGCTCCTGTCCGCGAAGAGGGGCACCGGTACCCGCCGCCGTGGCGAGCTGCTCGAGATCGCGGATCAGGAGCCGGCGGCCGCCGGCCGAGGCGTCGGTCACCCGCCGCTCGGCCGCGTGGGGAGCTCGAGGCCGTACCGCTCGGCCGTCTCGAGCGCCTCCGGGTAGCCCGCGTCGGCATGCCGGAGCACCCCGGTGCCGGGATCGGCCGTGAGCACCCGCTCGAGACGCTGGGCGGCCTCATCCGTGCCGTCGGCGAGGACGACCATGCCGGCGTGGATCGAGTTCCCGATGCCGACGCCCCCACCGTGGTGGACGCTGACCCACGTCGCGCCCGCGGCCGTGTTCAGCAGGGCGTTGAGGATCGGCCAGTCGGCGATCGCGTCGGAGCCGTCCCTCATCGCCTCGGTCTCGCGGTACGGCGAGGCCACCGACCCGGAGTCGAGGTGGTCACGGCCGATCACGATCGGCGCCGCGACCTCGCCGCTCCGGACGAGCTCGTTGATCGCTTGGCCGGCCTTGGCCCGGTCGCCGAGCCCCAGCCAGCAGATCCGCGCGGGAAGCCCCTGGAATGCCACCCGCTCCGGTGCGAGCTGGAGCCACCGCTGCAGCAGCGCGTCATCGGGGAAGAGCTCGCGGAGCGCCGCGTCGATCGCCGCGATGTCGCTCGCCTCTCCCGACAGCGCCGCCCAGCGGAACGGCCCGATCCCCCGGCAGAAGAGCGGCCTGATGTACGCCGGGACAAAGCCCGGATATGAAAACGCGTCCGCTACGCCACCTTCACTGGCCTCACCTCGAAGATTGTTGCCATAATCGAAAACATAGCTCCCGGCCCGGACGTACTCCAACAGCCCGCGCACATGTGTTGCGATCGAGTCACGGGCTCGTGACAGGTACTCCTCCGGATCACGCGCCCGAAGCCCCGCCGCCGCCTCGACATCCAGTCCGAGCGGCACGTAGCCGTTGAGCGGATCGTGCGCTGCCGTCTGATCCGTGACGAGGTCGAACGGCTCGCCGCGGCGAGCGAGTTCCGGGACGACGTCGGCCGCGTTTCCGAGCAGCCCCACGGAGAGCGCCCGGCCCTCTCCGGCCGCGGCCCGCACGCGTCGAAGCGCGTCATCGAGCGAGTCGGAGGCCTCGTCGAGGTAGCGCGTCTCGAGACGACGCTCGATCCGCGTCGGATCGACGTCCACGCAGAGGATCGCGGCGCCGGCCATCGCGCCCGCGAGGGGCTGCGCGCCGCCCATGCCGCCGAGGCCGGCGGTCAGAATCGTCCGCCCGGACAGGTCCGGCGACCCAAAGTGCTTTTCGCCCGCCGCCGCGAAGGTCTGGTATGTGCCCTGGAGGATCCCTTGCGTGCCGATGTAGATCCAACTTCCGGCCGTCATCTGCCCGAACATCGTCAGGCCGAGCGCCTCGAGGCGCCGGAACTCGTCCCAGGTCGCCCAGCGCGGCACGAGCAGCGAGTTCGCAATCAGCACCCTCGGCGCGCCGGCATGCGTGCGGAACACTCCGACGGGCTTGCCGCTCTGGACGAGCAGCGTCTCGTCCTCGCCCAGCCGCAGCAGCGAGCCGACGAGCGCCCGCAGCGAGTCGTGGTCCCGCGCGGCCTTGCCCGATCCGCCGTACACGACGAGCTCCTCGGGCCGCTCGGCCACCTCGGGGTCGAGGTTGTTCAGGAGCATGCGGAGCGGCGCTTCGGTCGCCCACGACCGAGCGGTCAGCGTCGTCCCGCGCGGCGCGCGGATCGACGACAGATCGCCGCAGAGCGCCTCGACCGCCGCGTCCAGCGTCTCGACGGCCGTCATCGGCTCCGCTCCTGGTCGTTCTGGGCCCGGGCGAAGCGCCACCAGCTCCACGAAGTCGCGAGCAGGAATGCCGCGCCTGCTCCGAGCGCCGCCTTCATCGCCTCCTGCCCGGTCAGGAGCAGGAAACCGAACCCGAGAACGGCCAACACGCCGTAGAAGATCGCGCTGTCCCGAAACGGCCGCTTCGGAAGCTTCTCGTCTGTCACCGCAGCTCTCCGACCTCGGCTTCGACCGCGGCTGCCAACGACCCGTCCTGGATCGAGGCCGCGACCGACTCGATCTCGCGCGAGAGTGGTCGGTCTTCCACGACCCTGGGCGACAGCGATCGGACGAACGCCCGGGCCGCCTCGGAGCCGCGTCCGGGAGCGAGCGGCGCAAGGAACTCGACCGCCTGCGCCGCGGCAAGCAACTCGATCGCAACCGCACGCTCGGAATTCGCGAGCACCTGCCACGCCTTCAGCCCAGCGGCATTGCCCATCGAGACATGGTCCTCCTGGCCGGCGCTCGTCGGGATCGAGTCGACGCTCGCCGGGTGGGCGAGCGCCTTGTTCTCGCTGACCAGCGAGGCGGCCACGTACTGCGGGATCATGAAGCCCGAATTGAGCCCGCCGTCGGCGGCGAGGAATGCCGGCAGCCCCTCCGACAAGCTCGGATTCACCAGCCGCTCCGTCCTGCGCTCAGAGATGCTCGCCAGCTCCGAAGCCGCCATCGCCAGCGCGTCGAGCCCGAAGGCGAGCGGCTGCCCGTGGAAGTTCCCGTTCGAGACGATCTCGCCCTGCTCGACCAGGACAAGTGGATTGTCCGTGGCCGCGTTCAGCTCGATCGCGACCGTCTCCTCCACGTAGCGGAGCAAATCGCGGCACGCGCCATGAACCTGGGGTGCGCACCGCAGGGAGTACGCGTCCTGGACGCGGCCGCACCAACGGTGCGACTCCATCACGTCCGACCCGCCGACGAGTCGGCGAAGGTTCTCCGCCGATTCGCCCTGCCCGCGCAGGGGCCTGAGCGCCTGCACCTCGGGGCGGAAGCCCTGGCGCGATCCCTCGAGCGCTTCGATCGTCAAGGCGCACGCAATGTCGGCCGCGACCGCCAGCCGGCGCGCACGAACGACTCCCAACGCTCCGAACGCCGCCATGAACTGCGTGCCGTTGATGAGCGAGAGCCCCTCCTTGGCGCGGAGCCGCAGTGGCTCGAGCCCGACCCGTCGCAATGCCTCTACGCCCGGCAGCAGCTCGCCGTCGACCCAGGCCTCGCCCTCGCCGATCAACGGCAGCGCGAGGTGCGCCAGCGGCGCCAGGTCGCCGCTCGCCCCGACGGAGCCCCGACTCGGCACCCGCGGGAGCACCCCGCGGTTCAGACATTCGACAAGGAGCTCGGCCACCTCGACGCGCGTCCCCGACGTGCCGATCGCAAGCGCGTTCGCGCGGAGGAGGAGCGCCGCGCGGACGACTTCCTCCGGGTACGGCTCGCCGACCCCGCAAGCGTGACTTCGCAGCAACCGGACCTGGAGCTCGTCCGCCAGCTCCGCCGGGATCGTCTTCGAGACGAGCAGCCCGAATCCGGTATTGACCCCGTAGGTACGCGCTGGATTCTCGGCGGCCGCCTCCACGACCGCACGCCCGGCGCGCATCCGGTCCTTCGCCGCGTCTGACAGGGAGGCGGGGACGCCTTCCAGCGCCACCGCCCACACGTGGTCGACGGTGAGATCGTCGCCCGTCACGGGCTGCGTCTCGATCACGCCCTGACTCTAGTCCTCCAGCAACCGAGTCTCGATCAGGCGGGATGCATCGAACCCGTCGATCCGGAGCATCGCCCCCGCGGCAGACGCAGCCGCACCGGCCGGCATCAACCCGACGAGCTCGCAGCCGGCGACCTCGACCCCCCGGCTAGCGGCCTCGGCTTCGATCCGCGCGATGATCTCGTGCAGCGCCGAGGCCTCCCAATCCTCGACGTTCATGCTCACCTGCACGCGGCCGGCGCCGGAGAGCTCCAGGCCGAGCGCGCGCACTCCCGGAAACCCGCCGTCTCGCTCGCGAACGACTGCCGCAATCTCGCGAGCGTCCGCGACGGAACCGGCGCGCAGGTCGACGTTGATGGCGATCAGCGGCTTGCGCGCGCCGACGATGACTCCGCCGGCGCTCGGGTGGAGCGCTTCGGGCCCGAAGTCGGGCCGGAGCTCACCGGCCGACAGCCTGCGCGCAAGCTCGGCCGTCCCACCTACGCGAAAGAACGCCGGTCCGCGGCCGGGCGCGAGCTCGCCGTAGAGGAACACCGGCAGGTCGAGCTCCTCCCCCACACGGCGCGCGAGGCTAAACGCCGCAGTCCGCGCTCGCTCCATGTCGCCGGGACGCAGCGGCACGACCGGGACGACATCCGCCGCGCCGATCCGCGGGTGCGCCCCCTCGTGGACACCGAGGTCGATTCGATCCCGCGCCGCCGCGACCGCCGCCAGCAGCCCTTCAACGAGGCCCACGTCGTCGCCGACTACCGTGAAGACCGACCGGTTGTGATCCGGATCGGTGTGAACGTCGAGCAGGCGCGCCCGGGCCCCCAGCGCCCCGGCGATCGCGGCGATCGTCGCCCGATCCCGACCCTCCGAGAAGTTGGGCACGGCTTCGAGCGGGAGCACGACCGTACTCTAGGAGCCGTGAAGGTCTACTACGACGCGAGAGCCCGCGAGTACGACGACTGGTGGCTCGGCAAGGGGCTGTACGCCAAGAATCGCCCTGCCGATTGGGACGAGGAACGCGGGCTTCTCGAGCAGTGGATCGCAGACCTCCCGCCTGCCCGGACCCTCGACGTCGCGTGCGGCACCGGGTTCATGACCCGCCACCTCCGCGGCGAGGTCGTCGGCCTCGACCAAAGCGAATCGATGCTCGAGATTGCCCGGACGCAGGCGCCACAGGCCGAGTTCGTCCGAGGAGACGCGCTGGCCCTGCCGTTTCCGGACGATTCCTTCGACCGGGTGTTCACGAGCTACTTCTACTGCCACCTCGAAGAGGACGACCGGCTGCGGTTTCTGACCGAGGCGCGACGAGTCGCGCGAGAGCTCATCGTCGTTGGGACGGTTCTCCGGGAAGGCGACGAGCCCGCGCGCTGGGACGAGCGCGTCCTCAGCGACGGTTCACGCTGGAAGGTCTTCAAGCGCGTCTTCGTTCCGGAGGAGCTGGCGGACGAACTCGAGGGCCATGTAGTGCACTTGAGCCGGTTGTTCGTGATGGTCGCCTCGCCTTGACGCCGCAGGGCTTACCGCAATCGACCTAGGCAAGTGCGGTTTGCGCGTTGTAAAGTCACCGTGCCTCCCTGAGTGGACCTCCATCGACGGCACCACCCAAGAAGGGGGTGTGCTTCATGAACAAGACGCTCGTTCTGGGCGGACTGCTCCTGGTCCTGCTCGTCCCAGCCGCTTTCGCCGGCTCGCAGAGCACCCAAGCGACGGTCCTCTGTGTCGAGCTTCAAGGCAACGCGGATACGCGCTTCGATGTCAAGCGTCGTAACGGAACCAGATGCGCGCGCGGGGAGGACAAGGTGCAGCTTCCCCGTGGCCTGAGAGGCCCGCGTGGTCTGCGGGGACCAGCAGGCGCACGAGGTCCTGCCGGCGCACAGGGACCCGCAGGGCCCGCCGGTGCTGCCGGCGAGCGCAAGGGCCAGCAGGCCCGCCAGGGCCCGCCGGGCTCGCGCCAGGATGCCGCGGCGGAGTACGGCGTTGCCGCCGTCGATGATCGAGCGTCGCATGGCGGCTGATTCGACCGCGACCTGGGGCGCTGTATCTCGACGGCGCTCGGTTCGCCGCTCGCCGACACGACGGGCGGGGCGTTCCGCTTCTACGTGCACCGCCGAGCACGCGCAGTGCCGGCTGACGATCGGCGGCTTGACGGCTGCACGGCGCTCTCGGACGGCAGCACCGCACGCAGGCGACTGTTCTACTCCGACGCGCAGTCCTTCGTACCGCGGAGGCAGCCAGGTCGACGGCCCTGAGTACGGCGCTCTACGCCAGTCGGGACGTGACCGCAGGGACGCGGTCCGCTACGACGACGACCCGGGGACTGGCCCCGACCCGCCATGAGCACGTCGATCGTGGCTGCGCACGGCCCGACGAGATCAGCGCGGGCAGCTTGAGATCGTCACCGCCGGGCTTCTCCGCACGGCACGAACCTGATCGCGTTCCGTGCGACAGCCTCGCGCTCCGAGGCGTCACATCGTCCGACGTCGGTGGCCTATCACACGCAAGTGGCGGCCGAAGCTCGCCGCCGCAGGATTGACGGCCCGGCTGGGCCTCGGCTGTACGCAAACGCCGAGGCCCGGCTCGCGCCGCCCCGCTGTCCGTAACGGGCAAGTATTCGGGGAGACGTCCGAGCAAGTCGGACTCTCCCCCTCCCTGACTGAGCCAACGTGACGCGCCGCCGCTCGGCCTACCGCTCGATCGCCTCCCTCCAGCGCGACAACCGCGTCTGCCGCGCCTGCGCCGAGGCCGGCTACCCGCTCGAGTCGCTCCCGGTCGTCCAGCCGTACACCGGCCAGCGCGCCTACATCCACGGCCAGGCTCCGGGCGCGCTCGAGGGCGAGCAGCGGCTGCCGTGGCGCGGCCGGGCCGGACGAACGCTCCGGCGCTGGCTCGAGCTGGACGAGGACGAGTTCTACGCGCTCTTCTACTGCGCGTCGGTCACGCGCTGCTACCCGGGCAAGGCGCTCTCGGGAAACGGTGACCGCACACCGACTCCCCGAGAGCAGGAGCTCTGCTCCTTCTGGCGCGAGTGGGAGCTCCGGCTGATCCGCCCGGAGCTGATCCTCGCCGTCGGCGGCCTCAGCGCCCGCCGCCTGCTCGGCGTCACGAGCCTCAGCGAGCACATCGGGCGCCGCTTCGACCTCGCCGGAGCCGTCACGATCCCGCTACCCCACCCGTCCGGAACGAGCCGCTGGCTGAACGACCCCGCGAACCGCGAGCGCCTGGCCGAGGCGCTCGTCGTCGTCAGGGACGAGCTGGCGCGCCTTCGAACTGCGCCTCCTCCGTCGAGCCCTTGAGCGCAAGCGTCGACGACCGACCGCCGGAGATCGCCCGCGCAACGGCGTCGAAGTAGCCGGCGCCGACTTCGCGCTGGTGGCGCGTCGCCGTGTAGCCGTGCTCCTCGAGCTCGAACTCGCGCTCCTGGACCCGCACGTAGGCCGGCATGCCTTCCTCGACGTAGCCCCGTGCCAGCTCGAACATCGCCGCGTTCAGCGAGTGGAACCCCGCGAGCGTGATGAACTGGAACTTGTAGCCGAGCTCGCCGAGCTCCCGTTGGAAGCCCGCGATCTGGTCGTCGTCGAGGTGCTTGCGCCAGTTGAACGACGGTGAGCAGTTGTACGCCAGCAGCTTTCCGGGGAAGCGCTCGTGGATCGCCGCGGCGAACTCACGCGCCTCGCCCATGTCCGGCGTGGACGTCTCGAACCACACGAGATCCGCGTAGGGCGCGTACGCCAGCGACCGCTTGATCGCCGGCTCCAGCCCGGCGCGCACGTGGAAGAACCCTTCCGGGCTCCGCTCGCCGGTCAGGAACTCCGCGTCCGCGGGATCGACGTCGCTCGTCAGCAGCGTGGCGGAATCGGAGTCGGTACGCGCGATCAGCACCGTCGGAACGTCCATGACGTCCGCGGCCAGGCGCGCGGCCTTCAGCGTCCCGATGAACTGCGAGGTCGGGACGAGCACCTTGCCGCCGAGATGGCCGCACTTCTTCTCCGAGGCGAGCTGGTCCTCGTAGTGCACGCCCGCCGCCCCGGCTTCGATCATCGCCTTCGCGAGCTCGAACGCGTTGAGGTTCCCGCCGAATCCGGCCTCGGCGTCGGCGACGATCGGGACGAACCAGTCGCGCGTGACGTTCCCTTCCTGGTGCTCGATCTGGTCCGCCCGCTGAAGGGCGTTGTTCAGCCGCCGCACCATCGCCGGCACGCTGTCCGCCGGATAGAGGCTCTGGTCGGGATAGGTCTGACCGGCGAGGTTGTTGTCGCCGGCGACCTGCCAGCCGCTGACGTAGATCCCCTTCGCCCCTGCCTTGACCATCTGGACCGCCTGCGCACCGGTGATCGCGCCCAGCGTCGGCAGGTAGTCCTCCGAGTGGAGGAGGCTCCAAAGCCGTTCCGCTCCGCGGCGCGCGAGTGTGTGCTCGATCCGGACGGAGCCCCGGAGCCGTTCCACGTCCTCCGTCGTGTAGTCGCGCTGGATGTCCGCCCAGCGAATGTGTCCGTTTTGGCTCATGGTCCTCTCCTCAGTCGATGTAGTCGTAGGCCGGCAGGGTCAGGAACTCGACGAAGTCGTCGTTCAGCGCCACCCGCTCGAAGATCTCTTGCGCCTCGTCGAAGCGTCCGCCTTCGAAGCGCTGCTCGGCGATCACGTCGCGAACGCGCTCCGGCGTGAACCGGTCATGGCTCACCCACTGCCAGACCTGCGAACGCGAGATCTCCGCCGTCGCCGCGTCCTCCATCAGATTGTCGATGGCCGCCGCCCCGACGCCCCGCAGCCACGACTCGATGTAGCGGATGCCGACGCTGACGTTCTGGCGGAGCCCGTCCTCGGTCACGGCACCGCCGTCGACCCGCAGATCGAGCAGATCGGCCGCCGAGACCGAGACCTCGTCGCGCTGCCGGTCGACCTGGTTCGGCCGCTCGCCGAGCACGCCGTCGAACACCTCCATCGCGACGGGCACGAGGTCCGGGTGCGCGACCCACGTCCCGTCGAAGCCGTCGCCGGCCTCGCGCACCTTGTCCTCGCGAACCTTGGCGAGCGCGATCTCGTTCACCTCGGGATCGCGCCGGCTGGGGATGAACGCGGCCATGCCGCCCATCGCGTGAGCGCCACGCCGGTGGCAGGTCTTGACGAGCAGCTCGGTGTAGGCGCGCATGAACGGCGTCGTCATCGTCAGCTGCCCCCGGTCTGGAAGCACGACGTCCAGCGAGCGCAGCCGCTTGATCAAGCTGAACAGGTAGTCCCAGCGGCCGGCGTTGAGCCCGACGATGTGGTCCCGGAGCTCGTAGAGGATCTCGTCCATCTCGAACGCGGCGAGCACGTTCTCGATCAGCACTGTCGCCTTGATCGAGCCCGCCGGAATCGCGAGCTCCGCCTCGGCGAAGTCGAAGACGCCGTTCCAGAGCCTCGCCTCGAGATGGCTCTCGAGCTTCGGGATGTAGAACCAGGGGCGCTCCCGGTTGTGGAAGACGTACAGCCCGAAGTCGAGGAGCGAGCCGGAGATCGGCTCGCCGTCGACGAGGATGTGCTTCTCCGGGAGATGCCAGCCGCGCGGCCTGACCACGAGCACGGCGGGATCGTCGGCGAGCTCGTAGCGTTTGCCGTTCGTCTCGAGCTCGATCGTCCCTGCGACGGCGTCCCGGAGGTTGACCTGCCCTTCGATGACGTTGCGCCAGGTGGGCGAGTTGGCGTCCTCGAAGTCGGCCATGAAGACGCGCGCGCCCGAGTTGAGCGCGTTGATCACCATCTTGCGGTCGACCGGGCCGGTGATCTCGACCCGGCGGTCCTGGAGCTCGGGCGGCGCCGCGGCGACCTGCCACTCGCCGTCTCGCACGGCCTGCGTCTCCGGCAAGAAGTCAGGGAGGACGCCGCCGTCGAGCTTCTCCTGCCGAGCCTCGCGTTCGGCGAGCAGGCGCGACCGCTCTGGACCGAACTCACGCTGGAGCGTGGCGACAAATGCCAGCGCGTCCGGTGTCAGGATCTCGGCGTCCCTGCCCTCGAGCGGGACGCGTACCTCGGCTGAGCTACTCGTTTCCGTGATCGCGCTCACACGGCTCCGGGCAGGTGCACGCTGCGTGCTCGCTCTTGAGGAACAGAGGGGTCTGCATGGCCTGGTCGGCGGTCTTCTGCCGCTTACGCCGCTTGAAAAGGGTCACCGCATGCCTCCTTCGTCGGGGAGGCACCCCACCCTAGAACGCTCGAGCTATAAAGCCAAGTGGTAATTTCGATCTCGATCTATAGGCTTTTTCTATACTAGACCATCGTGAGGCTGGAGCAGCTCGAGGCGTTCCTGGAGATTTCCCGGCGTGGAAGCGTCAGCCAAGCCGCAGAAGCGCTCTTCGTGACCCAGCCGACCGTGACGGCCCGCCTGAAGGGGCTCGAGCGCGAGCTGGGCGCAATTCTGTTCGTTCGTTCAGGTCGCGGAATGCGTCTCTCGGAGGGCGGCCGGGCCTTCCAGCCCTACGCGGAGCGGACGCTCGACGCCGCGGCAGCGGGCCGCCGGCTCCTGTCCGAGCTCGCGCGCGGCGAGAGCGGGCACCTCGCGCTCGGCGCCGCGCCTGCCGTCAGCACGTACGTCCTCCCGCGGATCCTGACGAGGTTCAGGCGGACGAACCCGAAGGTCGCCCTCGCCGTGCGCACCGGACACTCGGAAGAGGTCCTCGAGCTCGTCTTGCGAGATCAGGTCCAAATCGGCCTCGGGCGGACGTTGCGCCATCCCGGTGTGGAGGCGATCCCACTCTACGAGGACGAGCTCGTGCTCGTCGTCGATCCGGCGCACCCGTTCGCCGAGGCGGGAGCGGTCGGCACCGAGGCGATCACGGACGTCCAGCTGATCCTGTTCGACCGCACGTCCAGCTACCACCGGCTGACGAACGAGTTCTTCCGCGGCGCAGGCGCCGTGCCACGCACGGTGATGGAGCTCGACAACATCGACGCCGCGAAGAAGATGGTCGAGCAGGGGCTCGGCGTCGCCCTGCTCCCACACACCGCCGTCGCCGGCGAGCTCGAGGCCGGCACGCTTTGCGCGGTCACGCTCGCGGATGCTCCGGAGCTCAAGCGCGAGATCGTCATCTTCCGCCGCCGCGACGCCGGCCCGGCATCCGGCGCGCTCGAAGCGTTCATGAACTGCCTGTCCGACCTCCGCCCCGGGCTCCAGGCGGCGGCCCGCCGCAATCTGCCGGCCTGAGCACGGCGGCTAGATTCAAGCGGTGAGCGGGGCTCCTTCCTATCGCGGGACGTTCTGGCGGCTGCTCGGCTTCTTGAAGCCGTACAAGTGGTCGCTCATCGTCTCGATCCTGCTCGCCGGCGGCTCTCAGGCCGCAGCGGTGGCGATCGCGTTCCTGACCGGCGCCGGCCTCCAGGACGCCCTCTCATCCCCCGACCGCAGGACGATCGGGCTCTACGCGCTCGCAATCCTCGGTCTCGGACTGGCCCGGTCGCTGCTGATGATGGGCCGGCGGCTGATCTCAGGGCGGCAGGCGCTCGCCGTCGAGTTCGACATGCGGAACGGGCTGTACGCGAAGCTCCAGCGGCTCTCGTTCGGCTTCTACGACCGCCACCAGACCGGACAGCTGATGTCCCGCGCGACGGTCGACCTCCAGGCGGTGCGCTTCTTCCTCGGCTACGGCCTGATCTTCTTCTTCCAGCACGTGATGACGATCGTCGGCGTCACCATCGTCATGTTCGTCGTCAACTGGCGGCTGGCCCTGGCGGCGACGGCGATCACGCCGCTGATCGTCATCGTCGCGTACCGCTACTCGAGCGTCTCCCATCCGATTCTCCGCGACGTCCAGCAGAAGATGGCCGACGTCGCGACGGTCGCCGAGGAGAGCATCGTCGGCGTCCACGTCGTCAAGTCCTTCGCCCAGGAGGGGAGCGAGAGCGAGAAGTTCGCCGACCGCTCGGAGTCGGTCTTCGGACGAAGCGTCGACGCCAACCGGCAGCGGGCGCTGTATGTGCCGCTGCTGTCGTTCCTGCCGCTCATCGCGCAGGCGATCGTGCTGTTCGCCGGCGGGCGCATGGTCATCCGTGGCGACCTCGGCTTCGGCTCGTTCATCGCCTTCAACGTCCTCGTCGTGATGCTGGTGATGCCGCTGCGGATGCTCGGCATGTGGATCGGGCAGGCGCAGCGGGCGACAGCGTCGGGAGAGCGGATCTTCGAGGTGATGGACGAGCACGAGGAGGTCTCCGACCGCCCCGGTGCGGTCGAGCTGCCGAAAGGTGCCGGGCGGGTGCGCTTCGACGCTGTCTCGTTCGGCTACGACGAGCGTCGGCCGGTGCTTCTGGAGATCGACCTCGATCTGGCCCCCGGACGGACGGTCGCCCTGATCGGGCACACGGGGTCGGGCAAGACGACGCTCGCCTCGCTCGTCCCGCGCTTCTACGACGTGACGGCCGGAGCGATCACCATCGACGGGCTCGACGTGCGGGACGCGAAGGTCACCTCGCTGCGCCGCGAGATCGGCATCGTTGCGCAGGATCCGTTCCTCTTCTCTGCGACGGTGCACGAGAACATCGCCTTCGGACGACCGGACGCAACTGACGAGGACGTCGTGGAGGCGGCGCGGCTCGCGCAGGCGGCCGAGTTCATCGACGAGCTGCCCGACGGCTACGAGACCGTGATCGGCGAGCGCGGGATCACCCTCTCCGGCGGCCAGCGGCAGCGGATCGCGATCGCCCGCGCGCTTCTCGTCGATCCTCGGATCCTGATCCTCGACGACGCGACCGCCTCGGTCGACGCGACGACCGAAGCACGGATCAGGCTCGGACTGCGCCAGGCGATGAAGGACCGGACGACGATCATCATCGCCCACCGGCTCTCGACGCTCGCGCTGGCCGACGAGCTCGTCGTGCTCGACCAGGGACGGATCTGCGCGCGCGGCACGCACGACGGCCTGCTCGAGACCAGCGCGGTCTACCGCGAGATCTACGAGCACGGTTTGCTCGAACGCGAGTTCGCCGAGCGGGTCGAGGAGCGGGCGGAGGCGGCGGAGGCGACGGCGTGAGGGTCTGGCAGCCCGGTTCGCACCTGACCAGGGCACGTGATGTCCGGGTGGAAGACTGGTCGTGGCGGCGAACCGCCCGGCGCGTGTCGACCCTTGCCCGCCTGACCGCCCCGTACAAGCTCCGGACGACCCTCGCCGTCCTCTCGCTGCTCGCGGCGACGCTGACGGCGCTCGTCCCTCCCTACCTCGCCAAGCTCGCAGTCGACGACGGGATCAGCGAACGGGACCTCCAGGCGCTGACGACGATCGTCCTCCTCTTCATCGCCGCGGGGGTCGCGAACCTCGCCACGTCCACGGCGCAGACGTACTTCACCGGCTGGACCGGCGAGCGGATCCTCGCCGATCTTCGCAATCGGCTCTTCCGCCACCTTCAGCGGTTGTCGCTCGGATACTTCGAGCGCAACCGGGCAGGCGTGATCATCAGCCGGCTGACGAACGACGTCGACGCGCTCGACCAGCTGGTCACCGACGGCGTCACGACGCTCGTCCAGAACACGCTCCTGCTCGTCGGCTCGGCGATCATCCTCTTCCTGCTCGACTGGCGGCTTGCGCTCGCGACGCTGTCCGTCATCCCGGCGATGGCCGTGGCGACCGCGATCTTTCGGATGCGCAGCTCCCGCGCCTACCGCGCCGTGCGCGAGCGCCTCGGCCTCGTCACGGCCACGCTCGCCGAGGACATCGCCGGCATGCGCGTCGTCCAGTCGTTCACGCGCGAGACGGGCCGCCGGCGCCACTTCGAGGAGGTCAATGCGCACTACCGCGAGGCGAACCAGCAGACCGTCCTCACGAACGGTCTCTACTTCCCGTTCGTGGACTTCCTGTCGGCCGTGGCGACCGCCGTCGTGCTGGGCTACGGCGGCTACCTCGCCGCCGAGGGACAGGTCTCAGTGGGGACGCTCTTCGCGTTCATCCTGTACGTCTCGAACTTCTTCGACCCCGTCCAGCAGCTGTCACAGCTCTACAACACCTTCCTCGCCGCCGTCGCCGCTCTCGACAAGATCATGGACGTGATGGACGAGGAGCCGGAAGTGAAGGACCGCCCCGGTGCCCGCGAGCTCGGCCGCATCGAAGGCCACGTCGCGCTCGACGATCTCCGCTTCGGCTACGGCGACGGCCCGGAGGTGCTGCACGGCCTCGATCTCGACGTGCCGGCCGGGACGACCGTGGCGCTCGTCGGACACACGGGCGCCGGCAAGTCGACGATCGCCAAGCTGCTCGCCCGCTTCTACGACCCGCGCGAGGGGCGGATCACGGTCGACGGGACCGACCTGCGCGACGTGACGCAAGAGTCGCTCCGCCGCCAGCTCGGAATCGTTCCGCAGGAGGGCTTCCTCTTCGCCGGCTCGGTGCGCGACAACATCGCGTTCGGCCGCCCCGACGCCGCCAACGAGGAGATCCGGGCAGCGGCCACCGCCGTCGGCGCCCACGACTTCATCATGCGGCTCGAGGACGGCTACGAGACGGATGTGCAAGAGCGCGGCACGCGGCTCTCGCTCGGCCAGCGCCAGCTCGTCGCGTTCGCGCGCGCACTCCTCGCCGATCCGCGGATCCTGATCCTCGACGAGGCGACCTCCTCGGTGGACATCGGGACCGAGCGGAAGATCGAGACGGCGCTGCGCACGCTATTGGCGGGCCGCACGGCGTTCGTGATCGCACACCGCCTGTCGACGATCCGCGGCGCCGACCTGATCGTCGTGCTCGAGCACGGTCAGATCGTCGAGCAGGGCTCGCACGACGAGCTGATGGCCCGCCAGGGCCTCTACACCGCGCTCTACGGAGACTGGGCCGCCGACGTCGCGTAGCTCCTGCGGATGATCCGCGAGGTCGTTGCGGAGGTGTGGCGGCTCTTCCTCGCCCGGTTCTGGCGCACGCTCCTGATCGTCGCGCTCATGCTCGCGCCGCTCGAGCTCGCGATCGCGATCCTCGATCCCGGCTTCTCCTCGCTCGCACCGGGCTGGTGGGCGTGGGTCGGAATCACATCGGCGATCACGCTCCTCGCGTTCCCCTGGGCGATCGGGGCGCTCGTCCACGACGTCGCCGAGGGCGATCGATCGGCGACCGAGCCCTACGCCCGCACCTGGGACCGGCTGCCCGACCTGATCGTGTCCGCGGTCGTGACGACCGTCGGGATCCTGCTGGGACTGCTCGTGCTCGTCGTGCCCGGCCTGATCCTGGTGGCGCGCTGGGCGCTCATCGTCCCGCTGATCGTGCTCGAGCGTGCTCCCTGGCGCGTCGCGCTGGCGCGGTCGAACGAGCTCGTGCGCGGCCGCACTGCGGAGGTGCTCGCGATCTTCGTCGTTCTGAGCCTGATCGGGCTCGTGCTGGTCGCCGCGCCGGTGCTGGTCGGCTACTTCGCGCTGGGCGGCGTCCTCGGAGCCTGGCTGGCGACGATGGCCGTGGACACCGTCTTCATCGCGTTCTACGCCTTCGCACCCTTCGTCCTCTACAGGCGTTTGAACGGCCAGCGGCTACAATCCGAGCCCCCTTGCGGGGTCGTCTAATGGTAGGACGCTCGGCTCTGGACCGAGTAGTCTAGGTTCGAATCCTAGCCCCGCAGCCTCGCAGAAAGGGCCGCAAATGCGGCCTTTTTTCTCCTCGTTGAGTCTGGTCAGGCGGCGGCGCTCAGCAACGCCACAGCGAAGACGCAGATGGCGATGAATCCGGCCGCAGCCACGAGCCTCATGTTCACGATGCTCTCCCTGTCCATCCACGGATGACCCTGACATCCGGAGCGGGTCAACGCAATAGCCGATCGGCCAGTTCTCGATTCGCGGGCAGGTGTCGTCCGAGCCGCTCACTACCCTCGTGCGCGTGCTTCCGGATGCGTTGCGCCGCGGCACGGCCGAGTTCGTCGGCGCGTTTGCGCTCATCTTCGTCGGCGCCGGCGCGACCATCGCCGCGGGCCCGACGTCCGAGCCGGGCGTCGTCGGAATTGCCTTCGCAAACGGGCTCGCGATCGCGGTGATGGTCTCGGCGGTCGGGCACATCTCCGGCGGGCACTTCAATCCTGCGATCACGCTCGGGTTCCTCGTCACCGGTCGGCTCAGCCCGATTCTGGCGGGCATCTACTGGATTGCCCAGTTCGGGGGCGCCGTCGCCGCAGCGGCTCTCCTTCGCTGGATCTTCAACGACGCCAACGAGGGGAACCTCGGCGCTCCGGTCCTGAACCCGGCTATCGAGCCGGAGGCCGGCCTGATCATCGAGGCGATCCTGACCTTCTTCCTCGTCTGGGTCGTCTTCGCGACCGCCGCCGATCCGCGCGGGACGTTCAAGTCGATCGCCGGCCTGGCGATCGGACTCACGATCACGATGGACGTCCTGATGGGCGGCCCGCTGACCGGAGCCGCGATGAACCCCGCGAGGGCGTTTGGCCCCGAGCTCCTCTCGAACGACTGGGACAACTTCTGGATCTGGTACGTGGGCCCGCTCGCCGGCGGGGTGATTGCGGCGGTGGCCTACGAGATGCTGTACCTGCGGCCGGTGGGACCCGCGGTCGTCGGTCCGGAGGAAACCGGGGTCGAAGAGCCCCGTCCCGGCGATACCGCCCTCTCCTAGACGACGCTACTATTAGGCCCCGCGGCGCATTCGTCTAGTGGCCTAGGACACCGCCCTCTCACGGCGGCGGCACGGGTTCGAATCCCGTATGCGCCTTTCGGCTCTTGCCACCGCGCAGCCGTGCGGTTTCCACTCACCCATGCGGTTCGGCTCGTGTCATTCGTGACGCGCTCGACCGGAAACGCGCGGCTCGTGCGTGCCGGTGCGCCCCCGAAAGCTCGCCACGGCAGACAACAGCGCGAGGCGTGGTGGCTCACCCGCGAGCGGTGGCTACGAGCTCCGCGCGCAGCCCGCCGCATTGCGACCGTGGGGTCACTTGGCTTCGATCGTGACCTGCTTCAGGGTGCCGGTGAATGTGAACGGCGGTTGGTAGGTCGGCGAGACTGGCGTGCCCCAGTCCGCGCCGACGTCGAAGGTGTCGTCGGTCGAGAAGACGACCGGGACGGTTTTGTCGATGCGGCCTTCGGCCACCTGCTTGTCGTTGATCGACAGTGTCCCGGTGCCGCCTTTGCCCGCGCCGCCGCCGTCGTAGGCGAAGTCGAAGCGGATCGTGCAGGGGCCGTTGGGCAGCGGCTCTGTGGAGGCGATCGTGTAGTGCTCGCGGCCGAGCCAGTTGTAGTGGAAGGTCGGCTTGGCGTTCTGCACCATGAGCGCGTAGCCGCCGGTCTCGCCGCCGACGGTGACGAGGATGCCCTCGGCGTTGCCGTCGGGGTTCTCGAGCTCCGCGGTGAGCGTGAACGAGCGGTTCTTGATGTTGATGACGGCGTCTTCGGGGATCCGGACGGTGCCCGGCCGGTAGCTGGCCTTGTTCCCGGAGACGAGCCCTGGGCGCTCGGCGGACAGCAGTGCGAGGACGTTGTCGGCGAGCGGGTAGACGTTGTACTTGCGGGCTTCGCGGTCGAAGATGGCTTGCAGCTCGGCGAGTTTCTCCGGGTGCTCGGCGGCCAGGTCGGTGGCGTGGCCGAAGTCGGTGGTCATGTCGTAGAGCTCCCAGACGTCCTCGTCGAACGGCACCGTGCCGGCCGAGGCGGTGAGGCCGTCCTGGCCGTGGCGTGTGCCGGCCCACCAGCCCTCGTGGTAGATGGCACGGGTGCCGGTGAGCTCGAAGTACTGCGTCGTGTGCCGGTCCGGGGCCTCCGCGTCGTCGAAGGTGTAGAGCATGCTCACGCCCGCCATCGGCATCTGGTCGACGCCGTTGACGCGCGTCGGCGCGGGGACGCCGACGCTCTCCAGGATGGTCGGGGTGATGTCGACGTGGTGATGGAACTGGCGGCGGATACCGCCGTGGTCCTTGATGCGCGCCGGCCAGGAGACGACGGCGGAGGTGCTGCAGCCGCCGCCCGAGGTCACCCCCTTGCCGTAGGTGAACGGCGTGGCGGTGGCGTAGGCCCAGGCGGCGGGATAGGCGCCGTGCGTCTTCGGGCCCCCCAAGTCGTCGATGTGGCTGGCGACGTCGTCGAGCGATTCCGCAACGCCGTTGAAGTAGCTCAGCTTGTTCATCGTGCCGTGCAGGCCGCCCTCGGGCGAGGGGCCGTTGTCGCCGGCGATGTAGATGATCAGCGTGTTCTCGAGATCGCCCGTCCGCTCGACGGCCTCGACGATGCGGCCGGCTTGGTGATCGGTGTGCTCGAGCGCGCCGCAGAAGATCTCCATCCAGCGGGCGCCGACCTTCTTGTCGGTGTCGCTCAGTTCCTCCCACGGCGGGATGCCCGCGGGGCGTGGCGCGAGCTTCGTGTCGGGCGGGACGATCGCGAGTTCCTTCTGGCGTGCCAACGTGCGCTCACGGAGCTGGTCATAACCGTCGTCGAACTCGCCTCGGTATCGCTCCAGGTACTCGCTCGGCACGCCGACCGGCGGCTTGTGCCCGTTCGGCGCGAAGTACGCGATCCACGGCTTCTCGGGATGGATCGACTTCTGCCGCTCGATCCAGGCGATCGTCCTGTCGGCCATGTCGGCCTCCAGGTGATAGCCCTGCTCCGGCGTTCTCGGCGCCTCCAGGGGCGTCGTGTTCTCCCACAGCGGCGGATGCCACTGGCTCACGCCGGCGCCGAAGAACCCGTAGAAGTACTCGGCGCCCATGCCGCTCGGCCAGCGATCGAACGGCCCGGCAACCGTGGCCTCGTGCAGCGGGGTGAGGTGGGTCTTGCCGATCCAGGCAGTGCCGTAACCGTTCTGGCGCAGAATCTCGAACACCGTCGCGGCGCTGCGCGGGATCATCGCGTTGTAGCCCGGGAACCCGGTCGACGTCTCCGGGATCACGCCCATGCCGACGGAATGGGAGTTGCGCCCGGTCAGCAAGGCAGGCACGCGACGCCGCGCACACGGCCGCGACGTGGAAATTGGTGTACTTCAGGCCCTGCTCGGCGAGCCGGTCGAAGGTCGGCGTACGCGCCGGCCCGCCGAACGCACCATGGTGCCCGTAGCCAATGTCGTCGCCGACGATGACCAGCACATTGGGTGCGCCCTCCGGCGCTCGCAGCGGCTCGGGAAACTCGGCCGTCGAGTCCGTGAAGGCCAGATTGATCTCGCCCCCGAAGGGCGGGTCTGGGGGCGGCAGGATCGATCGATCGCGACTGTCAGGTCGGGAGGCCATGGCCCAAAACTCTCGAACTTCCAGCGATCACCTGCATCACCCGCTCCGGATGAAGCAGGTTCCGGCCGACCAGCGGTCATCGAACCCCACGCAACGTTCTCCGCTTGTGCTTGAGCCACGAGCTTGAGCTTCCGGCGGCTTCGATCCACGACTCGTGGCGCCGGAAGTAGCCCTAGACTCGAAGCAACCTCGACGTCGAATCCACTGCGCGTTGCTCTCCCATAGCCGCCTCGACGCCATCGTCCGCGCTTCGAGCGTCATCCCAGAGGGCACCTGGACGGCCTACGGAGAGATCGGACGGGCCGCGACCGGAAGCCGGACGGCGCATCGGCTCGTCGCGCGCGCGGTCCACGACCCGGCGTTCGCGACGCCCTGGCGCGTCATCCACGCCGACGGGTCGATTCCCGACGGCTGGCGAGGGCGACGGCGGCGGTCCGGAGCGCTGTCGCGAGCTGCTCGAGGCGGAGGGCGTGAGGTTCATCAACGGCCGCGCCGATCCCGCGCAGAAGATCCTCTCGGACGAGATCGAGCTGCTGCTCGCCGGCGACCGGCTAGATCGCTCTCAGCAGAGCCGCGGTCGCCGCTCCGAGTGCAATCGCGCCGAGCATCGGCACACGGAGGACGAACGCAGCACCGGCGACGGCGACTCCCGCCGTCTGGGCGTCGACGCGGAGGCGGCCGTCCTCGCTGAACGTTCCGACGACGACGAGCGCCGCGAGGATCGCCGGCGCCAGCAAGGCGATGACGTCGAGCACCGGCCGCGGCAGCTCGCGGCCGCCGAGAAGGACGGGCCCGGCCGCCTTGACCACGAAGTTGACGACGGCGAGGACGATGATCGACGTCCAGACTGCAGTCATGGTTTCCTCCGTCCGCGTAGCCCCAGGAGCGCCCCCAAGCAGGCGACGATGATCGGGATGCCCGGCGGCGTGAGGGGGATCAACGCGAGCGCAACGGCGACAGCGATCAGCGCTGCGCCGACCTGCCGTCGGCCCTGTCGCAGCTCGTCGATCAGCAGACCGAGAAAGAACGCCGGGAAGAGGACGTCGAGACCGAGCGCTTCAGGGTCGATCGCGTCTCCGACCAGGACACCGAGCACGGTTCCGCCGACCCACGCGACGTACTGGGGCAGCGTTGCGGCGACGAGGACGTCGCGGTCGAACCGTCCTCCGCCCCGGTTCGCGATCGCCCACGACGCGTCGACCGTCGCCTGTGCTTCGACCGCACGCCGGAATCGGCCTCCGTGGAGCGAGGACGCTATGGCCACGCCCATCACGGCGAAGCGCGCGTTGACGAGGATGGCTGCGACGATGGCAGCGAGCGCACTCCCGCCCGCGTCGAGTACGTCGGCGACCGCGAACTGGGCTGACCCCGAGAAGACAGCGGCTGAGAAGACAATCGGCGCGACTACACCCCAGCCGAGCGTGCGGGCGAGCACGCCGAACGAGACCGCGAGGACGAAGGTCGGCAGGGCGAACGCGAACCCGGCGCGCAGGCCGGTACGGAAGCTCGACTGCGATGAGTTGGGCTCTGTCAAGCGGTCTTACACCCAGACAGCGACACAGGAGGAACGATGGGAAAGCTCTTCTTCGACATCTCGATGTCTCTCGACGGCTTCGTCGCCGGGCCGAACCAGACCCTCGAAGAACCCCTGGGCGAGGGCGGCGAGCAGCTCCACGAGTGGGTCATCCGCCTGGCGAGTTGGCGCGAGCCCCACGGCATGTCCGGCGGCGAGACCGGCGTCGACGACGAGGTCGTCAAGGAGACGATCGCCAGGGCAGGAGCATTCGTGATGGGCAGGCGGATGTTCAGCAGCGGAGCGGGCTCGTGGGAGGATGACCCCAATGCGGACGGCTGGTGGGGCGACGAACCCCCGTTCCGCACGTCGGTGTTCATCCTCACGCATCACCCGCGCGAGCCGGTCGAGAAGCAGGGCGGAACCACGTTCACGTTTGTGACCGACGGGATCGAGGCCGCGCTCGAAGAGGCCCGCTCGGCTGCGGGTGACAAGGACATCCAGGTGGCCGGCGGCGCGAGCGTGATCCAGCAATACCTCAACGCAGGGTTGCTGGACGAATTCCAGGTTCACGTCGTGCCGATCTTCCTCGGCGGCGGGGTGCGCCTGTTCGACGATCTCGGCGGGCAACCGAGGGGACTGGAGCTCACCCGCGTGGTCGACTCCCCTGCGGCCACACACCTCAACTATCGGGTCGTGAAGAGTTAGTCGAGCGTCAGCTCGCGCCGGAGCGTCCCCGCCCGCTGGTGGCGCACTTCGATCCCGGCTGAGGAGCCGGGGGGCGCTTCGACGACCCACTCCACCTTCGCGCGGTCGCTCGTCGCGTCGTTCGAGGCCCACCAGAGCACCGAGCGGCGATGGACGCGCCCGTCGAGCTGCCCCAGCTCGACCTTCTTCTCGCCGCCGACGACCTTCCCGTCCTCCGGCAGCGTGATCTCGGCCTCGAGCGGCCGCACCGCCTTCCGCTCCACGGCCTTCTCGGACACGCTCGTCGCCAGCCAGCCGCTGTTCTCGACGACGAGCCGGATCAGCCAACGGCTCTCACCGAGCGGCTCGACGTCCAGCGAACGCAGCTCGAGCTTGGGCGAGACGAGCGCATGCCAGATCGCGAGCTCCGTGTGCGGCGCGATCTCGCGCTCGAGGAACTGGGTCGGAATGTTCGCCCAGCAGTACATGAGGTCCCACCCACCGAGCTCGACCCGGCCGAGCTGATCGTGCTCGAACGGATACCAGTCGACGTAGCCCTTCCCGTCGAGCTGCTCGTCGCTCCAGCGGAGCAGCTTCAGGTCGTCCTCGGGCGGGTGGTCGCGGAGCCAGTCGATGTACTTGTAGTCCTCGATCCCGGCCTCCCGCTGCGGGCTCCAGAACTCGGTCGTCCACGAAAACAGGCCGAGGTGGTCGTAGAGCCAGTCGTTGGCGCCGCCCTTGACGCTCTGCTTCGGGTCGTACTTGAAGTCGTGGAAGATCGAGATCGCGGGGTACCCGGTGATCTCCGTGGCCTTCTCCCCGAGCAGCTTGTAGATGCGAAGGTCACCCGTCGGGAAGTGCTCGTCGGCGTAGCTCGAGTAGGGACGGAGGTGCACGCCGCTGAACGTGTGGTACGCGATGTGGCCCGTGATGTTCGGGCGGTCGACGATCGCCTGCACCATCGCACGGATCTCGGGCTCCGAGGTCGGGTACGGCCCGGCGCCGAACTGCTCCGCCTCGACCGCCCACTCCATCGGGAAGTTGCGGTTCAGGTCGAGCCCTTCGAGCGGCGGTGCGATCTTGATCGTGACGTCGTCGAAGTTCTTGATCCGGCCCTCCCAGAGCATCCGGTAGTAGGTCCCGCCGTCCTCTTCCGGCTCGCGCCGCACCATCAGCCGGGCCTCCTCGGGGTGCTGCTTCCAGGACCCGTTGGGATCCTCGAGCCGCATCATCAGGATCCGGCCGTCACCGTCGAGATCCTCTTCGTAGAGGCCGTCGACCTCCTCCGCCAGCGGCCAGGGGCGGGTGCTCGACCGAATGAAGCGCGGCCGGTCGGCGAGCGCGAGCTCCGGCCCGTCCGGGTTGAGCCGCGGCAGGACGTAGAAGGCGCGCGTGTCGAGCACCCGAGTCACCTGTTCGTCCGAGCCGTAGCCGGACAGCAGCCGATCGATCAGGTGCAGCGCCGCCGTGGCGCCGGTCACCTCGATCGCATGGATGTTCGCCTCGACGAGAAACGCGGGCTTTTCCAGGTCGGGTCCAGTCTCGGTGTTCGTCAGCGTGACGAGCCAGATCTCCCGACCCTCGAAGGACTTGCCGATCGATTCGAGCTTGACGAGCTCGGGCCGCTCCGCGGCCCAGCCCTGCAGGATCTCCGTCAGCTCGTCGTACCGGTAGAACCGGTCGAATGAGACCTCAGGCACCGAGCTCTCTGAGCAAGGGCTTCGTGTCGTGCGGGTCGTACCCGAGCCGGCCTGCGATGTCCTCGCTCGACGGCTTCGTCCCTTCCGCGAACAGCGCGCGGAGGTGGTCGCCTGTCTTCGGGTTCTGCCACCAGTCGTCCCCGACCTCCCGCTGCAGCCACTCCCGCAGCTGGGCCGAGCGGATCCACGCGCGCAGGTAGTCGGCGGAGTAGAAGCCCGCGTCCATGTCGGCGAGATAGCCGTCCGGTCGATACCGGATCCCCGCGGCACTGGTCAGCTTGTCCGAGTAGCTCTGCTGGAGCGACCCGTTGCTCTCGCCGAAGTTGCCCCAGAACTCGAGCTCGAAGTCGAGCTTCGCGGTGTACCGGCGGTAGAGCAGCGCCTCGAGGAACAGCGTCGCCTCGGCGTTCTCGGCCGCCTGCTCGTCGGAGAGCGCGAAGTACTTCGCGTGCCATTCGGGCTCTCGCGAGATCGCCTCGAAGATGTAGGAGTAGATCTCGGTCAGCGCGTGGTCGCGCGAGAGGTTCCTGAACGCGTAAGGCAGGGCCGGATCGCAGTTTCCGTAGTGGAGGGCGTGGCCGGCTTCGTGCAGGAAGGCCTGGTAGTCGTGAAGCCCGCCCTGCGCGCGGGTGATCAGATGCACCACGCGCGGCGGATCGGAGGCGATCACGCAGGCCCGTGGTGACTTCTGCGGCCGGTCGTCGAGGTCGAGCTTGATGTTGGGCTGCTGATCGAAGTCGAAGCCCAGCGCCTTGACGGTCTCGAGGCACACCTCCGTCGCGCGCTCCTTGACATAGGTGCTCTCGAGCGGCGACAGCCGGCGCACCCAGGCGACGTGGTAGGAGTTCGGGACCTCCGGCCGATCGTCGCCGAGGAGCTTGTCGAACCAGCGGGACGAGAGCCCGCGGTAGGCGTTCTCCGCCGCGTTGCTGGCCGCGGTCAGGACGCCGGAGAGCTCCCGCAGGGAGATGCCCTTCTCCTCCTCGTTCCTCGCGATCGGGTCCGCCTCGCCGGACAGCTCCGCGTCGAGCTCCTCCCGGGCGCTGAGCAGCTCCATTCGTTCGTCGTTGAACCCTGCCGAGGCATCGCCGTGGAGCTCACCCAGCTGCTCACGCTCCCTGTAGTCGGCGATCACGGCAAGCTCGGCCTGGGCCGAACGAAGCGGCAGCTCTTCACCGTTGTGCTCGATCCGCGCGGCGAGGATCGCGTTCTCGAGCGCATCCTCGCGCTCACTCAGCTCGAGGTCGGCCAGGCCGGACTCGCAGGTCTTCCGCAGCCTGTAGATGCGCTCGCGCTCGGTGCCGGCGGCGGGGCCCTCGGCTTCCTTGAGGGCATCGAGCTGCTCGCGCGTAAAGAGCTCGCGATAGCGCGCCACGATCTCCGCGCGCTCCGAGACCTCCTTCTCCCCGACGCGCACGGCGCGTCCTTCCTCGGCGCGCTCGAGAATGTAGCGCTGGAGCTCGGCCTCATACTCGGCAGGGGTGCGAACGGCGGTGACGCTCATGTGGACTCGGGAATCTACCGGGACCTAGGAGGCTGCCAGTCGCCTGACCGTTCCGGTCAGGTCCTCGATGGCGAATGGCTTGGGGATCACCGTCGCGCCCTCGGGCAGGCGGCTGCCGGGGCTCCCGGTCAGCAACGCGAGCGACGCGCCGAGCCCGCGCTCTTCGATCGCCGGGACGAGGGCCATGCCCTGTTCGTTGCCGAGATGCATGTCGAGAAGGACGACGTCCACGGTGCCGTTCTCGAGTGCAGCCTCGGCTTCGCCGAGCGTTCCGGCCTCGATCACTGCGTAGCCCTCGAGCTCGAGGTTGACGCGGCAGAGGAGCCGGAGCGACGGGTCGTCGTCGACGACGAGAACGGTGCTCGTGTTGCCGCCCACGTTCCGAGTTTAGTCAGGGACGTCAACCAGGCCGTACCGGATTTGCGTCCTTGTCCGTTTATCGGTTTGAAATGGGACGCCGCCCGCCGCCCGGACAGAGCGACCTGGTCCAGACATCCCTCGGTGCGCAGCTGCCGATGCCGACGCCCGCGTTCAGGCGCCGGGCGTGGGTGGAGTTCCAGCGGGCGCTCGACCCACTCGCTCCTCCTAGGCCGTTGCGGCGCGCGCTGCCCGCAGCCGGCGGAGCGAGCGCTCGCGGCCCAGCAGCTCGAGGCTCTCGAAGAGACCCGGAGAGACCTTCGAGCCGGTGACGGCAACTCGAATCGGCTGAAACGCGTCTCTCGGCTTCAGCTCCATCCGCTCCGCCAGACCGCGGAGCTCACGCTCGATCGACTCGGCGTCGAACGGCTCGAGGCCGGCGAGAGCGCTCTCGGCCTCGGCGAGGACCGGGCCGCTGCCGTCGACGAGCGACGGGTCCGGCTCCACGTCCTCGAAGAGGAAGCGAACGTAGTCGGGGAACTGATCGAGCGTCTCGATCTTCTCCTGGACGAGCGGCGCCGCCTGCCGGACGAGGTCCTCGTCCCAGCCGATCCCTTGCTCCCTCAGGTAGGCCACGACCCGGTTCGCGTAGTCCTCCGGGGAGAGATTGCGCAGATGGACACCGTTCAGCCAGGCCAGCTTCTGGTAGTCGAAGACTGCCGGGCTCGAGGAGACGCGGTCGAGACGGAACAGCCGCAGCAGGTCCTCACGCGAGAAGACCTCCGTCTTGTCGTCGTAGGCCCAGCCGAGCCGCGCGAGAAAATTCACGACCGCTTCCGGGATGTAGCCCTGATCGCGGAGATCCTCCACGGACTGCGCCCCGTGGCGCTTGGAGAGCTTCTTGCCGTCGCTCCCGAGCACGTCGGGAACGTGCGCGTAGGCCGGGAGCTCGGCGCCGAGCGCGCGCAGGATCGGGATCTGCCTCGGCGTGTTCGAGACGTGGTCCTGCCCGCGGATCACGTGCGTGATCCCGTCGAGCATGTCGTCGACCGGGTTGGCGAAGTTGTAGGTCGGCCGTCCGTCCGAGCGCAGGATGACGAGGTCGTCGAGATTCTCGTTCTCGACCTCGATCCGGCCGCGGACGATGTCGTCCCAACCGGTCGTCCCCTCGTCGGGCATGCGGAAGCGGATCGCGCCCTCGTCCTCGTAGGCCTTGCCCTCTTCGACGAGCTGACGGGCGAGCCGCTGCGCTTCGTCCATCCGGTCGAGCTGGAACCTCACGTCGCCGTCCCAGTCGATCCCCAACCACGCGAGCGAGCGCTGGATCTGCTCCGTCGCCTCGGCGACCTCGCGGCTCGTGTCGGTGTTCTCGATCCGCAGCAGGACCTCCCCATCCTGTGCGCGGGCGTGGAGCCAGTTGAAGAGGAACGTCCGGACACTCCCGATGTGCAGGAGCCCCGTCGGGCTCGGCGCCATGCGGACACGGACGGTCACGCCACTATCGTAGGGGCGTGCTGTTCGGCGGCCACGTTTCCGGCGGCGTCAAGGCGGCGCCGGAGCGGGCGGCCGAGATCGGCGCCAACGCCCTACAGCTGTTCGTCCAGAGCCCTCGAGCCTGGCGGTACCCGAACCACGACCCGGACCTGCTCGCAGGCTTCGGCGAACGTGCGCGGGAGGCGGGGATCGAGGCGACGATCGTCCACGCGATCTACCTCTGCAACTTCGCCAGCCCCGACGACGAGCTGTACGGCAAGTCCGTCTCGACGCTTCGCAGTACCGTCGACACGGCGTGCGCGATCGGGGCCGACGGCGTTGTCTTCCACGTCGGCTCACACCTCGGGAGCGGGTTCGAGGCGGGCGTCGAGCGGGCGGTGCCGGCGCTCGAGCAGGTGCTGGAGAGCTGCTCCGACTCGACCTGGCTGCTGATCGAGAACTCGGCCGGGACGGGCGGGACGATCGGGCGCTCGCTCGAGGAGGTCGCGACGCTCGTCGAGCGGCTCGACGGCCACCCGCGTCTCGGGGTCTGCCTCGACTCCTGCCATCTCTGGGCGTCCGGGTACGACGTCACCGACGCGAAGGCGCTGGACGAGCTTCTCGACCGGTTCGATGCCCTGATCGGACTCGATCGCCTTCGCGCCCTCCACGTCAACGACTCGCAGACGGCGCTGGGCTCGAACCGCGACCGGCACGCGAACCTGTGCGAGGGCCTGATCGGCGACAAGCTGTCCGTCTTCCTCGGCAACCGGCGGCTGCAACACCTTCCGGCCATCGTCGAGACCGAAGGCCAGCACGGCAAAGGCGCAGACGAAGAGGAGATGCGAAAGCTGCGCGAGCTCTGGAAGAGAGGGACTAGGCGGACCCGCGCACCTGCGCGAAAACGCGGAAGCTCGGCTCGCCGACCGGCAGCTCGTGGAACTCGGGGTTCAGGCAGCCGAGGTCGTCGGACCGGCTGAGGTACGTGCTGTCGACCTCGGCCTGGCACATGGGCAGGGGCTTGCGATGGGCCCTAACAGCGCCGAAGCCCGGGGCTCGGGCTTCGGCTTCGCGGAGCAGCTCCAGGTCGATCTCGACCGAGAACACCCTCTGCATGCAGCCGACGTACGTCCGCCCGACCTCCTCGAACGCGTAGAGGAACGGGCACTCACGCTCGAGGCACGCGCCCGGGTAGACGACCTTGTCGCAATGCACTCCGCAGCGGCGGCACTCGACCTCGTCCTGCGGGCGGAGGGGGAGCTCCCGCGGCGGACTGGCGGTCTCTCGCGTCGCCATGGTCTGATTCTGGAGGACAGTTTCCGCCTCGCGCAAGACTTGACAGGAGGAGCTCTAGACGCTAGGCGGCGAGGCGATCGACCACGTTCAGAACGTCCATCTGGGTGAACGCCTGGTAGTCGGGCTCGACCTCGACGGGGGCGTCGTCGGCGCGAAACCAGAGGGCCTGCACGGTCTTCATCCCCACTCGCGAGGCGCCGAGCACATCGGCCACGAGCCGGTCGCCGACATGCAGAGCATCTTCGGGGACGACGCCGAGCTCGTCGAGCGCGCGCTCGAAGATCGCCGGGTGTGGTTTCCGCTTGCCGACCTCCGAGGAGAGGACGATCGCGTCGACACGGTCGATCAATCCCATCCGCTCGAGTACCGGCTCCAGCAGCCACTGCGGGCTGGCAGTGTTGGAGACGAGCGCGAGCTTCAGGCCGCGGGCTCGCAGCGCCTCGAGGAGCGCGTGGGTCGATGCGGCGAGCGAGTAGGAGGACGACCAGACGTCGTTCCCGGCCGTGAGGAAGACCCGGATGTCGTCGTCGGTGAGGTCGACGCCCTGCTCCTGGAAGGCCGTCGTCACCACGGCGGCCAGGTCGATCTCATCCTCCCTCGCCGGCGGGAAGCGCCCGGCCAGGTGCTCTTCGAGGTAGGCGGTGAACGCGTCAGCGTCGGGGAGCCCGTCGCGGTCCAGCGCGGCCAGCCCGGCCCGATACCCCTCGAGCCCGATCTCGTCGCTCCACTCGTCGTCCATGAGCGTTCCGCCCCAATCGAAGAGAACCGCTCGCAGCACGGCGGTTAGGGTAAAGGCGTGGCCAGGCGGATCCTTTGGGGCTCCCTTGCCCTCGCCCCGGCCACGATCTTCCTCCACTACGCGTTCCACCCCGGCGGAGTGCTCGAGTTCGTCCTGTCCGCCCTCGCGCTCGTCCCGCTGGCGTGGCTGATCGGCGAGGCAACTGAGCACGCTGCCCATCACACGGGCCCGGGGATCGGCGGCTTCCTCAATGCCACGTTCGGCAACGCGCCCGAGCTGATCATCGCGCTGCTTGCCGTCAACGAGGCGAAGTGGGAGGTCGTGCGGGGCTCGCTGACCGGAAGCGTGATCGGCAACCTGCTCCTGGTGCTGGGCTTCTCCCTGCTCTTCGGTGGGCGGGGCCAGCTCGACCGCGAGTCAAGCATCGTCTCGCTCGCGCTCATCGGCTTCGCGGTGATCGTGCTGCTGATCCCCTCAGTGGCGGGCTGGGAGGGTGATCCGGAGCGGGACTCCATCGCGCGACTGTCCGTGCCGGTCTCGATCGTCCTCCTGATCGCCTACGCCGTCGTCACGTGGCTGTCCCTTCGCCGCCACCACAGGCTGCACGTCTCCGACGACCCCAGGCGGATGGAGGCCTGGTCGCTTCGGACGGCGCTGCTCGTGCTCGGCGTGGCAACCATCGTGACCGCGCTCGTCGCGGAGATCCTGGTCGGCTCACTCGAGGAGTTCTCGGAAAAGGCACACCTGTCCGAGTTCTTCGTCGCGGCCGTCATCGTCGCGATCGTCGGGAACGCCGCCGAGCACGGCGGCGCCGTCGTCGTCGCGGCACGCGGACAGATCAAGCTCGCGGCCGAGATCGCGCTCGCCTCGAGCGCGCAGGTGGCCGTCTTTCTCATTCCGGCCGTGGCGCTGCTCTCATGGTTGATCGATCCGCTCTCGCTCTCGTTCCGCCCGATCGAGATCGGGGCACTCGCCGCGTCGACGGTGTTCACGTTCCTCCTGCTTTGGCGCGGCCAGTCGAGCCAGTGGCGCGGCGTCGTGCTCATCGCGGCGTACGTCGCCGTGGCCGCCGCGTTCTTCGTCGCGGGAGACCGCTAGCCGAGCGTCTCCTGGGTTCGCGTGACCGGGTAGGTGGCGAAGTAGAGCTTCACCGGTTGACCCGCCGTCGTCGCGCACGATTCGCAGCAGTTCGCCGCGCTCGAGCCCATGCGTGACTCGGTAGACGTCCGTTCCTTCCCGGTCGAAGACGGACCGTCCGAGGTCGAGCCGCGCGTCGACGAAGAACGACTCGAGCTTGCCGTTCCGGAACGAGAAGACGACCTCGTGCCCTTCCGACCACCAGCGGCCGAGGATGCCCTGGAGCTCCTCGGGCGCGGCCTCGCCGGGCCGCCATTCGTCCGGAATCGGCGGGTACGCATCGGCGACGGCGCGTGACAGCTGTAGGCCGAGCTCGGAGATCGCGACCCCGGCGCCGGAGTTCGTCAGCACGGCCGCCCCGGTCTTCGCCTCCGGTTGCGCGGAGACGTGCGCGAGGAAGCCGGCATGGGCTCCGTCGTGGCCAACGAAGAGGCGGTCTTCCAGGCGGTAGAGGGCGAAGCCGAGCCCGTACCCGAGGCGCCACTTGGTCAGGTCGACCATCGACTGGAAGGCCCTCATCTCCGCGACCGTCTCCGGCGCGAGCACCGCCGGGTCCGGGTCGGCGATGAAGGCGGCCCAGCGGCAGAGGTCGCTCGGCGTGCTCCAGAGCTCGGCCGCGGGTGCGACGGCGTTCCCGACGATCACCGCCTCTTCCTTCGGGATGTCGGCATAAGGCGCGACGAGATAGCCCTTAGCCGCGGGATCCGCCGCCGTCCAGGTCGTCCGGGTCATCCCCAGCGGGCCGAGGACCCGCTCGTCGAGGTACCGCTCGGCCGGCTGTCCGGAGACACGGGTGACGACCTCCCCGAGGAGCGCGAATGCGAGGTTCGAGTAGTGCCAGTAGGCGCCCGGAGCGAGCACTTGCTCGCTTTCCGCGAGGCGCGGCAGGAGCTCGTCCCGGGTCGGCATCTTCAGCGTCTCCCAGACCTCTCCGGGAACCTCACGCTGGATCCCGGAGAGATGCGTGAGCAGCGCCCGAAGCGTCGGCCTGTGGGCGGCCTCAGGCAGGTACCGGTCGAGCGGGTCGTCGAGATCGAGCTTTCCCTCGTCGCGCAGCTGCATCAGACCGACGGCGGTCACGGTCTTCGTGATCGAGGCGATCCGGTACTGGTGGTCCGGCGTCGCCTCCTCCCCTTGCTCGGTGTCCGCAAGCCCGACGGCGTCCGTCCAGACGACCTCGCCGTCGTGAACCGCAGCGGCGCTGACCGACGGGAGCCGCTTCTCGGCCTGGGCCGTGCGGATGATCCGCTCGAGCTCGGTCGTCAGGGGCTCAGGCGCGGGCAAGGGTTCCCAATGCTTGCGGAGCGATCTCGATCGCGCGCTCGATGTCCTCGTCGGTGACGTCGAGGTGCGTGACGGCGCGCAGCCGCGTCGGATGCACCGTGCCCGAGAGCCCGACACCCGCCTGGTGGAGTCGCTCCAGCGCGTCAGCCTGAGTCAGGCCGAGCGGAGCCACGTCGATCTGCACGAAGTTCGTCTCGACGTCGTCCGGCTCGACCGGAAGGCCTGCGCCTGCGAAGCCCTCGGCGAGACGCTTCGCCCGGGCGTGGTCCTCCGCCAGGCGGTCGATGTTGTGCTCGAAGGCGTACACGCCGGCCGCGGCCACGATCCCGGCCTGGCGCATCGCGCCGCCGAAGAAGTGCTTGAAGCGGCGCGCCCGGCGCATCGCTTCGTGAGAGCCGACGACGAGCGCGCCGAGCGGACAGCCGAGCCCCTTCGAGAGGCAGATCGTCACGGTGTCGGCGTGCCTGGCGATCTCGGCGGCGGGGACACCCAGCGCGACGGCGGCGTTGAACAGGCGGGCGCCGTCCAGATGCAGGCGCAAGCCGAGCTCCCGGCAGGTTTCGGCGATCGCGACGACGTCGGCCAGCGGCCAGACACGACCGCCCGACGCGTTGTGCGTGTTCTCGATCGAGACGATCCTCGTCAGCGGGGCGTGCAGGTCGCCCTCGACCGTGTATGCAGTCGCCCGGATCTGCTCCGGCGTCAGCCGGCCGCGATCGCCGGGGAGCGGCCGGGTCTGGAGGCCGCTGTGTGCGGCCGGCCCGCCCAGCTCGGCGATGAGGATGTGCGAGTGCTCCTCCGCGAGGAGCTCGTCGCCCGGCTCGCTGTGGAGGCGGAGGGCGATCTCGTTCGCCATCGTCGCCGTCGGGAGGTAAACGGCCTCGTCGTGTCCGAGAAGCTCAGCGGCTCGCTGCTCGAGCCGGTTGACCGTCGGGTCCTCGCGCTTCTGCTCGTCCCCGACCTCCGCGGACGCGATCGCCTCGCGCATCGCCGGCGTCGGGCGGGTGAGCGTGTCGGAACGAAGCTCGATCACGGCCGGATTCTTGCAGCGGCGCCTCGGCTCGCCTGCAGGCAACGACATACAGTGACGCGCCGGCGATGCCGACGGCCATGACGACGATCCACATGCCGGCGTCGCCGAACTGGGCCCGCGCTTGGAGCCCGACAGCCGGGGCGAGCGCCAGGCCCGTCCAGCTCGCCGCATTCGCCGTCCCGAGGTAGAGGCCGCGGAGGCCCGGCGGGGCCATGTTCGCGATCAGCGCCTCCGACGCCGGCGCCCAGAGCATCTCGCCGAGGACGACGACGAGAAGCACGGCGACGACGACCGCGAGGGCTGCACTGACCTCCAGCACCAGGTATGGCGACGCCATCAGAAGCACGGCGAGGGCCAGCTTCCGCCCGCGGGGCACGCCGGACGTCCACCGGGTGACCCGAAGCTGGAGCGCCACGATCACGATCGGGTTCATCGCGAACAGGACGCCCCAGGTCGCCGGCGCCAGGCTGTGAGTCTGAGTCAGCGAAACGGGCGCAAGAAGCTCGAAGGCCCCGTAGGCGAACCAGCCGCCGATCGAGGCCCCGAACACCGCCATCAGCGCGCCGTCCCGGAGCAGCGGCGCGAATGAAGGCGACCCGGCCGCGTCCACCGCCGGGCGCGCGCTCTCGGGCAGGCGAAGAGCGGCGACGAGAGCGAGGACGTAGGCCCCGACGATCGCAACGAAGAGAGCGTTCCAGCGCCAGGTGACGAGCCCGGCACCGGCGAGCGGGCCGAGCGTCGCGCCGAGGTTGAGAACGACGCGGAACGCGCCGTAGGCCTCCTCGCGGCCGTCGTCTGCGATCAGGTCGGCGAGCAGCGCGCGTTGCGCCGTGCCACGCACGGGCTGGATGAACCCCATGACGACGAGGACGCCGTAGGCGAGCTCGATGGGCAGTCCCGGCACGAGCAGGACGGCCGGCGTGATCGTCTGGACGACCGAGGCGGCGACGATCACGGGCCGGCGGCCGACGCGGTCCGAGACACGCCCGCCGGCGATGCTGCCCACGACCGCCGCCAAGGCCGAGCAGGTGTAGGCGAGGCCGACCTCCGTCGCCTCCGCGTCGCGGACGGTGAGCGCCCAGATCGCGAAGAACGCGAAGAAGGCGAACTGGCCAAGAGCGCCGAAGCCGACGGCAGCCAGGACCGGCCTGAGCGCTGGGTCGACGTCGCCGCCGAACAACCGACGGAAGCTCACGGCCCGGAGTCTCGCGACGATCGCTCATGCGCGCCAATGCCGATTTCTTGCCGATCTCTACACTTTGGTAATGCTCGACCCACGGCGCCTGGCACTTCTCCGCGAGGTCGCGCGCCACGGATCGTTCTCTCGCGCGGCGGCCGCCCTCTACCTGACCCAGCCCGCGGTCTCGCGACAGATCGCCAAGCTCGAGCAGGAGGCCGGCGTCCGGCTCGTGGAGCGCAGTGCGCGCGGCCTGCGGCTGACCGAGGCCGGCCGGGTCACAGTCGAGCGGGCAGAGGCGATCGCCGGGCAGCTGGCCGCGGCCGAGGCCGAGCTCGAGGCGATTGCGACCCTCAGCGCCGGGCGGCTGCGGATGACGGCCTTCCCGACCGCTGCCTCGACGCTCGTGCTCGATGCGATCAAGGCGTTCCGCCGGCAGCATGCCGGCGTCGAGCTCACGTTCGTCGAATCGGGGACGAACGTCGGACTGAGAAGGCTCCGGGGAGGAGAGGTCGACCTCGCCGTGGCCTTCCGCGAGCACGGGCGCCCCGCGCCGGCGGAGTGGACGGATCTCGAGGCCGAATTCCTCCTTGTCGACCCGCTCTACGTTGCCGTCGCGGCGAACCATCCGTTGGCCGGGCGGACCGCGATCCGGCTCCGCGACCTCGCCGACGACGGGTGGATCCAAGCGGTCCGCGCCGGGGAGACCGGCATCACGTACCAGGCCTGCCTGGCGGCCGGCTTCGTGCCGCGGATCGTGGCGCTCAGCGACCATGCACCGATCACGCAGGGGCTCGTCGCGCTCGGGATCGGCGTCACGCTCGTCTCGAGCCTGTCGGTGCCCCAGGCTCGGAAAGACATCGCCGTTCGCCCGTTGAAGCCGTCCGGCCCGAAGCGCGACGTCTTCGCCGTCACGCTGCCCGGTCGACTGCCCCCGCCGGCGATCGGCGCGATGGTCGCGATTCTGAAGAAGATCGCGGCGCGCTATCCGGCCGAGACCGGCTCTTCGGCACCGCGCTCCACGAGCAGGGCGTAGAGCTCGTCGTTCCCGCTCTGGACTGCGGCGTCGATCGGTCGGAACCCGCCCTCCTGGCGCGCATTCGGATCGGCGCCGGCGTCGAGCAGGAGCCGCGCAGTCTCGGTGGCGCCTACGGCGGCGGCGCTGTGCAGAGGCTGGACCCGCATCTCGTTCTCGGCGACGGCGGTCGGATCGGCGCCGTGCTCGAGCAGGGACGCGGCCGCCTCCGGCGTGCCGAAGAAGGCGGCGTAGTGCAGCGCCGTGAAGCCGTCCGACGAGCGACTCGCCGCCAGGGTCGGGTCGCTTTGGAGCAGCTCGCGCACCCGCTCGACGCGGCCGAGGGAAGCCGCCTCGTTGATGTCGAGCTCGGCCCCGCCGGCGAGCTCTTCGGCTCGCGCCCGGTCGCCGCGGTAGAGCGCCGCCATGATCTCGCTCACTAGACCCCCTTGGGTGCCTCGGCGCCCACGCCTGCAGTTGGCTCCGCGCCGAGATCGGGGTGATCCTCGAACCGATAGCGAACGACCGCTCGCTTCGCGGCCTTGACCTCGTCCAGCCGCTTGACCGGGCGATCGTGGGGGGCGCTCTTCAGCAGGTCGGGGCTCTCGGCGGCCTCCCGGACGATCGCAGCCATCGCGTCCGCGAACTCGTCCAGCGTCTCCTTCGTCTCGGTTTCGGTCGGCTCGATCATCAGCGCCTCGGGCACGACCAGGGGGAAGTAGATCGTCGGCGGGTGGAAGCCGTAGTCCATCAGCCGCTTGGCGACATCGAGCGCCGTGATCCCGTGCTCCCGTTTGAGCGTCCGCGCCGAGAGGACGAATTCGTGCATGCAGAGGCGGTCGTACGGGAGGTCGTAGGCGTCCTTCAGCCGTGCGAGCAGGTAGTTCGCGTTCAGAACGGCGTCCTCGGACATCGTCCGCAGCTCGCGCCCCCACGCGAGCATGAACGCGTACGAGCGGACGAACACGCCGAACGGCCCTGTGAAGGCTCGCACCTTGCCGATCGACTTCGGGCGGTTGTAATCGAGCCGGAATCGCTTCCCGTCCGGGACGACGGCCGGCACCGGCAGGTACGGCTCGAGCTGGCGCCGGACGGCGATCGGCCCGCCCCCCGGTCCGCCGCCTCCGTGCGGCTGCGAGAACGTCTTGTGCAGGTTGATGTGGACGATGTCGAAGCCCATGTCGCCCGGCCGCGAGAGGCCGCAGACGGCGTTCAGGTTGGCGCCGTCGTAGTAGAGGAGGCCGCCGTTCTCGTGGTAGATCCGTGCGATCTCCTCGATGTGCTCGTCGAAGAGGCCGAGCGTCGACGGGTTGGTGAGCATCAGGCCGGCGGTCTCGTCGTCGACCTTCGCCCGGAGGTCGTCGAGATCGATGTTCCCGCGCGTGTCGGTGCCGACCTTGACGAGCTCGTAGCCCGCCATCGTCACGCTCGCCGGGTTCGTGCCGTGGGCCGTGTCGGCGACGACGACCTTCCGCCGCCTCTCGCCCTCACCCCGGTCGGCGAAGTACGCCCGCATCAGCATCAGCCCGGTGAGCTCGCCCTGGGAGCCCGCCGCGGGCTGGAGCGACACAGCCTCGAGGCCCGTGATCTCGGCGAGCATCTCCTGGAGCTCGTGCATCAGCTCCAGCGCACCCTGAGAGCCCTGCTCGTCCTGGTGGGGGTGCAGATCGCGGAACCCGGGCAGCGCCGCGACCCGTTCGTTGACGCGCGGGTTGTACTTCATCGTGCAGGACCCGAGCGGGTAGAAGCCGGTGTCGATCCCGAAGTTGCGGGTCGTCAACTTGGTGAAGTGGCGAACGAGCTCGACCTCGGGCAGCTCCGGGAGCCGTGGAGGACTCGAGCGGCGCAGCTCCGCCGGGATCTCGGGAGCGGCCAGGCCCTCGTGGCGCGGGAGGTGGGCTGCACGGCGGCCGGTGCGCGAGCGCTCGAAGATCAGCTTCACGCGCCCAGCACCTCCGCGAGATCCTCGATGTCGTCGAGGCTCCGCCGCTCGGTGACGGCGACGAGGAGCACATCGTCCATTCCCTCGTAGTCGCGGCCGAGCGCGTAGCCGGGATGGACGCCCTTCGCCCGCGCGTCGCGGATCACGTCCACGGCGGGCCGTCCGACCCGGATGGCAAACTCCTTGAACGTTGTCCGATCCGGAAACACCAGTGGAAGCCCGAGGCGTTGCTTTGCGTGCTCGGCGAGCGCCATGCAGGTCTCCCCCAGCTCGAGCAGACCCTGAGGTCCAAGCCAACACAACTGAATCAGGCCGCCCAGCGCGAGCAGCGTCTGGTTGGTGGTGATGTTCGAGGTTGCCTTCTCGCGGCGGATGTGCTGCTCCCGCGTCTGGAGTGTGAGGACGAAGCCGCGTTGACCGTCGACGTCGGTCGTTTCCCCGACGATCCGGCCGGGCATGCGACGGGTGAACTCCTCGCGTGCAGCGACGAAGCCGTAGTGGGGCCCGCCGAACGAGAGCGCGTTGCCGGCCGCCTGCCCCTCGCCGATCGCGATCGCGCAGCCGTACGCGCCCGGCGCCTCGAGCACACCGAGCGAGACCGGATCGACGTGGGCCACGGGCAGCGCGCCGGCGTCGTTCGCCGCGGCGGCCAGGTCGGGTGCCGGCTCGAGGCAGCCGAAGAAGTTCGGCTGCTGGAAGATCACGCAGGCTGCGTCCTCGGCCGCGGTGCGCAGCTCGTCCGGGTCGGTGACGCCGTCGCGGTGCGGCACGTCGACGACTTCGAGGCCGAAGCCGGGCGCGTAGGTCCTCACGACCTGGCGCACCTGCGGGTTGAGCGACTCCGCGAGGACGACCTTCGCGCGACCCGTGGCGTGCTTGGCGATGTAGCAGGCGTCCGCGGCGACCGTCGTGCCGTCGTAGCCGGAGGCATTCGAGACATCCATCCCGGTCAGCTCGCAGATCACGGTCTGATACTCGAAGAGCGCCTGGAGCACGCCCTGGCTCAGCTCGGGCTGGTAGGGCGTGTAGGCGGTGAGGAACTCGCCGCGTTCGAGAATGGCGTCGACGATCGCCGTCACGTAGTGGTCGTAGACCCCGGCGCCGAGGAACGACGTCTCGGCCCCTGCCGGCGTGTTGCGGGCGGCGAGCGCCTCCAGCCGGTCGACGATCTCCTGCTCGGAGAGGGGGTCGCCGAGATCGAGCGCTCGGCCGAGGCGGACGCCCTCCGGGATGTCGCGGAAGAGCTCCTCCACCGAGGCGACGCCGATCGTCTCGAGCATCTCGGCCCGGTCGGCATCCGTAAGCGAGACGTACGTCACTGGCTCGCCAGCAGCTCTCGGTAGGCCTCGACCGTGAGGAGCTGATCCGTCTCGCCGGGATCGCTCAGCCGGACCCGGATCAGCCAGCCGTTGCCGTACGGATCCTCGTTGACCGTCTCGGGCGCATCCACGACGGCCTGGTTGACCTCGAGGATCTCGCCGGAGAGCGGCGAGATCACGTCCGAGACGGCCTTCACCGACTCGACCTCGCCGTAGGCGGAGTCCTTCGTGACCGTCGCGCCCTCCTCCGGCGGCTCGTAGTGGACGAGCTCGCCCAGTGCGTCTTGCGCGTACCAGGTGATCCCCAGGACCGCCTCGCCGTCCTCGATCCGTGCCCAGTCGTGCTCGGGGTGGTAGCGAAGGTCGTCGGGGTAGCTCTCCTCGGCCGCCATCAGCCCTCCTCTCGCTTGTAGATCGGTTTCGTCACTACTCGTGCCCGCCGATCGCGCCCGCGCACGTCGATTGTCAGCTCGGTGTCCGGTGCCGCCTGCTGCTTCGGGACGTAGCCCATGCCGATCCCGCGGTCGAGCATCGGCGAGTGGCTCCCGGAGGTCACCTCGCCGCCGCCTGCGATCGGCATGCCCTGCCGCGCGATTCCAGGATCCTCCATCACGAACGGAACGAGCCTGCGCTCGGGACCCTCGGCCTTGATGCGGCGGAGCTCCTCGACGCCGGTGAAGTCCTTGTCGAGCGCGCAAACCCAGCCGAGGCCCGCCGAGATCGCGTCCGTGTCCGGCCCGATGTCGTTGCCGTGCAGCGGATAACACACCTCGAGTCGCAGCGTGTCCCGCGCGCCGAGGCCACACGGGACGGCGCCGCGCTCGAGCACGCTGTCCCACAGCGCCTCGGCGTCCTCGGCGGGGACGAGCAGCTCAACGCCGCGCTCGCCCGTGTAGCCCGTGCGGTTGACCATCACCTCGGTGCCGTCCAGCGTCTGCTCGGCGAAGGTGAACGCCGGCGCGTCGTCGAGGCCCAGTCGCTCGATCGAGCCCGGGCCCTGAACGGCGAGGAGCGCGAACGCGTCGGAGACGTCGCGGACGTCGGAGCCCGGGATCTCCCGCTCCTTGAGCCACTGGAATGCCGCCTCGCGGTTCGACGCGTTGACGATCAGCAGGTAGCGGCCGGTCTCCAGCCGGTACGCGATCAGGTCGTCGATGATCCCGCCGCTCTCGTTGGTCAGCAGCGTGTACTGGGCGTGCCCAGGCTCGATCTTGTCGAGGTCGTTCGCGAGCAGACCCTGGAGCAGCTCGTGCGCGCGGGGTCCCTCGACCTCGAGCTCGCCCATGTGTGACACGTCGAACACGCCGGTGTCCGCCCGGACGGCCCGGTGCTCGGGGATCACGCCTTCGTACTGAACGGGCATCTCCCAGCCCGCAAACGGGACCATGCGCGCGTTCAGGGCGCGATGCCGCTCGTAGAGCGGCGTTCGACGGAGCGTCTGCATGACGCCCCGATGCTACAGCGGCGTTTGCTCGTTCAGTCGCGGAGGAACGACGGGACCTCGAGCACGTCCGAGGGGACGTCGAACGGCTGCTCTTCGGGCTCCGGCCGCCTGGCCGGCGCCGGCTCCTCGGTCTCGATGCGACGTCGACGGCGCATCGCACCCGCACCGAAGCCGGTGGCGATCACCGTCACTCGGACCTCGTCCTTGAGGGACTCGTCGATCACCGCGCCGAAGATCACGTTGGCGTTCTGGTCGGCGGCGCTCGTCACGACCTCGGCGGCCTCGTTCACCTCGAACAGGCCCATGTCGGTCGGGCCGGTGACGTTGAGGAGAATCCCGGTCGCGCCCTCGATCGACGACTCCAGGAGCGGCGACGACACGGCCGTGTGAGCCGCCTCCGCGGCGCGATTCTCCCCGGACGCCGTGCCGATGCCCATCAAAGCCGAGCCGGCCTCGTTCATGATCGCCCGCACATCCGCGAAGTCGAGGTTGACAATTCCGGGGACGGTGATGAGGTCGGTGATGCCCTGGACGCCCTGGCGGAGGATGTCGTCGGCCATGCGGAAGGCCTCGATGATCGAAGTCCGCTTCTCGACGACCTGGAGAAGACGGTCGTTCTCGATCACGATCAGCGTGTCGACCTGCTCGCGGAGCTCTTCGATTCCGCGGTGGGCTTGTTCTGCCCGACGGCGGCCTTCGAAGCCGAACGGCCGCGTGACGACGCCGACCGTCAACGCTCCGAGCTCGTGGGCGAGCTCGGCGACGATCGGTGCTCCCCCTGTTCCCGTCCCGCCGCCCTCGCCGGCGGTGACGAAGACCATGTCGGAGCCCTTCAGAGCCTCCTTCAGCTCGTCGCGGCTCTCGTGCGCTGCGCTCTTGCCGATCTCGGGGTCCGCGCCGGCGCCCAGTCCCCGCGTCGACTCCGCGCCGATCTGAACCTTCAGATCGGCGTCGACGACGAGCAGGGCTTGCGCGTCGGTGTTCGCCGCGATGAACTCGACGCCGCTGAGGCCCGCGTCGACCATGCGGTTGACGGCGTTGGATCCGCCTCCGCCGACGCCGACAACCTTCAGGACTGCCAGGTAGTTGCCAGTCTGGTCACGCACTCTCAATGATCCTCCACCTCAAGCTCGACTCCAGCCCGCGTGTTTCCCGGGCCGCGGTCATCGCCAGCCTACGGCCGACCGTCCAGCGTGTCAAACGGTCAAGTGGCCCTCAGACTAAGGGTCTACTTGAGAGTCGAGAGTTGTGCCCGCAACCGGTCTGTCCGGAAGGGAGACGTCGACGTACGTGGCGGGGCTGCCCGAGCCGCGGACGGCGGCGAGGACATGTTTCGCGACTCGCAGCTTGAGCGTCAGCTCGTTGGCGTTCCCGAGCCGCAGCTCGAGGCGGTCGCGGAGCACCAAGGTCAGCCCCTCCCCGCCGCTCTTCACGTACCAGATCGCGCGCGCGAGACTCGGCTCGCTGGACGTCGCGGCGGTCACCGCGCCAACGGCACGGGCCGTATCGTCAGCGCGCAGAATCGTCCCGATCTCAGGTTCGAAGGCGGGCGGGAGCCAGACCACCGGCAACGGCCGGCGGAGCTTGCGGTCGAGCTTGCGGAGGACCCGGCCCCGAGCCGACACGAGCCAGTTCTCGTCTGCTCGTCTGAGCACCGCGACGGGCCGCTCGACGCTGACGTGAACGCGCAGCGTGTTCGGGAACGAGCGGTCGTAGCCAAGGAGATGAACGTGAGGGAGGCCCTCGAGGCGGCGCGCGATCGAGCCGCCGTCGATCTTCAGCAGGCTCGTGCCTCGAAGCGGCGCAAGCTCCCGCCTGACCAGCCTCGTGTGGCCGGCGGGCTCCGTGGCGACCTCGACCGATCGCACCGAGAAGACCGACGACTCGCGGGCGCCCAGGTAGAGCAGAAATGCCGCGGCCAAGAGACCGAAGCCGACGGCAAGGGAGCGCCCCGAAGGGAGCAGCTGCAGCGCAGGCGTGACCCTGCGCGTCTGCGCCCGTGCAGCAGCCGCCTGTCGTCCTCGGGCCACGGCGACCACTTCGCCGCCGCGGTCCGCGCTCCTACGTCCTCGACTCCAGGGGCGGGAGCACGAGGTCACCGAGGAACTGCACCTCGTGCTCGAGCTCGACGCCGAACTGCTCGAACGCCCGCCGCCGCGCCTCGACCATCAAGGCAATCGCGTCCGCGGAGCGCGCGCCCTCTGCGTTCTCGATGAAGTTGGCATGTCGGGGTGAGATCTGCGCACCGCCGATCCTGTGCCCTCGCAGCCCGCAGGCCTCCAGCATTCGTCCGGCAGTCAGCTCGTGCTCCGGATTCTTGAAGACGCTTCCGAACGTGCGCTTGTTCGTCGGCTGGGCCGCCTTCCGGCGAGCCTGCATCTCGGCGACCGTCGCCTTGATTTCGTCGGCCGGGCGCGACGCGAGGGTGAACTCCGCCCCCGCGACCACCTCTCCCGCCTCGAGGCCCGAGCGGCGGTACTGGAGACCGAGCTCGGCCGGGGTCCGCCACCCCTCGCCCTCTTCCGAGAGGACGAGCGCACGGTCGAGGACACCGGCGATATCCGAACCGTAGGCGCCCGCGTTCATCCAGACCCCGCCGCCCACCGTGCCCGGGATCGCACACGCGAACTCGAAGCCGCCGAGCGAGGCCGCGCGGGCCCGATGGAGACAGACGGCGAGCGGCGCGCCTCCGCCGGCGAGCAGCCGATTGCCATCCACTGCGGCCGACGCCAGCTCGCCCCCGAGCTTGAGCACGAGCGCGTTGATGCCCCCGTCGGCGACGAGAAGATTCGACCCGAGACCGACGACCGACACGGACACGCCCCGGTCGGCCGCCCACCTGAGCGCTTCCGCGAGCTCGTCCGTCGACTCCGGCCTCGCGAACCACCGCGCTGGCCCGCCGGTCCCGAGCGTGGTGAACCGCGACAGCGGCATCTGTTCCTCGAACGTCAGGAGAGCTCCTCGATCACGAGCGGTGCGGCCCGGTCGACATCGCCGGCCCCGATCGTGAGGACGACGTCGCCCGGACGGGCGCGGCGGGCAAGGAACGTCGCACCGTCCTCGACGCGCGGCGTCCAACCCACGAGCATGCCGGGCCGCAGCTCGGCGAGCGCGTCGACCACGAGCTTGCCGGTGATCCCGGGGACCGGCTCTTCGCGCGCGGCGTAGACATCCGTGACCGCCACGATGTCCGCTGCGGCCAATGCTGCGCCGGTCTCCCGCGCCAGGTGCCTGGTGCGCGAGTAGAGGTGAGGCTGGAAGAGGGCGAGGATCCGGCCGGCACCCTGGTCGCGCAGCGCGTCGAGCGTTGCCGCGATCTCGGCCGGGTGGTGCGCGTAGTCGTCGACGACTCGCACCCCTCCGGCGACTCCGACCTCCTCGAGCCGTCGGCCCGCCCCGCGGAACTCGCGGAGCGCCGGCCAGGCCTCGTCGCTCGGCACGCCCGCAAGGCCGAGCGCCGCGAGCGCCGCGGCCGCGTTGCGCCGGTTGTGGTCGCCGGGGAGCCCGAGCTCGCCGTCGTACGGCTCGAGCTCGGCGCCGCGAACGACCAGCGGCACCGTCTCGAGCCAGCGCTCGAAGAGCTCCTCCACCTCCTCGAGCGAGCCGAACTCGCTGTGGTGGTCGAGGTCGACATTCGTGACGACGGCGATCTTCGGCCGCAGGTGCTCGACCGTCCGGTCGGATTCGTCACCTTCGACGACGAGCCAACCCGAGCCCGCCCGCGCGTTGCCGCCGAGCTGGGGAATCTCGGCGCCGATCAGGAATGACGGGTCGCGTCCCAGCCGGTCGAGGACGAAGGCGATCATCGCAGCAGTCGTCGTCTTGCCGTGTGCGCCCGAGACGACGATCGCGTCCTGGAGCGACACGAGCTCGGCGAGGAACTCCGCGCGGCTCGTACCCTCCGCCTGCCCGGCGAACGCAGTCGAGACGATCCGTTCGACGCCGTCCGAGGGCGCCGGGACCTGCTCGGCGATCTCGACCGGGATCCCGGCCGCTCGAACGTGCTCGAGGTACGGCGTCTCGTACCGGTCCCAACCAGACACCACTGCCCCCCAGGCCTGCGCGAGCACCGCGTAGCCGCTCTGGCCGGCGCCGCCGATCCCGACGAAGAAGAGCGTCCTACCTGCCAGCGGCTGCAAGGGCAATGAGCTCCTCTGCGATGTCCTCGGCGGCGTCGGGCCGTGCCACGCGCCCCATGGCAGCAGCCATCTGCTCGAGGCGGGCGGCATCCCCGAGCAGCGACCTGGCAAGGTCGGCCACGCGTCCGAGCTCGCTCTCGGGGACGGTGACAGCCCCGCCCGCCTGCTCGAAGTACCGCGCGTTCTTGGTCTGGTGGTCTCCGGTCGCGAACGGATAAGGGACGAGGATCGCGGGGCGCCGTGCCGCCGCCACCTCCCAGACGGAGCCGCCCGCGCGCGCGAGCACTAGGTCGGCAGCGGCCAGTGCGGCGCCGAAGTCCCGCAGGAACGGGAGCAGCCGGTAGCCCGGCCGCGAGACGTGCGCGGCGAGTGCCTCGAAGTCGCGCTCGCCGCTCAAATGGAGTACCTGAGGCCCGACGGCCGCGAAGCTCTCGACGGCGAGCTCGTTCAGGCTGCTCGCACCCTGGCTCCCACCGAAGACCAGCAGTACAGGCTCCGGATCGAAGAAGAATCGCCTCCGAGCTTCGTCTTGAGTGAGCGTGACCCGCGAGCCGGCTGGAATCGGCCTGCCCGTCACCCGATACTTCGCTCCGCCCCGTCCAGGAATCGGAAACGAGAGGAACACGCGCTTCGCGAGCGGCGCGGCGAGCCGGTTCGCGAGGCCCAGGTGAGCGTCGGCCTCCATCAGCGCTGCCGGGATGCGCTGCCCGGCCGCAGCCAGCACCATCGGCCCGGCGACGTAGCCGCCGCCGCCGAGCACGACGTCCGGCTGCCGGCGCTTGAGGATCTGTCGGCAGTCCCGAACGGCGCCGGCGGCTCTCATCGCCGCACGGACCTGCGCGACGCCGGGTTTCCGCGGCAGCCCGGTGACCTCGAACGCGTCGAACTCGAAGCCCGCCTCGGGGACGAGCTTGGCCTCAAACCGCGCGGGGGACCCGGCGAACGTCACGCGCGCGCCGCGGTCGCGCAGCGCCTCGGCCACGGCGAGTGCCGGAAGCACGTGGCCGGCTGTCCCGCCGGTTGCGATCAGGCACACGGGTGCTCCGGGTTGCTCGGCCATCGTCTCCGGCGATGTTAAGGAGGATGCCGACCGAGACGAGGCCGATGACGAGGCTCGTGCCCCCGTAGGAGACGAACGGCAGCGTGATGCCGGTCAGCGGCGCCGCGCCCATGACCGCCGCGAGGTTGATCAGCGCCTGACCGCAGACGAGCGTCGTGATCCCCGCGGCGAGGCGCTTCCCGAAGGGGTCGCGACAGCCGAGCGCGACCCGGAAGCCCGCATAGGCGAACGCTCCATACGCGGCGATCAACGCCGTCGCGCCGACGAGGCCGAGCTCTTCGCCGATGATCGCGAAGATCATGTCCGTGTGCGCCTCGGGCAGGTAGAAGTTCTTGAGAACGCTCTGGCCGAGGCCTTCGCCGAAGATCCCGCCCGAGCCGAGCCCGATCATCGCCTGCACCGACTGGTAGCCCGCACCCTGCGCGTCGTCCCATGGGTTGAGGAAGCTGAGCAGCCGGGCCCTGCGGTAGGGCTCGAACCAGGCCGCGACAAGGACAAGGCCAACGCAGAGACTGCCGGCGGTCAAGAGCAGGCGGGCCGGCGCGCCGGAGACGACGAGGACGCCGCCGAGCATGATGATGATCGTGATCGCCGTCCCGAGGTCGGGCTGGGCCAGGAGCAGGACGCAGACGACGCCGGCGACGAGCCCGAGCGGCTTGATCAGCTCGCCCAGCGTCCTCGGGGCCGGCCGCCGCGTGAGGTAGGCGGCCGCGAAGACCAGCAGCGCGAGCTTGGCGAGCTCGGAGGGCTGGAAGCTGACCGGGCCGAGCTGGAGCCACCGCGTGGCGCCGTTGATCGTCTCGCCGACGGCGAGCACCGCGAGGAGCAGAACGATTGTCGCGATCACCAGCGCCGGTGCCAACGGGCGCAGCGCGCGGTAGCCGGTCCGTCTGACGAGCAGGAGCAGTCCGACGCCGACGAGCGCGTAGAGGCCCTGTTTCCGCAGGTAGTACGAGGGATCGCCGTTCCCCAGAGCGGCCGGCGCCGAGGTCGCGCTGTAGACCATGACGAGGCCGAACGCAACGAGCGCGAGCGTGACGAGCAGCAGCAGCTGCGCCTCGAACTGCCCCTTCTTCACCGAAGCTCCTCGACGAGGCGGCGGAACTCGTCCCCGCGCCGCTCGAAGTTCTCGAACTGGTCGTAGCTCGCACAGGCCGGCGAGAGCAGCACGATCTCGCCCGGCTTGGCCGCCGCCGCGGCCGCGCGTACGGCCGAGGCGAGGTCGCCGCTGAGCTCGTAGGGGCTGTCCAGCGCAGCGGCGATCTCGTCGGCCGCCGCGCCGATCAGGTATGCACGCGCGCCCTTGGCGCGCAGGTCAGCGGCGAGCTGCGCGTAACTCTCGTTCTTGCCGAGTCCGCCGAGGATGACGTGGAGCGGCTCGTCGTAGGACGCGATCGCGCGTCGCGCCGCAGACGCATTCGTCGCCTTGGAGTCGTTGACGTACCGCACGCCGTCGACCTCGCCGAGCTCCTCGAGTCGATGCGGGACACCGGCAAACGTGCGCAGCGCCTCCGCGATCCGAGGGTCGGTCACGCCTGCGGCCCGGGCGGCTGCAGTCGCCGCCGCGGCGTTCTCGCGATTGTGCGCACCCGGAATCTGGGGCTCCGCCGGGAGCGCGTCGTCGGCGGAGAACTCGACGCGGCGCCCTACCCCCACCTCGGGGAACCCGCGCGGGACGACAGCAGTGTCCTCGCGTGTCTGGTTCTCGAAGATCCGCAGCTTGGCGTCGCGGTAGGCCTCGAACGTTCCGTGCCGGTCGAGGTGGTCGGGCTCGAGGTTGAGGAGAACTGCGATGCGAGGACGGAGCTCGTGGATGTCCTCGAGCTGGAAGCTCGAGAGCTCGCAAACGACCCACTCGTCGGCGGGGATCTCGTCGACGAGCTCGGTCAGTGCCCGGCCGACGTTCCCGGCGACCGGCGCGCCGAGCATGACGCCGAGGAGCTCGCTCGTCGTCGTTTTCCCGTTCGTTCCGGTCACGCCGAGCAACGGGTTCGGGAGCAGGCGCGCACCCAGCTCGACCTCGCTCCAGACCGGGATGCCGCGCTCGCGCGCCGCCGTGACGAGCGGCGAGTCGTTCGGTACCCCAGGACTCTTGATCACGACCTCGATTCCCTCCACCAGTGAGGCCTCCTCGGACCCCAGGTGGACTTCGACGCCGGCCGCCTCGAGCCTCCCCGTCTCCACGTCCTCGGAGCGGTCGACCGCGACGACTCGCTCTCCGCGCCGTGCGAGCGCCAGCGCCGCCGCCTGCCCCGAGCGCGCGAGCCCGAGAACGAGCGCGTTCATCCCGCCAGGTCGGGTCGAAACTGCGGGAAGTACTGGTAGTAGAGCGCGAAGGCGACAGCGCAGAGGATCGCCGCGAGGATCCAGAAGCGCACCATGATCTTCGTCTCCGACCAGGCCTTCATCTCGAAGTGGTGGTGGATCGGCGCCATCAGGAAGATCCGACGCCCCCGGTACTGGAACGAGACGACCTGGAGGATGACCGACAGCGCCTCGATCACGAAGATCCCGCCGATCAGGATCAGGAGCAGCTCGCTGTGGCTGAAGATCGCAAAGCCGCCCAGCGCGCCGCCGATCGCCATCGAGCCCGTGTCGCCCAGGAAGACCTCGGCGGGGAACGCGTTGTACCAGAGGAAGCCGATCGCTCCTCCGATCAACGCGGCGCCCAGGATGGCGAGGTCGAGCGCGGACAGGTCCTGCTCGGCAAGCTGCCCCGACCGGATGTAGGCGAAGACGTTCATGGCCGTGAAGGTCAGGAGCGCGATGATCCCGACGCCGATCGCCAGGCCGTCGATCCCGTCGGTCAGGTTCGCGCCGTTCGCGGCGCCGGCGATGATCAGGAAGATCAGGAGATAGAAGCCGAAAGAGAGGCCGACCCGCCAGTCCAGTACCGGCACGTAGATCGAGGTGTCGTAGTCGAGGTCGCGGACGACGACGCCGACGCCGACCGAGATCCCGGCCAGCGCCAGGAGCTTCCAGCGGCCGGCGAGGCCGAGCGAGCGCCGCCTGTGAACGCTGAGGTAGTCGTCGGCGAAGCCGATCGCGGCGCAGGCGATGGTGACGCCGAAGACGGTCAGCCCTTCTGCCGTCCAGTGGCTCAACGCGAGGAAAGGGATCGTCGCCGAGACGACCATCAACAGCCCGCCCGCCGTCGGCGTTCCCTGCTTGACGGCGTGGCCCGCAGGCCCCTCCTCGCGGATCATCTGGCCGAACTCGTGCCGGCGCAGGAAGTCGATGAACTTCGGTCCGGCGACGATTGAAATGATCATGGCGAGAAGCCCCGCCAAGAGGACTCGTTCCATTAGTGCTTGAGGTTCTCCGCCACGGCCTCGAGGCCTACGGAGCGGGATCCCTTCACGAGGACGACGTCGCCGGGCTCGAGCAGCTTGCGGAGCAGCGCGGCCGCCTCGTCGGCGTCGGCGACCCAATAGGTCGGGCTGTAGTCCTGAGCGAGCCCGCCGACCCCGATGACGAGATCCAGGCCGGCAGTCTGCGCACCGATCTCCCGGTGGTAGCGCTGCCCCTCCCGGCCGAGCTCCGCCATCCCGCCGAGCACCGCGATTCGGCGTCCGCCGTTCCGGCCGGCGAGGTCGCGGAGGGCAGCGGCCATCGAGGCCGGGTTCGCGTTCCAGCAGTCGTTGATCAGGACCGCGCCGTCGGACAGCGTGAGCTCCTCTCCGCGCAGCCTTGAGAGCTCGATCTGCGCAACGCCCTCGTGGACTCGGTCGAGCGGGAGGCCGAGTGCCCAGTACGCGGCCAGCGCGGTGAGTGTGTTCTCCGCCTGGTGCGTCGACTGGAAGGGCAGGTCGAGCTCGACCGGCTCGCCGCCGACCTCTGCCTTCAGCAGGCCGTTCGCGAACGAGCGCAGACGGGCGTCTTGCCCAACCCTGATCACGTCGAGGTCAGAGCGAAGATGAGGCTCCAGCTCGGGGACGCCGGCCGGGACGACCGCCTTGGCGCCCCTCGGCAGCGCCTCGAGGAGCTCGGCCTTCGCACGCGCGACGCCTTCGACCGACTCGACGAACTCCAGGTGAACCGGTCCGATCGCGGTGATCACGCCCAGCGTCGGGCGCGCGATCTGGCACAGCTCGGCGATCTGTCCGAAGCCGCGCATGGCCAGCTCGCAGATCAGGAGCTCCGTGTCGGGCTCGAGGCGGGCGAGCGTCAGCGGGACGCCGAGCTCGGCGTTGAAGCTGGCCTCGGCGGCGACCGTGCGGCGGTGAGGGCGGCACAGAGCCGCGAGGATGTCCTTGGTCGAGGTCTTGCCGGTCGAGCCGGTGATCCCGACCACCTCGGCGGTCGTCCTCGACCGGAGTGCGCGACCGATCGCAGCCATCGCTGCAAACGCGTCGTCCGGCACGAGCGTGGCGGCCGCACCTGCGTCGCGCGCCTGGTTGAGGAACCCGACGCCGCCGCCGACCGCGACGAACAGATCTCCCGCCCTGATCCGCCGTGAGTCGATCTGAACGCCTGTGACCTCGTCCGCGGTTCCTTCGAGCTCACCGAACCCAGCGAGATCGGAGAGCGGAAGTGGGATCACGCGGGGGCCCCCAGCCGCCGAAGCGTCTCCCGCGCGACCTCTCGATCGTCGAACGGGATCTTGTGATCGGCGAAGTCCTGCCGCTGCTCGGCCCCCCGTCCGGCGATCACGACGACGTCCCCGTCGCCCGCCAAGCCAAGTGCGCGCTCGATCGCCGGGCGGCGCTCGACCTCGACCTCGACCGGTCCGACGACGCCTGTGAGGATCTCGTCGATGATCGCCTGTGGATCCTCGCTGCGCGGATTGTCAGAGGTCACGATCGTGACGTCCGCCAGCTCGCTGGCGACGCGACCCATCATCGGCCGCTTCCCGCGGTCGCGATCGCCGCCGGCGCCGAAGACGCAGATCAGGCGCCCGTCGGTCAGCGCACGCGCTGTTCGCAGGACCGCCTCGAGCGCGCCCGGCTTGTGCGAGTAGTCGACGATGACGGCGAACGGCTGACCCTCGTCGATCGACTCGAACCGGCCAGGGACGCCGGGCACCAGAGCGACACCCTCGACGACGGCCTCATCAGGCACTCCGATCAGCCGGCTCAGCGCGGCTGCCGCGAGCACGTTCTCGACGTTGAAGCTGCCGGCGAGCCGCGAGTGCTCGAGGGCCGGGTGGGTCGCGAGCTCGGCCTCCGCCACGGGCCCGAAGGTCAACACGGGCGCACGGTCCAGCCGGCGCAGCTCGTCGGCGAGCGCGCGCCCCCACTCGTTCGTGATGTTGACCGCAGCCGCCGGAGCCGGCTCGTGCTCCGTGAACAGTCGGCGCTTCGCCTCGAAGTAGCGCTCCATCGAGCCGTGGAAGTCGAGGTGGTCCTGGGACAGGTTCGTGAAGGCCAGCGCCTTGAAGCGGACGCGGTCGAGACGCCCCAGCTCCGACCCGTGCGACGTCGCCTCCATCGCGCAGCTTCGGTCGCCGGCGTCGAGCATCGCGCGGAACGTCCGCTGGAGATCGATCGCCTCGGGGGTCGTTCTGACCGCGGGCCGCACCTCGCCGCCCACACGCGACTCGATCGTCCCGATCAGGCCCGGCCTCATGCCGGCCGCCTCGAAGATGGAATGCAGCAGGAAGACCGTCGTGGTCTTGCCGTTCGTCCCCGTGACGCCGGCGACCACGAGCTCCTCCGTCGGCCGGGCGAAGAATTCGTCCGCAACGATCGGCATCGCGTCACGCGCCGAAGCGACGATCAGCTGCGGCACGCGCAGCTCGAGCGGCCGCTCGACGACGAGCGCCGCTGCTCCCCGCTCGACCGCCTCGGCGGCGAACTCGTGCCCGTCGACCCGGTGACCGGGAACGCAGAAGAAGAGCGCGCCGGGGACGACCGACTGCGTGTCGTACGCGAGGTCGGTGACGTCGGTCGTGGCGCCTCCGCGGACCTCCAGAGGGCCGAGCGCGGTCACAAGCCGCTCGAGATCCATGAATCCGCCGAGGTTAGCTGGGCGGCCCGTCGGGCGGAATTTCAAGGTATTGCAGGGCGAAGCGCGCGATCTGCTGAAAGGCAGGCGCGGCGACGATGCCGCCCCAGATGGCCCCGTGCGGCTCGTCGACCGTTACGAGCACGACAAGCCTGGGCGCGCTTGCGGGCACCACGCCGACGAAGGACGCCACGTATCGCGAGCTCGAGTAGCCGCCGCTCGGGTCCGGCTTGGCCGCCGTGCCTGTCTTGCCCGCCACCTGGTAGCCCTCGACCTCCGCCTCCTGGCCGGTGCCCTCGATGACGACGTCCCGAAGCATCGACATCAGCTGATCCGCCACGTGCTTCGAGACGACGCGGCGCCGCTTGATCGGCCGGTCGGCGACCAGGCGTGGACGGACCCACACGCCGCCGTTGGCGACGGCGCCGTACGCGGCCGCCATCTGCATCGGTGTCACGGCGATCCCGTGGCCGATCGGCAGCGTCCCGATCGTCGACCCGGACCAGTACGACGGCAGGATTCCCGAGATCTCACCGGGGAAGTCGATGCCCGTCTTGCGGCCGAAGCCGAAGCGCGCGATCCAGCGCTCCAGGCGCTCGCGGCCGAGCTGCTCGGCCAGCGTGATCGTCCCGACATTCGAGGAGCGGGAGAGGATCTCGGCAACAGTCATCCGCTCCGTCCAGTCCCGATGCGCCTCGTGGATCACCCGGTCGGCGACCTGAATCGTCGGCTCGAGCGAGAACGGCGTCGACGGTGCCACAAGCCCCTCCGAGAGGGCTCCCGCCACGGTGACGACCTTCAGGGTCGACCCGGGCTCGAAGGTGTCGGTGACCGCACGGTTGCGCTGGACGTCGCGGCTCGTGCGCGGGAAGCGGTTCGCGTCGAACCCAGGCTCGGCCGCCATCGCCAGGACTTCCCCAGTCCTCGGGTCGAGCACGAGCGCCGTGGCCGCCTTGGCACCCCAACGTCGCACGGTCCGGAGCAGCACGGACTCGGCGTTCGCCTGGAGCGTGTTATCGAGCGTGAGGCGGACGCTCCGTCCCTCGTGCGCCGGCACCGAGGAGAGCACCTCCAGCGTTCGGCCGAACGGGTCGCGGACGACCGTCCGGCTCCCGTTGCGCCCGCTCAGAGTGCGGTCGAGCGCCAGCTCCAAACCGGCGAGACCTCGATTGTCCAGGCCGGCGAAGCCGAGGACGTGTGAGGCCACCGTTCCCTGCGGATAGACCCGTCGTTCCTCGGGATAGAAGCCGATCCCGGTCAGCTCGAGCGACCTGAGCGCTTGGGCGCGCTTTGGATCCGCCTTCCGGGCGAGGTAGACGAAGCCGCGCGACCGGTCAGCGAGCTTGGCATAGAGGCGGTTCGCATCGATGCGCAGCGCGCGGCCGGCTGCGATCGCCGTGGCGCGCGGATCGGCGATGTGCCGCGGATTGGCGTAGACCGTGATCGCCTGCTTGCCGATGGCGAGGTCGACGCCGTTCCGATCGAGGATCGAGCCCCGCGCCGCGGGGAGCTCGATCGTCGCCTGCTGTTGCCCCCTCGCGAGCCGGGCGAGCGGCTGGGCATGGACGGCCTGGAGCCAGACGGCGCGACCGAAGGCCGCGAGAAACGCGAGTGTGAAGAAGACGAGCAGCAGGCGGATGCGCCGGTTCGGAAGGCGCGCGCTCACCGCTGCCGGAGATCCAGGTACCTCGTCGTGGCCGCGGGCTGGAGGCCAAGCTGGTTTCGCGCCAGGCTGCTCGTCCGCGCCGAGGCAGCGCGGAGGGCGAGCTGGGAGCTCAGCTCGGCGCTCTCCGCCCGCAGTTGCGCCCGCTCCTCAGTCAGCTGATCGGACTGGATGTTGAGGCGGAGCACGGCGACGTTGAGGGCCACGACTCCCGCCAGCAGCAGACCCATGACCACGATCCAGATCGCGCCGCCCGCGACGCGGCGTCCGGCTGCCGGCTTGCGGCGGGCGCGAGGTCGGGCCCGCGCCTGGGCCCGGGTGCGCGGAGCTCGTGCGGCTGCGACCGCCATCAGCTCTCCGTCTTCACTGCCGCGCGGAGCCGGGCGGAGCCGGCCCGCGGGTTCATCGCGACCTCGTCGCGCGACGGCCGAATCGCCTTCCGGTTGAGTGCGCGCAGCGACGGCTCCCGCCCGCAGACGCAGACGGGGAAGTCCGGCGGGCACGTACATCCGTGCTCCTCGCGCCGAAGGAACCGCTTGACGATCCGGTCTTCGAGCGAGTGGAAGCTGATGACGGCCATCCGCCCGCCCGGGTGAAGCGTGTCCAGTGCGGCCGGGAGAGCGGCTTCGAGCGACGCAAGCTCGTCGTTGACTGCGATGCGAAGCGCCTGGAATACGCGGCGGGCAGGGTGGCCGTCGCCGAAGCGGGCCGGCGTCGGGATTGCGCCCTTGATCGTCTCGACGAGCTCGCCGGTTCGCTCGATCGGCGCCTGCTTCCGCCGGCGGACGATCGCCCTTGCGATCTGCCGGGAGTAGCGCTCCTCGCCGTAGCCGCGGAAGATGTCCGTCAGCTCACGCTCGCTCGCCCCGTTGACGAGGTCGCGGGCCGAGTGCTCGGCCGACGAGTCCATTCGCATGTCGAGTGGCGCATCCGACGCATAGGAGAACCCGCGCTCAGGGCGGTCGAGCTGCATGCTGGAGACGCCGAGGTCGAAGAGGATCGCGTCCGCGCGCAAGCCGTTGTCGGCCAGGCGCTCGAAGACGTCGGCGTAGTCGCCGCTCAGGAAGCGGGCCGGAACCCCGGCGTGGCGCTTGAACGACTCGAAGTAGGGCTTGACGGTTGGGTCGCGGTCGACGGCGATGAACTTCCCCTTGCCGCGCAGGTCGGAGGCGAGAAGCGCGGCGTGGCCGCCGGCGCCGAACGTCGCGTCGATGACCGTCTGGCCCGGTCGCACGTCGAGCAGGCTCCGGATCTCCCCGGCGAGGACCGGAACGTGATCAGTCGCGTTGGGCCGCAAGACGCTCGGCAACATGTTCCGCACTCCCTTCCACCTCGTTCAGCTCCCGGCGCCAGGCCTCGCGATCCCAGATCTCGAGGTGGTCGTGCACCCCGGCGACGACGATTTCACGTGAGAGCCCGGCGTAGCGGAGCAGCGGCGCGGGGATCATGATCCGCCCCTGCTTGTCCGGCGCCGCCTCGGCCGCGCCCGAGAAGAAGTGGCGCTGGAGCCTGCGCGCGTCGGGTCGGAGGGCGTCGAGCGCGCCGACCCGCGATTGGAATCGCTCCAGCCACTCGCTCCGCGGATAGGCGTAGAGGCATCCGTCCATGCCCCTCGTGATGACGACGCCCTCGGCCATCGCCTCCCGGAACTTGGCCGGGAGCGTGAGGCGGTTCTTGTCGTCGATTGTGTGTTCGTACTCGCCGAGAAGCATGATCGAGTCATTACGGGTCTCCCACTTCTCCCCACTTTAGACCACTGCCCCCCACTCTGCAACCCCTCGAGAGCCGCGAATATCAGGCTCCGACGGCTCTGATTCGGCAGGATCGCCCTGGTGGAGTTCACAACAGCAGTTCCCGGCGGCGCGATCGTCGGGTGGGAGGCGGGCAGCGGGACGCCGGCGCTGATCCTGCACGGCGGGCCGACGTCGGACAACACGGACTCTCTGGTCTCCGTCCTACCCGGGTCACTCCGAACGATCCGCTACCAGCAGCGCGGGATCGCGCCGAGCACGGACGCGGAGCCCTACGACATTGAGACCCACGTCGATGATGCCGTCCGCGTCCTCGACGACCGGGGTGTGGGCGAGGCATGGATGATCGGTCATTCCTGGGGCGGCCATCTCGCGTTCCACATCGCCGTGGCGCATTCGGACCGCGTTCTCGGTGTCGTCGCCATCGACGCGCTGGGCGCGGTTCCGGACGGCGGCTGGGACGAGCTCGACTCGAACCTCTTCGATCGCCTCGCACGCAACTCGCCAGAGGCTGCGGCACGGGCAAAGCAGATCGACGAGCGCGCAATGGCCGGGGAGGGCAACGACGAGGAGGTGCTCGAGTCCCTCGAGCTCGTCTGGCCGTACTACTTCTCCCGCCCCGAAGATGCTCCGTCCCTGCCGGAGACCCACATCAGTGTGCCGCTCTACGCTGCAGTCGTCGCTTCGGTGCACGAGCACTTCGAACGTGGAACCTTGGAGCAGGGGCTTCCCGCGTTCAAGAAGCCGTTCGGGCTCATCCACGGCGCCGACGATCCACTGCCGCATAGTGCAAGCACGGCGACTGGGGAACTCGTGCCGCACGCCACCGTCGAGATCATCGCCGGCGCGGGCCACCTCCCGTGGCTCGAGCAGCCCGACGTCTTTCGCGCGGCGGTCGCGAAGATCGTCGCTCAGTAGGCGCCGCGGCGGGTCATTGCCTCGGCCCCGCAACGCGCCGCGAAGGCGAGCGCCTCGTGTGTCGGACGTCGCTCCCCCAGCGCAAACGTCAGTCCGGCTGCGAACGAGTCGCCCGCGCCGTAGGCGTCAACGACGGGCCCCGGAAGCTCTGCCGCCTCCCACCTGCCCCGCTTGCTGCCCTCGACATAGTGGCCTCCTCGCTGGCCGTCGGTCGTCACGACGACCTTCGGCGAGGGCTGGAGCTCGCCGGGACGGTACTGCTCACCGGCGTCGCTGCCGCTCTGGACGAGGGCATCGAGCTGGACGCCGGCTTCCTTCAGGGTCGGGACCTCGCGCGCGGTGGCAACGAGGACGCCGGCGCGGCGCGCTTCATGGAGAGCCGCCGGGTCGCCGCCGGTGAAGTACACCGCCGCGACATCGTCGAGCTCCTTCCAGGGCAGGGGATCATCGCCGCAGGCGACCAGCTTCCGCCCGATCACCGTGATCGTCCGCTCGCCGTCCGAGTCCACGAACGTGAAGCCTCGACGCTGAGGCTCGTCGCGGTAGACGCACCGGACGTCCAGACCGAGCTCCCGCAACTCGCGTTCCGCGCGGTGGCCGAGCTCGTCGTCACCGAGGGCGGTGAAGAACAACGTGTTTTCCGAGAGGCGAAGCAGCTGCGCCGCAGCCACCGCTCCGCCGCCGGCCGACTGGGTCCAGGTCTCGTCCGCGTGGATGATCTCCCCGGGGCGCGGAACGCGATCGACCCGTGCAAACTCCACGACTTCGACATGGCCGACGACGGCGACCCTCATCTCACATCCGCCGTCGCAGCCACGTTGAAGAGCATGATGGAAGCCGTGAGCGTTCCGCCGTTCGAGCGGTTCTACGACGAGCACCGAAACGCCGTCTTCGGGCACCTCGTGCGCCTGCTCGGCCGACAGCGCGCCGAGGACGCCTTCCAGGAGACGTTTCTCCGGGCCTTGCGCGGCTACCCGACGCTGCGGCACGGGCGCCACCTCAAGGCCTGGGTGTTCACGATCGCGACGCGAGTAGCCGTCGACGACGCCCGTCGTCGCCGGCCTGAAGCGACGATCGGCGTGGAACCGGCGCACGAGGAGCGCCGACCTGCCTACGCGGAGCTCGAGCACCTGGCCGACGAGCTCCCCGAGAAGGAGCGCGCCGCGGTCGTTCTCCGGTACGGCTACGACCTTCCCTACGACCAAATCGCCGACGCGTTGGATTCCAGCGAGGACGCCGCTCGACAGGCGGCCTCCTCGGGTGTGCGCCGGCTGCGAAGGAGGCTCACATGACCGCCGTCCCCGACACGCTCGACCGGCGGTTCCGCGACGCGGCCTCGGAGGCCGGCCTGCTCGACGTCTCGTACGACGTCACCGAGAGCCCGGTGGGGCCACTGTTCGTCGCGCTTACCGACCGCGGTCTCTGCCGGATCTCGTACGACCCGGAGCCCGAACGCCTCTCAGAGGAGCTCGCGCGGATCTTCGGGGCACGTGTTCTGCGTGCCCCCAGGGCGGTCGACCCGGTCGTCCGCGAGCTCGACGAGTACTTCGAAGGTCGACGGCAAAGCTTCGACCTCCCGATCGATCTGCGTGGCCGCGCCGACTTCTCGCGCGCGGTGCTCGAGAAGCTTGCCCGAGTGCCGTTCGGCGAGGTGACGACGTACGGCGCGCTGGCCGCCCGGGCCGGGCGTCCGCAGGCGGCGCGGGCGGTCGGCACGGTCATGAACCGCAACCCGATCCCGATCGTCCTCCCCTGCCATCGTGTCATCGGTGCGTCAGGCGACCTCGTCGGCTACGGCGGCGGCCTCGACCGCAAGCGACTGCTCCTCGATCTGGAGAGCGCCGATCTGAGGCTTGACATCCGATAACCGTAAGCTTAGGCTTACGGTAAGTGACCACTTACGCCGAACCGCTGAACGCACTCGGAGACCCGACCAGACGGGCGATCTTCGAGCAGCTCGCAGAGGGGCCGAAGCCTGTCGGTGAGCTCGCGCGGGCACTACCGGTCAGCCGGCCTGCCGTTTCCCAGCACCTCAGGGTGCTGAAGTCGGCAGGGCTCGTCAGCGACCGCCCGCTGGGGACGCGGCGCCTCTATCGAATCGACCCCGACGGCGTGATCGCGCTTCGCGACTACTTCGAGCGGTTCTGGGACCGGGCCCTCGCCGACTTCCAGGCGGCGGCCGAAGCAGAGGAGAGGAGAACGGGATGAGCGCGACTGAGGCACTCGCCGCAATCGAGAAGACGATCACCGTGGACGCCTCGCTCGAGACGGCGTTTGAGACGTTCACGAGGGGGATGGGCGACTGGTGGCCCGGCGAGCCGCACACCGTCTTCGAGAACCGCGTGGCGGTGGTCTTCGACGAGCGCGCCGGCGGCCGAGTCTACGAGCGCGCGGCCGACGGCCGCGAGGCCGACTGGGCGGACGTGATCGCGTGGGAGCCGCCGCAGCGGTTCGTCCTTCGCTGGCGTGTGAATCCCCGGCGTGGCCCGACCGAGATCGAGGTCCGGTTTACGCCCGAAGGCGAGCGCACGAGAGTCGACCTCGAGCACCGAGGCTGGGACGAGGCCGGAGACGTGGAGGGCCGCGCCAACTACGACGGCGGCTGGGACAAGGTCCTCGGCGGCTACGTGTCGAGTCTTAGTCGCTGAGCGAGTAGCCCACCCCCCACACGTTCCGGACGAAGTCGCCGCCGGCGGCTGCGAGCTTCCGGCGCAGCCGCGAGGCATGCGAGTCCAAGGTCCGGGTCCGCCCCAGGGAGCGGAAGCCCCAGACCTCCCTGAGCAGCTGCTCCTTCGTGAACACCCGCACCGGGTCGGCGGCGAGCTTGACCAGAAGCTCGTACTCCTTCGCGGCGAGGACGACCGGGGTGCCCGCGACCGTCACCCGCCGGGCGGCGCGGTCGATCACGAGCTCGCCGACCTGCATTCGGTCGCCCGCCGGCGGAGCGACGCGACGGAGCACTGCGCGGATCCTGGCGAGCAGCTCCTCGTAGTGGAACGGCCGGTCGACGTAGTCGTCGCAACCGCCGTCGAAGGCCCGGACGCGGTCGATGGGGTCGGAGTCCGGGCGACCGAGGACGATGATCGGGACGTCGGTTGCCCGCCGCCGCAGGTCGGCGGCCAACGAGTCGGCCGCGAGCACGAGGTCGGCTCGAGCGACCTCGAGCAGGTCGAGCGCCTCGCCGTCGAAGGCTTCCACGACCTCGAACCCGTCCTGGCGGAGGTGACGCTCCAGAAAGCCGCGAGTCGCGGGCTCAGGCTCGGCCAGGAGGAGTGCGCTTGACATGCCAGCGACGCTACCAACGCCTTTTCGGCGCGACCAGATGTCCTTTCTCGCGGATCTGTGCCGAAAAATCGACAGCCGCCTAGGCCATGAACTGCAGTCGCCGCGGAACGGGCTTTGCCCGTTCCGCCACGCGGGCTCATCGAGAAGGAACGCTTCGCATCGCTTCTGGGCCGCGCGGCGCGAAGCGCCGCCCACCCTCGCGGGTCTGGAATCGCTGAAAGTCGTGAGACTTTCAGCGAAGGGCGCCTAGAGGCGCCCGCTGCGGATGACGCCCCAGAGCAGCCAGGCGCCGAGGATTGCGGAGAGTAAGAAGCCGAGCACGGAGAGGAAGTGGAGTCCCCAGACCTTCGGGCCGGCCTCGGCGAAGATCCCGAGCAGGGCTGACCCGATCAGGCCGGAGGAGACCATGAGCGCGATGACGAGCCGGTTGAAGGCGACGTCGAGCTTGCCCATGAACTCGTCGAGGCCCTTGTGCACGAAGCCGACCTCGATCTGTCCGTCTCGCACCTCCTCGAGGATGTCGTGGATCTGGTACGGAAACTCGGAGGCGATTCGGGCCAGGTTGATCGACTCGCGCCGGGCCCGCGCCGCGACCCGAGCCGGCGTGTAGCGCCCGAGCAGCAGGCTGCGCGCGTACGGCTTCGCGACTTCGAAGACGTTGAAGTCCGGCGAGATCTCGGTCGCGACCGAGCCCAGGGTCGCAATCGACTTGTCGAGGAGGACGAAGCGCGTCGGCAGGCGCAGGTTCATCCGGTAGATGAGCGCGAAGACGTCCCGCATCACCTGCTGCGGGTCGATCTCGGCGAGGCTCGCGCCGTAGTAGCGGTAGAACAGGTCGCGGAGCTCGGCGACGAACTCATCCTCCCGCTCCTTCGGGTAGCGGACGCCGAGCTCGCCGAGCCGCTTCGGCAACGCCTCGAGGTTCTCGTTGACGACGTCGATGAAGAGGCCGGTCGCCTTGGAGATGTCCTCGTCGGTGAGGCGGCCGGCCTGCCCGAAGTCGACGAGGCCGATCCGGTCCGGCGCGAAGACGAGAACGTTGGCCGGATGCGGGTCGGCGTGGAAGAATCCGTGGCGGAAGATCATCGTCATCCACGCCTCGGTCAGAACCTCGGCCAGCCGGCGGCGCTCCTCCGGGCCCCAGCCGAGCAGCTCGATGTCGGCCAGCTGCGTGCCGTCGAGGTATTCCAGTGTCAAGACCCGCGGTCGAGTGTAGGTCCAGTAGACGCGCGGGATCTTGACGTGCGGGTGTCCGGCGAAGTTCTTGCGGAACGTCTCCGCGTTCCGCGCCTCGAGGCGGTAGTCGAGCTCCTGCCGGATCGACCGGGCGAACTCGTCCACCAGGGCCTCGGCGTCGATGAAGTCGAGCGCGCGCACACGTTCATTGGCCAGTCGGGCTGCCTGATACATCAGGTTGAGGTCGGCCTCGACCTGCCGAGGCGCTCCGGGACGCTGCACCTTGACGACCACGTCGCGGCCGTTCGGAAGCGTCGCGCGGTGCACCTGACCGATCGATGCTGCCGCCGTCGGCACCGGGTCGAAGTCGCGGAAAAGGCGTTCGACCGGCTGGCCGAGCTCGGCGAGGATCATCGCCTCCACCTCTTCGTACGGGAACGGTGAGACGTCGTCCTGGAGCCCCCGGAGCTCGGCGATGACGTCCGGCGGAAGGATGTCCGGCCGCATCGAGAGCAGCTGGCCGAACTTGACGAAGGTCGGGCCGAGCTCGTCGAGCATCTCCCGCAGGTGACGGCCGCGCTCCGAGGGGAGGACGTCGGCGCCCGGTTTCCCGTTCCCGGGCAGGAGATCGCTTAGCCGATTGCGATGGAAGAAGTAGCCGAAGCCGTGCCGAACGGCGACCTGGGCGATCTCGGAGATGCGCCCCAGGCTGCGCGGAGGGGCCTCAGCCATGGGATCAGTGTTGCACGCGGCTCAGCTGGTGACGTCGCCGCGGGTTTCCGCCTCGGGCTGCGGCTCCTCCAGCAGGCTCAGGCGAAGCTCCAGCTGTGCAAGGCGAAGCTCCAGGTCCTCGAGATCGTCCTTCGTGGCGAGACCGAACTCCCGAAAGAGGACGTCGAGGCGTCGAGCCGGCCTTCTCCCCGAGCCTCGTCGCATCGCCACGCCAGCGCGATGAGACGTCGTCGATCAGCGCGCGTGCGTCGTCGCGACGAGCGATACCCCGTTCAGCGAGCTCCTCCGCGAGCGCGTCGGCGCGCTCGGCGGTCAGCGCGACGGCGCCGACGGCCGTCAAGGCAATTCGTTCGACCAGCTCGCGGAGGCCGGCGCTATCTCGCTCGTCCATGAGGGCGAGCGCGTCGGCGCTGTCGGCGGCGGTCCTGCTTCGTGCCCGCGGGCACCGGCGCGGCCGCCACCGGGGCCGCAGCGGCAGGCACCTGGCCGTCGCCGTCGCCGTCCCCGTCGACCGGCGCTCCGGCCCCGACCGGCACGAGCTTCTCGGCCGGTTCCCCCGCCTCGTCGTCGCGACGCGTGGATCGAGCGGCGCGCCCCTTGTACTCCGGCGCACGCTCGAGTAGCACGGCCAGGAACGGCGCGGCGATGAAGATCGTCGAGACCGCGCTGATCGAAATCCCGATGAGGATCGCGAACGCGAAGTCCTGCAGCACGGCGCCGCCGAAGAAGTACAGCGCGGCGACCGGCAGCAGGGTGATCAGTGTCGTCGCGATCGAGCGGCGGACGGTCTCCCAGAGCGACGTATTGATGATGTCCTTGATCGACGAGCGCCGCATCAGCGGGAGGTTCTCGCGGACCCGGTCGAAGATGATGATCGTGTCGTAGATCGAGTACCCGATGATCGTCAGGAACGCGGCGACGGTCGAGGCGCTGACCTCGCGGCCCGAGAGCGAGTAGATCCCGAGTGCGATCACTCCGTCGCTGGCGATCGTCCGCAGGATCGGGAGGGCGAAGCGCCACTGGAAGCGCAGGGTGATGTAGATCGTGATCAGGAGGAACGAGATCAGGACCGAGTAGATCGCTCCCCGGAGGATCTGCTCGGAGAAGCTGGCCGAGACGTTTCGGACGCCCTCGACCTGGCCGTTGAGGTCGGCCTCGAGCTGCGCCACGAGGCGCGCTTGCTCGGGGTTGTCGAGCGGCTCGGTCTTGATCTGGAACTCTTCGAACGTTCCTCCCGCGAGCTCCTGCCCCCGGCCCTGGACGACCGCGTCTCCGACGCCGAGCTTGTCCACCTCCGTGCGAACGGTTTCGGGATCCGTCGGGCGCTGGGTCTGGAGAGTCATCTGCGTGCCGCCCCGGAAGTCGATGCCGAGGTTGAGCCCCTTGACGATCAGCGACCCGATCGAGATCGCGATCAGGATGCCGGCGATCGTGAACCAGATCCGCCGCTTGCCGACGGCGTCGAACATCTGCCAGCCGGCCATCTTCTGCGCGCTCGCTCCCATGAAGCGCGGGTTGTCGAACCACTTGAAGCCGGCGAGCATCCCGAGCAGCGCGCGGGTCGCGAACACGGCCGTGAAGATCGAGGTCACCGTGCCCAGCAGCAGCATGAACGCGAAGCCGCGGACGCCGCCCGTCGCGACGGCGAAGAGGATCAGCGCCGTGATCGCGGTGACGACGTTGGCGTCGATGATCGTCGAGAAGCCCTTGCGGTACCCCGACGAGATGGCCGCCCGGACCGATTTCCGGTCCTGGGCCTCTTCTTTGATTCGTTCGAAGATGACGATGTTGGCGTCGGCCGCGACCCCGATTGCGAGGATCAACCCCGCGAAGCCCGGCAGCGTCAGGGTGACGTTGAACAGCAGGATGACCGCGTAGAGGAACACCGCGTTCAGCGCGAGGCCGAGGATCGCGACCAGGCCGAGGAAGCGGTAGACGATGAGCAGGAAGAGAAAGACGACGGCGAGGCCGATCAGCGAGGCGGTGATTGCCTGGCGTAGCGACTCGTGCCCGAGTGTCGCGGAAACCTGGGTCAGGTCGATCTGCTCGAACTCGACCGGCAGCGCACCGGTCTGGAGGACGAGCGCGAGGTCCTTGGCCTCGCCGACGTCGCCGATGCCGCTGATCTGGGCGCTGCCGCCGGCGATCCCGTCGGGGTTCTCACGCCAGTCGATCGTCGGCGCCGACTTGATCTCGCGGTCGAGGACGATCGCGAAGCTCTGGAGCGCCTGGTTGCGGTCCTGGACCGTGCCCGACGCCGCCTGGCCTCGGGCCGCCAGATCGCGCGTGATCCGGTGGAACTTGTCGGAGCCGGAGTCGGTGAACTGCATCAGGACGATCGGGCCGCCCTCGGCCTGGGAGAAGTCCTGGCGCGTGCCGTCGAGCTTGAGGTCGGCGCCGGTCATCTCCGGCACCGGGTTCTCCTTGTTCTCCGGGTCGTACTTGAAGAGGTAGTAGTAGTTCCGCGCGGGCGGCGCCTCGTTGACGCCTGGGCAGTATCGCTCGCCGATGCCGCAGTGGAGGATGATGGACTTCTCGGGCACGCCGTAGAACTCGAAGCGCTTCGGGAACGGCTTGCCGGCGTTCTGCTCCATTCCTTTCCAGCGCTGTTCGAGTCGCTGCTTGGTCGCCTCCGGGCCGAGGATGACCTTCTTTGTCTTCGGATTGACGAGGTACCACTCCTCGGCCGTGTCCTCCTGCACTCTCGGCTGGATCTGTTTCAGGAGCTGGAACTGGTTTGGATCCGGCTGCGGGAAGGTCAGCAAGCCTTGCGTGACGGCGGTCGGCTCCTCGATGTCGGCCTGGAGGTCGAACAGCCAGAGCTGGGCGGTCTTGCCGATCAGCGCGGCGGCCTGGCCGGGATCGTTGATGCCGGGCAGCTGGATCGAGATCTGATCGGAGCCCTGCTTGCGGATCTCGGGCTCGCTGACGCCGAGCTTGTCGACGCGGGCCCGCATGATCTCGACCGAGCGCGCCATGTCCTCGTCGGTGATCGCGTGGTCCTTCGGCGGAACCGCCTTGAGGACGATCTCGAGGCCGCCCTGGAGGTCGAGGCCGAGCTTCGGCGTTTGCTGGATCGGCGATCCCGGGACCGACAGCAGGAGCACGCCCAGGAAGGCGACCAGGGTCAGTCCGAGCAGGAGGAGGTTCGAGCGCCGATCAGCCATGCGTGTCCGCCAAGGTTAGCCGTGGTTTTCGGCTTCTGAGGCCGATTCTTGACCCTCTGAGGCCAATTCTTGGTCCTTTCTTATAACCCCGGTGACGGCGTCCCTGGCGAGTCTGATTTCCGTGCCCGGTGCGATCTCGAGCTTGAGGTGGTCGTCCGCAATCGCGCTCACGCGGCCGAGCACGCCACCCGCGGTGACGACCTCGTCGCCGGGCGCTAGCTCGGCGATCAGGTTGCGGTGAGCAGCTTGTCTCGCCCGCTGCGGGCGGATCAGGACAAACCACAGCACCGCGACCAGCGCGGCGAGAAAGAGCAGGGGGCCGGCGTTCACAACAGTTGTGGTTCGAGGCGCTCGAGCACTCGGTTCTTGAAGGATGCCAGTTCACCGACTGAGATCGCAGCCCTGGCACGAGCTGTGACGTCGAGCACAAAGTAAAGGTTGTGCAAAGTCAGCAAGCGGAGGCCCAGCAGCTCCTCCTGGTTGACCAGGTGCCGGATGTAGGCCCTAGAAAAGCGCGCGCACGCCGGACAGCCGCACTGGTCGTCCAGCGGGCAAGGATCACGGGCGAAACGGGCGTTCCGGAGGTTGAGCCGGCCCTGCCAGGTCAGCGCCGAGCCCGTCCTCGCCGTCCGCGTCGGCAGGACGCAGTCGAACATGTCCACCCCGCGCTCGATCACCTCGAGAATGCCGGCCGCGTCCCCGATGCCCATGAAGTAGCGCGGCTTGCCCTCGGGTAGGAGCGGCGCCGCCCAGGCGGTCGCGTCGAGGGTCAGCTCGCGCGGCTCGCCGACCGAGAGGCCGCCCAGGGCGTAGCCGTCGAAGTGGAGCGCGGTGATCTCCTCGATCGACCGGCGGCGGAGGTCGGGATCCGAAGCGCCCTGCGTGATCCCGAAGACGAGCTGGCCGGGCGCTTTCCGCGCAGCCCGCTGACGGCCGGCCCACTCGGTGGTGCGGCGCACGGCCTTCTCGAGCTCCTCGAGCGGCACGCCTGCGGGAGGGCAGACATCCAGGCACATGGCAATGTCAGAGCCGAGGTTGGCCTGGATCTGTGCAACCAGCTCCGGCGTGAAGCGAGCCGGCGAGCCGTCGTACACCGAGCGGAACGTGACGCCGTCGTCATCCGCGGCGAGGATCGTGTCCCGGAGCGAGAACACCTGGAAACCCCCCGAATCCGTGAGGATCGGACCGTCCCAGCCCATGAAGGCGTGGAGACCGCCGAGCTCGGCGATGAGCTTGTCGCCGGGACGAAAATGCAGGTGGTAGGTGTTGCCGAGCAGGATGTGCGCGCCGAGGTCGCGCACCTCGTCCGGGTGGAGTGTCTTGACGGAGGCCTTCGTCCCGACCGGCATGAACGCCGGTGTCGGAACGTCGCCGTGGGCCGTCTGCAGGACACCGGCGCGCGCCGCGCCGTCGGTTGCCGTGACTCTGAACGTCACCGGACGAGCATCGCATCGCCGAACGAGTAGAAGCGGTAGCGCTCGGCGATCGCAACCTCGTACAGCCGCCGGATCTCCTCCACCCCGGCGAACGCCATCACGAGCGCCAGCAGGCTCGACCGCGGCAAGTGGAAGTTCGTCAGCAGCGAGTCGACCCGCTTGAACTTGTAGCCGGGGGTGATGAACAGGCCGGCTCGGCCCTGGTAACTAGGACGCGCAGCGTTTGCCAGCGTTTCGAGCACCCGAACCGTCGTGGTTCCGACGGCGAGCACACGCTCGGACGCTTGGATCCGCTCCCACGCCGCCGGCTCGACCGAGTAGCGCTCGGTGTGGATCGCGTGCTCCTCGAGCGTCTCGGTCTCGATCGGACGGAACGTGTCGAGACCGACGTGGAGCGTCACGCGCTCGACATCGAGCCGCGAGAGGAGCTCGGGCGTGAAGTGGAGCCCCGCTGTCGGCGCCGCCGCCGAGCCCTCCGTCCGTGCGTAGACCGTCTGGTAGCGCTCCGGATCGGCGAGCGACTCGGTGATGTACGGCGGAAGCGGGACCTCGCCCGCGGGCTCGCCTTCGAGCCGCAGCAACCAGCGGCCCTCCCCCAGCGGCTCGACCAGCTCGACCGGCCCCAGCCGCTGGCCGGCCCGCAGCCGCCGCGACGGCTTCGCCAGCCCCTCCCAGACGCCGTTCGGACCGACACGCTCGAGCAGCAGGACCTCGGCCCTGCCGCCGCCGGGCCGTTCGAGCAGAAGCCGCGCCGGAATCACGCGCGACTCGTTGACGACGGTGAGCTCGCCGTCCAGGAGCTCATCGGGCAGCTCCGAGAAGCGCCGATGACGCACGTCACCCGTGGCTCGCTCGTAGACCAGCAGCCTCGATTCGTCACGCCGCTCCGGCGGCCGCTGGGCGATTAACTCGGGCGGTAGCTCGTACTCGAGCTCGGCCGTCTCCATCCGGGGCCAACGCTACCCTCGCGCCATGGACTACAGCGCCGTCGAGCGGGCGAGAGTGCGGCTGGAGGCGGCCGCGAAGGAACGCACGGAACAGGCGCAGATCGACGCCGCCCTCGACCGGGCACGCCGTCAGATCGAGGAGCTCGCCGAGCTCGCCGCGACCCTCGAGACCACCCTTCCGGCCAAGGTTGGCGAGGCTGTGCAGGACGGCTTTCGCGCCGAGGCGCTCCCCGTCGCACGCCAGCTCGCCGAGGTTCGCGGCCTCGCGGGTCAGACGATTCGCCGCCTGGAGCGGATCGAGAACGACAACCTCGCCGAGCGTCACGCCAGAGTCGACGACCTCGGGCTCCTCGTCGATTTGATCACGTCGGGCTGGCAGAACGTCGACGACCGTCTCGCCCGGATGGAGAAGGGCATGACCGAGAACGGCGGCGCGGTCGTCTACCGCCTCGAAGAAGCTCGAACCTCTAGCTGAGACCGAGGATCAGCGCCGACGTCAGCGCCCAGAGCGCGATCGTCGCGAGAATCGGGGTATCGCTGAGCAGCACGCTCTCGGGCTCTTCGCCGAGGTCCTCGCGGTGCATGAGGAGCAGATAGCGGAAGATCCCGAAGACGACGAACGGGATCGTCGCCATCAGCGCCGAGCCCTCGCGGGCCTCGAACGTGTAAAGGGAGTACGCGACGATCGTGCAGGCGGCGACGATCGAGACGAGCTGGTCGACGAGCGGAAACGAGTAGCCGGCCAGGGCGCCGCGCCTGCCGCCCTCCCCCACCGCCGTGAGCTCGCCGCGCCGCTTGGCCAGCGCGAGGAAGAGTGCGAGCAGCGCCGTGCAGACGATCAGCCACGGCGAGATCCGCACGTCGACCGCCTCCGCGCCGGCGGCCGCGCGGATCACGAACAGCGCGGCGATCGCCATGACGTCGATGAGGACGATCTGCTTGAGCCGCCAGCTGTACGCGCCCTGGAGGGCGAGGAAGCCGGTGACGTACGCCACGGACGTCCATCCGAACCACGACATCGCTGCGATCGCGAAGATCGCGAGAATCGCGGCGATCTTCAGGGCGCGATCCGGCACGAGCGCACCCGACGCGATCGGCCGGTTGCGCTTGAGCGGGTGCCGGCGGTCCTCGTCGGCATCAAGCACGTCGTTGACGATGTAGGCGGCGCTCGACGCCGCGCAGTAGGCGACGAAGGCAACGAACGCCTCGATCCACTTGACCGGGTCGTCGTACTGCGCCGCGAACAGGATGCCCGCGAACAGCAGCAGGTTCTTCGTCCACTGTCGCGGCCGCATTGCCGCGACGACCGCTCGCCCCTCGCCCTCCCGCGCCGAAGCGACGGCGGGCTCAGCTTCCGTCATCACCCACGAAGACGGGGAGCACAGGGAGGACGAGCTCGAAGCGAGCGCCGTGTCCGGGCTCCGACTCGAGGTCGATCCGGCCGCCGTGGGCCGTCGCGAGCTCTCGCGCGATCGCGAGCCCCAGTCCCGTCCCACCCCCGTCGCGCGACCAGAACGGTCGGAAGATGCGATCGCGCTCGTCGGCTGCGATCCCCGGTCCGGTGTCCTGGACGGCGACCGAGACGACGCCGTTCTCCTGGTCCAGCGCCAGATCGACGCGCCCGCCGTCAGGAGTCCAGCGGAAGGCGTTGGAGAGCAGGTTGGAGATGATCTGGAGAACGCGGTCGCCGTCCGCCACGATCACCGGATGGGCGTTGATCTCGCTCTCGTACTCGATTCCCCGGCGCCGCGCTTCCTCCGAGAACGCCGTGTAGGCCTGCTCGAGGAGCCGCGCCATGTCGACCTCCTCGCTGCGCAGCGTGAAGCGGCGCGTATCGAGCTTCGCCAGGTCGAGCACGTCGCCGACGAGCCGTTCGAGCCGGCCTGCCTCCGCGGCAATGACCTCCAGCGACTCGCGACGCGCATCCTCGTCCTGCGCGACGCCCTCACGAAGTGCTTCCACGTGGCCTCGGATCGCCGTCAACGGCGTGCGGAGCTCGTGCGAGACGGTCATCAGGAAGTTCCGCTCGAGCTCGTCGGCTTCCTGGAGGCGGTCGGCCATCTGGCCGAAGCGGGACGCGAGCTGCCCGATCTCGTCGCCGCCGGGCGGATGCGGCAGGTCGACGTCGTAGCGTCCCTCGGCAATCTGATCGGCGGCCTCCGCAAGGCTCTCGACGGGCTTCGTGATCCGGCGCGTCAGGTACCAGGCAAGCGCGCCGGCGACCGCGATTCCGACGAGGCCCGCCAGCACCAGCCGCTCGATTAGCGTCTGCCAGCGTTCGCGCAGCTCTGCCCTCGGCTTGGCGACGATGAGCGCGCCGAAATACGGCTCCCGTGGACTGAGGCGGAGAGGCGAGGACACGGCAAGGTACTCGCGCTGCGCGCCCGGCGGCGTGAACTCGAACGTTCGCACCTCCCCGTCCCGCCAGGGGACGATGTCGTGCGGGAGGTTCCGCAGGCCGGACCGCTGGCCGTAGAAGATCCTCGTCCCCGCGTAGTACAGACTGCTGCCGCTTGCCTGTTCCAGCCGCCGGGTCGCGAGCGGAATCACCTGCTGGCCCTCCGGGGCTCCTTGAACGCGGCGAACCTGCTCCGCATAGAGGCTGGTCAAGCCCCGCGCCTCGCGGCGCAACTCGGCCACGAGTCGATCCTCGGTGTAGTCCTGGAACAGGCCGATCGAGATGACCGTCGAGACCAGGCCTGCCAGCGTGGCGCCTGCCAGGAAGAGGGCCGGCAGCCGAAAGCGCAGCGACCTGAACATTGTCGGCCCGGCCTTCGCCTAAGCGCTGACCGTGTCCTTCGAGGCGCCCTTGGCCGGTGCGGCCTTGTACCCGACGCCCCAGACAGTGACGATCGGGGATGCATCCCCGAGCTTGCGGCGAAGCTGGCGGATGTGGACGTCGACGGTGCGGGTGTCGCCCGCGAAGGTGTAGCCCCAGACGCGCTCGAGAAGCTGGTCGCGCGTGAGCACCAGACCGTTGTGGTCGAGCAGCTCCCAGAGGAGGTCGAACTCCTTCGGCGCGAGCTGGACGTCCTCGCCGGTCACCTGCACCTCACGCCGCCCGGCATCGACGAGCAGCTCGCCGTGGCGGATCTGGGTCGTCGTGGCCTCGCGCCGCTCCGGGGTCGTGCGGCGCAGGATCGACTTGACGCGCGCGACGAGCTCCCGCGGATTGAACGGCTTCGTCAGGTAGTCGTCGGCGCCGACCTCGAGGCCGACGATCTTGTCGACGTCCTCGTCTCTCGCGGTCAGCATCAGGATCGGTACGTCGGAGCGCTGGCGGACCCGCCGGCAGACCTCGATCCCGTCGATGTCCGGGAGCATCAAGTCGAGCACGATCAGGGAGGGCGAGGAGTTCTCCGCCTTGGTCAGCGCGTCGCGCCCGTTCGGCGCCACCTGGACCTCGTAGCCGGCATTGCGCAGGTACAGGGCGACGAACGAGGCAATCGAGGCCTCGTCCTCTACAACCAGGACCGTCTGCGCGTCAGCTCCAGGCACCGCGCCCATCAGGATGCCAGACCGGCCGCTTCAGCCGCCCGAGCCGGCGCCCGTCAGGACGAGCTCGAACGGCGTGCGCGCGTCTGGGAGCGAGAGGTACGGCGCCCCGTTCAGCGAGTAGGAGCCGTCGAAGAAGATCCCCGCGGTCGGGTCGCCGAGGCCGTCCATCCAGCCGTCGCCGCGGCCGACGGCGGAGAAGTTCACGCGCTTGCCGTTCAACCTGACAACGAGAGGCCGGTTGTGCGCGATCCGGAAACGGATGTTCGTGCCGCTGAAGACCGCGACCGTCGCGCTCGGATAACGCGCGCGCTCGGCGCCGCGGACGATGATGGTCGCCCGTCGGTCTCGTGTCGCGGTCACGGTGAGCGTCCCCTTGCCGAGCTGGCCGATGATGCTGCCCTTGACCCGGACGACCAGGACACCGCGGCCGTCGCGAACGGACAGCGTCCCGTCCTCATTCCGGGGCGCCGTGAAGGCGACGCCCGCCGCAACGAGCGTCAGTGTGAGAAGCAGCGTGACTAGAAGACCCCGGGCGAGTCGCACCGCGTCAGTATCGCCACGCGCGGTGTTCCTTCATTGAGTGATTTGTAAGGAATGAGTAAGTGGACGAACTGACGTCGTTCGGAACGATCGTCCTCGTTGTCGCGGGCGGCCTGCTCCTCGCCCTGCTCGCGACGAAGCTGAACGAGCGCTTTACGGTGCCGGAGCCGGCCGTGTTCCTGCTACTGGCCGCTGTCGCTTCCGACATCTTCCCGGAGCTCTCGGAACGGTTCGCGATCCTCGAGGTCGAGCGGGTCGCCGTCGTTGCGCTGATCATCATCCTCTTCAACGGCGGAACGCTCGTCGGCTGGCGCCGATTCCGGGTCGCGGCCGTGCCGATCTTCACGGTCGGGACGGTTGGCGTGTTCGCGACCGCAGGGATCATCACCGTCGTTGCTCATTACGTCCTGGGGTTCGAGTGGACGACTGCCGGGCTCCTCGGAGCCGCTCTCGCGCCGACCGACCCCGCCGTGATGTTTTCGGTTCTCGGCAATAAGGAGATCAGAGGACGGTCGGGCACGATCCTGGAGGCCGAGGCGGGCGTCAACGACCCGGCCGGCATCGCCCTGATGATCGGCATGGTCGAGCTCGCGAGCCAGGACGACGGGTCCTTCTGGATCGTCGTGGAGGAGTTTGCCGTCGAGATGACCGTGGGCCTCGTCATCGGCCTGGCCTGCGCCGCGGCGATGCGTCCGCTTCTACGGATGTCGTTGCCGAACCCCGGTCTCTATCCGATCCGGACGCTGCTCGCCGCCGGCGTCGTGTACGGGATCGCGTCCGTCCTGCACGGGTCCGGATTCCTGGCCGTCTTCGTCGTCGGGATCGCGCTGGGAGACGCCGATGTGCCCTACCGAGACTCGATCGAGCGGTTCCACACGCAGCTGGCCAGTCTGGCCGAGGTCGTCGTCTTCGTCGCTCTGGGGATCACGATCGACGTGACCGACGTGGTGACCAGCCGCGCATTGCTCGAGGGCCTCGTCCTCGGGGTGGTGTTGGCCGTCGTCGCCAGGCCGCTGGCCGTAGGCCCGCTGCTCGTGCCTGTGCGGATGCGGCGCGGCGAGAAGATCTTCGTCGTCTGGGCCGGGTTACGTGGGGCAGTCCCGATCCTGCTCGCGGCGTTCGCCCTTCTGGGCGCGGTCGAGGATGCCGACCGCGTCTACAACATCGTGTTCGTCGTCGTCGCGTTCTCGGTCATCGTCCAGGGGTCGAGCATCCCCTTCGTCGCCAGGCGGCTTGGCATCCCGATGCGCGCGGTCTAGTACGTGAAGAAGCCCTCGCCCGTCTTGCGGCCGAGCTTTCCTTCCCGCTGCATCGCTAGCAGCCGTTCGGGTGGCGCCATCCGCTCCTCGCCGAGCGCGCCGTGGAGCGCCTCCGAGGCGTGCACGTGGATGTCGATCCCGACGAGGTCGACGAGCGCGCACGGCCCCAGCGGCCAGCCGGCGCCGTTCGTCATCGCCTTGTCGAGCTCTTCGGGCGAGACGTCGGCCTCGTCGAGGACGCGTACGCAGTCGTTCAGCAGCGGGATCAGGATCCTGTTGACGATGAAACCGGGCGTGTCGTTGCACCGAACGGGCTGCTTGCCGGCCCCCTCCGCCCATGCGTACGCGGCGTCGACGGCCTCGTCCGAGCTGTGCTCGGCACGCACGATCTCGACCAGGGGCAGCACCGGCGCCGGGTTGAAGAAGTGCATCCCGATCACGCGCTCGGGTCGCTCGACAGCTTCGGCGATCGCGGAGACTGACAGGGCCGACGTGTTGGTGGCGAGGATCGCGTCGGGCCGGCAGATCCGTTCCAGCTCTGCGAAGAGCTCTCGCTTCGGCTCGAGGTCCTCGACGATCGCCTCGATCACGAGGTCGCAGTCCGCGAGATCGTCGAGCGACGTCGTTAGCGTCAGCCGATCGAGCGCCGCGTGCTTGTCGGCGTCGGACATCCGGTCCTTCTCGACCGCGCGGGTCAGGTAGCGGTCGATCGTCGCCCGGGCGCGCTCGTATAGCTCGTCGGAGACCTCCCTCCCGACCGTGTCGTGTCCCGACTGGACGCTGACCTGGGCGATCCCAGCGCCCATCGTCCCCAGCCCGACCACTCCGACGCGGCGAATCTCCACGGCGGCGATCCTAGTGCGGGGCACCAGGGAAGAAAAGGCCGCGGCCGCGCGTCTAGCAGACATGAGGCCGACACGGCTCATCCTGGGACTGGCCCTTGCGGGACTCGTCATCCTCGCGATCGCGGGCGCGGCGGTGCAACTCGCGCGCGGGGAACGGCCGATCCTTCTCGCGACCTGATCGGAAGCCCCCGCCGCGGCTCGGGGGCTTCCTCGCGAGCTGCCGCCACCTGCGCTTCGATGAGCTCCCTCGCCACGGCGAACTGGTCGTCCGTCAGCCGGATGTGCGAATGGCGCCAGATGCTCTGCGGGAAGATCCCGGCCGCTTCGACCGGGGGCGCATCGCGGAGATCGCGTACCGCAACGAGTGGTCGGATCGGAAAGCGCCACGACCATCGGCGGCGCTCGGGATCGTGCTCGGGCGGCCCGGCGATCTCGACGACCGCGAAGATCGCCTGCCAGACAGCCGCGTAGAGAACCGCGAGCTCGCCTGGTGCGACCGAAGGACGCTTGGATGACGAATGCGTGCGGATCGCTCCTTGATCGATGTGAGCATCGAGCGGGCGCTCACCGCGCCCGCGAACCAGCAGCCATCGCGTCTGCTTGGCCAGCGGGTCAGACATCGAGATCCTCGGCCTCGACGACGATTGCGGTCATCCCCTCGTGCGAGCCCGACTCGTGCTCCTCGCCCGGCTCCCGCCGCCCGCGGGCGGGCTCGGCCCGCCTCAAACGCGCTCGATGACGGCTGCGATCGCCTGGCCGAAGCCGATGCACATGCAGGCCACGCCGTAGCGCTCGTTGCGGCGCTCGAGCTCGCCCAGGAGCGTCGCGGTCACCCGCGCGCCGGTGGCGCCGAGCGGGTGGCCGAGCGAGATCCCGCCGCCGTTCGGGTTGACGTCCGCGCGGCGATCCTCGAGGCCGGTGTCCTTCAGGAACTGGAGAACGACCGAGGCGAACGCCTCGTTGACCTCGACCACGGCGATCTCGTCCCACGTGAGGCCGGCGCGGCGGAGCGCGTTCGCGCAGGCCTCGGGGTTGCCGTGGAGCATCCGGTACGGGTCGACGCCGGCGAGCCCGAAAGAGACGAACCGGGCACGCGGCTCGAGCCCGAGCCGCGTCGCAGCCCCTTCGGATGTGATCAGCACCGCCGCGGCGCCGTCGCAGATCTGGCTCGAGCTGCCCGCGGTGACCTTGCCATCGGGGAGAAATGCCGGAGGAAGTGACGCGAGCTTCTCGGCGGACGTGTCCCGCCTCGGAGTCTCGTCCACGCCGACCAGCGTGCCCACGTGAGGGTTGCTCACCTCGACCGGAACGATCTCGTGCTCGAACCGCCCCTCGTCGATCGCCGCAACGGCCCGACGGTGCGACTCCAACGAGTACTCGTCCAGCTCCTCCCGCGAGAGCCCCCACTCCTCGGCGATCGCCTCGGCCGAGATCCCCTGCGGCACGATCTGCCAGCGGTCGGTCAGCTTCTCCGAGAGGTCGCCGCCGTTCGAGCCCATCGGGACCCGCGACATCATCTCGACCCCCGCCGAGACGACCACGTCGGCCTGTCCCGACCAGATCGCCGCGGCCGCGTTGAAATTCGTCTGCATCGAGGAGCCGCACTGGCGGTCGACGGTCGTTCCGCAGACGGTCTCGGGCCAACCGGCGACCAGAGGCGCCATACGGCCGATGTTCCAGCCCTGCTCGCCGATTTGCGTCACGCAGCCCATCTGGACGTCCTCGACCTCGGCCGGATCGACGCCGTTCCGCTCGACGAGGCCGTTCAGAATCTGCCCGGCGAGCTCGTCCCCGCGGATCGTCGAGAGCGAGCCGTCCCGCCTGCCGATCGGGCTGCGGACGGCATCGACGATCAGGGCCTCAGGCATTCGAAACAGCGTACAAGCGCCACTCGCCCGGCACGCCCCTTAGCTCGTGGGAACCGCGGTCCTCGAACTCGATTCCCGAGCCGGCGACGAGATCCTTGACCGTGCTCGACACGAGGACCTCGCCGGGCCGCGCCTGAGCGGCGACCCGCGCGCCCGTATGAACTGCGACGCCGGCGACCTTGTCGCCCATGAGCTCGCATTCGCCGGTGTGCAGACCAGCTCGGAGCTCGAGCCCCAAGTCCTGCATCTCCGCCGCGATCGCGCGAGCACACCGGATCGCCCTCGCGGGCCCGTCGAACGTCGCCAGGAATCCGTCCCCGGCCGTCTCGACTTCACGCCCGCGAAACAGATCGAGCTCACGCCGAACGACGGCGTTGTGGCGCTCGAGCAGCTCGCGCCAACGCCGGTCACCCAGCTCGGCCGCCCGTTCCGTCGACGCGACGATGTCCGTGAAGAGCACCGTCGCCAGGACGCGCTCCGTCTCTGGAACAGGCCGCACGCCGGTCAGGAACTCCTGCACCTCGTCAAGGATTTCGTCGGGGTCAATCGACACGATGTGGTCGTCACCCGGCAACGCGACGAAGCGCGCTCCAGGGATGTGGTCCGTGATGTATCGCCCCTCGTCGATGTGGGAGTCGCGATCGCCGGTTCTGTGGAGGACGAGCGTCGGGACCCGGATCGTCGGCAGCACCGGACGCACGTCGATCTCGCTGTTCATCAGAATCAGGTCGCGCGCCGCGCCGGGGCTCGCCGCCGCTCTCGCCCGCTTCGCCCACCACGCACGCAGCGGCGCATCCGCGTTCGGCGCCATCGCCCCCAGGTCGGCATTGACTCCCCAGTCGCGCTCGATCTCGTCGGCGTACGCGCGACGCTCGGCGCGCGTTGCTGCCCATGGATAGTCATCATCGGGGTCTTGCCGCTTGGCGTACGACCCGTACAGGACGAGCGCCGAGGTGCGCTCGGGGTACGTCGCGGCGAAGAGGCAGCACATCGGTCCGCCCTCCGAGTAGCCAAGGAGCGCCGCCTGCTCGCTGCCGACTGCGTCCATGACGGCTCGCACGTCATCCATGCGCGTCTCGAGATCCGGCAGCCCGCCCGGACGGTCGGAGAGTCCCGTGCCGCGCTTGTCGAAGCGGATCAGCCGTGAGAACGAGCCCAGACGCCTCAGGAAATGCGCCATGCGAGGCTCGTCCCAGTCCAGGTCGAGGTGCGAGACGAACCCGTGGACCAGCACGAGGTCGAACGGCCCATCGCCCGACACCTGGTAGGCGATGTGGACGTCGCCGCTTCTGGCGTAACTCGTCTCAGGAATCGCAGACGGCATCAAGCGGGACCTCCACCGGCGTATCCTCCCACCATGGCTGTCACGGCCACCGAGCGGAGGCTCCTCATCGGCGGCGAGTGGGTCGAGACTGGCGAATGGCAGGAGGTGCGCTCGCCCTACTCGGGCGAGGTCGTCGCACGCATCCCGAAGGCCGGCGCGGACGAGACCCGCCGTGCGATCGACGCCGCCGAAGGGGCAATGCGCGACCCGCTGCCGGCACACAAGCGCGCGGAGATCCTCGTCCGGGTCGCAGGCGCGCTGGGCCGGCGCCAAGAGGAGGTCGCCCGCCTGATCTCGGATGAGGCCGGCAAGCCGATGAAGGCCGCGAAGATCGAGGCTGCCCGTGCGATGTCCACCTACACGTTCTCCGCGGTTGAGGCACGCAAGCTCGCCGGCGAGGTCGTCCCGATGGACGCGTCGCAGGCCGGCGAAGGCAAGCTCGCGTTGACGCTGCGGGTGCCGCACGGCGTCGTCGGTGCGATCAGCCCGTTCAACTTCCCGCTCAACCTCGTTGCGCACAAGATCGCCCCTGCGCTCGCAGCCGGCTGTGCCGTCGTCCTCAAGCCGGCGAGCCAGACGCCGCTCTCGGCCTTGCTCCTCGGTGAGCTCGAGACCGAGGCCGGCCTGCCGCCCGGGTGGCTGAACGTCGTCGTCGGACCGGCGTCCGAGATCGGCGACGTGCTCGTCGAGGACGAGCGGGTCAGCGTGATCACCTTCACCGGCTCGAGCGATGTCGGCTGGAAGCTGCGAGAGCGAGCAGCACGCAAGCGTGTGAACCTCGAGCTGGGCAACTCGACGCCGCTGATCGTCGAGGCCGACGCCGACCTCGAGGCGGCGGCGAGCGCGACGGCGCAGCACGGCTTCTCGTTCGCCGGCCAGAGCTGCATTTCGATCCAACGCGTCTACGTCCAGCGCGACGTCTACGACCGCTACGTCGAGCTGCTGGTGCCGAAGGTCGAGCAGCTCGTCGTCGGCGACCCGGCCGACGAGGAGACCGACGTCGGGCCGGTGATCGACGAGGGTGCCCGCGAGCGGATCCTCGAATGGATCGACGAGGCACGACAGGCGGGCGCCGACATCCTCACCGGCGGCGAGCTGGAGGGAGAGCTCATCCGCCCGACCGTGATCGTAGGCGCCGGGCTCGACCTGAAGGTGTCCTGTGAAGAGGTGTTCGGTCCAGTCGTGACCGTCACCCCCTACGGCACGATCGACGAGGCGCTCGAGCTCGCCAACGGGACACGCTACGGGCTTCAGGCCGGGATCTTCACCACAGACATCCGGACGGCTCTCCGCGCCGCGCAGGAGCTCGAGTTCGGCGGGGTGATCGTCAACGAGGCCCCGACGTTTCGAGCCGACCAGATGCCCTACGGCGGCGTGAAGGACTCGGGGAACACGCGCGAAGGCCCCGCCTACTCCGTCAAGGAGTTCACGGAGCAGCGCGTGGTCGTGTTCGATCTCTAGGTCCGGTCCGCTCGCTCCGCTAGGTTGAACGGCTGATGGCAGGCCTGTGGCCGTTTGGCCGAAGCCGGCGCGCGCCCGCGGCCGGAGAGGCGCCGCAGCGCGCAGCCAATCCAGGCGCGCTCAAACGCGAGCGACGTACGCTGCTTCGCGAGCGCGAGGACCGCCTCCGCGACCTCGGGGGGCTCGTGTTCGAGATGTACCGCCGCGACCGCTTCCGTACCGACCTCGTCACCGAGCGCTGCGCCGACCTGGTCGCACTCGAAGAGCGAATCGGCGAGCTGGATGCGCTGCTGACCGCAGCGACAGCGCGGGGCGGGCTCCGGTGTGTATGCGGCGCGCCGCTCGCCTGGGGAGCCCACTTCTGCGCGAACTGCGGCCGCCCGGCCGGCCCCCGTCCGGTCGTTTCCTGTGCCAGGTGCGGGACGCCGCTGCCGGCCGACGTGAAGTTCTGCGGCCGCTGCGGCAGCCCCGTGGAGTCGCAGCGGCCGGAGCCGCCGGCCGACACCCAGCCCGAGCCCGCGCCGAAGGAGCCGGCCGAAGTTTAGTGCCCCTCCAAGCAATACACGCCTGCTTCTGGCCCGCGATCACGCGGCGCCAGAGCCCACCCTCCTCCTCACCAAGGCTGTCCAGCCTTGGCTCGTCCGAGTGCGGCCTCTGGCTTGGTGCTCGCGACCCAGAAGCTAGGCAGCATTACTCGAAGGGGCACTAATGGCCGATCCCGAAGTGCGCTGCCAGCGCTGCGGCACTCCGGCCGAGCCGCTCCAGGAGTACTGCCTCGAATGCGGGCTTCGGCTGCGCACGCCGGGTGTCGTCCCCACGCTCGCCGAGGGCTGGCGGAGACGGCTCCGTTGGTACCCGGGAGACTGGATTTGGCCGTCGCTGCTCGCGCTCGTCGTCGCGGTGCTCGCCGCCTCGGGGGCGATTCTCTGGACGCGCGAGGCCGAGAGCGCGGCGCGGGAGACGCTGGTCGGCGACACCTCTCCGCTCCCAACCACGGTCGCCACGATTCCCGAGACGAGCAGTGCGCCTCAGCCCACCGTCCCGACCGCGACCACCGAGACGGCGGGAACGACCACGTCGCCGCGCCCGAGTTCCCGGCGCAGCCAGATCGAGTGGCCGCGGGGACGGAGCGGCTGGACGCTCGTCCTCGCGTCGCTTCCGGCCTCCGCCGGCCGCGATGCCGCGACGGCGAGGGCTCGTGACGCGCTCGAAGCCGGGCTGCCGCAGGTCGGCGTGCTGGAATCCGAACGCTTCGCGAGCCTCCACCCCGGCTACTACGTCGTCTTCAGCGGCGTCTACGGCTCGCTCAGTGAGGCTCAGGATGCTGCCTCGAAAGCTGCGGACGCAGGCTTCGGCAACTCCTACGGCCGGCGGATTACGCCCAGCCGCTAGCGCAAGCTAGGCAGCCGCAGCGGTCTCGAGGTGCTGGTGTGAGGGGCAGTAGTCGCGGTCGGGGAGCGGCGTACGCTGGCACGGCTTGCCCTTCCGCGTCGTCGCCCGGCACCGCGGAGCACCGCCGTCGAACGCGCCCGCCTCGATTTGCTCGGTGATGAACGAGACTGCGGCGCCAACGCCCTCCTCGACCACCCAGGCGACCTGAGCCTGAGCCCTGATCGGGAAGTAGCGCCGAATGTCCTGGAACAGCGCGCGGTCCGGCTTCGAGAAGTAGAGCGGATCGCGGGCCAGGCGCTCCATCGTGTCCTCGCACGCGGCGAGGACTGCGCGACGGTACTCAGCTTGTGTCTCCGAGGGCACATATGGGTCGACAAGGTCCTTGACCGACCGGTAAATCACCCGTGAGTATTGATACATACGGTTCTGAATCGTGTGCTTGAAGGACTCCATCTCTAAGTAGCAACTCCTCGATTAAGCAGCGGCAAAGGTCTGTTAAGCACGAATTAACAGGCTCCGGCTCTCTCGGTGCGGGAGAGCATAACGCGTCCGGGACCCTGTTACAAAGTCGGCCCCGGTGTTGCCACGACCGTCAACGATCACCGATTGGAGAGAATAGCCGCCCCAATGTCGCACGACACCGACAAGCTGATTCGCCAGCTCTCGCTGGTCGCGTTCCTGATGGCCGACCGCCGCTCGCTGACGGCCCGGGACGTCAAGGGCAACGTCGAGGGCTACTCCGAGATGTCCGACGAGGCGTTCGCGCGGCGGTTCTACTCCGACCGCGCGGAGCTGATCGCGCTCGGCGTCCCGCTCGACTCCCAACGAGATGAGTTCACCGGTGAAGAGCTGTACACGCTTCGCTCGGAGCGCTACTTCCTCCAGCCGCTCGAGCTCTCCGACGACGAGCTCGCGGCGCTCCAGACCGGCCTCTACCTGCTCGAAGGCAACTTCGCCTACGCCGAGCCGCTCCGCCTCGCCCTGCAGAACCTCGCCCTCGGCCGGCCCGGGTTCGACGACGCGCCGAGCGAGACGGCCCACCGGATCGAGATTCGCGACGTCGACTACTCGCCGGAGACCCCCGGCAGGCTCGCGAAGCTCGAGAGCGCGATCTCGAAGCAGCGCACGGTCAAGTTCCGCTACCGCTCGATGTCGCGCGACCAGGAGCTCGAGCGCCTGGTCGACCCGTACGCGCTCCTGCTCGACCGCGGCCGCTGGTACGTGATCGGGCGCGACCACGACCGGGCGGCGAACCGGACGTTCCGGGTCTCCCGGATCCACGGCGACATCCGGCTGGCAACGCGACGCGAGCGGGACTTCCGCCTGCCCGAGGACTTCGACGTCGAGATCTACAAGGGCCGGCCGGACTGGCAGTTCGGGGAGACCGTCGGCGAAGCCCGGATCGAGGTCGCCGGCGACGCGGCATGGTGGATCGAGCGGGTCTATGGCCGTGCCGGCCGGCTCGAGGACGGCGTCTTCGTCACCGGGTACGCCAGCCTCGAGGCACTCGCGGGCTGGATCCTGCGGCAGGACGGCCGCGCCGTGCCCCAGGCGCCGCCCGAGCTTCGCCGGATCGTCAAGGCTGCGCTCCTGCGCGTGCGCGAGCGCCACGAGGGCGAGCCGCCGGACCTCGCGCGCGAGCTCGCCCGAGAGGTCCCTGAGCCGCCGGAGCGCCCCGGCTCTCCGGTTGCCCCCGAGCGTTTCGGCGTCCTTCAGGCGCTGCTCGCGTACCTGCTCGACGCCTGCGGCGAGGACCGGCAGGCGGAGATCCCTGCCGCGGAGCTGCTCGAGCGCTTTCGCATCCCGCCCGAGTCGCTCGAGGAGCACCTCTCGCTGCTCAATCTCGTCAACTTCGGCGGCGGCTGCTACGCGGTCTACGCGGAGCTCCGGGGCGACTCGGTGCACGTCGACAAGGAGCTCTTCGGCGACACGTTCAGGGCATCGCCGAGGCTGACGCCGCTCGAGGCGCGGGCGATCCGACTCGCGCTCGAGTTCGTCGGACCGATGATCGCAGCCGACGCCCACACGCCGCTCGAGCGCGTCCGGCGCAAGCTCGAGGAGACGTTCGGCGAGTTCGCGCTTGCTCAGACACCCGAGCTGGACGTACCGCGGTCTGAAGAAGACCTCGTTTCACGGTTCAGCGGCGCGATCCGAGACAGCCGCCTCGTCGAGATCGAATACCTGAAGGAGGGCGACAAGCAGCCGGCGGCACGCGTCGTCGAGCCATACCAGCTCGAGCGCGAGCTCCCGTACTGGTACCTCCACGCCTTCGACCTCGGCAGCGCCGCCTCGCGTAGCTTCCGGCTCGACCGGATCCGCAGCGCGAAGAAGCTGCGTGAGCGCTTCGAGCGCCGCCTCGAGTTCGATCCTCATCGGTTTGGCGGAACCCAGACAGTCCGAATCTGGTACTCGCCGGAGGTGGCCCGCTGGGAGGTCGAGCGCGGCGCAACGCCACTCGCCGACGGCTCTGCGGTTCGCGAGACGCCGGCAGGCGAGGAATGGCTCGTCAGCGAGATCCTCTCCCACCGCGGCGAGGCCGCCGTCATCGAGCCCGCCGAGCTCCGCGCGCGGGTCGCCAAGCGTGCGAAAGAGCTTGCGCGAGAGCTGAATGTCTCGCGCGTCGCCGCACCGTCGTCCTAGCTGAACGGCAGCGACAGCGTGAAGGTCGCCCCTTGCTGGAGGCTCGAGCGCACCGCGAGCGACCCGCCGTGGGCCTCGGCGATCGAGCGGGCGATGAAGAGCCCGAGCCCAGTCCCGGGCTTGGCGGAACGGCTTTGAACGCGGCCGAACTTCTCGAAGATGACGCCGTGGTGCTCGGGCGCGATCCCGGGCCCGCGGTCGCGGACGTCGATCACGACACGCCCGTCGCTTCGCTGCGCCTCGACCCGGACTTCCCCGCCGGGCGGCGAGTACTTGACGGCGTTGTCGATCAGGTTCGAGAGCACCTGACGGAGACGCGTGGGGTCGCCCCGAACCAGTGGCAGCGGATCGTGAACGACGGCACGCACCGGCACTTCGTCCTGTCCTCGTTCCGCCGCGGCGGCCAAATCGCGAACGACGGACGCCAGGTCGACGTTGTCGAACGAGTAGCTGAACGTCCCGGCCTCGATTTGCGAGGTGTCGAGCACGTCGGTGATGAGCTCGGCCAGGCGGGACGTCTCGTGCGCGATCAGCGCCAGGAACGACTCCCGCTGCTCCGGTCTCAGCTCCCGCCAGCGCATCTGCAGCGTCCGTGCCGAGCCGATCACCGAGGCCATCGGGCTGCGGAGCTCGTGAGAGACGAGTGAGACGAAGTCGGCGCGGAGCGCGGACAGCCGGCGCAGCTCCTCCGCGGTCGTCCGCTCGGCCTCGTAGGCGCGGATGTTCTGCACCGCGCTGCCGGCGAGCCGGCCGAGCAGGCTGAGCAGCTCGACCTCGCCCTGTGAGAACGCGTGCGCCTCGCGACGGACGACGGAGATCGCGCCAATCGTCTCCGGGCCCGAGAGAAGCGGCGCGAGCAGGCGAGAGAGGAGGCCGAGGCCGACGAAATCGTCCTCCTCGGCAAAAAGCCGCTCGGTCATGTCCTCGCGGTAGATCACATGGCCGGACTGAAGCTGCGTCATCGCGGAGCCGGCGATCGGGACCACCGTTCCGGGCGGGTAGACCGTCTCCGCCGCGACCCCGGCGGTCGCGAAGACGCGCAGGTGCCCGTCCTCGACGAGGAGGATCGCCGTCCGGTCGAAGGCAACCAGCCCCCGGAGCTCGCGGATGAAGGCGGCAAACGCTTGCTCGAGCTCGAGCGAGGAGGAGAGCGCGCGGGCACAGCGGTTGGTTGCATCGAGGATGTCGGCGCGACGGCCCAGCTCGTCCCGCAGCGCTTCGGCCTCATGGGCCCGGTCCTCGGCCAAGCGGGACTGTCGCCGCAGCCGCTCTACCAGCCACCCGATGAAGAGGCCGACGATCAGGCTGACCCCGACGGAGAAGGTGACGTGGTCGACGTCGTACGGGGTATCCGGCTGATTGGAGCGGAGCCGTTCGAAGGCGGCGTAGACGGGCGTCAGGGCGAGAGGCAGCGCGATCCCGCCTCGAAGCCCGTAGCGAACCGCCGCCTCGGCGATCGGAATCATGAGCGCTTGCCGGACCGGCGTCCCGAGCTCGAACGAATACGTCAGCACGAACGCGCTGACAACCGCCGTGTCGAACAGGAGCGCCGCGAATCCGACCACCGAGAGCGCACGGCTGGACATTGGGCGGCGAATCAGCCAGAAGAAAAAGACGGCGCCGACCGCCAGGACAGCGGTCGAGATCCAGGCGGCGAGCTCGTAACGCCTGCTTGGAAAGTCGTCGGGCAGGAGGACGACTTGAAGGAACGCCATGCCAAACCCGCCGACTCGGACCCAGGCGATCCAGCGCTCGACCGCGCGTTGCTCACCCACGGCTCGGTGTCGCTCCTTCGTCGAGCCGGGCGAGCGCCCACTCGGCGTGCTCGCGCAGCATGGGATCGTCCGACTGGGCGTAGCGCTCCGCCACGCTACGCGTCTTAGAGTCAGAGTCAGAGTCAGAGCCCGAGTGCCCGGCGTTCGCCGCCAGCGCGACGAGAGCGTTGCGGCGCAGGTAGCGAGGGTCGTTGCGCGGGACGAACAGCCGCTCGTAGCGGACGCGGAGCTCGGCGTCCTCCGCCTCCAGCCAGTCGACGAGCGAAACCGTCGGCTCGGCGTCGGGCGGAAGCGCGTCGGCGGCGCGCCGCTTCTCGACCCCGCGGTTCCACGGGCAGACGTCCTGGCAGATGTCGCAGCCGTAGACGCGGTCGCCGAGCTCCTCACGATACTCCTCGGGGATCGAGTGCTTCGACTGCGTCCAGTACGACAGGCAACGGTTGGCATCGACCGTGCCCGGCTCGTCGAGGGCGCCCGTGGGGCAGGCGTCGATGCACAGCCGGCACGACCCGCAGTCGAGATCGAGTGGCGGCGTCGCCTCGAGCTCCGCGGTCGTGATGAGCGTGCCCAGGACGACCCATGAGCCGTGCCTGCGGGTGATCAGAAGCGTGTTCTTCCCGTAGAAGCCCACGCCCGAGCGCGCGGCTGCCTCACGGTCGACGTGCTGGTTCGCGTCGACGAGGACGCGGTAGTCGGCGCCAAGGCGGCGCCCCAACGCGTCGAGCTGCTCGCGCAGCGCCGCGTAGGCGTCCGTCCACGTGTAGCGCGGCATGCGACCTTCGCCGGGCCCCGGCTCCGGGCCGGGCGCGTAGTAGCAGAGCGCCGCCGAAACGACGGTTCGCGCCCCCGGAACGAGCGTCTCCGGGTGACACGACACCTCCGGCTGGGCCATCGTGAAGCGGAGATCGGCGAACAGGCCGCGCGCGCGGCGATCTCGGATGTGCTTTTCGGTGTCGGCGTACGGCTCGGCAGCAGCCACGCCGACGGCGTCGATGCCGAGCTCCTCGGCCAGCCGTTCGAGTTCAGCGCCTGTCACTCGCTGAGATTGTGTCCTAGCATCGCGCCTGATGAAAGCAGTCCGGATCCACGAGGACGGCGGCCCGGAGGTGCTCGTCTATGAGGACGCGCCCGATCCCGAGCCGGGGCCGGGCGACGTCCTGATCCAACTCCGGGCCGCGTCGCTGAACCGGCTCGACCTCTGGGTGCGTCGTGGGCTCCCGTCCGTGCCGAAGCCGCGCATCCTCGGAGCCGACGGCGCCGGGGTCGACGAGTCCGGCCGTCGCGTCGTCATCAACCCCGGGCTCGAGCACGGGGACCGGATCACTGTGATCGGCGAGCACATGGACGGCACGAACGCCGAGCTGATTGCCGTGCCGGCCTCGAACGTCTACCCCATCCCCGACGGCGTCTCCTTCGAGGAGGCGGCGGCGTTCCCGCTCGTCTTCGAGACCGTCTACCGGATGCTCGTGACTCGGGCGGGGCTGCGTGAAGGCGAGTGGGTCCTCGTCTGGGGGGCCGGGAGCGGTATCGGCTCCGCCGCAATCGTGCTGGGGAAGGCACTCGGTGCTCGGGTGATCGCGACATCGTCGTCCGACGCCAAGCTCGAGCTCGCGCGCGGCCTCGGCGCCGACGCCGTCGTCAATCACGAGAGCGGGGACGTGCTCGAGGCGGTCAAGGAGGCGACCGGAGGCCCCGGCGCCGACGTCGTCGTCGAGCACGTCGGGGAGGCGACGTGGCAGACGTCGCTCCAAGCCGTGCGGGCCCACGGCCGGATCGCCGTCTGCGGCGCGACGACCGGCCCGAACCCGAAGGCGTCGCTCCACCGCATCTGGTGGAAGCAGCTGACGATCCTCGGCTCCACCATGGGCACGAAGGCCGATTTCGAGGGCGCCTACGAGCTCGTCGCGTCAGGCCGGGCGCGGCCGGTGATCGACAGCGCCTTTCCGCTCGCAGAGGCTCGTGCCGCGCACGAGCGCATGGAGTCCGGCGAGCACTTCGGGAAGATCGTGCTGACTATTCCGGCGTGACGATCACGACCGTTGCTCGCGGTAGCGCCGCGCCTCCTCGACAAGCCCCTTGAAGAGCGAGACGTCGTCGCCTTCCTCGGGGTGCCAGAGCACCCCGAGCGCAAATCGCCGACTCGGATCCTCGAGCCCCTCGACGACTCCGTCCTCGGCCCAGGCCACTTCGCGCAGCCCATCGCCGATCCGGCCCATGCCCTGATGGTGGTGAGACTTGACCGGCGTCTGCTCGCCGAGCAGCCGGCCGAGACGGCTGTCCGGCGCGACCCTCACGTCGTGATCCGAGAAGGCGCCCGGCTCGTGCTTGTGGCGCTCGTGGCCGACGATCTCCGGCAGGTGCTGGACGAGGTCTCCGCCCCGCACGACGTTCAGGAGCTGTGAGCCGCGACAAATCGCCAGAAAGGGCATGTCACGCCGGATGGCGGCCTCGATCAGCCGCAGCTCCGGTTCGTCACGCCAGGGCTTCGGTGAGTCCGTCTCGGTGTGCGGTTCGGCTCCGTACAGGCGCGGATCGAGATCGCCCCCGCCCGAAAAGACGATGCCGTCGAGCGCATCGAGCGTCTCCTCCACCCCATCTTCCACGGGCGGCACGACCAGCGGCCGGCCGCCGGCCTCCTCGACGGCACGCACATAGGCAAGCGGCACGACGGCGGCGTCCTCGGTCCAGACACCCATCTGAACCTCCTCCGCATACGACGTGATCCCGATCATGGGTCTCATCCGCGTTCGAACACGCGCCTTCGATCGTGACAGGTCACGATCTCGTCGAAGGGCCGCTGCCGGGCGGGCCACTCGGCCACCGCGCGCTCGGCTTCCTAGCCGAAGCCGAGGATGAACTTGGCGTCGTCGGACATCTTCTCCGGCGACCAGGGCGGGTCCCACGTGAGCTCGGTCTCGACGTCCTCGACGCCCGGCAGGGCCCTCGTGACCTCGTCGATCTGCTGCTCGATCATCGGCCCGACGGGACACCCCATCGAGGTCAGCGTGAACAGCACGTGGACCTTGGGCCCTTCGACTGTCACGTCGTACATGAGGCCGAGGTCGACGATGTCCATCCCGAGCTCCGGGTCCTCCACCTGACGGAGAGCCTCGACGACTTCGTCACGCGTGGTCGTAGTCATGGTCTCAGCGTACCCCTAGAACCCAGGCAGCCGAACCTCTTCGCGGCGCTCGCGCTGGAAGAAGTGGATGCCTTCGACGAACCGCACCCAGTTGCAGCGCGTGCACATCACGAGGGAATGCGTCCAGGCACTGTCCGCACGGAAACGGACACCGCGCAACAGGTCGCCGTTCGAGACGCCCGTGGCGGCGACGATCGCCTGCTTCGGGGCGAGGTCTTCCGTCGTGAAGACCCGCTCGACGTCCTCGATCCCCTGCTCGCGGGCCTCGTCGATCTCCCGCCTGGAGATGGGCCACAGCTGCGCCTGGAGCTCGCCTCCCAGGCAGCGCAGCGCCGCCGCTGCCAGGGCTGCCTGACGCGTGCCGCCGATCCCGATCGCCAGGTGGTCGTTCGTCCCGCGGATCGCCGCCGAGATCGAGGCCGTGACGTCGCCGTCCTGGATCAGCTTGATCCGCGCGCCGGCCGCGCGGATCTCCTCGATCAGGTCGTGGTGGCGGGGGCGGTCGAGGACGATCGTGGTGATGTCCCCCACCGTCCGGCCGAACGCCTCCGCGATCGCCCTGATGTTGTCGCCGACAGGCTGCCTCAGGTCGATCTTCCCGCGTGCGACGGGGCCGACGGCGACCTTGCGCATGTACATGTCCGGGAGCGTCTGGAGCGAGCCCGGCTCGCCGGCGGCGATCATCGACATCGCGCCGCTGCTGCCGCGGGCGACGATCCCGCTGCCCTCGAGCGGATCGACGGCGAGGTCGACCCGCTCGCCGCCGCTGCCCAGCTCGACGCCCGCCTGCAACAGCTCGCCTTCGCCGGCGGCGCCGATGACGACCTGGCCGGCGATCGGCAGCAGCTCTAGCTCTGTGCGCATTCCCGAGGCGGCGGCTTCCAGTGCCGCAACCTCGTCGGCTCGGCCGAGCCAGCGTGCTCCGGCCAGCGCCGCCCGTTCGGTCGTGCGGGCATAGCTCTCGCAGAGACAGTGGGTCGCGGCGTCGCTCTCGACCGCGACGGCCTCGGGATCGGAGACGACGTCGGTCATGCTCTGACCTTATGTGTTTGGTCCGCGGCGGCGAGGACGAGCTCGAGCACGCCGCCGATCGCCTTCTCGCGCTCGCTGTTCTCGATGACGGGCACTCCCTCGACCTGCGCCCGCTCGACGATGAAGTCCTGGAGGTAACGGATGTCGCCGATCCGCTCGAGGTACTTGTCCAGCGGCCGGACGCCGTCCGACGAGAGGTCGCGAATCAGGAAGTGCTCCGAGTGCGTCTGCTCGTTCTCGATCGCGACGACGCACTCGACGGCGAGCGCGCCTGCAATCGGCCCGGGGAGCATTCCCGGAACCAGGTGGACGCCTTCGAGCACCATCGACCAGCCCTCCTCGAGGGAACGGTCGATCAGTGCCTGAACACCGACGAGCACGTGCCGCGTCTGCTCCAGGAAGCCGTGCAGGAGCGGATCGACCTCCTCCTCCTGGGCGCTGGGCAGCGTCTTCCCCGCGTCGAAGCTGGACGTGTGGATCGCGGGCAGGAACTCCGGCGTGAAGAACGCACGCATCGTCTGCCGCACGAAGTCCGTCGACGTGACACGGGTAATGCCGAGGCGGTACGCGACCTCGGTCGCCACGGTCGACTTGCCGGTGCCGGTGGCGCCGCCGATCAGCACGATCAGCGGCATGTCGAGCTCCTGAAGCTCGTTCGCCCGCCGGAGGTGGCGAATGACGCGTTGCCCGTCCTCCTCGCCCAGCACCTCGACTGCCAGCTCCTCGAGGCGCTCGAGGTCGACGATGTGCCCGCCGCGCTCCGAGAGATCCTTCTCGATCGTGCGGGCGACCTCGACGGCACGCTCGGCCGTCACCCCCGCGCGGATCAGGGCCCGAGCCATCAAGCCTTTGGAGTAGGGCTGCTCGTCGCTCCCGACAGGCAGTGGGTCGGCGTAGCGGCGCTCAGGCATCAGGCAACGGCCTCTCTCGGCCTCGTCGTCACGCGCTCCGCCAGCGCGCGCAGCTGCTCGTCGAGATCGGGCTGTCCGGGCAGCGCGAGCACGTCGTTGTCGGCGAACACGACCTCGACGCCGCGCTCCTGCGCCGCCTCGCAGACGACGTCGATCGCCGCCGCCTTGATCTCGACGAGGTAGATGTCGGCGTCGGTTCGCTCGAGGTCGATCCGGAGCGCCGTCCTGTCGGCGAGGTTGGTGGAGACGACGACTTCGGCAGCGCCGTGCTCGGAGGCGAGGTGGCGCTCGAGCAGCGCGGCGGCAGCCGGGTCCGCGGTCGTGAAGAACGCGACCCGTCGGCCCTCGAGCGGCGTCACCGGGCGGGGGCGAAGGACTGTTGCCACGACGGGGACGTCCTTGACGTCGGCGACCGCGGCGGCGACCGCCTCGTGGTCGGTGCCCGTCTCAGCCATGGTCAGGACGACGAGGTCGGAGACGAGGATCCGGTACGCGTTCAGGTACCCGGTGACGAGGTCGGCGCCCTGATTCGCGCCTGCGACGAGGATCCGCGCGTCCGCGTCGACCGGCGGAATCGCCGCCCCGCTGCCGTCGAACACGACCAGCTCGGGATCGCGCTCGAGCGCCTTGCGCATCCCCTCGGCGAGGTTCGTGACCCACGGCGCGCCGGCCAGTCCACCGCCGGCTCGCCGGCAGCCGATCGTGGGCACGCCGGCGAGCGCCGCCGTCTCCAGGTAGTCGGAGGCCGCATGCGCGCCTACCCGCGAGAGCTCGAGCAGATCGTCGACGGTCGGGCTGACCTCCGCGACCTGGGGCTCCGGGGGGCCGCCGCGGCCCATCGAGACGACGACGAGGTCGAAGGTCTTCGCCAGGAGCCGCGCCGCGTAGCCGGTGACCGCGGTCTTCCCCATCCGCTTCCCGGTCCCGATCACGGCGAGCGACGGAAGCGCGAACGGCTCGTACTCCGGCGGCCGAAGCGAGAAGTCGGCGCCCTCGTAGGCGATCCCGTGGGCGAGGATCCGGCTCGCGAGGCGGAACCGCTCTTTCGGCCCGAGCACGGGCTCGTCCGAGAGGTCGAGCGCGATCCGAGGCTGGAAGCGCGTGAGCGCCTCGTCGAGCGTGTCGACCACGGGGACGCCGTAGTCGTCGTCGCCGCGCAGCTTCTCGGTCCCGCCGACCAGGAGCGCGCCGACGACGTCGTACGGGAGCTCCTCGAGCGCGGCCCGGACCACGGGCGCATAGTGCTCGCCGTCGATCAGCGCGAGCGCCCTCATTCCCGCGTGGTCACCTCGTGCTCGATCCGCCCCGTGTACTTCTCGAACGCACGGCTTTCGAGCGAGAACTGGATGATTCGCTCCTGGCCGTGGAACGGGTACTTGCGCCAGACGTCCACGTGGGTGCCCGAGACCTCGACGATGTTGTAACAGGGTCGCGTATTGCCACGGAGACGCAGCGTCGAGACCGTCCCGGTGTTGACGACGAACATGTCCTCCAGCTTCCATGCGTACGGGACGTGCTTGTGCCCCGAGAGGACGAGATCGACTCCCGCATGCTGGAGACACTCGATCACGTCGCCCGCGTCGTAGACGACGTTCCGCTCGCGCCCGGTCCCCGGGACCGGCAGCAGGTGGTGGTGCATGACGAAGATCCGCAGGTCGGCGGGTGGCGAGAACTGCTCCTCGATCCACGTGTAGCGGCCGCGCCCGATCTGTCCGTGGTCGAGGTCGGGCTCGCTCGAGTCGACCGCGACGACCGACACGCCGTCGAGGTGCACGGTCGAGTGGCGCTCGCCGAAGAACTCCTCGAAGTGGATGTAGCCGACGTTCCGCGAGTCGTGGTTCCCGGGGATGACGACGAGCTCCCGGCAAACGAGCTTGTCCAGGTACTCGCGCGCCTGGAGGTACTCCCCCTTGAAGCCGAAGGTCGTCAGGTCGCCCGAGCAGACGACGAGGTTGGGCTCGAGCTCGTTGATCTCGGCGATCGCACGGTCCATGAGGCTCGGCACGAAGTTCGGATCGCCGCAATGGATATCGGAGATGTGCGCGATGGTGAAGCTCGGCTTGCTGCCGTCTCGGCTCGCCACGCCTCGAAGTGTAGGCCGTCCGGCGGCGCCGGTACTCTCTCCGTGGGTGGCGAAAAAAGTGCCGGATTTCCAGGCATATCAGGGCGAGGGTGAACCGCGCTTCGCGAACGGCGTGGAGCTCGAGTGCGCCAAGCTCCTCGACTACTACGGCATCCCGTGGGCCTATGAGCCGCGGACGTTCGTGCTCGAGCAGGACGAGAACGGCCGCGTCGTCGAGGCCTTCACGCCCGACTTCTACCTTCCCGAGCAGAATCTCTACCTCGAACTGACGGTGATGAAGCAGTCGCTCGTGACCCGAAAGAACCGCAAGCTGCGGAAGCTGCGTGAGCGCTACCCGGACGTCAACGCCAAACTCTTCTACCGGCGCGACATCGAGCGCCTGGCCCAGCGATACAGACTCGACCTAGCCTCCTAGCCGACCCCAGGATCGGCGAGGTCTATCTCTCGCACGAGGAGATCCAGTCCCGGGTCGCGGAGCTCGGCGCGGAGATCGCCGGCGACTACGAGGGCCGCGAGCCGATCCTCGTTGCCTCGCTGAAGACGGCGATCGTCTTCGTCGCCGATCTCTCGCGCGCGCTGCCCATCGTCCACAACCTCGACTTCATCGCGCTCGCCGGATACGACGGAAACGGCGGCGGAGGACGCCAGGTGCGGCTGCTCAAGGATCTGACGATGAGCATCAACGGGCGCCACGTGCTTCTCGTCGAGGACATCGTCGACACGGGTCTGACGCTCAACTACCTCGCGAAGACCTTGCTCCTCCGCGAGCCGGCGTCGCTCGCCGCAGTGACGCTGCTCGACCGGCCCTACCGGCGCCTGGTCGAAGACCTCCCGGTCCGCTACGTCGGCTTCACGGTCCCGGACGAGTTCTTCGTCGGTTACGGCTTCGACCAGGACGAGCGCTACCGCAACCTGCCGGACCTCAGGCTGCTCAACCCCGCGCCTTAGAGATAACCCAGAGGATCGACGGCCGAGCCGTTGACTCGGACCTCGAAGTGGAGGTGCGGCCCGTAACAGTGGCCGGTGCAGCCGACGTAGCCGATCGTCTGGCCCTGTGAGACCGGCCCTCCGCCGACCGCGAAGCTCGACTGGTGGGCGTAGGCGGTCGCGATCCCGCCGCCGTGGTCGACGATGATCAGGTTGCCGTAGCCGCCCATCCAGCCGGCGAAGATGACGGTCCCGGACGCCGCGGCGGCGATCGGCGTGCCGTAGCCGGCGCCGATGTCGATGCCCTCGTGCATCCGTCCCCAGCGCCACCCGAACGGGCTGACGACGGGCCCGCCGACCGGCCAGATGAAGCCGCTGGCCGAAGGCGCACCGTCACCCGACGAGTAGGTGACGGCCGGGCTCGACGACTGGGCCGAGCGGATCTGCGCGGCCACGTTGGCGCTCTGGGCCTGGAGCGCCGCCGCCTCAGCCGCGTAGTGCCGCGCGTCGGCGCGGACGTCGGCGAGGCTCGCTCGGCTGTTGCTCCGTGCTGCCGTGAGCCCTTGCTGGCGGGCGATCAGCTGATTCTTGAGCGACCGCTGCTGCTCCGTCCTGATCCTGACCACACGGGTCACGGCGGCGACGCGGGCCTTCGTCTTCCCCGTCCGGATCCGAAGGTCGCGCATGTGGTCTCTCGCGCCCTCGACGTGGTCGACGATCGAGCGATCCTGCGAGGCGAGCGCGCTCACGTAGTCCAGCTGGTCGAGGATGCCGCTGAAGCTCTCCGCCTGAAGGACGACGTCGAGGGTCGTCGGCTCCTCCTCCTCGTAGATCGCGACGAGCCGGTCTCCCCAGCGCTTGACGGAGAGGCCGTACTGGCTGCGCAGAAACACCAGGCGCTCCGTCTGGAGCTGGTACAGCTCCGTCAGGCGCGCGAGCTTCCGCTCGTGGAGGGCGAGATCCGCTTCGAGCGCGACAAGGCGGGTCGAGACGTCGCCCACCTCCGACTCGAGCGACTGGATCCGCTGCGAGACCGACGCGATCTCCGCACTGAGCGACGACTCGCGGGCTCGCGCCTGCTCGAGCTTCGACTGGAGGCCGGAGATCTGGCTGTCGAGGTCCTGTTTTCGGTCATACAGGCCGCCCGACGCTGGAGCCGCGGCGAGAAGTACGAGAGCGAGGCAGCAGACGATTCGGCGAGCCATAGGACCGGGTTCGCGGGCCGCCGAGTCAGTCCCCCCGGCCCGTTGGAGGTGGGATCCTAGCGATCCAATCGGCTAGACGGGGCGGAACCCTCGGAAAAGTGCTGCTCGGAGCCATGTTCCGCCGTCCTGTGTGGCAACGTCCCGCCATTCTCGAGCGAGCTTGCAGCCCGTCGCCGAAGCGGTTGGACGAGGGCGCGGTAGTCCTCGTCGGTGATCTTGCCGGTGCGGTGGTCGAACTCCAGCTCCTTGAGCTCGGCGAGAGCCCGGTCCCGCTCCTCGGCCGCGACGAGCACCTCCTGCGCAGGCTCCTCGGGCGGGGGCGGTTCGCCGGCCCGGATGAAGGGGACGGCGACGAAGACGACGACGGCCGCCGCCAGGAGGGCGCCGAGCGCGAGCTCGACGCTCACGCCCTGGACAGCGCTTCCCGCCCGCCGTAGCGAAGGGCCAGGCGCCGCTGCTCGCGAGCATCCGGCCAGAGGGCGATGAGTGCGCCGCCGAGGAAGACGAAGCCTGCGATCCAGATCAGGTTGACGAGCGGCTTCACGAGCACCTTCAGGAAGACCTGGTCGCGCCCGATCTGCTCTGAGATCAGGAACAGATCCTCGCCGCTGAGCCTGTCGGAGCGAATCGCCGCCTCGTTCGAGACCTGCTGCTCGGCGAAGTAGCTGTTCTTGCCGGGCCGCATCGTCCCGAGGCTCTCGCCGCCGCGTTCGACGTCCACGAGCGCCCGGACCTCCATCGCGTTCACGCCGCGCTCCCGCGTCGCGCCGCGATACGTGAGCGTGTAGTCGCGAACCTCGAGCGACTGCCCGACCGCCAAGCGCTGCTCGCGGGTCGTGTCGTAGGCGGACGATCCGATCACGCCGATCGCGAGCAGCACGATCGAGGCATGGACGATGTACCCGCCGTAGCGGCGGCGGTTACGTCCGACGAGCTCCGAGAACGCCCGCAGCCAGGAGCCGCCGGAGAGAGCCTGCCGGGCGCGGGTCCCGCGGGTGAATTCGAGTCCGATCGAGGCGAGGACGAAGGCACAGAACGTGTAGCCGATCAGGCCGGGAAGCGAGGAGCCGGCGCCGAGCGCCAGGAGCGCGAGGCCGGTGGCGAGCGCAATCCCGAGCGGCCATACGAACGTGCGGCCCAATCCGCGGAGCGATGCGCGCCGCCACGCGATCAGTGGGCCGATCCCCATCAGGACGAGCAGAGGCAGGCCGAAGGCCTTGAGGAAGAAGTTGTAGTACGGCGGCCCGACCGTGACCGGCTCGCCCCGCAGCGCCTCGGTCAGGATCGGGTAGATGACCCCCCAGAGGATCGTCAGGCAGAAGGCGACGAGCAGCAGGTTGTTGTAGAGGAAGGTCGCCTCACGCGAGATCGGCGACTCGAGGCGGGTTTTCGATCGCAGCAACGGAAGCCGCGAGACGATCAGCGCCGTGGAGCCCGCCAGCACGATCCCGATGAACCCGAGGAACCACGGCCCGATCGAACCTTCGGTGAACGAATGGATCGAGCTGAGGATCCCGGAGCGCGTCAGGAACGTCCCGAAGATCGCCAGTGCGAAGGCCCCGACGACGAGCAGGACATTCCAGATCTTCAGCATGCCGCGCTTCTCCTGGATCATCACCGAGTGCAGGAAAGCGGTGGCCGCCAGCCAGGGCATGAGCGCCGCGTTCTCGACCGGATCCCAGGCGAAGTACCCGCCCCACCCAACCTCGACGTAGGCCCAGTGGGCGCCAAGAAGCTGGCCGAAGCCCAGGAACGTCCAGGCGACGAGCGTCCAGCGGCGCGTGACGACGACCCAGAGCTCGTCCGAGCGCCGCGCGAGCAGTGCGCCCATCGCGAAGGCGAACGGGATCGTCAAGCCCACGAAGCCCAGGTAGAGCATCGGTGGGTGCGCGAGCATGTAGGGGTTCTGAAGGCTCGGGTTGAGGCCCAGGCCGTCGGCCGGCGCAGTCTGGGTGGCGAAGGGGCTCGCGACGGCGACGAGCACGAGTGAGAAGAACAGGATCACCCCGCCGAGCACAGGCACGGTCCAGGCGAGGAGGCTGTGCGAGGAACGGCGCCCTAGCAGCACGGCGAGAGCCGAGAAGCCGGTAAGGATCAAAAGCCAGAGGAGCAGCGACCCCTCCTGGCCGCCCCAGAAGGCTGAGATCGTGTACGCGCGTGGCAGCTCGAGGCTCGCGTGCTCGTAGACGTAGACGAAGCTGAAGTCCTTGTCGACGAGCGCGATCATCAGGACGGCCGAAGCGACGAGCGCCGCGGCGAACGCCGCGAGGATCGCGTTCTCGGCCGACTCGGCGAGCCGCTGGCGACGCTTCCAGGCCGCAAATGCTCCGGCCGCCACGGCGTAGACGGCCAGCCCGAGGCAGACGATGAGCGCAGCCCGCCCGAGCTCAGGCATGCGTCGCTCCAGGTGATGTTGCCGCGTTCCTGGCGTGCGAAAACCAAGCCAGGCTGCGGACTCAGGCCGCGTCCATATTGGAGAAATATGGGCGCGGCCTGAGGCTCCAGACTGGCGCCGGTTTGCAGCCGCCAGGGACACGGAGGGCATCGCCTGGTGCGACGCCATTACGTCTGCTTCTTATCCGTGTACTTCGACGGGCACTTCGTCACCAGCGTGCCCGGCTTGCCCACAAACGTCCCGCGTTGCAGCTCACCGCGCAGCGAGATGTCGCGCCCAGAGCGGAAGAGATCCGGCACGGAGCCCCGGTAGACGACCGGGACCGCGGCCGTTCCTTCGACGTCGCGGAGCCGGAAGCGCAGGCCGTCTCTTCTGGCGTCCCCGGAGACGCGCCCGACGACCTTGCCGATGAGTGCCACCTCGCCCGTCCTACCGTTGAGCTCGCCCGGACGGAGCTGCGGCGTGCCGCCTGCGATCGCCGTGTAGACGAGGAAGACCGCCAGCATCGCGGCAACCCCGAGCGCAACGACGAGACGGGCTGGGCTGGCACGTCGTGCCATGCCGGAAAGTCTAGAGATCGGGCTCTTCGGCCTAGGAGGCTTCTCTCGACGGCGCGCGGCGGCGGTCCGGGATCCGGTAGCCGTGGTCGTGACAGAGCGATCCGGGCTGATCCTCGGTGAGCGCGTCGCAGTAGCCCTTGCCGTACGCCGCGCGCATGAACGCGGCGACGATCTCGAGGTTCCACTCGCCGACATCGGCCGCCTCCCGCCAGAGGTCGGTGAGGCGGAGATCGATATCGAGCTCGAGCAAGTCGATGCGGGTCGGGCTATCGGCCATGCACGCAGGGTAGGAACACAGTCGGACGGCAGGAAGCCGCTGACGGCTGCTTAGCCCGTATAGACGCGTTCGAGCTCGTCCACGAGGTCAAGGCCGTGCTGCGCCTCGTCGGCAATCTCCTTGTCGCTGCCGCTCGTGAGCAGCGATTCCACGCTGTCGACGTGGGCGGTGAATGAGTTCGCCTCGCTCTCACCACCGGCGCCTACGACCTGTCCCCTCAGGCCATTCCAGGTTTTCTCCAGCGAGCCGGCGGCTGCGGCTGCCTTCTTGCGGTCGCCCGCAAGGGCTTCGAGCTTGAGCTCGAAGTCGAGGTAGTCGAGCCGGAGCACGTCGGCCGGTACTGGATCGCTGTAGGCAGCGAAGAATCCGGGAACCAGACCGAGCACCCGGTTCGCGGCGAGCGCGACGGCGACTGGTTCGCCGTCGGCGGCGATCGCAGCCACGTGGGCGGCGCGTGCGCGCAGTTGATCGATCGTCGCTACCGGGATGCCGGCTTTCGCGAGGTCGTTCGGGGCGTCCCCGCGAGCTGCCTCCTCGAGAGACCCGGCGGCTTGGACAGCCTGCCCGCGGTCACCGGCGAGGACGAAGTCGATCGTGTCCTCGGCGCCGCTTTCGACCGCGCGCACGCTCTCAGGAATCGTCGACTCGGAGGTCGCTTCAGGCCCTTCGTTCTCCTCGCCCTCTCCTCCACCGCAGCCCGCGATGGTCAGAATCGCGAGCGCAACACTCGCGATTACGGCCCCGGCTCGCGTGGACATGACTCAGCGCATCTTGTCTGCGGAACCAGACGGCACGAGTCGCTACGGTGCGGCCGTGGCGGAGCTCCACTTTGGACCGGCGCGTGTGCCGTCGCGGGAATCCCCCGAGGCAGCGATCGAGCTTCTGCTCGAGCGCGGTTACAACGCCAACGAGCTGGATTTCGAAGGGAAGTTCTGGATGGACTACCCGTGGGCCGAGCGCTTCGGAGAGCTGGCACGAGACGCCGGGATCGTGCTCTCGGTCCACGCGCCGATCGCCGGCTTCATGGGCCACGTCGAGCGGGACAAGAAGCAGCGGATGGCGGTCGGCATGCTCGACCACTCGGCCGGCATCGCGAAAGCTGCCGGCGCAGAGCTCGTCGTCTTCCACCCCGGCTTCCTCCTCGGCCGTGAGCGCGCTGACGCGATCGACTCGGTCGTCGAGCAGCTGGTGGAGCTCCGAGAGCGATTGGAGGGCAAGGACCGCGCCGTGCCCTTCGGCATCGAGATCATGGGCCGGGTGCGCGAGCTCGGCACCGCGGAGGACGTGTTCGCGATCTCGGCCCGCTCCGGCGGCTGGGTCCGGCCGGTTATCGATTTCGCGCACCTGCACGCCGTCACCGACGGTGCGTTCGTCGCGCCCGACGATTTCGCCGGCGTACTCGAGGTCGCCGACGAGCTCCTCGAGCCGGGAGTCCCGTTCCACGTGCACTTCTCAGACATCGCGTACGCGAACCGGAACGAGACCAAACACCTCTCGTACGGGGAGGGAACGCTGCGGGCCGAGCCGCTCGGCGAGGCGCTGGCGCGCTTCGAGCGCCCGGCGACGGTGATCAGCGAGTCGCCGGACGAGGAGTCACATCAGGCGATCGTTGCGGCGCTCTCGTCGGGCACGTTGCCGGCGCGAAGCTCGGCCAGCCGCTCCCGGAAGACCGCCACCTCTTCGCGCTCGCGCTCCTCGAAGAACTGAATGATCGCGCGGAGCGGCTCCGACAGGAACCTCGTGTACTCGGTGCGCTCGAGGATCTCGATCGACTCCCGGAAGAGGGCTTCGGCTTCGTCGTCGCGACCCTGAGCGGCACGAACGAGCGCCAGCGTCTTGCGGGTCGACGCCTGTGAGCTGACGTCCTGTGGGCCGACAGTCTCGACCGCCTTCAGCGCGTAGACCTCAGCCTCGTCGATCTTGCCCTGCATGAGCAGGTTCTCCGCGAGGCTTCGCTGCACCTCGCAAAGTGTCCCGCGGTCCTCGAGCGGCTTGAGGATCCGCATCGACTCACGGAAGAGCTTCTCGGCCTCCGCCACGCCGTCGCGCTTCTTGACCAGCCAGCCGATGCTCATGATCGTCCGGGCGACATGCGTCGCAGCGCCGACCTCGAGGTAGAGATCGCGTGCGCGCTCGAAATCGGCCATCGCCTCTTCGTCTTGCCCACGGAAGACGTTCAACTCTCCGGCCCCCTTGAACGCATGGGCCTTGGCGGTCAGCGAGCCGCTCTCCTCGGCGAGCTCGAGCGCTCGCTCGATCAGCGGCTCGGCGCGGTCTGGGTCGCGGCGCGTGGTGTAGATCCCGGCCAGCGAGAGAAGGGCTTCGCTCTCGATGTCCTGCCGTCCAAGCCGACGCGCGATTTCGAGCTGCTCCTCGGTGAGTGCTTCGGACTCCGTCAGCCGACCCCGCCACCAGGCAATGGTGCCGAGGATGTCCAGCGCGTCGATCCGGCTCTCGTCCTCGTCGGCGACTTCGAGCGCCCTTCGTGCGATCCGCTCGGCCTCGCCCACATCTGCAGACCGCAGCAGGGTGACCTCCGCGATCGCCGCGAGCGCACGCGACTGCACAACGCGATCCCTCGCCTCGACGGCGTCTTTGTAGACCTCCTCCATCTCCGCGGAGACGACCGGGAAGTCGTTCATGCGCCAAGCGGCCCGAGCCGCCTGGTAGCGGCGGTTGAGCGTCGGCTCGAGCTCGACCGAGCGCAACAGAAGCCTTCGGGCGGTCGCATTCGCCTCGCGTGACAGAGCGCGTTTCCCCGCCTTCTCGAGCGCCTCGGCAGCTTTCGTTGACAGTTCCTCCGGCGCCGAGCCGTCGAGCTCCGCAAGGAGGGCGGTAGCCTGATCGAGGTGGTACGCCCGCACTTCCAGCAGCTCCTCGCCGGCGCGCTCGCTCAGCCACTCGGCGAAGCGCTGGTGATGCGACGCCCGCGCCGTCTTGGATAGCCCTCCATAGGCAACCTCGCGGATGAGGACGTGCTTGAACCGGAACGCCTCCTCGCCGCTGATCGTCGACCGCTGCTCGGGGAGCAGGAACTCACGCCGGAGCAAGTCGTCGAACAGCGGGCGGAGGTCCTCGTCACCCTCGGCGAGATGCGCCACTGCGCCCGGCCAGAACGTCCGGCCGATGACGGACGCCCGCTGGAGCAGCGCTTTTTGCCCAGGAGGCAAATAATCGATCCGGGCGGCGATCAGCGCCTGGAGCGTGTCGGGGATCCGGTCGATGCCGGCACCGTTGGCATCGGCCAGCATCCGGACCGTCTCCTCGACGAAGAGCGGGTTGCCCTCGGTCTTCGCCAGCAGTGCCTGACGTGCCGCCTCGGGCAGCTCACCGCCCCCCGCTAGCGCGTCAACCAGCGCCTCGCTGTCTGCCAGGCTGAGCGGCTCCAGTTCGATCGCCGTCGCGCGGACCCGTCCTCCGCCCCAGTTCGTGCGGATGTCCAGGAGATCGGGCCTCGCGAGGCAGAGCAGGAGCAGCGGGACGTTGCGCACCCAGGTGCCGAGGTGCTCGACCAGCTCGAGGAGCGGCTCCTCGGCCCAGTGGATGTCTTCGAACACCAGCACGAGCGGTTGTGGCTCCGCGAGTCGCTCTGCCCATGCCCTCGCCGCCCACGCGATGTCCTCCTGCTTGTGCTCGGCCTGGACGGCCTCGAGGACACCTGAGGCGAGCCCGAGCAGGTCCGCGACGGCCTCGTCGGGGCAGCACTCGCGCAACTTCTCGAGCGCGTCCTCGAGCGGGTCGTCGTCGGCAATTCCCGCAGCCACCTTGACCATGTCGGACAGCGCCGAGTAGGTCACGCCCTCGCCGTAGGGCAGCGCACGCCCGAAGAGCACCGTGGCCGACTCGAGGCCGGCGATGAACTCCCGCGCCAGGCGGCTCTTGCCGACGCCCGCCTCGCCGTAGATCGTGAACAGGTGAGCGCGCCGGTCGCGGACGGCGCGCGCGAACGTGTTCTCGAGGAGCTCCAGCTCGGCGTCGCGGCCAACGAGTGGCGCCGTGATCCGGCGGGCACCCTCGGTTCTCTGTACGCAGATCACCCGCCAGGCCCAGACGGGCTCGGCGAGCCCCCTGACCTCGATCGGCCCCTCGTCTTCGACCTGGAAGGAGCCGAGCGTCAGCCGGTGCGCGCCCGGGCCGATCATGATCGTGTTCGGCGGAGAAGCCTGTTGGAGGCGCGCAGCGATGTTCAGGGCCTCGCCGGTGGCGAACGTCGACTCGACGGAGTCGACGACCACCTCGCCGGACTCGACGCCGATCCGGACCTCGAGCTCGAGCTCGGCCACGGAACTGAGAATCTCGAGCGCGGCGCGAACCGCCCGTTCGGCGTCGTCCTCGTGCGCCTGGGGGATGCCGAACGCCGCCATGACGGCGTCTCCGGCGAACTTCTCGACGATCCCCCCGTGCGAGACGATGCAGTGCTGGACGCGGTCGAAGTAGCGCTGCACGCGGCGGCGCGCCACCTCTGGATCGGTGCCGGAAACGAGTGCCGTGGACCCGACCAGGTCCACGAATAGAACAGTCGCAAGCTTGCGCTCCACGCCCACAAGTGTAGAAACGACCGCGGCCGCCGAAAACATCCCGGATTTGCAGCCGAATCGCCGCAGACGACGATCATGCGCGATGATGCGAGCATGCTGACGCGGCTTGAGCACGCGCGGGCCAACGTGGCGGATGTTCGGCGAGCGGTCGAGTGGTATACGACCGTTCTCGGCTTCGAGGTCCTGTCGTACTGGCCGCCCGATCAGCCCAACTACGCCGATTTCAGGTCGGAGGTCGGTGCAACGTTCGCGGTGATGGAAGCCGACGGTCGGGGCGCACGCTTCAACTTCAGCGTCGACGACCCGGATGCGTTGTGGGAGCGCTGGAAGGACAAAGCGACGGTGGTGGAACCGCTCTTCGACACGTCGTACGGATCACGCAAGTTCACGATCGCGGACCCGGACGGGAACGAGCTTGGTTTCGTCCGGAATACGCCGGGCTGACGAACGCCGTGCTCGACCCGAAGGTCTTCAAGGCGTACGACATCCGCGGTCTCTACCGGGCCGAGCTGGACGAGGAGGGGGCATACGCGATCGGGCGCGCCTACGTCGAGCAGTTCCGGCCGGGGCAAATCGCCGTCGGCCGGGACATGCGCCTCTCGTCCCCGGCCATGGCCGCTGCGTTCATCCGCGGCGCCGTGGATGCCGGCTGCGACGTGCTCGAACTCGGGCTCGTCGGCACCGAGATGCTCTATTTCGCCGTCGGTGACCTCGAGCTCGACGGCGGCGCCGCAGTGACCGCGTCGCACAATCCGAAGGAGTACACGGGGATGAAGATCGTCCGCGCCGGGGCGCTCCCCGTGGGCGGCGACTCGGGACTGCTCGAGATCCGTGACCGAGCGCTGGCGGGATTCGCCGAGCCGGCCGGTGCCGGGAGCGTCCGCGAGATCGACATCTGGCCGGCGTTCGTCGACCGCGTGCTCTCGTTCGTGGACGTCGAGGCGATCTCGCCGCTGAAGGTCGTGATCGACGCGGCCAACGGGATGGCCGGCGCGATGCTGCCGCCCGTCCTCGAGCGCCTGCCCCAGGTCGAGACCGTGCGCCACTACTTCGAGCCCGACGGCACCTTCCCCAACCACGAGCCGAACCCGCTGCTGCCCGAGAACCGCGCGTTCATCGTCGAGCAGACGACAGCCGAGGCGGCCGACTTCGGCGTCGCCTTCGACGGGGACGCCGACCGCTGCTTCTTCGTCGACGACGAAGGCGAGTTCGTCCCCGGCGACTTCGTGACCACACTGCTCGCGGAGTCCGTCCTGGCCAAGGAGCCGGGCGCGAAGATCATCTACGACGTTCGCGCCAGCTGGGCAGTGCCGGAGACGATCGAGAAGGACGGCGGCATCCCGCTGGTCAACCGGGTCGGTCACGCGTTCATCAAGCACCGGATGCGTGAGGAGGGAGCGGCTTTCGGCGGCGAGGTTTCGGGCCACTACTACTTCCGCGACTTCAGCCAGGCGGACTCAGGTGTAATCCCGTTCCTGCTCATGCTCGAGCTGGTCTCGAGGAAGGGCAAGAAGCTCTCCGAGATCCTCAGGCCGTACCGGGAGCGCTACTTCATCACGGGCGAGCTGAACACGCCGGTCCCGGATGTCGAGCGCAAGCTCGGGGAGCTGGAACAACGGTTCGCCGCCCAGGGCGAGGTCTCGCATCTGGACGGGATCTCGGTTGTTGCCGACGACTGGCACTTCAACGTCCGGCCCTCGAACACCGAGCCGCTGCTGCGCCTCAACCTCGAGGCGCGATCCGAGCAGCTGATGGAGCAGAAGCGCGACGAGGTGCTCGACGTAATCCGTGGCTAGCGGCGTCCTCGAGCTCGGGCGCATCACCGACCGCAAGCCGCCGTTCAAGTACTCGGCCCTGACGCGGGTCGGGTTCTCGGACACCGACGCGCAGGGAATCGTCTACTACGGCCGTTACCTCCCCTACTTCGACCAGGCGCGGGTCGAGTACGCCCGCCACCTGGAGATGCTTGCGACGGGGCCCGAGGAGCACGAGTTCGTGATGCGGGCGAACACGATCGAGTACCTCGCGCCGGCGCGCTTCGATGATCTGGTCGAGGTCTTCATCCGCGTCGCGCGCATCGGTACGACGAGCGTCACCTACGAGTGCGCCGCCTACCGCGTCGACGACGACGTCCTGATGGTGACGGCAACGCAGACCCTCGTCCTCGTCGACCTCGACGAGCGCAAAGCCTGTCCGGTTCCGGAGTGGTTCAAACAGCGGATCCGAGACTTCGAGGGCGCTGACCTCGAGGCCTAACGGCTGTTATGAGGGCGTAATTCTGTAGGAGTCGAAGACGGCGTCGACGTTGCGGAGCGCGGTCAGCAGCGCCCGTAGCGATTTCACGTCTCCGACCTCGGCCGTGTACCAGTTCTTTGCGAGCTGGTCCTCGACGGTGCCACCGTAGGAGACGATGTTCGCGCCGTGCTCGGCGAACGTCCTCGCGACGTCTTCGAGGAGGCGCGGCCGATCCCAGGCATCGACGGCGATCTGCACCCGGAAGCTCTGAGTCGTTCCGCCGTCCCAGGACACCGGCGTGAAGCGCTCGGGGTTCCGCCGGAGGGTCTTCACGTTCGGACAGTCCTCGCGGTGGATCGTGATCCCCTTCCCGAGCGAGATGTACCCGACGATCTCGTCGCTCGGAACCGGCGTGCAGCACTTGGCGAGGCGGATGAGGACGTCCTGGACACCCTCGACGTTGATCCCGACGGCGGCGCTCGGGGCCGTCGGCTTGGGCTTGCGCGGGACGACCTCCTCCTGGGCGACGTCGGTCGTCTTCAGGCGCTGGATCACCTTGTTGACGATCTGCGTCGCGGTCAGCTTTCCGGAGCCGAGCGCGAGGTAGAAGTCCTCCGCCTTCTTGTAGCCACTCTCGCGGATCACCTGAGCGAGCAGCGCCGAGCCCGCGATCCTGCGGTAGGGCAGCTTTTGCGCCTTGAGCGCGTTCTCGAGGGCCTCGCGGCCCTTCTGCTCGGTGTCCTCGCGGGTCTCGCGCGAGAACCACTGACGGATCTTGTTGCGCGCGCGAGATGACTTCGCGAGCGCGAGCCAGTCGCGGGACGGGCCGCGCCCGCCGGACTTAGACGTAAGGATCTCGACGAAGTCGCCGTTCTCGAGCTTGTAGTGCAGCGGGACGATCCGGCCGTTCACGCGCGAGCCGACCGTTCGGTGGCCGACGTCGGTGTGCACCGCGTAGGCGAAGTCGATCGGCGTCGCACCGGAGGGAAGCGTCTTCACCTCGCCCTTCGGCGTGAACACGTAGACCTCGTCGGTGAAGAGGTCGCCGAGCATCTGTCGCTTGTACTCGCCCGGATCGGACTCGTCCTGCCACTCCATCAGCTGGCGCACGCGGGCGACCCACTGCTCGTCCGGCGCACGCCCCTTGCCGCCGCGCTTGTAGAGCCAGTGGGCGGCGACGCCGAGCTCGGCAGTCTCGTGCATCTCGCTCGTCCGGACCTGGATCTCCAACGGCCGGCCCTGCGGCCCGATCACCGTCGTGTGAAGGGCTCGGTAGCCGTTCAGTTTCGGCATCGCGATGTAGTCCTTGAAGCGACCCGGCATCGGCTTCCAGAGCGAGTGCATCAGCCCGAGCGCCCCGTAGCAATCGCGCGTTCCCTCGTCGGCCGAGCGTTCCGCGATGACGCGCATCGCGGTGAGGTCGTAGATCTCGTTGAACTCCTTGCCCTTCTTGGCCATCTTCTCGTAGATGGAGTAGAAGTGCTTCGCCCGGCCCGAGATGTCCGCTGGAATGTCGACCTTGTCGAGCTCCCGCTGGAGGACGTAGGCCGCCTCCTGGACGAGCTCCTCGCGATCGGCGCGGCGCTCGTTGACCATCGCCTTGATCTCGGTGTACTTGCGCGGGTGCAGCGTCTCGAAGGCGAGGTCCTCGAGCTGCCACTTCATCGTGTGGATGCCGAACCGGTGCGCGAGCGGCGCGTAGACCTCGAGCGCCTCCCGCGCCTTCTGGACCTGCTTCTGCTTGCCGAGGTACTCGATCGTCCGGAGGTTGTGGAGCCGGTCGGCGAGCTTGATCAGGATGACCGCGGGATCGCCGGCCATCGCCAGGATCATCTTTCGGTAGTTCTCCGCCTCGGCCTGCTCCCGACTCTGGAAGTGGACCCGGGTCAGCTTGGTGACGCCGTCGACGCGCTGTGCGATCTCTTCGCCGAACTCGGCACGAACCTCGTCGAGCGTGATACCGGTGTCCTCGACGACATCGTGGAGCAGCGCCGTTGCGATCGTCTCGTCGTCGAGGTGCAACTCCGCGCAGATCCGCGCGACCGCATACGGATGGTGGATGAACTCCTCCCCCGAGCGACGCTGCTGCCCCTCGTGGGCCTTCGCCGCGTAGCGGAACGCGCGGGCGAGCAGGTCTCGATCGACGTCGGAGTTGTAGTCCGCAACCTCGGCGATCAGCTCCTCGATCAGGTCTTGATGTCGCTCCGGAGCTTCGAGAACTGCCATGTGAATCAGTGTACTTCGGAGGGAGGAAGTGACCACCTCGGGCCGAAATCGGCCGGTCCATGCGTATTCGCCGCCGCAACAAGCGCAAGGCACTCGCTCTGGCGCGCATGCTCGCCGCGCTCGACGCCGAGGCTCGCAGAGAGCGCCCGTGGGGGCCCCGTCGGGGCTTTCGCGTCTCGACCGGGCTGCGTTAGGCCGCCTCCGCGAGGTCGCTTTCGTCCGCCAGGAGGGCGCGGAAGCCCTCCGATTCGAGCAGCTGCCTCGGCGGCCCTCCCCGAGCGATGCCGAGCTCGGCAAAGACCGCCTGTGCCTCCGGGGCACGGTCGGCATCCTCCTTGCGGAACTCGTCCGCGAGCCACGAGCGGAGACTCTCGTAGCGCTCGGACGTCTCGATGAGGTCGCGGACGACGAGCTGCGGCGCCACCGTGCCGTTCCAGTGGTTCTCCTCGAGACGGAAGAGGACGTCGTAGCGCACCTGGCGCCGCGCCCGGTCCGCGTGTCGGCCCAGCCCGAACGCGATCGCGCTCCCCGCCGGACGGTCACGATGCGCAACGCGAAACCGTAGGTGCTTGCCGTCCGCAGTCGTCGCGACGTCGGAGAGCTCGCTCGAGGCCAGGAGCAGCGTCACCGCCGGGTTTCCGAGCCCGAACGGCGCGAGTCGGCCGAGCTCCGCGCAGAGCTCCAGCGTGAGCTCTCGGCCGGCGACGACGGCGTCGACCGTCGTCGGCGGCCGCAGGTCGGCGTCGGCGAGCTCCTCGTCGGCGCGGGTCGCGAATGCCTCGGCGAAGGCTTCGATCCGGGCAGGCTCGATCGAGAGCCCGGCTGCGGCGCGGTGGCCGCCGTACCGAGCCAGATGCTCCGAGCACGCGCTGAGCGCACCGTGGAGGTCGAACGCCGCCGGCGAGCGGCCCGAGCCCTTCCACTCGCGGTCGGTGCCGGCGATGAGGACGACGGGCCGGTGGAAGCGCTCGACGAGCCGGGAAGCGACGATGCCGATCACGCCTTCGTGCCAGGACTCGCCCGCAACGACGTAGCCACGGCGACGGCGACTCGCCTCCGGCCAGGATTCGACCTGTTTGACCGCGTCGCGAAGGATCCGGTCCTCGACGGCCTGACGCTCGCGATTCAGCTCCTCGAGACGACCGGCGAGCTTGGCGGCGTGCTGCTCGTCGTCGGTGAGCAGCAACTCGAGCGCGGCCTCGGGACGCGAGAGCCGGCCGGCTGCGTTGATCCGCGGGGCGAGCCGAAAGCCGATCGCTCCTTCGTCGACGGTCGCCGGATCGACGCCTGCGGAACGCATCAGCGCGCGGAGGCCGGGCTTCTGCGTGCGTGCGAGGGCTTTCAGTCCCTGGGCGGCGAGGAAGCGGTTCTCATCCAGGAGCGGCACGACGTCGGAGACCGTGGCGACGGCGACGAGGTCCAGATGCCGGTTCAACTCTTCCGAAGCGGGCCCGAGGAGCGCCTGCCCGAGCTTCCAGACCACGCCGGTCCCGCAGAGCTCCGGGAACGGGTAATCCGAGGGACGCGTAGCGACGATCGGGCAGTCCGGCAGCGCCTCCCCGGGCCGGTGATGGTCGGTGACGATGACGTCGAGGCCGAGCGCACGGGCTTCGGCGATCTCGGCTACCGCCGTGATCCCGCAGTCCACGGTGAGAACGAGCCCACATCCCTCTTCGGCGAGACGCGTCAGCGTCTCGCCGGCCAAGCCGTAGCCCTCGTCGAAGCGGCTCGGGAGGTGCCAGCCGACCTCGGCGCCGAGGTGCCGAAGAACGAGGACCGCCAGGGCCGTCGCGCAGATCCCGTCGGCGTCGTAATCCCCGTGGACGCAGATTCGCTCTTTCGTCGCAATCGCGTCACGAATCCGTTCGCACGCCACCTTCATGGCGCCGAGCGAGAAGGGGTCATGTCCGGGGTCACCCGAGGCGAGAAATCGGGTGGCGTCGTCCGGGTCGCCGTAGCCGCGGCGGACGAGGACTCTCGCCGTCGTCTCGCCGATCCCTAGCCGCTGCGCGAGCGCGAGCGCTTCGGCCTGGGAACACGGAGGGATGCGCCAACTGCTCGACATCGAGTGCTGACGGTACGGAGGAGCGCGGACGGCAGACCGCGGGCGTATGCTCCGAGACGTGGCCGGTGAGGTGAACTACGAGTCCGGAGACGACTACGTCGTCGAGTTCCTCGGCTACCGCTTCGCGTTCAACGCCGACGACTTCGAGGAGCGTGTGATCGCGTCCGCGGTGAAGCTCGGGCTCGTGAGCGGCAACGACTTGGACGAGGATGAGGCGGCGGACCTGGTCGAGCTGACGGCCGACCAGCGGATCGAGGATCCGCGCAGCACTCTGGGCCGTTACCTCGTCCGGCACTGGGAGGCGTTGGCGGCGATCGACGGCGAGTCGCTCGTGTACTGGCTGCGCAAGCTCGTCTTCCGGGGCGCGTGGCTGGATCAGCGGGTCAAGCTCGGCCTGCTCGACGTCGACTGGGACGAGGAGACCGCCGAGTTCGGCTACCGCGACCCCCGCGGCGACCGGGCGCTGCTGGAACTGGCGCCGGTCCCGAGCTGGCACGAGCTTCAGTTTCGGCGCTAACGCTCTTCGCGGAAAGTCGCACGACTTTCCGCGATTCCAGACCCGCAAGGATGGGCGCCGCTGTCGCGGCGCGCGGCCCAGACGCGATGTGCCGCTTCCGTCTCTAGGAAACCGAAGCGGCGGAACGGGCCAAGCCCGTTCCGCGGCGACCGTTAGAAGAGGCTGGCGGAGGCGGTCGGCTCTTCGACCGCGCCGATGTGGGTGCGGCCGCGCTCCGTCACGATCCGGCCCCGCGGGGTGCGCTGGATGAAACCCAGTTGGAGCAGGTAGGGCTCGTAGACGTCCTCGACCGTGTCCGGCGACTCGCCCAGCGCGACGGCGAGCGTGGACAGCCCGACGGGCCCGCCGTCGAAGCGCTCGACGATCGCACGCAGCAGGTCGCGGTCGGTCCGTTCGAGCCCGCACTGGTCGACCTCGAGCAGCTCAAGCGCCTCGGAGGCGACCCCGGGGGTGACGACGCCCTCGTGCCGCACCTCCGCCACGTCGCGAACCCGGCGCAGGATCCTGTTCGCGACGCGCGGCGTGCCCCGAGCCCGGCGCGCGATCTCCTCGGCCGCGTCGCCCTGGATCTCGACGCCGAGGATCCCGGCCGAGCGCCCCACGATCGTCGTGAGCTCGTCGGGCTCGTAGTAGTCGAGCCGGAACGTCATTCCGAACCGGTCGCGGAGCGGCGTCGTCAGCAAACCCGTCCGCGTGGTCGCTCCGACCAGAGTGAACGGCGGGACGTCGAGCGTCAGCGTCCGCGCGGCCACGCCCTGGCCGACGACGATGTCCAGCCGGAAGTCCTCGAGTGCCGGATAGAGCACTTCCTCGACCGCTGCGCTGAGTCGGTGGATCTCGTCGACGAAGAGCACGTCGCGCTCCTCGAGCGCGGTCAGGATCGCCGCCAGATCACCCTTCCGCTCGAGCGCTGGGCCGGCGATCGTGCGGATCCCAACTCCGAGCTCTTCGCGCAGGATGAAGGCGAGGCTCGTCTTGCCGAGGCCCGGTGGACCCACGAGCAGCACATGGTCGAGCGCCTCACCGCGGGAGCGCGCTGCCTCGAGCGCGATCGTCAGCTGTTCCTTGACCCGCGCCTGGCCGACGAAGTCGTCGAGCCGCCGCGGTCGCAGGGAGCGCTCGACCTCGTCGTCCTCCGGACGCACGGCGGGTGCGAGGAACTGCTCCGTCACGCAGCCCTCAGCGCCTGCCGGACGCGCTCCTCGGGCGCAAGCTCCGGATCGGTGCCGGCGAGGGCGCGCTCCGCCTCGGCCACGGAGTAGCCCAACTCGACCAGCGCGTCCCGTGCCACGAGCTCCTGTCCGCGCACCTCGCCGACGCCCTCGACCGGCCCGAGCCGCTCCTTGAGCTCGAGCACGACGCGCTGGGCTGTCTTCTTGCCGATGCCCGGGATCGCGACGAAGCGCGTCGTGTCCTCCAGGGCGATCGCACGCCGTCAGGTCGGAGGGCGTCGAGTTCGAGAGGATCGCGAGCGCGACCTTCGGGCCGACACCGGAAACCGAGAGCAGGAGCTCGAAGAGCTCGCGCTCGGCCGGCTCTGCGAAGCCGTAGAGCTGGAGCGCGTCTTCGCGGACGTGGAGGTAGGTGTCGAGCGCGACTTCTTCCCCACTCTGAGACTTGTTCAGCGCGCGCTGGGTCGTCTGGACGAGGTAGCCGACCCCGTTGACGTCGAGGACGACGCCGTCGAGCCGCCGCGCGACGACCCGACCCCTGAGGCTCGCGATCATCCCACCGCCTGAAGCAGCGGCGGCGCCATCGCGTGGCAAATCGCGACGGCGAGCGCGTCAGCCTCATGGTTCGACGCCGGCAACGCCTTCAGCCCGAGCATCGCCTGAACCATGCGCTGAACCTGCGCCTTCTCGGCCCGCCCGTACCCGCAAACGGCTTGCTTGACACGAGCCGGCGCATACTCAGCGCACGCGACTCCGGCGTTGGCGGCCGCGACGAGCACGACGCCGCGTGCTTGTCCGACAGAGAGCGCGGTGCGGGCGTCGGCGCCGACAAAGGACTCCTCGATGGCGACCGCGTCCGGCCCGAACCGGCCGATTAGCTCGGCGATTGTGTCGTAGGTCGTCTTCAGCCGATGCTCCGGCCGCATGGAGGCCCGTGTGCGCCACGAGCCGGCGTCGACCGCCTCGAGGCGGCCACCGGTTTGGGAGACGACGCCGTATCCGCACGTAGCAGTGCCTGGATCGATTCCGAGAACCTTCACTACCCGAGGTTAGGCACCGAATCGGACGTTCCTGCCCTCGGTAAACCGATGCGGCGCGAGGCCCGTAGTACGGTCCGTGAAGGCGCTTGGCGCCCTCTCCGCCGTCAGTGTGTTGTGCGCGGCCGCCGTGGTCATGGTCGGATCCCATGCGAGTGCGCAACCGGGTCCGTGCGTGACCGGCGACACGACGGTAAAGATCTCGAGTTACCAGTACTTGCCGAACCCAATCACCGTCCCTGTGGGTGGCACCATTTGCTGGACGAACGAGGACGTCGTGGCGCACGACGCGACCTCCGTCACCCCCGGGGTCTTCGCATCCGGACAGCTGGCACAGGGTGCTTCGTACCGGCACGCATTCGCGACGGCCGGTTCCTTCGACTACATCTGCACGATCCACCCGTTCATGACCGGTCGCGTCGACGTTGGGTCGGCGCCGCCGCCTCCGCCGCCGCCAGGGCCACCGCCACCGGGGCCGCCTCCACCGCCACAACCGCCGCCGCCGCCACAGCCTCCGCCCTCGCCGCCGCCGCCGCCCGGAGCGAGCCGAGTCACCGTCTCCGGCTTCCGCGCTCGCGTCGAGCGCAAGAACGGCAGGCGCTGGGTCGTCGCCCGCGCCAGGCTCAACCGGGCCGCAGCGGGCGACCTCAGGCTTCTGCGCCGGAACAAGACCATGGCGCGGATGCGGACGACGCTCAGGCGCGGACAAAACACGCTCCGCCTGCGCGTCCCGGCACGCATTCAACGGGGCCGCTACGTGGTTCGCCTGACCGTCGCCGGGCGCCGCTACACCGCTTCATTACAGCTTTGAGCTAGCCTGACCGCCGTGCGGTGGGTGGCGCTCGCCACGTTTGCGGCCGGGGTCGTCGCGGCGCTCTCGGTTACCCAACTCGCGCCTGGCTTGGCGGTCGAGCGCGTGCGCGTGGACCGGCCTGGCGCCGCAACGCCAAACGGCCTGTTCCTCCTGATTCGGTCCCCGGACGAGTACTCGCGGGTGGCGCTCCGCGGCAACGCCGGAAGCTGGATCGGCCCCGCCTACTGGTTGCTCGACAACCCTGGTGTGCGCAACAACGCTTCGATCGACTGGGAGGTCGGCTTCGATGATCGCCCGCTGAACACCGAACGGATCGCGCTCGCCAACCTCTCGCGCGACTGGGCCGAGGATCAGCGCGCGGGGGTCTCCGTGCCGCACGTCGTCGGCCGCCGAGTCGTCGGCACCATCCCGGGGGTCTTCATCCTCCAGGTCGAGCGCCGGTCAGCCCCGGCGGAGCTCGTCCTCGCCCTGCCCGTCGCCCCTCGCTTGCACGCCTACATCCGTTTTCTCTTCCTCCGCCCCGAGACCGACGCGTTCCACGTCAAGGGGTCGATCATCGCGTCGAGCTGGAACCGCGGCCAGGCACTCCTTGCCATGTCGCGGGTGCGCCTCGAGGGCAACCTGGCTCCCTCGCTCGTCTCGATCAGACCACGCAAAGGCACCCTCGCCGGCTTCGTCGTCGACATGCACGGGCACGCCGTCGTCGGGATTCCGACCGTGCTCGAGCAGCGTCGCGGAAGTGGCTGGCGACGAGTCGCCACCACACGCACAACCCGCCTCGGCGGCTACACGTTCAGGGTCAAGCCGGGGGGCTACCGCGTGAGAGCGACTCTCGACGGCCGCTTCTCCGCAACGAGCAGGCCGCTTCGAGTGAGGCGCTAGCAGACTACGAGGCGACGGACTCCAGAACCCGCTCCGGGATGTCGAAGTTCGCGTGGACGTCCTGGACGTCGTCGTTCTCTTCGAGCGCGTCCATCAAGCGCAGCACCTTCTTCGCATCCGACTCGTCCTCGAGCGCGATGGTCGTCGTCGGGACCAACGTCAGCTCGGCCGATTGCACCTCGATGCCGGCCGCTTGAATCGCGTCGCGGACCGACGCCAGGTTCTCGGGGGCCGACACGACGGTGTAGCTCGAGCCGTCGGTGGAGATGTCGTCCGCGCCGCCGTCGGCCGCGGCGAGCGTGAGCTCGTCTTCGTCGGTGTCTCCGTCAACGAGCACCATCCCACGCCGCTCGAACAGCCAGGCCACGGCGCCCGACTCCGCCAGGCTCCCGTCGCTCTTGGAGAAGATGTGCCGCACCTCGGCCGCCGTTCGATTGCGGTTGTCCGTCAGCGCCTCGACGTAAAGGGCGACGCCCGCAGGCCCGTAGCCCTCGTAGGTCACTGTCTCGTACGCCGATCCATCCGCCGCCGGTCCGGCGCCGCGCGCGATCGCCCGCTCGATGTTCTCCTTGGGCATCGAGGCCTCTTTCGCCTTCTCGATCGCGTTCTGGAGCGCGAGGTTCCCGGCCGGATCGGGACCGCCGTCACGGGCGGCGACGATGATCGCGCGCGCCAGCTTCGAGAAGAGCTGCCCGCGCTTGGCGTCGGTCGCGCCCTTCTTCCGCTTGATCTGGGCCCACTTACTGTGGCCTGCCACCCGCCATCACCTCCTCGCGCACCATGTCCAGGAAGAGCTCGTGGACCCGTGTGTCCCCGGTGAGCTCCGGGTGGAACGACGCGATCAGATAGCGGCCGTCTCGCAGCAGCACCGGCTCGCCGTCGAGCTCTGCGAGCACCTCGACGTCCTCGCCGACGTCCTCCACGCGCGGCGCACGGATGAACACGCCGCGCAGCGGGTCGCCTCCCTCAGAGAGCTGGAGGTCGGCCTCGAAGCTCGATACCTGCCGGCCGTACGCGTTCCGACGGACGCGCACGTCGGCGAGGCCTAGATGGTCGCGGTCGAGCAGGATCATCCCGGCACAGGTGCCGAAGACGGGGCGCTCGAAGCGCCGCAGGGCCTCCTCGAGCCCGTAGATCCGGATCAGGCGCGTGATCGCCGTCGACTCCCCACCGGGGATGACGAGCCCGTCGACGTCGTCCAGCTGCTCGGGTTTCCGCACCTCCACGGGCTCGACCCCGAGGCGACGCAGCACGGCTGCATGCTCGCGGAAGTCGCCCTGGACGGCCAGGATCCCGATTTTCACGACTGAGAGGCTACCCCCAGCTGCTCGCTCAACCACTGGGCGCGATCCTGCTGGGCCTCGAAGGCCAGCTCGTGATCGGACTCGTACCACTTGACCTCTACGTCGTCCGCGGCGTCGATCAGGCGCTCGTAGTCCTCGGCCGGGATCAGCCGGTCGCGTCGCGCGTTCTGGAGAAGGATCGGCTCGTGGGCCTGCCCAAGCGTTCGAACCGGATCGTACGGCGCCAGGCGCTCGGCGAAGCCGTCGACGCTCTCGGGCGGGACGAGCTCCTGCGCGAAGTACCGGCTCGGCTCGGGAAAGCCCGTTGCGAGCACCATGGCGTCGATCCGGTCGTCGACCGCCCCCAGCACGCCGCCGATCGTCGCGCCGTAGTCGACGCCGACGAACCCGATCCGCGACATGTCGACGTCTCCTCGGCGCTCGAGGATGTCGAGCGCGACGCGCGCGTCGACGATGTCCTGTCGCAGCTGCAGCTCGAAGACTTCGGCGGCGTACACGGGATCCTGGAGATCGATGCCGCCACGGCTGAACCTGGTCATGTTCGAGTCGTAGATGATCGACGCGATCCCGCGGTCGGCGAGCTCGGTCACCTCCGTGGCGAACTGGTTCCGGTTGGAGGCGAACCCGTGCGCCCAGAGGACCGCGGGGACCTTCCCCGCGCGGTTCCCCGGCATCACGATGCTGGCGGCAACGTCGTTGCCACGCGGGCTCTGGAACTCGATCTCGGTGAAGACTTGGCCCTTCGAGACCTCCTCGACCTTCACGGGCTTCGAGTCGTCGTAATCGACCTTGGCACGCACGTCGGCGAAGCCCTCGCTGCCGCACCCGGCGAGGATCGCTACCGCCAGGCCGGCCGCAAGCGCCCTTCTCACGAGCCGAATCTTACGGACGCGCGTCGAATAGACCTTCCTCGATCGAAAGGAGTACTCTCCCCGGCCGCACAGTCTCTTCAGGGGGGAGGTTCAGATCTTGCATCGGATGCTCTTTAGCGTCGGGCTCGCCGTGCTGGTGGCGGCCGTCACGGTGACGGTCGCCGTCGCCGCCAAGCCCGGCCCAGGTACCAATACAGGTACGGCGTCGGTCTTCGTCTCGAACCCGGTCGAGGATCTCGGGAACCAGTCGCTCGTCGACCAGAAGGACTCGGCGACGGCGGTGCCGGCCGCCGCGTACCGCACGGTCACGCTGACGGACCTCGACGGGAGCGGGTTCCTCCGCGGTCGCTGGGCCGAGATCGTCGGCGAGACCGGGAATCCCGCCTACTCGCCGACCAACCGGTTCGTCTACAACCGGAGCCAAGACGAGTTCGAGCAGGTCATGGCCTACTACTGGATCACCGAGTCCCAGCGCTACATCCAGAGCCTCGGCTTCGGCTCGACCCGCCGGGCGATCAACATGGAGCCGCAGCGCCTCCGCATCAACCAGTTTGGGCAAGACAACTCGTTCGCGACCACCCACAAGGACGAGATCCGGCTCGGCAAGGGCGGCGTCGACGACGCCGAGGACGGCGAGGTGATCAACCACGAGTACGGCCACGCCATCCATTTCTCGCAGAACTTCGACTTCGGCTCGCTCGATGCCGGAGCGATCAGCGAGGGCTTCGGCGACTACTGGGCCGTCACGGTCACGCAGGTCGTCCGGCAGAAGCTCGGTCTGCCGCCGCTCAGCGATCCAGCCTGCGTCGCCGACTGGGATTCCACGTCCTACGATCCGACCGCGCCGCACTGCCTGCGACGGGTCGACTCCGACCTTCAGTATCCGGACGACCTCGTCGGCGAGGTGCACGCTGACGGCCGCATCTGGTCCCGCGCGCTCTGGGACATCCGCAACGCGATCGGGAACGTGATGGCGGACACGGTCATCCTCCAGGGAAGCTTCGACTTCCCCGGGACGGACATGCCCGACCTCGCACGCCGGACGGTCGCCGCGGCGCAGACGATCTACGGAACCGCCGTCGCGAACCAGGTAGAAGCCGCTTTCGCAGCTCGCGGAATCCTCTAGAAGCACCGAGGGGGGCGCCTCCGGGCGCCTCCTTCGCGCCTACCAGCCGCGGGTCTCGAGCAGCTCTTCCGGTCGCAGCGATGCGGTCGAGAGGCCCGACATCGCGTCGCCAAGCCCTCGCGACACCTGCGCGAGGATCTTCGCGTCGTTGTAGTGCGTCGTCGCCTCCACGATCGCCTTCGCCACGGACGGCGGATCGGCCGACTTGAAGATCCCGGAGCCGACGAACACGCCGTCGGCGCCGAGCTGCATGCACAGCGCCGCGTCGGCCGGGGTGGCGATCCCACCGGCGGTGAAGGTCACGACCGGCAGGCGGCCATGCTCGGCGACCCACTTGACCAGCTCCACCGGCGCCTCAAGCTCCTTCGCCTCGGCGAAGAGCTCGTCCGGATCGGCGGCGGAGAGCCGGCGGATCGTCCCGAACACTGAGCGCATGTGCCGCACGGCGTTGACGATGTCGCCCGTGCCCGCCTCGCCCTTCGTGCGGATCATCGCCGCGCCCTCGGCGATCCGCCGCAGCGCCTCGCCCAGGTTTCGGCAGCCGCAGACGAATGGGACGGTGAAGCTCCACTTGTCGATGTGGTGCACCTCGTCGGCCGGCGTCAGGACCTCGCTCTCGTCGATGTAGTCGACCGCGAGCGCCTCGAGGATCTGCGCCTCGACGAAATGCCCGATACGGGCCTTCGCCATCACCGGAATCGACACCGCCTCCTGAATCTCGGCGATCTTGTCCGGATCGGCCATCCGGGCGACGCCGCCCTGTGCGCGGATGTCAGCCGGCACGCGCTCGAGCGCCATGACGGAGACCGCGCCCGCCTCCTCGGCGATCCGCGCCTGGTCGGCGGTGGTGACATCCATGATCACCCCGCCCTTGAGCATCTCGGCGAGGCCGCTCTTGACTCGCATCGTTCCGAGGTCGGCCATCAGCTAAATCCTAGCCAGCGAAGGCTGAAGCGATCGGAGCGCCGTCCCTGCGGAGTGACCGCCCACCCGTTGAGCCGGTTGCCGCGGATCACGAGGTAGACGAAGCCGTGCTCCTCGCGGGCCGCCGTTCGGCGGGGATAGCCCGCCGGGCACGAGCGCAGGTCGTAGAGACGTTGCCCGCCGCCGCCGTGGACGACGTAGCGCACACCCCGCCTCGGCGCGAAGCGCTGGTAGTTGTGGTCGTGACCCGCGAGGACCAGGCGGACGCCGTAGCGCTCGAACAGCGGCACCCAACGCGACACGACGGAGGGGTGCGACTCGTACTGCCCGCACGTGAACGCCGGGTGGTGGAAGGCGGCGAGCTTCCAGCGCGCGCGAGAACGCGAGAGGGCCCGTCGCAGCCAGTTCGTCTGGGCGTCGTCGACGTGGTTGGAGTCGAGCAGGTACAGCTCGACGGGCCCGATCGCACGCCGGTAGTACCGCGCCGGCATCCCTAGCTCGTCGAACTCGTAACGCCCGCCCTGAAGGCGGACGTCGTGGTTTCCGAGCACCCCGGCCACGCGGACGCCCGCCCGCCGCCGCCACCCGAAGCTGTCCTGCCAGTTGTCGTGGAACTCCTCGGGATCCTCGGTGTAGTCGTTGTCCCCGAGCGTGACGAGGTAGTCCGCCGGGTTGCGGGCCTCGAAGCGCCGGACAGCGGCGCCGAAGCCGCGCTGGGTGGGGCCGCCGACGCCGAAGTCCCCGAAGGCGATGATCCGGACCGGCGGTGCCGGTCCCGCCCAACTGGCCCCGGGCAGCAGCAGGAGGAGCCCGAGGAGGAACACGGCACGATGCACGGCCTAGGAGGCTGTCGGAACTTCCAGATTCAGCACGATGCTCTGGTCGGGCGCGAGCTCGAAGCCCGAGCGGAACATCCAGAGTCCGGTGATCCGGTTGATCGCCTCGGTCTCGCCGGTCGAGATGTTGTCGGTGAAGTGCGGCCCCAACGAGGGCAGCGTCGCCGCCAGCGGCTTGTCCAGCGCCTGCTCGATCCCCCGGTTACCTCGCTGGAGGAAGACCGCGAGGTTCGTGTTCGCGGCCGGCGGCGGCAGCAAGGTGATCACCGAGTCGACATCCTTCATGTGCTTGAACGTATAGAGCGACAGCTCGAGCGCCTCGCGGCGGAGGAGCAGGCTTCGATCCGCCGACGGCTGGCCGGGAAGCGCGCAGTTGCGCTGTCCGCCGAGGCCGCAGAACGTGTAGAGGATCGTCGAGCCCGGTTCGAGGACTCGAACGTCCCCCGCATCGAACCGCGCTCGCTGGCCCGCCCGGATCGCGACGTACCGGACGGGAAGACCCTGGATTTCGCCCGGCGACGCCGTGATCGCGGCCAGCTGCTCGCCGCTCGCGCCTTTGTATCGGGTCGAGATCTCCTGCGCCATCTCTCGGGCAGCCTGGAAGCCGTCGCTCTCCGGCTGGTAGGCAGCCCACTGCTCGGCCGACCCCGGAGACGTATCGCTTTGGTTCAGCAGCGCGATCGCCGCCAGCGCTGCGCCGGCCATGATGATCACGGTGATGTAGCCGATCATGAAGCGGCCGCCGTGGACGGCCCGCTGCGAGCCGAGGCGCGGTAGCGATTCGCTCTCTGCGGCAGGTTCCTTCGAAGGCTCGGGGACTACAGCTTCGGCCACGACTCCTCTTTCATCGGATCGCCCGGCGGAATCTCGAGCTTCGCCGACTCGAGCAGTCTGAGGATCTCGTCGCCGTGCAGCTCGCGCTTCTCGACGAGGACCTGGGCGACCTGCTCGACACCGGCTTTGTTGTGCTCGATCAGCTGGTGCGCGGCGACGTAGGCCTGTCCGAGCAGCTGTGCGGCCATCGCGCGCTTGGCCGGATCGCCGAGCACGCTGGCCATCGGGTCGTGCTCGTGATTCCCGCCGCCGGCCCGGTTCATGATCTGGACACCGATCCGTTCGTACTTCTTGGCGATCTCCTCTCGCACGTCGTCTTCGCTCTGCCCGCGCTTTGGCGTGAAGCCGTCCGAGAGGTCGAGGCGCTCGGGGGCCATGGCGCAGGCCCCGACCATCCACGCCGATCTCGCGGTCGCGCTCTGGACGTCGCCTCCGACGCCGGTCGAGTTCTCGCCGTAGAAGACACGCTCGGCCGCCATCGCGCCCAGCGTCCAGATCAGCCGCGCCATCTCCTCACTGCGCCAGGAGCTGAACCGCTCCTCCTTCTCGAGCGCCTGGTGATGGCCAAGCGCCTCGCCGCGGCGGCGGATCGACAGTCGTGTCGACTCGGCGCCCTTCATGTACGCGTGGCCGGCGACGGCGTGCCCAGCCTCGTGGATGGCGACAGCGCGCGTCTCCTCGGGGATGTAGTCGATGTTGATCGCCATGCCCGACTCGATCGTCGTCATCGCCTCGACGATGTGCTCCCAGCCGAAGGCGATCCTCCCCTCGTGGTGCGCGTACGTCAGCGCCATCGAGCACACCTGCTCGATCATCGCGGGTGAGTATCCGTTCGTGATCCGGGCGATCTCGTCGCGGCGCTTCTCCGTGTCCAGCTCGGGCTCGTGCGACACCTTGCCGAGATAGAGGTCGAAGATGTCCAGCCGGTCCTTCTTCGTCGGCGTCCGCAGCCAGACGTACCGGCCCATGCGGCCCGGCCTCGTCAATGCCGGGTCGAGCGCTTCGAGTGGGACGTTCGTGGCGCCGATGAAGTAGATCTGCTCCTGGCGCGGCCGCGGCGGCGGCAGGCGCAGCGAGTACTTGCCGACCCGGCGGGGAACGATGTACGTCGCGTCGAGAAAGGTATTGACGCGGTTCGTGAAGACCCTCTTGCCGAACGGCGGGTTGTCGATGCCGTCCATGACGACGAGCAGCTGGTTCAGGGCCAGCTGCCCCCCGCCACCCATCATGCCGCCGGGGAACGCCTGGGTGACGATTGCGCCGAGACGCTCGAACGCGGTCTGCTGCCGCTCGGGCGCGCGCGCCTCGAAGAGCTTCTCGCGCCAGGCGCGGTTCTCGAGGATCAGGTCGCCGCTCGAGGTCAGCGACCCGTAGCGGCCGTGGAAGGCGAAGTCCTCGAAGCTGACCGGACGAGAGAACCCGCCGAGCCCTTCACCGCCGAGCGCCGACCGCCGGCGGCCGACGGCGTCGATCTCGTCGATGAAGACGATGCACTGGCCGCCCCACTTTCGGGCCAGCCGCTTCGCCTTCCAGGCGAGGTAGCGGACGATCACGACGTCCAGGCCGATGAAGGTCTGCGCGAAGCCCGACCCCGGCATTGACACGAATGGACAGTTGAAGCCTGTCGCGATCGCCTTCGAGAGCATCGTCTTGCCGGTACCCGGCGCGCCCAGGAAGAGCATCCCCCGCTCGCGCTTGCCGCCCGCGGCCTCGAACGCCTCGCCCGACTGCCAGATCGAGACGACGCGGCGAACTTCCTCCTTCGCCTCCGCCTGCCCCCTGACGTCGTCGAGCTTGACGCCCCACTCGGCGTCGCCCGGCTCGAACCCCTGCATCTGCGTGATCCCCATGGCCAACATCGGGCCGAGCAGAATCAGGAAGTTCATGACGAAGAGGAGCGGGAAGATGACCGCGTACACGAGGATCGCGGGGTTGGACAACAACGAGGCGAGCCCGTCCCAGGCTCCGGTCACGGTCCCGATCCAGCTGTCGTCGCCGCCCGGGATCAGCAGCTTGATGATCCAGATCACCGTGATGATCCCGACGATCCAGAGGGCCAGTCGGTACCGCCTGTACCAGTACCAGGCGCGCCGCCGGTTGACGATGTCCTCCTCGCGGGCACGCGGCTCGTCGCTCCCGAAGAGGCTCGGCCAGGGGATCATCTTGCGGAGGACGATGTCCATCAGGCCGCGGAAGGCGATGACCGCGATGAACGTCCAGAAGAGCGCCCACCCCCAGCTCAGCCCGGCCTGCTCGGTGAACCAGATGAAGGCCACCGGGCTGGTCAGGACGGCAACCGCTGTGGCGGTCCGGATCAGCCGGCGCCACTGGAGCGTGAGTTCTTTCGTGGCCTCGCCCGAGGGAAGACCGACGAGGCCCTCGTCGGATGCCATCTTCATACGTTAGACGGAGAAAGTCGTAGGTTGATGGAAAGTACGTTAATCCCCGGCGAAGAGGTTTTCTCCGCGGCCGAGGTCGCGCGAGCCCGGCGCTATCACCGTCCCATCTACCTCGTCCGCGTGCTCGGAATCGCGCTCGGACTGCTGGTCCTGGGGCTGCTGAGTTTCGCGGGCGTGGGCGACGCCCTTTACGGGCTCGTGGACAGCTGGCCGTGGTGGGCTGCCGCGCTTGTCTTCCCGGCCCTCATCGTCGTCGTCCAGTCCATCGTTCACACGCCCTTCGCGTTCTGGCGCGGGTATTTGCACGAGCGGCAGTGGGGGTTCTCGACGCAAACGCTTCGCGGCTGGACCGTTGACCGCCTCAAGGGGCTCGGGCTCGCCGTCGTCTTTACGGCGGTCCCGCTCTTCCTGCTGATTGCCACCGTGCACGTGTTCCCGCGTTGGTGGGCGCTCGTGGCCGCCGCCGGCGCCGCTGTGTTCGTGCTGGTCGTCGGCTTCATCGCGCCGGTCCTGCTCGAGCCTGTCTTCAACCGCTTCGACCCGCTCGGCGATGAGAAGCTGGCGGCCGAGCTTCGCGCGCTCGCTGATCGGGCGGGCGTGCCGGTTCGGGAGGTGCTGGTCGCGGACGCCAGCCGACGGACAAAGAAGCACAACGCCTACGTCTCGGGTCTCGGCAGGACCCGGCGCGTCGTCCTCTGGGACACGTTGCTCGAGGATGCGGAGCCTGCCCAGGTCAAGCTCGTCGTCGCGCACGAGCTCGGTCACCGCCGGTATCGGCACGTCGCCATCGGGACGGCGATCTCGATGACGTCCGTCGCTGCCTTCGTCCTGCTGCTCTGGCCACTCTTCCAGTGGGATGCGCTGCTGGAGTCGATCGGAGCAACCGGGCCGGGCGACCCTCGAGTGCTCGCATTCGTGCTCTTCCTCGGCACGGCGCTCAGCCTTTTGTTCCAGCCGTTTGCGCTCGCCCTCTCGAGGCGCTGGGAGCGGGCCTGCGATCGGTTCTCGCTCGAATTGACCGGGGATCCCGAGGCGTACGAGCGCACGCACCGGCTCCTCGCGCTCCAGAATCTCGGCGATCTTGCGCCGCCCCGCGCGGCCTACCTGTTTTTCTTCAGCCACCCGACGGCCCGCGAACGTCTCGCGCTGGGACGAGCCAGCTAGTTGTCGATCCGCGCGCAGGTCGACTTGGTGATCTGCTTCGTCTGTGGGTCGATCTCGACCATGCAGAGGTAGCTCTCCGGCCCCTTGCTCGGGGTGACCGTGCAGCGCCAGCCCGACGGCGAGCCGGCGTCCTTCACGCAGGTGACCTGCTTCGGCGTGTCGCTCTCGAGTTGAACGACGCCGCTGCCGCCCTGGCTCAGCTGAGTCCGGAGGGCGCTCTCGACCTCGGCCGGGGAGATTGCCTCGGACGTGCTCGTGGCCGTGCCCTCGTCGCCCGAGCCGCAACTAGCGGCGAGGACGGCGAGGGCGACGAGGAGTGCTGCGCGGTACATCGCCGGGTGTATTACCCGGTCACGTTCGGCGAGCAGTAGGCGGTGCTGGTCAGAGTCCCGCCGTCACTTTCGGCCGTATCGATGGACACAGACCACCCTGTCGTCACGGACGTCGAGCTGGTCACTGTCGGCGTGCCGGTACTCCCGGCTGGGACGAGATTGAACGCCCCGCTGACGACTGTCATTCCACTCGAGCAGGTGGCGACCACATTGTCGGTCACGCCGCCCGGAATGGACTTGGTCGCACTGACGGCCACGAGCCGCTGAAGCCCCTGAAGTCCCTGCGGGCCCTGCGGGCCTTGAACGCCCTGGCTGCCGCGCACGCCCGGGAATCCCCTCTGGCCGCGGTTGCCCTTCAGCGCACGCTTCGCCGCTGCGCTGAGGTCGGCGGTCTGGATGGTGCCGTTCTTGATGTTCTTGGACGTGACGACGATGGTCGCCGCGGTGCTGCTCGCCGCTGCCACGATCGCGGCGACGACTGCGGCGATGAGTGCATTCCTCATGGGAAACCCCCTTGTGCCGTTTCTCCTCGGCGCCGCCGCAGCACGACGCTCACTGATTCAGAGGGTACAACTCGCTTCCAGCGGCGAACAGAGCCCAGCGGAGCTGCACCTCCAAAATGGGCCCGCCTGGACTCGAACACCCCTGCTAATCGGGTATTTTTGTGGGCCGGGGTACCCACCGGGGTACCTACCGTGCGAGCGCGTGCGGTCGGTTTTACGCCGCTTCGCCGAGCACGTCAGCGAGCAGGTCGGCCTCCAACGCCAGCCGCTCCTGGTAAGCGGACATGTCCCACAACTCGCGGAACGCCTGCTCGAAGAGCGCGCGCAGGACGTCAGGGTCGAGCGCGTCGAGCTCCGTCTGCCAGAGCCCGCCGTGACGCGCGACGAAGCTGTGCGCGCGCGAGTCGTCCTTCTCGAACGGGGAGCGCGGCAGGCCGTAGCGCTCGACGTGCTCCGGCAACAGTCCGACGCGGCGAACCTCGACGCCGGTGCGCGCACGGAAGTCGCGGTCTATGTCTTCGCCGGAGGCGTCGTGGTCGCCGGCGTAGAGCACGATCAGGTGCCGAGCGTCGTGTGCCCGCCAGCGGCGCAACTTGTCGACGAGCGTTTGCGACGCGTACCCGTTCAAGCTCGTGACGAGAACCCCGTACTCGTCGAACCAGTCATGCAGGAAGCCCCGCACCCCGTCCTTCTCGGCACACACGCAGACGGCGACTTCCTGCCCCTCCATCCGGTCTAGGCGCGCAATGTCGCGCACGTGCTGGCGCAGCTCGTCTGCGTCGACGAAGCCCCGCTCGCGGGTCAGTGTCCGCACCGTCTCGGCGAAGTCAGGGAAGCTGCCGTCCCGGCGCCCCTTCGCGCTTTGTGCCGACAGCTCCTTGTAATCCCCGAGCGCGTTCCGGTACCCGAGCTCGGTGGCGGACATGTCCGAGACGAGCTCGTAGTGTGTGCGGCGTAGCGTCGGCGCGCGCTCGAACCGTTCGCCGAACCTCGCGACGAGGGTGCTCGCGCGGCTCACGAGCGCTCCGACGCTGACGGCTAGGCGGCGTGCTCCTCGTAGTCGGCGAGCGCGTCGGCGAAGGTACTGGGCGCGAGCACGGTCGTTAGAACGCCCTCATGATGTCCCAGTAGAGCATTGTTCGCCCTGATCCAGACCGGGTCGCCTCAGTCGATCAAAATGGGCTGCGCTAGGCAGTGTTTGACTCATCTGGTACGAGGGCGTAGCGTCGGCCGTTCAGCGGGTCGAGTCGGGCCCACACGCCCTCCTGAGCCAGCGCGCCATCGTACTGGCCCTGCGACGCCAAGCCCTCTTCCTCGCTGCTGCAGTGACTCTGCTCCAACCGGAGCGGGGAATCAGGGGAAGGAGGAAGCAGATGGACAGCAAGACCAAGATCAACCGGAGAACGGCGATCGGCGCGGCGCTCGTTGCTGCGTCCCCGCTGCTCCTCCCAGGCCGGGTACGGGCGCAAGGGAGGGCTGCGCCCGGCGATACCTTCGTGGTCCTGCTGAAGGGCCTGTATCAGCCCGTGGTTCACGGGCCGAACCTCGGCCTCTCCGCGGTGGACCTGAGCGATGGCTCGTACTTGAAAACGAAGATCTACCCCGTCAGCGGCACTCCAGGCAACACAAACCCGAACAAAGCGATCGGCAACTTCTACGTGCAGTTGTTCGCCGGGGACTTGTGTGCCTACCACATCCCCGGAGGCTCGTTTGCGATGCGGTTCACAGGGAACGACTTCGTTTTCGAAGACGACGGAGCGGGCGGGCGTTTCCTGGTTGGAACCTTCGAACTGACGATCCTGGAGGGAACCGGGATCTATAAACCCTTTGCCGGTGGCCACAACCACATGGTCGACAAGCTGCACTTCCTCGCTCCTGGCGACGGTTCCGGCGGCATTGACGAGTTCTGCTTCTGCAACATCAGTCGTCCATAACAAGCAACAGTCGTGACTGAACCGAAGGGAAGGCCCGTTCCAGCGGGCCTTCCTCCTGTACGGGACGAGAACGCGCTCGTGATCGCGGTCGCCTCGAGCTGGGCGAGGTAGCGGGCCTTGCCGTGCGCCTGGTGCTCGACCAGCTTGTGGACGGTGAGCAGGTCGACGACGAGCTTGACGTCCGGCTGGTGGGCGAGGTGGGTGCGCCAGCGTTCGCGGGTGTCGTCCTCAAGGTGCAGGGGACGATCGTTCCATGGCTGGCTGTTCCTGTCGCCCCACGGTTTTTGTGCGTTTCCTGTGCCCCTTAGTCGCCGGCGTCGAGGAGGTTGACCCCGAACTCGCGCTCGGCGCACTCGGGGCAGTAGACGACCGCCTCGGCGGGGTCGACCGTCAGGTATGCCTTCCAACCGTGGGCGCCGGCGGCCTGCACCCGGCCGCACTCGACGCATCTCAGAGGTTCTGCGCGGTCGACGTTCACGTGAGCCGAGCGATTCCTCTCAGGCCGCCGGACTGCTAACACCGCCGCCGGCCGCGCAAAACGGCGCCGCCACGACGGCGCGGGGCTCACTCGATCCTGAACCCCGGCTTGAGCTCAAGCCTCATGTCGATCTACTGTCACGACGATTCCGCCTGCCTGCTCGATTTCGGCTTTCAGTAGTACAGCGCCGCTCTCTGAAAATCCTTCGGCTAGCGGTTGGGGCTGAGAGATGTCGTCGGGCCTGCGCTCGTGGAGAGAGCGGGCGACCGCCAGGGGATCGGCCTCCTGGAACGCCTCCGCTCGCTCGACGTGACGCCTCGCCTCCCCCAAAACGAGCCCAAGAGACTTGCTGATTCTGAAATGAGCTTCACACGTGCGAACGGCACCTGAGCTCTCCCTCACCCCGACTAGGTAAACGTCAACCGGACCGGCTCCGTAGTAATCGAGACGTTCACGCCGCCACGCCTCGCGTCGCGCCTGTTCTGCAACCTTTTCTTCCTCTCGGGCCGCTGCCTTCTCCGCCCGTCTCCTCTTCCGTTCGGCAGGATCGAAAAACCAGCTCATTGCTGGCCGTATTATCGACAGGCCGCCGCCTGAACGACCAGCACTACGGGCTCGTCGTCGCCCTGTTGAGCTTGTTGCCACCGCTGGCGCTTTCTGAGGTACCCACCGGGGTACATACCGGACGCGCAAACGCGGCATCTCTGGCACACCTGTCCCACGTAACCATGCGGTTTCCGCTCAAGCATGGGGTATGGATTGGGCCCGCCTGGACTCGAACCAGGGACCAACCGATTATGAGTCGGCTGCTCTAACCAACTGAGCTACGGGCCCGTTCCGACAGGGTAACCCGCTCTCGGAGGTGGATAGGATTGCCGCCGTGAAGGTGTTCCAGGGCGAGAAGCAGCTCCGCACCGAAGGTGGGCTCTCCGTTCGGGACATTACCGCCGACGTCGCCGAGGCTGTCCGCGAGAGCGGCGTGAAGGACGGGATCGTCTGCGTCTACTCGCCGCATACGACCTGTTGCGTCCGGGTCAACGAGCTCGAGAACGGCTTCCTGGAGGACTTCGCGACACTCCTGCGCCGCCTCGTTCCGAGCGAGGGCTACTACGCCCACGACGACTGGGACCGCCGCACCGAGAACATCTGCGAAGAGGACATGGAGCGCGGCAACGGTCAGGCGCACTGCATGTCGATGCTGCTCGGCAGCGCGGGAGAGGCGATCCCGATCCGCAGTGGCGAGCTCTGCCTGGGCACGTGGCAGCGGATCCTCTTCCTCGAGCTCGACCGGGAACGCGACCGGCGCTGGCTGGTCCAGGTCGTCGGCAGCTAAGACCCGACCCCTCGCCCCTACCCGCTAGCTCATCGGAAGATGTTCAGCAGCGCTGCGAAGACGTTCGTCGCCGGCGGCACCGTGTTCGGGGCCCGCTGGATCTCGAGCGACTGGCACGAATTGAGTGGGTCGGCGATCGCGGTTTGCGGCGGATACTTCTCCGGCTGGCCGGCGGCAACGGCGACCTGATCGATCGTCTCCCACGTGCCCTGGAAGGCGTCTGCGGTCGCAGCCGCGTTGCAGGCGGTGAAGATGATTCCGCCGGCAGCGATTGACTGGGCCTCTCGCATCTGACGCTGCAGCGTCCGGACCTGCCGGTTGAGCGTCGTCACCTGGCGCTGGAGCGTCTTGACCTGACGCGTGAGGCGACGTTCGCCGGGCGTCGCGGCAGAAGCCGGCGCCGTCAGCGCGGTCACGGCAACGAGCGCAGCAATCGTCGTCAGAACTGCGGTCTTCACAGAAACCTCCCGGTTGGAATGGGGCAGACCCCTTGCACCCGAAGTGTAGGGCGCCGGCGACCAGAAAACGACCGCCCGAGTGCGATCCGGCGCGTCACATCTCGACACTACGAGGGATTCGGGGCTGTAGCGTCTACGGACGCCCGCCCAGGAGAGGAGTCGTTAATTGGAAGCCTCTGCGATCGTCCCCGATCCCCGCCGCTGGCACGCGCTGGCGCTCGTCTGCGTCGCGTTCTTCATGGTCGTACTCGACGTCGCGATCGTGAACGTCGCGCTGCCGACGATCCAGACCGACCTCGACATCTCGCAGGACACGCTGCAGTGGATCGTCACCGCATACTCGCTTGCCTTCGGCGGCTTCTTGCTTCTCGGTGGACGGGCCGCGGACATCTTCGGCCGGCGGCGCGTGTTCATGGTCGGGATGGCCATCTTCACCGCCGGCTCCCTGTCCTGCGCCCTCGCACAGAGCGGCACCATGCTGATCATCTTCCGAGCGATCCAGGGCTTCGGCGGCGCGATCGTCTCCCCCGCCACCCTCGCGATCATCAGCGCTTCGTTCCGGCACGGCGGCGCCGAGCGGAACAAGGCATTTGGGATCTGGGGCGGTGTGGCGGGAAGCGGCGCTGCCGCCGGCGTCCTCCTGGGCGGCATTCTCGTCGAGTACCTCGGCTGGGAATGGATCTTCCTGGTCAACGTCCCGGTGGGGATCACGATCTTCGCGCTGGCGCCCTGGCTGATCTCCGAAGGGCGCGTCGAGGGCGCCGATCGGCGCATCGATCCTCTGGCTGCTGTGCTGGTCACGGCGGGGCTGGTGTCGTTCGTCTACGCGATGTCGGAGGCGCCTGACGCCGGCTGGCTATCTGGTCAGACGATCCTCTTCACCGCAATCGCGGTCGTGCTGCTCGCCGTCTTCATCGCTCGCGAGCTGCGGACCGACGCGCCTCTTGTCCCCCTCTGGATCTTCCGGCTGAGGCCGGTGACGGTCGCGAACGCCGTCGGCGCGCTCCTCGGCGGGGCGATCTTCGGCGGCTTCTTCCTGCTCACGCTGTACATGCAGCAGGTGCTGGGGTACTCGCCGCTCAAGGCCGGCCTGGCGTTCCTCGCCACCGCCGGAACGACGATCCCCGCGGCGGCGATCTCCCAGGCGCTCGTCACTCGTATCGGGGTCAAGCCGGTGATGACGGTCGGCCTGTTGCTGATGAGCTTCTCCTACCTCTGGTTCACGCAGCTGCCTCCGGACGGGACCTTCTGGACGAACCTCTTCATCCCGTACCTCGCCAGCGGCTTCGGACTGCCATTCATCTTCATCCCCATCTCTCTCGCCGCACTCACGGTGGTCGAGGACCGCATCACCGGCGTCTCTTCCGGCCTGCTGAACACGTCGCAGCAGATCGGGGGCGCTCTGGGCGTTGCGATCATGTCCACGATCGCGACCACCCATACGACGACGCTGCTGGAAGAGGGGGAGTCGCAGGCCGAGGCGCTCACGGGCGGCTTCAACTGGGCGTTCTGGGTCGCCGCCGGCTTCATGCTCCTGGGCGCCGTGATCACCATCGTCGTGCTCCGCAACCGTGACGTCCCGACCCAGGAGGTTGCGACGGAGCCCGCTTAGCCGGTCGGAGGCGATCCGGTGTAGCGGGGCAGCCCATCGGCGGGCAGACGGTCCCATGCCGCCTTCGAGCCCGTGAACGAGTGGTACTGCGGACGGATGCCCGGGTCGCCGTCGAGCGAGCCCAGGCGCACTGAGACTTCCGGCCCTTCGGGCCAGGTCCCGCCAAAGAGGCTGGAGCCGCAGGCCGAGCAGAACGCCTTCACGGCGGTCCCCTCGGGCGGCCGGTAGACCTGAACGAGATCCCCTCCCTGAAGGAGGCGGAAGCCGTCGGCCGGCACGCGTCCCTGACTGAGGCCGAACGTGCCCGAATGGCGCCGGCACAGAGAGCAGTGGCAATGATTCGCGCGCCGGAACGGCTTCGTGAGCTCGTAGCGAACGCCGCCGCAGAGGCAGCCGCCGGTCAGCGGGAGCTCCGGCTGACGCTCGCCGCCGACCGCGTTCACGAGCAGGTCGGCCAGCCGTCCGGCGAGCTCGCCGGACGGATCCAGATCGGGATCGAAAATCGTCAACTCGAGGCCCACAGCGCCGTCCGCCCAGACGAGCTCGTGGAGGAGGCGCTCCGCCCTGGCCCAGTCCAGTCCGCCCGGGGTCGGGCTGTCGACCGCGGGCATCACCGACTCGTCGAGGACATCGACGTCGAAGTGCACCCAGAACCGACGGTCGGGCCAGGCGGCGCGGTCGGACACGGTGATCCCGGCCTGCCGGATCTCTCCGAGGTAGGGGTCGTCGGGCCGAATGCCGATCGCGACGATGTCATCGGCGCGAATCAGCGGCCGCTCGCCCCCGAGGTCGGCCAGCAGGCCGCCGAGCCCGGTGACCAGCGCAAGATCCTCTCCGGCCGCGGCGCCGACGCTGCGTGAGTTGCCCGGGTGGCGGTAGTCGCTGTGCGCGTCGACGAATACGAGGCCGTAGCGGCCACGTCGCTTCAGCGCCAGCGCGTTGCCGAGCAGGATCGAGCAGTCTCCGCCGAGGACGACCGGAAACGCGCCGCGGTCGAGCACGCCCTCGACGCGGTCGGCGAGCCGGTGCGAGTACCACGCGATCGCACGCTCCCGTTGCATCGGCCTGTACCGCGGGGGGGTCACGACACCGCCGTCCTCGGCCCCGAGCCGGCCGACGACGCCGTGATCGCGGAGCGCGCCGGCGAGCTTGTAGACGCCCGGCGCCACGCCCTCGTCGGGCGGCCTCAGCCCCAGGTTCGAGGGGGCGTCGATGACGACGAGGTCAGCCCGCACGCTTGCGAGGACGGTAGAGGGCGAAGCCTTCCTCGTCCAGCCGCCGCGCCGAGCGGTCCTCGACGAGCCGGTCGAGCGCGGCTCCAGCCTGCTTCCGCGTACAGCCGACCACGGCGGCGAGGTCGGCGGCCGACAGCTCATCCGCAGAGCGGAGGACGAGGTCGGCGAGCTCGACCAGTGCAGCATCCCGCTTAGGCGGGTTCCTGAGCTCGTCTTCGTACCGGCGGGCCATGAGGTCGATGACAACAGCAGGCCAGCCTTGCGGGCGCTCCTGCGCGCCCGCTGTAGTCAGCACGAGCCGGCGCTGGAGCCGGTCGACCGCCGCCGCCACGGGCTTCCGCTCGTAGCCGATCAGGCTCGGCAGATCGGCGGTGCTGCACGGGCCGTGATCACGGAGGAGATCCACGACCGTCTGCTCGAGCGGCGACGGCTCCTCCACGTCTCCGCGCGCGGCAACCAGCGCCGGCAGAACGCGACAGCGACACGAGCGCAGACCGGCCACGCACGTGCTTCCCGACACAGACGAGCCGCCGCTCGGGCAGCTCGTCCTTCCAGCGCCAGACGCGTCCGAACTCGGGGCTGAACTCGAGGAAGCGACCTTCCTCGTCTCGCGACGACCAGGTGATCTCCGTCGTCCCGGCGACGGCCTCCCAGAGCGAGGGCAGCACGAGGTCGTCGCTCGGGAAGATCAGCGCGAGGCCGACGCGGTCGACCCACGAGGTCGCGCCGCGAACGGTCCGGATCAGACGAGGCGACGTTCCAGGTATGCGGCGAGCCTAGTCAGCGGAAACGAGATCACGAAGAAGATGAGGAGCACGAACCCGAAGATCACGAACGGATGGCCGTCTCCGGCGAGTGTCAGGTTCTCGAACTGGCGATTGGCGGTCTCGAGGACCTCGCTGACGCCGATCACGAACGCGATCGTCGTGTTCTGAATGATGTTCACGAGCACCCCGACCAGCGGTGGGAGCAGCCGCCTGAACGCCTGCGGGACGATCACGAACGTGTGCCGGCCGACCCAGCCGAAGCCGAGGGCCGCCGCTGCGTCGTGCTGCTCGCGCGGGATCGACTGGACGGCTCCACGGGTGGCCTCGGCGACCTGCGCGCTGCCCCAGAGCGACAGGCCGAGCGCCGCGGACATGAAGGCGCTGAGCTCGATGCGGAGGTGCCGACCTCGGCCGTCGCCGTCCAGTAGATGAAGAGCACGGTGACGAGGATCGGCAGCCCCCGCCAGACCTCGATGTACAGCCGGATCAGCGCCTGCAGGGGACGAAAGCGGATCGTGATCAGCGTCCCGAGGACGATGCCGACGACGATGCTGGCGGTGACCGCGACCGCCGCCAGCTTCAAGGTCACCGGCAGCCCCTCGCGGAGGATGTACTCCGCGACAGGACGGAACCAGTCGCGTATTCTCGGGCATCTATCTCGACTCCGGGAGGGCCAGGCGCGACTCGAGCAGTCGGATCAGCGCCGACAAGCGTCCAGACGATGACCAAGTAGACGACCGCGAGGACGGCGAACATCTCGAACGTCCGGAAGGTGACCGACTGGATGTGGTTCGCGACGCTCGTCAGCTCCGCGTAGCCGATAACGAGGAGCAGCGACGTGTTCTTGAAGACTGAGATGTACGTGTTGATCGAGGACGGCAGCGCGATGCGACCACCGATCGGCAGCGTCACGTTCAGGAAGGTCTGAAGCCGTGTGAAGCCGAGCGCGTACCCCGCCTCCCGGAAGCGCGTCGGCACCGCCTCGAAGCCGGCACGGAAGTTCTCGGTGTTGAACGCCCCGCCCCAGATCGTGATCGAGAGCCACGCGGCGAAGAAGGGATCGCCGCGGTACCCCAGCGCCGGGAGGATGCCGTAGTAGAGGAAGAAGATCTGGACGAGGATCGGCGTGTTGCGGATCACCTCGACGTACGCCCAGCCGAGCTGGGTGACGACGGGGATCCGGTGAGCCCTGGCCGCGCCGAGCACGAGGCCGATGACGAAGGAGCCCGCGATCCCGATCACGGCCGCCTTCATCGTGTACTTGAGCCCGCTCCAGAGCTCGACCCGGTTCTCCCAGATGAACGACCAGTCGAAGGCGGCGAAGACTTCCACGGCGTGGCTATGAAACACGAGCGGCCGCCTCGGCGGCGGCCGCTCGTGATGCCTGGATCAACTAGGGCAGTTGTTCTCGGGCGTGGTGGCGCGCGGGTACCGCAGCTTGTTCGTCGGGCTGGGGACGTTCGTCCTGAACGTCGGGTAGAAGCGGCGCGGGACGGTCCGACGCATGATCGGCCAGAACATGTTCCGCGCGGCCATGCCGGCGATTGCGGTATTGACCCACCGCCTCATCTGCGTCTCGCCCTTCCGGATCCCGATCCCCCACGGGACGTTGAGGAACCGGTGGCCGCTCATCTTCACGTCGGGGTCGTTCGCGGACACGCCGACGAGAAACGCGTCGTCATACATGAAGGCGTCCACCTGACGGTTCTTAACGGCCAGTACGCCCGCACTGGGGCTCGAGACGACCTGGAAGGCCGTGTCCTTGAAGCAGTTTCTGATCCAGCGGTCGTAGATCGACCCGGACGTGGATACAACCCTCTTCCCGCGCATCCAGCTGCTGAGCCCGCCGACCGTCGTCTGATTGAGGACGAGCAATCGGCCGACGGCACCGTAGTACGGCAGCGAGAAGTCGATCTGCTGCTCGCGCTCGGCGGTCCAGGTAATCGTCGAGATGATGATGTCGACACGCTCCGACAGAAGCGTCGGGATCCGGCTCGCGGTCGTCGTGCAGGTGTAGTCGACTCGGTTGGCATTGCCGAACGCCCATCTCGCGAACTGCTTCGCGACCTCGACGTCGTAGCCCCTGTGGTTGCCGGCCGTGTCCTGGTAGCCGAACGGCGGCGTGTCGCACTTGACCCCTATCTCCCACCGACCGCGGCTCCTAACCTCGGCCGGTAGCGCGGGAAGCTTCGGTTTCACAGGGAGGCGGGCATCCTGCGCCTGCTCGCGGGACGGTGCCGCCGACCCCAACGCCGCCGCAGCCGCCAAGAGCGCGGCGATTAGAACCATGACGAACCCAAGTCGTTTCATACGACCTCTCCTTCCTCGGTGATTGTCAATTCTTCCAGCGAATCCACCATCTGAAGCGAGCGTCGGAGGAACCTCTTCGTCCGTTCCTGCCTCGGACGATCGAGGACGTCCTCCGGCTTGCCCTCCTCAACGATCTTGCCGTCGTCCATGAAGATCAGCCGGTCGCCGACCTCCCGGGCGAACTGCATCTCGTGCGTGACGACGAGCATGGTCATCCCGAGCTCGTTCGCGAGGTCGCGCATGACGACGAGCACCTCGCCCACGAGCTCGGGGTCGAGCGCCGACGTGATCTCGTCAAAGAGCATCACGTGCGGATCCATCATCAGCGCCCGCGCGATTGCGACCCGCTGCTGCTGACCGCCCGAGAGCTGGTGCGGGTACTGCCTCGCCTTCTCCTCCAGGCCCACTTGCGCCAGCAGCTCGTGCGCCCGCGCTTCCGCCTCCTTCCGACGGATGTGCTTCACGCGACGCGCGGCGAGCGTCACGTTGTCGATCGCACGAAGGTGAGGGAAGAGATTGAACTGCTGAAAGACAATGCCGATCCGCTGACGCACGGCGGAGACGTCGACACGCTTCGCCGTGATCTCCTCGCCCTCCAGGAAGACCCTGCCGGAGTCGATCGGCTCGAGCAGGTTCACGCAGCGGAGCAGCGTGCTCTTCCCGCTGCCGCTCGGGCCGATGACCACGAGCACCTCGCCGGTGGCGACCTCCAGGTCGATGCCGTTGAGGACGACGAGCTCGCCGAAGCTCTTCGTCACCTCCTCGAGCCGAACCATCGCGCCGTCGGCGGTCGCCGGCGTCGCCTCGTCGATCCTCGGTTGTAGCTGCGCCACAGTCCCCTCCTCAGACATCAGGAGAATAGATACGCGGGCCGGTCCCCGCGTTACAGCGGTGGTTGCGTAATCCGATCGATGCGACCACGATAAGTCCCTGAACTACGCCTTGAAAGCTGCGGCACTCGCCGTCGTCTACGTTGCGGCGGCCAAGCTCGGACTCGAGCTGTCAGTTGCGCGCGGGGTCGTAACTCCGGTCTGGGCTCCGACCGGGATCGCGATTGCGGCGCTCTTCCTCTTCGGGCGCAACCTCTGGCCTGCGGTGGCCCTGGGAGCGCTCGTCGCCAACGCGACGAGCGACGCGTCCCTCGCCGTCTCGGCGGCGATCGCCGTCGGCAACACACTCGAGGCGCTGGTCGGCAGCGAGCTTCTCCGGCGCGTCGGCGTGAGGCCTGCGCTCGACCGCGTTCGCGACGTGATCGCGCTGATCGTCCTCGCCGCCCTGGCTGCCCCTGTGGTCGCGGCCACGAACGGGGTCACGGCCCTCTTGATCGCCGGAGAAGTCGAGAGCTCGTCTTACGGCTCGGAATGGCTGCTCTGGTGGGTCGGCGACGCGATGGGTGCCCTGATCGTCGCGCCGCTCATCCTGGTCTGGTCGACGAACCCGCTCCGCCGCATTCACCGGTGGCACCTCGTCGAGGCCGCCGTCCTCGTCACCGTCCTCGCCGGGATCAGCGCCGTCGTCTTCCTGGCCGGCTACTGGCGCTACCCGCATCTGATCTTTCCGATTCTGATCTGGGCGACCCTACGTTTCCGGCAGCCGGGCGCCGTCACGGGAAGCTTTCTCATCACCGCGATCGCCGTCGCCGGCGCTGTGGACGGCTCGATTCCACTCGCCGACCGCAGCGACACGGAGATCGTCCAGATCCTCGAAGGGCTCCTCGGGGGAGTGGCGGTCAGCCTCCTGATCCTTGGTGCCGTTCTCGAGGAGCGCGTGCGGGCCGTCGAGCAGGTCGCCGAAGCCGTTGCAGGCTTCAAGGAGGCGCAGCAGGTCGCCCACGTCGGCAGCTGGGACTGGAACATCCCGGAGAACGAGGTCCGGTGGTCGGACGAGCTCTTTCGGATGTTGGGTCTCGAGCCGCAGTCCGAAGACGTGACGTACGAGTCGTACGTCGAGCGCGTCCACCCCGACGACCGGGACCTCGTCCGCGAGACAGTTGCCAGAGCCTACGCCGAAGGCGAGCCGTTTCTCTTCGACCAACGCATCGTCCTGCCCGACGGCGGCGTGCGCTGGGTCCAGTCCCGCGGTCGGGTCGTGACGGATGACGCCGGAACCCCTGTACGGATGGTCGGCACGGCGCAGGACGTCACCGAGCGCAAGCGGATCGATGGCCTCCGGGACACGATCCTGGCGAGCGTCTCGCACGAGCTGCGCACGCCGTTGACCTCGATCCTCGGCTTCTCACTGACGCTCGAGGAGCGTGACGCCGAGCTCGACCTTGCTCGCCGTCGTGAGATCGTCGGGCATCTCGCCGAGCAGGCCCAGAGGCTCTCACGCCTGCTCACCGACCTTCTCGACCTCGATCGACTCCGGCTCGGAGCGTTGCCGCCCGCGTTCAAGGAGACCGATGTCGCCGAGCTCGTCGCCCGCGTCACTAGCACCCACGGGGTCGCTGTCCACTCCGAGCCGGTTTTCGCCGAGGTCGACCCCGGAAAGGTCGAGCGGATCGTCGAAAACCTACTCGTCAACGCGCGCAAGCACACGTCGGAGGGCACAAAGGTTCACGTGCGGGTCGCGCGTGAGGACGGCGGTGTGCTGATTGCGGTCGATGACCGTGGGCCCGGCGTGGCCGAGGCCGAGCGCGAGGCGGTCTTCGAAATGTTCAGCCGAGGCCGCGACCTCCCTCCGGGCCTTCCCGGAGCTGGCGTTGGACTGGCGCTCGTTGCGCAGTTCACCGCGCTCCACGGCGGCCGCGCCTGGGTTGAGGAGAACCCCGGCGGGGGCGCGTCGTTCCGTGTGTTCCTGCCGAGCCGCTCTCCTTAGGCCGTTCGGCGGGCCTCCTCGACGAGCTTCGCGGGCGCGACCTCCGCGTACGCGTCCTCGATGATCCCGGCGAGCTCGTCCCATCGGAGCCCGCGGTCGAGCCGGACGCCGAGCCAGCCGCGATGCCCCACATAAGGCGGCCTGAAGAAGCGCTCCGGATCGGCCTCGACCAGCATCTCCTGCAGGCCGTCCTCCGCCGCGCACCAGATCGCGAACCGGCCGTCCCCGTGGTGGTTGTCCAGGACCATGAGGAACGAGCGTTTCTCGCGGACGAAGAACGTCGGCTGCCCGTGGCTGAGCCGCTCGCTAGTTTCCGGCAGCGCCAGGCAGAGCTCGCGGATGCGCTGGAGGACGCGTTCGTGCTCCATGGTCGGAGACTACGCTCCACCCGGTGAGGGTCGGCCTCCTGCTGGTCGTGACCGCCTGGCTCGCCGGCGCGTCCCCTTCACCCCCGCGCTTCGTCGGCACCATCTCGCCGGTCAGCAGGGGCGATCTCCCCTACTCCTACCGGCCCGGCTGCCCCGTCACGCCCGCGCAGCTCAGCCTCGTTCGGCTGAGGCATTGGGGCTTCGACGGCAAGGCTCGCGTCGGCACGGTCGTGGTTCGCTCCGACGTCGCTCGCGACATCGTCGCCGTGTTCCGCCGGCTCTATGCGGCGCGCTTCCCGATCCGGCGTCTCCGGACGATCGACGCCTACAAGGGCCGCGACGCGGCGTCGCTCGCAGCAGACAACACGTCCGCCTTCAACTGCCGCTACGCGATCGCGCCGGGGCCGAAACGGTGGTCGGCGCATGCCTACGGCGTGGCGATCGACGTGAACCCGGTCGAGAACCCGTACCTCGACCGAGGAGCTGTTCGGCCGCCGGCAGGACGGCGCTACCTCGATCGCTCACGCGCACGGCCGGGGATGGCAAGACGGGGCGGCGTGCTCGTCCGTGCCTTCGCCGCCGTCGGTTGGTCGTGGGGCGGTCGTTGGGCGTCACCCGATTACCAGCACTTCTCCGCAACGGGCGGCTGACGACAATCATTCGTTTGGGGTGATGTCCCGACGCCCGAGATCGTGCTGAAGTCCGGTCGATGCGCGCAACGGTTGCCGTCGTGATCCTGATTCTCAGTGCGCTGTCGCTGTCCGCGTGCGGCGGTGACGAAGGCAGCGAGACGACGTCACCGAGCGAGTGGGCAGACTCCCTGTGCACGGATCTGAGCGAGTGGAAAAGCTCCGTCGCGTCGGTTGCCGCCTCGCTCGGGGGCTCAGACCTGTCGCAGGAGCAGGTCCAAGACGTCGTGAACGAAGTTGCGGCTTCGACCGAGATGCTCGTCGGCGACCTCCAGGATCTCGGCAGGCCGGACACCGAGGCGGGGCAAGAGGCTCAGGACGAGGTCAACCAGCTCGCCGACGAACTGCAGACCGGGATCGGCGAAATGGAGGACGCCGCCGCGGGTGTATCGAGCGCCGCTGATGCGGTTGAGGCCGCCGCCTCAATCAGGTCGACAACGATGACGATGAGCGACCAGCTCTCGTCGACGGTCACCGGCCTCGAGCAGCTCGAGCCACAGGGTGAGCTGAAGAGCGCTCTCGAGCAGAGCGACGCTTGTACCGACCTCAAGAGCTCCTGAAACGCAGGAGGGCCGCCCGTGCTACGCGGCCCGCCAGGACCTGCGAAGAGACTCCGACGCCGCGCCCGTTCCAGGTCAGCACGACGGCGACGAACGAGCCGCCGTCCCAGTAGACCAAGCCCCCGTCGTGACGGGCTCGTGTGATCCAGCCCGGCTTGTGCAGGATCGCGGCTCGCTGGCCGCCGAGGCTCCCGGCGAGCCAGTTCGGGTGTGCGTGGGCGAGCAGGTAGAGGAGAAAACGCGCTTCGCTCGGCACGAAGCCGCCGAGGCGCGCGAGCGGCCCTCTCCCTGCGGCCGAGAAGTGCACGTAGCGGAGGAGCCGCGAGAAGTCCCAGGCCGTGGTCCGCTTGCCGACGAAGCTCGGTTGCGCGTTTCTCCTCACCGGGATCGGGCTCCGGCTCTCGACGATGTAGCCGCCGTACATGTCCGTGTCGTTGAGCCCCAACGCCCGAAAGGTCGCATTGACCCGATTCGCGCCGGCCGAGATCGACCCTCCGAGCCAGATCAGGAGCTCGTTCGCCGCTTTGTCGTCGGACGGGACGATCGCCTTCCGGAGCAGCTGATCGATCCGAGTGCCCCGGAGCGGCTTTCCACGCAGGGCGCGCAGGACCTCGATCGCGATCCCGACCTTGAGGGTCGAGGCCGCGGGGAACTCGGCGCGCGCGTTCCAGGCGGCGCCGTTGCCGGTGCGGAGGTCCTGAACGAAGATCCCGCAGGTGCCGGGGAAGGCGCGTGCCAGCGCGCGGACCGCTCGGGCCAGCTGCGGGTCTTCGTAGCTCCGACGAGGCGGTGCTCGAGGCGCGCCGCCGCGCGGCAGGCCGAAGACGGGCGCAACCGTCGTGGCGGCCTGTCGGTTCCGATCGGCGATCGCCTTCACCGTCAAGCGGACGTCGCGCTGCGGCAGCGCGACGTGGAAGTCGAACGTGGTCCGGCCGGGAGGGAGGTCTTTCTCGGCGGCGACACGACCGTCGATGCTGACGACGATCCGCTGCGTTCCACGGCCGACTCGCCCCGCAAAGCGCCCGAACGAGACCTCGTTGGCGCTCGGGGCGACGAGGACGGGCGGAGGAAGAGCGACCGGCACGCTCCTATGATCGCGCCGCGGTAGCGTCTGCGCATGGCGGCGCTTCACCTCGGCCTGATCCTCCCGAACTACGGCGAAGGGCTCGACGCGGAGCGCCTCGCCGGTGCAGCGGTCGCCGCCGAGGAGGCCGGCTTCGACTCGGGGTGGGTGACGGACCACGTGATCGTGCCGCCCGAGCACGCGCCGATCTACGGCACGATTGCCGAGGCGCTCGTTTCGCTCGGCTTCCTTGCGGGACGTACGACGCGACTCCAGCTCGGCGTCTCGGCCCTGATCGTCCCCCAGCGCAACCCGCTCGTCGTCCTCAAGCAGCTGACGACGCTCGACCTCCTCTCCGGCGGCCGGATCGTGACCGCGGTCGCGGCGGGCTGGATGGAAGGCGAGTTCGCGCTGCTCGGCGCCGACTTCGAGCGGCGCGGGCGGGTGTTGAACGAGTGGCTCGAGCTCGCCGCCTCGGCCTTCGACCAGATGCCTGGGCGAATCGAGGAGCTCGACGGCTGGCTGGCACCGGCCCTCGTCCGGCCGGCCGGCCCGGAGCTCTGGGTCGCCGGCGTCTCCCGCGCCACGCTGCGGCGCGCGGCCTTGACCGGCGTCTGGCACCCCGTCGCGCTTCCTCCGGACGAGCTCCGCACCATGGCGGTCGAGCTGCGCGAACGGCGGCCCGACAGCCGGGTCGTCCTGCGCATCGGGGTCTACATGCAGAACGAGCCGTCGACCGGTGCCGACGAGCGCGGCCGCCACGCGGTCGCAGGCCCGCCGGACTGGCTCGCCGAGCGGCTTTCCGAGTACGTCGACGCGGGCTGCAACGGCTTCGTCGTCAACCTCGGCTACGACCGGCCCGGCCTCGAGGAGCGCATCGCGGCGTTCGCCACCGAGGTTTCCCCGCTCCTTCCCCGCTAAGGCGCCCTGACTACGATCAGGAAGGCGGGACGCCGTCCCGCCAAGACCCATGGACCAGACGCCTTCAGCCACCCTCGAGACACCGCGCTACGTCGGCGCCGGCGTTCGCCTGCCCGAACCCGATCCCGGCGTACCCGACACGCGGTCGCCCGTGCGCCTGCTCCTGTGGGTCGGCCGGCACCAGGTGACCACGCTCGTCGCCGGCGTTGCCTTCGGCGTCTTCTGGATGCTCGCGCAGGCGCTGACGCCGTTCGCCATCGGACGCGCGATCCAGGAAGGGATCGTCGACCAGGACAACCATGCCCTCGCGCTCTGGACGGCGATCATCCTCGGCCTCGGGCTGACGCAGGCGGTCGCAGGCGTCATGCGGCACCGCTACGCCGTTCTGAACTGGCTCCAGGCCTCGTTTCGGCTCGCGCAGGTCGTCTCCCATCACTCCGCCCGCTCCGGGGCGGCCGTTCGAGGTCGGCTCTCCACCGGAGAGGTCGTGGCCACGGTCTCGAACGACGCGATGCGCGCCGGCGGAGCCTTCGACATCACGGCGCGGCTCTCCGGCGCGGTCGTCGCCTACATCGTCGTCGCGTTCATCCTGCTCTCCTCGTCGGTCGTGCTGGGCCTCGTCGTGCTGGTCGGCGTGCCGGTGCTCGTCCTCCTGCTCGGCACCGTGATCAAGCCGCTGCAGGAGCGTCAGCGCAAACAGCGCGAAGAAGTCGGCAGGCTGACCGCGCTCGGCGCGGACACGGCCGGCGGGCTACGCGTCCTCCGGGGCATCGGCGGCGAGCAGGCGTTCTTCGACCGCTATCGCGCCCGCTCGCAGGAGGTGCGGCACGCCGGCGTCCGGGTTGCGCTGCCCCAGTCCACCCTCGATGCAGCGCAGGTGTTCATCCCCGGGCTCTTCGTCGTCTTCGTCACGTGGATCGGCGCGCGATTCGCGGTCTCGGGCCGGATCGGCGTCGGCGAACTGGTTGCGTTCTACGGCTACGCCGCGTTCCTCGTCATCCCGCTCCGCACCGCAGCGGAGGCTGTCGACAAGGTCACTCGCGCCTACGTCGGAGCGCGGCAGATGCTCTACGTCCTCAATGTCGAACCGGACGTCGTCGAGCCCGCTTCGCCCGCCGCCGAGCCCCCGCCCGGGGCCTCGCTGGCCGATCGGCGTTCGGGCCTCGTCGTCGAGCCCGGGCTCGTCACGGGTCTCGTCTCGTCCCGTCCGGCCGAGACGGCCGCGATCGCCGACCGGCTCGGCCGCTTCGGCGACGACGAGGGCGTGGTCCTCGGCGACGCACCCCTGGCCGACCTGCCGCTGAAAGCGGTTCGCCGCCGGATCGTCGTCAGCGAAGCCGATCCTGTGCTCTTCTCAGGCACGCTCCGCTCCGAGCTCGATCCGTGGGACCGCGCCGACGATGCGTCGATCCTGGACGCCATCTCCGTCGCCAACGCCGAGGACGTCCTCGAGGCGCTTCCCGAGGGCCTCGGCGCGTCGGTCGACGAGCGGGGCCGGTCGTTCTCGGGCGGCCAGCGGCAGCGCCTGGTGCTGGCGCGCGCCCTCCTCGCCGACCCCGAGGTGCTCGTCCTCGTGGAGCCGACGAGCGCGGTCGACGCGCACACCGAGGCCCGGATCGCGCGTCGATTGCGGGAGGCCCGCGCCGGCCGGACGACGGTGATCGTGACCACGAGCCCGCTCGTGCTCGACCAGGCCGACCGCGTCGTGTTCGTCGAGGGCGGCCGCGTCGCCGCCGAGGGCACTCACCGCGAGCTGCTGCACGACCGCGCCGACTACCGCGACACGGTCACCCGCGGGGAGGATCTGTGAGCGAGCTGCTGCCGATCGCCGACGGCCCTGAGCTGCGCAGTCAGGTGCGCGGGCTGGGGCGCCGCCACCGCGGAGCGCTCGCGGGGATGGTCGGGCTTCACGCCGCCGCAGCCGCTGCCGGGCTCGCCGGCCCGCCCCTGCTCGGCGCGCTCGTCCAATCGGTGCAGGAAGGGACGACCTCGGCGTACGTGGACAAGATCCTGCTCGTGCTGGCCGGGTTCCTGGTCGCCCAGACGATCCTGACCTGGGTGGCACGCCGGGCGTCGTTCGTGCTCTCGGAGAAGATCTTCGCGGAGCTGCGCGAGGACTTCATGCGGCGGGTGCTGGCTCTGCCCCTGTCGACGGTCGAACGGGCGGGCACCGGCGATTTGGTCTCGCGGACGACCGCCGACGTCGACTCGCTGGCACGGACGGTTCGCTTCGCCGTACCGGAGACGGTGATCGCCGCGGTGACCGTCGTCCTCACCGTGGCCGCGGCATTCTGGGTGAACCCTCTCGCCGCGTTGCCCTGCCTCGCCGGGGTGCCGGTGCTGTGGTTCAGCACGCGGTGGTACCTGCGCCGCGCACCAGACGCGTACCTCCGCGAGCGCGCGTCCTACGCGACCCTCGCCGGACGGGTTGGCGAGACGGTCGAGGGCGGCCGAACGATCGACGCGCTCGGCCTGCGCGACGAGCGCGTGCAGCGGATCGACGCAGACCTTGAAGAGGCCTATCGCGCGGAGATGCGCACGCTGCACCTGCGCATGCTCTGGTTCCCGTCGGCCGAGTTCTCGTACGTCCTCCCCGTCGCGGCCGCGCTGGCCTGGGGCGGCTGGCTCATCTCCACCGGCCACGCGACGCTTGGCGAGGTCACGGCCGTCTCGCTCTACGTCGTGCAGCTCGCCGATCCAGTCGACCGGCTGATCTCCTGGCTCGACGAGATCCAGGTCGGCGCGACCTCGCTGGCGCGACTCGTAGGAATCGTCCGGGTACCGCCCGACCGCTCGGCGACGGACGAGACGCCCGAGGGCGACCGCATGCGGGCGAACGACGTCCGCTTCGCGTACATCGCCGACCGCGACGTCTTGCACGGGATCGACCTCGACCTCGAGCCGGGCGAGCGTGTGGCGGTCGTCGGGCCCTCCGGCGCCGGAAAGTCGACCCTGGGCCGCCTGCTCGCGGGCATCCATCCGCCGCGGCTCGGGCGCGTCGAGATCGGCGGCGTCCGTCTCGTCGACCTGCCGCTCGACACGCTCCGGCAGGAGGTCGCGCTCGTGACGCAGGAGCAACACGTTTTCGTCGGCACCCTGGCGGACAACCTCCGGCTCGCCCGGCCCGGTGCCTCCGACGCCGACCTGGCCGCAGCGCTCGACGCGGTGGACGCCCTCGAGTGGGCGGCAGCGCTGCCCGAGGGCCTACAGACCGTGGTCGGCGCAGGGGGAGCCTCGCTCACCCCGGCTCAAGCCCAGCAGGTGGCGCTCGCGCGCCTCGTGCTCGCCGACCCGCACACGCTCGTCCTCGACGAGGCCACGTCTTTGCTCGACCCGCGCGCAGCGCGGCACCTCGAACGCTCGCTCGCCTCGGTGCTCGAGGGTCGGACGGTGGTCGCGATCGCCCACCGCCTGCACACCGCCCACGACGCCGACCGCGTGGCCGTTGTCGAGGAGGGCCTCCTAGAGGAGCTAGGGACGCACGAGGAGCTGGTCGCCCAGGGCGGGTCCTACGCCGCGCTCTGGGACTCCTGGCACGGGGACCGCTAGTCGACTGAAGCGGGCGACCGGCGGTGTCCGGTCGCCGCCGAGCACGATCCGTTTCTCCGCGATCAGCCCCTCGATGAACCGCTCGTGATCGGCCTGTTGTCTCCGCTGGAGGCGTGATGCGCGTCCGGCGCCAAGAGAACGAGGCAGTGCACGACTTCGGGCGAGGAGAAGGAAGGGGCGCCCGAACGGCGCCCCTTCCCTTGGATCATGGCTAAATGGCGTCCGCCAGCGCCCGCAACGCTGCGCGGAGGTCTGCGAACTGTTCGCCCTTGAGCTGGTTGGCGATGGCGTTCAGCTGTGCCTTCGCCGCGGCATTCTTGCCCTGGGCGCGGAATCGCTCTGCCCGGTCGACGAACTTGTTGACCTGCGCGAGCGTCTCAGCGTCGATCTCGTCGGCCCGCTCGAGTTGGTCACGGAACGACCGGACGACCGCGAAGCTCGGCTGGTTCACAAACCGCGGCTGGTGCTGCGGCGTCAACCGGTCGAGCTGTACCTCGCCCGCTGCCTTGATCTCGTTCTCGGACAGCTCCTCGTTGGGGGTCAGCCCCCAGACGTCGAAGCCGCGGGCGATCTCGGAGCCGAAGACCGCTCCGTTGTAGTAGTAGGTCGACCAGAGGCCGCCGAGCACCAGCCCGGTTCCGCTGATCGGCCCGCGGTCGTAGAAGCCGATCTCCTTCGGGTTCGCCGAGTCCGTGAAGTCGACCAGCGACGCCCCGCCCTGATACCAGGCCTGGACCATGAGGTCGCGGCCGGGCACCGGAACGAGTGACGGCAGGTGGCCCACGCAGTTCTCCTGCGTGGTCTGTGGCGCCGGCATCTTGTAGTAGCTGCGGAACACGAGCTTGCGGTCGACGATGTCGAAGATCGTGTTGGCACCCCAGTTGAGCTGGTCGGCCGGCCGGCCCGTCACCGGGTCGGCCGCGCGGCAGCGAGCGGCTGTCCCGCCGCCCCACTCGTCGGTGAAGACAACCGTCTTGCCGTCGTTGGAGAAAGTTGCCCCGTGCCAGTAGGCGTAGTTCGGGTCGGCTACCGCATCGATGCGGGCCGGGGTCGCCGGATTGCTGATGTCGATCAGGAGACCGTTGCCCTCGCACGCGCCGGCGGCGAGCCCGATCTCCGGGAACGTTGTGATGTCATGGCACGCATCGGTGATCGGAGTCGGTCCCCACGGCATCCCCGAAGGATGCAGCGGCGTTGGCGGCGCGTTCTGGAGGCCGTTCATCGCTCCGGTCACCGGATCGGTGAAGAGCCGTACCTCGTTGACGACCGAAGCGCTCTGCGGCGCAGCGAGCGGTACTCGGATCACTTCGATTCGGTAGAAGGAGCTGTTCGGGTCCGACGCGCCGGCATTGACGCAGCTCGCCAGCTCGGTCGGCGAGCGGACGCCACCTGTGCCCTGCACGTAGACGTAGAGGTTCGCGTCGTCGTTCGGGCTCTTCAGCAGCGTGTGCGTGTGTGAGCCGCGGCAGGTCTGGACCGTGGCCACCTGAACCGGTGCATCGAGGTTGCTGATGTCGAAGATGCGGACACCGCGGAACCGCAGCGGGCTCCCGGTCGGCGCCGACGGCGCGCCACAGTCGGTGCGCGCCCGCGTCTCTTCAGCGGACATGAAGAGCAGGTTCTTGTAGACCGACACCTCTCCCTGCCCGCCCGGACAGACGACTGCGGTGCGGAGCGCAGGGTTCGCTGGGTCGGAGATGTTGTAGATCAGGAAGCCGTTGAAGTTCCCGACGAACGCGTGGTTCCCCTCGAACGCCAGGTCCGAGTTCACGAATCCGAAGTCACCGGGGTTGGCCGGGTTGAACCAGCCGGCCGGCTTGTTTCGGTGCGCAAGGAGCGCCATCGCGTCCTGGGCCACCCCTGGGTTGTCGAGTCCTGGAGCAAGCCCGACCCGTGGGTCGGACGGCGCCTGGGCTGCAGCCACGGACGTCAGGCAGGTGGCCGAGACGAGTAGCGCTGCGAGCAGCGTGAGTGTCGAGCGGCGTTTACGGGTGCGACGTGACAGTGCGGCAATAGCCTGGTTCATCCACTCCCCCTTGGTCGCCAGAAAGCCGCAGGTGTTATACCGAGTCTAATATCTCGCCGTGGGCAGCGTCAGGGGGAATGCAGCCCTGTGCCTTTTGCTCTCCCTCGCCTTCGCCGGGTGTAGCGGCGGCTCCGGAGAGCCCGAGGCGACAGGCGAGACGGCGCCGAGCATCGTCCAGCCTGGGGCCCCAGGCCAGGGGACGCGGACGCTGACGCCCGAACAGCTGGAGGACATCGAGCGCACCGAGCACGTGGAGGCCGACGTTCGGTTCATGCAGGGGATGATCCACCACCACGCGCAGGCGATCCGCATGACGAGCCTCGTGCCGACCCAAACCAAGCGGCGTTCGATCACGCTGATCGCGAAGCGCATCGATCTCTCGCAGGAGAGCGAGATCGAGCAGATGAGAAAGTGGCTCGAAGCCCGTGACGAAGCAGGCGCCAGAGCTCCACCGGGTCCACGGCCATGCCCACGGCACCGGGCAGGGCCACCTGATGCCGGGCATGCTGACCGAGGCGCAGCTCAAGCGCCTTGCGGCGGCTCGAGGCAGGGCGTTCGACCGTCGCTTCCTCGAGGCGATGATCTACCACCACTCGGGCGCGGTGAAGATGGTCGACGACCTCTACGCCGCGGGTGCCGGGGCCGAGCCGGAGATCGACGCCTTCGCAAGGCATGTCGACGCCGACCAGCGCATCGAGATCCGCCGGATGCAGGAGGTGTTGGGGCAGCTACCTCCAGACGGCGCTCGGTGAGCTTCGTCCGGTTGAATCTCTAATCGGCCGAAACCGAGACGTCATCGATCGAGGAGGACTCAAATGGCTGACACCGAGCGCAACAAGCAGACGGTCGCGCGGCTCTTCGACGCGTTCCGCGCCGGAAACGTCGATGCCTTCGACGAGCTAATCGTCGAGGACTACGTCCAGCACAACCCGCAGGCGGGGAACGGCCTCGAGGCGGTCAAGGAGTTCTTCCGGCCCGTCGGGACCGGTCGACGTCGACGTGCACAGGGTGATCGCGCAGGGCGACCTCGTCGCCGCGCACGTGAACTACAAGAACTGGAACATGGCCGCAGTCGACATCTGGCGCTTCAACGACGAGGGCAAGATCGTCGAGCACTGGGACGTGCTCCAGGAGATCCCCGCCGAGACGGCGAGCGGGAACGACATGTTCTCGCAGCTGAGCTAGGCCACTGCAGAAGATCAGCGATCGCGTCTACTGGCTGCCGCCCGGCCCGCCGGACCGGCCGTCGCTATGCGCGGTCGTCGGTGGTCGCCGAACGCTGATGCTCGACGCGGGCTCATCCGACGCGCACGCTCGGCTCTTCCTCGACGGCCTCGAGGCTGAGCGTGTCGCGCCGCCGAGCTCCGTCGTGCTCACCCACTCGCATTGGGACCACGTCTTCGGAGCGGCCGCGCTCGACGCGCAGGTCATTGCCCAGACCTTGACGGCCGAGGCGCTGGACGAGCTGGCCACTACGGACTGGAGCGACGAAGCGCTCGACCGGCGCGTGGCCGCCGGCCTGGTGTCTCCCGAGCACGCCGCGAACGTCAAGGAGGAGCTGCCCGCTCCGCGCGAGGTGCGAGTCGCACCGGCCGACTTCGTTTTTCGCGACGGGCTCGACATCGAGCTCGGCGACGTCACCGTCCGCGTGCGGCACGTCGGGGGCGACCACGCTGCCGATTCGTGCGTGATGTATGTCGAGCCCGACCGGGTGCTCTTCCTCGGCGACTGCCTGTACGACTCTCCAGACGGGCGCTACACGCCCGAGCGCGCGCTTCCGCTCCTCGACGCGGTGCTCGGCTTCGGGGCCGAGCTCTACGTCGAGGGACACAGCGAGACGGTGATCCCAGCGGCGGAGCTCGAGGCGCTCGCCGACAAGGTCCGTCTCGCGGAAAGACTCGTCCGAGAGTCTTCGACTCGAGACGAGGCGTCGATCGTGGCGCAGGCCCGCGAGCAGACGGCGGAGGAACCGGACGAAGACCTCCTGTTCTTCGTCCGGGCCTTCATCGCCGGTTACGTGCCTCCGACCTGACGCGCGAAGTGGTGCGAGCGGATCTCGAGCCCGGCGTTCAGGTAGAGACGGTGGGCGTCGGCGCGATCGTGGCCGACCCCCGAGTCGAGGTGGAGCTGCTCGCAGCCGAGACGTGCCGCCTCGTCATGGAGCCAATCGAGCAACCGGCGTCCGTGACCTCGGCGCCTCGCCGCCGGCAGCGTCGAGAGGTCGTCGACATACAGGTGGTGCCCCCAGGCGAGGCTGTGTGTGACGCGGAAGCCCGCGACTGCCACCGCATCGGAACTGCCGTCCTCGAAGACGCCGACCAGCCGGTACCCCTCCGCTCGCTGTACGTCATCGACTGTCTCGACGAAGCCCTCCTCGTCGACGAGGCGCGGGCGCAGCTCGCGCATCGCCGCGAAGGCGAGTCGCGTGTCCGGAGGAAGGATCTCGCGTACGACTACGTCATCCACGTCTTCAGGTGGATGCTACGACCGGGTGCCGGGCGAAGAACGCCGCCAGGCCCTCGGCCATCCCCTGAGGGTTCTGCAGGTGGAGCAGGTGTGTCGCGCCGGGCAGCTCGAAGAGCTCGGCGTTCGGAAGCCAGGCGAGCAGCAGCTCCATTCGCTCGGGAAAGGTCGGTTTGGTCTTCTCCCCGAGGACGCCGAGCACGGGCTGCGTCACGCGGGCGGCTTCGTCTTCCGTGAACGACCACTGTTGCAAGGCGGGGAGCTCCTGGGCGAAGAACGCGTCCGCGTCGGCGACACACTGCTCGATGGCGCCGGGCAGCCCCTGCTCCAGCGGGTCACGGTAGTCCGGTCCGAAGACTCCCGTGGCCCACGTGTCGACCGCGGCGGGCGTGTCCCCCGCGCGATAGCGCCCGACCGCGGGCTCCACGAAGTCACGACGGAAGGCCGCCTGTACTTCCGTCGACGGGGCGGGGCGCGCAGGCTCCATGAGCGCGAGCGTCTGGACGGCCTCCGGGAAGTCGAGAGCGAGCTGGAGCGCGATCGCGGCGCTCGAGGAGTGGCCGACGATGTGCGCGCGGGCGATCCCGAGCTGACCCATGAGCAGCCGGCAGTGCTCTGCGTGGAGCGCCATGGTGACCGGCCCGTCGATCGGGCTGCTGCCTCCGAACCCGGCGCGGTGGTAGCGGAGCAGGCGATACCCGTCTGCGAGAACAGGCTCGTCCAGAAGCGGCTCGGCCCACGTCGCGGCGACCCCCCAGTGGATCAGCACCACGGGGTCGCCGGAGCCCCGAAGCTCGTACTCCAGCTCGAGGCCGTTGATGTTGGCACGTTTCATTTGATCTCTACTGAAATGAATTGATTGCTACCGTATTAGAAGTGCGTGGCGAAGTCAAGACCTCGCGGCGGAAGTACCACTCGCCGCTTCGCGCCGACCAGGCGCGACAGACGCGGCGCAGAGTCCTCGAGGCTGCCTTCGCCTCTTCGTCGAGCGCGGGTACGCGGGGACAACGATCGCTGCGGTCGCCGAGGAGGCAGGCGTCTCCCCGGAGACCATCTACCTCTCGCTCGGCGGCAAACGCGGTCTGCTCGAGGGCGTGATCGAGACGGCGATTGCCGGAGAAGACGACCCGGCGACCCCGGAGGATGCGTGGTGGGCCGACACCGCACGGCTGACGAGCCCCGCGGAGCGGCTCGAGCGCATGGTCGAGTACAGCTGCGGGATCCTGGCCCGCACACGCCCGATCCACAGCGTCATCCGGGGAGCCGCGGACAAGGAGACGTTCGCTGCGGACCTCGGCAGGCGCCTACTGCACGACCGGCTGACCGCCCAGACGGAGCGAGTCCGCCGGTACCTCGGCGCTGACCTTCGAGGAGGACTCTCGGTCTCCGAGGCCGGGCAGCGGTACTGCGCCCTCGCGAGCCCCGAGCTCTACAACGTGCTGACAGTCGAGTTCGGCTGGACAACCGACGAGCACAGGGCCTGGCTCACCGACCTGCTGGAGAGCGAGCTCCTCGGTCCACGAAGATAGGGAGCGTGGACGAGAAGCAAGCCGCAGGCGCGGACCTGAAGTGCGGTCGTGCTGGTTGAGGGGATCAGCGATCAGGCTGCCGTCGAGGCGCTCGCCGCGCGCCGAGGTCGGGATCTCGACGCTGAGGGTGTCTCCGTCGTGCCAATCGGGGGAGCGCAGGCGATTGGGCGCTTCCTGCATCGGTTCGGCCCTCAGGGATTGGACGTCCGGCTGGCGGGTCTCTGCGATGTCGCAGAGGAGGGCGACTTCCGGCGCGGCCTCGAACGGGCCGGCCTCGGCTCCGACCTCACTCGCGCCGAGATGGAAGCGCTGGGCTTCTACGTGTGCGTCGCAGACCTGGAGGACGAGCTGATCCGCGCACACGGTGCCGCCGCGGTGGAACGGGTCGTGGCCGCTCAAGGGGATCTCAGGTCCTTCCGCACCCTCCAGAAACAGCCCGCTTGGCGGGGACAGACCCCCGAGGAGCAGCTTCGGCGCTTCATGGGCAGCGGTGGCCGCCGGAAGATCCGCTACGGGCGCCTGCTTGTCGATGCGCTGGATCTCACCCGAGTACCTCGGCCGCTAGACCTGGTGCTAGCCCACGTCTGAGGGAATCGAGCTTCGACGATTGCCTGCAATGATCTCCGCGACGTGTTCCCGGGTCGGGGGATCCGATGAGACCCGAGCTGCCCGAGGCGGTCGGGCGCCTACGAGACGAGCTTTCCGCTGTGCGTCTGGAGCTCGAGGTTCCGGGCGCGGCCGAAGCGCGCCAGGCCCGCGCCGATCTCGTCGCGCAGGCCGACGACTATCTCCTTCCGCGCCTGTCTCAGATGGACGCACCCGTGCTGATGGTGGTCGGGGGCTCGACCGGCGCCGGGAAATCGACGCTCGTGAACAGCCTCGTCGGCGCGGTGGTGAGCCCGGCAGGGGTGCTCCGCCCGACGACCCGCGCGCCCGTCCTTGCCTGCCATCCTGACGATCTCCGCTGGTTCGAGGGCGATCGGATCCTCCCCCGTGTCCCGCGGGCGACCGGCGGCTCGCCGGCGCCGGGAACGCTCCAGCTCGTCACGGAGGCGACCCTTCCCTCGGGTCTCGCCCTGCTCGACTCCCCCGACATCGACTCGGTGCTCGCGGAGAACCGAGCGCTTGCGAACCAGCTGCTCACGGCCGCCGACGGCTGGCTGTTCGTGACCACCGCCCTGCGCTACGCGGACGCCGTGCCGTGGGAGTTCCTCCGCACCGCACGCGACCGCGGGACGGCGATGTCCATCGTGCTCAACCGCGTTCCCCAGGACGCCGAGCGTGAGGTTGCGAGCCACATGAGCGAGATGATGCGCACGCAGAGCCTCGACGCCGACCTGCTCGTCGTTCGCGAAGTCACGCTCGAGGACGAGCTGATTCCCCGCCAGGCGCTCGCGCCGGTACGACGGTGGTTGGATGGACTGGCCGCCGACGCGCAGGCGCGGGCGGACCTGATCCGGCGAACGTTGAGCGGCGCCGTCGCAAGCCTCCCGGCTCGCGCGGGCACGGTCGAGCGCGCCGTCGCCGACCAGCTCTCGGCCGCGGCTGAGCTTCGCGCCGAGATCGATCTCGCGTACGCAGGGGCACGGCGCGAGGTCGAGGACGCCTTGCGGAGCGGATCACTCCTTCGCGGCGAGGTCCTCGACCGCTGGCACGACGTCGTCGGGACCGGCGACGTGATGCGAGCGCTCCAGTCGCGCATCGGAGCCGCTCGTGACCGGTTGAAGAGCATCGTCACCGGCAAGCCGGGCGCCGGCGAAGAGCTGCGAGTGGCGGTGGAGCACCGCCTCGAGGCGGTCGTGCGGGCCGCTGGAGAGCGGGCTGCCGAGCGCGTCGCGCGCTCGTGGCGGGAGCGCGAGGCCGGCAGGGCGCTGCTCGAGGCGACGCCTGGGCTCGATCGTGCAGCGGATCAACTGCGAATCGAGACCGAGGAGCAGGTCCGCGCCTGGCAGGGCTTCGTCATGGAGCTCGTACGCCGAGAAGGCGCGTCCAAGCGGACCTCGGCGCGCCTCGCATCGCTCGGCGTCAACGGCGCCGGTCTCACGGTGATGCTCGCAGTCTTTGCCCAGACCGGCGGCCTGACGGGGCTCGAGGTGGTCGTCGCCGGCGGTACCTCGGCCCTCGGGCAGAAGGTGCTCGAGGCGATCTTCGGCGACCAGGCCGTGCGCGAGCTTGCCGCACAGGCGCGCCGGGATCTCGTCGAGCGCGCCGACCAGGTGCTCCGAGCCGACGCGGAACGCTTCGAGGCCCTGATCGAGAGCGCGGCGACCGAGGCGGAAGGGTTCGCTCGGCTGCACGGGGCGATCGACGCGGTCAGACGAGCTTCGTGAGCCGCGACCTCGACCGCAGGTTGACGGCGCTCGCCGAGGCGGTCGAGGTCGCGGACGGCCGGCTCGAGCCGGAAGCCGTTGCGGCCGCCCGCGCGGTGACGGAGAAGGCGGGCGCCCGACTCGGCCTCGGCATCGAGAACACCGTGGTCGCACTGGCGGGACCGACGGGCGTCGGCAAGTCGCTGCTCTTCAACGCCCTCTCCGGCTCCGACCTGGCCATGGTCGGCCGCCGCCGACCGACCACGTCCGAGGGCCAGGCGGCAGTGTGGGGCGACGGCGCGGACCCATTGCTCGACTGGCTCCAGATCGGGCGGCGTCACCGCCTCGAGGACGGCACCCTCCGGGGCCTCGCGCTGCTCGACCTGCCGGACTTCGACTCCGTCGAGACGGCGCACCGGCTCGAGGTCGACCGAATCGTCGAGCTTGCCGACCTCGTCGTCTGGGTCGTCGAGCCGCAGAAGTACGCCGACGCGTCCCTGCACGATGGGTACCTCCGACCGCTGCGCACGCACGGCGCGGCGATGGCGGTGGTGCTGAACCAGGCCGATCTTCTCTCTCCGGGCGAGGTCGCCGTCTGGAGGGACGACGTCTCGCGCCTTCTGGCAGACGAGGGGCTTCGCACCGTGCCGATGTTGGTCGTCTCGGCCCGGACCGGCGAGGGGCTCGATTCGCTTCGCCGCCTCCTCGCCGAGCGAGTCGCGGCTCGCGACGCCGCTGTCGCGCGACTGGCGGCGGACGTCACGGCCGCGGCCGGCACATTGCGAGAGCGGTGCGGCGAGGGAGAGCCCGCAGGCGTCCAGCGCGCCGACCGCGAGCGACTGCTAGCAGCGCTCGAAGAGGCGGGGGGCGTTCCACGGGTCGTGCGGGCCGTTGACGCCGCGCACCGGCACCGCGGAACGCTCACGACCGGCTGGCCGTTCGTCCGCTGGGTGCGCCGCTTCCGCCCCGACCCCCTGCGTCGGCTCCGCCTCCGCGACCGCGTCGCAGAGGCGTCTCCGGAGCCAGGCCGGACGTCACTTCCCCCGCCGTCCGAGGTTCAGCACGCGCAGGTCGCCACCGCGGCGCGAACCCTCGCTGACCGTGCAGTCGCCGGCCTTCCCGCGCCATGGCCGACCCTCGTCCGGGACGCGGCCACGGCGAACGAGGGACGAGTCGCCGACCGTCTCGACCGCGCCGTGGGCGGCGCAGACCTCCGCGTGACCCGGCCGCGGTGGTGGAGCGTTGCCGCCGTGCTCCAGGGACTGCTCGCGGTGGCGGTCGCCGCGGGGCTCGTGTGGCTCCTCGTCCTCGCCGTCTTCGGGTACCTGCGTGTCGACGACGTGATCCCGACGCCCGAGGTCCGCGGGATCCCGATTCCGACGGTGCTGTTGCTGGGCGGAGCCTTGGCGGGGATCGTGCTGGCGTTCCTGGCGCGGTTGGTCAACGGGATCGGCGCGCGGCGCCGCTCGCGCGCAGCCGCCCGCGCCCTGCGAAGGAAGGTCGACGAGGTCGCCCAGGAGCTCGTGATCGGGCCCGTGGAGCAGGAGCTCGAGGCGCACGAACGGCTCCGCCGGGCACTCACTGCCGCCGGAGCGGAGGCGAAGACCTAGAGTCGTCCTGCCAGGGAGAGTCGACCAGTGAAAGGAGGGCAACTGTGTCCGTTGCCAAGATCATCGAGCTGACCGCGACCTCGCCCGAGAGCTTCGAGGAGGCCTGCCGGCAAGGCATTGCGAAGGCCGGCGAGACGGTCAGGAACATCCAGGGAGCCTGGGTGGACGGTCAGGAAGTCATCACCGAAGACGGTGCCGTCAAGGAGTTCCACGTCCACCTCAAGGTGACGTTCCTGGTCGACTGACGGGTCGTTCACCGGCTCAGGCGTCGGCGCCGAGCCGCGGCCCTGTCTCAGGGTGCGGCGGCGGCCAGCCCGCCTTTCGTCGCCTCGACGTCCATGCCGTGGAGCCGAGAGCATCGGCTCGAGCCTGGCTCCATACGGCGAATGCAACGCCTTCGGCTCCGCGTACGGTGCCGACTGTGCCGATCGGCTACCTGGTGACGACGACGCTGTTGGCGGTGTGCACAGTGTTCGCGCTGGCGCCACCGCGGCCGCGGCAGTCGAGCCCTTCGAACGTGAGCTACTGGTTTGGCTTCCTCGTCAACGAGCTGCCGTTCGTTGCCTTCTATGTCCTTCTCGCCTCGACGTTGTTGGCCATTGGCCAGGGCGACATCGACACGCCGGTCGGTTGGGTCGGGTTCGGTCTGGCCGTCCTGACGACGGTCGGGCTCGCGGTCGTCGTCCGGCGAGCGCTGCGGACCCGCCCGGTGCTCGAGCGTGCGTTGAGTGACGGCCTCGGCGCTGGATTGGCGGTCCGCGATCGACCCCGAGCCGGCTGCTCGGCTACGCCGCCGGCTGCCGGTCGCCCGCATCCTGTTCGGCGCCGTTCCCTCTCCGCCCTCGCGCTGTCGAGCGGATCGCGAACATCAGTTACGGCGCCGCGGGGAAGTGGAATCTGCTCGACGTCTACCGCCGTCGCTCCGGTCTGCCCGGCGCCCCCACGCTCGTCTACCTGCACGGAGGAGCGTTCCGAAGCGGCCGGAAGAACCGCGAGGCGCGCCCCCTCATCTACCGGCTCGCGAGCCAGGGTTGGGTCTGCATCAGCGCCAACTACCGGCTGAGCCCGGCCGCGAGGTTCCCGGATCATCTGATCGACGTCAAGAAAGTGCTCGCCTGGGTGCGGGAGCACGGCCACGAGTACGGCGCCGACCCGGCGGTGGTGTTCGTGGCGGGTAGCTCCGCAGGCGGTCACCTGGCGTCCATGGCTGCGCTCACGCCCGACGACCCGGCGTTCCAACCTGGTTTCGAGCGTGCGGACACGTCCGTCACGGCCGCAATTTCGCTGTACGGCTACTACGGCTCGACCGGCACCGAGGAGCGACGACCCTCGTCACCCATGGCATCAGTCCGAACCGATGCGCCGCCGTTCTTCATCACGCACGGCGATCGCGACACAGTCGTGCTCGTCGAGGACGCGCGACGCTTCGTCGAGCGGCTGCGGAGCGTCTCGTCTCACCCCGTCGTCTATGCGGAGCTCCCCGGCGGCCAGCACGCGTTCGACATCTTCCATTCGATTCGCTTCGAGACGGTCGTCGATGCGATCGAGGCCTTCGCCGCCTGGGTGCGATCTCGGAAGCCCGTCTAAGGCCTCGGCTGTCCGAAGCCGGACCGATTTCGCGGAGCGGTGTCGGACACCAGAGCGAGGCCCCGCTCGGCGGAGCCTCGCTCGAGCAACGTGAGCTCTCAGTTCCCGGGCCGCAGGAAGCGGTCGACGGCGCGGTCGCCGATCTTGCGGCCGTGCTCGATCCCTTCATCGACCGCCTTGCGGAAGTGGAACCCGTTGAGGATGCGCGAGAGTCCGTTCTCCGCGGCCGCTTGGGAGAAGCTGGTGTAGCGGCGTAGGACGGGCGTCGGGTCGGTGCAGGTGCTCCCGGGCGGCAGCGTCAGGCTGCAGGTCTCAAAGCTGATGTGGTCGGTGCCGAAGAACCGTTTGAGGACCTTGGCGGCTGCTCCTCCTTCGACGCTGTGCGCCGAGTCGTAGTCCGGGACGGGGGGTGTGGTGACCAGTGGCGTCCAGGTCGGGTCGGCGCTGGTGTTCGGGTTGCCGTCGGTGTCGGCGGTCTGGATCGCGGTCACCGGGCGCCAGTAGTTGTAGTGGTATTTGGTCTCGAAGGAGCCGATGTAGCCGTCGGTGAGCGCCATGTTCAGCAGGCCGTACAGCCGCGCCTGCTCCCAGAGATCAAGCCGTGTTCCGGCGGCGACGGTTCGTGCGATCCGATTCCACTGCAGCGGGGAGCTCTCGAGCCAGAAGAGGGCGATCTCGGTCTGTTCGGTGGTGCGTGCGCTGGGCGTGGTGATGCCGTCACCACCGAGACGTTTGACCTCGACGAAGTCGGCGGTGTACTTCCTCGACGTCACCGCGTAGGGCGGCCCTGGACGGAACTGGGAGCTGTCTCGCAGCACGAAGGGGGTCACGTTTCCCCAGCCCGGTGCGAACGCGAACGGGGTGCCGGGCGTGAAGCGGTACTCGCCGGGGTTCGTGCCCTCCAGGTAGTCGGTGACGATCAAGGGAGTGTCCGCGCCGTCCGCGGAGCGCAGTGCGAGGATGGCCGCGGCGGCGGCCCTTCCCACCTCGATCCCGCGCGTCTTGGCTCGACTGTCCGAAATGGAGCCGAGCGCCGCCGCGTAGTCGGCTTCGACGCTCGCGACGCCCGCGGCGCCGCATTCCGGCGGGAAGATTGCAGGAGGCTGGCTGAGCACTGCGACCAGCACGTCTCGTGCGGCCGCGGCGACGGCGGCCTCGGGAGACGCCCCTCGACGCGCTCTCGCGCTGAATGCGTAGGGACGCGAGCGGCGGTCAATCGCGTTGAGGGCATCGTGGATGGCGACATGCGCCATCGCATAGAGACGCGATTCGTGGAGCGGGTCGGCGTTGGGAGGCATGCAGGCAGCGATAGCGGCTTGGCCGGCGTTCGCGTTCCAGGCGGTGACGGCATCGGATCGGACCTTGCCGTGGGTGTTCGCGGAAGTTGCGAGCGGGGCCAGCACGTTCGCGGAGGTGGTGGCGGTTGAAGCACCAGCAAGGCTGCCAACGAGACCAAACAAGGCGAAGCCTCCAACGGCACAGATGCATGCGAGACGCAGCATCAGACTCCTTTCCTCAAGTAATTCGAGAAGCTGACGACGAGATAAATGCTGCGCCTGCCGCGCGTTCGTGACCATTCGGTAAACGCCGTATCTTTGAAGACGGCGCAAACGTGGAGATCGGCGGCTAGCAGCGCCGCTTCACTCCCGCACGAGTGCTTGCCTCACCGGCACGCGAGCTCACCGGGCCGGGAGTGGAGTCGATTCGAGATTCGTCGTATCCTTGAAGCGCCGTGCCTGCACTCGCGAGCCGCGACGCGGAGCAGCTGCTCCGCTTCGTCGCCGAGGCGGAAAGCATCGGCGGCGATCAGCCCTTCACGCCCGAACTGCTTGGGGAGCTCGGACACCTCGTGGAGGCCGACTTGGTCACCTATTGCGAGCTCGATCGGGTGCGCCGGCGGATCCTCGTGTATTTCGGCCGGGCCGACGATGGAGACGATGATTCGAGCTCGACGACGAGACGCTCTGGCGGGTGTGCTTGGAGGAGCATCCGCTCTGCCAGCGCCAGCAGGAGGGAGACTTCGGCGCAGTCAAGCTCTCCGACTTCCTGACCCAGCGCGAGTTGCACCGGACCTGGGTCTACGACGCCTGGTTCACACGCTGGGACGCCGAGCACGAGCTGGTGGTGACGATTCCCTCGCCGCCCTGGCACACGAAGACGTTTCTCTTCGATCGCAGCGGCGGCCGCGACTTCACCGAGCGCGACCGGCTCCTCCTCGATCTGCTGCAGCCGCATCTTGCGCGGATCTGGCTCGCGGCGAGGACGCATCGGCTGCTGAGCTCGGCGCTCGCCGAGCTCGACCGCGTTGACGAGCACGACCCTCGCGGAGTGATCCTGCTCGGCCTCGGCGGAGAGGTCGAATTCGCCTCGCCCCCGACCGAGCGCCTGCTCCGCGAGTTCTTCCCGGCCAGGAGCGGCGGACAGCTTCCCGCTGCGCTCACTGAGTGGCTCGAGTCGGGAGACACGAAGCCGCTGATTCGACGTCGCGGCGAGCGGCGACTGACGGTGCAGCAAGCCGACGGCGCCCTGCTGCTCGAAGAGAGGCACGAAGGGATCGAGCTGACCGCACGCGAACGCGAGGTACTCGCCTGGGTCGCCCGGGGTAAGACGAACGCCGAGATCGCGCAGCTTCTGTGGCTCGCGCCAAAGACGGTCGGCAAGCACCTCGAGAACGTCTACGCCAAGCTCGGTGTCAGCACGCGCACCGCGGCGGTCGCCCGCTGCTTCGGTCTGACCGACGCCGAGGCGTCCTAGGCCTTCACCGACTCGCCGGCTAGGCCGCGACGGAACCGCCACGCACCCAGTTCGCCCGGGGCCGCGAGTGGAGTCCAGTCGAGATTCGTCGTATCGTGGGAAGGCCGTGCCTGCACTCGCGACCCGCGACGCGGAGCAGCTGCTCCGCTTCATCGCCGAGGCGGAAAGCATCGGCGGCGATCAGCCCTTCACGCCCGACCTGCTCGACGAGCTCGGCCACCTCGTGGAGGCCGACTGGGTCACCTATTGCGAGCTCGATCGGGTGCGCCGGCGGAACCTCGTGAATTTCGTCCGTCCCGACGATGGAGACAATGATTTCGAGCTCGACAACGAGACGCGCTGGCGGGTGCTCTCGGAGGAGCATCCGCTGTGCCTACGCCAGCAGGAGGGTCACTTCGACGCAATCAAGGTCTCCGACTTCCTGACCCAGCGCGAGCTGCACCGGACCTGGGTCTACGACAACTGGTTCGCACCGCAGAGCATCGAGTACGAGCTGGAGGTCTCGATTCCCTCGCAGCACTGGCACACGAAGACGTTTCTCTTCGCTCGCAGTCGCGGCCGCGACTTCACCCAACGCGACCGGCTTCTCCTCGATCTGCTACAGCCGCATCTGGCGCGGATCTGGCTCGCTGCCAGGACGCGTCGGCTGCTCAAGGCGGCGCTCGCGGAGCTCGATCGCGTGGACGAGCACGATCGTCGCGGAGTGATCCTGCTCGGCATCGGCGGTGAGGTCGAATTCGCCTCGCCCCCGACCGAGCGCCTCCTCCGCGAGTTCTTCCCGGCTGGGAGCGGCGGACGGCTTCCGGCTGCGCTCGTCGAGTGGCTGGAGTCGGGAGACACGAAGCTGCTGACTCGACGTCGCGGCGACCGGCGACTGACGGTGCAGCAAGCCGACGGCGCCCTCTTGCTCGAAGAGAGCCACGAAGGGATCGAGCTGACCGCACGCGAACGCGAGGTCCTCGCCTGGGTCGCCCGCGGTAAGACGAACGCCGAGATCGCACGCCGTTTGTGGCTCGCGCCGAGCACCGTCGGCAAGCACCTCGAGAACGTCTACGCCAAGCTCGGTGTCAGCACGCGCACCGCGGCGGTCGCCCGCTGCTTCGGCCTGAGCGACGCCGAAGCGTCCTAGGCTTCACCGACTCGCCGAGCAGGCCTTAACGGCTGCACTCTCAGAGCACCACGCATGGCTAGGGTCCATGCGTCTTCGGCCGCGAAGTGATGAACTTCTTGCGATGAGATCTGATTCGACGCCTCTCCCGCCCGGGAGCGAAGCTCCCGAGTTCCAGCTGCTCTCGACGCCCGACCAAACTGTCTCGCTCGGCGAGTTCCGCGGTCAGCCTGTGATCCTTGCGTTCTACCCGGAGGACTGGAGCCCGGTCTGCTCCGATCAGATGGCCCTGTACCAAGAACTGCTGCCCGAGTTTCAGAGGTTCAACGCCGAGCTGTTGGGCATCTCGGTCGACGGGATTTGGTCCCATCTGGCCTTTGCAAAGGATCGAAACCTGCGCTTCCCCTTGCTTGCCGATTTCGAGCCCAAGGGTGAAGTGGCTCGGGCGTACCAGGTGTATCGGGCCAAGGAGGGCACGAGCGAGCGAGCGCTCTATGTGATCGACGCCGAAGGCATCGTGCGGTGGAGCTATGTCTCTCCGGTCGGTGTGAACCCTGGCGCCGACGGGATCCTTCGAGCACTGGCCGACCCTCGACGAGGAGAGCGACTCATGAGCACCACACAGTGGGAGGCGACACTCACCGCTCCCGTGTCGGACACGCGCGACCACATACAGGGACCCGCCGACGCCCCAGTCACGCTCGTCGAGTACGGCGACTACGAGTGTCCGTACTGCGGCGCCGCCTATCCCATCATCAAGGAGCTTCAGGCGCGGATGGGCGAGCGGCTCCGGTTTGTCTTCCGCAACTTCCCGATCACGACCTCGCACCCCCACGCCGAACAAGCGGCGGAGGCTGCCGAGGCGGCGTCGACCCAGGGCAGGTTCTGGGAGATGCACGACCTTCTCTATGAAAATCAGCGGCGCCTAGGCGACTCCGACCTCCACACGTACGCGGAGCAACTCGGGCTCGACGTGCAGTCGTTCGACCACGAGCTGGGCGAGCATGCCCACGCTGCACGCGTCCATGAGGACTTCATGAGCGGTGTCCGAAGCGGCGTCAACGGCACGCCCACCTTCTATGTCAACGGAGCGCGGCACGACGACTCGTACGACATCGAGACGCTGATGGCCGCTCTGGAGCGAGCAGCAGCCTGACCTCGGACCGAAGTTGAAGGAGCGATGGACGACCCTCAGATCCACGGAACGATCGAGCAACTCGTCACCGAAGAGCATGAGCTGTGGGAGCGCGAGGCTTCGGGCCAAGCAACCGAGGACGACCGTCAGCGTCTGCGCGATTTGAAGGTGTCGCTCGACCAGTGCTGGGACCTCCTGCGCCAGCGCCGGGCGCTTCGCGAAGGCGGCAGCAGCCCGGACACGGCGGACGTCCGACGACCGGAGGTGGTCGAGGGCTACGAGCAGTAGGCCCCTCTGCTTGGCCTCGCGTCCGCCGCCGATGCCGGCTTTGCCGGCGTCGGCCGGTGAGGCTCTCCGATAGCCGATGAATCCCCGCGAAGTCGTCATGGCGCGGCGCGAGCCGCGCCGGACTTCGATCGGGGACAGTGGAGGCGGCGGGAATCGAACCCGCGTCCGCGGACGCACCGGTCAGAGCGTCTACAAGCGTAGGCTGCCATTGAAGTTCGCCCGCCGGCCGGTAGGCAGCCGACCAACCGTCGGGCTAGTCATCCTTTGGGTGTCGCACCTCGGGCGATGACGTTCCCTCGGTGCCGAGCCCGTTCGTTGACGCCGCTACCCGAACCACGGGCCGAGCTCGGAGCGACGCGCTTCGCTACGGGTTAGGCAGCGATAGCGAGTGCAGGATCGTTATCCGCACTTGCATTCGTCCCGGTTGTTTTACGAGGCCGACCGGGGACCTCGGCTTGCAGCTCTGCCGGAGAACCGACCACGTCGAAACCTGATCGCCCCCGTATGTCTCTCAATTGTAGCCGCGGGCCACGTCCGTACCCGCAACTCGCCTCAGAAGCCGCGGCTTTCGGGCTCGGCCTGTTCCTCGAGGTAGCGGCGCAGCCCCTCGGTGCCTCCTTCGTACCCCTGGTACTCCAGCACCTGATTCAGCTTGCCACCACGGCCGCGCGCCCCTCCTGTCCGTGGAAATGGTCCCAGTCGGGCCGGGCGGCTGCGAGCGCCGCGAGACACGTAAGCCCACGCTCAATGACGTCGAGCTCCCACGGCTGAAGGGCCACGAGAACGGCCTCCTCGTTCCACCGGTCGCGGTCGTTTTCGCCCATTGCGTCTCTCATCGGTCAGAACGCTCCGCCCTGACTCCGGTCAGGGCGAGCGCCTCGCAGACGGCCGACTGTCGCAGCTATGTGCGGGGTGGGCCCGCCCCAGGCGGAAGCGGAATCTCGGGCCGTGACACGACGCCGAGACGCTCGAAGATCTCGCTGCTCTCCTCCTCGGTCTCCGGCTCGTTCGCTCCGCGCATGGCGGCGAGCCGTGCTCTGGCCTCGAGCGAGAGCGCAAGCTCGTAGGACTCGTCGCCCTCGCGTGCAATCCGCACGCTTTCGTCCAGCGCGGCCTGCGCGGCATCAAGGTCACCTGCGTGCATGAGGGCGTAGCCGCGCAGCCGGTGGAGCATGGCGCGGACGACTCCCGCGCTGTCGGCCCCCTCGAGAGCCTGGAGCGTCTCCTCCGTCTGCCGCAGCGCTTCTGCCGGCCTGCCCGCTAGCAGGGCGTGCTCTGCGAGGCGTGCGTTCGTCTCGAGGACGAAGCTGCTCGCCTGGATCGCGCGGAAGCTCTCGAGCGCCTTCGCGAGGAGTTCTTCGGCGTCTACGGGCCGTCCGGTCCGTGCGGCCAGGCGTCCGAGGTTGCTCTGAGCCAGGGTCGCCAGAAACTCGGCTCCGGCCGCCTTGCAGACGTCGTACGCCTCGGTGAACAACGCCCCCGCCTCGTCGAAGTGCCCTTGGTCGGACTTGATCTCGCCCACGTTGTTCGCGATCGTCGCCGCGCCGACGACATCGCCGATGCGCTCGCGGAACTCCCGGCTTCTCAGGTAGAGATCGAGCGCCTGGTCCCAGCGGCCCTCGTAGTAGGCATCGATGCCGAGGTTGTTCAGGACGTTCGCCTGCCCGAGCAGGTCGCCGATCTCCTCGTAGATCGGCAGGGCGAGGCCCCGGAAGGCGACGCGCTCGGGGCTGCCGATCGACGTATAGGCGAGGTGAAGCAGGTAGTACGCGTGGGCAGCCGCGGCCAGATCGTCGGTCTCGAGCGCCCTGTCGACCACGGTCCTGCACCACTCGATGCAATCGGTGAACCGGCCCTGACGGAGTCGGACGCCGGCGTACGCCAGGCGGATCTCGAGCGTGATGTGTGCTTGCTCGCCGCCTTCGACCTGCTCCGCGGCGGCGAGTGCCCGCGTGTACCAGCGGAGCGCCTCCGAGTAGCGGCTCCCCCGCTCGCGGATCAGGCCCTCCTTGAGCAGAAGGGGCGCTTGGTCCGAGTCGTCCCTCTCTGTAAGTCGCCGCGCACTTCCGTATGCCTCAGAGGCCTCGCCGTAGCGCGCTGCCAGCTCGCAGACATCGCCTAGCGCCTCCCAGACCTGGGCCACGGCGCTTGGCTCGAGCTGCGGCAGGTGCCGTGCTGCCTCGAGGGCTCGTCGATAGAACCCGGCAGCCTCGACGTTCGCGTACTTCGCCTGCGCACGCTCGCCGGCGACGAGCGAATACCTGTAGGCCTTCTCGTGGTCTTGTGCATGATGGAAGTGGAGCGACAGCAGCTCGGCATGCTCCGCGGGCTCCTCGGCGTGGAGCTGTTCATAGGCCAGGCCGACCTGTTCGTGCAACTGTCGCCGACGCCGGTAGGAAAGGCCTTCATATGCCGCGTCCCGAAAGAGCGCATGCCGGAATCGAAAGGCACCAGGCGTATAGGGGTCACGTTCGACGAACTCGGTCAGGCGATCCCACGTCTCGGAGTCGGCGGACGCCGAGGGATCCTCGATCGCGAGGACCCACCCGACCAGCTCCGCGCTAAAGGTTGTCCCCATGACCGCCGCGTAGCGCAGGAGCGTGCGGTCGGAAGGTGCAAGCTTGTCGATCCGAGCCGCCACCATGGCCTCGACGCTTTCGGGTAGCTCGGTCTCAGCCTCATCCTCCCCGCCGCCCGCAGAGGCGGCAAGCTCCTGAAGGAAGAGCGGATTCCCGGCCCCGCGCTCGGTGATCGCAGTCACCTCGTCCTGGAGCAGGCCGTTCGTCGATGTTGCGGAGACGAGCGCCTTCGCCGCCTCAGACGTGAGCGGCTCGAGGTGGAGAGCGAGCGCGGCGACGGGTGGAACGCCCTCGGCGGCAACGAACCCGCCTGCCCCGAGGCGCCTGGTCACGCAGATGAGCCAAGGGCGCCCAGTGACCTGTCCGCCCAGATGGCGAAGCAGGTCGCAGGACGCCTCGTCCATCCAGTGAACGTCCTCGATCACGAGGAACGTCGGTGTCGGGAGCAGGCTCGCGAACAAGGTCTCAGCGACGCCGTGAAGCCTCACCCGCCGAAAGGCGGGTTGCAGCTCCTCGACCTCCGGCGTGGATTCGAGCTCGAGGTCGAGTGGGACTGCCAACAGCGGGAGCCAAGGAAGAAGCTCCGGGGCAAGCGACTCCAGCCGCCCGCGCAGCTGCGCAGTCGCCGCCGACACGTCTCCGTTCTGCTGGACTTCGAGAAGCGAGCGCAGCAGTCCGCGAAACGGGAAGTAAGGCGTCGACTCCTCGTACTCCTCGCAGGAGGCGTGGATGCTCTTCATGTCTGCGCTCTTCGACTGAAGCTCCTCCACGAGACGGGACTTGCCCATCCCCGGCTCCCCGACCAGCTCGACGAGCGAGCCGAACCCCATGCGAACTGGACCGAGTGACGCACCGAGGATGGCGAGCTCTCGCTCGCGACCGATGAACGGTGTCCCCCGGTCCGGCCGAGCCTCCTTTGTACCGGCGACGGCATGCACGTCGTGCGGGACGACGGGCGCCTCCTTCCCCTTTGCGCGGAACGGCTCGAGCTGCGTGGTCTCGAATGGCGTCCGAGAGCGCTCGAGGACGTCCGACGTGGTCAGGACCTCTCCCGCCTCCGCTCGGGCCATCAGGCGAGCCGCGAGCGCGGCCGTGTCACCCAGAATCGTGTACGTGCGGCGGAAGGCCGACCCGACCTCACCGGTGAAGACGCGGCCGCGGTTGACGCCGATGTGAAGAGGCAGGCTCGTCGACGCGTCGGCGATTGCGCGGACTGTGCGAAGCATTCGCTCCTCGTCGTCGCCCGCCGTCCGCGGAGCACCGGCGACGAGCACGATCCGCCCACCGTCCCGGTCGATGTCCGTCTCCAGGAACGAGACGCGATGCTCCTCGGCCGCGCGCTGAACCGTTTCGACGAGCTGCTCGAGCTCTACTGCCACCGCTCCGGGCCCTTGTCCTTGAAGGAGGGCGTCGGTGCCCGCGAAGCGCACGAACGCCACGGTCGCCTGGCGGTGTTCCGGCTCGACCGGGCCTGCGCCGAGCTGGTCACGGAGCGCCGCCGGCACGCACTGCTCGAGCCGTAGTCCTTCGGTGGCCGGCAGCGGCTCGAGCCCGGTGCTCGACACCGACACATTGCTCTTGAGGAGTCGGCCGCCCGCCTTCGTCTCGCCGAGAGCGCTCTGCGGGACGGCTGCGGCAGCTGCGCCGCTAAGAAGAATCTCACCCGCGCCGGCGCCGTCTTGCATCGCCACGGTCTCGGTGACGCCGGGGCCCGACAGGAGCAGCTCGCGATGTGAGTCACCAACGAGGAAGAATTCGAACGTGCCCTTGTGGATCCCGACGTGCATCCGGAGTGTCGCGACGCCCGCCGAGGTGCGCGGACGCCCGATCTCGCGGAGCGCTCGACGCATGCCGAATGCCGCGCGAGTCGCGCGCCCAGCGTCCTCCTCGCCCGAAAAGAACAGCAGCAACGCGTCTCCGCCGAACTTCAGGAGGCCGCCACCGTTGTCGTAGGCAACGTCCAGTAGGCGGGCGAACGTCGCGTTGATCACGTCGGTGAGCTCCTCCGCCCCCGCCTTGCCCTGCGCGGCCAGACGTTCAGACATGGCGGTGAAGCCGGACAGGTCGACGAACGCGAGCGTCCCCTCGAGCTCCCTCCAGGTCGCATCGGGCGCCGCCCGTAGCCATTCGATGACGACCCTGGGAACGTACGGGGTGAGGTCTGCTGGACTGGAAGTCACGGCGTTTCGTGGCCGCGCGCGGCCGTTGCCGCTCCGCTACCGGTCACAGCGCGCGAATCTCATGCTTCCTACCGGATTGGGAACGCAAATCCACCTTTCGCAGAAAGATTGACAAATTTTCAGAAGAGCGTAATGTCGCACCTCTGCGGCATGTGTTTGATCTGGGGAGGGGATAGGCGGAGTGCTGGTCCAGCGTAAGCGGCTGGTCCAGCGTAAGCGGCTGGTTCAGGTAGCCGCCGCTACCGTCGTCCTGCTGACACTCGGCGCTGCCGCCAGCCAGGCAGCCGACACGCTCACGCCCGGCTCGCTGTCGCTGACGCTGGCCGCGGGCTCCTCGTCGACGACATCCCAGACGCTCCACCTCGACGCGACGCCGCCCAAGGCCGACGTCGTGCTGGCCGTCGACACGACCGGCAGCATGGGCGCTGCGATTGCCGACGCGAAGGCCGACGCAATCTCGATCGTCGGCCGGATCCAGTCGTCGATCCCGGGGGCCCGATTCGCGGTCGTCGACTTCAAGGACTACCCCTTTGCCCCCTTCGGTGGCGCGGGGGATTACCCGTACCTGCTCCGCAGCGGACTGACGAGCAGCCCAGCCGCTGTCCAGGCCGCAGTAAACGCGATGTCGGCCGGCGGCGGCGGCGATCTCCCCGAGTCGTTCAACCGTGTCTTCTTCGAGACGTACTCGGACACCCACCTGGCATACGACGCGAACGCACCGCGGTTCCTCCTCGTGCTGGCAGACGACATCCCGCACGACACGGGCCAGGCGACGACCTTTTCCGCGTGTCTCAACACGTCCCGAACCGATCCTGGCCGCGACGCGACAGTCGGTACGAGCGACGACCTCACGACGAAGGCGACCCTCGACGGGCTCAAAGCCAACAACACGAACGTCTCGATTGTGACCTACAACCCCGGCGGCGGGACGCCCGGCACGACGAACTGCCACGCGCAGCTGGCGGCGTATACGGGCGGCCAGCAGGCCACGCACGGGGCGACCGATTCGCTGGCCGACGAAATCGTCGCACTGATCAACAACGCGGCCGCAAGAATCGACAAGGTCGAGCTGAAGGTCGAGCCTGAGTCGTTCGCCTCCTGGGTCTCGTTCACGCCGCCGCCCCCGTACGGGCCTTTCGAGGCGCCCATAGACGTCGCGTACGCAATGGAGGTCACGGTCCCGCCCGAGACCGAGGAGGGCACGTACGAGTTCACCGTTCGCGCGGAGGCCGACGGCGCGTCCCGCGCGACGCAGACGGTCAGCGTCCAGGTCCGGGATCCGGCGACGAGCGCGCTGACGCTGACCGTCGACGAGCGGTCGAGCGCCGCCGGGATCGCAGCCCTCCCCTTCAGCAGCATCCCGGCGTCGCGAATCCCGTTCCTCGGTGGAACGACATCCGCGCTGCCCGCCGGCTCGATCCCCGCCGGCTCGATCCCCGCCGGGTCGATCCCGGCAGGCTCAATCCCCGCCGGATCGATCCCGGCCGGCTCCATTCCGGCCGGCTCGATTCCCGCCGGGTCGATCCCGGCAGGCTCGATCCCAGCCGGATCGATCCCGTGGGGATCGTTCGGTCTCGGTAGCACACCCGCTGGCTCGATTCCCGCCGGATCCATCGCATTGCGTCAGGTGCTCTTGTCGCAGATCCCTCTGCTCAACGCGGCGACGGGCGCGACCTGGCAACAGGTGCTGGCGCCGCCGTCTGCGCTCAACCTCTGCCCGTCGGGCTCACCTCCCGACCGCATCCCGTGTCGGCCGCTGAACGCCCTCACCCTTGAGGACGTCGCCTCTGACTCGGTCGCACTCGGCCGACTCAACGCCCTACCGTTGAAGGACGTCGGCGTGCTGACGCACTCGCTCTGGCGCGGCGCCCCGTTCGCTGCCCTGCTGCTCGGCAACGGGAAGCTGAACCAGGTGCCGCCGCCGCCCGGGTATGCGAGCTGGACCGCGGCGCTCGAAGCCAACGGCGGGAGCTCCGCCGGCGTCAACCTCGCGACGAACACTGTCTTCGGTGTGTACGTGGCGGGCCAGCTCGGCTCGACTCCAGCCGGCTCGATCCCGGCCGGCTCGATCCCCTACGGCTCGATCCCCGCCGGCTCGATCCCCGCGGGCTCGATCCCTGCCGGCTCGATCGAGCTCACCATGACCCGCATCGGTGCCGTCCCGATCGCGAAGCTCGTGCCCAAACCGCCGAAGACGCTGGCGGGCTACGTGAACTGCGGCGGGACCTTCAACTGCACCGGGAAGACGCTCGGCGAGGCGGACGTCGCCGGGCGGATCAACCCGACCCTCACAATCGCCGACCTGTTCGCCGCTCTCCCGGCGGGCGACCCCGACCGCAACGCCGCATTGGCGACGACGATCGACCAGCTGATCATGGCGATGCTCCCGCTCACGAACTACCCGTGGGAGGAGATCTCGGTCGCGGGTCTGCAGGACGTCGCCCAATCGACGAATCAGCTCCACTACCACGTCGACTTCGACCTCGACTGCTCGCTCGCAACGACGTTCACGGTCACCGTCGGCCTGCCGGACGGCTTCATTCCGGTGCTCGGGTCGACGAGGTACTCATACGCCGGCGGCTCGCCGGTCGTCGGACTGAATCCATCGGGGAACGAAACGGCGACCTGGTCTTCACCCCGCAGGGAACGACGCCCTGTGGCGAGACCTCGACTCGCCACGTTCGCATGGACTTCACCGCGTACGCCGGCCTGACGCTCGGCGACCAGAGCTCGGACGTCAGCGTCGCGAGCGGGCCGACGACCAAGTCGGCGGGTGACGCAGCCCCCGTGCTGGTAACGGAGAACCATGAGGCGAACGATGATCCGCTCACGTCTCCTGTAATCGCCAGGAACACGCTGGTGGTCGGGCACGTCTCGCACGAGTCGGATCAGGAGCACTTCCGCTTCCCGATCGGCGATCTGCCGCGCCATTCGAAGGTGATCGCGTACCTGAACGTTCCGGAAGGCGCGGACTTCGACCTCGTCGTCAACAAGCCGTTCTCCCCCGCGCTCCAGTCGAGCCCGGCGGGCTCGATCCCGGCGGGCAGCATCCCGGTCGAGGACTTCGGCGCCTCGGTCGACGATTCGCAGCGCAGGTTGCCTCCGGAGACGCTTGCCGACGTCCCAGCCGGAAGCATCCCGGCAGGGAGCATCCCGGCGGGCTCAATCCCCGCCGGCTCGATCTCGGCGACGCGAGGCTCGGAGAGCGAGGCGGCTCAGATCGTCAAGGCCGGCGAGAGCGGTGATGCGATCGTAAGCGTGAGCGGCTTCAACGGCTCGCACAGCGCGAAGCCCTACGTGCTCCGACTGCAGGTCATCGACCCGCCGCCACTGCCGCCGTGTCCGGCCGTGACAGGCCTGGCCGGGCCGGCACCCGGGACGCTGCCGGCGCCGGCATCCCTGAATCCGGCGACCAAGACCCTGTTCGTCGTCAACCGCCAGCGGCTCGCGGGCCTCTACGGCGCTGCGGCGGCGAATGCGCTGCTGACGCCCGGGCCGGCGTCGCCGCTGCACGTGGTTGCCGCGCGGCCCGAAGTCAACGGCGCCGTGATCCCCGTCGACGGCAACGCGACAGTCCGCACCGCCTACGCGGCATGGGACCAGAGCCCGTGCTCGGTCGACGCCGCCAACAACGTCGTGCGGCGAATCAACGACGTCATCGCGACGTACCGGGCCGCGCTGCCGCAGCTCCGCTACATCGTCCTGCTCGGCACCGATCAGGTCATTCCGATGTACCGCCAGGACGACATGACGTCGCTCTCGCCCGAGATCGACGAGGCGGCCGACCTCGCCTTCACGACGAACAACCTCACCCGCGGCAACGCCCTCTACGCAGCGGCGGCCCAGAACACCGTGCCGACCGACGGCGCCTACGGCGCCTTCACGAAGATCAACTGGCTCGGGCATGACCTGCCGCTCGCGCAGACACCCGTCTCCAGGCTCGTGGAGACCCCCGCGCACATCGGAGGCCAGTTCGAGCAGTACATCAGCGCGAACGGTCTGCTCGACCCGAAGAGCGCGGTGACGATGGGCTACGACTTCCTCACCGACGGCGCGAACGACATCGACGGCGCCCTAGCCGCGCAGTTCCCTGGGATCGTCAACGACACGCTCATCTCGGCGACCGGCGCGGCGAATCAGTGGGATCGGAACCAGTTCCTCGCCAAGTCGTTCAACAAGACGAACGCGGCGGGCGATCCGGCCGTGCCGGACATCATCTCGCCCAACGCGCACTACAGCCACTGGCTTGCGCAGCCGGCGGGACCGAGCCCGATCCTGAACGTCGGGCAGATGGTCACGACGGCCGACGTCCCGGGTGCCGCGAAGATCGCCGGCAGGATCGTCTTCAACATGGGCTGCCACGGCGGCCTCAACGTTCCCGACCTGCTAAGCGGCGACGCGGCCCGCAAGAAGGACTGGGTCGACAGCTACCTGCAGGCCAAGAACGCCGTCTACATCGCGAACACCGGCTTCGGCTACGGCGACACGGTGACCGTCGCGTTGACGGAGCGCCTGCTGCGCCTCTTCGGGCAGAAGCTGAACTCGGCCGACACCTCCGTCGGCGAGCAGTGGATCGACGCCCTACAGACGTACTACCTGACGGCGGGCGACTACGACGTCTTCGATGAGAAGGCGATGATCGAGGCGACCTTCTACGGGCTGCCCTTCTACCACTTCAGAACGCCCGGCAGCTCGACGCCGCCGACTCCGCCCGCGACGACGCCCGAGAACGGCCTCGATGTCGCCAGCCTCGCTCCGCTGACGCCAAACCCGACTTCGCACACCCTTTCCAACGGCCGGAGGTACTGGGAGATCGGGCGCAACACCCTGAACGTCCCCTACAGGCCCGTCACGCCGCTCTTGTCGACGGAGGTCACAGTGCCTGGTAAGTCCGCGAGGGGTGTATTCATCCGGTCGCTCAGCACCCACGACGTGCCCAACGTGAGCCCGTTGCTCGCGTACCCGCGGATCGACTCGGAGCTCAAGGAACCGCATCCGAACTTCGCGAACACGTTCTGGCCTGCGAACTTCGTGTCGCTGCTCCGAACGCGGAGCCTCGGCGTGGAACGCGCGTCAGTTGTCGTGAAGGCGGGCCAGTTCCGTCCCAACACGGGCGGCAATCCGGACCTCGGGACGGAACGGCTCGTCGACTCGATCGGGCTCGACGTCTCCTACTCGAGCTCGACCGACGTCACGGCGCCCCGGATCCACCAGGTCGGCGGCGTCATCCACGACGGCGGCACGACGTTCTTCGTTCGGACGACCGACGCGGCGGGAGTTGGCAAGGTGGCGGTCCTCTACAACATCGGGACGCAGGCGGTCTGGCAGTTCAGGCAGCTCCAGCCCGTCTCCGGCGACCTGTGGACCGCGCGCGTCGACGGCCTGACCACGCCGACGAGCATCATCGGCGAGTCGCGCGACGTGAACGGAAACACCGGCTTCGGCGCAAACAAGGGCGTGAACCACACCTCGTTCGTCGACACGACCCAGGCCCCAGCGATTGTCATCGACCGGCCGCTCCCAGAGGCCGTTTTCACACTCAATCAACAAGTGCCACCCGAGTTCGCGTGCTCCGACCCAGGCGGCGTCACAAGCTGCACGGGGGCGACACTCGTCGGAGGCTTCGTCGATACGAGAACGGCCGGGATCCATGCGTTCACGGTGACGGCCACCGACCTCGCGGGCAATATCTCGACGAAGGCGGTCACCTACTTAGTTCGCGCCCCAGAAGCTGTCTTCTACCTCCACGGCAGCGGCCCCACCGCCAACCCACCGACACTCACCCTCGATTCCACGGCCCCGACTGGCACGACCGCGAAGTTCAAGGACTCGATCGGCATCGCGTTCTCGGGTGGCAACCCGTGGACGGAGGTCGGCACCTGGACGGCCACACCGGCCAGTTCCACTAAGACCCTCGATGCGCTCGGCGACATGCACGCCTTCCTCGGGCTGAAGAACAGCGACGATCAAGGCACGCAGTTCGACCTGCGCGCACAGCTGTTCAAGAACGGTGTGCTGGTCGGCACGTCCATGGCACCCTGCATCACGGGCGTGACCAGGAACCCCGACCTGGCGAAGGAGATCACCGCCAGCTTCGGCCCGATCGCAGCCACACCTGTTCCTGCCGGCACCACCCTCTCGCTCACGCTGTCGACGAGGATCGGCACCAACCCGAACGGCTCCAAGTGCGATGGGCCAGGCGGCAGCCACAGCAACGCGGTCGGCCTGCGTGTCTACTTCGACGCCGCCAACCGACCTGCCCGGTTCGGGGTCACCTTCGCCCCTTGAGGCGCTAGACCAGCCACACGCCAACGTTGGAAGCGAAGGGCCCGCGCGCGAGGTCGCTAGCGGCGCGCCCTCATGGCGCGCTCGATCTGACGATCGGCGTCGCGCTTGGCGATCTCCCGACGCCGGTCGCGCACGTCCTTCCCCTTCGCGAGCGCAATCTCGACCTTGGCGCGGCCGTTCTTGAAGTAGAGCTTGGTCGGAACGAGCGTGAAGCCGCGCTCCTGCACCTTGCCTCGCAGCGCGTCGATCTCGCGACGATGCAGGAGAAGCTTGCGGTCGCGGTCAGGGTTGTGGCTGTCGACACCGGCCTGGTCGTACGGCGCGATGTGGGCGCCGACGAGCCAGAGCTCGCCGTCGCGCAAATCCCCGAACGCGCGCTGGAGCTGCGCGCCGCCCTGGCGCAACGACTTGATCTCCGAGCCGGTCAGCACGAGCCCGGCTTCGTGGCGCTCGAGCAGGTGGAACTCGTGCCGCGCCTTGCGGTTCTCTGCGATCAGCTTTTCGCCTCCGGCCATGACCTAATTGTCGCCTGCCACGGCCGCAGCCACCCAGGGCCGAAGTTCCGTCAGGAAATGCCGGATCGATCGCATGCGGGAGCGGGTACTCGCGGTAGATCACCGACGCACCCGCATCCTCGAGCAGCTTCCGAGCCTGCCGCCCGAACTCGACCGAGATGATCGGGTCGAACGTCCCGTGGCCGATCGCGACCGGCGGGATCTCGGCCAGGTCGAGCTCGAACCCGTCGACGGTCGGGATGAAGCCGGAGAGCGCGATCAGTGCGGCCGGGCGCGGCCGTCCCTCTCCGAGGCTGAAGGAGTAGGCCATCACGGCGCCCTGCGAGAAGCCGCCGAGCACGGTTCGATCGTGCCCGATTCCGCGCTCTTCCAGGAAGCCGTCCAGCCAGGCGCCGACGTCCCGGTAGGTCGCCTGGAACGTCTCGCGATCGGGATACCCCACCTCCCGGAGCGCGTACCAGTGCGCCCCGCCCGGCGGGAACGAGAACGGGCCGCGCGGCGTCACGCCGAGGAGCCGCTGCTCCGGATCGAGGAAGTCGAGCAGCGGATAGAGATCGAGCTCGTCGGCGCCGCGCCCATGGAAGAGCACAAGGGCGCCGGCCGGCTCGCCTTGGGCCTCCCTTACCTGGTAGTCCAAGCGGCCCGCGGGTCGGGCAGCGGCGTCAGCACGTCCTCGAGCCGGTCGCGCAGCGCCTCGTAGTCGGGCGGCAGGGCGAGCCGCTCGCCCAGCGTCTCCAGCGGCTCATCGGTGGTGAAGCCTGGCCCCAGGGTTGCGAGCTCGAAGAGCACCCCGCTCGGCTCACGGAAATAGATCGAGCGGAAGTAGTAGCGGTCGATGATCGGCGTCGGCTGCGCCCCGGCCTGTGCGACGCGCTCGCGCCATCCCTCGTGCTCCTCCATCGTGGTCGCCCACGCCACGTGGTGCACCGTGCCCGCCCCGCCCCGCCCCGGCTCGGTCGGGGCCTCGTCGTAGGCATAGAGGCCTCCACGCTGCTCGCCGCGAACGTCCCACTCGTTGTCGCCGCGTGGCTCGAAGCCCAGGGTGTCCTCGAGCAGCGGTCGACTCGCGTCCGGAGCAGCGGAATAGGCTCGGACGCTGTCGAAACCCTGGAGGGCGAGCTCGGCTGGGATCTCTGGGTGTTCGGCGACGAGCGGCGGATCCTCGGTGGAGACTACGGCGAGCTCGAGGCCGAGGCCCTCGGGATCCTCGAACCGAAGACGCCCGTTCTCACGAGTCGTCTCGACGCCGTGCGCACGCAGGCGTTCCTCCCAGAAGTCGAGCGCCTCCTCGGATGCGACGCGCCAGGTGATCCGGTGGATCATCCCGGCGCCGGCTTGTCCGCGCCTCGCGCCCGGGTACTCGAAGAACGTGATGTCGGAGCCGGCGCTGCCCTTCTCGTCAGCGTAGAAGAGGTGGTAGACGGTCGGGTCGTCCTGATTCACGGACTTCTTGACCAGCCGCAGGCCGAGGACGCCGACGTAGAACTCCACGTTCCCGGGCGCGTCGGCGGTGATGCAGGTGATGTGGTGGATGCCTTCGAGCTTCATGCCGGTGCGAGCCCTATCTTGCCTGCTGGGCGGTCGATGTCGGAGACGCGAACCTCGATTGGGTCGCCCAGACGGTGTCTGCGCCCGCCCCGGCGCGCGACGAGCATCGTGCCGGTCGGGTTGAGCTCGAAGTATCCGGGGAGCTTCCGGACCGGCAGATAGCCCTCGAACACATCGCCGAAGCGCGCGAAGAGACCGGAGGCGATCACACCTGTGATCTCGCCCTCGAAGCTCGCCTCCCAGCCCCGGTCATAGAGGACGGCCTCGAGCAGCCAGGCCAGGCAGATGTCGTCGGCGCGGTGCTCGACCGAGGCGATCGTGCGCTCCTTCGTCGAGCAGTGCTCGGCCAGCTCGGGTAGCTCTCCCGGCGGCGGGTCGTCAGCGGCGCCCAGCTCGCGGAGGAGCGCGCGGTGGACGACGAGGTCGGGGTAGCGGCGGATCGGCGACGTGAAGTGGCAGTAGGCGGGACTGGCGAGCCCCGAGTGTCCGAGGTTCTTCGGGTCGTAGCGCGCCTGCTTCAGCGCCCGCAGCACGAGAGCCGGGAACGCCTCCACGCCGCGGCCGCTCGACTCGACGTACTCGCTGACACGCTCGCTGATCCGGCCCGCCAGCTTGGCGGCCTGCCGCGCGGTCAGCTCCTCGGGTTTCGGGGCCGGAGGCGTCGGAACCTCGAGGTCGGCCAGCTTCGCCAGCAACAGCGAGATCGCCTGCGGGTCTGGGGGCTCGTGGACCCGGTAGAGCGCCTCGCGCCGGCGGCCGGCGAGGAGGCCGGCGACGGCCTCGTTGGCCAGGATCATCAGCTCCTCGATGAGCATGTGGGCGTGCGGCTCCGACTCGAGCCAGGCCCGATCGACCCCGCCACGGCCGTCGAAGGCAAAGGCGATCTCTCTCGTCGTGATCCGAAGCGCACCGCGAGCGAAGCGACGGCGCCGGAGCTCGAGTGCGAGCCGCTCGGCGTGCCGGAGGCCCTCTGTGATCTCCTCCGTCGCCTGTTCCTTGCCGGCTAGAACGCGCTCCGCCTCGCCGTAGCTGAGCCGTCGCCGGCTCCGGATCACAGAGCGGTAGAACGAGGGCTCGCCGGGATCGAGGTTGCCGTCGAAGGGCAGCTCGACCGTCACGCATAACCGGTCCTGATTCGGACGGAGGCTGCAGAGATCGTCCGCCAGCTCGGGCGGCAGCATCGGCGCCACCCGGCCGGGGACGTAGGCCGAGAACGAGCGCTCGGCGGCGCCGCGGTCGAGCGGCGTGCCGGCGGGGACGAAGTGGGACACGTCGGCGATGTGCACCCAGGCTCGGAGGCCGTCGCGCTCGGGCTTGACGGCGATCGCGTCGTCGAAGTCCCGCGCCGTCTCCGGGTCGATCGTGAACGCAGGCTGCTCGCGCAGGTCGACCCGCCCCTCGAGCGTCGGCTCGGGGACGTCGTGGAGCTCGTGCTGTTGGGCGAGGCCTTCCTGCTCGAGCAGGGCCTCGAGCACCGTCTCGATCGAGTCCGCGGGCCCGAGCGCCTTCTCGAGCCGCGCGCGGCCCTTGCGCGGAGCGACCACGGCGAGCTGGCCGGGGCGGACGTCCGCGAGGCCGCGCCGGTCGAGTACGAGCGGGACGCCAGGTGTGAAGAACGGCTCCCCGACGACGAGCCGGCCGCGCCGGCCGACCTCGACGACGATGCGCTCCCGCTCGACGTCTCCCGTCCGGCGGTTCATGCCGGCCGCATCGTCCGGACGCGCTAGATCCGGAGGAAGCGGCGCAGCGTAAGCCCGGACCCGGCCGCGCCGAGCAGGAGCCCGAGCCCGAGCAGGATCAGTGCGTTGGCCCAGAAGGACAGGGCCTCGACGCCGGGACCGCTGTCGAGCCGCGGGATGATCGCCGGAAGCGCGACTTCCTTGCTCAGGAAGAGCAGGATCACGGCCAGCAGGGCTCCGCCGAGGCCGCAGATCAGCCCTTCGAGCATGAACGGGCCCCGGACGAACCAGTTCGTCGCGCCGACGAGCTTCATCACCTCGATCTCGCGACGCCGCGAGAAGATCGAGAGCCGAATCGTGTTCGCGATCAGGATCGTCGATGCGGTCAGCAAGATCAGTCCGGCCAGGAAGAAGATCGTGTTGATCACGTTCGCGACCCTGAGGATGCGCTTCGCCTTGTCCTCGCCGTAGGTCACGTTGTGGACCCCCGCCGGGTACGGCTTGAGGCTGGCGGCGATCGCCTCCGTGTCCTCGGCTTTGAGCGGATGGACCGTATAGGCAGCCCCGAGCGGGTTGTACGGCAGGCCGGACCCGCCGAAGAAGTCCGGGCGCTCTTTCCGCATCTTCTCGAGCCCCTCGGCGGCCGAGATGAACTGCAGCTGCTCCTTGTCCACCCGCTGGTCGGACTCGAGCTTGACCCTTACCGCCTCGACGTTCTTCGGGACGGCGGTGCGGTCGAAGAAGACCTTGACGACGAGCTCGTCCTTGACGTGGTCGCTCCACGAGTGGGCGTACGTCGCGAAGGCGATGAAGAGCCCGAGCAGGAACATCCCGATCAGGACCGTCATCGTCGCCGCGACGGTGGTCGAGACGTTCGCTCCGATCGAGCGGACGGCCTCGCCGAGCATCATCTTGAGCCTCACTCGGAGACGTAGCCCCCGCGTCGCTCGTCGCGCGCGATCCGACCCTCCTCGAGGGCGATCACGCGGCGGCGCATCTTGTCGACCATCTCGCGGTCGTGCGTCGCCATGACGACCGTCGTGCCGGTCCGATTGATCCGGTAGAGGAGCTGCATGATCCCCACCGACGTGTCGGGGTCGAGGTTCCCGGTCGGCTCATCGCAGACGAGCAACGGCGGGTGGTTGACGAAGGCACGCGCGATCGAGACGCGCTGCTGTTCGCCTCCGGAGAGCTCGTCGGGGAAGGAGTTCACCTTGTGGGTCAGGCCGACGAGACCCAGCACCTCGGGCACCTTGTTCCGGATCGCGTTGCGCGACTCGCCCTGCACCTTCAGCGCGTAGGCCACGTTCTCGGACGTCGAGCGGTTCGGGAGCAGCTTGAAGTCCTGGAAGACGCACCCAATGTTCCGGCGCAGCTGCGGCACCTTCGACCGGCGGAGCCGTCCCAGGTCGCGTCCCCCGACGACGATCCGACCAGCAGTGGGCTCGAGCTCCTTGAGCAGCAGGCGAACCATCGTCGACTTCCCGGAGCCCGACGGGCCGACGAGGAAGATGAACTCGCCCTTCTCGATCACGAACGAGGCGTCCTCGAGCGCGACGACGTTCGGCTCGTACACCTTTCGGACGTTCTCGAACACGATCATCGCCCGATCGGCGACCGCGGCACTGTCGGTAGCCGAAGGCTCCGGCCCCTGTTCAGGCCGGTCTGTGACGAGAGGGGTTTCTTGCACGGCGGTCATCGGAAAATACGCGCTTTTGACGGCGCGCCGTCAGGTGCTGAGCAGCCCGGGAGTCTAGCGAAAGACCCTGCTAGACAACCGTTCTAGCCCTTTCTAGACAACGCTGCCCGCTGCTTTCGCGAGCAGGTAGGCCTGGATGAACCCGTCCAGGTCGCCGTCGAGGACGCCCTCGGCGTTCCCGACCTCATGACCGGTTCGATGGTCCTTGACCATCTGGTACGGGTGGAGGACGTAGCTCCGGATTTGGCTGCCGAACCCCGTGTCCTGCGCGACGCCCCGCTCCCGGGCCAGTTCTTCCTCCCGGCGCTCCTGCTCGAGCTCCGCGAGGCGGGACTTGAGGATCCGGAGCGCGGTCTGCTTGTTCGACGACTGCGAACGCTCGTTCTGACACTGGACGACGATCCCCGTCGGGATGTGCGTGATCCGCACGGCAGAGTCCGTCTTGTTCACGTGCTGGCCGCCGGCGCCGCTGGCGCGATATGTGTCGATCCTCAGGTCGTCTTCATCGATCTCGACGTCCTCTCCCTCGGCGACGAGCGGCGAGACGATCACCTGCGCGAACGACGTGTGCCGGCGGTGGGCCGAGTCGAACGGCGAGAGGCGGACGAGCCGGTGAACGCCCCGCTCGGCCTTGAGGACGCCGTACGCGTTCTCGCCGGAGACCGTGAAGGTCGCCGACTTCAGCCCGGCCTCCTCCCCGGGGCTGGCCTCGACGAGCTCCGCATCGAAGCCGCGCTGCTGCGCCCAGCGCAGGTACATGCGGAGCAGGATCTCCGCCCAATCCTGGGCGTCAGTCCCGCCCGTTCCGCCGACGATCGTCACCACGGCGTCCCCGGCGTCGTACTCGCCGGTGAAGAGCGCGTCTTCACGAAGCCGCTCGAGCTCCCGCTCGAGCGGGCGGAGGTCCTCGTCCAGCTCGCCGGCGAGGTCACCGTCGAGCTGGAGCAGCTCCTGGGCGTCGGCGAACTCCTGTTGGAGGCGCTCGTAGCGTTCGAGCTTCTTCGTCGCGCGGGCCTGTTCGGTGGAGATCGCGGCGGCTCGAGCCTGGTCGTCCCAGAAGCCGGGCTCGCCCATCGCCGATTCCAGCTCGGCGACGCGGGCCTCTAGGCCGGCGGGGTCAAAGGTAATCACGGACCCAGGCGAGCTGGGTCCCGATCTCACGCAGGCGCTCCTCGACGGTCTGAGTCGTTTCCGCCATTCCGATGATCCTAGCCGCGGTTCTGAAACTCAGGCCGCGGCGCTAGGCGCCGTGGCACTTCTTGAACTTCTTCCCGCTGCCGCAGGGGCATGGGTCGTTGCGGCCGACCTTCTCGAACTCGGTCGCGATTCGCTGCCGCGTCGCTACGCTCGTCGCGCCGCCGCCGACTCCTCCCGCCGCCACCGCGGCGGCGGCCGGAGCCGCTGCTGTCGCGCCTGCACCGGCGGCTGCGATCGCCTCGGCCCCGGCGAGGGACTGATGCTCGTAGGCGAGGTCGCCGTCGCCCTCCTCCCAGCCATCGGTGTCCTGGAGCACCTGTGCGTCCTGAGGCGTGACCTGCGCGTGGAAGATCGCCGAGACGACCTCTTCGCGGATCTCGAGGCCGAGCTCCTGGAACATGAGGTGGCCCTCGTGCCGGTACTCGACGAGGGGGTCCTTCTGGGCCATCGCGCGGAGATGGACGCCCTCCCGGAGGTAATCCATGCTCTCGAGGTGCTCGCGCCACCGCGTGTCGACGACGTGGAGGATCATGTACCGCTCCAGTGAGCGCATCAGGCCGGGCTCCATCTGCTCGACCTCCTGCTCTTTGTCCCCGTACGCATCGACCGCGTCCTCGACGAACTCGTCGACGATCGCCTCACGGTCGAGGCTCTCGATCTCGTCGACGCTGACGCCGGTCCCGTAGAGCGCGTCCATCGCCGTCACGAGCTCGGCGAGATCCCACTCCTCCTGGAACTCGGCCGCCGTGTGCCCGGTGACGACGGCCTCGATGACTTCCCCAATCCACTCCTTGACGTCTCCGGAGAGGTCCTCGCCCTCGAGCACGCGGCGACGCTGCTCGTAGATGACCTGGCGCTGCGTGTTCAGGACGTCGTCGTACTTGAGGACGTTCTTGCGCATGACGAAGTTCTGCTCCTCGACCTTCTTCTGGGCGTTCTCGATCTGCTTCGAGAGGATCGAGGCCTCCATGGGCTGGTCGTCGGGCAGCTTGAACCGCTCCATGATGTTGTAGATCCGGTCGCCGGCAAAGAGACGGACGACCTGATCCTGGCCGGAGAGGTAGTACCGGGACTCGCCCGGATCGCCCTGGCGCCCCGAGCGGCCGCGGAGCTGGTTGTCGATCCGGCGGGCTTCGTGCCGCTCGGTTCCGAGCACGTAGAGGCCGCCGAGCTCGACAACGCCGTCGCCGAGCTTGATGTCGACGCCGCGGCCGGCCATGTTGGTTGCGATCGTCACCGCCTGCGGCTCGCCGGCGTCCTTGATGATCTCGGCTTCCCGCTCGTGCTGCTTCGCGTTGAGGACGTTGTGCGGGACGCCGCGCCGCTCGAGCAGCTGCGAGAGGTACTCCGACGTCTCGACGTCGATCGTTCCGACGAGGACCGGCTGACCCGCCTCGTGGCGCTCGACGATGTCCTCGAGGACGGCGTCGAACTTCGCCTCCTTGGTCTTGAAGATGAAGTCGTTGCGATCGTCGCGCGCGACCGCGACGTTCGTCGGGATCTCGACGACGTTGAGGCCGTAGATCTCGACGAATTCCTTCTCCTCGGTCTTCGCCGTGCCCGTCATGCCGGCGAGCTTCTCGTAGAGCCGGAAGTAGTTCTGGAGCGTGATCGTCGCGAGCGTGACGTTCTCCTCCTGGATCCGCACGCCCTCCTTGGCTTCGATCGCCTGGTGGAGGCCCTCCGACCAGCGGCGCCCTTCCATGATCCGACCGGTGAACTCGTCGACGATCTTGACCTCGCCGTCCTGAATGACGTACTCCTGGTCGCGCTGGTAGAGCGCCTGCGCCTTGAGCGCCTGGTTCAGGTGGTTGACGAGTTCGACGTTGCGCGGGTCGTAGAGGTTCTCGATCTTGAGCGCGCGCTCGACCTTGTCGATCGCGACCTGCCCCGGTGAGACGGTCTTGTGCTTCTCGTCATACGTGAAGTCGGCGCCGGACTGCTCGGTCTCGTCGATGCCTTTGGCGACGCCCTGGCTCTGGATGCCTTCGAAGGTCTTCACGACACGGGCGAAGTCGTAGTAGGTCTGGGCAGCGGTCTCCGGCTCGCCGGAGATGATCAGCGGCGTCCGTGCCTCGTCGATCAGGATCGAGTCGACCTCGTCCACGATCGCGTAGGTGTAGCCGCGCTGGACGACGCCGTCGAGCGACACGGCCATGTTGTCGCGCAGGTAGTCGAAGCCGAACTCGGAGTTGGTGCCGTAGGTGGCGTCGCTCTCGTAGGCGGTTCGGCGCTCGGCGAACGGCATCATGTTCTGGATGAACCCGACCCGCATGCCGAGGGCATCCCACACCGGCTTCGTCCATTCGGCATCGCGCTTGGCCAGGTAGTCGTTGACCGTCACCAGGTGGACGTTCTGCCCGGTCAGCGCATTCAGGTACAGGGGCTGGACGGCGACGAAGGTCTTTCCTTCACCCGTCTTCATCTCGGCGATGTCGCCCTCGTGGAGGGCGATCCCGCCCATCAGCTGAACGTCGAAGAGCCGGACGCCCATCGCCCGCTTGAACGCTTCGCGAACGGCAGCATAAGCCTCGAAGAGGAGATCCTCGAGCTGCTCGCCGTTCTCGACCCGCTCCCGGAACTCCGTCGTCTTGGCGGCGAGCTGCTCGTCAGAAAGCGCTTCGAACTCAGGCTCGAGCGTGCCGATGTAAGCGGCCTGGTTCCGCAGTCGCTTTAGCCGGCGACCCTCGCCGACGCGCAGGAACTTCTCGAAGCCTCCGAGCTGCTGTGACACCCGTCTAGGGTATCGGAGCTTTTCCGCCTGACCGTGGGTGGGAGATCACAAAGGGTTTACCTCCACCGCCCAAAGATCTCCCTCCAGCCGCTCGGCGTGGAGGACGAAGTCGCGGTGGCGCTCGAGCGCAAATGATTCGAGCGTCGGGATCTCGGCCGAGATCTGGCGCTCGTCGACGAGCAGTGTCCGTTCTTCGCCCTGAACGACCAGGCTGATTGTGTCGCCGCCGACCTTCTCCGGCACCTCGACCACGTCGATGCTGTTCGCGGCCACCGCCCAGACTGCCTCCCCGCGCCGAACCGCACTCGCCCGGTAGGGCGGGTCGAGCTCCTGCTCGATCGCCTTCGCGAGCGGCGACACCGCGCCTTCAGGCAACTCCTCGTCGACGAGCAGCACCCCGTCGGTCAGCGCCACGAACTCGAGCTTGTCACCCACGAGCTCCGGCGCCTCGGCGGTGGCGACGGTATCCCAGCGCCGCTGCCGCCCGCCGTGCAACACGTCCAGAGTCCCCGAGAACGCTGGAGCAGGGGACTCGCGCTGCGGCTCCCAGTCGAGCAGATCGGTGCCCTCCGCGAGCTCTTCGTGGATCGGCTTGCGCCGCGACCAGAACGGCATCGGTCGAAGCCTAGAGCTGCGGCTCGATCAGGCCGAACGCGCCGTCCCGCCGCCGATAGACGACGTTCACGTCCATCGTCTCGGCGTTCTGGAACACGAAGAAGTCGTGCCCGACCAGCTCCAACTGCAGGACTGCCTCCTCGGGGCTCATCGGCTTGACCGCGAATTGCTTCGACTTGACGATCCGCGGCTCGGCCTCGATCGGGATCGCGTCCTCGGGCATAGGTTCATCGACCGTAGCGGAGACGCGGCGCGCGCGCCGCTTCTCCCGATAGCGCTTGACCTGACGCTCGAGCTTGTCCACGAGCTGGTCGATCGACGCCTTGTGGTCGGCGGAGGCCTCTCGGGCGCGCAGGATCGGGCCCTTGGTCCAGATGGTCGCCTCCGCGACGTGATTCGCGGAGATGGACGGATTCTTCTCGACGGTCAGCTCCAGTTCGACCCGGGTCGGGTCGGCGAGCTGGCGCTCGAGCTTGCCGAGCTTCTGTTGCGCGTACTGGCGGATCGAGTCGCTGACCTCGACGTTCTTGCCCTTGACCTGGAGTCGCACGGTGACCTCCCCCTGATTGACGGCGGTCAGCTTCGGTCACCTGATTCTATTGGCGGATCGCCCGCGCGAACGTCACGACCGCGATCTGCCTGGCGCCTGCGCGGCGGAGAGCGGACGATGCGGCCGAGGCGGTGGCACCCGTCGTGAAGACATCGTCGATCAGGCCGACCCTCGCCGGAACCTCGGCGACGGCGACGAAGGAGCCCGCGACGTTGCGCCGGCGCGCCGCCAGTGTCAGCCCGCGTTGCGGCCTCGGAGCGCGGGTCCGGCCGAGAGCGCGCACGACCGGGAGCTCCCAGCGTGATCCGAGCTCGCGGGCCAGCCGCTCCGCCGGATGGTGGCCACGCTTGACGCTTCGGTCGCCGTCCGCCGGAGCGAACGCGAGAGCGTCCACGCACGGCCGCTCGACCGTATTCGCGATGACGTCTGCCGCCTCCTCGGCGAGATGCCGCAGGCCCCGCTCCTTCCAGGCGGCAACGAGCGGGCGCACCGGCCCGAGATAGGCGACGGCGGAGCGCGCGGAGGCGAACGCGAGGCGGTGGCCGGCACACTCCAGGCAGCGCGCGACTGGCCATGCTGTTGGCGCTCCGCAGCGCGCACAGCAGGGGCCCTGCAGCCGCGGGAGCTCGGCGAGGCACCAGGCGCAAATCGCCTGGCCAAGGCGGCCGCAAGCCACGCACCGACGTGGGAGCAGGAGATCGAGGAGCACATCGCCCGACCGTACGTGGCCAGAGCGCGCGTGTGGGTGCCGGATGTTTGCCGAGAGTGTGCCCGGGCTAGGGCGCCGACGAGTACTCGTCCCGCAAAGGCAGTCCCGCCCGCGAGCGCATCAGGTTGTCGGCCTCGAGGAGCTGCTCCATGTTTCCGATGTCGAGCCAGTCACCGGTGAACCGGTAGCCGTAAACAGGGGCGCGCGAGTACAGCCACGCCACGAGGTTGCCCGGGGCGTCCGGCGGATTCCCCTCCTCGAGGTACTGCGGGACGAGCTCGACGTGCTCGGCCGCATAGAGATAGGCGGCCGTTGCGGCGAGCGAGCTGCGCGGCTCGGCCGGCTTCTCCTCGAAGGACACGACGCGGCCAGCCTCATCGAGCTCGACGACCCCGTACTGCTTGATCAGCTCGGCGTCCGGCTCGTGGCGCAATGCGATCGCGCTCCCGCCCTGGTCGCGCCAGAAGCGAACGTAGTCGCGTAGGTCGTAACCGATCAGGTTGTCGCCGGCGACGACGAAGAGAGCGTCGTCGCCGAGGCCGGCCTGCTCGATCGTGAAACGGATGTCGCCGATCGCACCCAGGCGGTCCTCGTTCGAGGTCGTACCGTCGTCGAGTACCTTGACCGCAAGCCGCCCGGACCGCTGAGCGGCCCAAGCCCGAAAGTCCTCCGCAAAGCGGGCGTTGGTGACGAGGTGGATCTCGTCGAGCTCGCCGATCTCGTCCACCCGGTCGAGCAGGTAGTCGAGCATCGGCCGCCCGGCCAGGGGCAACAGCATCTTCGGGGTCGAGTCGGTGAGCGGGCTCAGCCGAGTCGCGTAGCCGGCCGCGAGTACGATCGCCTTCGGCAGAAGCTACGTCCCCTCGGACCAGGAGGCGAGGTACCGGGCCTGCTCGTCGGTGAGGCGGTCGATCTCGATCCCCATCGTCTCGAGCTTCAGGCGGGCGATCTCGCGGTCGATCTCGTCCGGCACGGGGTAGACCTTCCGCTCCAGCTCCGCGGCGTGCTCGACTGCATACTCGGCCGACAGAGCCTGGTTTGCGAACGACATGTCCATGACGAGCGCGGGATGACCCTCTGCCGCGGCGAGGTTGATCAGACGGCCGTCGCCCAGGAGGTAGAGCCGCTTGCCGTCCTCGAGGATGAACTCCTCGACGAATTCACGCGACTCCCGCACCTCGGCGGCGAGCTGCCGGAGCGCCGGGATCTCGATCTCGACGTTGAAGTGGCCCGTGTTCGCCAGGATCGCGCCGTCCTTCATCCGACTCATGTGCTCACGCGTGATCACCGATTTGTCGCCGGTCGCCGTACAGAAGATGTCTCCGACCTCGGCTGCCCGGCTCATCGGCAGCACTTCGAAGCCGTCCATCGCAGCCTCGAGGGCGCTGACCGGATCGACTTCCGTGACGATCACAAGGGCACCCAAACCCTTGGCCCGCATGGCCACGCCCTTGCCGACCCAGCCGTAGCCGGAGACGACGAACTTCTTGCCGGCGAGGAGGATGTTCGTCGCCCGGATGATCCCGTCGATGGTCGACTGGCCGGTGCCGTACCGGTTGTCGAACAGGTGCTTGGTCTTCGCCTCGTTGACGGCGATGATCGGAAAGCCGAGCGCTCCGTCGGCCTCGAGCGCCTTGAGGCGGATGACGCCGGTGGTGGTCTCCTCCGTTCCGGCGATGATGTCGCCCAGCTGCTCGCGCCGTGCCGAGTGGAGCACACCGATCACGTCGGCGCCGTCGTCCATCGTCAGCTGAGGCTTGTGGTCGACCGCCGCCTCGATGTGCTGGTAGTACGTGTCGTTGTCCTCGCCCTTGATCGCGAAGACGGAGATGTCGAACTCGTCGACCAGCGCCGCGGCGACGTCGTCCTGGGTCGAGAGCGGGTTGGAGGCGCAGAGCACGACGTCCGCGCCGCCCGCTTTCAGCGTGCGGGCGAGGTTTGCGGTCTCGGTCGTGACGTGGAGACAGGCGGAGATGCGGTAGCCCTCGAGCGGCCGCTCGCTCTCGAACCGGTCACGGATCGCGGCCAAGACCGGCATCTGCCGGTCGGCCCACGCGATCCGGCGGATGCCCTCCGCGGCCAGGCCGAGGTCTTTGACGTCGTAGCGCTTCGTCGTTGCCATGTGCTCTTCCTCTCTTGTGGTTCGCGAGTACTAGTCGTCAGGCGGCGAGCAGCCGCTCCTGCTTGCGCTGCTCCCAATCGACCCAGTCGGCGGGGTCTGCATCGGCCCGTGTGAGCCAGCCCTCAACGGCGCCGCGCAGCGCCGGCTCACGGCGAAGGCGTGCGGCGAACGCCATGTCGGTGAGCTCGATTCCGAACCGGGCCCGCAGGCGCTTCAGCGCGCGCAGCTGGTTGAGCTCGCGCACGCCGTAGAGGCGATAGCCGGAGGACGACCGGCGCGGCACGATCAGGCGGGCCTCCTCGAGGTAGCGGAGCATCCGGGCCGACCATCCGGTTGCCTCGGCGGCAGTTCCGATCGTGTATCCATCCACTTGCACAACCTTATCACAGTGGTGTCAAGGTCGTCTGCGGAGCGCGGGCCGCTACGGCCCCGAGGTCCCAGCCCGGCCGTACTCGTCTTCGAGCCGCACGACGTCATCGAGATGAGGCGTCGAGACCTCGAGTACGGTCGTGTCCTCGAGCGCGGTGATGCGGTGGACGGTTCCCGGCGGCAGTCGGAACGAGGCCCCGGACGAGACGACCTCCTCGGTCAGCGCGCCCTCACCGGCCTCGCCAAGCTCGAGCTTCGCGCGCCCCGACTGGACGTACCAGGCCTCGTCCTTCTCGCGGTGGAACTGGAGGCTCAGGGAATGCCCCGCGCGCACGAAGATCACCTTGCCGCAGTAGACGTCGGTGAGCGCCCAGATGAGCTCGTAGCCCCAGGGCTTCTCGACCCGACGGGGCACGAACGAGAACCGGTCGATGCCCGTCAAGTTCGGAGACGACAAGCGCCGGTCCGACACGGTCCCATCATCCCACCCGCACCTCGAGGGTGTCGGGGTGCGACTCGACGTATTCCTGAGCAAGACGCAGATCTTTCGGTGTGTTCACCGTCAGCCAGAGGCCGGTATGGCGGAAGCCGCGGAGTCGTCCCTCGGCAGCGAGCTCCGGGAACGTCGTCGCCTCGTGATCGCCCCGCTCGGGCAGCCGCTCGATCGCCTCGTTCTCCAGCACGTAGAGGCCTGTGTTGACCCAGTACGGAAGGGTCGGCCCCTCGCTGAAGTCGCGGACGACGTCGTCGTCGTCGATGTCGACGACGCCGAGGTGACTCTTCAGTGGCGCCACCGTGATCGTCGCCGCGCCGCCGCGTCGACGGTGCCCCTCGAAGAGCCCGCGGAGGTCGAGGTCGAAGAGCTCGTCGCCGTTGAGCGCGTAGATGGGCTCGCTGCTCTCCCGCGCCGAGGCCGCGAGACGCAGCCCTCCCCCGCGTCCGAGTGGCTCGGCCTCCCCCACACACACGATTGCTAGCCCGAGACCATCCAGCGCACGCTCGAACTCCTCTTCCTGACCCGCCGCGCAGCTCACGATGACGCGCTCGACTCCGGCCCGCCCGAGTAGCGCGAGCTGGTACGCGACGAGCGGCCGGCCGCCGATCGGGACGAGCGCCTTCGGCCTCCCCTCGGCAGCGTCGCCGAGCCGCTCGGCCTTCCCGCCGGCGAGGATGATCGCTTCCTTGGGCATCTACGCCGGCTCGCGTGTGGGCTCGGCGGTCTCCGGCAGTGCGGAGAACGGCGAGCTCGGCCTGCCGATCCCCTCGTAGGCGAACCCGGCCTCGCGCACGACTTCGGGATCGAGCAGGTTGCGCCCGTCGACGATCAGCGGGGTTCGCATCGCCTGCCGAACTTCTGCCGACGCTAGGCCGCGCAGCTCGTCCCACTCGGTGACGATGACCGCGGCGTCGACGTCGCGAACGGCGTCGAGGACCGTCTCGTGGATCTCGACGCCCTTCATCAGCTCTCCCGGCGTGGCGACCGGGTCCCACCCCCGCACCTCGGCGCCCTCGGCCTGGAGTCGCGAGGCGAGAATGACGCTCGGCGCCTCGCGCATGTCATCGGTGTCAGGCTTGAACGCAAGCCCCAGGAGCGCGATCCGCTTGTCGCTGAGCTTGCCGAGATGCTTCTGGAGCTTCGAGACGATCCGCCGCTTCTGAAGCTCGTTGACCTCGATGACGGCATTGACGAGCTGAAAGTTGTAGCCGCTGTTGCCGGCGAGGAGCTTGAGGAAGGAGACGTCCTTCGGGAAGCACGATCCGCCGTACCCGATGCCCGCCCGTAGGTACTTGGACCCGATCCGGCTGTCCAGGCCCATCCCCTTGGCCACAGCCTCGACGTCGGCGCCCGTCGCCTCGCAGACGTTCGCGATCTCGTTGATGAAGCTGATACGCGTCGCCAGGAAGGCGTTCGCCGCGAGCTTGACCATCTCTGCCGACGAAACGTCCATGCGGAGAACGGGAGCCTCGAGCTGTCCATGGAGACGTTCGACGACGTCGCCGGCGGCCTCGTCGTCGGCGCCGATCACGATCCGCTCGGGGCTGAGGAAGTCGTGGACCGCAGTCCCCTCGGCCAGGAACTCCGGATTGGAGACGTAGCCGATGCCGTCGAGCCCACGGGCGTCGAGCGCCGCGCGCACGCGCTCGCCGGTCCCGACCGGCACGGTGCTCTTCATCACGAGGACGGTGTCGCGCGCAAGTCCGGCAAGGTCGTCGAGGACGGTCCAGACGGCAGAGAGGTCGGCGTCGCCCGAGTACGTCGCGGGCGTGCCGACGCAGACGAAGAGCGCGTCGGCGCCGTCGACGGCCTCGCTCGGCTCGGTCGTGAAGCGCAGCCGCTCGCGGTTCGCCTCGACGAGCTCTTCCAGACCCGGCTCGTAGATCGGGATCCTGCCCGCCCGCAGGTCGTCGACCCGCTGGGGGACGACGTCGCGGATCGTCACGTCGTGGCCGAGCGCGGCGAACCCTGCACCCGTCACGAGCCCGACGTAGCCGCCGCCGAAGATGCCGATCCTGCTCATCGCTTTCCTCCACCCAGCGGGCGCAGTCCGCGGGCGATGCTCAGCATCGTCTCGTTGGACAGCGTGTCCCGCAGCGTGTTCACGACCCAGTAGCTCGCCTTGTCCGTCTTGAGGACGACCATGTGGAGGCTCGCGCCGTCGTAGTAGAGGTCGTAGTCGCGTCCGCCGAGACGCCGGGAGACGTTGTGGCCGCCGAGCACCGGCGCGTCCTTCCAGGTCGTCTGCTGGATGCCCCAGTACTCCTGCCCGCCGGTGCGGAACGTCAGCCGCACAGCCTTGTCGTCCTTGGTGATCGGGTAGATGCGAAGCGGCTTCTCGGAGTCGGTCGACGAGCTCCGCTCGATCAGGCTCGGCACCATCAGCGGGAAGCCGGCTCGGCGCCTGATCGAGCGCAGGAGGCCGAGCGTCGCGGCCGGATTGCGGGAGACGTACGGAGTCCGGCGCTTGGGCGTCCTGTCGACCGGGGCCGGCGCGAGCGTGTTGTGGAACGTGTTCCCGACGATGACGACCAGCATCGCCGTATTCGAGAAGCGAGAGATCACGGGCGTCATCGCGCCCTTGACGTCGGCCGAGCCGAAGAGGTTCGCCACCGAGCGGGCTGCGGCGCGGGAGCCGCGCTGCCGGCGGTCGAAGTAGACCTGCGTGCGGAACACCCTGGCGGGCGCGTTCGCCAAGACGCCTTCGGGCGGCTGGAAGGTGCGGTAGCCGCGCCTGCTGAGCAGGTAGCTCGCGTTCGCCGCCGACCCGGTCACCCCGTTGCCGTTCAGCACGACGATCGACGTCCGTCCCGCCGGGGGGGCCGCACCGACGCCGCGCACGCGCGGGCGCTGGCCGAGCGCTGCGGCGGTCGCCTTCTCGCCGGCGTCCACGTCCGGGCTCTGGAGCTCCTCGACGGCAGAGGAGACATTCGAGGGATCCGTCCGCAGCAGGTCGCCAGCGGTTCCAGTGCCGGTGAAGTTCTGGATCTTCGACTGAAAGACCCGGCCGGGAGGCAGCTGGAGCCCGAACAGGGCCCACCCGCGGAAGACGTCGGGATCGAGCGCCTTGCCGCCGCCCTGGGCGATTCTCACGTTCTTCCTGACGACGCCCGTGATCTTCGGGATCGCGGTCAGCTTGAACGAGCTCGAGAGCCGTTCCTTGACCGCGCGCATGAACAGCCGCTGGCGCTCGATCCGGTAGAGATCGGAGTCCGTGTGCCGGTAGCGGACGAAGGAGAGCGCCGCGCGGCCGCCCAGCTTCTGGTAGCCGGGCATGAGATCGATCGGCGGGAAGGTTCCTTCGGGCCCGGGGCTCGAGTTGTCGTTGAAGTACCTGCGGTCGATGTCCATCCAGACGCCGCCGAGCTTGTCGACGGTCTGGATGAAGCCGCGGTAGTCGATCGTGACGATGTAGTGGATCGGGAGCCCGGTGAGGTGCTTGACGGTCTCGACCGTCCCCTGGAGGCCGCAGTCGGCATACGCGGCGTTGATCGGCCCGCCGAAGGGGGCCCGGCCATTGCAGCGGATCTCGACGGCCATATCGCGCGGGAACGACAGCATCGAGAGCGTTCCGAGGTTCGGGTCGGCGCGCAGGAGCATGACCGTGTCGGCCCGGCCGCCGCGCTCGTCTCCCCTCGCCCACCTTCGGGTGTCATGGCCGACCACGATCGCGATCGCAGGCCGGTCCGGCAGCGGGATCTCCAGCTTCTGCGCCGCCTTGCGGATCTGCGGATCCTTGAGCGAGACGTTGCTGATGTCGAGCACGGTCTGCTCGCCCTCGAGCCAGTAGCCCCCGCCGATTCCGACCAGCAGCGAGACCGACGCGGCGACGAGGAAGAAGAGAACGCGCCCCAGGATGCCGACGATCCCCCGCCGCCTTCTCGGCTGCTCGTAGCGCGTAATCGGCGTCAGCCCGCCGGGCGGCAGTAACGCGCGGCCGTTCCCATTGGCATGGGCGCTCCGACCGAGTCCTCGCTTCAGCGTCGTCTTCATCGTGAAAATGCGCGAAACGCCCTCGCGGGCGCCCGATCGGCAGGATAGCCGACTGACTGGACCGCGGTACTAGCCGCTAGGCCAGTGCCGGAGCGGCGTCCGGATCGTAGGCCAGGTTCGGACGGAGCCACCGTTCCACCTCCGCCAGCGCCATTCCCTTCCTCGCGGCGTAGTCCTCCACCTGGTCGCGCCCCACGCGTCCAACCGAGAAGTAGCGCGCCTTCGGATGGGCCAGATAGATCCCGCTGACGCTCGCCGCCGGCGTGGTCGCGAAGGTCTCCGTCAGCTCGATCCCGAGCTCCTCCGCCGCGAGGAGCTCGAAGAGCGTGCGCTTCTCGCTGTGGTCCGGGCAGGCCGGATACCCGTAGGCCGGGCGGATCCCCCGGAACCGCTCGGCGATCAGATCCTCGCTCTCGAGGCGCGGCCCGGCCTCGTACCACCCGCGCCTTGCCGCCTCGTGCAGGTACTCGGCGAAGGCCTCCGCGAACCGGTCGGCGAGCGCCTTGACCATGATCGCCCGGTAGTCGTCGTGCTCGGCTTGGTAGCGGGCAGCGAGCTCGTCGGCGCCGAAGATCGCGACCGCGAAGCCGCCAACGTGGTCGTCCGCCGGTGCGACGTAGTCCGCGAGCGACCGGTTCGGCCTGGAGTCGCCGTAGGCGGACTGCTGCCTCAGCATCGGGAGGCGGGTGCCGTCCTCGAGGACGATGTCGTCGCCCTCGGCGCGCGCCGGCCAGAAGCCGTACGTCCCGACGGCTCGCAACAACTTGTTATTCGTGAGCTCATCCAGCAGCTGCTGTGCGTCCTCGTAGAGCTCGCGCGCGGCAGGCTGCTCGAGGATCGCCGGGAAGCGCCCCTTCAGCTCCCAGGCGTGGAAGAAGAACTGCCAGTCGATGTACGGGAGGAGCTCCTCGAGCCCCGGCTCGACGGACCGTGTGCCGGTGAACGCGGGGACGGGCAGCTCGTCGAACTCGACCTGCTCGCCGTTCGCCCGCGCCTCTTCGATCGGGAGAAGCGGTTTGCGGTCGCGCTCCTCGTGCTGGTCGCGCAGCCGCTCCTGGAGCTCGGCGTTCTCCTGCTCCAGCGCCGCGCGCCGCACGGGGTCGAGAAGGTTCGAGACCACGCCGACGACCCGCGACGCGTCGAGCACGTGCAGCGTGGGCTGCCCGTAGGCCGGCGCGATCCGCACCGCGGTGTGTTGCTTGGACGTCGTCGCGCCGCCGATCAGGAGGGGCAGGTCGAGGCCGCGCCGCTCCATCTCCTTCGCGACGTTGACCATCTCGTCGAGCGACGGCGTGATCAGGCCGGAGAGGCCGACGACGTGGCAGCCTTCTTCGATCGCCGTGTCGAGGATCTTGTCGGCGTGCACCATCACCCCGAGGTCGATGACCTCGTAGTTGTTGCAGCCGAGGACGACACCGACGATGTTCTTGCCGATGTCGTGCACGTCGCCCTTCACCGTGGCGAGCACGACCTTCCCCTGAGCCTGGCGCGGCACGCCGGCGGCCTCGTCTTCCATAAAAGGCTCGAGGTAGGCGACTGCGCGCTTCATCACGCGAGCACTCTTGACCACCTGTGGCAGGAACATCTTCCCTGAGCCGAAGAGATCGCCGACGACCTGCATGCCGTTCATCAGGGGGCCTTCGATGACGTCGAGCGGTCGCTCGTAGGCTTGGCGCGCTTCCTCGGCGTCCGCCTCGATGTGGTCGACAATTCCGTGCACGAGCGCGTGCTCGATTCGCTTCTCGACGGGGGCGTCACGCCAGGCGACGTCAAGCTCTCGCTTCGTCCCCTCACCCCTGTAGCTGTCCGCAAGCGTGACGAGTCGCTCGGTCGCATCGGGGCGTCGGTTGAAGATCACGTCCTCGACGTGTTCGAGCAAGTCCGGGGGGATGTCCTGGTAGACGGCGAGCTGACCCGCGTTGACGATCCCCATGTCGAGCCCCGCCTGAATCGCGTGGTAGAGGAACGCGGCGTGCATCGCCTCCCGGACGATGTCGTTGCCGCGGAATGAGAACGAGAGGTTCGAGATGCCGCCGCTCGTGCGCACACCGGGACAGCGCTCCTTGATCAGCGGCAGCGCGTCGATGAAGTTCTTCGCGTACTCGTCGTGCTCCTCGATTCCGGTCGCGACGGCGAGGACGTTCGGGTCGAAGATGATGTCCTCGGGCGGGAACCCGACCCGCTCGACGAGCAGCCGGTAGGCGCGCGCGCAGATCTCGACCTTGCGCTCGACGGTGTCGGCCTGGCCCTGCTCGTCGAAGGCCATGACGACGACGCCGGCCCCGTAGCGGCGGACCGTGCGCGCCTGCTCCAAGAAGGGCTCCTCGCCCTCTTTGAGGCTGATCGAGTTGACGACTCCTTTGCCCTGTATGCACTTGATGCCCGCCTCGAGCGCCGACCAGCGCGAGCTGTCGACCATGATCGGAATCCGCGCCACCTCCGGCTCAGTGGCGACCACGTTCAGGAAGGTCGTCATCGCCCGCTCAGCGTCGAGCAGGTCGGCGTCCATGTTGACGTCGAGGAGGTTTGCGCCGCCGCGGACCTGTTCGAGAGCGACGTCGACTGCGCCCTGGAAGTCGTCCGCTTCGACCAGGCGGCGGAACCGCGCCGAGCCGGTGACGTTCGTGCGCTCCCCGACCATGACGAAGCCGGTGTCGGGTCCGATCTCGAACGGCTCGAGGCCGCTGAACCTCGTTCGGTGGTTTCCACCGGGGACCTGTCTGGGGGCCAGGCCCCTGGACATGTCCGCGATGGCCTGCACGTGCTCGGTCGTCGTGCCGCAGCAGCCGCCGACGACGTTCACGAGCCCCTCGCGCGCGAACTCGCCGAGGAACCGGCTCGTGTCCTCCGCGCGCTCGTCGTGCTCCCCGAACTGGTTCGGCAGCCCGGCGTTCGGGTGGCACGCCGTGTACGTCGTCGCGATGCGGGCGAGATCCTCGACGAACGGACGCATCTCGGTCGCGCCGAGCGAGCAGTTGACGCCGACGACGAGCGGGTCGGCATGCTCGATCGAGGTCCAGAACGCCTCGACGGTCTGGCCGGAGAGGTTGCGTCCGCTGCGGTCGACGGCGGTGAAGGAGATCCAGAGCGGAAGCTGCGGTGCGACGTCCTGCGCCGCGACCAGCGCCGCCTTCGCGTTCAGCGTGTCGAAGATCGTCTCGATCAGCAGCACGTCGACTCCCCCCTCGACCAGGCCGCGAATCTGCTCCGCGTACGCGTCCCGGACCTGGTCGAACGTGGCGCGCCGATAGGTCGGGTCGTCGACCTTCGGCGAGAGCGAGAGCGAGACGTTGAGCGGCCCGACGGAGCCGGCAACCCACGCCGGGCGATCGAGCTCGTCCGCAGCCTCGCGCGCGAGCCGCGTCCCCTCGACGTTCATCTCGTAGGCGAACGGCTCGAGCGCGTAGTCGGCCTGCCCGATCGAGGTCGCCGTGAAGGTATTCGTCGTCACGACGTCGGCACCCGCCGCCAGGTAGGAGCGGTGGATGTCGCGGACGACCTCGGGCCGAGTGAGGTTGAGGAGGTCCGGATCGCCGGCCACGTCGTTGGAGTGGTCACGGAAGCGCTCGCCCCGGTACGCCTCCTCCCCTTTGACGGTCTTCTGGATCAGGACTCCGTACGAACCGTCGAGCACCACGATCCGCTCGCCGAGGAGATCCTTGAGTTGTTCGATCGTCGCCTTCATACAAAACGCTCCCGGCCTAGAGAGATCGGGAGCGGCGGCTCCGCGGGCTCTTTAGGCGTTTTTTAGTCTGGTCGCCAAGCTGCCGTTCAAAGCTCTCCAGATTGCCTGAACTGTAGCCACTCGAGTAACGGCCCGGCCGCTACGTCGAGGAAACGCGGCTCGATCTCGGCCCCGGCCTCGACCAGCGCCCGAGCGACCGCAACGTAGTCCCGGCCGGAAAGCTTGTGGTACTGCGAGGCGAGCGCGGCCCAGGCGAGCGGCGTGAAGAACTCCGCCTGCGAAGGCGCGTTAGCGTCTGCGCCGAGGGCGAGCAGCTCACGTACGGCTTCCGCGTGCCCCATCCAGGCCGCGTGGTGAAGGAGCGTGCCCTCGGGAGACCCTCCGACGACGCCGCGGAAATTCACCCCGACGACGTCGACGACCGCTTTCAGGTTGCCTCTGAGTGCCCCGAGGATGAGCACCTCTTGCCGGTCTGGGTCCATCGGGAACGCGACGGACTCGGGTGCGCGTTCACCGCGAGCGACCGCCGCTACCGCGATATCAGCCAACTCGATCTCCGTCGATGCTCCGAGCCGCGCCAGCAGCTCGGCGTTGTCGTCGCGATTTCGGAGCACGGCGTGCGCGTACGCAGTCCTGAGGAACACGTCTCCGCGCCACGTCTCGCCTCCGAGAGTGTCGAGGTCGGCGCCGTGATCGGCGAGCAGCTGGAGGAACTCGGGCCCGCGGCCACGGCGGACGGCGTGCGCGAGAAGCGCGCCCTCGTTCGGGTCTGCGCCGGCTTCGAGCAGCAGATCCGGACCGGCTCGATCCGGTCGTAGTCGAGTGCATGCGCAATGCGCATTCGTGCCGCGCGTCTCTGCACCGGCTTCGAGCAACAAGCGAAGGCACTCAGGGCTCTCGGCCTCGACGGAGTGGTACAGCGACTCGCCGTCGTCCGGATTCGCACCGGACTCGAGCAGAACGCGCGTCAGCTCGGGGTCGTGGACGACGCCGGCAGCGCCGTAGAGCGCCGACATCTCGCCGTACTCGTTGGTGAACGTCGCATTCGGGTCGACGCCGCGGGAAGCAGGTCACGGGCAAGCTCGGCGTTCGCGAAGACCGAGTGACAGACGTACAACAGCGGGGCCCAGTTCCGAGGCCCGCCGGGCTGGTTGGGGTCGCCGTCCCAGCCGCGGCCGAGCACGAGACCGGCCCACGGATCGCGCTCGATCTCCGGCCGGTCGGCGAGCAGGCCTTCGCGTGCTGCCTTCGCCCGTCGGTCGCAGCCAGGACGAACGCTTCCACCTCGGCCAGCGGAGGCGTCCGATTCAGCCGGAAGCCGGAGCGACCGGCCGGATCCGGCCGCCGCCGCCGCCGGCGTAGACCTCGAGCTGGTTCTGGGCGTGGGCGATCCGCTGCTCGACCTGCCAGCGGTCGACGTCGTCGACCTCGCCCCGCTCGATCCGCTCGAGCTCGGCCTCGGCCTCCTCCAGCTGCTTGCGGGCGCGTTCGGGATCGATCTCCCGCGCGTCGACGGCGTCGTCCACCAGCGCGAGAGCGCGGTCTTGCTCGACCTTGAAGAAGCCGGGGCCGGTCGCGAACTCCCGCACATCCTCGTCGCGCCGGAGATGGATCCGCGTACCGCCGGCCTTGAGCGTCGCGACGAGCGGCGCGTGCCGCGCGAGGATGCCGATCTCGCCAGCGGCTCCCGGCACGATCAACATCTCGACCTCGCCCTCGAACGCAGCCCCCTCCGGCGTCACGAGGGAGAGATCGAATGTGTGGCGGTCCTGCGCCATGGCGCCTACGCCGCTTCGGCCTCGGCCGCCGGCTCCTCGGGCTCAGGCTCGGGCTCGTCCTCCCCGGCCAGTGTTCGGCCCTTCTCAACGGCCCTGTCGATCGTCCCGACCATGTAGAACGCCTGCTCCGGCAGCTCGTCGTGCTTGCCGTCGAGGATCTCCTGGAAGCCCTTGATCGTGTCTTCGAGGCGGACGTACTCGCCCGGCGTGCCCGTGAACTGCTCGGCGACGAAGTTGGGCTGGGAGAGGAAGCGCTGGATCTTGCGTGCCCGCTGGACGACGAGCTTGTCCTCGTCCGACAGCTCGTCCATGCCCAGGATCGCGATGATGTCCTGGAGGTCGCGGTAGCGCTGGAGGACCTCCTGGACGCGCGTCGCGGTCTGGTAGTGCTCCTCCGACACGATCCCGGGCTGCAGCGCCCGGGAGAACGAGTCGAGTGGATCGACGGCCGGATAGATCCCCTGCTCCACGATCGCGCGCGAGAGCACGGTCGTCGCGTCGAGGTGCGCGAAGGTGTTCGCCGGCGCCGGGTCGGTGAGGTCGTCGGCCGGCACGTAGATCGCCTGCACCGAGGTGACCGACCCCGTGCGTGTCGAGGTGATCCGCTCCTGGAGCTGGCCCATCTCCGTCGCGAGCGTCGGCTGGTAGCCGACCGCGCTCGGCATCCGGCCGAGCAGCGCGGAGACCTCCGAGCCAGCCTGGACGAACCGGAAGATGTTGTCGATGAAGAGCAGCGTGTCCTGGCCCTGATCGCGGAAGTACTCCGCCATCGTCAGTCCGGAAAGGCCGACGCGCAGGCGTGCGCCCGGCGGCTCGTTCATCTGCCCGTAGACCAGCGCGACCTTGTCCAGGACGCCGGACTCTCTCATCTCGAGCCAGAGGTCGTTTCCCTCGCGCGTGCGCTCGCCCACGCCCGAGAAGACGGACACGCCGCCGTGCTCGCGGGCCACGTTGTGGATCAGCTCCTGAATCAGCACCGTCTTGCCGACCCCTGCGCCTCCGAAGAGCCCGACCTTTCCGCCCTTGACGTAGGGCGCGATCAGGTCGATGACCTTGATGCCGGTCTCGAAGATCTCGATGTCAGGAGAGAGGTCGCGGAAGCTCGGCGGATCGCGGTGGATAGGCCAGCGCTCCGCGTCGGCCGGTAGCTCCTCGCCCTTGTCGATCGGCTCGCCGATCACGTTCCAAAGCCGGCCCAGCGTCGCGTCGCCGACCGGGACCGTGATCTCCTGCCCCGTGTCCTCGACCTCGATCCCGCGGGCGAGGCCGTCGGTGGAATCCATCGCCACGGCACGGACTCGGTCGTCGCCAAGGTGCTGCTGCACCTCCGCGATCAAATCGCTGCCGTCGGTGGAGATGCGAAGCGCGTTGTTGATCGCAGGCAGCTCGTCCGGGAAGACGGCGTCGAGCACGACGCCCTTGATCTCGACGATCGTGCCCACGTTTTTTCCGTTGTCAGCCACGAGCCTCCTGAGGGTAGTTCAGACGTCGAAAGCGGCGCCAGAAACGAAGGCGCCGCGCAGCCGTCAGTTTACCGGAGCTCTCTTCCGGAGGGCCCTTCAGACGCCAGTGCTCCTCGCCGGCCGCCACACGGGCGGAATGGTCGAGCGCTCAGACGCGCGAGCTGACGGGGGAAGCCAGCATGGAAGAAGCGTAGCCCTGCAGTTAGGACTGGCGCAGGTTCAGACCGCCGGGCGGCGCCCCGAGCGTGATCCGGCTCATCGAGCGGCGAATGCTGGCGCGACGGATGTCACTGAACTCGCGGCTCTCGGTGGCGTACGTGACGCCCGGCGAGGCAAACGTCAGCGACGGGTCGGAGCTCTCGATCGTCCTCACGGCGCCGGTGACGCCCAGTGCCGTCAGCATCAACGCGGCGGCGGCCGCAACCTCGGCCCTGCGCAAGGAGACGCGGCGTCGAGCCGGGAGCGTGACCGGCTGCGCGAGCCGCTCGAACGGAGCGCTGCGAAGCCGTGACGTGATCGCGTCGAGCTCGGCAGCGTACGAGCTGCAGGGCTCACAGCGAGCGAGGTGAGCGCCGAGCAGCGCTTGCTCGAACTCGGACAGCTCGCCGTCGAGGCGCAGCGACGCGCATTCGCGTGCTCGCTCACACTGCTTTGTCAACTGCCTCATCACTCTCACCCTAGTTTCTGACGCCTCTCCATAAACATAGTTAGATCCTGCGCCGGACCTCAGAAGAGGTCGTAACGAGTATCGGCGACGACACCGATGATGATGAGCACGAAGCCGAGGACGACGAAGATCGCGGAAAGGTTGATCGTCTCCTCTCGCTCCTCCGGCGTCGCCCACCGCATGTAGCGCGACCCGAGGAGCGGGACGCCGACGTCGCGCTTGAGACGGACCGGCCCTCGATTGCCGATGAAGAAGCCGGCGATGAGCAGGAACGAGCCGACGCAGTAGAAGCCGACCGAGACCGACCGGCCGACGCCCGCGCCGAACGGCAGTCCGATCGCCAGCGATGCGGCGAGCGTGATCGCCGAGGCGAGAAGGAAGAGCCCGAGAAAGCGGCGGCCCGCCGCGACCCACATCTCGGCACTACGTCGTCGTCGCCGGAGAGGGCTCGGACTCCGCCGGCTCGGACTGCTGCGCGCGCGCGCTCGGCCTGCGCATCTCGTCTTCCGTCAGCGGCCAGGACTCGAGCGGGTAGTGGCAGGCAGCTAGATGGCCGCTGCCGAACTGGTACAGCGGCGGCGCCTCCACGTCGCAGTGGCCCTCCTGGAAGCGAGGGCAGCGCGGGTGGAAGTTGCACGCTGCCGGCGGGTTGAGCGGACTGGGCACGTCGCCCTGGAGGACGATGGGCTTCCGCTGCCGTCCGAGCTCGGGATTCGGAATCGGCACCGCCGAGAGGAGCGCACCGGTGTACGGGTGCTTGGGCTCCCGATAGATCACGTCGCGGGGGGCAACCTCGGCGACCTTTCCGAGGTACATGACGAGAACGCGGTCCGAGATGTGCCGGACGACGTTGAGGTCGTGCGCGATGAAGACGTACGTCAGGCCGAAGTCGCGCTGGAGGTCCTTGAGCAGGTTGAGGATCTGGGCTTGGACGGAGACATCGAGCGCCGAAACCGGCTCGTCACAAACGATCAGCTTCGGGTTGACCGCCAGCGCCCTCGCGACACCGATGCGCTGCCGCTGTCCGCCGGAGAACTCGTGCGGGAAGCGGTTGTAGTGCTCGGGGTTGAGGCCGACGACGTCGAGCAGCTCTTGAACGCGTCGCTTGATTTCGGCCTCGGTGCCCAACTTGTGTACCTCGAGCGCCTCGGCGACGATGAAGCCGACGCGCTTGCGCGCGTTCAGCGACGCGTACGGATCCTGGAAGATCATCATCATCTCGCGGCGGATCGGCCGCATGTCCGAGCGCGAGAGGCGCGTAATGTCGCGGCCGTCGAACTCGACCTTCCCGCCGGTCGGGTCGAGCAGGCGCATGACGCAGCGCGCCATCGTCGACTTTCCGCAGCCTGACTCGCCGACGACGCCGAGCGTCTCGCCGGAGCGGACTGTGAAGCTGACGCCGTCGACCGCCTTGATCGAGGCGACCTGCTTCTGGAACAGGATTCCGCGCGTGACCGGGAAGTGCTTCTTCAGGTCCTCGACGACGAGAAGCTCGCTCCCCGTCCCCGTGTAGCCGCCGTCCGTCACCGGCGTTAGCTGGCTTCCGCCAGCGCTCCTGCGGTCAGCTTCTCCGCCTCGCGGTCCTTCGTCTGCTCGTCGAGGTGGCAAGCCTGGAGGTGGCTCGGATCGTCGCTGATCGGGCGCAGCTCCGGCTCCTGTTCTCTGCAGATGTTCATCACGTATGGACACCGGGGATGGAACCGGCACCCGCGCGGCGGGTTGAGGAGCGACGGCGGCTGGCCCGGAATCTGGGTCAGCCGTTCCGTGTCCGTGTCCAGTCGGGGCAGCGAGCCGAGCAGCCCCCAGGTGTACGGCATGTGCGGCCGGTTGAACAGGTTGCTGACCGGCGCGCGCTCGACGACCTTCGCCGCGTACATGACGACCACGTCGTCGGCCGTCTCCGCGACCACGCCCAGGTCGTGAGTGATGATGATGATCGCGCTCCCGAACTCCTGCTGGAGTCGGTTCATCAGCTCGAGGATCTGCGCCTGGGTCGTCACGTCGAGCGCTGTCGTCGGCTCATCGGCGATCAGGAGGTCGGGGTCGTTGAGGAGCGCCATCGCGATCATCACGCGCTGGCGCATGCCGCCCGAGAACTGGTGCGGGTAGTCGTCCACCCTCCGCTCCGCCCGCGGGATCCCCACCGCCTTCAAGAGCTCGAGCGCCCGCGCGCGGGCCTGGCGGGAGGTGACGTCGCGGTGCAGCTTGATCGCCTCGACGAGCTGCCGGCCGATCGTGTGCACCGGGTTCAGCGACGTCATCGGGTCCTGGAAGATCATCGCGATGTCGTTGCCGCGGATGTCCCGAAGGCGCCGCTTCGGCATGGTCAACAGGTCCTGGCCCTTGAAGAGCGCCTGGCCGCTCGAGATCGTGTTCCGCGCCGGGTTCAGGCCCATGATCGTCAGGCACGTGACGCTCTTGCCGGAGCCCGACTCGCCGACGATCCCGAGCGTCTTCCCCTTCTCGACCTCGAAGGTGACGCCGTCTACGGCCTTGACGATGCCGTCGTCGGTACGGAAATGCGTACGAAGGTCATTGACTTCGAGCAGCGCCATGTCGTCCTCTACGAGAGCCTAATTCGCGGGTCGATGAACGCGTAGAGCAGGTCGACGATCAGGTTGAAGACGATGACGCAGACCGTTGCGAAGACGACGATGCCCATCACTGCGGGCAGATCGAAGCCGTCGAGCGCCTCGAGCGCTCGTTTGCCCAAGCCAGGCAAGCCGAAGACCGTCTCGGTGAAGACCGCGCCTCCTAAGGCCAGGCCGATGTCCATTCCGAGCATCGTGACGACCGGAAGCATTGCGTTACGGAGAACGTGCGAACGCATCACGAGCCACTCCGGTGCACCCTTCGCACGCGCCGTACGGACGTAGTCCTCGTTCATCGTCTCCAGCACATTCGCTCGGATCATGCGGACGTACAGGGCGGCGAACAGGATGGCGAAGGTGATCCAGGGCAGGACGAGGGCATGAGCCCACTCCACCGGTCCGCCGCAGTCGGTCGACGGGTTCACCATGTCGCAGTAGCCGCCTAACGGCGTCAGCCCCGCCTTGTAGCCGACGAAGTAGATGAGGATCAGCCCGATCCAGACCGGGTGGGCGGAGATCCCGATCAGCACGAAGACCATCGCCGACCGGTCTAAGAGCGATCGGGGCCTGAGCGCGGAGAGGATCCCGATCGGCACCGCGATGAGCATCCAGAGGATGGCGCCTCCGATGACGAGCGAGGCAGTGACCGGGGCGGCACTCTTGATGATGTCGTTGACTTCCTGCCTCGTCGCGTACGACTTGCCCAGCGACGGGATCTTGAGGTGCAGCGGCGAGAAGTCCACGGGCATGAGGCCGCCAAGGAACCGGGTGTACTGCACGTAGATCGGGTCGTCGAGCCCGACCTCCTTGCGAACACGCTCGACCTGGTCCGGCGGGCACTGCGCACCGCAGATCAAGCGGGCGGGCTCGGCCGGGACGAGGAAGAAGATGATGTACGAGACGACCGTGACGGCGATGAACATCACGCCCGCCCAGAAGAGCCGTCGAATCAGGTATCGGTACATACGCGCCTCGGGGGAATCGGAAGGGCCATCAGCTTACCGCCGTACGAAGCCTTGCGTGCAGTTCGAAAGAGAGAGGGCGCCGGCTTGAAGCCGGCGCCCTGTTCTCAACGTCCGTGTTCCGTCCCTACCGAGTAAGGAACATGGCCGGGTAATCCCACGTGAAGACCGGGTGGTAGACGTAGCCACCGACTCGGCTCGACAAGTAGTGACGATCGTTCCGCGTCGCGAATGACGCGAGCGGAGCAGCGTTCCGGGCGATATCCACGTCGAGCGCGCTGAAGGCCTGGTAACGCTTTACGCCTGACAGCTGCTTTGCCGCAAGAATCTTCCGGTTATACGCCGCTGAGTTGAAGTACGAGAAGTTCACGTTGTTGGAAGGCCGGATCGTCGTCCCGTCGACCAGGAAGATGAAGTCGTACGGATCGAAGTAGTCCATGTGCCAACCCTCAAGCGTGAGGTCGAACGGCTCACCACGCCGCCCCGTGAGCTCGAACTGCGTCGCCCGCGGGAACTGCTTGATGTCCATGTTCAGGCCGATGTTCCGCAGGTTCGCCTGAGCGATCTGGCACTGCTGCGGAGCAGGAGCCCGGTTCGAGCAGTAGAACACGCCGCTGCCGCCGCGGGTCTGGCCGGTGGCCAGCGTCCGAGCCTGCGAGAGGTTCGGGCGCCGCGGGTAGATGGCGGCGTTCTTGAAGCCGCGCATGGACGGCGGCATGTACTGGTCGTTCGTCACACCGGCGTAGGCGCCACGCTGTCCGAGGATCGCCTGACGGTCGATGACGTAGTTGACGGCCTTCTTCAGCCGCACGTTGCCGTTGCCGCCGCCGCCGAAGAGCGGACGGTCGTGGTTCATCGCGAGGTAGTCGACTGCGGCAGACGGATTGGCGAAGTAGCGACCCGGCGACTGCTTCTTGACGCCGTAGCGCTTACCAAGCTCCGCATGTGCCGCGGGCGGGATGTCGCCCGTGTCCGTTGTGCCACGATCGATGTTCAGCTTGATCGTCTCGAGCGGAAGCCCGACGTCGATCACGATCGAGTTGACGTTGTGCGGGCGCGGTCCGCGATAGAAGCGGTTCCGCTGCACAACGACCTGCCGGGTCTGCTCCCAGCGGGCGATGTAGTACGGACCCGCCGTGTGCACCGGGGCGCGGACGCCGTCCGGCTCGATCGGCAGGTTCGTCGGGATCGCCTGGAAGAACGGCATCGCGAGCCGGGCCACGAGGTCCGGAGCGCGCTTCGTGAGGCGGATCTGCAACGTGTACGCGCCGAGCGCCTTCACGCCCGTCGCCCGCTGTGCGCGGCCGGCGATGACAGCCTCAGCGCCCGCGATGTCCTCGATAAACGGCTGCGAGGGCGAGTTCATCCGCCGGTTCAGGTCACGATTGAACGCGTAGACGAAGTTCGCCGCAGTAACACGCTGACCGTTGCTCAGTCGGTACGTCTTCTTGAGCTGGAAGGTGTAGGTCAGGCCGTTCCGCGCGATGCGCGGGAAGCCCGCCGCGATCTCCGGCGTGAGCCGCGAGCCACGCGGAGCCGGCGCATCCGGGTAGTTGAAGAGCATTCCCCCGGTCGCGTACATGATCGCCCACGATGGCACGTAGTAGGCCAACGCCGGATCGACATAGTCGATGTCGGTCGAGAGGCTGTGCTTGAACGTACCGCCGACCCTTGCCTGGCCCGAATCGGTTGCTTGCGGCGAGGCACTGCCCGACGGGCCCGCGACCGCGGACGCAGCGAGCAGGCCGGCGCCGACAAGCAGCATCGCGACCGAAACCATGAGTCGTCTGTGCATGAGACTCCTTTCCACGATTCGTGCCGGCCGCAGACGGTTGCCGCCGACACGGGACGCCCTCGCGTCCCGCGCAGTAAGACGCGCGATACTCGGGATAGTTAGCGCGCGGTTAAGGCGCCTAGAATAGAGTTTCTAATATCAGCCGACGGGCTCCGGCAGGCCGAAGCGCAGCGCCTTTTCCTCGAGTCCCTAGTGCGCTGCGCCGCGCGGATCGAACGCGTCGCGGAGGCCGTCGCCGAGGAGGTTGAACGCGAGTGTCGTCAAGAGCACCGCCGCGCCGGGCCAGAACATCAGCCAGGGCTGCTGGAGGTAGAACGCGGGCGCTCCTGCGAGCAGGTTCCCCCAGCTCGGGTCCGGCAGCGGGACGCCCAGGCCGAGGAACGAGAGGCCGGCCTCGAAGAGGACGAACTGCGCGACGATCAGGGTCGAGTAGACGATGATCGGCGCGACCAGGTGCGGCAGCAGGTGCGAGCGGATGATCCGCCAGTCGCTGGAGCCGACCATCCGGGCGGCCTCGATGAATTCCTTCTCGCGGAGCGAGAGCACCTGGGCACGCACGATCCGCGCCGGGTAGAACCAGCCGAAGATGCCGCCGACGAGGATGAGCATGACGACTCCTCGAGGTAAGAACCCGAACGTGATGTCGTTGAGTCGGTCGCCGACCGTCGCCGCGAGTGCGATCACGAACAAGAGCAGCGGGAACGCCATGACGATCTCGGTCAGCCGCGAGATCAACGAGTCGATCGCTCCGCGGAAATAGCCGGCCGTCGCGCCGAGTAGGACTCCGATGAACATCGAGAGGAACGTGGCGCCGATCGCGACGTACAGCGAGACGCGCGCGCCGTAGAGCAGGCGCATCATCAGGTCGCGCCCGAGCGTGTCCGAGGTTCCGAGCGGGAAGAAGACGGGCTCAGTCTTCCCCGTCTCGGGGTTGAAGGCTTGCGCGTGGGTCAGCGGGTCGCGCGGGACGAGCTCGAGGTCGACGCCGACCCCGGGCTCCGGGAAGATGTCGTTCGGGCCGTGGCCGAGCCAGGCTTTGGCAATCGGCGCGCCGATGAAGGCCGTCATGATCAGCAGGACGATGAAGACGCCGCTCGCGATGGCGATCTTGTCTTTCCTGAACCGCCGCCAGACCTGTTCCCAGTAGCCGCGAGCTTTGACATCGGTGATCTCACCGAGCGCGGTGCCGGATTCCAGCGCGACCTCGGCGGCCAGGCCGGCGCCGGCCGAGAGCACTTCGCGTCGTTCGTCTGCCATCTTCGGGAAGAGAATAACGCCCGGGGATCGGGCGTACCGATTACGTTTGACTATCGGCCGGCGACTTTGTTAGGAGCAGATCAACTTGCGGTCAGGGCGTCTGCTCCTGCCACGACCTCCAGGATCTCCTGGGTGATCTCGGCCTGGCGGGCCCGGTTCATCGCCAGCGTGAGACTGTCGATGAGCTCGCCGGCGTTCTTCGAGGCGTTGCGCATCGCGGTCATCCGAGCCCCCTGCTCCGACGCGGCCGACTCGAGCAGGGCGCGGAAGAGCTCGGTCTCGACGTAGACCGGCAGCAGCCGCTCGAGGATCTCCTCGGGCTCGGGCTCGTAGATGAAGTCGCCGACGAGCGTCGCCGGTGCGTCCTCGCTCGCCTCGAGCACGTGCTCGGGAATCGGGAGGATCTCCTGCTCGACGACCCGCTGGACGAGCGGTGACTCGAAGTGGTTGTAGACGACGATCACGCTGTCCACGTCGCCCTCCGAGTAGAGCTCGATGATCTTGTGGGCGATCGCCTTCGCGTCAGCGTAGGCGGGCCGGTCGCTGAATCCGATCCAGGCCTGGTCGACCTTGTGGCGCCGGAAGCGGAGGGTCGAGTCCCCTTTGCGGCCGGAGACCAGCCAGCGGACCTCCACCCCGTCTCCTCGGAGGCGCCGCTCGACCTCGAAGACGCGGCGAAGGATCTGCGCGTTGAAAGCGCCGGCGAGACCGCGGTCTCCGGTCAGGCCGAGCACGGCCGCCTTGCGGACCTCGCGCCGCTGGAGCAGGGGCAAACCCCGAACGGACGTGCTCGCCCGGGAGGTGCCGACCATCAGCTCAAGCATCCGGTCGGCGTACGGCCGCATCGCCTCGATCCGGGCCTGGGCCCGCCGCAGGCGCGCGGCCGCGACGAGCTCGAAGGCCTTCGTGATCTTCCGCGTGTTGCGAACGGAGCGGATCCGGCGCTTGAGATCCTGGACTTGAGCCATGGGTTAGTGCCCCGTCCAGTAATGCCGTCGAGGCACTTAAACCACTGATTCCTCGTGGACGAGGAAGCTTTGCTTGAACTTCTCGACCTCCTGCCTCAGGCGCTCCTCCAGCTCGTCCGGGAGGTCACCGGTCTCGCGGATCTCCTTGTAGATCGTGCCTTCGGTACGCGAGTACTCCCGCAGCTCTTCCTGGAACCGCGACACCTGAGAGGTGGGGATGTCGTTCAGGTAGCCGTTGATGCCGACCCAGATCGCGACGACCTGCTCCTCCATCGGCCACGGCTGGTTCTGAGGCTGGTTGAGCGTCGCCACCATGCGCTCGCCACTCGCGAGCGTCCGCTGAGTTGCCAGGTCGAGCTCCGACCCGAACTGCGAGAACGCCTCGAGCTCCCGGTACTGCGAGAGCTCGAGCCGGAGACGGCCGGCAACCTTCTTCATCGCCTTCGTCTGGGCGCTCGCGCCGACGCGCGAGACGGAGACGCCGACGTTCACGGCCGGGCGGACACCGGAGAAGAAGAGGTCGGACTCGAGGAAGATCTGGCCGTCCGTGATCGAGATCACGTTCGTCGGGATGTAGGCCGAGATGTCACCCGCCTGCGTCTCGATGATCGGGAGCGCGGTCAGCGAGCCTCCGCCGAGCTCGTCCGAGAGCTTGCAGGCGCGCTCGAGCAACCGCGAGTGGAGGTAGAAGACGTCGCCGGGGAACGCCTCGCGACCAGGCGGGCGCCGGAGAAGCAGCGACAGCTGCCGATACGCATCCGCGTGCTTCGAGAGGTCGTCGTACATGCAGACTGCGTGACCGCCGTTGAACATGATGTGCTCGCCCATGGCTGCGCCGGCGAACGGCGCCATCCACTTGATCGGCGCCGCCTCGTTCGCGGCGGCGTCGACGATGATCGTGTACTCCATCGCGCCCCGGTCACGCAGCAGTTCGTACACCTGGGCGACCGTCGACGCCTTCTGGCCGATCGCCACGTAGATGCAGATCACGTCCGTGTCCTTCTGGTTCAGGATCGTGTCGATCAGAATCGTCGTCTTGCCCGTCGAGCGATCGCCGATGATCAGCTCGCGCTGGCCGCGCCCGACGTTCGTCATCGCGTCAATCGCTTTGATCCCCGTCTGGAGCGGCTCCTTGACCGGCTGCCGGTCGACGACGCCCGGCGCCTTGAACTCCATCGGTCGTCGCTCGGTCGCCTCGATCGGCGGTCCGCCGTCGAGGGGATTTCCGAGCGGGTCGACGATGCGGCCCACAAGAGCGTCGCCGACCGGGACGCTCGCGACCCGTCCGGTCCTCTTGACCGGCTGGCCCTCCTTGATCAGCTCCCACTCGCCGAAGAGCGCGGCGCCGACGTTGTCCTCCTCGAGGTTGAAGGCGATGCCGGTGACACCGTGCTCGAACTCGAGCATCTCGGTCGAGACCGCATTCTCGAGCCCGTAAATGCGGGCGATGCCGTCGCCGACCTGGAGGACGCCGCCGACCTCGGCCAGGTCGGTCTCGACGTCGTACTGCTCGATCCGCTCCTTGAGGATCGACGTTATTTCCTCGGGACGAAGTCTCACGTAACTCCCTTCAACTCGCGTCGTAGTCGTTCCAGCCGGCCACGAACGCTGGCGTCGGCTCGGTAGGAGCCGGCCTGCAGCACGAAGCCGCCGATCAGTGCGGGCTCGACCTTCCGGGAGGCGCGCAACTTGCGGCCGGAGACCTGCTGGATCTGCCCAAGAATGTTCGTCGCCTCGTCGTCCGAGAGCTCGACCGCGGTCGTCAGCTCGACGTCGAGGATGCCTTCCTCGACGGCGACGAGCGCGTCGAACTCCGCGACGATCCCGTCGAGCTCGTCGGTCCTCCCCTTCTCGACCAGGAGCAGGACGAAGTTGCGGACGAGCTCGTCGGCGTCGGCGAGCACGCTCGCGAGCGCGTCGCGCTTGACCCGCGAGTCGATCTCCGGGTTCTGGAGCAAGGCGCGCAGCTCGGGCACCTCGCGTGCAGCGTCGGCAAAGGCATGGAGGTCGTCACGCACCGGCTCGAGGCGGGCCTGCTCCTTGGCCGCCTCGAACAGGGCGTTCGCGTAGATGCGCTCGGCGACGGCCATCAGTGCCCCGTCCAGTGATGCCGCCGAGATTCTGGGTCGCGAGCACCAAGCCAGAGGCCGCACTCCGACGAGCCAAGGCTGGACAGCCTTGGTGAGGAGGAGGGTGGGCTCTGGCGCCGCGTGATCGCGGGCCAGAAGCCGGCATGTATCGCTGGGCGGGGCACTAGTTGTTTCTAGCGTCCCCTTCGAGCACCGAGAAGTCGAGCTCGCCGATCGACTCCTGGATCAGGCGCCGGTGGTCCTCGTCGGTCAGGACCTTGCCCGTCACCTTGCTGGTCGCGATCAGAGTCAGGTCGGCGACCTCGGCGCGAATCAGTTCGAGCGCGCGGCGGGTCTCGGTCTCGATCTGCTTCGTCGTCTCCTCGAGCCGGCGCTGGCGCTCGCTCTCGAGCTCGTCCTTGAGCCGCTCGCGCTGCGAGTCCGCGACCCGGCGGGCCTCGCTGAGGATCTGCTCGGCGTCGCCGCGCGCCTGCTGCATCATCGCGCGGTGCTCCTCGAGTAGGCGGCGCGCCTCGGCCCTCGCGTTGTCCGCCTCCTCGAGCGCTTCGCGGATCCGCTTCCGGCGCTCGTCGATGATCTTCTGCACCGGCCCGAACGCGAACTTACGAAGCACGAGGAAGGCGATCAAGAAGCAGACCAGGGTCCAGATCATCAGACCCGGATTCGGGTCGATCAGCGGATTGGCTGCGATCAGGCCGGCGACCATCAAACGAGCACGAAGGCCAGCAGGCCGCCGATCAGGCCGTAGAAGACGACCGCCTCGGTGAGCGCGAAGCCGAGCCACATGATTCCAGTGAGCTCGCCGCGCAGCTCGGGCTGGCGCGCGACCGACTGGATCATCGAGCCGAAGATGTTTCCGATGCCGACGCCGGCTCCCAGCGATCCGAGGCCGATGCCGAGCGCGAGCGCGATCGCCTTGCCGAGGTCGACCACGTTGCCTTCGGTTTGCAGCAGCAGGGTTTCCAAGGGACCTCCTTTAGTGCTCCGGTTCGATGGCGGAGCCGATGTAGATGGCGGACAGAGCGGCGAAGATGAACGCCTGGATGCTGACGACGATCACGACCTCGAACAGGTAGAAGGCGGTCGCGAGGGGGATCGAGAACAGTGCGAGCGCGACATTCTCGAGAACGAAGATCAGGCCGATGAAGGTGAGGATCAGCATGTGGCCGGCGAGCATGTTGGCGTAGAGCCGGACCGAGAGCGAAACAAGGCGCATGAACTGGCCGAGGATCTCGAGCGGCACGAGGAGCGGGTAGACGGCCTTCGGAACGTCGGGGGGGATCCAGCTCTTGAAGTACTTGACGACGCCGTTAGCGCGAATCCCCTCGATGTGCGTGAAGGTGAACGTCAAGAGTGCCAGCGCCAGGGTGACGGCGATCGACGAGGTGGCGGCGTAGATCCCGAGTGCCGGAAGGTCGACTCCGAAGACGGTGACCTTCTCGTCGGAGAGCGGCAGCGGGATGAAGCTGATCATGTTCAGTGACCAGATGAAGATCAGCAGGGTCGCGCAGTACGGGAACCAACGGCCGATCGCCTTGGTCGGCAGGCCCTGCTCGGCGATCTGGGTCTGCGCGATCTCGTAGATCCACTCGCCGGTCGTCTGGCGGTTGTCGGGGTCGACCCGAAGGCGGAAACGCATCAGGAAGATGCCGAGCGCGATCGAGACCGCGGTGCCGAGGAAGAGGTATGCGACGCCCTTGTTGATCGAGAGGTCGAGTGGCCCGATGTGGATCGGGATCCAGTCGTGGAGCTCGAACTCGACCGACGGATCGAACTTCTCCTCGCCGGGCGCGGTCTCCGCCAGCGCGCTCGCGGGGAGTATCAGCGCGAGCGTCGTCAGCGCAGCGAGCGCTCTCTTCATCGGACCGGCTCGCTCGTGAAGTAGGCGGTCAGCGAGAGCGCGAGCTCGAGCGTGTAGGCAAGCGCGAAGACGAGCGCGGCCGCGAGCGCCGTCTCCCCGTCGCGCGATGCGACGATCACGAGCACGACGCCGACTGCGATGACACGAACCATGCGTCCGATCCCCACCACTCCCGAGGCGGCGAGATTATCTGCGCCCGGTTGGAGTTGTGCGAGCAAGAGTGCGAGGGCCTGACCCGCAAGCCAGAGCACGGCGGCGAGCGCCCAGCCGGCGAGCGGGAAGCCCGCGACGAGGAAGATCGGGAGGGCAAGCGCAACGAGCGCACCGCCCGCGGCAATTGGGAGCGCGCGCCCGGGGACGGGCCGCGGCGTGCTCCAGACGTCCTGCCTCACGAGAAGTACCCGCGGTAACGCCGGTACACGGCGAGGATCCCGGCGGGGATGCCGACCATTGTTCCGATCAGCGCCCCGAGCGGCCACGACCCCGCGGCCCAGCCGATCGCGGCGCCGAGCCCGAGTCCGGCGGCGGTCGTCCCGGCAAGTACCGCGCCGGCCCCGGCGGGGTCGAGCGACTGGCGAGGTGCCGGCTCCATCTGCCGCGAGCATACCAGACTTTGTGACAGCCAAAACCGCATGGTTTGGCGAAAATCGCATGACCTTGTGGCTTCGGATCGTGCTCCCGTCCACGACGAGGGCACGGGTGAGACCCGAGCGGCTCGCCGCTTCGGGGTGGGGTCAGACCCCATCGCGACAAGCGCAACAAAGCGTCGCGAAAGCGTGACCGACGCTCCACAGAACGGCGTGGCTGCACCAACAGACACGACCGTTCTGTGGATCGTTCGGTGACAGAGTCGTGACGGGGTCTGACCCCCACCGCCCCGGCACGACCAGCCGCCGATGCCGCCGGCGCCTTCCGGCGGCATGATCTCGCCGTGGTCGCGCCGACCCAGCAGGTGACCGAGTCCGCCGAGAGTTACGTCCCCCTCGGCGTCCACCTCGTCGGCAGCGTGCCGCTCGGCAGCGCCGAGGAGGTCTTCAGGACGCTGAGCCGGGAGCTCGGCGACCGAGTCCGTCGCCTGCCGGACGGCGAGACCGGCCCGCGCGCCGACTGGATCGTCTGGCAGTACCCGGTGCTGAGCTCCCGACCGCAGTTCGAGGTGGCACCGCCTGCCCCGCGCTCGTACCGTGCGCTCCCGCAGCTGAAGCTCCGCGCGGGCGAGGAAGGCGGAGAGCTCAGCTTCGGCTCGCTCGGCTACGCCGAGGCAGCGCTCGCCTCGTACCGGACCTTCAGCTTGCTCAAGCGCGACGGGATCATCCCGCGAGGCTGCCGCTTCCAGGTCTGCCTGCCCACGCCGCTCGCCCCGGTCAGCGCCTTCGTCGCGCTCGACGACCAGGCCGCCGTCGAGCCCGCCTACGAGGCGGCGATGACGGCCGAGCTCGAGCAGATGCTCGATGAGATCCCGCACGACCAGCTGGCGCTCCAGTGGGACACGAATGTCGAGTTCGGAATGCTCGAGGGGGATATCCCGGCCTGGTTTGCCGACCTGAAGGCAGGGATCCTCGAGCGGCTGATCCGGATCAGCCGGCTGGTGCCGTCGGACGCCGAGCTCGGCTTCCATTTCTGCCTGGGGCACGACGAGGAGGCTCCGCGTCACGTTCCCGACGACCTTGGGCGCATGGTCGAGGTCGCGAACGCGCTCGCCGCAAGCCTCGACCGTCCCGTCAACTGGATCCACATGCCGGTCCCGCCCGGCCGAGCGGACAGCGCGTTCATCGAGCCGCTCCGCGACTTGCGCCTGCCGTCCGAGACAGAGCTCTACCTCGGCCTCCTCGAGCCGGGTGCTTCCAACGAGGCGCTCAGGCCCATCGCCGCGCACGCTCACCGGCTCGCCGGCGAGTTCGGCCTGGCGACGCCGTGCGGCTGGGGCCGGCTTCCACCGGCCCAGCTCCCGGCGCTGATCGCCGCCCTCGTCCAGGCCAGTCGCCCCGTTCGAGACCCGACCGCCGCCCCGGGCTACACATTCGCGTGGCCGGAGGGCTTCGCCCGCATCCCGGACGAGGAGTGGGTCGCGGAGCCCGTGGACGCCTTCGGGCTCCACTACGACACCGTCGAGAACCATGGGTGGTACCGCAACCTCGACCTCACGGTCGAGCAGCTCGCGGGCGACCTCAGCGAGCGGCAGATCCTGGTCGACTACTCGGGCGGCACCGGCATCCTGCTCGACCGGCTGCTACTTCGAATCTTTGACCGGCAGGTGGGGATGCTGGTGGTCGACAGCTCGCCGAAGTTCTTACGCGTGGCGCTCGAGCGTTTCCGCGGCGACCCTCGGGTGGCCTTCCGCAGGCTCCGCTATCTCAAGGACGAGAGACGGCTCAACTACCTCGACGAAGTGCTTGGCGAGAGCTTTCTGCGCCGCGGTGCCGATGTCCTCGCCTCGACCAACGCCATCCACCTCTACGACGACCTGGAGGCGACGCTCGCCGCCTGGGCGCGCGTCCTCGTCCCCGGCGGCCGCGTGCGGATCAACTCGGGAAATATCCGCAATCCCAGGGCGGCGGAGAACGAGTGGATCATCGACGAGACCGTGTACGTCGTGCACGAGGTCGCAACGGGCCTCGTGCGCACCGATCCGAGCTACGCGCGGTACCGCGGCGTCTTGGACGAGCCGGAGCGGATGCAGGCGTATCTCGACTACCGCGACCGTGTGTTCCTGGCGCCGCGCCCGCTGGACGTCTACCTGGACGCGCTGCGCGGGGCTGGGCTCGCGATCGACGACGTCACCGAGCGGACGATCGAAGCCGACGTCCACGAGTGGTACGAGTTCCTCGCGGCGTACGCAGACGCCGTGCTCGGATGGGTCGGCGGCTCGGTGAAGGTCGACGGCGTCGCGGCGACCGACAAAGCCGCGGCCGACCGGCTCGAGCTGCTGCGGACGGCGCTCGACGTGATCTTCGGCGGGCGACCCACGTTCCTCTGCTGCTGGACGTACATCAGCGCCTCGAAGCCGGACTCGTCGGGCTAAGCGCTGCGGCGTTCCGCTTCGCGCCTCGCCTGCTCCTCGCGCCGGCGGATGCGCGGGTTCGCGAGCTTGACGATCTCGAGGAGATAGGCGATGTAGATCGACGCGGCGAGGGCGACGAGGCCCACGGCCCCGGCGAGGACCGCGTTCGAGACGTCCCAGTCACCGCGGGGACGCGGGGGCAGGAAGCGCGTCGCCAGCGCCGCGGCCGCCAGGATCGCGCACCACGCATACATGTACGTGACGGCCCGCGGCTGCGAGAAGCCGATGTTCAGGAAGCGGTGGTGGAGATGGGTTCGGTCGGCCGCGTACAGGGGCCGCCCGTGCTTCACCCGCTTCGCGACCACGAACGACGTGTCGATGATCGGGATCGCCAGAACGAGGAGCGGCAGGACGAGCGTCGCCAACGCCGCCGTCTTGATGAGACCCTCGACCGAGACGGCCGCGAGCAGGAAGCCGAGCAGCAGCGCTCCGGAGTCGCCCATGAAGATCCGAGCCGGGTAGAAGTTGTGGTGGAGGAAGCCGAAGCAGGCGCCCGCGACGATCGCCGACAGCAGCGCTGCGTTCGGATCGCCGAGCGAGAGCCCGATCAGGGCGAAGGTCGAGCCGGCGATCGCGCAGATGCCGGCGGCGAGCCCGTCCATCCCGTCGAGGAAGTTGACCATGTTCATGATCGCGAGGATCCAGAGCATCGTCGCCGGCACGCCCACCCACTCCGGGAGCTCCTGGCTCCCGAGCAGCGGGAACGTCAGGCGGTCGACGCCGACGCCGAAGCCGACCGCGATCGCGGCGGCGGAGAGCTGCCCGCCAAGCTTCGCAAACCAAGGGAGGCCGCGGAAGTCGTCGATCGCACCGACGGTGGTCGCGACTGCCGCGCCGAGCAGGATCCCCCGGTACGGACCGTCCACCGGGAGAAACGCCAGCGCCGGCACGAAGATCCCCAGCAGGAGGGCGATCCCTCCGAGCCGCGGCACCGGCCGGACGTGCACCCGGCGCGTCTCGCCCGGCTCGTCGACGACACCGAGGAACCGGGCGAACCGCCCGACGCCCGGTGTCAGCAGCAGGACGATGCCGAGGGCGACGATGAAACCCCAGGCAACCTCAGGGTTGTCGCGAAGCGTGTCGAGCATTCAGCCTCGGTCGGCTACTTCGTTCCGTACAGGCGGTCGCCTGCGTCGCCCAGTCCGGGAACGATGAAGCCGTGCTCGTTCAGGCCGCGGTCGATCGACGCGGTCACGATCGTCGTGTCGGGGTGAGCCGCCTGCACGCGCTCGATGCCCTGCGGCGCGGCGACGAGGCAGACGAGCGTCACCGAGCGGGCGCCGGCCTCCTTGACCTTCGCGATCGCAGCGACGCTCGAGTTGCCGGTCGCGAGCATCGGGTCGAGGACGATTGCGGCGCGCTCCGACAGGTCGCCCGGCAGCTTGACGTAGTACTCGACCGGCTCCAGCGTCTCCTCGTCGCGGTAGAGGCCGATGAACCCGACCCGCGCGCCGGAGACGAGCGAGAGCACGCCGTCGAGCATCCCCATCCCGGCGCGCAGCACGGGGCAGACGGCGACCTTCTTTCCCTGGATCCGCTGCACGGTCGTCCGCTCGAGTGGGGTCTCGATCTCCACGTCCTCGGTCGGGAAATCCTTCGTCGCCTCGTAGGTGAGGAGCAGCGTTACTTCGTTCGCGATCTTGCGGAAGTGGACGGTCGGCGTGTCCTTCTCGCGCAGGTACGACAGCTTGTGCTGCACCAAGGGGTGCCGGACTTCGATGACCTGGCCTGTCGCGACGGCGCTCACGCGACGTAGGTCGTGAAGCCCTGGAAGCCCGGGTAGAGCGGTCGCTTGTCGCAGAGTGCCGAGGCTCGAGCGGCGAGCGCAGAAACGTCCGGGCTCGGCCCCAGCGCCTCGACGATGATCCGGCCGACCTCGCGGAAGTCCTCGACGTCGAAGCCGCGCATCGTCGCCGCCGGCGTGCCGATGCGGACGCCGGAGGCGACGGTCGGCGGTCGCTCGTCGAACGGCACCGTGTTGCGGTTCACGGTGAGCTTGACCTCGGCCAGCCGCTCCTCAGCGTCCTTGCCGGTCCAGTCGGTGCGCCGCAGGTCGAGCTGGAGCAGGTGCGTATCGGTGCCTCCGGTGAGGACATCGAGGCCGCCTTCGATCAGCGTGTCCGCAAGTGCGTCAGCGTTCGCGCGCACCTGCTGCTGGTAGTCCCGAAAGGCCTCGGTGGCGGCGATCCGGAAGCACGTCGCCTTCGCGGCGATCGTGTGCTCGAGCGGCCCGCCCTGCATCCCGGGGAAGACGGCGCGGTCGACGGCCTGCGCCTGCTCCTCACGGCAGAGGATGAAGCCGGCGCGCGGCCCCGCCAGTGTCTTGTGGGTCGTCGAGGTGACGAAGTCGCAGTGCGGGACCGGATTCGGGTGCAAGCCGGCGGCGACGAGACCGGCGAAGTGGGCCATGTCGCAGAGGAGGAGCGCCCCGACCTCGTCGGCGATCTCGCGGAACCGGTCGGCTTCGACCGCCCGCGGATACGCCGAGCCGCCGCAGATGATCAGGCCGGGACGGTGCTCCTTCGCCAGCCGAAGGACGTCGTCGTAGTCGACCATGTCCGTCTGCCGGCTGACGCCGTAGTGGACGATCGTGTAGAGGCGGCCCGAGAAGTTGACCTTGAGGCCGTGGGTCAGGTGGCCTCCGTGGGAGAGCTCGAGCGACAGGATCGTGTCACCCGGCTTCAGGGCCGCCATGTAGACCGCCATGTTCGTCTGGGCGCCCGCGTGCGGCTGGACGTTGGCGTGCTCCGCCCCGAAGAGCTCCTTCGCGCGATCGATCGCGGTCTGCTCGATCTCGTCGACGACCTCGCAGCCCCCGTAGTAGCGCTTCCCCGGATAGCCCTCGGCGTACTTGTTCGTCGGGGTGCTCCCGATCGCCTCGAAGATGCTCGGCCAGGTGAAGTTCTCCGACGCGATCAGCTCGATCTGGCTGCGCTGACGCTCGAGCTCGCGGCCGAGTAGCTCGGCGATCTCGGGGTCGACCTCGGCGAGGCCCGCGGTGCGGAGCCGCTCGATCGTCTCCTGCGCGACGGCCATCAGTGCCCCTTCCAGTAATGCCGCCGAGATTCTGGGTCGCGAGCACCAAGCCAGAGTGCGCACTCGGCCGAGCCAAGGCTAGGCAGCCTTGGTGAGGACGAGGGTGTGCTCTGGCGCCGCGTGATCGCGGGCCAGAAGCCGGCATGTATTGCTGGATGGGGCACTGGGCATCGTATCCCCGAACTCGGTCGCTCAGACCCCGCGTAACGCCTCGAGCGCCCTGTCGGCCGACACCGCGCCCTCGCGCACGACAACCGGCTCGGGTCCGGTCAAGTCGAGCACGGTCGACGGCGTGCCGGGCAGCTCGCCGACGTCGAGGACGGCGCCGCATCCCCGGCGCACCTCCTCCGGGATCTCGTCGACCGTGCGCGGGTCGCGCCCGCCTGGCCGGTTGGCGCTCGTCGCCGCAACCGCCTCGACCCGCCGGAACAGCTCAGCTGCATCGCCGGAAAGGGTTGGGACGCGGACTCCGATCGTCTCCGGGCGATCGCCTGTCAACCACGGGAGCCTTCGGGCGGGGTTCGGGAGGATCAGCGTGTAGGGACCGGGAAGCAGCGCACGAAGGGCGGCGTCCGCGCGCCCGCGAAGCTCGGGAACGGCATCGACCAGCACGTCCACATCGGCTGCGACCAGCGCCGTTGGCTGTCCCTCGTCGCGCCCCTTGAGCCGGTAGAGCCGGCGGACGGGCGCCTCGTGGAACGCATCGGCGGCGAGGCCGTACACGGTGTCCGTCGGGACGACCACCGGTTCGCCCGCACGAATGGCCGCGACGACCTCGTCGATCACCGCCGGCCTTCGACGACTCGCCCGCGGCCCGCGAGGTCGGCCGTCGTCGCGACCTCCCCGTAGCCGAGGCCGCGAAGGGCTGCCGAGACCGATGGAGCCTGTCCGTCTCCGACCTCCAGGACGAGGACGCCACCCACCGGAAGCACGTCGCGCGCGGCCCTCGCGATCACCTCGTGCCGACCAGACCCGACCAGCGCCCCGCGGGGCTCGCGCAGAACCTCGGGCGCCAGGCTCGGGACGTCCTCGACCGCAACGTACGGCGGGTTCGAGACGACCAGATCGAATGGGCCTTGAGCGCCGGCGAGCAGGTCACCGTGGCGGAGCTCGATCCGCCCGTCCGTTGCGAGCCTCCGCTTGTTCGCCTCGGCGACGGCGAGCGCGTCGGTCGACGAGTCGGTCGCGACGAGGCTCGCATCGGGCCGCTCGTCAGCGATCGCGAGCGCGATCGCGCCGGACCCCACGCCGATGTCGAGTACGCGGGGATGCTCGAGCCCTTCGAGCAGTTGTAGGCAGCGCTCGACGAGAACCTCTGTTTCCGGCCGGGGGATCAGCACGCGCGGGTCGACGGCCAGCGTCAGGCGCCGGAAGCCCCACTCGCCGAGCACGTACGCGAGCGGCTCTCTGGCCCGGCGGCGATCGACCAGCGACCGCAGCCGGTCGGTCTCGGCCTCGTCGAGCGCTCGGTCACCGACATAGACGTCCGTCCGCGTGCCGCCGATGACGTGCGCGACGAGCCACTCGGCGTCGACTCGCGGGGAGGGGCAGCCGGCCGTTTCCAGCTCGCCCGCGATCTCGCGAATCGCTTCCCTGACCGTCACACGGTCGCGGCTTCGAGAGCGCGGCGGCGCTCCTCGGCCGAGAGTGCCTCGGTCAGCTCGTCGAGCTCACCGTCGAGGACCGCGTCCAGACGGTGGAGCGTGACCTTGACGCGATGATCGGTGACCCGGTTCTCCGGAAAGTTGTAGGTGCGGATCTTCTCGGCCCGCTCCCCCGAGCCGATCTGCGAGCGGCGCGCGCTCTCGAGCTCCGCTCGCTGCTTCTCGCGTTCCAGCTCGTAGAGCCGGGCGCGCAGTACGCGCAGAGCCTTCGCGCGGTTCTGGATCTGCGACTTCTCGTCCTGCATCGAGACGACGAGGTTGGTCGGCAGATGCGTGATGCGCACCGCCGAGTCCGTCGTGTTGACGCTCTGGCCACCCGGCCCGGTCGAGCGGTAGACGTCGATCTTCAGGTCGTTCGGATCGAGCTCCACCTCGACCTCTTCGGCCTCGGGCATGACGGCCACCGTCGCGGTCGAGGTATGGATCCGCCCCTGAGACTCGGTGACCGGGACACGTTGCACGCGGTGCGTGCCGCCCTCCCACTTGAAGATCGAGTACGCGCCCTCACCCTTGACGGCGAACACGATCTCCTTGAACCCGCCGCCTTCGCTCGGGCTCGTCGACAGCTGCTCGGTCGAGAAGCCCCGGCGCTCCGCGTAGCGCGTCAGCATCCGGAAGACATCGCCCGCCCAGAGCGCCGCCTCGTCACCGCCGACACCCTGGCGGATCTCGAGGAGCACGTCCTTGCTATCGGCTGGATCAGCCTCGACGAGTGCCAGCTTTATTTCGCTCTCGAGGCGTTCCGCCTCGAGAGCGAGGTCACCTGCAAGCTCCGAAAGCTCAGGATCTCCCTCCGCCGCCTCGAGATCCTCGCGAACCTGCCTCCACGTCTGGGTCAGGCGGTACGGGCCCTCGAGCTCCTTCAGGCGCCGGCCGACGTCGGCGGCCTGCCTGTGGTCGTTGTAGACGGCAGGGTCAGACAGGCGCTCCTGCGTCTCCGTATATGAGCGCTCGAGATCATCGACCAGCTGCTCGATCCCAGCCACGAGGAACAGGTTAGAGAGTCAGCCGCGGAACAGGCCCTGCCCGTTCCAGGGCTTTACGCCATTACCTCCACTTTGCGCTCGACCGGGTCGAGACGGCCCTCGCGCTGGAGGACGTCCTTCAGCGCCCGGATCGAGACCTCGAGCTGGTCGAGTGCGGGCTCACGCGTCGTCAGCCGCTGGAGCCAGAGGCCGGGCGCGAGCAGCGTCATCAAGACCGGGTTGTCCGAATGGTTTCCGGCGAAGCGGATCAGCTCGTACGCGATTCCGGCGATCACCGGCAGCAGCAGGATCCGGCTGGCGATCAGCCAGGGCCAGTCCGGCTGACCGATGAACGCGAAGACGAAGATCGCGATCACCATCACCCAGAGCAGGAACGCCGTCCCACAGCGCGGGTGGATGAGGCTGAAGCGCTGCACGTTCTCGGGCGTCAGTTCTCCGTCCGCCTCGTAGGCGTTGATCGCCTTGTGCTCGGCAGCGTGGTACTGGAAGACGCGCTTGAGGTCGGGGAGGAACGAAATCAGGACGATGTAGAGGATGAAGATCGTGACGCGAATCACGCCCTCGACGACGACGAACCAGCCGGTCGTCTCGATCGGCAGCCAGCTCGTCAGCAGGGCCGGCGTGACCTTGAAGAGCAGTAGGGCGAATCCGATCGCGACCGCGAACGCGAAGATCATCGCGCCGCGCCCGATCTCCGTCGAGACCTCGTCATCCTCGCCTTCCTCCTGCGCGGCGTAGTTCGCCGAGATCGCAAGCGCCCGGAACCCGATGGCGAGGGACTCACCGAGCGCGATCATGCCGCGGATGACCGGCAGGCGGAAGAACCTATGCCGGGTCATCACCGAGTGGATCTCGCGGTTCACCTGCGCGATCTCCCCGTCCGGCTTGCGGACCGCGAGCGACCAGTTCGAGGGGCCGCGCATCATCACGCCCTCGAGGACGGCCTGACCGCCTATCGGTGCCGCCATGTCCTACCCGCGACGCGCGCCGCCGGCGCGCTCGAGCCGGCGCTGGAAGCGCTCGACGCGGCCGCCCGAGTCCATCAGCTTCTGCTTGCCCGTGTAGAAGGGATGGCAATTCGAGCAGACCTCGACGTGCAGCTCTGGCTTCGTCGAGCGGGTCTCGAACTCGTTGCCGCACGAGCAGCGGACAATCGCTGTCACGTAATCGGGATGAATGTCGGGCTTCACGGCCGGGCCAGGATAGCAGCAGCGGTCTCGCCCGAAACGTTGCCTCCCGAGACGACAGCGACGACGGTTTCCCCCTCGTTCAGCGGGATTTTCCCGGCCTGGATCGCGGCGACGGCGGCCGCGCCCGCGGGCTCGCAGGCGAGCTTCGCCCGCTGGTAGCAGAACCGCATCCCAGCTTCGATTTCCGCCTCCTCGACGAGGACGATCTGAACGCCGTGCTCGCGCGCGACGCGGATTGCCAGCTGGCCCGCGAAGGGCGCGTTCAGCCCGTCGGCGATCGACTGGGGCGAGACGGGGACGGGCTCGTTCGCGGCGAGGCCGACGGTGAGCGCATTGGACGTGGACGGCTCGACGCCGATGATCCGAGCCTCGGGCAGCGCGACTGCGATCCCGGAGACGAGCCCACCGCCGCCGACGGGCACGACCACCGTGTCCACGTCGGGAACATCCTCGGCGATCTCCAGGCCGACCGTCCCCTGTCCGGCCGCGACGAGCGGATCGTCGAAGGGGTGGACGAGCGTGCGGCCGGTCTCCTCGATCAGTTGCTCGAGTCGGTCGAACACGGTCTCTGGTCCCTCGGCGACGAGATCCACTTCGGCGCCGTACGCCTCTGTCGCCGCCACTTTTGCGGCACTTGCGGTCCGCCACATCACGAGCAGCGCGTCGAGCCCCTCGAGCCGCGCACACCACGCGAGCGCCTGCGCGTGGTTGCCGGCCGAGACGCCGATCACGCCCCGCTCCCGCTCCTCGGCGGTCAGCGAGCGAAGCTTGTTCAGCACGCCGCGCGGCTTGAACGAACCGGTCCGCTGGAAGAGCTCCGCCTTGAGGTACACGCTCGGACCGAGCGTTCGCGAGCTGAACACCGGCGTGCGGTGGAGGTCGCCCCCGATCGTCGCGCGCGCGGCGCGGACGTCCTCGGCGGTGATCACGTCAAGGTGTACTCGGGCCCGGAGCCGCCCTCGGGCGGCGTCAGCCGTCCGCCCTTGGCCGTGATCGCGCCGCACTGAACGCAGTTCGACGGCGTGACCTCGACGGTCGTCTCGCCGCCGTCCTCGGAGACCTCGTAGACCTGGGCCGGACACATCCGCTCCCAGAGCAGGCCGACCGCCCGCGGGACGTCGGTACGAACGCGAATGTGGTTCGGGGCGTCATCCCGTGTCTTGTTGCCGGACAGGTAGACGGACGAAAGCTTGTCGAAGGTCAGCTTGCCGTCGGCGGCCGGGTAGCGGGCGGAGCGCTTCGTGCGGAACAGCTTATGGTCGGTGTCCCGCTCGGTCTTCTTGTTGCCCGGCGGAAGCTTGCCGAAACTGACCGTCGCGGCTCCGGCCATCGCGCCGCCGAGCAGGAAGCCGTGGGCGAACGCCTGGCGCATGTTGCGAACCTTCTCCAGGTCCTTCCAGACGTAGGTGCGGCGCAGCGACTCGTCGTACGAGGCGAGGGCGCCGGGCGTCCACGGGGTGCGGCCCGGCCTGAGCGCCTCCACCGCCGCCTCCGCCGCGAGCCGCCCGGACTCGATCGCGTAGTGGATACCTTTCAGCGCCGGTACGTTCACCAAGCCCACGCCGTCCCCGGTCAGAAGCAGGCCGGGCGCGTGCAGCCTCTGCGGCAGGGCGACGAACCCCCCTTCCGGGATCGTCTTTGCGCCCCAGCCGATCCGCTCCCCGCCTCGCAGGATCTTGCGGACGAACTTGTGCGTCTTCAACTCCTGGAGCAAGTCATGGACGGAGAGCTCTACGTCGCGGTAGTCGAGCCCCACCACCATCCCGATCGTGACCATGTCGTCGCCCATCGGATAGATGAAGGAGCCGCCGAACTCGCGGTATTTCTTCCCGCCGCGCAACGGCCAGCCAATGGTGTGCACCACCCGGTCGAGCGGCTTCGCGACCTTCCAGACCTCTTTGACACCGAGCGCCCAGACCTGCGGGTACTCGCCGGCCAGCCCGAAGCGGTCGATCGCGATCCCCGTCAGGTGGCCCTGCGTCCCCTCCGCGAGCACCGTCACCTTCGCGGTCACGTCCGATCCGGGCTCGAAGTTGCCGAGCGGCTCGCCGTCCTTGCCGCGGCCCTTGTCGCCGGTGCGCACGCCGACCGTTCGGGCACCCTCGACGAGCAGCTTCTCGGCCGCCGTCTCGGGCAGGATCGCCGCGCCGCCGGCCTCCGCCTGCTCGGCGAGCCACCGTGAGAGTTGCGACAGCGAGGTCACGAAGTTGCCGTCGTTACGCATCGTCGGCGGGGTCGGGATGTGCATGGCCGACTTCGCGGAGAGGTAGTAGACGCCCTCGTGGTCGACCCTGCCGTAGGACGGGACGTCCTCGATCGTCATATCGCGCCCGCGAAAGAGCCGCCTCAACCCCCTGGGGTTGACGATCGCGCCAGAGACGAGGTGCGAGCCGACGCCCTTGCCCTTCTCGAGCACGGCGACGGGAACCTCGCCAAGCTGTTCAGCCAGCTCCGGCGAGTCCTCGAGCAGCTGCCCGAGGCGGATCGCGCAGGCGAGCCCGGCCGGGCCCGCTCCGACGATCAGCACACCGACGTCGATGCGCTCGTCGGGCGGGTCGCTCGGCGCGGCAACGAACTCGCGCGGATCGAAGGGCGGCGGGAAGTCCGCGGGTCTCAAGACTTCCGCTGGCGAACGAGCTCGGTCAGCTTCGGGACGATCTCGTGGAGGTCGCCGACCACGCCGAGGTCGCAGAACTCGAAGATCGGCGCATTCGGGTCCTTGTTGATGGCGACGATCACGCCGGAGCTCTGCATGCCGACCTTGTGCTGGATCGCCCCGGAGATCCCACAGGCGACGTACAGCTTCGGCGAGACGGTCTTGCCCGTCTGCCCGACCTGCGTGGCGTACGGGTACCACCCCGCGTCGACAACCGCCCGCGTCGCGGCGACCGCGCCGCCCAGGGCCTGGGCGAGCTCCTCGACGAGCTTGAAGTTCTCGGGCGAGCCGAGGCCCCGGCCGCCGGCGACGATGACCTCGGCGTCCTCGATCGACGGCCCCTCGCTCTCGGCATGGGCCTGCTCGACCATCGTGGCGACCAGCGAGAAGTCCTCGAACTGAACGTCGAAGTCCTCGACGTCAACGCTACGCGTCTCAGTTACTTCCCTCGGCTCGAAGGTCCCGGCGCGAATCAGGGCCAGGCGCGGCTCGCCCGTCCACCCCACGTCGACGTAGACCGAGTCGCCGAGCGCCGGGCGCTTGCCGATCAGCGAGCCGTCCTGCTGCACGAGGTCGGTCAGGTCCCAGTTGAGGCCCGCGCCGAGCCGCGCCGAGAGCGCAGCGGCGACGTCGGCGGAGAGCACTGACGCCGCGAAGACGACGGTCTCGAACCCGTGCTCGCGGATGAGCCCGGCGAGGGCATCGACCCGCGGCTGCGGCAGCGGCGCCTCGAGCTCCGGCTTGTCGGCGACGTAGACCTTCGACGCTCCGAACGCGCCGGCTCCGGCCGCGAGCTCCTTCACGCCGGAGCCGAGCACGACGCCGGCGACGTCGCCGTCCAGCTCCGCGGCCTTCGAGAGGACGCCGAGCGACGGCTTCAGCAGCTCGCCCTCGTGGTGCTCGAGAAAGACGAGGGTGCTCACAGAACCTTGTGCTCCGCGAGGTACTCGACGATCTTCTCCGGCGCGCTGCCGTCGTCCTCGATCTTGACCGTGTCGCCGCGCGGCGGAGGATCGTTGAGCGCCTCGACCGTCGTCTTCGAGCCGGCCTCACCGACGGAGCCCGCGTCGACGCCGAGCTCGGACGTCGTCAGGGTCCGCTGCGGCTTCGAGCGTGCGCCCATGATCCCCTTCAGTGACGGGTAGCGCGGCTCGTTGATCGCATCCGAGACGGCAATGACGGCGGGGAGCGGCGCCTCGATCGTGTCGTAGCCGAACTCGGTCTGGCGCTTGCCGACCACCTTCCCGTCCGAAACCGTCAGCTCGGCAACCTGCGAGATCACCGGGCGCCGGAGACGGTCGGCGACCGCCGCCCAGAGGACGGCGCCGTCCGAGTCGCCGGCCTGCTGGCCGAAGAGGATCAGGTCGGCGTTCTCCGGCTCGAGCGCCGCCGCGAGGGCGTTCGTCGTGGCGACGAGATCGGAGCCGGCCGCTGCGTCATCGGTGATCAGCAGCGCGCTGTCGCCGCCCATCGCGAGCGCTTTCCGCACGGAGTCCTGCGCGCCGGACGGGCCCATCGAGACGATCACGACCTCGCCTTCCTGGGCCTCCTTGATCCGCAGCGCCTCTTCAACGGCGTGCGTGTCGAAGGGATTGATCGCGCCCTCTCCGGAGCGATCGAGTCGCTTGCTCTCCGGGTTGATCCGCCGGTGAGTCGTCCCCTCCGGCACGTGCTTGATGCAGACGGCGATCTTCACGGGCGCAGACTCTAGTGCCCCGAATCGCGCCTTTGCGCGGATGATCCCGCGCCGAAGGCTCTGCTAGGGTCTCGACCTTCGAGCGCGAACCGGAGCGCTAGGTCCCAGTACATGAGACGCCGCCGGACGACAGCCCGAGGCATCCTTCTTGTCGCCATCCTGACCTTGACGACCGGCCAGGCGGCTGCGCTTCCGGACCCGTGGCAGCCGCCGAAGGTGGTGCAGTCCCCTGCGGAGAAGACGGTCGGCGTGGGCGCCGGCAAGCGGCTCATCTTCCCCGTCCTCGGCAAGTTCCGCTACGGGAACGACTACGGCGCGCCCAGGGGACAGGGCCCTCATCAGGGCATCGACATCGTCGCGCCACGGAAGGCCCTCGCCGTCGCGGCCGAGGCGGGCCGCGTCAAGTTCCACGTCACTTCCTGGGCCGCGGGCTGCATGCTCTACCTCTACGGACAGAGCGGCACGACCTACCTCTACATCCACCTCAACAACGACCTCGGGGCAGACCAATGACAACAAGGGGCGCTGCGCGCCCGGGATCGCCTTCGCTCCGGGGCTGAGAAGCGGTATGCGGGTCGCCGCCGGTGAGCCGGTCGGCTTCGTCGGAGACTCGGGCGACGCGAACGGCATCACGCCGCACCTCCACTTCGAGGTCCACCCGAACGACGGCGCTTCCGTGAACCCGTTCACGCACCTGAACCGGGCCTATCGGCTTTTGTTCGCGGCGCCGCCGAAGACCCGCACGGCGCTCTGGCTCAAGGGCGGCGTGCTCGCACAGCAACCCGAGGCGTTCAATGTGCAGGTTCAGAGCCTCGGTGTCCGGACGACCGGCCTCAAGCTCAACGGCATCAGCCGCCCTGTCTTGCTCGGCGTCTCGCCGCTGACGGTGATCGAGACGGCGCTCGGCAAGCTCGCCGGCAACGAACGCGCGACGGTCTGGACGAAGATCATGCCGGTGACGCTCGACGCCCAGCTCGGCAAGCCCGGCGCTTTGACGGCAGACCGCATTCTGCTCTCGGCGCGCTAGCTAACGACCGACGAACTTCGGCTCGCGCTTCTCGGGGAAGGCCGTCAAGCCTTCTTTCGCGTCCTCACTGGCGAACAGCTCACCGAAGCGGTCAGCCTCCCGCGCCAGGTTGTCGGCGTGGTCGCCGCCGAGCGCGCGGTTGATCGCCTCCTTCGCCGCCTCGAGCGCCAGCGGGCTCTTGGCCGCGAGCTGGAACGCCGTCTCCATGGCCCGCGGAAGTAGCTCGTCGGGCTCGGTGACCGCGTTCACGAGGCCCCACCGGAGCGCCTCTTCCGCGTCCACCGTCCGCCCCGTGAGGATCAGCTCCTTGGCGAAGCCGAGCGTCGTCACTCGCGCGAGGCGCTGCGTCCCGCCCCAGCCCGGGATGATCCCGAGATTGATCTCCGGCTGGCCGAGCTTCGCCTTGGTGGACGCGTAGCGAAGGTCGCAGGCGAGCGCGAGCTCGCAGCCACCGCCCAGCGCAAAGCCGTTGATCGCTGCGATCGTCGGTTGCTTCATCGTCTCGAGCAGCCGGCCCGCCTCGTGGCCGAGCGCCCCCCATGCCTTCGCCTCGGCCACGTCCAGCCCGCTCATGTACTTGATGTCCGCACCCGCGATGAACGCGCGGTCGCCGGCCCCGGTCAGGACGACAACGCGAGTCTCGACGTCCCCGGCGAGCTCGCGGAGCCGATCGCGAAGCGCGGTCAGCGTCTCCAGGTCGAGGGCGTTCATCGCCTCCGGCCGATCGACCGTGACGACCGCCACGCCGCCTTCGTGCCGGACGGCGATCAGCTGATCGGAACCTTCTCGCGCAGGAACTCGACGACGTCGGCCATCGGGGCACCCGGGGTGAAGACTTCGGCGACCCCCTGCCGCTTCAGCTCGTCGGAGTCCTCCCGCGGGATCGTGCCGCCGACGACGACGAGCACGTCCTCGGCCCCGTTCTCCTTCAAGCCGTCGAGGATCTTCGGGACGAGCGTCATGTGCGCGCCGGAGAGGATCGAGATGCCGACTGCATCGGCGTCCTCCTGGATCGCGGTCTCGACGATCTGCTCGGGGGTCTGGTGCAGGCCGGTGTAGATGACCTCCATCCCGGCGTCGCGCAGCGCCCGGGCGATGATCTTCGCGCCACGGTCGTGCCCGTCGAGGCCCGGCTTCGCAATCACCACTCGAATCTTCCCCGCCACTCCGCCGGAGTATAGGAATGGGTTCGCGTGGGAAGAACAACCGCGTGAACGGCGTCCGGGTATAGGCGAGACTATGCAGATGCGGCTAACCGTCATTGGGTGCTCGCCGGCGTGGCCGAATCCGGGCGGGGCGCAGTCGGGCTACCTCGTGGAGGACGAGGGCCGTGTGCTCCTCGACTGCGGCGCCGGGGTGCTCGCGAAGTTGCGGGAGCGGGAGGATTGGCCCCGTGTCGACGCGATCTGCCTGACGCATTTCCACCTCGACCATTGGGGCGACATCGTCCCGTGGGTCTGGGCGCTTTGGTTCGGGCCGGCCAGCGACCATCCTCGCCCCCAGCTCTGGGTTCCGCCGGGCGGCGTTCGGCTTCTCGTCGAGATCGGCCAGCGGCTCGGCACGCCCGACATGTTCGAGCAGGCGTTCGACCTCAAGGAGTACGAGGCCGGGAAGGAGTTCCAGGCCGCCGGCTTCCGGATCACGCCGCGTCGCGTCCTCCACTACGACCTGCTCGCGTTCGGCTTCCGCGTCTGCAACGAAGGCAAGACGATGGCCTACTCGGGAGACTCGGGGCCGAGCGACGAGCTGGCCGAGCTCGCCCGCGACGCTGATCTCTTCCTCTGCGAAGCGACACTGCTCGAGCCCAACGGGGAAGGACCAACCCGAGGCCACCTCGCGGCGAACGAGGCCAAGGCCGCGTTCGAGGCGTCGGGTGCGAAGCGGCTCCTGCTCACGCACCGCCCGCAGGAGCGCCCGCTCGAGCCGGAGTTCGAGCAGGTGCACGACGGCTACGAGACCGACGTTTAGCGACTAGCGCCTGAGCGTCGGAAGCTCACGCGCCGGCGCCGAGGCCGCGTACTCCGCTTCCGCGCGCCGTCCTCGCAACCAGCCGCGGGCGAAGAAGCCGATCACGATGAGCGGAACCAGCGCAATCAGCAGGAGCGGCGCGAGAAGCCAACGCCCCCCGAGTCGCGCCTGGCCGCCTGGCGCCGAGCCGCCGAGGTTGGGAAGGCCGCCTGTCCCGGCCGATTGCGGCGCCGGCGTACCGCCGCCCACCACACCGCTCGGCGCCCAGGAGGACACGAGGAACCGCTGCTTGGCGCCCTTGCCGGTCACGACGAGCTCCATGTTGAAGAGCTCGGGCCTGAGCCCGGAGCGAGCGCGCGGGAGCAGGAGGACCTGGAGCCCGATCCCATCTTCGTCCGAGAACTCGAGCCTCCAGCGAGCCTGCTCGACCGGGAAGGGGACGACCGGGATCTCCCCGGACCGCCACTGGTCGCGCGTCAGCCCGCCGCGCAGGCTCGGCGCCGTCACGTCATAGGCCTGCTCGACCCTGCTGCGCGCAACGGCGTGGGTGACGAAGTTCGCCGCCGTTGCCAGCAGGTGGGCGCGCTGAGCCCGGGTCAGCTCGATGTGCTTCGGTGCCTTGTAGACCTGGGCTTCTTCGCCACGCAGCGTCTCTTCCTCCGCCCGCTCGACCGTATTCGGATACATGAGCCCGATCGCCGTGACGGCGCCGACAATCGCGAGCGCCCCAACGCTCCAAGCGAGCCGTCTTCTCCAGCGGGGCGAGCTAAGGACGTTCACACTCGCACGATAGTCCGCTGGCCCGGCGGATTTCCGTCGGGCTAGCTCCCCGGGTTACTCGGGATCGGCGGAGGCGCGTACGGAGCCCAGTAGTCGACGACCCACTTCGCCTGCGACCCGCTGCCCTGCTTGAGCAGGCCGACGAAGAACAGCTGCGGCTTTTCCTTCGAGCCCGGCCCCGGCTGGAGCACGACCTCGAGGCCGGCCTCGGTCGGGTGCGACCAGGTGATCTTCACCGGTGACTGGTTGACCGCGGCGTTCGGATAGGGCACGACCGGGATGTTCCCCGTGCGCCATTGCTGCAGGGTCAGGTTCTGCCTGATCTGCGGACCGGCGATCTGCCAGGCCTCGTCGAGGTTCTGGCGCATGACCGCCGTTTTGATGAACTTGACGACCACCTGGCGCGCTTCGGGCGCGAGCGGGACGGTCTCCACCGTGGACGCGTTCTGAACCCGCTCGTTCGAGAAGGTCTCTGGGTTGTCGTTCGACCTGACCGTCGTCTGCCAGAACGCGACCACGCCGATGAGCAGAACCGCGCCAGCGATCCAAGGAAGCGCACGGTTGAGCCCGCGCGACGTTGTGAGACCTGAGAAGGGGTTCACGTCGACACAGATTAGACGACGTTTTCGGAGATCGAGTTAGCGGCTCAGAAGACCGGAGTCTCGCGCCACACGCCCCATTGCTCACGCAGGGCGTCGCACATCTCCCCCATCGTGACGTCTGTTCTCGCGCAGTCGATGATCAGCGGCATCAGGTTCGTGTCGCCGGCCGCGGCTTCCTTGAGCGCCGCGAGCGCGGCCTCGGCCGAGGCCTCGTCGCGCCGCTCACGGACTGAGCGGACCCGGGCGATCTGCTTCTCCTCCAGCGCCGGGTCGATCCGGAGAATCTCGACCTCGGCCTCGTCAGCCGTCTGGTAGCGGTTCACGCCGACGATCACGCGCTGCTTGGCCTCGAGCTCCGACTGGTAGCGGAACGAGGCGTCCGCGATCTCGCGCTGAAAGAAGTTCTCCTTGATCGCCGGGATCACGCCGCCCAGAGCGCGGATCCGCTCGAAGTAGTCGTAGGCCTCGCCCTCGAGCCGGTTTGTCAGGTCCTCCAGGAAGTAGGAGCCGCCCAGCGGGTCGATCGTGTTGACGACACCTGTCTCGTGCGCAATCACCTGCTGCGTCCGCAGCGCCAGACGGACGGCATTCTCGGTGGGCAGCGCGAGCGCCTCGTCGAACGAGTTCGTGTGCAGCGACTGTGTGCCGCCCAGCACGGCCGAGAGCGCCTCGAGCGCCGTCCGGACGATGTTCACCTCCGGCTGCTGCGCGGTCAGAGAAACGCCGGCAGTTTGGGTGTGGAACCGCATCAGCCACGAGCGCGGGTTCTTCGCCCCGTAACGCTCACGGAGCTCCCGAGCCCAGATTCTGCGCGCGGCCCGGTACTTCGCGATCTCCTCGAAGAAGTCGATGTGCGCGTTGAAGAAGAACGAGAGCCGGGGGGCGAAGTCGTCGACGTCGAGGCCGCGCTCGATCGCAGCCTCCACGTACGTAAAGCCGTTCATCAGCGTGAAGGCGAGCTCCTGGACGGCGTTCGAGCCGGCCTCGCGAATGTGGTAGCCCGAAATCGAGATCGGATGCCACTTGGGCATCTCCTCGGCGCAGAACTCGACCATGTCGGTGACGAGCCGCATCGACGGCTCGGGCGGGAAGATCCATTCCTTCTGGGCGATGTATTCCTTGAGGATGTCGGTCTGGATCGTCCCGCGGAGCTCGGCGCGCGGAACGCCCTGCGCCTCGGCCACGCAGACGTAGAAGGCGAGCGCGATCGGCGCCGTGCAGTTGATCGTCATCGACGTGGAGACGTCGCCGAGCGGGATGCCGGCGAAGAGCGTCGCCATGTCCTCGAAGGTGTCGATCGCGACTCCCTCGCGGCCGACCTCGCCGAGTGAGCGCGGGTGATCGGAGTCGTAGCCCATCAGCGAAGGCATGTCGAACGCGGTCGAGAGCCCGGTCTGGCCGTGATCGAGCAGGTACCGGAACCGCTCGTTCGTCTCCTCGGCGGTGCCGAAGCCCGCGAACTGGCGCATCGTCCACAGCTTCCCGCGGTACATCGACGGGTAGACGCCGCGGGTGAACGGATAGACGCCCGGATAGCCCAGGTCGCGCTTCTCGTCGATGTCGACGGAATCCACCGAGTACAGCGGGTCGACATCGAGGCCCGAGATCGTCGAGAAGAGCTCGCCCTGGCGCTCCTCGGACGTCTCGTAGAGCGCGCGGCGCCACTCGGCGATGCCGTCGAGGGTGTCGCGGTCCTCGGTGATGGCCATCAAACGAAGTGTAGGGAGTCAGTGCGCGGCACTTAGCCGACGATCACCTCGACGACGAAGGCGATCGCGATCGCGATCAGGGCGAAGCCGATGGCGCGGCGGAGCGTTTCCTCCGAGAGGCGCCCCGTGAGCCTGGCGCCGAGCCAGCCGCCCGGCAGCGCTCCGGCGACGCCGGCGGCGAGGAGGCCCCACTCGATCTGGCCGAGCAGCGCGTGCGTGCCGAAGGCGAAGAGGCCGAGGAAGAAGCCGATCACGAGGTTCGTCCCGACGGCGCGGTGGGCTGTCATCCCGACGCCGCGGAGCAGCGCCGGCATCCGCAGTGTTCCCAGGATGACACCGACGGCGCCGCCGAGGAGACCGATCAGCCCGCCGAAAACGACGGCCGGCCACAGCCGCGGCTCATCCGAGGGTCGTCCCCGGATCGGCCGCACGAGCAGGTCGAAGCCGTTCCAGGCGAGGATCGCCGCAATGATCGCGAGCAGGAGACGCGTCGGGAGCTCGTCCGTCAGGAGCGCCCCGACCACCGCGCCGACGACCGACGGCGGCGCCATCCACGCGACGACGCGCCGGTCGACGCGCCCCTCCCTCGAGTGTCGGTAGCCGCCGGACGCCGCGGAGGCCGCGCTGATCGCGACGTTCGTACCGGCGCCGGCGGCCGCGTCTCCGGAGATGAGCAGGATGGCCGGCAGCCGGAGGGTGCCGAGGACGAGCCCGAGGGCCGACCCGAAGTAGCCCGCCACGAAGCTCGCGGCGAAAGCTAGGACGATGTCCCAGGCGTCCAGAGAGGCTCGTCGCCGCCGGCGTTCGCAGTCCGGGCGAGGATGAAGAGAAGGTCGGAGAGTCGGTTCAGATAGACGGGCACGAGGGGGTTCAGCTCCACCTGCTGCGCCGCGTCGAGCACCTCGCGCTCGGCCCGCCGGCACACGGCGCGAGCCACGTGGATCCGCGCGGCCGCCTCCGTCCCGCCCGGCAGCACGAAGCTCTTCAGCTCGGGTAGGTCGGCGTTGAAGCGGTCACAGTCGGCCTCGAGCCGGTCGATCTGGGCCTGCGAGACCCGGAGCCGACCGTCGCCGACCCCGAACGGGACGCTGATGTCGGCGCCGACGTCGAAGAGCTCGTTCTGGACGCGCTCCAGCACTGCCCGGATCTGGCCGGCGAGCTCGCCGGCGAGCGCGACTCCGAGCAGGGAGTTGAGCTCGTCGACCGTCCCGAAGGCGCCGATCCGGCAGTCCAGCTTCGGGACGCGGGTGCCGTCGCCGAGGCTCGTCTCCCCGCGGTCGCCGCCCCGCGTGTAGATGCGGGTCAGCCGGACCGGCTCGTCCTTCGCGCGCGGCACGGAGACACTTTAGGCGCCGAGCCGGAACGTTTCACGGAGGCTCCAGCGGTCCGGTTCGGTCTCCTCCATGAGCGCGACCTCGGCGATGGCGAACGTCGCCGGCAGCAGCCCCTGCTTACCCTGCTGCCAGCTCGTGCTTCCGCAGCTCCAGCACCGAGCGCGCGATCACGAGCCGCTGGATCTCGCTCGTGCCCTCGTAGATCTCGGTGATTTTCGCGTCGCGGTAGTAGCGCTCGACCGGGAACTCTTTCGTGTACCCGTAGCCGCCGAGGATCTGGATCGCCTCCGCCGTCTGGCGGCGCGCCGTCTCCGAGGCGAAGAGCTTCGCCTTCGCCCCCTCTTCGGTATGTGGCCGACCCTGGTCCTTGAGCCACGCCGCCCGGTAGACGAGCAGGCGCGCGGCGTCGATCTCCGTGGCCATGTCGGCGAGCTTCCACTGGATCGCCTGGTGCTCGGCGATCGGCTTGCCGAAGGTGCGTCGCTCCTTCGCGTAGGCGCGGGCGACGTCGAACGCGGCCTGCGCGATGCCCAGTGCCTGCGCAGCGATCCCGATCCGGCCCCCGTCGAGCGTCGCCATCGCGACGGTGAAGCCCTTCCCCTCCTCGTGGAGGAGCCGGTCGCGCTCGACCTCGGCGCCTTCGACGGCGATGTCGTTCGTCACCGACGAGTTGAGGCCGAGCTTCTCCTCCTCGCGCGTGATCCGGACGTGGTCGGCGTCGAGGATGAAGGCGGAAACACCCTTCGGGCCCGGCGTCTCGAGGTCGGTCCGGGCGAAGAGCAGGAACGTCGAAGCGTGCGCACCATTCGTGATCCACTGCTTGGACCCGGTGATCGCCCAGCCGCCGTCCGTCGCCTCGGCGCGGGTGCGAAGTGAGCCGGCGTCCGAGCCCGCCTCGGACTCCGTCAATGCAAAGGCGCCGATCCCCTCGCCGCGGGCGAGCGGCGGCACGAAGCGCGCCTTCTGCTCGTCGGTCCCGAAGCTGAGGATCGGCAGCGTGCACGCGCTCGTGTGGACGGCGACGGTGACGCCGACCCCCGCGTCGGCGCGCGAGAGCTCCTCGAGCACGAGGATGTAGGAGAGGAAGTCGGCTCCGGCGCCGCCGTACTCCTCCGGCACGCACGCGCCCATGAGCCCGAGCTCGGCGAGCTTGCCGAAGAGCTCGCGGGGAAAATGGTGGTCGCGGTCCCACTGCGACGCGTTGGGCTCGATCTCGGCCTGCGCGAAGTGGCGCGCAAGCGCCTGGATCTCCCGCTGGTCGTCGCTGAGGGCGAAGTCCACGGCGCGAGTATATGAATGCACTCAACAGCATAAATGCTATTGTCTAGATAACGGAAATGATAAGTGCAGATCTTCTCCGCGAGGCCCGGCTTCGAGCAGGACTGACGCAGAAAGCGCTCGGTCAGCGCGTCGGCCGTCCCCAGTCGCAGATCGCACGCTGGGAAAGCGGCCGCGTCGAACCCAGCCTCGAGACGCTGCGCAAGGTGATCCGGGCCTGCGGCCTCGAGCTGACATACGGGCTCGCCAATTACGACGACTCCTACGTGCCATACATCGAACGTTTGCTTGAGCTGTCGCCGCAGGAGCGAATCGAGGACGCGCTCGAACGCGAAGACATCTTTGGAGAGATTCGTGGCGCCGCCTAAACGCCTCGACCCGGAACGAATCCTCTCGGCGCTCGTCAAGCGAGACGTCCAATTCGTCGTCATCGGGGCGATCGCGGCAATCGCCCAGGGCGGTCCTCTGATCACGCAGGATCTCGACATCACCCCTGCCCGCGAGCCCGACAACCTCGAACGCCTGGCGGCTGCTCTGAAGGAGCTCGATGCGCGATTGCAGATCCCAAACGATCCATCCGGCATCGAGTTCCCGATCGAACCGCGTTTCCTGGGCAGCGTCGACAGCTGGACGCTGAAGACGCCGAGCGGCGACATTGATTTGCTGTTCGCTCCCTCCGGCACCGCGGGATACGAGGATCTGAAGCGAGGCGCCGTTCCCGTCGAGCTCTGGGATCACGCAGTGCTCGTGGCTTCGCTGCCGGACCTCATTCGGATGAAGCAGGCGGCCGGCCGTCCCAAGGATCTTGGACAGCTCCCCGCACTCCGAGAGACGCTCGAACTGCGCCGCGAGCGCGAGCGCGGTCAGTCGTAGCGGTAGAAGCCCTCGCCTGACTTCCGACCCAGCCGGCCCCCCGCGACGTGCTCCCGCAGCAGCGGGCAGGGCGCGTACTTGTCGTCCTCGAGGCCCTCGTGGAGGACCTTCATGATCGCGACGCAGGTGTCGAGGCCGATCAGGTCGGCAAGGGCGAGCGGCCCCAGCGGATGGGCGAAGCCGAGCTTGGCGATCGTGTCGATCGCCTCGGCCTCGGCGACGCCGTCGTGGAGCGCCCAGACGGCCTCGTTGATGAACGGCATCAGGATCCGATTGGAGACGAAGCCGGGCGAGTCGTTGGCGAGAGCGGGCACCTTGCCGAGCTCCTCGGCGAAGGCGACGATCGCCTCGACGGTCTCGTCGGAAGTGTCACGCCCTCGCACGACCTCGACCAGCTTCAGCACCGGCACCGGGTTGAAGAAGTGCATCCCGATGACCCGGTCCGGCCGGACCGTATCGGCGGCGAGCAGGGTGATCGGAATCGACGACGTGTTCGAGGCGAGGACTGCCTCCACCGGCAGCACCTGGTCGGCGCGGAAGAAGATTTTCTCCTTCACCGCCGCGTCTTCGACAACGGCCTCGATCATCAGGTCGGCCGGCACGAGATCGTCGACGGTCTCGACCCGCGCGAGCACCTCGTCCGGGTCGGCCCCGCCCTTCTCGGCCAGTTTCCCGAGGCTCATGGTCATCGTTTGGAGCGCGCGCTCGGTGGCGCCCGGAACCGCGTCGTGCATGGAGACGCGGCAGCCGGCCGCCGCCGCGACTTGGGCGATCCCGCCGCCCATCTGGCCGGCGCCGACGACGAGGACGTGCTCGAACCTCACGGGCGCGCAGGCTAACGTCCAGCCGCATGACCGATCTGTGGTACGAGGACTCGGGCTCGGGCCCGTCGGCCGTACTGCTCCACGAGGGCGTCGTCGACTCGCGGATCTGGGATCCGTTCTTGCCGTACGTCGAAGGACGACTGCGGACGATCCGCTACGACCAGCGCGGCTATGGGCGTTCGCCGATGTGGACAGGCCCCTACTCCGCCGTCGACGACCTCGTCTCCGTGCTGGACGCCGCGAACGTCGAGCAAGCCGCCCTCGTCGGGACCTCCCGCGGCGGCCGGATCTCGATCCAGGCGGCGCTCGGCCGGCCGGACCGCGTCTCGGCGCTGATGCTCGTCGCGTCCGGCCTCGCCGGCCGGCCGCTTGACATCGACGTCACGCCGGAGCAGGAGGCTCGCTGGGACGCTGCGGAAGAGCGCGGCGATCTGGCGGAGCTGGCGGCGATCGACATGGAGATCTGGGCGCCGATGGGCGTCGACGACGAGCTACGGGCGATGTTCGTCGAGAACGTCGAGGCCTCGAACGCCGATGATCCCGAGCAGGATCCACCTTCGGCCGACCGGCTCGGAGAGATCGGCGTGCCGACGCTCGTCGTCACCGGCGGCCGAGACGTCGCGGCGATCAACGAGCTCGGGGAGCTGCTCGCGCGGGAGATCCCGGGCGCGCGCAGCGCCGTCATCGAGGAGGCCGACCACATGGTGCAGTGGCGCGCGCCGGAAGAGCTCGCGCGGCTCGTCCTCGACTTCCTCGCTGAATAAGAGCGCCGCGGTGCCGGCCGCCAAGATGCACGCCGACGAGGTGGCCACCGACGCGTCTCTCGTCGGTCGACTGATCGCCGCGCAGTTTCGCAGTGGTCGGACTTGCCGATCGAGCCGGTCCGCTGCCGTGGAACGAAAACGCGCTCTATCGGCTCGGGCATCACCGATCTCAAGCGAGCGGCAACCGATGCGACGCCTCCGATCGGCGCTCTCGATCGACGACGCGACTTGGGCGCGAAGTCGCGGCGTCGCGCTCTCTCAGGCCCTGATCGCCCTGTCCTACTACACGCTCGAGAGGAACCCAATGCTCGTCCGCGAGGCTCGACGCTGGCTGACCGAGCTACTAGACCTCGAGCAGTAGCGCGTCGCCCTGGCCGCCGCCCGAGCAGATCGCTGCGAGCCCCAGGCCGCCGCCGTTGCGGCGCAGCTCGTAGATCATCGTCCCGAGGATCCGCGCGCCCGAGGCACCGATCGGGTGCCCGAGCGCGACTGCGCCGCCGTTCACGTTCACCTTCTCCGGATCGGCGCCGAGCATCTTCGTCGAGTTCAGAACGACCGACGAGAACGCCTCGTTGAGCTCGACGCGCTCGACGTCGTCGATCGACTTGCCGGCCTTCTCGAGCGCCTTCGCGCCGGACTTCGCCGGCGTGCGCGCGAGGTATGCGAACTCGTCGGCGACGTAGGCCTGCGAAACGATCTTTGCCAAAGGCTCGAGCCCGCGTCGCTTTGCGAACTCCTCGCTCGTGACGACGAGCGCGGCGGCGCCGTCGTTGACTCCGGGGGCGTTGCCGGCAGTTGTCGTTCCCTCGGGATCGAACACCGGCTTGAGCGAAGCGAGCTTCTCGATCGAGGTGTCGCGCCGAGGTCCCTCGTCGGTGTCGAAATCGCCCACGGGGACGATCTCGTCCTCGAAGCGACCCTCGTCGATCGCCTTCACCGCGCGCTGGTGGGAGCGCAACGCCCACTCGTCCTGCGCCTCGCGGGAGATCCCGAGCTCGCGCGAGACGAACGACGCCTGCTCGACCATGTGGCGCTTGTCGAAGCTCGAGACCAGCCCGTCGTGCGTCATCAGGTCGATCAGCGTGCCGTCGCCGAGCCGGTAGCCAAAGCGCGCCTGCTTGAGGATGTACGGCGCGTTCGTCATCGACTCCATGCCGCCGGCGACGACCACGTCGTGGTCGCCGGCCCGAATCATCTGGTCGGCGATCTGCACGGCACGGATCGACGACGCGCAGACCTTGTTGATCGTGTCCGAGGGAACCTCGATCGGGAGCCCGGCCCCGATCGACGCCTGGCGGGCAGGCGCCTGGCCCGCGCCGCCCTGGAGAACCTGGCCCATGATCACGTACTCGACCTCGTCGTTCTCGAGCCCGACGCGGTCGAGCGCGTTCCGGATCACGACCGAGCCGAGCTGCGTCGCCTCGTAGTCCTTGAGCCCGCCGCCGAGCCTCCCGAACGGGGTGCGGACGGCTGAGACGATGACCGAGCGAGCCACGAATCCAGCGTAACAATGCGGTGATGGTCGACCGATTGCGGGCCGTGGGCCTTCCGCTGCTCGGGGCGCTCGCAGCGCTCGCAGCGAGCCTGTGGGCGTTCGGACTGATCGTCGACCACGTCATCGAGGACCAAACCAGCAACGATCAGCGTCTCGCAGACTGGCTCCACGGACGCGCGACGGACCCTCTCACCGACCTCTTCCACGGCATCACCTTCCTCGGCAACTTCGTCACGCTGCTCGCCGTCACGGTGGTGGCTGTCGTGATCCTGTGGCGGCGACGGGAACGGCCCGATGCGCTGTTCGTCGCCCTGGCCTTCGTCGGCGCCCAGGTGCTGTCGAACGGGATGAAGCTGGGCTTCCAGCGTGACCGGCCGTTCTTCCCGGACCCGCTCGCCACGGAGAGCACCTCTTCGTTCCCGAGCGGACACGCGCTCGTGTCACTCGCCGTCTACGGCGCGATCGCCCTCGTGCTCGCCCGACACCTGTCGTCGCCGGCGCACCGGGCGCTGCTCTTCGCCGGCACTGCATTGCTCGTGCTGGCGATCGGCTTCAGCCGCCTGTACCTCGGCGTGCATTTCCTCTCGGACGTCCTGGCCGGCTTTGCGGCGGGCGTTGCCTGGCTCTCGCTGCTCTACGTCGGCCTGCTGTTTCGCGACGCCCGGACTGGGCGACAATACGAGAGATGGCAGAGGACGAACTCACTGCCCTGATCGAGCTCGGTGAGCGTGCGGGTTGCGTCGAGCTCTCCGACGTCGCGCGCGTCGCCGAGGCGATGGAGCTCGACGACGAGGAGGTCGAGCGGCTCTACGACGACATCCAGAATCGCGGCATCGAGCTGAGCGACGACTGTGGGCGCGCGGAGACGCCCGACTCCACGTACGTCAACGGCAATCTCGCCGAGTCGACGACGGATGCGCTGCAGCTCTTCCTCAACGAGATGGGCAAGTACAAGCTGCTGACCGCCGAAGAAGAGGTCGAGCTCGCAAAGCGGATCGAGCGTGGCGACAAGGAGGCGAAGGACCTGATGATCAACTCGAACCTCCGCCTCGTCGTCTCGATCGCCAAGCGCTACCAGGGCCATGGGCTCTCGTTGCTCGACCTGATCCAGGAGGGGATCATCGGGCTGATCCGCGCCGTGGAGAAGTTCGATTGGCGCCGCGGCTTCAAGTTCTCCACCTACGCGACGTGGTGGATCCGGCAGGCCGTCCAGCGCGGGGTCGCGAACAAGTCGCGAGAGATCCGGATCCCGGTGCATATCGTCGACCGTGAGCGCAAGATCGCGCGCGCGGAGCGAGAGCTGACAGCCAAGCTGGGCCGGGCCCCGGACGAGGAGGAGGTCGCCGAGGCCGCCAAGCTCCCGCTCAAGAAGGTGCGCGAGGTGCGCCAGGCGGCGCGGGCGGTGACAAGCCTCGACCGGCCGGTCGGCGAGGAGGGCGGCGCGTCGTTCGGCGAGCTGGTCGCAGGCGATGCGCCGGGCCCGGAGGAGACGCTGCACGTCAGCCTCGACGAGGACACCCTGCATCGCGCGATCCGGCAGCTGCCTGATCGGGAGCGCGAGGTGGTCAAGCTGCGCTACGGCCTCAACGGCGACAGCACGCCCAAGTCGCTCGAGGAGATCGGCCGGCAGCTGGGACTGACCCGGGAGCGGGTTCGACAGGTCGAGGCCGAAGCGCTCGAGCGCCTGGCCGTCAACCGCGAGATCGAGGCTCTTCGAGCAGCCTGATCACCGTCTTCGTCGACGCGGAGAACGTCCGCCGCTCACAGTGGCCGAACCTTCCGCGGGACGAGCTCGTCGAGCTCGTCGACGCCTGGGGCGAGCGCGAGGGCGTCAAGCCGGTCGTGGTCTTCGAGGGCAGCGAGACCGCCGACGACAGGATCGTCCGGGAGGCTGCGGAGCTCGACGGGCCGTATTGGCTCGTGACCTCTGACCGCGGCCTCCGCGAGCGCGCCGGCGGCCGAGCCGACCGCATGATCGGCGGTGGAACCTTCGTTCGGCGGCTGCGCTCGCCAAGCTGACGGCTGGTGGTATTGGCCAATCGCGCGCGCTTGACAGCTTGTCCACCGCGTGAGAAGGTCAGTTTCGAGAGAGTGGTCTAGACCACTTACGCCGTCGCTCAAGGAGGTGAAGCCAATGAGACGCATCGGCGTCGCACTGGCGATACTCGGAGCCCTCGTTGCCACCGCCGCCGTCCCACTCGCCTCGGCCGATCGTGGCCGCGGGCACGATCGATCCAGCCGCGCCGAGGTTGTCGGCTACTTCATCCAGTGGGGCATCTACGGGCGTGGCTACTTCGTCAAGGATGTCGCGACCAGCGGCTCCGCCGCCAAGCTGACCGCGATCAACTACGCGTTCGTGAACGTCGCGCCCGCCGCCGCCGGCGATCCGGGCGTCGTCTGCAAGCTGGGTGACGAGTGGGCCGACTACCAGCGGCCGTGGACGGCCGCAGAATCGGTCGACGGGCAGGAGGTGACCTGGCCCCGCCCGATCCTCGGCAACTTCCAGCAACTCCAGGCGCTGAAGGCCCTCTATCCGAACGTCAAGGTCCTGGCCTCGCTCGGCGGGTGGACCTGGTCGAAGTACTTCTCGGACGCGGCGCTCACGAGCGCGTCTCGGGAGCGCTTCGTGAGCTCCTGCATCGACCTGTTGATCAAGGGGAACATCCCGAGCCCGGGCTGGGGCGGGATGGGCGGACCCGGCGCCGCGGCCGGCATCTTCGACGGGATCGACCTCGACTGGGAATGGCCCGGCTCCGACGGGAACGTCGGCAACATCATCCGGCCCGAGGACAAGCGGAACTTCACAAGGCTTGCCCGGGAGTTCCGCAGCCAACTGGACGACTACGGCGAGCAGACGGGCGCGGACTACCTGCTCACCGCCTTCCTGCCGGCGGCGCCCGCGAAGATCGACGCGGGCTTCGAAGTCGACGAGATCTTCGAGTCCCTCGACTTCGGGACCGTGCAGGGGTACGACCTCCACGGCGCGTGGGAGACCACGACCAACCACCAGTCCAACCTCTTCACCTCGAGGAGAGACCCGGCGAGCCCGCGCTTCTCGGTCGACGCGACGGTGAACGCCTATCTACGGCGTGGCGCCCCGAGGCGAGATCTCGTCGCCGGCGTCCCGTTCTACTCACGTGGTTGGTCGAGCGTCGGCTCGGCCGGCAACGGCCTGTACCAGGCGGCCAGCGGGCCTGCCCCGGGAGTCTGGGAAGCCGGCGTGAACGACTACGACGTCGTGAAGGGTTTCGCGGGAAGCGGCTACACGCGCTTCTGGGACAAGCGCGCCGGAGCCGCCTGGCTCTTCGACGGAGCGACGTTCTGGACGCTCGATGACCCGGCGGTGATGACGAAGAAGGCCGACTACGTTCGCCGGAACCGGCTCGGCGGGCTCATGTTCTGGGAACTGAGCGGCGACACGCCCGACGGTGAGCTGATCGGCGCCATCGCCGACGGCCTTGCCCCGCGCGACCACGACGACGATGACGACTGAGTCGCGCTGACGGGCTTTTGCGAGGGGCCGCCCACCGGCGGCCCCTCGCATCGCGAAACGCCCCGCGTCAGCACGGTTTCAGACAAGCTTGGGGCGTCGATGGCGAAGACGGTCGTCCTGGCGCTGTCCTTCCTGCTCGCCCTCGCCGCCCCCGCGGCGGGGAAGCGCGCCGTCGCGCCGGCTTGTCCGGCCAGCGTGGCGGATCGGCTGACCTCGACCGGGTCGGCGACGCAGCTGATCACCGTCGTCGCACCCCGCAGTGGCGCCACGCAGGCCAGCCTCCGCCTCTGGCGGAAGGTCGACGGCTGCTGGCGCGCGGTGGCAGGGCCGTGGTCGGCCTGGCTCGGCGGGCGAGGCGTGTCGGCCAGCCGGCGAGAGGGCGACCGCACGACGCCCGTCGGGTCGTTCGGCATCGGACGCACGATGTACGGCGTCGCTCGCAACCCGGGCGTCCGCTACCGGTATCGGCGAATCGTCTGTGGCGACTGGTGGGTCGAGGATCCGCGGTCGCCGTACTACAACCAGTTTCGTCGGCTCTCCTGCGGGGCGCGGCCGCCGTTCCGGGTCACGACCGGCGACATGTCGACCTCGCCGACCGCCTACCGGCACCTCGCGTTCGTCCGCTTCAACACCGACCCCGTCGTGCCGGGACGAGGGTCGGCGATCTTTCTGCACGCGAGCACCGGCAGGCCAACGCTGGGGTGCATCAGCCTCTCGGTACCTCAGCTCGTCAGGACCCTGCGCTGGTTACGGCCGGCGAGCGTGCCGCGGATCGTGATCGGAACACCTGCCGACCTCCGTCGGCTCTAGCGCGCTTGGATGAACTCGAGCACGCGACGCCAGGCGTCCTCCGACGCCTCTGCGTGCTCCTCGTAGCGCCGGTCGAAGAAGCTGTGGGGCGCGCCGTCGTAGGTGACGAGCTCGTGCTCGACGCCCGCGTCCGTCAGCGCCTGCTCGAACGCAGCGACGTCTGAGGCGGGAATGCCCTCGTCGGCGCCGCCCATCAGGCCGAGGATCGGTGCGTCGAGCTCGGAGGCGCGCTGCGCGGGGCCGGGAGAGCCGTCCGCGCCGAGCCCCGGCCGCCCGTAGAACCCGATCGCCCCGGCAAGGCCGTGGCGACCGGCGGCCGCGAGCCACGAGTGCCGACCGCCGAAGCAGAAGCCGACAGCGAAGATCGCGCTCGCCGACCCTCCCTCCGCAGAGCGAAGATGCTCGACGGCGGCCCCGACGTCGGCCTGGATGCCGTCTGCCGTCGTGAGCGCGACATGTTCCCGGTACGGGAAGTCGTCGCCGCGCTTTCCGACGCCGGCCGTGCGACCGAAGTAGTCGATCGCGACGGCGGTGATCCCTCGTTCGGCGAACCGCAACGCCAGCTCCTCGTAGAACCGGTACAGGCCCCGGACGTCCGGCAGGACGACCACGCCCCGACCCGTGGGCTGATCAGGGAGCGCAGCGAAGGCCGCGAACCGCGTTCCGTCGGAGGACTCGAGTTCGAGGCCACCGTGCTCGACAGCAGCGCCCGACACGGCTGGGATCGGCGGCACGGAAACGAGCTCGAAGCACATCGGGCGGACCGACGATACCGAGACCTTCTGAGGAGGGGACGGCGCTGCGGCCCACGCCGCCCCTCCTCAGAACGACCGCAGAAACTCGTTCCAGCCGCGACCCTACCTGGTCATGAGATCGACGTGACCGGCGGCCCGGGGCCTCGGGCCCCGGGCGCGGGTCGCCGGTCTCAGCTCGTCGCTAGAGATCGATCGACGAGTCCTGTGCTGCGCGATCCTTCGGGCAGTCCCGGTGCGTTCCCCGCTTTCCGCTCTGGCTCTTGCCAGACTCGCTCTGCGCCGGGGTGGCGGGTGTCGACCCGCCACCGGATCCGCCGCCGAGCGCGGTGCCAGCCCAGATGACCGCTACTGCCAGCAAGCCGGCGATCAGTACGACGATCGCCCGCATGCGTGGCGTGCGTGCTTTCGCCATGTACCTCCCTTCGGTCGCCTGCCAGCGGATACATCACACCAGATCCGGCGACGACACGCGCGAGCGCTATTGACGCCGGCGGTGGATCAGCACCGGACTGGGCGCGTGGGTCGCGACCTGCTGGCTGACCGAGCCGAGTACGAGCGCATCGAGCCCCACGACGATTTTTGCCATCACCGGTCCTGTACCGCACCACGAATGGCCACAATCGGTGGATGACCACGACGCTGGCCCCAGGCCAAGTCGAGATCGAGGCGCCCGGTACAGGGAGCCACCACGAGCACGACCGGCCGTGGGTCGTGATCGTCTGGAACGACCCGATCAACCTGATGTCGTACGTGACGATGGTCTTCCAGAAGCTGTTCGGGTACAGCCTCGAGCACGCGACCCGCCTGATGCTCGAGGTTCACAACGACGGGAAGTCGGTGGTTGCGACCGGCAACCGCGAGAAGTCCGAGCTCGACGTGGCGCGCCTACACGGCTACGGCCTCTGGGCGACGATGCAGCAGGATTGAGCGCCCACCTCCGGATTCAGCGAACCGCAAGCGGGGAGATCGTCCTTCGCCTGCCCGAGCACGAGCGTGCGCTCCTCCGTGAGGTCGCCGCCGGCACTCGGCTGAGGCTGGCCGCCGAAGGCGACGACCCGGCGCTCAGGCGGCTCTTCCCGCCCGCCTACGCCGAGCCCGACCTCGACCGTGAGTACCAGGACCTGATGCGCGGTCAGCTTGCAACCGGACGGGCACGGGCGCTCCAGCTGCTCGAGTCGACGGTCGATCGAGAGACGCTGTCGGCCGAGGAGGCCGATGCCTGGCTCCGCGCACTGAACGACGCCCGCCTGGTGCTCGGCACCGAGCTCGACGTCGACGAGGACCTGGATTGGGACGGGATCGGCTCGGACGATCCTCGCGCGCTCGAGTACGCCGTCTACGGCTACCTGTCGTGGATCCAGGAACAGCTGGTCGCGGCGACCGACCGGTAGCCCGGCCTCGCGCCTAGTCGTTGTCGTTCCGTTCGCTCCGCTCGTTCGCGTCGTTGTCGTCCTGGTCGTCCCGAGCGTTCTCGGTCGCTTCGGGCCCGTCCACGTCGACGGCCACGACCTTGAACGACGCGTCGAGATCGACGTCGACTGTCGAACCGTCTGCCTTCCTGATCTCGACCTGATAAGTCCTGCCGTCCTCGACGTCGCGCTCCATCTCCGTGACGGAGCCGCCTCCGGTCTCCCGCAGTGCGGCCTCCCGGGCGCGCTCGGCGACCTGGCCGCTCAAGCCCTGCTCCCCCTCGTCCCCGTTGTTTCCCTGGGTCGCGCTTGCGATCGCCGCGCCGCCGAGTGCGAATGCGGCGAGGGCCACGACACCGGCCACGATCCACGTCAGTCGTCTGCGCACAGTTCTCCCTTCACCATTTTCCGGACGCCCGGAACCTAGCCCTCTCCGATGAGATGGCCGTGAGAGGGCTCCGACTCCGACTCGACCGCCCGCTCGGACTGGACCGACGCGACGATCGCGAACACCACGGCCGTCACCGGGCACGGCGAGATACGCCCCGAGGATCCCGAACAACGATGCTCCCGCGGCGACGGCCAGCAGGATCACGGCCGGGTGCAGGTCGACGGTCCTGCTCTGGATGATCGGCTGGAGGAAGTTCCCTTCGACGAGCTGAACCGCGATCACGAGCGCCAGCACGAGCAGAGCGATCAACCAGCCTTCGTCGGCGAACGCCACCAGGACGGCGACGAGCCCTGAGAGGAAGGCCCCGACGAAGGGGATGAACGCGCCGAGGAAGACGAGTACGGCGAGCGCGAAGGCGACGGGCACCCCGAGCAGCCACAAGCCGACCCCGATCAGGACTGCATCGATCGCCGCGATGATCGCCGTTCCGCGGACGTAGCCGCCGAGCACCTCCCACGCCCGCCGCCCTGCGCGATCGGCGACAGGTCTCGATTCCGGCGGCAGCCGCCGGAGAATCCACTGCCAGAGCTCGACTCCGTCGCGCAGGACGAAGTAGAGCACGGCGATCGCGAGCACGAAGCCGGTCACGAGGCCGACGCCGGCCCGCACGCCCGAGGCGAGGTACGCGGAGACATCCCGCCAGGAATCGCCAAGCCTCGACTGCAGATCCTCGGTCTGATCGAACGAGACGTTGAACGGCTCCCGCTCGAGTCGGCTCGTGATCTCGTCGACCCCGCGCGAGACCGAATCCCTGAGCTCTTCCCACTGCGCAAGCACAGAGACCGTCACGATCGCCACCAGTCCGGCGACGACCGCGAGCCCGGCGATGAGGGCGAACGCCGCGGCAGGCCGTTCCAGCCGGAGTCGGCGAAGCAGCCCGGCAAGCGGCGTCAACGCTGGTGCGATCGTGAGCGCGATCATCGTCGGGATCACGATCACGCGGACGTACCAGAGCAGCGCGAGCAGCGAGACGACGGCGGCGGCACAGACGAGCAGGCGCCAGGACCAACTCGCGACGAGCTGGAGATTCGCCGGGACCGGCGGCACCTTCACGGCTCGGGATCATGCCGCACGCGAACGACGCAGCGTCTACTGCGAGCGCGCCGTCACGATCGCGATCACCCCGAGGACGACGCAGACCGCGATTACGCCGGCGAGCCCCGTGAAGATCGCAGCGAAGAGGAGCAGGGGGACCGAGATCCCCATGGCGCCGAGGATCATCTCCTTCTGGTGCTCCCGCCTTTGCCGAAGGGCCTGCTCGCCGGGCTCGTCTCGAACAGCGAGCCGGTGCTCGATCCGCTCGACGAACGCGTCGATCACCGCGGGCTCCATCTCGGCGCCGAGCTCCTTCCGTGCCTCGATCGCCGCCTCGAGCTCATCCTTCCGTACGACCTCTTCGCTCACGTCTCGATTGTGAGCAGGGCCGGCACAACCCGCAAGCGCTCGCGCTACTCGGCCTCGGCGGTGGCGGGTACGCCCATCGGTTCCTCCCCGCCGTGCACGGGCGCCTCTCTGGTGCGGAGGAACACTGCCCCGATTGTCGCCGCAGCCGCTGCGAAGATCGCGCCGAGGAGGAATGCGGCGTGATAACCGCCGGTCAGGGCGACGAGCGGATCGTCCCCCGAAGCGCGGAGAGTCTCTGTACGCGAAGCCGCGAGACTCGCCAGAACGGCAAGCCCGAGGGCGCCACCCATCATGAACGAGGTATTGACGATCCCCGACGCGAGCCCGGCGTCACTCGGCTCGACGTCGCTCATCGCGGCCAGCAACACCGGGTTGAATGCAATGCCGGCGCCGATCCCGAGCAGGATCATGCTCGGGAGCACGTCGACGACGAAGTCTCCGTCGACCGGTGCGCGCGCGAAGAGCAGAAGCCCGAGCGCGGCCAGCCCCAGACCGGTCGCAAGCGGCGGCCTGATCCCGAAGCGCATGACAAGCCTCGCGGAGACGCCGAGCGAAAGCGCCCCCATGATCAGGTTGGCGGGCAGGAAGGCGAGGCCCACCTGGAGCGGGCTGTAGCCGAGCACGAGCTGGAGGTAGAGCGCCGACAGGAAGAACCACGCGAACATCGCGGCGGCCCACAACACCCCGACGACGTTGGAGAACGCGAGGTTGCGCAGCCGGAAGAGGCCGAGCGGCATCAGCGGCGAGGGCACGCGCGCTTCGATCACGAGAAAGATCACGAACAGGGCCGCGGCTGCGCCCAGGAGGCCGAGTGTTCGAACAGTGCTCCAGCCGACCTCGTTGCCGTTGACGATCGCGTAGACGGCCAGCATCAGCGACGCGGTGACCGTGACCGCGCCGGCAACGTCGAGACGCGTCTCACCCTCCAGCCCACGTCCGGTCGGCAGCAACCGCAGAGACAGCGCGACGACCGCGACTCCGATCGGGACGTTGACGAGGAAGATCCAGTGCCAGTTGAGGGCGTCGGTCAGGATGCCGCCGAGCAGCACGCCGATCGAGCCCCCGCCCGACGCGACGAAGCCAAAGACACCCATTGCCTTCGCCCGCTCAGCCGGCTCCGTGAAGAGCCTGATGACGAGCGAGAGCGCGACCGCCGAGACAATCGCACCGCCGAGGCCCTGAACCGCCCGGGCGCCGACCAGGAACTCCTGCGACGTGGCGAGACCGCAGGCGAGCGAGGCCAGACGTGAAGAGGGCGATCCCGAGCACGAACAGCCGCCGGTGGCCGAAGAGGTCCCCGAGCCGGCCGCCGAGCAGCAGAAAGCCGCCGAAGGTGATCAGGTACGCGTTCACGACCCACGCGAGCGAGCTCTCCGAGAAGCCGAGGTCGGTCCTGTATCGAGGGTAGGGCCACTCCGACGATCGTGACGTCGAGCACGATCATTAGGTCGCCGAGGCAGAGAACGATCAGCGCGAGCCAGCGGGTGCGGCTGTCGAGTGTCATTGAACCGTTAGACCCGGCCGAGCCGCAGAACTCATCGCGCGCCGGGTCGATGAGTTCTCGACGGTCGAGCGGTCCTACGTCCGATGGGCGCTCCAGCGCCGCATACGGTCGCCTTCAGCATCCGCGGCCCGATCACCCGTGCCGACCTGCCCGGGCTCTCTGAGCGTGTCAGCACGCTGCTCGGAGCGAGCGGTGCCGGCGTCGCCATCTGCGATGTTCACGGCATCGAGCCGAGTGCGATGACGGTCGACGCTCTCGCCCGCCTTCAGCTCAGCGCCCAGCGGCACCGATGCCAGGTTCGCCTGTGCCAGGCATCGGACGAGCTGCTCGAGCTCGTCGCCTTCATGGGTCTGTCCGAGATCCTTCCGTGCGGAGACTAGGACTCGAGCTGGAGCGGTAGACCGAAAAGCGGAAAGAGCGTCTCGGTGTCGAGGAAGAAGGTGAACTCGACGATTCGTCCGTCCTCGATCTCGAGCACCTGAAGCGCCCACGGCTCGTAGCCCTCACCGTTTGGTATCGGCCTGTACTGACCGAACGACGGCGACCCGTTCGCCGCCACCGTGGGAAACACCCGCGAATGTCGGCAGGTGGCGCCGGGGCCGACCCACCAGCTCAGGATGTCGTCGCGGCCGCGCAGCCACAGGTCGAACGGCGGCATCGACTGGATCGCGTCGTCCTTGATCAGGGACGTGAGTGCGTCCATGTCGTACTCCTCGAAGGCTTTGACGTAGCGCGCCAGCAGCTCCTCGTCGGCCTCGTCGACCGACGCCGAGGCGTCGGATGGGCGCACGTCGTTCGCCTCGAGAGTGGCGCGAGCGCGCTGGAGGGCGCTGTTCACCGAAGCGACGCTCGTCTCCAGCAACTCCGCGACCTCGCTCGCCTTCCAGCGGAGCACCTCGCAGAGGATCAGTACGGCGCGCTGCAGGGGCGGAAGGTGCTGGAGGGCGGCGACGAAGGCGAGCCGGATCGTCTCGCGCGCCTCAGCGACGTCGGCGGGATCTCCTTCCGGCACGACGAGACCGTCGGGCACCGGCTGGATCCACGTCGTCTCCGGCATCGTGTTCAGATTCGACTCCAGCGGCTCCTGCGCCGGCCCGAGATCCATCGGGCGCGCGCGGCGCTCCCGTCCGTTCAGCATGTCCAGACAGACGTTCGTCGCGATCCGGTAGAGCCACGAGCGGAGCGCCGATCGGCCCTCGAATCGATCGATGCCGCGCCAGGCGCGGATCATCGTCTCCTGGACGGCGTCCTCGGCCTCGAACGGCGAGGCGAGCATCCTGTAGCAGTAGGCGGTCAGCTCCGCCCGGAACTGCTCGAGCTGGAGCTCGAGGTCCGCAGTTGCTGTCGCCCCCTTCGACATCCTCCGGTCCATCGTAGCCATGGGGACAGGACTCGATCCCGTCCCCATGGCTCGTGGTCCACGTTGACTCAGAGTGAGTTGCCGGTCTCCAACAGCGTCTTGAGGTCACTGAGGACCCAGCTCCAGCCGCCTCCGCCCTCGTAGATCTTGGCCACGCTCGCGAGCTGCTCCGCGGTCTTCGGCGCGTTCTCGAGCTCGTGGGTGACCGTGAGCCTCGTGATCCCGCCGTCGTCCTCTTCGATGTCGAAGGTGACGCGGGTCGGCCCCTCGGCTGCGATCTCCTCGTCCCAGGTGAAGCGCCAGGTCTGGACGAGCCTCCGCGGCGGGTCGGCCTCGATGACCTCCCCGTCGACGACCACCTCGGTCATGCCCATGGCCTGCATCTCCTCGGTGGCGAGCGCGCGGTACTTGCCGCCCGGCCGCAGGTCGTACTCGGCGATTCCGCGATAGCCGTACCGCTGCGTCCACTCGGGCTTGGTGATCGCGTCCCAGATCGCCTGGGGAGTCGCCTTGATGTACACGCGGTAGACCTGCGTCATCACTTTGGTTTCCGCCATCGTGCTCATGCACTTTCCTCCAGTTCGGTCTTGAGGTCGGCGAGCGCCGACACGTGACGCTCGGTGTACTTGTCGATCCACCGGTCGTGGATCAGCCGGATCGGGACCGGGTTCAGGAAATGCAGCTTCTCCCGGCCCGACCGCCGTGCGACGACGAGCCCCGCGTCCTCGAGGACGCGCAGGTGCTTCATCACGCCGAAGCGGGTCATCTCCAGCTCCGACTCGAGCTCGGTCAACGTGCGGCCGTCACGCGCGAAGAGTCGGTCGAGCAGGAAACGCCGCGTCGGGTCCGCGAGCGCCTTGAACACACGGTCGTCGTCCGTCACTCCTGGAGGTTATGTGACCAGACGGTCACATGTCAACTGCCGACGGTAAGTGACGGCCGGCGGAGTAGCTCGCGATCACGATCGCTAGGAACCGTCAGGCGACTCCCGCACCTGCAATGGTTCGACCATGCCAACAGACCAGTATCACGAGCCGCCGGAGGAGCTCAGCGAAGACGCCCGCACGTTTGCCCGCGTGATCGCATCGCTGCAGGAAGAGGCGGAGGCGATCGGCTGGTACGAGCAGCGCATGTCGATCGAGCCGAACGAGGAAGCCCGCCGGATCATGGAGCATGCACAACGCGAGGAGTTCCTCCATTTCTCGATGGACCTCGAATTCTTGGCGCGCCGCAAGGAGAAGTGGCGCGTCGCGCTCCAAAAGATCCTTTTCAACGAGGGCGACATCGTCGACCTCGCCGAGCAGGCAGAGGACGAGGTCGAGGACTAGCCGCCGATCAAGGCGCTCACCCCGCGGCTCAGCGGGTATGGCTGGCGTTCGCTCGGGCTACGTCGCGACGGCCTCGCCTTTGACTTGCGCGACGTAGCCGCGCACGTCGGCCGCCGGCTCGCTGTACGCATCGCCGAGTGCCGATTCGACTCGTTGGACGTAGTCCGTCGCCCAGCTCGGAAGCCCGGTGTCCGTGACCGCGAGGAACTCCAACGTCGCTGCGAGGCGAATGTCGGCGATCGTCGGGCTGTCACCGCCGCCGATGAAGCCGGTGTCGGTGCCGTAGAACGCCGGATAGACGTCCAAGATCCGCGGAAGAGCGTCCTCGGCCGCGTGGCGGGCCGCGTCCTTCTGGTCGTCGGACGCGTCAGACGTGGACACCTCGCCTGGGTACCCGGAGAAGCCCAGACGTGGATACGTCGCGCGAGTCAGGAGTGGATAGAGAATGCTGAGCGTGTAGAAGTTCGCGCTGTCGACCATCGCGCGACGGCCGAGGTCCGTCGGGTAGAGGTTGTCGAGCCCTTCCCGGCTCGCGAGGTACATCATCACCGCGCAGCTTTCTCCGAGAACGCCCTTGGGGACCTCGTCGGTCTCGATCGTCGGCGTCAAGCCGGCCGGGTACTTCGACAGGTAGGCATCCTCTTGCGTCTGGCCCCAGACGTTCTCTTCGTCGACCGGGAGCCCGGCGGCCCGCACGAAGACGCGGACCGACATGTTGTTCACACTGGGCGGCAGCATGTTCAGCTTCATCGGTGGTGGCATAACCAAACCCTCCCTTATAGCTCGTCTCAGGCGAAATCTTTGCCGACCAGGCGCGCCCCGGCAACCATAGCCTCGAGCTTACGGAACGCCAGGTCGCGCGAGAGGTACTTCATCCCGCAGTCAGGCGCAACGACGAGACGCTCCGGCTCCACCACTCCGAGCGCACGCCGGATCCGGTCCGCGACCAGCGCCGGCGTCTCGGCCTCGCTCGCTCCGAGATCGAGCACCCCAAGGACAATGGTCTTGCCGGGGAGGTCGCGGAGCAACGAAGCGTCCAGCTTCGGCTGAGCCGCCTCGAGCGAGATGTGGCTCGCCGCGCAGTCGCCGAGCTCGCGGAGAAACGGGTAGCCGGTCAGCCGACTCTTGACGATGTGCGCGTAGCCGAAGCAAGTGTGGAGCACCGTCTCGCCCTCGATGCCGTCGAGGGCGCGGTTGATGGCCTCGACGGCGTACTCCCGCGCCGGCTCGGGCCGCGCCTGGAGATACGGCTCGTCGATCTGGACGACGTCGGCGCCGGCAGCCTTGAGGTCGCGCAGCTCCTCGTTGACGGCTTCTGCGTAGGCGAGCGCGAGGCTCCGTTCGTCCGGGTAGTGGTCGTTCTGGGCCTGGTGGGTCATCGTGAACGGCCCCGGGACGGTGATCTTGATCCGGCGATCGGTGATCGAGCGGAGGAACTCGACGTCGCGGGTCTCGACCGGGCGTGTGCGGCGGATCGGGCCGACGACCCTCGGAACGGGGTTCTCGTGCCCGGTGCGATCGAGCGCGACGCCCGGGTCGTCCAGGTCGACGCCGTCGAGCGCCGTGGCGAAGCGGTTGGAGTAGCTCTCGCGCCTCATCTCGCCGTCGGTGATGACGTCGACGCCGGCGCGCTCCATGTCCTGGACCGCGATCCGGGTCGCGTCGTCCTGGGCCTCCTCGAGGTAGGGCTCGGGCACCCGCCAGAGCTCGCGCGCCCGCACCCGCGGCGGCAGCCGCGCCCCGAGTCGTTCCCGATCGATCAACCAGTCGGGCTGCGGGTAGCTCCCGACGACCGTCGTGACGAGCATCAGCGCTCGACCATCGTCGACTTGTACTCGCTGCGCCGCAGGCTCCCCCACGGCACGAGCTCGACGCGTGCCTGAACCACCAGAACGTCGCGCAATCGCTTGCTGATCGTGTCCGCAAGCGCGGCGTCCGCCGATGCGTCGCGGGCAAGCTCGACGCTGACGGGCAGCGGCGGCTCCTGCTTCACGCCCGCCGCTTCCGGCCTGACGAGGATGTGACCGCTGACCTCGGGGGCGAAGGCGCTCACGACCTCGCGGATCGCCGAGGGGAAGACGTTGACGCCGCGGACGATCAGCATGTCGTCGGTCCGCCCGATGCAGCGCACGCGGGGACCGGTGCGGCCGCAGGCGCAGGGGCTCGTCCGGACCTCGACGTGGTCGCGCGTGCGAAAGCGCAGGAGCGGCGCCGCGCGGTGCTGCAGATGCGTCAGCACGAGCTCGCCGGTGGCCCCGTCCTCCAGCTCGACTGCGTCACCCGTCTCGGGCTCGATCAGCTCCGCGTGGACGAAGCCGCGGGCGCCGAGATGCATGCCGTCCTGCTCCTCGCACTCGCCCCAGAGCGACACGCCGATGTCGCCGATCCCCATCGCCTCGGTGGCCCGCGCACCCCAACCCGCCTCGAGCTTGGCGCGAAACGCCGGCTCGCCACCGCCGGGCTCACCCGCGACGAGGACGCGCTCGACGCTGGACTGGCGAAGGTCGTGGTTCTCGGCCAGGTACGCGGCGTACGACGGGGTGAGGACAACGGCCTCGGGCCGGAGAAGCTCGACCGCCTTCAACAGGCGGTCCGTGTTCCCGGTGCCGACCGGGATGTGCGTGAGGCCGATCCGGTCGAACGCGGCGAGCGCCGCGCCGGCCACGAAAGGCCCGGCGTTGTAGGTGCTGACGATGCGCTGGCCGGCTGCGATCCCCGAGGCCGCGTAGCTGCGCGCCGATCCGGTGACCCAGTTGTCGAGATCGCCCGCGGTGAGCGGGATGTAGCTGGGCGTACCGGTGGTGCCGCTCGTCGAGTAGATCCGGACGATCTCGGACGGATCGGCGCAGAGATGCGCGCCGATCGGATTGTCGGGCGTGACCGTCGCTCGAAGCTCGGCCTTCTCGGTCAGGGGCAGCTGGGCGATGTCCGCGAGCCTGTCGCTGAGCCCCGTCGCGCCGAGCTTCTCCCGGTAGAACGCCGAGCGGTCGAGGACGTAGGCGAGCTGGGAGCGGTAGCGCTCGCCGTCGAGGGCGAGCTGCTCGTCCCAGGGGAGGGTCTCGACGTCAGCCGTCGTACTCGATCGCCTCCTCGGCGGCGCGAGCAAGCACAAAGCCGAGCGGCTGTTCCTGCTCCTCGGCCAGATGCGCGAGCAGGCCGCCGGTGCGGGCGAGGATCGGAACGGCTTTCACCGCAGCGACGGGAAAGCCGAGATCGAGCATGACCGCCGCGATCGGCATCGAGACGTTCATCGTGAGCGGCTTGCCCCAGGTCTGCGCCACGGCATCGCCGAGGCGGCGCGCGAGCTCGACGTGCTGACCGCTGACCCCGCGCTGATCCGCGAGCTCGAGGATCCGCTCAGCGCGCGGGTCGAGGGGTTTGTGGACCGGGTGCCCGAAGCCTGGGACCTTGCCGCCGGCGGCGTGAAGCTCGCGGGCGATCTCCAGCGGCTCCCGACCGGAGGCGCGTGCCTCCTCGAGCAGGCGGGCGCACTCTTCGGAGGTCCCGAGGATCACCGGGCCCGCGCCGAGAATCCCCGCGGCGACGGCTCCCTGGAGCGATTCCGGGTCGGCCGCGAGCGTCATGCGCGCCGCGATGTTGGTGGGCATCATCCCGTGCTCGGCGATCGAGACCAGCACCAGGTCGAGGAAGAACCGCTGCTCCTCGGTCGGCTCCTCGCCGGTGAGCAGCAGGTGGAAGTACTCGGTGAAGCTGAGCCGGCCCATGAGCTCCCCGGTGAGGTCGCGTCCGCGTACCTCGACCCGGTCGGGATAGGCCTGGCTGATGTGGCTCACGCGGTCTGCGCGCTCCATACGGGGACAATGCCGCAATGGAGCACGTTGAAGCGGCGGTGATCGGCGGCGGTCAGGCGGGGCTGGCCGTCAGTCACGAGCTCAAGGGGCTCGGCGTCGAGCATCTCGTGCTGGAGCGCGGCCGGGTGGCGCAGACGTGGCGCGATCGCTGGGACAGCTTCTGCCTGGTGACCCCGAACTGGGCCACACAGCTCCCCGAGTACGCCTACGAGGGCGCCGATCCCGATGGGTACTTGCCGCGCGACGAGATCGTCGCGTTCCTGGAGCGATATGCAGCCGTCTCCGAGCTCCCGATTCGAGAGGGAGTCGAGGTCCGCTCGGTCGTCAGCCGAAACGGAGCCTTCGTGCTCGAGACGACGTCCGATGATCTGAGCGCCGACGGGGTGGTGATCGCGACCGGCGCGTACCAACGTCCTCATCGACCCGAAGCTGCGACGACGCTGCCGTCCGACCTCCTGCAGCTCGACGTCGAGGATTACCGATCGGAGGACGCGCTTCCGCCTGGGCCGGTGCTCGTCGTCGGCAGCGGTCAGTCGGGATGTCAGATCGCCGAGGAGCTCCACGATGCCGGTCGCGACGTCGTCCTCGCCTGCGGGAAAGTGCCGTGGGCTCCTCGTCGGATCGACGGTCGCGACATGATCTGGTGGGCGGTCGAGACGGGCTTCATGGACCACACCGTCGAATCGCTGCCGACGCCGGCCGCCCGGCTCGCGGGGAACATCCTCACGACCGGCCATGGCGGCGGACACGATCTCCACCTGCGGACGCTTCGGGAGTCAGGGGTCACGCTGACGGGACGCTTCCTGGGCGCCGACGGTCACGTCGCCCGCTTCGCCCCGGATCTCGAGGAGAGCGTGGCGTGGGGAGACGAGCGGCACGACCAGTTCGGGGCGCTCGTACGCGCGCTCGCACAGGAGCGTGGGTTGGACGGCCCCGGGCCCGAGCAGCCGGTGCCGTTCGAGGGCGAGGGGCCCGAACGGGTCGATCTCAGCGGCTTCGGGGCAGTCCTCTTCGCCACGGGATTTCGCCCCGACTACGACTCGTGGCTCGGCTGGCCTGAGGCCTTCGACGAGCACGGATTCCCGATCCACGAGGACGGCGAGAGCGCTGCGGTACCCGGGGTCTACTTCGTCGGCGTCCACTTCTTGCGCAAGCGGAAGTCGTCGCTCCTGGTCGGGGTCGGCGAGGACGCGGCGATCGTGGCCCGCCGGGTTGCTAGCCGCGTCCGCGGGTAGCTGCGAGCACCTCGTCGATGAACCCGAGCACCACGGGGTGGGCGGGGTTGATTGCGTGACCGCCCTCGACCCACTCGACCCTGACTGAGGGCATCGCTGCGGCGAGCGCCTCAGCCGTCTCCGCGTAGTCGAAGACAGAATCGCTGGCGACGACGAACAGCGTCTCCTGGTCGATCGTGGCAAGTTGCTCCGCGGTCACATCGGGGAAGCCGCCGCGGACCTCGGCGACGAGCGCCGGGCCGTTAGCCGTGAGGATCTCCTTGACCTCCTCGGGCAATCCTTCCCAGCCCGCATCGCCGAGCACCTCGCGCATCACCGTCGGGGCGACGGTGTCCATGTCTACCTCCGCCGCGGCCAAGATCGACTCGGTGAGTTCTGCCGCCTCCCGCGCGGCCGTTTCGCTCAGTGACGACACATCGCCCTCCAGGAGCGCCAGAGCGCGAACACGGTCTGAGTACCGCAGCGCGAGGTCGATCGCAATCGCGCCGCCGTAGCTGCGCCCGATCACGATTGCCGGCGCAGCCGCGAGTGCGTCGATCAGCGCCGCCGCATCGTCCGCTTGCTCGTGCACGTTCGTGGCGTACGGCTCCGGGCGCTCGCTTCGGAACGATCCCCGGCGGTCATACAGGATCGTGCGTCCGCGAGTCGCCAGCTCGGCGGCGGCGCCGGTCCACATCGCCGCGGAGCTCCCACCTCCGTGGATGCCCAGGATCGCCGCTCCGGTCCCGTGCTCCTCGTAATAGAGGGACACACCGTTGACGCGAACCTCGGGCACGGAACGAGTATGCGGCTTCCCGGCGTGCCTAGTTCTGATCGGCCTTTCACGCACGATGAAAAGCCCGCAAGTGCGGGCTTTTCAGTCGCGGAGGTCGGACCGGGCCGTGCTCAGACGAGGAACGGCTTCACGGCGGCGGTTGCCTGCGCCGCGGTCAGCACCTTGGGCAGCGCCGGAGCGGGCACGATCCCGCCGGCCGCGATGTTCGTCAGCACGCTCAGGTGCCGTGACTCGTTGGCGCCGATCTGGGCGGCGACGCCCTTCAGCTCGTTCGACTTGAGCGCGGTGACGGCGCCCATGTACGCACCGACGAACGCGGTCTCGAGCGCCTGACCGAGCTTGCCGATCGACTTCGCCGAGGCGAATGAGCGGTTCGGGTACTTGAACTGCAGGCGCTTCGGGGCGGCCCGTCCGAGCACGCCGGCGAGCGCCTTGTAGTGCGCCTGCTCGTTGCCGAGCGCAGCTTGCATGTAGCCGAGCTCGTCGCGCGAGAACTTCCTCGACGCGATCGCGCGCCGGTAGAAGTCGATCGCGAGCAGCTCGGCTGTTGCGGCCAGCTTGGCGATGTCGGCGTCCGCGTTGGGCGCGGCCAGCGCCGTTCCTTCGGCGAGTCCGAGCAGCGATCCGCCGGCCACGAGCGCCAGGCCGCCTTTGGCGCCACGGCGCAGGAAGGTGGCTCGAGTGGTCTCCATTCCCGTGTCCTCCTTGTCCGATCTGTGGGCGGGCACCGCTGGTTCGCTGACCGCCGCGAAACGGTTCGGATCGGCCGCCGATCTTGCCAAGCGAACATATGTTCGCTTTCATCTGTGGAGTGCAGCTTGCGCTCGATGCACTCGATCGCCTGGTCGACACGCTCGAGGAACGCGGGTCGCTTTCGGCTGTCGAGGCTGCCCGCTCGCTCTTTGCCACCCCATCGATCTCGGAAGGCCTCGCGTGCTCCCTGCTCGCTGACGTGACCGCCGGCGACGGTCGAGTCGTCTGCGCGGGCGCCACTGTCTCGCTGGCCGAACAACGCGCGGACCCGTTGCTGGAGGAGACCGAGTTCGTGGTCTTCGACCTCGAGACGACCGGCCTCTCGGCCGAACGCGACCGCATCTGCGAGCTCGGGGCCGTTCGCGTGCGGGCGCTCGAGCCCGTCGACTCGTTTCAGTCGCTCGTGAATCCCGGAGTTGCCCTTCCGGAGCCCGTAGCTCGTCTCACCGGCTTGCGGGAGCAGGAGCTGCGGCGCGCCCCTTCCGCCTCCAGCGTCGTCAGGCGGTTCCTCACCTTCGCGGGCGACGACCTCCTCGTCGCCCACAACGCCCGCTTCGACCAGCGCTTCCTCGAGCGACAGCTACGACTGCTCCACGGGCGGCGGTTGTCCGAGCCACCGCTCTGCACGGCGGCGCTCGCCCGGCGCCTGCTCGAGGGCCGCGTCCGCCGCGTCGGCCTCGCCTCGCTCGCCCAGTTCTTCGGCGTTTCGACCAGACCATGCCACCGTGCCCTGCCCGATGCCGAGGCGACGGCCGAGGTGCTGGTGCACCTGATCGGGCTGGCTCAGGAGCTGGGCGCGAGGCGTCTGTCCGAGCTGCGCAAGCTCGCCGCCCCGCGCAAGCGTCGCGTGTACGGCAAGCGGGCTCTTGCCCACGGCGCCCCGACCAGGCCCGGCGTCTACCTCTTTCGCGACCGCCACGACCAGGTGCTCTACGTCGGTCGGGCCCGCGACCTCCGCGCCCGCCTTCGTTCGTACTTCCGCAGCGAGCGCCAGCGACCCTCGGTCGAGGCGGCCCTGCACGCGCTCGAACGCGTCGAGTGGCGCGTGCTGGGATCCGAGCTGGAGGCGGCGCTCGAGGAGCTGAGGCTGATCCGGGAGCTGCAGCCGCCGGCCAACTCCCGCAGCCGCAGGAAGGAGCACGGCGTGTACCTCAGACGCCGGGGCGAGGACTTCGTCGTGACGAAGAGCGCGACCGAGCTCGGTCCGATCGGCAGTCGCCGAACAGCATCCCTCGCGGCGCGTGCGCTCGCGCTGAGCACCGACGAGGAGCTCGACGATCTCCTCCAGGGCGGGCCGTTGCCGAGGCTCCAAGCGCGGCTTTCGCACCTGGCCGAGAGCCTCCGCTACGAGGAGGCAGCCAGGCTTCGGGATCGCATCGAAGCGCTCGAGCACGTCCTCGACCGCCTACGCCGGCTGGAGCGGTTACGCGGGCTCGAGCTCTGTCTGGTCGCTCCGGCGCTCGAGCCCGGGTGGCGCAAGGCGTTCTTCGTCTGCGCGGGCGCGGTCTGTGTCGTTCGCTCGCTGCCGCCGGGAGCCGGAGCAAGGTGCGAGATCGGGGCCGGGCTCGCGCTCTGTCGTTCGACTCGCGAAGCTGCCGGAGCCACGCTCACGCCGGAGCAAGCGGAGGACCTCCTGCTTCTCGACGGCTTCGTCCGGCGTCCGCCGCCTGAGCTGGCCGTCCTGCCACTCGACGCCGGGCGAATCACCGCGCACCTGACGCGTACACGATTCCCCGAAGCCGCCTAAGGGGACAATGGCGGCATGGCCGTGAGCCCCTCACGCTACGACGCGATCATCATCGGAGCCGGGCACAACGGGCTGGTCACCGCGTGCTATCTCGCGCGCGCCGGGCTCCGCGTGTTGGTCCTCGAGCGGCGCCACATCGTCGGGGGCGCCTGCGTCACCGAGGAGACGTTTCCCGGCTTCAAGGTCTCAACCGCTGCCTACGTCAACAGCCTCTTCCACACGGAGATCGTCCGCGACCTGAACCTGGCCGCATACGGCTACGAGGTACTCCCCCGCGATCCGTCGTCGTTCACGCCGTTCCCCGACGGGCGCTCGCTGATGATGGGCCCCGACGCCGAGCTGACGCGTAAGGAGATCGGCAAGTTCAGCACGCGCGACGCCGAGCGTTATCCGCACTACGAGGCGATGCTCGAGCGGGTGGCGGCGGTCGTCGAGCCCACATTGACGATGGCGCCGCCCGATGTGCTTCGGCCCCGGCTCGGCGACCTCCGCACGGTGTTCTCACTCGGACGCGCCTTCCGGAGGCTCGGGGACGGGACCGGCGAGGCGGTGGAGATCCTCACCGGTGCCGCGCGCCCGATCCTCGACCGCTGGTTCGAGTCGGAGGAGCTGAAAGGGACGCTGGCGACCGACGCGGTCATCGGCGCGATGGCGAGTCCCTCGATGCCGGGCACCGCCTACGTGCTCTTCCACCACGTCATGGGTGAGACCGGCGGCGCACGAGGCGTTTGGGCGTATGTGCGCGGCGGCATGGGCGGGCTCACGCAGGCGCTGGCGGCGGCCGCCCGCGACCTCGGTGCCGACATCCGCTGCGACGCCGAGGTGGCCCGCATCCTCGTACGCGACGGCCGAGCCGCCGGCGTGGCGCTCACGCAGCGGCGACGAGTACAGCGCCCCCATCGTGGCCAGCAACGCCGACGCCAACGTGACGTTTCTCCGCCTGCTCGAGCGGAGCGCGCTGCCCGAGGCGTTCGTGGCCGACGTCGAGCGGATCAGCTACGCCAGCGCCTCGCTGAAGATCAACGTGGCATTGGCCGAGCTGCCGAGCTTCCGGGCGCTCCCGGGCACGGAGCCGGGGCCCCAGCACCGCGGCACGATCCACATCTGTCCGGACCAGGACTACATCGAGCGCGCGTTCGACGACGCCAAGTACGGCCGCCCCTCGGAGCAGCCCGTGCTGGAGTGCACGATTCCCTCCGTCGTCGACCCGACGGTCGCGCCGCCCGGTCGTCACCTCATGTCGATGTTCGTGCAGTACGCCCCCTACGAGCTTCGCGACGGATCCTGGGACGACCAACGCGAGGCGTTCGCCGATCGCTGCTTCGACCTGCTGGACGAGTACGCGCCCAACTTCAAGGGCGCGGTCCTGGACCGCCAGGTGCTGACGCCCCTCGACCTCGAGCGCGTCTTCAACCTCACCGGCGGCAACATCTTCCAGGGCGCGATGACGCCCGGTCAGCTCTTCGCCTTCCGTCCGGTGCCCGGCTACGCGCGCTACCGAACGCCGCTCCGGGGCCTGTACCTGTGTGGCGCCGCAGCCCACCCCGGGGGCGGCGTGATGGGGACCCCCGGCCTCAACGCGGCCCGAGAGATCCTCCGTCGGCGGCGCCTCCGCGTACGCACCGCGAGAGCGCTCCGGGTCGATGAGTGACGGGCAGCACGACGTTGCCGTCTACTGCCCCACTAGGATCAGCTCGTGGCCGAACCGAGCCTCGACCTGATCCGCGGAGTACCGCTCTTCGCCGAGGCTGACGACCGCTTCCTCGAGCAGCTCGCCGACGAGTTCATGGAGCGGACCTACCCCGCTGGGGAGGTGATCGCCGAAGAGGGCGCGGCCGGTAAGACGTTCATCGTCATTGAGAAGGGTCAGGTGACCGTGACCGTCCGCGGCCAAGAGGTAGGCACGCTCGGCCCAGGCGACTCCTTCGGGGAGATGGCGCTGATCGACAAGTCCGCGCGGAGCGCGACCGTCACGGCGGACACCGAGGTGCACGGGTACCAACTGCCCGTCTGGAGCTTTCGTCCGCTCGTCGAGAGCCACCCCGAGATGGTGTGGTCGCTCCTCGAGGCGCTGGCTCAGCGCGTCCGCGACGTCGAGGCACGCGGGACACAGACCGAGTCGTAGCGTCGTCGGGTCAGCCGCCGGCGCCCGCCGACGCGAGGACGGCCTTGAGCCGCTCGAGGCTGGCGCCGGGCCACAAGGCCTTGCTGTCGTAGTAGACCTCGAACGCCGGCGCCGAGTCCGGCAGCGTGACCCAGCTCACCTTGGACTTGGTGAAGATGTGCACGTCGGGCACGACTCCAGAGGGCTGATCGAGCGTTCCGCCGCGAACGAACCGCACCTCGGGGCGTCCGTACTCGCTGAAGACCGCCACCTGGCAGGTCGGGCAGCGGAAGATCCGCTGCTCGCTGCCGTCGTCGCGAGGCACGTCGACCGGCTGCGGCGCGCCCGCCAGCAGCTCCACACGGTCGGCCTCGATCAGCAGGTTGATCACGAAGGCGCTCCCGGTCTGCCGCTGGCAGTTCAGGCAATGACAGCAATGGATGAAGAGCGGATCGGAGGTCAGCCGGTAGCGAACCTCTCCGCAGGCGCAACCACCTTCACGTTGGACGCTCATCGACTCCTCCTTTGTCAGCCTCGTCATCGCAGGCGACGTTGACGTAGCCGGAACGGAACGGCGTTGGCTCGCCCGACGCAGGGTCGTAAGTGTGCCGCCAGACGCAGCCGGTGTCGTTCGTCAGCAGATGGATCGAGACAGACGTCTCGGTCGACGTCGTCCGCACCCGGTGGATGTCGTCGCGCGGCGGGATCAGGACGTAGAAGTCGCCCGCCTCGAGCGCGCGCCGTTCGACGAGCTCGAGCGAGCCTTGGCGGCGTGCGTAGATCTCCTCGTCCTGCGTGCCGCGGTAGAGGCCGACCAGACCCCAGGCGAGGTGGTCGTGGATCGGCGTCTCCGAACCAGCCGGCACGACGAGCGAGAAGAGCGACAGCGATCCGTCGTCGGCGCGGTAGAGGAGCCATTGGCCGATGCCGCCGCCCATCCCGCTTTCCTCGGCAGCGGCTCGGTACTCGGCCGGGAGCCAATCCGGGTCGGCGAGCAGTTCGGCGAACCGGGGCTTGATCGCTTCGCAGGCCTCGTCGGGCGACGACGCGCCGCCGATCGTCGACTGGGCGCCGGCCACGAACGCCCGCACGACCGGCGTGTCGAGAACGAACTCGGCGCTCATCGTCGTTTCCCGCGTTGACCGCACGCGAGCTCGCCGTTAGCTTCGATCTGGCCATGGGCCGCTTCGACGAGATGTACCGGCACTCGTTGGACGATCCGGAGACGTTCTGGGCCGAGGCCGCCGCCGAGCTCGATTGGGACGAGCCCTGGGAGCGAGTGCTCGACGAGTCCCGGGCGCCCTTCTACCGGTGGTTTACCGGTGGGCGCCTGAACACGTGCCACAACGCTCTCGACCGCCATGTCGAGGGAGGCCGAGCCGATCAGCTTGCCCTGATCTACGACTCGCCCGTGACGGCGACCACGGCAACCTTCACCTACCGAGAACTGCGCGACGCGGTTGCGCGCTTTGCGGGCGCACTCGCGGCCGAGGGCGTCGGGCGCGGCGACCGCGTGCTCGTCTACATGCCGATGGTGCCCGAGGCCGTGATCGCAATGCTCGCCTGCGCACGGATCGGGGCGGTCCACTCGGTCGTGTTCGGCGGTTTTGCCGCGCACGAGCTCGCGAGCCGAATCGAGGACGCGAAGCCGAAGGTCATCGTCTCGGCTTCCTGCGGGATCGAGCCGACCGGGCTTGTCCACTACAAGCCGCTGCTCGATGGAGCGATCGGGATGGTCGATTCGAAGCCGCACCGCTGCATCATCCTCCAGCGATCGATGCTCGAAGCCGAGCTCGATCCCGGCCGAGACCTCGAGTGGTCGGAGGCCGTCTCGAGAGCCGAGCCGGCGGCCTGCGTCCCGGTCGATGCCACTGATCCCCTCTACATCCTCTACACCTCGGGGACAACCGGGCAGCCGAAGGGGATCGTGCGCGACAACGGCGGGCACGCCGTCGCGCTCGCCTGGACGATGAAGCGGATCTACGACGTCGAGCCGGGTGAGGTGTACTGGGCCGCCTCGGACGTCGGTTGGGTGGTGGGGCACTCCTACATCGTCTACGCGCCGCTCCTTCACGGCTGCACGACGGTCCTCTACGAGGGGAAACCGGTCGGCACGCCCGACGCGGGCGCCTTCTGGCGGGTGATCTCCGACCACGGCGTCTGCACCCTCTTCACCGCGCCGACCGCCTTCCGCGCGATCAGGCAGCAGGACCCGGAGGGCAGCCACATCGGCCGCTACGACCTGACGAGGTTCCGCGCGCTCTTCCTCGCAGGCGAGCGCTGCGACCCGGAGACGCTCGGCTGGGCACAAGAGAAGCTCGGGGTACCGGTGATCGACCACTGGTGGCAGACCGAGACCGGCTGGCCGATCGCCGCCAACTGCCTCGGCATCGAGCGACTGCCGGTCGTTCCAGGCTCGCCGACTCGCGCCGTGCCGGGTTGGGACGTGCGCGTCGTGGACGGTGACGGCGAGGAGCTTCCGAGCGGAGAGATCGGCGCGCTCGTGGTGAAGTTGCCGATGCCGCCCGGCTCCTCTCCGACCCTCTGGAACGCGGACGGGCGCTTCCGCGAGGTCTACCTCTCGGCCTTCCCCGGCTACTACCAGACCGCCGACGCCGGCTATCTCGATGAGAACGGCTACCTCTTCGTGATGTCCCGGACCGACGACATCATCAACGTCGCCGGCCATCGCCTGTCGACCGGCGCAATCGAGGAGGTGCTCGCAGCGCACCAGGATGTGGCGGAGACCGCCGTGATCGGGGTGGCGGACGAGCTGAAAGGGCAACTGCCGGTCGGTTTCCTCGTCCTGAAGTCAGGCGTGGAGCGCGCATCGAGCGAGATCGTGGCGGAGGTCGTCCAGCTGGTTCGGGAGCGCATCGGTCCTGTCGCGTCGTTCAAGACTGCAGTCGTCGTCGAGCGCCTGCCCAAGACCCGCTCCGGGAAGATCCTGCGGGGAACGATGCGCCGAATCGCGGACGGCGATGAGTACACCACGCCGGCCACGATCGACGATCCGGCGACTCTCGACGAGATGGGAAACGCGCTCCGCGGGATCGGGTACGCGCAGCCTCGAGCAGCGTCTATGTGCGAGCGCCCGTCCATGCAGTAGCGACTGACCAAATGCAGTAGAGCACTACGGAAGACGGATCTGGGGTCGACGAACAGCCTGGCCCATGCGGGCGTCTTCGCGGCAACCTGGTGTTGTTCGGCGTCGGCGAACTCTCGCTCGGCGGCCGAACGAAGCAGACGGCACGATCGACTGGACGAACTTCGACCACGGCGACGGGAACGCGATCCCCGGCGCGACGCTGTCCAGGCAAACGAAGATGTAGGCCAGATCGCGCCCGGCTCTGGCAGACGGCGACCGAGCCCGACTAACCAGCTGAATACCACTTACTCCCCGGACCGCAACCCACGGGTCGTCGGGACGGTGTTGCAATGCCTGCGGCCCGCCGCGCCGCGAGCCAGGCGCGGCTCGATCAGGAGGTCCTACTTGATACGCACTCGCCGACGTCGATTGCGGACGCTTGCGGCCGGAGGTTTGGGTCTTGCCGCGATCGTCCTCGTTTCCGCCGTCTCTGCCGGAGCAGACTCGAGCCCACGCACGGGAGCGAGCCGGGGGCCGAATTCGGCAACCGACCCCTACGTGCTTCCGGCGGCCGACGGCGTCCACGTCAAGTCGCTGCTCACCGTCAGCGACGCGAAGGCCGCGAGCAACGGGTTCGAGATGGTGGGGATTCCGGACGGGCTCGGAGCCCGCTCCGAGCGTGGGAACGACTTCCTCGTCTACATGAACCACGAGCTCACGTTCAATACCGGAGTCGTTCGGGCCCACGGCCAGGCGGGCGCGTTCGTCTCCAAGCTCGAGATCGACAAGCGGTCGTTCGAGGTCGAGGAGGGCTCCGACTTCGTCCAGCCGGGCACGACGTACTGGGACTACGTCAGCCAGACCTATCGGCCGACGCCGTCGGCCGGGGGTGCGAACCCGAGGTTGGCCGGAGACGTCTTCCCCGCTCAGCTCGCACCGTTCGGTCGTTGGTGCTCGAGCAGCCTGACGGACGATGGGCAGCTGTACAACAAGGACACGAAGCGCGGCTACAAGGGCCGGATCTACTTCGGCAACGAGGAGATCGGTAACGAAGGCCGTTCATTCGGCGTCACCGAGGATGGTCATGCACAGCAACTGCAGCGCCTCGGTCTCTTCTCCTGGGAGAACACGCTGCTCGCGCAGAATCGGAGCGATGTCACCCTGGTCGTCGGCCAGGAAGACGCCGCCTTCGGACAGCCGTGGATCTACTACGGCTTCAAGCAGCGCAGCGGCAACGCCTTCGACAAGGCCGGGCTCACGAACGGCGTCGACTTCGTTCCCGACTTGATCGACGAGACAGTGAGCACCGATGCCGAGTTCCGGACGAAGTTCGGCAAGGGCACACCTGCTCGGTTCGACCTCGCCGAGATCGACTGGGACGCGTCGGGGAACCGGCAGAACATCGAGGCCTCGGCCGACGGCCTGACGTTGAACCGGATCGAGGATGGTGCCTGGGATCCTCGCAACCCCGACGACTTCTGGTTCGTGACGACCGAGGGCGGGAAGGGCGCCGACGTGCCCACCGGCCTCACCGGGCGCGACGGGGGCGGCCTCTGGAAGATGACCTTCGAGGACATCGAGCAGCCGTGGCTCGGCGGGACACTGACGCTGATGCTTGACGGCTCAGAGGCACCGTTCCTGAACAAGCCGGACAACATCGACATCGACAGTCGGGGCAACCTTCTCATTCAGGAGGATCCCGGCAACAACGTGCACCTCGCGCGGATCATCGCCTACGACATCGACACCGGCGACCGGGGCGTCGTTGCGCAATTCGACGCGGCGCTGTTCCGGCCGGTCACACCGGGCGGCACCGACGCGGCGATCACGATCGACGAGGAGTCGAGCGGCATCATCGACGCCAAAGAGGTCCTTGGTCGCGGCTGGTTCCTGCTCGACGCCCAGGTGCACAAGGCCAATCCGGACCCGGCCCTCGTCGAACACGGCCAGCTGATGGCCATGTATGTGCGCGACTTCGACGACGTCTACACGATCAGCGATTAGCCGGCCCACACGCAGCGGGAAGGCCGGGGCGCCGGCCTTCCCGCTCTGCTACCGCTAGGCGTGCAGGTGCGTCTTCGCCCACCCTGACCCGCGAAGCGGTGCAGCCCCTCCATTGAGGGTTGCACCCCGCTCGGCGCCCGCGACGCTAAGCCAGTCATGGGATCGCCGACCTGATCGGGCACAAGCGGGCCTACGTGCTCGGCCTGCTTGGCTATGCAGCGGCGTCGCCGCACAGAAAAGGCCCGCAGAACGGGCCTTTTCGAGTAGCGGGGGCAGGATTTGAACCTGCGACCTCCGGGTTATGAGCCCGGCGAGCTACCTGACTGCTCCACCCCGCGGCGTGGGGCGCATTGTAGCGCGGTCAGGTCTGCGAGGTCGCGAGGCCGACGGGGCAGCTGACGCCCGTGCCGCCGAGCCCGCAGTAGCCGTTCGGGTTCTTCGCGAGGTACTGCTGGTGGTACGGCTCGGCGTAGTAGAACGGGCCCGCCTGGGCGATCTCGGTCGTGATCTGCCCGTAGCCCTCGGCGGTCAGCTCGCGTTGGAACACCTCCCGCGAGCGCTCGGCCGCTTCGCGCTGCGCCTCGTTCTCCCAGTAGATCGTCGAGCGGTACTGCGTGCCCGCGTCGTTGCCCTGGCGCATGCCCTGGGTCGGGTCGTGGTTTTCCCAGAACAGGCGAAGCAGCTCCTCGTAGCTCGTCTTCTCAGGATCGAAGACGACGAGCACGACCTCGGCGTGCCCGGTTCGGCCACTGCACGCCTCTTCGTACGTCGCGTTCGGTGTAAACCCGCCGGCGTAGCCCACCGCCGTCGTGTACACGCCAGGTGCCTGCCAAAAGATCCGCTCCGCGCCCCAGAAGCAGCCCATGCCGAAGACCGCGCGCTCGAGGCCATCCGGGAACGGCGGCGCGATCGGCGTGCCCAGCACGTCGTGGCCCTCCGGGACAGCCATCGGCTCGTCTCGACCGGGGAGCGCGTCGCGCGGCTCGACCATCTCTGTCTTGTCGCGGAAGAGGAACATGCGAGTAGCGTAGCGAGCTAGATGAGGGTCGCCGCAATCGATCAGGGCACGAACACGACCCGCCTTCTTGTGGCCGATGTCGAGGACGGCACCGTCGAGGAGATCTCGAAGCGCGTCGAGATCACACGGCTCGGCGAGGGGGTCGACGCGCGCCGGCGCCTCCTTCCTCTACCGATCGCGCGCGTGCGGAACGCCCTCACGGACTACCGCCGTGAGGCCGAGAGCCTCGGTGCCGAGCGCGTTCTCCTGGTTGCGACGAGCTCGGTTCGGGACGCCGAGAACGGCGAGGCGTTCCTGGGCGAGATCGAATGGAGCTACGGCTTCACGACGCGACTGCTCTCCGGCGACGAGGAAGGCGAGCTGAGCTTCCGCGGCGCCGCCGAGGGCCGGGTTGGCGTGACGCTCGTCGTCGATCCCGGCGGCGGCTCGACCGAGTTCGTCGTCGGCGAGGCCGGCGCGGTCCGGTCCCAGGTCAGCGTCGATATCGGCTCGGTGCGGCTCACCGAACGTTTCCTGCACTCCGATCCGCCTTCACTGGCCGAGCAACAAGCCTGCGCGGAGCACGTGCGCTCCTTGCTTCCGCCGCGACCGGAGGTGGAGCATGCGCTCGGCGTCGCGGGAACGATCACGACCCTGGCCGCGCTCGATATGGGCGGAGAGCATCCAGAGGGTCTCGGCACTCACGGCCACCGTCTGACACTCGCCGGCGCTCGAGCCCAGCGAGAGCGGCTCGCGTCCCTGCCGCTCGACGAGCGGCGCCGCCTGCCGGGGCTTCACCCGGAGCGGGCGCCCGTGATCGTCGGCGGCGCGATCCTCGTCGAGCAGGTGATCGACCAGTTCGGCCTCGCCGCGCTGGAGGTCAGCGAGCGGGACATCCTCCACGGCGCGGCACTCGAGGCGGCGAAGCTCCCCACACCCGTGGAAGGCGCGGCGCCGCCGGGCGCCTACACCTGCTGCTAGAAGGCTAGTCGGCCTCCTCCAACGGTTCGTCCTCGGCCAGCCGCCGCTGGAGTACGACCCGGGAGAGCACGCCGACCAGCTTGCCGTCCTCGACGACCGGCACGCGCTCCGCGTCCTTTTCCTCCATGAACCGAAATGCCTCGTCCGCCGAAGACTCGGCCTCGAAGGTGTAGTGCGGCTGCTCGGCGATCTCGACGAGCCGCGTCGTCCGCGGATCCCTCCCCGGTGCGACCACCTCTCGAACGAGCGTCTTACGCGTCACGACCCCGACGAAGTGGTCGTCGTCGCAGACGAACACTGCGCGGACGTCGGCCTTCGCGAGCAGCTCCCCCGCCTCCTGGGCGGTCGCATCGACGCCGAGCGTGCGCGGCTCGCTGAGCATCGCCTCGCGAACGAGTGTCGCCATCAGGGGTAGAGCCCGCGCGCGGTGAGCGCGCCGGCGACCTCACGGATCGCCGCGACCATCGCCGCACGCCGAGGCGTGATCCCGAGCTGTTCGGACAGCTGCCAGACACGGTCGAAGGCGTCCCCCATCTTCTCGGCGAGCTTCGCACGCGTCTCGTCGCGCGTCCAGAAGAGCCGTCCGAGATCTTGCACCCACTCGAAGTAGGAGACCGTCACTCCGCCGGCGTTCGTGAGGATGTCCGGAAGCACGTGGATTCCTCGCTCGGCAAGGATCGCGTCCGCCTCGATCGACGTCGGGCCGTTCGCGCCCTCGGCAATCATCCGAGCCTCGATCCGGCCGGCGTTCTCACCGGTCAACTGATCCTCGAGCGCGGCGAGGACGAGGATGTCGCACGGGAGCTCGAGCAGCTCCGCGTTGGAGACATGGTCGGCGCGTGGGTAGTGATCCAGCGATCGCTTGTCGTCGTGCCAGCGGCGAACGTCGTCGAGGTCGAGGCCGCGCTCGTCGTAGACACCGCCGGAGATGTCGGACACGGCCATGACCGTCGCCCCGCGCTCGACCAGCTCGCGCGCGGCGACGCCGCCGACGTTCCCGAAGCCCTGCACGACGCACCGTTGGTCGGCAAGGTTCCAGTCGAAACGCGCGCAGGCCCGCTCGATCACCATCACGACGCCGGCGCCGGTCGCCTCACGGCGGAAGACCGAGCCGCCGATCGAGATCGGCTTGCCGGTCACGACCTCGGGGACGGCGTGACCGATCTGCATCGAGTACGTGTCCATGATCCAGGCCATCGTCTGCTCGTTCGTCGCCATGTCGGGTGCCGGAATGTCCTCCTCCGGGCCCATGAGGGGCAGCATCTCGATCGTGTAGCGCCGGGTCAGGCGCTCGAGCTCTCCGATCGACATCTCACGGGGATTGCACCGGATTCCCCCTTTGGCGCCCCCATAGGGCAGCTTGAGCAGCGAGCATTTCCAGGTCATCCACATCGCGAGAGCCGCACACTCGCCGAGGTCGACGTGGGTGTCGTACCGCAGTCCGCCCTTCGTCGGGCCGAGCACCGTCGAGTGCTGTACGCGGTAGCCGGGGAAGACCGTCCAGCTGTCGTCGTCGCGACGAACAGGCACGCCGACGATCGTCGATCGCTCCGGGACCCGCAGCCGCTCGGTCACGGATTCGGGCACGTCAGCGTGCTCGAGCGCCTGCTCGAACTGGCCGAGTGCCATGCGGAAGAGCGGCGTGTCCCACTCGCCCGCAAGCTGCTCGAGCGACGTCTCGTCGACCTTGGCCACGCCCGGAGTCTAGGGAGAATCCCGTCTGACGATTAGCGTCAGATCGGCTCCGAGCGACTCCACGACGACGGTCTCTCCGGGGTCGGCCCCTTCCTCGCAGGTCGCCCGCCAGAGCTCGCCGGCGACCCGGATCTGACCCGTCGGCCGACAGCGTTCGACGACGGTGCCCCGGAGCCCTGGAAGCGCCTCGGCGCCGGTCGTGGCACGTCGCCGCTTCGAGTACCAGACGAAGACCGTGACCTCGACGACCTCCACGACGCCCGCCCCGATCACGGCAAGGTAGTTCCAAGGCGCTGGGAGCCAGAAGAGAGCCGCGATGAGCGCGAGGACGAGGAGCAACGGGCGGGTCGGACATGCCGGGGGCGGGAGTCGAACCCGCACGCCCCCAAGGGGGACACCTGATTTTAAGTCAGGCGCGTATGACCAGTTTCGCCACCCCGGCCCGCGGAAGCTTAGCTAGGGCCTCCGGCAACGCTCTACGGGCTTCCCGGCGTCATGTTCTCGCGCCGGAAGCAGCCCTGCTCGATGTCGTTCTTGCACGACTCGGGGCCGCGGAAGCCGAACCTGTCGACGAACCTGCTCGCCGCGTTCTCGTCGAAGCGCGGACAGCGGGCGACGTGCGTCCAGGCCACGAGCGCGATCTCGTCCCCGAGCTGCGGATGCATCGAGACGATCAACCCGTTCGGTTCCTGGTTGTAGAAATCGTTGATCTGCCTGATCGTCGACTCGGGCACGTCGGGCCCGTACCAGATGATCACCGCGCCGTGTTCGAGGTTGTGTACGGCGTTCAGCTCCGGGACGGAGTCGGTGTACGACCCGTAGATGATCGTCTGGTTGGAGTGCGGTCCGCTCGAGCGCGGCGTCGAGTTCGGCTTGAAACCGGCCGGCAACTCCTGGACGTGATCGCGCCCCTGCGACTTCGGGTTCTGGTAGGTGCACCCTGCCTGACGAAGCGCCGCGATCGCGTTCTGGGCACTCGATGCACTATCACCGTCTCCGCCGCCGGTGAGCGTGAAGGCGGCGACGACGATCGCAAGGATCACGAATCCAGACGCGCCGAGCGAGTAGAGAATCATGCGATTTCTGCGCTCGTCGCGCGGTTCGGTCCGAACCTTCGGAGACTGGACCGGCCGCTTCGGCGGCGGGGGCGTTCGTGACTTCTTGGGCAACGCGGCGCCATGGTAGCTAGCGCCCGGCTGTCTGATGCCCCATACTCGCGAGGCCGCCACCACGATTGGAGGAGACATGGGTTTTCTCGACAGGCTGCTCGGACGCACAAAGGACGAAGCCGAAGACGTCACGGATAAGGCGAAGACGGGGGCCGAAGATATGGGGCAGAAGGCCCAAGACATGGGCGACTCTGCCGCCGACAGCGCCAAGGACATGGGGCAGGACGCCAAGAGCGAGGTTGAAGAGCACATGCCGGGGCGGGACACGCCGTAGGTAGATAGCTCAGCTGGGGGTGCCTTCGGGTTCCCCCAGCTCTTCGCCCGCCGTCCGACCGGGTCCCTACCGTTGGTCGGTCCATGATCGTGACGGCTCTTCTTCTGGTCCTGATCGCCGCCGGGCTCGCCTATGCCGGCCTCAGGGCTTTGCGGGTGCTCCGCGCGGAGCTCTCGGCGCTTCGGTCCGACTCAGCCCATCAGCTCGCAGAGCGCAATGCCGACGTCGACCGACGCCTCGAAGCGATGACGTCGACAATGGATCGCCGGCTCGAGACGGCGACGAAGACGACGAGCGCGATCCACCAGCAGCTCGGTCAGCTGGGACAGGCGAACGCAGAGATCCTGGCCCGCGCCAACGACCTCAAGAAGCTGGAGCACGCGCTTCGGCCGCCCAAGGCGCGAGGGGGGTTCGGTGAGCTTCTGCTCGGCAACCTCCTCCGCGACCGGTTGCCGCCCGATGCCTACACCCTCCAGTACGGCTTCAAAACCGGCGAGCGAGTCGACGCCGTCATCCGCGTCGAGCGGCTCGTCCCGGTTGACGCCAAGTTCCCGCTCGACAACTTCGAGCGTCTGGCCGAGGCCGACGCGGACGACGAGCGCGCCCTCCACGAGAAGGCGTTCGCGCGGGACCTGAAGATCCACGTCGACGCGATCGCCAATAAGTACATCCGCCCTGACGAGGGCACGTACGACTTCGCGCTCATGTACCTGCCGTCCGAAGCGGTCTACTACGAGCTCGTGTGCGGTCGAACCGGTGCTTTGCTCACATACGCGCACGAGAAGCGGGTCTTCCCGGTCTCACCGACGACGTTCACGTCGCAGCTCCAGGTGATCGCGCTCGGCCTGAAGGGCATGCAGATCGAGCACCGGGCGCACGAGGTGATGGCGTATGTCGCCCAGCTCCAGGGCGATCTCGGGCGCTTCCGCGACGACTTCCAGGTTGTCGGCAAGCACATCGGCAACGCGCAGTCGCGCTTCGCTGAGGCCGAGAAGCGACTCGATCGTTTCGACACGAAGCTCGAGCGTGCGGCGGAGACCGAGACCGAGCTCCAGCCGGCGGCGCCGGTCGCCCAGGAACTGCCGCGCGCCCTCGACGCGGCCTAACGTCAACTAGCATCGCTCGTATGGCCGACCCGTTCGGAGCGCGCTCGTCGCTCGAGGTCGGCGGCGAGCGCTACGAGGTCTTCCGCCTGCAGCCGCTGCAGGCCCAGTACGACGTCGAACGCCTTCCCTACACGCTCAAGATCCTGCTCGAGAACGTGCTTCGCACCTCGACGCCTGAGAACGTCGAGGCCGTCGCGCAGTGGGCGGCGAATGAGGAGCCGTCGCGGGAGATCGCGTTCACGCCGGCCCGCGTCATCCACCAGGACTTCACCGGCGTTCCGGCGATCGTCGATCTCGCCGCGATGCGCCACGCGGTGCATGACCTCGGCGGGGACGCCTCACGCACGAATCCGCAGCTCCCGTCCGAGCTCGTGATCGACCACTCGGTCCAGGTCGACGCCTTCGCCAACCGACTCGCGATGCAGTTCAACACGGATCGCGACTACGAGCGGAACCGCGAGCGCTACGCGCTTCTTCGCTGGGGGCAGCAGGCGTTCGCCAACCTCAAGGTCGTCCCGCCGAACACGGGCATCGTCCACCAGGTCAACCTCGAGTACCTGGGCCGCGTTGTCGAGGCCCGAGACGGCCAGGCCTTCCCTGACACGCTGCTCGGTACAGACTCGCACACGACGATGATCAACGGGCTCGGTGTGCTCGGCTGGGGCGTCGGCGGGATCGAGGCGGAGGCGGCGATGCTCGGCGAGTCCGTCTCGATGCTTGTCCCGCAGGTCGTTGGTTTCCGGCTCAGCGGCGCGCTTCGCGAGGGAGCGACGGCAACCGACCTCGTGCTCACCGTCACGCAGATCCTTCGCCAGACCGGCGTCGTCGGCAAGTTCGTCGAGTACTTCGGCGCCGGGGTCTCGAATCTCCCATTGGCCGACCGGGCCACGATCGGGAACATGTCACCCGAGTACGGGGCGACCTGCGGCTTTTTCCCTGTCGACGACGTCACGCTTCAGTACCTGAGGCTAACCGGGCGCGACGAGGAGCGGATCTCGCTGGTCGAGGCCTACTGCAAGGAGAACCTGCTCTGGCACGACCCCGAGCACGAGCCGACCTACTCCCAGATTGTCGAGCTCGACCTGGCCGACGTCGAGCCGAGCCTCGCCGGCCCGCGGCGTCCGCAGGACCGGGTCCCGCTGACCGAAGCCAAGCGCTCGTTTCTCGCCGCGCTCGAGACCTTCGGCGTGGCCTACGGGAACAAGCACGACGAGAGCGTCGAGGAATCGTTCCCCGCGAGCGATCCTCCCGCCGACAGTTCGCCGGGTCACAGGCCGATCGAGACACCTAATCAGATCAGTGTTCCGGACGTCGTGGTCGCTGAGCGCGCCAAGGCCGTCCCAGTGGAGCTCGATGGAGCACGATTCGAGCTCGAGCACGGCGCGGTCGTGATTGCAGCGATCACGAGCTGCACGAATACCTCCAACCCGAGCGTGATGGTCGCCGCGGGCCTGCTGGCAAAGAAGGCGGTCGAGCGCGGCCTCGAGCGCCAGTCCTGGGTCAAGTCGAGCCTGGCGCCGGGCTCGAAGGTCGTGACCGAGTACTACGAGCGCGCCGGACTGACGCAGTACCTCGAGGACCTCGGCTTCTACACCGTCGGCTACGGCTGCACCACGTGCATTGGGAACTCCGGCCCGCTGCCGGAGCCGATCTCGAAAGCGGTCCTGAAGGGCGACCTCGTCGTCTGCTCGGTGCTCTCTGGCAACCGGAACTTCGAGGCGCGGATCCATCCCGAGGTCAAGGCGAACTACCTCGCGTCTCCCCCACTTGTCGTCGCTTACGCGCTGACCGGGCGAATGGACATCGATCTGACGACCGAGCCGCTCGGACAGGGGAAGGACGGCGAGGACGTCTACTTGAGCGACATCTGGCCGACCGCCGAGGAGATCGATGCCACGGTCAAGACGGCAGTTGAGGGCGACATGTTCCGGCGCACCTACGCCGACGTCTTCACGGGCGACGAGAACTGGGCCGCGCTCGAAATCCCCGAGGGCGACCTCTACGACTGGCGCGACGAGTCGACCTACGTTCGTCGGCCGCCGTACTTCGACGGGATGTCACCCGAGCCAGGCACCGTCGACGACGTCCATGACGCCCGCTGCTTGATCCAGGTCGGCGACTCGGTCACGACCGATCACATCTCACCGGCCGGCGCGATCAAACCGGACAGTCCGGCGGGTGAGTACCTGATCGCGCACGGGGTCGAGCGCAAGGACTTCAACTCCTACGGCTCGCGCCGCGGTAACCACGAGGTGATGGTGCGAGGGACGTTCGCCAACGTGCGGCTGAAGAATCTGCTGGTCCCTGGTAGCGAGGGCACGTGGACGGTGCGTCTGCCTGAAGGTGAGGAGATGACGATCTTCGAGGCATCTCAGCGCTATCTCGAGGAAGGGACGCCGCTGATCGTCATCGCCGGCAAGGAGTACGGCTCGGGATCGTCGCGCGACTGGGCGGCGAAGGGGCCGAAGCTGCTCGGAGTTCGCGCGGTGATCGCCGAGAGCTATGAGCGGATCCACCGCTCGAACCTGCTGTTGATGGGGATCCTGCCGCTGCAGTTCCAGGACGGCGAGACGCCGACGACGCTCGAGCTCACCGGCCGCGAGCTCTTCTCGATCGAAGGCGTCGAGAACGGCGAGGCCCGCGAGGTGACCGTGCGGGCCGACGACAAAGAGTTCAAGACGCGCCTGAGGCTCGACACAGCGCGCGAGCGGGAGTACCTCCGCCACGGCGGGATCCTCCCGTACGTGCTGCGGCGGCTACTCAGCGACTGAGCAGGTCCGGAAGCCTCCGCATGTCGTCGAAGACCACGTCGGCGTCTCGGAGGCGCTCGGCGGGGATGATCCCGCCCGCGTAGCCGAGCGAGCGCATGCCGGCGGCGCGGGCGGCCTGGATGCCGAACGGGCTGTCCTCGACGACTGTGCACCGCGCCGGCGCGACGCCCATCGTCCGAGCCGCATGGAGGAAGAGATCCGGCGCCGGCTTGCCGTGCTCCACATCGGCGGCACTGGAGATCCGTCCGTCGAAGCGCTCCCAGAGACCGGTCAGCCTCAGCTTGGCCTCAATGCTCTCCGGCCTGCCACTGGAGGCGACGCAGGTCGGGACCTCGATCGCGTCGAGCGCCTCGACGATGCCGTCGACGGGCTGAAGCTCGGCGGCGAACGCGTCGTGGTAGCGGTGCGCGAAACGCTCCCAGTCACCGCTCACCGACCGACCGAGGTACTCCTCCACCTCCTGCCTCATCGCAGCGTCCGTCTTGCCGACGAACCGCTCGATCACCTCGTCCTGGGTGATCGGCCAACCCAGCTCGCCGAGGACCTCGACATCGATGCGCGTGGCGATGCGCTCGCTGTCGACGAGCACGCCGTCGCAGTCGAAGATGACGAGGCCGAGCGTGCTCAGCTCAGAAGCGCAGCAAGGCGCCGATACCGCCGACCGGCGCGAGATCCTGGCGGTGACGGAGCGCCAGGACGTGGCCCCCGTGGACGAGCACCTGGTGGACCGCGAGGTCGAGACCCTCGTCGCGCTGCTCCATCTCGGTTCCGTCCAGCGGGCAGCGGCCGCCGACGAGGCTCACACGCCCGCAGGCCGGGCACGCGTACGCGGAGTGCTCGGTGCCCTCCTCGAACAGGAGACACTCGACGCGCGCGTCGGAGGCCGCCTCGAGCGTCTCCTCCCACCCGGATGCGGCCCGGCCGTTTCGGCCGGCCGCCTCCTTCCAGCGCTCGACCGTCTCGGTCTCGCGACGCTCCCGCCAGTCCTCGAGCACGGGCAGCGCCACGCCGTACAGCTCTGCCGGGCCCGCGTGCGCGGCCGCCGTCGTCCAGCCCACGATCGCGCTCCGTGCGTCGGCAGACAGCACGTCGGCGAACTCGCTCTTCATCTCCTCGGGACAGATGACGACCACACTGGGGAAGCGGAGGCGACGCAGCTTCCTCTCGAGCTCCTCCCCGACGTCCTTCAGGTGGTCCCGCGCCAGCTCGTCGGCATGCCGCTGGAACCGCGACTGTGACCAGCCGCCCTGGTCGTGGCGCCGCGGCTGTTCCTCGAAGAGGTCGGCCACCTCCTCCAACCGCCCCGCTCGCAGCCGGTAGAGGCGACCCAGCTCGCGGCTGACGACCGCGACGACCGCCCCGTCACCTCGGCCGACGAGCGGGACCAGCGGAGCGAGGTAGAGGTCGCGGCCGACCTTGACCTCGTCGGGCACCCGCTCGCTGAGCGGCACCGTCTGCCAGAAGTTGTCGAGCCCGGCGCAGAAGACCGCGTAGCCGTGCGTTCCGTTGCGCTCGAATTCCTCGCCGAAGAACTCGCGGATCCGCTCGAAGTCCGCCTTCAGCCCGAGGCGCTGCTCGTGCGTCTGGCTCGCGGCGCTGCTGTTTCGCTTCTCGCCCTCGTCGAGCAGAGAGTGAACCCTCGTCTGGGCGTCCTTCGGAGTCGGCGAGACGCTGGGATCGAGGTCGACGAAGAGGCTGATCGCGCAGCCCTTTTCGGCCCGGAAGCCGGCGAGCTGCCGCAGGCCGTCCCACGTCACTGAGTTGGCCACGAGCCGCGATTCTATGCAGGGATGGACGTCTACACGGTCGGCCACGGAGCCAGAACGGCGGAGGAGCTCCTGACGACGCTCCGACGGGCGCAGATCGAGACGCTGGTCGATGTCAGGCGCTATCCGGGCTCGCGGCGGAACCCGCAGTTCAACCGGGGTGCGCTGACCGAGACGCTGGCAGCCGCCGGGATCGCGTACCGCCACGCCGAGACGCTCGGCGGACGGCTCAGCGGCGTCCCCGGCGAAGAGCGGTTCGCCTGCATTCGGACGCCCGCCTTCCGGAGCTATGCCGCCCGGATGGGAGCGTTCGACTGGCAAGAGGCGCTCGCAACGGCTGTCAGCGAGCCGACGCCCTGCTTCCTATGCGCCGAGACCGACTGGCGGCGCTGTCATCGGAAACTGATCGCTGACCTGCTCGTCGCGCGCGGACATCGGGTCTTCCATCTGCTGCCCGACGGGGTCGAACCACACCGGCCCTCGAACGAGGCCGAGGTCCGCGAAGGACGCCTCTATCTCTGCGGCGAGCTAGTCGCCTGAAGCGGGTCGACAAGGAAGTTTCAAGTCGTCCGTTTCGTTGAATACTGTGAGAGGCCCACGAGGGCCTCATTCCTCTGGAGAAATGCATGAACGAAAACGTCCGTGAGGTCATCATCATCGGCGGCGGCCCGGCCGGCTACACCGCTGCGCTCTACGCAGCCCGGGCAAATCTCGAGCCGCTGGTGATCGAAGGCTTCCAGTGGGGCGGCCAGCTGATGATTACGAGCGACGTCGAGAACTATCCGGGCTACGCGGACGGCGTGCTCGGACCCGAGATGATGAAGGACTTCCGGCGACAAGCAGAGCGGTTCGGCGCCGAGTTCATCTCGGATGACGTCACGCGCGTCGATTTCTCGGAGCGCCCCTTCAAGGTCTACATCGGCGACGACGAATACCAGGCCGAGTCCGTGATCGTCGCGACAGGCGCGGAGGCCAGGAAGCTCGGGCTCCCGTCGGAGCGCGTCCTCCAGGGGCGCGGTGTCTCCTACTGCGCCGTCTGCGACGCGGCCTTCTTCCGGGAGAAGGAGGTCGTGGTCATCGGCGGCGGCGACTCGGCGATGGAGGAGGCGACCTTCCTGACGAAGTTCGCGGACAAGGTGACGATCGTCCATCGTCGCGACGACTTCCGCGCGTCGCCGATCATGTATGACCGCGCCCGGGCAAACGAGAAGATCGAATGGATCACCGGCGCCGTCGTCGAGGAGGTCGTCGGCGAGAACGCCGTCGTCGCGATCAAGGTTCGGGATGTGAACACCGACGAGGTCTCCGAGCTCGCAGCCGACGGGCTGTTCGTGGCGATCGGCCACGATCCGAACACGAAGCTCTTCGTCGATTGGCTCGACATGGACGAGGCCGGCTACCTGATCACGCACGATGGGACCTCGACGAACATCGACGGCGTCTTCGCCGCCGGCGACGTCGTCGACCACACGTACCGGCAGGCGGTCACCGCCGCCGGGATGGGCTGCATGGCCGCGCTCGACGTGGAGCGCTGGTTGACGGCGCGGCACGGCCACCCGTACGACGCCCTCACGGCGCCGCGCGACCCGGCGCCGGCCTAGGCTCCAGACAGCCGGATCGTCAGGCGACGCCGCCGAAGCCCAGCGAGGGCTCGGGTGAGGCCAGGGCGGTTCCGGCGCCGACGACGGCCAGCGGACGAGCGGCCGAAGCGAGGAGATCGGCGACGTCCTCGAAGACGTCCCCGCCGTCGAGCGAGTACTCATTCGTGAAATCGACGGCGCCGTTCACCTCGAGGACGGCATAGCCGCCGGCAGGAAGCGGAAGCAGGTCGATTCCGACGAGGTCGCCGCCGACCGCGTTCGCCGCAGCAACGGCGAGCTGGATCGCGCCGCCGTCCGGCGACGCCGAGTGGCGTTTAGCACCGAGCGCGACGTTCGTCCGCCACTCGCCGGGCTTGGCGTGGCGCTCGATCGCCCCGACGACTCGGCCGCACGCGACGATCAGCCGCAGGTCGTACCCCCGGGGCTGAACGAGCTCCTGCACGAGGACGCCCTGCGTTCGGAACCAGGCGCGATTCGCCACGTCCGCCAGGTAGCGGTCGTACTCCTCGAGCGTCCGGCAGAGCATGACGTCTCTGCCCCAGCTTCCGAAGCGGGGCTTGAGCACGACCGGCAGCGGGAGCGGCGGCTCCTTACCCTGCTCGCTGACCTGAGCCGTTCGGGGATGCTGGACTCCGGCGGAAGCGAGAGCGAGCGCCGTCGCCAGCTTGTCGTGGCTTCGCAGCAGCGAGGATCCGGTGTTGAGAACCGTGACGCCCAGCTTCTCGGCGCGGCACAGCTCCCAGATGCCGTCTTCGACGCCGTCGAGCGTCGAACGAACGTCCAATCGAGAGAGGACCTGGTCGCCGGCCGTCAGCCGGCGCGCGATGTCACGAGGAGGGAGCCACTCGGCATCGACGTCGACGTCTCCGAGGGCCCGGATCAGTCCGGCATTCGTCTCGGTCAGCCGTCCGGCTGCCAGGAACAGGTCCGGCCTTCGGAGCCTGGCGCGGCGGCGGAGTGGGACCACGGATGTCTCTCGCGAAATCACTGGACGGAAACCGTAGGCGCGAAGGGCGAGAATCGCTCCCGGCCTGCCGAGGGTCTTTTGAGCGCCCCGTAAAGATTTGCTCACGAGTTTCGGCTGAGCCGGCTTGGCGCCTCAGTTCGCGAGCGGCAGGTCCTCCGGGAGGCTCTTGATCTGCTCCTTCGTCAGGTGGAGCCGGACCAGACGCCGCCGCGAATCGACTCGTTCCACGAGTGCCGTGGTCACGACGGGCCGCCGCAATCCCGACGGGCCGTTGACGCGGAGGACGAGGTAGTCAGGCTCCGAGCCGTCCGGAGGGAAGAGCGGCGTTTCGACCTCGCCGACGCGCCCGTCGAGCGCGTCGACCAGGTAGTCGTTGCACGAGGCCAACGCCTCCCGCTCCCGGACAGCTGGAACTTGCCGCATTCAGCCACGATAGGGGGCGTCCGTGAGCGGAGCATCGAAGCCCGTGAGCGCCGGTTCAGGCCGACATCAAGGTTTGCTCACATCGAAGCGTCGCCCCGAACGGTCCGCTTGCGGTGGACCGCGATACTTGGTTCGTGCCACTTCGCGGAATCAGCATGCGTTGGTGGCTCGCGCTCGCGTTCGCCTTGATTGCCTCGCTGACCGCGGTCGCCGTCGCGACGGTCTTCACCCAGCGCGCCGAAAACGCGTTCCGAGACCGGGCCGAGGAGCTCACGACCGGTCGCGCCGTCGCCGCCGCGAACGACATCCGCGATCTGCGGCCGGGGACACTCGAGCCGGGGATGCAAGATGTGGCACGAAGACGTCGGCTGGCGCTCTTCGCCTTCGACGGCAACGGCATCCCCCTGACGGCCCAGCGCTCTCGTCGCGTCGACTTCGGCACACTTGACCTGCACGACCGTGCGCTCGCGGACGCGTTGTTCGGCGAACGCTTCGTCGGGAGCACCGGGGACGGGAGAACCATCGTCGTCGGGCTTCCGGTGCGGGCCGGCGGGGCGTCGGCGATCGTCGCGGTCGCCTCCAGGCCGGATCTCGTCGCCGAGCTCGGGATTCTCCGGAGCACGATCGTCGAATCCGTGCTCTCGGCGGTGGTGATCGGCGCCCTCGTCGGCCTCCTCGTGGCCTACTTGATCTCGATGCGCCTACGGCGGATCGCCAACGCCGCAGCCGAGATCGAGCGCGGGCGGTTCGACACGCCGTTGCGCGTCGGCTTTCGGGACGAGCTCGGCGAGCTTGCAGCCACGGTCGATCGCATGCGCGAGCAGCTCAGGCAGTCGTTCCAGAGCCTCGAGGCGGAGCGGGATCGACTGCGGTTGCTCTTCGACCAGCTGCAGGAGGGCGTGATCGCGGTCGACGGCGGGCTGAGAGTGGCGTTTGCGAACCCGGCCGCCGCCCGCCTGCTCGGACCGCTCAGGGACGGCGAGCCGCTGCCAGAGCCGTGGGCCGAGCCTTCACTGCGAAGACTCGCGAACGGCCTGTTCCGGCCGGGCGCCCGCATCGCGCAGGCCCGCGTCTCACCGGGGGACGAGCTGTCCTACGCCCTCGTTGGCATCCCCGCCGGGCCGGGCTCGGAGCTCGCCGTTCTCGTCCTCTCAGACGTGTCCGAGCGTGAGCGCCGCGAGCGCGCAGAGCGTGAGTTCGTCGCGAACGCGGCACACGAGCTGCGCACGCCGATCGCGGTGATCGCAAGTGCCGTGGAGGTGCTCGAGCAGGGGGCGAAGGCCGACCCGGCGGACCGCGATCGCTTCCTGACGATGATCCGCCACCAGACCGCACGGCTCGGCCGCCTCGTCCGCGTGCTGCTCGTCCTCGCGCGGGCTCAGACCCGCCAGCAGGCGCTCCGCCTCGCGCCGGTCGAGCTTCGTCCGCTGCTGACCGAGATCGCCGCCGAGCTCGATCTCCCCGACGGCGTCTCGATCGAGGTCGCCTGTCCCGACGGAACAGCAGTTCTCGCCGAGCGGGACCTGATCGCTCAGGTGCTTTCCAACCTGGCCTGGAACGCGGCCAAGCACACGGAGCGCGGCCAGATCGTGCTCGCTGGCCGGCCGTCCGCGAATGGCTCCGTCGTCATCGAGGTCACCGACACCGGCGCGGGGATCCCTCCGGCGGAGCAGGATCGGATCTTCGACCGCTTCTACACCGGCGACGAGAGCCGCACGGGTTTCGGGCTCGGGCTTCCGATCGTGCGCGACGCCGTCCGAGCCCTCGGCGGCGTCGTCGAGATCGAGTCGGAGCCGGGCCGCGGCACGACCGCGCGGGTCACGCTCGCCGGCGCCAGCGCGGAGGCGGCGTGAGCGCACGGATCCTGGTCGCCGACGACGAGCGAGACCTGCTCACGACGGTCAGCTACGCGCTGGAACGCGACGGGCTCGAGGTCGAGTGCGTCGAAGACGGAGAGGCTGCACTCTCCGCAGCGCGGACCGGCGCGTACGACGTCCTCGTTCTCGACGTGATGATGCCGAAGCTCTCAGGGATCGACGTCTGCCGCATTCTGCGAGCCGAGAGCGACCTGCCGATCCTCATGCTCACGGCCAAGGACGCCGAGGTCGACCGCGTCCTCGGGCTCGAGCTCGGCGCCGACGACTACGTCACGAAGCCGTTCTCGATGGCGGAGCTCATGAGCCGTATTCGGGCTCTCCTGCGACGACGCGAGCTCGACCGCGCAGCTCAGGCCGGGCCGGTCAAGAGCGTCGGTGGGATCCGGATCGACGCGACGCGTCACCGGGTCGAGGTCGACGGGCGGCAGATCCGGCTGACACCGTCGGAGTTCAAGCTGCTGGCACTCCTCGCTCAGGAGCCGGATCGAGTCCTGAGCCGGACGCAGATCATGGAGCATCTCTGGGAGACGAACTACGTCGGCGATCCGCGGGCCTGCGACGTGCACATCTCGAACCTGCGCCGCAAGATCGAGCGCGATCCTGCCCACCCCGAGCGAATCGTCACCGTCCGCGAGGTCGGCTACAAGCTCGTCCCCACCTAGATTCGGCTCGACGGGCAGAGGTCGTTCAGCACGCAGCGCTCGCACTGGGGCGCGCGCGCGATGCAGACGCGGCGGCCGTGCCAGATCAGGAGGTGGGGAAAGACCCCCCAGTGCTCTCGCGGCACGAGCTTCTGAAGGTCGCGCTCGATCTTGACCGGGTCCTCCTGCTTCGTGAGTCCGAGCCGCTGCGAGAGCCGGCGGACGTGCGTGTCGACCACGATCCCCTGCGGCTCTCCGAGCTCGGCCGCGACGACGTTCGCCGTCTTGCGGGCGACGCCGGGCAGCCGGAGCAGGTCTTCCATCCGCCGCGGAACCTGCCCGTCGTAGTCCGCGATCAGCATCGCCATCGTCCCGCGGATCGCCTTCGTCTTCTGCCGGTAGAAGCCGGTGGCGAAGATGTCCCGCTCGAGCTCCTCCGCCGGCACGGCCAGGTAGTCCTCGGGCCGGCGGTACTTGTCGAAGAGACGCTCGGTGACCCGGTTCACGTTCACGTCCGTGGTCTGGGCGGAGAGCATCACGGACACCAGCAGCTCGATGTCGGTGCGGTAGCGGAGCGCGATCGCCGCGTCGGCGTGCTCCTGCAGCAGCCGCGAGATGATCTCCCCGATTCGGGCCCGCTTCGGGCCGACGCGCTTCCGCGCCTCGCGGACGTAGCTACGTGGCAACGGCGGCCGCAGGCGGCGCGGCAGCGGGGCGGGGCAGGCGCGGGCCGGCGCAGACGACGTCGAGCGCCGGGCAGCCGGCGCAGGCGTACTCGCTTGGCGTCGGCTGGAACTCGGCGGCGCGGATACGGGTGATCGCGTCGGAGAGCTCGGCTTCGAGCTCCGGCAACCGGCCCGTGTCGTAGGTCGTGCTCACCACCGCGTCGGGGCGCTCGAGGAAGTGGTAGACGACCTCGACCTCCTCGGCGCCGTCGCGGAAACAGGCGAGGGCGTAGACGAGCCGCTGAACGCGGTACTCGCCCTCCACGATCTCCTCGGGCGATGCTTCCTCGAGCCTGTTCGTCTTGTAGTCGACCACGAGGGCGCGAGCGCCTTCCCGGTGGAGAACGTCGAGGCGGCCGTGGAGAAGGACGCCGTCGTGCTCGAACGCGAACGGCCGCTCGACCGTGGCGGCGCCAAGACCCGCCAGCCTGCCCGCGACCTCGGACTCGCAGTACGAGTGGACGAACCGGCCGATGAGCTCGAGCTCGTCGTCACTTGCGCCCGGATACCACGTGCGGACCTGCTCGACCTCGGGGGGCGAAGGCGCCGAGAGGTCGACCTGCTCGAGGAGCCGGTGCACCGCGTCGCCGATCTCCGTGGCAGCCATGCCGGTCTGCCCCGGGGTCCGCCCGCTTCCATCCACCGGGCGCAGGCCGACGACTCGCTCCGCGTAGTAGCGGTACGAGCAGCGTTCGAAGAGCGACAGCGAGGTGTACGAGAGCGAGCGCAGCGTATGGAGCGGCGGAGCGGGGACCGCAAGGAGCTCAGGCAGCTTCGGCGCCGGCGGCGGCAGCGCCCCGCCGCCGTTCGCCGCGAAGAGCTCGAGCTGACCGGCCTCGATCGCCGCCGCCGGCTCCGCGGGAACGGCGGTCGCCTCCTCGGGCCGGAAGCGATCGACGCGGATCAGGATTCTGGCCTGGCCGCGCTCGAGCTCGATCGGATCGCGGCCCGCCGCCGCGATCTCCTCGTCCGCCTCGAGCCGGCCGAGCACCCACCCGAGCGGCGTCGAGGCGTCGGCGGTGCTCTGCGGGTCGACTGCGCCGGAGACGATCAGGCGGTCGATCGCCCGCGTCATCGCCACGTAGTAGAGGCGCAGGCGCTCGGCCCGGTCCTCGGCTTCTCGGGCCTGCTTGACCTCGTCGTAGCCGAACGCGCCGCGGCGCTCGCTCGTCAGCGGATCGATGATGCGGAAGCCGAAACGCCCGTCGGAGAGGGCGAGCAGCTCGTCCGGGGCCGGTGCGCGCCGGTCGCGCCCGGCGTCGGCCACGACGACGACTTTGAACTCGAGCCCCTTGGCGGCATGGATTGTCAACAGCCGGACTGCGTCTGCCCCTTCCTCCTCCGCGACGGCCTCGAGCTGCTTCGCGCCCACTGCCTCCTGCTCGGCCATGAACCGGAGGAACCCCTCGAGATCCCGCCCGCGCAGCTCTTCGAACGCGCGCGCCAGACGCGCGAGCTTGCGGATGTTCGCGTAGCGGCGACGGCCGTCCCACTGTGCGAGCACGGCCAGGTCGTAATCGTGCTCCACGAGCAGTTGCTCGCACATGCGCTCGAGCGAGAGCCGCTCCGAAGCCGCGGTCAGCCGGCCGTAGCGCTGCTTGAACGCGAGCAACAGCCGCTCGTCCCGCTCATCGAGCCCCTCGGGGAGGGAGCGCTCGAGCCCGGTATAGAGCGGACGCCGCCCGGCTGTGCGCCGAAGCAGCGCGAGCGCGTCGTTGGAGACGCCGACGAACGGCGAGGCGAGCACGCTGAGGAGCGCCGTGTCGTCGTAACGGTTCTGGAGCAGGCGAAGGTAGGCGAGCACGTCGACGACCTGCTGCTGTCCGAAGTAGCCGCGTCCGGTCGCGCGATAGGTCGGGATGCCTTCGCGCCGGAGCTCCTGCTCGTACCACTCCGCGTCGGTGCCCGCGGCGAAGAGCAGCACGATGTCGCCGGCCGCCGCCGCACCGGTGTCGATCAGCTCGCGCACCCGGTGAGCGATGTGCTTCGCCTCGGCCCGGCGCCAGTGCGTCTCGGTGTCCGCGTAGCTCGACTTGTCGGTGACGAGCAGCTCCACCGGCTGGCCGAACACGGGATCCGGGAACTCGCCGGACGCCGTCAACGGCTGGAAGTCGTCGCCGAAGTCGCTCCCGAACAGGTGGTTGACGGCGGCCAGCACCTCGGGCCGTGACCGGTAGTTGCGGACGAGCGCCTGGCCGCCTCCCTCTTGTTCCCGGCGTTCGCGGAAGACCTGGACGTCGGCGTGCCTGAAGCCGTAGATCGACTGGAACTCGTCGCCGACGAAGAAGACGTCGCGCTCTCCGGGCCCCTCGGCGAGGAGGTCGATCAGGTCGCACTGGAGGCGATTCGTATCCTGGAACTCGTCGACCATGATCGCGCGGAAGCGCAGCGCTTCCCGGTCGCGGATCTCCGGGTCGTCGCGAAGGAGGTCGCGGGCGACGAGCTGGAGATCCTCGAAGTCCAGCGCCGACTCGCGCCGCTTCGCGTCCGCGTATGCCGCCGCGAACCCGTCGAGCAGCTCCTGAACGAGGTCCCGGTCTCGCATCGCGAGCTCGTCGAGCGCCGCCTGCTCCACGGCGAGCCGAGCCTCCTCGACGGTGGCTGCGCGCTCGCCCCGAGCGCGATGCGCCGACAGGTCGAGGAGGTCGTCAGGTCGCGGATCGCCAGTGACCGCGTCGAGCAGCGCGGCGGCGCTCGACCGCTGGAGATCGGTTGCCTCGCCGTCGTCGACCAGACAGCGGGCGGCGTCGCGCAGCTCGTCGAGCCGCACCTCGAGTGCCGGACGCTCGCCGAGCTCCAAGACGAGGTTGCGCCCCGCGGAGCGGAGCGTCTCGTAGATGCCGGTGATCATCCGCCGCAGCCCGCGCGCCCCGTAGGTCGTCAGCAGCTGGAGGTGAGTCGCATCACCATCGGCACAGAAGCGCGCCAGCGCCTCGTCGAACGCCTCACCCGAGAGCACCGCGGCCTGAGACTCGTCGAGCTCGCGGAAGCGGGGGTCGAGCCGTGCCTGGAACGGATAGGTCTTGAGCAGGCGATTGCAGAAGCCGTGGATGGTCGAGATCCACGCTCCGTCGAGCTCGCGGGCCAGATCGGAGCGGCCTCGAGCGCGGAGCTCGGCGCGGATGCGCGTGCGCAGCTCTCCCGCTGCGCGCTTCGTGTAGGTGATGACGAGGATCGAGTCGACGTCGACGCCGTCATCGCAAACCGCGCGGACAAAGCGCTCGACGAGTACGGCCGTCTTGCCGGTGCCGGCGCCGGCGGACACGAAGACCCGGCCCTTCGCCTCGATCGCGGCCTGCTGCTCCGGGTTCGGCGTCCAGGTCACGGCCGCTCCACCCGGCAGATCGGCCAGAGGTCGCACCACGACGGGCACTCGCCGCCCTTGGGGTTGTGCCGGACGTTGCCCTCACGGATGTGGCCGGCCAGCTCCCGCGCCGTCTGTCGGGACGTCTCCACTTGGGTCCAGAACGACTCGTCGTCCAGGTAGTCGTTTCGCGCGTAGCCGGCGAGAACGTCGTCCTTCGCGTCGACGCGCAGGAGCCCGCGAGGCCGGCGGCCACCAGCCAGCGGCCGGTAGAGCCCGCCCAGCGGCTCGATGCCGACCAGGTCGCGCAGCACGAGCATGTAGAGCGGGATCTGGAGCCTGAGCTCCTTCTCCATCTCCCGCGCGGATGGGGCGTGCTTGCCGGCCTTGTAGTCCTGGACGATCCCGCGCGCGCTCAGCGGCTCGACGTCGATCCGGTCGATCTTCCCCGAGAGCACGGCGCCGTCGCCGAGCTCGAGGCCCCGCTGGAGCTCGGGCGCCGAGCGCTCGAGGCCGAAGGAGACTTCGAACTGGCGCGGCTCGAGCGGCGAGTCGCTACCAGCCTCGGCGCGGACGAGGCGCTCGAGGTCGCGCGAGAGCGAAAGCTCGAGCTCCCGGCGTTGGAGGTCCGTCATCTCCAGCCGAACGCCGGCGAGTGCCTGGCTGAGACACTCCTGCATGAACCTCACGGCGTCGTCGACTTGCTCGGGGTTGATGCGGTCGCTGCCCAGGACCTTCGGGAAGCCGGTGAAGAACTTGAAGAGCGCGTTGTGGGCGATCGAGCCGCGCAGCCTGGGGTCGACTTCCGGGTCGATCGTCTTCGGGTCGAGCACCCGGTCGACGAACCAGGCCGACGAGCAGTCGGCGAAGCGCTCGAGCTCCGTGACGTTGAAGACCTTCTTCGCCCGAAGCTCCTCGAGCACCCGCGGGTGCGTGAGGCGGGTGGGCCGCTGCGACGCCGAGCGCGCACGGTCGAGCCGCCGCTCCCAGCCGTTCGCCCGCGCGAGGGTTTCGGCCTCCTCGCGCCGTTGCTCTTCGGTCGAGAGAATCGCGAGCGCGCGCAGCCGCTCGCGATCCGTCGGCGCAGACTCGAGCCGCCACGTCAACGAGGAGAGCGGGCGGCGCACCGTCCAGCGCGCAACATCCTCGCCGGGGAAGAGCTCGACGACCTCCTCCCAGAACGGGCTCGCTTCGCGCGGGCTGCCCTCGTCAGAGGCCGCCTCTCGGACGAGGTAGAGGCGCTCGGTCGGCCGCGTACAGGCGGTGTAGAAGAGATAGCGATCGCGGGTAACCGCATCCGCACGGCGCAGGCGGGGACCGAGCCGCCGCCGCTCGTCGTCGTCGATGAACGGCGTCGCGGGCGAGCGGCGCGGGAGGCTGCCCTCCTCGAGTCCGAGCACGAAGACGTGCTGGAAGCGGCGCGTGCGTGCCCGCATCAGATCGAGGACCGGAACGCGGCCGGCATCGGTCACGCTCGGACGGCGCACCGTCGCCCGCTCGAGCGCCGCGATCACGTCCTCGCGCGAGACCGGCTCGGCGAGCTGCTCCCAGCCCTCGAGCTCGACGAGCAGGCGTCGGCATCCCTCGTAGGCGCGGAGGTCCTCTCGCGAATGCTCGTCGGCCGGCGGCCGCTCCAGGCCGTGGGCCGCCCGCACCATGGCGGTCGCGAGCTCGCGAACCGCCTCGATCGCCGAGCCGGCAGCCCGGAGCGAATCGAGCGCGGGCAGCCGGGCCTCGCGGAGCGCCTCGAGCTCCTCTTCGACGCGCGCGGGCGCCGAGATCGCGCGGCCGCGCAGCCGGCCCTCGACGAAGTCGACGCTGCTGCGCCTGAGGCCTGAGTAGGGCGAGCGCAAGTAGCGGAAGAGCTCGCCCCGCTCCGCACCGGCCCACGCGAAGCGGAGCAGGGCCAGCATGGCCTGTCCGTATGCGGACTGACCGAAGCGAAGTGGCACGTCCAGCGCATACGGGATCCCGAGCGTCCCGAATGCGGTCTCGAGTGGGCCGCGCCAGCGCTCGATCGAGGGGAAGACGACGCCGATCTCGGCCGGCGCGGTTCCGGCCCGGAGGAGGCCGAGCACCTCTTCGCCGACCAGCTCGAGCGTGCCGCGGGAGCCGGCGCCCTCGAAGAAGCGAACGGCGCCTTCGATCGGCGGCGCGTCGCGATCCTCCCCACCGAAGAGTGAACGCTCGAGGTGAACGAGCGCCGGGTGGGCAACCTCGAAGTAGCGCGGAGCCAGCTCCTCGAGCGAGCTGCCGGCGAGCCGCTGGAGGCCCGCCGAGGTCTCCGACAGCCACTCGAAGGCCGGCCGGCCGGGCTCGTACGGAAGCGAGACGACGACCTCGGTCCGACCCGCAAGCGCCTCCAGCAGCGCCCACTCGGCGGACGTCAAGTCCTCGAAGCCGTACGCGAAGACGGGCTGGCCGGCCCACGAGTCCAGATCACCGGCAAGCCGCTCGGCGGCGGCCGCACGGAGCAGATGCCGGTCCCAGAGCTCGAGCCGGTCGAGCTCCTGACGGTACGTGGCATACAGGCGCGCGAACGGCCCCTCGAGATCCTCCGGGGAGAGCAACCCCGACTCGACCTCCGCGATCGCATCGCGCAGCGCATCCGCGAAGCCGGCCGAGCGCGCGGACTCCCCCAGGCCGTTGAGCGCCGTCCCAGCAACAGCACGGTGAATCACGAACGACTGTTGCGTCTCGGACGCGACCCGGCGTTGCGCCGGATGGGCCTCCGCGATGCGTTCGAACAGGTCGGGAAAGGTGCAGATCCAGCCGCCGATCAAGCCTGCGCGGCGGGCGAGCAGCTCCCGCTCCGCCCACTCGACGTCCGGCCGGTTGGGCACGATGAGGATCGGGTCCCGGCCAAGGCTGGCCAGATACCGGTCGAGCAGCTGCTCGACCTTGCCGGCGTTCGCCGGTCCGACGAGGAGCCGGAGGGGCATCGGTCTATCGTAGACCCGCCCTCTGACGGCTCCCGAGAGCCGCTTCCCGGCCCCTCTGTCTGGTTCTAGACGGTCTCGCCTACGCGGCCGCGGACTTCGGCCGGCGCCCTCTGCGGGCCGCTGCGCGTCCCGGCATCTGGCTGGAGCAGTTGTCGCACAGATCGGCCTGCTTCGCGCCGCGACGGGCGTCGGTGTACGTCAATCGAAGCGTCGCGCCCTTCCCTTCGCCCACTTCCTGTCCGCAGTTGTCGCAAACGAGTACGGTCTTCCGAGCCATTTATCTCCTCCTGTCTTTCCAGCCGAGCGGCGAGCAGCTTATAGAAATTCGACAGAGAATTCTACGCGGCAGCGCGCGACTGGCGGATACGCCACGAACGCAGTAGTGACAGCAGCGCCTGCTCTTCCAAGTCGAGACCGATATCTCGGGCGCCGACAACCCGTAAATGCCGAGGACGAAAGTCATCGATGGTCCTGCCGTCGAGATACTGCTCGACAACCGCCGGACTGACGTATGACGAACGCGCGATCGCCGGGGTGTTTCCAAGCCTCTCACCCACGGATCGCATGACGGCGGCAACTATGCGTTTCGCAGCCGCTTCGGTCTCGGGCAGATCACGCTCGGCGAAGAGGATCGCGGCAGTCAATGTGCCGCCCCAGGTGCGGAAGTCCTTCGCGGTGAAATCCTCGCCCATGTGTTCCTGGATGTACTCGTTGAGTTTGCGATCGCTGAGGTTGACGATCTCATCGTCGGCTCGATACCGGAAAAGTCGCCGCCCACCCTCGAGCCCCAGCATCACGCGCATGCACGTGGCGAGCTCTTTGTCGACGAGCGCCGTGTGAACGAGCACTCGGTGCTTCCCTCGATAGCGGAACGAGACTCGGCTTCCGCGCACCCTCACATGACTCTTGTTCAACGTCGTGATTCCGAAGGTCCGATGTCGCTTCGTGTAGCGCTCGGATCCGACGCGGAACCAGCCGAGGTTGATCAGGCGAACGGCGAGCGCGCTGGTCCAGTCGGACGTGAACTGCTCGCCGGCGAGGTGCTCCGCCATCGCCTCACGGAGTTCCGGTAGGCGCTCGGCGAAGCGAACGAGCTTGTCGTACTTCGCCTGTTCCTGCCGCGCTCGATAGGCGGGGTGGTAGAGGTACTGCCGCCGCCCCGCCGCGTCGACGCCCGTCGCCTGGAGCTTGGCCCGCGGTCGAGGCGAGATCCAGACGTCTTTCCAGGCCGGCGGGATCCGAAGCTCCTCGATTCGCTCGAGGCGTTCGGTGCCGGTGATGCGCCGGCCCTTCGCATCGAGGTACCGGAAGTGCCCGCGCGAGCCGACACGCCTCCATCCTCCCTTCCTTGCCATGGTCGGCGTGTTCTCTCCACCGCAGCCTGCTTTCAATCCACTTAGACCTAGAATCGCGCCGCATGGACGCGGACACGATCGTCGTGCTCGAGGGGGACGAGACCGGGCAGGAACTGCTCGAGGAGGCGCTCCGCGTGCTCGATCCCGAGGTGACGGGAATCCAGCTCGAGCTGCCGCGGTTCGATCTCTCCCTCGAGTCCCGGCGGGCCACGGACAACGCCGTCGTCTACGAAGCGGCCGCGGCGATCAAACAGCACGGGCTCGGCCTGAAGGCGGCGACGATCACTCCCGAGGGCGCCGGCGACGTCGGATCGCCGAACCGGATCCTCCGCGAGGAGATCGGCGGCCGGGTGATCGTGCGCACGGGCAGACGGATTCCCGGAGTCGTGCCCCTCGGCGGCGTCCACGCGCCGATCTCGGTCGTGCGGATGGCCGTCGGCGACGCGTACGGCGCGAAGGAGTGGCGGGAGGGCGAAGGCGAGGACGAGGTCGCGTTCCGGACCGAGCGCATCGAGCGGCGCATCTGCCGCGCCGTCGCCGAGTTCTCGTTCCGCCTCGCGGAGCGCACCGGCGCCAAGGTCTTCGGCGGCCCGAAGTACACGGTCAGCCCGGTCTACGAAGGGCTCCTGAAGGAGGAGATGGACGCCGCCGCCGCGCGCCATCCGGACATTCCGTACGACCCGCAGCTGATCGATGCGACGTTCGCGTACCTGGTGACCTCGAGTGGGGCGCCGCTCGTCATCCCGGCCCTCAACCGCGACGGCGACGTGCTCTCGGATCTCGTCCTTCCGCTCTTCGGGTCGATCGCCGGCGCCGAGTCCCTGCTCGTCGCGTTCGACGACGATTACGTCCCGGACGCCGTCATGGCCGAGGCGGCCCACGGAACCGCGCCGGCACTCCAGGGGAAGAACGTCGCGAACCCGATGGCGATGATCCTCGCCGCCGGTGCCCTGCTCGGCTACGGCGGCGAGCAGGCACAGGAGGCCGGGCGGGCAATCCGCGAGGCGGCGCTCGAAGCGGTCGCCGACGGCGTCCGCACGGCCGACCTCACCGGCCACGCCTCGACGGACGAGTTCACCGACGAGGTGATCCGGCGCACGAAGCAGAAGCTCGACGTCTGGGCCGCGCTCTAAGCCGAGAGGCGCTCGTCCGGGAGGAGGCGGTCGAGCTCGCCGTCGCTCCAGGCGCCCAGGAACGCGCGGACGACGCCGGGATCGAACTGCGTCCCGGCCCCGCCGTCGACCTCCGCCAGGGCAGTGCCGAGCGCCAGCGGCCCGCGGTAAGGGCGGTGCGAGGTCATCGCGTCGAATGCGTCGGTGACGGCGACGATTCGCGCGCCGACCGGGATCTGCTCGCGCGATCGGCCGCTCGGATAGCCGCCTCCGTCCCAGCGCTCGTGGTGGAAGAGGATGTACGGCAGCGCCGGTCGGAGCGTGTCGAGCCTCCGGATCAGCCTGGCGCCGTCGAGCGGATGCCGCTTGATCTCGCGGTACTCACCCTCGTCGAGAGGACCGGGCTTGCGGAGGATGGCGCCGTCGACGTTCAGCTTCCCGACGTCGTGGAGCACCGCGCCGAGCTTCAGTGCGCCGAAGCGCGTGTTTCTCCAGCCGAGTCGCCGCGCGACGATCTCAGCGAGCGCGCTCACTCGGTCCGAGTGCCCGCGGGTGTACGGATCGCGCGCTTCGATCGCCTGCGACAGGGCCGTCAGCACCACGGCGTGGTACTTCCGCCCTGCTCGGTCAATCCCTCTCTAGAGTTCCGGCGGCGTGAAGGTGGCCGTCCCGAAGGAGACTGCTGCGGGCGAGCGCCGCGTCGCGCTCGTCCCGGAGACCGTCGAGAAGCTGACCGCTCAGGGTTTCGAGATCGCGATCGAAGCCGGCGCCGGCGCGGAAGCGTCTTTCCCCGATCGCGAGTACGAGGCGGCCGGCGCAGCGATCGTGTCGTCGCGGGAGGAGCTCTTCCGCGCGGCCGAGGGGGTCGTGAAGGTTCGGAAGCCGAGCTCCGAGGAGATCGAGCTGCTCCCGCAGGGGTCGATCCTGATCGCGTTCCTCGAGCCGCTGACCGACGCGGAGGGCGTCGAGCGGCTGGCCCGCCGCGGCGTCGTCGGCTTCGCTCTCGAGTCGGTGCCGAGGATCACCCGCGCGCAGCCGATGGACGCGCTCTCCTCGCAGGCGACGGTGGCCGGGTACAAGGCCGCGCTGCTCGCCGCAGAGCGGCTCCCGAGGTTCTTTCCGATGTTGATGACCGCGGCCGGGACCGTGGCGCCGGCGAAGGTGCTCGTGCTCGGCGCCGGCGTCGCGGGACTTCAGGCAATCGCGACCGCTCGCCGTCTTGGAGCGGTCGTCTCCGCGTTCGACGTGCGGCCGGCGGTTCGAGAGCAGGTTGAGAGCCTGGGCGCGAGCTTCCTCGACCTCGGGGTCATCGGCGAGGAGACGGCCGGCGGCTATGCCCGTGAGCTGACCGAGGACGACGAGCGGCGACAACAGGAGGAGTTGGAGCGCCGCGTCGCTGAATTCGACGCCGTGATCACGACGGCGTTGATTCCGGGTCGACCCGCTCCGAAGCTGATCCCCGAGTCGGCCGTCGCGGGGATGCGGGAGGGCTCGGTGATCGTCGATCTTGCGGCGGAGGCCGGTGGGAACACGCAGCTGACGGTCCCAGGCGAAGAGGTGGTCCGGGAGGGCGTGACGATCGTCGGACTGACGAACCTCGCGAGCACCGTGCCCGTCCACGCGAGCCAGCTCTACGCGCGCAACGTCCAGTCACTGCTCACGCACCTGGCGCCGGGCGGCCAGCTCGCCCTCGACTGGGACGACGAAATCACCTCCGGCGCCTGCGTCACCCGAGAGGCGGTGCCGGCATAGACAGGCAGCTCGTCGTCGAGCTCACCGTCTTCGCGCTCGCCGTCTTCCTCGGCTTCGAGCTGATCGCGAAGGTGCCGACGATGCTCCACACGCCGTTGATGTCCGGCACGAACGCGATCCACGGGATCGTGCTGATCGGCGCGATGCTGATCGCCGGCACCGCCGACTCGACGCTCGAGCAGGTGCTCGCGTTCGTCGCCTGCGTCTTCGGGACGATCAACATCGTCGGCGGTTTTCTCGTCACCGACCGGATGCTCGAGATGTTCAAGCAGCGTCGGCCGGACGGGGACGAGGACAAGCGTGAGTAGAACCTGGATCGACCTCGCCTACCTCGTTGCGGCGATCTGCCTGATCATCGCGATCAAGCGCCTGTCGCATCCGAGGACGGCCCGCTCCGGGAACCTGATCGGCGCCGCCGGCATGGCGATCGCCGTCGGCGCCACCTTCGCGATCCCGGAGATCGATACGTACTGGCTGATGCTCGCCGGCATCGCCGTCGGCGCGGTGATCGGCGTCGCCTCGGCCCGGCTGGTGCGGATGACCGCGATTCCTCAGATGGTCGCGCTCTTCAACGGGGTCGGGGGCGGCGCGGCTGCACTGATCGCCGCGGCCGAGTTTCACCGGTTGGCGCCGCTCGCGGGCAGGATGAGGACCGAGGAGATCGTCGGGATCCTGTTCTCGGCGCTGATCGGCTCCGTGAGCTTCTGGGGAAGCCTGGTCGCCTTCGGGAAGCTCCAGGAGTTCGTCCCGGGCCGCCCGATCGTCTTCCCGGCGCAGAACGCGATCAACGCGGTGCTGGGCGCCGTGCTCGTCACGCTGATCGTGCTCACCGCGACGACGGAGAACGGCGTCTGGCTCGTCCTGCTGATGATCGGCGCCCTCGTCCTCGGGTTGCTGTTCGTGCTGCCGATCGGCGGTGCAGACATGCCGGTTGTGATCTCGCTCCTGAACGCCTTCACCGGCCTCGCGGCGGCATCGACGGGTTTCGTGCTCGACAACACCGCGCTGATCATCGGCGGCACGCTCGTCGGCGCCTCGGGAACGCTGCTGACGATCCTCATGGGCAAGGCGATGGGCCGGCCGCTCCGGCAGACGCTCTTCGGGGCCTTCGGAGCGGCTCCTGAGCCCGCAGCGGCGGCGGTGGCCGCGGTCGACGGCGACGGCGGCGTGCGGACGGCGTCGCCGGACGACATCGCGTACATGCTCGCCTACGCGCGCCGCGTGGTCTTCGTCCCCGGGTACGGGCTCGCCGTCGCCCAGGCCCAGCACGACGTGCGCAACCTCGGCGATCTGCTGGAGGAGAAGGGCGTCGACGTGCGCTACGCGATCCATCCCGTCGCCGGCCGCATGCCGGGGCACATGAACGTGCTGCTCGCCGAGGCCAACGTTCCGTACGACGAGCTCTTCGAGATGGAGCAGATCAACCCCGAGTTCCCGCAGACCGACGTCGTCGTCGTCGTCGGGGCGAACGACGTCGTCAACCCTGCCGCGCGAAGCCAGCCGGGCAACCCGATCTACGGGATGCCGATCCTCGACGTCGACAAGGCGCACAACGTCGTCGTGATCAAGCGCAGCCTGTCACCGGGGTTCGCGGGCGTCGACAACCCGCTGTTCTACGACCCGAAGACGGTGATGCTCTTCGACGACGCGAAGGCCGCGCTCGAGAAGCTCGTCGCGTCGGTCAAGGGCGTTTGACCGTAGTTCCGGTCTTCGCGGCCGGAGATGTCGAGGCCGCTGTGTCGCCCCAACGGGCGGTCGAGGTCGTCCGTGACGCGTTCGTGGCCTACGCCCGGGGCGAGTGGTCGATGCCGTCCAAGGTGTATGTGCCGGCGTATCCGGCCGGAGACTTTCGCGCCATGCCTGCTCTGGGGAGCGGGTTCGCGCTGTTGAAGTGGGTGACCTCTTTTCCCGGCAACCCCGAGATCGGGCTCCCGACCGTGACCGGCCTCGTCCTTCTCTCCGACGCGTCGAACGGGATGCCCGTCGCCGTGCTCGACGCCGGCGCCGTGACTGCGCTGCGGACGGGCGCGGCCGCCGTGCTCGCGGCGGAGACGCTGGGCCGACCGGACGCTGAGACCGCCGCCGTGATCGGAGCCGGTGTGAACGGGCGGGCGGTGGCGCGCACGTTTCTTGCCCGCGGGCGCTCCGTGTCGCTCTGGGACGTCGACCGCGGGCGGGCGGAGGCGGCGGCAGCTGAACTCGGCGCCGAGGCGGCGAAGAGCCAGGACGTGGCGCTCGACGCCGACCTCGTCGCCACGGTGACTCCGGGACACGAAATCGTGTTCGCGGAAGGGAGCCTCCGCGCCGGCCAGCACGTGAGCCTGATGGGCGCGGACGGACCGGGCAAGGCCGAGATCGCCGTCGAGGAGCTGGCCCGTGTCCGGGTGTTCTGCGACGACTGGGAACAGGCGAGCCACAACGGCGACCTCGTACATGCGGTCGAGGCGGGAGCGTTGGCTCGGGAGGATGCGACCCAGCTGGGCGACGTCCTCGCCGGGACCGCGGACGGTCGGCGCTCGCCCGACGACATCACCGTCTTCGACTCCACCGGGCTCGCGATCCAGGACCTGGCCGTCGCGCTGGCGGCATTGGAACGCGCCGACGAGCTCGAGCTGCCGGCCCTCGAGCTCTAGCGCCCGGCCCCCACACCATGCTGACCCGCGGCGCGGCTCGAAGGCGTATGTCCACCACTCGGTGAAGAGGTCGTGAACCCCGCCACCGTCACGGCACCCGCGGCGCTAGCCTGCCACCTTCCAACGAGACGAGGAGGGGAGCTGGATGCCCGGAATCATCCATTTCGAGATCCCGGCGCAGGACACGAGCCGCGCCAAGAACTTCTGGAGCACGATGTTCGGCTACGAGTTCCAGACGATGGAAGGGCCGATCGAGTACCACATGTTCCAGACCGGCGAGAACGAGGGCGGTGCCGTCTACCCGCAGCAGCAGGGTGAGACGGGTCTGATCAGCTACTTCGCCGTCGAGAACATCGACGCCGCCGGCCAGAAGATCCAGGAGCTGGGTGGCAAGGTCGAAGGCAAGGAGCCGGTGCCCGGGATGGGCTGGTATGCCCGCGCTACGGACACCGAAGGCAACGAGTTCTCGCTCTGGCAGACCGACGACAGCGCACCCCAGCCCGAGCAGCAGGGCTAGAGCAGCCGCGCCGGGTCGAACAGCTCCAGCTCGGGCTCGCGGCGGCCGAGGATCGCCTTCGCAACCAGCTCGCCGCACGCGAGCCCGAGCACGTTCCCGTGGCCCGAGTAGCCGCGCGAGACCCAGACGCCCGCGCGATCGCGGACGGCGCCGACCAGCGGAAGGTCGTCGGGGCTCAGGCCGAAGATCCCCGACCAGCGATGGGTGATCGCGGGCTGTGTTCCGACCAGCTCGCGAACCACCGCCTCCAGCGCCGACTGCACCTCCGGCGTCGTCGCCTCCTCTGAGGTCGACTCACGGGCCAGGTTCACGTCACGGCTGCCGCCGACGACAAGGCGGCCGTTCGGGAGCTGCTGCCAGTAATCCAGCCCGCGCCGCGCGTAGTGGGGCCGCTCGTAGAGCCGATCCGCAAGCGGTTCGGTGGCGACGACCTGACCGCGCATCGGCTGCACGACGTCGTCCAGGACGCCGGGCAGCCCACTGGGGTAGCCGTCGCTGGCCACGACGACAGCCTCGGCGTCGAGCTCGTCGAGGAACGTCACGCGCTCGTGCTCGCGGATCTCGGCGCCCGCGTCCGCCGCCGCGGCGGCGAGCCGCCGGATCCACCGCGCCGGCTGGAGCGCCCCGTCGCGTACGTGCAGGAGCGCACCCGGGTAGCGGCCGGCGAGCCGACCGGCGGGCTCGTCGATCCACTCGGCTGCGAACCCGTCGGCGCGAAGCGCCTCGTACTCGGCAATCAGATCCGCGAGCTCGTCCTCGTCGGCAGCCAAGCGGAGGCTGCCGACGCGCCGCAGCGCATCGCCGGCAAGTCCCTCCATCCGGTCCAGGGCCCGTTCGGTCAGCCGCCAGAGCCCCGCAGCGCGCTCGGCGCCGAGGCGCTCCCGCGCCTGGTCATAGGGCATCGCCCCGCCACGGAGCGCGAACCCGCCGCTCCGTCCGCTCGCTCCGGAGGCGATCGTGCGCGCCTCGTACACGCGGGCCCGCTTTCCACTGTCCGCCAGGGTCAGCGCGCACGAAAGGCCCGTGACACCGCCCCCGACGACGGCGACGTCCACCCCACCCTCGTACCTCCGAGTCCGGAGAGGCTCGGCAGGCTCTTCGAGCCAATACGACGCTACCGCGCGAGCGCCTCCTCGAGAGCGCGGCGCACGAGCACCGTCGCCAGGTGACCGCGGAACTCGGCGCTGGCGTTGTGGTCGCTGGGCGGGCTCGTTCCCTCGGCGGCGCGCTCGGCGGCCGTCGCCGGGTCGGCGCCCGACCCGAGCGCCTCCTCGACTCCACGCGCGCGCAGCGGCGTGTGGCCCATGTTTGTGAGCGCGACCTGCGCAGCTCCGTTCGTTCGCGCTACGGCGACCCCGACGATCGCCCAGTCCTGCGCGCGCCGGTTGAACTTGACGTACGTGCCGCCGGCTTTCGGCACCCGGATCTCCGTAAGGATCTCCTGCGGCCCAACGGCGGTTTCGAAGAAGCCGGTGAACATGTCGCCCGCGTTCACCGTTCGCTCGCCGCCCGGTCCGCGCACGACGAGCTCCGCTTCGAGCGCGAGAAGCACGGTCGGAATATCGGAGGACGGATCCCCGTGCGCGGCGGAGCCGCCGATCGTCCCCAGGTGACGCACCTGCGGGTCGCCGACCTCCGCTGAAGCCTGCGCCACGATCGCGCACCCGTCGCGGAGGAGCTCGTCGCGCTCGAGGTCGTGGTAGCGGGTGAGGGCCCCGATCGCGATGCGGTCGCCGTCCTCTCGCACATAGGAGAGGTCGGTGAGCCGGCCGATGTCGACGAGGAGCTCCGGCCGCGCGAAGCGGAGCTTCATCAGCGGCAGGAGCGAATGCCCGCCGGCGAGGAGCTTCGCGTCGCGCCCGGAGCCGAGCAGCTCGAGCGCATGGTCGACGGATTCGGCGCGCTCGTAGTCGAAGGAAGCCGGGATCACTTCGCACCGCCTTTCGCGTCCTGGATCGCTCGCCAGACGTTCTCGGGCTTGGCCGGCATCGGAACGTCGGTGACGCCGTAGGGCGACAGCGCGTCGACGACCGCGCCGATGATGGCCGGAGTCGACGCGATCGTGCCTGTCTCACCCACGCCTTTGACGCCCATCGGGTTCGTCGGGCTGGGCGCCTCGACGCGGTCGGTCTCGATGTCGATCAGCTCGGCCGCCGACGGGACGATGTAGCTGACCATCGAGCCCGTGGTCAGGTTGCCGTCCTCGTCGTAGATCGCCTCCTCGAAGAGCGCCTGGCCGATGCCCTGCGCAACGCCGCCGTGCACCATCCCGTCGACGATCATCGGGTTGATCACCTTGCCGACCTCGTCCACAGCGACGTAACGCCGCAGGTCGACCGAGCCCGTTTCGGTGTCGACCTCGACGACGCAGATGTGCGCGCCACCCGGCCAGCTGAAGTTAGGCGGGTCGTAGGCGTAGGTCGCCTCGAGGCCGGGCTCGAGGCCGTCCGGAAGGTCATGGGCGGTAAAGGCGTGGAGCGCCGCCTCGGTCACGGTCATGGCGCGGTCGGTGCCTTTGATCGCGAGGCGGCCGCCTTCGACCTCGAGGTCGTCCTCGGCGACCTCGAGCTTGTGGGCCACGAGCTTGCGCGCCTTGTCGAGGATCTTGTCGGCGGCGTAGTAGAGCGCGACGCCGCCGACCGTGAGGCTTCGGCTCCCGTAGGTATCGAGGCCGAGCTGCATGAGCGATGTGTCGCCGTGTATGACCTCGACGTCCTCGAGGGCGACGCCGAGCCTGTCGGCGACGATCTGTGAGAACGTGGTCACGTGCCCCTGGCCGTGCGGCGAAGTCCCGATGAAGACTTGGACGCTCCCCGTGGGCAGGCAGCGAATCGTCGCCGCGTCCCAGCCGCCGGCTGCGTAGAGGAGGGCGCCGAGAATGCGTGACGGCGCTAGCCCGCACATCTCGGTGTAGGTGGAGAAGCCGACGCCGAGTTCCTTCGTGTCGCCCTGCTCGCGCCGCTCCGCCTGCTCGCGGCGCAGACCCTCGTAGTCGAGCAGCTCGAGTGCCTTGTCGAGAGCGCCGTGGAAGTCGCCCGAGTCGACCGTGAGGCCGGAGGCGAGCTCCTTGGGGAACTCGGTGATGAAGTTCTTGCGGCGTAGCTCGACCGGATCCATTTCGAGCTTGCGTGCAAGCGCATCCACGGCTCGCTCGATCGCGTACGTAGCCTCGGGCCGTCCGGCACCGCGATAGGCATCCGTCGGCGTTGTCGTCGTGAAGACGCCCACGCATTCGAAGTCGTAGGCCTCGACGTTGTACGCGCCGCCGTAAACCCACGCGCCGAGGATCGGCGTCCCCGCCGTGACCAGCTGGAGGTAGGCACCGAGCCCGACGGTCAGCCGGACGCGGACGCCTCGGATCCTCCCGTCCTCGTCAGCCGCCAGCTCGATCTCCTGCCAATGGTCGCGGCCGTGGATGGTGGAGACGTAGGCTTCCAACCGCTCCTCGATCCACTTGACCGGCCGGTTGAGCCGCTTCGCCAGCGCGAGGGCGAGCGCCTCCTCGGCGTAGACGTTGAGCTTCGAGCCGAAGCCGCCGCCGACATCGGGAGCGATCACGCGCAGGCGCGACTCGGGAATCCCGTTCGAGATCGAGAGCCAGAAGCGGGCGATGTGCGGGATCTGCGTCGCCGACCAGAGCGTGTACTCGTCCTGCGCTTCGAGGTACTGGGCGAGCACACCGCGCGGCTCGATGGCGTTGGGAACGAGCCGCTGCTGGCGGTAGCGCTCCTTGACGGTGACGGGCGCGTCAGCGAACACGCCGTCGGAGTTGTCGGTCTTCAGCGTCCACGTGTAGCAGCGGTTCGTGTCGAACTCCTCGTGGACGATGGGAGCGCCGTCGGCGAGTGCGGCCTCCGGGTCGACGACCGCCTCGAGGGGCTCGTAGTCGACCTCGACGAGCTCGGCGGCGTCCTTGGCGAGCGCGCGACTTTCGGCGATGACGACGGCGACGCCGTCGCCGACGTGGCGGGCCTTGTCCGTGGCGATCGGCCGGTGGAACGGCTGCTTCGTGTCCTCGGTCACGAGCCACACGCACGGGAGCGTCGCCTTCCAGTCGTCTTCGAGGTCTGCTCCGCTGAACGCGGCGACGACACCCTCGGCCTCCAGGGCTTTCGACACGTCCACGCTCTTGATGCGCGCGTGCGCGAAGGGGCTGCGGACGACGGAGGCCCAGACCATCCCGGGCAGCGTGATGTCATCGATGTAGCGGGACTGGCCCGTGAGGAGCTTCGCGTCCTCCTTGCGCGCGACCGACCGCCCGACGTAGGGGGCCGTTTTCTCTTCGGTGACTGCCATCTCCCCCTCCTTTACGCGGTGGCGGCCGCTTTCACGGCCTTGACGATGTTCTGGTAGCCGGTGCAGCGGCAGAGGTTGCCTTCGAGCAGGTGTCGGATCTCCTCGTCGCTCGGGCTCGGGTGCTCGGTCAGGAGGCTCACCGTCGCCATCACCATCCCCGGCGTGCAGTAGCCGCACTGAAGCCCGTGGTTCTCGTGAAAAGCCTGCTGGACGGGATGGAGCTGCCCGTTCGAAGCGAGCCCTTCGATCGTCGTCACTTCGCGCCCGTCCGCCTGCACCGCGAGCACGGTGCACGACTTGACCGACTCGCCGTCGAGGAGCACCGTGCAGGCGCCGCACGACGATGTGTCACAGCCGACGACGGTCCCCGTCAGTCCCAGCTGCTCCCGCAGGAAATAGACGAGCAGCTCGCGCGGCTCGACGTCCGCCTCGCGGGCAACCCCGTTCACGGTGATCCCAACAGGTCTCACTTCAGCTCCTTTCTGGATGCCCCAAGGCTGCTCGGGCGAGGCGAGGACCTCGATCGAGCTCTCGCGCTTCACAGCGCCACGAGCTCCCACGCGCGTGCCGGGACCCCGCCTCGGACGACGGAGACGAGCTCGGCTGCGATCGCCACCGCCACCTCCTCGGGTGTCCGCGCGGCGATCCGCAGCCCGATCGGTGCGTGGACGCGGCTCAGCTGCTCGTCGGTGACGCCCTCCTCGCGAAGTTTGCGCTCGCGCTCGTCCGTCGTCCGCTGCGAGCCCATCGCGCCGATGTAGCCGGCATTCGTCTCGAGTGCGACCCGGAGCAGCGGCACGTCGAACTTGTGGTCGTGGGTGAGAACGATGATGGCCGTCCGCTCGTCGACAGCCGCCTGCGCCAGAAACCGGTCGGGCCAATCGACGACGAGCTTGTCGACGTTGGGAAAACGCTCCCGCGTCGTGAACTTCGCCCGGGCGTCGCAAACGGTGACGTGGTAGCCGAGGAAGCGCCCGAGCTCGGCGACCGCTGCGGCGTGGTCGACGGCGCCGAAGACGTACATGCTCGGCCGTGGCCCGAACGACGAGACGAAAACCTGCTCGCCGGCCTCTTCGATGAGCCCGGTCTCGCCTCGAGCGAGGAGCTCACCAGCCGCCCCGTCGTCGCCGGCGCGGATGAGCCGTTTGGCTCCAATGTGCTGACCGGAGATCTTCACCTCGAGCGCGACCGGCTGCTCGGCGCGGATTGCCTCGGCCAGCGGCGCGACGAGAACGGGATCGAGCGCGTCGACGAAGATGTGGACGGTACCGCCGCACGGCAGGCCGACTTCGAGCGCCTCGTCGTCCGCGATCCCGTAGGTCTTAAGGCGCGGCGGCCCGCCGGCGAGCACCTCCTCGGCCTCGCGAAAGACGGCCGGCTCCACGCACCCGCCGGTGACGGAGCCGGCGACCTCACCCCGTTCGGAAACGGCGAGCACGGCGCCCGCGTCGCGCGGCGCCGAGCGTTCCGTCTTGACCACCGTCGCCGTCGCGACACGGAGCTTCTCTCCTGTCCATTGCTCGAGTGTCGGGAGGACGTCCTTCATGCCTGCTCGGCGGCGAGATAGCGCGCCGGATCGGCTTCGAATTGCTTGCGGCAGTGAGCGCTGCAGAACGCGTACGTGACGCCGTTGAGCTCGACGAGCTCGGTGGCCCCGTGAAGCGACACGAGCATGCCGCAGACTGGATCGACGACCTCTTCGGAGGGGATGTGCGGCCCCGGCTTCGTCGTATGGCGCCACGCGACGATCTCGGCGAGGATCGCAACGGCGATCTCCTGCTGCGTGGACGGCCCGAGATCGAGCCCGGCCGGACTGTGTACACGGGCGACGTCGGCCTCGTCGACGCCGCGCTCCCGGAGTGCGGCCAGGACGACGGAGGCGCGGCGGCTGCTGGCGACGAGGCCGACATAGCCGGTTCCGGCCGCAAGAGCCTCGGCCAGCGCGTCCTCGTCCCCGTGCCCCATGGCGGCGACCACGATTGCGTCAGCCTCCTCGGCCCTGCCGGGCGCGACGCGCCAGCCGATCGTCTGCGCGAGCTCCGAGAGCGTCCGCGCGGCAGGGCTGTCCCCGACGATTGCCAGCACCGGGCGCGGGAGCTGCGGCTCTACGAGCACCTCGACGACACCTTCCGACGCGCAGGAGCTCTCGGCGACGACCACGCCCGAGGTCTCGTCGATTTCGGCGCTGCCAGGAGGCCCGATCCGCAGCAGGCGGACCTGGCCGTCGGCAAGCGCCCGGAGAGCTTCGCGGACGACGATGGGCTCGGAGCACGCACCGCCGATCCAGCCTGTGAGGCCGCCGTCCGGAGTGACAACGGCGCGGTCACCCCGTCGCGTCGACGCGGGCCGGACGACGTTGACGACGGTGGCGAGCGCAAATGGCTTCCCCTCCGAGGCGAGGTGGCCCGCCTCGATCAGGACGTCGTCTGTCATTTTGCGAGGTCAGCCTCCTCGAGCATGCCGGGTGCGAGATGGTCGTACCTCGCGCGATACACCGCAGTCGCCTCCCTTGTCCCCCGGAATGTAGCCGTGCCGAGAATAACGCGTCCGTCTCGGCGGTTGCGGTTGGTGCCTTTCCCTACGATTGCCGCGTGGCGTTCGGTTCTGTCGAACAGGTCGAGGCCGCGCTGCGGCAGCACGACTACCTTCCCGACCGCGGGCTCGCGACCGCGATCCACCTCGCGCTCGCCATGGGCCGCCCGCTGCTCCTCGAGGGCGAGGCGGGCGTCGGCAAGACCGAGGTCGGCAAGACGCTGGCCCGCATCCTCGACGCGGAGCTGATCCGGCTCCAGTGCTACGAGGGCATCGACGCCGGTCAGGCGTTGTACGAGTGGGACTACTCGCGCCAGCTCCTCTATGCGCGCACGCTGCAGGCCGGCGAGCTGGACGCGGAGCTGCGCGTGCGGGAGCTCTACGGGCCCGACTTCCTCGTCGAGCGGCCGCTCCTGCGCGCGATCCGGGCTGGACGGAAGGCGGTCCTCCTCGTCGACGAGCTCGACCGCGCGGACGACGAGTTCGAGGCCTTCCTGCTCGAAGTTCTCTCCGATTACGCCGTCACGATCCCGGAGCTGGGGACGATCGCGGCCGAGGAGCCGCCGGCTGTCGTGATCACGTCAAATCGGACGAGAGAGCTGCACGACGCGCTCAAGCGCCGGTGCCTCTACCACTGGATCGAGTTTCCGGACTTCGAGCGCGAGGTCGAGATCATCCGAGTCCGAGCACCCGGCGTGTCCGAGCAGCTCGCCCGGTCGGTCGCGGCGGCGGTCGCGCGGCTGCGCGAGCTCGACCTGGTCAAGCGGCCGGGAGCGGCGGAAGCGATCGACTGGGCCCGGGCGCTCTCGGTCCTCGGAGCCGAGTCCGCCGACGGCGACGGTGCTCGCGAGACGCTCGGCTGGGTCGTGAAGAACCGCGAAGATCTCGGGCGTGCCGAGGCCGGGCTAGCGGAGCTTCTCCGTGACTGACCCGGTCACCCCGCTCGCGGGCTTCGGCAGGGCACTCCGGGCGGAAGGCCTCCGCGTCGGAACCGGACGCATCGCCGAATTCTGCCGCGCCGCGGCACTGGTCGAGCTCGATGATCTCTACTGGGCCGGTCGCGCCACGCTGATTTCCCGACCGGAGGACATGTGCGTCTACGACCGGGTCTTCCGCGACTTCTTCGGTCGACCGGAGGCGCGGCCCTCTCCTCCCGCACCGCGGCGGATCCGGATCGAGGTCGAAGATGACGTTGGCCTGGCCAGTACCGCCGAGCTGCTCCGGCGCAAGAGCTTCGCGCGCTGCACGCCCGATGAGCTCGCGCAGCTCGCCGGCCTGATGGCGCAGATCAGCCTCGCCGTCCCTCGGCGGCGCACGCGACGGCGAGAACCGGCCCGCGCGGGCGTGCCCGACCTGCGCCGCACGCTGCGGCGCTCGTTCCGGACCGGCGGCGAGCCGCTCGACCGCGTGTACCGCGCGCGGCGCACTCGCCGGCGCCGGCTCGTGCTCCTGCTCGACGTCTCCGGCTCGATGGGCGACTACTCGCGCGCCCTGCTCGTATTCGCGCATGCCGCCTTGCGCGCAGATCGCCGCTGGGAGGCGTTCTGCTTCGGCACGCGCCTCACTCGGATTACTCGCGCCCTTGCGACCAGCGAGCTCGACGACGCGCTGCGGCGGGCCGCGGACGAAGTCGTCGACTGGGACGGCGGCACGCGCATCGGCGAGTCGCTTGCCGACTTCCTCGACCGCTTCGGACATGGGGGGCTCGCGCGCGGGTCGGTCGTGCTGATCTGCTCGGACGGCCTCGACGTCGGCGACCCAGCCGTGCTCGAGGAGCAGATGGCCCGGCTCTCGCGGCTTGCCCACCGGGTCGTCTGGCTCAACCCGCTCAAGGAGGATCCCGCCTACGAGCCGCTGGCGCGCGGCATGAAGGCGGCATTGCCCTACGTGGACGTCTTCGCGAGCGGGCACGACCTTGCGAGCCTCGAGGAGGTCGCGGCGACGCTCGAGCGAGCCTAGGTTCTCGCTCACTGTCGCTTCGCCGCCCGGTAGACGCCGTCCGCAGCTGCGACAAGGCCGGCGAGCTCGAGCTCGGTCAAGGCGATGCTGGCGGCGCCCGCGTCGAGGGCCCCGCGGGCCGCGAGCTCGTCTGCACCGCCCGGCCCTGCGCGGACGAGCTCGAGTAGCTGCGTCGCCTCCGGTGAGACCTCGACGGCCCCGGCAGGATCGGGGCGCTCGATCCCGAGGACGTCAAGGACGTCGTCGGACGCAGTCAGTGGAGTGGCTCCGAGCTTCAAGAGTGCGTTCGTGCCGGCCGAGAGCGACGAGGTGATCTCCCCAGGAACGGCGAAAACTTCGCGTCCCTCGTCGAGCGCGAAGTCGGCGGTGATCAGCGCCCCGCTTCGTTCCCGTGCCTCCACGACGACCACCGCCTCCGAGAGCCCGGCGATGATTCGGTTCCTGGCCGGGAAGCGCCAGGGCGCGGGCTCGACGCCCGGCTCGTACTCAGAGACCACCAGGCCCTGTTCCTCGATCCGCCGCGAGAGCTGCGCGTGCGAGGCCGGGTAGTCGCGGTCGATCCCGCAACCGAGCACGGCAAGCGTGAGCCCGCCTTCGAGCGCGCCGCGGTGTGCTTCCCCGTCAATTCCCCGCGCGAGCCCGCTGATGACGACCACCCCGGCCGCGGCGAGCTCGCGGCCGAGCATTCGCGCGACCTGTGCGCCGTAGGGCGAGCACGCGCGGGCGCCGACGACGGCCACCGAGCGGCGTGTGAGCAGTTCGGGGTCACCGGCCCCACGGAGGTAGAGCGAGGGCGGTGGGTCGAAGATCGCCCGCAGGCGCCCAGGGAAGAGCGAATCGCGCGGACGCAACCGAATCACGACGCGAGCTCCCTCGGTGATCGGTAAGCGAGCGCCTCGGCGACGTGCGCCTCCTCCACCGAATCGGCGTCCGCCAGCGCGGCAATCGTTCGTGCAACGCGCGCGACACGCACTCGTCCACGACCGGACAGGGGCAGCCGCTCGACTGCCCGGTCGAGGAGCCCGCTCGCGGCGTCCGTTCGGCGTAACGGTCCTGCTCTGATGCGCGCCCCCGCATTCGTGACGCGGACACGAACTGCGTCGGAGGACTCGCCTGCCCGGCCGCTCAGGTCGGCTGCCCGCGGACGCGGCACGGCGACCACGAGGTCGAACCGGTCGACGAGCGCCCGCGACAGCTTCTCTCGGAAGGCGGCGAGCCTTTGCGCGGAGCAGACGCATTCGGACGCCCCGTCGCCGCGACCGCCGCAGGGGCACATGTTCATCGCGGCTACGAGCTGGAATCGGGCGGGGAACACCGCGCGCCCTTCGGCACGGGCGATGCTGACGATTCCATCCTCGAGCGGCTGCCGCAGCGCCTCGAGCGCCGGTCGCTGGAACTCCGGCAGCTCATCGAGGAAGAGCACGCCGTGGTGGGCGAGCGTCGCCTCGCCCGGTCGAGGGCCCGAGCCACCGCCCACGATCGCCGCCACCGACGCGCTCTGGTGCGGCATTCGAAACGGGCGGCGGCAGACGAGAGGCCGTTCGGGAGTCAGGAGCCCGGCTGCCGAGTAGATCCGGGTGACCTCGAGCGACTCCTCGGCCGTCAGGGCAGGGAGAACGCCCGGGAGCCGCCGGGCGAGCATCGACTTCCCGGTCCCCGGTGGACCCGCGAGGAGCAGGTTGTGCCCGCCCGCAGCCGCCAGCTCGAGGGCCCGGCGGGCGCGATCTTGCCCTCGGACGTCGGCGAGGTCGAGCTCGCGCTCGTCAAGCCCGGCCACCGTTCCGTTGGAGGACGGCTCGAACGGAGGTAGCTCCGCCTCGCCGCGGAGGTAGGCGACGACTTCCGCGAGATGCCGGACCGGGATCGGCTCCACGCCCGCCAATGCCGCCTCCGATGCGGACTCCTCCGCGCACAGCAGCCGCCCGAACCCCGCGTGCCGCGCGCCTTCCGCAGCGGCTAGCACGCCGCGTACCGGCCGGATGCGGCCGTCGAGCGCGAGCTCCCCGATCGCCGCATGAGCATCGAGACGGTCGAGCGGAAGCTGGCGGGACGCGCCGAGGATCGCGAGTGCGATCGGCAAGTCGAAGCCGGACCCTTCCTTCCGCAGTCCCGCGGGCGCGAGATTGACGGTGATGCGGCGCGACGGCCACTCGAGCTCCGCCGAGGTGATGCCGCTCCGCACCCGATGCTTCGCCTCCTGGCAGGCGCGATCGGCGAGACCGACGATGGCGAGGCTGGGCACACCGTTCTGGAGGTGCGCCTCGACCTCGACCTTGCGGGCGTCGAGCCCGACAAGCGTATGGGTGACGGTTCGCGCGAGCACCGTCCGACGCTACGCGGGGAAAGCGCACATGTCTGTGCCTTGTCTGCGCCAAAGGCGAAACTTCGTGGCGTGAGCACGTGTTCGCAGCCAGGGGTGCCGCCGGATTGCCGAGCCGGAGCAGCCTGGTTGACGGCTCGACGCTTGCGCCTCTGGAACGCTTTCGCGAGCACCTCCGACAGGGTCGGCTCACAGACGCCGACGTCGGTACCGGGCGCTGGACGAGCTCGGTCTGCTCTAGCGCGCGACGAGCACGTCCTCGTAGAACTCGCCTGCTCGCCGGCCGGTTCTGCGATTGACGTGCCGGCGCAGGCGCTGCTCCAGCCGCAGGCCCACCCGCTCGAGAATCTCCGGATACAGGTTGCGGCGATCGTTGACGACGATCACGACCGGCGCTCCGGCGCGCAGCGCCGTCTTTCCGCGCACGAGCACGGCCGAGATGCCCTCGACATAGGCGGCGAGCGCCGCCGCACTCGTCCCCTGCTCACCCGACCCGAGCTCGAGCGCGCGCAGATCCTCGAGCCCGAGGAGCTCATAGGCGTAGCGGTGCTGCTCGTGGTAGTCGATCAGCCCGGGATAGGGCGGCGACGTGATCAGTCCGTCGAAGGTGCCGCCGAGCTCGACCTCCCGCGAATCGCCGTGTACGACCACGGCCTCGCACCCCCGCGCACGTACACGCGAGAACGCCTTGATCCTCGCGAGCGTGTCTAGGGCGTAGCGGCGCAGGAAATGTTCCGCGCGGTCGACCGGCCGGCAGATCCGCTTGTGCTTGTGGCACCAGTACTCGCCCTCTTGAGGGGTACGCGGAAAATCCAGGTCGAAGTGCGTCGTGAGGCGAGCGGACCGCGCTGCGCGCGCGAGCACGACCCTGAGGACGTCACCGTGCTCGTACTCACCGATGAGCTCGCGGAACCCAAACAGCTCCCCGAGCGCCCGCGGCGCGAACCAACGGCCGACGTAGCCCTCAGCCGCGGCGGCCGCCGCGGCTCGACCTGCCTCGACCCGCCGCACGACGTCCCGGATCTCGCTCTCCAGCCGGAAAAGGTCGTAGCGCCGGGTCTTGACCTCCATCAGCAGGCAGTTGAAGGCGGCGAGGTCGACGCCGACCCCGTCGTACCCACTCTCGAGCCCCTGCACGAGTGTCGTGCCGGAGCCCGCGAAGGGGTCGAGCACGCGACCGCCTCGTTTGACGTACCGGGCGAGCAGCACCTCGACAACCTGCGGGATGAACTTGCCCAGGTACGGGTGGAGCCGGTGGACGTGGCGGGTTCGCTCGCGCTCCGGCAGCTCCCGCTCCGACCACGAGAGATCGAAGTCGATCTCGGCGTAGAGGGCGTCTTGGGTCGGAGCCACGAAGAACGCCCTTCGCCGGGGGCCGCGGGAGTCCTAGTCGACCGAGCTAGAAGGCATCCACGACCCGCTCAACCCCGCGAGGCGTCACCGAGACCACGTCGAAGCGCACCTCCAGCTCGGTGAGCTCCGGATGCCGGACGAGCCACGCCTCCGCCGCGCGCCGCAACCGGCGCTGCTTCTCGCCGCCGACCATCTCCGCCGGATCGCCGTAGCGCTCCCCCAGCTTCGCCTTCACCTCGCAGAAGACCAGTTGCCGGCCCCGCCTCGCGACCACGTCCAGCTCGTGGCCGCCCGCCCACGCATTCGTCTCCAAGATTCGGTAGCCGCGGAGCCGATAGTGCAGGCGCGCGCGCCGTTCGGCGTCAGCTCCGCGCTTCCTCGAGCTCGACGAGCTCCTCATAGCAGAGCGCCTGGAAGGAGCGCCGGTGAAGCTCCGAGGGCCCGCGCTCGCGCACCACGGCCGAATGACGCGGGGTGATGTACCCGACGTGCGACGAGAAACCGTAGTGCGGAAAGAGCGCGTCGATCCGGCGCATGGCTCGATCCCTGACGACCTTCGCGACGATCGATGCCGCCGCGATCGCCGCACTGCGCTCGTCGCCGTCGACGACGGCCAGATGCTCGGGCGCAGACGGGCCCAGCCGGAAGCCGTCGACGAGGCAGGCTTCCGCGGGCGGCGCCAGCGAGCGCAGGCAGGAGCGCATCCCTTCGAGGTTGGACCGGTGCAGCCCGTTGCGGTCGATCTCGGCGGCCGAGATCACCCGCACGGTGAAGGAACGCGCACACGACACCACTCCGCCGAAGAGCTGCTCACGCTCGTCGACTGAGAGTTGCTTCGAGTCGTTCAGCCCGGCAAGCGGACGGACCCGGTGATCGCGAAGGCGCTCATAGTCGAACAGGACGCCTGCGACGACCAAGGGGCCGGCTAGACAGCCGCGGCCGGCCTCGTCGACCCCGGCGACGAAGCGGAGGCCGAACTGCCGGTCGAACTGAAGGAGCCGCCTAGCTCGGTTCCGTGGGCTCGCCCGCCGCGGCTTCCGCCTCCGGCTCGCCCGCAGGAGCCCGATCGGCCTCGGGCTGGTCGTCGGCGGGCTGCTCGTCGACGGCGACGGCACCGGTCGAGGATAGCCGCTGCCCCTCACGACGCTCGCGGACGCGCGCCTTCCGACCCACTCTCCCGCGCAAGTAGTACAACTTGGCGCGGTTGACGTCGCCGATTGCGGCAACGTCGATCTTCTCGATCTTCGGCGAGTGCAACGGGAACGTCCGCTCGACGCCGACACCGAACGACTGCTTCCGGACCGTGAAGGTCTCCCGGACGCCCGAGCCCTGCCGCTTGATGACGATGCCTTCGAAGACCTGGACGCGACGGCGCTCGCCCTCGATCACCTGGAAGTGGACGCGCACGGTGTCCCCCGCCTTGAACTGGGGGATGTTCTGGCGCAGCTGACGGCGCTCGAGTGTCTCGATCGGATTGGCCATGACAAAGGGTCGGCCGTCGGCCGACTCGGCATGCTAGCGCAAGGAAATCCGCTTCGGCGGCCAGTAGACGGCGAAAACCTTGCCGATCAGGTTGTCGCGCGGCAGCGCCCCCCAGACCCTGGAATCGCACGACTGGGCGCGGTTGTCGCCCATGACGAAGTACGAGTCGTTCGGGATCTTCTCCGGCGGGCTCGTCTCCGGGTCGCGCCGGTCACGGCGCACGTAGGGCTCCTGGAGCCGCCTCCCGTTGATGTAGACGAAGCCGTTGCGCATCTCCCAGGTCTCCCCGGGGAGCCCGATGATCCGCTTCACGAACGTCCCGCCGGCGCCGCACTGGCTCCGCGCCTGCTGCGGCGTCTCGAAGACGACGATGTCGCCCCGCTCGGGGTCCTTGAAGTGGTAGATGAACCGGTTGGCCAGCACGCGGTCGGAGAAGCGCGCGGTGCAGCCGAGCCCGGCGCCGGCGCAGTGCAGCGTCGGCTCCATCGACGACGACGGAATACGGTACGGGTTGACGACCCACTGCTTGATCGCGAGGACGATGACGACCGCGCCGACGATCGTCACGATCCAGTCGATCGCGACCCGCCACGGCCTCGGCAGCCGCCCCGTCAGGCGGTCGACCGGGTTCCTCACGAGAGGGTGCGCTCCCGGCTCTGGGCGCGGCGCCAATCGGCGATGCGCGCGTGATCACCCGACACGAGCACGTCCGGGACCCGCCAGCCGCGATAGCTCGGCCGGCCGCGTGTACTGCGGATACTCGAGACCGCCCTCGAGCCCGGCGGAGAAGCTCTCCTCGTCGCCGGAGCCCTCCTTCAGCGCCCCGGGCAGCCGCCGCGCGACGGCGTCGAGCACGACCATGGCCGGCAACTCGCCACCCGAGAGGACGTAAGGCCCGATCGAGATCGCGTCGTTTGCCAGATGGACGAGGATCCGCTCGTCGAACCCCTCGAACCGCGCAGACAAGAGCGTCAGGTGCTCCTCGTCGGCCAGCTCCTCGACGACCCTCTGATCGAGCTGTCGTCCCTGCGGGGTGAGCGCGATCACGCGGTGCTCCGGCGTCCCGCCGTAGACGCCGTCGAGCGCGGCCGCGACCACATCGACCCGCAGGACCATGCCCGCGCCGCCGCCGTAGGGCTCGTCGTCCACCTGACCGCCCGCGAGCGGCGTCCAGTCGCGGTAGCTGAAGAGGCGCAGGTCGAGCTCGCCTCCGAGGACGGATGCCAACGGGCGCTGCTCGGAGACGGCCGAGAAGACGTGCGGTACCAGGGTGAAGACGTCGATGCGCAAAGTCCGAGCAGGTTAGTCACGGGGTGCGAAACCGGGCGCCACCAGAATTCGTCGTCGCTCGAGATCGACCTCTCGAACGCAGGCTTCGACCAACGGCAGCGCAAGCCCCGAGTCGAGCTCGAGCACGTCGTTCGCGATTCCAGGTGCGACATCGGTCACCTTGCCGAGCGCGCGGCCTCCGTCTTCCGCGACGTCGAGGCCGACGAGTTGGAAGACGTAGTACGAGCCCAGCTCGGGCTCGGGAAGCTCTGCCCGTCGAATCTGGAGCTCTCCGCCGCGCGCGGCCGCGCGGTCGAGCCGGATCACGAGCCGGCCCCCGGCGCGCTTGTGCTCGACCACCTCGGCCGGCTCGCCGTCGAGGAGTACGCGTGCACCGGTTGCGAAGCGTTCCGGATCTTCGCTCGCGTTCTCGACCACGAACGACCCGTCCAGCCCGTGCGGGCGCCCGACTCTTCCAATCGTCACGAGGTGCTGCTCGCTAATCGGCGATCTCGAGGATCAGCCGGCGCCGCTGACTGGCCCCGCCGGCGCGAACGACCGCACGCAGCGCGCGCGCGATCCGCCCCTGGCGGCCGATGACCTTGCCGACGTCGTCCTTCGCCACGTGAAGGCGCAACACGACGGCGTCGTCCCGCTCCTCCTCTTCGACGCGGACGGCGTCCGGGTCGTCGACGAGGTGCCGCGCGAGATACGCGAGCAGCTCAGCCAATGCCGATGTTCTTGACCTTGAGCAGCCGCGAGACGGTCTCCGACGGCTGTGCGCCCTTGTCGAGCCAGGCCTTGACCTTCTCCTCGTCGAACTCGATCGTCGAGGGGTCGGTCTGCGGGTTGTAGCGCCCGACGATCTCGATGAACCTGCCGTCCCGCGGCGAGCGCGAATCCGCGACGACGACGCGGTAGTGCGGGTTCTTCTTCGACCCGACCCGCGTCAGTCTCATCCGTACTGCCATTCCTACCTCCGACTTGCTTTCGTGAGCTCCGGGGGAAGGCCCGGGAGCTTTCCTTTACCCATCTGCTTCATCATCTTCTGCATCTGCTTCCGCGCAGAGAGCAGCTTGTTTACCTGTTGAATCGTCGTTCCGCTACCCGTGGCGATCCGCTTGCGCCGCGAGCCGTCGATCAGGTGCGGGATCTGACGCTCCTGCGGTGTCATCGAGAGGACGATCGCCTCGGCCCGCTTGAGCTCTCCCTCGTCGACATCGACTCCCTGCAGCTGCTTGCCGAGACCCGGGATCATCGACATGACGCCCTTGAGCGGGCCCATACGGCGCAGCATCCTGTAGCTCGACAGGAAGTCGTCGAACGTGAACTCGCCGGCGCGCATCCGCGCCTCCATCGCTTCCTGATCCTCGTCGGCCACCGCTTCTTCGGCCTTCTCGATCAGCGTCAGGACGTCGCCCATCCCGAGAATCCGCGACGCCATCCGGTCGGGGTGGAAGTACTCGAGCTGGTCGATCTTCTCGCCGACCGAGGCGAACTTGACCGGCTTGCCGGTCACGGCTCTGACCGAGAGCGCGGCGCCGCCCCGGGCATCGCCGTCGAGCTTGGTCAGCACGACGCCGTCGAACGCGACCCGCTCCTGGAAGGCCTCGGCCACGGACACGGCCTCCTGGCCCGTCATCGCGTCGAGGACGAGCAGGACGTTGGTCGGCTTGGCCGCGTCGCGGACGCGTGCGAGCTCGTCCATCAGCTCTTCGTCGACATGCAGGCGCCCCGCAGTGTCGAGGATGACCACGTCCGCGTTCTGCTCTTTCGCTTGCTGGATCCCTCCGGTCACAGCCTTCACCGGGTCCGGCCCGGTGAACACGGGAACCTGGATCTGCCGGCCGAGCTGCTCGAGCTGCTCGACGGCCGCCGGTCGTTGAAGATCGGCGGCGACTAGCGCAGGAACGTGGTTCTCCTTGCGCAGGAGCACGGCGAGCTTGGCCGCCGCGGTGGTCTTGCCCGAGCCCTGGAGGCCGGCGAGCAGGATCACGGTCGGAGGCTTCCCGGCGAACGCGAGCTTCGAGCCTCCCGAGCCCATCAGCTCGGTCAACTCCTCGTGGACGATCTTCACGACCTGTTGGCCGGGCGTGAGGCTCCGCATCACGTCCTGGCCCAGCGCCCGCTCCCGGACGCGCGCCACGAAGTCCTTGACGACCTTGAAGTTGACGTCCGCCTCGAGCAGCGCGAGGCGGATCTCACGCATCGCGCGCGAGATCACCTCTTCGTCCAGCTTCCCGCGCCCCCTCAGGGGGCCGAGAGCGGCATTCAGCTTGTCTCCGAGTGTGTCGAACAAGGCCGCAGAAGTGTAGTGACGGTGGCACGGGTCGCTTTGTCCGCGGCGTATCTTTGGTAGATGGCGGCTTGCGCCCAATGTGGCGAACAGAACCCTGCGAGAGCGCGCTTCTGCCTGGCCTGCGGCGCTCCGCTCACCGAGACGCCGAAGCCCGAGACCCGAACCCGCAAGACGGTCACCGTGCTGTTCTCGGACATCAAGGACTCGACGCCGCTCGGCGAGCAGCTTGATCCCGAAGCGACGCGGCAGGTGATGAACCGGTACTTCGGCGAGGTTCGGGCCGTGATCGAGCGACACGGCGGGACGGTCGAGAAGTTCATCGGCGACGCCGTCATGGCTGTCTTCGGCACGCCGAAGGTGCATGAGGACGACCCGCTACGAGCAGTCCGCGCGGCGACCGAGATGCGCACGGTTCTGGCCGACCTGAGCAGGGAGCTCGAGAGTCGCTGGGGGATCCACGTCAGCATCCGTACCGGCGTCAACACCGGCAGGGTCGTCGCCGGCGATCCTGCGACGCGGCAGACCTTCGTCACCGGTGATGCGGTCAACCTCGCCTCGCGGCTCGAACAGGCCGCCGGGCCCGGCGAGATTCTCATTGGCGACGCGACGTACCGGCTCGTACGCGATGCCGTGCTCGTCGAGCCGGTCGACCCCCTCGACGTCAAGGGCAAGACCGAGCCGATCACGGCCTGGCGCGTGCTCGGAGTCGTCTCCGGGGCTCCGGCCGTCGCCCGTCGGCTCGATTCACCGCTGGTCGGGCGGGAGCGTGAGCTCACGATGCTGAACCACGCTTTCGAGCGCGCCGCCGACGACAAGACCTGTCAGTTCGTGACGATCCTCGGGCCGGCGGGGGCAGGGAAGTCCCGGGTCACCGCCGAGCTCCTCGGTGAGGTAGGCAAGTCGCGCGCGACAGTGCTCGTGGGCCGGTGCCTGCCCTACGGCGAGGGGATCACGTTCTGGCCGGTCGTCGAGATCGTGAAACAGGCCGCGCGCCTCGGGTCGTCGCTGTCGGCACCCGAGAGCCGTCGGCGCCTGGCCTCGATCGTCGAGAACGACCCTGAGCGGGACGCGATCGTCGACCGCCTCGGCACCCTGTTCGGGTACGGATCCGGACCGGGCGGCACCGAGGAGATCTTCTGGGCAGTTCGCCGACTGCTGCAGGCGCTCGCCCGTGAGCGGCCCGTCGTCGTCGTCTTCGACGACGTCCACTGGGGCGAGCAGACCTTCCTCGATCTGGTCGACCACATCACGGACTGGGCTCGGGACGCGCCGATCCTCCTCATCTGCCTCGCGCGCGCCGAGTTGCTCGAAGAGCGGTCGGCGTGGGCCGGCGGCAAGCTGAACTCGACGTCGCTGCTCCTCGAGCCCCTGCCTGACGAGGCCTGCGCGACGCTGATCGAGAACCTGCTCGACCGGACGGTGCCCACGGTCGTGAAGGAGCGCATCGCCCACGCGGCCGAGGGCAACCCGCTGTTCGTCGAGGAGCTGGTCGCGATGCTGGTCGACGAAGGCGCTCTCCGGCGTGAGGAAGGCCGCTGGGTGACGACAACCGACCTCTCATCAATGGCGGTGCCACCGACGATTCAGGCGCTCCTGGACGCCCGGCTCGACCGCCTGCCGGCGGACGAGCGCCGGGTCATCGAACGGGCCGCGGTCGCCGGACGGATCTTCTCCCGAAGCGCCGTTCGTGTGTTGTCGCCGCCCGAGGACCATCCGCTCCTGGACGACGGCCTCGCCGATCTCGTCCGCAAGCAGCTGATCCGACCTCACCACGCGGAGTTCGGACGAGAGAACACCTATCGCTTCCGCCACAGCCTGATCCGAGACGCCGCTTACCGGCAGATGCCGAAAGCGACCCGTGCGGACCTCCACGAGCGCTTCGCAAGCTGGCTCGAGACTGCGGGGGAGCCACGGAGCGCCGAGCAGGAGGAGATTCTCGGCTTCCACCTCGAGCAGGCGTTTCGATTTCGGCAGGAGCTCGGTCAGCCGGACGCCGAGCTTGCCGCACGAGGCGGCGAGCGACTGGGTAGCGCGGGGCGACGAGCAGTTGACCGTGGCGATCTCCCGGCAGCCGTCAGTCTCCTCACCCGCGCCACCGCGTTACTTCCCGACTCCAGCGAGGATCGCCGCGAGCTCCTGCCGCTGCTCGGCAGCGCACTGATGCGGACGGGTGACTTCCCGCGTGCCGAGCGGGTGCTGACCGAGGCCTTGGAGTCCGCGCGAGCGGCCGACGACCGCCGGCTCGAGCTCCGGACGATGATCGAGCGAGAGTTCTTCAGGGCCTTCACGAAGCCCGAAGGGTCGGTCGAGGAGATCGTCGCCGTCGCCGACCAAGTCATCCCGCTGCTCGAGGATCTCGGAGACGATCTGGGCCTCGCCAAGGCGTGGTGGCTGAAGAGCGAGGTGCACGTCAACGCCTGCCGCTGGGGCGAGCGGGCCAAGAACCTGGAACGCGCCCTCGAGCACGCGCGCAAGGCGGGAGACGCGAGCGAACAGTCAACGCTTGCTTTCTTCCTCGCGCAGGCGCTCTATTACGGGCCGACGCCGGTCGACGAGGCAATCGCGCGCGCCGAGAACCTCCTTGCCGACCGGCCGGACGATCGATCCCTCAAGGCTTCGATCACGGGGCTGATTGCAGGGCTCCAGGCCATGCGCGGGGACGTCGATGAAGCACGGCGGCTCAAGGCGGATGCTCGGGCCTTGTACGAGGAGCTGGGACAGCGCTTCCGCATCGCCTTGTGGTCGCTCGTTGCAGCCGACATCGAAACGCTGGCCGGTCGGCCAGAGGAAGCCACCGCCATCCTGCGCTGGGCCTTCGACGAGCTCAATGACATGGGGTGGACAAGCGTGATGTCGACGATGGCGGCGTTCCTCGCCGATGCGCTCGTGCCCGAGAACGATGAGGCGCTGCGTTACTCGCGGTTGAGCGAGGAGTTGGCAGCGGACGAGGACGTGGTCACGCAGGTCATGTGGCGGATCGCTCGTGCCCGGGCAACGGGCGACGAGGACCTCGCGATGCAGGCCGTCCGGCTCGCCGAGCCGACGGACTCCCCGGACCTGAAGGCTCGGGCGTACCTTGCGTTTGCTCAGGTGGCCGGAGATCCGGCGTTCCGTCGACGGGCCGTGGCCGAGCTCGAGCGAAAGGGCAACGTCGCCGCAATTGCTCGCCTCGTCGCGCCAGAGCTTCCGTCATAGGATCACAGCGACGCGGTAGAGACCGAAGGGAGTAGGAATGGCAAAGAGGTACCAAGGCGTCTCGAACGCCGCCGACGGAGATCCCGATGCAGGCTTTCAGAGCCGCAACGAAAGCCGCCGTCGACGAGTACAAGGCGAAGGAAGGCGCACCGGCCCCCGGCGCGCCGGTCCGTCTGAGGGTTGCGGAGATGTACGTGGACGTCCAGAACCCGATCCATGGCTACATCGTCGAACTGGAACCACAGCGGTAGCGCTCCTAGGATCACCGAGACACTGCAAAGGAGGCGACATGACCATAGACCCTGAACTTGAGTATGTGAGCGAGTTGAAGCCCACTGTCGAGGAGGCGGCCGAGGACGTCGCTCAGAAGATTCCAAAGAACGTCAAGGACAAGACGTACAAGCTGACGATCTATGCCGTGCTATCGGGTGAGCACAACCCGATCCACGGCTACATCGTCGGGGTTTGAGGAGGCTAGATGGCAGAAGTCGCAAAAATCATCACGGTCATCGGATCGTCGCCGGAGAGCTTCGCCAAGGCGGCCGACGCCGCGGTTCAGGAGGCTGCGAAGACGGTCCGAGGGATCTCGGGCGCCCACGTCACCTCGATGAGCGCCGTCGTCGAGGGTGACCACATCAGCGAGTACCGCACGACCGTCGACATCGCCTTCGGCGTCGAGACGGGCGGATCGGTCGGCTAGGTAAGGAGCGCTCGCGCGAAGTCCTGGGGATCGAAGGGCCTGAGGTCCTCGATCCCCTCCCCGACGCCCACGAGCTTGACCGGCAGACCGAGCTCGTGGGCGATCGCCAGGGCGACGCCGCCCTTCGCGGAGCCGTCGAGCTTCGTCAACGCGACGCCGGATACTTCAACAGCCTCCTCTGAACAGCCGCGCCTGCTGGAGGCCGTTCTGGCCGGTCGTCGCGTCGATCACGAGCAGCGTCTCGTGCGGCGCGCCCGGCAACCGGCGCTCGATCACGCGACGCACCTTCTCGAGCTCCGCCATCAGGTTCGTCTGCGTGTGGAGCCGGCCGGCCGTGTCGACGATGACGACGTCGCGGCCGCGCGCCGTCGCCGCCTCGATCGCGTCGTAGGCGACCGCCGCCGGGTCTCCCCCGCGCTCGGAGCCGACGAAGTCGGCCTTCGAGCGCTGCGCCCAGATCTCGAGCTGCTCCTCCGCCGCGGCGCGGAACGTGTCTGCCGCGGCCAGGATCACCGAGCGCCCGTGCTCGTTCAGGCGCGCGGCGAGCTTGCCGATCGTCGTCGTCTTGCCCGTGCCGTTGACGCCGACGACGAGGATCACGGCCGGCGGGCCGTCGAGCGCCAGCCGGCCCGGGTCGCCGAGTAGCTCAGCCGCCTCCTCGGCCAGCGTCGCTCCGAGCTCGCCGACGTCCTGGCGCGCCTCGAGCCGCTGAACGAGCTCGGCCGTCGTCGGCACCCCGACGTCCGCGGCGATCAGCGCCTCCTCGAGCCGCTCCCACGACTCGTCGTCGGCGGGATCGAACGCGGCGGCCGCGAGCTGATCGGTCATCGCGCGTCTGGTCTTGCCCAGCGAGTCGCGCAGCCGGGTGAAGAAGCCGGCGCGCTCCTCGTCCGTTTCGTCGGGGTGGTCGGTGTCCCCGAGCAGCTCGCCCCAGCTCCTGGTCACCGCCGGAGGCTAGCCACTTGTTGTCGCGTTTGGTGACTCGAGGATTGACAATTTGAATTCCGAAAGCGACGATGTCGTCGAGGCACAAGGCTCGCTGGGTCCTATCCTTCGGCTGGACAGGGGTCGGATGCGCGACAGATGGAGACTGTTGGCTGCGGCTCTAATCGTCGGCTCGGCGGGCGCACTCGCGGTCGTAGCCTCCGTCACACGCGGCGATCACGATCACGAGCCTGCAGGCGCGGGCGAGCGGTACATCGATCACGTCCGGCCCGATGGGCTCCGGCTACGACATTCGGATCGTGGCCAACGTCACCGACAGCACGACTGGGATCGACCAGCTGGACGACCGGCGGCGTGACCCGGTGCGTCAACCACAGCGATCGAGGACGCAACGGCACGTCAAACCGTCGACCTCGAATACGAGTACGAGGCCAACCCGGCGATCAAAGCTGCTGAGAGCCCGCCCCGGGGGAACCTCCCCGACCCGGGCAAGGTCGGGCCCAGCGAGCACGTGTTCACGCCGCCGCCCGGCGGCACCTCGACCGCTGCGGGTCGAGCTCTTCACGAACGACAATTGCTCCGGGACGGCCCTCGCGACCAGAGCATCTCACCTCACGACCGACGTTCCCGCGCACAAACAATCCGCTCACCGCAGCGTGTCAGGGGCTGAAGGTCGCCGTCGTTCTCGACGAGTCGGGATCGATCGGGAACGCCGCACCACAGGTCAGGAACGCGACGAAAGCTCTCGCCCGGGGTCTCGTCGACACGGGCGCCAGGATGGCCGTCTTCAAGTTCTCGACGACGGCCGACCCGAGCTTCATCGCCCCCTACAAGACGATCACCCAGGCGTGCATAGACGGCAATAACCCGGCGATCTTGACTACTACCTGAACCACTACCAGCCCGGGGGGACGACGAACTGGGACGCCGGGCTGCGACCAGGCTCGCGACCAAACAGCGGCCGACACGCCCGACCTCGTCGTGTTCCTCACTGACGGGAACCCGAACCGCTGGGCCGGAGGCGGCACCGGTGTGGAGGAGGGCTTCTACTCGGCAATGGACCCCGCGGCTAACGTCGCGAACCAGCTCAAGGCGAACTCGCACATGTTCGCGATCGGCGTCGGCGCACGGCGTGACGGACGCTCTCAGCGCGCTGCGGATCCAGGCGGTCTCGGGCACGAGGAGCTTCCCGGAGTACTCGATCGAGACGGCCGACTACACGCTCGTCACCAATTTCAACGAGCTCGAGGATGCGTTTGCCGACCTCGCCTCCAACCTCTGCAACGTCACGGTGACGGTCAGGAAGGAGACGGACGAGCTGATGCGGGACGCCTGGGTCTCGAAGTCAGGCTGGCGGTTCAGCGGGCGGACCGTGTCGCAGCCGCCCGCCGGTCAGTTCGACTACAGGTGGTTCCAGCCGAATCAGGTCGACCCTCCAGTGAACGCACGCACCGCAACGCAGTCGGGAAACACTGCCGCCGCCGGGACGCTGGACTTCGTCTGGCGGCCGACCTCAGCACACCGCGCTGAGCAACATCACGATCTCGGAGACCCCGGTGCCCGCGGCGTTCGAGCCCGAGTCGGTGACGTGCACCTCCGCGGGCACAACGATCTTCAACAGCGAGGTTCCGGCCACGGTGGCGTCGTTCACCCTCCCGGGCCTGAAGGTGCGCGACCACGTCGACTGCGTCGTCCGGAACCGGTTCAAACGCTCGACGGTCCAGGTGGTCAAGCAGTGGGTCGGCGATCCCAGCTCGGCCACGATCTTCGTCGACGCCGACCGGCGCCGCGCCTTACGACGCCTCGACGGTCGCGACCGCGAGCGGCGCGAGCGCCTCGTTCGACTACCCGGTCTCGACCTCGGTCAGGGTCGGTGAGACTGCCGTGCCGACCGGCTACACGGCCACGATCCAGTGCGGCCAGGCGGCCCTGCAGCCCTACACCGGCGGCCCGTTCGCGGTCACGTCACCGCCGACCGACGGCGCGACCGTCACCTGCACCATCACCAACAAGCAGCTGCGCTCGACCGTGCAGGTCGTGAAGAACTGGGTCGGCACACCGTCGTCCGCGACGATCTTCGTCGACCGGAACGGCGTCGGCGCCGTTCGACGCCTCGAGGGTCGCGACCGCGAGCGGCGACAGCACCTCCTTCACCTACCCGATCTCGACGCCGGTGTCCGTCGGCGAGACCGCCGTGCCGTCGGGTTACGAGGCCACGATCCAGTGCGGCACGGGCGCCGCGCAGGCCTACACGGGCGGCCCGTTCGCGGTCACCTCACCGGCTACCGACGGCGGAACCATCACCTGCACGATCACCAACAAGCAGAAAACCTCCACGGTGCGAGTGGTCAAGGCCTGGGTCGGCGCCCCCTCGACGACGACGATCTTCGTCGACCAGGACGGCGCGGCGCCCTTCGACGACGACACCGTCGCGACCGCGACCGGCGACAGCGCCTCCTTCACGTACCCGATCTCGACCCCGGTCACGGTCGGCGAGACACCCGTCCCGGCCGGCTACGCGGCCACGATCCGGTGCGGCGAGGGGACCGCGCAGCCGTACACGGGCGCGCCATTCCCGGTGACTTCGCCCGCCGTCGGTGGGTCAACCATCACGTGCACGATCACGAACACCCAGCAGCTTTCGTCGGTCCGAGGTGGTCAAGGAATGGGTTGGCGCGCCAAGCACCACGACGATCTTCGTCGACGCGACCGGGGCGGCGCCCTTCGACGCCTCGACCGTCGCGACGGCGAGCGGCGCCAGCGCCTCCTTCACCTACCCGATCTCGACGCCGTGTCACGGTCGGCGAGGTCGTCCCCGTGCCGGCTGGCTACGCGGCCACGATCCAGTGCGGCACCGGCGCTCCAGTCGCCTACGCCGGCGGCCCGTTCCCGGTCACGTCGCCTGCAACCGACGGAGCGACCATCACCTGCACGATCGTCAATACCCAGCAGCTCTCGAAGATTCGAGTGATCAAGAACTGGTCAGGTACGCCGACCAGCGCGACGATCTTCGTGGACCAGGACGGCGTGGCGCCCTTCGACGCCTCCACGGTCGCGACCGCCGACGGGCGACAACACGTTCTTCGACCTACCCGGTCTCCACGCCGGCGTTCGTCGGCGAGACCGCCGTGCCTGCCGGGTTCACGGCGACGATCCAGTGCGGGTCCGGCGCTCCGGTGGCCTATCTCGGCGGCCCGTTCGCGGTCACGTCGCCGGCAACCAACGGCGACACGCTGACCTGCACGATCAGCAACAACATCATTCCGCCGCCGGCGACCGTTCGGGTGGTCAAGGAATGGATCGGCGCCCCCTCCTCGGCGACGATCTTCGTCGACCAGGACGGCGTCGCACCGTTCGACGCCGAGACGGTCGCGACTGCCGATGGGGACAACACTTCCTTTGACTACACGGCCGGGACGGCGGTGACCGTCGGCGAGACCGCGGTGCCGACCGGCTACGACGCGACGATCCAGTGCGGCGCCAACCGGGCACTGCCCTACCAGGGCGGGCCGTTCGCCGTCGTCGCTCCTGCAGCCGGGGAAACCCTCACGTGCACGATCACGAACAGGCAGCTGCTCTCGACCGTCCGCGTGGTCAAGCAGTGGGTCGGCGCCCCCTCGTCGGCGGAGATCTTCGTCGACGCCGAACGGCGCGGCACCGTACGACGCCTCCACGACAGCGACCGCGAGCGGCGACACCACGTCCTTCGTCTACCCGGTCTCGACGCCGGTCACGGTCGGCGAGACCACGGTGCCGGTCGGGTACCAGGCGACGATCTCGTGCGGCGAGCTGCAGGGTCGCCAGCAATACAACGGCGGCCCGTTCCCGGTCACGTCTCCGGCGCAGCACCTCGGGGTCGTCACCTGCACGATCACGAACACGCAGACAGCTCTCGTTCGTGCGGACCGTCAAGCAGTGGGTCGGCGCCACCTCGTCCGCGGAGATCTTCGTCGACCGGGACGGCACGACGCCGTACGACGCCTCCACGACAGCGACCGCGAGCGGCGACAACACGTCCTTCGTCTACCCGACCTCCACGCCGGTTTTCGTCGGTGAGACCACGGTGCCGGCCGGCTACGAGGCCGAGATCGCCTGCGGCCACACGCAGCCTCGTCAGCCGTACACCGGCGGCCCGTTCCCGGTCACGTCTCCGGCGCAGCACCTCGGAGTCCTCACCTGCACCGTCACGAACTCCCAGCTGTTCTCGACCGTCCAGGTGGTCAAGCAGTGGATCGGAACACCCGCCTCGACGACGATCTTCGTCGACCAGGACGGCGCGGCGCCCTACGACGCCTCGACCGTCGCTACGGCTAGCGGCGACAGCGCCTCCTTCACCTACCCGGTCTCGACCCCGGTCACCGTCGGAGAGACCCCCGTGCCGGCCGGCTACGCCGCCACCATCGACTGCGGGCAGGGCCCCCAGCCCTACACCGGCGGCCCCTTCCCGGTCACCTCTCCTGCAGACGGGGACGAGGTCACCACCTGCACGATCACGAACACCGAGCTCCGCTCGACCGTCCAAGTCGTGAAGGACTGGGCCGGCGCGCCTTCCTCGGCGACGCTCTTCGTCGACGCGAACGGGACGGCGCCCTACGACGCGTCCACCGTCGCGACGGCCAGCGGCCAGAGCGCCTCCTTCGACGTACCCCGTCTCGACACCGGTCGCCGTCGGCGAGACCGCGCGTGCCCGTCGGCTACACGGCGACGATCGATTGCGGCGGCGGCCCGCAGGCCTACACAGGCGGCCCCTTCCCGGTCACCTCGCCGGCGGTCGACGGCGCCACGCTCACCTGCACGATCATCAACACGCCCCAGGCGACAGTGCGCTTGCTCAAGGACTGGGCCGGTCGGTCCGAGCACGACGACCATCTTCGTCGACTCCGAGCGGCCAGCCTCCGTTCGATGTCTCCACGCTCGCCTTCGCGGACGGGCAGAGCGTCTCCTTCGACTACCCGCTCTCGACCCCGGTCACGGTCGGAGAGGTCGCGCGACCGTCTGGATTCCGTTCCTTCATCAACTGCGGTACGGGCCCGCAGGATCTCCGCCGCTACGCGGGCGGCCCGCACTCCGTCGTGAGCCCGGCCGTCCCGAACGGCGTCCTGACCTGCACGATCACGAACGCTCGGCCCGTGACCGTTCCTGGCCGGTTGGTGATCGTCAAGACGGCACGGCCGAAGGTGGTTCGGGCACCGGCTCGGATCAACTTCCGCATGAAGGTCACCAACCGCGGCCCCGGCATCGTCCGGAACGTTCGCATCTGTGACCGGGTCCCGAACGGTCTGATCGTGATGCGCGCCCCGGGAGCGCGGCGCGTCAACGGGATCGCTGTGCTGGCAGGTCCGTGTTCTGCGGCCCAGAGCGTCACGGAATTACCTGGTGGTCGCGCGAGTGGTCAAGACGAATGCCGGGACGTACGTGAACGTCGTCACCGTCTCCGGCACGAACTCCGTCAACTGCCTGAGCCCGGCGTTCGTGGCCAGGCGCCAGCGCGCGCAGGCGGGTTGTCATGCTCGCGCCCGCGTCGTCGTGCTCCCCGCTCGCAAGCGCGCAGCGCCGCGCCCACCGTTTACCGGCTAGGCCGCGGCCTCGGCGGCACCGTCGCGCGGCAGCCGCCGTGAGACGATCTCCGAGACCCCCTCGGTGCCCATCGTGACGCCGTAGAGGACGTCCGCCGCCTCGATCGTCTTCTTCTGGTGCGTGATGACGATGAACTGCGCCCGATCGGCATAGCGCCGGAGGAGCTGCACGAACCGGCCGATGTTCGCGTCGTCGAGCGCGGCCTCGACCTCGTCGAGCAGGTAGAACGGGCACGGCCTGGCGAGGAACAGCGCGAAGAGGAACGAGATCGCGCCGAGCGCCTTCTCGCCGCCCGAGAGCAGTGAGAGCCTCGTCACGCGCTTGCCCGCCGGCTGGAGCTCGACCTCGATGCCCGGCATCGCGTCCTCCTCGTCGCCCGCTTGCTCCTCGGTCAGTCGCAGGCGACCCTTGCCTCCCGGGAACAGTGTCTCCGCGACCTCCTCGAAGTTCGTCCTGACGGCGTCGAACGTCTCCGCGAACCGCCGCTCGACCGTCTGGTCGAGCTCGTCCCGGAGCTTCGCGAGCTCCTGGAGACTCTGTTCCAGATCCTCCCGCTGCGCCTTCAGGTCGGCGAGGTGTTCCTTCTCACGCTCGTACTCCTCGGCCGCGAGCGGGTTGACGCGTCCGAGCTCCTCGCGGCGGCGGCGAAGGCGCTCGACCCGGTCGAGAATCGCCTCGCGGTCGTCGCCCTCGGCAGGCTCCGCGCCGGCGGCCTCGAGCCGGCGCAGCGCTTCGCGGCGCTCGGCTTCTAGGCGGGCGAGCTCGACGTCGATTGCGCTCGTCCGCGACGCGACCTCGGCCGCCTCGCGCCTGATCTCCGCCTCGGCAGCTCCGAGCCGTCGGAGCTCGTCGGCGAGCTCTCCGGTCCGCGTCGAACCCGCGTCGGCCCTCGCGCGAAGCGTCGGCTCCGAGCGGCCGGCGATGCCGGCGGCGGCCGCGAGCGCCGCGTCGAGACGCTCGGCCACGGCGATCAACCGCCTGAAGCGGGGTGCCGTCGACGATCGGCGTCCGCGGCTCGTCGGTCACCGCGGCGGCTTCGCGCTCCAGCTCGGCGATCTCATCGCTGAGCGCCGCGCCGCCTGGCTTGCAGCTCGAGGAGGACGGCCTCGGCGGCCTCGCCCGCGAACCACAGCTCTCGCCGCTCGGGGTCGTAGGCGACGCCGTCTCTCGTCACCGCGAGTGTCGTTGCCGCGAGCAGCTCGCTCTCCTCGACGATCTCGAAGTCCTCGAGCGCCGGCGTGCCGACGACGACCGTGACGCTTCCCAGCCCTCGTCGTCGCGCCTCTTGCACGAGACGGAGTGCCGCATGCTCATCAGGCGCGACCACCGCTGCCCCTCGCCCACGCAGCGCCGCGGCAACGGCCCGCTCGTCGCCCGTCGGAACGTCGAGCTCCGACAGCAGGAGCGGGTGGCCCGCCTCGGCGAGCGAGCGCGCCGCGGGCGGCACGCCCTCGCGCTCGGCCAGTGCCCGCTCGAGCGCTCCGAGCCTCTCTCGGGCGAGCGCGGCCTGCTCACGCAGCTTCTCTCGGCGAAGGTCGGCCGCTGTCGGACCGGTCGGGAGGCGCGGCGTCTTCGCCGCATCGCGGAGCGACTCGAGCAGGCCGGCGGCGGTCTCGCGTCTGAGCGCGATGCGCTCGCCGGCGCTCCGCAGCCGATACAGAGCCGCCGTGGCGCCCTCACGGCGTCCGGCGGCGTCGGCGAGCTCGTCCTCCGCACGACGTCGCTCGGCGAGAAGATCCTCGAGCCTGGAGTCGCTGCGCCGACGGGCGTGGTCGGCGGCCGCCCGACGCTCCTGCGCCGCGCCGATCTGCTCGTCGAGCGCCGCGATGTCGAGGCTCGCGATCGCAGCCTCGAGACCGGCGATCTCCGCGCGCAGCTTCTCGGCCCGCTGGGCCGCGGTCGCCTGGAGCGCGAGCGGGCGCAGACGCTTGCGAACCTCAGCCTCGACGTCCAGCGCGCGGGCGACGTCCTGGGCGACCCGCGCAAGCTTGAGCTCCGCACGGTGGCGCCGGCGCTTGAACCTCCCCAGCCCGGCGGCGTCCTCGACGAGCGCCCGGCGCTCCTCGGGCTTGGACGCGAGGATCTCCTCGACCTTTCCCTGCGAGATGACCGAGCCCGCCGCCCCGCCGAGCCCGACGTCCGCGAGCAACTCGACGAGGTCGGTGCGGCGGACGGCCGTGCCGTTGATCAGGTACTGGCCCTCGCCGCCCCGATGGAGGCGCCGCATGATCGAGATCTCGGCGTACTCGAGCTCCGGAACCGCTCCGTCCTCGTTGTCGAGGAGGAGCTCCACCTGGCAGTAGGGCGCCGCCGGGCGGCCGCCGGAGCCGGCGAAGAGCACGTCGTCGGGCTTCTCGGCCCGCAACTCGCTCGGACTGAGGCTCCCACAGGCCCAGAGCAGCGCATCGGCGACGTTCGACTTCCCGGAGCCGTTCGGACCCACGACCACGGCGACGCCCGGATCGAGGCGAACCTCGACCGGCTCAGGGAAGGACTTGAAGCCGCGGATGCGGATCGCGCGGAGGTGCACGCCGGCCGAACGCTAGTGACCGGGGCGGACGCTTGAGTGCCCCTCCAAGCAATACTTGCCCGCTTCTGGCCCACGATCACGCGGCGCCAGAGCCCACCCTCGCCCTTACCAAGGCTGTCTAGCCTTGGCTGCGGACGAGTGCGGCCTCTGGCTTGGTGCTCGCGAGCCAGAAGGTGGACAGCATCACTTGAAGGGGCACTACGCCGCGCGAAGCTTCTCGAGCGCCTGCCTCGCGGCTTCCTGTTCGGCAGCCTTCTTCGAGGCCCCGAAGCCGACGCCCGCCTGGTCGCCGTCGATCACGGCCGCCGATGTGAATCGGCGCTCGTGCGGCGGGCCCTCGACATCGAGAACCGAGTAGCTGACCTGCTGTCCCAGCGCGGCCAGCGCTTCCTGGAGCTCCGTCTTGAAATCGACGTGCGTAGTCGCCGCGTACTCGATCCGCCCGGAGAACGCCTCGACGATCGGACCCTCGATCGCCTCGTACCCATGCTCGAGGAAGAGTGCCGCGAGGGCTGCCTCGACGAGCGCCGCCAGGACGTTCCGGTTTCGGGCAAGTCGGTCCAGCTCGTCCGGCGGAACGACTGCGCGGCCCTTCTCGACCAGCTGCTCCCCGAGGCGGAGCTCGCGCGCGACCACCGCGCAGCTGGCCCGTGAGACGACGTGCGAGCGGATCTTGGCGAGCCGACCTTCGGTCAGATCGGGAAAACGGTCGTACAGAGCCCGGGCGACCGCGAGCTCGAGCACGCTGTCACCGAGGAACTCGAGCCGCTCGTACGACTCCGAGCGGTCGGCCGCCCACGACGGGTGCGTGAACGCGTTGTCGAGGAGCTCCAAGGGGAGCTGGGCGATCAGCTCCGCAAGAGCCGCGGGCCTCCCCGCCGGTGCACCGCCGCTATTGGTGCGAGGTGACGTAGTCGACAGCCTGCCCGACTGTCTGGATCTTCTGGGCATCCTCGTCCGGGATCTTGATCCCGAACTGATCTTCGAGCTCCATGATCATCTCGACGAGATCGAGCGAGTCGGCGTCCAGATCCTCCTGGAAGTTCGCCTCCTCGGTGATATTCGCCTCTTCGACGCTCAACCGCTCGGCCAGGACTTCCTTGATGCGCTCGAAGACTTCGTCACGGGACGCTGCCATGTCACCTCGCTTGCGTTGGGGGAACTAGAAGCGCGCCGATTCTACGGGACCGGCGCGCGCAGCGGCTCGACTTCGCGCCCTCGGTAGGTCTTGCAGCTCGGGCAGACGTGGTGTGGCCGCTTCGGGCGGTGGCAGACCGGACACTCGTTCAGGCGCGGAGCCTCGAGCTTGTGCTGCGCCCGCCGCTTGTCTCGGCGCGACTTCGTTGTTTTTCGCTTGGGGACTGCCATCGCGGCGGCGGAGTTTAGCTAAATCTGGCTGAAGGTCTCACGACTTTCAGCCACTGAGTGAAGGCAGTGGTGTGGCGGCAGTTCCTTCTCGAGGTGCCGCAGCGGCGAAACGGGCACAGCCCGTTTCGCGGCGGATGCAGGTCAGAGCCGGCCTTTTAGGCTTTCGAGGGCCGCCCACCGTGGGTCGCTGTGGTCTTCCTCGTGCTCGTGCGGGTTCTCGTTCAGGTCCTCGCCACACACCGGACAGAGGCCGGCGCAGTCCGGACGGCAGAGGATCTTCTGCGGCAGCTCGAGCGCGATCGCGTCGCGCGCCCAGTCGGAGAGCAGGAGCTTGTTGTCGGCGACGTACGGAGTGCGCAGCTCGTCTGACTCGCCGGGGCTCGTCGCCTGGTACTCGCGAGCGTGGATGGAGAGGTCGAGCACCGCATCCTTCAGGCACCGGTAGCACGGTCCGTGCAGCCGGACCGGGAAGCGCAGCTCGAAGGTTGTCCCGCTCGTCCCGCGGGTGATCGCGAGCTCGGCGGTGACGAGCTCGGGCACGGGCAGGTAGCGCTGTCCGCCGAGGTCGTACGGCGAGAGCGCAATCTCCTGCTCGTCGCGGTACTCCTCTCCCGGACGGAGCTTGGCCTGTCTGAGGTCGAATGTGGTCACGATCGGCCAGGGTAGCGCTCGGCCCATTGCCTGGAGGCCATCGCTTCGAAGAACTCGAGCGCTTCACTCCTCGGATGGAAAGAGTGGATGCTCTCCTCGGCAAAACGCTGCGCAGGCAGGTTCCCGTAGACGTCGTAGAGCGCGGCCACGCGTGGCGTGGTCAATGAATGAGGGTGGCGTCGCGACCCGCGGCGATGAGGGCCTCGAACTCGGCGATCGCCTGCTCTTCGCTCGGTGGCGATTCGATCACGGAGAGGATCTCTGAGGCACGAGGCCACTCCGAGCCGCGAAGCGGCGAGGCGTCGTACGGCTTGCGGCGATGCCGAACGTCTGGGCCCAGCTCCACCCAATGCGCGCCGGTTGCTCCATAGGGAAGCCCGACGCTGCCGGCGTTGACCACGCGCTTGTCGCCGACTGCGCGGTCGAACTGCATGTGCGTATGCCCGCAGACGACGACGTCGGCCTGGACGCCGGCGAGGATCTCCCCCAAGCGCTTGTCGGAGGCCGTGCGGAGGAGCATCTCCTCGTCGCTTCGCGGCGAGCCATGGCAGAAGAGCACGCGCCCGAGACCCTCGACCTCGAGCTCGAGCTGCTCGGGGCGGGTCGTCAGCCACTCGAGGCGCTCAGGCCTGAGCTGCTGCTCGATCCATTCGTCGTCGAGATCGCGATCGGCGTTCCCGCGGATCGCGAGCGCATCGAGGGACCGGATGCGATCGACGGTCTCGACAGGCAGCGGCCCCCAGGCGACGTCGCCGCCGAAGACGAGCCGGCGATCGTCGCCGATCGCCGTGAGGGCAGCCTCGAGCGCGGGAAGGTTCCCGTGAACGTCGTAGAGCGCAGCGACGCGCGCGCTACTCGTAGGGCTGATCGTCGTTGGAGCCCGGAGCCGCGACGCCCGCGACGACCGTCTCCTGCGAGCGCTCGTGCAGCCGCTCGCGCCCACGCTTGACGGCGCCGAGGAACTTGTCGAGGTTGACCTCGAGCGTGGAGAGGATGCTGTCGGCCCAGTCCTCCATCTCGAGGCGCGTCTCGCGGGCCTGCCGCCGCGCGTCGTCGATGATCTCCTGTGCCTGCCGTTCGGCGAGCTTGACGATCTCCGTCTGCGACGCTTCGCGGGCTGCCTGCTCCCGCGCCTCGCCGAGGATCCGATCGCACTCGCGCTTTGCTTCGGCGAGCATCTCCTGCCGCTCCTTGACGATCCAGCGGGCCTGCTTGATCTCCTCCGGGATCGTCGCGCGCATCTGATCGAGGATCTCGTAGATCTCCTCGCGGTCGATGCGCACCTGGTCGGTGAGCGGCACGGCTTTCGCGTTGTGAACGAGGTCGTCGAGCTTGTCGATGAGAACGAGGACGTCCATGGCCCAGGAGTCTACTCAGAGGGTGGGACGGGAGCGCCGGGCCGGCCGTCGCCGTACATGACCCGGAGCCGTTTCGCCACGGCTTGGGGCACGAGCTGGTCGACGTTTCCGCCGTAGGCGGCGATCTCCTTGATCCCGCTGGAGGAGACGAAGCTGACCTCCGGGCTCGCCATCACGTAGACGGTCTCGATGTCCGGGGCGAGCGTGCGGTTGAGCTGGTTCATCTGGAACTCCCACTCGAAGTCGGAGATCACCCGCAACCCCTTGACGATCACCTTCGCGTCCCACTTGCGGGCGAACTCGACGACGAGCTCCCTGAACACGTCGACCTCGACGTTGTCCAGATCCGTCAGGGCCTGTTCGAGGAACTCGACCCGCTCGTCGACCGAGAAGGTCGGCTCCTTGTGCGTCGGCGTGCCGACCACGCCGACGACGACGCGATCGAAGATCCCCGCGGCGCGGCGGATCACGTCGACATGGCCGTTCGTGACCGGGTCGTACGTTCCGGGGTAGATCGCCGTGATCATGCGTCGAACAGCGTCAGGCGCGCCGAGCCGTACCGCCGACTGGTACGGACCACGAGCGGCAGCTCCGGCTCCTCCTTCGCATGGGTCTCGACGACGGCGAGGCCGTCGGGGGCGAGCACTCGAGGCAGGTACATGGCGAGACCGGTTTGCACAGATGAAAACGCCCGGTAAGGCGGGTCGGCGAGGACGAGATCGTAGCGCCTGCCTGCCCCGACCTCTTCGGAGAGAACCTGGATCGCATCGCGGCAGAGCACCGTCGCGCCGATGAACCGGAGCTTCTCCAGGTTTCGGCGGATCGCGTCGCAGGCCGCCGGGTCGGTTTCCGCGAACACGGCCGACGCGGCGCCTCGGGAGAGCGCCTCGAGCCCGTAGGCCCCGGAGCCGGCGAAGAGATCGAGCACAGACGCGCCGTCGACCGGGCCGATCAGGTTGAACGCGGCCTCGCGCGCCCGGTCCGACGTCGGCCGCGTGTCGTGCCCCTTCGGCGCGACGATCTTCGCGCCCCGCTTCTCGCCCGCGATGATGCGCACGGACGAATTGTGCGGGCTACGGGGTAACGAGCCAGGCCGCCGGCGTGACGCGGATGCGGTCGTCGTAGCCGCCGACGACGAGCACCCGCCCGTCAGGGAGCGGCGTCGCCGTCGAGGACGCGAGCGAGGTTCCGAGCCGCCCGGCGGCTCGGAACCGGCGCGTGGCGGGCTCGTAGACCTCCACCCGAGCGCCACCGCCCGCAACCACCACACGGCCCGACGGGATGCGGACGACGGCGCCGGCGAGCTTGAACCGATGCTCGGCCATGGCGCCAACACGACGGAAGCGGCGGGTACTGGGGGTCGTACCGCTCGGCGCTCGCATACCGGCCGTTGAAGTCGCGGCCGTCCGATCCGCCGACGACGAGCGCGGCACCTCCGCCGAGCGGGACGGCGGCGTGCTTGTACCGGTTCGTGGTCATCGCCGGGCCGCGGGTGAAGCGGCCCGTCCGCGCGTCGTAGACCTCGGTCGTCGAGAGCACGAGGTCTCGCGCGTCCCCGCCGCCGGTGACGAGCACGCGGCCGCGCCCGAGCGGTGCAGCGGCGTGCGCGAAGCGCGGAGAGGCCATGCTGCCCGTGCGGCGGAAGCGCATGGATGCAGCGTCGAAAATCTCGGCGGACGCCAGGGGACGGCGCGCGTCCTCTCCTCCCGCGATCAGGAATCGTCCGCGGCCGAGCGGGGTGACTGTGAAGCCGCCGCGGGGAGTGGTCATCGCCGGCCCGGCGGCGATCGTGTTGCGAGCCGGATCGTAGATCTCGGTCCCGGCCGTCGGGTCGGCGCTTTGCCAGCCGCCCGCGATCACGACGCGGCCGTCGGGAAGCGGAAGGCGGCATGGCCGACGCGCGGTCGCCGGAGGCGCGGCCCGGCTCGGAACCGCCCCGTGGCGGGGTCGAAAAGCTCCGTCTCAGCGCCGCGCGCGTCCCGCTCGCAGCCGTCCACGGCGCAGCCGCCCGCGATCAGCACCTCACCGTTGTGAAGCAGCGTCGCCGAATGCGCAGCCCGTGGACTGGACAGGGACGAAGCAGGCACTACCGCGGCGGGGATTGCGCCGACGCCAAGGACGGCCAGGGCCAGAAGGACGCGCACGAGACCCATACACCCGCGGCGGGGGCGTGGTTCCAGTCCGATGCTGCCCACCGCCGCGCCAGAGCCGGCCCGCCATCCTCTCGCGCCGACGGCCACGGCCATCCGAGCCGCGGCCTGGTGTCAGACACCGCGCGACGTCAAGGGGAACGTGTGCCGGAAGTGTGCCGACTTGTCCACTGGCTCCAGCCTCAGGCCGCGAGATCGTGCTCGGCGAAGAGGCGCTCGACTTCGTCGTTCAGTGGGCCGTCGTAGTCGACGAGCTCCTCCGCGACTTCGCGCGCCTGCTCGAGCAGGTCACGGTCGGCGCGGAGCTTCGCGAAGCGGAAGTCCGTGAGCCCCGACTGGCGGGTGCCGAGTAGCTGACCCTCCCCGCGGAGCTCGAGATCGACCTCGGCGAGCTCGAACCCGTCCGTCGTCGCGACGAGCGCTTCGAGCCGGGCGACCGCGCTCTCGGTCAGTTCCTCCCTGCGCCGCGAGACGAGTAGGCAGTACGACTGCTCCGCCCCCCTCCCCACTCGGCCGCGCAGCTGGTGCAGCTGCGCGAGCCCGAAGCGGTCGGCCTCCTGGACGATCATCACGGTCGCATTCGGGACGTCGACCCCGACCTCGATCACCGTCGTCGCGACAAGGACGTCGAGCTCCCGCGCCTTGAAGCGGGCCATCAGCTCGCGACGGTCGTCCGGCCTCAACCTCCCGTGCAGGCAGCCCACGCGGAAGCCACGCAGCTCGTTGGCCTTCAACCGCTCGGCCTCCTGCTCCGCAGCCCGCGCGCGACTCGTCTCCGACTGCTCGATCAGCGGACACACGACGTAGGCCTGCCGACCCTCCGTCAGCAGGCGTGCGAGGCGACGGTAGGCCTCCGAGGCTCGCTCCTCCGGGATCCACCGCGTCACGATCGGCTTGCGGTTCGCGGGCGGCTTGGTGATCTCGGTCACGGAGAGGTCGCCGTAGACGGTCAACGCCAGCGTCCGGGGAATCGGCGTCGCGGTCATGTGAAGCGTGTGCGGCCTGCGTCCCGCTCGGATCGCTGCACGCTGCTCGACGCCGAAGCGGTGCTGCTCGTCGACGACGGCGACGGCCAGATCGGCGAGCTCGACGCCCTCCTGGATCAACGCGTGGGTGCCGACGACGATCTGTGCGCTCGGCGCCGCACGCCGGGCGCGAGCACCCACAGAGCTCGTCAGGAGCGCGCAGGACACGCCGAGCTCGAGGCAGAGCGGCTCGACGGTGAGGAAGTGCTGCTCGGCGAGCGTCTCGGTCGGCGCCATCAGCGCGCCGCGGCGGCCCGCCTCCACCGCGCGGAGGAGCGCATAGAGGGCCACGACCGTCTTCCCGGAGCCGACGTCGCCCTGGAGCAGCCGCTCCATCGGCCGTTCGCCTACGAGGTCCGCGTCGATCTCAGCGATCGCCCGCTCCTGGTCCCGAGTCAGCCGGAACGGGAGGATGTCGCGGTAGCGCTCGGCGAGCCCGTCGGGCTCGCCGAGCCCCGTCGCGCGCTCCACTTCGCGTCCCTGCCGCCGCCGCGCCAGGCCGAGCTGAAGGGTCAGCAGCTCGTCGAAGGCGAGCCGGCGCCGCGCGCGCTCGCCGTCTGCCTCTTCCCGGGGACGATGCAGCGCGACGACCGCGTCCGCGCGCGCGGGCAGCCCCGCGGAAGCCCTCAACGAGGCCGGCAGGGGATCGACGACGTCACGGGCGAACTCGAGCGCGCCGCTCGTGACCTCACGGAGCTTCTTGACCGTGACCTCCTCGGTCGCCGGGTACACCGGCGCGTAGTCGGCAGTCGAGGAAACCCCGTCGAGGTCGTACGACTTGACCGCGAACTCGCGGCCGCGGAGGTTGCCCCGTAGCCGCACCCGCGTTCCGGTGCCGAGCCGGTCGGCGAGCCAGGCCTGGTTGAACCACACCGCCGTGATCTCTCCGCTCTCGTCCGCGACACGCGCCTTGACGAGCGTCAGTCGGCGCGCGCGCTGGACCCGGACGCTGCGGACCTCTCCAGCGATCACGGCCTCGTCCTCCCCGAAGAGCTCCACGATGCGCCGCTCCGGCGCGGCCGGCTCGTAGCGGTGCGGACGGTACTCGAGGGCGTCGCGGACGGTCTCGAGCCCCAGCTTGCGGAGCCGCTTCTTCACGGTCGGACCGACTCCGCGGAGCACGTCGATCCCGAGCTCGAGACGTTCGGGCCTCGGGGTCCCGGGAAGCGCCGGCCACGACGGGGGCGGCTCGGCCCCCGCGAAGCCGCGAGGGAGGGTCAGGCCGACTCCGTGGTCGCGGGTTCGGTCTCCTCGGGCAGGAACTCGACCTCGAGCTTCTCGATCCGCGTCCCGTCGACGTCGATGACGCCGAACCTGAGCCCATTCCAGTTGACCTCGTCTCCTGCCTCCGGCGCGCGACCCAGCTGCCCGAAGACGAAGCCGGCCAGCGTGTGGTAGTCCTCGTCGGGCATCGCTACGTCGAACTGCTCGTTGAAGTCGTCGATCGGGTAGGTACCGTCGACGCGGATCCTGCGCTCGTCGATCCGCTCGAGCGACTCGTCCGGCAGGTCGTACTCGTCCTCGATCTCCCCGACGATCTCCTCCAGCAGGTCCTCGAGCGTGACGATCCCCTGCATCGAGCCGTACTCGTCGACCACGATCGCCATGTGCTGGTTGAGCGCACGGAATTCCGCGAGCAGCGGCGCGAGGTTCTTCGTCTCAGGCACGAAGAACGGCTTACGGAGCAGGTCGGCGATCACGACGTTGTCGATCCCCTGTTCGTAAAGGGCGGTGAAGAGGTCGCGAACGTGAAGGATCCCCTCGATGTGGTCGAGCGACTCGCGGTAGGCCGGATAGCGGGTGAACGGCGAATTGACGACGGCGGCAAGGCACTCGCGCGGGGGCATGTCGACGGAGATCGCGACGACCTCCGGCTTGTGAACCATGACGTCGTGCGCTTCCTTCTCGGCGAACTTGAAGGCGGCGTACAGAACCTCTTGCTCGACGCCCTCGACCGCCCCGCTCGTGCCGGCTTCCGCGAGGAAGGCACGCACGTCCTCACGCGTCTGGACGACGACACCCGTCGGCGCCGGCTCGATCCCGAAGAGCCGGACGACGGCGTTCGACGAGGTCTGGAGCAGCCAGACGAGCGGGTGGGCGATCCGTCCCAGCAGGTCGATCGGCCGCGCTAGGGCGATGGCCAGCCGTTCGGCACGCTGGAGTGCGATCGCCTTCGGGACGAGCTCGCCCAGCGAGACGCTGAGGTAGGTCAGGAAGAAGAACGCGAGCAGGAACGCGACGGTGTCGGACTGCACGAACCCGAACCAGTGCTGGACGAGCGGCTGCCCGATTGCGCCCATCGCAATCCCCGCGACCGTGATTCCGACCTGGACAGTGCTGATGAACCGCACGGGGTCGTCCATCAGCTCGAGGGCGCGTTGGGCGCCGCGCCGGCCTGACTCCGCGAGCTCCTTCAAGCGTGAGCGTCGCGCCGTCACGAGCGCGTACTCGGCTGCGACGAAGATCGCGTTCCCCAGCACGAGCAGGAGAACCACGACGATTCGAAGGAGGTCGCTCATGCCCCGCTTGCCGGGGCTCGGGTACTAGGCGGTCGGTCGTCGTCCAAGGAAGTCTTCGGATTATAGGAACGGGCAGGACGGTCACCCGAGCGAACATATGTTCTACACTTGAGGAGTGCGCGTCGAGTACCGCGAGGAGCCGTGCCAGAGCGCCCTCAACCGCGTCAAGGGGATGGCATTCGGCTGGTCCCTCAATCCGTACATGGGCTGCGTCCACCGCTGCACCTTCTGCTACGTCAGGGCCTTCGAACATCGCGCCGACCGGCCGTCCGACGAGCGGTACGGGACCTCGATCCGCGTCAAGGTCAATGTCGCGGAGGTGCTGCGTCGAGAGCTCTCCCGGCCCTCCTGGGAAGGCGAGTCCGTCGCAGTCGGGGCTGCCACCGACCCCTATCAGCCCGCCGAGGGCCGCTACCGGCTGACGCGCGGCTGCATCGAGGCCTTCGCGGAGGCGTCGAACGCGTTCAGCATGATCACGCGCGGGCCGATGATCGTCCGCGACCTCGACGTGCTCGCCGAGGCGGCGCGGCGGGCCGAGGTCTCGATCAGCTTCTCGATCCCGACGCTCGACGAGGAGGTCTGGCGGAAGACGGAGCCGAGCACGGCGCACCCGCGTCAGCGGCTGCGTGCGGTGAAGGAGCTCGTCGACGCGGGGATCAAGGTCGTGGTCGGCATGGCGCCGATCCTCCCGGGGATCTCGGACCGGCCCGAACAGCTGCGTGAGGTCGTGAAGGCGGCGCGTCAGTCGGGAGCGACCGCGGTCTGGACGAACCTGCTCTTCCTGCGACCCGGCACGCGGGAGCACTTCCTCGAGCACCTGGCGGCCGACTGGCCGGGAATGGTCGACCACTACGACCGGCTCTACGACGGCCGCGCCTACCTGCCGGCCGCCGAGGCGACTCCCGTGCGCCGGCAGGTCGCGGAGCTGGCGCGTGAGTACGGCGTCCGAGACCGCCGCCGCGAGCCGCTCGACGGCGGCGCCCACGACGAGCAACTGGCCCTGTCCGTCTAGGCATGGAGGCCGAGCGCGAGCCTAGACTCCCGCCGTGAACCAGGATCCCGGCTCCGACGGCGCGCGCGAGATCACGTGTCTGATCGTGGACGACCACGAGGTCGTCCGTGAAGGCCTTCGACTGTCGCTCTCGCGGGCGCCGCACATCCGTGTGATCGGCGAGGCCTCCGACGGCGCAGCGGCGGTGTCGCTCGCCGAGCGCCGGAAGCCTCACGTCGTGATCATGGACGTGCGCATGCCGGGCATGGACGGGCTCGAGGCGACGAAGGTGCTGACGGCGAAGGTGCCGGAGACCTCAGTGCTGATCTTCACCGCCTACAGCGAGCGGAGTCTGCTCAGCCGCGGGCTCGAGTCTGGCGCGAAGGGCTACATCCTCAAGGAGGCGCCGCACCAGACGCTCGTGAAGGCGATCGAGAAGATCGCCGCGGGCGACGGGTATGTCGATCCGGCCCTGATGCCCGCGTTCCTCCCCGGGGACCGCGAGGACATGCTGACCCCGCGCGAGCGGGAGATTCTCCAGCTCCTCGCCGACGGCATGTCCAACGCCGAGGCGGCCGCCCGGCTGTTCATCAGCCAGGAGACGGTGAAGAGCCACGTCCGGCACATCCTGACCAAGCTCGAGGCCGACACGCGAACGCACGCGGTGGCGATTGCGCTTCGCGACGCGATCATCGACTAATGCCCTGCTGATCGGCGGGGTGGCCGCCGCGGCCGTCGTCGCCGCCGTCGGACTGGCCGCGGGGTCCGCCTGGGTCGCGTTTGCTGCTCTCGCGGCCGCGATCGTGCTGCTGGCCCTGCTCGCGCGGCACATCCTCACGAGCGAGCGCGAGCGGCACGAGCTCCAGGAGGTGGAGCACGCGCGGCTCGCCGACCAGTTGCTCAGCGCCGAGCAGGAAGAGCGGCGGCGGCTCGCGTTGTTCCTCCATGACGTCCCCGTCCAGGCCATGTCCGGGATCGCGCTGATGCTCGACGGCGTGATCGACGCGGTCGAGCGCGGCGCGAGCGACGACGCCAAGCGGATCCTCCGGATGGCGGTCGAGCGACAGCGGGAGACGATTCGCGAGCTTCGTGACCTCTCGTTCGCCCTGGAGCCGGTCGTTCTTCGCGACCGCGGCTTCGGCCCCGCGGTCGAGGCGCTGGCCGAGCGGGTCGGGATCTCACACCGAATCCAGGTCGAGCTCGACGTCGAGGCAGGCGAGACGCTCAGCGAGCGCGCCCAAGCCGCGCTCTACCAGATCATCCGGGAAGCGATCGACCAGGCCGTCCGACGGGGGCCGCCGACCCGGATCAGCGTCCGCGTCGCCTCGGTCGACGGCGGCGCGATCGAAACGGTGATCGTGGACGACAGTCCAGGCGAGCGGCGGCGACGCAGCTTCGACGAGATCGAGGAGCGGGCCAGAACGCTCCAGGGCCGCGTCGCCGTCGAGACGAGCCCAGACGGCGACGGGACGGCGGTGCGCGTCACGCTGCCGCCCTATACGGCGCACGGTTAGAGTCCGGCCGCGTGAGGCACCTCCTCTTCGTCTCGAAGCCGACCGGGTACGAGCTGCGCGAGCGCGAAGGCGAGCTGCCGGCGGTCGGCGCAGTCGTCGAGGAGGAGGATCTCGGTCGGATGGTCGTCACCCGCATCGGGCCGTCGCCGCTGCCGGGCGACGACCGCCGCTGCGCGTATCTGCAAGCCGTCTAGCCCACGGCGCTTTCGGCCGCGATCCGGCCGAAGACCAGTGCCGCCGACAGGCCGCTGGCATAGCCGCCCGTTGCCCAGCCGCCCGCGTCGACGCCCCCGGCGAAGAGACCGTCGATCGGCGCGCCACGCTCGTCGAGCACCCGGGCACGCTCGTCGATGCGGATACCGCCGATCGTCTGCGTGACCGAGGCTCGGACGAGGACGCGCATACCCTCGTCGTTCTCGTGGACCGGCGCGCCGGCTTCGCGCGCCGCCTCGATCATCTCGCGCACCGTCCGCTCCCGCACGCGGCGATCGAGATCGCGTCGGTCGACGCGGTACCAGGCGACGCCGCCAGGCCAGCGCGCAATCTGCTGGACGAGGTCGGTCTCAGACCAGCTTGGCTCGGCCTCGAAGCGCTCGGTCCCGTCGTTCGACGTCACCGTTGCATAGCGTCCGTAGAGCTGCGTGAAGCGAACAAAGTCCTGTTCGGCGATGTCGGCGACGGCCGGCATCGCGCGGCCGTAGAACTCGGCCAGGTCGCCGACGCTCGCCGCCCCTCGGGAGATCGCGAGCTCGAGGCCGTCGCCCTCGCTCCACGGGTTCGCACGCGGGAGCAGGCCGCGCTCGCGCGCGAGCCGCACCGGGAATCCTCCCGTCGCCAGGATCGCCGGCTCCGCCGTCGTCTCCCCCAACCGAACGTCGCGCCCCAGCGTCTCCACGAGCTGCCGCGGGTCGAACCGGCCGCCGACGGTCAACGGGTTGCCGGTGTCGCGCGTGAGCAGCTGGACGCCGAGGGACTTCAGCCAGTCGAGCGAATCGTCGAACTGCTCGACGAGCGTCCTCGCCAAGACCTCGTCCGACGCGGGGCACTGCTCCAGGTGCATGTCGAGCGAGCGGTAGCGCCAGACGAAGCCGCTCGAGAGCAGCATCGACCCGCCGGCCCGCGTGCCTTTCTCGAAGACGACGGGCTGAGCGCCGAGCTCGCGGGCGCGGGCGGCTGCGACCAGGCCGGCCATCCCGGCCCCGGCGATGCGGATGTCGCCTATTGCAGCGCGAACGTCGGCTTGTGCTCGACGTATTCGAGGCGAACGCGCTCGGGCAGCCAGACGAAGACGGCGAGCGTGTTCGGAGCGTCGACGAAGTCCTGTACCTCGATGTCGCGCGTCTCCGCTTCCCGCCGATGCTCCTCGGCCGAGTCGACCAGCACGGCGAGATGGTTCAGCAGCGGCTTCTCCGGGTCGCCGGGCTCGCCCTCGTGGAACTCGACGTAGGCGCCCGAGACTTCGACACGGGGCGCGCCGGTCGGACTCTGATCGGCCGCGTCGAATCCGTAGTCGCGATAGCGCGCCGCGGTCGCCTCGGGGTCGGACGAGAAGAGCGCGACGTGGTCGAGGTCGTATTCGGTGTCCGTCTCCGCCTCGACGAGACCCAAACGGACCCCGTCGCCGAGATCGACGAGAGCCGTCCCGTCGGCACGCTCGACCGGCATGTCGACCGGAAGCTCCTGCACGGCGGCCGCGAGGTCGTTCACCCGCAAGGCGACGTGCTTGAGCGCGCCGCGCTCGCGGGGGCCCTCCGCGTCGAACAGCGTCAGCTTTCCGCGCCGCGCATCGGATCCGACCAGCGTGAAGCGGTCGGTGTGCTCGATGACGTGCATACCGAGGTGCGTGGTGACGAACTCCGCGATCCGGTCGCGGTCGTCCGTCCAGTACGCGACGTGGTCGAGGGTCTTCGGGCGCAACGGAGCCGGGAGCATAGCCACCCGACTTCGTGTCGCCGAATGCGGATTTCTTACGTCTACTTGCGCCTGTCGACTGCCCGCTGGAGCTGCTGCTTGTTCATCTTCGAGCGTCCGGAGATGTTCATCCGCTTGGCCTCGTTGTACAGCTGCTCCTTCGTGCGGCCCTTCGGCCGGCTCGTGCCCGACCGGAGGCCGCCGCGGCGACTTGGCGACATGTCGCGTCTGAAGGTGCGAGACGAGCTTCGGGCCTAACCCGAGCGCGCGCGCTCCTTGTTGACCGTCCGGGCCGCGATCTCTTTCGCCCGCTTCGTCGAGGTGCCACGCTTCTTCGCGCTCGACTTGACGCGCTCGTACTGCAGTTCTCGCTTGTTGCTCCAAGCCTGATGAGGCATGTAGACCCTCCTTCGTTTGCTCCCAGGAGGCCTACCCGCTCAGCGGGTGAGCTAACTACTCGAGCGGAGGGTTCTGGACGTTGTGCTCGGTGGCGTACTCGTCGGTCAGCTTGTTTACGACCTCCGCCCCGTCGCCGTAGGCGTAGTTGATCTTGACGAATGGCTCCCACTTATCTGGAAGCGCATCTTCGGGGAATATCGCCTCGACTGGACATTCAGGTTCGCATGCCCCGCAGTCGATGCACTCCTCAGGATCGATGATCAGGATCCGCTCGAACTCGTGGATGCAGTCGACCGGGCAAACATCCACGCAGGAGAGGTCTTTGATGTCGATGCAGGGCTCGGCGATGATGTACGTCACGCCGAGTGAGCCTACCTAGGCAATCAGCTCTTCGACGAGCTGGTGGGCCCGCTCGGCCAGCGCCGACTTCGCCACCACCTGGTCGAAACCCGCCTCGTGCGCACGCCGCAGACCTGACGTGTCCGTGTGGTTCGAGTAGCCGAGGATCGGCGTCTCCGGGAACGCGTCGGCCACCTCCTCGGGGTCGATGCGAGCGATGTCCGCAATGACCAGATCGGGCAGATCGGCGCTGTCGGCCGTCACGAAGTGATGGCCCGGCATGGTGGCCTCGAGCTTGCCGCGGAAAAAGAGCTCCACGCCGGCCAACAAGATGGTCGCCACGGCTCTCCGAGGGTAACACTCTGCGCCATGGATGCGGAGCTGCGGCGTGGGCTCGACCAGGTCCGGAGCGGGCAGTACTTCGAGGCACACGAGTCGTTCGAGGACGCGTGGCGCGCGGCCGAGCCGGCGGAGAAGGACTTCTTCCAGGGCCTCGTCCATGTGACCGTCGCCTGGTACCAGGCCCGCCGCGGCAACCGCACCGGCTGCGAGCGCCAGCTGGCGAAAGCGCAGCGCCGCCTCGCGGCGTTCGTCCCGGAGCATCGCGGCGTCGACGTGGCGACGGTGCTGCACTCCGTCGACGAAGCTGCCGAGATCGTCGCGGGCGGCTCTCTGGAGTTGCCCCCGCCGAGGATCTAGAACGTCCCGAGCCCGACGACCTCGAGCGCCCGGTTGAGCCCGACGCGCAGCCAGGCGTCGCGGTGGAAGAAGAGCAGCAGCCCGAGCACGACGAGCGCCGCACCGCTCACCATGCGGATCACCTGGTAGTGGTCGCGAAGCCAGCGGAACGCGCTCATCGCGCGCACGAAGGCAACCGACGCCAGCACGAAGGCGACGCCGAGCCCTGCGGAGTACGCAGCGAGCAGCACCGAGCCCTTCAGAGCCGTCTCCGTGTTGCCGGCGAGCACGAGCACCGACGCGAGCACCGTTCCGATGCAGGGGGCGGCGCAGACCGCGAACGCCGCGCCGAGGAGCGCGCCGGAGCCGCGGCTACGGGCGCCGCTCAGAAGCCCCGGCGCGACGATCCGCTCCGGCCACGGCAGCAGGCCGAGGAACGCGAGTCCGAGCACGACGAGCACGAAGCCGGCGAGCTCGGAGCGGCGATTCAGGTCGAGGAGCCCACCGAGCGCCGCCGCCCCGGCGCCGAGCGCGACGAAGACCACCGTGAAGCCGAGGACGAACGGGATGCTCGAGCGGGCGACCCGCCGGCCGATGCCGGCCTCACCGAGCCGGTCGGCCTCGACCGCCGACACGGCGGACAGGTAGCCGGGCACGAGCGGGAGCACGCACGGCGTGATGATCGAGAGGAGCCCGGCGAGGAAGGCGACCGGCAGCTCAGTTGCCATCGAAGCGCGCGAGCTCCCGGTCGAGCCGTTGCTCGAGCTCGGGATCGAGCGGCAGGCGCCCGTTCGACTCGGCCGCAGCCTCAGCGGGGCGAGTTCGGCTCCAGCGCCAGACGAGCACGGAGACGACCGCCGCGGCGGCAAGCGCTCCCACGAGCGGCAGGAGCCACGCGAGCCAGTGGAAGCCCTCTCGCGGCGGTGCCGCCAGCACGCCCGGTCCGAACTGCGCGACCAGCTCGTCGGAGATCTGCTTCTCCGAGGCGCAGGCTTCGACCCGCTCGGCCAGGTACGCCTTGATCCGTCTCGCCGCGGGCGCATCGGACTGGTCGAGGGTCGTCTTGCACGTCGGGCAGATGAACTTCCCTTCGAGGTCGGTGACGGTTGGGCAGGCAGCAGCCGCCGGGCCCGCCAGGACCAGCGAGGCGGCGAGAGCAAGCAGGAGCCTCACGCCGACAGCACCTCCTGCACGCACTGGTCGAACCGGTCGCGGTTTGCCTCGAGGTGCACGCCGGCCTGAAGCCGGTCGCACACGAGCCGGCCGCTTCGGGCGATGAAGAACGTCTCCGGGACGCCGGTGAGCCCGTAGTCGGTCGAGGTCTCACCGAGGCCGTCGAAGCCCAACGGGTAGCTCATGCGGTTCTGCCGCGCGAAGCGGCGGGCGTCGCCGCGGAGATCATTGATGTCGACGCCGACGACGACGAGCCCATCGTCCCGATGCTTTCGCCAGACCTCCTCGAGCAGCGGCGCCTCCTCCTTGCACGGGACGCACCACGAGGCCCAGAAGTTGAGGACGACCGGCCGGCCGCGGTACGCCGCGAGCGAGAGCTTCCCGGGGCGGTCGAGCCGGTCGAGGCTGAAGGCGGGCGCCGGGGGTGTCTCGCCGCGCTGCAACTTGCGGGACGCGCCTTCATCCTCCGACGCGACCTTCCAGACGAGCAGCACGAACAGCCCCGCTACAAGGGCCACGGCCAGCACCTGAGCGCTGAGCTTCAGCGGTGCGGCCATGTCCTGAGGTTACGCGCCGACGATGTACACCGGCACGCCGACCGACACCCGGGTGAACAGCCACTCCGCCTCCGGAATCCGCATTCGGATGCAGCCGTGCGACGCCGAGTAGCCGATCGAGGCGGGGTCAGGCGTCCCGTGGATGCCGACGCCCGGCGCGGTCAGCCCCATCCAGCGCGTGCCGAGCGGGTTGCCGGGGCCCGGAGGAATCGGTTTCTCGCCCTTCGCCCAGTCCGAGTCGGGCGGGTACCACCACGGGTGGCGCTGCATCGTGGCGATCGAGAAGTGTCCGAGCGGAGTCGGATACTGAGATTGGCCGGTCGCGACCCCGAGCCGCTTCCAGAGTCGCACACCGCGGTAGAGGTGAAGGCCCTTCGACTCGCGACGGATGACGATGATCGGGCCGTAGCCGGCTCGGGTCGACGACGGGTCGACGCGGCCTGCGCGAATCCGTGTCGGCATGCGCCTGTGCGTGCGGAGGTCGGCGACGATCGCCCGGACGGCCGGACGCTGCTTGAGCGCCCTTCCGGTCTGCTCCTTCGTGATCCAGGGCCGCAGGTTGCGCAGGCCGGTGAGCTCTGCGTTCCTCGCCGGCCGGTCGAAGCGCCGGGCAAGTGCCGTCACGTACCGGCTCACGACGCCCGGTCTGAGCGTCACGAAGAGCGGGATCTTCGTCTTCGGCGCGGCGCGGCGCGCCTGGTCGATGGCGAGGCGGATCCGAGCGGTCGCGCCGAGGCGTTGCGGCGTGACGAGGATCGTGCGGTGGCCGAACCGGAGTGCGAGGGGCTCGTCGAACTCAGTCCTGACGAGGATCGTCGCGGCCGCCGGCGTCAGGCCGCCGACCTCGACCTTCCCGACGAAGACACCGACGGGCATGTACTCGGCCTGTGGTGCCGTGGTCGTCGTCCCGACGGTCGTGGTCCCGGTGGTGGTCGTCAGCATTCCCAACGGCCCGTTCGACGCCAGCACGGCAGCGCTGAACAGCCCCGCCACCAGGCAGGCGAGCGTCGACACGACGACAAGGACCCCACGTTTCACGCCGCATATCAGTGTAATCGGGCCTGAGGCGTCGCTTGCGATGCCGACTGGAGGACATGCCGGCTTCGCCGGCGTGTCCGTTCTTCGCGGATCACGGAGCCGTGGGCAGCGGCTCCTCGTCGAAGCGGCCGCCTGTGGCCGCGAACTCGACGATCATGCGGTCGGTGATCCATTCGACGGGCGCACGGTCGTCTGTCCAGGGATCGTCCGAGGGAGCGACCTCGCGCAGGTTGGCGCGCAGGTCGTCGACCAGCACCTCGACATCCTGTGGTGCCGGCCGACCTACACCCGTCGGCGGGCCGTTCTGGCCGATGACGATCTGGTTGAAGCGGAGCGGCTGCCAGGCGAACGTCCTCGGCATGACGGAGGCCAACGTTCCGCCGACACCCTCGGCGAGGCTGTGGTCGTCCGGCGTCGTCGCGACGTTCAATGCGACCAGGCCCCCGGGCGAGAGCCGTTGGCGGACGAGCTCGAAGAACTCCTTCGTCGCCAGGTAGAAGGGCACGTACGGCGGCCGGTAGGCGTCGACGATGATCACGTCGTACTGCTCATCGGTCCGGCGCAGGAACGCCCGGGCGTCCATGTCGTGGACCTCGAGCCGGTCGATCTGGCCCATCTGGAAGAAACGGCGGCCGGCGTCGCTGACGGCGGGGTCGATCTCGACTCCGTCCACCTGCGCAGTGGGGTAGTAGCGCCCGTACGCTCGTGCCGCCGTCCCAGCAGCGTTACCGAGCATCGCGACGCGCTTGGGCGACCGGCCGAGCAGGTCCGGGACGGCGAGGTACGTGTCCCAGACTCCACCGGTCAATACCTCGTTCCGACGCCAGACGGAGTGCGTCGCGAGCCCCTCGTCGAGGTACAGGCGCCGGGCGCCGTCACGTTCGACGACCTGGATGAACTGGTACCTCGACTCGTCTTCGAACAGCACTCCCTCCTGAGGCTTGATCGCGCCCGGCGGGATCAGCACGAGCGCCGCGATCGCGGCGGCCAGAACGATCCACCGACGGCCGAGCAACAGGGCGCCGCCGAGCCCGATCAGCGCAGCGCTGATCAGCAACGTCCGCTGGGTGCCGATCGCCGGGATCAGGACGAGGGCCGAGAGGAACGTTCCGAGCAGGCTGCCGACGGTCGAGACCGCGTACAGGCGGCCGGCGACGGAGCCGGCGCTCTCGACGTCGGTGAGCGCCAGGCGGATCGCGAACGGTGCGACCATCCCGAGGAGGACGACCGGAGGGACGAAGAGCACGAGCACTCCGAAGAACGAGCCGATCGCCGCTCCGGCCGACACGCGATCGAGACCCTCGACGGACAGATCGAGGAGCGGCCTCGCGATGAACGGCGTGACCGCGACCAGGCACGCCGCGGCGGCGACCACCACACCGAGCGTCTTGGGCGTCGGCCGCCGGTCGGCAAGCCGCCCACCGAGCCAGTAGCCGACGGAGAGCGAGGCGAGCACGAGGCCGATGACGTTCGCCCAGACGATGGTCGAGTTGCCGAAGTACGGCGCGAGGAGCCTCGAGGCCGCGATCTCGGTCGCCAGCGATCCCACCCCGGCGGCGAAGACGACGCCGGTGAGCGTCGCCTGGAAGGACAGTTTCACCCGGTTCTTTTCACGACGACGACCGCGGAGTCGTCGGAGAGGCCGCCTCCACCGAACGCGCTCGCGCCGCCGACGACGGCCTGAGCGAGCTCCGCCGCCGGCAGCTCTCGGTTCTCCGACAGCACCCGATCGAGGCGTCCCTCGCCGAAGAGCTCCCCGTCGCGCCGCTCTTCGGTGACGCCGTCGGTGAAGAGGACAACTGCCGCGCCCGGCTCGAGCAGCTCTCGCGACTCGGCGTACGTCTGATCGGGCGCAATCCCGAGTGCGAGACCGCTTGCGCCGAGCTCGAGGACGCGCCCGTCGGCACGCACGAGCCGTGGAACCGGATGCCCGGCGGAGGCGCAGACCAGCTCACCGGTCCGGCCGTCCACGGTCACGTAGACCATGGTCACGAACTTTCCCTCCTCGACCTCGTCGACCACGACCTCGTTGGCCGCCCGCAGGAAGTCGCCTGGGTCCGAGTGGTCGCGAGCGAGCGAGCGGAACACGAACTTCGCCATCGCCATGTCTGCGGCCGCATCGATCCCCTTGCCGGTGACGTCTCCGACGACGACCGCGAGGCGCCCGTCGGGCAGCGTTGCGTAGTCGTAGACGTCGCCGCCGACCTCGAGCCTCGCCGACGACTGGTAGACGCTCCCGACGTCGATGCCTGTCAGCACGGGTGGAGTCGACGGCAGGAGCGACCGCTGCATCGAGTCGGCGAAGCCCGCCTGCTGCTGGTAGAGACGCGCGTTGTCGATTGCGAGCGCCGCCTGGCCGGCGAGCGAGCGGGCCGTCTCGACCTCTTCCGGGCCGATCGTGCGAGCCGGGTCGAGGGCGACGAGCGTCAGTGCGGCGATCACCTCGCCCGACGCGATGATCGGGACGACGACCGCGCTCGAGCCCCGGCGCAGGAACGGCACGAGCAGCTCGTGTCCGCCGCCGAGCTGCTCGGCCGTGACCGGATCGAGGACCAGCGCCCGCCGAGCGCGTCCGAGGCCGAGGCCTGTCAGCCGGGCGATGGGCTGCGGGCGGCTGAGAATCGGTCTGAGCGCTTTCTCGAGGCCGGGGTCGGTGACATGGAGCGAGCGGACGGCGAGATCGTCGCCGCGTCCCTCGGGCAACCGCAGCACGGCGGCATCCACGTCGAGGAGATCGACTGCGGTCCGCGTGACCGCGGCGACGGTCTCGTCCAGGCGGAGGCTCTCCGAGAACGAGCGCGAGATCTCGAAGAACGCCTCCAGGCGGCGAGCGGCCCGGCGCTCCGACTCGAGCGCCTCCTCACGCCCGCGGGCGAGGCGCTTCGTCTCCTCGTGCAGGCCGGCGTTCTGGACGGCCACTGCCAGCTGGCCCGCGAGCGCGGCGCCGAGCGCGGACTCGTTCGCGTCGAGGCGGCGGCCACTCGGGAGATAGGCGACAAGGAGCCCGATCAGGTCGTTTCCGGCCCGCAGGGGGATGGATGCGGCAGCTTCGATCCCCGCCTCCGACACGGCGTCGCGGACGTCCGCGAGCGCAGGGTCGTCCGGGGCATCGGCGATCTCGAGCACCGGGCGAGACCTGAAGCGGCCCACGGCGAGCCCGTAGAGCGCTTCGGCGATTCGAAGATGGGGCCCGGCGAGGCCACGCTCGGCCGCCGTCTCCAGACTCCGGCCGCGGCTGAGGTAGACGGCGACGCGCTGGGTGCCGAGGAGCTCGGCGACGCGATCGACGGCCGTGTCGAGCGTGTGCGAGAGGGAGAGCTCGGCGATCGCCTGCCCGACGACCGCGAGCAGCGCTCGGCTCCGTTCCAGCTCCTGGGTCAGCTGGCTCGTCTGCTCGCCGACGCGGAGGGCGTGCGTGGCGCGGGCGCCGAAGGCGGCGAGCCGCTCGAGCTCCTCGGGCCCGGGAGGCCCCTCGGCGAATTCGAGCCGGAGACCACCACGAATGGGCTCCCCGAGCCGCACGAGCACGACGGAGCCGACGCCGTTCTCCTCGACGGCGACGGTCTTGTCGGCGAGCCCGCGCTCGGCCTCGACCGCGAGTGCTTCGGCGCCGTCCTCGACCCCGACGGCTGCAACGGGCTCGGCTTCCCCGTTCTCTGTCCGCCAGACGAGGCAGGACTCCGCGTGCGTGACCTCGGCTGCGAGCCGGGCGATGCGCTCGGCGCTGCGGTCCTCCTCCGTGCCCGCCGTGAGCGCCCGGCCGGCGAGCTCGAGCGCGGCGAACGGGCCCGTGTCGGGGCCGTTGGCTCGCTCGAACGTGCGGACGAGCTGACCGGCCTCCCGAGCGACGATCCGGGCCAGCATCCGGTCGGCGGTCGAGAACGGCTCCACGGGCCGCAGCAGCTCCAGACTCGCGAGCACGCGCCCGTCCGCGAGCTCGGGCACGAAGATCACTCCGACGGCTCCACTCCGGTCCGCCAGCCGGCGGAGCGACGGAGGGAGCGCGTCCGACTCGCTCCGCTCGTGCTGGTCGAGCTCCTCGAGGAGCAGCCGAGAGCCTTCGAGCTCGGCACCGAGTGCGGCAGAGGTGGACCAGACGCCGCGCGCGGGCAACCCTCCGGCGCGGTCGGGAACGCGGAGAACGGCGACTGCAGCGCCGGTCGCCTCGGCCGCGGCCCGGGCCAGGACGGCAAGCGCCTCGTCGAGCGACTTCGCGTCGGACAGCTGCCGGCCGGCGTCGGCGAGAGGCTCCAGTTGCGCTGGCGGCGACGTCATGTCCTGCCATTTATAGTGCCGGGATGGCCGAGCCGGCCCGGCGCCCGGATGCCGTCGAGGACCCACCCGCGTACGATCCGACGGCGATCGACCGCGCGTATCGGTTCCACCGAGCCCGTCGCCGTGCGCGTGAGGACCGCGTGCGTGAACGGGGCCTCGCGCGCCTACGGTTCTGGACCGTACTGCTCGTCCTGCTCGTGCTGACCGCCTACTTCTCGATCGTCGTCTGGCGGCAGATCGAGCAGCTCTTCGGCCTGTAGTGCGCCCCGCGTCGCCGATACCGGATACTTCCGCCCGTGCAGACGCCTGAGCCGATCCCGCCCGAGCAGCCCTACGCCGAGCCGGCCGAACGATTTGCGCCGGACGTGGCCTGGATCTGGGGTGCGGGCGAGCGTCTGAGCTGGCTCGCCGGCCTCGTCCTCACGCTCTCGACTCTGATGGGCTGGTACGTGGGCAACGTGGATGACCCGACGATCGCGATCATCGGCTGGCACACGGGGGCGATCGCGAAGGTCGTCTTCGTCATCGGGCTGGCGGTCATGGCGCTCAGCCTCATGCGCCTAGCCGGTCTCGAGCTTCCCGCCACGGTTCCGGAGAGCCTGATCACGATCGTGCTCGGATCGCTGGCAACGATCCTGGTGCTGATCCGGCTGATCTCGATTCCGGAGGAGTTCCAGCCGGCCAGCCGCGGCATCGGGATCTGGATCAGCCTCGCCGCCGCAATCCTGGTCATCGTGGCAGGCCTGCTGCGCGCGTCGGAAGAGCTCTAGCTCCCGAGCAAATCTTTCGTTCGTGTGACGAGCTCTTGCGGGTTGAAGGGCTTGCCGATGAAGGCCTGCGCGCCGCCCGAGGCCGCCTGGTCGGCGTCGTCGTCGACCTGGCCGCTGAACATGATCACCTGGATCGAGTCCACGCCGTGGCGCTCGCGGACCCGCTTGAGCATCTCCCAGCCGTCCACTTGCGGCATCATCACGTCGAGGAGGATCAGGTCGGGTGGCTCCGCCTCGAGCGCAGCGAGCCCCTCCTCGGCGCTGCCTGCCTCCCGGACCGAGTAGCCGTCGATCTCCAGGTTGACACGGATGAACTCCCGGATCCGAGGGTCGTCGTCGACGACGAGGACGAGCGGTGCGGGGCGCGATCCGGAGGCGGCGGTGCCCCCGGCCGAGCCGGCGACGAAAGCCTCGAGGTCACGCTGGCGATAGCGGCGATGGCCGCCGGGCGTGTAGAACGCCGCCAGCCTGCCCTGGTCCGACCACTTCCGAATCGTGCTCTGAGCGACCCCGAGGTACCGCGCGGCCTGGCCGAGCGTCAGCCAGTCAGCACCTCCGTTCCCAGGCGGCTGCCGCCGCGCTCTGCCCCCACTCTCGGCCACTCCAGCCGAATCTAAGCAAAGCTCCACTTTCTTCGCGCCGGAGCGGACGAATGTCGTACCTCACGGCTGGGTCGTCTGCGTCCAGGGGCGAATCGTGGTGATGTTCGTCACCGGCTCTCCCGCCGGCGGCCGATCCTCGATCGCCTGCCCAAGGGCCACGCCGAGCGCGAAGGCGAGGACGACGATCGCGATGCGAATGAGCCAGGTGACGACGGTCGGCAGGCGGCGTCGCCGCCGCGAGCGGGGGCGCGCGGACATCACGGCGAGTAGTCGGTCGCGCCGCGGGCGAACAGGTGGAAGGCCGCGTCTTGGACGACGGACAGCTGGCGCGACCACCCCGGTGCCGCGGCTCGCTCCTCGACGGCCTCCCTCATCCAGCCGTCCGCCGCGTCGTACGCCTCGGCGAGCTGGGCCAGCGTGAACGTCTCGCCCACGCGCTTGCGCAACTCATCCGTGGCGACCTCGAGCTGGGCGAGCAGCCGCCCGTAGAGATCCGGATCGGAGGCCTGTGACTCGAGCCGGCGGTTCCCCTCGGCCCACTGCTGCCTGGCCGTCTCAACCGAGGACGCCATCCGTCCTACCCCGCTCGCCCGAGTGTGCAGCAGCGGTCAGGCCAGAGGACGCCGAGCTGGGCGACGATCCGATCGCCGAGCTCGTAGCCCGGTCGCGCGAGGGCGAACGCCACATGGGCGTGGAGGCACTTCAGCTTCTCGGGCCGCGCCGCACCGCCGATGCCGAGCTCGAGCGACGAGCCTCCCTCCCGCCCCACCTGTCCACCGGCGAGCTCGCGGCGGAACGCACGCTGATCCGCCGTTGCGCGCTCCAGGCTCGCCGTGAGCACGGGGTCGGCTTGGACGGCCGCGGTCCACCGCTCGATCCCGCCGGCCGCCTCGAGCCGGGAGACGCCCGCGACGAGATGCCGGCAGGTCAGGTAGAAGGTCGTCGGGAAGGGCTCGCCGGCGCTGTCGTACGGCGCCTGGACTGTGACCGCCGGAGCGCCGAAGGGGCAGCGGACGGCGACGCGCAGGAACGCGCGCGGTGTCCGGCCGAGCTGGCTCTCGACGACGGCTCGGTCATCCATCCCCTCCGATCCTAGTGCCCACCTGGCGACGCCACTCCTCGATGCCCTTGACGATGTAAAGCTCCTCTCCCGGCTTGACGAGACCGAGCTTCCGGGCGCGACGGGCAAGCGCCTCGGGCGTGTCGGCTTCCTCGAGCCGGCGCGCGAGCTCGTCGCGCTTGGCGCGCAGCTCACGCACCTCGGCCTGGCGCTCCTGCACCGAGCTCCGGGTCTCGACGTAGCTGCGGAGCGGCCGGTAGTAAAGGAGCGCGACGACCGCCAGCGTCACGACCGCAGCCCAGCGCATGACGGGCGTCCGTCGCCGGGAACGTGAGGCGCGCCGTTTCGACCTCGGCATGCGCCTCCACTTCGGGACCTGTCCGAACGCTCCTGCCGACGCGCGGCTAGGCGTACGCCAGCTTGATCATGTCGGTGGTGCCCGGGATGTTGACCGCAGTTCCGGCGGTCAGCACGACGAGATCGCCTTCGTCGAGCAGCCCGGTGAGCTTCCCTGACTCGAGCGAGCTCGCCCAGAGCTCCTCGACGTCGGCGGCCTCGGGCATCCGGACCGGCGTCACCCCCCACTCCAGCGCCATGTGCCGGAGTGCGTAGTCGTGGTGTGAGAGCCCGATCACGGGCCGCCTGGGCCGCAGCCGGGCGACGACCGAGGCGGTCCGCCCGCTGAACGTCGGCACGAGGATCGCCTTCGCCCCGAGCGCCTCGGCCAGGTCGCACGCTGCGTTTGACATCGCCTGGTTGACGGAAGGCTCGTCGCCGGGCTGCGGGAACTGGTGGCGATACTCGATGCTCGGCTCGATCACCTTCGCGATCCGGTCCATCGTCTGGACGGATTCGAGCGGGTACTCGCCGATCGCCGTCTCCTCGGACAGCATCACCGCGGAGGTGCCGTCGAGGATCGCGTTGGCAATGTCGCTCGCCTCGGCCCGCGTCGGCTCGGGCTGGTGGAGCATCGACTCGAGCATCTGCGTCGCTGTGATCACAGGCTTCCCACGGTCGAGCGCGGCCTTGATGATCCGCTTCTGGAGCAGTGGGACGACCTCGGCGCCGATCTCCACCCCGAGATCGCCGCGGGCGACCATGACCGCATCCGTCTCGTCCAGGATCGCGGGCAGGGCGTCGACAGCCTCGGCCTTCTCGATCTTGGCGATCACGTGCGCCGGCGATCCGGCCTGCTCGATCAGTCCCTTGAGGTCGCGGACGTCGGCAGCGGAGCGAACGAACGAGAGGGCGATGAAGTCGACGTCCATCTCGAGAGCGAACTCGAGATCCTCGGCGTCTTTCCGCGTCAGCGCCGGGATCGGAACCGGGACGCCCGGGACGTTCACGCCCTTGTGCTCGGCGACGACGCCGCCGACGACGACTTCGCAGCGTGCTTTCCCTCCGGCGACAGCCTCGACTCGAAGCCGAACGAGGCCGTCATCGATCAGGACGTCGTGTCCGGGCTGGAGCACCTGGCCGAGCACCGACGGCCGCACCGGAAGCTCGCTGTCTTGCGGCTCGTCTCCAGTGACGACGACCTCGTCGCCCTTGACAAGCCTCACGGGCCGCTCGAGCTCGCCGATCCGCAGCTTCGGCCCTTGAAGATCCGCGATCAGCGCGATCGGGCGGCCGACTTCCTCCCGCGCCGCTCGCACCAGGCGCGCGGCCTCGGCGTGCTGCTCGCGCGTCCCGTGGGAGAAATTGAGCCGCGCGCCGTCCATGCCCGCCCTGGCGAGCCCTGAGACCAGTTCCTGCGTCGCGGTCGAGGGCCCCAGCGTGGCAACAATCTTGGTGCGGCGAGGCAGTGTCGGCAACACGCCCTGGAGGGTACCGAGGCCGCGCGGGGCTACTCGAGCCGCAGCGGGATCTCCTGCCCGTTGATGCGCGAGCCGTCTTCCGCGGAGAGCTCGAAGACGACCAGCGTCCCGTCGGCCGGCTCCTCGAGCGTGTAGGCGACCTTGAACGCGAACGTCCCGCGCGTACCGCTGCCGGAAGTCGCCGTCACGAAGTCCTTGGTCAGCACACGGCCGTCGGCCTCCTTGAGCTCGTAGTTGAACGTCGCCTCGAAGGTGTTCGCGGTCCCGGTCACCTCGAAGCCCGGCTCGACCGTTTCGCCCGGCCGCGGCGACTCGACCAGGATCGCGGGCGTCTGAGCCTCGAATGCCCTCCGCCCGACCGGGGCGTCGGCGCCGACGTCGACCCGCTTCACGGTCGGAAACGCCGTAAGCGTGTAGACGACCTGTGCGAGCGCGTCGTCCTGAGGCAGCGGCTTGGACAGCTCGACGCTGGCGACGCCACTCGCGATTGCCAACGACCGGAGCGCAGTGCCTGACGGGATCGCCGTCTCGAGGCCCTCGTCGTCGGTAGACGGGCCCTTGAAGAGCTCGCGCAGCGCAGCCGCACCGACTCGAGGGCCCGTGACGACCGTCCGCGAGACCGGCGCGACCTTTCCATCTCGCAGGAGATAGATCGTCAGCGCCTTCGCCGTCTCGGTGGGCACCGACGTGGTGTCGGACTCGGTGACGGTCTCGCGGACCGTCGTCGTGCTCGCGGAATCGCCGTCCCCGCCACAGCCGGCTACGAGCAGGACAAGAAGGCTAAGAGCGCCGAGGAAACGCATTCCAGCCCGGGTATTCGGCGTCCGCACCGAGCTCCTCTTCGATCCGCAGGAGCTGGTTGTACTTCGCGACCCGGTCGGTCCGGCTCGGGGCCCCGGTCTTGATCTGACCGGCGTTCGTGGCCACGGCCAGATCGGCGATCGTCGTGTCCTCCGTCTCGCCGGAGCGGTGGGAGATCACCGAGGCGTAGCCTGCGGAGCGGGCGAGGGCGATCGTCTCGAGCGTCTCCGTCAGCGTTCCGATCTGGTTGACCTTGACGAGGATCGCGTTTGCGACCCCGGCCTCGATCCCGCGGCGAAGGCGATCGGCGTTGGTGACGAAGAGGTCGTCGCCGACGAGTTGGACTCGCTCGCCCAGCGCGTCCGTCATGGCCTTCCACGCGCCCCAGTCCTCCTCCCCGGCCCCGTCCTCGATCGAGACGATCGGAAAGCGCTCGGCGAGGTCGCCCCAGAAACCGACAAGCTCCTCCGCCGTCGCCTCTCGACCCTCGAACCGGTAGACACCGTCCTCGCCGATCAGTTCTGTCATAGCCGGGTCGAGCGCGATCGCAATCCGCTCCTGGTGCCCGGCGCGCTGCACCGCCTCCAGGATCAGCTCGATCGCCTCCTCGCTCGAGCCGAGGTCGGGGGCGAAGCCGCCCTCGTCGCCGACCGCCGTCGCCAGACCGCGATCGTCGAGCAGCTTCTTCAGCGTGTGGAAGGTCTCGATCGCGATCCTGAGCGCACCGGAGAAGCTCTCGGCGCCGCCGGGGACGATCATGAACTCCTGGAGGTCGAGCGAGTTGCGCGCGTGCGCGCCGCCGTTGACCACGTTCAGCATCGGCACCGGGAGCACGTGGGCCTCCGAGCCGCCGATCCAGCGGTACAGGGGAACGCCCGCCTCGGCGGCGGCCGCTTTGGCCACGGCCAGCGAGACGGCCAGGATCGCGTTGGCGCCCAGCCGGCCCTTGTTCTCGGTGCCGTCGAGCTCGACCATGGCGGCGTCGACGCCGGCCTGATCCGCGGGATCCATCTCGGCGATTACGTCGGCGATCTCCGAGACGTTCTCGACCGCGCGATGCACGCCGCGCCCGAGGAACTCGTCCGGGTCGCCGTCGCGGAGCTCGACCGCCTCGAACCGCCCCGTGGAGGCGCCGGACGGCGCCGCGGCACGCCCGCGCGCGCCGGACTCCAGCTCGACGTCGGCCTCGACGGTCGGGTTCCCGCGAGAGTCGAAGATCTGGCGGGCTCGCACGGCGGTGATCGGACTGCTCAACGGCCTTCCTCCTTGGCGGCGTCGAAGTATCGGTCTTTCTCCTCGAGCGTGAGCTCGGTGAAGCTTCGTCCGGCCGACGCCGCGAGCTGCTCCGCTCGCTCGACGCGCGCGGCGAAGCGGTCCGCCATCGCCCGCAGCGCGAGCTCCGGATCGACGTTGAGCCGGCGTGCGACGTTGACGGCCGCGAATAGCACGTCACCGAGCTCCTCGAAGACGCGCGCGTCCGGCTCGGTCTCGGGCGCACTCTCCCCCGCCGCCGCGATGGCCTCCTTCAGCTCGCGCAGCTCGTCGTCGAGATCGGCGAGTGCGGCGGCCGTGTCCGGGTACTCGAAGTCGATCGCCGCGGCCCGGCGCTGCAGCTTCCGGGCGTAGAGCAGGGCGGGCAGCGTCTCGGGAACGTGATGGAAGATCCCCTCGCGGCCCTCCTGCTCGGCCTTGATCCGCTCCCAGTTCTCGCGGACCCGACCGGCCGTGCGCGCCTCGACCTCGCCGAAGACGTGTGGGTGGCGAGCGACGAGCTTCTCGTGGATCCGCGTCGCCACAGTGGTGAGATCGCCCGCGCCGCGCTCCTCGAGTAAAAGCGCGAGGAAGTAGGTCTGAAAGAGCAGGTCGCCGAGCTCGTCCTCGAGCTTTGCATCGTCGCCCGCGAGCGCCGCGTCCGCGACCTCGTAGGCCTCCTCGATCGTGTGCGGGACGATCGTCCGCGTCGTCTGCTCCCGGTCCCAGGGGCAGTCGTGGCGTAGCCGCTCGGTCAGGCGCTGGAGCCCGAGCAGGGCTTCAGCGAGCCCGTCTTGATCAGCCAGCGGCGGGAGTCTCGGGGCTCGTCGGCTTGTAGCCGACCTGGTACGCGGTCTCGCCGTCGAGGTCCTTGCGCATCTCCTCGACCCAGCCCTGCATCTCCTTGTTCTTCTTGTCCTGGGTCAGCTGCTGGCGGATCGGTTCCTTAACCTGGTTCAGGGGCGTCGTCGTGCTCTGCTTGACCGGCGAGAGGGCCTGGATGATGTGCCAGCCGTACTGCGTCTTCACCGGCTTCGAGATCCCGTTGTTCCCGATGTTGAAGGCGGCCTGCTCGAACTCGGGGACGAGCGCGCCCTTCGTCGCGGTCATGCGCCCACCCTGGTTCTTCGAGGCAGGATCCTGCGAGTACTGCTTCGCGATCGCCTTCCAGTCGCCGCCGGCGCGCAACTCGTTGTAGAGCCGGTCGGCCGTCGCCTTGTCCTTGACGAGAACGTGGCGCACGACACGCGTCTCAGGCGTTCCGTACTGCGCCTTGTTCTTGGCGTAGTGGTTCTGGATCTCATTGTCCGTGACCTTGGCGTCGGCGGTGACCTTGTTGTAGATCCCCTCCTGGACGAGGTTCGCCCGGATGATGTCCCGCGCCTGGTCCTCGGACAGGCCCTGAGACTTGAGCTCGGCCTGGAACTTCGCATCGCTGCCGCCGTGGCGCTCCTTCTTGTACTGCTCGACGCGCTTGTTGACCTCTTCGTCACTCACGTCGACCCCGAGGTCGCCGGCCTTGACTTCGAACTGGGCCCGCTGGACTAGGAAGCGGACGGCCTGGTCGCGAATCTGCGCGTACTCCGGCGTTCCGACCTTCGGGAACGGCCGCTTCTGCGCGGTGTAGCTGCGCTTCGCGTACGTGACGAGGTCGTCGAATTCAGCCTTCGTAATCGTCCGATCACCAACGACGGCGACCGAGTTCGAAGGGACGTCGCCGCCATCGCTCGAGGTGCCGCAGGCGACCGCCAACACGGCGAAGCCGACAGCAAAAACTCCTGCAAAGATCCGTGTTTTCATAGAAAAAGCGCCGCGTTACGCTGCCTGGCGCGTACCCAGGATAGCATCGACTAACCGGATTGCTCCCGGTAGGTCCTCTTCGCGCAGCGAGACCTCCTTTCGAGCGGTTGTGTACACGGCGGTATCGACACGCCGGCGCAATTCCTTGAGCTCGCCGGAGCCCAGGACGAGCGGGCCGACGGTCGCCTTACCCTGACGGAAGACCAGGTAGTCCGCGCCGATCCGGGAGACCTTGATGCGCGCCTCCTGGATCCCGAACAGATTGCGAACGGGGTCGGGCAGCGGCCCGAAGCGATCGACGGTCGCGGCCTCGAGCTCGCGGAGCTCGTCTTCGGTCTCCACGAGCGCGAGCCGCCGGTGGAGATCGATCCGCAGTGCCTCGGAGTCGACGTATGTGTTCGGGACGTACGCGTCCACGCGGACGTCGACCCGGACTGGTCGGGCGGCGGGTCGACGTTCGCCGGAGAGCTCCGCCACGGCCTCGGCCAGCAGCTCGACGTAGAGCTCGAAGCCGAGCGCCGCGACGTGCCCCGACTGCTCGGCGCCGAGGAGGTCACCGGCGCCGCGAATCTCCAGGTCGCGCATCGCGATCGCGAAGCCGGCGCCGAGCTCGGTGTGATCGGCGAGCGTGGCGAGACGGGCTCGCGCCTCGGGGGTGAGCTCCGATGCGTCGGGATAGAAGAGATACGAGTGGGCGAGGACGTCGGATCGGCCGACCCGACCACGGATCTGGTAGAGCTGGGCGAGGCCGAGGGCGTCGGCACGCTCGACGACGAGCGTGTTCGCCTGCGGGATGTCGAGACCGGACTCGATAATCGTCGTCGAGACGAGCACGTCGGCGTCGCCCCGCAGGAACGAGACCATTCGATCCTCGAGCTCCCGCTCGCGCATCTGGCCATGCGCGACCAGGAAGCGCAGGTTCGGCGCCAGCTCCTGAAGCCAGGAAGCGCGCTCGTCGATCGTCTCCACACGGTTGTGCAGGTAGAAGCCCTGCCCGGAGCGCGCGACTTCCCGCTCGAGGGCTTGCTTGATGAGGTCCTCGTCGAACTCGCCGACGTGCGTTCGGATCGGCCGGCGGCCCTCGGGCGGTGTCTCGATCACGGAGATGTCGCGCAACCCCGACAGCGACATGTGCAGCGAGCGTGGGATCGGCGTCGCCGTCATCGCCAGGACGTCGACCTCGAGCCGCAGCTGGCGGAGCAGCTCCTTCTGCGCCACCCCGAAGCGCTGTTCCTCGTCGACGATCACGAGCCCCAGGTCCTTCGGGATCACGTCGCGCGAGAGGACGCGGTGGGTTCCGATCAGGACGTCGACCTTCCCTTCGGCGAAGTCGGCGAGCACCTGTTTCGTGTCCTTTGCGCTCCGGAAGCGCGAGACCATCTCCACGCGAACCGGGAAGTCGCGATAGCGCTCGCGGAACGTGTTCCAGTGCTGCTGCGCCAGCACGGTCGTCGGAACGAGCATCATCGTCTGTCGATCGTTGAGGGCGGTCGCGAACGCGGCGCGAACCGCGACCTCGGTCTTGCCGAAGCCGACGTCGCCGCACACGAGCCGATCCATCGGGCGGGGCGCCTCAAGGTCCTGCTTCACCGCCTCGATCGCCGCCTGCTGGTCCTCGGTCTCGCGATACGGGAAGCTCGCCTCGAGCTGCTCGAGGTATTCGTGGCGGAGGTCGAACGCAAAGCCGGGCGCTTGCTGGCGCTGGGCATAGAGGCGCAGCAGTTCGCCGGCGAGCTCGCGAATGCCCTCGCGGGCCCGGCTCTTGAGCAGCTGCCAGGCCTTGCCCCCGAGCTTGGACAGGGCCGGCGCGCCGTTCATCCCGACGTAGCGCGAGACCTTCCCGAGCTGCTCGTGCGGGACGTAGAGGCGGTCGTCGCCGCGGAAGGCGAGCAGGAGGTAGTCGCGGGTGACGCCCGCGACTTCCTTCGTCTCGAAGCCGAGCAGCTTGCCGACGCCGTGGTCTTCGTGGACGACGTGATCGCCGGTGCGAAGGTCGGCGAACGACTGGAGCGAGCGGCCGACTCGGGCGGCGGCGCGAGGCTTGCGACGGAAGATCTGAGTGTCCGGGAGCAGGGCGATGCCGAGCTCGCGCCAGACGAAGCCGCGGCGCGCCGGCGAGACCGCGTAGAGGAGCTCGGCCTCCGTCGGCAGCTCATCGCCTTCCTCGAACAGGCGAGCTTCGACGCGGCGGAGCAGGTTCTGGCTCCTCAGCGCCTCGCCGCGGTGCGCGAAGGCGACGACGACTCGAAGCCCGGCGCGGACGAGGGCCCCGAGCTCGTGCTCGGCCTCGGCGAGCCCCCGGGCGGCGATCGCCGGGCGTTGGGCCTCGAAGGAAAACGGCTGTCCGCTCGGGAACGGATCGAGCTCGGCGGCGCCGGCGAGCTGCTGCGCCGGAAGCTCTTCCTCTTCCCAGAGCTGGCGGACTGCGTCGGGCTGCCAGACGACGTCAGGCGTGCGGTCCAGCGGCGCGATGAGGTCGTCGGGAACCGGAATCGGCTCGTCCTCGTCGACGAGCGTCGGCTCGACCAGGTCGCTCCGTCGCTCCACGGCCGGATAGATCACCGCTCGGTCGACCGGATGCAGCGTCCGCTGCGTGAACGGCGAGAAGACACGGATCGACTCGATCTCGTCGCCGAAGAGCTCGATCCGGAGCGGCTCGCGGCCTGTGGTCGGGAAGACGTCGACGATCCCGCCTCGCACTGCGAACTGGCCGCGTTCTTCGGCGCGCTCGACGCGCTCGTAGCCGGCGAGGGCGAGGCGCTCCGTCAAGTCCTCGGCGTCGTCGGGCAGGCGGATCGGCTCGGGGCGCTCTGCAGGCGGCGGCATGCCCTCGGCGAGAGCCGTGGCCGACACCGCGACAAGACCGCCGGCCGCCAGCACGTCCAGGGCCCGGGCACGCTCGCCGACGAGGTGCGGCGCCGGCTCGAGCCCGGATTCCCAGCGGACGCCGCGACTCGGGAGCAGCGCGACGCGGTCAGGGTCGACGAACCACGATGCCGCCTCTGCCGCATCACGCGCGTCCGCGTCCTCGGGGAGCAGGACGACGACGCCACGATCGAGCTCGCCGTGGAGCGCGGAGAGGAAGAGGGGCAGCGCCGCCTCGGACACCCGAGCTCTCGGCCCGCGGCGATCGGCGGCCTCGACGGCGAGCTCCCGGCGGGTCGCGCGGAGCTCGTCGAGGAAGGCCCGGAAGCGGTCGCTCCCGGCGAGCTCCTGGGTGAGTATGTGCAGTACCGGTTGGTCCATGACGAAAGCCGGAACGGTCAGGTTCCGGGGCGGTGAATGGTACGCGGCGGACCCGACCCAGGGCGTCGGCGCCTCGTCGGTCCCATCCCTAACCCCCACCCACCCACGGGGCACCCCAAGCCTGCCGCCGCGATGCGATCTCGATTGGGCCGACTGTGTGTCGAAATCGCTACGGAGTCCCGAAGAAGACCTGTTCGATCGGGGCCTCATCCGGCGGCTCGCCCTCCGGCCGCGCGAGTCGCGGATCTTCCACGTACGCCCGCGCCTGGAGGGTGAAGAGCTCCGCGTAGAGGCCGTCCTCGGCCATCAGCTCGGTGTGGGTCCCGTGCTCGACGACCCGGCCCTCATGCAGCACGTAGATCCGGTCGGCCGACCGCACGCTCGAGAAGCGGTGCGAGATCAGCACGACCGAGCGCCCGTCGAGCAGCTCGTGCATCCGCTCGAAGAGCCGGCTCTCGGCCCGGGCGTCCAGCGACGCAGTCGGCTCGTCGAGGATCACGAACGGCGCGTCGCGGAAGAACGCCCGCGCGAGGGCAACGCGCTGCCACTGCCCGATCGAGAGGTCGAATCCGCCCGAGAACTCGCGCCCGAGCATCGTCTCGTAGCCCTCGGGCAGCTTCGAGATGAAGTCGTCGGCATCCGCCCGCGCGGCCGCTTCGACGATCCCCTCGAAGTCTTCGATCCGCTCCTTGCGCCCGAGGCCGACGTTTTCCCGCGCCGGCAGGAGGTACCGCTCGAAGTCCTGGAAGATCACGGCGACCCGCTGCCGGAGCTCGTCGGCGTCGACGTCCGCGAGATCGGTGTCGTCCCAGAGGATCCGGCCGCGCTCCGGCCGGTAGAGGCCCGCCAGCATCTTCGCAAGCGTCGTCTTCCCGGAGCCGTTCTCGCCGACCAGGGCGACCACTTCACCCTTGCCGACCTCGAGCGAGACTCCGTCGACAGCGGGTCGCTCCGACTCCGGGTACGTGAACGACACGTCTTCAACCGTCAGCCGGTCGAATCCCACCGGCGCAGAGGCGGAGCCCTCGCGGGCCTCGATCGTAGGCTCGAGCGTCAGGAACGACGAGTAGTCGCGAATGAAGAGCGTCGCCTCGTAGAGCGACGTCGCGCTCATGTGCAGGCCCCGAAGCTGGTTCGCGAGCTGGTAGAGACCGAAGACCGCGGCACCGGCCGCAGCCAGGCTCATCCGGTCGCTGAGGTAGAGCCAGGACAGCATGGCGATCGTCCCGACCGTGACCGCCGACGAGGTCAGCGAGCCGAGCAGCGACCGGACCGTACGGCGCTTGGCCAGCCGCCGGAGCTCGGCGATGCGCTCGTCGTAGAGGCGGTCGTAGCGCTGCCGGAGGAAACCCGCAAGGTTGAACGCCCGTACCTCCTTGGCGGCGTTCCGGCCCATGAGCACGTTCTGGAGGTAGCTCCGCTGCCGATCGTTCGGGGTCATGCCGCGCGTGTAGTGGTAGAGGTCGCGGGTGTTCAGCGAGGCGACGACCCAGAGCGGCAGATAGCCGATCAGGACGAAGGGGAGCAGCAGCGGCTGGAGGGCGGCCAGCGCGACGATGATTGCCGCAGAGGTGACAAGGGCGCCGACGATGCCGAGCAGGCCGTTGACGGTCTGGAGCGCACGGAACTGGCCCTGCGCGCGGGCACGCTGGAGCCGATCGTAGAAGTCGGGCGACTCGAAGGCGAGGAGGTCGATCCGAGTCGAGACGTCCATGACGCGGTCGACCGCCTTGCGGCCGACCAGCTCTCCGAGGACGCGGGTCTGCTCGCTCTGGATCGCGCGCGCCAGGTCGAGAGCGACGGTGACCACGACCAAAGCGGCGAGCGGCGGCGCGAGCTGCTGGAAGTCGGCGGTGCCGCCGTTTCCCAGGATGGCGTCGAACACGGCTTTCGCGACGAAGAGCTGCACGGCGATCCCGACGGCCGAGAGGAGCTGCAGGATCGAGGTGACGAGGAACACATTGCGACCCGCGCTCCAGACGAGGCGGATGGAGTCCCAGAGCAGCGCGGGCAGGTCGCGCCAGGTTCCCGTCGAGCCCTCGGGATGCATGACGTCCCACCACGTCCGCCCCGTCCGCGGGCGAGCGCCGTCCCCACTTCCCGCGCCGTCCCCTCGCCCCACGCGAACGAATCCGTTCACGGCCCTAGTTGTACCGGCGCTGGGTCTCGTCGAGGCCGGCGGCGAGGAGCGTCTCGACCGCGTCGGCCGCCCTCGCGACCAGGGCGTCGACGTCAGTCTCGGGGTCGAACGCCGCGAGCACGTAGTCGGAGACGCTCCGGCGGTCGCCGCGCCCGGGACGTCCGACCCCGAGGCGGAGGCGCAGGAAGTCGTTCGTCCCCAGGGTCTGGGCGATCGAGCGAAGGCCGTTGTGGCCGGCCAGTCCGCCTCCGAGGCGGGCCTGGAAGCGCTCGGGCTCGAGGTCGACGTCGTCGTGGACGACGAGGAGCGCGCCAGGATCGACCTTGAAGAACCTCGTCGCGGCGGCGATCGACCGGCCCGACTCGTTCATGAACGTCTCGGGCTTGAGCAACGCGACCTTGTCGTCGCCCACCCGGACCTCCGCGAGCTGACCGGAGAACTTCGAGCGAAAGGAGCCGGCGTGGCGCCGCGCCAGCTCGTCGACGACGAGCCAGCCGAGGTTGTGACGCGTGCGCTCGTACTCCCGCCCCGGGTTCCCGAGGCCGGCGACCAGCAGGTCGAGCGTCGAGGCCTGCTCGCCTCGACGGAAGAGGCGCATTACTCCTCGGAAGTCTCTTCGGGCGCTGCCTCACCCTCGGCGGGCTCTTCGCCCTCCGCGGCTTCGGGAGCCTCCTCGCCCTCGGCGAGCTCCACGCCCTCCTCGAGCTCCTCTTCCTCTTCGGGCTCGGGCTCGACGATCTGCGTCGGCACCGTCACGGTTGCGATGACCGTTTCCTCGGGATCGTCGAGGAACGTGACGCCGTCCTGCGCGGCAACATCGGTCAGGCGAAGCGTGTCGCCCATCTGCATCGAGGTGACGTCGACTTCGATCCGCTCCGGCACTTCGAGCGGCAGAGCCTCGACGTTGATCTCCCTGGTCACCTGGGAGAGCACGCCGCCCTCGATCGACCCGGCCGCCTCGCCGACGAGCTCGATCACGACCTGAGCCTGGATCGGCTGGTCGAGGCGAACTTCCTGGAGGTCGATGTGGGCGAGCCGGCCGGTGATGACGTGGGCCTGGTAGTCCTTGAGAATCGAGGGGTGCGTCGTCTTCTGCCCCTCGAGAACGACGTCGAGGATTGCGTGCAGCCCCGCAGGCCCCGTCAACGCCTTGCGCAGGTCGCGCTCACCGATTGAGATGGCATGCGGCTTCTTCCCACGCCCGTAGAGGACGCCGGGGATCAAACCCGCTTTGCGGAGCCGCCGGGTCGCAGCCGAGCCGCGCTCCTCTCGCTCCTGGACCTCGATCTTGACTCGCTCGCCTGCCACGGCGCGCCAGTTTAGCGGTGCCTCGTCCAGTAATGCCGCCGAGGCTCTGGGTCGCGAGCACCAAGCCTGAGCTCGCACTCGGCCGTGCCAAGGCTAGGAAGCCTTGGTGCGGACGAGGGTGGGCTCAGGCGCCGCGTGATCGCGGGCCAGAGGCCGGCATGTATTGCTGGACGAGGCACTAGGGACAGGGCCGATCGAGCTCGCGCAGCGCCTCGCAGAGCCCGGGCTCGATCCAGGCGAACCACTTGCGAAGTCGCGGCGTGTGGTCCGCATCGGCAAGCGCTGCTGCGGCGGCGGAGAGCGCCGCGGGCTTGTCGAAGGGTCCGGCGAGCCGTCGGACCGTCCACGGCTCCGTCGGTATCGCGACGTACACCCCACCGATCGGCTCCCGGGCGTGGTCCAGCGTGCGCACGATCTGGTCGCCGGGGGCGTGAGGCAGCGCCAGCGCGCCGTCGACGTCCTGTAGCGATGCCAGAAACACCGTCGAGTAGGGAACGAGGACGTCGTCGCCCGCTGCCCGGATGCGGGTCTCGGTGTCGACGGGGGTCGTCCCGAAGCCCAGCTCGCGGGGGTCGCGGAGCGCGCTCGGCGGCGCGAGGATCGCAACGAGCGCGACGGCCGCGAGAGCGAGCGCCGCGAGCTCGCGTCCGAGCGGTACCGCGAGCCTTGCCGTTCCCACGCCGATTGCCGCGGCCCAGAGCGGCAGGCCGTAGAACATGTGGCGAGGTGAGAGGTCCGGCGTGGCGTCGGTACGGACAAGGACGAAAAGGAGCGGGGGTATCGCCGTCGAGAGTGCGAGCGCGGCCACGGCCGGGTTCCGCCGCAGTAGAACGCCGAGCCCGACCAAGGCGAGGGCAGAGAAAAACACGAACGGGAGGCCGTCGCCGCCTGCGAATGCGGACACGGCGGCGACGAGCTCGGTCCACGCCTCGCCCGGAGAAGCCAGCGACCGCTCCCCCCCGGCGCCGACGTCCGCGCGGTCGGCGAGCTGCAGGTCGGCGACGAGGAGCGGCAGCGCCGCAAGCACCGCTAGCGCCACCGGCCAGGCGGCGCGCAGGGGCCGCCCGCGCCAGATCACTGCCGCTGCGACAAGCGCAACGAAGGCCGGGATCGCGCCGTAGGGGTGCGTGGCCGGGAGCAGCCAACCGGCCGCCGCGGCCGCTGCCACGGCCGCTGTCGTGCGCAGCTCGAGCGCGCGGACGAACAGCACGGCGAAGAGCGCGGCGACGAACGCGAGGAGCGCGTACATCCGTCCGAAGCTGCCGTACACGGCCAGCGCCGTCGAGGACGCCGCCACGGCCGCCGCCACGACGCCGGCCGCAGCTCCGTCGAGCCGCCGGCCCAGCTCGAAGCAGAGCGGCACCGTCGCGAGGGCGAGCAGAACCGAAAGCCAGCGCAACGCCTCCGGGCTCCTGTCGACCCAGAACACGAGGTGCGTGAGCACGAAGTGAAGCGGGGCGCCGCCGCGATCGACCAGGACGGTGTCCAGGACCTCGCCAAAGGGTCGCATCGCGATCAGGCCGGCGATCGCCTCGTCCTCGTAGAGCGGCTTCCCTCGTACGTCAGGCGCGACGCGATACAGAAGGAGCCCACACAGTGAGCCGAGCACCACTGTCCAGCCGAAAGTCCGCAGGACTTTCGGCTGCTTAAAAGAGCTGATTCGCGCCCTGGAAGACGGCCGAGACCGACTCGTCGGCGAAGACGTTCATGATCGTGTCGGCCAGCAGCCCGGAGACCGGCAGGACTGTGAGCTTCGCCGGCCGCTCCAATGGGCTGAGCGAAACGGTGTCGGTGACCACGATCTCCGTGACCTCGGCGTCCGCGAGCTTCTCGAGGGCGTCGCCGACGAAGTGGCCGTGCGTCGCGAAGACGTAGACCTCCTTCGCGCCGGACGCGCGCAACGCTTTCACGCCGGCACGCAGCGTGCCGCCGGTGAGGATCATGTCGTCGCCCATCAAGGCGATCTTGCCGGCGACGTCCCCGATCACTTCGGTGATCGACGCCTGGTCGTGGGCGGGCCGCGTCTTGTTCATGATCGCCAGGTCGGCGTCGAGCATCTGTCCGAACCGCCGCGCGAGCTTGGCCCGGCCCGCGTCCGGCGAGACGGACACGACGCTGTCGCCCGAGAGGCCCTTGTCGCGAAAGTACTGAGCGAAGAGCGGGAGCGCGGTCATGTGGTCGACCGGGATCGTGAAGAAGCCCTGGATCTGGCCGGTGTGGAGGTCCATCGTGAGGACGCGGTCGACGCAGGCCGCCTTCTCGAGCGTGTCGGCCAGGAGCCGCGCCGAGATCGGTTCACGAGGTGCCGACTTCTTGTCCTGGCGCGAGTAGGGGAACCACGGCATGACCGCCGTGACGCGCTTGGCCGACGCGAGCTTCGCGGCGTTGATCATCTCCAGGAGCTCCCAGAGGTACGCGTTGACCTTCCCGACGCCCGCGCACGACTGGACGATGAACAGGTCGGCACCGCGCACCGACTCCTCGTAGCGGCAGTACACCTCGCCGTTGGCGAACGTCTTCAGGTCGACGGGGCTCAGCGAGACACCCAGCTTCGCGGCGATGTCGGCGGCCAGGTCGGGGTGCGAGCGGCCGGAGACGAGCATGAGCCGCTTCGACGGCCCGCGCTCGAGCCAGTTCTGCGGCTTCGGCGTAGCTTGCGTCGCCGGCGCCTCGAGGCCGGGCAGCGGCGCGACGTCAGTCGTCGTCACCGTGGTCTCCGTCTTCGTCTCCGTCACGTCCACGTGCGGCGTAGCCCTCCTTGTTCTCTTGTCGCGCCCTTGCGACTGCGAGCGCGCCCGGCGGGACGTCCTTCGTGATGACCGAGCCCGCCGCAACCCAAGCGCCGTCGCCAATCTCGACCGGAGCAACGAACGCATTCTGGACGCCGGTCCTGACGTTGGCGCCGATTCTCGTCCGACTTTTCGGCCGGCCCGGCTCATGCGGGTAGTTGACGGTGATGTTCCCGGCGCCGACGTTCGTGCCCGCCCCGATCTCGGCATCACCGACGTAGGAAAGATGCGGAATCTTCGTCCCCTCGCCCACGCGCGAGTTTTTGATCTCCACGAACGTGCCCGCCTTCGCGCCAGCCTCGAGAACCGTGCCGGGGCGAAGGTAACAGAAGGGACCGACCAGCACACGAGGGCCGATCTCGGCGTCGACGGCGACGGCGTGCGGCCCCACCTCGGCGCCGCCGGCGATGCGGGTCCGGCCGCGCAGGACGGTGAAGGGATGAATCGTCGCGTCGGGCTCGAGCGCGACTTCCGGCTCGATCCAGGTTGTCCCCGGATCGACGATCGTGACACCCGCGAGCATGTGCTCCTCGTTGATCCGGTCGCGCAGAACGGCCGCCGCCTGAGCCAGCTCGACCCGGGTGTTGACGCCGGCGACTTCCTCGTAGTCCGCTTCGTGCGCCACGACGCGTGCGCCGTCCTCGACCAGCAGGCGGACGGCATCGGTCAGGTACAGCTCGCCCTGCGCGTTCGCCGGGTCGAGCCGATCGAGCGCCGGCCACAGTTGCGCCGAGTCGAAGACGTAGATCGACGAGTTGACCTCCGTGATTGCACGTTCTGCTTCGCTCGCGTCGACGGCCTCGACGATCGCCTTGATCGAGCCGTCCTCGGCTCTGACGATGCGGCCGTACTCGGCGGGCTCCTCCACCTCGCAGGTGAGCACGGTTGCGGCGGCCTGGGCCTCGCGGTGTGTCTCGAGCAGCGTGCGGAGCGTCTCGCCGCGGAGCAGCGGGGCGTCTCCGGCGAGCACGAGCACGTCTCCGGTGTGGCGCTCGAGCGCCGGCCGGGCCGCGGCGAGCGCGTCGCCCGTCCCGAGCGGCTTGTGCTGCACCGCAACGGTGAGCCCCTCGAAGGCGTCGGCATGGTCCGGCCCGGCCACGACGACGAGCGGCTCGGGTTCGATGGCGTCGGCGGCCGCGATGACCCAGTCAACGAGCCGCCGGCCGAGCAGCGGGTGCAGATGCTTGGGCGTGTCGGAGCGCATGCGTGTTCCGAGGCCTCCTGCCAGGACGACGGCTGCGACTCCCGATTTGGTCATTGGAGCTTCCGAATGGCTGGGGCGCCAGGATTCGAACCTGGGATCACGGGACCAAAACCCGCTGCCTTACCACTTGGCTACGCCCCAAGGTTAAAAAGGTACGGACGAGAAGCAGTTTACCGCCGGTCACCGATGAGGAAGATCAGCGCGACCACGGCCAGCGCTGCGACGGCGATGAGCGCCAGCGTCCCGACGAGGATGACGAGGATAGGCAGGAGCGCGACCAGGGCCTGTGAGACCGCCGCGATCCAGCCGACGTCGCGAGCAAGCCGCGAACGCAGCTGACGGACGAAGGCGAAGTAGAGGCCGATGCACGCGACGGCGACGAGCAGCACGGCCCAGCGATTGACGAGACCGAAGACGAGCAGGATCCCCTCGACGACGGCGATCCAAACGGCGATTCGTGTCCGATAGCGGCGGACCCAGCGCTGGGACGGAGTCGTCCCGTGCTCCAGAACGGGCTGTTCGAGCATCACTCGAATCAAGCTACCAGGCAGGTGCCGCGACCCAGGCTCGGCCCGCGCCGGACAGTGCGGCGTGCGCCGCGAGGGCGTCGGCCTGCTCCGCGAACAGCCCGTAGACCGCCGGCCCCGCCCCCGAGACGTCCGCTCGGAACGCCCCGTGCGCACGCAGTTCCTCTGCCAGCGGCGACGACGCCAGATCGTTGGGTGGCAGCCCGGAGAGGTCGCCCAGCGCAAGGGCGCGCAGCAGGGCGGCGCAGCGCCCGTCGAAGCCCTTCTCGCCGTTGAAGGCGTCGTAGACCGCGGCGGTGGACTGTTTGCGCTCACCGTGTGGAAGCAGCAGCAGGATCCAGTAGTCCTGGGGCACGTCGAGCGGGCTGAGGAGGGTGCCGTCGCCTTCGGCGAGCTGCGGCCCGCTCGTCAGGAAGAACGGCACGTCGGCGCCGAGGTCGGCCGCCAGCGCGTGGAGCACGCGGTCGTTCTGAGGACGGTTGAGCGTCCAGTTCGCGAGTCGGAGCGCGGCGGCGGCGTCCGAGCTGCCTCCGCCGAGGCCGGCGGCGACCGGAATCTGCTTGTCGATCGTCACGTGCCAGCGCGGGGGCGTCCCAGCCGCAGCGGCGAGTGCTTCGAGCGCTCGTCCGACGAGCGTGTCCTCGGCGAAGCCCTCGACGCGAGGCTCGTCCGAAGCCTCGAGCGCGATCCGGTCGGCCAGCGAGATCCGCTGAAGCACCGTTGCAACCTCATGGCGGCCGTCCGGCCTCGTCGGCCCGACGACGAGCGCGAGGTTGATCTTCGCCGGGGCGAGAAGCTCGGTCACCGTAGGGCGACGGTGAGCCGGACGAACTCCTCGGGCTCGAGCTCTTCGGCCCGGGCCTGCGTGCCGCGGCCGAGGCTCTCGAGGGCTGCGCCCGCACGCTCGCGTTCGGCGACCCCGGCCAGCTCGAGCGAGTTCGGAAGCCGCTTGCGCCGGTGCGCGAAGGACGCTTCGACGACGCGCTTGAGCTCCGGCCACGCGACGTCGGGGAGGTGCGGGCGGCGCCTGAACGCGACCAGCGCCGAGTCGACGTTCGGCGGCGGCCGGAAGACCGTTCGCGAGACCGGGTGGAAGCCGGTTTTCTCGGCCGCTAGCTGAATCAGGACGGAGACAGCGCCGTACGCCTTCGTCCGGGGCTCGGCGAAGAACCGGTCGGCGACCTCCCGTTGCACCATCACCGTCCAGTGCCGGATCGTCGGGAACCGCTCGATGCTCTCGACGACGATCGGCGTCGCGACGTTGTACGGCAGGTTCGAGACCAGCTTCGTCGGCGGCCGGTCGAGCTCGCCGGGGTCGAGCGATACGGCGTCCGTGAAGCGGAGTTCGACGTTCCCGCGTGCGCCGAAGCGGTCCATGAGATGCGGTGCGAGCCGACGGTCGAGCTCGACAGCGTCGACGTGCGCGACGCGGTCGGCGAGGTACTCGGTGAGCCCACCGAGGCCGGGCCCGACTTCGAGGACGACGTCCTCAGGCCCGAGCTCGGCGAGCCGGCCGATGACGCCGAGGATGTTCTCGTCGACGAGGAAGTGCTGACCGAGCTCCTTGCTCGGTGTCACTGGCACGCTCACGGCAGGCCGAAAGCGAGGGAGGCGTTCGCGTCGATCCGGGCGGCGAGCTCGTCGGGATCCTCGCCTCGCGTCTCCGCGAGTGATGCGACTGTGTGGACGAGGTTGGCCGGCTCGTTCGGCTGCCCGCGCCGCGGCTGCGGCGAGAGGTAGGGAGTATCGGTCTCGGCGAGGATCCGATCCGCCGGAATCGCACGCGCCGCCGCCCGAAGGTCGTACGCGTTGGGGTAGGTGACGTTGCCGGCGAACGAGACGTAGTAGCCCCGTTCGAGCGCTGGGTCGAGCAGTCCTGGCGACGAGAAGCAGTGCAAGACAACCGTCCCTTGAAAATCGGCGAGCGCTCGGCTCACGTCCGCATCGGCCGCCCGACAGTGGATGACGACAGGCTTGGCCAGCTCCTCCGCGATCCCGAGGTGAGCCTGGAAGAGCTGCCGCTGGAGATCGCGGGGCGCGTAGTCGCGGTAGTAGTCGAGCCCGGTCTCGCCGATGGCGACGGGATCGAGCGGTGCCAGAGACCCGAGTGCGCCCGGGTCTGTCTCACCGGCGCGGTGCGGATGGACACCGAGAATCGGAAAGACGCCGTCCGTGTGGGCGCAGAACTCGGCCACCTGTTGCCACGACTCGGGCCACGCGCCGACCTCCAGCACGCGGTCGACACCTGCTGCACGCGCACGCTCGACCAGCTCGAGAGGTGGATCCGCGCACGCATGCAGGTGCGCGTGTGTGTCGATCACGCCGATGAGGCTTCCGCGGCCTGCTCGAGCCGGGCCAGCTCCGCCTCGACGACCTTCGGCGCATCGAGCTTCTTGAAGAGCGGTCGCGGCTCGCGCAGCTCGCGCCCCGGCGGCAGCTCGCTCGGCGCCCACGAACCGACCCACGACTCGTAGTCGCCGGTGAGGACGATATGCGTGTCCCCGCCCTTCTCCGTCACCTCGCGGAACTCGAGCGGGCCGGCGAGCCAGCCCTCGTATCCGAGGAGCTCGTGGAGCGTCTGAGACGAGAACGGCAGGAACGGGGTCAGAAGTGTCTTCAGGCTGTCGACGGTCCGCAGCGCCGTGTAGAGGATCGTGCCGGCGCGCTCCCGGTCGGTGTCGATCACCTTCCACGGCGCAGAGTCGTTCAAGTAGCGGTTCGCATCGCGCGCGAGCTCGATCGCGGTCGACAGTGCAGCACGGAACCGGGCCGCCTCGATTTGCGCTCCGACCTCGTCGAACTTGCCGGGAATCGAGGCGAGCAACGCTTCGTCCTCCGGCTGCAGCCGTCCGGGCTCGGGCACCGCTCCGAAGTTGCGGTGTGCGTTGGTCAGCGTCCGGTTGACGAGATTTCCCCAGGTCGCGACGAGCTCGTCGTTGTTGCGGCGCACGAACTCGGCCCAGGTGAAGTCCGTGTCCTGCGTCTCCGGCCCAGCGGCGATCAGGAAGTAGCGAAGCGAGTCCGGGTCGTAGCGGCTGAGAACGTCGCGCACGTAGATCACGACATTCCGGCTCGTGCTGAACTGCTTGCCCTCCATCGTCAGGAACTCGCTCGAGACGACGTCGTACGGCAGTACCAGATCGCCTCGTCCGGCTCCGAGCTCCCCGCCCGAGCCGTAGCCGAGCAGGATGCTCGGCCAGATGACCGTGTGGAAGGTGACGTTGTCCTTGCCCATGAAGTAGTAGTGGCGCGAGTCCGGGTTCTGCCACCAGTCGCGCCAGGCCTCGGGATTCCCGCTTGCCGCGGCCCACTCGACGCTCGCCGAGAGGTAGCCGATCACAGCGTCGAACCAGACGTAGATCCTCTTTCGCTCGTCCTCGTAGCCCGGCACGGGGATCCGCACTCCCCAGTCGAGGTCCCGGGTCACCGGTCGGGGCTTCAGGTCGTCCAGCAGGTTGAGCGAGAACCGGCGGACGTTCGGCCGCCAGTGCTCCTGGGCCGAGATCCACTCGCGAAGCTGGTCGGCAAAGGCCGGAAGATCCAGGAAGAGGTGCTCCGTATCGCGAAAGAGCGGCGGGAGCCCGTCGATCGTCGAGCGCGGATTGATGAGGTCGATGGGGTCGAGCTGCCGGCCACAGTTGTCGCACTGGTCGCCGCGCGCCTCGCCGAAGCCGCAGTGCGGGCACGTGCCCTCGATGTAGCGGTCGGGCAGGGTGTTGCCGGTCGACTGCGAGAAGGCGACCTGCATCGTCTGCTCGACGATGTAGCCCTTGTCGTAGAGCGTCCGGAAGAGGTCCTGCGTGACGCGGCTGTGGTTCTGCGTCGTCGTCCGGGTGAACAGGTCGTAGGTCAGCCCGAGCTCGCGGAGGTCCTCCCGGATGACTCCGCTGTACTGGTCGGCCGTTTCACGGGGCGAGCGCCCTTCCTGGTCGGCGGCGACCATGATCGGCGTGCCGTGCTCGTCCGTCCCGCTGACCATGAGGACGCGGTTGCCGCGAAGGCGGTGGTAGCGCCCGAACACGTCCGACGGGACCCCGAAGCTCGCAACGTGGCCGATGTGGCGTGGACCGTTCGCATACGGCCATGCCGGGGCGATCAGGATGTGTTTCGGTTCGGCCATCGGCGGCTTCCTGTCTCGTGGGCTGGTGCTCGATCATCTTACGAACGGCATCCGTGTCGTTCGCGCGACGGCGGCGCACGAGCACGACGCCGGCGAGGGCGAGCAGAGCGGCGCCGGCGAGCTCCCACGGGGGCCTGTCCGTCGACTGAGCGACCTGATCGACAGGCGTAGTCGTCGGCTCGGCCGGCGACTCCGACGTATCCGCTACGACCGGCACGGGAACGGAGGCCCGAGCCGAGGCGGGATCCGCAACCGTCGCACCTGACCCGCGGGGCCGACCGAGACGGCGAGGCCGCGTAGTGGGCACGGGCGTGACAGCCTCCGCTCGACCCGCTCGGCGTCCGCGGGCCCGCGGTCGAGGCAACACGGACGGAGCCGCCTCGTGAACTGGTGTCTTCACCGTCGACGTGTCGGCTCGTCCACGGCGAACCGCACCTGCAGGCGAGCCGACCGCCCTCGAAGTCGCAGGCTGACGCTCGAAAGCGGGTAGTTCCGCGGGCGCGGCTGCTTCGGAGACCATCGGAGTCGGCTGAGCATCCCGCGGCGCGGACGTCTCCACGGGTGCGGTCGAAGCAGGGGGCGAAGCAGGCGGGACCACAACGCGACGCTGCGGCAGCAGGCTGAGCGGATCGACGTAGCCCTTCGGGTCGTCTGCGCGCCTGATGCCGAGATGGACATACGGCGTGTCGTGCTCGGGGTCGCCAGAGGGACCGATCGTCCCTACGCGTTCGCCTTCGGCAACATCGTCGTCCGGACTGACCTGGATCGAGCCCAAGTGAAGGAGCGTGACGGCGTAGCCGTCGGGTGTCCGGAGCGTGACGGTGTGGCCGTGCGTGGGCAGCCGTCCGGCGAATGAGACTCGTCCGCCGGCCGGCGCGGAGACGGCGGCTCCCGCCTCGCCGCCCACATCGACCCCCGTATGTCCTCGCTCCTGGTACTCAGGCCCGCCGAAGTCGAAGCCGCGCAGCACCGTGCCATCGGCCGGCCAAGTCCAGGCCGATGCGGGGGCAGGCACGACGATCGCCAGGGCGAGCAGCAGGCCTGTCGTTGTCATCTTCGTCAACATCGCCGACGAACGTAGCAGGTGGATCGGCTGTTGTCAAAGATGGCTACAGCGAGCGCCGGTAGAGGCGATTGCGAGCGACGCCCGTCAGCCGGGCGACGATGTCCGCCGCGCTCCGCCGCGACGAGCCGGCGGCGACGAGGTCGGCGACTGCCGCCGCCGCCTCGTCCTCGTCGGTGCTCGGCCCCACGTCGGCCGGGCCGATCACGAGCGTGATCTCACCTTTCACGTCGCCCGAGAACCGCTCAACGACCTCGTTCACGGGCCCCCGTACGACCTCCTCGAACCGCTTCGTCAGCTCGCGGCAGACGGCCACTCGCCGCTCGGGGAGCGCCGCGGCGAGACTCGCGAGGGCGGCGCCGACACGCTGGGGCGACTCGAACGCCACGACGGCGTGAGGCCACTGCGCGAGCTCGTCCCACATGGCCTTCCGCTCGCCCTCCGCCCGCGGCAGATAGCCAAGAAACTGAAACCGATCTGTGCCGAATCCGCTCACGACCAGCGCTGTCTCGATCGCCGACGGACCCGGTAGCACGGTCACGGGCACGCCCGCCTTCACTGCCGCTTCGATCAACCGCGCGCCCGGATCGCTGACCGCCGGCATCCCCGCGTCGCTGACGAGAGCGATCCGCTCCCCCGCCTCCAGCCGCGGCAGCACCTCCGCCGTCCTCTTGGCCTCGTTGTGCTCGTGGTAGCTCTGGAGACGCCCCTCGATGCCGTGCCGCTCGAGCAGCTTCCGTGTCCGGCGCGTGTCCTCACACAGGATGAGGTCCGCGTCGCGAAGCTCGGCAAGCACCCGCAACGTGACGTCCTCGAGATTGCCGATCGGCGTGGCGCAGACCGCTAGGGGCACCTAGTGCCCCGTCCAGTGATGCCGCCGGGATTCTGGGTCGCGAGCACCAAGCCAGAGGCCGCACTCCGACGAGGCAAGGCTGGACAGCCTTGGTGAGGAGGAGGCTGGGCTCTGGCGCCGCGTGATCGCGAGCCAGAAGCCGGCATGCATCGCTGGGCGGGGCACTTAGCTCTCCGCGTCGAGAGCCTCGAACCCGACGAGCGCCGATCCGATCATCCCGGCATCGGGTCCCAGCTCGGCCCATTCGACCCGAACATGATCTCGGCCTGGAGGGAGCGCCTCGACGGCCAGCGTCTCGCGCGCCGGATCGAGCACCAGCTCATCGGCTTCCGCGAAGCCGCCGCCGAGCACGATCACCTCGGGGTCGAAGATGTTGACGAGCGAGCCGAGCCCCGCTCCGAGCCGCCGGCCGATCTCGGCGAGATCCTCCCGCGCTCCCTGATCGCCCGCCCGAGCCTCGGCGACCAGCCGACGGGCGTCTGCACCCTCTCCGAAACGGCGGCGGGCGGCCTCGTCCGCGACCTTTCCGGCGGCCAGCGCCTCGAAGTGTCCGTGTCCGGCGCAGCCCTCGCCACAAGGCCGACCGCCGTAGTCGAGGACGATATGGCCGAGCTCGGCGGCCGCTCCCGTCCAGCCCCGGTACGGCTGCCCGCCGAGAATCAGGCCACCGCCGATCCCGGTCCCGAGTGTCAGCATGACGACGAAGGAGGCGCCCCGGGCCGCCCCGAGCCGCCACTCGGCGATCGCCGCGGCGTTCGCGTCGTTGTCGAGCCCGACCGGCAGCCGGAACCGGTCCCTCATGCGATCTCGAAAGTCCACCCCGTGGAGCGGGATATGGACCGACGCGACGACCCGACCGGCCCGCTGATCGATCGTCGAAGGTAACCCGAAGCCGAGGGCCGCGACGTCGTCGCCGAGCAGCTTCTCCACAACCTCGTCGAGCGCCTCGAGCAGCTCCTGCTGAGAGGAGTGCGGCGTCAGCCGCTCCTCGCGGCGCTCCACCGTCCCCTCGCGGTCGACGACCCCCGCGAGGATCTTCGTACCGCCGACGTCGACCCCGAGTGCGCGTTGGGGCATCACGAGCGGCGGCTACGATACCCCGCCGAATGGCCCGGGAAGACAAGCCCTACCGCGTCTACAAGGGAGGCCGGGCCACGGGCGGCGTGCCGACACTCACGAGGCGCCCGCGACCTGCTCCGCCAAAACCTGCCGCGGACGGCCAACCGTCCGAGCAGTACCGCGGACCGGGACCCGTCAAGCGCCGGCGTCGCTGGAGCCCAGGCCGAATCGTTCTCGTTGCCGTGAGCCTGACCATCGTCCTGCTGATCGGCTGGACGATCGCCGGCTACCTCGCGGTCCGCAGCGGCGTCCAGGAGGCGAACGACCGGCTCGGCGAGCGCGCGAAGGCGCAGCTTGCTCCGCAGGACGGGCTGATGCTCTCGACGCCGAGCACGATCCTGGTCGTCGGAAGCGACCACTCCACGCACCCGACAAGACGGGGGAACCGGCTCGCCGACTCGATCATGCTGATTCGCACCGATCCGGAGCACCACCGGTTGACGTATCTGTCGATCCCGCGCGACCTGCAAGTTGACATCCCGGGCGTCGGGCACGAGAAGGTGAACTCGGCGTTGCCGCTCGGCGGCCCGTCGCTGATGATCCGGACGATCCGCGAGGCCTTCGGCTTCGACGTCAACCACATCATCCTGCTCGACATGACGTCCTTCAAAGACGTCATCGACGCGCTTGGCGGCGTCGACGTCGACGTCCGCTCACCCGCCGTGACCAAGCACGACTGCCCGTACCCGAGCGCGGAACGCTGCCGGCGCTGGACGGGCTGGCGCTTTGGCCGTGGGATCCAGCACATGGACGGAAAGCGCGCCCGGATCTACGCGCGGATCCGCAACAACGACCTCAACCCGGCCGAAAGCGACCTCAACCGCACCGGCCGGCAGCAGCAGGTTCTCCAGGCCACCCTGGGGAAGATGGTCGGCGTCGGCACCTTCGTCCGGCTCCCGTTCATCGGCGACGAGCTCGTGAGCCCGCTGGCGACGGACCTGACGACGCCGCAGGTCTTCCAGCTCGGCTGGCTTCGCTTCCGGGCCTCCAAGGACGGCACGACCTACTGCCGGCTCGGGGTCACCGGCGACGGCGACGACAACGCCGCCGTCCTGCTGATGTTCAGCGGACGCTCCGCGATTCAGCCGCCGAGCCCGACGTCGGGCGCCGGCTGCCTTCAGGGCACGCCGCTTTCGTAGTCGCAAATTCGGCGTCGGATATTCGATTCTTCTTTCGCGATTCGACCCTTGCATCTTTCTTTGGATCGCGCTACCATCTCACGCTCAAAGGAGATCAGCCGTATGCACACTTACCCACTACAGGTCCATGACGTTGGAGTCCGGTACCTCGGTCGTACCGGCTTCACCGGCTTCGAGGCCCTCTCGGCGCTCAAGGGCTGGTGCGCGATGCCTTCGATGGCCGGCGGGCTCGGGTCGATGGAAACCTTCGTTTGGAGGTGCACAGGCTAGGAAACTAGCGCGATAGCAGCTTCATGCGAAGGCGACCCATCGGGTCGCCTTCGGCGTTCCTGGAGCCAACCACGACACAAGGAGGATCGTCATGCCGACATCCAGATTCCCCTAGATCGCGCGCTGTTGCGAGGAATTAACCATCGAAAGTATCGACACGCATTTCCAGTGCCATTTTTCGAGTGGCTTGCTTCGCCGCTGCGTCGATCTCTCGGTCGAAGAGATGGACGCAGGGCGAGCGGCAGGTTCCCCGAGCGGCTCGTGAAAGGTCGTCGAAAGGAGGTAGGCCCGTGAAGAGCACATCCACCGCCAGTCCGGCGCAGGCCACGGACCGGCTCCCGCGAGCCGACGCGCCGACCGACGTAATCGAGCCGGAGCTTCCAAGGAGGAACCATGCACCTTCACGACTCCAACGCCCGCCGCCAGATCGCCCGTGAACGCGCGGACGAGCTGGCTCGCGACTGGCGTCGAGCGCAGAAGGCTGCCGAGCCCGAGCTGCGGCAACTGGAGCAAGCCGAGCACGCCGCCCCGGCGTCTCTGCTGAACCGCTTGCGGCGACGAAGGCCGGCACGGGCGGCTGCCCAGCGGCCGTGAACGCCACCGACGCCCGGACGATCGCAGCGCGCCTGGGGATCGACGAAACGAGTGTCCGTCGACTCCAGGCGCGCGGCTACTTGCACTCCCTGCCGCTCGAGGAGTGGGAGATCCGGGAGCGACTCTTCAGTGCGCACGCCGCCTACGCCGCTGCCCAGCCGGGCGGCGCCGATCTGGAACGATGCGCTCCCGTGGAGCAGCGCGTCAGCCTCGTCACGCTCGGCGTCGCCGACCCGGCGCGTGCACGCGCGTTCTACGAAGGGCTCGGGTGGACGACCCGCGCCGAGCCGGAAGACGACGTCGTGTTCTTCCAAGCGGCCGGAATGGTCGTGGCGCTCTGGAGCCGTGCTGAGCTCGCGAAGGACTCCGGCGTCGGGGACAAGGGCGGTTGGGGCGGCGTCACGCTTGCCCACAACGTGCGCTCGCCGGCCGAGGTCGACGCCGTGATCGACCAGGCGCGCCGCGCCGGGGCGCGCATCGCGCGCGAAGGCGCCGAGACGTTCTGGGGCGGTTACTCAGGCGTGTTCGTGGATCCCGACGGCCACCCCTGGGAGGTTGCCCACAACCCGCGCTGGACGCTCTCCGACGACGGCGCAGTCGCCCTTCCGGGCTGAACTCCGGTTGTTGGGCGCGCCTCTTACGTCCGATGAGGACGCTTTCGGGCATCTGCTGAGCGATCACCTCGCCGGACGCGATGTCGTCGAGGTCGTCGAGCGAGACGATGGGTGTGTGTTCGGCGGCAAGCCGGACTACTACCTGGCGCCGTTTCGGTCGTGGTGGCCGCAGGAGCGCCGCGCGATGAGGTTCGTCCGCGGGCGAGTGCTCGACCTCGGCTGTGGTGCCGGACGGGTCGGTCTACACCTCCAGAGCCGCGGACACGAGGTAGTCGGGATCGACGTGTCCCCGCTGGCTGTCCAGATTTCGCGTGAGCGTGGGCTCGCCGAAGTGCGGCTTGGAACGCTCGATAGCGCCGTCCGCGTTGCCGAACGCTTCGACACAATCCTGCTGCTCGGGAACAACCTCGGCCTCCTCGCCGGCGAGCGGCAGGGTCGCCGCCTGCTACGGAAGTTCGCCCGTGTCGCGAGCGACGGAGGGCGGATCCTGGCCGGCTCCTACGATCCCTACGACGGTGCGTCGGAACTGGCCCGCCGCTACCACGAACGCAACCGTGAGCGCGGGCGAATGGGCGGCGTCGAGCGGCTTCGGGTCCGCTACCGGCAGTATGCGACCCCCTGGTACGACGTCCTCTTCGCGTCGCGGGAGGAGGTGACGCAGCTCGCGCAGGGGACAGGCTGGGTCGTGAGCCGGTTCGTAGACGATGGCGCCGGCTACGTTGCCGTCCTCGACCTCGTGAGCGGTACTTGACGCAGACGCGGAAGAGAAATGACTTCTAAGCCTCGGCCGAGGCCTTCTTCTCCGGCTCCTTCTTCGTCTCGGTACCCGAATCGCTCTTGTCCGGCTTGTCGCCGTCGCGCGAAGCGCCCTTGCGTCCGCCGCGGCCGTAGTCGGTCGAGTAGAAGCCCGAGCCCTTGAAGTGGACGGCAACCGGGTGCAGAACCCTCGTCAGCGGCCCCTTCCCACAGACCGTACAGACCTCGGGCGGCGGCTCGGAGATGCCGTGGAACACCTCGAAGACGTGCCCCTCGGGGCACTTGTACTCGTAGATCGGCATCCCTCGAAGAAGGATAGCCGCGGGAGTTGTCGGTTCAGACGCGCCGCTCGCGGTGCTCGAGCGTCTCCTGGTAGCACGGAGCGCCCTCGAAGGCGGCGAGGCCGGCCGGCCGGCGACCGCGCCGACGATGTCGACGACGCGCCACGGAGAGTGCCGCGGAGGCGCCGAGGAGGCCGCCGAGCAGGAAGGAGCGCAGCCGGCGAGCGCGGAGCGTGTCGTCCATGGAAGCATTGAAGCATGGTGATCTGCACCCTGGGCGATCTGCTCCTCGATGTCGTCGTCAAGCTCGCGAAGCCGCTCGAGGACGGAGACGACACCGGTGCCGAGACGCGCGTCGGAGCCGGCGGGCAGGCCGCCAACGTCGCCGCCTGGGCGGCGGCGCTCGGCGCGGAAGCTCGGTTCGTCGGCAAGCGCGGCGCGGACGCCGCCGGCGAGCTCGTCGAAGACGACCTGCTTCGGCGGGCGGTCGACGTGCTCGGGCCGTCGCCGACCGGACGGAACGGGGTCGTCGTCTCGCTCGTCGGGCTGGACGGAAATCGGACGATGGCGTCCGATCGCGGCGTGGCGCCGGAGCTGGCTCCCGACGAGATCGTCCCCGAGTGGTTCGACGGCGCCGCCTGGCTGCACCTCTCCGGGTACTCGCTGATGCGCGAGCCGATCGGCTCGGCGGCCGAACGTGCGGCCGAGTTGGCGCGTGCAGCTGGGGCGCAGGTGAGTGTCGACCTCTCGTCGGTCAACGTGATTCGGGAGTTCGGCGCCGGGCGGCTCGCCGAGCGCCTCGTCCGGATCGACCCGGAGGCTGTGTTCGGGAACGAGGCGGAGCACGACGAGCTCGCCGCCACGGGCGAGAACCTGATCGTCAAGCGCGGCGAGCGGGGCGCAACCATCGCCGGCGAAGACCATCCAGCCGTGCCGGGCGAGGTCGTCGACACGACAGGAGCCGGCGACGCGTTGGCGGCCGGCTACCTCGTCGGCGGGCCCGCGCTCGCGATGGAGGCTGCCGGGCGCTGCGTCGCCCAGATCGGGACGATGCCGTGATCCGGGTCGCCGACGAGGTCCGGGAGGCAGGCGCGGTCGTGGCGCTGGAGACGACGATCGTCGCGCACGGCTTCCCGCCCGGTGAGGGAGTCGAGGTCGGGCTGGAGAGCGAGAGTCGCGTTCGGGAGGCGGGTGCGGTGCCGGCGACGATCGGCGTGCTCGACGGCGAGATCCGGATCGGCCTGACCCCGGTCGAGCTCGAACGGTTCACGCCGGAGACCCGCAAGGTCGGGCCGCGCGATCTGGCCGCGTGCGTCGCCTCCGGTGAGACCGGAGCGACGACCGTGGGCGGCACACTCGTCGCCGCGCGACAGGCCGGGATCCGCTTCATGGGCACCGGCGGGATCGGCGGCGTCCACCGCGGACGCCGCTTCGACGTCTCGGCCGATCTCGTCGAGCTGGCCCGGACCCAGGTCGTCGTCGTCTCGTCCGGAGCCAAGTCGCTGCTGGACGTGGACGCGACTGCGGAGCTCCTGGAGACGCTTGGCGTTCCCGTGCTCGGCTGGCGGACGGAGACACTGCCCCGGTTCTACGACGAGGCGGGCGGACCGCCGGTCTCTCAGCGGGTGGACGACGCGGAGAATGCGGCCGCGATTGCCTCCGCCCACTGGCAACTCGGCGGCGCCGGCCTTCTGCTCGCCAACCCGCCGCCGGAGAGCATCGACGTCGAAGGGCTCATCGAGAGCGCGCTGACCGAGGCCGAGGAGCTCGGGACGACGGGACAGAGCCTGACGCCCTTCGTTCTCGCCCGGCTCCACGAGGAGAGCGGCGGGCGGACGCTCGACGCGAACCGGAAGCTCGCCGTCGCGAATGCGGGGCTCGCCGCCGAGGTCGCAGTCGCCCACGCCGGATGAGTCGCGAACTCGAGTTCGACTTCCCGGGCCTTCGCATCGGCGTGGCCGAGTACGAGGACGGGCCCACCGGCTGCACCGTCTTCCACCTGCCGCCGGGAGGAGCGGCGTGCTCGGTCGACATCCGCGGCGGGTCGCCGGGAACGATCGGCAACTACGACTGGGCGCACGCGGTTTGCTTCGCCGGCGGATCGCTCTATGGGCTCGAGGCGGCGTGCGGCGTGAGCGCCGAGCTGATGGCGATGCGCGGGTACACGGTCGGGTGGACCGATGTCGAGCTGACGCTGGGCGCGATCGTCTACGACTTCGGAAGGCGCGACAACGCGATCTACCCCGACGCCGAGCTCGGCCGAGCGGCGCTCCGGGCCGCGCGCGAAGGCATCTTCCCGCTGGGGCGGCGCGGCGCCGGACGTTCGGTGACCGTCGGCAAGACATTCGGCCTCGAGCAGGGCGAGTTCTCGGGGCAAGGTGGAGCTTTCCGGACGATCGGGCCGACCAGGGTCGCCGTCTTCACGGTCGTGAATGCGTTCGGTGCGATCGTCGACCGAGCCGGAAAGGTCGTCCGCGGGCACTTCGACCCCGAGCGCGGGACGCGGTCACCGCTGGTCGACGCGCTGGAGGCGCAGCTGCCGCACGCCGCTCCCGGCAACACGACGCTTACGCTCGTCGTCACGAATCAGCGCCTCGACCGGAGGGAGCTGCGGCAGCTCGGCGTACAGGTACACGCGTCGCTCGGGCGGGCGATCCAGCCCTTCCACGCGCTCGTCGACGGCGACGTGCTCTATACCGTCTCCACCCGTGAGGTCGAGAACGACGACCTTCCGAGCATGAGCCTCGGCCTCGTCGCCTCGGAGCTCGCCTGGGACGCGGTGCTCAGCTGCGTCGACCCCGAGTCCGAAGCCAGTAGCGGATGAAGTAGAGCGGCACGGCGACGCCGAGGGCGAGGAAGGTGGCGATTCCCCAGGCGGTCGCATGCCGGTTCCCGTGCCGGTCGGCGTGGGCAAAGACGGCCAGCGACGCCGCCGCCGAGAGCGCGAGGACGACGAGGAACTGGCCGAAGCTGAGCTCGTACAACTAGTGCCGCGTCCAGTAATACCGCCGAGGTTCTGGCTCGCGAGCACCAAGCCAGAGTTCGCACTCCGACGCGCCAAGGCTGGACAGCCTTGGCAAGGAGGAGGGTGGGCTCTGGCGCCGCGTGATCGCGGGCCAGAAGCCGGCATGTATTGCTGGATGCGGCACCTAGGACACGGCGCTTAGGAACTCGTCGATCGAGAGTGCGCTCAGCGTCTGGAACTTGGCGCTGCCCCTGGCGCCCAGGGTGACAGACACCTTTGCGATCGTCGCCGTGTCGGGGGCCTCGACGACGTTGACGAAGTCGAACGGGCCCAGCGTGGCCCACTGGTGGAGCACCTTGGCGCCGAGCTCCTCGATGTCGCGGTTCACCTCACGGAGGCGGTCCGGGTTGGACATCAGCGTCTGGACGCCTTGCGCAGTCAGGTTGGAGAGCAGGATGTAGGTCGGCATGCGCGACTCCTTTGGTCGGAATCCCCGTGCGACTCTATTTCCCGCGGCGCGCGCCTGGGGTGGTCAAGCCTTTCCGTAGCCCGGAGGGAGCGACTCTCGCCGCCTGGTCGAAGTAGAGCTGGGCGGCACCGAGGAGGAGCAGCGGCGAGACGAGGAAGAGCGGGAGGAGCGCCGCAGTCGAGCGGGCCTGGTCACCGAACTGAATCAACAGCGACGACAGCCCGAGCGCGCTGACGAAGCCGACGATTGCCAGTGCGGCGAGGGAGCCGAGCGCATGCACGAAGTCGGCCCGAGCAAGCGCCACGGAGCGGCCGAGCGACTCCTGGAGCCCCTTTCGCTCGTACAGCGCGACCGGCACGGACAGACCGAAGAGCGCGAGCCAGACGACTGCGGGGAAGACCAGGATCCGGCTCAAGAACGGCACCGGCGCGAAGACGAGCGCTCCGACGAGGACCGCGGTCGCGAGGGTTCTGCGCGTCGTCGCGACGTCCCTCGCGAGGAGGCAGGCGCCGACGTAACAGAGCGTCACGACGATCGAGCCGCCGGTGGCCGCGAAGATCAAGTTCTGAGGTGACGGCAGTGCAGTGATCGCGATCGCGACCAGGACGGGCCCGAGCCCGAGCGCCAAGGCCCGCCAGAAGCGTCGCCCGTAGAGCCGCAGCGCCTCGCCGACGAGCTGGCCCGCCGTCCGCTCCTCGGGATCCGCCGGCGGCGGCAGGCCTCGCTGTTGCGCTCGCGCCACGGCGCAACGCTATCCCTAGACTCGAGCCGTGGGCTACAGGGTCGTTCGCGCAGAGGAGCTCGAGTGGGCGACACGTCCGGCGGAGCCGGGCGAGCCGCGGCGGCACACGGCCGAGCTCAGCGAACGCGCCGGCTTTGAGCAGACGCGCGCGAACCTCTGGCGCTACGAGCCCGGCGCGAAGGGCCGGCGACACAAGGAGCCGGTGCAGTCGGAGACCTTCGTCGTGCTCAGTGGAACGCTGACGATGTACCTCGGCGACCCGCCCGAGCGCCAATCGGTCGTCGAGGGCGGGCTCATCCACATCGAGGCCGGAACGCCGCTCCAGGTCGTCAACGAGAGCGACGAAGAGCTTCTGCTGCACGTCTACGGCGCGCCGCTCGGCCCGGGGCGCGCCGAGATCCTCGACTCGGCGGTCTGACTAGGCGACGGCCGGCTCGGCCGCTGCAGCCTTGGCGAACACGAGCTCGCCGTCCCGGACGTCCACGCGGACGGTGTCGCCCTCGGCGAACTCGCCCTCGAGGAGCCGGAGCGCAAGCGGGTTCTCGACGAGCCGCTGGATCGCCCGCTTCAGCGGCCGCGCGCCGTAGGTCGGGTCCCAGCCGGCCTCGACGAGGTGTTCCTTCGCCGCATCGGACAGCTCGAGGCCCAGTCCGCGACCAGCGAGCCGCTCGCGCAGCCGGCGAAGCTGGAGCTCCACGACTTCGGCGAGCTGCTCCTTCGAGAGCGGATGGAACTCGACGACCTCGTCGATCCGGTTGAGGAACTCCGGTCGGAAGAACTCGCGCATCGCCTCCGCCGAGCGGAGGTTCGAGGTCATGATGATCACGGTGTTGCGGAAGTCGACCGTGCGGCCCTGCCCGTCCGTGAGCCGCCCGTCGTCGAGGATCTGGAGTAGGACGTCGAAGACCTCCATGTGCGCCTTCTCGATCTCGTCGAGGAGGATCACCGAGTAGGGCCGGCGGCGAACCGCTTCGGTCAGCTGCCCACCTTCCTCGAAGCCGACGTAGCCCGGCGGCGCGCCGAGAAGACGCGCGACGGTGTGGCGCTCCTGGTACTCGGACATGTCGAGGCGGACCATGGCCCGCTCGTCGTCGAACATGAACTCGGCGAGGGCGCGTGCGAGCTCCGTCTTGCCGACGCCGGTAGGCCCGAGGAACACGAACGATCCGATCGGGCGATTCGGGTCCTGGAGCCCTGAACGTGCGCGCCGCAGCGCGTTCGCCACGGCCGAGACGGCCTCGTCCTGGCCGACGACGCGCTCGTGGAGCCGCTCCTCCATGTGGATCAGCTTCTCTGTCTCGCCCTCGAGCAGCCGGTCGACCGGGATGCCCGTCCAGCGGGCGACGACCGCGGCGACGTCATCCTCGTCGACCTCTTCCTTGACCATCGGGTTGTCGACGACCGCACCGTCGCGCTCGGCCAGTTCCTTCTCGAGCTGCGGCAGCTCGCCGTAGCGGATCTCGGCGACGCGCTGGAGCTCTCCGCCGCGCTCGGCCCGCTCGGCCTCGTGCCTCAGCTCCTCGATCCGCCCCATGACCTCCTTGACCCGCTCGAGCGACTCCTTCTCGGCCGACCAGCGCGCGGCGAGCTCGTTCCGCCGCTCCTGCGCCTCCGCGAGCTCGCGCTCCAGGGGCTCGCGAACCTCCTTGGACTCCTTGCTCATTGCCGCCAGCTCGATTTCGAGCTGCCGGACTCGGCGCTCCGCCTCGTCCAGCTCGATCGGCGACGAGTCGATCTCCATTCGGAGCCGCGACGCGGCCTCGTCGACGAGGTCGATCGCCTTGTCGGGCAGCTGCCGGTCGGAGATGTAGCGGTCGGAGAGCACGGCGGCCGCGACCAGCGCGGCGTCGCGGATCCGGACGCCATGGTGCGCTTCGTAGCGCTCCTTCAGTCCTCGCAGAATGGCGATCGTGTCGGCGACCGACGGCTCGCCGACGAAGATCGGCTGGAAACGCCGCTCGAGCGCAGCATCCTTCTCGATGTGCTTGCGGTACTCGTCGAGCGTCGTCGCGCCGATCGCGCGGAGCTCGCCCCGTGAAAGCATCGGCTTGAGCATGTTGGCGGCGTCGACGGCGCCCTCCGCGGCGCCCGCTCCGACGATCGTGTGGAGCTCGTCGATGAAGAGGATGATCTGGCCCTCGGAGCTCTGGATCTCGGTCAGGACGGCCTTCAGCCGTTCCTCGAACTCGCCGCGGTACTTCGAGCCCGCCAGGAGCGCGCCGATGTCGAGCGCCCAGACCCGCTTCCCCTTCAGGCCTTCCGGGACGTCGCCGGCGACGATCCGCTGGGCGAGACCTTCGGCGATCGCGGTCTTGCCGACCCCGGGATCGCCGATCAACACCGGGTTGTTCTTCGTCCGCCGGGACAGCACCTGGATGACGCGGCGGATCTCCTCGTCGCGGCCGATGACCGGGTCGAGCTTGCCCTGCTCGGCGAGCTCGGTCAGGTCGCGGCCGAACTTCTCCAGCGCCTGGTAGGTGCCCTCCGGGTCCTGGCTCGTGACGCGTTGGCCGCCGCGGACCTGCTGCAGCTTCGCGAGCAGCTCGTCGCGCGGGACGACGTCGAGCGCGAGCAGGAGATGCTCGGTCGACACGTACTCGTCGTCGAGCTGGCGCGCCTCGTCGAACGCGCGGTCGAGAACCTCGGCGAACGCGCGCGACACGGTGGGCTGCTGCTGGGAGCCTTGAATCGCCGGCTTGCCGCGCAGCGTCGTCTCGGCCTCGGCGCGAAGCCCGGCAGCATCAGGAACGAGCTGCTGCGGCAACTCCTGGTCCATCAGCGCGAGCAGCAGATGCTCGGGGTAGACCTCCGGGTTGCCCATCCGGCGCGCCAGCTCCTGGGCGCCGCCGACGGCCTCCTGACTCTTCAGGGTCAGCTTGTTGAAATCCATAGCTAGTTCCTCCGAGCGGGGAACTTCGGGTCCTGCCAGAGGACGAGCTCCCGCTTGTACTGGCGTTCGACGTTGCGGAGGCGCTCGCGCATCTCGCGCTCCGCGCGTTCCAGGCGCCGCTGCATCCGCTGCATCTGGTCCTCGAGCCCGAGGACCATCTCGACGCCGGCGAGGTTCAGTCCATAGTCGGTCGTCAGCCGCTGGATCAGGCGGAGACGCTCCACGTCGGCCTCCGAGTAGAGGCGCGTGTTGCCCGCGGTCCGCTTCGGCCGGACGAGTCCCTTCTGTTCGTAGATGCGCAGCGTCTGCGGGTGCATGCCGACGAGCTCGGCGGCGACGGAGATCATGTAGCGGCCCCTGTCGTCCATCAGTGCCCCGTCCAGTAATGCCGCCGAGGTTCTGGGTCGCGAGCACCAAGCCAGAGTTCGCACTCCGACGAGCCAAGGCTGGAGAGCCTTGGTGAGGAGGAGGGTGGGCTCTGGCGCCGCGTGATCGCGGGCCAGAAGCCGGCATGTATTGCTGGGCGGGGCACTAGCTGACCTTCCGTAGCTCTTCGAGCAGCTCGCGCTGCTTCTTGTTCAGCCGCTTCGGCACCTCGAGCTTGAGACGGGCGAGCACGTCGCCCTTTCCGCCACCCTTGAGCTTCGGCGCGCCGCGGCCCTTGATGCGCAGCAGCTTCCCGTGCTCCGAGCCCGCCGGCACTTTCAGCGAGACGGGCCCGTCGGGCGTCGGCACCTCGACCTCGCTCCCGAGAGCCGCGTCCGCGAGCGACACCGGCACCTCGACCTCCAGGTCGCTACCGCGCCGTTTGTAGACCGGCGACTTGGCGACGCGCGTGACGACGAAGAGGTCGCCCGGCGGCCCTCCGGCCATGCCGGGCTCTCCCTTGCCCTTGAGGCGAATCCGCGTTCCGTCGCGAACGCCGGCGGGGATCTTCACCGAGTAGCGCCTCGTCCGCCGCTCGCGGCCTGTTCCTCGGCAGCGTGGGCAGGGATCCTCGATCACGGTCCCGTTGCCGCGGCAGCGCGGGCAGGGCTGGGAGAGCGCGAACAACCCCTGGCTCTCCGAGATCACGCCGCGCCCCCGGCACTCGGGACAGACCTTCGGCGACGTCCCGGGCTTCGCACCCGAGCCGCCGCACTCACTGCAGGCCGCGTCGACCTCAACGGGAATCTTCGTCTCGATGCCCTTCAGCGAGTCCTCGAACGAGAGGCTCACCTGGACCTCGAGGTCGGCGCCGCGCACGCTCTGCTGACGGGGCTGCGCGCCGCCACGGCCCCGTCCGAACAGGCCGCCGAAGAGGTCGCCGATGTCTCCGAAGTCGCCGACGTCGAAGTTGAAGTCGCCCGGCTGGAAACCGGCCGCGTAGCGTGGCCGTCGGCCGAGCCGAACTGGTCGTACTGCTTGCGCTTCTCGGCATCGGAGAGCACGTCGTATGCGTGCTGCACCTCCTTGAAGCGCTCCTCGGCCTCCTTGTCGCCGGGATTGCGGTCCGGGTGGTACTCCCGGGCCAGCTTCCGGTACGCCTTCTTGATCTCGCCGGCCGAGGCGCCTTTCGGGACGCCGATGACGCTGTAGAGATCCTTAGGCGTCGTCGCCACGCTTCGCGTCCTGGGATGGCACCTGCGGCGCGGCCGCTATGACCACTCGGGCCGGCCGAATCACGCGGTCGCCGAGCCGGTAGCCCTTCTGGATCACCTCGAGGATGCTGCCCTCCTCGGCCTCGGCCGGCTGGGAGAGCAGCGCCTCGTGGACGTGCGGGTCGAACTTGCCCTCGGTGGGGATCTCCTCGAGGCCTTCCTTGCGGAGGATGTCGCCGAGAGAGCGCGCGACGAGCGCGACACCCTCCTCCAGCTTGGCCTCCTCGTGGGCCTCGGCGGCCTCGAGCGCCCGCTCGAGGTCGTCGACGACCGGGACGAGCTCCTTGACGAGCCGCTCGTGGGCGCGCGCGACCAGGCTTTGCTGGTCGCGCGCGGCCCGCTTGCGGTAGTTGTCGAACTCGGCCTGGAGGCGCTGGAGGGTGTCGAGCAGCTCGTCACGCTCCTTCCTGAGCGCCTGGACCTCCTCGACCTCCTGCGTGTTCTCGACTTCCTCGGCCATTAGGACGTCTTCGCCTCTTCCTCGTCGATGACCTCGTAGTCGGCCTCCTCGACGACCTCCTCGTCGCTGCCGCCCTCAGCACCGTCGCCCGGCGTTGACGCCGCCTGCTGGGCCGTCGCCTGCGCGTAGACCGCCTCGGCGAGCTTCTGCGAGGCCTCCTGCAGCGCGTCCGTCTTGGCGCGGATCTCGTTCACGTCGTCGCTTTCGAGCACGCCCTTGAGCTCCATCACGCGGCCCTCGATCGTCGAGGCGTCTGCCTCGTCGAGCTTGTCGCGGTGCTCCTTGAGCGTGCGCTCGGTCTGGTAGGCCAGCGACTCCGCCACGTTCCGCGCGTCCGCGAGCTCACGCAGCTTGCGTGCCTCGTCGGCATGCGACTCGGCGTCGCGGATCATCTGCTGGACCTCGTCCTCCTTCAGGCCCGAGCCGCCCTCGATGCGAATCTGCTGCTCGTTGCCCGTGCCGAGGTCCTTGGCGGACACGTGGATGATCCCGTTCGCGTCGATGTCGAAGCCGACCTCGATCTGCGGCATGCCCCGCGGCGCCGGTGGAATGCCGACGAGCTGGAACTTGCCGAGCGTCTTGTTGAAGCTCGCCATCTCCGACTCGCCCTGGAGGACGTGGACCTCGACCGAGGGCTGGTTGTCCTCGGCGGTCGTGAACGTCTCGGACTTCTTGGTCGGGATGGTCGTGTTGCGCTCGATCAGCTGCGTGAAGACGCCGCCCTTGGTCTCGATCCCGAGTGACAGCGGCGTGACGTCGAGCAGGAGGATGTCCTTGACCTCGCCCTTGAGGACGCCCGCCTGGATCGCCGCCCCGACGGCAACGACCTCGTCCGGGTTCACGCCCTTGTGCGGGTCCTTGCCGATGAGGCCCTTGACCTTGGCGACGACCGAAGGCATCCGCGTCATGCCGCCGACGAGGACGACGTGGTCGATGTCCTTCGCCTCGAGATCGGCGTCCGACAGGCACTGCTTGGTCGGCTCGACCGTCCGCTCGAGCAGGTCGGCGACGAGCTCTTCGAGCTTCGCGCGGGTCAACTGCAGGTCGAGGTGCTTCGGCCCCTCCGGCGTGGCGGTGACGAACGGCAGGTTGATCTGCGTCGTCATCGTCGAGGAGAGCTCGATCTTGGCCTTCTCCGCAGCTTCGTAGAGGCGCTGGAGCGCCATCTTGTCCTGCGCGAGGTCGATGCCCTGCGCCTTCTTGAACTCGGCGACCATCCAGTCGACGATCGCCTTGTCGAAGTTGTCGCCGCCGAGGTGGTTGTCGCCGTTCGTCGCCTTGACCTCGAAGACACCGTCACCGAGCTCGAGGATCGAGACGTCGAACGTCCCGCCGCCGAGGTCCCAGACGAGGATCGTCTGGTCGTCCTCCTTCTCGAGGCCGTAGGCGAGCGACGCGGCGGTCGGCTCGTTGATGATGCGCAGGACGTTGAGGCCGGCGATCTTGCCGGCGTCCTTGGTCGCCTCGCGCTGTGCGTTGTTGAAGTAGGCCGGGACGGTGACGACGGCGTCGGTCACCGGCTCGCCGAGGTACGCCTCGGCGTCGGCCTTCAGCTTCTGGAGGATCATCGCCGAGATCTCCGGCGGCGGATACTCCTTGCCGCCCGCCTTGACGCGGACGTCGCCGTTCGGGCCTTCGACGACCTCGTAGGGGACGATCTTCATCTCCTCCGAGACCTCCGAGTACTTGCGCCCCATGAAGCGCTTGATCGAGAAGATCGTGTTCTGGGGGTTGGTCACCTGCTGGCGCTTGGCCGGCGGGCCGACGAGCCGCTCGCCGTCACCGGTGAACGCAACGACGGACGGCGTCGTGCGTCCGCCCTCGGCGTTCGGGATGACGGTGGGCTCACCGCCCTCGAGCACCGCCATGCAAGAGTTGGTCGTGCCGAGATCGATGCCGATCGTCTTTGCCATGTGTTCCTCCGTGAGCGATATAGGTGTCAGTTACAGAACAAATCTAAGCGTGATCATAGCAAGTTCTGGCACAGGCTTCTAGCTGCTTGAATGCCCCAGCCCGTGGCTGATCCGCGCGTCCAGGAATACGCCCGCCTGCTCGTCGAGCGGTCGATCGACGTCCAACCCGAGTGGCAGGTGATGGTGATCTCCCAGCCGGCCGCGAAGCCGCTGTTGGAGGAGGTCGTGCGGCTCATCGCCCGACGCGGCGCGTACCCGCTCGTCCGCTACAGCCACACGATGGAGCAGCTCCCGTTCGTCTACACGTGGGCCGCGGAGGCGCCCCTGGAGCTGCTGAGCAAGGTCGCGCCGGCTGACGCACACGCCTGGGAGACCTGTGACGCCTGGATGCTGCTCGGTGCGCCGGACAACACCCGTGAAGCCTCCGACGTACCGTCTGAGCGACGCGACGTCCTCACCAAGGCCCACGGCGGATTCCTCCAGCGGCGGCTCCGCATGGAGATCCCGTGGGTCACCTGCCGCTTTCCCTGTCCCGCTCTGGCCCAGGATGCCGACATGTCGGTGAAGGCGTTCGAGGAGTTCCTCTACGGCGCCGTCCTGCTCGACTGGGACGCCGAGGGCGAGAAGATGAAGCGGATCAAGGACCGGTTCGACGAGGCGACCGAGGTGCGCATCGTCGGCGCCGAGACCGACCTGCGCTTCAGCCTCGAGGGCCGTGACGGCGAGATCGACGACGGCCACGCGAACATGCCCGGCGGCGAGGTCTTCTACAGCCCGGTCGAAGAGTCGACGGAGGGAGTCGTCAGCTTCCTCGAGTACCCCGCCTACCAGGAGCCAGACCTCGTCGAGGGCGTCCGGATGCGATACGAGGGCGGGAAGGTGGTCGAGGCCTCGGCGACGAGCAACGAGGAGGCGCTGATCGCCAAGCTCGACCGCGACGAGGGCTCACGCACGCTCGGCGAGTACGGGATCGGCTGCAACCCCGGCATCCAGCGCTACATGAAGAACACGCTGTTCGACGAGAAGATGTACGGGACGATCCACCTCGCAGTCGGAGCGGGCCTCCCGACGATCGGAGGCAAGAACGTCAGCGCCGTCCACTGGGACATGGTCAAGGACCTCAGGAACGGCGGTCGCATCGAGTGCGACGGCGAGGTCGTGCAGGAAAACGGCGCCTGGACGTTCTGACATGTCGAGGACGCCGCTCGCCCTCCTCGGCTCGATCGTCGTCATCCTCTCGACCGGCGGAGCATTCATGGTCACCGCCGTCACCGGCGTGGGTTGCGACGGCGCGAATGCATCCGACCCGGTTTGCACGTCGGACTCGGCGAGGATGAGCCTGGACGTCGCCCTGGCGATCGTCGTCGGCTCGGCGATCGCGCTTTCGACGATCGCGTACTTCCGCGGCAGCTGGCGTCTCCTCTGGGTGGCAGCCGTTGTCGGGATCGGCGGCATCTTCCTCGCGGCCGAGGTGCCGAATGCCTTCTGATCGCGTCGAGCTCGTCGAGCACGACCCGACCTGGGCCGAGCTCTTCGAGAGCGAGCGGGTCGCCCTCGCGCCGGTCTTCGACGGTCAGCGCGGAAGCGCTGCCCGCGAAGCGGGCCGTGGAGGGGGTCTGGGGGAACCGGGAGGTTCCCCCAGCTCCCTCGTCTCCATCGAGCATGTTGGAAGCACTTCGGTCCCAGGCCTGTGCGCCAAGCCGATCGTGGACGTCCTGGTCGGCCTTCGCGAGCTCAGGCTCACGGACGATCAGGTCGAGGGCATGGCGCGGCTCGGTTACGACTACCTCGGCGAGCACGGACTTGCCCGGACGGCTCTTCTTCCCCAAGGAGCCCCGGACGCATCATGTCCACGTCGTCGAGCACGGCGGCGAGCTCTGGGTGCGGCAGATCACATTCCGGGACGCCCTCCGCGGCGACGCGGACGAGCGCCGGCGCTACGACGAGTTCAAGCGCCGGCTCGCGGCCCAGGGCCATCCCCGCGAGACCTATTCCGAGCTGAAGACGCCGTTCATCCGCGAGGTCGAGGCTCGGGCCCGCGCGCGGGGCGCCTGACCATCCGTCGTAGCGTCGCCGCCGCCGCGGGCTCGGCGATCACGATCCCGGCGAGGATTGCGGCGCAGCCCGCGAAGCCGAGAGCCCCCAGCCGGTCGCCGGCGAGCAGGTAGCCGAAGAGCCCGGCGAAGACCGTTTCGAGGGAGAAGATGATCGCGATCCGCGTCGCGCTGACCCGCCGCTGGGCCCAGACCTGGACGAGCAGCGCGAAGGCGACCGCGAAGAGACCCGTGACGAGCAGCGCGGCCCAGACCGTGGCGCCGCGCGGCACGGTCAGGTCGCCGAGGGCGACGGCGATCACGAGGAACCCGCTTGCCGCGACAGCGACCTGGACGAACGTCAGCGCGAACACGTCGTAGCGGTTGGCGTAGCGCTCGACCATCACGATCTGGAGCGCCTGAGCCACCGTGCTCGACAGCACGAGCAGGTCGCCGGTGCCCGAGCCCTCCGGAACGCCTGAGAGCAGCGCGAGGCCGACCAGCGCCAGGCCGACAGCTGCCCAGAGCTCGCGTGGGATCGGAGTTCGGAACAGCGCCAGAGCGAGGAGCGGCGTGAACACGACGTAGAGGCCGGTGATGAAGCCGGTGTTCGTGACCGTCGTCCGCTCGAGCCCGGCTGTCTGGAGCCCGATCCCGATCGCGATCAGCACGCCGAGGACAGCGCCTGCGACGAGGCCGTCCCGGCCGAGCGATCGCATGCGCCTGAGCGCCGGCGGAGCAAGCGCCGCCGATGCGATCAGGTAGCGGACGGCGAGGAACGCAACGAGCGGGTAGAGCTCGACGGCATCCTTGACCTGGACGAACGTGACGCCCCAGACCGCGGTGACGAGGATCAGCGCGGCGGTCGCCACGCGGCGAGTCTAGAACGCGCTCGCGAGAATTAGCCGCTCCGGGCGCTAGCCCGGCTTGCCGCTCATCGCCCACATCGCAACCACGTAGGCGATCAGGATCAGTGTCGCAAGGACGCCGCCGACCCGCACGAGCGCGCTCGTCCCCGCCTCCTGCCCGCGCATGCGGCGGACGCCGATGCCGGTGACGATGATCGCGATCAACAGGAGCAGACCGCCGAGTTCGGCGGTCAGGTAGCCGATGCCGAGCCAGGTCGGTTCGTCGCCCTCGGGGAAGTTTTCCTTCGAGGCGATCCACTCGCCGCCGATTCGCATGATCCACCACGCCGGAAACGCGACGAGCAGCAGCGACCAGAATCCGAGCCGCGAGTACCAGGCGGTGTCCCGGCGCCAGCCGAGCAGCAGCGCCGTGACAGCCGTCACGAGGCCGCCGACGAGGATCATCGCCCCGAAGACGTGCATCAGCAGAGGGAAGTTCCAGTCGTCGGGCCTGATCGCGGCGAGCACGCTCATGCGCCGGGTTTGTAGATCATGATCACGAGGATCGCGAGAACCGCGACGGTCGAGACGATGTTGAGCCACATCGCACGTCGATCCTGGAGCCGCAGCTGCAGCTCAGCGCTGGGCTCGTCCCCGCGCCCTCCTGCGTCCAGCTCCGCAGCGAACTTCTGCGCCTCGGCGTAGGTCTGGCCGCCGCGCTGTCCGGTGCTCGCTGAGACCGCCCAGAGCACGATCGCCAGGACCACCCACCAATCCCAGGGGTGATACGCGTCGGAGTTGATCGCGAGCCAGATCCCGAAGATGAGCGTGCCAATCGTCCCGACGGCGACCAGGACGGTCGCCGGCCTCGCAACCTTGAACAAGCGCAGCGATTCACGTGGACGGTCGACGTTTCGGCCGGCGACCGCGATCGTCCAGAAGGTCACCAGCGCCGCCACGAGCGCGAACGCCGAGGCAATATGGAGGAAGAGCAGCCAGTCGTAGAACGCCAACGGAGCGCGAACTTACCGCATCCGCCGGAGCGCGGCGACTACGCTTGACACATGGAGCCGCTCGTCGACGACTGGGGCCGCGAGATCAAGAGTGTCCGGGTCTCGGTCACGGACAAGTGCAACTTCCGGTGTCGCTACTGCATGCCGGCGGAGGGGCTCGAGTGGCTCGGCCGCGACGAGCTGCTCACCTTCGAGGAGCTCACGCGCGTGGTCCGCGTGCTCGCGGGCATGGGCGTCGAGGAAGTGCGCCTGACCGGCGGCGAGCCGCTCGCGCGGCGCGAGCTGCCCGTCCTCGTCGCGATGCTCTCGGAGATCGAGGGCGTGACCGACCTCTCCCTGACCACGAACGGCGTCCTGCTCGACCGCTTCTCCGCTCCGCTCGTCGAGGCCGGGCTGCACCGGCTGAACGTCTCGCTCGACTCGCTCTCGCACGTGCGGTTCGCCGAGATCACCCGGCGTGACGCGCTCGACCGGGTGCTCGCCGGGCTCGAGGAGGCCGAACGTCATCCGGAGCTGGCGCCGATCAAGGTCAACTGCGTTGCGATCCGCGGGTTCACCGAGGAGGAGGTGCCCGCCCTCGCCGAGCTCGCGCGCCGGAAGCCGTACGTCGTCCGGTTCATCGAGTTCATGCCGCTCGACGCCGACCAGCGCTGGGACGCGGACGACGTGCTGACCGGCGGGGAGATCAGGGCGTTGATCGAGCAGCACTGGCCACTCGTCGAGATCCCGGCGAAGCCGTCCTCGACGGCGCGGCGGTTCCGCTTCGCCGACGGCGCCGGTGAGATCGGATTCGTCAACCCCGTTAGTGAGCCCTTCTGCTCCAGCTGCGATCGGATCCGCCTGACCGCGGACGGACAGCTCCGCACCTGCCTGTTCTCCCGGCGCGAGTGGGATCTGAAGACCCCGCTGCGCGACGGGGCGACCGACGAGGATCTCGTCGAGCTCATCCGCTGGGCCGTGCGCCACAAGGAGCTCAAGCACAAGATCAACGACCCGGGCTTCGTGCGCGCCTCGCGGTCGATGTCTCAAATCGGCGGCTAAAGCACGGACGCGGCGCGCGAGTTCGAGCGCGGCGATGAGCACGAGGTAACCCCGCTCGAGCTCTTCTTCGACCTGACCTTCGTGTTCGGCATGACCCAGGTCACGGTGTTGCTCGCGGACGACCCGACGTGGGGTGGAGTCGGCCGCGGGATGCTCGTCCTCGCGGCGCTCTGGTGGGCGTGGAGCACCTACGCGTGGTTGACGAGCGCGATGGATGTCGACGAGGGTGGCGTCCGGCTGGTGATGCTCGCCTCGACGGGCGCGATGTTCGGCGTCGCCCTGGCGGTGCCGGGCGCCTTCGGAGACGACGCCGTGCTGTTCGGTGTCGCGTACCTCCTCGTCCGCCTGCTTCATCTCGTCCTCTCCTCCATCGTCGTTCGCGACGATCCCGAGCGCCGCGAGGCGCTTCTCCGATTCACGCCGACGGCGATCTCCGGGGCTTCCCTGCTCGTGCTCGCCGGCTTCCTCGAAGGACACGAGCGCATCGCGGTCTGGATCATCGCGCTCGCGATCGACTACCTCGGACCGGTCGTAATCGGCGTGGGGCGCGGGTGGAGGGTCGCGCCAGAGCACTTTGCCGAGCGGCACGGGCTGATCATTCTCATCGCACTCGGCGAGTCGCTCATCGCCGTCGGCCTCGGTGCCGGCCTCGAGCTGGATACGGGAGTGCTCGTGGCGGCGGCGCTCGGAATCGTCGTCGTCTCGGCGCTCTGGTGGCTCTACTTCGACGTGGCCGCGATCATCGCACGGGTGCGGCTCATGCAGGCGACGGGCCTGGAGCTGCACCGGCTCGCGCTGCACGCCTACAGCTACCTCCACCTGCCCATGATCGCCGGCGTCGTCCTCTTTGCCCTCGGCCTCAAGACGACACTCGGCGACGTCGGTGACGCGCTCGACACGGTGCCCGCAGTCGCGCTCTGCGGCGGTGCCGCGCTCTACCTGCTGGGGCACATCGCGTTCCTCTTCCGAACGACCGGATACGTCTTCAGGCGGCGAACGGTGGGGGCGTTGGTGTTGCTCGCCCTGATCCCGACCGTACTCGCGATTCCGGCGCTGGCGGCGCTCGCCCTCGTGAGCGCCGTCTGCTCGGGGGTGGTGGCGTATGAGGCGATCCGCTATCGCACGGACCGCGTCCGAGTCCGACACCCGGAACTCGTAGCTTGAGACCACAAAGGAGAAACCATGCAGATCACCCGGAACGACATCGAGACGGCGGTGGGCCCGAGCGAGTGGTTCACCGGCACCGTCTACATCGACACGGTGGCGAGGCCGTCAGGCACCTCACGCCTGAGCGCGAGCAGCGTTCACTTCACCCCTGGGGCACGAACGGCCTGGCACACCCACCCGAACGGCCAGACCATCTACGTGACGGAGGGCGTCGGCCTCGCGCAGCGCCGCGGCGGCCCGATGGAGGTGATTCGGCCCGGCGACCGAGCTTTCTTCGAGCCGGGCGAGGATCACTGGCACGGGGCGGCGCCGAGCCGCTTCATGACCCACCTCGCATTGCTCGAGGTGGACGGCGAAGGCAACGCGGCCACGTGGGGTGACCCGGTCACCGACGAGGAGTACGGAGCGGCGCCGGACTCGACTTGACTCCGAGGCGCACGCGGTAGCCGAGCACCCAGCGAGCTCGCCGTTCGCCGATTACTCGGTCCGTCACCTCGGCCAGCCGGGTGAGCCCCAGCTCCTCGTCTGTTGCCCCGAGTGTGCGCAACTCCGGTACGAGGCCCAAGCTGCGCGCGAGCCCAAGAATCCTCTCGGCATCGACCTCGGCGGAGTCGTGAAAGACGGCTTCGCGTGCGTAGGAGAAGTGCCCACTCTCCTGGATCGCGTCCAGGTGCGTCACCTTCGCCGTCCGGGTCCAGCCCGCCTCGACCTTGTGCTCGTCCCGGACCCGTCGCCTCAGCTCGAGATGGTCGCGAAACGCCGCGTCGACCTCGGGGTGAACGAGCGGCGGCATGTCGTAGTCGTACGCGGCGAAGACCCCGCCCGGCCTGAGCACCCGGGCGGCTTCCGCCAGCACCGGCTCGCGCTGCATCCAATGGAACGACTGCGAGCACGTGATCAATGCGGCGGACTCGTCGGGCAGACCCGTCTTGTCGGCGAACGCTGTGACGTAGCGCACGTTCGTCTCCGACGTGCGCGCGACGGCGACCGACAACATCGACCGGTTCGGCTCGACCCCGACGACCTCGACCGCTCGATCAGCCCAGGCCCTCGCCGAGAGGCCCGTGCCGCTGCCGAGGTCGACCACCCGGTCGAGCCGTCCAGCACCGGCGTACCGCGCGAGCGTGTCGAGCAGAACTGCAGGGGGACTGGGACGGTGCGCGTCGTAGAAATCGGCAAAACCGTCTCTCAGGTAGCCGCTTTGCCGAATAGCCTCGCGGGAGAATTCGTTCATATGCTCGTGGGAACCGGAGCCCTGCATAGAATCACCGCATGACGACGGTCGCCGCCGCCGAACGCCGTCTGCCCCCGCGCGGGTGGCTCGATCTCTTCCGCCAAGTCCTGATTTGGTTTGGATTCGTTCTCGCGTACCAGGTCGCGCGAGGCGTGGCGGACCGCAGCCCATCCGTCGCCTTCGACAACGCCCGGACGGTGATCGACCTCGAGCACAGGGCAACCGGCCTCTGGGAGCTCTCGCTGCAAAGCTGGACGGAGTCCTTCCACCTGCTCGGCGTGCTGACGTCCTGGACGTACTGGCTCTCGCAGTTCGCCGTCGTCGGGTTGGCGCTCCTCTGGGTGTATTTCCGCCGCTACGAGCACTTCATCAAGTTCCGCAATCTGCTGATGCTGGCGAACGTGTTCGGGCTCGTGGGCTACGTGCTGCTCCCGACCGCTCCGCCGCGGATGTTCCCCGAGCTCGGCTTCGTCGACACGCTGGCGGCCGTTGGAACGGCGAACCACGGTTCCACGATCGTGGAGCTGGCCTCGAACCCGTATGCGGCGATGCCCAGCCTGCACGCCGCCGACTCGCTGATCGTCGGCGTCACGCTCGCGGTCCTCGTCAAGCCCCTCTGGCTGAAGGCGCTCTGGCTGATCTGGCCGGCATGGGTCTGGTTCGCCGTGATGGCGACCGGCAACCACTTCTGGCTGGACGTCGTCGCCGGGATCGCCGTCGTGCTCGTCGCGGCCGCGGTCGTCTACCGCCGCCCCGTGCGGCGAGTACTCGCCTCGACGGGCTAGGTGCCCCTCCAGGAGGGGTATACGACCGGCGCGCGCAGGCTTGCGTCGCGCGCCGTCGTCGGCCTCGCGCGCACGCGGATCACGCCGGATTTCCTGACGGCGCTCGGGCTTTCGATCTGCGGCCTCGCCGCGGTCGCCGTCTACTTCGAGTACCGAAACGAGATTCTCTGGTTCTGGACGGGAGCGTTTCTCTTCTGGGCCGGCTCGCTGCTCGACATCCTCGACGGCGCACTCGCCCGTCAGACCGGCAAGGGCACGACGTTCGGCGCCTTCCTCGACTCGACGACCGACCGGCTGGGCGAGGCCGTGATGCTCGGCTCGATCGCGCTCGTCTTCTCCCGTGACGGCGACGAGATCGCACTTGCGGCCGCCTTTGCAGCGATGACTGCCTCGTTCCTGGTCAGCTACACGCGCGCTCGCGCCGAGGCGCTCTCGATCAAGGGCGACGTGGGCATCGGGAGCCGTGCCGAGCGAGTGGTCGTGATCGTCAGCGGGCTCTTTCTCGCCCCGTGGGGTCTGCTGCCCTGGGCCATCTACCTGCTCAACCTCACCGCGTGGATGACCGTCGTTCAACGGATCCTCCACGTTCGCCGCGAGCTGCGCACCCGCTAATCAGCTATTCTGATAGCACTTGAGTGCTAGCAGACGAGACGTGCTCGTTCGGATGCCGAGCGAGCTGAAGGAGCGCCTGGCCACCGAAGTGGCCTCGAGCGGGCGCAGCCTGAACGACATCGCCGTCGGCATCCTGGCGTCGCGGTTCGCCGTTCCCTTCGAGCCAAGCGGTCGAAAGGGGTCGCCGCCGAAGGCGCGAGGCGACGTGCTGCTCCGGATGCCTGCGGCCCTCAAGGAGAAGTTGCAGACGCGCGCCGCCGAACGCGGCCGCGGCTTGAACGACCTGATCGTGGAAATCCTCGGCGACCGGCTCGGAGTCCCGGGCCGCAGCAAGAGAAAGGAACGAATGACATCGAAAAACGGCAGCTCACCCCGCAGCGAGGACAAGGTCCGCGTCGCGATCATTGGCGTAGGCAACTGCGCGAACTCGCTCGTGCAGGGAGTCGAGTACTACAAGGACGCGCCGACGGACGAGTTCGTCCCTGGGCTGATGCACGTCGACCTCGGGGGCTATCACGTCAGTGATATCGAGTTCACGGCTGCGTTCGACGTCACCTCGGAGAAGGTCGGCAAAGACCTCGCTGACGCGATCTGGGCGCGGCCGAACGACACCTACAAGTTCGCCGAGGTCCCGAAGACGGGCATCAAGGTCTCGCGCGGCATGACCCACGACGGTCTCGGCAAGTACCTGTCCGAGGTCGTCGAGAAGGCGCCGGGCGACACCGACGACGTGGTCCGGATCCTCGAGGAGACGGGCACTGACGTCGTCGTCAACTACCTCCCGGTCGGTTCGGAGCTGGCGACCAAGTGGTACGCGGAGCAGATCCTGAACGCGGGCTGCGCGATGGTGAACTGCATGCCTGTCTTCATCGCCAAGGGCGGCTACTTCCAGAAGCAGTTCGAGGAACGCGGACTGCCGATCATCGGCGACGACATCAAGTCGCAGGTCGGCGCGACGATCACGCACCGCGCCTTGACGCAGATCTTCCGCGATCGCGGCGTGCGTCTCGACCGGACGATGCAGCTGAACGTCGGCGGCAACTCGGACTTCCTGAACATGCTCGAGCGTGAGCGGCTCGAGTCGAAGAAGGTCTCGAAGACGACCGCGGTCACGTCCGTGCTCGACTACGACCTGGGTGCCGAGAACGTCCACGTCGGCCCGTCCGACTACGTGCCCTGGCTGACCGATCGCAAGTGGGCCTACGTCCGGATGGAGGGCACGACCTTCGGGAACGTGCCGCTCAACCTGGAGCTGAAGCTCGAGGTGTGGGACTCGCCGAACTCCGCCGGCATCGTGATCGACGCCGTCCGCCTCGCCAAGCTCGCGCTGATGAACGGCATCTCGGGCGCGCTCGAGGCGCCCAGCGCCTATCTGATGAAGTCCCCGCCGAAGCAGATCCCGGACGCCGAGGCCCGCGACGCGGTCGAGCGCTTCATCGCGCAGAACCCTCGCAAGGCCGTCACGGCGAAGAGCGCCGCTTAGACCATCGGAACGAGGAGGGCCGGGCGGCGGCCCTCCTCCGTTCCCTGACGACCCGTCTTAGTCGTCGTCGTCGTCGTGACCGCGATCGTCGTCGGCCAGCTTCGCGCCGCTGACCGACGGCTTGCTCGAACTAGACGACGCGGTATTAACCCCCGCCTCCGAAGCCTGTCAAGACGAGAAAGGCAGAGCTTTCGACAGCTACAACGCGACTAGACTCGGCTTCAGTGGGGCTCAGCATCTGTCTCGTCACGCCGTTCTCCTGGTCTCAGCCGCACGACGTCAACGAGCACGTAGCCGGGGCGGCTGAGGCGTTGCGCGCGCTCGGTCACGAGGTGAGCGTCCTCGCTCCCTCGAACCGCGCCGCCGACCTGCTGGCCGGACGACGCGCCCTCCAGGACGGAGCCCGCCGCGAGGTGATCGCGCTCGGCCCGGCGGTTCCGATCTCGCGAAGAAGCCGGATCGGGCTTCCCGTCGGCGTGCGCGCCAACCTGGCGCTGGCGCTCGCGCGAGGCGACTTCGACGTCGTTCACGGCTTCGAGCCTGGCTTGCCGAGCCTCTCGTACCTGGCTTTGCGCGACAGCCGCTCACTCGCGGTCGCAACCTTCTTCTCGCCCGACCGCCTCGGGTACCCGCCGGGGAAGGCGCAGCGAATGCGCCTGCTCTCCCGCATCGACGCGTTGCTGTCACCGTCCGTCGAAGCCGCCGAGGCGGCAGCGGCCCGCTTCCCCGGCGAGTACAGCCCGATTCCCCTCGGCGTCGACACGGATCTCTTCAAGCCCGGGAAGAAGCGCAGGCTCGTCGTCTGCGAGTGGCGCACCGGCGAGCGCCCGCTGACTCGCGCCGTCATGTCCGTGTTCAAGGAGCTGCCGGAGTGGGAGCTCGTGATGCTCCGGACGAAGCCACTTTCCGGCCGGCCGTCGATCTCCCCGTCGCTGCGCGGCCGCGTCCGCGTTCGCACAGCGCTCTCCGGCGCCGCTCGCGCTCCGCTTCTCAACGAGGCCGCGATCTTCGTTCCCGGACTCGACGGACTGCCTCGAGTCCAATTGGAGGCGCAGGCCGCCGGCGCGGCGATCGCCTCGCCGCAAGGCGTGCACGAGCAGCCGGCTCTCGCGGCGGCAGCCCTCGCCCGACTGGCCGAGAACGATGCCTTGCGGGACGAGGCCCAGGCCGAGGCGCGACAGGCCGCGGAGCAGCAGAGCTTCGCGGAGCTTGGACGCGCCCTCGACAAGCTTTATCGCAGCCTCTCCGGCCGCCGGCGCGTACGGGGCGGGGCGACGGATCCGCTCGCGAACCGTCCGTGGATCGTCTGCGATCTACACACGCATACGTCCTGGTCCGCCGACTGCCTCGTCGAGCCGGCCGAGCTGCTCGACCAGGCGGAACGGCAAGGGATCGGGGCGATCGCGATCACGGACCACAACGCTTTCGGGGGCTCGCTCGAGACCCTCGAGCTCGCGCGCGACCGCGATCTGACCGTCATCGCCGGCGAGGAGATCAAGACCGCGGGCCAGGGTGAGGTGATCGGCCTCTTCCTCCAGGAGGAGATCCCGCGTGGCCTCGAGTTCGGGGACACGATCGCGGCAATTCGCGAGCAGGGCGGCTTGGTCTATCTCCCCCACCCCTTCGACCGGATGCATGCGATCCCCGACGCGGCGACGCTTCATCGGCACCTGGCCGAGATCGACGTGTTCGAGGTCTACAACGCGCGGCTGCTGTTCGAGCAGTACAACGACGAGGCGCTGCGCTTCGCGCGGAAATACAACCTGACGATGGGCGCCGGTTCGGACGCACATGTCCTCCAGGGGCTCGGGACCGGCGGCGTGCGGATGCGCGCCTTCCGGGACCCCGAGGAGTTCCTCGTCAGCTTGCGAACGGCCGAGGTGCTCCGGCGCCCGCGCTCGCTCGCGTACCTCCAGGCGCTCAAGTGGACGGCGCAGGTCAAGGAAAGAGTCCGCTAGGGGAGAAAGCTAGGCATGCCGCCCTTGAGCCCCGTGACGGACGAGATCAACGAGCGCTACCTCCAGAAGGCGATCACCGAGATCAACGAGCTCGGGGACGACATCACGCGGTCCGACGAGAGCCGTGTACCGGCGCTCGGGTCCGGCCATCCGCTCGGCGACATCCTCCTGCTCAAGTTCCGCCCTCAGCACTCGGAGATTCAGGAAGGCGTCGCCTTCTACGGGCGGTCCGGGCAGGCGATCCTCAAGTCGCTCCAGCGCCTCCACGTCGATCCGATGGCGATCTACGGCACCAATTGCTTCAAGTTCGACGGCGGCGACGAGGAGCAGGCGGCTGCGTGGCTCACCCGTGAGCTCCACATCGTGCAGCCGAAGCTCGTCGTCGTCATGGGCGAGGACGCGCTCGCCTTCCTCAACGGGCTCGAGTTCCCGCTGGCCGCAGCGCTCCAAAGCACGCTCGGCGAGATTCAGCGCTGGACGCCGACCGTCGAGGCCGTCTACGTCCCCGACATCGACGCCTCGCTCGACGAACAGGCGGCGAAGACCCGCTTTTGGCAGGCGCTGAAGGCACTCGGCCCGTGGTGGGCCGAGCTCCCGCCGTACTAGGCGTCCGCCGCCGAGCCTGCGCGTTCGCGCTGCTCGGCGTCTTGCTGGGCGCGTACTACGCGTTCACGGACGAGCTCTCCGATCTCTCGACTCGCTGGGAGCTCGCGTTCCTGGCGCTGTGTCTGATCCCGGCGGTCTTTGCCCTCGTTTGGCTCGCCCTGCCGCTCCGGCGGCTCGGGAGGGCGCTCCTCTCCGCGGCGCTCGTCTTCTTCGGGCTGGCCGTGGTTTTCGAGCTCACAGGCCTGGAGGCGCTCGCCAACTTCGCGAAGCTCGGTCTGATGACGGCGCTCGGGTTCTGGTTCCTGAGCTACTTCGAAAGCGTCCTCTGGGTCACGCTCGTCGCGCTCATCATCCCGCTCGTCGACTCGTTCTCGGTCTGGCGGGGGCCGACGAGACACATCGTCGAGGAGCAGCCGCAAGTCTTCGACGTCTTCTCGTTTGCATTCCCGTCTCCGGGCGGGCAGAGCTCGGCGAACCTCGGTCTCCCCGACCTGCTCTTCTTCGCTCTCTTTCTGGCGGCGGCTGCGCGCTGGAAGCTTCGCGTGGGCTGGACGTGGATCGCACTGACGCTGTCACTCGGCGCAACGATGCTGCTCGCCGTCGAGTGGGGCGTCGCCGGACTGCCGGCGCTCCCGGGCCTCGCGTTCGGGTTCCTGATCCCGAATGCGGATCTCCTTTGGCGAGAATTCCAGCGATGGCACAAGTCGCGCAGGTAGTCGGAGCGCTGCTGATCCTCGTCGCCTACGCGGGGGCGCAGTTCGGCGTGCTCGACCACCGCTCGTATCGCTACATCGTGCTGAACCTGGTCGGCGCGACGGCGCTCGCGCTCCTCGCGTGGCACGAGGAACAGTGGGGCTTCCTCCTGCTGGAGGGAGTTTGGGCGTTGGTCTCGGGATGGGCACTGATCACGCGTCTGCGCGAGCCCCGTCCGGCCTCGTAACACAGTGTTACAAGCCGCGAACGGCCCGATGCCAAGCGGCGTCCCGAGCTAGTAACACTGTGTTACTAAGCCTCGGCTCGAACTACCCGGACCGCTCGAGGACCGCCACGGTCTCCACGTGCGGAGTGTGCGGGAACATGTCGACCGGGCGTGCGCGACGCAGCTCATAGCCCCAGTCGGCGACGAGCTGCTTGACGTTTCCCGCCAGCGTGGTCGGGTTGCAGGAGACATAGACGATCCGCTGCGCTTCGATCCGGCCCAACCGCCGCACGGCCTTTCCGGAGAGCCCCGCCCGCGGCGGGTCGACGACAACGACGTCTGGCGGACCTGATCGGTCCTTCAGCTCCTCGATCGCCTGCCCGACGTCGCCGGCGTAGAACGCCGCGTTCGCAACCCCGTTCAGCTCCGCGTTCTCGATCGCGCAGGCCACGGACTCCTCCGAGATGTCGACGCCCCAGACGGTGAGCGCGCGACGGGCCATCGCGAGGCCGATCGACCCGATTCCGCAGTAGAGATCCCAGACGGTCTCGCCCCCGGTCAGCGCCGCGTATTCGACCGCGAGCTCGTACATCTGCTCGGCCATCGCCGTGTTCGTCTGGAGGAAGGCGTTCGGCCGAAGCCGGAGCCGCAACCCGAGGAGCTCCTCCTCGATCGCCTCCTCTCCCCAGAGCAGCGTCGTCGGCAGGTTCGTGACCTCCGCCGGAGTCTCGTTCACCGCGTGGTGGATCGACCGCATCTCCGGAAACCGACGCAGCGCCGTGACCAGACCGTCGGCGTCGTGGAGCTCGCCCCTCGCCGTCACCAGCTCGACGAGCACCTGGCCCGAGTTCCGCCCCTCCCGGTAGACGAGGTGGCGTAGGTAGCCGCTGCCCTCGGCCTGGTCGTAGGCGGGGAGCCCAGCCTCCCTGGCCCAGTCGCGCACAGCGTGGCGGACGGCGTTGCCGAGGTCGGTCGTCAGCCAGCACTGCTCGATGTCGAGCACCTCGTCCCACCTCCCGGCGCGATGAAACCCGAGCGAGGGGCCGGCCGGCGTCGTGGTGAACGAGTACTCGAGCTTGTTGCGGTAGTGGAAGATCGACTCTGCGGGCACGATCTCCTCCAGCGGCGGCTGGGCCACGCCGCCGATCCGAACGAGCGCGTCGCGCACCTGCCCGGCCTTGGACTCGAGCTGCGCCTCGTACCCGAGATCCTGAAACCGGCAGCCGCCGCAGGCGGGATAGTGGGCGCACGGCGCGTCGACCCTGAGCGGGCTCGGCTGGAGGATCTCCACCGCCAATGCCTCTGCATGCCGTCGCTGAACCTTCGTGACACGCGCCCGAACCCGGTCGCCGGGCAACCCGCGCCGGACGAAGACGACGAAGCCGTTCAGCCGCGCGACGCCGTTCCCGCCGAAGGCGAGGGACTCGACGGAGAGCTCGACCTCCTGATCGCGGGCGACGGGCGCGGCCATCGAGCCAGCCTAGCCCGGGGCTACAGTGATCGCGCCGTGCGGATCTGCTCGCTTCTTCCCAGCGCGACGGAGATCGTCGGGCATCTGGGGCTCGCCGGCTGCCTCGTGGGCGTCTCCGAGGAGTGCGACTGGCCTGCAGAGGCTCGGGACTTGCCGGTCGTCACGGCCTCACGTGTCGATCCCGCGTCGCTGACGAGCGCAGAGATCGACTCGGCAGTCCGGGCCGCGGTGGCCGACGGGAGCTCACTGTACGCCCTCGACCAACGACTGCTCGACGAGCTCGCGCCCGACGTGATCCTCACCCAGGACCTCTGTACGGTCTGTGCGGTCTCGGGTGACGACGTGGCTTCCCTGTGTCTCACCGGCGGCGAGGTGGTCTCGCTCAACCCGACCACGCTCCAGGACATCGCACACTCGGTCGAGACGCTCGCAGACCGGCTCGGCGTGCCGGAGAAGGGAACTGAGGTTGCCGCCGAGATGCGCTCGACGATCGACGACGTTCGTCGCCGCGTCGCCGGCAGGCCGCCGAAGAGGATCTTCGTCGCCGAGTGGATCGAGCCACCGTTCGCCGCAGGCCATTGGCTCCCGGAGATGGTGGCCGCCGCCGGCGGCGAGGACGTGCTCGGCCGCGCCGGCGAGCCGTCGTTCACGGTCACGTGGGAAGAGGTCTGGGAGGCCCGGCCCGAGCTCGTCGTCGTCGCCGCCTGCGGCTTCGACGCGGTCCGGGGCGCCGAGGAAGCGGAGGGCAGCGAGCTCCGGGCGCCTACGGTCGCCGTGGACGCCAATGCGTACTTCTCGCGTCCCGCTCCGCGCGTGGCCGACGGCGTCCGCCAACTCGGCTTCCTCCTCCACCCCGAAGTCTGCTCCGATCCGGGGCTGCCGGCGGTTCAGCTTGGCAACGCGGCGGCGCCCCTGCCTGCGTAACCCGGCCTACAGCGGCGTCACGAGCACCTTGCGGCTCCGCGGACCGTCGAACTCGCAGAAGAAGATGCCCTGCCAGGTGCCGAGCGCAAGCCGCCCGTCGGCGAGCGGGACGATGACGTGCGGGCTCATCAATGCCGACCGAATGTGGGACGGCGCGTTCTCCTCGCCGTCCTCGACGTGCTGCCAGCCCCAGTCGTCGCCGACGACCCGCTCGAGCGCGCGCTCGAAGTCGCGGGCCACCGCCGGGTCGGCGTTCTCGTTGATCGTCACGCCCGCGGTCGTGTGCGGGACGAAGACCAGCGCAGCCGTTCCGTCGGCCCCGTCGAGCGCCGCCTCGACCTCTCTCGTGATCTCGATCAGCTGGGTGCGCCGCTCACTCCGGAGGGTGATCTCGCGCACCGGTCTATCCTACGCCGATGCCCGAGGCGCCCACGACAACGCGAGAGCTGGACACTTATCGCGACCGGATCGACCGCTTCATCGCGGAACTCGACGAGGAGTACTACCTGCACTACGCAGGGCACAAGGACACCCTCGACCTGAAGCCCCTCTACGAGCGCTATCCCGACCTCTCGGCGCTCGAGCAGGCACAGGCGCTCGGGCAGGCGGCGGACGGTGACAAGGGCGTCTCGGAGCTCTGGCGCTTCGCGTCCGAGAACTACCTCGCCGAGCTGACCCGCGAGCACAGCGAGAAGACCGCCGCGCTCGAGGCGGAGCTGGAGACAACCGTCGACGGCGAGACGATCGGTTACCGGATGATCCGCCCGACGATGGCCAACGCCGACGACCGCTCGAAGCGCGAGCGGTTGGAGGAGGCCAGGAACCGCCTGACCGAGGAGCACATCAACCCGGTCCTCACCGAAGCGGTCGAGACGGTGAACAACGCCGTGCCGAGGCTGGGCTCGGAGACCTACCGGGACCTCTACCTGCGGTTCGGGTTCAAGCTCGACGAGCTCGCTGACCAGTGCCGCGCCGTCCTCGAGTCGACGCAGACGCTCTACGAGGAGACGGCTGACCAGCTCTTCCGCCGGCGCGCCGGCGTGGGGCTGTCGGACGCGAAGCGCTGGGATGTCGCGCGCGTCTTCCGGGCGCCGGGCTGGGACGAGGCGTTCCCCGCCGCGAAGATGGTGCCGGCGCTCGAGGTCACGCTCGCCGACCTCGGCATCGACCTCCGCTCGCAGGAGAACGTCGAGCTCGACATCGAGCAGCGGCCCAAGAAGAGCCCGCGCGCGTTCTGTGCACCGATCGAGGTTCCGGGTCGGGTCGTTCTCGTCATCCAGCCGATGGGCGGTGCCGACGACTGGCGCGCGCTCTTCCACGAAGCCGGCCACACCGAGCATTACGCCCACGTCTCGGAGGACCTGCCGGTGGAGGCGAGGCGGCTCGGCGACGTCTCGGTCACCGAGGCGTGGGCGACCCTGATGGAGAACTTCCTGCTCGACCCCGGTTGGCTCTCCCGCCGGCTCGACTTCCCGAAGCCGGCCGACTTCGCCGCCGAGGCGGCCACCGGCTCGCTCTACCTGCTCCGCCGCTACTGCGCGAAACTCCTTTACGAGATCGAGTTCCACGGCGCCCGCGAGCTCGATCCGGCCGCGATCTCAGGCCGCTACGTCGAGCTGCTCGGCGACGCGCTCAGGATCGAGCCGAGCCCGACCGACTACCTCGGCGACATCGACTCCAGCTTCTACGTGACCGGCTACCTGCGCTCGTGGGCTCTCCAGGCCCAGCTGCGCGAGCACTTCCGGGAGCGCTACGGCTCGACGTGGTTCGCCGACCGCAAGGCCGGCGGGATGCTCCGCGAGCTCTGGTCGGAGGGCCATCGGCTGAATGCCGACGAACTGCTCGCCGACGTCACGGGCGAGGAGCTCGAGATGGAGGCCTTCGCCCAGAGCCTTCGCGACTTGCTTCGCTAGCGCGTGGCCGACACTCCCGAAACGCGGTACGCCAGGAGCGGCGATGTCGCGATCGCGTACCAGGTCTTCGGTGACGGCCCGGTCGATCTCGTTTTCGCCCCGGGCTTCGTCTCCAACGTCGAGATCGGCTGGTCCGTTCCGGGGCGAGGCGAGTTCCTGCGGGCGCTCGCCGAGTCCGCCAGGGTGATTCAGTTCGACAAGCGCGGGACCGGGATGTCCGACCCCGTTCGAGAGTCCCTCACGCTCGAGACCCGGATGGACGACGTGCGGGCGGTGATGGACGCCGCGGGCTCCGAGCGTGCGGCACTCCTCGGGGTCGACTCCGGAGGGACGATGAGCGCCGTCTTCGCCGCCACCTACCCCGAGCGGACCGTCGGGCTCGTCCTGTTCGGCACCTCGGCACGCACGCTCTGGGCGCCCGACCATCCGTGGGGACGGACCGAGGCCGAGCACCTGAACATGATCGACCGGTCCGAACGGTTCTGGGGAACGCGGGAGTACACGGTCGAGGTGCTGGAGCAGTACTGGCCGAGCACCCCGCTCGACGAGGAGACCACGCGAACCTGGGCGTCGTACTACCGCCAGAGCGCGAGCCCCGGCTCACTTGCGGCCTTCGAGCGGATGAACATGCTGATCGACGTTCGCGACGTGCTGCCGGCGATCCACGTCCCGACGCTCGTCGTCCACCAGGCGGGAGACCGCGTCGTGGACATTCGGGCGGGCCGCTACCTCGCCGAGCGAATCCCGGGAGCGCGCATCGTGGAGCTTTCGGGGCAGGACCACGCGCCGTTCGGGGACGGAGCGACCGAGCTCGTCGACCTGACCCGCGGATTCCTCTCGGAGGTTCAGGCTGATCGGTCCTGGGCAGAGGAGCACGACCGCATCCTCGCCACGGTCCTGTTCACCGACATCGTCTCGTCGACAGCGCGAGCGTCGGAACTGGGCGACGCGGGCTGGCGCGAGCTGCTCCAGCGACATCACACATTAGTCCGTCGTGAGCTTGCGAGGCATCGCGGGAACGAGATCGAGACCACGGGCGATGGGTTCTTCGCCAGCTTCGACGGGCCGGCCAGGGCGATCAGGTGCGCCGCGGCGATCACCGAGAACGTCAAGGAGCTGGGGCTCGAGGTTCGGGCAGGAGTGCACACCGGCGAGTGCGAGCTTGTCGACGGCAAGGTCAGCGGGATTGCCGTTCACATCGGCGCCCGCGTGGCTGCCGAGGCGAATCCCAGCGAGGTGCTCGTCTCCAGCACCGTGAAGGATCTCGTCGCCGGCTCCGGGCTCGAGTTCGCCGACCGCGGCGCCGCCGAGCTGGCCGGCGTGCCCGGTGAGTGGCGGCTCTTCGCGGTCGCGGGCTAGAGCGCTCCGCCCGCGGCGGGGGGCGCTCCGGCCTCGAGCGGGCTGTCCTCGTCTCCCGTCCGCGCCAGGTACTCCTCGACCATGAGCAGGTTGTCCCCGGTCCGCTCGACTGTGGCGAGCAGGTGCGCCATCGACGAGACCTCCTCGCGCTGCTCCTGGAGGAACCAGTGCAGGAACTGCTCGCCGACGAGATCGCCTTCTTCGCGGGCCAGCGCGACGAGCGCGACGATCTGGTCGGTGACGCGCTTCTCCTGCTCGAGTGCGAGTGCGACCGGCTCGGTCGCGTGTTCGAAGTTCGTCCGCGGCGCCTCGACGCCCGGAATGACGACCGGATGGTCGGAGTCGAGCAGGAACTGGACGATCATCATCGCGTGGTTCCGCTCCTCGACCGCCTGGCGGTAGAAGGCGGCCGCGAGCTGAGGAAGCGATTCGTGGTCGTAGTGGGCCGCGATTGCCACGTACTGCTGCGAGGCGGCGAACTCGTTCGCAATCTGCTCGTTCAGGGCGTCCGGGAAGCGGGCCATGCCGCGAATCTAACCTAGCGAGGGGGCAGGTCCGGCCTTACGACGTCCTGCAAACTGAATATTCTTTATTCATGGAGCGAAGACGCGTCCTGATCGCAGGTGCCGCGGGTCGCGACTTCCACAACTTCAACCTCGTCTACCGCGGCCGCCGCGAGTACGAGGTCGTCGCCTTCACCGCGACCCAGATTCCGAACATCGACGGGCGCGTGTACCCGGCCGAGCTGGCCGGTGACCTCTACCCGGAGGGAATCCCGATCGAGCCGGAAGCCGCACTGGCCGATCTGGTCCGCGAGCACGGGGTCGACGAGGTCGTCTTCGCCTACTCCGACGTGACGCACGAGCACGTGATGCACCTCGCCTCTCGGGCGCTCGCCGCCGGCGCGTCGTTCCGGCTGCTCTCGCCCGATGAGACGGCGCTCACGTCCTCCAGGCCGGTCGTCGCGGTCTGCGCGGTGCGGACCGGCGCGGGCAAGAGTCAGACCACGCGCCACATCGCATCGCTGCTTCGGCGGGACGGGAAGCGAGTCGCAGTCCTGCGGCACCCGATGCCCTACGGCGACCTGACGAAGCAGGCCGTACAGCGCTACGCGGACTACGCCGACCTCGACGCGAACGACTGCACGATCGAGGAGCGCGAGGAGTTCGAGCCGCACCTGGCCGAGGGCAACCTCGTCTTCGCCGGCATCGACTACGCGGCGATCCTCGACCAGGCCGAGCAGGAAGCCGACGCGATCCTCTGGGACGGCGGCAACAACGACACGCCGTTCGTGAAACCGAACCTGCATGTCGTCGTCGTCGACCCGCACCGCGCGGGCCACGAGTTGCGCTACCACCCCGGTGAGACCAACCTCCGCATGGCCAACGTCTGTGTGGTGAACAAGATCGACACGGCGCCGCCCGAAGGTGTCGAGGCCGTGATCGAATCGATCCGGACGCACAACCCCAAGGCGGCGATCGTCCGCGCCGCGTCACCGTTCCACGTCGAGGAGAACGGCCTCCGGATCGAGGGCAAGCGGGTGCTCGCCATCGAAGACGGCCCGACGCTGACCCACGGCGAGATGGCCTACGGGGCCGCCGTGCTCGCCGCGAAGGCGAACGGCGCAGCCGAGCTCGTCGATCCGCGCCCGTTCGCAGTTGGCTCGATCGCCAAGACGCTGGCGGAGTGGCCGCACATCCGGGAGCTCCTGCCGGCGATGGGCTACGGGAACGGACAGATCGACGAGCTGCGAGAGACGATCGAGCGGTCCGACGCCGACCTCGTCCTGATCGGGACGCCGATCGACCTCAGGCGCGTGATTGACTTCGACAAGCCGGCGCTGCGGGTCAGCTACCGCCTCGAGGAGCTCGGCGAGCCGACGCTGGCGGATCTGCTCGCCCAGCACGGACTCATCTCCGGGACCAAAGCCGCCGTCGCTTGACGACCGTTGTCGCGCTGGGCGGCAACGCGCTGATCCGGCCCGGTGACCGCGGAACGGCGGCCGAGCAGTCTGCGCGGCTCCGCGAGGCGGCGAAGTCGCTCGAGCCGCTCCTGGACGAACCACGACTGGTCATCACCCACGGCAACGGCCCTCAGGTCGGGAACGAGCTGCTCCGCCAGGAGCTCGCGGCCGACGAGGTCCCGCCGCTTCCGCTCTACCTCGCCGTCGCGCAGACACAAGCCGAGATCGGCGCGATCATCGAGGCCGAGATCGGCCCGGTCGCCCGTCGTCCGGTCGCCTGCCTGCTGACGCACGTCGTCGTCGCCGAGGACGATCCCGCGTTCACGCGGCCGACGAAGCCTGTCGGCCCCTTCTACTCGAGCGACAGGGCCCGCGCGCTCGAGCGGGAGCGCGGCTGGACCCTCGTCGAGGAGCCGTCCCGCGGTTGGCGCCGAACGGTCCCCTCTCCAGAGCCGCTCGAGATCGTCGAGCTCGACCAGATCCGAGCGCTGCTGGACGCGGGCTCTCTCCCCGTCGCCTGTGGCGGCGGCGGCGTTCCGGTGGTCAGGCACGGCAACCGAATTCACGGCGTCGCCGCCGTCATCGACAAGGATCGCGTGTCGGCCTTGCTGGCCGCCGGGCTCGGCGCCGACCGGTTGGTCATCCTCACCGACGTCCCCGCCGTCAGGCGCGACTTCGGGAAACCGACCGAGATGGAGATCCGCGAGCTCTCGCTCGCCGAGGCCGAGGAGCTCCTCCCCGAGCTGGCCGAGGGCTCGATGCGGCCGAAGCTCGAAGCAGCCACGGCCGTGGCCCGAGCGGGCGGCGAGGCGATCATCACCGCGCTCGACCTCGTCGAGGACGCGCTCGCGGGTCGGGCAGGCACGAGAATCACCGGCTGAGCGAACCGGTCCGCGAGGCCGGCCGAATGTGCGGCGACCCCGAGTTGAAAGGAGCCGCACAGATGCGCATGATCGTACTCGCCGTCGTCGGCATCGCCGTCGCCGCAGCGGTACTGCTCGTCCGCGGGCCCGCCCTTGACGCAGGCCAGGCATCGAGCCACCGCGAGGCGCCGCTGATCGCCGAAGACCAGACGGCGGACAACACCGACCTCTACGCGTACCGAAGCTCGGACGCGCCGAACTCCCTGACCGTGATCGCGAACTGGATCCCGGCCGAGGACACGGCGGCCGGGCCGAACTGGTACCGCTTCTCCGAGCGGGCCCGGTACAACATCAAGATCGACCGGAACGGTGACGCGAATGCGGACGTCACGTACCGGTTGCGCTTCAAGAACCGCGACGGTGCCCTCTTCCTGGGGAACACCGTCCAGGACTACACGGTCACCCGCGTCGCGAACGGGCGCGAGACGATCGTCGCCAAGGGCGTCACCCCGCCGAACAACATCGGGCCGCGGACGACGCCGAACTACCGTCAGCTCGCGCAGGCGGGCGTGACGAACCTCGCCGGCGGCGGCAAGGTCTTCGCCGGCCAGCGTGAAGACGCGTTCTTCGCCGACATCGGGGCGATCTTCGACCTGGTCGCGATCCGCAAGGGCACCGGCAACATGGGCGGCGGGAAGGACTTCTTCGCCGGCTACGCCGTGCACGGGATCGCACTCCAGGTCCCGATCGCGCAGCTCGATGACTCCGACCACACCGTCGGCGTCTGGGCGACGACCGAGCGGCCGCAGATGAAGATCCGCTCGTACCGCAGCAAGGGCGTCAAGCGCTACTCGCAGGAGCGCGAGTGGGCCCAGGTCTCTCGCCTCGGCAACCCGCTGATCAACGAAGTGATCATCCCGACCAAGCTCAAGGATCGCTGGAACCGCTTGAGCCCCGCGACGGATGCGCAGTTCGTGCAGTTCTACCGCCAGCCTCTGCTCGCCGCGGTCATCAACCAGCTGTACGGCCTCGGCGTGCCGGAGACGAACCGTGACGACCTCGTTGCCGTTCTGCTCACGGGTGTTCCCGGGCTGAACAACACGGGTCCGAAGCTCGCGGACATGCTGCGGGTGAACCTCTCGATCGCCCCGGCAGCCAACCCGAACCGGTTGGGCGTCTTCGGCGGCGATGTCGCCGGCTTCCCGAACGGCCGCCGGCTCACGGACGACGTCGTCGACATCGCCGAGCGTGCGGTGGCCGGAAAGCTCAAGGGCCATCCCGCCGGCGACCTGCTCGGTGACGGCGTGGACGGGAACGACGTGCCGAACCTGGCCGGCTTCCCGTACGAGGCCGATCCCCCGAGCGGCTTCGACAACGTGAAGGGCCAGCAGAAGCCGTGAAGCGGCGAGCTCTGCTCGCAGGAGCGGTGGCGGCGATTGCCGCCACCGCTCTCCTCCTCGGCGGCGCGCTCCGGAGCGACGACAGCGCCTCCGCTGCGCCCACCACCCGTCAGCTCGTCCGCTTCGGGCTCAACGAGCTCCAGGCGGCCCGCTCCGGCGATCCCTCGCGGTACGCACCTGCGGAGCGTTCGCTGGGACGCGCGCTGGCCGTCGACCCGAACGACATCGAGGCGCTGATCGGATCGGCTTCCCTCGCGAACTCACGACATGACTTCCGCGCCGGGCTCGAGCTCGCCCGACGCGCCCAGCGCGTCTCCCCCGAGACCGCGCTGACCTACGCCGCGATCGGCGACTCCCTGATCGAGCTCGGACGCTACGACGAGGCGTTCGCCGCCTTCGACCGGCTGAGCGAGCTCAAACCGGGTCTCGCGTCGTACTCCAGGACGTCCTATGCGCTCGAGCTTCTGGGCCGGGTCGGCCCGGCGATCTCGGCGATGGAGCTGGCCGCCGACGCGGCAGGCGGTCGCGGTGAGTCGGCCGCCTGGGCGCGCGTCCAGCTCGGCAAGCTCTACTTCTCGACCGGACGAGTCGCTGCGGCCGATCGTGAGTACCGGGCGGCGCTCGGCGCCCTGCCGGGCTACGTCCAGGCGCAGGACGGGCTCGCCCACGTCGCAGCCGCCCGCGGGCGATTCGACCGGGCAATCCGGCTCGAGCGCCAAGCGGCTGAGCGGAATCCGCTGCCGCAGTTCGTCGGCGCGCTGGGCGACTTCTACCGTGCCGCCGGCAAGCCGCGGCTCGCACGCGAGCAGTACGAGCTCGTCGGCGCGATCGACCGGCTGTTCGCCGCCAACGGCGTCGCCACCGACCTCGAGCTGGCGCTCTTCAACGTCGATCACGGCCTCCGCCTGCGCGAGTCGCTGGCGCGTGCCCGCCGCGCTCACAGCGAGCGGCCGAGCATCGAGGCGGACGGCGTCCTCGCTTGGGCGCTCGCGCGTAACGGCCGATGCGGCGAGGCGCTGCGCTACTCGAAGCGCGCGCTCCGGCTCGGCACGCTCGATGCGCCCAAGTTCTTCCATCGCGGCGTGATCGAGCGCTGCCTCGGCCGAAACGACCAGGCGAAGCGCTGGTTCAGCCGCGCGCTACGACTCAACCCGCACTTCTCGCTCGTGTTGGCGCCGGTTGCCCGGAGAGCCGTCGCATGAAGCGCCTTGTCGTCGTTCTCGTTGCGCTCGCCGCACTCTTCCCGCCGGCGGCGTCCGCGCACCCGCTCGGCAACTTCACCGTCAATCGCTACAGCGGGATCGAGGTCTCCGGCAACCGGATCTACGTCCACTACGTGCTCGACCTCGCCGAGATCCCCACCTTCCAGGAGCGCAAGCGGGTTCGGCGACCGGGGTTCGCTCGGGACGTCGGCCGCGGCCTGCAGCTCAAGCTCGACGGGCGGCCCGCGTCGCTGCGCCTCCTCGACTCGAAGAGCGTTCTGCGACCCGGCGCTGGCGGCTTGAAGACGCTTCGCTTCGACGCCGTGTACGAGACGCGCGCCGTGGGCACGCGCCTGGCCTACCGGGATACGAATTACGCCTCGCGGCTCGGCTGGCGCGAGATCGTCGTTCGCGCCGATCGCGGCGCGCGCATCGACTCCGCGAGCGTCCCGGCGACGAGCAGAAGCGCCGCGCTCACCGCGTATCCACAGGATCTCCTCCGCGACCCCCTCGCGGTCTCCTCCGCGAGGGCGACGTTCCGCGCCGGCCGGCTTTCCGGTCTCCCTCCCCTGCTGGGAACCGCGCCGGCGCCGGAACCTCGCCGAGGCTTCGAGTCGCTGATCAACGGCGACCTCGGGGCCGGCGCGATCCTCGTCGCGCTCCTCCTCGCGGCGTTCTGGGGCGCCGCGCACGCGCTCACGCCCGGTCACGGCAAGGCAATCGTCGCCGGCTACCTGGTCGGGACGCGAGGACGTCCTCGCGACGCCGTCGCGCTCGGCCTGATCGTCACCACGACCCACACGATCGGCGTCTTTGCGCTCGGGATCGTCACGATCGCGCTCTCCGCGTTCATCGTCCCCGAGCAGCTCTACCCGTGGCTGACGCTTGTATCCGGCCTGCTCGTCGTCGGCGTCGGCGCCTCGGTGCTCTGGCGCCGCCTACGGCACCGGCGGCAGCACGCCCACGGCCACGACCACCACCACCACCACCACCACGATCACGGCTACGGACGAGGCGGGCTGCTCGGAGTCGGCGTCGCCGCCGGACTCCTCCCCTGTCCGTCCGCCCTCGTCGTCCTGCTGAGCGCCATCGCCCTGCACCGGATCGGCCTCGGCCTCGCCCTGATCGTGGCCTTCAGCGTCGGACTCGCGGCGACCATCACCGCGATCGGCCTCGTCGCCGTCCTCGCGAGGCGCGCGTTCTCGCGCCTGCGCCTCGACGGTCGGCTCATCCGCGCCCTCCCCGCCGCCAGCGCACTCGCGATCGTCGCGGTCGGGATCGGCATTACCCTCAACGCTCTGCCGGAGGTGTTCTAGATGTTCGGACTCGACGACTTCATGGCGTCGTACTCGGACGGAGCCGGCGTCTGGATCGTTCTGCTCGTCGCGATCCTGCTCGGTCTCCGCCACGCAACGGATCCCGACCACGTCGCTGCGGTCACGACCCTGGTCGCGGGCGCCCGCGAGCGGGCCGCCCGGCGGGCGGCCGAGCTCGGCCTTGCCTGGGGCGCCGGACACGCCCTCACGCTCTTCGCGTTCGGCCTCCCGATCCTGCTCCTGGACAAGTACCTGCCCGAGCGCGCACAGCAGGCGGCCGAAACGCTGATCGCCTTCGTGATCGCGTACCTCGCCGTTCGGCTGCTCGTCCGTTGGCGGCGTGGAGCGTTCCACCTGCACGAGCACGACCACGACGGTGGCAGGCACAGCCACGTGCACGGACACGCCGCCGACCAGGGCCACGGCCATGGCCACCCGACGCGCACGCGACTCGGTGCCTTCGGAATCGGTCTCGTGCACGGCATGGGCGGGAGCGCGGGCGTCGGGATCCTGCTGGTCGCGGCGATCGAGTCGACGCCGCTCTCGGTGGCCGCGCTTGCGCTGCTCGCGATCTTCACGGGCGTCTCGATGACGATCCTGACAACCGGCTTCGGGGCCACCCTCGCCAGCCGGCCGGTGCAGGCGAGCTTCGACCTCCTCGCGCCCGGCCTCGGGCTCGCGAGCCTCGCTTTCGGGGTCTGGTACGCGACAGCGGCGTGGGGCCTCGCTCCGTACCCGTTCTGATTTGCACGCCGGACCGAACCACTCGGGCTGATTCTGCGAATCTTTGTGAAGCGCATGATCCAGCCTGAGCTCCATGACCTAGCGGCGGCCTACGCCCTTGACGCACTCGACCCCGAGGAGCGGTGGACGTACGAGCAGCACCTGTATCAATGCGAGCGCTGCCGCGAGGAGGTGGCGGCGCTTCGCGAGACCGCCGCCGAGCTCGCGTACGTGCCCGAGGGCCCGGTACCGCCGCCGCAGCTGCGCGAGCGCATCCTGCGCGAGGCGCGTGGGACGCGATCGGCCGAGGCTGCTCCGCGTCGCCGGACGTGGCTCTTCCCCGCGACGGCCATAGCGGCGGTGGCCGCGACGTTCGCCGCGGTGGGGTTCGCGCTGTGGGGCGTCTCGATGCAGGACAACGCGCCGGTGGAGCAGCAGGTCGTGCCCCTAAACGGCGCCCCGGGCAATCTGATCGTCGCCGGTGACGAAGGGACGCTCGTCGTCTGTCTCGACGCAGGCGCCCTCCGGTAAGACCTACGAGGCCTGGGTCATCGAAGGCGACACGCCGCGACCGGCAGGGCTGTTTGCCGGCGGCTGCCGCTCGGTTCAGCTCCAGGAGCCCCTAGCGAGTGGAAACACGGTCGCCGTTACGCTCGAGGACGAGGGCGGCGTCGATTCTCCGACGACCGACCCCCTCCTCAGCGCGAGTGTCTGAGTACGCGATAGCGTTTGCCCCTGCCAAGCGGCGGGTTCGTGTGAGAGAGAAGTCTGACGAGGAGCTCCTCGATGCCGTCGCCTCGGGCGACGATGGTGCGTTGGCCGCGCTTTACGACCGCTTCGGCCGTGTCGCCTACGGGCTCGCCTATCGAATTCTCCGCGACCAGGCGCTCGCCGAAGACGCGGTCCAGGAGGCGTTCCTCGCCGTCTGGCGCTCGGCGCAGAGCTATCAACGGGAGCGCGCCAAGCCCGCGACCTGGATCCTGACCCTGGTTCACCGTCGGTCGGTCGACCTCGTCCGGCGTGAAGACCGCCGTCGGGCCGAGGCGCTCGACGAGGCCCGGGAGCCCGCGTCGGGCGGCGTCGACGAGGAAGCCGACATCCGCGACCGTCGCATGGCTGTCCAGGCGGCGCTCACGCGGCTTCCGGACGACCAGCGCCAGGCGCTCGAGCTCGCGTACTACGGCGGTCTGACGCAGTCGGAGCTCGCCGAACGGCTCGGCGTTCCGCTCGGAACGATCAAGAGTCGCATGTTCGCCGGCCTCGGCCGGCTCCGCGAACTGCTCGCCGAGCCATAGAAGCACGGGAAACCATGTTGCCCCCGTGAGCCCCTTCTTTGAGGTTCATGTAGTTAGCGGGCCCGGAATTAGCATTGCTCCTCGTGATCGAGCTCCCAGCTGCACTCAAAGGCCGGCCGTTCACGCGCGTTGCCGACTTCTCGGCCGCTGAGCTCGAGCTGGTTCTCGACGTCGCCGCACGGCTGAAGCAGGCGCCGCGCGAAGAGCAACTGCTCCTCCCCGGGCGCGCGCTGGGAATGATCTTCGCGAAGCCCTCGACGCGCACTCGTATCTCGTTCGAGGTCGGGATCGCGCAGCTGGGCGGCTACGGCCTCTACCTGCGCTCCGACGATCTCCAGCTCGGTCGCGGCGAGACGATCCGCGACACGGCGACGGTCCTGTCCCGTTACCTCGACGCGATCATGATCCGCACCTTCGCGCAGGCCGAAGTCGAGGAGCTGGCCGAGCATGCCGACATCCCCGTGATCAACGGCCTGACCGACGAGACGCACCCCTGCCAGGCGCTTGCGGACGTGCTCACGATCCGCGAGCGGCTCGGCCGGATCGAGGGAGTGCGCGTGGCCTATCTCGGCGACGGCAACAACGTCTGCTCGTCGCTGATGGTCGCCGCCACCCGTCTCGGAGCGAGCTTCGTCGCCGCCACGCCGGCCGGCTACGAGCCGGCCGAGCGAGCCGTGGCTACAGCCCGAGAGTCGGGCGGCGAGGTCGACGTCGTTCACGACCCGGAGGAGGCGGTCCGCGGCGCAGACGTCCTCTACACGGACGTCTGGACGAGCATGGGCCAGGAGGCCGACCGCGACCGGCGCCTCCGCGACCTCGACGGCTACGGCATCACGGCCGAGCTCCTCGCGCAGGCCCGCGCCGGCGCCGTCGTGCTCCACTGCCTGCCCGCCCACTACGGCGAGGAGATCACCGAGGACGTTCTCTACGGGTCGCAGTCGGCCGTCTGGGACCAGGCCGAAAACCGGCTCCACGCCCAGAAGGCGCTGCTGGCGCTCCTCATGCACTAGGCCCGAGGCGACGCCTGTTCCCGATCAAGGACAACGTCCCGACACGGTCGTTCCCGATCGTGACGGTCACGCTGATCGCGATCAACGCCGCGGTCTGGATCCTCTACCAGCTGCCCGACCAGAACCACGCACTCGCCCAGCTCGCCTACCAGCCGTGCGAGGTCAACGACTCCTGCTCGCCCGGAGGGGCGGTCGGCGAGGACTGGCCGCTCACCGCCCTCACATCGATGTTCATGCACGGCGGCTGGCTCCACATCATCGGCAACATGCTGTTCCTCTGGATCTTCGGAAACAACGTCGAAGACTCGCTGGGGCATTTCCGCTTCCTCGTCTTCTACCTCCTCGGCGGCTTCGCCGCGACGGCGCTTCAGACGTTCATCACGCTCTCCTACGGAACCCAGGCCGAGTCCGAGATCCCGAACGTCGGCGCGAGCGGCGCGATCTCGGCCGTACTCGGCGCCTACCTCGTGATCCTGCCGCGGGCCAGCGTCGTGACGGTCATCTTCGTGATCATCATCTTCATCCGCGAGTTCCCGGCCTGGATCTTCCTCGGCGTCTGGTTCGCCCTCCAGGCGTGGTCCGGCGGCTTCTCGCTCCTGCATCCGCAGGAGGGCGGCGGCGTCGCCTTCTTCGCGCACATCGGCGGTTTTCTGTTCGGGGTGGGAGCCATGTACGTGTTACGCAAGCGACAGCCGCTGCGGCCGGCCTACTAGTGCGATGAGCTTCGAGGACCACGTGCAGGCGGCGCTCGACGGCCTCCCCGAGGAGATCGCCGTCGCCCTCGAGAACGTCGCTGTCGTCGTCGAGGACGAGAGCCCGGAGGAGCCGGACCTCTTCGGCTGGTACGACGGTCTGGGGCCGGGCGGCGACCACGCCGGTGCGCTTCCGGACCGGATCGTCATCTACCGCCGGCCGCTCGAGCGGGCTTTTCCCGACCCTGACGAGCTCGAGCGGGAGATCCGGATCACGGTCCTGCACGAGGTCGGTCACTTCTTCGGCCTCGACGAGGACCGGATCGACGAGCTCGGCTACGGCTAGGCCCGAGGCTGGGAATGGCCGGTAGGGGTCACCCGTTTTAGTAAGTGATATGAGAACCATTACCGACATCCGTGGGGAGATCGAGCGCGCCAGCGAGGACCGCGCCGCCCTCCTGCACCGTCTGTCCGCAGGACACGACGTCGTCCTCGCCGCCGAGCTCCGTGAGCTCGACGCTCGCATTGCCGGGCTCTGGGACGAGCACCGCGAGGCGCGGGCACATGCCCGCCACGGCGACCGCGCCGAGATCATCCGGCGCGCCCGCCTCGAAGAGCGGATCGACCGAGCCGCCTAACTGACGAGAAACGATGGAGGGGCGCGGGCCGCAGCGCCTCCTCCGTCGTGGATCCGCCTCCTTCGGGCAGGCCCCTCATACTCCGATAGTCGGAGATGAGCCGGCAGGCCGAAGAGAGGAGCTCATGATCACCACGGACGTCTCAATCGATGCCTTCCGCGAGGCCCACGAGCACGTCAAGAAGCATGCGCACCACACGCCTCTCGTCGGGTCGCGGTCGCTCAGCGACGCAACCGGATTCCGCGCCTTCCTGAAAGCGGAGTCTTTCCAACGGACGGGCTCGTACAAGATTCGCGGCCCGCTGGTGAAGCTCGCCCACCTCGACGAGGCGGAGAAGCGGGCCGGTGTGATCTGCTCGTCGGCGGGAAACCACGCTCAGGGCGTCGCGCTCGCCGCCGCCCTCCATGGAGTCAAGGCCGTGGTCGTCATGGCCGAAAACGCAACGCCGTCCAAGATCGAGGCGACGCGGGCCTACGGAGCCGAGGTCGTGCTGCACGGAAGCATCTGGGACGAGGCGAACGAGAAGGCGCTCGAGCTGGTGGAGGAGCAGGGCCTGACCTACATCCATCCCTTCGACGATCTCGATCTGATCACCGGGCAGGGAACGCTGGGCCTCGAGATCTACGACGACCTGCCGACCGTCGAGACCGTCGTCGTCCCGATCGGCGGAGGCGGGCTCATCTCCGGCGTCTCGATGGCAATGAAGGCGCTCAACCCCCAAATCCGCATCATCGGAGTCGAGTCGTCGGGAGCACCGGCGATGAAGCGAAGTGTCGACGAAGGTCGGCGTGTCGAGCTCGACGACGTCGACTGCGTGATCGACGGACTGACCGTCAAGCGTGTCGGTGAAACGACGCTGGACATCGTCCGCCGGTACGTCGACGACATCGTCACCCTTCCCGACGAGAAGATCTTCGACGCGCTGCTCTGGACGCTGGCGCGGACGAAGATCGTCGTCGAAGGCGCAGCTGCCGCGCCGGTGGCGGCCGCGCTCAACGGCCTGGTCGATGCGCAGCCGGAGACGACGGTGGTCTGTGTGCTGAGCGGCGGCAACATCAAGCTCGACCAGCTCAGCGGCATGCGCTGGAATTAGGGAAGCTTGATCGTCTAGACGACGCCCGACTCGTACGCGAAGACGACCGCCTGGACTCGATCCCGCAGCCCGAGCTTCATGAGGATGTGACTGACGTGGGTCTTCACCGTCGTCTCGCTGACGAAGAGCTCCGTTGCGATCTCCCCGTTCGAGAGACCGCGGGCCACCTGCCGAAGGACCTCGAGCTCACGCTCGGTGAGCTCCGCGAGCTCGGCCGGCCGCGTTCGGGCGGCCTCCGGCGGCCGACGGACGTACTCCTCGATTCAGCACGAGCTCGAGAACGCCGCCGATCGCCCCGGCAATGACCAACGCGTCGAACCAGTGGCGCCGGATCGTCGGCCAGACCGTCGTTCTCATACCCCGAAGGTAGAGCGCGACGGGGGGCTTCGCGTCGGCCGCCATGACGATTCAGCATCCTCCTTGAGGAGGACGCCGACAAGCGCCTCTACACTGTTTCCGCAGTTCGGGGCGTTAGCTCAGCTGGGAGAGCGCCGGCTTTGCAAGCCGGAGGTCACCGGTTCGATCCCGGTACGCTCCACTAAGAAACCCGCTGGTAATGGCGGGTTTCTCTTGGGTTGGCGATTTGCAAACACTGCGGTGTGCTCGCCTTTGGAAACGAGTTTGGGTGAGACTACGTCGACGGGCGAGGGCTAGCGTGTACGCGCAGGCCAGGTAAGAGTCCCGCCTGCACCCCAGAGGGTATGTCAACGACCGCGAACCCCAGCTTCCCTGCGGAATCATCGGCTGCGATCATGGCGGTCGTGGACCACGTGCGGATCGACAAGTGGCTGTGGGCCGCGCGCTTCTTCAAGACGCGCAGCGCGGCGACCGAGGCCGTTCTCGGCGGGCGGGTACATGTCAACGGCGAGCGCGTGAAGCCGTCGAAGGTCGTCGGCGCTGGGGACAAGGTCGAGGTGACGATCGGGACGGTGCGCCAGACTGTGGCTGTGACCGATGTCGGTGAGCGCCGCGGGTCTGCAAGTGCAGCTGCGACGATGTACGCCGAGACGCCCGAGTCGCGCGCCGCCCGCGAACAGCACAGGCTCGAGCGACGGCTCGCCCGCCCGCTCGGAGCCGACCTCGGCGCGCGCCCAACGAAGCAGGCGCGCCGTCGGCTCGACGCCCTGCGCCGCGCACAGCGGCGTGGGCGCTGAGCTCCGTCGGCGACCGAGTGCTACCCGCTGCAAGCCGGCATCGAAAATCGGGCAGCGGCTCGGCCTCTCGGAGGACACCGCGCAGCAGATGATGCGACAGCAGCTCGTAGCAACCTCTTCGAGGGCCTAACGAGGTGAGCCTAGGACGCGGCCGGAAGCGTGTCTAGCCGACGAGGCCCGGCGGGCTAGTGCGGCTAGGTCGGACGACCCTCGAGCGCCGAGCTCCCGCGCCGCGCACTCCGAGCTGTAGACGACCGCCCGGCCTAGATCCTCGGTGGCGCTAAGACGTCGAAGGGCTGAGCCGCGCCGTGAGCGTCCATTCGCCGCTGCCGAATTCGCTCTGTGCCGTCATCTCGACCCCTCCGTCCGTCGATGTGGCGCCGGCCGGTGCCAGAGCCGCGAGAACAGGTACGTCGGGACAAGCCAGACCAGCAGGAAGCCGACGAGCGCCGTACCCGAGGCGCCGTTGAGAAGCAGCGTCAGCGCGAAGACGAGGAGCAGCACGAAGCTGAACACGAGATATGCGCCGGTGAAGAGGACGAGCATCGCGCCGCGAGCGACCGACTGTACGAGCGATCGTGCACCAGCCGCGAGCTCGCCGGGATACGCGAGGACTGGCAAGCCCGAGAGAGCGCGCCGAATCTCGGCGCGTGACCGGGCCGCCAGAACACGTCCGGTGCGGTCGGAGAGCTCCTCGAGCGTTAGGCGGCCTCCGACGTAATGCTCCTGAAGCACGACCGTCGCACGTTCGCGGTCACGATCGCCGGCGAGCATGGCGGCATCCTAGCTCGCGACCGGAAGTGGTCCGGGCTGGCGCCGCGCCATTTGGTCATCCTGCTTCCGCTCCTCAAGCTCGGCCGTATGCCGAGCCTTCCAGAGCTCCGCCTCGAGCCGCTTGATCTCGGCACGCAGCTCCACCACCGTGGCCCGCGGCGCCCGCCCGCCCTTCCGTCCGATCTCGACCGGATCTAGCCGGCGCGCACAGCCCGTCAGACGGGTGCGCCAAACAGCCGCACGGCTCGCCGCGTTTCGCTCAACCATGCGTGCTGAGGCCCGGTGCGCGAACAACGCGCGACAGTTCGGGGAAGGCGGCGGCGAGCTTGCCGAGCTTCAGTTCCCGCTCGAGCCGCGGGGTGGTCAGAGCACTCGATAGGCTCCACGGCGACGACGTCCAGGTCGTTCCCTTCAGCGTCGGCGGCCAGGCCTCCGCAACGCTGATCGAGGGGGCCACCCTGAAGGTCTACTCGGGAGCACCGCAGGCATCACGGACACGCACAAAGAGCAGCTCGGCAACGACCTGCTCGTTTCCCTCAACTCGTCGGGCGACGTCACCGAGCTCGTCGGCGCGTCGACCGGGAAGGAGGACGCATGACCGAGGCAAAGACACCCGACACGATCGTCCTGATCCACGGCTTCTGGGTGACGCCGCGAAGCTGGGAGGACTGGAAGGCCCGTTACGAGGGCCGTGGCTACCGCGTCCTCACTCCCGCGTATCCGGGGTTCGAGGTGGAGGTCGAGGCGCTGAACGCGGACTCGACGCCGATCGAGGAGCTCACGGTTCCCGCGGTGATCGAGCAGCTCGAGTCGGTCGTCCGGGAGCTGGACGCACCTCCGATCCTGATGGGTCACTCGGCGGGCGGTGTCTTCACGCAGCAGCTGATGGATCGCGGCTACGGGGCGGCCGGTGTGGCGATCAATTCGGCTCCCACTGAGGGCGTCAAGGTGGTGCCTCTCACGCAGATCAAGTCGACGTTCCCCGTGCTCAAGAACCCTGCCAACCGCCACAAGGCGGTGGGATTCACCTTCGAGCAGTGGCGCTATGCGTTCACGAACACGTTCAGCGAGGGGGAGGCGCGGAGGCTGTACGAGCGCTACCACATCCCGGCTTCCGGCAACGTGTTCTGGGGCAGCGTGCTCGCGAACATCCACCCCGGCCACGACGACACGTACGTCGACTACAAGAACCCCAACCGGGCGCCGCTCCTGTTCATCTCGGGGAGCGAGGACCACCTCATGCCCCCGAAGATCCAGCGCTCGAACGCCAAGCACTACAAGGCCGAAGGCACGATCACCGAGGTCAAGGAGTACGAGGGCCGCTCGCACCTCATGCCCTCCCAGGAGGGATGGGAGGAGATCGCCGACTACGCGCTCACGTGGGCGACCGAGCACGCGCTGGATTGGGCTACGAGCCGGTCGGTGCAGAGCACCGCGTGACCGGAGTGCGGATCACTCACATCGGCGGGCCGACCGCCCTGATCCAAGCCGACGGGTGGCCCCTGCTCACCGACCCCACGTTCGACGACCCCGGCCCGTCGCAAGTTGAAATCGACCCCGAGGGCAGACGCTGAGCCGGGACTGATCAAGACGATGTGACGAGGAGGGCGCGATGGTCAAGATCAGCGACAACACGGACTACAGCCGCTTCGTCCGACCGAACGGCGAAGACGAGGGCATCTGGCTCGACCATGTCGAGGTTCACCTCGTGACCCACGCTATCGGGCAGGTCAAGGAGATGCATGTGCACGATCCACCGCAGGACCACGTGATCGTGATGCGCTCGGGCCGCATGCGCTGGACGGTCGAGGGCGAAACGCTCGACGCAAACCCTGGCGACGTGATCGTCACGCCCGCCGGGGTGGCCCACGGCTATGAGGTCCTGGGCGATCAGCCAGCGCGCGTCGTGTGTATCGACTCGCCCACGCGTCCGAAGCCCGAGTCGTAGCGGCACCGACGATCGTCGGCCTCGGCGGCTCGCTCGCGCGCGCATCGAAGAGTCGGGTCGCATTGCAGCGGGTGCTGCAGGAGCGGCGGCCTCAGGCGGGCAGACGCGGCTGCTCGACCTGCCTGAGCTCGGCCTACCGATGTACACCCCGACGACGACGAGCTGGGAGAGGCCGCTGCGGAGCTGATCGAGTCCTGCTACGCGGCGGATGGATTGATCTGGAGCAGCCCGCCCTACCAGAGAACGCTCACTCGCTTGCCGGCGATTCGCACCCCAAATGGCGGTGCAGTTAGGTTGTGGCGAGACCATGCCCGAGGTCAAGAGCGGCGGTGTGAGGATCAGCTACGACGCGGTCGGCGAGGGTCGGCCGCTCATGCTGTTGCACGGCTGGTGCTGCGATCGATCGTGGTGGACCGAGCCGGGGTACGTGGACGAACTCATGAGCGATCACCGCCTCGTCAACGTCGACATTCGCGGCAGCGGCGCGAGCGACAAGCCGCACGAAGCCGTCGACTACACGGTGGATGCCCTCACCGGCGACGTGTTCGCGGTCGCCGACGCCGAAGGTCTGGATCGCTTCGCGATCTGGGGGCAGTCTTACGGTGGACGGATCGCGTGGATGACTGCGGCTGCCGCCCCGGAGCGGGTCCCGGCGATCGTGGCTTCGGGCTTCTGGGATCCGCGACCCGTGCCCGACGAGCCGACGGAGATCGACGGGTGGGCCGAGGCCCTCAGGCACGGCGGGACGAGCGAGCTCGTCGAACGGTTCAAGATCGACATGGGTGAGACGTTCGACCGCGAGTTCCCATCCTGGGCGCAGGCCGTCATCCTCCGAGCCGATCCAGAGGCGCTGCTCGCCGCCCGTCTTGTGCGTCGTACGTGGAACGGGATCCCGGATGAGGACATCAGGTCGTTCCCCGTCCCGGCGCTACTCATCGCCGGGGAGTTGGAGGACGAGGACGACGACGCCGCGAAAGTGGCCGCGATGATCCCCAACGGTCAGAGTTTGCGGTTGCCGGGCCTTGGACACGGAGGGGCGTGCGCAGCGAGCGCGCTCACGGTCCCCACCGCCCGGGCGTTCCTCGACCGCTGGTTTGCGTGATCTGGCCTGGATACGAGAACCCGCGACCTCCGGCGTGACAGCCCGATCACGCTGTGACTCCTGAGCCGATCCCCGGTCGTTTTTTGGAGAGCTTCCTGGATCGTCTGGGCCGAGCACGGTTGTCTTGAACGATGGCGGGTCGGCCCGGCAGCTGCGGAAACGTTCAACCGGAGCAGGTCCAGTACGTGGCGTCCCGGAAGGTCGAAACCCGAATACAGTCGCGCTCTTTCGAGTTCTCCGGGGTGGCATTCCCGTGGCAGATGATGGCGGGTGGTATCCGACCCGCGGGAATCTCTGTACAGGCACCGCGCTCCGCGTCCGAGCCGTTGGAGCCCCACACGATGAACACGACGATCAGCGTGCCGATCGCGGCGATGATGCCGATCAGCGGGCCGTATTTCCGGACCTTGTCATCTCCTGACCCAGGGCGCGGGAGAGACACAACTCCAGAGGGTACGCCCATACCGCGCTTCAGTGCCCAAGGCCCGCTTGCTGCGGCCTTCTTCAAGCCGCCGGGTCTCAGCACATCGAGGCGAGAGGGACCGCCCCCACCGTCGAAACTTGGGTGCAGCAAATGTCGCGGGCGCCGATCTCGGGGCGCCTCGAACGGCGTGTTCAGCAGTTGCCCAGCATTCGGCGACGACCGTACCGGCGCCCTTGACTGCCTCCGGCATGCGAGGGAGACTCAGCTAGTTGCCGTCAGGTTTCAGCGGGTTCTTCGCAGCAGCCCGCTTCGCGTCTTGGTCACCTGCGGCCCTGACCTTGGCCGGGGCGGGCGTCGGCGTGCCACATCCGGGTATGTGGACGTCGGCACCCCCGAGGTCTGTCGGCGCGCGTAAAACGCTCCACGACCTCAAGGGAGGGACATATGAGTTCACGTATTCCACGTGGCCGCAAAATCCGCCGTGTCTTCGGCGTTCTCGTACCGGCCGTCATGCTTGCCCTGGTCCTGTCGGTGGGCGCATCGTCGGCGACACAGACATCCGAGAGGAGCGACCAGGCGGCATTCCGGCAAGAGTTCACGACCTACCTCGTCCAGATGCAGGGCGTCGCGATGAAGGTGCAAGCGACACCGCAGGGGCGAGCCGCGTTCAGGTCGATCGGGTTCACGCCGGCGAAGGGTTTCGCCCAGGCCCGCGCGGCCGTTCGGACGATGACGCCGGAGCAGCTCGCCGTGCTCCAGAAGAGCTTCTCGGCGTCCCCGGGGTGGCGCACGCTTCCGGTGACCCTGGGAAGGCTCGCCACGCGCATGCAGGCGAAGTCGGGGTATTCGCTCAAGATCACCCCCGACGACTGTCCCACGGCACGCGCGGCGGGCATCACCCAGACCGATGTCGAGATCGCGGCCGACGCTGCGCTCGTGGCAGAGGGCATCCTCTTGGCTGTCCCCACCGACCTGGTCTCTGTGCTGGTGCGGATCGCCGCCGTGGTCGTCTGGGCGGTCCCAAACGCCACGCTCCGGGGCTTCGAGCACCTCTACAACATCGCTTCGGCGTGCGATGACGCCGACCATCAGGCCCTGGTGACCCAGAACCTGGACGTCGCGGTCTCGACACGGGCTACCCAGACGAGCGTGAACACGCTCATTACGAACCTGGCCACTTTGAGCACCCTGGTGAACTCGAGGCTGGACGTCGCGGTCTCGACACGGGCGACCCAGACGAGCGTGAACACGCTCCTCACGAACGTGAACAACCTGCAGAACAGCCTGACCGTGTTTCACAACGAGTTCACGGCCAACGCCACGGTCGTGAACAACAAGCTGGACGCCGCGAACACCAAGCTCGACAACTTGGCGGTCACCGTTTCCGACCAAGGTGCGCTCAACCTGCGCATGCATATCGAGGACGACCTCTCCGACCCGGGCAATCACCCGCTCGCGCTGTTCGGGGTGCCGGAGGCCAACGGAGGCCACCTCAACCTGACCCGTTCGATCGTGGCCGACACGATCGCGAAGATGCAGGCCACGGGACAGGGCGTCGGGAACGCCCCGGCGTTCCTCGCATCCGGCGACGCGGCTAGGGCAGCGAACGATTACAAGGGCGCGTACAGGGAGTACGGAAAGGCGTACCGCGCCGCAGCTTCGTAGTCGAACTCAACGTCGAGGCGAAGGAGCTGCGCCCGGGCAGCTTCTTCGCTCCGGCGGCGACGCGGCCAGGTGCCATCTGAGGGTGAGGAGAGCCGTTCGGCGGGGGCCGAGGCGTCCATGTGGGCGATCGCCTCGATCGTCACCTTCGGGTTGACTCCTGAAGCCGTTGGGAAGGTCGACGCCTAACACCAAGGGGGACGAATGCCCGTGAAGGAAGCACGCTCGGAAGAGACCCCGTACGGCCGCTACATCACGACGGACGGCTGGTTCGTCCACAACCTCTCCGACGCCCTAGCGGTGCGCAACGAAGAGAAGGGCGGCGCGCTGTACCCGCTCGAGCCGCGGGAGTCGCCGTTCGGTGACCTCGGCGTCAACGTCCGCGTCCTCTGGCCGGGCGACCCGAACGCGCTCTACCACGCGGAGGGCGTGCAGGAGGGGTTCCTTGTCCTCGCCGGCGAGTGCACGTTGATCGTCGAAGACGAGGAACGGCCGCTGCGTCAGTGGGACTACTTCCATTGTCCGGCCGATACCCCGCATGTGATCGTCGGCGCGGGCGACGGGCCGTGCGCGATTCTGATGATCGGCGCGCGGTCGGAGGTGACGATCCGCTACCCGGTCAGCGAGGTGGCGGCGAAGTACGGCGCGTCCGTCGGAAAGGAGACAGACGATCCGGACGAGGCGCACTTCGACTGGCCGGGCGACTACCTGCCGCTGCGCCTTCCGTGGCCGCTCGATTCCGACACGAAGCGGTGACGGATACCTGGACGCCCGCTCGCCAGGAGGGCTGGCGCATCCGCGGCAACGGTGGCGGAAGCTCGCGCCGCGATTTCCGGGTCGAGGGTTCTTGCCCTGTAGCTCGTCTCCGCGCAGTGGAGGGAATCTCACCCGGCCGCCCGGATGCGTCGGGAGCAGACGGACTTTGGTTAGGTTCCGCGGCGATGGCCACCCGAGATGCGGCCTGCCACTGTGGGCAACTTCGTCTGGAAGTGGCGGGCGACCCGTTTGTGGTCTCCATCTGTCACTGCCTTGCCTGCCAACGTCGGACCGGAAGCGCGTTCGGGATGCAGGCGGCGTTCAAAACGGATCAAGTGCAGGTCGTCGGTCGCTTCAGCGACTTCGCACGAATCTCGGACGAGGCCGACAAGAAGGAGCATGTCTTCCATTTCTGCCCTGACTGCGGCTCGCAGGTCTTCTACACGGAACCGACGGAGCCAGACCTGATCGTCGTCTCGGTCGGCTCGTTCGCCGATCCGACGTTCCCGCCGCCGACGGAGTCGGGCTACGACTCTCGCCGTCATCAGTGGGTGGCGCTGCCCGACTCGATCCAGCGTCACGCCCCCGAGCTGTGGGACCCGGTGCGCCCCCTCTACGACGCTGGTAGGTACGCGGAGGCGGCGGACAGGGGCCGCGAGCTCATCGCAGCCCACCCCGACCAGGCGTACCTCTATTACAACGTGGCGTGCTGCGAGAGCCTTGCAGGCCGGACCCCCGACGGCATCGAGCACCTTCGCCAGGCGATCGACATGTGGGAGGGCTGTCGCGACATGGCGACGGAGGACTCCGACTTCGATCCGATGCGGAGCGAGCCCGCTTTCCAGGACCTGATCGGCCGTTAGTCCTGATGATCCCGGCGTTGCTGTCCATAGACTCTGTCCCCGTGGCCGAGGTCCTGCTCTTTCACCACGCGCAGGGGCTGACCCCCGGGGTCGTCGCCTTTGCGGACGAGCTCCGCGCAGCGGGACACGTCGTTCACACCCCCGACCTCTACGACGGCATCACTTTCGACAACCTCGACGACGGCATCGGCTACGCCCGGGAGGTCGGCTTCGGCACGATCGTGGAGCGCGGGGACCAGGCTGCCGAGGACCTGCCGAGCGAACTCGTTTACGCAGGGTTCTCGCTCGGGGTGATGTCGGCGCAGCAGCTGGCCCAGACCCGTTCGGGCGCCAAGGGAGCGTTGCTCTTCAGTGCCGCTATGCCGCCCTCGGAGTTCGGCGGGGACTGGCCGGAGGGCGTCCCGCTCCAGATCCACCTGATGGAGGCCGACGAGTTCGCCCTCGAGGGAGATCTAGACGCCGCCCGCGAGCTCGACGAGACGATCGAAGGCGCGGAGCTGTTCCTGTACCCCGGCGATCGACACCTGTTCGCTGACAGCAGCCTGCCCGACTACGACGAAAGCGCCACGACGCTGCTCAAGCAACGCGTGCTCAGCTTCCTCGACAACATCGAGTAGCTGCGATAGCTCGCCGCCGGATGATCCACAGCGTCATCCCTGGCGCCACCGAGTTCGCGGGCTTCGTCCGCAGAGGCAAATGACCAAAGGAGGCCTTGATGAGTAGTTACGCCGTAGCGCAACTGGACGAGATCGACGAGCTGGACGACGGCCGCGAGCCCTATCGGCCCGTACGCCATCACTTCGGCATCACGGCCTTTGGCATCACCGCGTGGACCGCCCGCGACGCCGGCGATCGGATCATCAACGAGCACGACGAGTCGGACGACTCACAGGAGGAGCTCTACCTCGTACTGAAAGGGCGCGCCGCCTTCGAGCTCGACGGCGCGCGTCAGGACGCGCCCGCCGGCACCTTCGTCTTCGTCCGACCCGGTGTCAAGCGAACGGCGTTCGCCGAGGAGCCCGGGACGACGATCATCGTTGTCGGCGGCGTCCCCGGAAAGGCGTACGAGCCCGTCGGCTGGGAGCTCTGGGCCCCGATCCGACCCCTATACGAGGCCGGTGAGTATGCCGAGGCAGCCGACCGCGCGCGCGAGCTGGTCGACACCACTGGCCAGTACCCCGAGCTGCTGTACAACCTCGCCTGCTGCGAGAGCCTCGCCGGCCGGACGACCGACGCCCTCGAGCACCTCCGGCAAGCGGTCGGGCGGTCGGACCGGGTTCGCACGTACGCGAGGAATGATTCGGACTTCGATCCAATTCGTGACGAGCCCGCGTTCAAGGAACTGGTCGACGGTTGAGGATCGAATCCCTCGTTCGGGCCTTCCGGGTCAGGTGTGAGGTGCCGATGAAGCAGGCGTCTTGCGTCAGGTGCTCGCCCTGGTCCTCGTTGGTTTCGCCACTTTGGCTTTCGCTTCGTCGTCCGGCGCCTCGCAGCTGATCGACCGCGACGCCACGAGCATCCGGCTGAAAGTCTCGCGCAACGGCAAGGCAATGCTTTCCTACCGGGCGCACGGGCGGAAGTGGGACGTTCTCGCGTGGGGCGCGGTCAACGCCTTCCATCCGCACAAGGGCCGCAGGCAGGTTCAGTTCAAGCTTGATCGCGCCGGAGGCTGGGGCGCCTTCGGGCGCAAGCTCCGATTCCGGAATGCCTGTCGGCCCTATGACGGACCGGCGCTCGTCCAGCTCGTCGCCGCCTGCAAAGCGCCTGACGGCTCGTATTGGGCCGTCCAGCAGTGGCAGCGCGCGCTTCCGAATCTCGGCTTTCTGCCTTGGTTGCCGAAACAGCGCGCCCGGGCGTTGCATCTCTCACACTGGCGCGGTCCGCTCGCGACGCTCGAGGCCTGGACGGACTGGTCGTGGAGCGGCCGGCATCACCACATCTTCGGTCGACTCACCTATCGCGGTCAGCCGGTGCATGGCTTCAAGACCAATCGCTACGGCGCCCGGTTGGACAAGTACGGCCGGCTTGTCTACCTGGATACGTTTGGTTCGTCACACGGACCCGGTTGGCGCCGCGAGAACTCCTTCGTGACCCACAATCCGAGCGGGGTCTTCTGTTACAACTTTCGCGCCCGGAACCCGCTCGTCGGCGGCTATGTCTATCCCTCCGGCTACAGCGACGGAGACCGCGGGCCGGGCAACGGCCAGGCGTACCGTTTGACCGTCGAAGGGCCCGGCGTCACCCCCGATGTCCGGTGGGAGGGCAAGGGCCTGCCGAACTTCGACTCGAACAATCCAGAGCACGTCGCGCACGAAGATCAGATGAACGCGACGCTCGACCAGGTCGCAGCCGCCGACAAGCTCTGCACCCACCACTGAGCAAGCGAACGGGAAAGCCCCGCAGAGGCGGGGGTTTCCCCTCGATGCTTGTCAGCATCCCTGAGTCAATCGCGGCCGAAGCGTATCCGCTTACTTCGAGCGGGCCAGGAAACGAGAAGGGGAGGCGCTTCGCCTCCCCTCCCTCTTTCCGGTCGCGTACTTGGCTTACGGCTTCTTGTTCTTCGCGGAGACGCACTTGCCGAAGGCCGACGCAGCCTTGCCGCCGTACTTCGCCGTGAATGCCGCGCGGTCGGTCGCGCGCTCCGCCTTGCAGGCCTTGGCCGCCTTCATCGTCGCCGCTTCCTGCTGGGCATTGGCTGCGTGCGCCTTCGATGAGACGCACTTGCCGAACGCGTTCTTGTCGTTGTGGTTCTTGCCGTAGAACTCCGCGAACGACATGCCGCCGTGCGCCGCGCGAAACGCCGCTTCCGGCATCGCGAGCTCGGCCCGGCAGGACTTCGCTGCGTTGCTCCGGTTGGCCGCAGCCGCACGGGCGTGCTTCGACACGCACTTGCCCATTGCGTTCGCGCCGGAGCTGCCGGGGGCGTACAGCGACCGGAAGTTCGCCGCCCCGAGCGTTGCGAGCTCGCTCTTGCAGAGCTGCGCCGGGCTTTTGCTCTGGCCGGGCGGAGCGGCGAGGGCCGCAGATGCCGTCACCGCGATCGCAACGAGAACGGACAGAACAAGGTGCTTCATCGGGAGGTGCTCCTTCATTGGCTGTGAGGATGGCGCTGTCAGAGTGGTAGACCCGAGCGGCGCCGAAAACCTGCGAACTCAGGTCGTAAACATTCCGTAAGCAGGGCAACGTCGCCCGGGGCCAGGACGCATAGTTACGTCGTGTCAGGCTTGTTCCGCGTGAGCAAGACGGCCGATTTCGACCGCCTCTACCGCAGCCACGCGCCCTCGGTCTACCGCTATGCGTTCGCGGTGCTGGGAAACCACGCGGATGCCGAAGACGTCACCCAACAGACGTTCCTGAACGCCTACCGCGCGATGGCACGCGGGACGAAGCCGCGCAAAGCCGAGAACTGGCTCCTGACGATCGCTCACAACGAGGTGCGCCGGCACTTCCGGAGCACGCACGGGCGAGCCGTCGAGGTGGAGCTCGACGAGCAGCTCTCGCAACCTGTTCCGGAGCGGAGCGAGCCAACCGTTGCCGACGTCGTCCGAGCGCTCCGGCACCTGACCCCTGCCCAGCGCTCGGCGCTCGTGATGCGCGAGTTCGAGGGCCGTTCGTACGCGGAGATTGCGGAGATCATGGACGTGACGCAGAGCGCGCTCGAGACGCTGCTCTTCCGTGCGCGCCGGGCACTTGCCGCCGAGCTCGAGGGATCGCTCACCTGCGTCGAGGCCGAGCAAGCCCTGTCCCGCCGCCTCGACGGCCGCCTGCCGCGCCGCGAGGCGCGTCGGCTCAAGGCACATCTACGCGAGTGTCCCCTCTGCACGCAGTTCGCGGAGCAGCAGAAGCGCCAACGCTCGCTGCTCGAGGGGCTCTCGGTCATCCCGATTCCAGCATCGCTCTTCCTCTTCCGGGGCGAGCAGGCCGCTGCGGCCGGTCTCGGCACGAGTGCCGTCGCGGTGGGCGGTTCTACAGCCGTCGGGGCGGGCGGCACGGGGATTGCGGTCGGGTTGCTCGCGAAGGCAGCTGCCGTCACCGCCGCAGTCGGCGTTGCCGGCGGCGTGAGCTACGGCATGGCTGCTCAGCCCGACGTCGTCGCGAAGAGCGAACGGAAAGCTGTGCACGCGACCGCCGTCGCCGAGACGCGGGGAGGCGGACGGGCCGCGCATGTCCGTCTGGCACGCACCCGCGGCTTGCGACCCGGGCCCGCCTCGCCGGCGCTCGCGAACGCGTCAAGGAAGTCGGACAAGGTGAAGGCGAAGACGAAGGTCAAGGCGAAGGTGCCCGGTCCCCCGCCCCATGCCAAGGCCTCAGTCAAAGCGCCGAAGCACGTATCCGTAGTCGCCCGCGCCCGCGGGCACGCGTCGAAGTCGACGCCGGTCAAGGCTCACCCGACGAAAGCCGGGCCGACAAAACCTGCGGCGACGAAGCGCGCAGCCGCGGCAAAGCAAGTAAAGGCGAAGGTCCGAGCGCGGCCCCTGCGCGGCAAGGGAAACGGGCAGATCCGGCCTGCGCACCCGAAGCCGCGCGGGTCGGCGCCTGCGGCTGCCAAGGAAAAGCCGCCGCGAGGCGCCGAACCGGCGGTGCCGCCCGGCGCCGCTGTAGGCGGGCCGAAGAAGTCCTCTAGCGCCCCCTGACCTTTCGGAACTGCGCCAGCCAATACGTTGTCGTCGGCGTCGGCGGCGTCGTGAACCGCGCGTTGACGGCGTACAGCCGCTTGCCGAACTCGTCGATCGTCGTCGGGACGTCGAAGTCCGGATCGGTCAGGAACATCGACACCGTCCCCGAGTCGAGCCCTCGGTCAAGCCTGACGACGGCGACCTTGTTGTCCCGATTCTGGACGACGTAGAGCGTTCGTCCGTCGAGTAGGAGACCGTCGCCGTTCGTGACCGGCTGGTTGAGCACGATCTCGTCCGTCCGCCCGGTCCGTGGGTTGACGGTGAAGAGCTTGCCCGTGGGGCTCTGAACGACGATCAGGGTCCGCCCGTCGCGCGTCGCCTCGATCCCGTTCAGGTTGAACCCCGGCTGGTGGACATAGTCGCCGCTGAGCGGAATCGCCTTGAACCGGGACGATCGATGCTTCCCGTGGTGTCGGAGACCGCCGGTCGAGAGGCGGTAGAGAAACGGCCGCTGCGAGTCGGTGAAGTACGCGCCCCCGCGGGCGACGGCGACGTCGTTCACAAAACTCGTCTCCGTTGTGAACACCTGGGACGCGAGCAGCCTGCCGCTCCTCGCGCTGTAGACAAATCCGCTCCCGGTGGGGCCGCCGGCGACGAACAACCGCCCGCTGCGGTACTCGATGCCGATGGCGGCACGTCCGGCTGCGCCGGGCACGAGGATCGATCCCTGGCCCGTGCGGAGGTCGCCGCGGTAGATCGCCCCGGTCGGGATCGAGCCGACGTAGAAGGTCGCACCTCTACCGATCGCGATCCCTTCCGGCCGGAAGCCGTCCGGTAGCGCGATCTTCTCCGGAAACTGCGAAGAGGCCCCGAGCGGCGCGGCCAGGATGGTCGCGGCGACAGCGATCCAGGCCGCGAAGAGCATGACTCGTCGCATGTGCAAATTCCCCCTTTGAAGGTTCGGTCGTCGGGACCTACGTTCCCCGCGCCCGGTCGGATCACTCATCCCTGGCACACTGCGCCGATGTCAAAGATCGAGAAGACCGATAGCGAGTGGCGGGCCGAGCTCTCGCCCGAGCAGTACCACGTCCTGCGCGAGAAGGGCACCGAGGCGCCGTTCGCGGGCGAGTACGACCACGTCTTCGAGCCGGGGCACTACGTCTGCGCCGGCTGCGGCGCTGAGCTCTTCAGCTCGGAGACGAAGTACGACTCCGGGTGCGGCTGGCCGGCGTTCTTCGCGCCGGCGTCCGAGGAGGCGGTCGAGGAGGAGTCGGACACGAGCCACGGGATGGTCCGGACGGAGGTCCTGTGTGCGAACTGCGGCGGCCACCTCGGACACGTCTTCCCGGACGGCCCTCGCCCGACGGGCCAGCGCTACTGCATCAATTCCGCGGCGCTGAAGCTGGACGAGGAGTAACCGCGCGCCGAGCGCGCACGGGTCGCACGCCGTGGGCATCTCCCGCCACCTCCCGACATACCGGCGTCGCGACATGGCGGTCGACCTCGGAACCGCCAATACCGTCGTCTACGTCCGCAACGAAGGGATCATCCTCTTCGAGCCGTCGGTGATCGCAATCGACGAGGCGAGCGGCCAGGTCCAGGCGGTCGGCGACGAGGCGAAGAGGATGATCGGGCGGACACCGGCGTCGATCCGCGCGACCAGGCCGCTCCGCCACGGCGTCATCGCCGACTTCGACGTCACCGAGCAGATGCTCCGCCGCTTCCTCGCCAGGGCGAACGGCCACCGGGGCATCCATCAGCGCGTCGTTCTCTGCGTCCCGAGCGGCATCACGAACGTCGAAGAGCGCGCCGTCAAGGAGGCGACGCTCAGCGCCGGGGCACGGGAAGCCGATCTGATCGAGGAGCCGATGGCCGGCGCGATCGGCGCGGGACTTCCGGTCGCCGAGCCGAGCGGAAACATGATCGTCGACATCGGAGGAGGAACGACCGAGGTGGCGGTCATCTCCCTCGGAGGCATCGTCGTCTCGCGGTCACTTCGCGTCGGCGGTTACGAGATGGACGAGGCGATCGTCCGGTACGTGAGAGATCACCGGCGGCTCCTGATCGGCCAAGAGCGGGCCGAAGAGGTGAAGATCGACGTCGGATCGGCGATCGAGATCGCGGACATCCCGGACACGGAGGTCAGCGGACGAGATCTCGTCACCGGAGGACTGAGGCGGGTCCGAGTGACCCCGGAGGAGGCCCGCGACGCGCTCGAGCGGCCGGTCAGCCAGATCATCGACACGGTCAGGGAGACGCTCGAGGCGACGCCGCCGGAGCTCGCAGCCGACATCACGAACCGGGGCATCGTCCTCGTCGGCGGGGGCTCGCTCCTCCGGGGGCTGGACGAGCTCCTGCGAGTCCAGACCCAGCTTCCGGTCTATCTTGCCGACTCCCCGCTCACCTGCGTCGCTACGGGCGCCGGCCACAGCCTCGAAGAGCTGCCGGTGATCCACCGGGCCGCGAAGCGGCCACGGATCGGGCGCCGTCGACGCCGCTGGCGCTGAGCCCGACCTCTAGGGAATCGTGTACTCGATGTCGCTGACGTCGAGGCCGAGCGACGACGCGATCCGCACGCCCTCCTCGATCTCCCGCCGCACTCGGGCGAGGTCGCGCTCGCGCATCGCGCTGCCGATGAACTCCCGCTCCTTCGGGCGCCAGAGCACGTGCTTGGCGAAGATCGGCAGCATCTTCTGGGCGCCCTGGACCATGCCGTCCTTCGTCTTCTTGTCGGCGTCGCGCAGCAGCACGCGCTCGTAGGCCATCCCGGCCCCGTGGTGGATGCCATCGTCGATGGTCAGCCGGTTGCAGAGATCCTCGAGCACGGTGCCGCGTGAGCCGCGCGCGATCAGTCGGAAGCGGGGGATGATCATCTTCTCGAAGAAGACCTGCATCAGAAAGACCTTCTCCTCGAGCTTGTCGAGACCGAGGAAGATCGTCGCGAGCTGGTCGAGGTAGGGATCGCGCTCGCTCGTCCCACCGGACTCTTCTGCGAGCTTGAGCCAGGCCTCGACGTGGCGCGCCTCGTCCTGCGCCATCGTCGCGTAGTAGAGCTTCGCCTCGTGGTGCCGCGCGAGCTCGAGCAACTGAGCCGCCATCTCGACCGCCAGTGAGTCGGCCTGGAGCTGCTGAGTGATGACGGAGCGCCAGACGCCCTGGCGGCGAGCCTGCTGCTCCTTCGAGCCGCTGGTCTCGGGAATCGGCGGGAGTGCGCCCCAGGGCATGTCCCGGACCTGCCATTCCTGCTTCTTCGCCAGCTCGTAGAAGCGGAAGACCTCCTGCGTGCGGGAGGGCTCGTCGGTTTCCTCAGGCTGGGGCTGAACCTTGATCTGCTGGGCCATGGCGGTCGCGCAAGGTTAACCGGTAGGGTGGCGGCGAGCCGGGGAGGCTCTCAGCGAAAACTTAAGTTCGCATGCTCTCCTGGGAGGGAAGAGCCGAGCGAGAGGAGCCCCGAGTTGGCCGATCCGAAGACCGACCTCCCCGTCCCCACTCCCGCCGAGGCGAAGGAGCGGCTCGAGCAGGCCCTGTTCGAGATCCGCCGCGTGATCGCCGGCCAGGAGGCGATGCTCGAGCGGGTGCTCGTCTGCCTGCTTGCACAGGGACATCTGCTGATCGAAGGCGTGCCCGGGCTGGCAAAGACGCTGACGATCAAGACGACCGCCGGCGTGCTCGGCGGCAGCTTCTCGCGCGTGCAGTTCACGCCCGACCTCGTGCCCTCGGACCTGGTGGGCACCCGCATCTACCGCGCCGGCGAGGGCACATTCGAGACCGAGCTCGGTCCGGTCTTCTGCAACTTCCTGCTGGCGGACGAGATCAACCGCGCGCCCGCCAAGGTGCAGTCGGCGCTCCTCGAGGTCATGCAGGAGCATCAGGTGACGATCGGACACGACACCTTCCCGGTGCCCGACCCCTTCCTCGTCATGGCGACCCAGAACCCGATCGAGTCCGAGGGCACGTATCCCCTCCCGGAGGCCCAGATCGACCGCTTCATGCTCAAGGTCGTCATCGGATACCCCGAGCACGACGAGGAGCTGACCATCGTCGACCGGCAGCTCGTTCCGCCGCCTGAGCTTCGCGAGGCGCTGACGCTGGACGACCTGAAAGGGCTTCAGCGAGCGGTCTTCGAGATCTACGTCGACCCGGCGCTCGTCAGCTATGCGGTCAACCTTGCGACGGCCACGAGGCACGTCTCCGACTACGTCGCTTACGGCGCCAGCCCTCGCGGCCCGATCAGCCTCGTCCAGGCGGCGCGGGCACTCGCGCTCCTGCGAGGTCGCGAGTACGCGATCGCCGAGGATCTCCAGGCGCTCACGAAGGATGCACTCCGTCACCGGCTCGTCCTCACCTACCAGGCCCTGGCCGAGGAGGTGACACCCGACTCGATCCTCGACGACGTGATTGCCTCGGTTCCCGTCCCGCAGATCGACCTGACGCGCGTGAGCGCCGCGTGAGCCTGCTCCGCCGCGCCGTAACGCCCGAGCGGCCCGGCCCCGGGCCGATGCCGGAGGCGTTGCTGCGCGCGCTGGAGGTCAAGATCGGGCGACGGATGGAAGGACTGCTGGCCGGTGACTACCGCTCTGCGCTCTTCGGCGACGGCACGGAGTTCGCGCAGGTGCGGCCGTACGAGCCCGGCGACGACGTCCGCCGGATCGACTGGAACGTCACCGCGCGGACACATGAGCCGCATGTCCGCGTCAATCTCGCCGAGCGCGTTCTGGTGACGTGGCTCGTGCTCGACACCTCGCCGTCGATGCAGTTCGGGACGGCGGACCGGCGAAAGGCCGACGTCGCCGAAGGCGCCGCAATCGCGATCGGGCACGTGGCGACGAGGCGCGGCAACCGACTCGGGATCGTGACCTTCGGAGGCGCCGACCCGCGAGCTCTCCCCGCGCGGCAGGGCCGGATGGGGCTCGTCGGGCTGCTGACCGCGCTCCGGCAGGAACCTGACGAGGACGACGTCCGGCCCGGGGCGACGTCACTCGGCGAAGCGATCAATCGTGCCGGGTCGCTCGCGCGCCAGCGGAGCCTCGTCATCCTCGTCTCCGACTTCCGAGGCCCACGGGACTGGCGCCGGCCGTTGCTCGAGCTCGCGGGACGCCACGACGTCGTCGCGCTCGAGGTCCGCGACCAGCGTGAGCAGGAGCTGACGAACGTCGGCGCGCTCTGGCTCGTCGATCCCGAGACCGGGCGGCTGCTCAACGTGGACACCAGGAGCCGAAGGCTCCGAGAGCGCTTCGCGACCGCGGCTGCAGCGGAGCGCGCCGACGTCGCGCGGCAGCTGGCTCTCGCCGGCGTGCGCCACCACGTGCTCTCGACCTCGGGCGACTGGCTCCGCTCACTGGCCGTCTTTCTCCGGCGGAAGCGCTAGGGCACCAGTGAGCTTCGACTGGCCGATCGCCCTCCTCGCCCTCGTCCTCGTCCCGGCGTTGGTCGCCCTCTACATCGTGCGCGAGCGGCGGCGCACGGCCTTCGCGTCGGGGTTCACCAACCCCGCGCTGCTGCCGAACGTGGTCGACCGCAAGCCGGGCGTCCGTCGGCACGTACCGCTGATCCTGCTGCTGCTCGGGCTCACCGCCGTCGTCCTCGGCGTCGCGCGGCCACATGCGACCGTGAGCGTCAAGCGCGAGGAGGCGACGGTCGTGCTCGCCCTCGACGTCTCTCGCTCGATGAAGGCCGATGACGTGGAGCCGACGCGGCTCGGGGCCGCGCAGGACGCGGCCAAGACGTTCGCCGAGAATGTGCCCGAGAAGTTCCGGATCGGCGTCGTGTCGTTCGCGACGCGTGCCGTCGTCGGCTTGCCGCCGACGGAGGATCGGCAGCTCGTCGAGTCTGCTCTCGACGCGCTCTCCCCAGGCGAGGGCACCGCAATCGGCGACGCCGTGGCCCTCTCGACGCAGGTCGGGCGTGAGCAGCGTACGAGTGACGGGGCGGCGCCGCCACGATCCGTGCTGCTGATCTCGGACGGTGCCCGCGACGGCGGCGCGGTCGACCCGCAGGAGGCAGCGCGCCAGGCGAAGCGGATGAATGTGCCGGTCTACACCGTTCTCCTCGGAACGCCGAACGGCGTCGTCGAGGAGACCCTGACGGGCGGGTTCCGGCAGATCATCCGCGTCCCAACGAGCCCCGACACCCTTCAGCAAATCGCGCAGCTTTCCGGCGGTGAGTTCTTCACGGCGACGGACGCCGACGGCCTCAAGCGGGTCTACGACGAGCTGGGCTCGCGGCTCGGGTCGCGCGACGAGTCGCGTGAGGTCGGGGACTACTTCGCGGGCGGGGCCGCGGCTCTCCTGCTCGCCGGCGGCGCGTTGTCGGCGCTGTGGTTCCGGAGGGTCGTATGAGGAAGCTGCTCGTCCTGGCGGGCCTCTGCGCGGCGCTGACGGCCGGGTCCGGCCCCGCCCAGGCCGCCGACGAGTGCGACGGACTGATGGTCTGCGTTCCCGTCGCCGGGCCGTGGGTCGTCGTGCCGACCGCAGCCTCCTTCCCGCGGCCGCGCGTCGAATACCAGCTGACGTGCCCGCGCGGCTACGTCGTCGGCGGCGTCGACGCGCGCCTCAGCGACCGGGCGATCGACGTCACGATCATCGGCAGGCTCGGCAGCCCGATCAACCCGGGGATCACGACGTCACGCGCGGTGACCTTCGTCGCCCGCTACGTCGGCGCGACGGCGCGCACACCCAGTTTTCGGCCGTTCATCGGCTGTCTACCGAGCAGCGGCGGCGGGCGGATCCCGACGGCCGTCGGCGCGGTGGTCAAGCCCGGTGAGCCGACGATCCGCCGGGTCAGCTCGGCCCGTGTGCGGCCGGGCTCGAGGACGGTCGCGAGCGCCTGCCGTGGGAACGAGTTCCTCGTCGATGCGTCGCACGCGTTCGGATTCCGAACGGCGCAGCCGCCGACGGCTACGGTGACCGGGATGGTCGGCGGCAGGCAGGCGGTCAGGGGCCAGCGCGTGGTCGTCGCGGCGCGCGGCAACGCCGAGCTGGGCTCGATCCACGCGGTCGTCCAGGTCCACGCGGTGTGCTCGAGGGTGCGATGAGCTTCGAGCGGCCGATCCTGCTGCTCTCGCTGCTCGCGCTGGCGGCGGCCGTCGCGCTCGTCTGGTGGCTGCTGCGCCGGCGCCGGATGCGCTACGCCGTGCGGTTCACGAACCTCGAGGTGCTGGCTGGGGTGGCGACGGGGAGCAGCTGGCGGCGCTTCGTGCCGCCCGCGCTGTTCGTCGTGGCGCTGGCCGCGCTCTGCGTCGCCTTCGCGCGGCCGCACGTCGATCGGATGGTCGCCAAGGAGCGGGCGATGGTGATCCTCGTCGTCGACACCTCGCGCTCGATGCAGGCGGAGGACGTCAAGCCGAACCGGCTCGCCGCCGCGCAGGAGGCGATGCTGCGCTTCCTCGACCGGGTCCCCGATCGCCTCCGGGTCGGGTTCATCGTCTTCGCGGGCGAGGCGCAGGTGGCGACGCCGCCGACCGCCGACCACGAGCTCGTGAAGCAGTCGATCAACGAGATCGGCCAGTTCCAGGTCTTCGGCGGGACCGCGATCGGCGACGCGTTGGCTGAGGCGGTCGAGCTGGCCGAGCGGACCCTCTCGGAGGGGCGGGAGACGATCGCGGTTCGGACGGCGCCTGCCGAGGAGGAGAAGGGCCTGGCCTCGATCCTCTTCCTGTCGGACGGTGCTCAGACACGCGGGATCCTCGCGCCGTACGAAGGCGCCGAGCGCGCCAAGGCCGCGGGCATCCCGGTCTACACGGTCGCGCTCGGCACGCCGGAGGGCACGATCAGAGGGCGCTTCGGCTTCGGCGCCCCGGGAGGCGGGGGCGGAACGGTGCCGCCCGGGACTCCAGGGACGCCGCCGGGGTTCGATCCCGACGACGAGCTGATCCCCGTCCCGCCAGACCCCATCACGCTGAGGGACATCGCCGAGACCACCGGCGGGAAGTTCACCGAGGCCCGGACGGCCAGCGTCCTCGAGGACACCTACGAGCAGCTGGGCTCGAGTCTCGGTCAGGAGCCCGGCGAGACCGAGGTCACCTTCCTCTTCCTCGCCGCGGCCGCCGGCCTGCTCGTCGCCGCCGGGGTGCTCTCGGCGCTCTGGTCACCCCGCTTCCCCTGATCTGAGCTATTGACCCGGGCTTGACCCCAGAGCCACGCCGTTCGCGTGGACGTAGACCTTCTCGCCGCGGAAGAGCCGACGGTCCCGATCCCAGGGGAAGAAGATCACGACGTTGAACTCGACCGGCTCGCCGGACGCCTTCCAGTCGAGCCAGTCAGCCTCGTGCGTCGCCGTCACCCGCGCCTCTTCGCAGACCCCTTGCGGGCCGACGACGATGTCCGTCATCTGGAAGTCGATGTCGGGAAAGGCGGTCAGGAGACCCGTGTAGAAACGGGTCGCGCCCGCGTGCCCCTCCCAGAGCTCAGACGTCCCGACGATGCGGTAGACGCAGTCGTCGGTCAGCGTCGCGAGCAGCCCGGCGATGTCGCGGTTGTCCTCGGCGATCGAATGCTGCTTCCAGAGCTCGTAGACCGCCTCGACCTCGGCCGGGTCGACCTCGAGCTTCATCAGTTCACGGATATCCATGGTCGGATTCTCCCGCACTATCCTGGGCTCGTGGCACACCTCCAGTCCGTGCGAGCCCGAAACCGGCGTGTCCTCGCGATCGTGCTCGCGCTCACTCTCGCGTTCACCGCGGTCGAGATCGTCGGCGGCCTGCTGACCGGAAGCCTCGCGCTTCTCGCCGACGCGGCGCACATGCTCTCGGACAACCTCGCGCTGGCCGTGGCGCTCCTTGCGGTCTGGCTCGCGGACCGCCCGAGCACGCCGGAGCGGAGCTTCGGCTACCAGCGGGCCGAGATCCTTGCCGCGCTTGCCAACGGTGTCATCCTGCTCGCCCTCGCGATCTGGATCTTCGTCGAGGCCGTGGGGCCGGCTCTCCGACCCGCCCGACGTGCTCGCCGGCTGGGTCGCGCTCGTCGCCGTCGTCGGCCTCGCCGTCAACCTCGCGGCCGCCGCGATCCTCCACCGCGGAGGACACGACACGCTGAACATGCGCGCGGCGCTGCGACACGTGCTCGCCGACGCGATGGGCTCGGCCGGAGTCCTCGTCGCGGCGTTCGTCATCTTGATCACGGGCTGGCGCTACGCCGATCCCGCTCGCCGGCATGGCGATCGCGCTCCTGATCCTGGCCAGCTCCTGGAGGATCCTCCGCGACTCGGTGCACGTCCTGCTCGAGGGAGCGCCCAGGGGCATGGACACCCGCACGCTCGGGCGCCGCATGACCCAGGTGCCGGGGGTCGTCGAGGTGCACGACCTCCACGTCTGGACGATCACGTCCGGTTTCCCCGCGCTCGCCGCACACGTCCTCGTCGAGCGCGATGAGGACTGCCACGCCCGCCGGCGCGAGCTCGAGGAGGTGCTCCTCCGCGAGTACGGCATCGAGCACACGACGCTTCAGGTCGACCACGTCGCCCCGCCGCGCCTCGTTTCGATCCAGTCCCGTCGGTGACGAACGAGGAGAGCAAGGACGAACGGCTCGATCGCGAGCTGATCGAGTTCCTCAACGAGCTCCGCGTGGTGCTCCCTGGCGTTCAGGTGCTGTTCGCGTTCCTGCTGACCGTGCCGTTCACGAATCAGTTCACGAAGATCACGAACACGCAGCGTCAGGTCTTCTTCGCCATCTTCATCTGCACGACGGCGGCGACGGCCCTCCTGATCGCCCCCTCGGCCTACCATCGGCTGCGCTGGCGGGACTTCGACAAGGAGCGGATGCTCCGCACCTCGAACCGCCTGTCGATCGCGGGGATGATCTTCCTGACCCTCGCGATCGTCGGCGCCGCCTTCCTCGTCACCGATCTGCTCTACCACCCGGCTGCGGCGGCCCTAGTGACCGCCGCAGTCGCACTCTTCTTCGCCTGGTTCTGGTGGGGGCTTCCGCTCTCGCGGAAGCTCCGCGACGGGATGGGCTAGCTCGTCGTCGGCGCTTCGGCGCCGGGGAGTCGAAGCAGGTTCTCGACCTCCTCGACGCCTTGGACGTTGCGTGCCCGTTGCTCGAGATCCTGGATCAGCTCGGGCTTGCCGACCTCTCCCCGCAGGTAGACCTTTCCGTTCTCGGCGTTGACGTCGATCTGGTCCTTCGGCGACCTCGTCGCCGCGGAGGATCTCCGTCTCGACGTTGCGAGCGAGAGTGGCGTCGTCGAGCTGCGCCTCGACTTTCTCGCCCTGGTCCTTCGCCTTCTCGACGAGGCTCTCGGCCTGCGCCGAGGCCGCATGTCCGACGTCGTTCGGCCTTGCCGGCGCGGCTCTGGAAGAAACCAGCGATCCGATCCTGGACCTGCGCGCGGCGACGCCGTCCCTCCTGCGGATCGAAGAAGTACTTGAGCGCAGCCCCAAGCGCGACGAGGCCAAGCAGTTTTCTCATGGCGGCTCCCCCTTTTGCGGTCTCTTGAACTTCGGGGGAGCCTACCCAGTCCGGACTAGTCGAAACCCGCCCTCGGGCGGGAGGTGTCCTAGTCGCCCCAGTCGAAGTCGCGAGAGCGGCCCCACAGCCCGTCGTCGGCGTGCAGCTCGACGCTGTCGTCCTTCGGGCCGGGCTGCTCGGCAACCGTCACGCCCTGGTACCCATCCAGGGTGTCCTCGATTCGAGCCTGCTCCTCGGTCTTGAAGAGCGGATGATTCTCGAATGGATCCTCGATCCTGTAGGCGCCGAGCGGCATGTCCTCCTCGAGCTCGGCGTTGCGCCGCTTCAGTTCGAGGTGATCCTGAATCACGTTCGCAAACAAAGAAGGTGTCTCAACCGTCATGTTCCTCCGTGGGATTTAGCTGGGCCTCGTGCGTTGGCGGCGGATTGTAACGGCGTGAAAACCTCGGTGCAGGTTATGCACTCCCCCTGACGGCAAGCGGTGCGGCGACGACGACCTGGTTCTTGCCTGACCGCTTCGCCTGATACAGGGCCCCGTCCGAGGCGGCCACGAGCGCGTCCTGGGGCCCGGCCTGGGGGAAGGCGGCAACTCCAAAGCTCGCAGTGACGCGAACGGCCTGTCCGTCAGGAGTGGTGAGCTCGAGGTCCTCGAGCGCGCGGCGGACCCGCTCCGCGAGCTCCCGTCCACCCTCGAGGTCGGTTCCTGGCAGCAGGAGCGCGAACTCCTCGCCGCCCCAGCGACCGGCGAGATCGATCTCGCGCACGCTCTCCCGAAGCGTCTTCGCGAAGGCCTTGAGCACCTCGTCGCCGGTCGGGTGACCGAAGCGGTCGTTGACCCGCTTGAAGTCGTCGAGGTCGGCGAGCACGAGCGCCAGCGGCTCGTCGAAGCGCTTGGCACGGGCGAGCTCTTTCTCGAGCGCCGCCGTGCAGACCCGGCGGTTCGCGAGGCCGGTAAGGCCGTCGACGAGGGCCTGCTGCTCGACGGTCCGATGGCGCCGAGCATTGCCGAGCGCGATCGCCGCGTGACCGACGAGCCACCGCGCGCTCTCCCGCTGCTCCGGCCCGAAGTACGCCCCGTAGAGGACGAGCGTGCCGAAGGCCTCGCGACCGGCGACGAGGGGGAACTCGATCCGCGCCGGGCCCGGCTCCTCGCCGAGCTCGATCAGCACACTGCCGCCGTCGATCAGCCGGCCGAGCGAAGCGCCGGTCGACTCCACCGCGGACTCGACGATCACGCGAAGCAGCTGGTCGATGTCGTGCGTCGCCGCCAGCGCCTCGCCGAAGCGCAGCGTCGTCTCACGCGACCGGCGCCGCTCGTCCTCGAGCTCGCCCAGCCGGGCCTCGAGCTGGTCTGCCATCTCGTTGAACGCGTGGCCGAGCGACGCGAACTCGTCCTTGCCGCGGACGTCGACGCGAGCGCCGAGCCGGCCGCGCGCGATGCCTCGCGCTGCGGCCGCGACGTCTCCGAGGCTGCGAACGATCGAGCGCCCCTCGAGGTACGCGACGGCGGCGATCAGCAGGAGCGCGAACAGCATCGCCACGAAGATCCGCGATTGCGCCCAGTCCGTCGCCTCGTCGATCCTGGCCTGAGGATGGAGGACCAGCAGGCGGAGATCGGGATCGACAGGTAGCGGCTCCGACGCGAGCGCTCGGAAGTCCCGGCCCGCCGACGGAGACCAGGCGAGGATCCGCGGGGACGTCGATCTGCCCCGTGAGCCCGCCGCTGCCCGCCACGATCGCGCCGTCACGGACGAACGCGATCTGGCCGTCCTGCCAGCCAAGGCCGGCGTTCCGACGCACGCGGGCCGCCAGGCTGTCGTCGAGTCGCACGCCGGCAACGACCCGGCCAAGCGGACCGCGGCGGCCCTGGACCGCGACCGACCGCTCGATCGCGGGCGGCCCGATGGAACCCAACGTTGAGCCCACGCGCCTCCAGCCGGAGGTTCGGCTGCTTGGCGAGCGCGCGGCGCAAGACGCGGCGGTCGCGGCGCGAGAGCGCCCGCTGAAACGAGGGATCGCGCGCGAGCTCGGCGGCCCTTCGCTGCGCAGACGCGACCTCGTCCGAGAACCGGGCCAGGCCGGCGCGCACGCCCGTCTCGAGGATGCCGTCGGCCCGCCGGGTTTCGCTCCGGTCGGTGATCGACTGCAGCCCGCTGAGCGCCGCCGCAAACGGCAGCAGCGCGATCAACGAGAAGTAGACGACGAGCTTGAGCTTGAGACTGCCCATGCGATTTCCCCTCAAGACACCCCGGGTTGCGTCCGATAGTCCGTTTGAACAGTTGTCGGCGCCAATGGGGAGGAACATGAGGGCCAGATTCGTCCACGTACTGGCAGGGGTGTTGCTGGGAACGGCGTTGGCCGGTCTCTTCAGCGTCCCCGGCTACGTGTTGGGCCATGACGTGTCAGTGCCGCCGGTTCGTGCTCCAGTCGGCGCCACGACCACGCAGGAACTCGTCGTTCGCGTGTCTCCGAAGGTGGAGCGCGCACTTGCCAGAGAGCGCGCACGCGCCGTGGCTCGCGAACGCGCCGAGGCTCGCCGCGCTAGGCAGCGCGCCAGGCGTGCCGCGCTCCGCCGCGAGTCCGAGTTGTCGCCGCGTCCCACTCCGGTGTACGCGCCGGCGGTCTTCGTTCGTGCGCCTGCTCCCAGGCCGCAACCTGTGGCGCCGCAGCAGCCTCCCTCCCCCGAGCCGGCCCGCAAGCCGAAGCGCAAGCGCAAGCTCGCGCCGCTTCCGCCACCGACGCCCACGATCGTCGCGCCAACGCCCGCACCGCCGCCTACACCGCCTCGATCGTCGAAAAAAGACGACCGCGACCATCACCGCTGGGAGAAGCGCAGAGGCGATGACGACGATCGGAAGCGGTCCGATCGCAAGCACGACGACGATCGCCACGGAGATCGGGACCGCGACGGGGATCGGGACCGCCACGACGATGACGACGACTAGGATGCGACGCGTGCCGCGCCCCCAGTATCTGCTCGCCCGCCGCCTGGGCTGGTGGGGAATTGCCCTGACCGCCTGGGACCTCTGGCGACGCATTCCGAAGAAGCACCGCAAGCGGATGTTGGCGGAGCTGCGTCAACACGCACCGACCCTCGCCCGCGGCCTCACGCGCGAGGCCAGGCGCATCCGCGACACGGCGCGGGCGGCGGCGCGAAGCTCAGACGGGCGTTAGCTCTCGCGGCGCCAGCACGTCGGTGACGATGCGCTCCTGCTCTTGCAGGTGCGCAGTCGGGTAGCCCTCGCTCGGGCTGGCCCGCCAGGGCCGGCCGACGTAGCGCAGCTCCGCTCGGCCGCCGATCGCTTCCTCGAGCCGGTGCCGAATCGCACGCCAGGCGCCCATGTTCTGCGGCTCTTCCTGCGCCCAGACGACCTCCGTCAGCGCCGGATACGAGCCCACGAGCGATGCCGCCTCGTCGACCGGGAAGGGGTACAGCTGCTCGAGTCGGGCGACCGCAATCTCGGGATGCTGCGCTCGCTGCTCGTGGCCGACGATGTCGTAGTAGACCTTCCCCGACACGAGCACCAGTCGCCGCACCTCTGCATGCGTCGCGGCGGCGTCGTCGATGACCGGGAGGAAACGACCCTCGGCGAGCTCCTCGAGCCGGCCGGCCGAGTCGCGTAGCCGCAGCAGTCCCTTCGGCGTCATGACGACGAGCGGCCGGGCGCTCGGGTCGAGCGCCTGCCGTCGGAGCAGGTGGAAGTACTGCGACGACGTGCTCGGGTTGACGATCCTGATGTTCTCCTGGGCAGCCAGTTGGAGGAACCGCTCGAGTCGGGCGCTGGAGTGCTCCGGGCCGTTCCCCTCGTAGCCGTGCGGGAGAAGCAGGGTCAGCCGGGACGTCTGCGCCCACTTCGAAAGGCCCGAGACGAGGAACTGGTCGACGATGATCTGCGCGCCGTTGATGAAGTCGCCGAACTGCGCCTCCCAGACGACGAGCGTCTCGGGCGCGCCGACCGAATATCCGTACTCGAATCCGAGCGCGGCGTACTCGGACAGCGGCGAGTTGTAGACCTCGAACGACGCCTCCGCCGCGGCGAGGTTCTTCATCGGCGTGTACTGCTCCCCCGTTTCCGGGTCGTGGAGCACGAGGTGCCGGTGCGAGAACGTGCCCCGCTCGGTGTCCTGGCCGGTCAGCCGAATCGGGATGCCCTCGACGAGCAGGCTCGCGAAAGCCAGACCCTCGGCCTGTCCCCAGTCGATCTCACCCTGCTCGATCGCCTCGAGCCGCCGGTCGAGCTGGCGCTTGAGCTTCGGGTGGACCGTGAAGCGGCCGGGGGTGGCGAGCAGCTCGGTGTTGAGCTCACGCAGCCGGTCGGCCTCGACCGCCGTGACCACGTCGGAGCCGTTGGTGGGCGGCGTCCGCTCGCTCGGAGCCGGGCCGGGAGCGCCGAAGGTCGCCTTCAGCGTTTCGTGCGCCGCCTTGAGGCGCTGCTCGAGCTCGGCGACGATCGAGTCCGCCTCCTCCTCTGTGACCACGTCCTCGTCTGCCAACTGGGCCGCGTACTGCTCCCTGACGCTGGGATGCCCCTCGATCCGCTTGACCATCAGCGGCTGCGTGTAGGCAGGCTCGTCCCCCTCGTTGTGCCCCCAGCGCCGGTAGCCGACGAGGTCGACGACGACGTCGTGGCCGAACCTGCGCCGGAAGCCGAGCGCGAGCCGGATCGCGGAGACCGCCGCCTCGGGATCGTCGGCGTTGACATGGATGATCGGGACGTCGAAGCCCTTCGCGAGGTCGCTCGAGTAGCGCGTCGAGCGCCCGTCGGCCGGATCCGTCGTGAAGCCAACCTGGTTGTTGGCGATCACGTGCAGTGTGCCGCCGGTCGAGTACCCGCCGAGCCCCTGGAGGTTGAGCGTCTCGGCGACGACCCCTTGCGCCGGGAACGATGCATCGCCGTGGATGAGCACCGGGAGCGCGACACGTGCGTCGTGCACGCCCTCGCGCGTGGAGCGATCAGTCTGCTGGCTGCGGGCCAGCCCTTCCACCACGGGGTCAACGGCCTCGAGATGGCTCGGGTTGGCGGCCAGCGAGACGGTGATGTGGCCCGAGGGCGTGTTTCTGCGGCCTTGGGCGCCGAGGTGGTACTTGACGTCGCCGCTGGAGCCGGGCCTTGTCGACAGGGCTGCAAGGGTCCGCTCACCCTCGAACTCGCGCAGGATCGTCTCGTACGGCCGGCCGAGCACGTGGGCGAGGACGTTGAGCCGTCCGCGGTGGGGCATCCCGATCACGAGCTCGTGCGCACCGTCCTCCGCGGCGAGCTCGACCGCAGTGTCGAGCATCGGGACGAGCGCGTCCAGGCCCTCGATCGAGAACGACTTCTGGCCCAGGAATGCGCGCCTGAGATACCGCTCGAAGCCCTCGACCTCCGTAAGACGCGTCAGCAGGCGGCGCTTCTCGTCTGCCGAGAGCGGTGTTCGGTACGTGCCCGACTCGATCGCCTGGCGCAGCCAGACCCGCTCCTGGTGGTCGGAGATGTGCTCGATCTCGTATGCGCTCGTGCCGGCGTACGTCTCCTGCAGGTTCGGAAGCACGTCCGCCAGCGTCTCCCCGGGGAAGTACACGCGGAGGAGCTGCGCGGGAATCTCCCGCTGGAGCTCCACCGTCAGGGGCGGAACGAGGCGCTCCGGCTCGAGCGCCGGGTCTCCCACCGGCTCCGAGCCGAGAGGATCGAGCCGTGCGGCGAGGTGGCCGTGCGTGCGGTGCGCCTTCACGAGAGCCATGGCTGCAGCGACGGCGCTGAGAAGCTCCTCATCGGCGACCGTAGTCGGCGGCGGCTCGGCCTCGACCGGCACCTCCGGCGGCGGCCGTGACGACGGGCGCCGCCTGGCCGTCCTCGGCGGCGCGAAGCAGCTCGACCAGGCGCGCAACGCCGGGATGCTGAGCGACCAGGTCGCTGTCGCCGCTTTCGAACAGCGCGCGCCACTCGGAGGGGACGCCCTCCGGGTTTTCCAGGTACTCATCGAGAAGCGCGCGGGCGTAGCCCGCGTTGAGTCCGTCGACCTCAGCCACGTTGCTGTGTTCTTTGTAGCAGGGGCGTTTCCCCTGTCGGAGCGGCCGTTACCAGAGCGGACGGGACGTGATGACGTGGACGATCATCCCGGCGAGCCACCCGAGCGAGGCGATCGCGACCCCGGCGGCCGCGAGGCGCTGGTTTCGGTCAGCGAGCGCGGCGGCGAGGAACCCGACGAAGATCGAGAACAGGCCGATCAGCACCGGGCGTTCGACGACGGCGATCAGCCCACCGACCATGGCGATCGCGGCCAGGAAGCCCGCGACGGTGTCGGCCGGCCGATCCCTCGTTGTCGCCGGGACGGTGCTCACCGTAGAGCCCGGCGCGCTGCTCTCTGCGGCGCGCGCCCGCGATCATGCGGCCCCCCACGCTGCGGCCGGCGCGGGCCGGGCCGGCGGTGACGCTCCGGCGGTTCGTCGCCGGCGGGAACGAGCAGCGGGGCGGGCTCGGGAGGATCCGGCTCGGCCCGGACCGCCCACCAGACGACCCCGATCAAGTACAGGATCGGCAGCTTGAGGACGAGCATCAGGAAGACGATCTCGACCACGGCCGCATTGTAGGTTGCCTGACGCTCAGGCGAAGGACGTGATCACGGTGCGAATGCCTTCCTGGCGCTCCATTGCGCCGAAGGCCTGATTCACGTCCTCCAGGGCGATCGTGCTGGTCACCAGCGCTTCCGCGTCGAATTCGCCCGCGAGCCACCGGTCGACGAGCTGCGGCACCTGCGTCCGGCCCTTGACGCCTCCGAACGAGGACCCGGCGACACGGCGGCCGGTGATCAGGAACCGCGGGACGACGTCGAGCGTCTCCCCCTTGCCGGCGACGCCGATCATCGTCGCGAGGCCCCAGGCCTCCCGCGCGGCCTCGACGGCCTGCTGCATCACGCGCACGTTGCCGGTCGCCTCGAACGTGTAGTCGGCGCCGAAGCCGCCGGTCTCCGATCGGATCCAGTCGACGGTGTCGTCCGCCGCCACGCGCGTATCGGTGGCGCCGTGGCGGCGCGCTTCCTGGAGGCGGTCTTCGGACAGGTCGATCGCGACGATCCGGTCGGCGCCGGCGAGCCGACAGCCGATCAGCGCTCCCAGGCCCACCAGGCCGCAACCGAAGACGACGCAGGTCGAGCCTGACGAGACCTTGGCCGTGTAGAGCGCTGCACCGATGCCGGTCGAGAGCCCGCAGGCGAACGGCGCGCAGGCCGTCAGCGGCGCGTCGGGGCTCACCTTTGCGAGGGCGATCTCGGGCGCGACGGTGTAGCCCGCGAAGGTCGAGGTGCCCATGAAGTGCCGGAGCGGCTCACCGCCGGTGCGCGCGAAGCGTGTCGTCCCGTCCGGCAGGAAGCCGAGCCCCTGCTGGTCGCGGATCGCCACGCACCGGTTCGTCCGCGGATCGAGGCAGTGGAGGCACTCGCCGCACTCCGGCGCGAACAGGGTGACAACGTGGTCGCCGGGCGCCACCAGAGTCGCGTCGGGCCCCACGGCCTCGACCACGCCGGCGCCCTCGTGTCCGAGCACGCAGTCGGTGTAGCCCGTCGGGTCCGCACCGGACGCCGTGTAGAGATCGGTGTGGCAGACCCCGCAGGCCTCGAGCCGGACGAGCACCTCGCCCGCCTTCGGCTCCGCAAGCTCAACGTCCTGGACCACGAGCGGCCGGCCGAACTCCTCGAGCACTGCCGCCCTCACCTTCACGTGGCGATCCTACGTTGAGAGAGTGGAGCCAGCCGGGCTCGAACCGGCGACCTTCTGGATGCCATCCAGACGCTCTCCCAACTGAGCTATGGCCCCGTGATTCGTGAGTGTAGCGACGAAGTCGTACTCATCCGCCCAGTTGATGCCCAGACGCTGATTGTTTCGCGATGGAGCGAGCCGAAGCTGGATATTGGCCCGTCCACGAAAGCGCTCCAGCGACAAGAAGAAACACCGATCGAGTTCCGCACTGTACGCCGCAAAGGCATCGACTTCATCGGGTGTGTAGAGCCGTCGGCGAAAGCCTTCTCGAGCCCGTCTAGCCGAGTAGCACCGAACGATGAGGACATCACCGTACCGACTAGCCCACTTGCATTGCACGCGCCACAGACGTCGATCGAAGTCGAAGATCAGATCGCAGCGTCCACCCTCTGCAACAGGCTTGTAGACATCGACTCCAAGCCTGGTCGCGTGCCAAGCGATCCCCATTTCCGCGATGGCGCCCTTCTGATCCGTCGTCAGCATTGACAACGAATGCTAGTTGTCCGGTCGGACGACTAGGCCGTCGCCGCGTCGAGCTCGACGGAGGGCATGTCGCCCCAGAGCTCCTCGAGGCCGTAGTAGCCACGGGTGTCGGGCGTGAAGACGTGAAGGACGACGTCGAGGTAGTCGGCGAGGATCCAGTCCCCCTGGTTCGCACCTTCGACGGAGCGCGGCCTGAGCTTGTGGTCTGCCTTCAGCCGCTCCCGCACCTCATCGGCGATCGCCTTTGTCTGGCGCGGATTGCGCCCGGTGCAGAGGACGAAGAAGTCCGTATACGCACAGACCGGCCGCAGGTCGAGGATGACGACGTCCTCCGCCAGCTTCTCCTGAGCGATGCCGGCGATGAGGCGAGCTTGTTCGAGCGAGGTCAGTCGGGAAGAATCCTTTCCAGTCGTCTGCCCCGCATTCTAGCCCGGCGTTCCGCCGTACAGACGCCGCCGCCCGATCTCTTGCGCGACCGCCGCGGGAACCAGGTCGTCAATCGGCTCCCCGCGGGCGATTCGTTGGCGGATTTCATTCGAAGAGACCGGTTGCTCGTCGATCTCGAAAACCTCGACGTCGCCTTCAGGCGCACGCTCGCCGGGCCGTGCAGCTACCGCCAACGGGATCAGCTTCCGGACCTCCCGAGGCTCCTTCCACGTGTCGAAGGCGGACCACTGGTCCGCACCGATGACGAAGACGGCGTTCTCCGGCCGCTCGTCGCGGAGGAAGTCGACCGTGTAGGCATGGTCGTCGAGGCGAACCTCGGTGTTCGCGACGTTCGCGAACGCGAGGCGGGCCAACTCGAGCCGAGTCTCGGCATCGAGCACGGTCTGCCTATGGCCGGGCCTCTCGACGACCAGCACGAGCAGCCGGTCGGCGCCGAGCCCGCTCAGCGCCCCCTCTGCCAGCGCGACATGACCCAGGTGCGGCGGGTCGAACGCGCCACCGAGGATCGCCGTCCTCACAGCGTCAGCGTCTCGTCGCCGACCTCGACCTCCGCCCCGGTCTTCGCACCCGCCGCGCGCAGCGCCTCCTCCAGCTCCGCTCGCTCCGGGATCGCTCCCATGACGCGAAAGCCGCGGTCGGTCCTGAAAATCCGGTACGCGGGCGCACCCTTCGCGCGCGGCCGGTAGTCGAGGAAGTCGACGATGCCGTCCTCCTCGGCGGGGCTCTGTTCGACTTCGGCGGGGCAGAGCTCGAAGAGCGCTCCCTTGAGGTCGTCGATGCCCTCGCCCGTCGCCGCCGAGGTCCGCACCGTCCGGAGCACCCTCGGATCGTCCGGCGAGAAAACGGCGTCGCGCGCGATGTCGATCTTGTTGAGAACGACGATCTGCGGCAGCTGGTCGAGCCCTGCGCCGTAGGCGCCGAGCTCGCGGTCGATCGTGGCGAAGCGCTCGGCCGGATCTCCCTCGGCTGCGTCGATCACGTGGACGAGCAGGCGGGCGCGCTCGAGGTGCGCGAGGAACTCGTGCCCGAGCCCGATCCCTTCGCTCGCGCCTTCGATCAGGCCGGGGACGTCCGCGACGATCAGCTGCCTGCCGTCCGGCGCCTCGACGGTCCCGAGCACGGGCGAGAGCGTCGTGAACGGGTACTCCGCGACCTTCGGTCTCGCGTTCGAGATCCGGCGCAGAAGCGAGGACTTGCCCGCATTGGGATGACCGACCAGCGCGGCATCGGCGAGCAGCTTCAACCGCAGCTCGAGCTCGGCCTGCTCGCCGGGCATGCCGACCTCGGCGAAGCGCGGGGCACGGCGCGTCGGCGTCGCGAACCGCCGGTTGCCGCGGCCACCGGAGCCGCCGCGCGCCGCGACGACCCGGGCGTCCCGCGCGGCCAGGTCTGCGATCAGGCGCTCTTCGTCGTCGAACACCTGCGTCCCGACCGGGACTCGCAGCTCGACGTCCGCCCCGTCGGCTCCGTGCTTCCCGGCCCCCTGTCCCTGCCCGCCCTTCGGAGCCGCGTAGGTGCGCGGCGCCTGGAACTTGCCGAGATCGCGGAGGTCATGGTCGGCGACGAGGACGACGTCCCCGCCGCGTCCTCCGTCCCCGCCGTCCGGCCCGCCCTTCGGCACGTACTTCTCACGCCGGAAGCTGAGCGCGCCGTGGCCTCCTCGCCCGGCCTGCACATGGATGCGGGCCCGGTCGTGGAACATCGGAATGCTGCGTTACGAGCTCTCGGCGCCGCTGACGGCGACAGTCCTGCGCTCGCCGCTGCGGCGGAACTCGACCTTGCCGTCGCGCATCGCGAAGATCGTGTCGTCACGGCCCAGTCCGGCGCCCGGCCCCGGACGGAACCGTGTGCCGCGCTGGCGCACCAGGATCATCCCGGCACGAACGTCCTGGCCGTCGTAGATCTTCACTCCAAGGCGCTGCGCCTGCGAGTCGCGCCCGTTGCGGGAAGAACCCAGTCCCTTCTTGTGTGCCATCTCGCTACGCCTTTCGGGGCGCCGAAGCCTTCGGCTTCGCTGCCGTCTTCGTTGTCTCGGACCCGGACGTTGTAGCAGAGGCCCCCCGAGTCCGAGTCGCCGGCTTGGCTCCGATCGACTCGATCTGGATCTGGGTCAGCTTGCTGCGGAAGCCTGTGTGTCGGCGGTAACCGGTCCGGCGGCGGTACTTGCCGATCCGGATCTTCTCGCCCTGGACGTGCGCGAGGACCTTCGCCGTCACCGGCTGGCCTTTGGGCGAGAGCTCCGCCTTGCCGTCACCGCCTTCGAAGATCACGTCGGGCTTGAACGTCTTGTTCTCGTCCAGGCGAAGGCGGTCCACGAGCAGCTTCTCGCCCTCGCGGACGACGTACTGCTTCCCACCGAGCTTGATGATCGCGTAACCGGCCATTGAAAAGCGCGGGCTGACCCGCGCAAAACTCAGTCTACCAGCGGCTTTTCGCTTTTAGCCGTGTCGGCCACGGAGGCCGGCTTCTTCTTCCGCCGACGGCCGCCACGAGAGCCGCGCCGCGTCTTCTTGCGCTTCGGCTGCTCGTCGCCGGCCGCTTCGCCGTCCGTAGCCGCCGTACCCAGCTCGGGATCGGGGACGTGGATCAGCACCGGTGCCGACTCGGGCTGGCCGTTGTCGATCGGCTGTGCTTCCGACTCGGCCGCACCGGCCGCCGCAGCCGCCGCCGGCTTCTTCTTCCGCCTCCGGCCTCCTCGGGAGCCACGTCGGGTCTTCTTGCGCTTCGGCTGCCCGTCTTCGGCCGGCGCCTCGGCGGTTGCGGGCTCGGCAACCTCCTCCTCCTCATCCTCCTCCTCGACCGGCTCGGGCTCGACGACGGCCGCGGGGGCGGCTTGCTTCTCCGCCTTCGGCTTCGGCTTCTCCTCGGGCTTCTTGGCCGCGCGCGAGCGACGCGCGCGCGTCGGCTTCTCGGCCTGCGCCTCAGCAGTGATCGGAGGCTCGACCGCGGCCGCGCCTGCGATCGGCTCGGCGTAGGCGATTCCGTCGAGGACCCGCGTGATCCGAGCCTTGATGCGCTTGCCGACCAGGCCGGCTGCGCCGGCGACGGCAATCGTGAAGTCGCCGTCCTTCGCCACCCCCGCCGACGAATCGTGCAGCCCGACCTCGACGAGCTTGAGCTGCCGCTCCTGGCCCTCCTCGACCGGGGCTTGCGGCTGAAGCTTCGCCACGGAACCGCGCTCGAGGACCTCGAAGTGGTCCGCCGGTACGCCCTCCTTGCCGACGATGAAGAACCGCCGCCGCGTCCGCTCCTCGATCGCTGTGAGGCGCGCCGCACCCGGGCCGATCAGGATCGCCGCGACGTGCGCGTTGAGCTCGACACGGAAAGCACCTGTCCGTGAGCCGGCGGCGAGAGCGCGCAGCTTCCGTTCAGCCTCGACGGCAGCCGAGGTCTCCGAGACGACGATGCCGTCGCCGTCGCAGGTCGGACACCGCTTCGTGAGGATCTCGCGCGGCCCGTGCGCGACGTTCTGACGGGTCATCTCGACGAGCCCGAGCGGTGAGATCTCGACGACGTAGGTCTTCGTCCGGTCGCGCTCGAGCTCGGTCTTGAGGGCGTCCTCGACCGTGGCCCGGTTCCGGGGGTTCGCCATGTCGATGAAGTCGATGACGATGATCCCGCCGATGTCGCGCAGCCGAAGTTGGCGGACGACCTCCTTGACCGCCTCGAGGTTGTTCTTCGTGATCGTGTCCTCGAGGCGCTGGCCGGACGAGCGCGACCGCGAGCCGACGAAGCGGCCGGTATTCACGTCGATGACAGTGAACGCCTCGGCGTAGTCGAAGATGAGGTAGCCGCCCGAGGGCAGGTCGACCCGCCGCGACAGCGTCGATTGGATCTCGTCCTCGACGCCGAAATCCTCGAACAGCGACGTCTTGCCGGAGTGCTTGAGCACCCGCTCGGCCATCGAGGGCGAAGTCTTCTTCAGGTAGCCGACGATGCGCTTGTAGGTTCGGTCGTGGTCGACGATCGCGCGCTCGTAGTCGGCGGTGAACAGGTCGCGGATCACGCGGAGCGGGAGTTCCGCCTCCTGGTAGACGAGAGCCGGCACGTCGACGGCCTTCGCGCGGTCCTGGATCTCCTTCCAGAGCCGCTCCAGGAAGTCGATGTCGCGCTCGATGTCCTCGGCCGAGGCGCCCTCGGCCGCCGTGCGGACGATCACGCTCCCCTTCTTCGGGCCGACGTCCTTGATGATGTCGCGAAGTCGTGCGCGCTCCTCGTCGGGCAAGCGCCGTGAGACGCCGAACCCCTCGCCGCTCGGGACGTAGACGACGAAGCGGCCCGGCAGCGAGATCTCGGTCGTCAGTCGCGCGCCCTTCGATTTCATCGGATCCTTGACGGCCTGGACGAGCAGCTCCTCGCCGCGGCTCAGGAGATCCTGGATCTTCCGTCCGTGCCTGCGACCCTCGAGCTCTGGCGTGACGATCTCGTCGACGTAGAGGAACCCGTTCTTCTCCAGGCCGATCTCCACGAACGCGGCCTCCATCCCTGGCAGGACATTGTCGACGGTCCCCTTGTAGATGTTTCCGGCGATCGACCGGCTCTCGTCGCGCTCGAGATACACCTCGGCGACCTTGCCGTCCTCGAGCACGGCGACCCGCTGCTCGCCGACGTCGACGGAGACGAGCAGCTCACGCTTGGCGGGCGGAGGAAGCGTGCGCGGAGTCGCGATCCGGCGCCTGCTCGTGCGGGCAGGCGATCGGCCTCCGTCTCGGTCGGAGCGCTTCGACTTCGGCTTCGCCTCGGCACGGAGCGGTCGCTCGGGCTCGGCGGTGCGCTCGGGCTTGTCCGCAGCTTTGCGCCGGTTGCGGCCGCCGCGGCTGCCGCGACGACGGCGTTTCTTGGTCTCGGTCGGTTCGCCCGCCTCGGCGGGCTCGGTCGTTACTGCTGGTTGGTCTGGTTCGGCCCGCTCCTGGGCGGGCTCAGGCTCGGAAGGGCGCTTTTTGCGCCGAAACCACTGAAGCAAGAGAAATCCTTTCTGATGTGCGCTGCCACGCGCGCGCGCCCGTCGTCACCGGGAGGGAGGTGGATCGCGCGCTGCGTTGCAAACGAGAAAACAGACTGCATAAGCGTTCGTACCAGGCTAGCAGCGGTGCCTCATGCGACTTGTGCGGGCCGCAGCTTGGTCCGCCTGGTGCGGATGACCCGCAGCCGCTGCGACAGCCGGGCCCACGCCCAGGGCTCGAGCTCCGAGTAGCGAGCGGCCGTCTGCCCCCTCGTTGCGGCGAGATACTCGAACCACGCGTCCGCTTCCTCGATCAACAGCAGCTCGTACGGGTCACGCTTCCCTGCCATTTGCCGCCGATGCTAGGACCCCGATCGGACAGATTGGCGCTAGCGACGCCGGATCGCGATCGCCTGGAGCACGCCGACGGCCATGAGGTTCGTGGCCATCGCCGATCCTCCGACGCTGACGAACGGCAGTGGAATCCCGGTGATCGGGGCGATTCCGATCGTCATCCCGACGTTCACGAACACCTGGAAGAGAAGACCGAAGACGATCGCCCCGGCGACGGTGGCGCAGAAGGGATCGCGGGCGGTCGCAATCACCCGGACCCCCCGCCAGATCAGTAGCAGGTAGAGCAGAAGGAGGACCGTGACGCCGACGAACCCGCGCTGCTCGGCGAACGAGGCGAAGACGAAGTCGGTGTGGTGCTCGGGGAGGTAGTCCAGGTTCGTCTGTGTAGCGCCCGCGACGCCGCGCCCGGTCGAGCCGCCGGATCCGACCGCGGTGATCGACTGGTTGATGTTGTAGGCCGCCCCCTGGGGATTCTCGGTCGGGTTCAGGAACGCAGTGATCCGGGCGCGCTGGTACGGCTCGAGGATGTCCACGCCCAGCGACGGCGCGAACCAGAGCACTGTCGTCGCCAGCAGCGCAGTCACCGCGGCGAGCACGGCGAGGTGCCGCCACGGCGTCCCGGCGAAGAACAGCGTGGCCGCGAGGATCGCTCCGTAGACGAGCGACGTGCCGATGTCCGGCTGGCTGAAGACGAGCAGCGTCGGCAGCGCCGCGGCACCGACCACGACGGCAGTCGTCCGCCACTCTCCGATGCGCCTGATGCGCGCTGCCAGCACGCCCGCGAGGAACAGCGCGAGGAGCAGCTTCCCGAACTCCGACGGCTGGAACTGGAAGAAGCCTAGGTCGATCCAGCGTGTCGATCCGCGGGCGTCGACCCCGAGGAGCATCACGACCAGCAGCAAGGTGATCAGCAGCGCGTAGAGGACCTTCCGGTAGCGCCGGTACCAAGCAGGGTCGATGAACAGCGCGCCGATCATCCCGACGGCGCCGACGACCACGAAGATCGACTGACGGAAGACGTAGTACTCGGGATCGCCGACGACGTCGAGCCGCGTGATCCCGTCGATCGCCCACAACCCGTAGGCGACGAGCCCCGCGGTCGCCGCGATCATCACCCAGTCGATGCGGCGCAGGAACGCGATCGCGCCGGTCGCCTCCGTCTTCCGGCGCCGGACGCGGGGAGCGAGTGGTGCGGCGTAATCGGCCATCAGTCGCTGGGGACGAACGTCGGGGCCGGGGCCTTCTCGCCGAAGTAGCTCTCGAACACCTTCAGGGCGGCGGGCGCGGCCGCCGTTCCGCCGTGGCCGCCGTTCTCGATCACGGCGCAGACGACCAGCTCAGGTGCCTTGTCGGTCGGCCCGTAGCCGCACCACCACGCCTGGTCCATCATCCCCGAGAAGCCCGGGAGCTGGACATGCTTCTCGGCCGTGCCCGTCTTCCCGGCGATCGGCACGGCGTAGGAGCCGAAGATCCCGGACGACGTCCCGTAGCCCGCGTGGGTCGCCAGGTAGAGGCCCTGACGGACTGCGTCCAGCTCGGACGGGATGCACGTTGACCGCGCGCGGCGCCGGCGAGAACACTGCCTTCACGGCACCGCGGTTTCCGGGCTGCTCGACGCTCGAGACGAGGTGCGGCGTGACCAGCTTGCCGCCGTTGGCGATCAACGCGTAGAACCTGGCCATCTGGAGCGGCGTGACGAGTAGGTCCTTCTGGCCGATCGAGAGCTGCACCGAGTCGCCTGACTTCCAGAGGCGGTCGATTTCCCACGTCCGCGGGTAGCGCTCCTTCGTGAACGTCTTCCGCCGCCACTCGGGCGTCGGCAGCAGGCCGCTCTGCTCGCCGCCGATGTCCAGGCCCGTCGCTTTGCCGAACCCGAACGCGCCGGCCCACTTCTGGAGCGGGCTGCCGTACTGGGCCGGCAGGTTGTAGAAGTCGAGACCGAGTTGGTAGAAGTACGTGTCGCACGACGCGGCGATCGCCGTCGGCAGCGTCATCGCCTCGTTGATGTACGGGTTCCAGTTGTTGAAGGTCGTGCCGTCGACCTCCATCGACCCGGTGCACGAGAGCGGCGAGTACGCCGACACGAGGCGCTCGCGCATCGCGGCGAGCGCCGTCACCGGCTTCCAGGTCGAGCCGGGCGGGTAGAGGCCGGCGATCGCGCGGTTCAGCCCGGGGAAGTTCGCAGCCTCCGCCGCACGTTGGTCGAGCAGCGGCTTCAAGTCAGCGGTCTTCGGCCTGCCGACGTAGTCACGCGGGTCGAACGTCGGGCTCGAGGCGAGCGCGCGAATCGAGCCGTCGCGCGGGTCGAGCGCGACGATTGCCCCGCCGTCCGCGGCCCAGGCGTCGTTCTCCTTCGCGACCGCGATCCCGTGGCGGAGCCCCTGCTCGGCCGCGCGCTGAACCTTGGCGTCGAGCGTCAGGCGCAGCGCCAGCCCCTGCTGGGGAACCTCGCTGAAGAGCGGCCGCCCGCGCGGGCGGCCGAGTGAGTCGACGCGAAGCTGGGCGAGGCCGGACTGGCCTCGCAGGAACCGGTCGTACGCCGATTCGAGCCCCGCCTGGCCGACGTGATCGCCGTGCCGGTAGCGACCGCTCTTGACCTGCTCGGGGGTCACCGTCCCGACGTGACCGACGAGCTGGGCCGCCATCGCACGGTAGGGGTACGAGCGCAGGTAGGTCTCCTCGATCTCCACCCCTGGGAACTCGCGCGGACGCTCCTTCAGGTAGGCGACCACGGCGTCCGAGACGCCCTCGGCGAGCGTCACCGGCTTGAGCGGGTCGGCGCGCTGCTGCCGTCGGAACGTCCGCTGAAGCTCGACGAGCGGGACGTCGAGTACCTGGCTCAGCTTGCGGAAGACCCGAGGCCGGCTGCGGGCCGGAAAGCTCGCGGGCCAGACTCTGACGACCTTCGCGAGCCGATTGCCGACGAGGACGCGGCCCTGTTCGTCGAGGATCGGCCCACGGGACGCCTCGATCCGAATCGACCGCAGCTGGTTGTTCTGAGCCGCGGCGAGGTAGCGCTCGCCGGACAACACCTGGAGCGCCCACAGGCGGAAGAAGAGGACCGCGAATGCGAACAGCACGATCGCGCCGAGGACGCCGAGCCGGAGCGCGATCTGCGGCGTCATCCGATAGGGGCCGTCGACGCGCGGATCGCGCGGGAGGAAGCGCGCTCGTGACGGAGGGATGCGAGTGACGGTCGCCATCAGTTCGTGCCGAACTCAACGTCGATCGCGGGCCGCGCCCCGGGCCGCGCGAAGAGGCGGCGGCAGAGCGCGTAGACGGGGATCGTCAGGAGCAGGTTGAGAAGGATCTGGACCGGGACCGCGTCGACGAGGCCGGCCCGGGCCGACACCGGCTCTCCGAGCAGGTAGTTCATCGCAAGGCTGCCGAGCGCATAGAGGACGGTGACGACGGCGATCGCCAGCAGCGGCGCGTGCGCGCGATCGCGGCCCGTCGTCTCGCCGTAGCGGCCGATCCAGTAGCCGATCAGCGTCAGCAGCAGCGAGCTCAAGCCGAGCGTTCCGAGGTTGGCCGCATCGAGCAGGAAGCCCGCGTAGAACCCGGCGACCGCGCCGAAGATCGAGCCCCGAAGCAGCGCGACGGCCGTCAGGGTGACGAGCACGAGGTCGGCGGTACCGTCACCGGGCTCGAACGCCGAGACGATCGCAACCTGAGCGACGACGGCCACAAAGAAGACGACTGCGGCCTTGAGGACGTCGAGGGCCACGCTTACCGGCCCTTGCGGACGAGGACCCAGACGGAGCTCAGCGATGAAAAGTCGGCGAGTGGCTCGATCTGCACCGACTGGTGGATGTCCACGTCGCTCTGCCCCACCTTCGTGACCGTTCCGACCGGAATCTCTCGCGGGTAGAGCGAGGGGAGCTCGCCGGACCGCCGGCCGGCCGTGACGATGATGTCGCCCTTACGCACGACCTTTTCCTTCGGCACGCCGTCGAGCATCAACGTCTCACCGCCTCCCTGCCCGTGCTCCACGAGGCCGTACGTCCTCGTCTGGACCGCGTATCCCGAGACGGCGAAGCTGGGATCGGTGAGCAGGGTCACGAGCGCGGTGGGGCCGGTCAGCTTCGCGACGTGGCCGACGAGGCGGCCGTCGGCGTCGACGACCGGGTCGTAGATGCGGAGGCCGTCGTCCCGACCGGCCGAGATGCCCACCTCCTGCCTGAACTCGTTCGGCGAGTGAGAGGTGACGCGGGCGCCGATGAAGTTGTAGTCGCTCGGGTACGACGGTCCCGCCTTGTAGTCGAGCGCTCGGCGGAGCTCCATGTTCTCCTGCGCTGCCGTCGCGTTCTGGATCGCCTGGATCTCGAGCAGGCGCATCCGCGCTTTCAGCCGCTCGTTCTCCGACTTCGCGTGGAAGAACCCCGCGAGCCAGCCGTAGGCGTCCTGGAACGGGCGCGCGACGCGCTCGGCGCCGACCTGGAAGGGGTACAGCACGCTCGCAGAGGCGCTCTGGACGTCGTGGAGGGCGCCGTTCTCGGACTCACGGAAGTAGCCGGTGATCAGCGCCAGCGAGAGGGCGACGAGGACGACGGCAACGATTCGCCTGCGGAGCGCGTTCGCCGACCGTGACGACGAGTACGCCGGCGAGGCGGCCCGCTGAACCGTCGAGCCCAGTGCCGCCAGCCGCAGTGAGCGGTTACGAGGCACGGACGACAAGTCTAGGAAACGCGTCGGGCAATGAGTCAGATTGGGTGTCTAGTAACTAGGACGCGTAGCGTTCAGCGCCGATAGCCGTTGCGGCTCTTGGCGCTCCTCGACGTCCGCTGCATGACCTCGAGGAGCTCGAGGCTGCGACCGGAGCCGACGGCAACGCAGGTTAGCGGCGACTCGGCGAGCTGCACGGGCATCTGGGTCTCGTGCCGGAGGCGTTCGTCGAGGCCGTTGAGCAGCGCGCCGCCGCCCGCCAGCACGATCCCCCGGTCCATGATGTCCGCCGCCAGCTCGGGCGGCGTCTTGTCGAGCGTCGACTTGATGGCGTCGACGATCTGGCTGACCGGCTCCTCCATCGCGTGCCGGATCTCCTCCGAGCTGATGATTACCGTCTTCGGAAGCCCGGTGAGCATGTCCCGGCCGCGCACCTCGGCCTGGACCTCGTCCTTCATGCGGAAGGCTGAGCCGACCTCGAGCTTGATCTCCTCGGCGGTCTGGTTGCCGATCAGGAGCTTGTACTCACGCTTCACGTGGCTGATGATCGCCTCGTCCATCTCGTCCCCGCCTACCCGCAGGCTCACGGAGACGACGATGCCCCCGAGCGAGATGACGGCGACTTCGCTCGTGCCGCCGCCGACGTCGACGATCATGTTCCCAGTCGGCTCGGAGACCGGGAGCCCGGCGCCGATCGCCGCCGCCATCGGCTCCTCGATCAGGAACGCGTCCCGGGCACCGGCGTTTCTCGTCGCCTCTTCGACCGCGCGCTTCTCGACGCCGGTGACGCCGGACGGCACGCAGACGACGACCCGAGGATGAGCGAACCGATTCTGATGGACCTTCTGGATGAAGTGCCGGAGCATCTGCTCCGTGACGTCGAAGTCGGCGATGACGCCGTCCTTCAGCGGCCGAATCGCGGAGATCGTGCCGGGGGTCCGGCCGAGCATCCGTTTCGCCTCGACGCCGACCGCGTGCACCTCGCCCGAGGCATGGTCGATGGCGACGACCGACGGCTCCGAGAGGACGATGCCGCGACCGCGGACGTAGACGAGCGTATTTGCCGTCCCCAGGTCCACCGCCATGTCGCGGCCGCCGAAGCCGTTGAGGTAGCCCAAGAAGCCCATCTCCCGCGCAGCGAGTCTAGCTAGCCAAATCCGTAAATTCCGCTGAAACGTGCTGAAAGGAGACGAATCAGCAGCGCGGCCGGGAGCCCGACGACGTTGAGGTAGTCGCCCTCGATCCGCTCGACGAGAGAGGCGCCGACGCCCTGAATCGCGTAGGCGCCGGCTCGCGACTCCCACTCGCCCGTGGAGAGGTAGGCAGCGATGTCGCGGGCGGCCAGCGGCCGGAAGGCGACCGCCGTCGTCTCCGAGTGGAGCTCCTCCCACGCCTTGGTTCGGAGGCACAACCCGGAGACGACCTCGTGTGTCTTGCCGCCGAGGGTCTCGAGCATCTGCTCGGCCTCCGACGCATCGGCCGGCTTGCCGAGGACCTGCCCGTCGCAGACGACGACGGTATCCACACCCAGCACGGGGCGCTCGCCGCCGTCGACGGAGCGCGCCTTGCCGGCGGCATGCTCCAGGGGATCCTCTCCGTGCTCTTCGTAGTCAGGCTCGACAACGTCGAACGGGATCCGGAGTTGCTCGAGGATCGCCCGGCGCTGCGGGGACCGCGAGGCGAGCAGAATCGGCGGCGCCGGAGAGACGCTCACCGCGTCTTACGTGCTCGCCAGATCTCTTCCCACGGCCATCGTCTGGCCCAGTCGGGATTGAAGTCGTAGAACGGGTGCTTCGTCGCGGCCTCGTCCGCGTAGAGCTCCGCCAGGTCGAGGATCTCGAAGCCGTTTGCGCGAAGCAACCGCACCCACTCGCTGTGACCCATCTGAAACTCGGTCGAGCCGTCGTCTTCCCAGTCGAGTCGATGGAGGCCTCGCTGAGGGCGCTGCAGCGTCTCGCTCGTATCATCGTCCGTCCAGCAGAGCACCGCGAGCGTTGAGTTCCGGAGAAAGACCAGCTCGCCGCCGGGCCGTAGCAATCGCGCGGCCTCGGGGATCCACTTGTAGGGATCGCACCAGATCGACGCGCCGTACTCGGAGACCACCAGGTCGAACGACGCGTTCGGGAGGCCCGTCTCCTCTGCGTTGGCCTCGACGAGCTCGAGGCCGAGGCCGGTTTGTGCGTTCAGCCGGTTCGCTGTGGCGAGCTGGGCCGGCGTCACGTCGACGCCCACCACGCGCTTCGCCCCCGCGCGCTTCAACCACGCTCCGAAGTACGCCGTGCCGCAGCCGAGCTCGACCACGTCTTGGCCGTCGAGCGCCGGCAGCATCCCTACTTGCGACTCGGGCGTCTTGGTCATCCCCCAGGCGACCTCGCCGCGAGCCCAGGCGGTCTCCGCCCGCGCGTCGGTGTACGCGGCGTTGGACTTCGCCCACGTCTCGCGGTTCCTGGCGACGTAGTCAGTCAAACCAGAGTGCGATCTCGCGTTCGGCGGATTGGGACGAGTCGGAGCCGTGCACGAGGTTGTCCGGCATCGACAGCGCGAGATCCCCTCGGATCGTGCCGGGCCCGGCGTCGGCCGGGTTCGTCGCGCCCATCGTCGTGCGGACGACTGCGATCGCGCCTTCGCCCTCAACGACCAGCGCGAGCGTCGGGCCCGAGGTGATGAACTCGACCAGCTCGCCGAAGAAGGGCTTCTCCGCGTGCTCCGCGTAGTGCTCCTCGGCGAGCGGGCGGTCGACGGTCACGAGCTTCGCCGCGCGCAACTCGAGACCGCGGCGTTCCAGCCGGGCGACGATCTCGCCGGCGAGCGCACGTCGCATCGCGTCGGGCTTGACCAGCACGAGTGTCCGCTCCACCGCCACGCCGGCGGCAGCTTACTGCTACTGCTGCCCGGGCCGTTCGCGCCGTGGAGCCGGCGGAAACTCGATCGTGGTCGGGGTCTCGACCGTTGTCTCGCAGTACGGGCAGACCTGCCATAGCGTCTCGAGGGGCGCCTTGCAGTTCACGCACGCCTGGCGAAGCTTGGTCGTGCAGACCGGGCAGATGAGGAATGAATCCTCCACGTGCGCCCGACAGACGGGGCAGTGCAGCTCCCGACGCGCGAGCCGCTCCTCCATCGCCTTGATCTCGAGCTCGCGTTCCCTGACGTCCTCCAGGTACTCGGGCGGGCGGAAGAGCATGTAGATGAGCGCGCCCAGGATCGGCACGAGGCCGAGGATCGTCGCGACCGCGATCATCCACGGATCCTCGATTCGCCGGCGCGCGTCCTTGAACACCCAGTACGCGAGCGCGAGCCAGAAAACGACAATGAAGAACAGCCCGAGGTTCCGCGCAACGTTCCAGGATTCGGAGCCGAAGAAGTCGCGGAGCCCCTCGAAGAAATCGTTCACCTGGTCACCTCATAGCAGCAACTGCCCGACTAGATAGCCGGCGGCAAATGCGAGCCCCACGATCGTAAGCAATACAGCGGCTGCGAACGCGAACACGCTGAGCCGCTCGACGAGCTTCGGCGCCCTGCGTCGTCTTCCTGCGCTACGAGAGGTCGGCAAGGAGATAAAGCGAGCCGGTCACGAGGATGCCCCCATCGGTGGATTCTCTCGCGCGCGCGAGGGCGCGTTTCGGGTCCGGTTCCGTCTCGACGCCGGGGAAGCTGGCACGTGCGCGAGCCGCGAGCTCGGCGGCGGGCAGCGCTCTCGGGTTCGTCGACTGCGTCGCAATCAGTGTCGGAGCGATCGCCGCCAGGTCGGCGAGCATCGCGTCGGCGTCCTTGTCGGCAAGGATCGAGGCGACGACGACGTCATAAGGCTCTTTGAGCTGCGTGCGCAGCCATGCCGTGCCTCCCGGATTGTGCGCGCCGTCCCATAGCTCTCTCCCTCGGCGCTCGAACCGGCCGGGGAGGTCGATCTCGGGCGCGTGCTCGATCGGGCCGCCGACGAACGCCTCGGCCGCCGCGCGTGCGCCACCCGTGACGATCTTGGCGCTCTTCGGGATGAGTTCCTCGTATGTGTTGTCCGAGAGGACAACTACACTGGCTGCATGCGCGACCGCAAGCTTCTCCTTCGCGATCTCCTCCGGCGTCTGGCCGAGCACTTCGGTGTGCTCCGCCGAGACGTTGGTCAGGAGCACGACCTCGGCATCGACGACGTTGGTGGCGTCGAGCCGGCCGCCAAGACCGGCCTCGAGGACGGCGACGTCGACGTGCAGTTCGGCGAACTCGACGAGCGCTGCCGCCGTGATCGCCTCGAACTGCGTCGCCGCGACAGCTTCGGCGGCGGGACGAATCCGAGCGACCGCCCGCTCGAAGTCGGCTTCCGCGCCGTCGACCCAGATCCGCTCGGCCCAGCCGCTGACGTGGGGCGAGGTGTATGCGCCCGCTCGCCTCCCAGTCGCCTCGAGCAGAGCGGCAATCGTCCGCGTCGCGGTCGACTTGCCGTTCGTCCCGACAACATGAATCGCCGGATAGCTCCGCTCGGGATGACCCAGCCGCTCGAGGAGACGACGCATGCGGTCGAGCCCGAACTCCTCCGGCCAGGGGCTCAGCGAGGCGACCCAGGCCGTCGCCGAGCCGCTCCTAGCCTGTGAGAGCCTCGAGCTCACTACGGTAGCGGGCGAGCTTCTCCCGCTCGGCCTCGACGACATCCTCCGGCGCCTGCTCGACGAAGCTCGCGTTCGCGAGCATGCCCTCGGCGCGAGCGACCTCCTTCCGGAGCCGCTCGATCTCGGCCGATGCGTCACCGTCCGCCTTGACGCGGTCGGGTCGGACAACGGCGTCGAAGATGCGCCGCTCGTCACCTTCGAGCTCGACCAAGACGCCGCTGCGACGGAAGAGCGCTGCCGCCTCCTGGACGCGATCGAGTGCGTGCGCCTCGTCGGCGAAACGGTCGGCCGCGGCGGGCCACGGCGAAACGATCAACCGCGTCTCGCGGTCGGGCAGCTGTGCCCAGATCTCTTCGGTGACGTGCGGCATGACCGGATGGAGCAGGGCGAGCAATTGCTGGAGCGCGGCGAGCGCCGTCGCGCGCACCGGGCCATCGGCGGGATCCTGGAGCCGCGGCTTGATCGACTCGGCGTACCAGTCGCAGAAGTCGTCGAATGTCAAGTGATAGAGGGCGTTCGCTCCGGCAGCGAACTCGAAGCGATCCCAGTGACCTTCGAGCTCGGTCTGGGTTGCGTCCAGACGCGCCAGCATCCAGCGTTCCTCGAGGTCGCGCGGCTCGACCGAAGCGTGGGCGTCGCCACTGTTCGCGAGGATCAGTCGCGCAACGTTCCAGAGCTTGTTCGCGAGCTTTCGCCCCTCCTCGATGAAACCGGGCGAAAAGCGGACATCCTGCGTCGACGACATCTTGAGCAGGCCGTACCGGGTCGCGTCCGCACCGTACTGCTCGATCACCTCGTCCGGCTCGATGCCGGTGCCGAGGCTCTTCGACATCCGACGTCCGTCCGGAGCGAGGACGAGCGAGTGAATGATCACGTCGTGGAACGGCATTGCGCCGGTCAGCTCCTGGCCGGCCATCATCATCCGAACGACCCAGAGGAAGATGATGTCGCGCGCCGTGGAGAGCACGTCTGTCGGGTAGTAGACGTCGAGCTCAGGCGTCTGCTCGGGCCAGCCGAGCGTCGCGAACGGCCAGAGGGCCGACGAGAACCACGTGTCGAAGACGTCCTCGTCTTGCCGCAACGGCGTCAAACCGCACTCCGCGCAAGCGGACGGTTCCGTCTCGTCGATCGTGACGTGCCCGTCGGGGCAGTACCAGGCCGGAATCCGCTGGCCCCACCAGAGCTGGCGTGAGACGTTCCACGGGCGGATGTTCTCGAGCCAGTCGAGGGCGACGCCCGCCTGGTTCTCCGGCGTGAACCGAACGCGCCGCTCGCGGATCGCGGCCATCGCCGGCTCGGCGAGCTCGGTCATGTCGACGTACCACTGCTCGGTGATGAGCGGCTCGATCCGATCCTTCGTCCGGTTGCAGTGGCCGACGGCATGGCGGTACGACTCACGTTTCTCGAGCTGATCACGCTCGCGAAGCCAGTCGAGGATCCGCTCCTCCGCCTCTTGCTGCTCCAATCCGGCGAGATCCCCTGCCTGGTCGTTCATTCGTCCGTCGAAGCCGATCACGGTCAGCTCAGGGAGACCGTGGTCGCGGCCGATCTCGAAGTCGAGCGCATCGTGACCCGGCGTGATCTTGAGGGCACCGGTTCCGAACTCGGGATCGACCCGCTCGTCGGCGATGATCGGAACGCGCCGCTCGACGTACGGGACGATCGCCTCCTTCCCGACGAGTCCGCGGTACCGGTCGTCTTCCGGGTGCACCGCGACCGCCACGTCGGCGAGGATCGTCGGCGGCCGGACGGTCGCGATCGAGATCGACCCCGATCCGTCGGCGAGCGGATAGCGCACGGTCGTGAGCGCGTCGTCGACACTTCGATGGTCGACCTCGAGGTCCGACACGGAGGTCCGGCAGCCGGGACACCAGTTGACGATTCGGTTGTCGCGATACACGAAGCCGCGCTCGTGAAGCCGGACGAAAAAGCGGTAGACGGCGCGGATGTAGGCGTCGTCCATCGTGAAGCGCTCGCGCGAATAGTCGAGCGAGGCGCCGAGCTTTCGAAGCTGGCCCATGATGATCCCGCCGTACTCCTCGAGCCAGCGCCAGGTGCGTTCGACGAACGCGTCCCGGCCGAGCTCGAAACGGGTCGTTCCCTCGGCGAGGAGCTGACGCTCGATCACGGCATGGACCGAGATCGAGGCATGGTCGTAGCCGGGTTGCCAGAGCGTGTTGAAACCGCGCATTCGGTGCCAGCGGACGACAACGTCCTGCGTCGACGCGTTGAGCGCATGCCCCATGTGCAGGCTGCCCGTGACGTTCGGCGGCGGCAGCGCGATCGAGAACGCCTCGCCCCCGGCCTCCGGGTCGGCCCGGTAGAGCCCCTCAGCCTCCCAGGTCTGCTGCCAGCGCTCCTCGACGCCCTTGGGGTTGTAGAGAGATTCCATCACTCGCCGACGCCGACCTTCAGGCGGCGCTCAGGGGAACGGATGTAGTCAGGCAGCGACTATGGCGCCAGTATACGGGGCGCGCTAGGCCGACTCTGCGGCGCGCTCTTCGTCTTCGACTTCGGCGCCGGCGCTCGTCACGAGCGTCGGCTTGACGCCCTTCTCGATCGTCTCCTTCGTGATCGCGCACTTGGAGACGTCTTTCCGTGAGGGCAGCTCGAACATCACATCGAGGAGCGCGGTCTCGATGATCGAACGCAGACCGCGAGCGCCGGTTTCGCGCTCGAGCGCCCGGTCGGAGATCGACCAGAGCGCGTCGTCGGTGAAGACCAGCTCGATCGAGTCGTAGCCGAAGAAGCGCTGGTACTGCTTGACGAGCGCGTTGCGCGGCTCGGTGAGGATCTGGACGAGATCCTCGCGCTGAAGCTGGTGCACGGCCGAGATGACTGGAAGCCGACCGATGAACTCGGGGATCAGCCCGTAGGCCAGGAGGTCCTCCGGCATCACCTGCGCGAGCAGCTCGCTGGTCTCGGAGTCGCGCCGGGAGCGAATGTCGGCACCGAACCCGACGGCGTTCTTCCCGATCCGTCGGCCGATGATCTTCTCGAGCCCGGCGAACGCGCCGCCGCAGATGAAGAGGACGTTCGTCGTGTCGATCGAGAGGAACTCCTGGTGCGGGTGCTTCCGCCCGCCCTGCGGCGGCACCGACGCGACGGTGCCCTCCAGGATCTTCAGGAGCGCCTGCTGGACGCCCTCGCCGGAGACGTCTCGCGTGATCGACGGGTTGTCCGCCTTCCGCGCGATCTTGTCGACCTCGTCGATGTAGATGATCCCGGTCTCCGCCTTCTTGATGTCGAAGTCCGCGGCCTGGATCAGCTTGAGGAGGATGTTCTCGACGTCCTCGCCGACGTAGCCGGCCTCGGTCAGCGCCGTCGCGTCGGCGATCGCGAACGGGACGTTGAGGATCCGCGCCAAAGTCTGCGCAAGGAGGGTCTTCCCGCAACCGGTCGGGCCGAGCAGGAGGATGTTCGACTTCTGGAGCTCGACGTCGGACTCCTCCGTTCCCATCTGCACGCGCTTGTAGTGGTTGTAGACGGCGACGGCAAGCGTCCGCTTCGCCTCCTCCTGGCTGACGACGTAGTCGTTCAGGACCGCGTAAATGTCCTTCGGGCGGGGCAGGTTCTCGAGGTCGAGCTGCGAGGGAGAGGTGAGCTCCTCGTCGATGATCTCGTTGCAGAGATCGATGCACTCATCGCAGATGTAGACGCCCGGTCCGGCGATCAGCTTCTTGACCTGCCGTTGGCTCTTCCCGCAGAAACTGCAGAGAAGCTGCTCGTTGCCCTCGCTCGCCCTTGCCACGCTAGCTCTCCTTGTACTCCGAAATCGGCACCGGGGCTACCCCTTCGACGAATCCCGGCTGCTGATCACCGTGTCGATGATGCCGTAATCCTTTGCGTCTTGCGCCGACATGAAGTAGTCGCGGTCGGTGTCGCGCGAGACCTTCTCCAGCTCCTGGCCCGTGTGCTCGGAGAGGATCTCCTCGAGACGTCGCTTCAGGTTCAAGGTTTCGCGGGCACGGATCTCGATGTCTGCCGCCTGCCCGCCGGGGCCATGGGGTGTCCAGACCTGGTGGATCAGGATCTTGGCGTTCGGCAGCGCCATCCGCTTCCCTTTCGCCCCACCGGCCAAGAGCAAGGCGCCCATCGACATCGCAATCCCGACGCAGATCGTCTGCACGTCGGGCTTGATGAACTGCATCGTGTCGTAGACGGCGAGGCCCGAGTAGACGTCACCGCCCGGTGAGTTGACGTAGACGGAGATGTCCTTGTCCGGGTCCTCGGACTCGAGGTGCAGTAACTGGGCGATGATCAGGTTCGCGATCTGATCGTCGATCGGCGTGCCGAGGAAGATGATTCGTTCGTTCAGCAGGCGCGAGTAGATGTCGAAGGCGCGCTCACCGCGCGACGTCTGTTCGATCACCATCGGGACTAGCGGGCTCATGCAGGCTCCTTGCTACCGGGGGTCCACAACTTCGTAGCGGTCTCGGGTTTCTCCTTCTCGGGTGTCCAGAGCTTGTCGCGGGCTCGGGCGAGCTCCATCGGGATCGGCTTGACCTCCGCCGCAAGCCGGTCGAGCGCCCGGCGAAGCCGGATGTCGGCGCGCAGCGCTTCGTAGCGCCCGGCGGCCCTGACCTGAGCGATCAGGTCGTCCGGCTCCTGATCGGCACTCTCGGCCTCCTCGCTGATCAGCTCGTCGACCTCCTCGTCCGAGACCTCCAGCCCGAGCTTGTCGGCGGCCGCCTCGAGCACGATCTCGCGGGCGAGCGCCCGGCGGGCTTCCTCCTCGATGTCGGCCTGGATCTCCTGCGGCGAGCGATTGCTCAGCTGCAGGTAGGCCTCCGCGCTGATGCCGCGGCGCTCGAGCGAGCGAACGAGTGCGTTCCAGAGCTCGACCGCGCGCGACTGGACGAGGCCGTCGGCGACCTCGAATTGCGTCGCGTCCACGAGCGCGTCCACGACCGCAGTCCGGAACTGCACGTCGAGCTCCTCCTCGAGCTGGCCGCGAAGGCGACCCTCGATCTCGCCTCGGAGCTCATCGAGGGTGTCGAACTCGGTCGCCGCCTTGGCGAGCGCATCGTCCACCGGTGGGAGCACCTTCTCCTGGACCTCCTTGACGCCGACGGTGAGCTTCGCCTGACCGTCGTCCGGCTGTCGGTACGCCACCTCCGTCTCGGCACCCGGCTCCAGGCCGACGAGAGCCTCTTCGATCTCGGGCAGCAGGCGGCCGGCGCCAAGCTCGACGACGTAGTCGCGCTGCGCGTCGCCGTCGCCCGAGACGAGGTCGACGATCAACACGTCGCCCTCGCGCGCCGGACGACCCTCGACCGGCTCCAGGTCGGCGACCGTTCCCTGCAGCACCTCGAGCTCGGCTTCGATCAGCTCCTCGGGCACCTCGGCCTCAGCCGCGGGCACCTCGAGCGTGCTCCAGTCGGCGAGCTCCGGGGTGGGTTGGACCGCGACGGTCGCCGTGAACTGAAAGGTGTCGGAGGGCGACGGCGGAAGCTCGTAGTCGTACTCGGGCGCCTGCACAGGCCGGACGTTGGTCTCGCGCAGCGCCGCCCGGAACCAGCCGCCGATGTGGCTCTGCACTGCCTCGGCGTAGAGGCGGTCCTTGCCGACGCGCGCGAGCAGCACCGGCATCGGCACCTTGCCCTTGCGGAATCCGGGGATCTTCAGGCTGCCGGCGAGATCCGAGGCGGCGTGGTCGATGGCGTGCTCGACGTCGCCGCTCGGGACCTCGACGGTCATGCGAACCTTGCTCTCCGGGAGCTCTTCGACCGTGGCCTTCACAGGAGGGCCATTGTGCCAGCCACCCCTGGGGCGCCGGAGCCGACTACGAGCGCCTACACGTCAACCCGGTCAGCACACCATGCGGGCGAGAGGACTCGAACCTCTAAGAACCTTACGGCTCAACGGGACCTAAACCCGCCGCGTCTACCAGTTCCGCCACGCCCGCGCGCTCACAGGATAGAGCGGGCTTCCTTCCACTCGCGGTAGCGCTCCGGCAGACAGACCGCGCACGGGCGGTACCCGGCGGCGACCGCCATTTCCTCGTCGGCGAAGAAGACCCGATGCGCGGTGTAGTACCCCTTGGCGATCCAGCGCAACGCCGCCGGACAGTCAAGCCTCCCGTATCCCTTCGAGCGCCGGTGGCCGCCGAGCTTGCCCGGTCTCGCCGAGCGGTACGGCCGTCTGTCGGCCCCCAGGAGCGTGTACGTCTTGGGGACAGGTGCAGGCTTGTGCGCTTCCAGGTCGAGCAGGAGACGCTTGCGCTCGATCCCGCCGCCGTAGCCGGTCAGCGTGCCGTCGGAGCCGATGACACGGTGGCAGGGAACGATCACCGAGATCGGGTTGCTGCCGTTCGCGGCGCCCACGGCACGCGGTGAGGACGGCCGCCCGATGCGTCGGGCGAGCTCGCCGTAGGTGACCGTCTCGCCGTAGGGGATCTCCTGCAGCGCGTGCCAGACGAGGCGTTGAAACGGCGTGCCCCCGAGGTGGAGCGGTAGATCGAAAGCAGCCCGTCGCCCCTCGAAGTACTCATCGAGCTGGGCGCGCACGGCGCCGAACGACTCATCGTCACGCGTCCAGTCCGGGGCGGCGGTGACTCCGGTTTGTCCCTCCTGCATGTAGAGGCCGCGAAGTGCGTGACCGTCGCCGAGTAGCAGCAACTCACCCATCGGGCTGTCGATCGTCGTGTAGAGGAGCGGGTCCGAGGCGAGGGCCACGAAGAAAGAACGCACTGGCCGACCGCTGTGTGAGATCGCCCTTCGACGAGTGCCTTGTTTGGGCGCGGCTCACGAGCGAAACGAACCGCAATTGCGAGTGGTGCGAACTGGGGGCATGCCGCAGATCGAGCCAAACCTCACGAGCCGATGGCGATGACGGTCGCGCGCGTCGGTCAGATGGTTTCGGTCGATTCCCTGGAGGAAGCCGCGGCTGCGCTACGTGAACGCGGCCTGCGGGTGTCGGACGGCCGCAAGGTTGTCCTGGACTCTCCGGAGGTCGTTTCCGGTTACGGCGACCTGGAGACCCTCGCGGAGCTCGGCTTGGGTCGCTACGTGCACCACGTCCGCGGGCTGGGCCTCTATGCGCTCGGCGGCGCCGTGTCCGCCGCTGCAACGGCGCTTCTCATCGCTCTCGGCTGAGCGCGGCGCGTCCGCTGCCTGGCGATCTAGCCAGGCAACTGGCTCGTCGAAATTGGAGACGACCTGGCCGGAGTCGTAACGAGGTCTCGTCTCAGTCGCACCGCACGAGCGTGAATGGCCCCGGATGGAGTCGAACCATCGCACGCAGATTCGAAGTCTGCTGCTCTATCCACTGAGCTACGGGGCCGGTTCGGGCAGAGTAGCGAGGTGGAAACCGAAGCGGCCGCCCAGCGCTGGATCGAGACCTGGGCGTACGCCTGGCCGGCCAAGGATGCCGACGCGATCGCCTCTCTCTACGCCGACGACACGGCCTTCCGTTCGCAGCCGTTCCGCGATCTGCAGAGCCCGCGGGCGTACGCGGAGTGGACATTCTCGGAGCAGGACGAGGCCGAGTGCTGGTTCGGCGAGCCGGTGATCGAGGGCGACCGAGTCGCGATCGAGTACTGGGGAATCGTCCGCTTCGAGGGTCGTGACGAGACGATCGCCGGCATCGCATTCGTGAGGTTCGGACCGGACGGTCTCGTCGCCGAACAGCGTGACTGCTGGAACTCGCAGCAGGGCCGCGCCGAGCCACCGCCGGGCTGGGGGCACTAGACCTGATTGGGTAGCGGCCGGCCGGCCTCGGCCGCGAGCAGGTTGTCGACGAGGACGCGGGTCATCGCTTCGCGTGTCGCCTGCGTCGCGGTTCCCAGATGCGGAGTCATGACGACGTTCGGGAGCTCGAAGAGCTCCGGTGGGACGTTCGGCTCGTCCGCGAACACGTCCAGTCCGGCCTGGAGGCGACCCGACACGAGCTCGGCGACGAGCGCGGGCTCGTCGACGATCTGGCCGCGCGCCGTATTGATCAGGCAGCTGCCGTCGCGCATGCGTGCGAGGAGGTCGGCGTCGATCAGTCCGTGCGTCTCGTCGGTCAGGGGAAGATGGAGCGAGACGACGTCAGACTCGGCGACCAGCTCGTCGAGCGGACGGTAGTCGGGGTCGTCGTCCGCCCGGCGCCGGGCGTACAGGACTCGCATGTCGAATCCCCGTGCCCGCTGCGCGACCGCCCGCCCGATCCGCCCGAGACCGACGATTCCCAGAGTCGACCCGGCGACCTCGTCGCCCTTGAGCGGCTCGTCGGCCCAGTCGCTTCCCCACCGGCCCGAGCGTACAAACGAGTCGCCGGCGACGATCCGGCGCCGGACGGCCAGGAGCAGGCCGAAGGTGAGATCGGCGGTCGCTGCGGACGTGACGCCTGGCGTGTTCGTGACGGCGACGCCCCGTCGGCGGCACGCTTCGACGTCGACGAGGTCGAACCCTGCGCCGTAGTTGGCGACCACACGCAGGTTCGGGAGGAGGTCGAGCATCCGCTCGTCGACGGGCTCGGCGACGATGGCCAGCGCCCCGACATCGGCCCGCTCGCCGTCGAGCGTTCCCTCCAGATACTCGACGTCGCGAAGCTCGTCCCAGGCCGGCCCGGGAAAGCGCCGGGTGGCGAGGATCTTCAGCGTGAGGGGTGGCGGAGGGGACTCGAACCCCCGACCACCGGGACCACAACCCGGGGCTCTACCAACTGAGCTACCGCCACCGCGCTACGAGAAGGATAGCGGCGGCTCATGGAGCCCTTCCCTCAGCTCCTGTCCGACCAGCCGCCGGTGAGCACACAAGAGCGTCTCCATAGACGTACCTCCCTGTCCGTTTCCGTTGAAGTACCCCTAACGGCCCAGCGCTACCCTTCTGGTCGAGCGCCCGTAGCTCAGTGGAAGAGCAGCGGACTTCTAATCCGCGGGTCGCAGGTTCGAATCCTGCCGGGCGCGTCGCGGAAACACCCTCCAAATCGCCATCATCTCGCGACGACAGCTCCCTCTTCTGCTGCCTCGTAGGTGAGCACGACGACGCCGGTGCTGGTCGTCGTGGCGTCGGTCAGGGTCAGCGTGGTCTTGTCATTCCCCTCCCGGAAGAAACGCCTTCCGGCGGCGAGGGCGAGCGGATAGAGCATGAGCCGGTAGACGTCGATCAGGTTGTGTTGCATCAGCGTGTCTACGAGGGCGCCGCTGCCCGCGATCACCTGGTTCGGCGACCTCGGCGTCTTCCCTCACTTCGGGCTCCCACGAACGCTTCCCGGCTAGGCGAGCCCGCGCAAGCGAACGTCGCAAAGGAGAAGGCGACGTGCTACTCGCGCGTCGGGGGTCAGTAGGAGCGCGCCCCGGCAGCCTCGCGGACGCCTTCGCCGTCCGGATTACGAGCGCGCGCCGAAGTCGGACGTGACGATCGTGACTGACCTACCCTCGTACTCGCCCGGGGCCCGCACGAAGTAGGCGGCGCCGATCCCGACCTCCCGCCAGGCGCGCGAGAGGATGTTCTTCCGGTGCGGCCGGCTCGTCATCCATTCCCGCACCGCGAACGCGGCGCCGAAGCGGTCCGAAGCCCAGAGGAGGTTCTCGCCGACGGTCCAGGAGCGAAAACCGCCCGAACCGTAGAAGCGCTGGATCCGGCGCCAGAACGCCGTGCCGTCGGCGCTTTCGTGCTGGAAATACCCGCGGCGGCCCATGTCCCGGGAATGGAAGTCGGCTGCGGCCGCGAGGCGGCGGCTCGAACGCAGTGGTCCCAGGCCCCTCGCGCGACGAACCTCGTTGATGCGCACAACGATCGCCGCTTCGAGGTCGGCCAAGCCTGACGTCGCCTCGCTTCGCGCTGGAGGCGCAGCCGGAGAGTCGCTTACGGCAACCCCACTCGCAAAAGCCAGTGCAACGAGAGCGGTCGCGATCCCGGCACGCCGTCTCAGGCACGCGACATCGGCCACGATGGCCCGATCATGCCTGCTCGAACGCGGGATCGCTACGTCGGCGCAGCCTCTTCGGGCGCCGTGTCCTGCTTCCGCCGCTCGGCCAGCCACGCGTTCAGCAGCACCTGGATCGTGCCGGCGACGGGGATTGCCGCCAGCGCGCCGAGAATCCCGGCGAGCTTGGCGCCGATCAGCACCGAGATCAGGATCACGAGCGGCGAAAGCTGCACCGTCCGGCTGTAGACGAGGGGCTGGAGGAGGTGGTTCTCGATCTGCTGGTAGACGATGAAGAAGATCAGGACGATGATTCCGGCCGGGATCGAATGGATGAAGGCGACGATGCTGACGATGATCGCCGCGAGAGTCGCCCCGGCCAGCGGAATCAGGTCGAGGATCGCCACGAGCACACCGAGAGCGACGGCGTACGGGACACCCAAGATCAAGAGCACGATCGTGGTCGCCACTCCCGCGACCACGCTGATCAGCAGGTTCCCGGTCACATAGCCGCCGACCGTCCGATAGATGTCGCTGCCGATTCCGCGCCACGTGTCCCGCGACCGCTCCGGAAGGATGGCGTAGAACCGCTCCATCCACTTCGGCCCCTCGAGCAGCATGAAGAAGGTCATGAAGGCGATCGTGACGACGGCCACGACGAACGTCAGGACGCCTTTCGTGACGGAGACAGCCGTGCCCGAGATGCCGAGCAAGCGGCCGGCACCGCCCTCACGCTCGATCGCTTCGCGAACCCTCTGCTCGAGCTCGTAGCGCTCGGCCAGACGTCCGAGCGGGCCGCGTCCCTCAGAGACGTCGTTGACATAGCCGGGCACCGCTTCGGCAAATCCACGCCCCTCGTTGACGAGCGTGGGGACGAAGAGCCATCCCAACGCGACGATGGCGCCGATCGTCAGGAGGATCGTGACGGCCGTTGCCGCGCCTCGGCGCGCCAGCCCGCGGCGCTGGAAGAACTCGACTGCCGGGTTCAGCGCGAGCGTGAGAAAGATCGCCACGGCGATCCAGGTCAAGACCTGGCGGGAGACCCAGACGACGGCCAGGACAGCCGCTACGGCCAGGACAATCCCGATCACGGACAGGACCGTGCGCGGCCGAAGGATGACGACCCGCTCTTCAGGCACGGTGTGAGGATCGCGGCAGGATCGGACGGCCGGGCCGCTGGATGATCAAATGCAGGGGTGAGCCTTCGCGGTCAACCGGTGGTGGAGGAGACGACGCTCCCCGACGGCCGCTCACTCGTCATTCGGGTCTCCGTGGCGGCGGACGCGTACATCCCCCGTAGAGATCTGACTACGGTGACGCTGGAACTGATCGCCGACGACCGCGTGGAGGCGACGGTGAACACCCTGCTCGGGCCACAGCATGTCGGCGAAGCGCGTACGCTGGCCCGCGACGTGGCGGCCAAACTCCACTCCGGCGAGCTCTCGCCCACGGCAGCGGCGATCGAGCCGCTCGCCGACAGCATCCCGTGAGCTCGGCCACCCTGCACACGAGCCAAGGCGCGATCGAGCTCGAGCTCTACCCCGACGACGCTCCGAAGACGGTCGAGAACTTCCTCAAGCTCTCGCGGGACAGCTTCTACGACGGCGTCATCTTCCATCGCGTGATCCCGGATTTCATGATCCAGGGCGGGGATCCGACCGGCACCGGCACGGGCGGGCCGGGCTACGAGTTCGAGGACGAGCTCAACGAGCACCGCGTCGTCCGGGGAGCGCTGGCGATGGCGAACGCAGGGCCGAACACGAACGGCAGCCAGTTCTTCATCGTCACCGCTGAAGCGACGCCTTGGCTCGACGGAAAGCACACCGTCTTCGGGCGCGTGACCTCCGGCATGGACCTCGTCGACCGGATCTCGCAGGCCGACCGCGACGCGAGCGACCGGCCCACCGAGGCGATCGCAATCGAACGCGTCGAGCTGAGCGAGAGCTGAAAAAGCGGGCGGCGGGGATCGAACCCGCATAACTAGCTTGGAAGGCTAGGGCTCTGCCATTGAGCTACGCCCGCGCTCGCCGTCTAGCGTAGCGGGATCGATCGCCCCGATCCCTACGCGTGGACGCCTCATCTCGAGGCGTCGCTTCCTGTCCTCGCGCTGGCTCTCGCGTATGCCTTCGCCGTCCGCGGCCACCCACCGGAGCGCTGGCGGATCGCCGCCTTTGCTGCGGGCTGCCTCTTGCTGCTTGCGACCGCGGTCACACCGCTCGATGCGCTCTCGTACCACCTGCTCTCGGCGCATCTGCTCCAGAACGTCGTCCTCGCCGAGTGGGCGCCGGCTCTCCTCGTGCTCGGAACCCCGCCGGCCCTCGCCGCGCAGCTCGCCCGCCTGCCCGGCACGCGGCTGGTGACGTGGGCGCCCGTCGCGCTCGGGCTCTGGCTCGTCACGTACTTCGCGTGGCACGTTCCGGCCGCATACGACGCCGCCCTCGAGAACGCCGTCCTCCTGCACCTCGAGCATGTGTGCTACCTCGCCGCCGGCGTCCTCCTCTGGTGGCCGGTGTTCCAGGACGTTCCACATCGACTCTCGAGCGCCGCTCGCGCGCTCTACCTCTTCGTGGCCTTTGCGCTTGCGAGCCCGATCGGGCTCCTGCTCGCCCTCGTACCCGATCCCGTTTACGACTGGTACGTGCAGGGAGATCGACTGTGGGGCCTGTCCGCGCACGTGGATCAGCAGATCGCCGGCGTGACGATGTCCGTCGAGCAGGCGATCGTCTTCTTCGCGATCTTCGCGTTCTTCTTCTTCCGGTTCCTGGCCGAGGAGGAGTCACCGGAGCGTCGAGCGGCCGAGAAGATAGGCCGTTCGGCCTATTGAACTCACCGCCTGCCGGTGCGAAGCTGACAGAGCCGCTCCATGCCAACCGGCCTTTTGCAAGCCGAGCAAGACGCCGTCCAGGAGACCCTCCTCGGCGAAGCGCTCGAGCACGGTCCGCTCGGGGCGCTGGTGCTCGATGAAAACGGGAACCTCCTCGCGGCGAACCGCATGGCCTGCCAGCTGACGGGGTACGAGCGCGAGGAGCTGCTGCAGAAGCGATCAAGCGACCTCGCTGCCGACCCGACGGTTGTCCCGACGCGGCTCCAGGAGATGGCGAGCGGACGCCTCGAGCACGGAAGTGCGAGCATCCGGCGCAAGAACGGTGAACCGCTCGCCGTGCAGTACCGCGTCGGCGCGACCCGGAGCGGCGGCCTGCCGTACTTCGTGCTTGTCTTCTGGCGGCAGGACCGCGCCGACTAGCGTCGACTCGGCGGACCCATGCGCTAGATCGGGACGGCGGGATTCGAACCCGCGGCCTCCTGCTCCCAAAGCAGGCGCGCTACCAGGCTGCGCTACGTCCCGGGAAACGAAGTGTAGAGGCGACGCTGGTTAGGCTCGCGTCGTGGCCGAGTCAGAGCGGCGTCCCAGGCTCGGCTACGCGATGGCACTCGCGGCCGCGTCGCTCTGGGCGATCAACGGCGTGATCTCGAAGGTGATCATCGAGTCGGGCCATGTGCCGGCCCAGCGCTTGACCGAGGTGCGCACGACCGGCGCGTTCCTTCTGCTCTTCGCCGCCCTCGCGCTCGTCCGCCCACGGAGTCTGCGTGTTCGCCGCGACGAGTTGCCGATGCTGCTCATATTCGGCGTGCTCGGCCTCGCCTTCGTCCAGTGGTTCTACTTCGAGGCGATCAGCCGGCTCGACATCGGCGTCGCGCTGCTGATCCAGTACGTGGCGCCGGTCCTCGTCGCACTTTGGGCGAGGTTCGTCTACCACGAGCCCGTGCGCCGAAGGATCTGGGCCGCCCTCGCACTGTCGGTCGCCGGGATCGCCCTCCTCGTCCAACTCTGGGAAGGGTTGACGCTCGACGGGCTGGGGGTAGCCGCCGCGCTGGGCTCCGCGATCACGTTCGCGGTCTACGTGCTGTCGGCGGAGCGGGCCGTCACGCGGCGCGACCCGGTGTCGCTTGTCTGTTACGGCTTCCTGCTCGCGGCGATCTTCTGGGCCCTCGTCCAGCCGCTCCAGTCCTTTCCAATCGAGCGCGTCGACGAGAGCGTCTCGCTGCTCGGTCGGCTCGAGGACCTCTCGCTCCCCGTCTGGCTCCTGATGGCCTGGATGGTCGTCCTCGGGACGATCATCCCGTTTGCCCTATTGGCCGCGTCGCTCCGTCACATTCCCGCGTCTCGCGCCGCGATCACAGCGATGTTCGAGCCGGTCGGGGCCACGATCTTCGCCTATGCCTGGCTCGGAGAGTCGCTGACGGCCGCGCAGCTGGTCGGAGCGCTTGTGGTGCTCGGTGCGATCGTCCTCGCTCAGACAGCGCGCTGAGCTACTCGATCAGAAGGTCCCTGAGCTCGGCGATCTTCTCCTGGCGCAGCTCGTCGCGCTCGCCGCGCCTCACCCGGTCGAGCAGGCCCTCCACAACTGACGCGAGCTCGACCGGGTTGAACGGCTTGGTGATGTAGTCGACGCCGCCGAGCTCGAGCCCGCGGGCCCGGTCACGCAGCTCGGCCCGCGCGGTCAGGAAGACGAGCGGGATCTGGCCGGCCTCCGCATCGTCGACGAGCTGCTCGGCGACCTGCCAGCCGTCCATCGCCGGCATCATCACGTCGAGGAGGATGACGTCGGGGTGCTCGGATCGCGCCATGTCGAGCCCGGTCTGGCCGTCGGCTGCCTCGATCACTTCCATGCCCTCCGCTTCCAGGTTGACGCGACAGAGCAGGCGGATCGGCGCTTCGTCGTCGACGACCAGGACCTTGGTCATGCCAGCTCCTCGTGTGCTTGCATGCTCACCTCGTCACCGCCCTGCTCGTCGGGAGCCGGCGCGGCGGTCGGCAGCTCGAGGACGAAGCTCGCTCCACGGTCGGTCTCCGAGTCCATCCAGAGCCGGCCGCCCATCGCAGTTGCCAGCCCGCGCGCAATGAAGAGCCCGAGACCAGTCCCGCTGCCGCGCGCGCCGGGAACATCGGCCCGGTAGAACTTTCGGAAGATGTGCTCGTGCTCGCCGGCGGGCACACCGGCGCCCTCGTCGAGCACCCGAACCTCGACGCCGCCTGAGGTTCGGCGCGCCGCGACCGTCACGGTGCCGCCGTGCGGCGAGAACTTGACCGCGTTGTCGACGAGGTTCGCGAGGATCTGACGGACCTTGTCGCGGTCCGCAGCTGCGTCCAGCGGCTCCTCGGGGACATCGATCACGAAGCGCCGGCCGTCGACGACCTCCCGCTGCGCGCTCGAGACCACATCCGTGACGACGTCGCGCAGGTCGGTCTTGGCCAGCTGGAGCTGCAAGTCGCCGGATTCGAGCCGTGCGACGCTGAGCAGCGCATCGACGATCCCGGCCAGCTGCTCGGTCTCCGTCGCGATGTATCTCAGGAAAGTGCGCCGCTCCTCCTCACTGAAGGCCACATCCTCTCGCAGAAGCGTCTCGGCGAAACCGTAGATCGATGTCAGCGGCGCCCGCAGCTCATGGGAGACGGCCGAGACGAACCCTGATTTCAGCTGCTCGACGAGGCGGTCGGACGAAACGTCGCGGAACCCGTAGATGCGCCCGGCGACGGCACCTGCAGGATCGCGCATGATCGCCTCGCTGACGGACAGCCAGATCTCCTCGCTGTCCCGCCGGATCTGGATCAGGCCGCGTCCCTCTTGCGACGTCTCGTCAGGGTCGAGGCTGCGCTGGAGAACGTCCGTCGGCGGGCGGCCGAGCGCTTCCGACGCGGGAACCCCGGTGATCTCCTCCGCCGCGGCGTTCCAGAGGACCACGTCGCCCTCGCGGTCGACGGCGACGATTCCGTCCGCGACGTTGCCCAGGATCGCCAGGCTTCGCTCGCGCTCGAGAACGGCGCGCTGGTACAGCTCGGCGTTCGACAGGAATGCCGAGGCGCTCCCCGCCAGCGCGCTGACCGCCTCGATCTCCTCTTCACGCCAGCTGCGCGGGGCGCGGCCGTAGACGGCGAGGACGCCGTGAACAGTTCCTTCGGAGCCGATCAGCGGAGCGCCCAGGAAAGCGTGATGGCCGGCCTCGAGGATCGGGTCGGAGGCGGCGGACACGCCCTCGACCTCGCCGAGAGCGAGCGCCTGGCGCGATTGGATGATCTCGCCCGCGAGCTCGCCGACGGCTGACGTGCGCGAGCCGAGAGCTGCTTCGGCGTCTTCGCCTTGCGCGGCGCTGACGACGAGCTCATCGCCTTCGAGCAGGCTGACGGCCGCCGCGTCGGCGCCGACCAGCTCACGAGCACGCCCGACGATCTCCTCGAGGATCACATCGGGATCGAGCTCGCTGGCGAGGGCCGTTCCCGTCCGGGCGAGCTGTTGAGCAACGGCGCGGGACTGGCGCTCGGCCTCGTAGAGCTCCGCTCGCTCGAGCGCTCCGCGGGCCGCAGCCGCCAGGTTGTCCGCGAGCTCGATCTCGTCGTCGCTGAAGGACTGCTCCTCGGCGAAGAACACGAGGCCGAGCCCGGGACCGTCCCGTTTCGGGGACTCGACCGGAACCGCGAGCAGCGAGGCGACGCCGGATTTCTCGGCCAGCGCGCGCCAATCCGGCCCGAATCGGTCGTCCGACTCGATCGTTGGCGCGGCAAGGACCCGTCGGCGCTCCGCCGCGGTGAGAAGCGGCGTGTCCTCCGGAAGGCCGCGCTCGAGCACTTCTGCCAGGCCGTCGGGGAGGTCGTGCCCGCCCGCAAGCCGGAGCTCCCGTGGCTCCGGCATCAGCACCGCGGCGAACGAGCCGCCGAGCGCCTCACAGGCCGCCTGCGCGACGGCGTCCATCGTCTCGGCCAGCGAGAGCGGCTGCGCGAGCACGGAGGCGATCCGGAAGAACCCGCGCTGGATCCGCACTTGACGAGCGCTCTGCTCGATGCTGGCAACGTTTCGGAGGGCGACCGAGCCCAGATTGGCGAAGGCTTCCAGGACCTCGACGTCCTCCGGGCTGAACGACCTGTTCGGGTCACGTGTCCAGACGCCGATCACGCCGCGGACCTCACCCCACCAGGTCATCGGCGCAACCATCGCGGCGACGAAGTCCTCGTAGGCCGGGTGCGCCACTTCGGCGTCCGCGAAGTCGATCGAGATCGTGCCGCGGCCCGACCTCAGCGCTTCGCCGGCCATCCCCTCGTCGGCCGGGAACTCAAAGTCGACCAGCTCCGAAGGGAGTCCGTCCACCGCCGCGCAGCGAAGCACTCCGCGGCGTACGTCGTAGAGGTAGCAGTCGGCCGCGTCAGCGTCGAGGAGCGTCGTCACTTCGACGACCAGACGCTCGAGCACGGTCTCGACGCGGAGCTCGCTCGTCATCACCTGCGCCGCCTGGACGAGTGCTGACTGGCGTTCGAGGCGTGTGCGGTTCTCCTCGAGGAGCTGCGCGGTGTGCAGCGTCAGACCGACCTCGCGGCCGACGGCCTCGGCCAGCGACACGTCGGCGGCCGACCACGGCCCAGCCTCCGCTCGGTGAAGCCCGAGTGCTCCGATCATGCTGTCGAAGACCAGGATCGGGACAGCGAGGACTGCACGGGTTCCGACCTCGTGCAGCGTCGGCACGCCGCCGAGCGCCGGATCGGCCAGCTCCGGCGCATGCTCGACGTCGCTCACGGCAACCGTTCGGCGTTCCTTGATCGCGAGATTCGTCACGGGCAGCTTGGGCGCGGCGCTGCCGATCGGCTCCATGTCCGGCGTGTGCCATTCGGCGCGGATCGGAGTCTCGCCGCCCGGCTCCTCGAGGCGGATGAAGCAGCGAGTGAGGTGCAACGCCCTGGCGGTCTCGCCGACTGCGACCCGGAGAACCGCCTCGATGTCGTGCTCGGAGCGGACCTTGTTGCCGATCGCGGCGATCAGCCGTTCTCGCCCGAGCGCCTCGGCAAGCTCGCCGGCGGAACGGGAGCGATCGAGGGCGAGCGCCGCCTCACCGGCGAGCGCTTCGACCACGGCAATCTCCTCGGCCGGGAACGACCGCCGCTCGTGGGTCGTGGCGGCAACCAGGACGGCGATCACCCGCCCGCCGGAGATGAGCGGAACGAAGACGGCGCTCTTCCCTCTGACACGCTCGGCGAGCCGGGGACTCACGAGTGGCGACGACTGGACGTCGTAGATCATCAACGGAGCGGCCTCGAACGCGGTGCTCGCGACGCCCGAGGGCTCGTTCTCGAGGTCGAGCTGGATCGAGCGCCACCAGTCGGTCTCGTCTTCGTCCCACCGCGCATAGAGGCCACGCGCCTTCGTCCCGTCCTCGTCGATCGTCGCCAGGGCCGCAAACTCGGTGTCGAGCACGGTAACGACCTCGTCGACGAGAACGCGAGCGATCGACTCAGCATCCCTGACGTGGGACAGCCCTAGCGAGAGTGAGGTGACTGGCGCCAGCCGATCTTCCGGCTGTTCGGGCGCCGGGTCAGCCAGGGGCTCAGCAGCGTCGGATCCCGAGACAGGTTCAGGACGGCGGCGCCGTGAGAGGAGGAGCAGGGCGAGCGCGCCGGCGAGGGCCGCGAGCACGAGCGCGGAGAGCAGGTAGCCGTCGACCGCCGCAGCGAGCGGAAGCGCGGTGCGCAAGACGCTGGACGACGCCACAGGGAACGGCTCGATGATACGGCGGGACGCGCGACACGTAAACGAGGGAGGCCCGCCGCTCGGGGGGGTCGGTGCGGCGGGCACTCCCTAGTGCTCACCGCGGATCGTGGCCAGGTACGCGCACCGCGGTTCGCGTCGCCCAGTGCCCAGCACGGTACGCCTCTTTGACCGGAATTCCAATAGGCCGACCGGCCCATCTTTGAAAACAGGAAACGGTGGGTCAGGGGCGGGGCTACGATGGGCCCATAGTGGTGAAGCGAGTCCTTCTGGCCTCGCCGCGCGGGTACTGCGCCGGCGTCGAGCGAGCGGTCGAGACGGTCGAGCGGCTGCTCGACCTTCATGGTCCGCCCGTCTACGTCCGCAAGCAGATCGTCCACAACGCGCATGTCGTGCGAGAGCTCGAGCAGCGCGGTGCAGTCTTCGTCGAAAGCGAGACAGAGGTCCCGGAGGGCGCGACGGTCGTCCTTTCGGCGCACGGCGTTGCGCCCTCGGTGTACGAGAACTCGGCCGCGCGGAGGCTCCACACGATCGACGCGACCTGCCCGCTGGTGACAAAGGTGCACGTCGAGGCCCGCCGCTACGCCGCCGAGGGGTACGAGATCGCGCTGATCGGCCACGAGGGGCACGAGGAGGTGATCGGGACGACCGGCGAGGCGCCCGATGCGATCGTGCTCGTCCAGACCGCCGAGGATGCCGAGCGCGTGGAGTTCGCGAATCCGGAGCGCGTCGCGTACATCACCCAGACGACGCTCTCGGTCGACGAGACCACGGAGATCATCGAGGTGCTGCGCCGGCGGTTTCCCTCCATCCGCGCGCCGAAGCGGGACGACATCTGCTACGCGACCTCCAACCGGCAGTGGGCGGTCAAGGACATGCTGGCGGTCGTCGACCTCCTGCTCGTGATCGGCTCGAAGAACTCGTCGAACTCGAACCGGCTCGTCGAGGTCGCGCGCGCCGGCGGTGTTGCGTCGCACCTGATCGACGACGAGACCGACATCGAGGAGTCGTGGCTCGACGGAGCCGAGACGGTTGGCATCACGTCGGGTGCGTCGGCGCCGGAGAAGCTCGTCGGTCGCGTCTGCGAGTGGTTCCGTGCGCGAGGGGTGGAGTCGATCGAGCCGTTCAAGTCCGTCCACGAGGACGTCGTCTTCCGCCTTCCGGTGGAGCTGCGGCGCGAGCTCGCGCTTGCCGAGGCCCAGGAGTAGCTCGACCCGACACGTCCGCGCCAGGCAGCACGTTCGCACGCTTGTGTTGCATCAATAGAGCCGCCTGAGCGGCGAGAGTCCCCTCATGATGTCGGCGAAGACGTCTTCGGAGAGCTCGCGTCGCTCCTCTCGCCGTCGCTCGAGCTCTGCGCGCTCCGCGCGGAGGTACCGCCGGACGAGCCAGTACGTCGGACGCGGCTCTACCAGCCGGTTCTCGAGCGGGATCAGTCGCCGGAGCGCTTCCGCGTACGACACCTCCATCCGCGCAAGCGCATCGAGTGCGACCTCGTAGTCGGGATGAAGCGGCGGCCACCGAGGCATGCCGCGAGGGTCGCGAAAGGGGATGCGCTGGTGGCGCGTGTGATGCAACACAAAGTGGAACTTCGTAGTGGCGCGCCGCGAGCGGGGTCGAGAGAGGCGGGCGGGGTCAGGCCTTGGCGATCTGAGGTTCGGATGCGTCGCCGTCGGCTTCGATCGAGACCGCGAGAACCTCGGCCTTGATCCAGTCGCCGTGCTGCGCGAGGAGGTCGGCGTCGCGCGACGGCAGGGTGACGACGATCCGGTCGGTCAGCTCCAGACCGGCCTCCCGCCGCTTCAGGTTCACGTGATGGATCAGGTCGAGGACACGGCCCTCGAGCAGCAGCTCGTCGTCGAGGTGCGTGTCGACCGCCACGGTGACACCCTCGTCCGAGGCCAGCGCCCAACCCTCCTTGCCGCGCCGCTCAACCAGAACTTCGTCGGGACCGAGCCGGCGGCCGGCGACGCGAAATCCCCCGTTCTCCTGTTCGAACTCTCCAGCCGCGAGCGCCGCCCGCACCGCACCGAGCTCGCTGCCGAGCTTTGGCCCGAGGACGGGCAAGTTCGGCTTCACGACGAGCTCCTCGGCGTCCACGACGCCCTGCTCGACCTCCTTCACGCGCAGCTCGTCGCGAACCTCGGCGACGTGCTCGTCGGACAAACGAACGCCCTGGACGACCAGCGTGCGGAGCGGCTGACGCAGCTTGAGACCCGAGGACGCGCGCGCCTGGCGCCCGAGCTCGACCACCCGCCGCACCTCCTCGACCTCGGCGAGCAGCCGCGAGTCCGTCTCCCCCGCCTCCGGCCAGCCGGCAAGGAACACCGATTCCGGCGCGTCCTCACACGCTCGCGCGACGAGCGTCCGCCAGACATCCTCAGCGAGGAACGGCATGATCGGCGCGATGACGCGCGTCGCCTGCACGAGCGCCCACCAGAGCGTGGAGAACGCCGCCGGGTCGTCGCCGTAAAAGCGCCGCCGCGAACGCCGGATGTACCAGTTCGAAAGGTCGTCCACGAACGACTCCCAGGCGCGGACGACTCCGGGCGTCCAGAAGCGGTCGAACTCCGCCGTCGCCTCACCAACGAGCTGGTTCGCACGAGCGACGAGCCACCGGTCGAGCGGCCGCTCGGCCTGCGGCGGTTCGCCCCACGCCGGCCGAAAGCCTTCGATCCGAGCATAGGAGACGAAGAACGCGACCGAGTTCCAAAAAGTCAGCAGCCGCCGCTTCACTTGGTTCGCCGGCCCGTAGCCGAAGTTGACGTTCTGACTCGGAACCTGCTCCGAGTAGATGAAGCGCATGACATCTGCGCCCATCCGCTCGATCGCCTCGTTCGCCTCGATCGCATTTCCGGTCGACTTGTGCATCTCGCGCCCGGTCTCGTCGCGGACCCGCTCGTAGGCCAGCACCCGCTGGTACGGCGAGCGCCCCTCCAGCGTGACCGCCATGAACGACATCGAGTAGAACCAGAGCCGGATCTGCTCGCGGCTCTCGGAGACCCAGTCGGCGGGGAACCACTTCTCCCAATAGGCGTGATCCGGCAGGTCCGCTCCGCTGAGCCCGGCCGCCGCCCCCGTCCCGTTGCCGCCCGCCTTCCACTCGGGGTTCTGCCAGCCGAGGGTTGAGAACGGGACGATGCCGGCGTCGAGCCACGCATCGCCGACCTCGGGGATCCGCCGGACCTCGCGCTCGCACTGCTCGCAGCGGATCGGGACGTCGTCGATCCACGGCCGGTGGAGCTCGCTCAGGCCGTCGAGCCCCGCCGTCGCCCTCTCCTCGAGCTCCTCGCGTGACCCGATGACGTTCAGGTGGCCGCACTCGCAGGGATAGAAGGGCAGCGGCAGGCCGAAGTAGCGCTTCCGAGAGATGTTCCAGTCGCCCATGTTCCGCAGCCAGTCGTCCATCCGCTTCGAGTAGAAGCTCGGCGTCCACTCGACTGTCGCGTTTGCCTCGAAGAGCGGCTGCCGGATCTCGGCGGCCGAGATGAACCAGTCGTCGACGACACGGAAGAGGAGCGGCGTCTTGCAGCGCCAGCAGATCGGGTAGCGGTGGACGATCCGCCCGGCGTCTACCAGTAGCCCCCGCTCTCGCAGCGATTCGATCACCGGCTGCTCGACGTCGTCGGTCGAGAGACCGGCGAACGGGCCGTACTCCGCCAGCATCCGGCCTTCCTCGTCGATCGGCACGAGCACGGGCAGGTCGTGCACGCGCGAGAGCTCGAAGTCCTCGGTGCCGGCGCCCGGCGCGATATGGACGATCCCGGTGCCCTCCGTGAGCGAGACGTCGTCCCAGGGAATGACCCGGTGGACGATGCCCTGCTGCGGCGGGAGGTCGTCGAACGGGCCCTCGTACTCGAGGCCGACGAGCTCCGAGCCGCCGACGACACGCTCGTAGTCGCCTCCCTCCTCGACCATGCGCCAGCCGCCGTCACGCAGCCCGTACTGCGCGTCCGGCTTGACGGCCGCGGCGACGTTCGCCGGCAGCGTCCACGGCGTCGTCGTCCAAACGATGAGCGCTTCGCCCTCGCGACCCGGCAACGGGAAGCGGACGTGGAGCGAGGGGTGGTCGAGCTCGCGGTAGTTCTCTTCGCCCGCCTGCTCGTGGTGCGAGAGCGAGGTGCCGCACCGGGGGCACCACTGCGTCGAGCGGTGACCCTTGTAGAGCCAGCCCCGCTCGTGGACGGTCTTCAGGAACCGCCAGATGTACTCGATGTTCGTGTCCGAGAACGTGTAGTAGCTGTTCGGCCAGTCCATCCACATCCCGAGGCGCCGCGACTGGTCGGTGATCAGTCCGGCGAACTTGGCCACGCGTTCCTTGCAGCGCTCCGCGAACTCGGCGATCCCGTAGGCCTCGATGTCGCGCTTCGAGTTGAGACCCAGCGAGCGCTCGACCTCGACCTCGACGTGGAGGCCCTGACAGTCGAACCCGTTCTGGTAGCGCTGGTCGTAGCCGCGGAGCGCCTTGTAGCGCTGGAAGACATCCTTCAACGTCCGCCCCCACGCATGGTGGACGCCCATCGGGTTGTTGGCGGTGATCGGCCCGTCGATGAAGCTCCACTTCGGCCCGCCTGAGTTCAGCTCACGGAGGCGGTCGAAGGTTCGCTCCCGGTCCCACCAGTCGAGGATCTCGCGCTCGAGCGCCGGGTGGTCCGGCACCGACGACAGCGGCTCGAAGACGTGGTCGGCCATGCGTTTCGATTGTACGGAGGGCCGGGAACACGTCAGCCGTCGCCGTCGTTAGCCTCTGCGAACCTCTTTCCCTGAAAGGACATGCATGTCGAAAGCTGATTCCGTCACCGAGGCGACCTTCGACCAGGAGGTCCTCTCGTCCGAAACACCGGTGCTCGTCGACTTCTGGGCCGAGTGGTGCCAGCCGTGCCTGCTCGTGGAGCCGGCGCTCGAGCAGATTGCCGAGGAGCGCGCCGGTCAACTCAAGCTCGTGAAGGTCAACATCGACGAGGAGCAAGGTCTCGCCCAGCGCTTCGGGATCGCCTCGATCCCGGCGATGGTCCTCTTCAAGGACGGCGAGCCGGCTGCAGCCGCGATCGGCGCCCAGCCGAAGTCGGCACTCGAGCGCTCGCTCGGCCTCGAGCCCGTCAAGGCTTAGCGCACCTCTCATCAAGCCCGCGCTCGGGCAGCCAGGGCCCGAGCGCGAGGAACTCAGAGCCTGTTCGCTACGCGTCCCCGGCCCCGCGCCAGGTTGCGAGAACGTCCGGGATGTGCCCGAACGCCAGCTCCTCAGCCGGCACGTCGTCGGGAGTGAACCAGCGGAGCTCGGCGACGTCGTCGGCCGGCTCGAGCGAGCCCTCGCCTGCTCGAGCCGCGTAGTAGATGTTCAGCGTCGCGACCACGCGCCGCTTGTACTCGTACCGGTCGATCCAGATGCCGAGCAGGCGCAGGTCGACGAGCCCGATCCCCGCTTCCTCACGGAGCTCGCGGCGGACGCAGTCCTGCGGGTCCTCCCCTTCTTCGAGGAAGCCACCCGGTACGTCCCACTTACCCGCGAACGGGTCTCGCGCCCGCCGGCTCAGCAGGACGCGGCCCTCACCGTCGTCGACGACCGCCGAAGCCGTCGGCTTGGAATGCGCGTAGGCGACGAATCCACACTCGGGGCACTCGACCTTGCCACCGGCCGGCGCGACCTCGGATCCGCAGACGGGGCAGTGCTTCCAGTCGTCGAACTCCCCCACGCCGCAACAATATGCGGGACACATGCCGCGACACGTTCCCGCATCCGTGACCGAGCTCTCCCGAATCGGGCTGCTCGCCGAGCTTCCCGGCGAGCTGCTCATGAAGCTCGCCGCGAGGATGCAACGCGAGGAGCTCGGCCCCGGCACCCCCGTGGTCACCGAGGGCGACGGAGGCGAGCGCTTCTACGTCGTCCTCGCCGGGATGCTGTCCGTCACGCAGGCCGACCGAGGCCTGCGGCGGATCCTCAAGCCCGGCGACTACTTCGGAGAGGTCGCCCTGACGATGGACATCCCACGCACGGCGAGCATCTATCCGATGACGCCGGTCACGCTCGCCAGCTGCGACCGCGAGACGTTCGAGGAGTTCATCCGGCCGCTGTTCGCCGAGGACAGCTCGAGTCAGCCTCCGAGCGACTCGTCGTAGACCGCGTCAGAGAGCCTCGGCCAGGCTTGCTTCGCCCAGTCTCCGAACTGGAGGTCGGTGAGCACGCCGAGGGCGAGGACGGCCTCGGGATCGACCCAGAAGAACGTGCCGCTCCCGCCCCAATGCCCGAAGGTCCGCGACGAGACCTTCGTGCCCGACCAGTGTCCGGGTTTCGCGTCGCGCAGCTCGACCCCGAGCCCCCAGTCGTTCGGGTCGAAGCGGCCCATCTCCGGGATGACGCCGGCCAGTCCGGGAAACTGAACCGTCGTCGCCTCCGCCAGGGTCTCGCCCGCGATCAGGGTGGGCTCGAGCAGTTCTTTGGCGAGCCGAAGCAAGTCGCCGAGGTCACCGTAGAGCGCTGATCCGGCGGAGCCCCGAAGCTCCCCGTTCATCCGGAGCGGGTCCAGGACCGCGTGGCGCAGGTAGTCCGCAAACGGCATTTCCGCCCGGTCGGCGACGAGCTCCGCCAGAACGTCGAAGCCGGTGTTCGAGTAGATCCGTCGTCGGCCCGGCGAGCTGATCGGCTCGCGCCCGTCGAACGGGAGACCGGAGGCGTGGGCGAGCAGGTGCCGAACGGTCGAGCCGGGTGGTCCCGCCGGCTCGTCCAGATCGACGGTGCCCTCCTCGGCTGCGACAAGCACGGCGAGCGCGGTGACCGGCTTGGTTACGGAGGCCCAGCGGAACTCGTGGCCGCGGGCGCCGCGGGTGGCGACGACGTCGCCGCCACTGACGACGCCCGCGGCGACGTTCGCCGCCGGCCAGCCGTCCACCAGTCGCAGCGCTTCCACGGCGGCGGATACTTGCAGGGGATGGAACGCCGCCGCATTTCCTCAGCGATGCCGCTCGAGCGAACGTTCGGCTACTCGCGGGCGGTCGTCGCCGGCGACCGCGTCATCGTCTCCGGCACCGCGCCCGTGATGCCCGACGGCTCGGATCCGCCGGCGGATGCCTATGGTCAGGCGCACCGCTGCCTCGAGATCGTCCTGACGGCGCTCGCCGAGGCCGGTGCCGGGCCGGAGCATGTTGTGCGGACGCGGATGTACCTGACGCGCGCCGAGGACATCGAGGCGGTCGGCCGCGCGCACGGTGAGGTGTTCGGCGAGAGCAGGCCTGCAACCACCGGCATCGTCGTCGCCGCCCTGTTCGACCCCCGCTGGCTGGTGGAAATCGAAGCTGAGGCGATAATCGGCCGATGAAGCAGGCTTGGCCCCCCTCGATCACCGGCGACGGGCTCGGCCCGGCGGGCAGCGTGGTCGACCATCACTTCGGCCAGGGGCCCGCTTATACGCTCGGAGTCGAGGAGGAGTACATGCTCCTCGACGGCGAGTCGTTCGACCTCGTGCAGCGGATCGACACGGTGCTTGCGGCCTTCGTCGGGCACGAGGACGAGGCGAGGATGAAGCCGGAGCTGATGCAGTCCGTGCTCGAGGTCGCGACGCCCGTCTGCCGCACTGCCGGCGACGCCGAACGGGAGCTGCGCCGGCTGCGGACTTCGGTCAGGGACATCGCCGCCGCGAACGGCCTTCGGGTCGGCTCCGCCGGCACGCATCCGTTTAGCCTCTTCGAGCGCCAGCGCATCACCGCCCGCGACCGCTATCTCGAGCTGGTCGACCAGATGCAGTACGTCGCCCGGCGGGAGCTCATCTTCGGGCTCCACGTCCACGTCGCCGTCGACGATCCCGACAAGGCGATCAACGTCGTCAACGGCCTCCTCGTCGACCTCCCGCTGCTGCTGGGCCTCTCCGCGAGCTCACCGTTCTGGCGCGGCGAGCCGACCGGGCTCGCCTCGACGCGCCAGCCGATCTTCGCCGCTTTCCCCCGCTCCGGCCCCCCGCCGCGATTCCGGGACTACGAGGAGTACGCCGAGGTGATCGGGTACCTCGAGCACACCGGCTGCATCGCGGACTACACCCACATCTGGTGGGACATCCGCCCGCACCCGAAGCTCGGCACGGTCGAGATCCGGGTCTGCGACTGCGTCACCCGCGTCGAGGACGCGGTCGCGATCGCCGCCTTCTGCCAGGCGCTCGTCAAGCTCTACTGCGACCAGTTCGAGGAACAGGGCGAGGTGCCGAGCTACCACCGGATCCTGACGACCGAGAACAAGTGGCTCGCGGTGCGCTACGGGCTCGAGGCGCCGCTCATGGATCTCGCGACCGGGCGCAGGAACCGCGTCGCGGCCGCGCAGCTCATCAGACGGCGCCTGAAGGAGCTGGAGCCGCACGCGCGCGAGCTCGGATCCGAGCGCGAGCTCGAGGGCATCCGAGAGATCCTGCGCCGCGGGAACGGCTCGGATCGGCAGCTTCGGGTCTACAACGCCAACCGCGACATCGTCGAGGTCGCCCGCGAGATCGCCGACGCGACCGAAGCTGCCGCGACCTAGGCGGCGGAGGGGCTGGGCGCGCCGGATCGAATGGGCGACAGTGAGGACATGAAGCCGCGCGAGGTCCCGGACTCCCCGACCGCCGAAGGTCGTGGAGGAGGCGAAGGACTTGTGCGGCGGGGCCGCGCCTACGGGGACCGCGCGATCGCGGGCCTGCGAGGCGACGAGCTCGACGCGGTTCGGGGTGCCCAGGCCGGTTCGCTGTCGGATCTCGAGCTGCTCTTCCGCGAGCACTGGCCTCGCGCGTACCGAGCCGCGTACCTGGTCGTACACGATGGCGGGGCCGCCGAGGACATCACGCAGGAGGCGTTCCTGGCCGCGATCAGGTCGCTCGGCCGGTTCGACCGGCGCCGGCGCTTTGGCCCCTGGCTGGACGGGATCGTCATCAACCGCTCGATCGACTGGGCGAAGTCGCAGGCCCTGCGCGCCGAGGTCGGCGACGGACCGCTCGCGGCGGTCTCGGAGGAAGACCATGCCGACCGCTCGTTCTCCCCTCCGATCGTCACCGCGCTGGCGTCGCTGACGCCGGAGGAGCGGGCCGTGATCGTCCTCCGTCACCTGCTCGAGTACACGCCGGGTGAGATCGCCGAGCTGCTCGAGCTGCCGCAGGGCACCGTCAAGTCGAGGCTCCGTCAGGGGCTCGACGAGCTCGCCGACCTCCTGGAGGGGGAGCGGTGAACGAGCGCAGGCTGAGGCGGATGATCCTCGCGACTGCGCCGCCGGACGAGATCGGGGCGCAGCGCCGCGGCTGGCGCGTCGCGCGCGCCGCCTTCGGCGAGCGCGAGCCTACGACCTGGCCGATCCGAAACCGGCGGCTGCTGACGGCCGGCGGGATCGGCGCAGCGATCCTCCTGGCCGCCGCCAGCCCACCCGGCCGGGCGGTGATCGACGGCGTTCGAGACGCGGTCGGCACCGAGAAGGTCGTCGGCGTCAGCGCTCCTCAGACGCCCACCGGGCCATTCCGGCTTCCCACCGAGGGACGCGTGCTCGTGGCGGCGCCGAGCGGTGTCTGGCTCGTGTCCGCCCAGGGGACGAGGCGGCGCGTCGGGGACTACGACGAGGCGACGTGGTCGCCGAACGGACGCTTCGTCGGCGCCTCCAGGCGCCATCAGCTTGCCGCGGTGACGCCGACGGGTCAGGTTCGCTGGACGCTTGCGCGGCCTCGCGTGCATGGGCCGCGTTGGTCCCAAAGCGGCTTCCGGATCGCGTACTTGAGCGGGAGCAACCTGCGCGTCGTGGACGCCGACGGTACGCGCGACAGACGCGTCGGCGCCGCGCAGAGCGTCCCGCCCGCCTGGCGGCCCGGGGTCGAGCACGTCCTCGCCTATGCCGATCGCAGCGGCACGGTGACCGTGACCTCGGCGAACGACGGCGCGACCCAGTGGACCGCGGCCGGGAGCGCAGCGTCGCCTTCGCAGCTCGAGTGGTCGGCGGACGCCCAGCGACTGCTCGTCGTCCGGGATCTCGGAGACGGGCGCCTCGCGTTGGCGGTGTTCGACGGCGACGGGCGCAGGCTCCAGTACCTGGAGCTGTCGGGCGTGCCCGTCACGGCCGCATTCTCCCCGAGCGACCATCGGATCGCGCTCATCCGCCGGGTCGGACCACGAAGCGAGCTGCTCGTCATCGAGGGCGACACGCTGCGCCGCCAGACGCTCGTCTTCTCAGGCCAGGGCCGGTTCAGCGACGTCGCCTGGTCGCCCGGTGGGCGCTGGCTCCTGCTCGGCTGGCAAAGCGCCGACCAGTGGCTCTTCATCCGCTCGGCCGACGTCAGCAAGGTCTCGGCAGTCTCGAGCCTGAGGCTGCAGTTCGACCCGGGCGGGACGGGCGGCGGCGGCTTCCCCCGGATCCAAGGCTGGTGTTGCCCTTAGGCTGCGGGGGTGCTCGCGCCCGGCGACTCGATCCCCGACGCCCAAGTCTGGCTTGCTCCACGGGAGAGCATCTCGCTCCGCGACCTGGTCGAAGAAGGCCCCGTGCTGCTCCTCTTCTACCTCTTCGACTGGTCGAGCACCTGAACGAACGAGATGGAGCTCCTGCGTGACAGGAGCCGGGAGCTCGAGCAGGCCGGAGTCCGCGGGATGGCAGCGTCGCGTGACTCACCCTGGTCACACGTCGCCTGGATGCAGGCGCTCGATCTCGACTTTCCGCTGATCTCCGACTGGAACGGCGACGCGGTCAGGGGATTCGGGATCGCGCGCGAGTATCGAGGGATGAACGACGTACCGCGGCGGACGGCGTTCCTGATCGACGCCGACGGTACGGTCCGAGGCGCATGGGCCTACGAGGACGGCGACCTCCCCGACTTCGACGAGCTCATCTCCGCGGCGCGGGCGTTGTCGGGATCGTCCTAGCCGTCTACCTCGGCGCGGGCGTCCTCTCGACCTGGCCCGCCCTCGAGGACGCTCGCAGGGACTTCATGGCGGAGGGCCGGCGCGGATTGCCCGGGGCCGCCGCTCCCGGCGACCATCTCCAGACGACCTGGCAGCTCTGGCTCCCCGGTCACCAGCTGGCGCGCGGCGAGAGCCCGCTGCGCGATCCGTACAGCTTCCGGCCCGAGGCGGAGCCACGCGTGAACTTCGCGGGCTGGCCGTTCTCGCTCCCGTTCTGGCCGCTCCACGCGCTGTTCGGCTCCGTAGGCGGGTGGAACGTGTTCGTCCTGCTCGGCTACGTCGGGGCCGGTGGACTGACGTTCCTCTGGCTGCGCTCGCTCGGGCTCGGTACGGGCGCCGCTCTCGTCGGCGGGGTGGCGTTCGCGCTCGCGCCGTACCGCGCCGTCCAGGGCGGCGCCGGACACCTGCTGGCGTGGATCGCAATGCTGCTGCCGCTCTCGCTCTGGGCCTGGGAGCGGCGGCGGTACGTCATTGCCGCCGCAGCCTTGGCCTCGATTCCGCTTTCCGGCCAGGTCCACCTCGCCCTCGGCGCGATTCCGTTCGTCGGCGCGTACATGTTCCTGCGAGGAGGCGACCGCCGTTGGGCCGCCGGCGCTGTTGCCGGCTCCGTCGCAGCCGGGCTCCTCGTCTGGGCGCTTTCGATCCGCGACTCGATCGGGGAAGCGCGCTCCTTCGCGCAGGTCGAGCGTTACTCGGCCGATCTCGCCGACTTCGTCGCCCGGGACCCTCGCCACGGGCTCGAACCATTCGTCCTGATCGGCTGGCTGACGCCGCTGCTGGCGATCGCCGGACTGGCTGCCGTGTATCGGTCACGACTCGGGCTCATCCTCGGGCTCGGGGCAGCTGTTCCGCTCCTCCTCGCCCTGGGCGCCAACCTGCCTGGATACGAGGCGGTGTGGGACGTTGCGCCGGGGCTCGGATCGACCCGCGTCCCCGGCCGGCTGATGCCGATCGCCTGCCTGGCGATCGCCGCGCTGGCGGCGCTCGCCGTCTCTCGCCTGCGCTGGCGCGCCGCCCCGCTCGTCGCGCTCGTGGTGATCGCGCTCGATCTGCGCCTCGGGGTGACCGCCGTGCGCCCGACGGCGGCCGACGAGTCGAACAGCGCCTATGCGGCGATCCGCGGGGCCGAGCTCGGGCGGCTGCTCGAGCTGCCCGTCTATTCGCCGGACCGGCAGGAGGCCAGCGTCTACCTCTACTACGCGATGCAGGCACCCCGCGAACGGCCGGCGGGCTACTCGACGGTCGCGCCGAAGGAGGCCGAGCGAGTCCTTCGTGAACTGCGGCCCTGCGCGGACGTGCGCCACCTGAGCGAGCTCGGCGTTCGGCTGGTCGCCGTCTACGGGCGCCCCCGCTGCGGCGTCACGGGCCGGCTGCTCGCGCGGGACGGAACGATCTCGGTCTACGAGGCGTACATACCCGTAGCCTGGTAGCCAACGTGGAGCTCGACGCCTACACCTTCGTCCTTCTTCGCCGCGGCCCGCGGGCGGCCGACTACACCGACGAAGAGCTCGAGGAGATCCAGACCGGACACCTGGCGTTCCTCGGCGAGATGCACGAGCAGGGCCACCTGCTGCTCTCCGGGCCGTTTCGCGACCAGGAGGACGAGACGAAGCGGGGCTTCTGTGTCTACCGGACGAGTGTCGAGGAGACCAGAGCCCTGACGGAGCAAGATCCCGCGATCAAGGCCGGGCGCATGACCGTGGAGATCATGACCTGGTTGACGCGCAAGGACGCGCTCGCGTGAGCTCGACCGACGGGCTCGCCCGCGGCGACGACGGCGTCAGCCGCTGCTTCTGGGGCGACTCCGCGCCGGAGTACCGCGACTACCACGACTCCGAGTGGGGGTTTCCCGTCGCCGACGACCGGCGGCTGTTCGAGAAGCTCTGCCTGGAGGGCTTCCAGTCCGGCCTCTCGTGGCTGACGATCCTGCGCAAGCGCGAGGGGTTCAGAAGCGCGTTCGCCGGATTCGACTTCGAGCAGGTCGCCCGCTTCGGCGGGAAGGACGTCGCGCGGCTCCTCCGCGATGCCTCGATCGTGCGCCATCGAGGCAAGATCGAGGCCACGATCAACAACGCCCAGCGTGCGGTCGAGCTCGTCGACGAGGAGGGCTCGCTGGCGGCCTACGTGTGGCGCTTCGAACCGGAGCCCGCGTCGCGCCCGAAGCGGCTGACGTGGGCGGCGCTGCTCGAGATGGCGCAGACCGACGAGTCGCGCGCGCTCGCGAAGGACCTGAAGCGCCGCGGCTGGCGCTTCGTCGGCCCGACGACGGTCTACGCGTTCATGCAGGCGATGGGGCTCGTGAACGACCACCTCGACGGCTGCGCTTCGCGAGCGCCCGCGGCTGAGGCCCGGGCTGCGTTCGCCGTGCCCGCCTGACGTCTCTATTCCTCGCGCCGGGTGACGTCCGCGCGGGTTGGAGCTTCGGGCTCTGGCGCCTCTCCTTCCGCCTTTCTGTCGCCGGCCGGCACAGGCTGCCTGTCCGGCTCACCGTCGACCGCCTCTCGCTCGGGCGGTGCTTCGGCCTCCTCGACCGTGCGGCGCTCGGTCTCCCTCCTCGGGCCGGCCGTGTCGAACGACAGCCCGAGCGCCAGGCCGACGCCGAAGGCGATTGCCGGCCAGGCCTTGAGCAGGTCGGCGACGAGGCTCTCCAAGCCAATGTCGTCGGACCAATCGCGCACGTGGCTGCCGAGCCAATGGTTCGCCGGTTCAGCGGCGAGGACCACCCAGCCGCCGGCGATCAGCGCCGGGAGGAAGCCGAGTAGAAACACGTTGCGCGAGATGTGGGGTCGTCCCCATTTCGTCCAGCCGCCGAGCAGCTGTGACAGCGCCATGACCAGTCCTGCCGCCGCGATCAGACCCACTGCCCACCAGAACTCACCGATCGTTGCTTCTCCCCGGCTCGGAAGTGCGCTCGCGCCGAACCAGATCAGGAAGCCCCCAGCGGCGACGCCGATCAACGTTGCCGCCCCTCTCGTCAAACCTTGCATACCTTCACCTCCCGTTCTCGTGTTCCCAGCAGGGCCCGCTTCTAGTCCGTTCGTGCGTGTGGTATGACGCGCGCGTCATGCCGCTCGCCCCGGTCACCCACCAATCCTGGTTGTTCAGCCCGCCGCTGGAGCTGCCGCTGCAGGCCCGCCTCGAGAACGGGCGCTTCGACTCACTGAGGCGCAAAGAGCTTCCGAACGCGCCGCCGTGCAACTCGACGCAGGTCATCTCCGCCGCCGATCCATCGAATCCGACGGGCCGCGACGTCCATTTCCGCAACGCACTGCACCAGGCGGTCGACCTCGCTTCCGAGGCTGGGAACTGCGTATACGCGGCCTACAGCGGTCGCGTCGTCAAGGTCGAGGTCCAACCGGGCGGAGACACGGCCAACGTCAGCATCGACCACCATCCCGAGGGGCTCGGCTTCCTCACCAACTACAACCACATCGCCGAAGTGCAGGTCGCTGAAGGCGACTTCGTCTTTGAGGGCGAGCCGTTCGCCCAGGTCTCGGCCGTACCGGAGGAGCCGACGCTGCATTTCGAGCTCTGGGCGGTCATCGATCGCCGCGAGCCCGGGCCGCCGGGCGACAGCGACATGCTGCCGATCGATCCGACACGGGCGCTCTACGCATGGGAACGTCGGCTCACCCCCGACGAGCCGCTCGCCGGCCCACAGATCCCGATCGCCGTCGGGGTCACGCGGCTGAACACCATTCACTTCTTCTTCGCGAGGTTCGAGGCCGAGATCACGCTGCACGTGCCCATGTACGAGCCGATGACCGACGACGAGCGGCTGATCGTCGGGCTCTTACGCGAGGCGCGCCGTCGCGGCGATGCGCTGGAGCTCTCCTTCCGGCACTCGTCGTTCTGGGGAGTCGACGTGGCAACGACCGCGGAGCTGGTGGCCTGAAGTAGCCCTCCGCGGGGCGCCCGCTCGCTACATCCCCATCGAGTGGTAGCCAGAGTCGACGTAGAGCGTCGTTCCGGTGACGTTGCGGGCGTCGTCCGAGAGCAAATAGCCGGCGGCGGCGCCGACGTCGTCGGCGTCGATCGGCCGGTGGAGCGGCGAGCGCTCTTCGACGATCGACTCCATTGTCGGAAAGCCGGCGATCGAGCGCGCGGACAGCGTCCGCACCGGCCCGGCCGAGATCGCGTTCACCCGGATGTTCTTCTGGCCGAGATCCCACGCGAGGTACTGAACCGATGAGTCCAACGCCGCCTTGGCTACGCCCATCACGTTGTAGTGCGGCACGGCGCGCTCGCCTCCCAGGTACGTCATCGTCAGGATCGATCCACCGCCGGCAGACTCCATCAGCGGCTCCGCCGCCCTGGCGCCGGCGACCAACGAGTAGGCGCTGACGTCGAGCGCGAGCCAGAAGCGGTCACGAGGCGTGTCCGTAAAGCGACCCTCGAGGTCCTCCGCCGCGGCGAAGGCCACGGAGTGGACGAGCACGTCGAGAGCACCATCGAAGACATCGCCCACCTCGGAAAAGACGCGGGCCACGTCCTCGTCGGCGCGGACGTCGCAGGCCGTCACGAGCGGACTGTCCACGGTCTCGGCGAGCTCCCGGACGTTCTTCTCCAACCGCTCTCCCTGGAACGTGAACGCGAGTTGCGCGCCCTCATCGGCGAGCCGTCGCGCGATCGCCCAGGCGATCGAGCGCTTGTTGGCCACGCCGGTTATCAGCCCGCGCTTGCCTTCGAACCTGCCAGCCACAGAGCGATCCTAATTTCGCCGCTACTCTTTGGCGGGTTGCGCCGCCATCCCGTGCTTATCGCCCTGATCGCGGCGCTCGCCCTTGCAGCGCCTGCTTCGGCCGCCCTGCAGCCGATCAACCGCACGTTCGGCGAGCTGAGCGTGCCGCGCGTGCGTTCCGGGACGATCGCCGTGCCCCGGAACCAGGCGACTGGACGGGTCCGGCTGATCGTCGGCCTGGCTGAGCCTCCCCTCGCTTCCGAGCGCGGGACCGGGCTGTTCGGCGCGCTGGGCTCGAATCGCTTAAACGTCGAGAGCGGCTCGTCGCGCGCCTACATCGCCCGGCTCGAAGCCGCACAGCTGGCCGCGACACGGGCGATCCGAACCGCGATCCCATCGGCGCGGGTCAGCCGGAGCTTCCAGGTCGTCCTCAACGGCCTCACGGTCGACCTGCCCTACACGAAGTTGGCTCGGCTGACCGCGATGCCGTTCGTCGCCAGGGTCTACCCCAGCATCCGCTACACGATGGCACTCAATCGCAGCCCGAGTGTGATCGGCGCGCCTGCGTTCACCGCGGCGACCGGCGCCAACGGCGCGGGCGTGAAGATCGCCGTCGTCGACGACGGGGTCGACCAGCTGAACGCCTTCTTCAACCCGAGCGGCTTTGCCTATCCGTCAGGTTTCCCCAAGGGCCAGCGGAGCTTCACGACTGCAAAGGTGATCGCCGCCCGGAGCTTCCCCGGGCCGGGATCCGGGCGGGCCGGGCGTCTTCCGCTCGACAGAGCCGCCTCGTTCCACGGCACGCATGTCGCCGGGATCGCGGCCGGGCGGAGCAGCACGAGCTCGCCGGGCGGGAGCGACCATCCGCCGACCGCGGGGCTCTCGGGCGTCGCGCCGCAGGCCTGGATCGGCAACTACCGAGTTTTCAACGTCCCGTCCGGCGTTGGGCATATCGCCGACACGCCCGAGATCGTCGCCGCCTTCGAGTCCGCAGTCCGCGACGGGATGGACGTGATCAACTTCTCGGGCGGCGGGCCTGCGACCGAGCCGCGAACCGACGCGCTCGTGCAGACCGTGGCGAACGTCGTCAACGCCGGGGTCGTTCCGGTGATCTCGGCGGGCAACGACCGTGACGACTTCGGCTTCGGAACGGCGGGATCGCCGGGAACCGCGCCCGATGCGATCACGGTCGCCGCGACCTCGAACAGCCACGTCTTCGCCCCCGCGCTCTCAGTCCGCAACCCCGGCGCTCCCGCCGGCCTGCAGCAGATTCCCTTCGAGCCCGCAGGAGGCGCAGCTCCGTCGTCGTGGGGAACGTCGGACCGTTCGCTGATCGACGTCGCCACGATCACGGGCACGAACGGTCGTCCCGTCGACCCGCGACTCTGCGGCCTCGGGCGGGATCCAAACGTGGGAAGCAACCCTCTCCCGCGCGGCTCGCTCGCGGGCGGCCTCGCGTTGATCAGCCGCGGTGGCTGCACGTTCTTCTCGAAGGCGGTGCGCGCAATTCAGGGGGGCGCCGGCGGTCTTGTCTTCGCGGACAACCGCGAAGGGGAGGCCAACCCGATCCCGCTGCTCCTACCGCTGCCGAGCGGGATGATCTCCAACCTCGACGGCGCCGCGCTGCGCGCCTACCTGGCCGGCCGCGGCGGCCGTGCGCCGATTCGGGTCGGCCCGGGCGTGACCGAGATCGTCACTGGGCGCTCCGGCGTCGTCACGAGCTTCTCTTCCGGCGGCCCGACGGCGTTCGGGCACGCGCTCAAACCTGACGTGGCCGCGCCGGGCGGAGAGATCCTCTCCGCGACGCTCCGCAATGCGACGGGCGGCTCACCGTTCGCCTCCTTCGACGGGACGAGCATGTCGGCGCCGCACGTCGCCGGCGCGGCAGCGCTGCTCCGTCAGCGGCACCGGAACTGGAACGTCCGCCAGCTGAAGTCCGCGCTGATGTCGACGGCAGGCCCCGCGTGGGGCGATACGGGCAGGACACAGGAGGCGTCGGCACTCGCCGAAGGCGCAGGGCTCGTCAACGTCCTCGCCGCCGACGATCCCAAGCTCTTCACCGAACCAGGGTCACTCTCGTTCGGCGATCTCCAGGCCGGGGCCGGCGCCGTGTCGAAACAGCTCCTGCTCACCCTGCGCGACGCCGGCGACGGCGCTGGCACCTGGACTGTGGAGCTTCGACCTCAGTCGGCCGGCGCCGGCGTCGCGATCGACGTTCCGCCGGCGGTCGCGATCGCGCCGGGCGGTGTCGCGAGCATTCCCGTCACCGTTCGCGCGGACGCCAACGCCCCCGGCAGCGACAACGTCGGCTATCTGATTCTGCGCCGGGGCGCGGTCGCGAGGCGGGTGCCCTATGCAGCCTTCGTCATGCGGCCTGGCCTGGCCGCCGCTCCGGCACGGGCAATCCGCCGGATCGAGTCCGGGACGACCCGTGGGCGGCGGTCACTCGCTCAGGCGTACCGCTTCCCGACCGCACCGTTCGGCCACCCGCCGGACTACGGCGTCGCGGCGCCGATGCGCGAGGACGGTGGCGAGCGTGTCTACGAGTTCCGGCTCGGCCGACGGGTGATGAACTTCGGTGTTGCGGTCGTCACGGAGTCACCGGGCTCGCTGATCCATCCGTTCTTGCTCGGTGCGAAGGACGAGAACGCCGTTCAGGGCTACGTTGGGACACCGGTGAACATCAACGGGCTGACGTTCGGCTACCGCCTGCCGGTCGGGGCCGCGGGCGGGCAGTTCGCGCTGCCCGGCCGCTACTACGTCTCGGTCGATTCCGGTCGGAATGAGTTCACCGGGCGGAGCCAGGCGGGCTCGTGGCGGCTGCGGTCCTGGGTGAACGACCTGCGGCGCCCGTCGATCCGCGTGCTGACGACCCGGGTCGCGGCGGGTCGGCCCACGATCGCGCTCCAGATCCTCGATCGTGGGTCGGGAGTCGATCCCTTCTCGCTGGCGCTCTCCTACAGCCGCGTGCTGATCGGAGCCGTGGCGTACGACCCGTTCACGGGCGTTGCGCTCTTCCCGCTTCCGGCCGAGGCCCCGCCGGTGCGTGCCGGCCGCCCACAGTTCGCGTTCATCGCCTCCGACTACCAGGAGTCGAAGAACGCGAACACGTACGGCGGCGACGTGATGCCGAACACGCGGGTGAGCACGCGCCGGCTACGCGTGATCCAGGGCGCAGCGGTCACGTGGCTGACGCCGCTCGCCCGTCGCTGCGTCCAGAGGTCCGAGCCGCTGCTCGTCTCCGCGAGCGCGACCAGACGGCTTGGATCCGTCCAGTTCTTCGACGGCAAGCGCCGCCTCCGAATCGTCAAGCGCAACGTTGCGGGCCTCTTCTCAACCACCTGGCGCACGCGGCGCGCCAAGTCGGGGCTGCACATGCTGCGCGCGGTCGTGCGGGCCGGCGGCCAGCGGGCCGAGGCCACGCGGGTCGTCCGCGTCTGCCGGTAGCGCCCGGGGTCCCTTAGGGAAGGCGCACCCGGCCTCCTCCCCGCGGCGAGCGTAGCGAAGGCGAACGCATGGGTGTGTGACCGGCCCGCTACGAGTCTGTGACTTCACGTTCCCGCTGCACGAGCCCCAACGCCTCGTCGCGTGTCGTGATCGTTCCGGCCGCGCGCTCCTCTTCGACGAGCGCGAGCAACCGGCCGATCTCCGGGCCCGGCGGGACACCCAGCTCGTCGCCGCGCAGGAGCGGCTCCGCGGGGTCGCGGCCCCGCGCCTCCTCGATCGCCCGCTCGAGCTCCTCACCCGCCCCCGTGAATCGCGCCGCGTCGATGGCCCAGGGCTCGGTCGTGCGGCGAAACCGGTAGACCGACCGAGGGTTGAGCTCCGTAGGCGGCTCGGCGCGGAGCAGCGTCCGCGCGTACCGCGCGAGCTCGTTCGAGATCGGCAGGCGGCTCAGCTGCTCTCCGAACACCGCCACGAGCCGCAGCTCAACCGACATATCGCCGAGCTCACGCGCGCGGTCGAGCGTTCCGCCGAGCGGCGCGAGCAGACCGAGCTCGTCGAGCCGCTCGAACCCCTGGGGGCTCAGGCGGACGAGCTCGGCCAGGATCCGCTCTCCCGCAGGCCGGTCGACGAGCGCCGAGTGCTGGCGGACAAGGCCTTCGGTCTCGGCGTCGAGACGAAACCCGAGCTCGTCCTCGAGCCGGACCGCACGGAGCAGCCGCAGCGGATCGGCCTCGAAGATCGTCGGCGCCACCGCGCGCAGGACGTGCCGGTCGAGGTCCGGCAGGCCGCCGAACGGGTCAACCGGGTCTCCTCCATCCAGCGGCCGCGCGACCGCATTGATCGTGAAGTCACGCGTCGCGAGGTCATCCTCGATCCCGTCTCGGAGCGGCGTGAAGTCGACTGTGCGTCCGCCGTCGAGGGCGACTCGCCAGGCTCCGTGGCGCTCCGAGAGTGGAAAGACCGGCCCGCCGAAGCGGCGCGCGGCCGCCTCCGGCTCGCGACAGGCGATGTCGAGGTCGAGCAGCGGCCGGCCCAGCAGCTCGTCCCGGACGGCGCCGCCTACGATCCACGCCTCCTCCCCAGTGAGGGCCTTCTGCGCCCGCTCAAGCATCGACCACCGTCCGCTGTGCCCGGCCGGGCCGCGAGTCGATCTGGCAGACGATCTCGTAGTTGATCGTGTCGGCCACGGCGGCATGCTCCTCGGCAAGCACGCCGTCGCCGATCAGGGTCACGGGAGTGCCGACCGGAAGCCGCCCGGGCAGCTCGACGGCGAGAGCGTCCATCGAGACCGTGCCGACGACACGCCGCCGCTCGCCCTCGAGGACGACCTCGGTGCCGGTCATGTCGCGGCGGAAGCCGTCTGCGTAGCCGACCGGGACGATGCCGATGAACGTGGGTTCCCTGGCAGTGAACCGCCGGCCGTAGCCGGTCGACTCGCCTGGACCGAGCTGCTTGACCTGGGCGAGATGAGACTTCCAGCGCAGCACCGGCTCGAGGCCGTCTTCGGCAGGGTCGCCGCCGAACGGCGAGAGCCCGTAGAGGGCGATCCCGCAGCGCGAAGCGTCGAGGCGCGATTCTGGAAGTCGCAGCGCAGCCGCGCTGTTCGCAGCGTGGCGGGTCAGCTGCGCGTGGGGTCTCGTCGCCTCCTCGAATCGCCTCAGCTGCTCGCGGGCGAAGTCAGGGTCCGAGTCGGCGGTCGCGAGGTGGGTCATCAGCCCCACCACCTGCCCCGAGATCTCAGGGAGCTCCGCCAGCCCCCACCGTCCCATCCCGGTGTCGAGCTTGAGGTGAACGGGGACACCGTCCGGGACCTCTACGTCGGAGACGGTCACCTCGATCCGAGCCTCCCGAGCCTGTTCCACGTCCCGGCCCGCGGATGGGCCCATGACGAGGATCCGCGCTCCCGGAAACTCCTCGCGGAGCTCGAGCGCCTCGGCAACGGTCGCCACGCAGAGGGCTCCCGCGCCCTCGTCCAGGACTGCCCGGGCGACGTCGAGTGCTCCGTGCCCATAGCCGTCGGCCTTGACGACCGCCCACAACTCCGCCTCCCCGAGCACCTGCCTCAGGCGCCGGGCGTTTCGGCGCAGTGCCCCCAGGTCGATCGTGATCTCGGACCTATGCATCGAGGACGCGGGGCAGCGCCGCGAGCAGGTCACCGGCTTTGAGCCCAGACCTGTACGGCGCCGTGACCGCGGCCTGCGTGTGGGCCGTCGCCGCCGCAGCTGCGGCCAGTCGCCCGTCCATACCCTTGGCGAGGAAGGAGGCAACGACGCCCGTGAGCACGTCTCCCGTCCCCGCCGTGGCGAGCGACGGAAAACCGCCGCAGACGAGCGGTCCCGCACCGGGGGCCCCGACCAGCGTCCCCTCGCCCTTCAGGAGCACGACGCACTGGAACCGCTCAACGGTCTGGCCGAGCGCCTCGAGCCTGTGCGCGTCGACCCAGCCGGCCTCCACCCCGAGCAGCCGGGCGAGCTCGCCCGAGTGCGGGGTCAGAACGGTGTCCGCGTGGCGCTCGACGGGCTCGAGCTCAAACAAGCCGTCCGCGTCGACGACCGCGGGGAGGTCGACTTCCTCGAGCAGCCGCCTGACGAGCTCGGTTCGCTCCCGGCCAAGGCCGGGGCCGATGGCCAGCGCCCGTGCGCGTTCGGTCGCGTCCCAAACCTCCTCCAGCGGCCGCTTCACCGCCTCAAGGAGGCGGGTCTCGATCACCGGCAGCGACTCCGCCGGCGCAGCGACGGCGACGTAGCCGGCGTCCGCCCGGAACGCGGCCTCGGCGGTCAGGCAGACAGCCCCAGTCATCCCGGGCGAGCCGCCGACGACGAGAACCGAGCCCGCGGAGTACTTGGTGTCGCCCGGTTGCCGTCGAGGAACGAGATCGAGAATCGCCGGCGTCACCAGGGCGTGCTCCGTCTCCGAATGCTCGAGACCGATGTCGGAGACGACGATCTCGCCGCGGCGAAAGCGTCCCGGCGCGACCTCCTGGCCGACCTTGCGCCCGTGAAAGGTCACCGTCAGCGTCGCGCGCACGGCCTCGCCCGGAACCTCGCCCGTGGACGCATCGACGCCTGACGGGATGTCCACCGCAATGACGGGTGCTCCGGACTCGTTCATCGACCGGATCTGCTGTGCGGCCTCCTCGCGTGGCGAACCGCGGAATCCGGTACCGAACAGAGCGTCGATGACGACGTCGGCGTCGCCCAGCGAGCGTTCCTCCCAGCCGGCCGCTCGAAGGAGCTCGGCCGCGATCCGGCCGTCGCCGCCGTTGGCGCCGCCTCCGCACACAGCGGCGAACGACCGGGCTTCGGGAAAGCGCGCCAGGATCTCGTCGGCGACGGCGGCTCCCGCGCGCTCCATCAGCTGCTCGACGTCGTGGCCCGCCTCCGCCGCCTGCATCTCCGCGGCGGTGTAGAGCGGTTCAAGCATCAGGGTCGGCGACCACGCAGACCGCACTCGCGAGCTCGCGCGAGTGCGACATCGAGAGGTCGATCGGCCCGGCTCGCACGCGCTGCGACCATGCCTCGACCTGCCCGTGGAGGCGCACGGACGGCTTGGGCCGGCCGGCGATCTCGATGTCTCGCCAGGCGAAGCGCCGAGCGACGCCGAAGCCGAGCGCCTTCCCGACCGCTTCCTTCCCGGCGAACCGGGCGGCGTAGTGCTGGGCTGGATTCGGCCGCGCGTCGCAGTACGCCTGCTCCGCGGCGGTGAAGCAGCGGTCCCGAAAGCCCGCGTATCGCTCCAGGGCCTCGCGGATTCGCCCGATCTCGACCATGTCGGTCCCGACCCGGGTCACAGCATCTCCTCGAGCCAGCGAGGCAAGTCGGCAACCGACGACAGGACGACATCGGGGGTGATGGTCGTGTGCTCGATCTCGTCGGGCCTGAACTTTCCGGTGCGAACGAGAGCAGTTCGCAGTCCGAACCGTTGGGCGCCGGCGACGTCGGCATCGATGTCGTCGCCGACCATCCACGTCAACTCCGGCTCGGCGTCCAAGGCCTCGACCGCGGCTGCGAAGTACGCGGTGCTTGGCTTGCCGACGACCGTTGCCTCGAGACTCGAGGCGTACTCGAGCCCTGCGACGAAGCAGCCCGAGTCGAGCAGCGGCCCCCGTGAGGTCTGCCACCAGCGGTTCCGGTGCAGGCAGTAGAGGTCGGCGCCTCCTTCGAGCTCGGCGAACGCCCGAGCGAGGTTCATGTACGAGAACACCCGATTCGTCTCCTCGGTCTCGTCCGCGCCGCCGATCAGCACGGCCTCGGCGTCCTCACCGACGAGCTCGACAGACCCGAGGTCCTCGAGCACAGCGGCCATCGTCAGCGCGAGCACGCGCCTTCCGTCCAACGCCCGCGCCGCAGCCAGAGCAGTGGTCTGAAGCTCATCGTCGTCGAGCTCGAAGCCAAGCCCCCGCAGCTCATCCGCCAACGAGCGCCGGGAGCGCGTGGTGTTGTTCGTGACAAAGCGCAGCCGGTGACCGTTCTCGCGCAGCTGCCGGACGGCCTGCGGAGCGCCTCGGATCGGCTGGCCGGAAACGTGGAGGACGCCGTCGATGTCCAGCAGAATGGCCGCCATGAGCGGCGAGTCTATTCAGGTGACTAGGACGGTGGCGATCCCGGTTTCGGAGATCGAGCTGCGGTTCTCCCGGTCGAGCGGACCGGGCGGACAGCACGCCCAGAAGACCGAGACGAGGGTCGAGGCGGTCTTCGACGTGGAGGCGACGGCGGCGCTGACGCCGATCCAGAAAGCGCGCGTGAGGCGCCGGGCCGGAACCGTTCTGCGGGCGATTGCCCAGGACGAGCGGAGCCAGTCGAGGAACCGCGAGCTCGCAATCGAGCGACTCGTGGCAGCACTACGCGATGCGTTGAAGGTCGAGCGTCGGCGCCGCCCAACGAAGCCGACCGCCGCCTCACGTGAGCGACGCCTCCGCGAGAAGCGCCGCCGGTCGGAAACTAAGCAACAGCGACGCCCGCCGGAGTAGCCCAACGCCGCGGAATGGGCTTGGCCCATTCCGCCGCCCAGGATCAGGGTGAAGGAGGCGGCAGAGAGCAGGTATGCCGCGCGCCGGCGAAAGCCGGCGCCCGGTCTCGATAGGGTCGTCGAAAGTCGTGAGACTTTCGACGAAGCCGCGCCGCGAGGCGCGGCGCTATTCGACCGTTACCGTCTTGGCGAGGTTGCGCGGCTGATCGACGTTCAGGCCGCGCAGCCGGGCAATGCGATAGGCGAGCAGCTGCAAGGGGAGGATCGCGAGCGCGGCCTGCAGGAACGCCGGGGTCCGCGGCACGTAGATGACGTCGTCAGCGTGGTGCTGGATGTCCTCGTTGCCGTCGGTGGCGATTGCGATGACCTGGGCGCCGCGCGCCCGGGTCTCCTGGATGTTGGAGACGATCTTGTCGTAGACGTGTGAGTCCGTCGCGACGCAGACGACCGGCGTGTCCTCGTCGAGGAGCGCGATCGGCCCATGCTTCATCTCGCCCGCCGAGTACGCCTCGGTCGGAATGTAGGAGATCTCCTTCAACTTCAGCGCGCCCTCGAGCGCGACCGGGCAGTCCGATGTGGCGGCCGAGGTAGAGGAAGAAGGGCTTGTCGAAGTGCCGCCGAGCGATCTCTTCGATCGGATGATCGCCGTCGAGGAACTGCTTGATTCGGTCCGGCAGGCGCCTGACCTCGTCGAGGATGTAGGTGAGCTCGTCTTGCGGCACGGTGCCTCGCACCTGTGCGAGCTTCAGCGCGACGAGGTAGAGCGCGACGACCTGCGCCGTGAACGTCTTCGAGGCCGCGACGGCCATCTCCATGCCGGCGCGGGTGTAGAGGACGTGATCGACCTCCCGCGTGATCTGCGTCCCCATCAGGTTGGTGATCGCCATCGTGATCGCGCCCTTCTCGCGCGCGAGCTTCATGGCGTGGATCGTGTCCCGGGTCTCTCCCGACTGGGACATGCCGATGACGAGCGTGTCGGGGCCGATGACCGGATTGCGGTACCGCCACTCGCTGGCGATGTCCGGCTCGACCGGAATCCGGGCCCACTCCTCGATCACGTAGCGGCCGACCACGCCGGCGTGGTAGGCCGTCCCGCAGGCGAGGATGACGACGCGGCGGAGGTTCCGAAGCTGGTCGTCCGTCATCTCCAGGCCGTCGAGCTCGAGCCTGCCGCCGGGTCTGATCCGCTCGCCGATCGTCTCGCGGACGGCGTCGGGCTGCTCGTAGATCTCCTTGAGCATGAACGTCTCGTAGCCGCCCTTCTCGGCCGCCTCGTCGTCCCAGTCGACCTCGAGCGACTCGCGTTCCATCTCCCCGTTCTCGACGTCGAAGAAGGTCGCTCCCTCGGGCGTGATCGCGACGACCTCTCCCTCCTCGATCAGCTGCACACGGCGGGTCTCGCGAAGGAAGGCGGCGATCGACGAGGCGAAGAACATCTCGCCCTCGCCGACGCCGACGACGAGCGGGCATTGGAGCCGCGCTCCGACGAGCAGGTCGGGATGCTCGTGATGGATCGCGACGAACGCGAAATGCCCCTCGAGCTCCCGGTACGCCCGCTTGACCGCCTCGACCAGATCGCCCTCGTAATGGCGCTCGATCAGGTGGCAGACGACCTCGGCGTCGGTCTCCGAGCTGAACGTGTGTCCGTCTGCCTGAAGAGACTCCTTGAGCTCTCGATAATTCTCGACGATGCCGTTCAGGACGAGGGCGAGCTCGCCTTCCTTGCAGCCGGTCAGCGGGTGTGCATTTTCCTCCGAGACCCGGCCGTGAGTCGCCCAGCGGGTGTGGCCGAGGCCCGACGTCGAGTCGGAGCCGTTCAGCGAGGCTGCGGCCTTGAGCTGCGAGAGGTTGCCGACGGCGCGGACGTAGTCGAGCTCATCGTCCTCGCGGAGAACGAGGCCCGCGGAGTCATAGCCACGGTACTCGAGCCGCTCGAGCCCATGCAGTAGCAGTGGTTTGCAGGCCCTGGGCCCGACGTATCCGATGATTCCGCACATCTGGACCTCCTTCGCCGACGGCCCGCCTTAGATCCATTTTCCCCCGAAAAACGACCAAGAGCCCGGCCGTCCGCCGAACCCCTGCATTGGAGATCGACTAACCGAGCTCTCGACGTACGAGAGTCGCGATCGTACCACAGAGTTCGGCCGCATAAGGGTGATTTTCGGCCTCGGCGAGGATCCTAATCAGAGGTTCAGTACCCGACGAACGAACGAGAATCCGCGCCGTTCCGTCCAGTTCGGCATTGAGCCGCTCGATCTCGTTTCGCAGCTCGACCGGGATGTCTCGGCTCGGGGCAGGGACGTTCTCCGTCACCTGGGCGAACTTGGGCATGACGCCGGCTGCTTCGGCGAGTGTGCGACCCTCCAACGCGCGGCAGAGCAGGAGTCCGGCGGCGAGGCCGTCGCCCGTCACGTGGCCGTCGAGGCAGATGATGTGGCCGGACTGCTCGCCGCCGAGGACTCCGCCCTCCCGGCGGAGCGCCTCGAGCACGTAGCGGTCCCCGACGTCGGTCGTGATCACTCGGATCCCGTGCTCGGACATGAGCCGGTGGAAGCCGAGGTTGGTCATCACCGTGACGACAACGAGGTCGACGCCGAGGTGGAGAGCAAGGATCGCGAGGATCTGATCACCGTCGACGGCATTGCCCTCGGCATCGACGGCGAGCATGCGGTCGCCGTCCCCATCGAAGGCGACGCCGACGTCATACGCTCCGGCGTGGCTCTGGAGGAGCCTGAGGTCGGTCGCACCGCAGCCGACGTTGATATTCGTGCCGTCCGGCTCCGTCGCGAGCGGCAGGACTTCCGCGCCCAGCCGTTCGAAAGCTTGGGGAGCGAGCTCCGAGTACGCGCCGTTCGCGCAGTCGACCGCGATCCGCAGGCCATCCAGGTCGGAGCCGAACCGCTCGAGAACATGTTCGAGGTAGCTGTTCGCCGAGGCTTCGATGCGATAGATCTCGCCGCGCTCGGCCCGCGCCGGCTCGTCGAGGAGCGCCTCGATCTCCTCCTCGGACGTGTCCGTGAGCTTCTGCCCGTCGCCGTCGAAGAGCTTCACGCCGTTGTACTCGGGCGGGTTGTGGGAAGCGGAGATGACGGCGCCGAGATCGAGAGTGAGCAGAGCAACGGCAGGCGTCGGCAGGACTCCGCCGAGGACGGCGTTTCCGCCCGCCGACGCCACACCCTCGGCAAACGCCTGCTCGAGTGCCGGCCCGGACCCGCGCGTGTCGCGGCCGACGAAAACGCCTCCGCCGCCCGACCAGAGCGCCGCAGCCCGCCCGAGCCGCTCGACGAGGTCCGGTGTCAGGTCCGCGCCGACGATGCCGCGGACGCCGTCCGTTCCGAAGTACCGCCTGGCCATCGGCGGAGCCTAAGCCGGGAAGTCCTCGCGGTGCCGAATCGAGGCGAAGTCCTCGTCTGACCGCGCATGCTTCGCGTAGTCGGGCTTCAGCTCGACAGCGCGTTCGAGATGGCCGATCGCAGCATCGTGCTCGCCGTCGAGAGCCTCCACGCACGCAAGCTCGTAGAGGAGGCCCGGGTTGTCCGGGTGCTCCTGAAGCCCCCTTCCGATCGTCTCCCGCGCTGATCGGTAATCGCCGTCGGTCCAGGCCGGAATCGCTTCCGCGACCCACTCCCACGGCGAGACCTCATACGGTCGTCCGGGGGTGCCTCCGACGACGAGCGCGGTCGAGTTGGCCTCGGTGGCGACGGCGCCTCGCCGCGTTGCCGGATCACGGACGAAGACCACGGTCCCGGCCGGCGCCTCGAACTCGTCACCTGCGACGGTGAACCGTGCGGCTCCCCCGAGCACGACGTACAGCTCCTCGTGCCGGCCGGCGCCGCTCCCGAGCTCGTCGTGCTCCTCGATCAGCTCATCGCCGGCCGACTCGGCCCAGTACGCGTTGACCCCGAACGCGGTCACGTCGAGCGGACGCCGGAGCGGCTTCCACTTCAACTTGCCGAACGTTGGCAGCGCCTCGACCTCGGCGAGGCGGATGACCGAATACGGCTCGCTCAGCGGCCTAGCGCTTCGAGAACTGCGGGGCCTTGCGAGCCTTGTGGAGGCCGGCCTTCTTGCGCTCGACCTTGCGGGCGTCGCGGGTCAGGAAACCTTCACGCTTGAGCGCGGTCCGGAGCTCGGGGTCGGCCTCGACGAGCGCGCGGGCGATGCCGTGGCGGATCGCGCCGGCCTGGCCGGTCGGGCCTCCTCCTTCGACGCGCACGCGCAGGTCATACGTGCCTTCCGCGCCTGCGGCCTTGAGCGGCGCCAGAACGGCTGTTCGGTGCGCGACGCGCGGGAAATAGTCCTCGATCGTCCGACCGTTGATCCAGGTCGCACCGTCGCCGGGCCGTAGTATCACGCGCGCGATCGACGTCTTTCGCTTGCCGGTGCCCTGATACTGCGCGACAGCGGCCACTAGCGCTCCTCCAGCTTCAGCGGCTGTGGCGACTGGGCTTCGTGGGGGTGGTCGGGGCCTGCATACACCTTGAGCTTCGTCAGCTGGGCGCGGGCGAGGCGGTTGCGCGGCAGCATCCCCTTGACCGCCTTGCGGATGACCTCGGTCGGACGGCGATCGAGCTCCTCCCGGAGCGTGCGGCTGCGGATGCCTCCCGGATAGCCCGAGTGACGGTAATAGCGCTTGTCGTCGAGCTTCTTGCCCGTGACCGCGACCTTCTCGGCGTTGACGACGACGACGAAGTCTCCGGTGTCGACGTGAGGCGTGTACTGAGCCTTGTCCTTGCCGCGCAGCGTGTCGGCCACGCGCGTGGCGAGACGCCCGAGGGTCTTGCCCTCGGCGTCGACGAGGTACCAGCGGCGCTCCACCTCGCCCGGCTTTGCGTTCCAGGTCTTCATCACAAACTAAGAAGCGGCGGACCTTCGCCCGCCGGCGAAAGAGGATAGCAGCGGCCCGGCAGGAAGTTTCGCCGCCCGAGAGCGACAGTGATCCGCCGCCGGAGCGGGGCTTTGCCCCGCGGGAGGCTCACAAAGCTGGGAAAGGCTGGACGGAGCGAGACAAGAGCCGGCTCCGCTCACGTGTAAGTGACGACCCCGTCGGCAAGGAGGGGGTCCGTGGGGGAACCAGGGGGTTCCCCCACGCTATTTTTTGTCGTCCCGGCGATTGCCGACCCAGACGGCGAGCGCGATTGCGACGATCAGGAGCGCAAATGCGGACTCGACGATCGCGCCGCCGACACCGCCGTGCGCGAGGGGGATCGACGCTAGGTCGCCGAGAGCAACCATAGCCCGGTGCAGGTGTAGAGCACCATCAGCGCAAGCATCGCGTACTGGGTCCGGATCGCCGTGCGCGCGGATCCCCAGAGCGCGACGGCGCGGTCGTGGGCGATCGAGAGCCCGAGGACGTGGCCGACGACCAGCACCCCGACCTGGACGTACCAGATCGCGTTCGGCGAGTTGAAGAGGGAGGGCTGGAAGTCCGAGGTCCCGAACAGGTCCCACCCCTTCCCGAACGGATCGGAGGAGAGCGGAAGCGCGAACTGGCCCTGGTTGACGAGCAGCGTGAAGTAGTGCGCGATCGAGTAGGCGAGCGCGATCGGGATCAGGCTCGCAACGAAGACGCTCGCCAGTCCCTCTCGGGCGCCGGACACGAGCCCTGCGGCGGCGACGGCGACGAGGAAGAGGACGGCGATGATGAGCACCGCCACGAGCAGCCCGAAGACGTTGAAGCCGCTCGCCACGAGATCGGCTGTCCGCGGCGAGTTCACGATGTACTCGGCCTCGAGGTTGTACAGACGGTCCTGCCACCACTGCTGGCGGCTGAGACCGTCGAACGCGACCGATCCGAGCATGACGACGACGAACGCGACCGTGCCCGGACGGTTCTGAGGGAGCGTGAGCCCGGCGAGCGGCGGACGAACGACCACGGCTCGGCGTCCCTCGTGCTCCTGGACCGCGAACGGCGCGATCAGCGCGAGGAGGCCGAAATACACGTTGAAGGCCTCGCCGTTCTCGTTCCACGGTCGCCGGCCGTAGACGAGCATCCCGGCCCACGTGATCCAGCTGTAGACGACGATTGCGAGTGCGAGCGTCCTCGGCTCCGCGGCCCTCGGGTAGGCGAGCTCGAGCGAGGCGAACGCGAACAGGAGCACCGCTGCGGGCCAGCGGCCAAGACGCTCGGGATAAGCCGCGACAGGCTCCCACGACCGTCCGGTCTTGCTCCAGGCCCACGCAACGGCGTCCGCGACCGCCTTCCACGGGCTCAGGACCGACCAGAGATTCCCGAAGACGACGACGAGTGGAACGAGCCCGAGCCAGAAGATGACCCACACGAAGGTCGGGGCGATGTTGTCGCCCGCGTCCGGCTTGCCGACGAACGCCGCCAGCCAGACGACGACGAGCAGGCCTGTGGCGATGGCTCCGAGCCCGATCCGCCACCCCGGCCAGAGCAGCAGGCGCTGCCAGCGCTCCGACAGCGGGCGGCCCTCCCCACGTCCCTCGAGGATCGGGTGGCGCCAGAGGACGCCGAGCGCGACGAAGCTGAGGATCAGGACGAGCGAGCCGGCGTAGTACATGAGCCAGTCCGGCAACACCGGGTCGCGAACGCCGCCGATGCCGTGCGCAAGCGGGAGAACGAGGTTCACGGCTGCGTCACGATCGACGCCAGCGGGACGCCACGGTCCTCGAGCTCTGCTTCGACCGTCCCGACGATCGTCGCACGGAACGCGATCCGCGCCGGCTGCCCTGGACCGACGTCCCGCATGATGTTGTAGCCGTGCAGGTGGACGTGGTCGGCGACGTCCGAGGTGACGGTCAGCACGACCCGGCGATCCTTCGAGACGGTGACGCGGCGAACGCCACCCACCGGCTGTCCCTGACTGACGGTGATGCGGACCTGCGCGGGCGGCGGCGGTTGCGGAGGCGGTGGAGGAGGTGGCGGCAGAGTCGTCGTCGGGCTCGTCGACTGCGTCGTCGTAGCCGTGGTGCCGCTCGAGGCCGAGCCGCCGTCGTCGCCCGGGCGGAAGACGAGGAACAGGCCGATGACGGCGACGACGACCGCAGCTGCGGCGATGAGGATCCTGGTCATCTCCCTGTGATGGATAGCAACAGCCCGACGCGGAAGGCGGCCGAACCGCCGTGCGAGGGATGGCGCACGTAGCGGCCGCCGAGGACCGAATGTGCGAGCCGGCCGACGGCGACCGTGCGGCGGCCCGCTGCGAGCTCCAGGAGGAAGCGCATCGCCTCTCGTACTTCGGCGGTCGTCGGCCGACGGTTTGAGCTCGGAACGCCGGGCTTGTGCGGATGCGTGGGGACGACGTTCCAGAGCAGCACGTCGCTCTCGAGCTCGAGCTCCGCGAGCGAGCGATGGACGATCGTCGCCGTCGCTTCGGCCGGGCCGCTGCCCGAGAGCTGGCGTTCGGAGGTGAAGGGAAGGCCGCTGACGCGCGCGCCGCGGTACCCGGCCGCTTCGCCGACGAGGAGGTAGCGCGCGCCGCCGCGGCGCTCGAGGTATGCGGCGAGGCGCTCGCGGCGAAGCTCCGAGCCCTCGTACTGGTTGAACGTCTCGCCGATGCGCGCCCGCGCCAACGCCTCCACGAACCCGGTCACACGTAGGAGATCAGCTCGAGCAGGCTGCCGTCGGGGTCCCGGAAGTACACGCTCGTTCCCAGGCCGCGCACGCCTGGGCGCTCGATGGGCCCTTCCTCGACCTCGATCCCGCGTCGGCGCAGGTGCTCGACGGCGCCGGCGATCGGCCCGTCCCAGAGGAAGCAGAGGTCGCTGTTGCCGGGCCGCACGGGATCGATCGCGACGGGGCTCGGCTCGACACCCGGCCCGTGGACGTTCAGCTGCTGGTCGCCGAAGCGGTACGCGTAGCCGCGCCCGCGCGCGATCACCTCCGCACCGAGAACGTCGCCGTAGAAGGCATTCGAACGCTCCCAGTTCGAGACTGCGACAACAACGTGGTCGATGGCGAGGCGCACCGGGGGAATCATCCACCAAGATGCCGCCTGTGCTCGAGGTTCGCACTCACACCGCGGGCGGTCAGCGGCCGCTCGAGGTCGCGCGACAGGTCGCCGACTTCATCAGCGCTGCCGAACGCTCGCTCGACTTCGCGCACTACGACTTCCACCTCAGCCCCGAGCCGGCGGCGGTCGTGGGGACCGCGATCCGCGAGGCTGCTGCGCGCGGAGTCGGCATCCGCTTCATCTACAACCTCGATCATCGGAATCCGATTCCGGTTCCGCCCCCGCCGGAGCCCGACGGCACCCTCATCGAGTCGTTCGGTGTTCCCGTTCGCCCGGTAGCCGGCGTTCCCGACCTGATGCACCACAAGTTCGTCGTACGCGACGGCGCCTCGGTCTGGACCGGGTCGATGAACTGGACCGATGACTCGTGGTCGGTGCAGGAGAACGTCGTCGCCGTGGCGGAGTCCCCCGCGTTGGCGGCGCGCTTCACGAAGGACTTCGAACAGCTCTGGGGAACCGGCATCGTCGAGCAGAGCGGGTTCGTCGACACGACTCCGGTCCCGGTCGGAGACCATCAGGTCCGCACGTGGTTCACACCGGGGCACGGCGAGGGCCTCTCGCATCGGATCGGAAAGGCGATCGCGAAAGCGCGACGCCGAGTGCGGATCGCCTCGCCCGTGATCACGGCCGCTCCGATCCTCGCCTCGCTCTCACAGGTGATCTCCGAGGGCCGCGTCGACGTCGCCGGCTGCGTCGACCGTCCTCAGATCGACGGCGTCATCTACCAGTGGGGCCTGAACGGCAACATCGTCTGGAAGCTGCCGCTGCTCCAGCGCGTGCTGGCCGCGCCGTTCTCGGCCAAGCCCTCGCACCCATGGGAGGCAGCTGGCAGCGTGCACGACTTCATGCACGCGAAGCTGACTGTCGCCGACGACACGGTCTTCCTCGGCAGCTTCAACCTCTCGCGCTCGGGCGAGCTGAACGCCGAGAACGTCCTCGAGGTGACCGATCCGGAGCTCGCAGAGCGACTGGCCGGCTTCGTCGACCATGTGCGCCGGCTCTACCCGCGCTACACGCCACGGCGGTAGCTGCGAGGCTCAGATGCCGATCAGGACCGCGCCCGGTGGCTCTCCCTCGAGCCGCCCGCTCTCGATCTGCGCGGCGATCCGGTCCTCGATCTTGCTCAGCCCGTACCGATGAGTCGTTCGCCATGTGAGCGTCTCAGCCGGAGGGCCGTCGGTGTGCGCACGGAGATTCGGCCTGGCGAAGTTCAATCCGCGCTCGATCAGCCAGATGACCAGAAGAATGACGGCGATCAGTCGGATCCACGTGCTGTCGAGCGCGACGATCACCCAGACGCTGAACGCGATCAGAATCACTGTTACGACGGCGCTGGCCCAGAAGAAGGGCTCCTTCCTGGTCGCCGAGAGCCCCGACTCGTGCCGAACGCGGTCGAGTTGCCAGTTGCGCCCGTCAGGTGAGCGAACGGTGCGGCTCATCGCCGTCGATCATACGACGGCCGTTACTCCCACTCAATGGTGGAAGGCGGCTTCGACGAGATGTCGAGGGCGACGCGGTTCACGCCCGGGATCTCGTTGATGACCCGGCTGGAGATCGTCTCCAGCAGGTCGTACGGGAGGCGGGCCCAGTCCGCGGTCATCGCGTCCTCGGACGTGACCGCCCGGATGACGATCGGGTAGGCATACGTGCGCTCGTCGCCCTGAACGCCGACGGAGCGGATCGCAGGGAGGACGGCGAACGACTGCCAGAGCTCGCGGTAGAGGCCGGCGCGGCGCACCTCCTCCTGGAGGATCGAGTCGGCTTCCCTGAGGATCTCGAGCCGCTCGCGCGTGACCGCGCCGATGATCCTGATCGCGAGCCCCGGGCCGGGGAACGGCTGGCGCCAGACCATCCGCTCCGGGAGCCCGAGCTCTTCGCCGACCCGCCGAACCTCGTCCTTGAACAGCATCCGCAGCGGCTCGACGAGCTCGAAGTCGACGTCTTCCGGCAAGCCGGCGACGTTGTGGTGGGACTTGATCGTTGCGGCGACGCCCTCAGTCCCGCCAGACTCGATCACGTCCGAGTAGAGCGTCCCCTGGACGAGGTAGCGGATCCTGCCGAGCCTCGTCGCCTCCTCCTCGAAGACGCGGATGAACTCCTCGCCGACCCGCCTGCGCTTCTCCTCGGGCTCCTCGATCCCCTCCAGGCGGGCGAGGAACCGCTCCTCGGCGTCGACATGGACGAGCGGCACCTGGAAGTGACCCTGGAAGGTCTCGACGACTTGCTCCGCTTCGTCCTTTCGCAGCAGGCCGTGGTCGACGAAGACGCACGTCAGCCGGTCGCCGATCGCCTTGTGCACGAGCAGCGCGGCGACCGCGGAGTCGACACCGCCAGAGAGGGCGCAGAGCACGCGCTCCGTGCCGACCTGAGCGCGGATCCGTTCGACCTGCTCCTCGATCACCGCGGCGGCCGTCCACGTCGGCGGAGCGCCCGCGACGCCGTAGAGGAAGTTCTTCAACACCTCGTTGCCGTGGGGCGTGTGCACGACCTCCGGATGGAACTGGACGCCGTAGAGGCCGCGCTCGGGCGCCTCGAAGGCGGCGATCGGCGTCGACGCCGACCCGCCTGTGACCCGCGCGCCCTCGGGCGGCGCCGTCACCGAGTCCCGGTGACTCATCCAGACGACCTGGTCGTCGGGCGTCTGTTCGAAGAGCGCGCCGCCCTCGGCATGGAGCTCCGTGCGCCCGAACTCGGAGGCGCCGGTGCGCTCGACCCGCCCGCCGAGGTCGCGCGCCATGAGCTGCATCCCGTAGCAGATGCCGAGCGTCGGGACGCCGAGCTCCCACAGACCGGGATCGACCTCGGGAGCGTCGTCCGCGTAGACCGAGGCGGGGCCGCCGCTGAGCACGATCGCGCGCGGGTTCCGCGCCCTGAGCGCCTGCGCCGGCGTCCGGTGCGAGACCAGCTCGGAGTAGACGCGGCACTCCCGGACCCGCCGCGCGATCAGCTGCGAGTACTGCCCGCCGAGGTCGACGACGAGAACCGGCCGGTCCTCAGCCTGCTCTTCGGACCGCTCGAAGGGCAGAACCTCGGCCATAGTCGCCTAGCCCATCCCGACGCGTTGCGCCTGCTGAAGTGCCTTGCCCTCGGTCTTCACGGCCGGCGCCAGCATGATCTCGGCCTTCTGGAAGTCGTGGATCGACTCGTAGCCGCACGTCGCCATCGCCGTCCGGAGGGCTCCCATCAGGTTGAGCGTGCCGTCGTTCTCGTGCGCCGGGCCGATCACGATCTCCTCGAGCGTCGCCACCTGCTCGGTCTCGATCCGCGCTCCTCGCGGCAGCGTCGGATGGAACGTCGCCATCCCCCAGTGGAAGCCGCGCCCCGGCGCCTCCTTCGCTCGGGCGAGCGGCGATCCGATCATCACCGCGTCGGCACCGCAGGCGATCGCCTTCGCGATGTCGCCGCCGGTGCGCATGCCGCCGTCGGCGATCACGTTCACGTACGTGCCCGTCTCGAGCAGGTGCTGGACGCGCGCCGCGCTGGCATCAGAGATCGCCGTCGCCTGCGGGACGCCGACACCGAGCACGCCGCGGGTCGTGCACGCCGCCCCCGGACCGACGCCGACGAGCACCGCGGCTGCGCCGGTCCTCATCAGGTGGAGCGCCGTCTGGTAGGAGGCGCAGCCGCCGACGATGGCCGGGATCGGCAGCGAGGCGATGAACTCCTTCAGGTTCAGCGTCTGGCCGTTGGAGGAGACATGTTCGGCTGAGACGACCGTTCCCTGGATGACGAGGATGTCGAGGCCGGCGGCGAGCGCGATCTCGTAGTGGTCGCGGACGCGCTGCGGCGTCAGGGCGCCGACCGCCAGGACGCGCTTCGCCTTGACCTCTTCGATTCGCTGGGCGATCAGCTTCGGCTCGATCGGCTGCGCGTAGATCTCCTGCATCGCCGCCGTGGCCTTCGCCTTCGAAAGCTTCGCGATCTTCTCGAGCTGGGCCTCGGCGTTCTCGTACCTCGTAAAGATGCCTTCGAGGTTGAGGACGCCGATGCCGCCGAGCTCGCCCAGCTTCACCGCGGTGGCCGGCGAGATGACGCCGTCCATGGCGGAGCCCAGGAGCGGAAGCTCGAGCAGGTGCGGGCCGAGCTTCCAGCCGATGTCGACATCCTGAGGATCGCGTGTCCGCCGGCTCGGCACGATCGCGATGTCGTCGAAACCGTAGGCCTGGCGGGCCTTCTTGCCCCTTCCGATGTCGATCTCCATCGCCCCTCCTAATGCAAAGCGGCCCAGGCTCCCTTCGGATCGCCTGGGCCGGAAAGACCGTTTGTGTCACTCCCTCTCAATCGAGAGGTGATCCTAGCTCAGAGCTCGGACGCGACCCCGTCCAAGCTCTCGATCTGTACGCCGTCCTCCAGGCGCGCGATCTCGCGCGGCTCGAAGCGGCCCGCGCCGACCTCCTGGACGGCCGCGGCGCCGGCGGCAACCGCCCGCCGGAGCGACTCTTCGGACGAGCGGCCCTCGTAGCGCGCCGAGACGAAGCCCGCCAGGAGCACGTCGCCGGACCCGACCGGCGAGACCGGCTCGATCAGCGGAACCGACGCGTAGTAGCGCAGCTCGTCGCGGTCCTCCCGGAGCAGCGCGTAGCAGCCCGAGGTGATCGTGATCAGGACGTTCCGTGGGCCCAGGTCCGCGATGTGGTTGAGCGCCTGGGCGAAGTCGTGGCTGTCGTGGAACTCCTGTCCTACGAGCAACTCCGCCTCGCGCTCGTTCGGCGAGACGAGGAACGGTTCCACGTCGGCGCCGAGGCGGAGCGGCTCTCCCTCGGCGTCCAGCATCGTCTGGACGCCTCGGCGGTTGAGCTCGCGGATCGCCTCGGCGTAGAAGTCCTCGTCCACCCCGCGCGGCAGCGAGCCGGCGAAGACGACGGCGTCGGCGCCGCGCGTCAGGTAGCGAAGCTTCTCCATGAGTATGTCGAGCTCATGCGGCTCGACATGCGGGCCCCACTCGTTGATCTCCGTGTAGCTGCCGCCCGTCGAGTCGACGACCGCCGTCGACGTCCGCGACTCATCGGAAATCTGGACGAAGTCGTTGAGGATGCCCTCACGGGTCAGCTCGGAGACGATCGCGGTGCCCGTCCGTCCTCCCGCGAGACCCGTCGCCACGACGGGCACGTCGAGCCGCTTGAGTGCCCGGGCGATGTTGATGCCCTTCCCGCCGGCCAGCATCAGCCAGCCGCTCGCTCGGTGGCGCTGGCCGGGCTGGAAGTTCGGCACCGTCAGCGTCCGGTCGAGTGCGGCGTTCATCGTCACGGTGACGATCAGGAGAACCAGCCTCCGATGTGGTCCAGGGTGCGGCCTGCGTACCACCCGACGCGGTCGACGGCGGTCGGCTCGTCGCGATCTTCGGCGGCCACGAGCGGTGTCCGCCCGATCAGCCGGCCGCGGTCGTACACGCTCAGGTCACCGAGCATGTCTCCCCGGTGGATGGGCAGGTCCGCTCGGCTCGCCAGCACGACACGCTGCTCGAGGGGACGGCCGATGCGAACGGCGCGGCGCAGGGGCCTCGCCGCGACGACCGGGACTGCCTCCTCGCCGTAGGTGACGGGAACGCGGCCGTAGACGCGGTCCGGCGGCGCGAGGCTCGCGCGCGCGTAGCGCGACATGCCCCACGCGAGCAGCTCCTCGAGATCGGCGTTCCGTACCGACCGTGACGGACTGCCGAGAATCGTCGCGTAGATCGACACGCCGTTTCCGCGGGCCGCGGCGACCTGGTTCCAGCCGGCCGCGCTGGTGTGGCCGGTCTTGACGCCGAAGACGCCGGGGAACTGGCCGAGCAGGTCGTTCCACGTGTTCAGCGTGCGCCCGCCGGCGATCGAGGCGCTCTCCGTCCGGACGAGCTGCCGGATCAGCGGCTCGCGCATCGCGGCCAGGCCGAGGCGCGTCACGTCCCACGCACTCGAGTAGTGACCCGCGACGTCGAGCCCGTCCGGCCTGACGAACTGCGTCTCGCGGAGCCCGAGTGCCTGCGCCCGCTGGTTCATCAAGTCGACGAAGCGCTCTCCGTCCCCGTCGCCGACGTACTCGGCGAGTGCGTCTGCCGAATCGTTGGCGCTCTGGATCAGCGCCGCCGCGAGGAGATCGCGCACCGTCAGCCGCTCGCCTGCTCGGAGACGGATCGTCGAGCCCGTCACGCCGACGGCGTCGGGGTCGACGACGACGACCTCGCCCGGCTTCGTCCGCTCGACAGTCAGCAGCGCGGTCATCAGCTTCGTGATGCTCGCCATCGGCAGCCGGTCGTGCGCCCCGTGCGCGAGCAGTACCTCGCCGGTCGCCGCATTCATGACCAGGTAGGCGCGCGCGTCCACGGCCGGAGTCGAGGCCGCAGCTGGCGCACAGAGCGCGAGAGCAGCGAACGCGACGAGGAGCCGGGCCTTCACCGGGGCAACAGGCTAGCGCGACCCGGCTACTCGACCCGCAGCGATTGCCCGACGCGGAGGGCGTGCGGGTCGATCCCGGGGTTGAGGGCAAGCAGCTCGTCGACCGTGGTGCCGAAGCGCTCGGCGATCGTCCCCAGCGTGTCGCCGCTGCGCACCGCGTAGCCGGAGCTCCGCGGGCTGCGCGGTTGCGGCCGCTGCGCGGCGACCCGCGCCGGCGGCTGAGACGTCGGACGCAGAGCCGGCGACGCGTCCTCGGCGTGGATCGCTTGATGCGCGAGCAGGATCGCCACGGTGGCGAGCAGCAAGAAGCCGGCCGGAAGGCCGAAGCGAATCAGCCAGTACGGGATCGTCACCATCCGGATGCCGCCCAGACCTCGGATTTCACGCGCGCGGCCGCCGCTCCTGCCGCGGCCCGCCAATCGGCCTGGTCGCCCTGGCGGTAGGCGTACATCACCGAGCGCGAGACGTTCACGAGCGCGCTCGCCGGCCCGCTCGTGAACGCGCGGGCGACGTCGGCCGGCGAGGCGCCCTGGGCTCCGACCCCAGGAAGCAGCAGCAGCGACTGCGGAAGCAGCCGCCGCGCCTCGCCGACGGCGCGCGGGTGAGTGGCGCCGATCACCGCCCCAACGCTCGACAGCCCTCGCTCGCCGACGAGGTCGGCCCCCCACTCGCCGACCAGGCGCGCGACGTGTTGCCAGACGGGCCGGCCGTCCGAGAGAGCGAGGTCTTGAATGTCTGCGCCGCCGGGGTTCGAGGTCTTGACGACGCAGAAGATGCCCGTGCCGTGTCGCCGGCAGGCCGCGAGGTACGGCTCGACGGAGTCGGGCCCGAGGTACGGATTGACGGTCAGCGCGTCACCCAGCGCGACGCCGCCCTCCTCGCGGGGCTCGAGGTACGCAGCTGCATACGCGCGGGCCGTCGAGCCGATGTCGCCCCGCTTGCCGTCGAGGATCACGTGGAGACCGGCGGCCCGCGAGTAGCCGCACAACTCCTCGAGTGCGGCGATCCCCTCGACCCCGAGCGCCTCGAAGAACGCGAGCTGCGGCTTGACCGCGGCCGCGTGGGGAGCCACCGCGTCGATGATCCCGCGGCAGAATCGCGGGACGTCGTCCCGTACCTCGAGCGGGATGAGGTCAGGCCTCGGGTCGAGCCCGACGACGACTTGCGTTCGCTTCCGGTCGACCGACTCCGCGAGCCGGTCCGCGAAAGACCCCATGCCGACAGGATGACGCTAGGTCCGGTCGCTCGTGCGTCTTAGGTTGATGGGGACAGGAAGAGTCCTGTCCCCATGGACTAGTACTGCTGCTTGACGGCCTGCTTGAGCTGGCTGCCGGCGCTGAACTTCGGCACGCGCGAGGCGGGGATGTGCACGCGCTCAGTCGGGTTCCGAGGGTTCACGCCCATCCGCGCAGCACGATTCTGCGTCGAAAACTTCCCGAAGCCCGTAAACGCGACCTCTTCGCCGCCCCGGAGCGACTCGGTGATCGTGTCGAGGAAAGCGTCGACGGCTCCCGCTGCATCCTTTCTGCTCAAACCGCTCTTCTGGGCCAGGCGATCTACGAACTCCTGCTTGGTCACGGAGAATCTCCTCTCGACGTCCTTCAGTGGCCGTTGGGACCCTAACAGTGTTGCTGTTTCCGCTCAACCATGCGGTTTTTGCGGCACTTTTCCGACTTCCCGCAGCTCAGAGGCCCGAAAGAGCGGCCTCAGGCGGACGCCGTGGCGAGCGAGCTCGTCCACGCCGCCCTCTTCCCGTTCGACGACGCAGACCGCAGTCCTGCACTCGAGCCCGGCTTCGCGTAGCGCCTCGACGGCGGACACTGCTGCGCCGCCGGACGTGACCACGTCCTCGACGAGGCAGACCCGTTCGCCACGCTCGAAGACGCCCTCGAGCCGATTCTCGGTCCCATAGTCCTTCGCGTCTTTGCGAACGATCAGGAACGGAAGGCGGGAAGAGATCGAGGCGGCGGCCGTCAGTGCGACGGCGCCGAGCTCGGGGCCGGCCAGCCGATCGGCGTTCGGCTCGTGCTCGGCCACGAGGTCCGCGATGCGCGCTCCGATCGCCTCGAGGAGCTCCGGCCTCGTCTCGAAGCGGTACTTGTCCAGGTAGTAGCTCGAGCGCCGGCCCGAGCGCAGCACGAAGTCCCCCTCGAGGTAGGCGGCCTCACGGATCGCGTTCCGGAGCTCGGCAGTCGTCATGCGACGGCGTCGAGCACCGCGTAGACGTCGTCGAGCAGGCCCGCCGTCTCGGGCCCGGCCGTGAGCCGAATCGTCGAGCCGTCGTCGAAGTGAACGTCGACGTACTCGGAGGGCGTTCGCCGCCGCAGCCAGACAATCGCAGCCCCGAGTGCGAGCAGCAGCAGAACCAGCCTACGTAGACGCATGCGCCTTCGCCTTCCGCCGTGGCCGGGAGAGGCCGCCGAGCAGGGTCCGCAGATCGTGCTGGACGAGCCCGACGAGCGAGCCAGGCGCCGCGATCGCGACCACCGCACGCTCCCCGTCGCTGACGACGTACACGGCGCCCTCGGGCGTCACCGCTTCCAGCTGCCGAACCCCAGCGGAGTCGCGCAACCCGTCGGCGTGCTTGAGCATCGCATCGCCCAGCCTTGCGAGCTCCTGTGCGTCGTCGTCGAGGAGGGTGGCGGCCGACCCTAGGACGCTCACCGTTCCGCGCTCGAAGACGACCGCGGCGCGGATGTCCTCCGAGACCCGCAGCAGCCGCTCGAGTGCCTCGTCCGCGTCCACGGCGGGGAACATACTCCCGCCATGCGACTCCCGCTCGCCAAGTTCTTCGCCGATCGCGGACCGCACCTCGCCGCGATGATCGCGTACTTCGCGCTGCTCTCCCTCGTGCCGCTCATTTTCCTCGCGCTGGCTCTGCTCGGCCTCTTCGGCCGTGCGGACGAGTCCACGTACCTCGTCACGGAGCTCAACAAGGTCCTGCCGTCGGCATCGATCTCGCAGATCGTCCGCGTCGTCAACCAGATCCGCGACAACGCGGCCACACTCGGCCTGATCGGAGGCGTCTTCCTGCTCTGGACGTCGCTGTCGCTCTTCAGCGTCCTCGAGTCCGCGTTCAACATCGTCTACGGGCGGCCGAACCGGTCATTTCTTCATGGGAAGGGCCTCGCAGTCGTCTTGATGATCGGGACGCTCGTAACGCTGTTCGTCGGCCTGACCATCGGGACGATCGGCTTCGCCCTCCTGGACGATGCTGCCCCCGGGGTGATCGCGAACCGCTGGGTTGCCTACGTCTTGTCGCTGATCGTCTCAACCGTGGCCATCTTCATCTTCCTCGTCTCGATCTACTACCTGCTGACGAACGAGAAGCTCTCGTTCCACGAGGTGCTGCCGGGGGCGATCGTCGCGAGCATCCTGCTTCAGGTCAGCTTCCAGGTCTTGCCGCTCTATGTCGCCCTGTCACAGCGAGAGGAGGCGCTCACGCTGAGAGCTCTCGGCGCGCCGGTGATCCTCCTGATCTGGCTCTACGTGATGGCCAACGCGATCGTCCTGGGCGCCGAGGTCAACTGGTGGCGATCCCGTGGCCGTTACGAGGATCGAGATGCGATTCCAGGGCTGGCTTGAAGGCCCTACTCGCTTCCAAGAACCCCGGCAAGCTGCGAGAGCTTCGTCATGTGTTGGTCGGATGGCAGATCGAGCCGCTCGACGTAGTCGAATATCCGCCCGGAGGCGGGGCGCCACGTATTACGAGAACGCCCGCGTCAAAGCCGAATTTGCGCCGGACCGTGGCCCGCGACTCTTGGGTGCTGGGCGAAGATTCAGGGCTTGAAGTAGACGGGCTCGGCGGTCGACCAGGCGTCCAGTCGGCGCGGTTCGCCGGCACCGAACACGTCACGCGGCTCCTTGCCGAACTGGCAGGTGTCCAAGATGAGGGGCGGCGCGCGCGGTATGTATGTGAGCTCGTCGGGCTCTCACCCGAGGGTGAGGAGCGGCGCGGCACCGGCATCCTCGAGGGGCGTATCGCCGAGGAGCCTCGAGGCTTGGAGGGGTTCGGCTTCGATCCGATCTTCGTTCCGGCCGGAGAGACGCGCACGGTCGCGGAGCTCGGAGATTCGTGGAAGGCCGACAATTCCCATCGCGCGCGCGCGGCGAAGGCCTTCGCCGCTACGGGTTCCAGCGAGCGCCCTTGACAGCCTGCGCGCGAGTCAAGGCGTCGATCAACGCCGCCGCGCTGCGCCCCCGCTCGATTCGAACCCGCATGTCGACTCGCCTCCGGTCTCCTTCCTCCTCGAACTCGAGCGAGCGGACGTCCGCGCCCGCGGACTCGACGGCTTCCAGCACCGAGACGGCGCTCGCGCCCGCAGGCAGATCGACGGCAAGCCGTCCCTCCTCGGGGCGGATGCGCACCGAAACGCGGTACGCCAGGATGCGCAGCGGCCAGAGGCTGAAGAGGACGAGCGCGGTCGTGATCACCGCCGCCGCGTAGTAACCGGCGCCCGACGCCATCCCGATCGCGGCCACGACCCAGAGGGTGGCGGCCGTCGTCAGTCCACGAACCGAGAGACCCTGCCGGATGATCGCGCCGGCGCCGAGGAAGCCGATGCCGGTCACGATCTGGGCGGCAATCCTCGTCGGATCGAAGACGACTCCCGACTCGTTCGAGAACTGCCAGTCCGTCCACGCGTAGGCGGAGACGACGGTGAAGAGCGCCGCGCCGACCGAAACGAGCAGGTGGGTACGGAGCCCCGCCTGGCGCTCGTGCAGCTCACGCTCGAAACCGATCGCGCCGCCGAGCGCCGCCGCGAGGACGACGCGGAGGAGGAGCTCCGCCGAGCTGAGCTCAGGCAACCGGAGCCTCCACGGCTCCACGCTGGGCCTCGGCGATCTCCTCGATCCCAGCGGCGGCGAGATCGAGCAGCTCGTCGAGTTGGTCTCGCGAGTACCGCTCGCCCTCGGCGGTCGCCTGGACCTCGATCAGGCGGCCGTCACCGCTCATGACCACGTTGACGTCGACCTCGGCCGTCGAGTCCTCGGAGTAGTCGAGGTCGAGCAGCGGAACGCCGTCGACGAGCCCGACCGAGACCGCGGCGACGGAGTCGGTGAGCGTGCGGCCGAGACCGAGACGGTCGAGCGCCCGCCGCGCCGCGACGTACGCGCCGGAGATCGCTGCGCACCGGGTCCCGCCGTCGGCCTGGAGGACGTCGCAGTCGAGCCACAGCGTCCGCTCGCCGAGCGCCTCCAGATCGGTCACCGCTCGCATGGAGCGCCCGATCAGGCGCTGGATCTCGACCGTTCGGCCTTTCTGCCGGCCCGAGCTCGCCTCACGTGCCGTGCGCTCCCCCGTCGAGGCGGGCAGGAGGCCGTACTCGGCCGTCATCCACCCTCGGCCCGCGCCCTTGAGCCAACGGGGCACGCCCTCCTCGATCGACGCCGTGCAGAGGACCCGCGTGCGGCCGAGCGCGATCAGCGCCGACCCCTGGGGCTGTTCGAGGTAGTCGACCTCGAGCTCGAGCGGACGGAGCTCGTCCGGCCTGCGCCCGTCCGCGCGCGTCACGCGGCGGCTGCCTCCAGCTCGGCGATCTCGATCCGCTCCGCCCCGTCGAGCGGCAGCTGGAGGAAGCGCTGGCCCAGGCGCTCGAAAAGCTCGATGTCGCCGGTGGTCAGGAACCGGTAGCCGCCCTCGCGCTTGGCGTCGTTCTCGATGCCCTTGCGCTGGAGCGTCTCCGCAACCTCCCGCGCGGTCTCCTCGGCGGAGAAGACGAGCGTGACGTCCCGCCCGAAGACCCGCTCGAAGATCGGCTGGATCAGAGGGTAGTGGGTGCAGCCGAGAATGACCGTGTCCGTCTCGGCGGCTTTGAGCGGAGCGGCGTACTCGCGGACCGCCGCCGTCGTCTCGCCGCCGAACGGCTGCTCGCTCTCGATCAGCGGGACGAGGCGCGGACACGCGACGGGGAAGAAGCGGACGCTTGCGTCCAACGCGTGGAGCAGCTCGCCGTAGCGGCCGGCCCTCACCGTCGCCTCGGTGGCCATCAGCCCGACGCGGCGGTTCCTCGTCGCCTGGACGGCCGCGTGCGCCTCCGGCGTGATCACCCCGACGACAGGCACGGTGCTTCGCTCCTGGAGCTCCGGCAGCGCCGCCGAGGTCGCCGAGTTGCAGGCGACCAGGATCAGCTTCACGCCTTGCGCCTCGAGGTACGCGGTGATCTCGAGCGCGAAGCGGCGCACCTCGTCGAGGGGGCGCGGACCGTACGGCAGGCGCGCGGCGTCGCCGAGGTAGACGAAGTCCTCGTGGGGCATCGTCACCAGGCATTCGTGCAGGACGGTTAGCCCGCCCATCCCGGAGTCGAAGACGCCGATCGGCCTCGGATCCACGCCGCGATTGTGACAGCAGCGGCGGCGTGGCTAGGCTTCGCGTCCCGTGGGCCGCTTGCTCCTGTTCCTCGCCGCGGCGGCGGCGGCGCTCGCCGTGTCCGCGCCGGCACAGGCGTTCACTCGTACGGACCAGCTGCTGCCGATGGGCGACGCCGTCACTCTGGCGACGACCCTCTACACGCCGCCCGGCCCGGTGCCGACCGGCGGCCGGCCGGGGATCCTGCTCCTGCACGGCCTGGGTGGGAACCGGGCTTCGATGAACGAGATCGCCGAGCAGTTCTTCGCGCCCAACGGCTACTCGGTGCTGACCGTCGACGCGCGCGGCCATGGGGAGTCGGGCGGCGTCTCGACGTTCGTGGGCTCCCGCGAGCTCGCCGACTATGCGGCGGCGCTGTCATGGCTGCGGCTGCGGCCCGGCGTCAGCGACACACGCGTCGGAGCGCTCGGCTTCTCGCTGGGCGGCGGCTCGGTCTGGAAGCTCCTGACCGCTGCGGGGACCCGCCTCGCCGCCGCAGTGCCCGTCGCGACCTGGACGAATCTCTTCGACGCGCTCATGCCGCAGAGCTTCGCGAAGACCGGTCTGGTCGCCTACCTCCGAAGCCTGCTTCCGGACGACCGCTGGGACCCGGCCGTCAAGACGCTTGCCGACGATTCGCAGCTCGGCCGCAACCTGCCGCAGGTCCAGTCGTTCACGCGCCAGCGGTCGGTCCGCGAGGAGCTCGCCCGCGTCCGCACGCCCGTCTTCATGATCCAGGCCCGCCGAGACGATGCGTTCGACATGGATCAGGCCTTGAGCGCGCTCGGGAGCCTGCGCGGCCCGCGGCGTCTCTATCTGGGCACCGTCGGGCACACACCGGTCACGAATCTGCCGGCGGAGCGGGCCTATTACCTGACGCAGGCGCGCCTCTGGTTCGACCGCTTTCTGAAGGGCCAGCTGAACGGGATCGACACCCGTCCGCGGATCGAGCTCGCGCCCGACCCCTGGACCGGCAGGACGACGGAGTTCGCGCGCCAGCCTGCACGGCGCGTGTTGCGGCTCCGGTGGCGAGGCCGCCAGACGATCGACGGCAGCGGCAAGGTCGTCCGCCTGACCGCGCCCACCCGACGCCTGAACGAGACCTTTGGCGGCGGCCTGGTCGGCGTCAGCGCCTCGTCGTCGACGCGCTGGCCGCATCTCGTCGCGGTGCTCTCGGCGCTCACTCCACGTGGGGGTGAGATCGTGGTCGCGACGGGCGCGACGCAGACGCCGATGCTCTCGGCGAACTCGAAGCAGATCACGATCCGGCTGCCGAGCGAGGCGACGACGATTCCACGCGGCTCGCGGCTGCGCCTGACGATCGCAGGGGCATCGACTGCGCAACGCGCCGACAACATCCTGTACCCGCTCACGATCCCGAGCGAAGCGCGGGTCTCGCTCGGCGAGATCAAGGTCATGCTGCCCGTGCTGAGCCGACCCATCTCGAGGTGAAAGACGCGACGATCCGAGTCGGAACCTGCTCCTGGGCCGACGAGGCGCTCTCGAAGTACTTCTACCCGCCCGGGCTGCCGGCCGGAGAGCGGCTCGCCTTCTACGCGGAGCAGTTCGACACCGTCGAGCTCGACTCGACCTACTACCGGCTTCCGGTCGAAGGGATGGCAGCCCGATGGGCCGAACAGACCCCCGACGACTTCGTCATGCACGTGAAGGCGTTCGGCGTCATGACCCGGCATCCGGTCAAGAAGGACCAGCTGCCGACCGATCTGCGCGACGAGGCTCCGGTCGACGACCGCGGACGGATCGACCGTCCGCCGCGAGAGTTCAGGGCCGAGATCTTCCGCCGCTTCGGCGAGGCGCTCGAACCGCTCCGCGCCGCCGGCAAGCTCGGCGGGATCCTCTTCCAGTTCCCGCCGTACGTCGTCTACAAGGATCTTTCGCTCGACTACCTCGCCTGGGCCCGCGAGCAGCTTGGTGACGACGAGATGCTCGTCGAGTTCCGCCACAGGAGCTGGTACGAGGAGGACATCCGCTCTGAGGTGCTGTCGTTCCTCGAGGAGCGTGGGATGTCCCTCGTCGTCGTCGATGCGCCGAAGGTCGAGGCCAAGAATGTCCCGGCCACGCTCCTCGCCCTCACCTCCCCGACCCTGTACGTCCGCTTTCACGGCCGAAACGCCGAGACGTGGAACGTGCGCGGCCGCAGCGCCGCCGAGCGGTTCGACTACCTGTACTCCGAGGACGAGCTCAAGGAATTGATCGAGCCGCTGCGCGAGCTCGCCGGCCAGGCGGAGAACGCCTACGCCGTCTTCAACAACAACAACCGCTCCCCGGGACCCGACGGCGGTTGGGTCTCCCAAGGGGCGACGAACGCGCAGCAGCTCAAGCGGCTGCTTGCAGAAACTCCCGCAGCAACTCGTTGAAGCGCTCGGGGCGCTCGGCGTTCGGGAAGTGCCCCGCGCCCTCGAAGATCTCCAGGCGGCCATGCGGCGCGGACTCGGCGATCTGTCGAGCCTCGTCCACGGGGAGAAACGGATCCTGGTCGCCCACCATGATCCACAGCGGGCCCTGGAAGCTGGCGGCAAGGCTCGTCGAGTCCTGCCGGTCTCGTAGCGCTTCCGTCCCCCGGATCAGCTCGTCGATCGTCCGCTCCGGCGGCGGGTGCGCGGGCGCGCTCGGCGACCATGACTCGATCCCCTCTTCGCGGAGGGTCGTGATCGCCTTCTCCCGGCCGGCGCGTCGCTTGTCGTCGTCCGCACCGACACGTGCGCCGACGAGGAAGAGCCCGCGGACACGTTCGGGTGCAAGTCGGGCGAGGGCGAGCGCGGTGTAGCCGCCCAGCGAAGCGCCCACTGCCGCGAACGCGCCGTCCACTTCACCGAGCACGCGCTCAGCCCAGCCGTCGATGGAGTTACCGCCCAGGTCGTAGAGGTTCGGCGCGAAGACGTCGTGCTCCGCGAGGACGTCTTGCTGCGGCGCCCACATCTCGGGGCCGAGCGGGAAGGCGTGGAGGACGACGACCTTCACTCGTGCCTCACGAGGATCACGCCGTCGAGCTCGCGGGCCGTGTCGAATCCGTAGTCCGCACCGCTGAGGCCGAGGACGCCGGCGAGCTCATCGATCAGCTCCTCTGCGGGGGGCAGATCGACCGCAGACTCGGCGGTGCGCGCGACGCGCCTGACCGAGCCAGGATCAGCTCCCGTGAGACGCGCGATGACCGTCGGGTTGGAGCGCATCGCGATCGCGTCACCGGGTGCGAGCTGCCCGCGAAACTCGGGCACCGACAGGTACTCGTCCAGCATTCGTCCCCGCTCGAACGCGATGTAGTGGACGGCGAGGCCGTCCTCGACCCCGATCGTGAACGTCACGAACCCGACGGCGTTCGAGAGCTCGCGGCCGAGTCGCTCGAGCCTCCTCGGGTCGCGGTCGGCAACCTCGTCGTAGACCGCCACCCAGCCGTTCCGCACGGGCGAGACGGCAGTCACCGGCGACCGGAAGACGCGCGGCACGAGACGCTCGACGAGCACGGCGACGCCGTTCTGGTCGTCGGTCTGGAGGTGCACCGAGCCGAAGGACGGCGCACGCACGGCTTCGGCTTCCTCCTCGCGACTGCGATAGGCGGCGGCGACGGCATGGATCAGCGCCACCGCGATTGCCTCACTCGGCTCGGTGAGCTCGAGGACGACGCCGCCGTTGCTCATTCGCGCCGAGCCGAGCACGGTCCCGGCGTCCTCCGCGACGAACACCTCACCGTCGCGCCTGACGTTCATGCGGGCATCCGATGGCCGAGGAGAAGGTAGTGCGCGGTCAGATTCTGGAACGGATCGAAGCGGGCGCCGATGTCCTGGACCTCCTGAGTCGTCAGTGGGCGGCCGTCACCATAGAAGTCCGAGACCACCTTGCGCAGGGCGAGATCGCCTGCGGGCCAGGCGCGAGGCCGGCCGAGGTGGCGGGCGAGGAACCAGTCCGCCGTCCACTCCCCGATCCCCGGCAGTGCGACGAGCGCTGCCTTGACCTCGTCGTCAGGCAGGTCGGCGAGTGCGCCGAGGTCGAGGCCGGAGCGGGCGAGCGCGAGAATGTAGTCGGCCTTCCGTCGCGAGTAGCCCAGAGCGGTCAGATCCTCTTGTGCGAGCCCCGCCGTCCGCTCGGTCGTCGGGAACGCGTAGGCGACCTCGGCTCGCTCGCCGTAGCGCTCCACGAAGCGGTTTCGCACCGCGTAGGCCGCCCGCATCGAGATCTGCTGAGCGGAGATCGCGCCGACCAGCATCTCGAACGGATCCGGTGCGAGCGGCGGACGGAATCCGGGGAGCCGCCGAACGATTTCGGCCAGCAGTGGGTCGGACGGACGGAAGGCGTCCAGGTCGAACCCGGCGCCGACGATGGTGAGGACGACCGGCCGAATGTCGTCGTCGAGCGGCTCGACGTCGACTCCTCCAGAGGCCGCGCGGATCCGCACCTCGCGGCCGTCGACGACACGATGCAGAGCATCATCGCGCCACAGGTTGGTGAGATCAGGGCCGAAGGCCCGGAAGCGTTCGGTCGTGTGCTCGAAGTCGAACGGCTGCGGGACGGCGAGGAATGCCATGCCGCAACCGTACGTTCGGGCCGTGTCCAGGGGCCAGGCCCCTGTTACGGTGGCGCCCGTGGCCGAAGTGGTCGAGACACACGACCTCACGGCGTCTTCACAGGACGGCTGGGCCCTGGACTACCGGATCCGGCGCGACGACGGCGAGGAGCTCCACGCCGAAGTTCGCTGCTGGGAAAGGGCGCATGCTGCTGCCGAACGGGCAGCAAACAGTGACGCACTGGCGGCGATGGCGGACCACGGGACCGCTGCTGCGCTCGAGTACGCGGAGCTGGTGGAGTCGCCGGCGGTGCGCGGCGCGGTCCTGATCTCGATCTGGTTCGACCCAGCTGACGATGGCACCCTTCGCCGCCGAGTCAGCTACGAGCGCGCTCCCGCGTAGGCTCAGACTCGGATCTGCAGCTCGCCGTTCTCCTCACGCACCCCGGGCGCGGCTCGGCGGGACACTCTGCCTGGGTACGTTTCCGACGATGGACCTGCAGGAGATCGCGCCGCGGCTCTGGCACTGGACGGCCCCGCATCCCGACTGGACGCCTCGCGCCAACACGGGTGGCCAGGGCTGGGGGCAGAACGTGTCGTCCTACGCGCTCGTCGCCGACAACACGTTCGTTCTCTTCGACCCGCTCGTCCCCGCCGACGAGCCCGATCGCTTCTGGGAGGCCCTCGACGGCGACGTCGACCACCACGGCCCACCGGCGATCGTCATGACCCTCTATTGGCACGCGCGGAGCGCCAAGGAGATCGCCGAGCGCTACGAAGGAGCGACCGTCTGGGCGCCGGCCCCCGCCGCCCGCCACGTCGCCAGGCGCGTCAGCTACACCGACACCTACGCGGGCGGTGACGACGACGCTTCCGGCGGGGATCCGCGCCCACGACACCGGCTTGCGCGGAGAGATGGTGCTGTACCTCCCGTCCCACAAGGCCCTCCTCTTCGGTGACGTCGTCCTCGACGGCGTGCGCCTGCTCCCGGACAGCTGGCTGCCGAAGCGAGCGACTCGCGAGAACGTGAAGGAGAGCCTCCGACCGCTCCTCGACGAGGAGATCGACCTGCTCCTGCTCACCCACGGCGGGCCGGTGGCGGATGACGCCCGCCAGAAGCTGGAGTCGGCGCTAGACGGCTGAGAGCCGCGCGACGGCCGCGTCGGCCTGGAGCGGCAGCGGTCGTCCGGCCACGGGCGACGAGTGAATGATCGACGTCGTCGTCTGCCCAAGGACGATGAAGCGGTCGAGGATCCCCTCGAGATCGTCCATCGACCGTAGGTGCAGCTTGACGAAGAAGCAGTCCTCGCCGGTGATGCGATGGCAGTCGACGACCTCCGGAATCTGTCGCGCAAGCTCCGGAATCTTCTGAAGCTGGCGGGTCGTCGGCCGAACCCGCACGACCGCCGCGATCGGAAAGCCGATCGCCTTCGGGTCGACCTCCGCGCGATAGCCGGTGATCACGCCGGCATTCTCGAGCCGCTGGACGCGCTCTGTCACGGCCGGCGCCGACAGGTTGATCCGCCGACCGAGCTCCGCCATCGTCACTCTGGCGTCGGCCTGGAGCTCCTGGAGAAGACGGCGGTTGATCGGGTCGAGGAGCTGATTTTCGTTGGCCATGGCGTCGGATCTCCTTCGCTTCGTAGGCATCTGCGACGAAACGCCTTGGCCTGAGTCTGGCACAAGTCGAGGGCCAAAGGGACCATTTCGGGGTGCAGCAAGCCGCCACGCTCCCCACCAATCGCTTCTCCCGCATCGCGGCGACCGCGCCGCCGGAGACCTTCTTCGTCGGGAGTGCGGTCTTCCACTACCTGGGCCCGGCCTTCGCGGTGCTGCTCTTTGCCCTCGTCGAGCCGCTCGGCGTCGCCTGGCTGCGGATCGTCGCCGCCGCCGCCGTCTTCGCGCTCTGGCGGCGGCCCTGGCGCGCCCTGACGTCGCGGACCGTCGTCGCGATGGGCGTCGTCCTGGCGGTCATGAACGCCTGCTTCTACGTCTCCATCGACCGGCTCCCGCTCGGCACGGTCGCGGCGATCGAGTTTCTCCCGGTCATCGCCCTGGCCGCGGTCGGCTTGCGGACGCCGCGGAACGCGATCGCCCTCGCCTCGGCGGTCGGCGGCGTCTACCTGCTCACCAATCTCCGCGTCGAGGGTGAGCCCGTCGGCGTTGCATTTGCCTTCGCCAACGCCGCCCTCTTCGCGCTCTACATCGTTCTCGCTCACCGCGTTGCCCGGGACGACAAGATGAGCGGCATCGACGGTCTCGGGGCGGCGATGCTGATCGCCGCGCTGGCCATCACCCCGATCGGCATCTGGAGCGCGGCGCCGGCTCTGCTCGATCCGATCGCGCTCGCCGCCGGGATCGGTGTCGGGATCTCGTCGTCGGTCATTCCGTACGTCTGCGACCAGCTGGCGATGGCCCGGCTCAGCCGAGCCACGTACTCGCTGATGGTCTCGCTGCTGCCGGCGACCGCGACCGTCGTCGGCATCGTCGTGCTTGCCCAGATCCCGTCAGCGACGGAGGTCGTCGGCGTCGGGCTCGTGGTCGCGGCGGTCGGCATTCACCGCGAAAGCGCGCCGATCGGCTGATGGAGTACGTGCCTCTAGGCTCGTCGGGCCTGAAGGTCTCGCGGATCGGCCTGGGGATGATGAGCTACGGCGATCCGGCCTCGCGAGCGTGGCATCTCGGCGAGCGGGAGGCCGAGCCGATCGTCCGGCGGGCCGTCGAGGCCGGCGTCACGTTCTTCGACACAGCCGACGTGTATTCGGATGGGAAGAGCGAGGAGATCACGGGACGGCTCCTCGCGAGGCTCTTCCCGAGGCGGGACGACTACGTCCTCGCCACCAAGGCTTACTTCCCGATGGGAGCGGGCCCCAACTCACGGGGGTTGTCCCGCAAGCACGTCCTCGCCGCCGTCGACGCGTCACTAACGCGGCTCGACACCGACTACGTCGACCTCTACCAGATTCACCGCTGGGATCACGAGACGCCGATCGAGGAGACCATGGCGGCGCTCCATGACGTGGTCAGAGCCGGCAAGGCTCGCTACATCGGCGCCTCCAGCATGTACGCCTGGCAGTTCGCAAAGGCGCAGTACAGCGCCCGCTCGGCCGGTTGGACAGCATTCGCGTCGATGCAGAACCACTACAACCTCGTCTACCGCGAAGAAGAGCGGGAGATGATCCCGCTATGCCTCGACCAGGGAGTGGGAGTCCTTCCATGGAGCCCGCTCGCCCGCGGGCTGCTCGCCGGCACTCGCGAGCGGGGCGGCGCCCAGATCACGGTACGAGCGAAGAGCGATCCGGTCGCGGAGATGTACGAAGCCTCCGATTTCGACGTTGTCGACGTCGTCGTCGAGGTCGCCCGAGAGCGCGACCTTCCTCCGGCTCGGGTCGCGATCGCCTGGCTGCTCGCCAAGCCTGCGGTGACCGCACCGATCATCGGAGCGACGAGGCTGAACCACGTGGACGACGCGATCGCAGCGATCGACGTGACGCTGAGTGACGACGAGATGGCTCGGCTCGAGGCGCCGTACCGGCCGCACCCGATCCTCGGACACCCGGACTAGGTGCTCAGAAGTGTGAGGTCGCGCCCGCCGGGTCGTGGTCGTACGACGCAGGCACGCCATCCTCCGTGTACCAGGAGTACGCGTACTGACCGTCGTCCAACCCCTTCGCGAGCGCCGTCAGCTTCAGTGGGTGGAACGTGTCGCACATCACCGCGAGCTCGTGCGTCTCGGTCATGCCGAGCGACTTCTCGGCGAGACCAGGGTGCGGCCCGTGCGGGATCCCCGACGGGTGCAGCGTCACGGAGCCGACCTCGATCCCCTTCCGCGACCCGAAGTTGCCGGAGACGTAATAGATCATCTCCTCGCTCTGGAGATTCGAGTGGTGGTACGGGATCGGAATCGCCTGCGGGTCGAAATCGAGCTTGCGCGGGCAGAACGAGCAGATGACGAAGTTCGGGCCCTGGAAGGTCTGGTGTGAGGGCGGCGGCATGTGGATCCGCCCGGTGATCGGCTCGAAGTCGTTGACGTTGAACGTCCAGGGGTAGAGGTAGCCGTCCCAGCCGACAACGTCGAACGGGTGGTAGTCGATGACGTAGTCCTGGTAGCCGTCGCGCACACGGATCTTGAGGCGGAAATCGCCGCGCTCGCGGTACGTCTTCAGCTCGGTCGGTGGGTGGATGTCGCGGTGGTAGAACGGCGCGTGCTCCATCAGTTGGCCGTACTCGTTCCGGTAGCGCTTCGGGATCTCGATCAGGCCCGGCGTCTCGAAGAGCAGGTAGCGCTGCGGCCCTGACGGCTCGAACACGTAGGTCGTCCCGCGCGGGATGACGATGTAGTCGCCCTCCCGGTACGGCACGTCGCCGAACGTCGTATGCAGCGTCCCGGTGCCCTCGTGGACGAAGTAGACCTCGTCGCCCTCGCCGTTTCGGAAGAAGTAGTCCATCGACTCCTCGGGCCGAACGAGCGAGATCTCGACGTCGTTGTTCCACATCAGCAGCTTCCGGCCGGAGATCTCGTCACCGTCTGGCTGAATTCCGATCGTCTTGAAGTGACGATGGGCGTGGGCGTCGGGCACCCACTCCTCGCGCTCGATGGGCTCGAAATCGCCCAGCTCCTTGACGCGGCAAGGCGACGTCAGGTGGTAGAGGATCGACTCGTTCCCGGTGAAGCCCTCGAGGCCCATGACCTCCTCGGTGAGCAGGCTTCCGTTGTCGCGGAAAACGATGTGGCGCTTGCGCGGGACTTCCCCGCGGACCTGGTAGGTCGACATGGCGCCAAGGTTACCGGGGCCGCTGGTAGAAGACTCGCGCGATGCCCGCGGCTCTCTCGGCACACGCGCTCACCAAGCGGTACGGCCGCGTTCAGGCGCTCGACGACGTCAGCATCGACGTCCAGCCCGGCGAGCTCGTCGGGCTCCTCGGCCCGAACGGCGCCGGCAAGTCGACGTTCGTGAAGATCGCCTGCGGGCTGATCCGCGCCTCCCGCGGGCAGCGCGGAGCTCTGCGGAGCGCCCGCCGGCTCGCCGGCGGCGCGCGCGGCGCTGGGCTATCTCGCCGAGCTCTTCCGCTTCCCGGGCTGGTGCTCCGGGGACGAGGTGCTCCACCTCCATCAGCGCCTTGTTCGCTCGCCGGGCGGCGAGCGCGAGCGCAGCGAGCTGCTCGAGCTCGTCGGGCTCACGTCTGCCCGGGCGATGCAAGTCGACGCGATGTCGAAGGGCATGCAGCAGCGGCTCGGGATCGCACAGGCGCTCATCGGCTCGCCTCGCGTGCTGCTCCTGGACGAGCCCACGAGCGCCCTCGACCCAGCGGGCCGGAGGACGGTCCGCGCACTCCTCGAGGAGCTGCGCGGCCGGGAGATCGGCGTCCTGCTCAACTCGCACCTGCTGAGCGAGGTCGAGCTCGTCTGCGACCGCGTCGTCATCCTCTCCCGTGGTCGAGTCGTCGCCGCCGGCCGGCCCGAGGAGCTCTCCCGCCCGCGAGGCGTCGAGATCGAGACCGACGAGGGCGTCCAACTTTTTCCGGAGGCGCGGCGCGACGCGGTTCCGGCGCTCGTCGAACGGCTCGTCCGTGAAGGTCGGCAGATCTACGGCGTCCGCGTCCTCGCGACGAGCCTCGAGGAGGAGTACCTCGAGGCCGTCGGAGGCGACACGGCGTGAGGGCGCTCCCGATCATCGCCGGCTACGCCCTCCAGGAGGCGCTCCGCCGCCGGATCTTCCACGTCGTGCTCGTTCTGACCGCCCTCTACCTCGGCCTCTACTGGCTGGGCGCGGACACGGCGTTCGAGGAAGTCGCCGAGTTCGATGAGGGCCTGCCGGTCGAGGAGCACGAGCTCGCGGGCGGCACGCTCTTCGGCCTCTCGATGTTCGGGACCCTCTTCCTCGGCGCCGTCCTCGCCGCCTTTCTGACGCTGGGCGTAGTCCGCGGCGACGCCGAGCGCGGCCTCCTTCAGCCGCTGGTCGTGCGGCCGGTCGGCCGCGGCGCGCTGCTCATCGGCCGGTTCCTCGGCGCCGCCGCAGTCTGCGTCCCCTACGTCCTGATCGTCTACGCGCGCCTGCGCGCTGATCACCCGAGCCGCCGGCGGCTGGTGGCCGGACGAGTTTGTGCGGCCGGGCCTCCAGCTCGCCGCCGGCGTGCTCGTGATCGCCGCTCTGGGCCTGCTTGGCTCGGTCTTCCTGACCGCCACGGCCAACGGAATCGCGATCTTCATGGCCTTTGGCGCCGGGCTGCTCGCGGGCCTCCTCGGCCAGATCGGCGAGGCGCTCGACTCCAACACGCTTCAGACGGTCGCCGAACGGACGTCGTGGGCGCTCCCCTTCGAGGCGCTGTACCAGGACGCGCTCTACCGGATCACGTCCGAGAGCCGAGGCCTCACCGGCCTCGCGATCGAGCTCGGGCCGTTCGGCGGCTCGCAGGCAGCCGGCGCGAACCTTCCGCTCTGGGTGGCCGCCTACTTCGCGGTCGCGCTCGGAGTCACCATCGCCGCGTTCGCACGGAAGGACCTTTAGCCGGGCCGAGCGCCGATCCGGTTCTGCAGCACCCCGATCCCTTCGACCTCCAGCTCGACCACGTCGCCCGGCTCGAGCCAGCGGCCGTCGCCGAGCTCCGCGATGCAGCCGCTGCCGACCGTCCCGGACCCGAGAATGTCCCCCGGATAGAGGTGGGTGTTCCGCTTCGCCTGCGCGACGATCGCGTCCCACGAGTGGTACATGTCGCCGAGCTCGCCGCGCGAGCGCTCCTCGCCGTTGACCCGTGCGATCATCGTCGCCGTCGAACCGTCGAACTCGTCAGGAGTGACGACGATCGGGCCGAGGCTGGTCGCGAAATCCTTCCCCTTGGCCGGGCCGAGCCCGACCTTCATCTCGGCGCGCTGGAGGTCCCGCGCCGACCAGTCGTTCATGATCGTGAAGCCGCCGATCGTCTCCTCGGCTCCGATCACCGCGGCGACCTCGAGCTCGTAGTCCAGCTCCTCCGTCCCCACCGGGTAGGGGATTTCGGCTTCGGGCCCGTAGATCACCGCCGGGTTGGAGAAGTAGAAGACGGGGATGCGGTACCACTCCTCGGGCATGTCGTCGAGCCCGCGGCGGGCCCGTGCGGTCTTGACGTGCTGCTCGAACGTGTAGAAGTCGCGAACGGACGGCGGGTGCAGCACCGGCGGCAGCAGGTCGACCTCGTCGAGCCGGTACTCGGCGTGCTCCCGCGCCAGCCCGCCGCCGGTGAAGAACGACTGAAGGGTCTGCGCGGCGAGCTGGATCACGCGGTCGCCCTCGATCCGCCCGGGCCACCCGCGCTCGAGATGGCGCTTCTTCGGACTGAACATGCACAACTTCACGGTTCTGTGTGCACTACGACGTCGGCGATCTCCGGAAGGCGTTCGCGGATCCGCTCCTCGACCTCGCTCGCCAGGGCATGGGCCTCCGCCAGGGTTCGGTCGGCCGGCACGCCCAGGGTGACGAAGACGAGCAGCCCTTCATCGGTGCGGACGAGCCTCACGTGGCGCGGCGGCTCGCCCGTCGCGTCGCGCACGATCGCGAGCAGCGCCTCCTCGTCAGGGGGCGCCGTACGCTTGCCCGGGGCGGCCTCGCGGAGCGGCTCGAGGTGCGTCTGGACGGCGACCACCTCGGGCAGCGCGGAGATCGCGCTCTCGACGTCGGAGGCGACCTCGTGCGCGTCCGCGAGCGAGAGGTCGCCCGGAAGCTTGATGTGCAGCCCGACCTCGACCCCACCGTCGACCGTCACCACGCGGACGTTATGGACTTCGCGGACGCGCGGCACGCCGAGCGCGGCGGCGTGTACGCGCTCCCGCAGCGCCTCCTCGTCCCGGGGCTCGACGTGGACGACGACATCGCTCTTCGGCAGAGCCTCCTGGACCGCGCGCTCGACCCGGTCGGCCGCCGCGTGGCCCTGCCCGACGGCGGCGCCCGGAGGAACGCCGATGACGACGTCGGCGAAGTGGCCGCCCGCCGAGCGCCGAAGGCGAAGCCGCCGCAGCTCGACCGGCGGCTCGACCCGTTCGATCGCGGCGCGGGCTGCCGCGTCCGCGTCCGGCGGCGACCGGTCCATGAGCACATCGACGTTGCCGCGCATCAACCGCGTGGCGGCGAGCAGCACGAGCACGGCGACGAACAGCGCGGCGACCGAGTCTGCGCCCGGGAAGCCGGCGGCCACGAACGACAGTCCGAGCAGGACGGCGATCGAGCCGGCCAGGTCACTCCCAAAGTGGAGCGCGTTCGCCTGGAGCGCCGGGCTGTCGTACCGCTGCGAGCCGCGCAGCGAGACAAGCGTCCTGCTGGCGTCGATGACGATCACGATCGCGATCACGGCGAACGCGTACCAGGTCGCCCGAACGTCCGATTCCGAGGCGCCGACAAGGTGCGAGATCGCCCGGTAGGAGATGAAGAGGCTGGCGAGGACGAGGATCGCGCCCTCGGCGAGGGCAGCCAGGTGCTCTGCCTTCCCGTGCCCGTAGGGATGACTCGGATCCGCCGGGCGGCCGGCGACGCCGAGAGCGAAGAAGGTGAGCAGCGCGGCGACGAGATCGGTTCCCGAGTGAATCGCCTCGGAAACGAGCCCGAGACTGCCGCTCGACAGTCCGGCGCCGAGCTTGAGCGCGATCAAAACGACCGCCGCGAGCACGGAGACGAGCGCGGTGCGTCGCTGCGGGGTCATGTGAGCCCGCGAAGCGCCGACCGCGCCGCGTAGTAGCCGCAGAGGCCGTGGACGCCGCCGCCGGGCGGCGTCGAGGAGGAGCAGATGTAGAGCCCGTCGACCGGTGTCGAGTACGGGTTCAGCCGGATCACGGGCCGCGTGTAGAGCTGGCGGAGGTCCTGCACGCCGCCGGCGATATCCCCGCCGACGTAGTTCTCGTTGTAACGCTCGACCTCCGCCGGGCTCATCACGCTTCGCTCGAGAATCCGGTCCCGAAAGCCCGGCGCGAAGCGCTCGACCTGCGCCTCGATCCGCTCGGTCATGTCGACCGGCGAGCCGTTCGGTACGTGGCAGTAGGCCCAGAGCGTGTGCTTGCCGGCCGGAGCCCTGGAGTCGTCGAAGAAACTCGGCTGGACGGCGATGACGAACGGACGCTCGGGCGCCTCGCCGTCCCACACCGCCGACTCGGATTCTGCGATCTCCTCCAACGTTCCACCGAGGTGCACCGTCGCCGCCCGTGCGACGTTCGGCGCGGTCCACGGAACGGGCCCGTCGAGCGCCCAGTCGACCTTGAAGACACCGGGGCCGTAGCGGTACCGTCGCAGCGCTCTCGCGTAGCGTGCTGGCAAACGGTGGCCCGCGATGCGCAGGACCTGGCGGGGGGTGACGTCGAGCAGGGTCGTCTGTGACTGGGGCAGCTCATCGAGGGAATCGACGTGTCGGCCCGTCTCGATCTCACCGCCGAGCGACCGCAGGTAGTCGGCGAGCGCATCGGCGAGCCGCTGCGAGCCACCCCGCGCCAGCGGCCATCCGTGTGTGTGCGCGAAGAGGCCGAGCGCGAGCCCGAACGACGCGGTCGGCATGCGGTGAAGATCCTGGATCGAGTGGCCGGCAAGCCCCGCGAAGAGCGCCCGAGCTCGTTCGCCGCGGAAGCGTTTCGCCACGCCGACGGCGGAGCGGAGACCGAGCAGCCCGAAACGCGCCGCGACGAGCGGACGCCGCGGGAACGGTGAGTGACCGAGCAGAAAGGGCGCCAGGCGGTCGCTGCGGTCGACGAGCGCGCCCATCAGCTTCCGGTAGGCATTCGCATCCGGCCCGAGCCCGGCCGCGGTCTTGTCGACCGACCGCTCGAGCGTCACGGCCGTCCCGTCGTCCAGGGGATGCGCGAGCGGAGTTGGTGGCCAAACGAGCTCGAGCCCGTGCTCGGCGAGCGGCAACTCGGCGAAGCACGGCGACGCCTCGACCAGCGTTTGGATCGTCGAGCAGACGTCGTGGAGGAACCCCGGCAGCGTGAGCTCGGCGGTTCGGACACCTCCGCCGACGGTGTCCGCTGCCTCGATGACCAGCACCGAACGACCTGCCCGCGCCAGCGTGATTGCCGCGGCAAGCCCGTTCGGGCCCGAGCCGACGACCACAGCGTCAGGCATTGCCCGCGGGCGGTGTCATTCGTTGCATCGACCCGCCAATCTACGGAACCGGGGATGGCTCAGAACACTTTCGCGGGGCTACTGGACCGCGACAGTGGCGGCGATTCGCTCGAGCAGGTTCACCACTTCCTCGAGCGGCGCGCGTGTGTCGATCTCGGCCGTGGCCCCGGCGCGCAGCAGCGGCTCGAAGGTGGCCAGGTCGTTCATGATCCGATCGCGCTCCGTGTCGGTCTTTCCGAAGTCGTTCGTCTTGCGCACGTCCACGCGTTCGAGGATCACGTCCGCCGGCGCGCTGAGCAGCACGACCGCGTCGAACCGCGGATAGAACTTCCCCTGATTGGAGACGCATCCCGAGACGAACAGGACGCCGTCGTGCTGCTCGTCGAGGAGCTCGTCAATCCGCTCCTCGCGCCACAACTGTTCCCACTCGCGCTCGTCGGATGCCGGCACCTCTTCGCTCCAGTCGCCGTAGTCCGTGTCCACGACCCGGTACCCCCTGCGGGCGAGCTCGACCAGAGCCGTCGACTTCCCCGTCCCGGACATCCCAGTCACCAGCACGACCGGCACGAGCACACCGTAGCCCTCGTCTTGCGGCGGCTACTGAGCTAGAGGTTCCCGCGGAGCGCTTGCTCGCGCTCGATCGACTCGAACAACGCCTTGAAGTTGCCCTCGCCGAACGTCGTTGCGCCGTGGCGCTCGATGACCTCGAAGAAGACCGTCGGCCGGTCCTGGGCCGTCTTCGTGAAGATCTGAAGCAAATAGCCGTCGTCGTCTCGGTCAGCGAGGATCCGGAGCCGCTTCAAGTCCTCGTAGTCCTCGTTGATCTCGCCGACCCGGCCCTCGACCTCCTCGTAGTAGGCCTCCGGCGTGTCGAGGAACAGCATGCCCCGCTCCTGCATCGCCTCGACCGTCCGAACGATGTCCTCGCTCTGCATCGCGATGTGCTGCACGCCCGGGCCGCCGTTGAACTCGAGGTACTCCTCGATCTGGCTCTTCCGCTTGCCCTCGGCCGGCTCGTTGATCGGGAACTTGATCTTCCCGCTCCCGTCCGCCATCACCTTCGACATCAGCGCCGAGTACTCGGTCTGGATCTGGTCGTCGCCGAAGTGGACGATGTTCGTCATCCCGAAGACGCGCTCGTAGAACCCGACCCAGTGGTTCATCCGGCCGAGCTCGACGTTGCCGACGACGTGGTCGAGCGTCTTCAGGCCGACGCCGGCTTCGGGCTTGCCGTTCTCGAGCGTCGACCGATAGCCCGGGAGGTACGGGCCCGCGTAGTCCTCCCGGTTGACGAAGGTGTGGATGACCTCGCCGTAGGTGCCGATCGTCGAAAGCTCGACGCGGCCGTACTCGTCCTCGATCCACCGAGGCTCGGCGATTCCGCGGGCGCCACGCTGGACCGCCTGCCGGTACGCCTCGTCGGCACTGGGCACCTGGAGCGCGATCACCTTGACGCTGTCGCCGTGCCGACAGGCGAACTCGGTCACCTCGCTCCCACCGCGGAGGCCGCTGGTGAGCACGAAGCGGATGTCGCCCTGCTCGACGACGTAGGAGGCCCGGTCGCGCACACCGGTCTCGGGGCCGGCGTATGCGGTTCGCGTGAAGCCGAACGCCTGCTCGTAGAAGTACGCGGCCTGCTTCGCGTTCCCGACCCAGACCTCGACGTGGTCCCAGCCGGTCAGCGGCATGAAGTCGGTCGCGCTCATCGGTCTAATCTTAGGCCGATTCGAGCGCAGGTCTACGGCGTGCGAGCAGGAGCGCGAGCCCGATGGCCAGCCCGCCGGCGACCTGCAGCCAGGTGAGCTCCTCGGAGAGGAGCACGACGGCGAAGAGCGCGGCGAGGAACGGCTGGAGGTTCGTCACCAGCGTCGCCCGCGACGGGCCGACCCGGTCGATCGCCGTGAACCAGAGGTAGTTCGTCAACGCAAGTGGCCCGAGAACCGCGAACGCAAAGCCGGCCCAGACCAGCGCCCCGAGATCCCAGTGCTGATCGATGAGCTGCGGAATCGCCGTGATCACGAGCGGGATCGACCCGACGATCAGCGCTCCCGCGCTGATCCGCCACACCGAGTACCGACGCAGGAGCGGGACGATCGCGACCGAGTAGACGCCCCACGTCGCCGCAGCGAGGAGCGCCAGGAAGATGCCGAGATAGCTGCCCGACACGGTGCTCCCGGAACCGAGAGCGACGAGCGCGACACCGACGAACGAGATCCCGGCGGCGATCCAAAAGCGGCGGGGCAACCGCTCGACGCCGACGAGGTAGGCGAAGATCGCCGTCACGATCGGGAGGCTGCCGAAGATGAGCGCCACAGTCGAGGCGTTGGTGAGCTCGATTCCGTAGACGAACCCGAGCGAGTTGAGGTAGATCCCGACGAACGCCGCGCCGGCGAGCAAGAGCCCGTCTCGCCGCCTGAACGACAGCGAGCGCTCCATCCCGTATGTGATCCCGGAGACGACCAGGGCGGCGGCGGTGAAGCGGGTCGCGGCATACGCGAGCGGCTCGAACCCGTGCGTGAGCACGTACCGGGTGACCGTGAAGTTGAACGCCCAGATCGTGACGGTCGCGAGCAGCATCAATTCGGCCGCGCTGACCCGCCTCACTTCGCGACCCTATCTATCTATCCGCTGTGCAAGCGGTAGGTTTTGCGCGATGGAGCGCGAGCCGACCAGGGACGACATCGACGCCCTTGTCGGGCCTGCGACACCGCACTTCGCGTACCAACTGCGGGCGCGGGTCCGAGAACTAATCGAAGGCCTTCCCGAGGATCACGAGGTTCGGCGGTACGGCGAGGAGAAGATGGATCTCCTCGACCGCCTCGGGTACGCGTCCTCGAAGGCGGAGGACGAGCCGGCCGAGCCACACGGCAAGGGTCTCGGCTGGGACAAGATCCCGAGCTCCGCGCCGGCGAGCCGCCCGCTTCCGCCGAAGGGATGACTCGGTTCGACGGCGCTTCCGTCCTCGTGACGGGAGGTTCACGCGGCATCGGCAAGGCGATCGCGCTTCGCTTCGCCGAGCTCGGCGCGGGTCGGGTGGCGATCGGCTACCTGCGAAACGACCGGGCGGCCGAGGAGGCCGCCGACGAGGTCCGCGCCGCCGGCGCCGAGACGGTGCTCCTCCGCGGCAACGTGTCCTCCGAACGCGTGCTCGGAGAGGTGGCCGAGGCCGGACCGTGGAACGTCGTCGTGCACGGCGCGGCCACGGGCGTCATTCGCGCCGCGCTGGAGACCGAGGACAAGCACTGGGACTGGACGCTGAACGCGAACGCCAAGGCGTTGCTGTCCCTGTCGCGAACCGCGGCCCCGACGATGCCGGCAGGGTCGTCCATCGTCGCGATCTCGAGCCTCGGCTCGATTCGCGTGCTCGAGAACTACGTTCTGGTCGGCACCTCGAAGGCAGCGCTCGAGGCACTCGTCCGCTACCTCGCCGTCGAGCTCGCGCCGCGCGAGATCCGCGTGAACGCAGTCTCGGCGGGAGTTGTCGAGACGCAGGCGCTCGACCACTTCCCGAACCGGGAACAGATGCTCGAGATGGCGCGTACCCGAACCCCGGCAGGCCGGATGGTCGAGCCGAACGACGTCGCCGACGCCGTCGTCTTCCTCTGCTCACCGGGCGCCGAGATGATCCGCGGCCAGACGCTGATCGTCGACGGCGGCTACTCCTTGCTCGCTTAGCTCGCTTTCGCTTGAAAGTCTCACGACTTTCAGCGACGGTATCGAGCCCGTGCGGCGCTTCGCGCCGCGCGGCCTAGAAGCATTCCGGCGCTTCCTTCTCTAGGCGACCGACCCGGCGTGACGGGCAAAGCCCGTCCCGCGGCGGCTGCTCGGACTTAACGGTCGTATCTGATGACCAGACGGGCGATCTGACCATCACGCTCGGTCAAGAACATTTGACCCGCCGGGACCTTCGGCTCGTTCGCCCAGGCATAGGTGCCGTCGGCGTCGAGCAGCACGATCTCGTCGTCCGGCGGCTGAGCCGGCATACGCCGCGCCGATCGCGTCTCGGCCGACAAACGGACCGACCGGGATTCCCTCGAACACCAGCTCCGCGTCCGCCGAGAAGGCGGCGACCATCGGACCAAAGTCGTCGGTCCGAACCCCGTGGTTGAAGCGCTCGACGTGCGCCTCGAGCAGACTCAGACTTTCACGCCGTAGATGTCCGCGACCTTGGCCCTCAGGTACCGGAGGTACGGCTCGGCGTCCAGCGGGCCGCCGACGATTCGACTCAGCATCTCGTCCGGCGGATAGCGGCGACCCCAGCGATAGAGCTTGTCGCCGAGCCACTCACGCAGCGGCCCGAACTCCCCCGCCCCCATCTGACTATCGAGATCCGTGAGCTCCGCCCGGGCGGTTTCCCAGATCTGCACCGAGGCGATCGTCCCGAGCAGGTAGGTCGGGAAATAGCCGAACGAGCCGCCCGACCAGTGGACGTCCTGGAGCACGCCCTGCCCGTCGTCGGGCACGTCGACATCGAGGTATTCCTTCATCTTGGCGTTCCACGCCTCGGGCAGGTCCTCGAGCTCGAGCCGGCCGGCGATGATCTCCTGCTCGAGCTCGTATCTGAGGATGATGTGCATGCCGTACGTGACCTCGTCGGCCTCGACGCGGATGCACGCCGGTTCGACCCGGTTCACGACGCGCCACCAGGCCTCGTCGGTGACGCCGGCGAGCTCGTTCGGGAAGATCTCCTGGAGCTTCGGGAAGAAGTAGCGCCAGAAGGGCCGGCTCCTGCACACGAGGTTTTCCCAGAGCCGGCTCTGGGACTCGTGCAGGACCATCGAGTTGAGCTCGGCGAGCGGCGTCCGGTCGAGCGCGCGGTCGATGCCGTACTCGTAGATCCCGTGACCGAACTCGTGAGTCGTGTGGAAGATCGACTCGAGGTCGGCCTCGGAATAGCGCGTCGTGAGCCGAATGTCATCGAGCGCGATCGAGGTCGCGAACGGGTGCACCGTCGGATCGAGCCGCCAGGCCTCGGACGTGTACCCGAGGCGCTCGAGGATCTCCCGGGCGAAGAGCTCCTGCTTCTCGACCGGGAAGTGTCCGTGCGCGAAGCTCGTGTCGACCTGGTCGTTCGCGGCCAACTCGCGGATCAGCGGAATCAGCTCTTCCTTCAGCCGAGCGAAGATCGCTGTGATGTCCTCGCTGCGCCCATCCTCCTGGTAGTCGTCGAGGAGGATGTCGTAGGGCGAGCGTCCGGAGTCGGCGAAGCACTCGACGTACTGGAGCTTCAAGTCCAGGTTCCGCCGCAGATAGGGCAGAAAGGCAGCGAAATCGGCGTTCTTGCGCGCCTCGGCCCACCCCGGAACGCCGAGTACCTCGGCTCGGGTGATCTCGGCGCGGAGGTCGGCCGGCACCTTCTTCGCCTTCTCCCAATCCCGGCGCGTGACCCGGATCAGCGCTGCGTCGATCGAGTCCGGATCGAGCTGCTCCGCGTAGTCGTCCAGGCCGGACAGCAGCTCGCCGACCTCGTCCGAGACGAAGAGCTCGTGGGCGAAGCGGTCGATCGTCGCCAGCTGGTCGCCGCGCGACTCGGTTCCGTTCGGCGGCATCATCGTGAGCTGGTCCCAGCTCAAGAGAAAGGCAGCGCGCCTGAGGTCGTGAATGACGCCGAGCCGTTCGCGCAGCTCCGAGAGGTGTTGTTCGCCGCTCATTCGAGTGTCATGCCTCCGTCCGTGTAGACCCCCAGCGGGTTCCAGAGCAGGAAGCCCGCCGCCTTCCAGCGTCGCGCCGCGCGGATCTGCTGCTGCACCTTCGCAACTGTAGTCGTGCCGCCGAGGGTGAAGTCCTCGAGCCAGGGGATCAGCTTTGCCCGGCCGCCGCGCATCTGCCGGCGGAAGTCTCGCAACGAGCGGCCGACGGTGCGCCCCGGGACTGCACTGGGGTCGGAGAGACCCAATTCGCCGGAGCCGTAGTGCGATGGGTAGACCATCGGGTAGATCGCGTCGACGATGCGCGCCAGGCGCCTCGGGGACTGGCCGATGCCCAGGTTCCGCGTCGCCGACAACCCGAAGACGTCGACGGAGACCCGTGCGCCCAGCGGCCGGAGCCGGTTGGCCGCGTAGTGCACGTAACGTGCGATCGTGGCGGACATCGCCTCTCGCCGCTTGCCGCGGAAGACCGCGGACTCGATCGGCCCGTCGCTCGGAAAGCGCACGTAGTCGAACTGGATCTCGTCGAATCCGGCCCGAACGGCCGCCTTGGCGATCTCGAGGTTGTAGTCCCAGACGCGCTTGTCGTACGGGTTGGTCCAGCCGAGGCCGGCGTCGTTATGCCAGACGGCGCCGCCGGAGGTCAGGATCGCCAGATCAGGCCGGTTCTCCGACAGGACGGGGTCTTCGAAGACGACCACGCGACCGACGACGAAGATGCCCCGGCGATGCAGGAGCGCCGTCGCCCGCTTCGGGTCGTAGTAGCGCTTCGCCGACCCGACGCGGCGAGCCAGTGCAGGAGCGAGGCGGTGGAAGCCGACCTCGCCGTTCTCGTCCTTGATGTCGAGTTGGACCGTGTTCAGGCCCGGCGTCGCGGCGTACTGCTCGAGCTTCCCCGGAATCGATGCGAGCGCCATCGTGACGTGCACGCCGCGCATCTCGTCCGGAACGGGCGGGCCCACTCGGCGCGGCTGCGCCGGTTTCGCCTCAGCGGCGGGCTTTGCGGCTTCCGGGCCGCTGGAATCCAGCCCTCGCGCAGCCCCCACCGCCAGCGCAGCTCCTGCAAGTAGGAGCGCTGTTCCGCCGGCGGTCCGCCGGATCCTCTTGCGCCTCCGTGCCGTCTGCCGGCGGTCCCGGAACCGCTGATTGGGGTCGAGGTTTTCCACAGGCGGCGCACAGTATGGCCCCGACGGGCCTCCGCTACCGGCTTCGCAGCGTTTCTAGGTCCTGCCGTTACGGCCAGGGATGAGCCGACCGAGCGTGTCCGAGGCGATGTAGCCGGCAATCTTCGGGTTCTCCTGGAGCCGGCGCAGCGAGTACGCGTACCACTCCTCCCCGTAGGGAACGTAGATGCGGAGCCGGTGACCGTCCGCGACGAGCTCGTCGGTCCGCCGCTCGCGGACGCCGAGCAGCATCTGGAACTCGTAGTCCTCCGGGGTCCGGCCGTGCTGCTCGACGAGCCTCGTTCCCTCCTGGAGCAGCCACTCGTCGTGCGTCGCGATCCCGACGTAGGAGCCGCCGCCAAGGAGCGCGTCGAGCGCGCGGACGAAGTTGGCCCGCACCTGATCGAAATCGTGGTAGGCGAGCTTCAGCGGCTCGACGTAGATGCCTTTGCACAGACGGACGTTCGGCGTCAGGTCGGCGAGCGCGGCGATGTCGTCGAGCGTGCGCCGCAGGTAGGCCTGGAGCACGATCCCGACGTTCTCGAGCCCCTGGTCACGCAGCTCGCGATAGAGCGCCAGCGTGTCGTCCGTGCAGCTCGAGTCCTCCATGTCGATGCGGACGAAGTTCCCCCGCTCCGCCGCCCCGCGCACGGTCCGCTCGAGGTTGCGTCGCGCGACGTCGCGTCCCAGCTTCAACCCGAGGCCCGTGAGCTTGACGCTGACGTTGGAGTCCAGTCCCTGCTCGTCGATCGCGCGGAAGACGTCCTCGTAGGCGTAGGCGATGTGCCGCGCCTCCTCGGGCGTCGTGATCTCCTCGCCGAGGACGTCGATCGTCGCCAGCTTGCCGGCGGCGTTCAGCTCCTTGACGACCCGGCAGGCGTCCTCGATCTCTTCGCCGGCGATGTAGCGCTGCGAGATCCGGCGCACGATCGGCTTGGGGACGGCCGGCAGAGCGCTGACGATGGCGCGATCCAGCAGGGCCACGTGCGGCGGATTCTACGAGGCTCTTAGAGCCTAGGTCTCGCGCATGAACCCCTGGCGGGCCGCGGAGACGAGCCCCACCGCCTCGGGGAAGAGGACGCGCATCGCGTCGCGAAGGGCGATCGCCTGCTCGTCCGGGCCGCCCTCGACCTGGATCTGCGACAGGGCGGCGGCCGTCAGCTGGACGGCTGTGTTCAGGGTCAGCGTCGCGAACTGCTCGCGCTGAGCTTCGGCGACCGACTCGGCCTGGCGCTCGGCGAACTCGCGTAGCCCGCGCATTAGGTCCTCGGGGTCGCCCCCGATCGGGAAGCCGAAACCACCGCTGCCTTCCATGCCCACACGGTAGCGGTGCTACGTCAGGTCCCGCTTGTAGTTCGCCTCCACGTCGGCCGTCAGCGCCTCAACCGCGTTCGACGCGTTCTTCATTGCCAGGACGAAGGGCGATTCGCTCGCCTCGCCGAGCGACTCCTCGAGTCGCCTCGTCGCCGCGCCGACCTCGTCCAGGAACTCGGGCGTGGCCAGTCGCGGAGGGGCGCCGAGCGCCCGCTGCAGGGCGAGGACGGCTTCCTCGGCCTCGTCGATCCCGGGCGGGTTCTCCGTCAGGCGCAGCGCCGCGAGCCGCGAGAGCAGCTCGTCGAGCTCCCCGCCGCCGGCACTTTCCTCGGCGACCTCCGTGAGCGCCACCAAGGACGCCGCAGCGCGGACTCGCGCCCGTTCGGTGACCGGCTGCCCGCGATCGTCGAGCGCGAGCCAGCTGAGCTCATCCCCCTCGCCGTACGCGCACAGGTACACGCGACCCCCCGTCGGCGGCTCGGCCGCGAACACCGCCGACACGTGCTCTCCGTCCGCGGCGAACGACGCGGCCGCCTCGGCGATCCGCTCGAGGTCGTCCTTCAGGGCCACGGGGCAACCATAGACTCGCATCCGATGGACGCGATCGAGCTGTTCGCGCCGCTTGCCCCGACCTACGATCGCTACGCCCGGCTCCTCTCCTTCGGCCAGGACCCGCGCTGGCGCCGCTTCCTCGTCTCGCGGGTGGACGTCGGTCCGCAGGACACCGTTCTCGACGTCGCCACCGGCACGGCCGCGGTCGCGATCGAGCTCGCCAGCCGCACCGGCTGCCGCGTCGTCGGCCTCGACCAGAGCCAGGAGATGCTCGAGGCCGGCCGCGGCCGCGTCGAGGCCGCCGGCCTCGACGACCGCATCGAGCTCGTCGCGGGAACCGCCGAGCAGCTCCCGTTCGGCGACGCGTCCTTCGACGGCTTGACGTTCACCTACCTGCTCCGCTACGTCGACGATCCCGCAGCGACCATGCGCGAGCTCGCCCGCGTCGTGCGTCCCGGCGGAACGATCGCGATGCTCGAGTTCGGGCTTCCCCGCGGGCCGGCCCGGCCCGCCTGGGAGCTGTACGTGCGGGCTGGTCTCCCCGTGCTCGGAGCCGCCGTCTCCCCCGGCTGGCGCCGTGTCGGATCGTTCCTCGGCGACAGCATCCGCGACTTCCACCGCCGCTACGACGTGCCGGGCCTCTGGCGCGCCGCCGGAATCGAGAATGTCCAGTCGCGACGCCTGTCACTCGGCGGAGGGCTGGTCGTGTGGGGCCGGAGCGCGTGAGTCGACCGGCGTTCTACGCCCTCGAGCCGGGAGGCTGGCGTGACTACGTGACGCTGCTCCACCTCCCGTACACGGCGTGGCATCTGTCGTACGTCGTGATCGGAGCGGCGCTCGCGCCGGATCCTGACGGACGGCGTCTGCTTGCCACGCTCGTCGCGTTCTTCCTCGCCCTTGGGATCGGTGCCCACGCGCTGGATGAGCTGATCGGCCGACCGCTTCGGACCCGAATCCCCGACCGCGTGCTGATCGGTCTCGCCGCAGTGTCCATCGGCGCGGCGGCCGCGATCGGCATCGGCGCGGCGCTCGCGTGGACGCTGTGGCTCTTACCGTTCGTCGCCGTCGGCGCCTTCCTCGTCGTCGCCTACAACCTCGAGCTGTTCGGCGGCCGCTTCCACACCGACCTGTGGTTCGCGCTTGCCTGGGGCGCGTTTCCGCTATTGACGGCGTACCTCGCCACGGCCGAGAAGATCACGGTCGAGGCACTGCTTGCAGCTCTGTTCGCCCTGCTGACCAGCCTTCTCCAGCGGACGCTCTCAACGACCGGTGCGGCGCGTTCGCCGCAGCGTCATCGACGTCACGGGAAGCCTGACGCTGGCCAACGGTGTACAAGAGGAGATCAGCGCGGACACGCTGATCGCAGCGCCCGAGCGGGCTCTGCGTCTGCTCGCCGTGGCCATGGTCTCGCTCGCGGCGGCGCTCCTCGTCCTACGATTCTGAGCGATGGGACTCTTCGCACGCCGTAGTCGACAGAAGGAACGACTCGCAGACGTCGAGGCCGAGCTCGACCGCGCCCGCGCCGAGCTCGAGCGCGTGATCCGCGAGGAGTCGGAGTCGCGTGCGGCCGAGATCCAGCGCCTGCTCGCGCGCGAGCGGGCCGATTCGCTCTCACGGCTGCAGGAAGAGGAGCGGCGGATCGCCGACGAGCGGCGTCGAGCCGTCGCGGAGCAGGAGCGCAGCGCAGCCGCAGAGCTCACCGCGGCACTGACGGAGATCCAACAGGGCGTCGCCCAACGGCTTGCGAGTTGGGCCGCCGACCTCGAGCGGACGAAACACTCGCTGACGGCGGAGCTCGAGAAGCTCAAGGAGAGCCATCGAACCGTGATCGCGGAGGCCGAAGCGCGGATCGATGGCAACCGGGTGAAGATCGACGAGGCCGCGGACCTCCAGGCACAGGCCTTCGCCAAGCTCAAGGAAGAGCTCGAGCGCACGGCCGAGGCCGCTGTGGCGACGGTCGGCGCCGAGCTCGAGGCTCACGCCGCCGAAGGGCGCCGCGCCGTCCACGAGATGAACGACCGGATCAAGGCCCGGGACCGCAGAGTCGTCGAGCGCATCGAGCGCGAAGAAGTCGACATCGGCAAGCGCATTCAGGCCCGCCTCACCGACGTCGAGCGGCGTCAGCTCGAGAGCCTCCAACGCGCCGTCGACCAGGCGACCGGGCGGTACGCGGAGGCCGCCGCGCTCCAGTTCGAATCCGCGGTCAAGACCGCGCGCGAGGACGCCGCGCGCCGGCTCGCCAGAGAGCTCGATCGCGCTGTGCACATGTTCGCGCGGGAGGCCGAATCGGTGTTGGCCGAGCAGCTGGCGAAGGTCGCCGAATCGGGGACGAGCCGGGTCGAGAAGCGTCTGCGCCAGGCGACGACCGGGCTCGAGCAGCAGCGAGACGAGTTCGTCGCCGAGCTCCAGCGGCGCCTCGCGCAGCTCGAGCTGGAGCTGCGCGAGCGGATCGCGAGCGTGGCGGCCGACGCCGAGGCGGAGCGGGCCGTTCTCGAGCTTCGCCTGCAGGAGCTGGCCCGCCGCGCTGACGACGCGCTATCACGCAGCTAGCCGAGAGTTAGCTCCAACTTCTGGAGGCAGGGTTCGTCTTTGTGAAAACGAATCAAGCGGACCAACCGCCTCCGCCCATGACCGAGATCGCCGAACAGCCCCAGAACGAACGCGAGCGAGTGGCCGGCTGGCGCTTGCACGTCCTGATCGAAGCGGGATACCCCGTCCACCTCGCCGAGCGCGTGGCGCATAGCGAGGTCGACCTCCACCGCGCCGTCGAGCTCGTCAAGCAAGGCTGCGACGCGACGGTCGCAGCCGAGATTCTCCTCTAAGCGGCGACGGTTTCGCCCGTATCCTGGCCTCGTGAAGGTCGAGGCGCAGCAGTACGGCGATCGCGAGGTTTACACCGTCTCGGCGTTCAATCGCGGCGTCGCAAGCTGGCTGGCGCGACTGCCGACGGTCTGGGTCGAAGGCGAGGTCACCGAGTTGCGGCGTCAGGCCCGCTGGCAGACGGTGTTCTTCACGTTGAAGGATCCGGGCGACGGCGCCTGCCTGCCGGTGTCGATGCCGCGTGGACAGTTCGACGCACTGCGGCTCGACCTCGCGAACGGCGAGCAGGCCCACGTCTACGGGCGGCCGGAGCTCTTCGAGGCGCGCGGCGACTTCCGCTTCCGAGCGCTCTCGATCGAGCGCTTCGGTCTCGGCGACCATCTGGCCGCACTCGAGCGCCTGAAGCAGAAGCTGGCGGCGGAAGGTCTCTTTGCGCCCGCGCGAAAGCGTCCGCTGCCTCGGTTCCCACGCCGAGTCGGGCTCGTCACCGGCAACGACGCAGCCGCGAAGCGCGACGTCCTGACGGCGATCACGACCCGGTTCCCGCCCGCGCGCGTCGTGGTCGCTCAGACCTACGTGCAGGGCCCGCGGGCGGCGCCGGCGCTCGTGACCGCAATCGAAGACCTCTGCGCGATCGAGGACGTCGACGTGATCGTGCTGGCGCGTGGAGGCGGCAGCTTCGAGGATCTCCTCCCCTTCAGCGAGGAGCGGCTCGTCCGGGCGGTCGCGTCGTGCCGGGTGCCGATCGTCTCTGCGGTCGGCCACGAGCAGGACACGCCGCTGACCGACCTGGCCGCCGATGTGCGGGCCTCCACGCCGAGCGTGGCGGCGCGGCTCGTCGTCCCGGACTCGGACGAGCTCCGCGAGCGCCTGTCTCAAATACGCAACCGCCTCCGGCGCGCGCCGCTGCTCCTCGTCGAACGCAAGCGGGCGCGGCTCGACGGCACCTACGGCCGGCTGCGAACGCTCTCTCCGCGAGCCACGCTCGAGCGCGGCTACGCGATCGTGCGGGCGGGTGACCGCATCGTCCGCGCCTCCAACGAAGTGCAGTCGGGCTCGCGGGTCGACGTCGAGCTCGGTCAGGGCGGGTTTGGTGCGACAATCGAGGAGGTTCGATGAGGTTCGAGGAGGCGCAGCAGGAGCTGGAGCAGATCGTCCAGCAGCTCGAGTCAGGTCAGGCCGACCTCGACAAGTCGATCCGGCTGTGGGAACGCGGAGAGAAGCTCCACCGGATCTGCGTGGAGCAGCTCGAGTCGGCGCAGGGGAAGATCGAAGAGCTCGAACCGCGCGAACCTGAATAGAATCGCACGATGGCCGGCCCGGCAGTCGACTTGCTCAAGCAGGTTCCGCTCTTCTCGGATCTCGAGGACAAGGAGCTCGAGGAGATCGCGGGCTCGATGAAGCAGCGGACCTTCTCGTCCGGACAGCAGATTGCGGTCGAAGGCGAGAGCGGCGTCGGGTTCTTCGTCATCGAGGACGGCGATGCGAGCGTCACCGTGCACGGCGACGAAGTGCGCCGCCTCGGGCCGGGCGACTACTTCGGCGAGATCGCGCTCATCGCGCAGACGCCTCGCACCGCAACGGTTACGGCGGAGAGCGACCTGAAGACGTACGGGATGACGTTCTGGGACTTCCGCCCGCTGGTCGAGGAGACGCCGGGCATCGCCTGGAAGCTGCTCCAGAGCTTCGCGAAGCAGTACGACAAATCGCAGAACTAGGCGCCGGCGCCGCTCATCGGCCGCTCGACCTGAGGCCGCCGGCCCGATTCAGCTCCGCCGAGAACGTGCACGGTAGGTCCCGGTGTCGGACACCGCGAAGTGTCAAGAGCGATGTGTGTCAAAGCCGTAAGAAGGAATCCCCAGGCTAGGTGGTGCCGGCCAGCCTCCGGCCGAGCGCTCGTGAGGTCCTCGCGCGCCCTCGCCGGATCGCCGCTCAGCTCGTAGAGCTCGACACCGTCCCGGCGCTCCGTGATCCGACCGCCGAAGATCGCGCACCGGACACCCGCCTCACCGCACGCATCGGACACCGCCGACGGCGCCTTCCCCATCCAGGTCGAGCTGTCGACGGTCCCCTCACCCGTGACGACGAGATCCGCGCCCCGTGCTCGCTCGCGAAAGCCGACAAGGTCGAGCACGAGCGGCGCCCCCGGGACGAGCTCCGCCCCGAGGGCCGCAAGCGCGGCGCCGAGCCCGCCCGCCGCCCCCGCCCCGGGAAGCTCGGCAAAGGGCCTGAGCGACTCCTTGCCCAGCAGTCGCCGCTCGAGCTCGCCGAGCTGCTCCGGCGTCGCGCCCTTCTGGCGCGCAAAGACGCGCACGGCGTCGACCAGCGGCGACCGAACGTCGCACGCCGCGCGCGCCGGCACCCTGAAGCCGCCGAGGACCTCGAGCAGCCCGCTGCCGCCGTCGACCGTCGCCGTTCCGCCGAGGAACACGATCAGCTCCGCCGGATCCGCGTCCATCGCCGCGTGGATCAGCTCCCCCAGGCCCCGGCTCGAGGCGCGCAGCACGTCGCGATCCTGCTCCTCCACCAGCCCGAGCCCGATCGCCTCGGCCGACTCGACCGCGGCCACCCCGTTGTCCAGCAGTAGCCAGCGCGCGGACACCTCGCGACCCAGAGGATCGGAGACGAGCGCCTCGCGCCACTCGCCGCCGAGCGCGCCGTGCAACACGTCCAGCGTTCCCTCGCCCCCGTCGGCGACCGGCAGCTCCTCCGTGTCGGCGCCTCCGTGCCGCAAGCCGTCGGCCAACGCAGCCGCCGCATCCGAGCCGGAGAGGACGCCCTTGAGGCTAGCCGGACATGCGAGCGCGAGCACGAGGCTCCTCGGGCTCCGCCTCGTCGCGCTCGGGCGCATCGCTGGGCATGCCACGGAGCGAGGCGAGCGTGAGCCCCTCCCGGGCCAGGAACAGCAGCCCGAGGCCGACGCCGACCGACATCTCCAGCACCTGGAGGCCCAGCCCGAACGCAATCCCAGTCGAGTACGGGACCCCGTAGGAACGGAGCGGCAGCGCCACGACGGCCTGGAGCAGGCCGATGTTCCCCGGCCAGAGGGGGAAGATCATCGCGACGTTCATCAACAGGAGGACGAGAGCGGCGGCGGACAGAGGCTCCTCGATGCCGAACGCGTACATCGTCGCCCACACCGCGAAGAGCTGAACGACCCAGCCCGCACTCTGGAGGAGCGCGGCGGCGACGGCCGCCAGCGGCTCCCGCAGGACGCCAAGTCCCAGTCGCGCCATCGCCAGAAGCCTCCTCAGGGCCCTGGCGCTCTCGGGCAGAGGGCGGTGCTCGAGCCCGGCGACGAGCATCGTCACGAGGAAGACGACGATCCCGCCGATGATCACGATCTCGAGGCTCGTGATCGCCCACCGCGGGATCCTCGCCGTGGCGAGAACGAAGCCGGTCAGGATCAGGGCAGGCACGAGATCGAACAGCCGGTGGGCGAAGACCGACCCCAGTAGCCGCCCCGTCGCTCCTTCGCCCCGCGGCATGTCGCGCGCCAGCACGGCGACCCGGGCCAGCTCGCCGATCCGTCCGGGCAGAACCGCGTTGCCGAGCAGGCCGATCGAGAACGCAGAGAACACTCGGCGGAACGGCGGCTGCTGATCCTCGGGTAGCGCCTGGTGGATGACGATCTGCCACGCCGACGCCCGAATCACGACGGAAAGCAGGTTGAGGCCGAACGCGACCGCGACCCAGCTCCAGGAGACGCGGCCGAACGCATCGCCGACGCGATCCCAGTCGGGCCCGCGCCACCAGAGGAGGCCGACGATCGTGATCACCATGGAGACGGCGAAGAGCCCGCGAACGAACCAGCTACGCGTAAAAGCCCAGCTCATGCCGCCGCCGGCACCCGCCCGAGGACTTGCTCGTACACGCCGACCAGGCGACGTCCGACCTTGTCCCAGGAGTACCGCTCTTCCGCGATTCGTCGCGCCGCGAGCCCGAGCCGGCAGCGCCTGTCCTCGTCCGAGAGCAGCTCGACGAGCGCATCCGTCAGGGCCGCCGGATCGCCCGGCGGCACGCTGAAGCCCGTCTCCGGCGTCATGACGGCACGGTACCCGTCGATGTCGGAGGCCACGACCGGGAGAGCTGCCGCGAACGCACGGGTCAGCACCATCCCGAAGCTTTCGCCGCCCAGGGACGGCGCCGCCATCGCCTTCGCCGCCAGCAGCTCCGCGGTGAGCTGCTCCTGCGGCAGGAAACCGAGCGCGTCGATCCCCTCCTCCGGAATCCGCCCCCGCGCGAGCAGGAGCCTGACCGCGAGCGGATCCGCACCGATCACGCGGAGCCGCGCGCCGGTCCGGCGATGAATCTCCGGCCAGGCGCGGAGCATGACCGGGAGCCCCTTCCGCGCCTCCTGGCGCCCGACGAAGAGGATCCGGTGCTCGCGGCCCGACGGGTCTGCCTGCGGGGGTATGAGAACGCCGTTCGGAATCACTTCATACGTCCCGGGCGAGTAACGCTGAGCCGTTTCACGAGCCTGCTCGGACACCGCGATCCGCGCATCGATCCGGTCGAGCAAGAACCCCCAGATGGGCATCCCGGGCTTCGTCCAGGCCAGCCCGCCGGAGGCGTGGAAGGTCGCAACGACAGGGGAACGCGTCATCGCCAACGCCCCGATCGCCAGCACCGGCGTCATCGGTTCATGGACGTGGAGCAGATCGAACCGCTCGCGCTCGAGCACCCGCTTCACGCGCAGGACCGACCGCGGCCCGAGGATGATGTTCGGGAGCGACGCGTTGGCCGGGACGATCGCCGAGCGGCCGACGGGAATCACGTCGGGCGGCGGCGGGCCGTCGCGCCCGACGCGCGGATGCAGCGCCCGGGTGAACTGCCCGGGCGGGTCGTTGCCCATGATCGTCCGCGTCTCGACGCCGAGGCGCTGGAGCGCCTCGGCCTGCAGCTCTGCGTGCTCGACGACTGCGCCCCAGAACGACCAGGAGTACGGGACGACGATCCCGACCTTCATGCCGGCGAACTATGACGCCACGGCTCTGTCAACCGCTGGACACTTCTCCTGTCACCCGCGCGAACGACACGACCCACCCTGCTACCTAGCCTGGAAGCGACAGAAGAAACAGGAGGAGCAAGGGGGACGAACCATGTGTGTGGAGATCAGCTACGCGACGAAGGAGAACGGCGAGATCACGTCACTCGGCGGCATCGACCAGTTCTTTGGCCGAGACCAGCCCTGGGGACTCAGGCACGCCGACATCGTCAGGTTGGTCGAGAGCGGCTTCTGGTCGTTCTACGTCAACCGGAAGACGGCGTGGGAAACGCAGGACCGCCTCGCACTCTTCGTCGAGCGACGCAACGGGAAGAAATACCTGCGCGCGGCCGGGGACGGCGAGCGGGAGGACACCCTGATGAACCTGGCGCCGCAGATCCCGGTCGTCACCGATCGAATGCCCGACGAATTGTCGTCCGGCCTCCCCGCCGCCCGGACACCGCGCCTGCAACGCGCGGCGAACGAGCCGACCATCACCAGACGACTTGGCGTCTTCACGAACAGGCGGGGACCACACCCGATCGATCACCTGGGCCCCTACACCCTGCTCCCGGCACGGACGATCTTCGTTCGCTTCGTCGCACCCTTCTCGTATCGCTACGAAGTGAGGGTCAACGGTGAGCAGCCGCTCGAGGAGAAGCCGGCGGAGACCACCCGGCTCCCGGATCCGCTCGAGCGGCGCGGATGGTTCGCGCTCACGCACATCGGCCATCTGGGAGCGTTCGATCCGGCCGCAGCCGTCCGGATCGACCGTGACTTCACCGTCTACGAGCTGCGCGTCCGCCTCCCCGAGGAGCTCGTGGACTCGGACCAGGTCTCGATCCAGCTCGCGCAGTTGTCGCTGAACCCGAACTGCCGGCCGCCGGGCTTGAAGAGCGATGCCTTGAATCTCGAGCTGCGCCGACTGGCGGCCTAGTGCCCCGGCACTAGTCGATGTCGGCGCGGCCGTAGCGCCACGTCGCGGCCAGCCAGCCCGCGATCGCGATTGCGGGGAGGACGACGAACGCAGCGGCGGCCGAGCCGGCTCCGAGCTGCACGTCGATCTCGGGCGCCAAGCCGAGCACCGACGATGCCCAGCCGATCACCGTGAAGCGCCCCGCGCCCTGAGCCGAGTAGGCGACGACGTTCTCCCAGATCAGAACGAACGCGAGCCCCCACCAGACCGCACGCCGAAACCAGATGCCCGCCGCGACGAACAGGCCGGAGTACGCGAGCGCGCCGAGCGCCGCAGCCAGAAATGTCGCCACGGCTACATCGCTCGCTCCGGCCACGATGGTCGAGACCGTGAGCGGCACCGCGGTGAGCGGGATGACGATGCTGACGGTCGCGAGCACGGCGGCGGCAGGAAGCTGCCAGCGTGGCACGGGCTTCAGCGACAGATAGACGAGCAGCTTGTCCTCCACGAGGTCGCCGATCGCCGAAGTGCCGAGCCAGAGGGTCGCCAGCGGCACGAGAATCCCGAGCCCATAGCCACCGACGGCGTCCGCCGCCGCCTGGGCAGAGTTGTCGTCGAAGCGCGCGAACAGTCCGATCAAGACGGAGAGCGCGCCGAGGCCGCCGATCCCGAGCAGGCGGGGAATCGTGATCTGCGTGCGCAGCAGCAGCCGGTAGAACGCCGTCAGCGAGACGAGCGTGCCGGGACGGGCCGAGACCGCTTCCGTTGCGCTCATCGCTGCACCACGTAACGGAACACGCCCTCGAGATCCGCGTCGAGCGGATGCACCTCGTAGAGGCGCGCATTCCGGTCGCGCGCGACCGGGGCGAGTGCGTGGGCCAGAGCCCTGGCGTCCCTCGTGTCGAGCTCGAGCGCCTCGTCTCCGTCGAGCCGCACGCCGACCGCCGTCCCCGCTTGGATCAGGGCACCGGCCAGCTCGCGTGGCCGGTCGGTGCGGACGCGAATTCGCATCGGCCGGTCGTCCATGAGCGCGCGCAGCTCGTGGAAGTCGCCCGCGGCCGCCAGCCGGCCCTGCGACATGACGAGGACCTGCGAGCCCAACCGCTCCACCTCCTCGAGCACGTGGCTGGACACGATCACGCAGCGCCCTTCGCCGCCCAGACGCCGGAACAAGGCGACCATGTCCATCCGCTGACGCGGGTCGAGCCCGGTCAGCGGCTCGTCGAGCACGAGCACGGCCGGATCGTGGACGACCCCCTGGGCGACCTTCACGCGCTGCCGCATCCCCTTCGAGTACGCCGGCAGTCGGCGGGAGTCCGACGGGTCGAGGTCGACCGTCTCGAGCGCCCTGGCCGCAGCGCCGCCGGGATCGCGGAGGCCCTGCAGCTTCGCGGAGAGGGTGACGAACTCCCGGGCCGTCAGCGGCTCGAAGACGCTCTCCTGCTGCGGTACGAGGCCGATGCGTCGGCTGACGCCCGTGTCAGCGCGGGGATCCCGGCCGAGTACGCGGACCGTGCCTTTGGACGGCCGGGCGAGCCCGCAGAGCATGCGGAACATCGTCGATTTGCCGGCGCCGTTGGGGCCGAGCAGCGCCGTCACCCCAGGTCCGACGTCGAAGCTGACATCCGACACGGCGACGAGCGCGCCGAACCACTTCGAGACGTTCTCCGCGACGACTCGCGGCTCGTCCGTCACCGAAACGCCTCGAGCCGGCGATAGCGGAACCAGCAGACCAGCGCGCCGGCCACGATGGCCCCGCCGACGCCGCCGGCGACGAGCCACGTGGAGAGCTTGGTCACCGGATCGGTGCTGTCGGGGGTCTCGCCGAAGATCCGGTAGGCGAGCTCGAACGCAACGAAGGGAGAGCTGAGTAGGTCGAGCTCATTCGGCGCACCGGCGCTGTCGATCGCCGAACGCACGACGCTCACCGGGACGAAGAGGAGGAGCACGACGCCGACCGCGGCTGCGGCTCGTCGAGTGGTGAAGCTCGAGACCGCCATCGACATCGAGGCGTAGAGGAGCGCCGTCATGATCCCGGCCGCCAAGATGCGCAGTAGGAGCTTGGGCGCCTCGGTGGCGGAGGGCCCAAGCCCCGCAAGCACGTAGGCGAGCAGCATGAAGAGGAGCGGGCCGAGGGTGATCAGGAGCATGACGGCGACGACACCCGCTCCCTTTGCGATCAGATACCGATTGCGATCCAGCGGCCCGGCGAGGTAAAGGCCGAGCATCCCTGTGCGCTTGTCAGGGCACAGCGCCTCCGGAGCGACCAGTGCTGCGAAGAGCGCCAGCGCGCTCCCGATGATGAACATGTAGTCGCCGTAGCCGATGAGGTCCTGGGCGACGACGTCGTCCACGAGCACCGCGAATGCGACTGAGAACAAGGCGGGAAGAAACGCGATCACGAGGGTGATTGCCGGCAGGACCTTGTGGCGCGCTCCCCGCCCGAGGCCGAGCACGCGACGCGCGGTGAACTCGGCGAGCGTCAGGATCGCCCGCGCCGGCCGCTCGCGCGGGCCGTCATAGACTCGGTAACCCAGGTCGTAGAGGCGTGCGTCCTGGCCGGCTGTCACGAGCCCACCCCGAGGTAGACGTCCTCGAGCGTCCGTCCGCGCGGCTCGAGGCGTCGCAGTCCGACACCGAGGTCGGCGACGGCGTCACGGACCGCGTCGTACGCCTCGTCGGCCGCACTGAGGAGGAGCACACCGCCATCGACGGTCACGTCGAGACCGCGGGCAACGAGCATCGAGGCCAGCTCGTCGGCCCGCTCGTCCACCTCGACGACGAGCCCCTCAGGGCCTCGACGAAGGTCGGCGAGCGCTCCGGCGCGCACGACCTCTCCGCCCTCGACGATCACGACCGCGTCGCAGATCCGCTCCGCCTCCTCGAGGTGGTGCGACGACAGGACGATGTGCACGCCGAACTCGGTGCCGATGCGACGGATGAGGGCGAGCATCTCCGTGCGCTGCATCGGGTCGAGCCCGTCGGTCGGCTCGTCGAGAAGGACGAGCTCGGGATCGTGGGCGATCGCCGAGGCGAGCTTGACCCGTTGCCGCTGCCCCGTGGACATGAGCCCCACGGCCCGGAAGCGCTCTTCGCCTAGGCCGACCAGCCATAGCGCCTCGTTCGCGCGCTGAACTGCCGCGCGGCGCGGGATCAGGTGCATCTCCGCGAGATGTCGCACGAAGTCGGTCGCCGAGAGCTCGGCGGGCAGGTCGTGGTGCTCGGGTGCGTACCCGACCCGCGATCGGACGGCGATGCCCGCTGTCGCGGGATCCTGGCCGAGCACGGTCAACGCACCCTCGTCCCGGGAGCGCAGCCCGAGAATGAGCGAGATGAACGTCGTCTTGCCGGCCCCGTTCGAGCCGAGCAGACCGGTGATGCCCGGGCCGATGTCGGCGTCCAGACCCGCGAGCGCGAGTGTGCGCCCGTAGCGCTTCACGACTCCGCGAGCGGAGATGACGGCTTCCGACTGGGATTCAGGCACGGTTGACCGCGCCGCCTCGTTCCGCATGGCCGGGACGGTACGCGCCGCGACACTCACCGTGCATCGCTCGCGGACCGACGTCGCCACTACTGATGAGCGAGCGCACACCGGCGGGGAACGGATGACTTCACAACCCCGCCGCGACCTTCCTGGCCTCGGCGAGCCTCTCTCAGGCACGTCGGGCAGCTCGTCCTAACGTTTGCCAGCACGGCTGGAATTTCAGCCGGACTAGCTCAGCTCGTCGTGGGTCGAGACCTGCGCGCTCAGCGAAGAGCCTCCTCGAACCGCGGGTCGTCGCGTACGGCGGCGAAGTCGTCGTCTCTGCGCGCGTCCTCGCGGAACCGCGGGAACAGCTCGACGGACCGTCGGAGGTGGGCGAACGTGTCGTCGCCGGTGTCGCCCGCGAGCGTTGCGAAGCACGCGTAGTTGTAATGCAAGCCCGCGTGGTCCGGCATGTGCTCGAGGCCACCGCGGACCGCTTCGAGCGCGTCGGCGTACCGCTGTTCGCCGTAGGCCGTCATGGACTCGCTGTGGAACGGCCACGCCTCACCCCAGTCGATCCCCTGGTACGCCTCGCCGGGTGTGGCGCCGACAGCGAGGACGGTTCCGTCCCCGGTCGCCTTCCGCCGCGACTCCGGCCCGACGAACACGAGTGTTCCTGGCGGCGCGTCGATCGCCTCGCCGTCACCTCGAAGGTCGCCTTACCGTCGAGCACGATGTACAGCTCCTCCTGGCCCGACCCGGCCTCGTCGTGCTCGCCGATCAGCGTGCCGTCCTCGCCGGGCGTGTAGGCGTTGATTCCGAATGCGTGGATCCCGAGGTGCTCGCGCACCGGAATGTCTCTGCCGCGCCGCTCGATGTCGTCGAGGTGCGCGACCTTCCACGTTCGGCTTGTCGTTCATCCGATCACCTCCGTAGTAGCGCGGGTCGTTGGGAATCGTCGATCGTAACCGCCGTCAACCGCCTCGCCTGATCGAGCGACAGGGCGCGCCCGGGGACGCGGACCCTCGGCTGAGGTTGCGGCACTGATGCACCCAGTTTTCTGATGTCGCCATGCCCGGAATCGTCACACGCCACAGCTACGGTCGAGGCATGACGGGAATCCTCCTCGCCGCGCTGCTGCTCGCAGTGGCCCACCCGGCCGCCGCGGCCGAGAACGGCCCGATCGCGTTCGGCTCGGACGACGCCCTCTGGAGCCTCGACGAGGGCGTGGAGCGTCCGCTACCGAACGGCGAAGGCGGAGACTGGCCGGCGTGGTCGCGGAACGGGTCGCGCATCGCCTTCGCGTCTTTGCGCAGAGACGGCATCTGGGTGATGAACGCGGACGGGACGGGCCTTCGCCGCGTGACGACGAGCCCGACGATCGACCTCCAGCCGACGTGGTCGCCCGACGGTCGGCGACTCGCATTTGTTCGCTACGTCCCCGGGTACAAGTCTGAAGTCTTCGTCGTCGGCGTCGACGGGAAGGGCCTCCGGCGGCTCACGTCCAATCGCGGAGAGGACAACGAGCCCGATTGGGCGCCGAACGGGAAGCGGATCGCCTGGGCCTTCGCCGCCTCGCGTGCCGGCCACCCCTCGGGCATCTTCACCATGAACCCCGACGCGAGCGCGAAGCGCATCCGCGGCCAAGGGATCGCACCCGACTGGTCGCCGGACGGCCGACGCTTCGTGTTCGTGCTCCGCGGCGAGCTCTGGACGGAGGCCGTCGGCGGCACCGACCGGCGGCGGCTCCCGGTCGCGCCGGGGGCCGACGCGCGCCCCGACTGGTCGCCCGACGGCACGCAGATCGCGTTCCTGTCGAGTCAGGGGAGCCCGACCGGCCACTACCGCCTCTGGCGCGTCGATGCCGACGGCGAGAACCGGCGCCTGCTGACGCCCGACCGCGAGAGTGTCTCCGCGCTTTCGTGGGCTCCGCGGTAGCGCGCCGGATCGCGCAACCCGCCCGGTCACATTGCCGCCGCGACCTTCCTTGCCGCGTCGGCGAGCTCCTTGTCGGGCACGTTGGGCAGCGCGTCCTCCCAGACCGGCAGCATCATGCCGGACGCTTCGAGCATGCCGAGCGGCCGCGGGAGCAGCCACACGTGGAAGTGCGCGCCGCCGTCGCCCCAGCGATAGAGGTGCACTCGACCGACGTCGCCGAGCGCGAGGATCGCCCGCTCGGCGCGCGCGACGACGCTGCCGAACTCAGCCGCGAGCTCCTCGGGCAGATCCGCGAACGAGTCCACGTGCACGCGGCTGGCCAGCCAGACCGTGCCCGGCAGGCTCCCACCCACCGGCGCGTGGAGCGTCCAGTTGTCGTCGGACCAGAGCGCCTCGGTCGTCTCCCCGGCGCAGATCGCGCAGGGAGGCCCGCCGGGCTCGCCGCGGCGCGGTGGTTCCGGGATCTCGCGCTGGCCCGGCTCGCTGGGCACGACACGGTCGAGGTACAGAAGGGCCATGGTCACTCCTTTCCTGACGTGACTTCGGCTTGTGATGGCAGGCGATCCCGTTCAGCACGAGCCCGACGACGAGACTCCGCGCCCGCTTGGCCGGCCACTTGTGGCGGCCGCGCAGGTGGACGTACGGCCAGGCGACGGTGTTGAAGACGACGTCGGAGGCGAGTACGAGGTCGTCGCCGGGTGCGAGCGAGCCGTCCTCGGCACCCTCGCGCATGAACTGGATGAACGGGTAGAGGTAGTCCGGCCCTTGTCCGGGCCCCGCGCCCTGATGGAACGCCTCATCGGTGGCGAGCAGCAAAGGCAGATGCCGGTCGATGAGCTCGCACAGGGCATCGAGACCGCGCTCGAGCCTCTCGCGGCCGGATCCGTCGGACGTCAGCACTGGGTACATCGCGGCCCGAAAGTCGGCAGCGAGCTCGCCGGCGAGCGCTGCGATCAGGACATCGCGCGTCAGCCCCTGCCGCCAAAGCGTCGATCGGGCGCGGCCGGCTGCCTCCGCGACCCGTTCCAGAGTCAGGCCGTCCCAGCCACGCTCGCGAAGAACGCTGATCGTCGCGTCGCGGAGCTCGTCATCGACGACGGGCACGGTCACGTTGCGCATCGCTCGAGGAGCTTATCTGCAACCTCTAGTGTTGCGTCAAGTGTACAGTGACGTTGCGCGCCGAGCTCGCCTAGTATGCGATCGTCTATGAAGGGGGAACCCATGAGACGCAAGGGAACGATCGTCCTCGTGCTCGTCTGCGGTGACGCTCGCCGTGGTCGGCGCGGCCCGGGCGATCACGTTTGGACAGCTCGACACGACGAACCGCTTTCCGCATGTCGGGGCGCTGATCTTCGAGTCCGACGGCGAGCCGGCGATTCTCTGCAGTGGGACGCTCATCGAGCCGGACGTCTTCCTGACGGCCGCGCACTGCACGGCGTTTCTCGACTCGATCGGCGTGGCTCCTGACGACGTTTGGGTCACTTTCGACCCGACGTTCGACCAGAGCTCGCCGCTGCTCCCGGGGACGTATCACACGAACCCGGCCTTCGGCTCGGGCGGGCAATCGACACGCACGACATCGCCGTCGTGACGCTCGACGCCCCGGTGACGGGAGTGACGCCGGCGCGCCTACCGCCCGCCAACTACCTCGACTCGATCTCGCTCAAGCGTGAGCGCTTCACGGCGGTCGGCTACGGGACGGTCCGCGAGCAGAAGACGAAGGGGCCGCAGTCGCTCTTCTTCGACGGCCAACGCCGCTTCGCCGACCAGGCGTTCAGGTCGCTGACCAAGGCCTGGCTCAACCTGTCGATGAACCCGTCCACCGGAAGCGGGGGGACGTGCTTCGGGGACTCGGGCGGCCCGCACTTCCAGGGCAGCTCGAACCTCGTCGTCGCGGTCACCGTGACCGGCGATCGCTTCTGCCGCGCCACGGACGTGACATATCGCACCGACACAGCGTCGGCGCGAGACTTCCTCGAGGAGTTCGTCACGCTGCCGTAGTTGCTGCCCGACCTGCTGAACACGCGAGGGCCCCGTAGGGGCCCAGGGGCCCTCGCTCCTGAGCGGTAGGGTCTCGCGGCGATGGGAGTTGTCTACTTCAAGAGCAGGGACGAGGGTGACGGCACGTACGACGGTCAGATCAGGGCACGCGTACCTGCATCTCGATCAGACCGCCGGATCGGACCGTAAAACAGGTAGGACGTTAGGCATGACTAGGCCAGTGCTTTTTCCTTATTGACACTTACCGTCAGCGACCCTGGGTCGTGACGGGGCTTGAAGCGACTCTGCGGTCAATACCTGATGAGCTCCGAGCAGGGCCGTCGACGAGCCAGGCGGCGACTGTCCGGAGCGCCGGCGGGTACGACCTTCGAGTCCTTGCTTCGGTCGAGCGGGTTGAAATTCGCGCGCCGTCATCGCGTTGGTGAAGGTTCCGGCCGGGGTCTTGGCCATGCCGAACCGAACGATAGTCGCCTGATCCTCGGCGATACCGGGCGCAATCTCTTGCTCAATAAAAAACAAAAAAAATAAACAAAGAAAAGGAAAGTCATGCCCGACTGCGGCTCAGCCGGCATGAAGATGCCCGGGGCGTTTCCTCTGGCATCGGCGCGCCACGAGCCCTCGCCGCTCGCGATGACACTCGTTGCTCATAGATGTCGACCGCTTCGCCCACGAAGTAGCAGACCGTGCCGTCCTAGGTCTGCGCGAAGTAGTTGCGGGCAATCTCGATCAGGATCTCTCCCTGCTCGACCATACCGTTCGCGTTCGCGTCGACCCACTCGACCTCCTCGACCACGCGCGTGGATCACCGGGCTCCCCTCTGAAGCGGAGCGTCTCGCGTCTGCATTGAGGACGGTGATCCGGAGGCCAGATCGTCTCGCCCTGCTCCTTCCCGGAGTAGACCCACTGCTGGCCGACCGGCAACGGGAAGTACGGGTCGTCGATCGTGAGGCTGAACCGGTTCTGGTCTGGCGCACACAGCTCCACGCTCGAGCCGCAGTCGCGAGGCTCGGAGCGCCGATCATCGACGTCGGGGCTACCAGTCGAACACACCCAGCCCCAGCAGAAGCGTCACGCGGGCGGCAAACCTTCTCCTCGTCTCGCACTTCTTCCCCCCAATCTGTAAGTCCGACTGGTTACGTTCCCGGCTCCTGACCAAGCCAGCGCAAACTCGGATTGATGCCGTGGCCGCCGCGACCTTAAACCTCCAGCGGCGGGCCCACGCCGCTCGGCTAGGCGGACTCGAGCTCTTCGAGGCGCGCTTCGAGCTCGCGGACTCGCGCCCGGGCCTTCTCCAGCTGCGCCTGCAGCCTTGCCCTCTTCGCAGCGTTCGGGTCCCGTTTCGGCTTCGGAGGTGTCTTCGGCTCTGGCGCCGGCTTCGCCTTCGGACGGGCCTTGCGGCGGAATCCGCCGGCGGGAACCGCCGTGAGAAGTGGCCCGAATCCCGCCTGCTCGACGTCGGCCGTCAGCGTTCCGTCGAGCAGCGCCTTCGAGGCTTCCTTGTCGACCGAAGCGCTGCGCAGGGTCTGCACGGCCCGCTGCAGCGTCTGTCCGTCGGCGTCGAGCTCGTGGCGGGCGAACGAGGTCAGCTCATCGAGACGATCACGATGTGCGCGAGTCGCATCGCGAAGCGCATCGGGCCCTCCGCCGCCGACCGCGCTTCGCTGTGCCTTCCGGAGTCCTTCGCCGGCCTTGACGAGCGCGCGCATCTCCTGCGGATGGCGGCGCGCCAGCTGATTGACCGTCCACGCCGAGACCGGCGGCTTGCGAAGGGCCTTGACCTGGTCGGCCGCCTCCTTGTCTCCCCCTTGCCGAAGCTCCTTCGCGAGCGCGTCGCGCTCCTTCGTGAACTCCTCCAGCGGGAGGCCGTAGAGGTCAGCGGGTTTTCGCGGCATCCGCAAATCTTGACCTACGACGCCGCTAGGCTCGCCGCATGAGCGCCCAGGAAGGCCTGGCGGAGCTGCACACCCACCTCGGCGGCGCAGTCGCCTCCGAGATCATGTGGACGCTCGCCCACGAGCAGGGCATCGCGCTCCCCGTCAAGGACTACTGGGAGTTCGATGAGCTCGTCAGGATCTCCGACGCGGCGCGGCGTCGCCGACCTGACGGCGCTCGACCAGATCTACAAATGGACGGAGCTCATCCAGTCGAGCCCGCTCGCCGTCGAGCGCTCCGTGCACGCGGCGATCGGCGGTGCCTACCGCTCGCAGGGCATCACGACGCTCGAGCTCCGCTTCAACCCGATGAAGCGCAACCGGGGCGGCGAGCGCGACCTCGACCACATCATCATGGCCGCGGTCCGCGGGCTCGACCGGGCAAGCCTCGAGTACCCGCAGGTGCGCGCCGGCCTGATCCTGATGATGGACCGAACGTTCACCGACCGGCAGAACGAGGTCATCGTCGAGAAGGCGATCCGCTACCAGCCCCGGGGGATCATCGGCATCGACATCGCCGGGCCGCGACCCGACGGCGCCGGCCCTTACCCGTACCGCGCTCTGCTGCCGCTCATCGAGCGGGCGCGCGAGGCCGGCCTCGGCGTCACGATCCACGTGGGCGAGGAGGGCGGCGACTACGGGATCGCCGAGATCCGCGAGGTCGTCTCGACCCTTCATCCCGACCGGATCGGCCACGGCATCCTCGCCGCGCAGGACAAGAAGCTGATGACCCAGATCTGCGAGGCCAAGATCGTGCTCGAGATCTGCCCGACCTCGAACCTGCTGACGAAAGCGCTGCCCGACGAGGACGCCGTCCGCGACACCTTCCGCGCCTTCACCGAGCACAAGGTGCCGTTCACGATCGCCACCGACGGCCCGGAGATGATGCGCACCCACCTCCGCGACGAGTTCGAGCTCCTACTTCGGATTGGAGCGCTCGACGAGAGTCAGGTCAGCGACGCCAACCGCCGCGGGCACGAGGCCTCGTTCATCGACTAAGAGCTGACTTCAGCCGCGATCCCACATTTGCCAGCCGTTTCATTGATGCGCCCGTTGACCATGCCGCAGCTAACGAAAAACGGCTTCTTCGTGCACTGGATCTGGAGCTCTTGCGCCTTCGAGTCGTACCTCCAGTTCAGCGTGAAGCCTCGTTCGGTCGCCTCTCCGGAATCAGACTCGATGCCGATGCCGTAATCGCGCCTGACGACATCCTTTGCGCATTCCCACTTTGAGGAGTCGACACCGGAGTAGTTCAAAGGATCACAAGCCACTTCGCTTCACCTCCTTGCCAGCTTTCAGCTTGCAGCGTCCGGCCACTTCGCGCATCTAGACGCTACGCCTCATTCATCGACTAAGTCAGACGCTCGTCGCCAGCGATAATCGGCGTCCAGCAACGAGGCGAGGAGGACGTTGAGCCAACTACAGTTCGACGCTGACGCGGCCAAGCGGATCGAGGCGCTCTACATGATCCGCGATGCGACGCGCCGGCGCGCGCTGGTTCGCCAGGCCCTCGCTGCAGCGCCCGGTGAGCGGATCCTCGACGTCGGTTGTGGGCCCGGCTTCTATTGCCTCGAGCTGTCGGATGAGGTTGGCCCATCCGGATCGGTGGTGGGCGTGGACAACAGTTCGGCGATGCTCGAGCTCGCGCGAAATCGCTGCGCGGGCCGCGACAACGTCGCGCTCCTCGAGGGGGAGGCCACTGCCCTCCCCGTCGAGAGCGGTACCTTCGACGGCGCGATCTGCGTGCAGGTCCTCGAATACGTCGCGGACGTGCGTGCCGGCCTCGCCGAGCTCCACCGTGCGCTCCGACCGGGCGCATGCGCGGTCGTCTGGGACGTCGATTGGGCGACCGTGTCGCTCCAGTCGCGAGATCCCGTTTTGACGACCCGTGTCCTGCGGGCGTGGGACGAGCATCTCGCCCATCCGTCACTACCGCGAAACCTGGCCGCGGATCTGCGCTCGGCAGGATTCGAGGACATCGGCGTCGAGGCGCATCCATTCGCGGCCGTTGGACGGGATCCGGAGAGCTACGGCGCCGCACTGGTGCCGTTCATCGCGACGTTCGTCGCAGGACGACAGGACATCGACGAAGGCACCGCCGAGGCGTGGGCGGCCGAGCAACGCGAGTTGATGGAGCGGGACGAGTTCTACTTCGCGAGCACGCAGTTCTGCTTCACCGCCACGAAGCCGGCCTGAATGCGACAGACGCGCGCTTGCCCAACAGGGCAACCATGTTGGCGTCAGACGCGCCCGCGCAGGGCGAAGACATTGGCGACGAAGTGGCGCGTCTCAGGAGAGAGCCCCCGGCTGAGCACCGCCCTCGGCCCCGAGTAGTACGCCCCCAGCGCGAGGCGCGCGTCCATTGCGAACCGGTGAAGCAGATGGTGCAGGTACGCGACCCCGAGGCGCACGTTGCCGTCCATCGTCCTCGGCACACGTTGGCCGATCAGAAACTGCTCGACGAAGGCTCGTGTCGCGGGAATGACCTGTAACGGCCCGACCGCGTTCGCACTCGAACGGACATCGTTCTGGAAGCCCGACTCCTGCCACGCGAGCGCCCGTACGAGGTCGAGGCTGACGCCGTAGTGGCCGGCCCACCTGCTGAGCGAGGCCTCGACCGCGGCGCGCGACGACGGAGCAGCCGCAGCCGCAGTCGCACCACCGCCCTGCGGAACGAACAGCCGCGTTCCGATGAGCAGGAATCGGCTCGGATCGAGCCCGTTCCGTCGAGCCAGGGCCGCCACCGTCGTGCCGGCTCGCGCGGCGATCGCGCTCAGCGTCTCACCGGGCCGAACGACGTGACGGCTTCCGGCCGAAGCGGCGGGACGCGTCGGACTCAGGCTCCGCCGACCCGTGGCGAGCGCCGCGCCGGTCTGCCTGCCGACGATGCCGTCGGCGGAAAGCCCGGTACGCCGCTGGAACCGGCGCACGTACCCCTCGGTGACCGGACCGAAGGAACTGTCCAGGGCCCGGACCGGGGAGCCGCGCTTGGCAAGGAGAAACTGCAGGACCGAGACGTCGAACCCAACCGTGCCTCGCACGAGCACCCGCGTACCGAAGAGGGGACCGCCGTACCGGCCGAACGCGGCGCGCGTCCGCCTGCCGACCACGCCGTCCGGCTCGAGCCCCTTGGACCGCTGGAAGTCGCGGATCGCACGCCGCGTCAGCGGCCCGGCGATCCCGTCGATCGGGCCCTTGTAGAAGCCGTGGCGGTAGAGCGCGACCTGGGCGCCGGGCACCTGCACCTTGCGAGCGCTGCGGCCTCGCCGCAGACGATCGCGCAGCGACTACGGGCACGACCAGTAAGAACAAGAGTCTTCGCACAGGTCCACGCGGTACGACTTATGGCCACGATCTCCTCCCGAGAGTCGGCGGGATGCCATTGCAAGACCGGGGATTTCCCCGGCGCGAGCGGGCACGCGGCTGACGGACGATTGCGACACCTGACATGGACGTCAGGCCGGTTCGTCTCAACCGCGGAAGGGAGACGCCATGAAGAAGAACACACTCAGACTGCCGCTTCTGGCGGCGGCGCTCATGATCCTCACGAGCGCTCTCGCGCTGCACGCAGCGGCAAGCCCACCGAACCACGCCAACCGCTTCGCGGCGACGTTCACAGAGACCAACGCATCGGTGACCAACCGCGTCGCCGACCTCGGTGTCTTCCAGCTGATCAACAACGGTACCGGCACGGTCGAGGGCTTCGGAGCCGCGACGATGGTGCTCGCGATGAGCCAGGACCGTTCGGTCCAGCCGTGCGGTCCGGGCAGCTGGACGAACGCAGGAACGCGGCGGATCGTCGTCGACGCGGGAGTGCTGATCCTGCGGACCGTCGCGTACTTGTGCCAGACCGCATCAGGCCCGGTGGCGACGGAGAATTGGACGGTCGATGGCCCCTCGAGCACGGGCGTCTTCGCGGGCGCGCGCGGCAGCGGCGAAGGGACCGTGAACATCTCGACCAACCCCTCGACGCCCACCAGGTCGACGTTCACCGGAAAGCTGAAGCTCGCCGGCGAGGACGGCTGAGAATCCCTTAAGGAGGATGGAATGCACAAACTGAACCTGCTGCTGGTGCTGGCATCGGTGCTGGCGGCGCTGGCGGTCGCAGGCACTGCAGGGGCCGCGACCGTGACACCCGTAATGACGGGGCTCGACAATCCGCGCGGGCTCGCCTTCGGGCCGGAAGGGGCCCTCTACGTCACCGAGTCGGGTCGTGGCGGAAGCGGACCGCCGTGCCGCATCAGGTTCGGGAGCCCCTTCTGCTACGGACCGACCGGCGCCATCAGCCGGCTCTGGCGTGGAAAGCAGGAGAAGTGGGTGACCGGCCTGCCGTCGATGGCGCCCGCGGACGGGATCACGGCCGAGAACGGGCCTCAGGACATCTCGTTCCACGGCCGCGGCAACGCCTTCGTGACGATGGGAATGGGAGGCACGGCGGCTGAGCGAGCGGAGCTCGGCCCGAACCTCCATCTCGCCGGCCGGTTGCTGAAGATCTCGGCCTCCGGCCAGATCAAGGAGATCGCCGACGTCACGTCGTACGAGGCGGCGAACAATCCCGCCGGCGGTATCAACGACTCGAACCCCTTCGGTGTCCTCGCGCTACCCGGCCGCCAGATCGTCGTCGACGCCGGCGGAAACAGCGTTCTCGAGGTCACGGCGAACGGGACGATGTCTACGCTGGCGGCGTTCGGGCCACGGCCGAACCCGATCTTCCCGGTCGGGCCGCCGGTCGTCGACTCGGTGGAGACGCGGGTCGCGCAGGGCCCGGACGGCGCGCTGTACGTCTCGGAACTGACAGGCGTGCCGTTCGTGACCGGATTCGCCCGGATTCACCGGATCGCGCCGGACGGGACGACGAGCGTCTACGCGACCGGCCTGACCACCGTCGTCGATCTCGCCTTCGGCGACGACGGGACGCTCTACGCGCTCCAGCACGCCTCGTGCGGACCGTTCTTCGCCTGCCCGGGGAACATCGTCCGGGTGGCCGGTTCCGGGCCGCACCCGGTCGTGTACGCCGGGCTCAGCCGCCCCGCGGGGCTCACGATCGGCCCCGACGGCGCCTTCTACGTCTCCAACAACGGCGCCTTCGCAGGGATCGGCGAGGTCCTCCGCATCCAGCCGTAACAGAACATGAGCCGGCGGCGGCCCTCGCCGCCGCCGGCTCCGACCTCACCGGTGCGGTTTGCCCGGCTCGTGTGGCGGGCAGAGACGGGACAGGGGCGGCTGCCGCCGGCGGCCGCTCCGCCTCCTTGCGTGCCGATCGGCCGAGCGCACCCGATGCTCGCCGAGCTTGACTGAAATCTGCGCCTGGTCGAGAATCGGCCACTGACGGGGGGATTCCGACCAAAGGAGGAGTCCCATGAGAAGGTTCCTAATCGTCCTTGTGGCAACGGTGCTTCTCGGAGCCGGTTTGCTGGCTCCGGCAGTCGCATCGGGCAACAAGCCGAAGGTCTTTCCGCCCGGATCGCATCCCTACGGCAAGAGTTACGGGCAGTGGCAGGCGCGGCATTTCAAGTGGTTTCTCGAGATACCCGTCTCGACCAATCCGGTTTTCGACGAGACGGGAGCGCTGTGCCAGGTCGGCCAGCGAGGCCGCGCCTGGTTCTCAGCGCCTATCGCCCACCTTGGGACAACCACCCGCACCTGCACGATCTCCGAGAAAAAGGCGCTTTTTGTCCTTGTGGTCGCCAACGAGTGCTCCAACATCGAGCCGCCGCCGTTCTTCGGTGACACCGAGGCCGAGCTGAGGGCGTGCGCGGCGTCCGGCTTCGAGGAGTTCTTCTCCGGCCCGATGTCGGTGACTGTCGACGGGAGAGCAGTCCCGAACCTGCTCAGCTTCCGGACCCAGACGCCGGTCTTCCAATACACGCTTCCTGAAGACAACCTCTACGGCTTGCCCGGCCCGATCACCGCGACCAAGGCCGTATCCGACGGGATCTACGTGATGCTCAAGCCGTTGTCGAGCGGACGGCACACGCTTGTGATCCACATCGAGGACTCGTTCGGCGGGGTTGCCGACGTGATCTACAACCTCACCGTCGTCGACGATGAGGACGATCAGGACGACGACTAACCGGAATGAGGAGGGCGGCCCGACGCGCTCGGTTCGATGAACCGAGTGTGAAGGCCGCCCTCGTCGCCTCTCATCGCCTTGGTGCTCCTCTTCGTCGTTGGAGCCACGCCAGCCAGTCGCGCAGCTTGAGCCGGCCGCCGCGCCTCATGCGAAGACCGGGGATTCCCCCGGCGCGCCGTTGGCCGGAATCCACGACGATCGACCCAACTGCCAAGACAAGGGGGTCTACACGTGCTTTTCCGGGCTGGAGTCGTTGCCCTGGCCACAATCGCCGCCCTTTCCGTCCTCCTGACCGGTTGCGGTGGCGAGGACGGCGACTCGACTCCGTCCGTCGCTGCCTCGACGACAGCCGCGTCGAACAACCTCGACCGCGTCGTCAAGATCGACGGCGAGCGCGGCCTCTACGTGAGATGCACCGGAAGCGGCTCGCCGACGGTCCTCATGGAGGGTGGCGACGGGGACACGAGCGATTCCTACCTCTTCGCCGAATCGACCCTTGCCAAGACGGCCCGGACCTGCGTCTACGACCGCGCAAACCTTGGCCGGAGCGATCCCGCTCCAGGCCCACGTGGTCTCACTGACCTGGTCGGAGACCTGGAACGGCTGCTCGAGGCGGGCAAGATCCCGGGCCCCTACGTCCTGGTGGGGACGTCCGGAGGCGGCAACATCACGGCCGGCTACGCCGTCGCCCACCCGCAACAGGTCGCCGGCATGGTCTTCATCGATACCGGCCGTCCCTTCCAGAATCCGCCTCGCGAGATCGTCGAGGAGACGAACCCGAAGAACCCGTCAAACGTCGAACGTCGTGACTACCTTCAGGTCGAGAAGGACGCATGGGCGGCTCGTACACGCGTCGGAGACATCCCCGTGTCAGTCGTGTCCGTCCATTACATGCCTGCGGCGATCAAGGAGTCGCCGTTCCCATCGGAGCGGAGAGGGATGCGGCGCAACGTCGAGGACCAGAAGGGTTGGCTCGTCCTCAGCCCTCGCGCGAAGCAGATCGTCGCGCACACCGGTCACGCAGTGGAGGAGGACGATCCGGAGTTCGTGATCGACGTGATCCGCGACGTCGTCGAGGTGGCCCAGTAGGTAAGGCGGCTGAGAACGCGCCGGGCACGAGCCGGCACCTTGTCGGCAGGGAAGAGGAGCTCGAAACGATCGTCGGCCTCCTCGACGCCACAGATCAGCTTCCGGTCGTCGCAGTACTTCCGGGTGAGGCGGGGATCGGGAAGACGACCCTGTGGCTCGCCGGCATCGATGCTGCGGCCGCCCGGGGTTACCGAATCCTTTCCTCTCGCCCCTCGGAGGCCGAGACCCGGTTCTCGTTCGCGGGGCTGAGCGACCTCATCGGCAACGTCGCCGCCGATCTCTTGCCCGAGCTGCCGCCAGTCCAAAAGCGGGCGCTGGAAGCCGCACTGCTGCTCGGTGAGTCGGAGATCCACGCCGATGACCGCTCGGTGGCCGCCGCCTTTCTCGCGGCCCTGCGACTGTTAGCCGCCGACGCTCCCGTCTGCCTCGCCGTCGACGACATCCAGTGGCTGGATGCGGCATCGCTCGCGGCGCTTCGGTACGCCCTCGCTCGCCTGGACAAAGAGCCGTTCGCGGTTCTGCTGGCGGTTCGTGGCGATCTGCCTGACTGGCTTCGCCGCGCAGTGCCTGAGGAGCGCCTGCGAATGGTCGAGGTCGGCGGCCTGAGCGTCGGCGCGACCCACGCGCTGCTTCACGCCCGCCTCGACGCGACGTTCCCCCGCCCGACGCTGATCAGGCTCTGCGAGACCTCGCGCGGCAACCCCTTCTTTGCGCTCGAGCTTGCAACCGCGCTCAAGCGGCGAGGCAGTACCCCCGGACCGAGCGACCCGCTTCCGATCCCCTCGAACCTGGAGGAGCTCCTACGCGAGCGCCTCGACAGCCTCGGTCCGGCTGCCCTCGCGCTGGCACGGGTGGTTGCGGCGGTCGCCGAGCCGACGACCGACCTGGTCGAAGCGGCGCTCGGTGGGTCTGCCGACCTCGGCCTTTCTGAGGCGCTCGACACTCGGATCCTCGAGTTGGAGGGGGAGCGCGTGCGATTCACCCACCCTCTGCTCGGATCGGCCGTCGCTGCCCGCGACACGCCTTCGCGCCGACGGTCGCTGCACGCACGGCTCGCGACGATCGTTCCGAGCGCGGAGGAACGAGCTCGGCACCTCGCCCTTGCGACGGCCAAGCCGGATCGTGAGATCGCTTCGATGCTCGAGGAGGCCGCGGGGTCGGCCGACGCGCGCGGCGCGCCGGCGACGGCCGCCGAGCTGGCCGACCAGGCGCTCAGGCTCACTCCGCCGGTAGACGTCGGGGACGCTCGACGGCGTCTCTTCCTCGCCGCCGAGAGGCATCACGCGACCGGCAACACCGCCCGCGCGCTGGCGCTGCTCACGGAAGCGCGAGCGGAGGCTACGCCCGGAGCCGATCGGGCCGCGGTCCTCGTTCAGCTCGCCGACGTCCTGTTCGATTCAGAGACGCGAGAGGCGGAGGCCCTCTGCCGGCAGGCCCTGGCTGAGGCGGACGGAGATGACGCCCTCGAGGCCATGACCCAAATGAGGCTTGCCGATTCGATGCGCTGGGGGGCGGGCATCGAGGCTGGTCTTGCCCACGCCACGCTCGCGGTTCAGGCGGCTTCGCGTACCGACGATGTCGCACTCAGATGTACCGCGCTCGCGTCTCACGCGGACTGGCACTTCAGAGCCGGTCGTGGCATTCCGCGCGCGCAGATGGAGGAGGCGCTCAGGCTCGAACGAGCGCTTCCGGAGTGGCCGCTCTACAGCGGGCCGACTGAGTACTACTGCCACCAACTGGTGTGGGCGGTCGATCTCGACCGGGCACGGAAATTGCTCCTCGAGCTCCGTGACGTGCGGAGGGCCCGAAGCGACGCGCGAAACGAATCGTATGCGCTGTGGAACTTGGGCTTCCTCGAATGGCGGGCGGGAAACTGGGATGAGGCCGACCGGTACGCCGCCGGCTCGTTGGAGCTCATGACCCAGCTCGGCTATGTGATGCCACCTGACGAGTTCCCCGCCGCCGTCATCGCCGCCCACCAAGGCCGGATCGAGGACGCGCGCGCAACGACAAGAGGGGCAGTCGCTCGGGCTGAGGCGGACGGGAGCAAGATCGAGCAGTCGGGACACGCCTGGGTGCTCGGCTTCATCGAGCTCTCGCTGGGCGACCCTGCGGCGGCGCTCACGCATCTGAGACGCTCGTACGAGCTTCGCAATACGTTCATGTACGAGCCGGGAATGCGCGTGGAGCTGGGCGACCTGCTCGAAGCGCTGATCGCCACCGGCGAGCTCGACGAGGCTGACGCGATTCTCGAGACGTGGGAGGAGCGCGCCGAGGCACTCGACCGCGCCTGGGCCCTGGCGATCCTCGCGCGCGGCCGCGGGCTGCTGCTCGCCGCGCGCGGCGACCTCGAGGGCGCCTTCGCGAGCTTTGAGCGCGCGCTCGACGAGCACGCACGCAGCACCGACCCGTTTCACCACGCGCGCACGCTGCTTGCGCTCGGACGGACGCAACGACGCGCGAAGAAGCGCAGCGCCGCGCGCGCGACGCTCGACGAAGCGCTCGCGATCTTCGAACGCCTCGGCGCATCACTCTGGGCCGAGCAAACCCGGACAGAGCTCGCTCGGATCGGCGGCCGCACACCAACGGGTGACGAACTGACCGAGGCCGAGAGCCGCATCGCAGCGCTCGTCGCGGAAGGCCGTACCAACCGCGAGGTCGCCGACGTGCTCTTCCTCACCGTCCACACCGTCGAAACAGCGCTCACGCGCGTCTACCGCAAGCTCGGCGTCCGCTCCCGCGTGGAGCTCGCACGACTGCGAGCGGCAGAGACGTAGCAGCGATGAAAGACCTGTAAATACCGACCTTTCGTTCAGCTGTGCGCTCATCCGGCGGCGCAAGCGCAGAAGATGGTCACGTGTCTGTCACGGCCCGGCAGCTTGTCGGCAGGGAAGAGGAGCTCGGAGCGATCGTCGGGCTGTTCGACTCGATCGAGCAGCTTCCGGTCGTCGCCGTGCTGCCAGGCGAGGCAGGGATCGGGAAGACGGCCCTGTGGCTCGCCGGCATCGAAGCGGCGGCCGCCCGCAGTTACAGGATCCTTTCGTCTCGACCTTCGGATGCGGAGACCCGGCTCTCGTTCGTTGGGCTGAGCGATCTCCTCGACAACGTGGCTCGAGATGTCTTGCCTGAGCTGCCGCCGATCCAGCAGCGCGCGCTCGAGGCGGCGTTGCTGCTCGGTGAGTCGGAGCTCCACGCCGATGACCGAGCCGTGGGCGCGGCTTTCCTCGGAGCGCTGCGACTGCTCGCCGCCGACAGTCCCATTTGTCTCGCCGTCGACGACGTCCAGTGGCTGGACGCCGCGTCGCTCGCAGCCGTTCGCTTCGCGCTCGTTCGTCTCGAACGGGAGTCCGTCGCGGTGTTGCTGGCGGTCCGCGGTGCCGTGCCGGACTGGCTTCGCCGCGCCGTGCCGGAGGAGCGACTGCATACGGTTGCCGTCGGCGGCTTGAGCGTCGGAGCGACCCACGAGCTGCTGCGCGTCCGCCTCGAAGCGACGTTTCCGCGGCCGACGCTGATCAAGCTGTGGGAGACCTCAGGCGGCAACCCCTTCTTCGCGCTCGAGCTCGCTGAGGCGCTGCAGCGACGGGGCGGCACGCTCGCTGCCGGTGAGGAGCTCCCGATTCCATCTGATCTCGACGAGCTCCTGAACGCGCGAATCGACGGCCTCTCCCCGTCAGCGCTCGAAGTGGTGCGAGTCGTGGCGGCACTTGCCGATCGGAGGGTCGACCTAGTGGAAGCGGCGCTCGGCGGCCCGTGCGATGAAGGGCTCGCAGAGGCGGTCCGGGCGAGGATCCTCGAGCTCCACGGCACACGCCTACGCTTCGCACATCCGCTGCTTGGCTCCGCGGTCGCCGCGCGGCAGACGCCGGCGCGCCGGAGGTCGCTGCACGCACGGCTGGCCGAGGTTGTGCCCTCCGCCGAGGGACGCGCCCGCCACCTCGCGCGGGCCACAGCCAAGCCCGACGGCGACGTCGCTTCGACCCTCGAGGATGCCGCCCGAACGGCGCACGACCGCGGCGCGCCGGCCGCGGCCGCCGAGCTCGCCGAGCAAGCGCTTCGACTGACACCCGGGGCGAACACGGACGACGCGCAGCGACGGATTCTCATCGCAGCCGACATGCACTACCGCGCCGGGGACACGGCGAGAGCAACCGCTCTGCTCGACGAAGCGCGTGGAGCTGCTGCGCCGGGCATCGAACGCGCAACGATCGTGGCGCATTTGGCCGGCGTCCATTCCCCGCAGGACGCCGTTACCCTCTACCGCGAGGCTTTGTCGGAAGCTGAGGGCGACGATTCGCTCCAGGCCACCATCCACCTCCGCCTGGCCGCGCTCATGCGTTTCACCGAGGGGATCGAGCTCGGGATGGAGCACGGCGAGCTCGCGGTCAGCGCCGCTTCGCGTGTCGGCGATGCGGCCCTGCGCTGCCGCGCGCTCGCGGCCTACGGCCTCATGCACTTCAACTGCGGCCTCGGCATCCCGACCGAGGAAATGGAAGAGGCGCTCTCGCTCGAACGATCGCTGGCAGAGTGGCCGCTCGAGGACGGACCGACGTGGGTGGCTGGATGGCAGCTGTGCTGGTCGGCGGACCTCGACCGCGCGCGGAGTCTCCTCCAGGAAGTCCTGCCCGTCGTCAGAGCGCGGAACGATCCCGCAGGAGAGGCGGAGGCGCTTTGGTACCTGAGCCTGCTCGAGACGAGAGCGGCAAACTGGGACGAGGCGGAGCGATACACGGCCGACTCGCTGGACCTCCGAACGCAGCTCGGCCGCGTGATCCCGCCGCACCACTTTCCCGCAGCCATCATCGCTGCGCACCGTGGCCGGATCGACGAGGCGCGCGCCAGGTCGCAGAGCGCATTGGCTCACGCGGAAGCCGAGGGGATCGGCATCGGGACGTCCGGCCACAGCTGGGTGCTCGGCTTCGTCGAGCTCTCGACGGGAGACCCCGCTGCGGCGCTCCCATACCTCAGACGCTCGTACGAGCTGCGCAACGCTTTCATGCTCGAGCCGGCACAGCGGCTGGAGCTGGGTGACCTGCTCGAAGCGCTGATCGCGGTCGGTGAGCTCGACGAAGCCGACGAGATTCGCGCGACGTGGCAGGAGCGCGCCCACGCGCTTGACCGAGCTTGGGCCTTGGCAATCCTCGCGCGCTGCCGGGGGCTACAGCTCGCGGCGCGAGGCGACCTAGAGGGCGCATTCGCGACCTTCGAGCGCGCACTAGCCGAGCATGCCCGGAGCTCGGATCCGTTCCACCACGCGCGCACACTGCTCGCGCTCGGGCGAACGCAGCGGCGCGCGAAGCAGCGCCGCGCGGCGCGCACGACGCTCCAAGCGGCACTGACGGAATTCAAGCGTCTCGATGCGCCGCTCTGGGCCGAGCAAACGCGGGCCGAGCTCGCTCGGATCGGCGGCCGCACGCCAACGGGTGACGAACTGACCGAGGCCGAGCGCCGTATCGCAGCACTCGTCGCGGAGGGCCGCACGAACCGCGAGGTCGCGGCCGAGCTCTTCCTCACCGTCCACACCGTCGAGACGGCGCTCACGCGCGTCTACCGCAAGCTCGGCGTCCGCTCCCGCGCCGAGCTGGCGAGCCAATACCCCGCAAAGACCTGAGGTTTCCAGCTTTTGCCGCCGGCCGCTTGCTGCGAGCGTCGGTGGCAGTGCCGAGCTACCTCGTCGAGACGTACCTCGCTCGCAGCCACGCCGGTGAGCGGACCACGCGCGAGGCGAGAGCTCGCTCGGCGGCCGAGGAGCTGACTCGTGAGGGCACCAGCGTGCGCTTCCAACGTGCGTTCCACCTGCCCGCGGACGAGATCTGCTTCTTCGTCTTCGCCGCGCCGTCGAGCCGCGACGCGGAGCTCGCGGCCGAGCGGGCCGAGCTCGGCCCGATCCGAATTGTCGAAGCAATCCCCACAGGAGAGGAGAACTGCGGATGAGAAAGAGACTGAGAGTCAGCACCGGCCTTGCCGCGATGCTGGCGCTACTCGCTGTCATGGCGTTGGCGCCGGCCGGAACGTCGGCCGCACCCGGCGAGAACGCCGTCGTCCACTGGAGCCGCGTCGCCGCGAATTCGATCGTCGTCGGGCGGGCGCCTGCCGCCAGCGCCGTGCTCGGCGGCATGGTTCACGGTGCGATGTACGACGCCGTCGCCGCCGTCGAGGGCGGGCTCAAGCCGTTCGCGACCGGTGTAACAGCGCCCCCGGGAGCATCGGCGGACGCTGCCGTTGCGCAGGCGGCGAGGGACGTTCTGGTCGCCCGCGTGCCGTTGCAGGCGGCGACCGTCCAGAGCGAATACGTCGCGTACATGGCGACGATTCCGGACGGGCCCGCGAAGGACGCCGGCAAAGCTGTGGGCACAGCCGCCGCGGCCGGGATGCTCGCGATGCGGACCGGCGACCACTTCGACGACAACGTCCCCTACGTGCAGCCCCCGACCGGCCCAGGCGTGTTCGAGCCGATCGCGCCGACGCCGCCGGTCTCCCCGGGGCTTGGGCTCGTGCGGCCGTTCACGTTCGACTCGGGGTCGGACTACCGGCCTAGCGGCCCGCGCGCCCTGACGAGCAAGCGCTACGCCAAGGACCTGGCGGAGGTTCAGACCATCGGCCGTGTCAACAGCACCGTTCGAACGCAGTTCCAAACCGAGACGGCCCTCTTCCACACCGAGCAGACGTACTTCCAGTTCAACCGCACCCTGCGTGAGCTGGCGATCGCTCGCGGCCTCAACCTGCGCGAGTCTGCCCGGATGCTGGGCTACGTCAATGTCGCGACGGCGGACACGATGATCGCCTGCTGGGAGGCCAAGTACCACTACTACTGGTGGCGCCCCAACCACGCGATCCAGCGGGCCGACACCGACGGGAACCCGCACACCTCCCCCGAGGCTGGCTGGCTGCCGCTAGTCGTCGGGAACCACCCGGAGTACCCGTCCGGCCACGCGTGCTTCACCGGCGCCGTGACCGAGTCGCTGCGCAACTACTTCGGGACGAAGCGGGTCAAGCTCGTGATCTCGAGCACCGCGGTCGGCGCCGGCCCGCCGCGGACGTACGAGAACCTCGACGAGCTCGTCGCCGACGTCGGGAACGCCCGTGTCTGGGGCGGTCTCCACTACCGCTCGACGATGACGAAGACCGCCAAGCACTTCCCGCGCATCGCTCGTGACGTCGGTCGGCACGACTTCCTCACCGACCGCCGCCACGACGATAAGCACGACCACGACGACGACGACGACTAGGACGAGGACGACCGAACGAGACGGAGGGTGGACGATGTCCACCCTCCGTCGGATTACCGGCTAGTCCGCGTCTACGTCGAACAGACGTGCTTTTCGTAGGCCGTGGCGCGGGCTGCGTGTTCGACGACGTCGGGATGGGATAGCGTGAACACGGCTCGATCCTCGGGCGTACCGTCCAGCCAGATGCGGCGGATGTCGTAGTCGAAGTCGGCGACGACATCGCTCCAGCGGTCGCGGTACCACTCGGTCTCGGCCTGTACGTTCGCGGCAATCTCGGCGGGTGCTGTCTCATCCAGCGCGTCGAGCCGCTTCGTGAAGCTGTCCGCGGCGAAGACCGTCCGCATGACGTCTGGGTCGAACCGCGAGGACTCGACCTTCTTGAACCCGCTCTTGAACGCGATCAGCGAATTGCAGTAGGCCTTTGACGAGCCGTCCGCCCTGAAGACGGCGTTTGCCGCGGGTGGCGAATCCACCCCGCACACCCTGGCCTCGTAGGCATGGATGGCGGCCTGGGCCTTCTGCACGTCGGGAGGTGGCTCCCCGACGGCCTGCTCAGCGGGCGTGCCCTCACGCGCGATCCGCTCGACATCGAAGTCGTACCTCGCGAGTACCGGGGTCAAGATGGTCCGAACGCCGCGCTCACTCAACACCCACTCATCGCGGATGACCGGCGGCGCCTGCTCGAGCGAGGTCTTATTGAACGCGAGGTACTCGTTCCAGTACTTCTCGAAAGCGGCGGGGTTGGGCTGAGCATCGCCGTCACCGCCATCCAGTTCGTGCACCTGCCAAGCCCGGAAGGTGTCGCAGTAGGAGCTCTCCGTGCCATCCACCGGTGTAAACGCGGCCTCATCGCCGTCACTGCCGCCACAGGCCGCAAGCACCGCCAACGCCAGGGTCACTGAGATCAGAGCAGCGCCAAACATTGGACGCTGGCTTGCTCGCGAAAAAACTAGGCGTCGGATCCTTTTCGTCGGCATTGCCGCTCCTTCCGTCCGAGCCGAATAGTATCGTGGAGACCGTATCATGGATACTATGCCGCTACAACCGCGTTCCAAGCTCGACGATTCCGCGTTTGCCGTGCTCGGACTGATCGCCCTTCGCGGGCCGTCGACGGCCTACGACGTCAGGCGCGCTCTCTCCCGCATCACCAGCGAGTACTGGTCGGTTGCGCACGTAACCCCGTATCGCGTGACGACGGAGCTCGAGCGCCTGGGGATGCTCACGGCCGAGCAGGAGCCAGGCGGCCGCCGCAGACGTGTCTTCTCGCTGACGGACGAAGGGCGCTCGGCGCTCCATGCGTGGCTCTCGGAGCCGACGAGCGAGACGATGACGATCCGCGATCCCGGCCAACTTCGCCTCCTTTTCGCCGAGCTCGCCGACTCCGCCGCGATCGCTGAGCTCGCCCGCGCGCAGATCCGGGTCTACGAGACCCGGCTTGCCACGCTCGATGCGACGGAGGCGAGGCTTGCCGGCGACCCCGCCCGCGCACCGCGCCTTGGCCCCTTGCAGCTCGGCCGCGCGGTTTATACGGCTGCCTTGACCTTCTGGAGCTCGGTGGCCGAGGCGCCCGACTCGCCCGCCTCCTGGACCGCGGCTGCGCCGGGGGGCGCTACCGGAGGCCGCGGACCTCGTAGGCGGCGACCGGGCGACTGAAGCCTTTGAGGTCGAGCTCGCCGGCGGGCGCTGTCTCGACGGCCTCGTCCACGGCTGCGAAGACCCGCTGGCCGATCAGGATCTGCCCTGCGGCCGCCTGCGTGCTGAAGCGTGAAGCCACGTTGACCACCGGGCCGAGTGCCCCGTAGTCGTAGCGGCCCTCGAAACCGATCCGACCTAGCGTCGCGTAACCGGTCCCGATTCCGATTCCGAGCCCCAGCTCCGTGCCACGCTTTCGCCACCCCTGAGCCAGCTGCGCGAACCGCTCTTGTGCGGCGAGCGCGAGCCGCACCGCCTGCAGCTCGTGATCTTCGACCGGGATCGGATCGTTGAAGAACACCATCACCCCATCCCCTGCGAAGTGCTCGAGCGTCCCTTCGTGGCGCGGGATGAGCTCGCCGATGGCGGCGTGGTACTCGCGCAGCACATCGAAGAGCTCTTCCGGCGCAGCCGTCTCGGCAAACGCGGTGAAGCCGCGCAGATCGCAGAAGAGACACGAGATGTAGGCGCGGTGTCCGGCCAGCAGCTGCTCGCCCTCGCTGCTGGAGACGAGCTCCGCCACCTGCGGCGAGACGAACCGAGCCAGCTCCGTGCGCTGCCGCTCAACCGCGTCGATCAAGCGCGCGTTCGTGATCGCGATCGCCGCCTGGTCGGCGAAGGTCTCGACGAGCGCAATGTGCTCGTCGGTGAACGACCGCGGGTCGGTGCGGACGACCACGACAACGCCGATTAGCTCGCCTTCAGCCACGACGGGCACGCTGAGCATCGTTCGGTACGGCCGCGGGCCCGGGTAGCCGTATTCGGGGTCGTCCTCGATGTCCGGGATGTGGACCGGCCGACGCTCGACAGCCGCACGGCCGGCCGCTGTCGTTCGGTCGAGCGCATGCGGGTGCTGCCTGTCGTACGCGGCAGACTCCGGCGTGCCGGAGTATGCGGCCGAGTGGAGAAGCCCATCCTCGAGCAGCCAGAGCGCGCCGTGGTCGGCGTCGCAGAGGCGCTTGCAGGCCTCGACCACCTCGTCCAGGACAGGTTGGAGCCCCGCAGAGCGCGTGACGGCTCGGAGGACGCCGCTGATCGCGCGCTGCTGCGCACGAAGGTCCTCGAGTTGGCGAGCGAGCTCAGCGTCGTCGGGGGCTACGCCGGCCATGCGCGCAGCTTAAGTCGGCCGCGCAGGTCTCCCAAGTCTTCTCGCGTAGACGAAGTCCGTAGGCGCGCTAGACGCTCATCAGGACGTGTCTTCGTTGGCGTAGACGGAGATGGTGCCGTCGTCGTAGTTGTGGAGCACGAGCTTCACGCGGTACGTGCGGCCGTCCATCACCAGCTGTTCGGCCGTGCGCGGGATGGAATCCACGCTCGCCACAATCTCGGCGGGCTCGGCGAAGTCCGGGCTGTGCAGGACGAAGGTAACGCGACGAAATTCAGCCATGTCATCGAGCCTAACGGCCGGACAGGCGGGGACCGACCTGCCCGCGGAGCTCCCCGTTAGCCTCGTCGGTGCCGACCCGCTTCCGCGGGGGAACCGAGCGGCGACTGATCTCCTGCTGTACCCGGGTCACTCGATCCAGCGAACGACCTTCGACTCGGTGTCGAGCACTCCCTCGAGCTCGGCGATGCGGTCGATCACCGCGTCCATCTCCGCGATGTCGTTTCCCTCGACGATCGCAACGATGTCCGGAGTTCCCAGCAGCGCGTCCGCGCGAACGACGCGGTCGAGCTTCCGGATCTCACGCACCACTCGCTTCGGCCCGGGATTTTCGGTGTCGACGAAGACGTACGCCTCGACCTTGCGCATCTCGGCGCACGATAGGTGACACGGAGCGCAGTGCGGTCGGCCGGTGGCTCGTCGGACCTCTCCTGCTGGATCCGAAGGCGACCTGCCTCAATCACGGCTCGTCCGGCGTCCAGTCGGGTGCGGCGCCTGCGGCTCAGGGCGATCGTCCTGTTCGGACATCTTGCGGGAGCATTACTCTATGTGGCACACTCGTCATATGTCCCACAAGCGCTTTTCGGTCCACCTGGGTGAGCGAGGCCGGCTTGTCATCCCTGCCGAAGTCCGCCGGTCAATGGGCGTAAAGCGAGGGGATCTTCTGGCGCTGGACCTCGACGAGAACGGCAAGAGGTTCGAGGTGCGCACCGCCGCGGACGTTGCACGATCTGCGCGCGGCGTGCTCCGCCACCTCGCACCCGGCGCCGACCTTACGAGGGAACTGATCGAGGATCGTCGCGAAGAGGCTGAGCGGGAGGACACAGCTGATGGGCAAGTCGGCGGGCGTTGAGCACGTTCGTACTCGACGCATCCGGCCTTCTTGCCCTGTTGCTTGACGAGGAGGGCGCGGCAAAGGTGGAGCAGTTGCTCGCCAACTCGGCCGCGATTAGCTCTGGCAACCTCGCCGAGGCTTTGTCGAAGCTCGCCGAACGAGGCGCCGATCCGGGCGAGGTCGCCCGCGATCTAGAAGCGAAGGGAATCCTCGGTGGCCTCCTGGAGGTGGAGCCGGTGACAGCTCAGGACGCGATCACGATCGCCGAGATGCGTCCGGCCACGAAGGAGCACGGACTCGGCTTGGGCGATCGCATCTGCCTCGCGCTCGGAAGTCGCCTCGACCTGCCCGTGCTGACCGCAGACCGCGCGTGGGTCGAGCTCGAAGAAGTCCTGGGCGTCAAGGTGCACGCAGTCCGCTGACGACCCTGGAGCCGCCCGACCCGCCGCTCGCCGACGACGCGATCCGGCTCGTTCCCGTCGAGCCCCGCCACGAGTCAGGCTTCGACGCGCTGCTCGAGGACGAGGACGTGCGCAGGCACACCCGTGTTCCGAGCGAGCCGCCGGACGGCTTCGCGGCCACGTGGCTCGGCCGCTACCTCGACGGCTGGCGGGACGGCTCGCGGGCGGGCTTCGCGATCGAGGCGCACGACGGCGAGTTCCTCGGGCTCGGGATGTTCGTCCAGCTCGACCACGACGGGCGGCAGGGTGAGATCGGCTACATCGTCGGGCCGGCGGCGCGCGGCCGCGGCGTGGCGACGCGGACGCTCCGGCTGCTGACCGACTGGGGCTTCTCCGGGCTCGGGCTGGAGCGGATCGAGCTCTGGATCGACGTCGCCAACCCGGCCTCGGAGCGCGTGGCGGAACGGGTCGGGTACATCCGCGAGGGCGTGCTGCGCTCGTACTGGTTCAAGGAGGACATCCGCCACGACTTCGGCATCTGGTCGCGGCTGCGCACCGATCTCACTCCAGAAGGAAGCAGAGGCGATCGGCTGGTACGAGCAGCGCCTCCGGGTCGCTCTAGTCGAGCCTGACACCACCGCGTTCGGGCCGCGGCCTCGTTCGCGTTCAGCCGGCGCCCGCCGGCCGCATCCGCGTGCGATGGCCTAGGGGAGCGCCGCGATCAGCGCGTCGATGACCTCGTCGGCGTTGAGAGCGCTGCCACGCGCCGAGCGGTAGAGGACGGCAAGCGGCTCATTCCACTCCGCGGGCTCGTCGTTCTCGAGCAGTTGTGACGTTAGCTCCTCCACCTTTAGACCGTTTGCATTGAAGACAACGAGCTGGTAGGGAGGTAGGCCGTCCTTGTCCCGGCTCTGAACGGATACCGAGCCCTGCTCGCCGTCCCATAGGAATGTGTCTTCGCCTTCAACGCGCCATTTCGCTCCACCTGCGCGGGTCGCGTCGGCCAGTCGGTCGCAAAGGACGACGACTCGACCGCTGTCTACCTGTACTGCCATCCGGTTCCTCCTTGTCGGCGGATCATCTGCATTCGCTGCCTCCGTCGTGGCGCCGCCGCGCCAGCTGAGGTTCGAGCTCCACCAGGAACGCCGGCGAGCGGCAGGCGGTGCACGCCGGAACACCGACTCTTAGTAGGACTCAACGCCGATGCCTAAGAAAACAGCGATGTTGAGCAGGAGAAGTGCGAGCATGATCAGGACGAGGCCGACAAACACCAGGTCCGAGCCATGCTCGTGTACCAGTTCGAAGATCGTGGATCGGCGTGTGGAGGCCGACACCGGGCGCGGTGCCACCGGCGTCGTAGCCGCCGCGGGCTCGCCTCCCGGCTCGCGCAGAGTCGTGTCGCGGGCGTCGATGGCAACGGACGCTTGAGCCCGATCCTCAGAGGGTCTGTTACTGACATCGAGCTCTGGGGTCGGCGTGTCGGCGTGAAGGTCTACCTTGCGCTCGGACGGCGGGCGAGGCCCGTGGTCGACTTGCTCGGCGCCGGCACCACGGAGCTTTTCCTTCTGCGCGACCGCGTCGGCGGTCTCGCGTTCGGCGGTGGCGAGCGCAGCTCGCCACTTGGCAACTTTGGCCTCGAGCGTCTCGAACTCCTTGTGAGTCGTGCTCACGCCCTTCGGAGCGGCGGCCTGCATGCCCAGCTTCTCTTTGAGGGTCTGGAGCTCATCGTGCGAAGCGCTCTCGGCGTAAGCGGGCTGCGCGCCGAGTTTCTCCTTGAGCAATTCCCGCTCTTCGGACGGAATGCCCTCGGTCTTCGCGGGAGCACGATGCACGTCGAGCTTCGCCTTCAGGCTCTCGACTTCGTCGATCGCCGCTCCTGCGTTCTTGGCGGATGCGAAGTAGATGTTGAGCCTTTCTCTCAGACGCTCGATCCGGTCCTGTGTAGGCCCTTCGGTCTTCTTCGGGGCGGCGTCCACGTCAAGCTTCGCCGTGAGCGCGTCAACCTCGGAGGTGATGCTCGCCACCGCGGCACGCTTCGCACGCCGCCGCGGCCGGCCCGGGTCTCGGACCATCCGCTTGCGGTTCGGCTCCTTGCGCTCCGGCCACTCCGTTTCCGCGTGTGGCCGTGCCTCGACGGGTGGTGATTGGAGGAAGTCGGCAAACGACAGCGCGATGCGACGCCTTCGACCGAGGGCGCCGAATGCGAACTGGCCGCGAGCGGCGTAGGCGAGCACGCCAGTCGTCAGCATGAGAGCCAGCGCCATCGCCAATACGATCGCAGCGGTCTGAACGGGCAGCCCGACCGATCGGTCCGTTGCTTCGCCCGGCGTAACGCCGGGGGTCGGCAGCGAGACCCCCAGCGCCGCCCCGCGCTCAGCGGGTGCCCGAGGAGTCGAGCGCCTGGTCTCAAGCGGGAATTGCCGCCACAGCTCGCGTGGGTCGGGACGCGGCCCCTGCGCGACGGCTTCCGGCGTCGGGGCGGCGAGCAGAGCGGCTGCGACAAGCACCAGCGCTACGGGCCTTCGCATGATCCCGCTCCGGCCACGCCGTTCGTGGCAGGGAGCCGGACGGTGACGAGTCATTCGTGACGAGGCGCAGGCTGTGTCCTGGGCCGGCAGGATTCCCCTCCTCGGAGGTCAGCAGTCGCAGAAAAAACGTACGGCACCGACTACTGCACGATCCAGCCGCGCTGTCAAGTTAGATGAGGGTCAGACGTATTTGCCCATGCCGCCGGCCACGTCGATCGACGCGCCGGTGATGTAGCTCGCCCGCTCGCTCAGCAGGAACGCGACGAGTCCCGGAGACCTCGTCGGGCTGTCCCGAAGCGCCCGAGCGGGACCTCGCGGGCGGCGAAGGAGGCGAAGAACTCCTCGCGCTCGAGCTCCGGCGCCCGCTTCTGGTGGATGTTGTCCCACTGGGGCGTGACGACGAAGCCGATGTTGACGGTGTTGACGAGGATGTTGTCCTTCGCGACCTCCAGCGCCAGGGTCTTGCCGAACGAGAGGCTCGGCGGCACGGTTCACCGAGGTCGCGAAGAACGTCGGGTCCGGATAGCGGCCGTAGACGGCGCCGATGTTGACGATGCGCCCGCCGCCCGCGGCCCGCATGTGCGGCAGCACCTCGCGGCAGCAGCGGATCAGCGAGAACAGCTTGACGTCGAGGTCGCTGCTCCAGTCCGCGTCGGCGAGCGTCTCGAACGTCCCGGGATGCGCGCGCCCTGCGTTGTTGACGAGGCAGTCCACGCCGCCCAGAGCCTCGGCCGAGCGCGCGACGAAATCCCGTACCTGCGCCGAGTCGGTGACGTCGGCGCGCTGCGCGTGGGCGACGGGCCCGTCCCGGCCCAGCTCCGCGGCGGCGGCGAGCACTTCGTCTTCGCTGCGCGAGCAGATCGCGACCGACGCGCCTTCCCGAAGCAGCTCCTGTGCGATCGCGAAGCCGAGCCCCTTGGAGCCGCCGGTGACGATCGCCTTGCGGCCCTCGAGTCCGAGGTTCACTCGGGCTCGGCGGCGCCCATCGTTTCCAGCAAGGCCCTCCTCGGCGGATGGAAGACGTCCACCTCGAGACACGGTCCGCCGTGCGTGCGGGCGCCATGCGGCACGTTCGGCGGAATGACGACGGCTTGCCCCCGAGTGAGCATCCAGGTCTCGCCGGCCACCTCGAACTCGAGCTCCCCCTCGAGCACGAACGTGATCTGCTCCTCCTCGTGCCAGTGGAGCGGCGCCTCCGTGTGCGGCTCGAACCGGACGAAGTTGGCCATCACCCGATCCCCGACCACAGGCTGGAAGAACAGCCCGGGCACCATCTCGAACGGATCGAGCTCGTCCCAGCGCACGAACGAGCCCGAGCCCTCCTCCTGCGCGCCGGCGTCGGCCCCGAAGTACCTGGGTGAGTCCGTCATGCCCGCCTCCCTCCGGTTTCGTCGGCAACGAGGGCGGCGAGTCGTGCGATGCCCTCGTCGATGAGCTCGTCCTCGACCCTGCTGAACGACAGGCGCACGTTCTCTCCTCCGCGTCCGTCCGGGAAGAACGGCGTGCCCGGGACGACCGCGACTCCCCGCGCAGCGGCGCTCTTCGTGAACTCGGCCGACTCGAGCGCCCGGCGGCAGGGTCAGCCACGAGAAGAACCCGCCTTCGGGCCGGGTCCAGGCGACCTCGTCGGGCATGTGCCGCTCGAGCGCGCCCAGCATCTGCTCGCAGCGCCGCCGGTAGAGCGCGCGTGAACGCTCGAGCTGCTCGTCCATCCAGCCGCGGCGGGCGTACTCCTCGAACAGCCGCTGGCCCAGCGCGCCCGCGCACTGGTCGGTGTTCTGCTTCGCCGCGACCAGCTGGGCGATGACGGTCGCCGGGCCGGCGGCCCAGCCCAGGCGGACGCCCGGGAAGAACGTCTTCGAGGTCGTACCCGCCTGGACGACGACGTCGGGCGCGACGCTCCACAGGCTCGGCGGCGGCTCGCGCCCGAAGCCGAGCTCGCGGTAGGCGACGTCCTCGACGATCAGGAAGCCGTGGCGGCGCGCGAGCTCGACGAGCGCGTCCCTTCGCTCCTCCGCGAGGGTCAAGCCCGCCGGGTTCTGGTAGTCCGGGATCGCGTAGAGCAGCTTGGGCCGGAGCCCGGCGGCGAGCCGGCGTTCCAGCTCGTCGACCTGCAGGCCGTCGCTGTCCATCGGCACGGCGACGACTTCGGCCTCGAAGCTGCGGAACGCCATGATCGCGCCGAGGTAGGTGGGGCCCTCGACGACCACGACGTCTCCCGCGTCCAGAAACGACTTGCCGATCAGCTCGAGCGCCTCGATCGTGCCGCTCGTGATCATCACCTCGTCGTCGGCAGGGCGCCGCCCCTGGTAGGCGTCGAGCCGGCCGGCGACGACGTCCCGTGGGCCGGGCAGGCCCTGCGTCGGCGCGTACTGGAGGGCGCTCGCGTCCCCCGCGGCCACGAGCTCGGCGAGCAGCGTCGAGACCGCGGCGGCCGGGAACGTCTGCGCGTCCGGGAAGCCGCCCGCGAACGGAATCAGCGTCGTGTCGCCGGCCAGGGCGAGGATGTCGGCCAGCCCCGCGCCGACGCCCGCGCGCGTTCGCGCGGCGAAGAGGTCGTTCCAGCTTCGCGCCTCTCGAGTGAGTGCCATCCGGGTCGCCGGGCCAAACCTAACACCGGCCCGTCGTTCCTCTTCGGCGCCTGCGCGGCAGGCGAAGCTGAACGCCGCCTACGGCACTCCGAGCGGATGACCGGCATCGAGCTCCTGCATGCGGGTCACCGCCTGGGTGCGATTGGCTGCGCCGAGCTTCTCGTAGATGTTGTCGAGGTGCTTCTTGACCGTGCCCGGCGCGATCACGAGCTCGGCCGCGATCTCCGCATTCGAGGCGCCCGTCGCAGCCACGGTCAGGACCTGGTGCTCCCGCCTGGTCAGGCGCGTCGGTGGTCGAGGCCGTTCGCCGTGCAGGAGCACGATGCGGTCGAGAAATGACTTCACGACGTCGAGCGCGAAGCGGTCCTGGACGGAGAAGTCGCCCGAGCTGCGCGTGCATCCGACGTCGACGGCCCGGCGGGGCGCCACGTCGATCCGGATGCTCAGCGACGACTCGATGCCGTACGGCTTGAAGAACTCGCCGTAGAGCTCCAGTCGGCGGAGCGAGCGGCGCGGGAGGAAGTCCGACAGACGTAGCGCGCGGCCGTCGCCGGTCGCGTCCCGATACGCGAGCAGCGGGTGCTGCCCGTACAGCTGCCACCAGCGCTCCTGTCCGCTCACGTAGGCCTCGTGGACGCGGTGGTCCGTCGAGACCATGGCGTTCCGCCGGCTGCCGTAATCGCAGTCGGCGCGCCAGACGGAATCGCAGCCGATCACGTCGGAAAGACCCTCGAGCAGCACAGGCGTGAGCTCGCCGCCTCGGCGGGCGGACGAGCCGAGACCCGCCAGCAACTCACCCAGAGCACGGCCCGTCGAGGGACGTAGGCGAACCGAACGGCTCTCCGTCCCCCGTGGACGGCCGGCTTCCTGGGCGGGAAGCACCTCACTCGAAAGATACGCCGGTCGGCGTATTGCCGCCAGCGACGAGCGTTGCTGCGATGGAGCCGAACGTGCCCACGGAGAAGAGAGGGATGCGCCGGAGAGCCGACGCATCCCGCGAGAAGGAGGTTCGGGATGTCCAGATCAAGTCAGCGGCCGGCACGCGCGCTTGCCGTGCTCGTCGCCTTGACCGCTGTCGTCACGGCGGTTTCGGCGGCCTCGGCGGCCCGATCGTCGTCGTCTCACCACCCGGCTGCGGTCGTCAAGGGAGGCGGAAAGGGGGTCTTGACCGATCCGGACGGGAACTCGTTCCGACTCGGGCACTTCCGCGTTCGGGGCGTGGTCGCAGACCACGGTTCAGCCTGGGGCACGATCCGGTTCGTGTGGCGGGGATCGTTCCCGGAGGTCTGGGGTGACCCGGTCTGCGCGGGCACTTGCGACACCATCACCCTCACCGGCAAGGTCGAATCGGGATCCGTCGCCTCGGACGGCACGGTGACGCTGTCGGGGACGGCGAGGGAGATCGACAAGCGGCGCGGCCGGGTGATCTTCGACTCCGGTTTCGACGAGCCGTTCTCGATCGTGGCGGGCGGCAGTCAGGGTGACGACGAATTCATCCTGCAGTGGTGCCTCTTGCCGGAGTTCCAGATCGAGGGCTCGATCCGCGTCCGGGTCGACGACGACCGTGCGACGGCTTCGTCCCTGAATGAGGCGGCGTCGCCGAGTCGTGCGCCCTGTTCTCGCTAGGACGGCTTAGCGAGTGGCACCACCGAGGCGTGCGGTCGCCAGGTGCGGCAAACTGAGACCCGCGGCCCGCGCCGAGCGCGGAGGACGAGCCCAAAAGGAGGAGCAGAGCCATGTGTCTCCCGGGAACCGTCGAGAAAGTTCGCGAGCAGAGCCCGAAGGAAGGAGTTCGGCGCCTCGACCGCCGCACGGCGCTTCTGAGCGGGGTCGGCGCAGCCTTCGCCATGACCCTTCCAGGCCGTGCCGTCGCCGGACGGCCGTCGTCCCACCGCGATTCCAAGAAACGCCTCCAGGACCTCACCCACGTCTTCGCCGAGGGCTTTCCCGTCTTCACCTTCAACCCGCCGGTGCGGGAGACGCTGGTCACGATCCCGACCGGCGGCTTCTATGCGCAGCAGTGGACGTTCGGTGAACACACGGGCACGCACATGGACGCGCCCGGGCACTTCGTCACAGGCGGGCGACTCTCACCGGAGATCACCTTGGAGGAGCTGCTCATCCCGATCGCCGTCGTCGATATCTCCCGCCGCGCCGAGCGCGAACCGGACACGATGGTGACCGTCGACGACCTCCGCCGCTACGAGCGGCGGCACGACCGCATCCCGAAGGGCGCGCTGGTGTGCATGGACTCCGGCTGGGCGGCGAAAGTCGACGACCCGCTGGCGTTCAAGGGTGGCGCAGCGTTCCCCAACTACCACTTCCCTGGGTTCAGCGAAGAGGCGGCGATGTGGCTTGCCGAGCGGCGTGACGTCACCGGCATCGGGGTGGACACGATCAGCCTCGACCCCGGGAACTCATCGACCTTCCCCGTGCACGTGAGCTTCCTGGCGACCGACCGCTATGGCCTCGAGGGTATGAACAACCTCGACCGGATTCCACCCAAGGGAGCGGTCGCCTACGTCGGGCTGATCCCGTGGGAGGAGGGCTCGGGCGGGCCCTGCCGTGTGATCGCAAGCTGGTAGCCGCTCGCGCCGGTTTGGACGCCGTCGCGATCACCAGCATCGTCGCCGCGGCAGTGGTGAGCTTGACCGTGGCGGTTCTCACGATCACCGCCGAGAATCGCCGGCAGCGGCAACGGGCCCGCTCCGAACGGCTCGACGAGCTGCGCGACGTACTCGATCGCGGCGGCGCGGCGCTCACGAGCGCCCTCTACGCCTTCGACCGCCGAAGGGTGAGCGGGACGCCGGAACAGCGTACGGTGACCGGCGAGGAGTTCAACGCGAAGGTGGAGGACGTCGAGGTGATGGAGGCGAGAATCGACATTCGCCTCGGTGAAGAGGAGGCAGCCGCGCGCGTCTATCACGAAGCTGGCGAGCGTCTACACGAGCTGCGCGCGCTCGTCTTCGAAGCCGGCGAGAGGATGACGCCCGACCAAGAGGCCCGTGCCGGTGATCTCCGCAACCGCGTCGTCACGCTGCGCCACGAATATCTCGAGCACGCGCGCAGACGGGCGAATCCTGCACTGTGACGCAGCCGAGGCGTCAGCCGACTAGGAGATCGCCGGTGGCACGTGGGCGGCGTCCGCTCGTAACGCGGCCATCTCCTCCCGGCGCTTCGCGGTGAGCTCCCGCACCACGATCTGGATCGAAGCGACGATCGGGACGGCGATGATCGCACCCACGACGCCGAGCAGCGTCCCGAACACGAGCACGCTCGCGATCACGAGGAAGCCGGAGACGTCGGCCGCCTTGCCGAGGATCGTCGGCTGCAGCACGTAGTTCTCGACCTGCTGATAGACCAGAACGATCGCCAGCATGATCACCGCTTGGGTGAGGCCGACGCTGAGCGCGGCGAGCACGAGGATCACGCCGGCCACGGTGGCGCCCACCATCGGGATCAGGTCGAGAAAGCCGGCGATGAAGGCGAGGGCGAGCGGGTACGGCAAGCCGAGCGCCCAGGCCGAGAGCCCGTAGAGCGTCCCGCAGATGATCGAGATGGCGATGTTGCCGAGCATCGTTCGCGAAACCGCGGTGACGATCGTGGGAAAGATCCGTTGCATCCGTTCAGAGCCCGACGGGTCGAGCAGGCTGTCGACCGCGGCGACGAGCCGCGGCAAGTCCATGATCAGGAACAGGGTCAGGAACACCGCGGTGACGAGCCCCAGGATCAGGGTGAAACTGGAAACCCCAACCCCGAGAAGACCACCGGCCGCCGCTCCGATCCCCTCGGCGATCGCCTTCACGTTCTCCTGAGCCTGCTCGGGCCCCTCGCTGTGCGCGTCCAGCCACGAGCCGACGGACGAGTTGCGGATGTCCTGGACGATCGACGGGAGCGCGTCGACGAAGTCGCGGGTCTCGCTGACGAACGGCGAGATGAGGACGAACGCCGCCGCGATCGCGAAGACGACGAGCCCGAGGACGACGATCAGCGCGGCGGGTCCCCGGCCGAGGTGGAGCCGGCGCTGCACGAGCGCGACGACCGGGTCGAGCACCAGCGCGGAGAACAGGGCGAGGAAGAGGGTCAGGACCGAGCTTCGGATCGCGATGAACGCCCAGACGACGCCGACGATTGCGGCGGCGACGAGCATCGTCCGTACGGTGATGTTGATGCTGAACGGCCGCCGAGCGCGCGGCAGCGAGGCGGAAGCGCTTTCTTCCACGACGAGGCCTACTCGCTCGCCGGGCTGAGTCCTTCCGGGGCGTAACGACAGGCTCGTATCCTGATCGCCGACCGGCAGTGGTAACGATGGATGAGGTTCGTGCGTTTGCGAGCACGCTGCCGCGCAGCAGCGAGGCCCTCGTACGCGGCCGCGTGAAGTTCAAGATCGGCCGAATCGTCTATCTCGCGTTCTCGCGTGACGGCTCGACGATGGGCTTCGCGTTCCCCAAGGACTGGCGAGACGCGCTCGTCGAGTCCGAGCCCGAGAAGTTCTCGCTGCCGTCCGAGTCCGACATGCGCTACCACTGGGTTCACGTCGATCTCGCAGCCATCGACGCGGATGAGATGCACGAGCTCGTCGAGGACGCCTGGGCCTTCGTCGTGCCGAAGCGGGTCGCCGAGGAATACGCCGCGGCGCAGGGCTACCTCTAGCATCCCGCCCACGCGATGGCACGACTGCTCTGGCAGCAGCGGCAGGACATCGGCCCCGCGGCGCGCGCCTACGCCGGCATGGCCTACGAGGCGTCGTCGACGAGGACGCTCCTCTTCGGCGGTTGGACCGATACCGGTGGGCCCTTCTTCGGCGATACCTGGGCCTGGGACGGCGAGGAGTGGGTGCAGCTCACCGACACCGGGCCGAGCGCCCGGGTCACCAACATGGCCTACGACTCGGCCCGGAACGTCGTCGTCCTGTTCGGCGGCCTCGGAGGCGACTCCTTAGACACCTGGGAGTGGGACGGCGAGGGCTGGACGCAGATCGACAACGCAGGTCCTCAGGCTTCCTGGGTTTACTCCAACGTCACCTATGACGCGGCCCGGCAGGTGACCGTGCTCGAGAGCGGGTCTGCCAGCTCGTTCCTCGGCAAGGGGACGTGGGCCTGGGACGGCGACGCTTGGACGCAGCTCGCCGACACCGGCCCGTCGACCCGACAGGCCTTCTCGCTCTCCTACGACAGCCCGCGAGAGCGAGTCGTTCTCTTCGGTGGCCGCGACACCAACGCGTTCCAGCTCCTGCAGGACACGTGGGAGTGGGACGGCGTCGTCTGGAAACAGGTCGAAGACGTCGGTCCGTCCCAGCGCCAGGGCGCCGGTATGGTCGGGTCCGTCGAGGGTCTGCTGCTGTTCGGCGGCACCGACGGCGTCGACTTTTTCGGCGACACCTGGGCGTGGGACGGCGAGCACTGGCGCCAGCGCCAGGACATCGGCCCGTCGCCGCGCCACACGCCGGCGATGGCGTGGGACGCGGCGAGGGATCGGGCCGTGCTGTTCGGGGGCGACTCCCCAAACCTCGGGGGGTCACGCGTGGTCGGGGACACCTGGGAGGCATTCGAGACCCCCTAGCGTGGAGCTGCGGAGACTCGGCACCAGCGAGCTCACCGTTTCGGCGGTCGGGCTGGGCTGCAACAACTTCGGCCGGGTCGTCGATCTCGCCGGAACGCGCGCGGTCGTCGACGCTGCGCTCGACGCGGGCATCAACTTCCTCGACACCGCGGAGAGCTACGGCGGCGGCGACAGCGAACGCTTCCTCGGCGAGGCTCTGCGTGGGCGGCGCGCCGATGTCGTGCTCGCGACGAAGTTCGGCGGCGGTCCTTCAGGGCGCGGTACGGCCGAGTACATTCGGAACGCGGTCGCGGGCTCGCTCGAGCGCCTGCAAACCGACTACATCGACCTGCTCTACTACCACTACCCGGACGGCGTCACCCCGATCGCCGAGACGCTCGCGGCGCTCGACGAGCTCGTCCACCAGGGCAAGGTGCGTGCGATCGGCTGCTCGAACTTCAGCGCCGCGCAACTGGCGGAGGCAGATGAGGTCGCAAACGGCAGGAGCCGCTTCTGTGCGCTGCAGAACCAGTACTCGCTGCTCGAGCGCAACGCCGACGCAGACGTCCTTCCGCTCTGTCTCGAGCTCGATGTCGGCTTCGTCGCCTACTTTCCGCTTGCGAGTGGCCTCTTGACGGGCAAGTACCGGCGCGGCGAGGCGCCGGCCGAAGGGACACGGCTCGCGCGCGGGGCCGGTGAGTTGCTGAGCGACGGGACCCTCGACGAGGTCGATCGCCTCGCTGCGTTTGCGGAGGAGCGAGGCCACTCGCTGCACGAGCTGGCGATCGCGGCGGTCACGTCGACGCCGGGCGTCGCCAGCACCCTCGTCGGCGCCACCTCCCCCGAACAGGTCCGCGCGAACGCCGCGGTGGACTGGCGTCTCTCGCCCGAAGAACTGAACGCGATCCCTCGGGTCGAGGACCGCGGCGTGCACGGCCGCTGACGAAACTTCGATCAGCCCCGGTACGGAACAACCAGACGGTGTCTTACCTTATAGTCAGCCATTCATCGTAACGAATAGTTTCATACCAATAGGTAGGTCGAAACCTCTACCGTTAGGTATGATCGCGCCGTGAACACCCGCTTCACCAACCCATTCCGCTACGGCGATCTCGCCCTCGACGAGGCATTCACCGATCGCGACGAGGAGGTCGCCGAGCTGACCGCCGACATCCGCAACGGCCAGAACGTCGTCATCTTCGCGCCGCGGCGGTTCGGCAAGTCCTCGCTCGTGTGGCGCGCCTCGCAGGAGCTGCTCGCGGGGAAGGAAGTGCTGATCGCCCAGGTCGACCTGATGGCAACCCCCTCCAAGGAGAAGCTGGCCGACAAGCTCGCCAAGTCGATCTACGAAGACATCGCGACGGTGGTCTTCCGCGCCAGGCAGAAGGCCACGTCGATCTTCACCGGGCTCCAGATCACACCGCGGATCTCGCTCGACCCGATCGACGGCTCGTTGACCTTCACCTTCGAGGCGAGCTCACGCAAGGAAGACATCGACGCGACGCTCGAGAAGCTGTTCGAGCTTCCCGCCCAGCTGTCCGCGGACCGCAAGGAGCGCTGCGCGCTCGTCATCGACGAGTTCCAGGAGATCCTCGACATCGACCCGCGCCTCCTTCCGCTCATGCGCTCGGTCTTTCAGCGGCAACCGGAGGTTGCCCACGTCTACCTCGGCAGCAAGCGGAGCATGATGGAGAAGATCTTCAACGACGTAAACGAGCCGTTCTGGCGCAGCGCGAAGAAGATCGAGCTCGGTCTGATCGACCCTCGCCACTTCGCCCCGTTCATCAAGGAGCGCTTCGAGTCGACCGACCGCGGGATCGACGACGACGTGGTCGACGGCGTGCTGGCGATCACGCGCGGCCACCCGTACGGGACCCAGGAGCTCTGCTACTTCCTCTGGGAGGAGGTCTCGGAGGGACGGATCGCCCACACGACGGAGCTCGAGACCGCGGTCACGAAGGTGCTCCGCTCGGAGAACGCCCACTTCACGCGAATCTGGACGAAGGCGGCGCAGAGCCACAGGCTCGTCCTCCAGGCACTCGCCGACGAGCCGGTCGAGCACATCACCGATGAGTACCGGCGCAAGCACGGGCTCCCGATCGACGCCACCACGCGAAAGGCGCTCAAGACGATGATCGAAGACGAGATCGTCGTTCGCGACTCGAGCGGCTACCGCATCGGCGAGCCGTTTTTCGCGGAGTGGATCCGGCGGTACTCCTCCTAGGCCGGCTTCGCGTCAGCCAGAAACCGTTCGACTTCAGCCGGTGTGCGCAACCGCACGACGGGGAAGCCCCGCAGCTTCTCAGGCCACTTTCTGCGCCTCCTGAAGTGAGAGCGGACGGCATAGACGATGAGCGAGTCACGCCCCCAGATCACGTCCCGGAGCGACTCGCGGTTGTCGTTCCACAGTTGTTCGCGCCCACGCATGCGGCGCCACGTCCGCCGGACGAGCCGCCGCATCCACACGCGAATGGGCAAGTCGAGCCAGACGACGACGTCGGCAGCCTCGAGAACCAGGTCGCCGAGCTTGCGGCTGTACGTACCGTCAATCACCCACCCGCCGGAAGCGACGATCGGCTCGACCTGCGCGCGCAGCACGTCGTCTGGCGTCTCGACCCAGTTAGGCCCGTGAACGAGCGCGTCCAGCTCGACGAACGGAACGTCGAGCCGATGCGCAAGCTGGCGGCCGAGCGTCGTCTTCCCGTTCCCGCTCGCACTCGCAATCACCGCGACCTTCCGCATCGTTGCCACGGCACCATCTTCCCCATGCCAATCACTCAAAAGGGAGAATGTGTTCATGGCTACCCGCTACGAAATCGTCGTCAGCACGCGTGCGGGCAGTGAGCGCGTCCACGAGTACGCATCCGACGAGCCGCTCGAGGTCGGCGCCGTCCTGCGACTCGAGGGCCGCTACTGGCTGATCGAGGGTGTGGACGGCCCGCGGGCGACGGCGAAGCCGGCCCGCTACCGCCTCGAGCTGCGACATCCGGACGGCCGCGTCGAGACCGGCGCTTTTCGTCGCTACCGCCCGGGCGCGCCGGGGATCGGGCACGCGCTCGCGACGATCGAGGACGGCCAGGCGGTCAGCTGGCAGGTCGTCGATCAGCGCGTGGGCCGGGACGACGACGGCGAGCCCTACCTCGAGCTCATCGCCGAGCGCGACTACGACGAGGTCGAGCAGGTTCCCGACCACGAGCTCGAGCACTCACTTGCGAGCCGTGAGGACGAGGAACTTCCGGCCGGCGCTGCCGCTGCGTTCGCCCGCGCCGAGGCCGCAGGGCTCTCGATCGAGTTGGTCGCACTCGAGCCAGGCGAGGAGCCCGATTGGGAGGAGGCCGAGCGCTACATCGACGCCTTCATCCTCGACGAAATCGAGGACGACCTGATCGAGCTGTGCGGGGTCAATCCCGCCCGCGACCCGCGTGAGACCTGGCTGGAGACGATCAAGGAACGGCTACTCGAGGACCTGCGGCAGTTCCGCGGGGACGTCGAGGGGGAGCAGGACGAGATCGAGGAGTGGGACTTCCGAGACGGACGGATCTTCGTCTCGGTCGGGAACTCCGACGACGAGGCCGACCCACTCAAGGGTCATGGCTGGATGAGCCGGCTCGTCGACAGCAGCACCCTAACCGCGGCGGGCTTCCAGCGCGTCCAGAAGGCCCGCTTGGACGTGTTCGAGCCCTAAGGCTCGCAGGAGCTCGACTACTCGCAGCCGAGTCCGTCGTTGTCGCCGTCGAGGCGGTGCGGGTCGGACCCGATCACCCGGACTGGAGCGATGCCCAGGGCGCGAATGTCGGCGCAATCGAGGTCGGGCGGAGGCGGCGGGACGCAGCCGCCGGCGTAGTTCGGGTCGCACTTGCCTGACGGAGTCGGGGTCCGCGTCGGCGGCCCGCTCCGGCCCGTCTCCACGGCACGGAACGGATCGAGCACGGTGGACGGGCAGGCCTTCCAGAGGCCGCGCTTCGCCGCCTTCGCGCCTTGAGCGGCCCGCATGAGCGAGCCTGCATACCGGCCCCTGTCGCCTCGGTAGAAGTACGGCGCTGCCGCTCCTCGCCGGGCGAGCTCGAGGTTCACGTTCACGCCGTTCCGCTTCACGTACCGGAGCAGGCGGCCGTAGCGATCGACCCGGTCGAGCCGAGGATCGGTCTCGAGCACGACCCGCTTTCCGGGCGGCGCCAAAGCGACCAGCGCCGTCCGAGCAGCGCGCGAGTAGCACTCTCCCGAGCCAAGCTCGGGCGTGTCGATCTGGAGCAGGCGCACCCTCCGTCCGTCTCGGAGCGTGAGCGTGTCGCCGTCGTAGACCGAGGCGACAACGGCGACTTGCGAACTCTGCGCCTGCGTCTCCGAGCCGGTCGCGGCGCCTGCAGATGTGCCGAGCGCCACCACCGCGAAGACCCCCACCGCGGCGGCGGCGCTCAACCCTTTGAGAACAGTCACTACTTGATCAGGCTTCGACGTCTTCGTCGATTGCCTGCTGCATCGCCGTCAGCGCTTCCGCGCCGTACTCGATCGCACGCACACAGCAGGCGGCTCCCAGCAGCCCGCCGTCCCTGGACGCCGCGAGCACACGCGTCTGCATTGCGCCGTTGGCGTCGGGCTCGGCGACCACGACCATGAAAGCGCTCGCCCCGCGCAGAGTTTCGAGCGCAGCGGAGTGGTGCTGGTCGAAGGCGGCGACCCCGCTCGGGCCCGTGTAGAAGCTGTGTTCGTTTCTCATCGCCGCAACTTCGAGGTCACTACTTGATCAGCGTCAGCATCTTGAACATCGGGAGATACATCGAGATGACGATGACTCCGACCATCGCGCCGACCCCGATCATCAGGATCGGCTCGATGATCGATGTGAGCGCCTGGATGGCTGCGTCGACCTCGTCCTCGTAGAAGTCGGCGACCTTGCCGAGCATCTTGTCGAGCTCACCGGTCTCCTCGCCGATCTTGACCATGTGGCCGACCATCGGCGGGAACACGGGATCCTCGGCCAACGGCAGGCTGATCGGCGCTCCCTCGTGAACGCGCGTCCGCACGTTCTCGAGTGACTGCTCGACGACCCAGTTCCCCGACGTGGCGCCGGTGATCTCGAGCGCCTTGATGATGTCGACACCGGCCGCGATCAGCGTCGCAAGCGTGCGAGAGACGCGGGCGAGCGCCACCTTGTGCACGACGTCGCCGATCTTCATCGGGATGCGGAGCTTGAAGCGATCCCAGACCTGGCGGCCTCGCTCAGTCTTCTTCCAGTGCCGGAACGCGAAGATCAGGCCGATGACGAGCGGGAAGATCACGAACCACCAGCCGCGCATCAGGTTCGAGGCGCCCATCACGAGCTGCGTCGGCTTCGGAAGCTCGCCGCCGAGATCGTCGAAGATCTCGGCGAAGACCGGGACGATGAACATGAGCATGAAGATGAGGACGAGCGTCGCGAAGGTGATGACGACGCTCGGGTAGACCATCGCGCCCTTGACGCGGCGCCTGAGCTTGTTCTCCTTCTCGATCTGCGTCGCGGCGCGGTCGAGCACCGCGTCGAGCGTGCCCGACGACTCGCCGGCCTCGATCATCGAGACGTAGAGGCGGTTGAACACCTTCGGGTGGCGCGCGAACGCCTTCGAGAGCACCATGCCGCCCTCGACGTCGGACCGGATCTCGGCGATCACCTCGCGGAGGTACTTGTCCTCCGTCTGCTCCTCGAGCGTGGCGAGCGCAGCGACAACGCTGACGCCCGCCTCGATCATCGTCGCGAGCTGGCGCGAGAAGACCTGAAGCGACTTCGCCTTGACCTTCTTGAACGCCGACCTCGCGCCGCGCTCGCCGCTCGCCGAGCGCTCGCTCAGCGCCTGCGGCAGCAGGCCGCGGGCCTGCAGCTGCTCGCGCGCCGCCGTGAGGTCGGGTGCGTGGATCTCGCCGCTGAGCTCGATGCCCTGGGAGTTGATTGCGTCATATGTGAATGCGGCCATGTCTCGTTCCTCTCTTTGTTATCGGCGGGTCAGCTAGCCGGTTGCTTGATCGAAGGTTGAGCAGCCGTCGGCGGAGCAGAGTCGCGTCTCGCGCAGGAGCGATTGTGTTGACGGGTCGTGGACGCGACGATCGTGACGCGCTTCGCGGGCTGACGCTGCCGCTGGCCGGCGTCGCGTCGACGATGTACGTGTCGACGTCGGGGCGACCGTCCGCGCCGTCGAGCGTGCTGACTGGCGCAGTCTCGCAGCGGAGTCGCGTGCGGCGACGCGGTAGACTCGACGCGCCGTCGCGGCGCCGGTCGACCGATGCTGCGTGCGCTGAAGCACGTCGGTCGCGCTGGCGCCGCGTCGGAGCGTGCAGGTCGAGGTGAGATCGCAGCGAATCTCGGAGCTGCGCGGTACGCCTCCATCTGCTTGTCGGCGACCGCGGCCGCGGTGGACTCGTCCGCGGCGCGCTTGACGCGCGACGAAGCCCGAGCTCATGCCGGCGACGAGCGCCGTGATCCCGACGACCATCACGGTCATCGCGATCAACAGCTCGACGAGCCCGAACCCGGACTCCTCACGCACGCGAGTCGAGATGGTCACGGCCGGATGCTCCTAGTACCGGACGAGCTGCCGGAGGTAGGCGGTGCGATAGCCGCGCGCGTGGACCTGCGATGCGGCGCGCTGGGCGCCGGCGGCGTTGCGGTACATGCCGCTGTACACGACCCAGTAGCCGGCGCGCAGCCGGTTACGAGCAGACGACCGGAGGACGCCGACGCCACCGACGCCGCGCGCTCGGGCCGTGCGGGCGAACCGCACCGCCGAGGCTCGACTGTTCGACGTCGGAATCGAGGCGAGCACGACGGTGTAGCCGACCCTCGGCGCCCGCGTACCCGGGGTGCCGACGATGATGCGCTGCGGAATCCGCGGTGCGCGGCGCCGCCGGCCTCGGCGTGGCCGCCGAAGGCTGCTGGAACGGATCGTGCAGCCCGCCGACGCGCCGACCGCGCCCGGACGGGTCTCCCCGTCCACGACTCGGCGCGAGGCGAAGGGATCGTCGGCCTTGGTTGTGCGCAGGAAGCGCGGCCGACCGCCGCGACACCTTGGCGGCGGACGGCTGAGCTCGGGGTCGACCGTGCTCGAGCCGGAAGAGCTCGTCGCGCTGGAGCTCTCGGACGCGCAACATGTCGAGCGTCTTGGGCACCTGGATCGCGAGAACGACCAGGAACAGGCCGAGCCCGGCGAACGCGAGGAGCTTCTTACGACGCTCCTTCGCGGCGGCCTCGCGCGCGCGCCGGCCGTGTGCGTAGCCGACCGAGCTCATTACTGCGTCGGGGCCGGAGTTGCGGAGGTCGTGTCGCTCGTGGCCGGCGCCGTCCCGGCGTTTGCCGGTGTTGCCGCCGCACCGCCGAACCGGTACGCGTTGAGCGTCATCGTCGCCTGGAGGAGCTGCTCGTCGGCGCCTCCGACGAACTGGATCGAGTCGACGCTGTACAGACGTCCCTTGGCGCGCACCTTCTCCGGGCCCGCGGTGACCAGCGTCCGGAGGCGGCCGAGGAAGTTCGCAATGCCGAGGTAGCGCCCCTCGACGACGACGGCCATCGGGACTGCCTCGTATCCGGCGAGCGGAGCGGCCGCCTGCGGCGTCACGCTGTTGACCCGTACGCGGGTGGCCTTCGCGGCCGACGACAGCTGCCGCAGGATCTGCGACATCTGAGTCTCGTTAGGCATCGCCTTCGCGAGCATCCGGGCCTCGGCAGCGGTCTGGCGCTGCTGGCCGCCCCGGTTGAGGGCATCGGCAAGCTGGAGCGCCGTGCGCGACTCGCTGATCTTCCCGTCGAGCTCGGACGCCTTCGACCGCTGTGGCGAGACGACGGCGAACCAGCCGACGAGAACGACGGCGAGCACACCGACCGCCGCGATCGCGAGGGCGGTTCTCTTCGAAAGCCGATCGATCATCACTTACCTCCAGTGGAGCTGAGGTTCGCTCCGATCGTGAACTGCACTGCCTTGCCGCCACTGGCCGTGTCGGTGCGTGTGCTCTGCTGGAGCGACACGTCCGAGAGCCAGGGCAGGACGGAGAGCCGGTCGATGACGCGCGCGACGCCCTTCTGCGAGCTCGTGAAGCCGGTGACGACGAAGGCGGTCGGCGTAGCGCCGGTCGATGTCGTCGCGGTCGAGGTCGTCGAGGTCGTCGAGGCTCCGGCCGTCGGGGTCGGCGACTGGGCCTGGAGATTCTGGAGCCAGACGTTCGCCGGCAGCACGCGCGAGAGGTCGCGGAGGACCTGCTCCCACGTGATCCGCTTGCGACGTGACGTCCGTCACGGCCACGCGGCGCGCCTGGGCGTTCGTGCGGGCCGCCTGAACGGCCGCGGCCTTCGCCTGGGCGGCGACGACCTTCTGCTCGAGGCCGGCGAGCGTCTCCTGCTTGTCGGCGACGGAGCTGTGCGCGTGGACGAACGCTGCGACGAGCGCGGCCAGAAGTACGGCGGCCACGACCGCGGCGGTGATCAGTACGCGCTTCGCGTCCCCGCGGTCACCGGCGCCCCAGCGCCTGCCGCGGGTTGCGCCTGCGGGAAGAAGGTTGACAGCCCGCATCAGACCTCCACCCCCAGTCCGATCGCAACGGCGAGCGAGGGCAGATCCTCACCGGCCTGGACGGAATCGGCGACCTTCGCCCGAGCGAGCGGATCGGCCCGACGAACGCGGACGCGCGTCAGGCGCTCGAGCTCTTCGGGCAGGCCCGGCATCCGGCTGGTCCCGCCCGAAAGCAGGATGTCGCCGATCGCGAGCGAGCCCGGCTGGCCCTGGTAGAACTGAAGCGAGGCGACAAGCTCGCGGGCGAGCGTCTGAAGCTCGCGCCGCACCGCCTGTCGAGCGCGCGAGGCGCTGTCACCTGCGTCATCGTAGGAATCGGTGTCCTCCAGCGAGAGGCCGAGCTTGAGCTCCGATGCCTCCGAAGCAGTCACGCTCAGCTCGCGCTCGATCGCGCGGGTGAGTGTCGAACCGCCCCACTCGAGGACGCGCGTGAAGTCGCAGACGGCGCCGTCGGAGATGGCGAGCGTCGACCGGTCGTGGCCAATCGTGATGGCAACGACTGCGGCCTCCGCAGAGTCAGAACCTGCCGGTGCCACTGCGCGCAGAAGCGCGAACGCCTCGAGGTCGATCCCGACCAGCTCGATTCCGGCCTCCTTGCAGGCGGCCGTGTAGCGGTCGATCGACTCGCGGTAGGCGGCAACGACGAGGATGCGGCGGTTGACCTTGCCGGCCTCGTCGACCGTCTCGCTCAAAACGTGATAGTCGAGGACAGCCTCGTCGAGCGGGATCGCGACGGCCTCGTGGGCGCGGAAGCGAACCGCGTTCGCGAGCTGCCGGTCGTCCTCGACGCCGGCGATCTCGAAGGCGCGGACGCCGATGCGGTTCGTCGCGACGCCGAGGCGGACGCCGCGGCGCGGCAGCCCGTGCTTCGTGAAGAACTCGTCGAGCGCGCTCGCGAGCGCCGGCACCGAACGGACTTCGCCGGCCACGACGATCCCGGACGGGAGATCCTCCCGAGCGAGCTGGAGAACGTGCGGCGAGCCGTTGTTCGCGACTCGCGACGCCGCGAGCTGTGTCGCGCCGATCTTGAGGCCGACGAGCTCGCTCTTCCTCTTGCGAGGCTTCGACTGTTTCGATCCGGATCCCGGGAAGCTGCGCGTTCCGGGCTTCTTCGCCCGCGCCGGCCTCCGCACCAGATCCGAGAGCTTGATTTCCTTCTTCAGATCCATGTTCACCTTTCGGCGGCCAAGCGAAGGCCGTCGGTCGGAAGGGCAGGGGCGTGAAAGTCGATGAGGCCGCCGCGCTCGAGCAGGCCCTGGAGCTGGTCGGGCCGGGTGGAGCGTGAGTACGCGACGTCGGGCGTGATCACGTTGCGCGAGCGCGAGGTCGGCGAGCGACTGCTCCATCGTCAGCATTCCGCGCGAGGAGCTCGTCTGCATGACCGAGTAGACCTGCTCGATCTTCGCCTGCCGGATCAGGTTCCGGACGGCGTCGTCGGGCATGAGGATCTCGAGCGCCGCGGTGCGGCCGAGGCCGTCGGCAGTCGGGACGAGGTTCTGCGTCACGACGCCCTGCAGCGTGGCTGCGAGCTGGACGCGCACCTGGCCCTGCTGTGCCGCCGGGAACGCGTCGATGACGCGGTCGATTGTCTGCGGCGCACTCTGTGTGTGCAGCGTCGCGAAGACGAGGTGGCCGGTCTCGGCAGCCGTCAGCGCGGTCGAGATCGTCTCGAGGTCGCGCATCTCGCCGACGAGGATCACGTCCGGGTCCTGGCGGAGTGCCGCCCGAAGCCCTTCGGAGAACGACGTCGCATCCTCACCGATCTCGCGCTGGTTGACGATGCAGCTGCGGTGGTGGTGAAGGAACTCGATCGGATCCTCGATCGTGAGGATGTGGTCGTGGCGCGTGCTGTTGATCCGGTCGATCAGCGACGCGAGCGTCGTCGACTTACCTGAGCCCGTCGGGCCGGTCACGAGCACGAGCCCGCGCGGCTTGTCGGCCAGCTCGTAGAGGCGCTCGGGCATCCCGAGCTCCTCGAGCGTCTTGATCCGAGCCGGAATCTGCCGGAAGGCCGCGCCGACGCTCGTCCGCTGGAAGTACGCGTTCACGCGGAAGCGGGCGAGGCCGGGGATCGAGTACGAGAAGTCGAACTGGCGCTTCGTCTCGAGCTGCTTCTGCTGCTCGGTGGAAAGGATCCGGTAGATGAGCGTGCGGATCTCGTCCGGCTCCATCTTCGGGGTGTTCCGGCAGGCGCTGGAGGTGGCCGTTCACGCGGATGACGGGCGGCGAGCCGGCGGAGATGTGGAGGTCGGACGCCTCGCGCTCGACCGTCTGGGTCAGCAGCTCGTCGATGGAATGGATGTGGGTCGTAGAAGTCACTTAGGCCTCTTTCGGCGTTAGGCGGCGTTAACTTGAGGGTGAATTTCGTCCGGGTCGAGGGCGAAGCGCAGCGCGTCGACGCAAACCGGGTCGAACTGGGTGCCCGCCAGGCGCTCCAGCTCCGCAAGCGCCTCGTGCACCGGTCTTGCGCGGCGGTACGGACGGTCGGCCGTCATCGCCTCGAATGCGTCGGCGACGAGGATGATGCGCGACTCGGGCGGGATCTCGTCACCGCGGAGACCGTCGGGATAGCCGCTCCCGTCGAAGTGCTCGTGGTGATGGCGCACCCAACGCGCTTCCTCCTCGAGCTCGGCCGACGCGACGATCGCATGCCCGATGCGCACGTGACCGCTCATCTCAGCGGCCTCGTCGGCGTCCAGTCGTCCGGGCTTCCGAAGGATCCCGTCGGAGACGCCGATCTTGCCGACGTCGTGCAGCAGGCCGGCAAGCCGGAGCCGCTCGATCCGGTCGGCGTCGAGCCCGAGCGACTGCCCGATCAGGACGCACAGCTCGGAGACGGTCTCGCAGTGATTGCGAGTCCCAGCGTCCTTCGCGTCGACGGCCCGCGCGAGCGCCGTGGCGAGGAGCCTGTGCTCTCGGCGCGTCGCCGCTTGGTCGGGGCGGATGTCCGGCTTCGGCGCGAGCCCGTCCGCGTAGAGGACGATCTGACGGCCCGACCGCTTGGCGTCGTACAGGGCGAGGTCGGCGCGACGAAGCAGCGTGTCGGCAGTCTCGAACGCGACCGACTCGGCGATCCCGCAGGTGACGGCCGGCTCGGTGCGATGGCGCAGCGACCTCGTCCTGGAGGCGCCGCGCGAATTCCAGCGCGCCCCAGGCCCGCTCGTCGGGAAGCAGGACGATGAACTCGTCGCCGCCGGTCCGATAGGCGGCGTCGGTCGCGCGCATCGTCGCCCGGAGGCAGTCGGCGACGGCGCGGATCCGCTCGTCGCCGGCCTGGTGGCCGAGCCTGTCGTTGAGCTGCTTGAGCCCGTTGAGGTCGAGCATGACGAGGCTGAAGCAGGAGCCGGAGCGCGTGCGGCGCGCGATCTCGCGCCGCAAATCTTCGTGAAAGGAGCGGTGGTTCCCGAGGCCCGTGAGGCTGTCGGTGAGCGCAGCCTGCGCGAGGCGCGCGAGCTCGGCCTCACGGGCGCGCTCGACCCGTCGCCGGTAGCCGGCGAGGCGACCGAGAACGACGAGCGAGGTCAGAAGCCCGAAGCCGAGGAGGAACGAGAGTCCCGGCCAGCTGCGCGAGCTCGAAGTTGTTGGCCGGCCAGTCGTCCGCGCTGCGGGCGAAGACCGTTTCTGCGCCCCAGGTGCCGAGAGCGACGGCGAGGCCGACGAGCAGCACGGCGAGCGCGCGCGCAGCGCTGCGGTTCCAGATCGGAGTGTTGTGTTCGGGAGTGTGAGAGATCTTGGTCAGTCCTGAAGAAAGAGGGGCGCGGTTGCCCGCGCCCCTCCGTCGATCCAGCTCGAGCTAGAGCTCGCTTACGGGCAGACAGTTCAGCCGGCGGCGTCCGTCGACGCTGGCGATCGCGCGCCGGGCCGGTTGATCTTGAGGCGACTAGTCGCCCGACTTGCCTCGACGCAGTAGGTGCTGGTCGCCGAGACCGCGTCGGACGCCTTCGTCGAGCTTGACGGCGCGTGTCGATGCCCTTGAGCAGGCCGATCGTCATGCCCTGGTAGCCCGAGGTAAGCGCGCTACCGTCGATGTCGGCGTAGCGTGTCGTTGTCGGCGTAGTACGCCTCGGCCGACGGGACGGCCGCGCGGACGTTCGCACTGCGCGGCCGTCTCGTTCGCGCGATCCTTGAAGCCGAGGTACGACGGGACTGCAATCGCGAGCAGGATCCCGATGATGACGATAACGACGAGGAGCTCGATGAGAGTGAACCCCTCCTCGCGAGCGAGCCGCTCACGAATGCGTGTCATGTGGTTTCTCCTTGGTTGAATGGCAGACACCTGACAGGTATCGCTCGCGGCGGCGCCCGACCTCACCCCCCTTTTGGGGGTATTTCACGCACCTTCGAAGGCCGATAGCCCGGGCATGGAACCCGCTCTCTCGTCTGCGCCTATCGGTGGGCCCGAAACGCACCACGTGCTGCGGGACGGAACGCTCGTCGCGGTCCTGAGGCTGCTCGCGGACGGAGGCACCTTCACAGTCGCGGCGGAGCTCAGAGAAGAGGAGCGCGGCGACAACGCCGTCCGCCTCCGGCAGTACACGTTCGCCCGCCTGGACGAGGCGAGCGCCTTCCTCGCCGAGGCCGCGAGCTCCTTCGCGTTCCTCGGCTGCGAAATCCAGCGCGCGTAGCACCCAGGCGAGAGCATCCGCCGATGCGGGCTTCGCGAGGATGCGCGAGCCGGCCGTATCACATTCGCTTGACACCACCCGTCGGGCGTGTGAGGAATTGTCTAGCCCAGTGCTCTGTAGGGCATCGACAAAGGAGAGCACGATGGCTATTGAAGGCTCGTGGAGAGCGTCGCTCCGAGCGCTCGCCGTGCTTGTCGCGCTGGCGTGTCTCGGCTTTGGGCTCGCCGCCGAGGACGGCGCGGCCGCGCCGCCGAATCCGAAAATCAAGTGGAGCAGCTGCCACCAGGATCTCGGCCCGTTCGAGTGTGGGAGCGTCAAAGTCCCGCTCGACCACAACGCCAACAGCGGGACGGTCGCGATCGCCATGGTTCGGCTGCCGGCGACCAATCCGTCGCAGCGAATCGGATCGCTGTTCCTCAACCCCGGCGGGCCCGGAGGGTCCGGCGTCGACTTCGTCCTCTTCGCCGGGCCGTTCCTCTTCAGCGACGAGGTTCGCGCCCGCTTCGATCTAGTCGGCTTCGACCCGCGGGGGATCATTCGCAGCACGCCGCTGCGCTGCTTTGGGAACCCGAAGCAATGGGAGCCGTACTTCACGCCGTTCGCCTTCCCGCTGACGCCTGAAGAGGAGGCGATCTGGATCACGGCCGACCGCTACCTCATCGACGCGTGCGATCGGCGCGGCGGCCGCATCATGGATCACATGTCGACCGCGAATGTCGCACGCGACCTCGACCTGCTGCGGCAGGCGGTTGGCGACAAGCAGCTCACCTACGCGGGCTACTCGTACGGGTCCTACCTCGGGGTCACGTACGCAAATCTGTTCCCGGCCAAAGTGCGGGCGTTGATCGTCGACGGGGTACTCGACCCGATCGCTTGGTCGACCGGCGTCGGCAACGAGGCGGAGACTCTGCCGTTCTCGACGCGCCTGCACAGCGACGCGGGGGCGCAGGCGACGCTGAACGAGTTCTTCCGCCTCTGCGACGCCGGCGGCGACGCGTGCGCGTTCGCCCCCGACTCGGCTCAGCGCTTCGCGGATCTCGCGGAACAGCTCAAGCAGGAGCCGATTGAGTTCACGTTCCCGGACGGCTCCGTCGGCGAGCTGAACTACTCGATCCTGATCGCGCTCACATTGAACGCGATGTACGACTCGTTCTCGTGGCCGGATCACGCGCAGCTGCTCGCCGACATCGAGGCGGAGGCCATTCCGGCGACTCTGGGTGCGCGGGTGCAGGCGCTCTTTGACCGCCCGATGTACATCGCGAAGGGCGGGTTCCCGCACTACCCGAACCTCGTCGAGGGGTTCCCGGGTGTGGCCTGCTCGGACAGCGACAACCCGGACTCGTACTCGGCCTGGTCCGCGGCCGGAGCGGCGGCGGACGAGCAGTTCGGGTACTTCGGCCGCATCTGGACGTGGGTCTCGAGCATCTGCGCGGAGTGGACGGGCGCCGACGAGGACCGGTACATGGGCCCGTTCACCGCGAGCACGGCGAACCCGGTGCTCGTCGTCGGCACGCAGTTCGATCCCGCGACGCGCTACGAGGGCGCCGTGACCGTTGCCGGGCTACTGCCGAACTCGAGGCTGCTGACGGTGCACGGGTGGGGCCACACGTCGCTCTTCCTCTCCCAGTGCGCCGACGCGGCGGCGTCGAGCTACCTACTCCGGGTTGTCACGCCGGCGCCTGGAACGGTCTGCGAGCAGGACGTGATCCCCTTCTCCGGATAACAAATCGGTTCCAGGGGATGGTTCATTCCATCCCCTGGAACCAAGTTCTGATCGAACGGCGTCAGACGCAGACGCGGGCGAGCTCTTCGACGGACGTCAGCCCGGCCGCGACCTTCGCGACGCCGTCGTCCCACAGCGAGCGCATCCCCTCGGCGTAGGCCGCGCGCTCGATCTCCTCGCGGGAAGCCCGCTCGGAAGCGAGGTGCTCGAGCCGTTCGGTCATCTCCAGGAGCTGAAAGATGCCGATACGGCCGCGATAGCCGGTCTCGGCGCAGCGTGCGCAGCCGCGAGGGCGGTGGAACACTCCACGCTCCAGCCCGGCGGCGACGTTGCCGTCGACGCGGAGGCGGAGCAGCTCCTGCTGAGAGGGCGTGTACGGCTCCGCGCAATGCGGGCAGAGCTTTCGGGCGAGCCGCTGCGCGAGCACGGCCGAAACGGCCGCGCCGGTGATGAAGGGCTCGACGCCCATCTCGTTGAGACGGGTGATCGCGCCCGGCGCGTCGTTCGTGTGCAGTGTCGAGAGAACGAGGTGGCCCGTGAGCGCCGCCTCGATCGAGATCTTCGCGGTTTCGCCGTCGCGGATCTCGCCGACCATGACGACGTCGGGATCCGAGCGCAGGATCGAGCGCAGAGCGCTTGCGAACGTCAGGCCGGCGCGATGGTTGATCTGGATCTGGTTGATGCCGGCGAGCCGATACTCGACCGGGTCCTCGACCGTGATGATGTTGATCTCCGGCCGGCTGATCTCCGCGAGTGCGGCGTAGAGCGTCGTCGACTTTCCCGAGCCGGTCGGCCCCGTGACGAGCAGGGCTCCTGTGGGCCTGGAGACGATGCTCGAAAGCTGTTCGCGCATCTCGTCGGAGAGCCCGAGCTCGCCGAGCGTCGGCGCGCTGCGGGACTTGTCGAGGAGGCGCATCGTCACGGCCTCGCCCTCGACTGTCGGAAGCGTGGCGACGCGGATGTCGAGCAGGCGGCCGGCAGCAGCAGCGTTGAGCGTGATGCGGCCGTCCTGCGGCTTGCGCCGCTCGGCGATGTCGAGCTTCGCGAGGACCTTGAGCCGCGTCGTGACGCCCGGAGGTCAGGCGCGTCGGGATCCGCTGCACGACGCGAAGCACGCCGTCGATCCTGAGACGGACGACGAGTGCGTCCTCCTGGGGCTCGAAGTGGACGTCGCTGGCGCCTTCCTCGGCGGCCTGGAAGATGATCGAGTTGACGAGCCGGACGAGCGGGGCCTCGGAGATGCCGTCGTCGGCCTCGAGGTCGTCCCCCTCCCCGTCTCTTACGGCGGCCTCGGCGACGGCGTCGTCGACGAGGGCAGCGTTCAGCGCCTCGGAGGCGCGCGCCAGGCGTTTGACCTCGGTCAGGACGTCGGTGCTCGCAGCGACGAAGAACTCGACCGAATGGCGCGTCGCGAGTCGGAGCTGGTCGAGGCCCTGAACGTTCTGTGGATCGGTGATCGCGATCTTCAGCGTGCCGTCCTCGAACGCGAACGGGATCGCGCCGACACGCTCCAGCACCGGCAGCGCGATGAGCTTGCTCGCCTCCGGATCGATGCCGGCTTCGGCGAGGTCGATCAGCGGCAGGTGGTACTGCTCGGCGAGCGTGCGCGCCACGCCTTGGGCGGTGGCGAGCCCCTCGTCGCGGAGCGCCTGCGAGAACGAGCCTCCGGCCGCGCGCGTGCGAACGTTCTCGAGCTGGTCCGGCTGCAAGAGGCCCGTCTCGCCGACCAGTTCAGCGATGAGCTCGCTCCGCTCGCGGCTTTCAGGCTGAGCGGGCTCTTCTTCCCAGGCGGCCTCGCCTTCGACGAGGCGGAGCTCGGGGCTCTCGTTGTTCACAGTCGAGGCCTCCACGTCACAGCAAGCTGAGGTAGGCGTCGAGGATCCAGTCGCCGGCGAAGAGCGTGACGATGCCGCCGAGGGCGAGGAAGGGGCCGAACGGAATGCCCATCTTGCGGGCCGCGCTTCCGTGCCGGGCGAGCAGGACGATCGCCGGGACGAGTGCCGCGAGCATCGCGATCATCATCGCCACCGGCACGGTCCGTCCGAGCATGGCGCCGAGGAGCAGCGCAAGCTTGACGTCGCCCATGCCCATGCCGGCCGGGTAGGCGAGCGCCGCGAGGAAGAGGAACAGCGATGCGCCGAGGGCGGCGATTGCCCATTCCGGCGACGGCTGGAGCGCCGTCTGGGCCACCAGGACGACCGCGGCGGCCGGCAGCACGATTCGGTTCGGGATGATCCGTTGCTCGAGATCGGTTACGGAGACGGCGACCAGCGTGGCGCAGAAGAAGGCGGCTACTGCCGCATACGCGGTGAGGCCGAACGCGAGCACGCACGCGCCGACGAGCAGCGCGGTGCCGAGCTCGACGAGCGGGTATTTCCAGCGGGATCGACGTGCCGCAGCTCCGGCAGCGGCCGCGGAGGAGGAGATACGAGAGAACCGGGAGGTTGTCGTACCACGCGAGCGGCGTGGCGCACGACATGCACGCGGAGCCGGGGTGCACGACCGAGCGCCGCAGCGGTACGCGCGCGGCGACGACGTTGAGAAAGCTTCCGAGCGCGAGACCGGGTAGGAACGCGACGGCTGCGAGGGCGGCGCTCATCGTTATCTCCTATCGGCGTCCGCGGCGCGCGGCTTGAGGCGCCGGCTACGGCGTTTACGACGCGGTGGTGTTGCGAAGGACGATGTCGTCCTTGAGGTCGTATCGCTGCTTCGCGTCGGCCGGCTTGACGTCGACCGGGAAGCTCGACGCTCAGCTTCGGGAGGCTGCCGCCCGCGGGCGGCGGCATAGGCAGTGAAGACCTGACCGGTGGTCAGGTAGTCGGCCTCCTTGCCGGCCAGTGCCCGTGCAGGTCGGTGCCGCTGTAGCGCCAGAGCGAGTACGGCGGGTCGCCGCGGCGCCGGGGCGGTCGCGCTACCGCCTTGTCCCTCGTGCACCAGGTGACATCGCGCGTCACGTCTCCGGTCGTGTTCGTCGGGCAGTAGGAACCGAGCGAGATGACGATCGAGAGGTCGGCGGAGCGCCCGGTGACCGTGCTTCGCGCAGTGAATCTCGCGCCGCAGCTTGTCGAGTGCGAGCCGCATGTCCTGCTGCGCCTCGAAGCGCCTCGTCATGTCCACCTGCGCGGTCGAAGCCGAGACGAAGAGCTGCGTCAGCGCCCCGACGACGATCAAGAGGATCGCGAGCACGATGATCAGCTCGCTGAGCGAGTAGCCGCCTTCGGCGGCGAGTCGACGGCCGGCCGCCGCGGCGTACCGGCGGAGGCGCATCACGCGAGGCGCAGGGCCGGCGCAGCTTCGGCGTAGGCGGGGTCTTCTTCCGTCTCGCCGGCTTCCTGCGCGGCCTGTTCCTTCATGGCGCGCTCGAGCGCGATCACGAAGTCGTGGTGGTTCGGCGCGGCAGCGGCTGCGACGTCGCGATCGACGGCGCCCGTGAGCACGAGCTCGATCAGCGCCGCCGTCAGGGTCTGCATGTGGAAGAACTCGCCCTCGGCGATCGCGTCGGTGATCAGATCGGCCTGGTTCTCACGGATGAGGTCGGCGATCCGCCTGTTCGCGACCATCACCTCGACTGCCGCCACGCGGCCGCCGTCGGTGCGAGGGACGAGGCGCTGGCTGACCACGCCGCGCAGCACGCCGGCGAGGATCGAGCGAACCTGCGCCTGCTTCGCCGCAGGGAAGAACTCGACCATGCGCGCGACCGTCTCGGCCGCGTCGAGCGTGTGCATCGTCGACAGCACGAGGTGGCCGGACTCGGACGCCTGAAGCGCCGTCTCCGCCGTCTCGGCGTCGCGGAGCTCGCCGATCAGGATGATGTCGGGGTCCTGCCGCAGCACGCGTCGCAGCGCCTGGTTGAACGAGTCGGTGTCGAGCCCGACCTCGCGCTGGTTGACGATGCAGCTCTCGTCGGAGTGGAGGATCTCGATCGGATCCTCGATCGTGACGATGTGCTGCCGGCGGGTCCGGTTGATGTGGCCGAGCATCGAGGCGAGGGTCGTCGTCTTGCCGACGCCGGTGGCCCCGGTGACGAGGATCAGGCCGCGGTGCTCCTCGGCGAGGTTCCGCACGCCTTGCGGAAGGCGAAGCTGGTCGAAGGTCGGAACCTCGGTCGGGATCGCGCGAAACGCGAAGGAGATGTCACCGCGCTGCCGGAAGGCGTTGACGCGGAAGCGCGGCAGGCCCGGCTGCTGGTAGGCGGTGTCGAGCTCGCCGGTCTCGTGGAACGCCGCGAGTCGCGCGGGCGCCGCAGCGCCGACCTCGTTGAGCACGAGCTCGAGCTGCGCGGCGTCGAGCGGCGCCCAGCCGTCGAGAGGCGTCAGCGATCCGTCGTGACGGATCACCGGCGGCTGCCCGACTTTCAGGTGGACGTCGCTCGCGCCCCTTTCGACTCCGGTCCGGAGCAGAGTGTTCAAGTCCATGGTGACTCCATCGGCAGACTCGCCGAAGAGGTTTAGGAGTTGTCATCGTCAGCCGCCCTCGAACTCGCGCGGCTCGAGCACGCTGCTCGGCGGCGGCGGGTTGCCGGGCGCCCCGGACGGCGCGAAATTGACCGGCGGGAAGAGGAAGTCGCCGCCCTGACCCGGAGAGACGGAGCCGGTCAGACTGACCAGCGGGCCGACGGCATTTCGCGGTCGTCTCCGTCGTGACCGTGTGGTTCGCGATGAGTGCGCCCTGGAAGTCGGCGCCTTTAAGCTGGATTCTGTCGCCGGGGTCGACGTCGCTCCCTTGTCCTTGCGCCGAGCCGGCGCCGTCAAGACCGTCGCGCGACGATCGACGAGCGCTCGACTTATTCGGGATCCCACGGAGACGTCGCGGTGTAGTCACAAGCGCCCGTGTGAGCCCGGATGTGTGGCGCAGATCGACGAGGGCGGTCTTGTTCGGGTCCCAGTTGTCCGCCGGCGAGTTGCAGCTGATTGCGCAGAGGTAGCCGTGGTTATCGATGATGAACGTGCCCGACAGGTAGATCGCGCCTTGGCTCGTGGGGCCGTACGTGGCTCCGCGATCAGTGGCCGTCGCGCTGCCGTCGATGAAGATCGTTCCCTTGACCGTGAGCTTCTTCGTGGCGGCGTTCCACGAGAGCTCGCCCGCGAGCGTCTTGCAGGTGTAGCTCGTACCGGGCGTCAGGTCGAAGGTGCCGGGCACGCTGCCGCCGATGGCGAGATCGAGCGTCGAGTTGTTGTCGAAGACGGGCGGCGGCCCGGTCTTGGTGGCAGCGTCGCAGTTCCAGGTCGGGCCGGGAGAGGAGGCCTGGTACCAGAAGCTCCAGTTGGGGAGCGGTCGGCAGCGTCACCGGCCGGGGCGGCATGATCTGGTCGCGCTTGGCGGGGTTGACGTACGACACTCGTCGGCATCCCAGCCGCACGTTGCGTGCCCCTGGCAGCCGCCCTGCAGGTGCGCCTCGCTCACGCGCTTGTTCGATCGCGCCGATGCCTTTCGAATGGGTGGTCATGCCGGCGACCGCGATGTTCGCCGTGGGCATGATGTCCGAGCTGTTGTCGAGGTGCAGGTTGCCGTCGACGTACAGGCGGCCGTGGATCTCTGGTGTGTTCCGGAGAGTCAGATTTCCGTCGACAAAGAGCGGTGACTTCATGTTCGTGTGCTGGTCGAGCGTCATATCTCCAGCGGAGTAGACCCAGTCCAGAATCCCGGGCGGGACGTTCTGCGCGGGCGGCATGACGACCGGAACCTTGACCGTGAGGGTCCGCGTTACCGCTGACGCCCGTGAGGCCAATCTGGTTCTGCGGGTTCTTCAGGTACAGGTCGCGGCCGATCGCGGCCTTCTCCGCCTCTCCATCGATCACGGCCGTGGACTCCAAGTGAAGGTCACGCCTGACGTAGATCGGAGCCTTGATGTGCACCGAGTTCTGGAACCACATGTCGGAGCCCGCGTAGAGGAAGTTCAGCGGACCGGTCGCGCTCGCCGGCGTGGTCGGTGGAATACGACCGGAACCTTGGCCGTCACCTTCCGCGTCACTGCTGCCGCCCCGGGCCCGGTCGGGTTCGGGACGCTGCCGGTCGATCGAATCACCCACGCGAGCCCCATCCCCTCGACCTTGCGGAGCCTGCCCCACCAGTGCGACCGTCTCGTTGGGCCGCCCAGCGTCAGGCGCACCAGTGAAGGGCGTGCCGCCACACGGGACGTCGTTCATCGATCCCGTGGCCGTACCCGGGAAGCTCGTGACGGTGGCGCCGGCCTCCGGCGCAATCGGCTGCGGCCTGAGGAGGCACCAGTTGCCCGGGAAGGCTGTCCGTCACCGCCGGGTCGTTGGGGTAGCTCGCGTTGAGGACGGCGAATGCGTTGTTGACGCCGGCCTCCGCGAGTGCATACGCCTTCTGGCCGGCGTTGCTGTGCTCGGCGTGGCGCGCGCTCGCGCTCGTCACGTAGATCACGGTGCCGAGCGAGATGGTCAGCACGAAGAGAATCCCGAGCGACATGATGAGCGCGATTCCGCGCTCGTCTCGCAAAGCGAGCCGCTTGCGGGCAAGCGTGATCCAGTGGCGCATGAATCTCACAGTCGGCAGCGGCGCGCCCGGCCGCTATGCCTCGAAAGGGGGGTCTAGCCGGTTTCGGTCGGCGGCGCGATCACGACGTCGTAGTGCGCGGCGCGCTCGTCGCCGCGGGTGAGCAGCCGGGCCGCTTCGGGCTCGATCACCGGCACCTCGTAGTCATCGCCCGCGAAGAGGCGTACGTCCTCGAGCGACTCGAACAGCGTCATGACGAGGAACTCGACCTCGCCGTCGCTGTCGCGGCGCGACACGTAGCCGCCGCGAAAGCCGGGCACGTGGCCGGTGAGAGTGGGCAAGAGGTTGGCGCGCAAGAACTCCTCGTACGCGTCGCCGTCCTCGGGCTTCGTCCAGCCGTGCCAGACGCGGACGATCACGTCGTGGACAATGCCAAACGTGGCGACCTTCGACGACATCGCGTCGATCGCTCCGCAGCAGATCTGGGAAGGCGTCGTCGTCCGCGCGGTCCATGGCGACAGCACCACGATGGCCCTGATCGAGCTCGCGCCGAACAGCCATGTCCCCGAGCATCACCACGTCAACGAGCAGGTCGGCGTCCTCGTCCGCGGCTCATTCCGCCTTCGCGTCGGGGAGGAGACGCGTGAGATCACGCCGGGAGGCACGTGGCGGATCCTCGCCGACGTTCCACACGAGGTCCAGACCGGCCCGGATGGCGCTCTGGCCATCGAGGTCTGGTCACCGCCCCGCGAGGACTGGAAGGAGCTCGAGCGCGAAGAACCGCGTCCGCCGGGCTGGCCCGACTAAGTACAACTAGCCGGTAGAGAAGTCTCCGGCTCTCCGGCTTCCGATCGCCTCTCGGTCCCGCGACCCTCGATGGGTCAATGAGATCGGAGGCTTGTCATGTCCAGGTTCCTCTCGACTGAACGGCTCGCGCGGGCGAGCGCCTCCCGGCCCAAGCTCACGCTCGCCGCCTGGCTCGGCGCGTTCCTCGCCGCCGGCGCGGCGATCGCGATGCTGCTCGGCTCGTCGCTCACGACCGACGACGACTTCACGAACCGGCCGGAGTCGACTCGCGCCGAAGAGATCGCCGACGTGGCGTTCGGTCAGCAGCGAGGCGACTTCCACACCGACGTCACCGTCGTCGTTCACGTCCCGGAGGGTGGTGACCTGTCCGCTCCGGTAGAGGATGTCTCTCGTCGGCTGGACGCGATTCCGCCCGCGGACGCGCTCGACTCCATGCGGCACGACCGCTCGCTGGTTTCGGAGGACGGGCGCACTGCGCTGATCCAGCTCGATCTCGGTCTCGCCTCCGACGGGTACGTCGAGCGACTCGTCGAGACCGTCGGCGCGCTCGACGAGGAAGCGGGCTACGAAGTCGCCGCCACCGGGGAGCGGATCGTCGACCTGGACCTCGAGACGACGGCCGAGCAGGACCTGATTCGCGGCGAGGTGCTTGGCCTGACCGCGGCTCTGATCATCTTGCTCTTCGTCTTCGGCTCGCTCGTCGCGTCGTTGGTACCGCTTGCCGTCGCGATCGTCTCGATCGTCGTCGCGCTCGGGCTGACGACGCTCGTCGGCCAGGTCTGGGAGCTCTCCTTCTTCGTCGTGAACATGCTCGTGATGATGGGCCTCGCGGTCGGGGTCGACTACTCGCTCTTCGTCGTCTCCCGCTTTCGCGAGGAGCGACAGGCGGGACGCGACCAGCTCGGCGCGATCGGCCGCGCCGGCGCGACCTCGAGCCGGGCCGTGCTCTTCAGCGGCCTGACCGTCGTCATCGCGCTGATCGGGATGTTCGTCGTCCCGCACACGATCTTCCGCAGCCTCGGCGTCGGGGCGATCGTCGTCGTGCTCGTGTCGGTTGCGGCCACGCTCACGCTGGTGCCGGCGCTGCTCTCGCTGCTCGGCGACCGCGTCGACGCCCTGCGGCTCCCGTTCGGCCGCAGACAGGGCGTCGTCTGGTCGCGCATCGCCGAGGCTGTGATGCGCCGCCCGGTCGCAAGCCTGGCTGCCTCGGTCGCGCTGCTCCTCGCGCTTGCCGCGCCCTACGCGTGGATGCAGACGGGGAGCTCCGGCGTCAGCACGCTGCCGGACAGCTTCGCGAGCAAGCGCGCGTTCGAGCTGCTCGACAGCGAGTTCGGCGCACGCGACAACACCGATGCCGATGTCGTCGTCGCCGGCGACGTGCGCTCAGCTCGAGTGCGCTCCGCCGCGGAGCGCTTCCGGAGCTCGCTCTCGGACGACGGCCGCTACGGCACCCCGAGCACGACGGTCGCACGCGCGGGCGACGCCGCGATCCTCACCGTCCCCATCGCCGGCGACCCGCTCGGCCGACGAGCGATCGACGCGGTGCGCGATCTGCGCGAGCGCTACATCCCGGACGCCTTCGCCGACAGCGGCGCGGAGGTGCTCGTGGCCGGCGAGCCGGCGAACGAGCTCGACTTCCACGAGCTCGCGGCGCGCTACCAGCCGATCGTCTTCGCGCTGGTGCTCGGGCTCAGCTTCCTGCTGCTCGTGGTCGCGTTTCGCTCGCTAGTCGCCGCCGCGACGTCGATCGCCGCCAACCTCCTCTCGGTCGGGGCCGCGTACGGGCTGCTCGTGCTGGTCTTCCAGGAGGGCATCGGAGCCGACCTGCTCGGCTTCACGCAGTACGAGTCGATCGAGGCGTGGCTGCCGCTCTTCCTCTTCAGCGTGCTGTTCGGGCTCTCGATGGACTACAACGTGTTCCTGGTCTCGCGCATCCGTGAGCGCTGGCTCGAGACCGGCGACACGACTGACGCGGTCGCATTCGGCGTGCGCTCGACCGGCCGGATCATCACGGGCGCGGCGCTGATCATGGTCGCGGTCTTCGCCGGCTTCGCCACGGGCGACCTCGTCATGTTCCAGCAGATGGGCTTCGGGCTGGGCGTCGCTGTCCTGCTCGACGCGACTGTCGTCCGCTGCGTGCTCGTCCCGGCGGCGATGAAGCTGCTCGGCGAGTGGAACTGGTGGCTGCCGCGCCGGCTGGCCTGGCTGCCCGACGTCGGCGTCGAGGGCGGCTCCGCTGTCAAGGAAGGAGGTGCGTCATGACAACCGATGAACTGCGCGCGCAGGCGCTCGACAGGATCCGGCGGCGTCGGAACTTCTGGACCCATGCCGTCGCGAACACGATCCTCTGTCTCTTCCTGATCCTGATCTGGGCGACGAGTGAGTACAACAACGCGGGCGGGTGGCCGACGGGGTTCCGCACCGGACGCGAGAACCGCGACTGGGATCCCTGGATCATCTACCCGCTCATCGCGCTGAATCTGATTCTCGCCGGGCATGCGTGGATCGCCTTCCGGCGGCGACCGCCGACGGAGGCCGAGGTCAGTCGGGAGATCGAACGACTCGAGAGGCGGCCCTGAGCTTTACATGGACGCTCGCGCGGGGGCACGATGTCGTAAACGTGAAGCCGATGGACGTGGCGGTTGCGACAGCGGCGCTCGTCGCGGGCGTCGCCGTGTCCGTCGCCGTCTTCACGAGCGATAGCGCCGACCACGCAGTTCGGACCGGCGTGCTGACCCTCGTGATCGGCTTGTCGTGGGTCGGCGCAGGCCTCGTCGCAATGCACCGGCGGCCGGAGAACCGCACGGGCCTGGTCATGGTCGTGACCGGCTTCCTCTGGTTCCTGGCGCAGCTGGGCTACGCCGACAACCACTTCCTGAACACGGTGGGAACCACGACGGAGCTGCTGTTCATCCTCGGCTTCGCGTACCTGCTCCTCTCGTTTCCGGACGGACACCTGCACTCGCGGTTCGAGCGCGTCCTGATGGGGATCGGCTTCATCGTCTGCGCCGTCCTGCAGTTGGCCTGGATCCTGTTCGACGGCGATGCGGAGAACCTCCTGGCCGTGACCGACAGCCAGGACGTGGAGGTCGCGATCGAGAACGTGCAACGCGCGCTCGGCGCCGCCGTCTCGGTTGCTACAGCCATCGTGGTCGTCCGCCGCTGGCGCGGCGCCAGCGCGCCGCTGCGCCGGGCCGCCGAGCCGGTGCTCTGGGCCGGAGCTGCGTCGTTCGTCGCCCTCGCGGTGTCGGCCGTGAACGACATCGTCGACCAGCCGCTCGGAGACGTCGAGTGGCTGTGGTGGGTGGTGTTCGCGACCGTCCCGTTCGCGTTCCTCGCGGGCCTGCTGCGGGTGCAGATGGCCCGCGGCGCCGTTGCCCAGCTCGTCCTCGACCTCGGCGCGTCGCCCGAGCCGGGCGGTGTGCGGGACGCCCTCGCGCGGGCGCTCGGCGACCCGGAGCTCCGGTTGGCGTATTGGGTGCCCGAGCGGAATGGGTTCGTGGATGCCGCCGGCCGGCCGGTCGAGCTCTCCGCCGACGCGACCATCGTCGAGCGCGGCGGTCGCCGCATCGCTGCGATCGAGCACGATCCGGCGCTCGCCGAACAGCCGGAGCTCCTCGAGTCGGTCGGAGCGGCGGCGGCGCTCGCGCTCGAGAACGAACGCCTGAACGCGGAGCTGCGCGCGCGGCTCGAGGACCTGCGGGCCTCGCGTGCTCGCATCGTCGAGGCGGCGGAGACGGAGCGGCGGCGGGTCGAGCGCAACCTGCACGACGGCGCGCAGCAGCGGCTCGTCTCGATCGCGATGGCCCTGGGCCTGATGGAGCGCAAGCTCGACACCGACCCGGAGGCCGCGAAGCCGATCCTCCACGGAGCGCGCGAGGATCTGGCGACCGCCTTGCAGGAGCTGCGGGAGCTCAGCCAGGGAATCCATCCGTCGCTCCTGACCGAGCGCGGGCTCGAGGCGGCACTGGCGGAGCTGCCACTCCGGACACCCGTGCCGATTGCGCTCGAGCTCTCCATCGGCGAGCGCCTGCCCGTCCAGGTCGAAGCCGCGGCCTATTACGTCGTTTCCGAGGCGGTCGCGAATGTGACCAAGTACGCGCATGCGACCGCCATACGCGTCCGGGTCGACCGCGTCGACGGCAACGCACTCGTCGAGGTCGCCGACGACGGCGTCGGTGGCGCGGACTCGAGCCGCGGGAGCGGGCTGAACGGTCTCGCGGACCGGGTCGAAGCGCTCGGCGGCCGGCTCGCGCTCGTCAGTCCTGTCGGCAGAGGCACGATCGTGCGAGCGGAGATCCCGTGCGGGTAGTCGTCGCCGACGACGCGGTGATCCTGCGCGAGGGCCTCGCGCGGCTGCTCGTCGAGGCGGGCTTCGACGTCGTCGGCCAGGCGGCCGACGCCGGCGAGTTGCTCGAGCAGATCGAGGCGACCTCGCCGGATGTCGCGATCGTCGACATCCGGATGCCGCCGACGCACACGGACGAAGGGCTGCAGGCGGCGGCCGAGATCCGGGCCGACCACCCGAGCGTCGGCATCCTCGTCCTCTCCCAGTACGTGCGGCCCAGCTACGCGCTCGAGCTGCTCTCGCACGGCACCGAGGGCGTCGGCTATCTGCTCAAGGACCGCGTGTCCGACCTCGACGAGCTCGCCGGCAGCGTCCGCCGAGTCGGCGAAGGCGGGTCGGTGCTCGACCCGTCGGTCGTGGAGCAGCTCGTCGAGCGGCCCCGGTCGGAGGATGACCCGCTGGAGGACCTGACGGAACGCGAGCGCGAAGTGCTCTCGCTGATGGCGGAAGGGCGGTCGAACAAGGCGATCGGTCAGCAGCTCTTCATCACCGAGCACACCGTCGAGAAGCACGTCAAGAACATCCTCGGCAAGCTGCGACTCCCGGAGAGCCCCGACGACCACCGGCGCGTCCTCGCCGTGCTGACGTACCTGTCGGCCTAGACGCAGCCGACAAGCGCGTACCCTCCGGTTCGTGGACGCCGATCCCGTCGAGATCCGGGTTCTCGGCTGCATGATCGAGAAGCAGCGGACGACGCCCGACGTCTATCCGCTCACGCTCAACGCCCTTCGGTCGGCCTGTAACCAGACGACGAACCGCGATCCGGTCGTCTCCTATGACGAGCCCACGATCCGCGCGGCGCTTCACCGGCTCGCTCAGCGCAACTGGGCTCGGCTCGCCAGCGGGCCGGGGAGCCGCGCGGTCAAGTACCGGCATCTGCTCGACGGTGCGCTCGAGCTGAGCGACGCCGAGCTGGCCGTCCTTTGCGTGCTCATGCTTCGCGGTGGTCAGACGCCCGGCGAGCTGAAGGCACGCACCGAGCGCATGCAGTCGTTCGAGTCGCCGACCGAGCTCCACGAGACGCTCGACGGACTGATCAGCCGGGAACTCGTCGCACGGCTGCCCCGCCGTCCCGGGCAGAAGGAAGAGCGCTACGTCCAGCTGCTCGGCGGCGAGCACGAGCCTGAGGCCGCCGCCGAGCCCGTACCGCCGTCCGGCGGCGACGTCGAGGAGCGGCTCAGCCGGCTGGAAGCCGACATGGCCGCGCTGCGACGGGCAATCGAGTCACTGAGTCCCACGACGGACTAGGTCGCCGCCCTGTCGTGACCGCGCAACCTCGGGCATCGTCCTTCTCCGGCAGGACCGCCTGGACGCGGAACATCCAGACGCCGCTACGGGAGTTCCTGCGCACCGAGACCGGCGGCGCGGCCGTCCTGCTCGCTGCGGCGATCGCCGCGCTCGTCTGGGTCAATGTCGACGAGTCGTCCTACGAGTCGTTCTGGGGGACGACGCTCTCGATCGACCTCGGCGGACACGGCGTGGCGCTCGATCTGCGCGAGTGGATCAACAGCGGCCTGATGACGTTCTTCTTCTTCGTCCTCGGGCTCGAGGCACGGCGCGAGTTCGATCTCGGCGAGCTGCGGGAGCGCCGACGGTTCCTGCTGCCGCTGCTGGCCGTCGCTCGGCGGCATGGCCGTCGCAGTCGCGATCTACCTCGCGTTCAACGGCGGGCGCTCGTCCGCAGAGGGCTGGGGAATCGCGATGTCGACCGACACTGCGTTCGCGCTCGGCCTGCTCGCGCTCGTCGGGCCGCGGTTCCCCGATCGCCTGCGCGCGTTCATGCTCACGGTCGTCATCGTCGACGACATCGTCGCGCTCGTCGTGATCGCGACCTTCTACACCGAGTCGCTCGACCTTGTGCCTCTGCTGGTGGCCGTCGGCCTGTATGTCGCCGATCATCTTCGCGCGCTACCTCCCGATCCGGCCGGGAGTCACGTGCCTGATCCTTGGGGTGGCCGCGTGGTTCGCACTGCTCGAGTCGGGAGTCGAGCCGGTCGTCATCGGCATCGCCATGGGCTTTCTCGTCTACGCCTTCCCCGCTCCGCGGTCGAACCTCGAGCGCGCCACCGAGCGGTTCCGGGAGTTCCGCGAGCAGCCCACCGCGGAGCTGGCTCGCGCGGCCCGCAGTGGAGCTCCGGGAGACCACGTCACCCAACGAACGGCTGCAGCAGACTGTTCCACCCCTGGACGAGCTACCTGATCGTGCCGCTGTTCGCGCTCGCCAACGCGGGCATCGCGATCGACGGCGACTTCCTCGGCGGGGGCTTCACGTCGCCGATCACGCTCGGGATCCTGTTCGGCTACGTCGTCGGCAAGCCGGTGGGCATCCTCGGGTTCTCGTGGCTCGTGACGCGGCTGAGCGGCGGGCGGCTGCAGCCGCCCGTCGGCTGGGTGGCCGTCGCCGGCGGCGGCACGATCGCCGGGGTCGGGTTCACGATCGCGCTCCTCATCGCGACACTCGCGTTCGACGGCGGCCAGCTCGAAGAGGCGAAGCTGGGGATCCTGAGCGCCGCCGCTCGGAGCGACGCTCCTCAGCTGGCTGCTGTTCCGAGCGACGGCATTCCTGCCGCGCCAGCTGAGGATCCGCGCCCTGCTCGGAACCGCAGAGCCCCTCGTCGACCTCTACATCGATGTCGACCCGGACCGGGATCACATCCGCGGTCCGATCGACGCGCCGGTCACGGTCGTCGAGTACGGCGATTTCGAGTGTCCCTACTGCGGGATGGCCGAGCCGGTCGTTCGCGAGCTCCTCCGCGACTTCGGCGATGTGCGCTACGTCTGGCGGCACCTGCCGCTGAACGACGTCCACCCACGCGCCCAACTCGCCGCGGAAGCCGCCGAGGCCGCGGCCGACCAAGGTGCGTTCTGGGAGCTGCACGACCTCTTGCTCGCGAACCAGAAAGCCCTCCGCCCTGATGATCTGATCTCCTACGCCGAGCGAGTGGGCGTCGACGTCGACCGCTTCGTCAACGACATGGGCGAGCACGTGGGCGCTTCCCGTGTCGCCGATGACGTCGACAGCGCCGACCTCAGCGGCGTCTCCGGCACCCCCACCTTCTTCATCAACGGCCGACGGCACTACGGCGCCTACGACATCACCGCGCTGTCCGCGGCCGTGCGTGCCGCCGGCGCGCGGGCGTCGCTGGCGACCATGGCGGACTGACTCTGGTTGCGTTGACATATTCCTATATGGGTATATAATCGTCGCATGGCACGAGCAGCGACGACCGCAGACGCGTTCAACGCGGTGGCCGAGCCCCGGCGGCGTCAGATCCTGGACGTCCTCGCCGGCGGGGAACGACCCGTGAACGATCTCGTGCGCGTGCTCGGGCTAGCTCAGCCGCAGGTGTCCAAGCACCTGCGGGTGCTCCGAGAAGTGGGAGCGGTTGACGTGCGTGAGCAAGGGAGACAGCGGGTGTACCGGCTGAACGGCCACGCGCTCAAGCCCATCCACGACTGGGTAAAGGACTACGAGCGCACGTGGTCGGAGCGGTTCGACCGGCTGGATGTCGTGTTGGAAGACCTCAAGAGGGAGGAAGAAGATGCCTGTGAGTAGCGGGACAGCAACAGTGACGCTCCCCACCGATGAGCAGATCCTCATCACGCGGGAGTTCGACGCACCGAAGGAGCTCGTCTGGAAGGCGTGGACGACGCCCGAGCTCGTCAAGCGCTGGTGGCACGCGAACCGCGGGGAGATGACGGTCGCCGAGATCGACCTGCGGGTCGGCGGCACCTGGCGCTCCGTGAGCGTGACCCCCGATGGCTTCGAGGTCGCCTTCCACGGCGAGTACCGAGAGGTCGTCCCGAACGAGCGGCTCGTCTCGACCGAGGCGTTCGAGGGCGTCCCCGATCCGGACGCGAACGCGACGGTCAACACCGCGACCTTCACCGAGGAGGACGGGCGGACGACGCTCACGATCCTCGTGGAGGCGCCGAGCAAGGAGATCCGCGACGCGATCATCGACTCTGGGATGGAGGCCGGCATGCAGGACGCGCTGGACCTCCTGGAGCAGGTCGCGATCTCGCTTCGCTGAGCACGCAGTCCGCGCCAGGAGCACCGGGAGCCGCTCCCGGTGCTCCGCGCCTGGCAAAGTGGCGGCATGACGACGATGGCCGACCTCGACGAGCTCGCGCTGGCCATGCCAGAGACGACCAAGGAGGTCTCCGAGGACGGCCGGCCCGCGTATTTCGCGCACGGCAAGCTCTTCTGCTGCCACCGAAACCGGAGGCGCGACGCCGTCGATCCGGACACAGGTGAGCGGCTCGACGACGTGCTGATGTTCCGCGTCGCCGATCTCGACGTGAAGGAGCTCCTGCTCGCCGATGCTCGAGGCCTGTTCTTCACGACGCCGCACTTCGACGGCTACGCCGCGGTCTTGCTCCGGATCCCGGATCTGGCCCGCCTGGACCGGGACGAGCTGCAGGACCTGGTGGTCGAGGCGTGGCTGACGAGGGCGCAGAAGCGTGTCGCAAAGGCCTGGCTCACCGAGAACGCAATCACAGACGATTAAAGGGGGATCTCATGAGTGGTTGGAGAGAGAACCTCGCCTGGGCCAGTGCTCGGGAATGTCCCCCAACAGTTCTGGCCCTCCCGCCCCTGAACGTTCGACGCCGGTCGCGCCTTAGGATTGTGACGGGGACGGTCGCAGCGACCATAGCCCGATTGGCGCGCCACCTTCGAGGACTGGAGCCGGAGCATGAACGACGAAGAGCAGGTCCCTCAAGCAAGAACCCGAGCGGCGGCGGAGGCTGAGAAAACTCCAGTTGAGAGGCTCGAGGCCCTCGGAGTTCGCGGAATCATCTGGCAACTTGCCCGGGATGGCCAAATCGTCGACGTGCGCTGCGAAATGCCCCAGTGCTACTGCTTCCGGGGTCGTAGCTACTTCGAGCCGAGATCGACGCTTTCCGAGTGGTCGCCGACGGCCGACCACTATCCGAGACTCAAGATGCACGGAGGTCACCTCACCCCCGACAACGTCCGGCTCGCGCATCGGCTCTGCAACCACCGTGACTACATATGGCGGAAGAAGATCAACGCGCTGCTCGGGAAGCGGATGTCGCTGGAGGAGATCGCCGCGAAGCTGAACGCGGAGAAGGTTCCAACGATTCACGGCACGAACAGATGGACAGCCGCATCTGTTCGGAAGGCATTCGTTTCCTAGAAGCGGCGTGGTCCCTGGGTCTACGGTTAACAAAGTCGCCCGCGGCCCCACGTCAAACTGACCTACTGCCAGAGAACCTCGTCTGCGCCAGCGTTCGGGAATGTCACCCGAGCACTCTCGTTTCCGCCTGCTCTCGACGACCCGGACTAGGCTCTCGACTGAAGCCGCCGATGGGCAAGCGATCAGCACAGATATCCGGAGCGGCGAGCCCGGCCGAGGGGGCTTCCTACGAGACCCGCCCGCTCGACGCGTCCACGTGGGACGCCTTTGCGGAGCTGGTCGAGCGCAACAACGGGGTCTACGGAGGGTGCTGGTGCATCGGCCATCACTCCGAGTACCAGCGCGGCGTCAGCGATCCCCGCACTCTGAAGGAGGAGCTGGTCAGGGCGGGCCGCGCTCATGCCGCACTCGTCTTCGACGAGGACGACCTCGCACAGGGCTGGTGCCAGTACGGCAGTCCGGAGGAACTCGGGCTCAAGCACCAGCGTGAGTACCTGAAGAACCCGCCGCCTCGTGCGCGCTGGCGGATCGCCTGCATCTTCGTCGACAAAGGCCATCGCGGCCGCGGAGTCGCGCGGGCCGGGCTGGAGGGCGCGCTCGCCCAGATCGCCGCCGCCGGCGGCGGTCTCGTCGAAGCGATCTCCGAGGTAACCGCCGGACGGGAGGCTCAAGGCCGGTTCCTGTTCAGCGCGACCGCCGAGCTGTTCGAGCAGTCCGGGTTCACGAGAGGACGGCAGGTCGGCAAGCACGCGTGGATCCTGAGCCGCGAGATCGACCCGGCGTAGCGGACACGCGCACGCCGCAGGAAGAAACACTGCAGAACGAGAGCCCAACGAAAGTACTGGTCGGGCCAACTCGAAACGCAGGAAGCAGCGTTCGCGGCGGCGCGTGCGCACGCGGAGACCGTCAGGCCTGCGGTCGAGTCGCTATTCCCGGACAAGTAGCCGTGACCCGAGTACGGGAGGGTTCCCGAGCATCCCGGTGGCGCGGGATTGTGAAGATCCTCGAGGCGCATAAGGACGGCGAATTCTGAGAATTCGCTGAGAACGCGCGTTTTCACAAGAGATTCTCAGGAAGCGCTGCGAGCCTGGCAGTCGTGCCCCTTGACGACAACGCCGCCGCGAGCAGGCAGCGAATCCTCGTCGTGGACGACGAGCCTTCGATCGTCGACGCGGTTGCCACCGCGCTTCGTTACGAGGGCTACGAGGTCGATGAAGCGTCGACAGGCCACGAGGCGCTGGCGGCGGTCGGCCGCGAGCCACCCGACCTGATCGTGCTCGACTGGATGCTTCCCGACATCGACGGCATCGAGGTGGGTCGTCGTCTGCGAGAGCGCGGGTTCAAGACTGCTGTCCTGTTCCTGACCGCGAAGGACGCGACCGAGGACAAGGTCGAAGCGCTGCGAGCGGGTGGCGACGACTACGTCACGAAGCCGTTCAGCCTGGCCGAGATCGTGGCGCGGACGGAGGCGATCCTGCGCAGGACCGCCGGCTCGCTACCCGGCAACACGCTGCGCGTCGGGGACCTCGTGCTGGACGAGTCGCGCCACGAGGTGTTCCACGGCGCGAACAAGGTCGTCCTCACGGCGACCGAGTTCAGCCTGCTGCGCTACTTCATGCTCAACCCGAGGCGCGTCCTGCCGAAGGTCCAGATCCTCCAGAACGTCTGGCACTACGACTTCGGCGGCAACGCGAACATCGTCGAGACCTATGTGAGCTACCTGCGCAAGAAGCTCCATGCCGCCGGTCCGCCGGTCATCAAGACCGTTCGCCAGGCGGGGTACATGCTCGAGCCAAGCGGGACGTAGCGTGCTCGGACGGCTGTCTCTCCGTTCGAGGCTCGTCCTCGGAGTGATCGCGCTGGCCACGGTCGGTCTCGGCGTCGCCAATCTTGCGACCTACGCGTCGCTCCGCTCGTTCCTGATCGACCAGACGGATCGTGCGCTCAGCGAGTCCCACTCGGCCGTTGAGCGCGAGGTCGTCGAGCATGGGTGCGGCCGCGACGACCATGGTCCGTTTCGGGGCGCATCGCCCGGCGACTACGTCGAGCTTCGTAACTCAGCGGGCGAGGTCCTTTGCGGCCGCCAGATCACAGAGGGATCGGAGTCGCTTGCGGCTCTCTCCGACGCGCTCACCGGCCCGGTCTCCAACCTGGACTACGGCGAAGTCGCCTTTTTCACCGTCCACGCGGGCGACGGCGGGAGCCGGTACCGGGTGCGAGCCGCGATCGAGCCGCGCACCGGAGCCACTGGTCCTGCTGGCCCGCTCGCTCTCGGGAGTCGACGAAACACTCGGGCGGCTCCTTCGGATCGAGTTGTTCGTCACAGCGGCTGTTCTCGTCTGCCTCGCGGCACTCGCGCTCATGGTGGTGCAGCTGGGTCTTCGCCCGCTCACCACGATCGGGGATACGGCCGCTGCGATTGCAGCCGGGGATCTCTCCAGACGAGTGGCGCGGGCCGAGCCTCGCACCGAGGTCGGGCGACTGGGACTTGCGCTCAACGCGATGCTCGGCCGAATCGAGTCGGCTTTCAATGCGCAGGCGGCCTCGGAGCGGCGACTCCGCCGGTTCGTCGCGGACGCGTCTCACGAGCTCCGCACGCCGCTCGCCGCTGTCCGCGCATACGCGGAACTGTTCTCCCGCGGCGCCGATCGACGCCCCGAAGACCTGGAACGATCCATGCGCGGCATCACCCGAGAGTCGGAGCGGATGACGCTGCTCGTCGAGGACCTTCTGCTCCTGGCCAGGCTGGACGAAGGCCGACCGCTCGAGCGGGAGCCGTTGCAGCTCGAAGAGGTCGTCGAGGAGGCTGTGGAGACTGCCCGAACGGTCGATCCCGGGCGGCCGATCACCGTGAGCGTCGAGCCTACGCCTGTCGTCGGCGATCGCACTCGGCTCCGTCAGGTCGTCGACAATCTGCTCAGCAACGTCCGCGCCCACACGCCCGCCGGCGCGCCCGTGGACGTGCGGGTGAGCAGGTCCAACGGGCAGTGCCCTCGTCTCGGTCGCCGACAGCGGAGCCGGCCTCGCTGACGTAGACACCGAGCGCGTCTTCGAGCGGTTCTACCGAGCAGACGGGTCGCGCTCGCGCGCGAGCGGCGGCGTCGGGCTCGGGCTTGCGATCGTCAGCGCCGTGGCGAAGGCCCACGGCGGCGCGGTCGCCGCGTCGTCCGAGCCCGGTCGGGGGGCGACGTTCACGGTCACCGTTCCGCTCGCGTAGCGCTTCACAGCTAACTCTCAGCTGGCGTTCAGAGCGTCCTTAGACGACGCGGGTTTCCTGAGCGGTTCGACCAGACCGCAGGAGAGGAGACCCACGCCATGGAAGAGCCGTTGTCAGTCGCGAGCCCGGAAGCGCACGCCCGGCAGGACTCGCTGGAACGCGCCTTGTTCGAGATCAGGCGCGTCATCGCCGGCCAGGACACGATGCTCGAGCGGGTGCTCGTCTGCCTGCTTGCAGACGGACACCTATTGATCGAGGGCGTCCCCGGCCTCGCCAAGACGCTGACGATCAAGACGACCGCGCAAGTCCTGGGCGGAACGTTCAACCGCATCCAGTTCACGCCCGACCTCATGCCCAGCGACCTCATCGGCACGCGGGTCTACCGGCCCAAGGACGGGGCGTTCGACGTGGAGCTCGGGCCGGTCTTCTGCAACTTCCTGCTCGCCGACGAGATCAACCGGGCTCCGGCGAAGGTGCAGTCGGCGCTGCTCGAGGTCATGCAGGAGCGGCAGGTGACGATCGGCAAGGAGTCATTCGCGGCGCCGGACCCGTTTCTCGTCATGGCGACGCAGAACCCGATCGAGTCCGAGGGCACCTATCCGTTGCCCGAGGCCCAGGTCGACCGCTTCATGTTGAAGGTCGTCGTCGACTATCCGGGGCCGGAGGACGAGCTGACGGTCGTCGAGCGCTCGTTGGCCGGGCTCGCGGAGGTCCGTTCGATCATCGAGCTCGACGAGCTCAAGAGGCTGCGCGACGCGGCGGCGGGGGTGTACGTCGACCCTGCTCTGTCGCGCTACTCCGTGCAGATCGCTTGCGCCACGCGCGACCCCGAGTCCGTCGGTCTGCCCCAGCTGAGACCGTACGTCTCCTTCGGCGCAAGCCCCCGCGGCCCGATCTCACTCATGACCGCGGCCCGCGCGCTTGCCCTGATCCGCGGAAGGGATTACGTGCTTCCGCAGGACGTTCGCGAGCTCGCGAAAGACGCGCTGCACCACCGCATCGTCCTCAGCTACGAGGCGCTCGCGGCCGAGATCGGGGCCGACTCGATCGTCGACTCGGTTCTCGAGGCCGTGCCCATGCCGGAGATCGATCTCGTGGAGCGGGCGGCTTGACCGCCGGGGCCCTCACACGCGAGCGCACCCCGGACCGTCCCGGTCCCGGCCCGCTGCCGGAGGCGCTTCTGCGTGCGCTCGATCTGAAGATCGGCCGGCGGATCGACGGCCTGCTCGCCGGCGAACATCGCACGGCCGCCGTCGGCGTCGGCACGGAGCTCGCGCAGGTCCGCGAATGGGAGCCGGGCGACGACGTCCGCCGCATCGACTGGAACGCGACGGCGCGCACCGGCGACGTGCAGGTGCGTGTGGACGTCGCCGAGCGGGCGCTGACATCGTGGGTACTCCTCGACGTTTCGCCGTCGATGAGGTTCGGAACCGCGACTCGCCGGAAGTGGGACGTTGCGGAGGGCGTCGCGGTCGCCATGGGCCACCTCGCATCGCGGCGCGGAAACCGGATCGGCGTGACCACGTTCGGCGGGACGTCCTCGCTCATGCTGCGCCCGCGCCAAGGGCGAGTCGGCCTGCTCGGCGTGTTGCTGGCGGTCCGCCGTGATCCGGAGACCGAGCGAGTCGGGCAGACGTCGATCGGCGACGCGCTCACACAGCTCGCCCGCGTCGCACGGCAGCGTTCGCTTGCAGTCGTCGTCTCCGACTTCCGCGGTGCGCGCGACTGGCGCAGCCCGTTGCTTCGGCTCGCGTCCCGGCACGCCGTCGTCGCAGTCGAGATCCGGGATCCGAGAGAGCAGGAGCTGGCCGACGTCGGACACGTCTGGCTCGTCGACCCCGAGACCGGGCGCAAGCTCCACGTCGACACGTCGCGCCGGCGTCTGCGAGAGCGGTTCGCAGCAGAGGCCGCCGAGGAGCGGGCCGGGCTCGCGCGCGAGCTGGGATCGCTCGGCGTCCCCCACCTCGTCCTCTCCACGGCCGGCGAGTGGCTCCGTCCGTTTGCCGCCTTCCTGGCGCGCGAGAGGCGGCGGCGATGAGCTTCGCGAGCCCGTTCATCCTCTGGGGGCTGCTCCTGATTCCGATTGCGCTCATCGGCTACTGGCTCGTGCAGCGCCGGCGGATCAAGTACGCAGCCCGCTTCACCAACCTCGACCTGCTCGCCAACGTCGTCGACGCCTCGCCCGGCCGGCGGCGTCACGTGCCGGCTGCCCTCGCGCTTGCCTCGCTGGCCGCCCTGGTCGTGGCGATGGCCAGGCCGCAGACGGTCGTCGCCGTGCCTCGCGACGACGCGACCGTCGTCCTGACGATGGACAGCTCGGCGTCGATGACCGCGACGGATGTCCCGCCAACCCGCCTCGACGCGGCCAAGACCGCGGCGTCGTCGTTCCTCGATCGCCTTCCGGAGCGGTTCCGGGTCGGGCTCGTGTCGTTCTCGAGCACCGTCAGCGTCCTGGAGGAGCCGACAGAAGACCGGGATTCGGTGCGCTCGTCCCTCGAGTCGCTCGAAGGCGACGTGGGTACGGCGCTCGGCGACGCGATCGTCACCTCTGTCGGCCTAGCACCGGATCCCGAGGAACAGGCTTCTGGCGGCAAGCCGCTCTACGCGGTGCTCCTGCTCTCCGACGGGGCGAACTCGACCGGCAGCGAACCGCTGGCGGTGCTCGACCAGGCCAAGGAAGCCGGCGTTCCGATCTACACGATCGCGCTCGGCACCGCCGCCGGGACGGTCGACATCACCAACGACTACGGGGAGACGCAGACGTACTCCGTCCCTCCCGACCCCGAGACGTTGAAGCAGGTTGCGGAGGAGACCGGCGGGCGCTTCTTCGAGGCGCCGACCCAGGCCGACCTCGAAGCGGTTTACGAAGAGATCGGCTCGCAGGTCTCGTACGAGGACGAAGAGCGGGAGCTGACGGCGGTGTTCGCCGCCGCGGGCGCCGTTCTCCTGCTGATCGGCGGAAGCCTCTCCGCCCTGTGGTTCGGGCGGATCCCGTGACCTCAGTGAGCGAAAGGGGGTGAGAGATGGAAGATGAAGCACGCAAGCTCGACCTGCGTCCACTGCTGGTGGTGGCGGGCGTCGTCGCCGTCGTCCTGACCATGTGGGCGGCCGGCGCCTTCGCGGCCGGCGGGTCCTCCTCGCCGAGCGACTCGACGGGCAGCACGCAGTCGCCGTTCATCCAGAACGAGGAGGACGCGCAGCCTCCGACTAGGGAGGACTGCCCCGAGGACCGCGGAGGAGGCGGCGGATCGGGTCCGTCGGACGGCTCCGGCGCACCCGACGGGAACTCCGACGGCTCGGGCTCCCCAGAGCTGTAGGAGCCAACGTGACCCGGGGCGCTCGGGGCGCCCCGGGTCGCGCCTCGACGCGTAGTGCTGTCGCTAGGTTCGGGCGTGGAACGTGCCCAGGTCGATCGCGACCGCGAGGATGGTCATGCGGCGATTGTCGTCGTCCAGGGCGACCGGTGAAATCCGGGGCGCGCTCAGAGCGGGTTGCGGGTTCCCCGCGATGCCGATCCGCGTGAGGTCCGATGTTGCGGGGAGGCGAGGCGTCGATGCTCCGCGGCATGAACCAGACGACACGCTCGCCGCTTCACGTCCTGATCGTCGGCGCCGGCGTCGCGGCGCTCGAGGCGACGCTCGCCCTTCGGGCGCTGGCCCAGGATCGCGTCGACATCGAGCTCCTCGCGCCGGACACCGAGTTCGTCTACCGGCCGATGGCGGTGGCCGAGCCGTTCTCCCAGGGCGAGATGCGACGCTTCCCGGTCGCCCGGCTCGCGGAGCTCGCCGGTGCGCGGCTGACGCCCGGGACGCTGAAGCGCGTCGACCTCGACCGGCGGCGGGTGGAGACGGGCGACGGCAGGGAGCTCGAGTTCGATGTGCTGCTCGTCGCGCTCGGGACGCGGACCCGCGAGGGCGTCGCCGGCGCGTTGACGTTCCGCGGCCCGGACGACCGTGCCGCGCTCACCGAGCTCGTGGGCGAGGCCGCGGCCGGCTGCTTCCCGTCGATCACCTTCGCGCTGCCGACGCTCAACGCGTGGCCACTGCCTCTCTACGAGCTCGCACTGATGACGAAGGTCTGGCTGGAGGACACGGGCGCGACGCAGGTGCGGGTGGATCTCGTCACACCCGAGCCCGAGCCTCTCGCGCTCTTCGGCCGCGAGGCGTCCGACTCGGTCAGGAGCCTGCTGGAGATACGGGGCATCGGTCTCCGCACACACGCGACGCCGGTCGTCTTCAGGGACGGCGCGCTCGTCGTCGTGCCCGGTCGCGCGATCCGAACGTGTCGGGTCGTCACGCTGCCGGTCCCCGACGGGCGTCGCATCCCGGGCCTGCCCGCCGACACGCGCGGGTTCGTGCGTACCGACCCGCACGGGCGCGTGGAAGGGCGCGACGACGTCTACGCCGCGGGTGACATCACCGCGTTTCCGCTCAAGCAGGGCGGGATCGCGACGCAGCAGGCCGATGCGGCAGCCGATTCGATCGCGGAGCTTGCCGGCGCGCCCGTGACACCTCGTCCGTTCCGACCGGTCCTGCGCGGGTTGCTGCTCACGGGCCTCAGTCCACGGTTCATGGCCGCAGGACTTCTCGAAGGCTCGTCGGAGGTCGCCACCGAACCGCTGTGGTGGCCGCCGGCCAAGATCGTCGGCCGTCACCTCGCACCCTTCCTGGCCGCGCACCTCGGCCTGTCCGCCGAGCCCCCGCCGGAGGTGTTCGACGCGAGCACGGTGGCGGTCAACGTCGAGCTCGCGAACGCCTAGTAACACTGTGTTACTTGCTCCCGGCCCGGCCGGAGCGCCGGTACCCAAGCCGGATCGCCGGGCCGAGCGGGCCTTGTAACACAGTGTTACTTGGCACAGAGTCGGCGCAATGAAGGGGCCGAGGGCCGACGACACTGAGCGGCGTGCCGACCATGGCTCCCCGGATCCCGAAGGAACTCCTCGAGGCGGTTGTCCGCCACGACAAGCGGACCCACCCGATCGCGGAGACCTGCCGGCGCGTGGGGCGTGATGCCGAGCAGCTTGGCTTGACGAGGCCGAGTTACCAGCGGATCCGAGAGCTCGTCCACGAGTCGCGCCGGCTCCGCCGTGGGCCGAGCACGACGAGTGTGCTCGTCGACGTCGCCTTCCGCGTGCGGCCACCCGAAGCCGTCCTCGACCACCTCTCGGGAACCGGCGTGCCGGAGTTGCGACGCTAGCCGCTCAGGCTCGGCGGCGCGGGCTCGGTAGTTAGCCGAACCCGGAAGCCGCGTCGTCCCCGATGGTGAGTCCCGCTCGTCGCGCGACGCTGAGGCCATGACAATTCTCTGTTCACTCGACTACGCGGCTGGGCTCGTCAAGCGGTGTCCGGGCGACACGTGTCCGTTCTGGGTCGACGACCACTGTGCGGTCGCCGGGCGCTGGGAGGACTTCGGAAGCGACGAACATCTCGCGAAGCTCCTCACCGAGCTCCGGTCCGACCTCGCTCGCCGAAACCCGAGCCGCGCCGTTCGCCAGTTCCATCCGCCTGGCTTCGCCTAGGCCGAGAAAGGAGGAGCGATGAAAGCCCTCGTCTTCCATGGGCCGGGGAAACGGACCTGGGAAACCGTTCCCGACCCTCGTCTACAGGATCCGACAGACGCGATCGTCCGAATCGACACGTCGACGATCTGCGGGACCGATCTCCACATCCTCAAGGGCGACGTCCCTGAGGTCGAGCCCGGCCGAATCCTCGGCCACGAGGCCGTTGGCACGGTCGTCGAGATCGGCGACGCCGTCACCACCCTCCAGCCGGGAGACCGCGTGCTCGTCTCCTGCATCACGTCCTGCGGCCGCTGCCGGTTCTGCAAGGAGGCCCGCTACGGCCTCTGCACCGGTGGAGGCGGCTGGGTCTTCGGTCACCTGATCGACGGCCTCCAGGCCGAGTACGCGAGGGTGCCGTTCGCGGACACCTCCGTCCACAAGGTCCCACCGGACCTGACGGACGAGCAGGTCGTCTTCCTGGCGGACATCCTCCCCACGTCCTACGAAGTCGGCGTCCTCGCCGGTCGCGTCGAGCCGGGCGACACGGTCGCGATCGTCGGTGCCGGCCCGATCGGGCTCGCCGCCGTGATGACCGCGAAGCTGATGACGCCGGGGCGCATCGTCGTGATCGACCTGGCCGACGCGCGGCTCGCGAAGGCCCGCGAGTTCGGCGCCGACGTGACGATCAACAACGGGCGCACCGATGCCGTCGCCGAGGTCATGGAGCTCACCGGCGGTCTCGGCGCGGACGTCGCGATCGAAGCCGTCGGCGTGCCGGAGACCTTCGAGCTCTGCGCCGACCTGATCCGGCCCGGTGGCCGCGTCGCCAACGTCGGCGTCCACGGCCATCCGGCGACGCTCCACCTCGAGCGTCTCTGGATCCGGGACGTCACGATCACGACCGGGCTCGTGGACACCTTCACGACCCCGAAGCTGCTGCGGCTCATCGCCGACGGTAGGCTCGATCCGACACCGTTCGCGACGCACCGCTTCGAGCTCGATGAGATGACCGAGGCGTATGACACGTTCAGCGACGCCGCGACCACCAACGCGTTGAAGGTGGTTCTCACCGGCCATCCGGCCCACCTTCCGGCCGGAGAGGAACTGGTTGGCGCCACCGCCTAGCCCTTCCAGCCTGACGTCGAGCGCGTCTCCGGATGCGCTCGACGTCATCCTGCGTGACGGGACGACGCTTCGACTGCGCCCTCCGGAAGCCGCCGACGCGCCTGAGCTCGTCGCGTTCGTGAACGGCTTGTCGCCGCAGAGCCTCTACAACCGCTTCCACGGCCATCCGACGGTGAACGAGCGGCTCGTCGAGCCGTTCCTCGAGCCCGACTGGCACGAGCGGAGGCCATCTGCTCGGCGAGCTGGGCGGCCGGGTGATCGCCCTTGCGAGCTACGTGCGTCTCCGCGATCCCACCGTCGCCGAAGTCGCCTTCCTCGTCGCCGACGAGTACCAGCGTCGCGGGATCGGGACGCGCCTGCTCGAGCAGCTCGCGCAGCGCGCCGCGGCGGTCGGGATCGAGCGGTTCGTCGCCCAGGTGCTCGCCGAGAACAGCCAGATGCTCAAGGTCTTCGAGTCGGTCGGGTTCGCAAGTACGCGCACGCTGGAGCGCGGCACGGTCGAGGTCGAGTTCAAGATTCAGCCGACCGAGACGTACTTCGAGCGCGTCGACGAGCGCGACCACGTCGCCACGGTCGCCTCCCTGAAGGCGTTCTTCGCGCCGTCGAGCGTGGCGGTGCTCGGCGCGTCCAAGCGCCGGGAGTCGATCGGCGGCCTGCTCTTCCGGAACATCATCGCGGGCGAGTTCCAGGGCGTCGCGTACCCGGTGAACCCCGCCGGAGACGCGGTGGCAGGCGTGCGCGGGTATCGCTCTACGGAGGAGCTCCCGGAGGTGCCCGATCTCGTCGTCGTCTGCCTGCCGGCGCGGCATGTGCTCTCCGGCGTCGAGGACGCGCTCCGCCGCGGCACGCGCGCGATCTGCGTGATCTCGGCCGGCTTCGCCGAGGTCGGCGACGAGGGTCGCCGGCGCCAGGACGAGCTGCTCGCCCTCGTTCGAGCCCACGGCGGGCGCCTGATCGGGCCGAACTGCCTGGGCATCGCCGTCTCGGCGCCGCAGCTGAACGCGACGTTCGGGCCGCGGGCGCTGCCGCCGGGTCCCGTTGCGTTCTCCTCGCAGAGCGGCGCGCTCGGCCTGGCGCTGCTCGAGAAGGCGCAGGAGCGCGGAATCGGCCTCTCGGCCTTCGTCTCGATCGGCAACAAGGCCGACGTCTCCTCGAACGACCTGCTCGAGTACTGGGAGGACGACCCGGAGACGGGGCTGATCGCGCTCTACCTGGAGTCGTTCGGCAATCCGCGCCGGTTCGGCCGAATCGCCCGCCGGCTCGCCCGCACGAAACCTGTCCTGGCGATGAAGAGCGGGACGACCTCAACGGGCGCGCGCGCTGCCAGCTCGCACACCGCAGCGCTGGCCGGGTCCGAGGCGGCGGTGGAGGCGCTCTTCCACCAGGCCGGCGTCATTCGCGCGCCGACCCTCGGGGAGCTGATCGACGCCGCCGCGCTGTTTGCGACCCAGCCGCTCCCCGCAGGAAACAGGGTCGCCGTGATCACGAACGCGGGCGGGCTCGGCATCCTCTGCGCTGACGCCTGCGACGCAGCCGGCCTCGAGCTGCCGGCGCTCGCTCCGGAGACCGAGGAAGCGCTGCGCGCAGTCCTGCCGGCGGAGGCCAGTGTCGCCAACCCGGTCGACATGCTGGGCTCGGCGACGGGCGCGACCTACGAGGCCGTGCTCCCGATCGTGCTGGCGGACCCGGGCATCGATGCGGTCATCGTCCTCTTCGTGCCGCCGGTCGTCGCCGGGGCCGACGAGGTCGCCGCCGCCGTCGCGCGCACGGCCGGCCGTACGAACGGCAAGCCGGTGCTGGCGTCGCTGATCGCCGAGGGCGACCTGCCGCCGACGCCCGGCCTGACGAACTTCGCGTACCCGGAGTCGGCTGCCCGCGCGCTCGGCCTCGCCGCCGCCCGAGCCGAGTGGCTCCGCCGTCCCGCCGGGTTCGTGCCGTCGCTCGACGGCGTCGACGCGGCCCGTGGGCGCGCCGTCGTCGAGGAGGCATTGGCAGCCGGCGAGGATCTCTGGCTTCGTCCGGACCAGGTTCGCGAGCTGCTTCAGGCCTACGGAATCCCTGTGGTGCCCGAGCGGGTCGCCGCGTCATCGGCGGAGGCGGCGGCAGCTGCCAGCCGAGCTGGGTTTTCCCGCCGTCGTCAAGAGCGCGGAGCCCGGCGCGCACAAGACCGAGACCGGCGGGATTGCGCTCGGTCTCGCGAGCGAGGACGAGGTTCGCGAGGCCGCTGAGCGGATCGGCACCCCGGTCCTGGTCCAACCGATGCTCGCGGGCAGCGCCGAGCTCCTCGCCGGCATCGTCCAGGACCCGGTCTTCGGCCCGCTCGTTGCGTTCGGGCCCGGCGGCGTCTTCGCGGAGCTGATCGGCCAGGCCGAGTTCCGCATCGCGCCGCTGACCGACGCCGACGCCCGGGAGCTCGTCACCGAAGGGAAGGCGGGCACGCTCGTGCGGGGCTTCCGGGGCAAGCCTCCGGCCGACGAGCAGGCGCTCACCGACCTGCTCCACCGCCTCTCGCGTCTGGGCGACGACCTCCATGAGGTCGCCGAGCTCGATCTCAACCCGGTGATCGCGTCACCGGACGGATGTGTCGCCGTCGACGCCCGGATCCGCGTCCGCCGCGTCGAAGGCGCGCCGCGGACCAAGACCTGGTAGCGGCTTTCCCGCAGCGCGGTTCCGAGGCGCCCCCGATTCGGACCCGGAGACTGACGCCGATCAGTCCGAGATGAAGGCCGCAACTACAGAAACGCGATTACGCCTGACTGCACCCAGGCGACAGTCCGCTCGCGCACTGCGGCGATCTCGATTTGATCGTTCGACCGGCCTCGGACGGGCGGTTTACGATGAGGTCTGGCAGCGAAGAGGGGGTTGTTGTGACGGCCGAGGAATGGGCACTCGCAGCTACCGTTTTTCTCTCGGGGCTCGCGACTGGCCTCTTGGGGATGCTGAGCACGATCATGCGTCCCATGCTCGCAGCGATGGACGGCCGGGACTTCCGGAACTTCATGGAAGCGTTCCTTCGATACGCGGGGCATTCCTGGGGAAAGGTGTACAACTTTGCCTGGTCGATCGGAATGACCATCGGGCCGGTCGTCGCGCTCGTGCTCCTCTGGGACGATCCCGGCTCCACCTCGTTCGTGCTCACCGCGATCGGCCTAGGCATCGTGATCGTCGGTGTGCTCATTGTCTCCAACGTGTGGAAGACCCCGACCTACAACCTGATCTTGGCGTGGGACCCCGAGGCTCTGCCAGCGGACTGGGAGGCGGGACGGCGTCGCTACTTCACGATCAACTGGATCCAATTGGCGGTGACCTGGTCGGCGTTCGCCCTCTTCCTCTTGGCTCTGATCTCCCTCTAGCCGGCCAGGCAGCCGAGGGGCGGCGTAGGCCAAGAGCGTTACGGCTCGCCTAGGTACGTTCCTAGGCGCTCAGCGGCCTTTCGAAGGAAGCCGATCTCGTGGTGGTCGGAAGTCGCGGCCTGCACGGCATCAAGGCAATCGGCTCCGTCTCGGAGCGAATCGCGCACGAGGCGCGGTGCTCGGTGTTGATCGTTCGCTAGTCGCAACCGGCGTTAGGCTCGATGGCATGGAGCCCGGACTCCCGTAGCGTGAGCGACGGCTTCCAGATCGGCCGCATCGCCGGGATCCGCATCTCGATCCACTGGAGCTGGCTCGTCGTCTTCGTGCTGATCATCTGGACGCTGGCCTACTCCGTGTTCCCGAGCCAGAACCCGGGCCTCTCCGACTCGGTGTACGTGACGATGGCCGTTGCCGCGGCGGTGCTCTTCTTCACGTCGCTCCTGCTGCACGAGCTCGGGCACGCGTTCGAGGCGAGACGCGAGAACATGGAGATCGACGGGGTCACCCTCTGGCTCTTCGGCGGCGTCGCCCGCTTCAGGGGCGCATTCCCGAGCGCTGGAGCCGAGTTCCGAATCGCGATCGCCGGGCCGCTCGTCTCGCTCGTGATCGGCGTGGCGTTCGTGCTCGCGGCCTGGATGCTCGATCTTCCGCGCGCAGTCGACGGAGTCGCCTCCTGGCTTGGCTTCATCAACCTCTTTCTGCTCGCGTTCAACCTGATCCCGGCGCTGCCGCTCGACGGAGGACGCATCCTGCGCTCGGCGCTCTGGGCGCGATCGGGCGACCTCGCCGGTGCGACTCGGACGGCCGCCAGCGTCGCCCGCGTCTTCGCGTTCCTTCTAATCGCGGCCGGTCTCGCCGAGCTCGTCCTGCTCGGGTCGTTCGGCGGCGTCTGGCTCGCCTTCCTCGGCTGGTTCCTCCTCCAGGCCGCGGCGGGCGAAGCCCGCACGCTCGCCGCTCGCCAGCCCCTCCTCGGTCTTCGCGTCGCCGATCTGATGATTCGCGATCCGGCCACGGTCCCCGACGACCTTTCCCTCGGACGGTTCATGGACGACGTCGCCTCGGCGCGCCGCTTCATGACCTATCCGGTCGTTGACAACGGGCGCGCCGTCGGGCTCCTTCCCTTCCGGTCCGTGGCCGAGATCCCGCGGGACGAGTGGGACGCGCGAACCGTCCGAGACTGCATGTTGCGGCTGGACCAGGTTCCCCTGCTCGCCCCGGGCGACCAGCTGGTGGACGCGCTCGACCAGCTCGGCGAGAGCGACATCCAGCGGGCGCTCGTCCTCGATGACGGCCGGCTCGTCGGCCTGCTCTCGATCACCGACATCGCGCGGGCGCTTCAGCTCGCCGGGACTCGCCGCCGCTGAGCGGCACCTGCGGGCTGCGGAAAGGCGAGCGACGGGATCCTGAGCGGCCTCGCGATCCTCGCTCTCCTCCGGATGAAGGTCGCATTAGGCTCGCCGGCCCCGCTTTGATACATGAGAGAGCATGAGCAACCTCGTGTCATTGACCACCGAGGACGTGAAGGACCTTCGCGACCGGATCGCGGGAGAGATCGTGGTGCCGGGTGACAACGCGTGGGACGCCGCAAGGCAGGCGTGGAACCTCTCCGTCGATCAGCGCCCTGCCGCGGTGGCGCTGCCCGAGTCTGCCGAGGATGTTGCCGCGGTGATCGAGTTCGCCGCCGCGCTCGGCTTAAGGGTCGCGCCCCAGGGGACGGGCCACAACGCCGGGCCCCTCGAACCGCTCGAGCAGACGATCCTGGTCAAGACCTCGGCGATGCGCGGGGTCGAGATCGACGCTCAGGCGCGCCGCGCCCGCGTTCAAGCCGGTGCGATCTGGGGCGACGTGATTCCTCACGCCGCCGAGCACGGGTTGGCCGCGCTGGCCGGCTCCGCGAACGACGTCGGCGTCGTCGGCTATACCCTCGGCGGCGGAATCAGCTGGCTGGCGCGGAGCCACGGCCTCGCCTGCACGAGCGTTCTCGCCGTCGAGGCGGTCTCCGCCGACGGCCGGATTCTTCGCGCCGACGCCGAGAGCGAGCCCGACCTCTTCTGGGCTCTGCGCGGCGGAGGCGGCAGCTTCGCGGTCGTGACTGCCCTCGAGTTCGCGCTCCACCCGATCACCGAGGTGTATGCGGGCGCGATGTTCTGGCCCTTGGAGCGGGCGGGCGAAATCCTCCGCACCTGGTCCGAGCTCGTGCCCGAGGCGCCGCGGGAGCTCACGTCGGTCGGGCGCATCATGCAGTTCCCGCCGATTCCTGATGTTCCGGAGCCTTTCCGAGGTCGCTCGTTCGCCCTTGTCGAGGCTGTCTATCTCGGCTCGGAAGACGAGGGCGCGGAGCTGCTCGCGCCTCTCAGGGCACTCGGCCCGGAGCTGGACACCTTCGCGACGATCCCGATCGAAGGATTGAGCGAGCTGCACATGGATCCGCCGCAGCCGGTGCCCTCCGCCGGGGACGGGATGCTGCTTTCCGAGCTTCCGGGCGAGGCCGTCGAGGCGCTCGTCGCGGCGGCAGGGGCGGGCTCGGGCTCGCCACTGCTCTCGGTCGAGGTGCGCCAGCTCGGCGGTGCCCTTGCGGACTCCTCGGACGCCGGCGGCGCGCTTCCGTCGATCGAGGGCGACTTTCTCCTGTTCGCGGTCGGCATCGCGATGGACGCGGACTCGAAGGCCGCGATTCAAGCTCACGTAGCGAAAGTGAGGGATGCGCTTGGCCGATGGGACGCGGGGCGCTCGTTCATGAACTTCACCGAGCGACAGGCCGATCCGAGCGAGATGTTCGCCGAGGACGCGTACGCCCGGCTCCGGCGGGTCAAGGCAGCGTACGACCCGAAGGACGTCATTTGCGGGAACCACGCGATCCCGCCCCCAGCCTGAGGAGGAGACGATGAGCGACCGTAGCGCCGCCCTGGAAGCTCGAGAGGCACCGCTGGGAGCCGGAGCCGACGAGCTCCGCCTCCTCGACGCGTGGTGGCGCGCGGCCAACTACCTCTCGGTCGGCCAGATCTACCTGCTCGAGAATCCGCTGCTCCGCGAGCCGCTCACGGCCGAGCATGTGAAGCCCCGGCTGCTCGGCCACTTCGGCACGACGCCCGGGCTCAACCTCGTCTACGCGCACCTGAACCGCGCGATCCGCCGCCGCGACCTGAGCGCGATCTACATCGCCGGGCCCGGCCACGGCGGCCCGGGGCTCGTCGCCAACGCCTATCTCGAGGGGACGTACTCCGAGATCTACCCGCACGTGGGGCTCGGCGAGGATGGCCTGCGGGAGCTCTTCCGCCAGTTCTCCTTCCCGGGTGGGGTTCCGAGCCATGTCGCTCCGGAGACGCCCGGCTCGATCCACGAGGGAGGCGAGCTCGGCTACGCGCTCGCACACGCCTACGGCGCCGCCTTCGACAACCCTGACCTGCTCGTCGCGTGCGTCGTCGGCGACGGCGAGGCCGAGACCGGACCGCTCGCGACGAGCTGGCACTCGAACAAGTTCCTGAACCCGGCGACGGACGGCGCCGTGCTGCCGATCCTCCACCTGAACGGCTACAAGATCGCCAACCCGACGGTGCTCGCCCGGATATCCGAGGATGAGCTCATCTCGCTGTTCGAGGGCTACGGGCACAGGCCGCTCGTCGTCACCGGCGGCTTCGACGGAGAGCCCGCGGAGAACGTGCACGAGCGCTTCGCGGCGGCGCTGGACGAAGCGCTGGACGAGATCGCGCAGATCCAGCGCGAGGCCCGCGAGGGTGAGGTCGCGGGGCGTCCACGCTGGCCGATGATCGTCCTCCGGACGCCCAAGGGCTGGACCGGTCCGCGTGAGGTCGACGGCGTGCCGGTCGAGAACAGCTGGCGCTCGCACCAGGTTCCGATCACCGACGTCCGCACTGATCCCGCGCACCTGCGCCTGCTCGAGAACTGGCTCCGCAGCTATCGGCCCGAGGAGCTGTTCGACGCGGACGGCGTGCCCGTCCCCGACCTCACCGCGCTCGCCCCGACGGGGGAGCGCCGGATGAGTGCGAACCCGCACGCGAACGGAGGGCTGCTCCTCCGCGATCTGGTGCTGCCCGACTTCCGTGACTACGCGGTCGACGTCGAGCGTCCCGCGCGGTCGACGAGCGAGGCGACGCGGGTGCTCGGCGTCTTCCTCCGCGACGTGATGGAGCGCAATGCTCAGAACTTCCGGATCATGGGCCCCGACGAGACGGCGTCGAACCGCCTCGACGCCGTCTTCGAGGCGACGGGCCGGACCTGGATGGCGGACATCCTGCCGACGGACGAGAACCTCTCACCGGGCGGTCGGGTGATGGAGGTCCTCTCCGAGCACCTCTGCCAGGGCTGGCTCGAGGGGTACGTCCTGACCGGCCGTCACGGCCTCTTCAACTGTTACGAGGCGTTCATCCACATCGTCGACTCGATGTTCAATCAGCACGCGAAGTGGTTGAAGGTGACGCGGCAGCTCCCGTGGCGGCGCCCGATCGCCTCGCTCAACTACCTCTTGACCTCCCACGTCTGGCGGCAGGACCACAACGGCTTCTCGCACCAGGATCCCGGCTTCATCGACCACGTGCTCAACAAGAAGGCCGAGATCATCCGGGTCTACCTACCGCCGGACGCGAACACCTTGCTCTCGGTGGCAGACCACTGCCTTCGGAGCCGGAACTACGTCAACGTGATCGTCGCCGGCAAGCAGCCGAGCCTGGACTACCTGTCGATGGACGATGCGATCGCTCACTGCACGCGCGGGATCGGTATCTGGGAGTGGGCGTCGAACGACGACCGCGAGGAGCCGGACGTGGTGCTCGGCTGCGCCGGCGACATCCCCACGCTCGAGACCGTGGCGGCGGCGGCGATCCTCCGTGAGCGACTGCCGGAGCTGCGGGTCCGCGTAGTCAACGTCGTCGACCTGATGCGGCTTCAGCGCGAATCCGAGCATCCCCACGGGCTCTCGGACGGGGAGTTCGACTCGCTGTTCACGACGAGCAAGCCGATCGTCTTCGCCTACCACGGCTACCCGTCGCTGATCCACCGGCTGACCTACCGGAGGCGCAACCACGCCAACCTCCACGTCCGGGGTTACAAGGAGGAGGGGACGACGACGACGCCGTTCGACATGGTCATGCTCAACGACCTGGATCGCTTCCACCTCGTGATCGACGTAATCGACCGCGTGCCCGAACTGGCCAAACGGGAAGCGGCGCTCCGCCAGGAGATGATCGACAGCCGTCTCCGAGCCCGTGCGTGGACGCGCGAGCACGGCGAGGACGACCCGAAGATCAGCGAGTGGACCTGGTCGCCCTGACGCCGCTCGTCTCCTAAGGCCAGGTCCGGAATGCGCGACGAGTCCTCCGCGTTCGGGCGACGACGCTGAACGTCCTTGTCGTCAACGCCGGCTCGACCAGCCTCAAGCGCCACCTCGTCGAGGACGGGACGGCCCGTGCCGTGGACGAGTACGCGCCAGCGGATGCGGTCGGGCACCGGGTCGTCCACGGCGGCGCCCGCTTCCTCGAGCCGACCTTGATCGACGACGACGTGCTCGCCGCGATCGAGGAGCTGCGGCCGCTTGCGCCGCTCCACAACGAGCCCGCGCTGCGTGCGATCCGCGCTGCACAAGAGGCGCTGCCGGACCTCCCCCACGTCGCCGTCTTCGACACCGCGTTCCACGCCACGATCCCGGAGGAGGCCGCCACCTACGCGATCCCGCGACGCTGGCGCGAAGACTGGGGGATCCGCCGCTACGGCTTCCACGGCATCGCGGTGCAGTCCGTGGCGGCGCGGGTGGACGCGGAGCGCCTTGTCGTCTGCCACCTCGGCGGCGGCTGCTCGGTCACCGCCGTGCTCGCGGGCCGCTCGGTCGACACGACGATGGGCTTCAGCCCGCTCGAGGGCGTGCCGATGGCGACGCGCTCCGGCTCCGTCGACCCCGGCGCGCTGATCTACCTCCTGCGTGAGCACGGGCTTACCGTCCAGGAGCTCGACGACGCGCTCGAGCACGACTCCGGTCTTGCCGGCCTCGGGGGCCTCGATACACGCCTGGGCTTCGCTGTCTACACCTATCGGATCGCGGCAGCGGTGGCGCAGATGGCGGCTGCGCTCGGAGGCATGGACATACTCGCGTTCTCCGGCGGCGTCGGTGAGAACCGCGAGGACGTGAGGGACGCGGTTGCCGACCGCGTCCGCTTCATCGGCCGGTTCCGAGTCGAGGTCGTGCCGGCCCGCGAGGAGCTCGTGATCGCCAAGGCCGTCGAAGCGCTACTCGCCTGAGGCGATCCGCAAAAAGCCGCAGCTGATCGGCGGTTCCATCCCGATGGCGTCAGCTCTCGCCTCGACCAGACTCGGATCAGCGAAACAGGAAACGAGAAAAGGAGTCGCCATGAAGCGGAAGATCTTTGAATACGGAGGCATTGCAGCAAGCATCGTGCTGATCGCGTTCGGCATCGGATCGATCGCGATCGGCGCGACCGGCGTCAACGAGGTCCGGGACAACCTCGCCCAGGAGAACATCGTCGGGACCGAGGACTCGTCGATCCCCGGCCAGAAGGTCGACACAGGAAGCGAGGCCGAGGCCTTCGCCAACGTGATGCGCACCCACGCGCTGGAGTCGACGGGCGGCCTGACCTATGCCGAGATGGGCCGCTTCAAGTCGGCGGCCAACCCGGACGATCCGAAGGGCACGAGCGACGAGGCCGCGGCGCTCAAGGACCAGAGCGGCGCACCGGTCTCGAACGGAGCCCGGGACATCTGGGTCACGGAGACGGCGCTCTCCACCGCGCTGAACGTGGCGTTCTTCGCCGAGCGCGTGGCCTTGTTCTCGATCGTCATGGGCGTGGCGCTGCTGCTCACCGGCATCGGGTTCCTGGTGCTGACGTTCGGCGGCGCGATCCGCCGAAGTGAGGCGACAGTTGCGGCGAAGCCAGTCGCGGCAAGCTGAGCGGCGACTCCGCTCGCGACAAGAGGGCGGCCCTCGGGCCGCCCTCTGTCGTTTCCGGGACTAGGCGATGAGTGTCGCGACGGTCTTCATCGCATCGCTCGTAACTCGCGCCTTTCCCTAGGTCGTGCGAGCTGGGGTTAGCGCTCATCTGGTCCGAAGCGCTCGACGAGCAGGCCGTGTCGTAGGCCGCGATCGCTGACGGTGAGCGACTCTCGGCCGAGGGTCGTGATGATGGCGCGGACGATGCATGCACCGGCAAGGATGACGTCGGCCCGCTCGGGTTGGAGGCCGACGATCTCGCGCCGTTGCTGGGTGGTTCGGGTGCGATACAGCTCGATCTGGCGGTCGATCTCGGCGCGGTCGAGCACGGTGCCCTCGACGACGTCTGGGTCGTAGGACGCGAGCTCGTGCTTGACGGCTGCGAGGTTGGTGGCGGTACCGCCCATGGCGACGAGCGCGTCGGGTGTGGGTCGGCCGTCGAGGCGGGCGAGGTCGGCGGCGATCGCGTCGAGCGCGGTCGCCAACAGGTCCTCGGAGACGACGCCGCCGAGGCCCCACCGTTCCGCGACGCGCACCGCGCCGACGTTCACGCTGAACCGCTCGTCGACGCGCTCTCCATGCCCGAACGTGAACTCGGTGCTGCCGCCGCCGCTGTCGAAGACGAGCAGCGACCCCTGACCGAGAGCGAGCGCGGACGTCGCTGCCAGGTAGCCAAGCCGCCCTTCCTCCTCGCTGGAGATGACCTCGACCTGGACGCCGCAGCGCTCCTTCACGGAGTCGACGAACGCCGCGCTGTTTCGTGCCAGCCGTAGCGCGGCCGTCCCGACCGTCGCGATCGCGACAGCGCCATTCCGCCGCGCCTCGTCGATCATGCCGCTGATCGCCTCGATCGTCCGCTCGCTGGCCGCCGCCTTCAGCCGGCCTGTTTCGGCGAGGTCTTCCCCTAGCCGCGTGACCTCGGCTCGGTCGACGACCCTGCGCCAGACGCCGTCCGGGCGGCGCTCGCCGATGTGGAACTTGACCGAGTTCGTGCCGACGTCGATCACTGCGTACCGCTGCGGGGCGAAGCCGACCAGCGCCTTCAGCCCGCGCGGAACGTTCACGTTCGGATACGAGGCCAACCCGAGCTCGCGCACGGCCTCGGTCAAGCGAGCCGAGTCCTCGGACTCGACCGCGATCGTTCGGGTCGTCCCACGGTCCGTGCGGATCTCGGTCTGCTCCGCCATGCAGCCGGCGATCGTGTAGCGCTCGCGTCGCTTGTGCACCCGGACCGCCATCAGATCAGCGCTCGGGCGTACGAGCTCGTCCACGAGCTCCTCGAGCGTGTACGCGGTGCGCGCGAGCGTAGGCACGGCTACACCGAGAGCTGCAAGCACCGATCCGGCTTCGGCTGCAGGGAGCGGGAATGCGGCCTTCATGACGGGCAGCCACTGCTCGAGCCCGTCGTCGCTGACGCGCTGGAGCTGCTTCACGTCCATCAGTCCGCCGCGGACCTTCACCGAGGCGTCACTCTCGAGCGAGAGCAGGTACAGCTCGTCGCTGTCCTCCACCCTCTCCGGCGAGAGCCTCCCAAACCTGTCTGCGGCCGCTCCGAAGCGCTGACCGAAGGTACGCCATTCCCAGCGGGGAACGATCGCAGGCATCGCCGGCGACCCAGGTGAGCGGCGAGAGGTCAAAGCGTTTGCGACCGACAGACCGGCCCTCGCGTCCTGTTTCTTGACTGACTCTCGGTCCTCGCGGCGCCGCGCCTTCCGTGCGAAAAGTTCGCCTCGTTGCGGGTTCCCCACCGCCCGGACTTGGCAGCTGAATGCTTCGCCCCGCCATAGCCAGTACTCATGCGCTTCGGAAACGCGATGCACGCAGCGTAGTTACGCCTTCAGGCCCCCACCGACGCGTGTCCCGGCAAAGGCCAATGTGACGGCCGTCATGGCGAATCGATGATGCGCTGCTCCATCCGGGGGACGGCTCCGGCCCACATCATGGATTTGCCGCCGGCGCAGGTCGCCCTACTCGGCGTGACGTGTCGAGCATCCCCTGCTCGAGGGCGTAGCGGACGAGCTCGGCGCGAGTCGTGATCCGGAGCTTCTGCATGATGTGGGCGCGGTGCGTCTCGACGGTGCGCACCGAGAGGTAGAGCTGGCCCGCGATCTCCTGGTTCGTGTGGCCCAAGCGCGAGCAGGCGAAGGATCTCGTGCTCGCGATCGGAGAGGGGATCCTCCGCGGCGCGGACGCGCTCCTCGGCCTCTGCAGCGACGAGGCGGGCGCCGAGCGCCGGATGGACGTAGCGCTGACCGCCCGCCACCTCGCGGACCGCCGCCACCACCTCGGCGTCGGCTGCTTCCTTGAGCACGTACCCGCTCGCGCCGGCGCCGAAGGCCTCGCGGACATAGGCGGGGTCGTCCTGCATCGAGAGCACCAGCACCTTGCTCTCGGGCGACTCCTGGAGGAGGTCCGGAATAGCCTCGATCCCGCTTCGACCCGGCATGACGACGTCGAGCAGGATCACGTCCGGGCGGTGAGCCCGCGTTTCGAAGACGGCGTTGCGGGCGTCGGCCGCCTCCGCCACGACCTCGATGTCCTCTTCACTCTCGAGCACGAGCCGAAGGCCCGAGCGCACGACGGCGTGGTCGTCGACGATCACGGTCCGGATGCTCATCGCAGCGGCACCTCGACGGCAATTGTCGTCCCTCGGCCGGCACCGGACTCGACCGACAGCCGTCCGTCGACGAGCGCGATCCGTTCCCGCATGCCCACGAGCCCGAGCCCTTCGCCCGGCTGCGCGCCGGGGTCGAATCCTCGTCCGTCGTCTTCGATCACGACTGCGACGCGGTCGGCCTGCCTCGTCAGCGTGACGCTGACGGTCTTGGCGTTCGCGTGCTTGATCACGTTGGTGAGCGCCTCCTGGACGATGCGGTAGAGCGCCGTCTCGATCTCGCCCGGGAGACGCGCGTCTCCGAGCACGGCCTGCACCTGTACCTCGACGTCCGCCTGCTCGGCGAAGGTCTCGGACAGGCGCTCCAGGGCCGGGACGAGCCCGAAGTCGTCGAGCGCCTTCGGACGAAGCTCGACGGCGAGCCGCCGGACATCCTGCAGCGTCGAGACCACGAGCTCGCGCACCGCGAGGACCGACTGCCGCGCCTCGTCCGTCTCCGTCGCCTCCTCGATCCCCTTGAGCCCGAGCAGGATGGAGGTCAGCGCCTGGCCGGTCTCGTCGTGCAGCTCGCGCGCGAGCCGCTGTCGCTCCAATTCCTGTCCCGCGACCACACGCCGAAGCGAGTCTCTCGCGACGCGCTCCGAGAGATCGATCGCGACGGCGGCCCGCTCGGCGAACGCCTCCGCGATCCGGACGTCTTCGTCCGTGAACCGCGGGTCGGGCTGCTGCTTGTCCTGCGCGACGATCACGCCGATCGCACGGTCTCGGATCACGAGTGGGACGAAGAGCCCGGTCCGCGCCCCCAGTCGCCGCGCTGTCTGTTGGTCGACCTCCGGGTCGTCGATGAGCGCGTCGACGCGTTCGCTGCGCCGCCGCTCGAGGACGCGAGCGCTCTTTGACCGCGTCGGGTCCAGCTTCAGCCCCGCGTACCTGTCTGCGTCCGCGCCGGCCACGGTCCGGACGACCGTCCCGCCCTCGGGGCCGGGCATGACGATGAAGACGACTCGCGCGTCGATCAACCCTCGAAGATTGGTCACCACGAGCTCGAGCAGGCGAGGCAGATCGATCTCGGTGGCAAGGGCGTTGCCGACCTCGGCCAGGGACTCGAGCTGCTCGCCCCAGCGGGTCGCGGACTCGTACAGCCGAGCGTTCTCGATCGCGACCGCAGCCTGCGACGCCAACAGCTGGACGAGCTCCTGATCCTCCTCGGTGAACTCGTCGCCGTGTGCCTTCTCGGTGAGGTAGAGGTTCCCGTAGGCGACGCCGCGCAGCAGGATCGGGACGCCCAGGAAGCTCTTCATCGGCGGATGGTTCGGCGGGAAGCCGACGGACCTCGGGTCAGATGCGATGTCCCCGAGCCGCAACGGCTGGGCGTCGCGAATCAGCACGCCCAGGATCCCGCGTCCTCGCGGGAGGTCGCCGATCCGCCGGACCGTCTCCTCGTCCAGCCCGGTGGTGACGAAGTTCTCGAGCCCGGTGCCGCTCTGGTCGATGACGCCGAGCGCGGCGTAGTTCGCACCGGTCAGCTCGGCAGCGGCCTCGACGATGCGCTGCAGGACCGCGTCAAGCGAGAGCTCCGACGTGACGGCGATCGCAGCCTCGAGGACCGCCCGCATCTGGTCCTGGTTCGTCCGCGCCACGCTCGGATCGTACGAGGTGGCGCGATCGGCTCAGCCGGTCGGCTCGCGGATTTCGGCCAGCCCCTTGAGGGCGAGCAATGCGCGGACGACGAAGATCGACGGCGCCGAGTGTGAAAAGCCTACGTCGTCATCGCTGCGTTCCGACCCAGTCGATCCGCGTCGCTTGGATCTCTCCAGCGTCGATCGCGGCTTGCTCGTCGGCGGCGGTGGTGTTGGCGAGGTCGGGGAAGCAGAAGGGACCGCGCGCGACGAACTGACGCTCGAACCGCTCGTCCAGCAGCCGAACGATGTCGTCGGCGCGATGCAGCCCTTCACGCGTTGCCCATTCGCGGAGATAGTGCTGCCACTCCTGCCCCGAAGCCGCCCACTCGGCTCGGCGCCGATGAAGCCAGGTTGCTTCGTCGTCTCCAAGGCGCTGGAAGCACCATTGCGCGGTCTCGTCGTCGAACTCCTCCCAGTCCCATTCCACGACGACGAGCGCGCCGCTCTTCGTCAGCGTCTCGGCGATCCCGGTCGATCACCAGCGCGAGGTCCGTCACGTGGTGCAGTGAGGTGGAGGCGATTGCGGCGTCGAATCGCTCCTGCACATCCAACTCTTCGAACCGGACGCGGTGATAGGGGCCGGTCGCCGGCGCTTTGGAGTCGACGCCGACCGCCTTCGTAGCCGCTCTCGCGCAGGAACGGAACGAAGCCACCGTGGGGCCCGCAGCCGATGTCGATCACGTGTGCCGGCGGTGGTGGCAGGCGCTCGCGAACGACCGGCCAGACGGCGGCAAGCCAGCGCTCGGCGGACGTCATACCCGAATCCTGAGGGATGACCTCCCCCTTATGGGTGGTTCGGGCCGGAGCAGCGGGCACCGATAAGCGTGGAAACGACCCCTCGGAGGTTTTGAAGTGAAATACGTCGTGACAATCGCCGCAGTGGCCCTGCTTCTCGCAGGTGTTGCGGGTGCGGCGAGCAAAGAACCGGCGCGGTACGTGAACCGTCTTTGCGTCGGGATCGAGAAGGGCACGAACTACCCCTCGTACGGTGACCTGAACCTGTACCGGGGCAAGGACCGCATCTGCATCGTCGGCAAGAACGGCAAGCCCGGGAAGGCCGGCAAGCGCGGCCCGAAGGGCGCTGACGGCGTCTCCGTTTCAGGAGCTGGCCGGCGCGAAGGGCGACCAGGGCGAGCGCGGCGCTCAGGGTGCCGCCGGCAAGGACGGCGCTCAGGGCGAGCCTGGCAAGCGACCGGCGCTCAGGGCGAGTCTGGGGTGCAGGGTGTCACCGGGCCGCAGGGCCTGAAAGGTGACACCGGCGCTCCGGGCGAAGGGCGACACCGGCGCTCCGGGCGAAGGGCGACACCGGCGCTCCCGGGCGAAGGGCGACACCGGCGCTCCCGGGTCGAAGGGCGACACCGGCGCTCCCGGGTCGAAGGGCGACACCGGCGCTCCCGGGCCGAAGGGCGACACCGGGTCGCAGGGACCGCAGGGTCCGGCCGGGCCGGAAGGCCCGCAGGGACCGAAGGGCAACGCCGGCACGCCGGGACTTGGCGATCACACTACGTTTCTCTGCGTCAACAACGGCGGCAATATCACGTGGGGTGGCGACTCCGGCAAGGACTGCAAGGACAACGAAACCAAGCTAGAGGTGGTCATCGTCAAGTAACCGCCCAGGCGGTTCGCGGCGGCGCCGGGGCACAAGCCCCGGCGCCGCTTACTTTAGGTGCGGCGAAGTACGGGCTTCACGTCGACGATCGGCGTCCCGTCCACCGCCTCGAGATTCCTGACTCGCATTCTCCGCCCGTCGACCGAGGCGACCTCGACCTCGTGCAACCCGATCGGGTTCGGACGGTCGGCGGAGCGAGTGTTGAACACGCCCTGCATCGGGTTGGCGAGATCGTCGCGCGGATGCACGCGCAGCACATCGCGACGAGCCCGATGGAGCCAGGTGAGAACGATCACGCTGATCCCCGGGCCGTATGCCTTGGAGACCGTCGAGCACGACACGGGCTCGAACACGAGCCAGGCATCGGGCGCTCCTTCGTGGCCCTGCTTCGGCGCCGAGGCCGAGTCGATCAGAGGAGATTCGACCTTTCCGATCGGCGTCACTTCGAGACCGCGTTCATCGATCTCCTGTGTTCATCGCGTTCGCTCTGTCCTCGGAGCTCCGGCCAGCCGCTGCTCGAGGAAGCGCCGCTCGGCCTCCGAGTGGACGAGCTCGAGTGCGCGGTCGTAGGCCGACCGGGCCTCGTCGACGCGATCGAGCCGCCGCAGGAGCTCCGCCCGCGTGGCGTGTAGATAGTGGTAGCGGTCGAGCTCGAGTCGCTCGACGATTGCAAGCGCAGCATCGACGTCGCCGGCCTCAGCAAGGGCGGCGGCCTGGTTGAGCTCCACGACCGGCGATCCGGTCACACGGGCGAGCTCGCCGTACAGAGCCGCGAGCTGCGGCCAGTCCTGGGGCTCGTCCACGTGCAGCGACGCAATCGCGGCCTGCAGCACATACGGGCCGCGGCCGCCGAGCGCCAGCGCTCGATCGACCGCCGCCCGTCCCTCGGCAATCTGGTCGAAGTTCCAAAGCGATCGATCCTGATCGCGTAGGAGGACGACCGCACCGTCGGCGAATCGCGCTTCGCGCCGGGCGTCGTTGATCAGCATCAGCGCCAGGAGCGCATGCACCTCCGGCTCGTCGGGCATCAGCTCGGCGAGCGCGCGTCCGAGGCGGATCGCCTCCGCCGCGAGGTCCCCACGTCCGCCGTAGCCCTCGTTGAAGATCAGGTAGACGACTGCGAGCACCGCGGCGAGGCGGTCGGGGAGCAGATGCGCCGGCGGGACGCGGAACGGGATCCCGGCCGCTTTGATCTTGCGCTTCGCGCGCACGAGCCGCTTGTTCATGGTCGCCTCGGGGACGAGGAAGGCGCGGGCGATCTCCTCAGTGCTCAGGCCGCCGAGCGTCCGCAGTGTCAGCGCGACCTGACCGTCGAGCGCGAGCGCCGGATGGCAGCACGTGAAGAGGAGCTCGAGCCGCTCGTCCTGGATCGTCGTCTCGTCCACGTCATCCTCCACGGCTTCCGGCACATCGAGCAGGCGGGTCTTCTCGGCCAGCGTTCGTTCGCGGCGGATCCGGTCGACGGCGCGGTTGCGCGCCGTCGTCATGAGCCAGGCGCGAGGGTTGTCCGGCGTCCCCTCGCGAGGCCAGCGCTCGGCGGCGATCGCGAACGCCTCCTGGGCGGCTTCCTCGGCGAGATCGAAGTCGCCGAGGAAGCCGATCAGGCCGGCGAGGACGCGGCCCCATTCCTCGCGGAAGACGCGGTCGAGAGGGTGAGGCACTAGCCCTGTTTGATGGGGCGTACCTCGATCGCACCGCCCAGGCGGGCGGCCGGAATGCGCGACGCGAGCTCGATCGCCGCGTCGAGGTTGTCCGCCTCGAACACGAGGTAGCCGCCCAGCGCCTCCTTGACGGCGACGAACGGGCCGTCGGTCGTCAGCGTCTTGCCGTCCTGCACGCGGACGGTCGTCGCCATCTCCGGCGACTCCAACCAGAGGCCGGGCGTGACGCCGGGCGTCTGGTTGACCGCCTGGTAGTCGCTGTAGACGGCCTTCTGCTCGTCCTCCGACAGCCGGGCCCACTCGTCCGGCTTGTCCGGGGTCGGCGTGTCGCCCTGATGAATCAGAACCAGGTACTGCATCTCTTCCTCCTCTCGTGGTGCATGGTCGCCTAAGAGACGAACGGCCGACGCCTAAAGGGACAACCGTCTCGACGGTTTGAGATCATGCGTCGTCGCCAGGCCGCGAGGCGTCCGAGATCGTGCGAGGAAGGGAGCACTGAGATGGAGTGGGCCGCGCTCATCAGCTGGATCGTCACGGCGCTCGGAGGGTTCGTGCTCTTAGGGCTGTGGGTTCGGAACGGCGGGATGGCTTCACGCGAGCCCGGGCGGCGGATCAAGCCGCCGCTCATCTTCACCCACTTCGGGCTGGCCGCGCTCGGCCTCGTGCTCTGGATCATCTACGTCTTCAACGGCAGTGACACGCTCGCGTGGATTGCGTTCGGGATCCTCGTGGTCGTCGCACTGATCGGCTGGACGATGTTCGCGATCTGGTGGCAGCGCCGCCAGGCCGTTGCCGCCGCGTCGCCGGGCTCGATGTCGAGCCAGCCGGCCGAGCAGAGCTTCCCGGTCGGGATCGTCACGCTCCACGGGCTGCTCGCGGTGACGACCGTGGTCCTCGTCTTCCTCACCGCAATCGGGGTGTAGCGAAGCCTGCGCGGCGAACCGCTGGAGTGCAAGGTTACGCTCGTCTAGCGCTAGCCAGCGGAGCGCTCGGCGGCAGCGACGGCTGCTCTGACGGTCGGATGGAAGTGCGCCTCGCCGATCTCCTCGCTCAGGCCGCCGTTGTCGAAAGCTCGCTTGACCATGCCTTTCACGCGGGCGAGCTCGAGTGCGATTCCCTCCCGCCGTAGGTCACGAGCGATCTCGCCGAGCGCGTCGAGGCCCGTCGAGTCGACGTACGTGATCGCCTCGGCGTCAAAGACCAGAGCGTGCACCGGCGGAGGAGCCCCGCGGATCGCCTCCTTCGTGCGGCCCCTGACGTAGCGCGCGTTGGCGAAGAAGAGCCTGTCGTCGAGCCGGTAGACGACGACGCCGGGCGTCAACTCCGCGGACGGATGCAGCGAGACGTCGCCGTAGCGCCCGAGCCGAGGCACCCAGCCGAGCACGGCGTCGTGCGGACGTGCGCTCCGGCGCACCACGTCGACGATCGAGAGCCCGACGGCGAAGACCAGCGCTTCGAGCACGCCGACGAGGATGACGCCGCCGGCAGTCGCGGCCGCGATCGCGACCTCGACGCGATCGGTCGCCCACAGCGCCCGCCAGGCATCCGGGTCGACGAGGCCGATCCCGGCGCTGATGATCACCGCACCGAGGACCGCCTTCGGCAGATAGGCGATCGGGTCGGTCAAGAACAGGAGGATGAGGACAACCGTCCCCGCCGCGACGAGGCCGGCAACCTGGGTGCGCGCGCCCATCGAGTCGTTCACCGCCGTTCGCGCGCCACTCGCTCCGAGCGGGAACCCTCCGCTGACCCCTGCTGCCCCGGTGGCGACTCCCATCGCGAGCAGCTCCTGGCGTCCTCGCACGTGCTCACCGTGCTTCCCGGCGAACGAACGCGCGGTGAGGATCTCGTCTGCGAACGCGACCAGGAAGACTCCGACCGCCGCCGGGGCGAGCTGGAAGGCGTCCGACCACCCGGGCCACGGGATGCCGAGCGACGGCAGGCCGCTCGTAATCTCTCCGACGACGGCGACGCCGTCGGCTTCGAGGTCGACCGCCCACGAGACCGCGATCGACGCGGCGACGACGAAGAGGGCCGTTGGAATGCGTGGCCACTTGAACCGGAGCGGCAGGAGGAGTGCAAGCGCGGCCGAGCCAACCGTGAGGGTCGCGCCGCTGACGTCGCCGAGCTCGCTGGCCATCTCCACGAGCTGCCGCGGCACGCCGCGCGCCTCCACGTCCAGGCCGAGGATTGCATCGATCTGGGAGACCACGAGCACGACTGCGACTCCGTGGATGTAGCCGAGAAGCACCGGGCGGGAGAGGTAGTCCGCGATCCAATGCAGCCGGAGCGCCCACGCGATGAGGAAGCACGCCCCGACCAGCAGCGCGAGAAACCCGGCGACCTCCGCGGCGTCTGCACTGCCGGCCACCGCGAGCGGCAGGACCGCCGCCGCGACGAGCGCCGAGATCGATCCCTCCGGGCCGATGATCAGCCGCTTCGAGGAGCCGAGCAGGACGTAGGCAACCGTGGGCAGCAGCAGCGTGTAGAGGCCGGCGAGCGGTGAAAGACCTGCGAGCTCGCCGTAGGCCATCGCGGACGGAAGCGCAAGCGCTGCGACCGTGACACCGGCGAGGACGTCACGCCGCGCTGTCGGAGGCCGGTACCGCCGCAGCTCGGTAGAGACCGGAACTGTGCGCTCGAGCAGCGGGTCCGGCCTTGCGCGTCGAAACGGCGACTTCTCTCCGGGCCCTTCGGTCAGTCGTCCTCCCTCGCTGCTAGATGTGCCGCATGCTGAGGCGTGTCCAGCAGGTCGCGATGAACCGCCTCGAGCGGTCGCTCGAGACGGGCCAGATCCTGCCCTACCTGCTTGGCGCCGTGTCCATCCTTGCGGTGGGCTTCGCCGCGATCATGCGCCTGGTCGACAACGAGGACTACCCGTCGTTCGGACGTGCCCTCTGGTGGTCTGTCCAAACCGTGACGACGGTCGGCTACGGCGATGTGACTCCGGTTCAGCCGGTCGGGCGCGCGGTGGCCGCCGGACTCATGGTCATCGGTTTCGCGTCGCTCTCGCTGCTGGCCGGAGTTATCGCGTCGTCTCTGATCGCGCGGCGCGCCGCTGAGGAGCCGAAGGAGGAGCTCGTCGTCCTGCAACGCCTGGAGCGGCGGCTCGACGAGCTCGAGCGCCTCGTTCGCGAGCGCTGACGTCATTCGAGCGCCGTGATCGCGAACGCGACGGCGAAGCCGAGCGTGGTCGCGAGGCCGGTCCACTTGCCGCTGCGCTCGAAGGCCTCCGGCATCATCGTGTCCGCGAGCATGGTCAGGATGGCGCCGCCGGCATAGGCCAGGACGAAGGCCAACCACTGCGGCGAGGCTCCGTCGAACAGCACGTAGCCGAGTAGAGCGGAGAGTCCCGAGACGAGCGTCACGAGGGCCCAGAGCCCGAAGATCCGCAGCCGCGACCAGCCCGACCTCACGAGCCCGGTCGTCGCCGCGATCGCCTCGGGGAGGTTCGACAGGAAGACGGCGGCGATCATCGCCGCGCTGACGCCGCCGCCCCCGAGGAGGGTGAGCCCGATCACTGCCGATTCGGGAACGCCGTCGAGGACGATGCCGAGGACGATCGCCAGCGCGGTTCCTCCTGCCGCTGCGCCAGTGCCCTCAGAGCTTTTCCGACCGGCGCCGCCCATGCGGTCGATGACCAAGTCGCCGAGGAAGAAGGTCGCCGCCCCGGCGAACAAGCCGAGCGCGACGATGGCGAATCCATCCGCGGCCTCGAACGCGTCGTCGACCAGCTCGTAGGCGACGGCGCTGATCAGCACCCCGGCTCCGAAGCCCATGATCAGGCCCCGAACCTCGCGAGGAAGCGGTAGCCAAATTCCGATCGCGCCTCCGAGGATCAGCGACGAGCCCGCAAAGAGGCCCCAGAAGAGAGCTTCGCTCATCTACTCGGCGTTACAGCCCGGCGATTCCGTCGCCGATCAGCTTGACACCGATGACGAGCAAGAGCACGGCCATGATCACCGCGTTCGAGTGCTCCTGGCAACGCCCACAGCCAGCGGCAAGACCTGGCCAATCGCCTCGCCCATCAGGTCACACCTTGCCCGTCGCGTCGGATGCGTCGGACCGCGTCAGGGCGGGTATAGCGGCAGAAGCAGTCAGTTCCTTCACAGGGGGAGGAGACATGAAGAAACGGCGATACATGCTGTTTGCCGTTCTCTGCGCCGTCTTCGCATCCGCCGCGACGATGGCCGCGATTGCGACGAACCCGGCGCAGGGAGGCGACGATGACGACGGCCCTCCTGTCTCACGCGATGTCCGCCAGATGCTGCGTGACATCAGCGACGACAGGATCGAGCAGTCGGTGCGGAGGCTGGCGGACTTCGGGACGAGACACACACTGTCGTCCCAGACCGATCCGAATCGTGGGATCGGAGCCGCCGCGAACTGGATCTTCGACCAGTTCCAGAGCTCTGCAGCGGCATCCGGCGGGCGACTGACCGTCGAGAAGCAGACGTTCATCCAGCCGCCGACGCCGCCTCGTATTCCGGTGGCAACGCCGATCACCAACGTGGTCGCGACGCTGCGCGGCACACAGCCGGAATCCGCCGATCGGACCTACGTCGTCAGCGGCCACTACGACTCACGCTGCTCCAACGTCGACGACGCGGTGTGCGATGCACCCGGCGCGGACGACGACGCATCCGGCGTCGCCGCCGTGCTCGAGATGGCGCGGGTGATGTCGCGCCACGAGCTGGACGCGACGATCAAGTTCGTCGCCTTCGCGGGCGAGGAACAGGGCCTCTTCGGCTCGACCTTCTTCGCCGAGCAGGCGAGGGTGCAGGGGCTGAACATCGCCGGGATGTTCTCGAACGACATCGTCGGCAGCTCGCTCGGCCAGAACGGCGAGCGGAACCGGCGAGACGTCCGGCTCTTCGCAGAGGGCCCACCGTCGAACGAGACGGCGCAGGAGGCGGCGCTCCGACGGACGATGGGCGGCGAGAACGACTCCGCAGCGCGCCAGCTCGCTCGCTTCGTCGAGGAGCAGGCCGAAGAGGCGGTGCCGTCGATGAACGTCTGGATCATCTACCGGCGCGACCGCTTCCTGCGGGCAAGCGATCACGTGCCGTTCCTCGACCGGCGGTTCCCGGCCAACCGGTTCACGGAGCCGAACGAGGACTTCCGCCATCAGCATCAGAACGTCCGGGTCGAGAACGGCGTCGCAGTTCGGCGACCTGCCCGAGTTCGTTGATTTCGACTATGCGGAGCGGGTCACCAAGGTGAACACTGCTGCGCTGGCCGCGCTGGCCAAGGGACCAGCGGCACCGCGCAACGTCAGAGTTGAGACCGCGACGCTGAGCATCGACACGCGGCTCATGTGGCAGGCGAACACCGAGCCGGATCTCGCCGGCTACGAGATTGTCTACCGCGACACGACCGAGCCGGTGTGGACACACAGGATCAAGGTCGGCAACGTGACGAACTTCACCGTCGAAGGGATCACGAAGGACAACTTCCTCTTCGGGGTGAGGGCCGTCGATCGCGGCGGCAACCGCAGCGTCGTCACGTTCCCGACTCCGTAGCGTCGATCAGGCGGGGCGCTCGCCGGGCTCGGCGGGCGCCCCATCCTCTGACGCTTGCCTACAGTGCCTTCATGGCGCCGGCAGATACCGCGGCGGCAGACGCCCAGACGAGGTCCGATGCGCTCGAGCGCGGCCGGCGGTCGTACGCGGCCCGGGCGTGGAAAGACGCATACGCATCGCTCTCGTTCGCCGATCAGGCGGCGCCTCTGGAAGGAGCAGATCTCGAGCTGCTCGCGACGTCGGCCGGCATGCTCGGCCTGGACGAGCACCTGTCCGCGCTCGAGCGCGCACACCAGGCATACCTCGAGGCCGGCGAGACCTTGCGCGCGGTTCGCTGCGCGTTCTGGGTGGGCATGTTCAGCGCCCAGCAAGGTGAGCTGGCCCGCGCGACGGGCTGGTTCGGACGCGCGCAGCGTCTCCTCGAGCAGGAAGACGGTGACAGTGCCGAACGCGGATACCTGCTGGCGCTGGTCATGACCGAGCACGAGGAAGCCGGCGACCTCGATGCCGCCATCGCCACGACTGTCGAGGCAGTCCGAATCGGCAACCGCTTCGGCGACGCGGACCTGGTCGCCCTCGCCCTGTACGAACAAGGCCGCCTGCTCACCAAGCAAGGGAAGATCGACGAGGGCCTCGGGGTGTTCGACGAAGTGATGGTCGCGGTCAGCACCGGAGAGCTGTCGCCGATCGTGACCGGAGTGCTGTATTGCAGTGTGATCGAGGGTTGCCAGCAGGCCTACGAGCTGCGCCGGGCCCGCGAGTGGACTGCGGCGTTGAGTCGGTGGGTCGCGGAACAGCCCCAGATGGTCAGCTTCACGGGACGATGCCTCGTTCACCGGGCGGAGATCATGCAGGTGGACGGCGCTTGGCCGGACGCGCTCCAAGAGGCACGGCGGGCACGTGATCGTTACGCCCAGGATCAGAATCGGGTCGCGACCGGCGAGGCCGTCTACCGGCAGGGCGAGATCCACCGCTTGCGCGGCGAACGCGCTGCAGCAGAGCAGGCGTACCGAGAGGCGAGCCGGTGCGGGTGGGAGCCGCAGCCCGGCCTTGCCTTACTGCGGCTCGGCCAGGGAGACAACGAGGCTGCCGTCGCCGCCATTCGCCGGGTCGTTGACGAGACGACCGAGCCGATGCGCCGTGCCGGACTGCTGCCCGCCTACATCGAGATCATGTTGGCCGTAGGCGATCTCGACCAGGCGCGCGGTGCCAGGCGGGAGCTCGAGGAGATCACGGCCGAGTACCGGGGGGCACGCTGGGCGCGACGGTCGCGCATGCGCGCGGAGCGGTGGCGCTCGCAGAAGGCGACGCCATGGGCGCGTTAGCGGCACTGCGCGAGGCCTCACAGCTGTGGCACGACATCGGGGCGCCGTACGACTCCGCGCGCGTCCGTGTCCTGGTCGGACTTGCCTGTCGACAGCTCGGAGACGTGGACGCTGCGGAGATGGAGCTGGAGGCGGCGCGCCGTGTGTTCGAGGAGCTCGGTGCTGCGCCGGACGTCGCACGAGTCGAGAAGCTCGTTCATCGCCCTCCCGTGGAGGCATCCGGCGGGCTCACCCCGCGTGAGGTCGAGGTCGTCCGGTTGGTCGCAACCGGCAGGACCAACCGTGCAATCGCCGAGGAGCTCGTCATCAGCGAGAAGACGGTCGCCCGCCACGTGAGCAACGTGTTCACGAAGCTAGGCGTCTCGTCTCGGTCAGCCGTGACCGCATACGCCTATGAGCACGACCTCGTGTAGGCACGCCTACAGAGAAATACCCACGGCGGATGGCCTGCTCGATTTGGGTGTTCTGCCCGAAGCGGGAACGCTCACCGCTTCCTAGCATCGAGAGAGTCATGACCATTGAGCACGTCGAGACGGTCATCGTCGGTGGCGGTCAGGCCGGGCTCGCGACGGGCTACCACCTCGCGAAACGGGATCGCCCATTCGTGATCTTGGATTCCAACAGGCGGATCGGCGATTCCTGGCGCAACCGCTGGGACTCGCTCCGGCTGATCTCGCCGGCGCGCTACTCAGGTCTACCCGGCTGGTCCTTCCCGGTCCCCGGCAACGCATACCCGACGAAAGACCAAGTGGCCGACTATCTCGAGGCCTACACCGTGCGGTTCGAGCTTCCCATTCGAGGGGGAGTGACAGTGGACCGGATCCGGAGGAACGGGAACGGCTACCTCCTCAGCTCGGGGAACCTGCGGATCGAGGCCGACAATGTCGTGGTCGCGTCGGGGGGCTACCAGAGACCGCGGGTGCCCGGCTTCGCGTCCGAGCTCCACAAGAGCATCGTTCAGCTGGACTCGACCCAGTACCGGAATCCGTCCCAGCTCCAGGAGGGTGGGGTCCTGGTCGTGGGTGCCGGGAACTCAGGAGCCGAGATCGCGTTCGAAGTGTCCCAAAGCCACCCGACCTGGCTGTCGGGAAGGGACGTCGGCCAGATCCCGGTGCGGCACGGAGGCGCTCTGGACCGGCTGTTCACGCCCCTGTTCTGGTTCGTCATCTCGCAGGTGCTCACGACGCGGACCTTCGTCGGCCGGAAGGTGCGGCCAAAGGCGCTGGCGTCGACAGCGCCGCTCGAGCCCGTGCGTCGGAAGGACCTGGCCGCCGCGGGGATCGAGCGAGTTCCGAGGACCGTCGGAGTACGTGACGGGCTCCCGATGCTCGACGACGAACGGGTCCTGGAGGTGGCGAACGTGATCTGGTGCACCGGGTTCAAAGCGGACTTCGGCTGGATCGATCTCCCGGCCTTCAACCAGGAAGGGGAGCCGCCGCATGATCGCGGCGTGGTCCAGGATCAGCCTGGGTTGTACTTGGTGGGCCGGTTCTTCCAGTTCGCACTCTCGTCGGCGTTGATCGGCGGGGTCGGTCGGGACGCCGAGTACGTCGCAAGGCACATCGCGAAGCGGAGCGGCTGAGGTCGTGGTATCACGGGCTTTTTGGGCCGGTTTCGGGCGGAAAGCGCGTGGTATCACCGCCGAGTGCATCCGACACGGCGCTGATCTCAGCTCGGCGCGGTCGCCCTCGACAGCGGTGATGGGAACCTGGGCAGGACGCGGGTGCCTCCCAGCCACTCCTCCAAGCGCGCCGCTTCGGCCGCGACTGCACGCCGGCCCTCTCCCCCGATGTCCTCGAGCAGCTGGAGGTCGACGTCGCCCGACTCGGTCTGGCGCCAGCCGCCGACGATCCGTCCATCCCACCAGACGGTAGGCCCGGCGTTCCCGGCGGTGTCGAACAGCTGCTCCTTGTACGGGCCGAGGTACCACTGGCGCTCGATCCAGCCCATCGTGGTCGGGTCCAGCGGCGGCAGCAGCGTCGCCCATGGCTCGACCGGCTCGACCGCATCCAGATCGTCCGGAAGCAGGTAGCCCGTCTGCCCGTCGAGATCGACCTCGACCGCACCGAGCTCGGCGAGTGCTCTGCGCACAACGGTCAGTGTCGACCCGAACCACCACTTGATGTCGTTTTCCGTCCCCGGCCCGAACGCGCGCAGCCACTGCTGGACGAGCGCAGCGACGCCGTCCTGCTCCTCGACCGCAGCGAGCTCCTCCCCGAGCCACGACCGCAGTGACGACCAGCGAGGCCGGGACGTCGTCCACCCGCCGACGTTCGAGCCGCGAACGACCTCGCCGGCCGCCGAGAGCACGGTGAGCACCCGCGGGCCGACCGACATCCGGCCGCCCCACGACTTGCCCTCTCCGTAGGAGATCGAGCCCTCGAGCTCGGGGATCTCGGCGCGCAGCTCCGACGACGTTGCCTCCCGCCCGTCGGCGAGCGCGGCAAGGACCTCCCTCTCGGCCGTCGGCCAGCCATCGGTCACCGTCGGCCTGCAACCCTGCCTTCTCGACGTCGCGGCTCAGCCGGCGCCGCTCGGTCGCGGCGACACGATTCCCGGCCGCAGCCTGGGCGAGACCCAGGGTCTCTCGCGGAAAGACGAACAGGGTGCGGCGCATCGCGAGTTGCTTGACGAGCGAGCGATCGACGTACAACGCCCGCTCCATGTCGGCCAGGCGCATGCCCTCGACGCGCGCCCACGCCGACAGGTAGACGCTCACCGGATCCGTCGCGTGGAGAGCGACCATGCTCCTGGCCGCGTCGACGACGTCAACAGCGCGATAGCCCGGAGCCAAGCGGTGCCGGCGAGCTAGCCGGGCTCGGCGCTCGGCAGGCGCGATCTTGCGTGCAGGAGACGCTGCCATTGCAGCTCACATGGTCCAGGATTGCCGGCTCGCTCTGCCGATCGGTCGGCCGACGACAGCCGTAGGCTGATCCGAATGGCGGCGGTGCTCGCGCTCGTGGCGGCTTTCTGCTTTGCGTTGGCGGCGGCGCTGCAGCAGAAGGGCGCTCTCAACCTTGCCGGAGTCTCGCTGGCCAACCCGATGTCGCTCGTGCGACTCGCCGGGCAGCGCATGTGGCTGCTGGGCACGGCCGCCCTGTTGGTCGGATACGTGATCCAGGCGGCGGCGCTCGACCGCGGCCGGCTCGCGATCATCCAGCCCCTCTTTGTGACGACGGTCGTGTTCGCGCTGCCGCTTGGCTGGCTCCTGACGAACCAGCACGTCGGGCGCCGAGAGGTGGGCGGCGCCACCGTGATCCTGCTCGGGCTGGCCCTGTTCGTCGTGTTCGGCGATCCTGCCGGTGGGAAAGAGAACGCGCCCAACGCCGAGTGGGCGGTCGCGATCCTGGTGCTCGGTGCGCTCTGCGCTGCGCTGCTGGTCTTCGGCCGGCACGGCACGCCGACGACGAGGGCGGCCGTCTACGGCACCGTGGCCGGCATCCTCTTCGGGCTCTCGGCGTCGCTGACGAAACCGACGCTCGAGATGCTCCACGAAGGTGTCGGTGTGATGCTGTCGCACTGGCAGTGCTACGCGCTTGCCGTAGCCGGCGTGCTCGGGTTCGTCGTGCAGCAGGTGTCGCTCAGCACGGGGCGTCTCGCTCCATCGGTGGCGACCGTCTCCGTGGCGAATCCCGTCGTGGGTGTTCTCCTCGGCATTGCGCTGCTCGACGAACGGCTCAGTCGGCCGACGTGGCATGTCCTCGTGGCCGTGGTCGGACTCGTGCTGGCGCTCGGTGGGGGCATTCTGATCTCGCTCGCGCGAGAGGCCCGCGCTGAGCCCCAGGTGCCCGAGCATTCCGCTGCGCTGGCGTAGCCAGCGCTAGTGCGATACTCGGGCTCCTGTCAAGGAGAAAGGGGAGCGCGTGACGCTCAAGCACCCGAAGGCTCCGCAAAGCTCCACGGCGACTCTGTCCGTGCCGCCGCTCTTCACGCGCGAAGGCGCAGAAGTTCCGCGGCATCGCCTGCCGGACGGCGAGCTTCCGCCGGATGTTGCGTATCAAGTGATTCACGACGAGCTGATGCTCGACGGCAACGCCCGTCTGAACGTGGCCACGTTCGTCACGACGTGGATGGAGCCGCAGGCCGAGAAGCTGATGGCCGAATGCTTCGACAAGAACATGATCGACAAGGACGAGTACCCGCAGACGGCGGAGATCGAGGCGCGCTGCGTGAACATCCTGAGCCGACTCTGGCATGCGCCTGACGCGGAAGAGGCGACCGGCTGCTCGACGACCGGGTCGAGCGAGGCCGCGATGCTCGGCGGGCTGGCCCTCAAGCGGCGCTGGCAGAAGCGTCGGGCCGCCGAGGGCAAGCCGACCGACAAGCCCAACCTGGTCATGGGCATCAACGTCCAGGTGTGTTGGGAGAAGCTCGCCAACTACTGGGACGTCGAGATGCGGCTCGTCCCGATGGAGGGCGACCGCTTCAATCTGTCGGCGGAGGAGGCTGTCAAGCACTGCGATGAGAACACGATCGGGGTCATCGCCATTGTCGGCTCGACCTTCGACGGCTCGTACGAGCCGGTCGAGGAGATCTGCGGCGCGCTCGACGCCTTCGAGAGCGAGACGGGCATCGACGTCCCCGTCCACGTCGACGGCGCATCGGGAGCATTCGTCGCTCCCTTCCTCGATCCGGATGTCGCCTGGGACTTCCGGCTCCCGCGCGTCGCCTCGATCAACGCCTCCGGGCACAAGTACGGGCTCGTGTACCCGGGCGTCGGCTGGGTCGTATGGCGGGATGCCGCCTCGTTGCCCGAGGACTTGATCTTCTGGGTGAACTACCTCGGCGACAACATGCCGACGTTCGCCCTCAACTTCTCCCGGCCGGGTGCTCAGGTCGTGGCCCAGTACTACAACTTCCTCCGTCTCGGTTTCGACGGCTACCGGAAGGTGCAGGGCTATGCGCGCGAGGTTGCGACTCGCCTGTCCGCCAAGATCGGTGAGCTGGGGCCGTTCGAGCTGATCACGAAGGGCGACGAGCTACCGGTGTTCGCGTTCAGGCTCGCGGACGAGATCGAGAATTACACGGTCTTCGACGTCTCGAACGCGCTGCGCGAGCGTGGCTGGCAGGTGCCGGCGTACACGTTCCCGAAGAACCGTGAGGACCTGGCCGCACTTCGCGTCGTCGTTCGGCGCGGTTTCACCCATGATCTCGCTGATCTGCTCGTGAGCGACATCGAGCGACAGCTCCCGCGCCTGGAGAAACAGCAGGCGCCGGTCCACGACAGCGCGAGCGCTGCGGGTTTCCATCACTAGCGAAGGAGTTCAACGTGTGTAGATGGCTTGCGTACTACGGCTCTCCGGTGCTGATCGAGGAGCTGGTTCTGAAGCCGAAGCATTCGCTCATCGACCAGAGCCTCCATTCGAGGCTCGGCGCCGAGACGACGAACGGTGACGGCTTCGGGATCGGCTGGTACGGAGCCGAAGAGACCCCGGGGGTCTTCCACAGCATCGAGCCGGCCTGGAACGACCGCAACCTGCGAGAACTGGCGGCGCACATCGAATCACCAATCGTGTTCGCGCACATCCGAGCCTCCTCGGGATCGCCGATCCAGCAGACGAACTGCCACCCGTTCCGTCACGGACGCTGGCTTTGGATGCACAACGGGCTCATTCGGGAGTTCTCGAAGCTCAAGCGCGACCTCGCGCTCGCCGTCGATCCCAAGCTCTACGCGGCGATCGAGGGCTCGACCGACTCCGAGCTGTTCTTCTTCCTGGCGCGCACGCTCGGGCTCGAGGACGACCCGCCCGGCGCGGTCGCGCGTGCGGTCGGGCTCATCGAAGAGACCGGCAGGCGGCACGGCGTCGAGCATCCGATCCAGATGACGGTGGCAACGAGCGACGGCACCCAGATCTGGGCCTTCCGCTACTCGAGCGAGGGGCAGTCACGCTCGCTCTTCTTCTCAACGGACGTGAGCACACTCCGTGAACTGCACCCCGACAATCCAGTGCTCCAAATGGTCTCGGACGAATCGCGGCTCGTCGTCTCGGAGCCGCTCGGCGACCTTCCAGGCGCCTGGAACGAGGTTCCCGAGTCGAGCTGGGGCGTCGTCCGCGAGGGGCAGGACGAGATTCACCCGTTCACGCCGCAACCGCCGTCGTAACGTCTGTCGGATCACCGGCGTCGGCGGCGGGAGCGCTCTCGGGCAAGAGCAGCACTGACCCGACGAGGAAGCAGAGGCCACCGAACGCTGTCCAGCCGTTCGCGGCGGCGAGGTCGATAACGCTTCCATGCGACGGGACGAAGTAAGACGCGATCGCGGCGATGCCGAAGGCAACGCAGCCGAGCAGGTTGACGGCCGCGATCCACCACTCGAGCGCTCGCCGCGGGCGGCAAGCAGGCCTGCCGCACACCTCCAGGTAGGCGAGGTAGCCGGAGACGAGGAAGCAGAGCGAGCCGAGTGCGTCGGGCGTCCAGACGAGCCGGTCGTACGACGTTGACTCGATCCCCGTCTGCAGCGCGCGGAAAGTATCGACGTTGAACAGGAGCGTCCCCGCGACCTGGACGACACAACTCCACCAGTCGATGCGTCGCGGCTCGAAGGTGACGACCCGCAATCGTTGACGTCTCGTTGCAGCGGGCCCGCGGTCCGCGTTCACGGTCTCCAGGTACTGGAGCACGGCGGCCGAGGTGAAGAAGAGCGAGCCGACGAAGAACACGAGCCCGTCGGCGGCGGAGCCGACGAGCTCGACGAAGCCGGGGAAGGGGGCGACGAAGAAGCAGGCCGAGCCGACGGCGAAGAGGATGCCGATCCACCAGGAAGCGCGGCGCGGCGCCCACCAGACGCCTTCGCGGACATGAGAGCGCAGCGAGGCGTGCTTGCGATGGACGCGCGAGGACCAGCCAACGGTGGTGCCGTCGGGCTGCCGATAGGTCACATGGGTCGTAAAGGGCCCGACCCGCCTGCGCGCGACCGTGCTCCAGCCCGCCGGGGTCTCGGGGTACGCCTCATCGTGGCTCACGTAGGGGTCAATGCTCCTGTGCTTAACTCCTGACTACAAGCGCCGAGCGACCAAGGAGCGGAGATGCGCGCAGCGTTCATGTCCATCGCGAATGGCTTTGCGACCTATTCGGAGGGTATGACGCTTGCTGCAACGAACGCTGAACTTGGGAATCCTGGCGCACGTAGACGCCGGTAAGACAACTCTCACCGAGCGGCTGCTCTATGCAGCCGGAGTCATCGACGAGATCGGAAGCGTCGATGCAGGCACGACGCAGACGGATTCGCTCGCGCTGGAACAGCAGCGCGGGATCACGATCAAGTCTGCAGTCGTGTCATTCGAGATCGATGACGTCACCGTCAATCTGATCGACACCCCCGGCCATCCGGAGTTCATCGCCGAGGTCGAGCGCGTCTTGAGCGTGCTCGACGGCGCCGTGCTCGTGATCTCCGCCGTGGAAGGCGTGCAGCCGCAGACGCCTGTGTTGATGCGAGCGCTGCAGCGGTTGCGCGTTCCGACCCTGATCTTCGTGAACAAGATCGACCGACGCGGCGCGGACTGCGAACGCGTCTTGCGGGTCATCTCGGAGCGGCTGACGCCGGCGATCGTCCCGCTGGGCTCGGCGCGCCGGCTGGGCACGCGCGACGCCGAGTTCGCACCTTACGGCGAGACCGACGCTGCTTTCTCGGCCACGCTGGCCGCGGCGCTGGCCGAGCACGACGACGCGATCCTGGCCGCGTACGTCGACGACGACGCCGGCCTTTCCTACCGGCGACTCCGTGAGGAGCTCGCTGCGCAGGTCGCGAGGGCACTAGTCCATCCGGTGTTCTTCGGCTCTGCCCTCACCGGAGCCGGCGTCGATTCGCTCACGGCGGGGATCGCCGAGCTACTGCCTGCGGCCGACGGCAACGGCGACGGCCCCGTGAGAGGCTCGGTGTTCAAGATCGAGCGCGGGCCAACGGGAGAGAAGATCGCGTACGTCCGAATGTTCTCGGGCGCGGTGCAGACGCGGGATCGGCTGAGATTCGGCCAGGACGTCGAGCGGAAGGTGACGGCGATCAGCGTCTTCGACCGCGGCTCGGCAGTCCAGCGTCCGTCGGTGTCCGCAGGGCAGATCGGGAAGCTCTGGGGGCTCGGCGAGGTCCAGATCGGCGACACGATCGGCGACTCGGGAGCGACCCCGGAGCACCACTTCGCCCCGCCGACCCTGGAAACGGTCGTCGTCCCCAGCGACCCCGAGCACAAGGGCGCACTCCGCGTCGCACTCGCGCAGCTTGCCGAGCAGGACCCGCTCATCGACGTCCGACAGGACGACATCCGGCAGGAAATCTCCGTCTCGCTCTACGGCGAGGTCCAAAAGGAGGTCATCCAGGCCACGCTGGCGAACGACTTCGGCCTCGACGTCGGCTTCCGCGAGACGACCACGATCTGCATCGAACGCCCGATCGGCACGGGCGAGGCCGTTGAGATCCTCAACACGGAGTCGAATCCGTTTCGCGCGACGGTCGGCCTCCGCGTCGATCCCGCACCGAGCGACTCCGGCATCGACTTCCGGCTGCAAGTCGGACAAGACTCGATGCCCCTCTACATCTACAAAACCGCTCAGAACTTCGCGGACCGGATGGGCCAGTACGTCCGCGGCAGCCTGCTGGAAGGCATCTTCGGCTGGCGCGTCACCGACTGCACCGTGACGATGACCGAATGCACCTACAGCTCGGCTGACGGGCCTCCGGCAACACGCGGACCGCTGAGCACCGCCGCCGACTTCAGGAAGCTCACCCCGGTCGTCCTCAGGCAGGCGCTAGAACAGGCCGGAACGGTCGTGTGCGAACCGATCGACCGGTTCCGCCTCGACATCCCAGCGGACACGCTTGGCTCGCTCTTGCCCGCTTTGGCACGGCTGCGCGCCGTCCCGGAGACACCGGCGATCCGGGATTCGACCTGCGCGCTGGAGGGCGACATTCCCGTGGCTTGCGTCCAAGAGCTGCGGCGCGAGCTGCCCCGCCTGACCCGCGGCGAGGGCGTCCTGGAATGCGAGTTCGACCGCTACGAGCCCGTCAGCGGCACGATCCCAAGACGGGCCTAGCCAGCCGGCCTACGCCCGCGTGTTGTCGAGGTGCTGCAGGAGGTCGTGGGCGGCGAGCTCGATCTCCTTGTGCCCCCACTCTGCCGCTCGGTAGTGAGACGCGATCAACCCCATCCGATGGACGCGCCGGAAGTCCCCGTAGACGAACGCGTAGCGAGCCTTGGTGTCGTCGCTCGCACCTTCGGTCAGGCCCAGGTGCCACGCCGCGTACTCGGCCCATGAGTGCGACTCGAGGAAGGCATTTTCGTCCTTGGCAGTCGGTTGAACGTCACCCCACTCGCTCTGGAGGACGTACTGGTGTGCGTCGATCAGCTGTCTCGCGTGCTCGACCGCGCGCTCATTGAGGGCGTACGAGGCCACGTCCGTATTCTCACGCCCGCGCTGTTACGGCCGCACGTTGTGGTTCAGGCGAAAAACGTTGTCGGGATCCCACGCCCGCTTGAGCGCCACGAGACGCTCGTACTTCGGATTGCCGTAGATCGCACGGGTCACGGCTTCGCCCGACTCAGCGACGTCGTTGACATACCGACCCTCCGACGCGAACGGCGCCATGTCCGCCATGACGGCACGGCCCCACTCGCGGCAGCGCTCGTCCAGCGCCGGATCCTCCCAGAGGATCTCGGCGGCGATCCAGAAAGTTGCGTCGCGGCCCGTGAACGCCGTGTCCTCCTCCCGCACCTCCGCGATCGCACGCCCCCACGCCCAGGCCGTGATGCCGCCGTCGGCTCCGTCCGGAACCCGCGAGACGTGCTCGACGCCGAGGGCGACGACTTCGTCGGTCAGCGCGGGAAGGAACGCACTCTTCATGTAGAAGCGGCGGCCCCACGCCATCGCCTCGTCATTGCGCTGCTGGACCTCGAGGTACGGCCTGGCTTCGATCGAATCGACGACCGGCGGCCCGAACGCGCGGAGCCGGGCGAGATCTCGCTCGGCCTGCCCGACGGGGCCGCAATGGAGAGCGGAGACGAGCGCGACCGGCCTTCCGGCCACCTCGGGCGGGAAGCTCTCGGCGGGTATGGCGAGGCCGATACCGAAGCTGAGCCAGAGCTCGTCTGGGCCGGCTTCGACCGCTTCGCGGACGAGCGAAGCGAGGTCGCGGGCCCGGTCGACCGGATGGATCACGCTCCCAAAGGTGATCACCGGGTCGAGCGGATGGAGCCGGAACTCGAACGATGTCGCGATCCCGAAGTTCGCGCCCGCGCCCCGGAGGCCCCAGAACAGCTCGGCGTTCTCCTCCTCGCTCGCGCGCACGAGCCGGCCGTCTGCGGTGACGACGTCCGCCGACAGCAGGTTGTCGATCGTCAGGCCGAACTTCCTCTGCAGCCGGCCCATGCCGCCCCCGAGCGTCAGTCCCGCGACGCCCGTATGGGAAATGACACCGACCGGACAGACGAGCGCGAACGCCTGCGCTTCGTGGTCGAGCTCTTGGAGCAGAGCACCGCCGTGTGCCCGCGCTGTCCGCCGCTCGGGATCGACCTGTACGCCGCGCATCCGCGAGAGGTCGATGACGATCCCATCGTCACAGGTCGATAGCCCCGAGATGCTGTGGCCGCCGCTTCTGACGGCGATGACGAGGTCTTGCTCCCGCGCGAAGCGAACGGCGGCAACGACGTCGGCGGCACCCGTCGGCCGGGCGACGACCGCCGGTCGCCGGTCGACCATCCCGTTCCAGACGACCCGAGCCGAGTCGTACTCCGGGTCGCCGGGCAGCACGACCTCACCGGGAAAGGTGTCGGCGAACTTGCGCAACGGCCCGCTCAAGGCGCCGCCTCCGGCTGCTCCCACACCGAGACGTGCTTGCGGCTGTCGCTCGTGAACGGCTCCCGCTTCCACCCGCCCCAGCGCTCGCGCAGACTCAGACCCGCGAGCTGTGCCATCAAGTCGAGCTCCGCCGGCCACACGTACCGGAAGGGAACCGAGTTTCGCTCGAAGCGACCGTCGACGAGCTCGAAGTGGTGCGACGTCAGGCCTTGCGTCGCGACGTCGTATTCGTCGACGCCCCAGTGCGTCTCGCTCGCGTGGAAGACGCGCATCGTCTCGCCCGGCGGCAGCCGCTGGAGCTGGGGGATTCCGACCTCGATCACGAAGCAGCCACCGGGGTCGAGGTGCGCCGCGACATTGCTGAAGCACGCGACCTGTGACGCCTGCGTCGTGAGGTTCCCGATCGTGTTGAACACCAGGTACGCGACGGAGAAGGTTCCGTCCACGGTCGTCGTCGAGAAGTCGCCGATCGTCACGCCGATGTCCTCGCCGCCCGGCTTTTCGCGCAGCCTCGCGGCCATCGCCTTCGACAACTCGATGCCGTGCACCCGCACCCCACGCTGCGCGAGCGGGAGCGCAATTCGGCCGGTCCCGATCCCGAGCTCGAGCGCCCGACCCTCCCCCGCGAGTTGGACGAGGAAGTCGACGACGGGATCCACCGCCGCCGGGTCGAACATCCCCGCCTCGGACTCGTCGTACCTCGCGGCGACGCGCTCGCCAAAGTAGCCGTCGGGGTCGTGCATACCCGGAAAACTAGGCGCCGGCTGGGTCCTGCGTGAGCCCGATCAGGTTCCCGTCCGGCGCCCTGAGCACGGCAAGCCGACCGCCGGGGACGTCGACGATGCCAGTCGCCGGGTCGCCGTTCGTGATCTCGACGGTGCCGAGCTCTGCAAGCGAGCCATCGGCGATCTCGCCGAGGGGAGTCGCGCCTCGGGCAACGAGCGCGCGGTGCGCGCCTTCGACGTCATCGACCTTCCAGAACACGAGAGGGTGGTCCACCCACGGCGCTGCGGTCAGCCCGACCTCGATGCCGCGGCCGCTAAAGGCGGCGAAGTCGTCGCCGACGAAGGCCGGCTCCTGGCCGAGCATCGCACCCCAGGCCGCAACCCCGGCCTCGAGGTCGCGCGCCGGGAACACAACGTTTCCGAAGCCCTTCAACTCACTCATCTCGCTACTCCCTTCCCTTTTCGTCAAGGCGCAATCGCGCCGAATGTGTGACTTACCGTCCACAGGCCGCTGGCCAGGCACGCGGCCGAGTGCGGCCCACGCCTGCGACGATGCGAAGGACCGTGGCCACCACGTCACGTGATCGCGAGCGGACATGCGGACGCTGATCGCCGTCGTCCTGGCGATCCTGATCCTCGCGCCCCTCGCAGGTTGGGCGGTGCGGGGAGTACGCCGCGGGACCGGCGCCCCCGCCACGGGCCCACGTTCGACGTTCCAGCTCTTCGTCGAGGGGCTGATCGTCCTCGCCGCGTTCGTGCTCGCGGTGTTCGTGGTCGTCGCAGTATCCACCGTCGGTGACTGATCGCCTGCCGCGAAGCAACGCCGGCGAGACCGTTAACGTCGCCGCTGACAGGCGGCGTCCGGCAGTCCATCGAGAAAGAAGTGCATCGTGAGCCTCACCCAGTACTACACGGCGACCACCCTCGACGGCTTCATCGCCGATCCCGACAACTCGCTCGACTGGCTGTTCACCCGTAAGCGCGAGGAGGACGGGCCGTTGAACTACGGTGACTTCATCGCCAACGTCGGTGCGATGGCGATGGGGTCGACGACCTACGAATGGATCCTCGACCACGAGTTCGGGGACAAGGATCCGGCGGAGTGGAAGTGGCCGTACGACATCCCATGCTGGGTCTTCACACACCGCCGGCTCCCGGTTGTCCCCGACTCGCAGATCGAGTTCACGAGCGCGGAGATCGGAACGGTGCACGAGGAGATGGTGGAAGCCGCAGGTGAGCGGAACGTCTGGATCGTCGGAGGCGGCGACCTCGCCGGTCAGTTCGCCGATGTCGGGCTGCTCGACGAGGTCATCGCCCAGATCGCGCCGGTCACGCTGGGTGCGGGTGCGCCTCTGCTGCCCCGCCGGATCGAGCTGCGTCTCGACGAGCTTGGCCGGAACGGGGATTTCGCCTGCGCCAAGTACTCCGTGCTGCGCTCAGCCGCCTGAGTGAGCAGCGCACCGGTGACCGCGCCGATGCAGAGGGAAGGCGTGCGGCTGGTCTTCGGCGCGCTGCTGCTGGTGTTGTTCTTGGCGTCGCTGGACCAGACGATCGTGGCGACGGCGCTGCCGACGATCGTCGGCGAGCTGGGCGGCGTCGAGCACCTGTCGTGGGTCGTGACCTCGTACCTCCTGGCTTCGACCGTGTCGGGCCCGGTGTACGGGAAGCTTGGCGATCTCTACGGCCGCAAGATCGTGCTTCAGGCGGCGATCGTGATCTTCCTGATCGGTTCGGCCCTCTGCGGAATCGCCCAGAACATGGGCGAACTGATCGCCTTTCGCGCCTTGCAGGGGCTCGGCGCCGGCGGGCTGATCGTGACGACGATGGCGGTTGTCGGGGACATCTTCCCGCCCCGTGACCGAGGCCGCTACCAGGGGTTCTTCGGAGCGGTGTTTGGTGTCTCGACGGTGATCGGCCCGCTTCTGGGTGGGTTCTTCGTCGATCACTTGTCGTGGCGGTGGATCTTCTACGTCAACGTCCCAGTCGGGATCGCCGCCCTCTCGGTGATCGCGGTCGCGTTCCACGCCCACACGTCACAGCGCAAGCCCACGATCGACTATGCGGGAGCGCTGCTGCTGGCGGGCGGCCTGTCCGGAATCGTGCTCTTCACGAGCCTCGGCGGAACCACCTTTGAGTGGAGTGCGCCGCAGATGGTCACCTTGCTCGTCCTTGGTGTCGTGCTCCTGATCGCGTTCGTCTTGGTCGAGCGCCGCGCGACGGAACCGCTCCTTCCGCTCAGCCTCTTCCGGAACCGGACGTTCGCGACGGCCAGCGCGATCGGCTTCATCGTCGGGCTGGCGCTGTTCGGCTCGGTGACATTCCTTCCGCTCTACCTGCAGATCGTCAAAGGCCAGAGCCCGACCAGTTCGGGATTGCAGCTCACGCCGCTGATGGCCGGTCTGCTCGTTACGTCGATCGTGAGCGGCAACCTGATCAGTCGATTCGGCCGTTACCGGCCATTCCCCATTGCCGGTACGGCGGTGATGACGGTGGCGCTGGCGCTGCTCGCGACGCTGGAGGTGCAGACGCCGATCTGGAGGATCTCGTTGTACATGGTCGTCCTTGGTCTCGGCCTCGGAATGGTCATGCAGGTGCTCGTCCTCGCCGTGCAAAACGCCGTCGACTACGAACAGCTGGGAGTCGCCACTTCCGGATCGACGCTCTTCCGCCAGATCGGCGGGTCGATCGGTGTCGCACTCTTCGGCGCGGTCTTCGCCAACCAACTGCACTCCGAACTTGCCGTCCGGCTCCCCGCGGGCGCGTCGGTCCCCACCGCGGTCAGCCCCTCGCTTGTCGACCGTCTGCCGCCCGCCGTGCACGAGCCGTATATCGAGGCTTTCACTGACGCTCTGACTCCCGTCTTCGCCGTCGCCGCTGCGGCGGGGGCGATTGGGTTCGCGCTCACGTGGCTGCTGCGCGAGGTTCCGCTGCGCCAGACCGCTCGCTCCGACGGGCTCGGAGAGAGCTTCGCGTCCCCGCGGGACGACAGTTCGTTCCGGGAGCTCGAGCGGTCCCTGAGCTCGCTCATCCAGCGCGAGAACCGCTGGCAGACATACGAGCAGTTCGCCGTCCGTGCCGGACTCGATCTCTCACCACCGGAGCTCTGGCTGCTCGCGCGCATCGACGAGCTGCAGCCGATCACGGTCGAGACGCTTTTTTCGGAGTTCCGCCTCGATGATGCCCTGACGGCGAGCTCGCTGGCAAGACTCAGAGCGCGGTCGCTCGTGACGACAGAGAACAGCCTGCTCGAGCTGACCAAGGCCGGGTCCGACGTTCGGGAACACATTCACGCCGTCCGGTGCAGCGACCTGAACGATCTCCTCTCTGGTTGGGAACCAGAGCGTCACGACGAAATCCGGACAATCGTCGATGAACTCGCGCGATCAGTCGCACGCGAGATCCCCCAGCCGGCAACACGGAGCTAGTGGCTTACGGGCGGGACCGCCTCGATCACCACCGACGGCGCCGAGCGCGTTGCCGGGCCGTGGTACACGGCTTCGACGTTGGTTCCGTCCGGGTCGAGAATGTATGCGCTGTAGTAGCCAGGGTGGTACGGCCGCTCGCCCGGCGCGCCGTTGTCCCGCCCGCCGGCAGCCAGCCCGGCTCGGTGAAAGCGTTGGACCGTCTCGCGGTCGTCGGCCTGGAACGCGATGTGGAGTCCCGTCGTGGGCGTCTTGTCGGCAGTCACGTACAGCTCGTCGGAGTTGAAGGCGTCCTCGCCCTCCCGCGTCAGCTCTCGCCCCACGGCTGCGAGCACGGCGCGGTAGAAGCGCTTGCTCACCTCGAGATCCGCGACGCGCACATGCACGTGATCGAGGAGCCGGCCCTGATGGAACTGCACTAGAGAGATCGCGCGTTCTCGTCGGATCCGGACTTGAGCACGTCTAGCCCGGCGTTCCCGCCTCGGTCCACCGTTGAAAGAGAGCGATTTGCTCGTCTGGCCAGGCGCCGTCGCAGGGCATCGTGCCGTTGCGGAGGCGCCCCAAGATCGCGTCCTTGTTTCCGGCGACGTCGTCGTGCGACCAAAGGTCGAACGCCCATTTCATCGCTTCACGATCCCGCTCGCGGAAGAGGGGCTTGATGTCCTCCTTGAAGCTGATCGATTCGTTGGTGGCCGGCAAGTGACCTCCTCGTTCGTAATTCTCCCGCAGGAACCAGTTTGCCGCTACCCGGTGGCCGTTGCGAGGACGTCGCCGCTGGCCAGGACGAAACCGTCCTCGCAGCGCGCTTCGACCAGACCGCTCTGGAACTGCTGGCGGTAGAGCTGGGCGTAGAGCCCGTCCGCGGCAACGAGCTGTTCATGAGTCCCCCGCTCGACGATCCGACCGCGCTCGAGTACGAAGATCACGTCGGCCGAGAGGATCGTCGAGAGCCTGTGGGCGATCGCGATCGTCGTGCGACTCTGCATCAGCGGCTCCAGCGCGTGCTGCACGAGTCGCTCGCTGTTGGTGTCCAGCGCCGACGTAGCCTCGTCGAGAATCAGCACCCGTGGGTCTTTCAGCAGGACCCGCGCGATCGCGAGCCGTTGCTTCTCACCGCCCGACATCCGATAGCCGCGTTCGCCGACAAGTGTCTCGTATCCGTCCGAGAGCTCCATGATCCGGTCGTGGATCGCCGCCGCCCGCGCGGCGGCATGCAGCTCGGCGTCGGTTGCCTCCGGCTTCGCGTAGAGCAAGTTGTCCCTGACGGTGGCATGGAAGAGGTAGGTCTCCTGCGTGACCATCCCGATCGCCTCGGCGAGGGAGGAGAGCTGCAGATCGCGGACGTCGTGGCCGTCCAGCTCGACACTGCCCCGCCCCACGTCGTACAACCTCGGGATCAGATAGGAAATCGTCGTCTTACCCGCGCCGCTCGGGCCGACGAGCGCGGCGAGCTGACCCGGCTCGACCTCGAGCGAGACGTCCTCGAGCGTCCAGGGCCTGTCGCCGTCCGTGTCGGTGGCCTCCTCGTACTGGAACCAGACATTCCGAAGCGCAACCTTGCCCCGGACGCGGTCCAGCGGCAGAGCTTCGGCGCCGGGAGCGTCGACGATCTCGTGGGGGAGGTCGAGGTACTGGAAGATCCGCTCGAAGAGGGCCAGCGAGGACTGCACCTCGACCGACGTCTGGAGCGTGCTCCCGATCGGAAAGAGGAGCCGCGTCTGGAGGGTCGTGAAGGCGACGATCGTGCCGGCGCTCAGATCCGACCAACCGGCGACGAGGTAGATCAGCGCCGGCGTAATCGCGAAGAACGATTGCACGACGGCGAAAAACCCGCGACCGACCATCTGCTGCCGTACCTGCAGCCCGGCAAGCCGTAGATTCTCGGCACGGTAGCGCTCGACCGCGTCGCGTCGCCGGTCGAAGACCTTGGCCAGCAGGATCCCAGAGACCGACAGCGTCTCCTCGGTCATCGTCGACAGCTCGGCGAGCGACTCCTGCGTCTGGCCGGAGATCCGGCGTCGTACCCGGCCGACGCGCCACGTCAGGTAGACGAAGATCGGCACGACGGCCAGGGACAGCAGCGTCAGCTGCCATGAGAGCACGACCATTGCGACCACCGTGCTGAGCACGACCACGATGTTCGAGAGCACGGACGAGGCGGTGTTCGTGACGACGTTCTGGACGCCGCCGACGTCGTTCTGCAGCCGCGACTGCAGCTCGCCCGTGCGTGCGCCGGTGAAGAAGCGCAGCGACATCGACTGCAGGTGCTCGTACAACCGGTTACGGAGGTCCTGCATCACGCGTTGTCCGACGACGGTGGTCAGGTAGGTCTGCGCGACCGAGATCGCCGCCGCGACGAGCGGGATCGCGACCATCACGCCGACAAGGACGTAGAGGAGGTCCAGGTTGCGCTCCCCGCTCGGGGGGAAGAGCGCGCTGTCGAACACGACCTTCGTCAACAGTGACGGCACGACACCCAGCCCGGCCGTGACGAGGATCATCACGAGCACGAGCGCGACCTGCCAGCGGTACGCCCGGAACAGCCGCGCGATGCGCGGGATCAGGCGTCGTCCCTGCACTAACCCGTCCTGGCGAAGCGTGCGAGCGCGTTGACGAGCGACCGCAACTGGCGGCCGCGCTCCGTCAGGCGGTACTCGACGAGCGGCGGACGGGCGTCGATCACGGTGCGCTCGAGGACGCCGGCCTCCTCGAGGTCGGTCAGCCGCTGCGCCAGCGTCGCCGGGGAGATCTTGCCGAGCGCCTGCAGGAACTCGTTGAAGCGGACAGCGCCCTCGTGCGAGACATAGAGGATCGAAACGGTCCAGCGCCGCTCGAGGAGGTCCGCCGCTCGGCGGACCTCCTCGGGGAGCGGCGCGCAGCTACGACAGCGCATGCGCCGCGCGCGGCTCCAGCGAGAGCTCGAGCACCTCGCCCAGGCTCATCACCGGGTGGAAGCTCATCTCGTTGCGGACGTCCTCGGGGACGTCGTCGAGGTCGGCCCGGTTCCGCTCGGGGATGATCACGTCGGTCAGGCCGGCAGCGTGGGCGGCGAGCGCCTTCTGCTTCAGCCCGCCGATCGGGAGCACTCGACCCTGCAACGTGACCTCTCCCGTCATGCCGACGGTGTGCTTCACCGGCCGGCCCGTGAGGAGGGAGGCAAGCGCGGTCGTCATCGTGATCCCGGCGCTGGGACCGTCCTTCGGGATCGCACCCGCCGGGACGTGGACGTGGAAGCTGGCGTCTTCGAAGTCGTGCTCGTCGAGACCCAGTTCCTCCGCGTGCGAGCGCACGTAGGAGAGGGCGATCCGAGCCGACTCCTTCATCACGTCGCCGAGCTGGCCGGTCAGGACGAGCCCGTCCTTGCCCGGCATCTTGGTTGCCTCGACGAACAGCACGTCACCGCCTGTTCCGGTGACCGCCAAGCCGGTGGCCACTCCGGGCACCGCCGTTCGCTCGGCCGACTCCTGGAAGAAGCGCTGGCGCCCGAGCGCGTCGCGGACCGCCGCCTCGTCGATCGAGATCGGCGGCTGGGCGGTGCCGGACGCGACAGTCGTAGCGGTCTTCCGCAGCAGCTTGCCGAGCTCGCGCTCGAGCTGGCGAACTCCCGCCTCGCGCGTGTACTGGCTGACGATCAGCTCGAGCGTGATGTCGTCGATCGACACCTCGTCCTCGCGCAGGCCGGTCCGCTCGCGCTGGCGCGGCCAGAGATAGCCACGGGCAATCGCGACTTTCTCGTCGACTGTGTAACCGTCGAAGCGGATCACTTCCATGCGGTCGAGCAGCGGGCCCGGGATCGTCTCCGCCATGTTCGCCGTAGCGATGAAGACGACCTCGGAGAGATCGAGCTCGACGTCGAGGTAGTGGTCGCGGAACGAGTGGTTCTGGGCCGGGTCGAGCACCTCGAGCAGCGCAGCCGACGGGTCGCCGCGCCAGTCGGCGCCGACCTTGTCGACCTCGTCCAGCAGGATCACCGGGTTCATCGTTCCGGCGTCCCGCAGCGCGCGCACGAGCCGGCCCGGCAGAGCGCCGATGTAGGTACGACGGTGGCCGCGGATCTCTGCCTCGTCGCGTACGCCGCCGAGCGACATGCGAACGAACTCGCGATTCAGCGCTCGGGCGATCGACTCGCCGACGGAGGTCTTGCCGGTCCCGGGCGGCCCGATCAGCGTCAGGATCGCACCGGAGCGCTTGTCCTCGTCGATGCCGCGCTCTTGCCGCAGCTTGCGTACGGCCAGGTACTCGACGATCCGGTCCTTGACGTCCCCGAGGCCGGCGTGGTCGTCGTCCAGGACTTCGCGCGCGTGCACCGGGTCGAGCCGCTCCTCGGAGCGCTCGCCCCAGGGCACAGCGAGGAGCCAGTCCAGGTACGTGCGGATCATCGAGGACTCTCCGCTCTGGTCGCCCATTCGCTCCAGTCGGCCGACCTCGCGCTCGGCCTGCTCACGAACCTCGTCCGGCAGATCTGCCTCGGCGATCTTGAGGCGGTAGTCCTCCGAGACCGTGGCATCGTCTTCGCCCAGCTCCTTGCGGATCGACTCCAACTGACGGCGCAGGATGTACTCGCGCTGCTGGCGCTGAGCGCCTTCCTCGACGTCCTCACGGATCCGCTGACGGATCTGAAGCTCGGCCATGCGCTCGCGCTGGAGCCGGAGGGCGAGCTCGAGCCGCTCGACCACGTCCACGGCCTCGAGCAGCTCGATCCGCTGCTCGAAGGTGGTCTCAGGCGCGTAGGCGGCGGTGTCGGCGAGCGTGCCGACCTCGCCAATCGAGCGCACGAACGCCGAGATCCGCCCGTCGTCGCCGCGCAGCTCCAGGATCTCTTCGACCACGGCGCGGTACTCGCGCTCGAGCTCGCGGGTCTTCACGCCCGGCGGCTCTACGTCGGGATGCTCCTGCACCTCGACCCGGAGCCGGCCCTGGGCGTCGGTGTGGGCGGCTCCCGCGATTCCGCGGTGCAAACCCACGAGCGAGACGGCCGGACCGGCGCCCGGCAGGCGCACCCGTTCGGCGACCTCGGCGACGGTGCCGACCTTCGCGTACTCGCCCTCGTGGCGGGGCACGAGCAGCACGCGGTCCTCATCGCCGACGTCGGCAGTGATCGTGACGTTCATGTTCGGGAAGACGACGATGTCGTCAAGCGGGACAAGCAGTAACGTGCTCAAGCTTCATCACCCTTCTGTCGTAGCTGCAGCAGAAATAGTAGCTTCAACAGATGAAGTGCCCGCAGTCCGAGTTCAGTTCAAGTAGAACCTCTCCCCCGCCGAGGGCTCGTAGTCGTACGATCGAAGCCGTGGCCTACGACGAGGAACTTGCAAGTCGCATCCGGGAGCTGATCGGAAGCGAGTCCGGCCTGACCGAGCAGAAGATGTTCGGCGGCCTCGCATTCCTCATCGGCGGCAACATGGCCATCGCCGCCAGCGGCCAGGGTGGCGTGTTGGTGCGCGTCGACCCGACCCAGTCCGACGCGCTCGTCGCGAAGACGAACGCTCACCTCATGGAAATGCGCGGGCGGCAGATGCAGGGATGGCTACGCGTCGAGTCCGAAGACGTTCGCACCAAGCGCCAGCTCGTCAAGTGGGTCGAGCTCGGCACGAAGTACGCACGCTCGCTCCCCGCGAAGCGATAGACGCTTCCTACGCCCGCCTGTAAGACGGCTACCTCTTCGGACTCGCCAGCCTCGGCGCCCTCTCGCCGACTCCGCGAACGCAGTGATCGCCGTGCGCGCGTTCTATGGGCGTCGGCGCAGCTGATCATGCCCGCCACCCTCTCGATCATCGCCAACCTCTTCACCGGCGAGGAGCGCGGCAAGGCGATCGGCTATCTGGGCCGCGCTGGCGGCGGTCGGGATCGGGCTCGGCCCGCTGACCGGCGGCCTGCTGCTCGAGTGGTTCGGCTGGTGGTCGGTCTTCCTGGTCAACGTGCCAGTCGCAGCAGCCGGCTGCTGTTCGGCATCCGCTACGTGCCCGAGAGCCGTGATCCACGCCCGGCTGTTCGACCTGCTCGGCGCCGCGCTCTCCACGGCCGGCTTCAGCGTCCTCGTGTACTCGATCATCGAGGCGCCGGAGAAGGGCTGGACGTCTTCGGCCTGGTACTCTCATCGCTCGCCGCCAGCGTCGTACTGCTGGGCGCCTTCTTCTGGTGCGAGCGTCGCATCGACGAGCCGATGCTCGACCTCGGCTTCTTCCGCAGCGCTCGCTTCAGCGTCGGGACTGCTGCTGTCAGCGTCGCTTTCTTCGCCCTGCTCGGCGGTATCTTCGCGCTGACCCAGTACCTGCAATTCGTCCACGGCTACACCGCGATCGAGGCGGGCGCCGTTCATGAGCCCAATGGCTCTCGGCCTGATGATCGGCGCTGGCTCGTCGAGCAAGGCCGTTCGAACGACTCGGGATCTCCCGTGTCGTCGCAGCGGGCCTGATGGGCCTCGCGATCTTGCTTGGCGCTGACCTCGCTCTGGGAGTCGCACACCGGCGCGTTTCTTCCTCGCCGCCTGGTTCTTCGAGCTGACCCTGGCGATGGGCTGGGTGATGGCTCCTGCGACGGAAGCAGTCGTCGGCGCGGTGCCAGCCGCCAAGTCGGGCGTCGCCTCCGCCACCAACACCGTCGCGCGCATGTCTCCAGAGCGCTCGGCGTGGCTGATCATCGGCTCTCTGTCACCCCGAGCCCGCCTGAGACGTGTCAGGCGCGGCAGAGCAGATCGTCGAGGTAGCGGTCCATCGCGTGGATGGCGTCCGGGCCGACGCCGTTGAAGGCGAACACGAAGAAGCGGCGGCCGTCGCGTGAGCCCGCGGCGAACGTGATGTAGCCGGGCGTGCCGCCCGTGTGCCCGTAGAACCAGCGACCGCACGGCGATGGGAGCCGGTACAGCCCCATTCCCTCGCCGTGCGAGCGGGGAACGATCTTCTCCATCTGGGCGACGAGGCGGGGCGGGACGAGCTGCCCCCGCAACAGCGCGCCGAAGAACACCGCCAGGTCGCGCGCGTTCGAGACGATCGCACCGTCGGCCCACGGGCCGCCAAGCCCGTGCAGCGAGACGTCGGTCGGTGGCGAGCCCGAGACGTCATAGCCGTGCATCTGGTCGCCGCGAAGGGTTCGGCGCCCGCTCTCGTAGGCCGTCGCCGTGAGGCCGAGCGGCCCGAAGATTCGTTCCCGAAGCATTCTGGCCAGCGACCGACCGGTGATTCGCTGGACGATCTCCCCCAGGACGAGGTAGTTGGTGTTCGAGTAGGAGGCCCGGCTCCCGGGCCGGAACTCGAGTGCGAGCCCGGCCGCCGACGCGACGAGGCGCCGCGGCGAGATCACGACTCGCGGGTTGCGCGCGACGGCGCTCCTCCAGGGCTCGAGCTCCATGTAGTCGGGAATCCCGCTCGTGTGGTTGAGCAGGTTCCGAAGTCGGATCCGCCGCCCTTCACGAAGCCGCCTCGGGAGGAGTTTGCTGACCTTGTCGTCCAGACTGAGCCTGCGCTCGGCGACGAGCTGCATGACGACGGTCGCAACGAAGCTCTTGGTCACGCTTCCGACCCAGAACCGGTCGTCCGGGCGAGCCTGTCTGCGGCCGACGTCGGCTTCTCCCGAGGCGACGATGGTGCGGTGGCCGTCTTGCTCGACGAGCGTGATCACGGCTGGGATGTCGCTGGTCGCGACGAGTTGGTCGGCGGCGCGCTGAAGCTCGGGCTCGGAGGGCGACGTCCCCCCGAAGAGGACGGCGGCCGCGACGACAAGCGCTGCGATCAGCAGCATGTGCCATGTACGTCACGACTGGGCCCGGCGTTACAGCGTTACCTTCGAGGTGCTCGGCGTGTATGAAAGGCATCGATGGCCACGGACCTCTCGCTCGGGCTCCCTCTGCCTCTGGCTCCGCGTGAAGGCGAGTCCGAGCTCCTGGCCCTCGCGATCGAGGGCGACCACGAGGCGTACGCCAATCTCGTTCGACCGTACGAACGGGTTGCCTACCGCCTGGCGACGGCGATCACCGGGCGGAACGCGGACGCGGAAGAGGCGATGCAGAACGGCTTCGTCAAGGCGTATCGCTCGCTGCACCGATTCCGCGCCGGTGCCGCCTTCAGGCCGTGGCTGCTCCGGATCGTCGTCAACGAGGCGCACAACGTGCGCCGAGCCGAGCGACGGCATCTGAGGCTCGGCACGCGCGCCGCCGAGCAGCACAGGGCGGCGATCGCCGGCGCGGACGAAACGGTCATCGCGCGCGAGGAGATGGAGACAGTGCTGGGCGCCCTCGCTCGGCTGCCGGACGCCGACCGGTTGGCGCTCGCTCTGCGCTACTTCGCCGAGTTGCCGGACGACGAGGCCGCCGCCCTCGTGGGCAAGTCGACCCAGGCGTACCGCGTCCGGCTCGTGCGCGCGCGTCGACGGCTCCGGGCGCTGCTCGAGGAGACAGAATGTCTGAGCACACATTCGAGACGCGGCTACGAGCGGCCGCGCGTGCGCTCGACGCGGACGCGCCGGCATTCGACGTCGGCCTCCTCCGAGCTGAGCCTCGGCGGCGAGTTCCAGGCCGGGTCGTCGCTCTGGTGTGCGTCGTCGCCTTGGGCGGGGTCGCCCTCGCGCCGGCCGCCGTCTCGGCGTTGCAGCACCTGTTCGACGTCGACGAGGTGCTCTGAGCTCGGTCCGCTCGCGCCCGGCGTAGCTCCGCCGTTCGAGGGACGCGTCGTGCCCGTCGACGAGATCCAGACCTCTGTGCCGTTCCGGGTCCGGATGATCCCTTCACTCGGAGCGCCCGACTCGGCCCACGTGCGAGACGACATTGCGGGCGGGATGGCCACCGTCGGCTACCGGGGCGGACGGCCTCTGCTCACCCAGTGGCGGTCATCCGACGTGCAGGCGCGCATCGCGCTCGTCCCCGTCAGCGGCAGCGCGGAGGACGTCACGGTCGAAGACCTGCCCGCCCTCTGGATCGAGGGCACCGCCCGCGGGACGTTCACGCTCATCGGGGCCGATGGAGCGGTGCACCGTGAGTCCTTCGAGGTCAGCCCTGGAGTGCTGCTCTGGAAGGCCGACGGGATGACGTTCCTCCTCCAAGGCGCAGGGCCGAAGGTCGAGGCGATCAGGCTCGCCGCCGACGTCGACCGCTAGACCCTTGGGCAGGACGCACTACGAGGCGCCGGCGGGTCTGACGCCTACGTCGGATAGCGCCGTCGTCCCTGGATCAGCGCGTGGTTGAGCATCGTTTCGTCGTCGTCCTCACGCGCGACCACAACGACCCTGTTCCAGACGCCTGGATGGACGACGCGCTCGCTGTACATCTGAGTTCGAAAGCTCTCCGTGTAGACGCGGGGAAGGGCGTCGCCTGCGCCGTACATGCGCCGCCCGCCATCGCTTCCGCGGATGACCGCGACCAGCTCGCGCGTCTCGTCGTAGTCGTCAGCTGCGACGAACTCGGCTAGCGGCCGCTGCGGGGATCCACTGCTCAGGAAAGCGACGACGTACTTTCGGTCGCGTCCCCACTTGTTCTTGCGAATCGTCTCGCCGAGCCCGATCTGAACCGCGCCTTCGGCGCGCGTCGTACCCATGAACACGCGGTAGCGCGAGTAGCGCTCGCGCTGGTCCGGCCACTGATATGACTGGCCCTTCCGCTCCTGCACGAGCCGCCAACTCTCGGCGAGATCCGCCCTCGGCCCGCGAGCAGGATCGGCCGCTTCGCCGGGTGCGCCATCGGCATCAACAGGCTTGATGATCGGATTCTGGAAACCAGCCTGCGCGAGCTGAATCAGAAGTGGGCCAAGCTCCCGGTCGGGAACGTTCTTCAGGGTGACCGAAAAAGGGCACATCCGCACCTGCTCCTACGTCGATTCAATAGATAACGTAGTTACGTAAAACTACGTTGTCAAGAAAGCTGCTACACTCGGGCTGCGCCAGAAAACCCAAACGGAAGCCGTCGAGGCTCCGAACCCGCTCTTCGACTGTCACACCGGGCCTGAGTGCATCAGGGAGGACTCAACCGGGTTCTCCGCCCTGGAACGAAGAGAGAGTTAGGAGCACCATATGCATGCCACGATTAGACGGTACGAGGGAATCGACCAGAGTCGCACCGACGAGCTGGTCAAGCGCGTCAACGAGAACCTGCTGCCCCGCCTGAACAAGATGCCGGGCTTCAGCGGCTACTACCTCATCGAGGCCGAGAACGGCGTCATGAGTTCCATCGACTTCTTCAAGACATCCGCGGAGGCCGGCGAGTCGGCCCGCGTCGCAACCACGTGGGTGCGCGACGAGAAGCTCGAGACCGCACTCCCGAATCCGCCGAAGATCACGGGCGGAGAGGTCATCGTCCACGAGACGACGAACGGCTTCGTTCGGGCGTAACAGCCCCGACCGCGGTAAGGGGAGGGCCCGCACCGCGGGCCTTCCCAGTACCGAAGACGTTGTTCTGCACATCGCTTTGCTGAGTTAACGGCCCAGCGAGGCCGACCCCATAGAGGGAGGCCGTCATGGCCGAAGTACTTCTATCCAGGAACGAAGAGCTCGAGCGAACCCTCCAAGAAAAACGTGCGCAGGGCTACCGGATCGAGTCTCACAACGACGCGGAGGCGGTGCTCTTGATCAGGGGTCGGCGCCGGTTCTTCAACCTGCTCCACGGCGACGACTTGCGCTACCGGCTGACCTTCGACGAACACGGCCGCGCCAGCAGCAAAGCGATCGCGTAAACGTCGCCGAGGAACGTTCGATGTAGCGAAGGCCCGCGCGCTTGCGGGCCTTCCCCGTGGTCCTAGTCGGCTGGCCGCGGGATCGGTATTCGTCCTCGTATCCAGCCACCGTCCCCGGGATCGAGGCGGCGAGCGGCCCGACGCGTGCGGACGGTGAGAAGAAGCGATCCACTCAGTCCGACCGCGGCCGCGGCGAGCGCGGCGCTGGTCAGGAGCAGCCCGGACGCAAGCGAGAAGTTGACCGCCACACCCTTCGAAACGCCGAGCGCAAACAGCACGCCGGCCGTCGTCCCCATGCCGGCGACGGCTCCACCGGCCGTGATCGGGAGGATCGCCGTCGCGGCACTCAGACAGAGGACAACCAGCGCGAGTGTCGGCGAGAACCGGACGCCGAAGGCGCTCAGCAGAAGGGTGCTGCCGAGGGCGCGCGACGTCCAACAGCCGAGGAGCAGCAGGCCCGCGACCAGCGTCGGGCGCGAGAACCGCGTGCTGTCCGCGACACGCCGGTAGACGACCTGCAGGCGGGCCGAGCGTCCGACGAGCGGGAGCCGTCCGACCCGCTGTCCGAGGGTGAGGATCCCGAGGCAACCGATGCAGAACAGGACGACGACGACCAGCGGCCCGCGAAGGACCGGACCGGTCGTCGCCAGGGCGAAAATCGCGAGCGGGAGCATCGCCACTGCGTCGACCATGCCGAGGGCGACGATCGAGACGGCAATCGTCTTCAGCTTCAGCCTCACCCCGCCGAGCCGGCGAAGGATCGAGATCTTGACGACGTAGTCGAGCCGAAAGGGCAGCACGACTCCGCTGGCGGCGGCTGCCCCGCAGGCCGCGAGACATCGTGCGCGGTCCGGGCGCTCGGTCCTGGGAAACAGCTGATGCCAACCGAATGCCCGGAAGCCGAAGCTGGCGAGATAGGAACATCCGGCGAGAAAGACAAGCGGGACGTGTGCCCCGTCAAGGGGCCAGCTCGCGTCGCTCAGGTATCGAGCGAGCAGGACACACGCGCCCAGGGAGAGAGCGGAGAACGCGAGTCCGCCGAGGAGCTTCCAACGGTGCGGACTGTGGTGGATAGCCCGCCACGGTGCCGTGAGCCGGTTCACCGGCACCGGTGGACGAACTGCGACCGTCGTGATCAACGAACACTCGCGATCGAGCTCTGGATCGAGGGACCCCCGCTCTCGGCGGCGTGTACCAGCGCAAGGAGCGGGCTCAAGCTAGTGGTGTTCCAGCGCGGGTCGAAGTGACCGTGTCTGCCTGACGATTCGATCATCGGGTTTGCGCTGGGCCGACCATCGTGTAGGAGCGATCGCCGACCGAGAGCTTGGCCGAGTCGATGCCGTCTGCCGCCAGCCACGACTCGACCGTGCCGATGACCTGGACCACCGATCGTGATTCCCACTCCGAACGGACTCGGACTTCGTTGCGCGTTCCGTCGAACGAGACGGACGACCGGTCGAATAGTCCCGTCAGGCGCCGTAGCAGCCCATGCGCGCCGGCGGCGTCCGCAACGGCGACGCGAATCTCCACCATCAGAACCTCCAGGGTCGAAGCTTCATCGCCGACCGGGGCGTCTGTGGTCGGCCAGATACTGCTCCAACCCGCTTTGCTGAGGGCGGACCTTTCGCGGCGCCGATTGCTATGGCCCGCGCGATGACTCGCTGCGCCGATTCGCTGAGACGCTGCAAGTTGAGCGTACCACCGCCCGGACGATGGGTCGATCTAGGCCGGGCGGTCGGAAGCCGGCACCGGTTGCGGGAGCGGCGGCAGCAGCAGGAGGTGGCTGTCGACAATCGCCTGCGCGATCTCGACGAGCTTGTGGCCGTTGTGCTGTGAGTGGTCGCGCAGCATCTCGAAGGCTCGGTCGGCATCCACGGCATGCCGGGCCATCAGGATCCCTTTCGCCTGCTCGATCGTCGCCCGGCGCCCGAACGCGCCTTGCAGGCTGTGGTACTCGGCGAACCGCTGCAGGGTGATGTCGATCGCGCTCTGCAGCTCCTCTGGGCTGCCGTCGATGATGTAGGCGAAGACTCCGCGCTTGGCAGCCTCGTGGACGTAGGCGGGATCCTTGGCCGAGAGCAGCGCGATCACCGGGCAGGACGCCTCGCGGACGATCTCCGTGATCAGCTCGAGGGCGTGCTCGGAGTGCAGGCCGAGTCCGACCAGCGCGACATCCGGCCGCTCTCTGGCGGTCACCGCTCCGACCTCTTTGACGTAGATCTCGCGCGCGATCACCTCATGGCCGAGTCCGGCCACGACCTGGGCGAGCAGTTCGAGGCGCTCGCGCTTCTCGTTAGCGATCAGGACGCGCAGATGCCGAATCTCATCCTCAGCCATCGCCAACCCAAAATTTAGCGCCCAGCGGACCGAAACGCGTTGCCGGCGTACGGTCGCGTTAGGTTAGGCAAGATGGGTGAGGGTCGGCAATCACCGCTGAACTTGAATTCATTGCTGGCGGCGGTCGAGGCGGCCCCGCCGGTCGCGGCGATCGATGTGCTCGCCGCCGCGCTGGCGGAAGCGATCGGTGCCCGCGAGGTCAGCTTCCTGATCGCCGACTTCAGTGGGCGGTCGCTGATCCGACTGGGCCACGCGGGCACGAAGGGGGCACAGCGGTTGCAGGGGAAGGAGACTGCGGAGCGGGTGTCGTTGGTTGGGACGCCGCATGGGCGGGCGTTGGCCGCCCAGGCCGTCGAGGTAATCGCCGAGGATGGCGGCGCTCGGTTGCTCGCGCCGGTGACCAGCCGCGGTGAAGCGGTCGGTGTCCTGGAGTTGGGGCTGGAGGACTTCCCGATTGAGCAGACAGTGGCGGATGTGGCACTGGCGGCGCACTTCTTGGCCTACGTGGTCATTGCGAACCGCCGGTACACCGATCTCTTCGAGTGGGGACAGCGCTCGGTTCCGTTGTCGTTGGCGGCGGAGATCCAGCATCGGCTGTTGCCTGGTTCCTTTACGTGTGAGGCCGGCCAGTTCACTCTCGCCGCCTGGCTGCAACCGGCGGGTGAGATCGGCGGTGACACTTTTGATTTTTCGCTGGAGCGAGACACATTGCATTTGTCGATGACCGACGCGATGGGCCACACGATGGATGCCGCCCTGTTGGCCACCGTGTTGGTCGGGGGTCTACGCAACGCCCGCCGGCGGGGGGTTGAGCTGGCCGAGCAGGCGCGGCTGGCGAATGATGCGCTGGCCGAGCAGGCGGGCGACGGCCAGTTCGTTACCGGCCTACTCGTGCGGATTGACCTGGCCAATGCAACCGCGGGCATCGTCAACGCCGGCCATCCCTCGCCGCTCCGGCTGCGGTCCGGCCAGGTCGAGCACGTTCGCTTGGAAGCTGACCGCCCGTTCGGCCTGCAGCCCGGACTCCGCTACCGGGTACAGGCGCTGCAGCTCGAGGTGGGCGACCGGCTGATGTTCGTCACCGACGGCATGCTGGAGCGCGACGCCGCGGGCATGAACATCACCGCCATCCTGACCGCAAGCATGAGCATGCACGCCCGCGAAGCGGTGCAGCACCTGACCCAGGCGGCCCTCCAGGCAAGCGGCGGTCAGCTACGCGACGACGCCACGGCGCTGTGTCTCGATTGGCATGGCGGCCCTCCCCGCGACCGCGACGCCACTTCCGGGAGCAAACCGCGTCAGGGCGACGTAATCAGTCAGTCGGGCGCTCGTCGCGACTGCTTTGCTGCGGCGCGTCCGCGTCGAAAAGCCCCGTCTCGTACGCGAGTACGACCGCCTGGACGCGGTCTCGGAGGTTGAGCTTCTGGAGGATGTGCGTGATGTGTGTCTTGACGGTCGTCTCGCTGATGTAGAGCTCTCGGCCGATCTCGGCGTTCGAGAGGCCGCGGGCGATCAAGCGAAATACGTCGAGCTCGCGCTCCGTCAGCTCCTCGAGCTCTTTCGGGGGCGCAGGCTGCGGAATGCGCGTGAACTGTTTGATAACGCGTTTCGTGATGGCCGGGGAGAGAAGCGCATCTCCGCCGGCAACGACGCGGATTGCGTCGAGGAGTTGTTCGGGAGGGTCGTCCTTGAGCACGAACCCGCTGGCGCCGACGCGGAGCGCCTCGTAGACGTATTCGTCGAGGTCGAATGTCGTCAGGATCAGGATCCGGGCGCCGTCATCAGCGGCGAGAATCCGCCGCGTCGCCTCGAGACCGTCTAGTTCGGGCATGCGGATGTCCATCAGCACGACCGTGGGTCGAAAGCGGGCGGTCTTGTCGACCGCCTCGAGCCCGTCGCACGCCTCGGCCACGACTTCGATGTCCTCTTCGCGCGAGAGCAGCATGCGAAAGCCGGCGCGGACCATCGACTGGTCGTCGACGACCAGCACGCGGATCGTCATCGCTCGGTCGCGCGCTGAGTGGGAGGCGTGTGCTGAGGACGAAGCCGCCTCCGTTTTCGGCTCCTGCGGCCATCTCGCCGCCGTAGATCTTGACGCGCTCACGGATGCCGACGAGGCCATGGCCGAGGCCGTCGCTCGTCGAGGTGCCGACGCCGTTGTCGCGCACCTCGAGCTGCACCTCGTCGGGCCGGTAGCGCACCGTCACATCGGCCTTGGTGGCCCGGGCGTGCTTGAGCGCGTTGGTCAGGCCTTCTTGGACGATGCGATAGGCCGAGAGGTCGATCGCGCGTGGGAGCGCGACACGGCTCGCCTTCGACGTGCAGCCCGACGGGAAGGCCGGCGCGGCCGATCTCTTCCACAAGCGAGTCGAGGCCATCGAGGCCGGGCTGGGGCGCGAGCTCGGCTTCGTCCCCGTCGCGCGCATGGCGCCCAGGAGACGGCGCATCTCGGCAAGCGCTGTGCGGCCGGCCCGCTCGACTCCCTGAGCGCATCGCGGTCCTCGGCGAGCGCAGTCGGGGAGCTTGTGCCTGACGGCGCCGACCTGGAGCACCATCACGCTGATGGCGTGGGCGACGATGTCGTGGAGCTCGCGCGCGATCCGCGCGCGTTCCTCGGCCACGGCGATGCGTGCGGCCGCGTCCCGTTCGCGCTCCGCGACGGCCGCGCGTACTTCCGCTGCCTCAGCTTGCTCGGAGCGTTCGCGCAGAGCGAAGCCGGCAACCCAGGCGACCACGAAATCGATCGGGATGAAGACGAGCTCGCCCGTCGTATGTGCGGGAATCTCGTTGACGATGAGCGCCAAGCTGCCGACAACGACGACCAGGCCGATACCCGCCTGCCAGGCGTTGCGCAGGTTCCCGAGCAGGAACGCGACTGCGAGCCCCACCACGAAGAAGCTCTCCCGGTCCGGGATCAGCTGCCAGTCGATGAGCGAGATCCCGGCCGCGAGCACGAAGTAGGCGAGCGGGCCGCCGAACGGAAAGCGCCGACGGGCGAAGATCGGGAGCACCAGGATCGCGATCGCCGGGAGACCGAACCACAGCGTCGTCTGTGTGGAGTCGCGTGTCGCGATCACCTCGAGCATGGCTGCAGTCGCGAGGGCGGCGATCAGCAGGTCGAACCAGTACTTGCGCGAAAAATCCCTGGCCTTCACGGCTTGAACGTACTCCACGTGCTCGCCGGCCGCCTCCTACCGCGGTAGGACACGGGTTCATCGGAAGGTCCGAGCTCGATTCCGGCCTTCCGACGATGTGTGCGGGCGGCCGCCTCCCTACCGTCGATCGCGTGATCCCCGAACGGCGAAGGAGGAAGCTCATGTCCCCGACAAAGTCCAACAACCTGGCGGCGCGGATGGGAAGGTGGAGCGCCGACCACTGGAAGACCGCGACGTTCGGCTGGCTCGCGTTCGTCGTCGTGGCCGTCTTTCTCGGCGGCGCGATCGGGACGAAGTTCATCGACCCGAACGCACCCGGGCCGGGCGAGTCCGGCCGGATGGACAAGATCCTCGACGCGGGTTTCAAGCAGCCCGCGGACGAGAGCGTCTTCATCGAACATCCTTCCCTCCGGACGACCGATCCCGCGTTCACCGCGGCGATCAAGAACGTCGTCGCGGACATCTCCAAGCTCGAGGCCGTCCATAACGTCGGCTCACCGCAGATCGCCGAGAACGGGCGGGCGGCGCTCGTCGAGTTCCAGATCCGCGGTGACGCCGACGACGCGGTGGACAAGATCGACCCGGTCCTGACCAAGGTGGACGATGCACAGCAGGCCCACCCGGAGTTCTTCATCGGCGAGTTCGGCTACGCGAGCGGGGCCAAGGCGGTCGAAACGGCGTTCGCGGACGACCTGGCGAAGGCCGGCCTGCTGTCACTCCCGATCACGCTCGTCATCCTCGTGATCGCGTTCGGCGCGCTCGTGGCGGCGGGGATTCCGCTGCTGCTCGCGTTGACGGCGGTGTTCGCCACCTTCGGACTGATCGCGCTGCCCAGCCACATCCTCCCCGTGGCGAACGAGGCGCCTGCACTCGTGCTGCTGATCGGGCTGGCGGTCGGCGTCGACTACTCGATGTTCTATCTCCGGCGCGAGCGGGAGGAACGCGCCGCGGGCCGCAGCGAGCGCGCTGCGCTCGAAGCCGCCGCGGCCACATCCGGCCGCTCGGTGCTCGTCTCCGGCCTGACCGTGATGACGGCGATGGCCGGCATGTTCCTGACCGGCGACGAGACCTTCGCGTCATTCGGCGTCGCGACGATCCTCGTCGTCGCGATCGCGATGCTCGGTTCGCTCACCGTCCTACCGGCGTTGCTCTCCAGGCTCGGCGACCGGGTCGACCGGATCCGGATTCCGTTCGTCAGCCGGCTGCGCCGCGACGACGGCGAGGGCCGGATCTGGGGCGCGATCGTCGACCGCGTCATGCGTCGGCCCGGACTGTCGGCCGCCCTCGCGGCCGGTTTGCTGGTCGTCCTCGCACTTCCGGCGCTCCAGCTCCGGATTGCGAAGCCGGGCGTGGACACGTTCCCGAAGTCCCTGCCGGCCGTGCAGACGTACGACCGGATGCAGAACGCGTTTCCCGGCGAAGCACTCCCGGCCAACGTGGTCGTCAAGGCGCCGGACGTGAACGCGCCGACCATGCAAGCTGCGATCCGGCGACTCGAGCAGCGGGCCCTGGCGAGCGGTCGGATGTACGAGCCGATCACCGTCGACGTCAACGACGCAGGGACGGTTGCGGACATCACGGTGCCGATCAGGGGGAACGGCACGGACGCTGAGTCGAACGCGTCCCTGGCCCTCCTGCGCGACGAGATCGTCCCCACGACCGTGGGTGCTCTTCCGGATGCCGAGGCGGGCGTCACGGGCCTCACGGCCCAGTGGATCGACGGCGCCAACGGCATCAAGTCGAGCCTGCCGCCCGTCGTGGCGTTCGTGCTCGTCTTCGCCTTTCTGCTCATGCTCGTCGCTTTCCGCTCGCCCGTGATCGCGGCAAAGGCGATCGTGCTCAACCTGCTCTCGGTGGGCGCCGCGTACGGCGTGCTCGTGCTCGTGTTCCAGCACGGCGTCGGCAAGGGCCTGCTCGGGTTCAGCTCGACGGCGGGTATCGAACCCGTCGTCCCGCTGCTCTTGTTCGTGATCCTCTTCGGGCTCTCCATGGACTACCACGTGTTCCTCCTGAGTCGCATCCGCGAGGCGGTCCAGGGCGGCGCGTCCACGGAGGAAGCGGTGGCCCACGGAATCAAGACGACCGCCGGCGTCGTCACGAGTGCCGCGATCGTCATGGTGTTCGTCTTCGGCGTCTTCATCGCGCTCTCACTGCTGTTCTTCAAGCAGTTCGGTGTCGGGCTCGCGGTGGCGATCCTGATCGACGCGACGATCGTCCGCGGAGTCCTGCTGCCCGCCTCGATGAAGCTGCTCGGCGACTGGAACTGGTACCTGCCGAGCTGGCTCGAATGGCTGCCTCGCTTCGACGTGTCCGACGCCGAGGCTCCGCCTGAGACGAAGCCGACGCCCGTCTCGGCGTAGACCGATGGTCACGCCCCCGGGCCGTCAGTGGCCCGGGGGGTGACCCGAGATCACTTAGGCCGCGCGAACAGGTGGATCTCCCGCCGGCTCGACCGCAGGCTCCCCCGGCTTCGACTTCGATCGGACGGCGGGCCCCGGTGCGGCAGCATGCGGGCATGCGCTTTTCGATCAACATTCCGAACTTCGGGGACTTCGCTGATGCCAGGACGGTGGCCTCAGTCGCCTCAGCGGCGGAACAGGCGGGCTGGGACGGGCTGTTCGTATGGGATCACGTGCTCCACAGACGCCATCGTCGCCCGTTTGGGGACCCTTGGATGCTGCTGACCGCTGCGGCGCTGGCTACGTCCCGGATCAGGCTTGGGACGCTGGTCACCCCGGTCGCCCGGAGGCGCCCGCAGCAGCTCGCCCGCCAGGTGGCCACGCTCGATGCTGTCAGCGGCGGGAGGGTGATCTTCGGTGCGGGCCTCGGCGGGCCGATCGAGGACGAGTACGGCAGCTTTGGCGAGCCAACCGATCCGGTCGTGCTGGCCGAGCGCCTGGACGAGGGCCTGGACCTGCTGCGGCGCTTTTGGTCAGGCGAGCCGGTGAGTCATGACGGGAAGCACTATCAGGTTCGGGACGTTGCCTTGTTGCCCGCCTCGATCCAGCGCCCCCGTCCCCCGGTCTGGATCGGCGGATTCTGGCCGCACCGCCGACCGATGCGGCGAGCCGCGCGCTGGGATGGCGTGGTCCCGATGTTCGTCGACGCCAGGCATGGACATGTTCCGCCCGTCGACCAAGTTCGCGACCTAGTCGCCTACATCCACCAGCACCGCAGCGATGAGCGGCACGACCGCACCTTCGAAATCGTTCTTGGCGGCGTCAGTCCAGGCGACCCCGCCAAGGCTCGTGCCCTAATCGAGCCACTGGTAGACGCCGGCGCGACCTGGTGGGACGAACGCCAACTCCAGAGCCGCAAGGAACTCGACCAGCTCGCACCGGTGTTGAGCCGCATCGAGCAAGGCCCACCTGCCTTCTAGGTTGACATGCCAAAAGAAGTAGTGACGCCTGACGGCGGGTGCAGGAAGCGATCATCGCGCTCCTGCGCTGCCTGGCGGCGACCGGAGATCGCTCAGGCCACCCGCCAGAGCGCGTCGTCGCCGAGGGGGACGCGCGGTTCCGGTGTTCCGACTTGCCTCGTAGGATCGTGCGGTGCGAGAACGAGCGAGGCACACGAAGAGGCCATTCCTGCTCGCTCAACTCAGTGATCCCCACATAGGTGCGGAGTGGGGCGACGCGGATTCCGTCGCGAGGCTTGCCGCCGCGGTCGAGTCCCTAAGCGCACTCGAGCCGAATCCAGATGCCTTGCTGATCTCCGGTGACCTGGCCGACCACGCCCTCGATGACGAGTACGAGCAAGTTCGCGAGCTGTTGGCGTCGGTCGACGCGCCACTCTATGTCTTGCCCGGCAACCATGACGACCGCCTTGCGTTGCGCCGCCACTTCGGCATTCCCGGCGCCGACAGTGAGCCCGTGCAGTACGCAGTCGACCTCGGCCCGCTGCGACTCGTCGTCCTGGACAGCACGCGGCCAGGTGAAGACGGTGGCGAGCTCGACGCAAACCGGCTCGCCTGGCTGGAGGAAACGCTCGCCGCGGCCCCGCGGATTCCGACGGTGGTGGCGCTGCACCACCCTCCCCTCGTGACCGGGATCCCGGCCTTTGACGAGATCGGGCTTCCCCCCGACGAGCAACGGGCGCTCGGCAACGTCATCGAAGCTCATCCGCAGGTACGCCGGATCGTCGCCGGCCACCTGCACCGGACCGCCGTCGCCGCGCTCGGAGGACGGTCCGTCCTCGCAATCCCGAGCACATACGCTCAGGCGCGGCTCGAGTTCGGCGCCGAGGAGATCACGATCTCCAGCGGCCCTCGCGGCTTCGCCGTGCACGTGTTGCTGGACGGTGAGCTCGTCTCGCACGTCCAACCCGTGGGGTAAAGCGAGTGCGTACCCGGAGGTCGAGGTCCTGGCCGGCGATCACCGCGCTTCGTCCACATTGAAGCTGAACATCATGCCGCTCTCATGGTGCTCGGCGATGTGGCAGTGCGCCATCCAGGTTCCGGGATTCGTGACGTCGAGCAGGATGTCCACGGTCTCTCCGGTTCGCACGAGCACCGTGTCCTTCCACACCAGATTGGGCTCGTCGACCCCATCGCGAGAGAGGATCAGAAAACGGCCCGCTCCGTGAACGTGGAACGGATGCGGCATGGGGTGGTCGGAATCGATCTCGTTGACGAGCCGGATCTTCACGCGATCGCCGACGCGGAACCGCCAGTCGATCCGCGCGTTTTCCGTCCCGGTCTCCCGGTCGACGAGCTTCCAGCGCATGTTCGCCGGCGTCGTCAGTCGGTTCACCTCGACCATGTCGTCTTCCCACTCGATCCCCTGGGCCGCCTCGTGGGAATGCGACTGCTCGTGTTGGTGGCTGGCGTCGTCGCCGCCGGTGTCCTCATGCCGCGTCCGTGATGGCCTTCGTGTCCGCCATGTCCGTGATGCTCGTGCTGGCTCTCTTCGACAAGGTGGGCCGGCACCAACTTCATGCCGCACTTCGGGCAACGGTCAGCCGAGTCGCTGACCACATCGGGATGCATCGGGCAGACGAACTTCGTCTCAGCGGGGGCCGCGGTCGCTAGCAGCTTCATCCCGCACTTCGGACACTTGCCCGGCTCCTCGCTGACGACTTCTGGATGCATCGGGCACGCGTAGACGACGGCCGCCCCTTCGGGAGCTCCCATGTCCATCTCGGCGACGAAGGCGAGCGTCTTGTCCGGCGGAGCTGCGAAATATGGCGCGACCCGCTCCCGCTCAGTAGTCATGTCCGCGTTCGTCCGCAATCACCTCGTACTGATCGGTGAGGTCGGCTTCGGCTGACTCCTCGCTCACGGTGATGCCGGCGAGCCGATAGGAGCGATCCGGCGTTCTGTGCTCGAGCGTGAACTCGCCCGCCGCAGGAAAGTTGACGTCGACGACCACGCGTTCAGAGGGAGCGAGGAGCACGTCCTCGACGAACTCCTCGTGCTCGTAGTGCCCGCTGTCGGCCCCGACGAGCTTCATGCGCGCGCCCGGCAACGTCACGTTGAAAACCCGCGTGTTCGCGGTGTTCGTCAGGTAGAGGCGCACAACCTCGCCTCTCTTCGCCGTTAACGAGAGATCCGGCTCGCCGGCGACGAGCATCACATTGCCGAATCTGCCCATTGCGACGTGTGTCGTCTCCTCGCTGAACGGGGCCAGCTTTCCGTCCTCGATCAGGATGTCGTCGAGCGTGAGCAGCAGCTCACCGTTGGCGGGCGGCCAGTAGTCACGCTCATCCGGGACGACGAGGATGCTCCCGTAGAGACCCATCTCCTGGCCGTAGTCCTCCCGGATGTGCGGGTGGTACCAGTACGCGCCGGGGTCCGGCACGCTGACCTCGTACGTGAACGTCTCTCCAACCGGGATCGGCGCCTGCGTGTCGTGCGTTCCGTCGAACCGATTCTCGAGCCGAAGTCCGTGCCAGTGCACGGTCGCTTCCAGATCGCCGCGGTTCGTGGCATGGACGGTCACGGTCGCGCCCTGCGGGATCTTGAGCGTCGGGCCTGGGATCGAGCCGTTGTAGGCGAGCATCCGCACAATGACATCGCCGATTCGTTTCGCCACGGGGATGATCTCGAGGTCGAACTCGTCCCCATCGTTGAGCTCGACAACCTCGGGTCTAGTCGCCTCCGGTAGGCCCTTCGTCTCGGTTGGGAACTGCTCGATGACGGTGGCGCTGTGTCCGTGGTGATCGTGCATGCTCAGATCCTTTCCTTCTGCTGGGCGGCCGCGGGGGCCCGCCGTCGTTCGTGCAACTTGGCGATTTCCCCAGCGATGAACTTGGCGTCTTCCTTGACCCATCCGATCAGCGCTGAGCCGCGCGTGTGCTGCCAGGTGAGCCCAACAAAGTAGAGCCCAGGCACGTCGGCCACTCCGCGACGGTGGCGCAGACGGCCGTCGTCGTTGAACACCGGGAGATGGACCCACGAGTAGTCCGGGCGGTAGCCAGTCGCCCAGAGGACGGAATCGACCTCGAGTTCGCTGCCGTCCTCGAAGCGAACCGTGCGCCCATTCGCATCGACAACACGAGGCTTCAGCTCGACGCCATAGCGTCGCCTGAGCTCGCGCGGGCTCGAGCCGATCAGCGTTTCGCGCGTGCTCAGCCGGCGGCCGAGCCGCGACCCGACGGTCGTGTTGAAGAGTCGCGACTTCGTCAGCCACCAGAACAGATCGCGGCCCAGGACGCGCTGCGGGAGAGGTGTCTGGCGCGAACCGACGGCGAGGACAACCCTGAGCGTGCTCGAGAGCTCCTTCGCGATTTGGAAACCCGTGTTGCCACCGCCCACGACGAGGACCGTGCCTGCGGGAATGTCGGCCGGCCTGCGATAGCCGGTGGCATGGGTCTGGAACACCTCTGGGGCAAGGCGCTCGGCCACCTCGGGTACGTGCGGCATCTGGAACGGGCCGGTCGCGACGACGACCTGGCCGGCGGTGATTCTCTTGCCGTCGATCTCGAGCAGGAACCGCCCGTCCTGTTCCGTGAGCCTCGGGACTGGCGAGTGCTCCTCGATGGGTAGCTGAAACCTCTCGGCGTACTCCTCGAGGTATGCCACCACCTCGTCGCGCGTCGGATAGCCGTCAGGATCGCCGGGGAAGGGCAAGCCCGGCAGGCTGCTGTAGCGTCGGGGCGTGAACAGAGTGAGCGACTCCCACCGTTCCCGCCAGGCCGAGGCGATCGAGCCGGCTTCGACGATCAGGAACTGTCGTCCCTGTCGTTTGAGGAAGTAGCCCATGGCCAAGCCGGCCTGTCCTGCGCCTACGACGACGACGTCAAAACGGGAATCGGTTTCGTGATCTGGGGATGGTGGCTCTGAAAGCTTCATACCTTTCGCGTTCCCTCCGGGCGCTCGTGTAAACGCTGCTAGGGGTCCGCAAACCAGCTCGGCGCCGGCGCTTCGGTCTACACGAACTTCTCCGGGAAGTCGAGGGAGCGGGCCAACCGCGGCCTTGGGCCGCAGACCATGCGGCTCTGCGGCCGCTCCCTCGGGGGTCGGTGTCCGGTTCGAGCCTCTAACTGCGCGCAGGCGTTGGAATCGCGGTGGCCGTCGAGGCTGCTGGTGTCGCGTAGGCCTCGACGAAGCCTTGCCGCCAGCTCGGGTAGCGCAGCGTCCAGCCGAGCTCACGCTTGGCCTTCGCGTTCGAGGCGCCGCGGGCCTCGGTTCCCAGCATGACACCGGCTTCGCCCGCGAACAGCCGCGCGAGCCAGACCGGGAAGTGACGCGGCGGCTTCGCTCCGAGCGCATTCGCGAGCACCGGCAGCCACTCGCGCACTGGGGCGGGCACGCCGTCGACGATGTTGTAGATCCCCGGGCCGTCGTGCTCGAGCGCAAGGACGGTCGCTGCGGCGGCGTCGTCGAGGTGGATGAACGAGGAGACGCCTCCGCCGTCGCCGACGATCGGGAACTGGCGCTTGCGGACGGGCTCGATCAGCCCGTCGTTGGGAGCGCCGTAGAAGATTCCGTATCGAAGCGCGATCCCGCCGGCGTCCGTGACCGCCTCGTCGAGGTAGGTCATGGCAGCGCTGGTCTCGCGCATCGACTCGACCGGGGTGGGGTCGGGCGGATCGTCCTCGGTCTTGACCGGCCCGCCCACGCGGGCGTACCGGAAGTTGGCGAAGCTCTGCGAGACGAACCGGGACACACCTGCGTCGCGCGCGGCGGCGAGGAGCGCGTCGGTCCCTTCCTTCCGAAGGCGGTTGGTTTGCACGAAGCTGCGGTCGAGGTTCCTCGAGAATTGAACGTCCGCCAGAGCGGTCGCCTGATTGACGATCGCGTCGGGCTCGGCTTCGAGGACGGCCTTGCGCACGGCGCGTCGGTCGAGCAGATCGAGCACGATCGGCTCCGCTCCGAGCGCCCGGACACGTTCGACGTTTCCAGCCGACCTTGAGGTCCCGATCACCTCGTGCCCTCCCTGGATCAACTGTGGAACGACCCGGGTGCCTATCGCACCGCTCGCTCCTGCGACGAAAACTCGCATCGTGTCTCTCCTTTCGGTCACATCAGTGGGGTTTCGCGGGTCTACTTGTATGACCCGATGCCACGGAGGAATGTGACCGATGGATGAGCGCGACTGGCTGGCGGAGCGATTCGAGGAGCACCGAACGCACCTGCGAGCCGTGGCCTACCGGATGCTCGGCTCGCTGAGCGAGGCGGACGACGCCGTCCAGGAGGCCTGGCTGCGACTCAGCCGCACTGACACGAGCGAGGTCGAGAACCTCGGCGGCTGGCTGACGACCGTCGTCGCGCGCGTCTCACTGAACATGCTCCGCTCACGCAAGGTGCGGCGCGAGGAACCGCTCGGCGTTCGCATGCCCGAGCCGATCGTCGACCGTGCCGACGGGGTCGACCCCGAGCACGAGGCGCTGCTGGCGGACTCGGTCGGGCTGGCGCTGCTGGTCGTGCTCGAGACGCTGTCTCCGCCCGAGCGGCTCGCGTTCGTCCTGCACGACATCTTCGCCGTACCCTTCGACGAGATCGCGCCGATCGTCGACCGCTCGCCCGAGGCGGCGCGCCAGCTCGCCAGCCGCGCGCGTCGCCGCGTCCAGGGCGAGAACGCTCTTCCCGACGCGGACCTCGACACTCAGCGCAAGGTCGTCGACGCGTTTCTCGCGGCCTCTCGCGACGGCGACTTCAAGGCGCTGCTCGAGGTGCTGGACGCGGACGTCGTGCTGCGAGCGGACCTCGGACCCGACGGTGAGTCGAGGGAGGTCCGCGGGGCGAGGGCGGTCGCCGGCCAGGCGCTCTTCTTCTCGCGGCTCGGGCTGGTCATGCTGCCGGCGCTCGTCAACGGCGTCGTCGGAGCTGTCGGAACCCGCGACGGAGAGCCGTTCTCGGTCGGGGGCATCACGGTCAGGGGCGGGAAGATCGTCGCGATCGACATCCTCGCCGACCCCGAGCGGCTCAGCCGGCTCGACCTGACGATCCTCAACGACTAGCCCGGGTTCTAGGGGAACCGCACGATGTCGGGATTGAGGTCGAGGCGGCCGCCTTCGCGGCAGTCCGGCGGCACCCGATAGTCGGGGCTTGTCTGGCCGCGCAGCGCGTTCTCTACGAGCTGCTGGCGCATCGTCCGCCGCGCCGCGTCCGCCGAGAGGCCAAGCCGCTGTCCGATGTCGACGCCCGTTTGCAGCGCATAGCACTCGGTCGTCCCTTCGTCGGACACACCGCGAAGATGCCACGCCTCGTGAGCGAGAACTGCGAGAGCGCGCGCGGTCTGGCTCGACCTCACCTCCCCCTTGAACGCCAGCCGGTAGAGGTCGAGGCAGCGTTCCGGCGTCAGGTAAGCGAGGTCGCCCCCGACGACGGCAACGCCGTCTGCGTGCTGGACGGCACCGACGAAGTCGCCGGACTCGTCACACCGGATCGTGACCGACTTCATCGCGACGCGCGACGCTTCTTCGGAGAAGCGTGCCGTCGCCGCGGCACGGGTACTCGCATCCAGCCCGTTCCAGCCGGTGCGCTCCTCGACGATCCAGAAGATCAACGCGAGCGCGCCGATCAGACCGAGGCCGACGACAAAGCGGCGAAGGGGTAGCCGAAGACGCCGGCGCTCCGGATCTGCCGCGACAGCCGGAGCCGCCTCCTCCTCCTCGTTCTCGCGCGCCTCGGCGATCAGCGTGCTCAGTTCCTCGTCCGTCTCGCCCGAATAGGGAATCCACAAGTCCTCGTCTCCCTCGCGGACGAGCAGCAGCTCCTCGGCGTCGTCTCCGTAGCCGTAGCGCTCCCGGTCGTCGGCCAGCGGCCCCCGGTCAGCGCGACGCGCCGGAGCCGGGCGGAGCGCGCCGATGAAGAAGTGCAGCTCGAGGCCGAGTGCGATCAGGAACGGAAGCCAGATCGGCACCGCCGACCGCAGCGTGTACGGCCCGAAGAGCCAGACGAGCACGAAGACGACCAGCCCGACACGCAGCAGCGTGGGGGGACTCGGCAGCCCATCCACCAGTCTCTGCACGCCTCGAAGGTAGCTCCCGACTGAGCTGCCGCAGGACATCCGCTTGGTGACGGCTCACCTGCTGCCTAAGTGCTCGACGCGATCCAGCCCACCTAGCGCCGACCGGAGGCCGGAGGCTACGGACCGCTCGGGGCGTCGGCGGCCGGGGGGAGCTCCATCGATTCGCGGAGGTTGACGAGCGGCGTGTCCGGGACGCGCACCAGCCCGCGGACCGGTCGGTCGAGATCGAACGTGATGAGGAGGAGCACCGAGACGAACGCGGCCGCCAGGACGACGCTGATCACACCGCGCGCGAGGATCGCCAGGTAGAGGGCGAGTAGGCCGAGTGCGACCGAGGCGCCTCCTATCTCGATGGCGAGGACCGCGTTGGGGACTCGGTTGTTGAGCGCGGAGACCTGTACGGTCTGCAGGTCGATCATCTGGTTGAGCGTCTCGACGTAGAGGCGCGGCGCACTGTCGGTCGGGGAGTCGGCGAGCGCCTCGCCCGCGAGACGCCAGAGCGAGCGCTGCAGAAGCTGGCCATCGGCAATCGCATCTCCGGCGGCCGCGCTACCCGGAACCGATTCGGACAGGCGGATCGTCGTATCCGTGTAGCGCACGAGCTCCTCCAGGGAGCGCGTGCGCATCGGCTCCCGCAGCGTCTGTGCGCGCAAGTAGGTCGTGCCGATCGCGTTCGCCTCGTCCACGACCGCTGACCTCCGTGCGTCGTAACGCCCGACGGCCAACGTGAGGCCGAACGCGAGGATCAGCGCCACGAGCCCGAGCAGCGCCGCCTGGAGGACGCCGAACGGCTCACGCAGGGCGTCGGCGTGCTCGCGGAGGCGGCGTCCGACGACGACGCCCAGGAACGTCGTCCCCAGCACGATTCCGAACAGGAGCAGCCCGAGCTCGATGCTGCTCAACCGGAAGAAGAACACGCGCCACTCCGCCGCGAGGACTCAGATGCCAACCGGTCGATGATGCGTGACGTGTCAGACGGAGCAGCCGAGGCCGCTCCGTCTCGTCACACGGCTGCCACGTCGACCCTGATCGGCAAGGCGAGCCATGCTGAAGTCGCGGTCGTACTCTCCGGCGAGGCTTGACTACTAGCTCCGCGCGGTGTCGCGGGAACGCAGGATGCGCAGCGCCCGCAGCGTATTCCACCGGCTCTCAGCGACCATGAGAGCGTCGGCCCTCAGCCGACGATCCGGCCACGCTAGCGGTCTGGGTCCGCGAGGTCCTTCATCACCTGCACCCGCGCCACCGGGTCGAGCTCATCGAGCTCCGAGCGGATGTGACTCTCGGCCGCCTCGATCTTCTCGGTGCGCTCGGTGAGCCTCGCGCGTGCATAGAGACCGCCACCGGTCGCCAGCGCAACGACTCCCAGCATCCGCAGCAAGCCGGAGTCGAGAATCCGTCCAAGGACGAGGGCGAGAATCCCGCCGGCACCCACGGCGAGCGCGGCGGTCTCGTCGTCTTCGAAGTTGAGGGTCGGGACCCGGTCGCCCACGGCACGACTCTAGCGAGGCAAGTTCAGACGTACCCGTGGCGACCGAGCCAGCGGAGCGAGAAGTACCCCCAGATGGGAGGGAGGTAGAAGGTGCAGAGGCGCTGAGTGAGGGCGATCGCGAAGGCGGTCGACTCATCCACGCCCATCGCGACGAGACCGGCCGTGATGGCTGCCTCTGCTGCGCCGATGCCTCCAGGCACCGGTATCACGCTCGAAAGGACGGACGCCGAGGTGTTGACGAAGACGAGCTGAGCCACGTTTAGGTGGACGCCGTAGGCGAGACAGGTCGCTCCGAGCGCGAGCGCGTAGAGCAACTCCGAAAGGACGTTCCCGCCGAAGAGCTGGGTTCGCTTGCTCCGATCCCGAGCCACGCTCCAGAGGCCCGAGAGGGCGCTGCGCATTCCGGGTACCACCCTGTCGTGAACCTTCGGGACGAACGTGACCACCAGTGCACTCGCGACGAGCGCGACGCCGATCCCGACGAGGAGACGCGTGTCGGGCCCCGCATCGCCGAACTGGCTCGTGTCGATGTTCGCATTGACGAAGAGGAGAGTCAGGAGCAGGAGCGTCGCCTGAACCATCGTCTCGGACACATCGTCGACGGCTCCCGCCGCGAGCGCTTGCGCGCGGGGAACTCCCATCTGCTGCAGGAACCGCAGGTTCATGCCGATGCGACCTGCCGAGCTTGGCACAGTCAGGTTGACGAACTTGATCGCCGATTGGAGCGCGACGCAGGGCAGGAGCGGGAGCGGGGCTGGAACGGCTCCTCGCACGGAAATCGCTGATCCGACGAACGCGGACTGAGCCAGGATGAGCGCGATGACAACCCAGACGGGCTCGGCGTCGCGCAGCTCTCGACCGATCGTGTCGAAGCCGATCTCGGCCAGCTGGGTGATGACCAGGTAGGCGGCGAAGATCAGGGCCGCCATCGTCAGAAGATCCTTTGGGGTGACGCGGCGAAGGGGAACGATCTCCGGCTCTGCAGTGCCGGACGCGGCTGCGGCCGCTGCGCGAAGCTGCTTGACCCCGACTTCGTGGTGGCGGGCGAGGTCGCGGAGATGCGGTGTCAGCGCAGCGGGCTGGAGATACGGCAGCACGCGGGCAATCGAGTCGCCCCGGCCGGCATCCACAGCCTGCCGCAACGTGCGCTCCGGACCGACGAGGACGCAACACGACACGAGGAGCTCGGCCGCGTCGATGTCGAGCGAGGACTGCGGAGCGCCGAGGGTGGCCGCCGACAGGTCGACGAGCATCGGCCCGCCGTCGACGACGAGCACGTTGCTCAGGTTGAGCCGGCCGTGCGAGATGCCGGCGTCATGCAGCCGTGCGACCTGCCGCCAGAGCTCCTCGAGCAGCTCGTCGCTTACCTGATCGGGGCTCGAGAGCTCGAGCGGCTCGAGGTCCGGCTGGCGGGTGACCAGCACTGCGTCGTTCTCGGGGCCGAGGCCGACCGTGACCACCTCGGGCACTCGGACGCCGGCTTGCGCTGCCATTACCGTCGTCAAGGCTTCGTGCTCGACTTGCTCGAGCCGGCCGACCGGCGCGCTGCGTGGCGGATCGCGGTAGGCGAGGAGTCGCCAGCGCCGCGCAAGCCGCTGGGTGTCCTGAGCGTCGCGACCGAGCACGCGCACCTTCAGCTGTCCTCCAGCTCGGTCGTGCCCGAAGAACTCCGCAGCGCCGACCCGCTGTCGCTCGGAGGCGCGCAGATCGCCGACATCGACGCCGAGTGAGATGAGCGCCGCGCGCACTCGATCGATTGGGGGCACTCCCAGTGGGGATCCCAGAGCAAGCCGGACGAGCACGCCGGCGCCGAGCCCGAGTGCCAGGCCCCCGAAGACTTCGGCGGGCGATGCGATCCCGAGCGCGAGAGCGCCGAGCGACGCCAGCCCGACGAGCCAGATCGCAACCACGCGCACTGGACGAACCAGTTCGGGGCGAGCGACGGCGATGACCGCCACCACGCTTGCGACGCGGAGCTCGGGGAATCCCCAGCGAGAGAGAAGATGCACCTCGATCTGAAGCCAATCCGAATCGACGATGCGCGAGAGAACGCTCCCGACGGCGTGCACGACGACGAGAGCGATGAGCAGGTCCCGGACGAGCAGCCACCGTTTCCGAACCAGAGCGTCCGCGACGATGAGGAGAGCGAGCGCGAACGTAACCAGGAGCACGGCCCGCCAGAGCCCCGGCGCCCAGCCCAAGGACGGTAACGACCGCCTGCCCGACCTCCTCATCGACCTCGGGAGCCGACCGAGCAACCACCGCAGCGAGCCCGGCGACGATCGCCGCGCCCGCTGCGAGAAGGCCGTCGATCGTCCGCCGGTTCCTTCGACCCGGCTCTGCCGGCATGAGCAACGAAAAGCTCCAAGTACGCTCGGTCGACACGGGGGGCTCGCGGTCGTTTGAGGGTGCGGTCACGCCGGCACCTCCGCAGCCGCCTCGGCCCGACGCTGACCTGGAACGTCAGCGCGAGTGACCCTCACCGCTGTCACCAGTAAGTCCGAATCCCCCCGAGGCTGCCCGTCAGGCCGCGCGCCAGAGGGCGTCGTCGCCGAGCGGGGTGCGCGTCGCCTTTCCGTCGGCAACGAGTTCGAGCAGCCTCTCTTCGGCCGCAATTCGGTCGGGCGCTTCGTTGCCACGCACGAGTAGCTGGGCGACCTCCTGGGTCGTCAGGCCGTCGGGGAACTCCTCCAGCAACGGAGCCGGATTGTCAGGCGCGGCGCGGCGGGTAAGGGCCGGATCCAGGTTGACCACGAGCACGTCATAGGCCTCGATCGGCTGCCAGCCTCCGGCGACGAGGCGCTGCGGTTCGCGCTCGAACACGATCGAAGGAGCAGTGAAGCGCACCGGTCCGTCCGACTGCGCGGTCTTGCCTTGCAGCTCGGCGGACGAGCCCGCAGCCGCACGCGCCTCGGCCCGGTCCTGCTCGTAGGCATCCGTCACAGCAGGGTCGTCCAGCATCGAGACGATCGCGCTTGCGTCCACGCCCTCGACGCCGTCGAGGACCTCCCGGATGGCCGCCTCGTCCTCGAGCACGATCGGGCTCGTGAAGTTCGCGAGCTGCAAGGCGCGAAAGACACGCCACTCGCTGCCGGGGACAAGGAGCCGCGCCGCCACGACCGCCCGGCACGCGCGGGCGGTTGCGCTCACGCGGGCCTTCGGTGAAGGTGAGAACGGCATCCCGAACCGACGGAACCGTGTCTGGCCGAGCGCGCTCCGAAGCGGCGTGTAACCGCGCGCGACGTACTGCTCGGCGGATTCCGTCAGCCCGATCAGCACCAGCCGCCAGTCGAGCTGTGCCCCATAGCGCCACTCGAGCACCCGAAACGCCGGGTTCGCCGAGTACGCCCAGGGACAGCCGGGATCGTTGTGCAGCACCGTCGTGACGGCCGCCTTGAGATCGGAACTGCTCGCTGGGGTGTCGGTCGGCGTCGTCATTGACATCAGTGCGTCGGTTCTACACGACCGCGTTGCGAGTCGGAAGCTCAACGTCTACTTCCCGGCGGGGATGACCGCGTTGAACGGCGTACGGCATCCACTAGCCGAACCGTAGAACCGGGCCGCGCCACAAGGAGTTTAGGTCATGTCAACCAAAAACTCGGGAACGCGTGCGGGTTTGTGACCCTGGCCCTACGGGGAACGAGGATTCCATGCTGCGCGTTCGATCGACGACCCTTGTGCTGATTCTGCTCGCGCTCCTGGCAGGTGCCAGCTCCGGTGGATCTACCGCGAGCGCCGCACCACCGGCGCCTGCCTTCGGGCCGAACGTCACCATCTTCGACCCGAGCATGCCGATCGGCCAGATCCAAGCAACCGTCGACGCGATTCACGCCCAACAGGTCGACGCCGAGATGGGCACGAACCGCTACGCGCTCCTGTTCAAGCCGGGTGTCTACGGCAGTGCCACCGAGCCGCTGCAGATGAAGGTGGGCTACTACACCGAGGTCGCCGGCCTGGGTGCCTCGCCGGCCGACGTGACGATCAACGGCAAGATCGAGGTGTACAACCGCTGCCTCGACGATGGGGGCACGAGCAACTGCCACGCCCTCGTCAACTTCTGGCGCACGCTGTCCAACCTGTCACTGAACATCAACACCCTCGGGCAGGACGGCTGTCGCGCCTCTGCGAACTTCTGGGCGGTCTCCCAGGCCGCGTCGATGCGCCGTCTCAACATTGCCGGCGGCAACCTCTCGCTCATGGACTACTGCACGGCCGGGCCGCAGTTTGCCAGCGGCGGCTTCATCGCCGATTCGAACCTGCCGTTCGTCATCAACGGCTCGCAGCAGCAGTGGTTGACCCGCAACAGCCAGTTCGCGGGCTGGTCGAACGCCGTGTGGAATCAGGTCTTCGCGGGTGTCGAAGGAGCGCCGTCAGAAGCCGACTTCCCGAACCCGCCCTACACCACCCTCGGCACGACGCCCCTCAGCCGTGAGAAGCCCTATCTGTTCGTGGACGCGCGCGGCAACTACAACGTCCGCGTGCCCTCAGCGCAGACCAACACCATCGGCACTACTTGGTCCAACGGCATGACGGCAGGCCGGACGATCCCGCTGCGCGACTTCTTTATCGCGACCCCCTTGGACTCGGTGAAGACGATCAACAACCAGTTGGCGCGCGGCATGAATCTGCTGTTCACCCCGGGCGTCTACGACGTCGGGAAGAGCATCTCTGTCAAGCGGCCCAACACGGTGGTCCTCGGTCTGGGGCATGCGACGCTCACTGCGGTCAACGGTGCGGTCCCGCTGACGGTCGACAAGGCCCCTGGCGTCATCATCGCCGGCGTCACGATCGATGCAGGCACGGTCGAGTCGCCCATCCTCATGCAGATCGGCAAGAAGGCCAAGAAGAATTCCAAGAGCGACCCCTCTAACCCCACCACGCTCTCGGACGTGTACTTCCGCGTCGGTGGGCCGCACATCGGCAAAGCCGAAGTCGCGCTCGAGGTCAACAGCAACAACGTCCTGATCGATCACACGTGGGTGTGGCGGGCCGACCACGGCGTCGAGGGCTTCTCCGGCGACACCGAGCGCTGGAACACCAACATCGGCCGCAACGGCGTCATCGTCAACGGTGACAACGTGACGGCGACCGGCCTGTTCGTGGAGCACTTCCAGGAGTACAACACCATCTGGAACGGCGAGAACGGCCTCACGATCCTGTACCAGAACGAGCTGCCGTACGACCCGCCAACCCAGGCGGATTGGATGCACGACGGCGTCGAGGGCTGGGCCGGCTACAAGGTCGGAGACGAGGTGAGGACGCACAAGCTCTACGGTGGCGGCGTCTACGTCTTCAACCGGAACAACCCGTCGATCCACACCGAGAACGGCTTCGAGGTTCCTCAAACCCCGGGCGTCCAACTGCACCACGTCATGACGGTCAATCTCAGTGCCGGCACGATCGACCATGTGGTCAACGGCGTGGGTGGCCCGGCCGACGTGAGCAGGGTCGGCGCCCCTGTCTACATCGTCGACTATCCGTGATACCCGTTTGAACTGAACGCTCGCCTCGCGCCGTCGAGCAGCGTCAGTCGAGCAGCGTCGCCGCGTGATCGGGGACGTAGTGGAAAAGCTTCCGCGGCGGGCGTTCGTACTTGCTGGCGCTGGGCCTCGGGGGCAGCTTGGGCGGTGGCTCGATCACATCGTTGTACGGGATGATCGAGAGCAGGTGCGCGATGCAGTTGAGGCGGGCGCGGCGTTTGCTGTCGCCCTCGACCACGTACCAGGGCGCCTCCGGGATGTCGGTGTGGACGAACATCTCGTCCTTCGCCTGGGAGAACTCGACCCAGCGCGCACGCGACTCGAGGTCGATCGGCGACAGCTTCCAGCTGCGCATCGGGTCCTCGAGCCTTGAGCGGAAGCGCCGCTCCTGCTCCTCGTCGGAGACCGAGAACCAGTACTTGACCAGCACAACGCCGTCCTCGACGAGGAGGCGCTCGAAGATCGGGCACTGGTGGAGGAAGCGCCGGTACTCGTCGGGCGTGCAGAAGCCCATCACGTGCTCGACGCCGGCGCGGTTGTACCAGCTCCGGTCGAAGAGCACGATCTCGCCGGCTGCAGGCAAGTGCGTGACGTAGCGCTGGAAGTACCACTGGCTCCGCTCGCGCTCGGTCGGCGCGGGTAGGGCGACCACCCGCGCCATGCGCGGGTTCAGGTACTGGGTGACGCGCTTGATCGCGCCGCCCTTGCCCGCGGCGTCGCGACCCTCGAACACGATCACCAGCCTCAGCCCCGAAGTGCGTACCCACTCCTTGAGCTTGACGAGCTCGGTCTGGAGCCGTATCAGCTCGCGCTCGTACGTCCGCCGCGGGAACTTGCTCGCCGGATCTTTCCTCGGCGCTCGTTTCTTCGATCTCTTGCGCGGCGCTCCCGCGGAGTCGGCCACTGTTCTCGCCTCCTCTCGACGCCCCGGACCCTACAAGGCTGAGCGCAGCGCCCTCAAAACGGCTCGTTACTGGCTCCTCAGAACCCGACCCGTTGCCGGATGAGGACGACGTGGATGCGTCCGGGATCTTCCTGGTGGATCTCGAGGATCTTGCCGACGCGGCTGTTCTGCCCGTAGGCCGCGTAGGCGCGGGCGTCCTCGAGGATCAGGCTGTGCTCGTAGATCCGCTCGCGTGCCGCTTCCGGGCTGGGGACGAGCTTCTGCGCGCCGACGACGAAGATCACATTCGCGGCGCCCCAGGCATAGGACGCGAGCTGGCTGCCGGAGGCCGAGGCGATGACAAGCGTCCCGTCGCGGGTGATCGCGTGGACGCTGCCGAGTGCGTAGTCGGGCTGGCCGGCGATCGCCCTCATCTCTTGCAGCTGCGTGCCGAAGTCGAGCGCCATCATCTTGTTGCGGGCCGAGTCGTAACGTCCGCTGTCGTCGATCGCTGCCGCGATGCCGGTCTTCTGCAGCGTCACCGAGGTGTTCGTCATCACGGAGGAGCCTTCGGGGACGCGGGCGAGGACAGCGTCGCGCGCGGCGTCGAGGTCGTCGACGACTTCGGCGCTGAATCCGTGCTCTTCGAGCGCAACAACGGTGTCCTGGAGCGTCTGCTCGTCAGGGAGCGCGGTGAAACGGTCGGAGGCGTGGGTGGTGCTCATTCGTGCTGGGGCCGATCGCGCAGCCGTCGAGCCGTAGCGGCGACGCTGCGCTCTTCGTACTCGAGGTGGGCGAGAAGATGTCCTTCGAGGGCTTTGAGCGCGTCGGCGACGGCGCGGCGGGCGTCGAGGCTGTCTGCCTCGGTCAGCGCGCGGGCGGCTGCTTCGACCGCGTCGAGGTAGGTCGGAGACCTGCCGGTGTTCGGCCCGTAGCCGCTCGACGACCGGTCCGATCGCCGGGTTCGTCTGTTCGAGCTCGTCGAAGAACTCGACGTCTTCTGCGTGATGGTGAAGGTGGACGAGGCGGCAGTAGCGCAGGCAGCTGACCTGGAATTGCCAGAGCATGCTCTTGCTCTTCAGTGCCTCGAGCTCCTGGTTGAGCACGTCGGCCGACAACCCGTCGACGACCTCTGCCGCGAGTCGTTCCACCCAGCCGAGCTCGCTGCGGATATGCGCGTGGACGCCGAGCAGCAGCTCGTAGATCACGCGCCCGCGGCTGGTCTCCGGGGTCTCCTCGAAGGCGAGCACGGAACTCACCTGACGAGCCCCCGCGCCTCGGCCGGCGCTGCGCGGGAGGCTCGGAGCTCAGCCACCCGTTCGCGCACCTCCGGAGCGACCTGCTCGAGGAAGGTGGTCAGTGTCCTGGCGTCGGGCTCGGTCGCGAGGACGAATGTGCCGAAGCCCAGTTCGGTTGCGAACCGCGTCAGGACCTCGACCCAGTGCTCGGGCGGGCCGACGATCGCCTGGTCGTCGGCGGCGGCGGGCCCCTGCGCGGTGTGAGTGAACGCTCCTTGGAGGTTGTAGATGCGGCGGATCTCGCGCGGGTCGCGCCCTGCCCCGCGCGCGGCGCGATCGATCGCGCGGTTCGCCCGAGCGGCTTCACCGGGTGGCTTGTAGGACATCAACGGGCTGACCCAGCCGTCGGCCAACCGGCCGGTCAGGGTCAGCGCGCGCGGCTTGCTCGCACCGATCCAGACCTGGATCGGATGCGCGGGCAGGGGGCCGGGATGCACGCCCGCGAGCTGGTAATGGCGACCGTCGAAGCGCAGGCCGCGTCGCTCGCCGCTCCACATCGCCCGCATCACGGCGACCGCCTCCTCGAGCGCTTCGAGGCTCTGCCGGTGCGTCAGAGCCGCAGCGCCCATCGCGTGGGCGGCGTCGAGGTAGCCGCCGGCGCCGATGCCGAGCTCGAAGCGGCCACCGCTGAACAGATCGAGCGTCGCCGCGGACTTCGCGAGCACGGCCGGCGGCCGCAGCGGCAGGTTGCCGACGGCGGCGAAGACGCGCACTGCTTCCGTCTGGGCGAGGATCGCGGCGAGCAGCGACTGCGTGTCGAGGTGGCGCAGCTGATAGGGATGGTCCTGGACGCCGAGCAGGTCGTAGCCGAGACCGTCGGCCAAGCGTGCGGTCTCGAGGACGCCGACCGGATCGCCGGCGTCGGGGACGAGGAAGTAGCCGAACTCGAGCGCGTGGCCATAGTCCAGGCGCTCGTCCAGCGGCTGTGACAAAGCTTCCGTGGTCATGATCGGCCTCTCTGGACTTGTAGAAAACTAGCGACTAGTATGGATGAAGTAACGGCGGGGAAGCTAGCCTTATTCCATGAGCGCACCGACTGAGCGACAGGCTCCCGTCGCCGCCGACGCTTGCGTGCGCGCCGACGCAGCGCTCGTGCGCGCGTTCGACCTCCTCGGCAGGCGCTGGACCGGCATCGTGCTGGGGACGCTGAGGGGAGGCCCAGCGGGGTTCCGCGCCATCTCGCGGGCCGTCGAGGGGATCAGCGACTCAGTGCTCTCCGACCGACTCACCGAGCTCTGCAACGTGGGGCTCGCCACGCGCACAGTCGATGCGGGGCCACCTATCTCCGTCGCCTACGAGCTCACCGACGCCGGCCGTGCCCTGCTGCCGGCGCTCGAACAGATCACCCGCTGGGCCGAGCAGCACCTTCCCGCTACAGATCAGGGCGAGTGAACGCTTACTGCCCGTTCGGCCTGACGGGGTGGGCGGAGACGATCACCTCATCGGGGTCGTAGATCGCCTTGATCTCTCGCAGGCGGTCATACGCGTCGTGCGGGAGCACGGCGTCCGCATCGGCCGGGGTTTCGAGGAAGTTGTAGTAGTCGTATCCGGCACGCCAGGCGCTGAGGGCCTCCTTGACGGCTCGCGCGTACGCGCGCACGGCCTCGCCCACTTCCGGCGAAGGCGAGATGCCCGCGACATACATCAGGTACGCGGCGTCGACGCTGGGCTGTGCGCCGCCGCCGGCGGCATGGCGAGCGAGCGCGCCGTCGAGGTGCCGGAGCTCGATGCTCACCAGCGGCGTGTCGGCGTCCGGACCTGTCAAGGCGACCAGGGTGTCGATCGCGGCGGCGGGGATGTCGATAAGCAGCATGCCGTCGCCCTCGGCGGGCAGCGGCTGCTCGGGGTCCATGTTGAGTTGCTGGAGCGCAGGAGCCGCGATCGTCGTGAAGGTATCCATCTCCGGGCCGAGGTCACGCAGCGGGCGAAGCAGCTCGGCGCCGGACGCGGCGTCGCCGAGGTAGGCGGCCTCGACCAGTGCGAAGGCTCGGCCGCGGACGAGTTCGGGAAGTTCGGGGATCGGCGGTACGCGCAGGATGCGGCCGATCGAGGTGACCTCGTCGGGCACCGTCTCGGTCCACTCGCGCCAGGCGTGCAGGACCTCCGCGCTGCGCTCGATCGGGAAGAACAGCACGCCGGCGTACAGCTGGCGGACCGGATAGAGCGCCAGCTCGAGCGCGGTCACCACGCCGACGCTGCCGCGGCGCTGAGCGGAGTCAGCCGCGGTGCCTAGTACTCGTCGTGCCGGTGGACCCACAGCTGGAACGCGTCGCCTTCGTCCCGCCCGTTCGGCGCCCGGTCGAGGATCCCGTAGTAGCCCATCAGGAACTCGACGCCGCGAGCACCGGTCGCGTAGGTCTGGTACACGGTGCCGTCGTCGAGGACGAATACGCTCAAGCCCTGGCCCTCGGTGAGGTAGCCGGTGACATCGGTGCCGCTCGATCTTGCGTTGTGGTCGACGATCGGCGGCGGTCCCGCGGCGAGCATCGGCGCGATCGCCTCGCGCGTCTGCTCCTGGGTACGTGAGTGGCCGAGGTCGAAGTTGAAGTCGCCGCCCGCCGACGAGACCCAGGGCATGTTCCAGCTCATCCGCCGCTTGTACGCCTGCAGCTTCTCGAGCGGCGCCTGCGAGACGTACATCATCGTCACGTCGCGCGCATGCAGATGCGGGAGGGCGCCGTCGACGGTGTCGGCCATCGACGAGCACGTCGGGCAACCTGCCTCGTAGCTCGGGCCGAACATGAAGTGGTAGACGAGCAGCTGACTGCGGCCGTCGAACAGCTCCGCCAGCGTGCGCGTGCCGTCGTCGGTGTCAAAGCGGTACTCCTTCTCGACCCGGACCCACGGCAGCTCACGCCGCTGCCGCGCCAGCTCGTCACCCCGGCGGGTGTGCTCCTTCTCGCGAGCGAGCAGCTCCTCGCGGGCAGCCGCCCACTCCTCGCGACTCACGACCTCGTGATCGGTCATCGTGCTCTCCTTTCCGGTGCAAGTCCCCCGTGCGATCTAACCAGCGAGCCGCTCATCGTCGTGGCGGGCGTCATGGACGCGCGAGAGTGCGTCGCGCAGCGTAACGGGCGCCTGCGCGAGGCGGTCGGGCTGCTGGACAGGCAGGTACAGCAGGTGAGACGGCGTTCGGAGCGGGCCGTGGGTCGGGTCGAAGTCGCAGCGGCCGAGCACCGAGCGATAGTCGACGCCGTCGTCAGCGAAGATCCTGATACCGCCGAGCGTGCGATGCGCGAGCACCTGGCGAATGCCCGCGACGCCGCGCTCTCTCTGCTCCTGCCGGCAACCGGATGAACGTCAGGCATCTGTCCACACGCTCGCAGTCGTGTGGGCGGACCTCGGGCCATTCTTATGATCGCGACCAGGCACTGTTCCTTCTCTCAAGGAATCCACCCGATGCATGTCTCCGCCAATGGGACGCGATTGTGGTTCGACCTAGACGGGCCGGCACTCGTGCCCGGCGGGAGCGAGATGCGGCAGCGGCCGACCGTGGTGCTGGTTCACGGCGGCCCCGGGGTCTACGACCACTCGTACTTCAAGCCTGACTTCGCCCGGCTTGGGCAGCATGCCCAAGTTGTCTACCTCGATCTGCGTGGGCACGGGCGGTCGGACTGGGGCGACGCGACTGCGTGGAGCTTCGAAACCTGCGCAGACGATGTCCGCGCCTTCGCTCGTCTCGGTCGGCGAGCTCGACCCCGTCACGCCGATCGGCGCCGCCGCCGAGATCGTCGACGCCTTGCCCGAAGGCCTCGCGCAGCTCGAGGTGGTCGACGGAGCGGGCCACTTCACGTGGCTGGACGCTCCCGACCGCTTCTGGCCGATGATGATCGAGTTCATCGACAGCACGATCGGACGCGAACAGGTCGAGCCGCAGCCGGCCGAGCACGCTTGACGGATAGATAACGAGAATATATGCTCGTTATCTATGAGGGAGCTATTTCTCGCGCTCCTGAACGGAGAGCGCGCTCACGGTTATGAGCTGAAGCAATCGTTGGAGCATGAGTTCGGCGATCTGTTGCCGGCGCTGAACGCCGGCCAGATCTATACGACGCTTGGGCGGCTCGAGCGGGATGGCCTCGTCGTCGGACAGGCGGTGCCCGGGGACAGCCGCGGGAAGCGCGTGTACGAGCTGACGGACGCAGGACGGGCGGCGCTCACTGCCTGGATCGAGCTGCCCGTCTCGGGCAGGCGGCTCAAGGACGAGTTCTTCATGAAGTTCGTGGTCCTCGCGTCGAGTGACCTGGCTGATCCGAGGCAGCTGCTCGAGGAGCAGCGACGCGAGTACCTGCAGTCGCTGCGCGACCTGAACGCGCTGCTTGAAGCGAACGGAAAAGGGCCCGCGGGCGAGCTTCTGGTTGAGGGGGCGATCCTGCATCTGAAGGCCGATCTGGAGTGGCTCGAGCTGATCGAGGAGCGGCTCGCGCTGAAGGAGGAGGAAGTCTGATGACACCGGTACTCGAGGCGAGGAATCTCGCGAAGACGTACGAAACCGGCGGCGCGAAGGTGCTGGGTCTCCGCGGCGTCGACATCTCGATCGAGCGCGGCGAGTTCGTCGCCGTCATGGGGCCGAGCGGATGCGGGAAGTCGACCTTGCTCAATCTGCTCGCCGGGCTCGATCGACCGACGGCGGGTGAGGTCAGGCTCGATGGCGTGCGGATCGACGGGTTGAGCGAGACCGATCTCGCACGTTTGCGTCGGCGCAAGGTCGGCTTCGTGTTCCAGTTCTTCAACCTGGTGCCGACGTTGTCTGCGGTCGAGAACGTCGAGTTGCCACTGCTCCTCGTCGGCCGGCGGCGCAGAGCGGCTCGACGCTCCGCGAACGAGCTTCTGAGCGATCTGGGCATTGCTGAGAAGGAGGGAGCCGCTCCGGCCGAGCTGTCCGGCGGGGAGCAGCAGCGCGTCGCGCTGGCGCGCGCGCTGGCAAACAGGCCTGACGTCGTCCTCGCCGACGAGCCGACCGGCAATCTCGACTCGGCGTCGGCTCGCGACGTGCTCGGGCTCTTCCGCGAGGCTCGGGGACGCGGACAGACGCTCCTGCTCGTCACGCACGACGCGAGCGTCGCGTCCGCGGCGGACCGGGTGATCAGGCTCCGCGACGGGCTGGTTGTGGACGAGACCGAGCTGCGGGACGCCCGCCAGGTCGCTCCTCTGCTCGAGCTGGAGACCCGATGACGAGGCTGCTGTTCAGACTCGCGTTCGCGGGCATCCGCTCACGGCTGCTCGCGAGCGCGCTCACGATCGCGATCGCGGGCGCAGCGGCCGCGACGATCGTGCTCGCACTGGAGGTGCGCTCGAGCGGGATCGATCCCTGGCAGCGGACGTTCGATGCGGCCAACGGGGCACACGTGCTGGCCGTCGTCCCCTCGCAGGCCGACGCGCGCGCGATCGCAATGCTCCCCGGCGTGACCGAGCGCAGCGAGCCGTTTCCCGTCGTGACAGCGACCGTGGGGCCGCGTGGAAGTAGCGATCGGGTGCAGCTTGCCGGCCTGAGTGGCAGCCCAACCGTGAACATGCCCGTGCTGACCGCCGGATCGCAGCTGCGCGAGGGCGGCATCCTCCTCGAACGCAGCTTCGCAGGTGCGGTCGGCATCGACGTCGGCGCCACTGCGAAGCTCACGAGCTGGCGCGGCTCGGTCGACCGACGCGGCACGGTCGACCTGCCGGTTCTCGGGACAGCGGTTGTACCCAGCCAGCCGCGCTACCCCCGCCGCAATCCCGGCCTGGCCTGGGTCAGCCGCGCCACGCTCGAGCGGATCGAACCGGATCGCACCCGCTGGGGCTGGATGGAGGCGCTTCGACTGGCGAATCCTGCCGCGGCTGCGCCGTTCACCCAGCGGGCGGCAGCAACCCTTCCGGCAACGACATTGCAGTCCGGCCCTCTCTACTTCGAGACCTGGCAAGTCCAACGCGACAGCGCGCTCGACGATGCACGGACCACGCAAGTCATCGTGACGACGTTCACCATCCTGCTCCTGATCGTCGCCTTCGTCGTCGTCGGCATCCTCGTCGGTGCCCGCGCCGGCGCTCAATACCGGGAAATCGGGTTGTTGAAGGCCGCCGGCTTCACGCCGCGCCAGGTCGGAACCGTCTTCGCCCTCGAGTCCGCCGCGCTTGGCCTCGTCGCGGCGGCCCTCGGCTTCGCGCTCGGGACGATCCTTGCACCCCGGCTTGCCGCCCCTAGCGCTGAAACGTTGCTCGGCTCACCAACGATCGCGGCGAATCCCTGGCACATCCTTGTTGCGAGCTGTTTCGTCCTTCCCGTGCTCGTAGCCGGAGCCTTGACGTCCACCCGCCGCAGCACCCGCTTCACCGTCCTCGAGGCGATCCGTGCGGGCAGTTCGTCCCCACCGAATTCACGCCTTGCGCGCGCCGCGGCGCTATCCGTCATGCCCTTGACAATCGGGCTCGGACTCAAAGACCTGCTTGCACGAGGACGGAGGGCGCTTCTCCTCGCGGCCGCGATCGCATTGTCCGGTGCCGTGGTGGTCATCGCGCTCTCGGTCGACGCCTCGCTCGATGCGCAACCTGCCGGCAAGACCAGTGACGTCCCGGATGAGCTGCCGCTCCTCATCTACACGCTCGACGCCACGTTGCTGCTGATCACCGCCACCACGCTCGTCGCGGTCGCCCTGCTCTCGGTGCGCGAGCGCATCCGCGACTACGGCGTGCTCAAGGCGATCGGCCTCACGCCCAGGCAGATCACCTCCACGCTCGTCAGCGCCCACGCCGCTCTCGCGGTGGTCGCTTCGCTCTTCGCCATCCCCCTCGGCATCGGGCTCTACCTCGCCCTGTACGGGCTCGCCAGCGGCTCGACCGAGGGCGCCGTCGTCGCACCGTGGTGGTCGCTCGCCCTGATTCCGGTTGGGACCGTGATCGTCGTCGTCGCCGCGACCAGCCTCCCGGCCCGGCTCGCCACTCGAATCCGCACCGCCGACGCGCTCCGCTACGAGTGACGAGCGCCCTCTGCGGCCCGAGGACAGTTGCGATGAGTTTTTGGGTCGCCGCGGGTCTCATTTCGTGACCCGGTAGCGTCCGATCCGACAATGGATTCGGCTCGCGCGGGAGCGCTCGAGTCGACTGGAGGGAGTTGAGATGCCCGAACACACGATTGGAACCCGCGAGGAATGGCAGGCGGCCAGGGACGAGCTCGCCAAGCTCGAGGCCAAGCAGGCGGAGCAAAACGAGGAAATCAAGAGCAAGCGTCTCGACCTCCCCTGGGTGCCGGTCGAGAAGGAGTACGAGTTCGACACCGAGGACGGCAAGAAGACCCTCGCCGAGCTCTTCGACGGGCGCTCACAGCTGCTCGCCTACAACATCATGTTTGGCCCCGATTACACGATCGGCGCCTGTCCCGGCTGCACCAACTTGGGCGACGGGCTCGACGGCTCGCTCGTCCATTTGAACCACCGCGACGTGACGCTGCTCTGCTTCTCGCGGGCGCCGATCGAGCGGCTGAGCGCCTACAAGCGGCGGATGGGTTGGGAGTTTCCGTACGTCTCCACCTACAACACCGACTTCGCCTCCGACTTCGGCCTCGTGCTGACCGAGGAGCAGGCGCAGCAGATTCCCGAGGTCAAGGAGATGATCGACAACCCGAGCGAGTGGCTCCAGGAGTGGTCAGGCCAGATCGGGGCCGAGCCCAAGGACGGGCTGCGCGAGGCTCCGAGCTGGATCGCCTTCGCGCGCGAGAACGGAACCGTCTACCACACCTACACGGTCCTGGCGCCTGACCCGTTCGTCGCGCCGTACTACAGCTTCCTGCTCGAGCGAACGCCGAAAGCCCAACCCGCCGAGCCCCGGGCTTGGCGGAAGGACGAGTACCCGGACTGACGGCGATCGGGTCGGTTCGCGGCTCTGAGTGCCTCAACCGACCGGCCAAGTGAAGATCGTCTCCTCCCCACGCCGCGCGAAGCCCGGGACTCTGCCGCGAGACCTCAAAAAGCGCGTCGTCTACGCTCGCCGGTCATGATCGCGTCGCTCCGCGATCGGGCCGTCTCCATCGGCGCGGATCCACGCGACACGGCCGACGAGCGCTTCCGCAAGCGCCTCCTCGTCGGGGTGGCGCTCATCATCCTCCCGGCCGGCTTCATATGGGGCTGCCTCTACTGGGTCGTCGGCGAGCGCGAGGTCGCGCTTGTGCCGTGGGCGTACGTCACCGGATCGGTGATCAGCCTCGCGGTCTTCGCGCGAACCCGAAGCTTCGCGTTCCTGCGCACGGCGCAGCTGCTGCTGATTCTCGTCGCGCCCGCGTTGGGGACCGTCCTCATCGGCGGTCTCGACGAGTCGAGCTCGGTGCTCCTGTGGTCGCTGCTCGCGCCGCTCGGGGCAGTCGCCTTCGACCGCCCCGACCGCGCCTGGCCGTGGTTTGCAGCCTTCGTCGCCGCCGTCTTGCTCGCGCTCGCTCTCGCCGAAGTCGTTCGACCGAACGGCGCCGACCTGCCGAACGGCTTCGTCCTGACCCTCCACGTCCTCAACATCGTCGTCGTTTCGCTCGTCGCGATGCTGTTGCTCGTGACGTTCGCGCGAGGACGGGACACCGCGCAGCAGCGCGTCGAGGCGCTTCTTCTCAACGTCCTCCCGGCCGAGATCGCGGAGCGCCTCCAGTCGGAGCCCAACTCGATCGCCGACCAGTTCGACGACGCGAGCATCCTGTTCGCGGACGTCGTCGACTTCACCCCGCTCTCGAGCCGACTGGACGCGCGCGAGGTGGTCGAGCTCCTCGATCGGCTCTTCACCAGCTTCGACGAGCTCGTCGACCGCCACGACGTCGAGAAGATCAAGACGATCGGCGACTGCTACATGGTCGCGGCGGGCGTCCCCAGTCAGCGGCCGGATCACGCACAGGCGCTGGCGGGGCTCGCGCTCGAAATGCGCGAGTGCGCGAAGAACTGTCTTCCCGAAGGCACCGAGCACGACCTGCGCCTCCGCATCGGCATCAGCTCGGGGCCGGTCGTGGCCGGTGTGATCGGACGCCGCCGTTTCCTCTACGACCTCTGGGGCGACACGGTGAACATGGCGAGCAGGATGGAGTCCCACGGGACCCCCGACGCCATCCAGATCACTCGCTCGACGTGGGAGCTCCTACGCGACGACTTCGTGGCCGAGCCGTTGGGGCTCGTCGACGTGAAGGGCAAGGGCGCGGTCGAGACCTGGCGGCTCGTTGGCCCTCTCGACAGCAACTCGATCCCCGCCGCGGGACCTCCGACATCGCAGCTTCAAGATCTGAAAGCTCCATAACGGCGCCATACCCGGTGCACGTTGTCGGTCGTGCAAGCGCGCCCAAAGCAAGCTGCCCTGATCGAGGGGTCGCGCGACGCTTACTCAGCTCGCCGTAGCCGCAAGCCCAGGTAGAGGGCGCTCGGCAAACCGCCGATCACCCACAACACGAAGAACAACGTCTCGAACGTGCTGGACGGGCTCTCCGAGTAGCTGTCGACGATCGCGAGCGTGAGAAACGGAACCACCGCCAGCAGTGCGAGCGCCGTTCCGATGGTCTTCTCGCGGTTCGTCCACGCCTTGGAGATCAGAACCATCGCGATGCCGAAGAGCCAGCCGATGAACGGGACGACGAGCGTCACCATCGCGGCCACCTCGAGCTTGCCCGTGGGTCGCTGCTCGGCCTCCGGCGCGGGCTCCGCTGCTTCGACGATCTCCTCGGGTGGCCCGAGCCGTTCGAGCACGTTGCGGACCGCAACCTCACCGGCAGCCTCCTCCTCGCGCAGCGCCGCTTCGATGTGCTCGCGGATCTCCGCGATCAGCTCTGCGCGTCGAGACCGCTGCAGGTGCGCTGCTGCCTCCTCGAGACGACTCAGATAGTCGTCGACGAGCCGGTCCGTCTGCATGGTGGTCATCCTTCCTCCTTGCTCAAGATCGCATCGACCGAGTCTCGGAACCGGGCCCATTCCTTCGCGAAGTCGTCGAGCGCCTCCCTACCCGCCTCAGTGAGCTCGTAGTAGCGGCGTGGCGGGCCCGACTCGGACTCGCGCCAGAACGTCGTCACGAGCTGCTCCTTGCGCAACCGCGTGAGCAGCGGGTAGATCGTTCCCTCGCTCGTCACGAGGCCGTCCACGTCCGAGAGCTCACGGACGAGCTCGAAGCCGTAACGCGCGCCGCCGCGCAGAAGCGCGAGCACGCAGTACTCGACCGTGCCGCGACGCAACTGGGAGACCGACTTGCGTGTCTCGGCAGGTTCCATGCACTACATAGTACCTTGCGAGCGCTCACCGAGTCAACAGTCTGGGATGCGCTTCGCGCTTGCCTCTTCCTTCAGTCGACGATCGTCAGGCCGAGTAGGCGGAGCCGCTCGGCCGGGAATACGCGACGAGCTCGACCGATACTTCCGCGTGCGCGGATGATCCACTCATGCCTGAGGAGCCGTTCTCGAGTTGGCGATGAGCGAACACCGAGACGCGCTCGCCTGGGCTGAGGCGCAGGTCGGGGCGACGCGCGACGATCCGGCGGCGCGTCTCGCGCTGCTCGCCCGGACCTACCACGGGCCGACCGGACGCGCGCCCCGACACGTGCCGTTCCGACGGGCGGCGCTGTCGTTCATGCGCTGGCAGGCTCAGCGCGGTCTGCTCAACCCGCTCGAAGCATCGTCCCCCGGCAGCCTCTGGTGGCGGGCGGTCAACGAGCGCCTGCTGCGAGACGGATGCGAAGCGGTCGCGCTGGTCGGCGGTCTTCCCGGACTGCCGTCGTCGCACGCCGTGCGGCTGTGGCTGGAGTTCGTCGCCACCCCGAGACCGTCTCATTGGTACCGGGCTCACAACTCCAGCATCGTGGCCGGCTACTTGGAACACGAACGACTTGCCCCCGCAGAGATTGCCCCAGAGCGTTTCTTCATGAACGTCGCGCTGGCGCGCGTCCTCTACGCGCACGCACTCGTCGCGGCGCCGCGCCTGGCGCTGGGACGGGTCGCTCCATTCAGCCGCGTGCTCGGCGATCCCCGGCTCGGGCTGGCTGGCGCGTTTCTCTCGCTCCGCCGCGTGATCCCGAACCACTACCCGCTCGCCCGCGACGTCGAGTGGTACGTCGCCGACGAGCAGCGTCTCGGTCGGTTGCTCGACTACGCGGTGATCGTGCCGCGGCTGCAACGCCTGTACAAGTGGTCTGCCGAAGAACTCGGCGAACCACGCTTGCTCGAGCTGGTTCGCGACGGCAGCCCGATCTACGCGTGGCCCTATGAGAAGCGACACGTCTGGCGCGCTCCACCCATGCCGTTCCCAGTCCGGGTACTCGAGCGCGTCACCCGGGTCCGCTGACGCGGCGGGGGCCGAAGCCGGGCAGCTGCTCGACGAGCTCGAGAATCGCCAGCTTCTCGGCCAGCCGGCAGTACGCGCGTTCGGGCGGCGACAGTCGCGCGAGGAGAAGGCCGGCCCCGCTCGTGTCGATGACCTCGGGCGGCCGAACGGTGAAGGTGCGTCCCGCACGGATCACTTGCCCACCGCCGGCCCGCAGATTGCGAAGCCAATCCGACTCCTGTCCGTAGAGCAGCGCGATGACGAGAGTCCGGTCCCGTCTGAATGCAAAGAGGGGCGTTCGATAGTGGCGGCCCGAGCGTCTACCGCGGTGGAGGATGACTGCCCAGGGCGGCAGGAGCCAGGCATACAGACCCTGGATGCGGTTGGTGACCCGCTTGTTGAAGCGCGCCGCCCGTCGGGAGAGCTTCATCGATACCTGCGTGCTTGAGGCCCAGCTCCTGACGGACTTTGGGCCAACAGCCACTCGACTACGGAGTTGCCGTTCGGCACGACGGCGACGATAGCGCGCTCTGACACCCCGATCTGCGACGCACCTGAGAACGGAGACGTACCTTCGGGGCGCCGCACCCAACGAACATTCGGCGGCGGACGAGCTGGCGACATTTCGGTGCGACCGAAGCCGGGCGCGCCGGTCGCCACACCGGGCGCTTGACGTCGACCCGCGCGCCCGCAAAGGATTCGCTCCGTGTTCGAGTCCCGCTTCCACCGTCTCGCGTTGCTCTTCGGTCTCGCTTCGGTCGCAGTCTGGACGTACGTCTTCAACGAGTGGTGGGGCGGCGAGTGGTGGGGCCTTGTGCTTGCCATCGTCGCCGCGGTTCCGGTCGGAGTCGTCTTCTCGATCCTGCCATCGAAACTGCTCGGAACGCTAAGACGGCTGCCCCTCGTGAACGATGCCCTCCTCACGTGGTTATTCATCCTCGGGGGGATCGCGCTCGGGGTCTACGCGTTCATCGCCTTCGAGGGGGCGACGCTTGCGATGGGTGCACTCTACGGAGCCGAGATCTTCGTAAGCGGGATCGGACTCTTCTTCACGCGGGCCTGAATCCGATGCGCTACCCGAGCGGCGACGGGCCGACGCGGCGGAACGTCCCGTTACGAACTAGGCCCGGCTGCAAGCCCGGAGGTCACCGGCTCGATCCCGGCCACCAGGTCACAGGAGAGCCACGAGGACCACGGAGAAACCCCGCCTCAGCGGGGCTTCTCTTGGCGCAGGCTCGACCTCTACCGGCCGGGCGCCGCAGCCGACTCCGGCGCGTACCGGGCGCCATGGCCGCGGCGCCTGGCGAGCCGGGCCAGCGGTGCGAGTGCGAGACGCTGCACCCAGAGCGGTGGGAACGCCGCCTGCACCTCGTCCTCGAACTCGCGCGTGAACAGGGCGAGGTCGAGCGGCTTCGGGATGCCGTTCATCATCGTGCGTCCCTGCTCGGCGAGCGCGACCGCCGTCTCGAACAGCCGCTCCATCTTGAGCGCGGGCCGGATGTCGACCCGGACGAGAGCAGGCTCGTCCCCGACGTTCGCGAAGTCGTGCGGCACGCCGGGCGCGACGACGACCACCTCGCCAGGGCCGGCGACGACCCGCTTCCGCCGCATCCTGAACCGCATCGTTCCTGCGACGACCTCGAAGCGCTCCTCCTGTTTCGGGTGAATGTGCAGACCGCCCGGGACGCGCGCGCCCGGCGGGAGCTCGAGGTCGATCGCGACGAGCTCGCCGTCCGTGTCCGCCGCGGTCCGGCGGAACGTGATCCGTTCGCCGCTGGCGGGGTTCTCCAATGTCTGTCCTGCGTATGCCATCGTCGCTCCTTTGGTGGTAGACGCATGATCTAGACGGAGAGTATAGACAACTGATCTAACGCACGTCAAGTCCTGGGGGGCCCCAAAAAGGCTCGGCGATTTAGACCCGACATCTAGACTGGACGTTGATCATGGAGCGTCCAGCGGCTAAGCTCTGCGCACGACGATGAGGCCATACACGGCAGCGCGGCGGCGCGAGAGCGCTGAGACCGTCGACCGCGTGCTCGAGGCGGCCGAGCGCCTGATCAAGGAGGACGCCTTCCACGCCGCGACGATGGACGAGTTGGCCGTGGCCGCTGGGGTTTCGCGCGCGACGGTCTTCAACCGCTTCGGCTCGAAGCTCGGCGTGCTGGAGGCGCTCTTCACCCGCGGCATGGAAGGGCCTGAAATGGCGGCGATTCAGGAGGCACTCGCGCTCGAGGACCCGGGTGCCGCGCTCGACGCCGTGGTGGAGGCCGGGTGCGCGATCTGGGAGGCCTGCGGGTTCGTCGTTGAGCAGCTGCAGGCGGTCGCTGTCTTGGAGCCAGACGCGGCCGCGCTAGTCGACCAGCAGCGGGACGAACAGCGTGCCGACCTTCAGGGCCTGACGCGGCGCCTGGCCAAGGCGGGCCGGCTGCGGCCCGGCCTCAGCCAGACGCGAGCAACGGCGACGCTGCACATGCTCACGAGCCTCGAGTCCTTCCTATGGTTGCGCCAGAGCTATGGGCTATCGCTGCGCCAGACAGGCGAGACGCTGGCGGAGCTGGCGCGAACACTGCTCCGCTGACTCTTCACGGGTGGTTATGGCCGCCGTCTGGCGCCAAATAAGATTCTTGAACCAGGGGCATCGCCACCATGACCTTAGGAGTGACCATCGCCGGCTCTTCGACCCAGCTGCTCCGGGACCGGTGGGTCGGGCGGGGTAGAACATGGGAGAGACTGCACAGGAGGGAACGATGAGCGCAAAGAAGGCCACGCAGAGGTCCACCAAGAGCACCACCGCGGCCGGCAAGAAGTCCACGGGATTCACGGATGACGAACGAGCCGCGATGAAGGAGCGCGCCCAAGAGCTGAAGGCGGAAGCGCGCAAGGCGGACGGGGAGAGCGCCCTGCTCGCGAAGGTCGCTGAGATGCCGGAACCTGATCGCACCATGGGCAAGCGGCTCCATGCGATCGTCAAAGCCAGCGCGCCAGATCTTTCGCCCAAAACCTGGTACGGGATGCCCGCATATGCCAAGGACGGCAAGGTCGTCTGCTTCTTCCAGAGCGCGGACAAGTTCAAGTCGAGGTACGCGACGTTCGGCTTCAGCGACGAGGCGAACCTCGACAACGGCGCGATGTGGCCGACTTCCTTCGCCCTGAAGGAGCTGACCGCCAAGGAAGAGGCGAAGATCGGCGCGCTCGTGAAGAAAGCGGTGCGCTGAGGACGAGCTCGCCCTAGGCCCCGCCCGGGCCGGGCCCTCGGTCGGGAGACGATCTCGCCGACATCGAGCAGCTGCTCGGCCTGCTCGACCGGATCGTCGACTCCGGCAAGTCGGTCATCGTCATCTCGCACCACCAGGCGGTCATGGCGCACGCCGACTGGATCATCGAGCTCGGCCCCGGCGCCGGCCACGAGGGTGGCCGGATCGTCTTCGAGGGCACACCCGCCGACCTCGTCGCCGCCCGCTCCACCGTCACCGGCGAGCATCTCGCGGCCTACGTCGGCACCTGACCGGGGCCCTCGCGCGGCTCCACCCCCGACCCAGGCGCCTAGCGCCTGACTCCCCGCGGCCTGCGGCTCGCTGCCCGCCGGAAGTCGCGACCCAGGGCTCCGGGTTCCCTCACTAGGAGTCGACTTTAGGGGCATCCCCGAAGCGTCCGCATGTCTCTCCGGGCCAGCATCGGCTCAGACACTCAGATGGAGGAGAGATGATGAAGACGAGACGGAACAAGGGCCGGCGGGGCGCGGCGAGGCGCCTGCTCGTCGGCGTCGTGCTCGCTGTCGCCGTGTTCGGCGCCGCGAGCCAGCCTGCGAGTGCGGCAGTGACCGCTTCGTTCAACGCTCAGGCGGGGATGCTCACCATGCATGGTGATTCCCTCGACAACTCGATCACGATCAGCCGTGACGCGGCCGGCAGGATCCTGGTCAACGGCGGGGCGGTCGTCGTGGTCGGCGGTACGCCCACCGTGGCCAACACCAGCCTCATCCAGGTCTTCGGCCTGGCCGGCAGCGACACGATCAGCCTCGATGAGGCCAACGGCGCGCTGCCCAGGGCGAACATGTTCGCGGGCGGCGACAACGACACCCTGACCGGCGGCGCGGGCGGCGACCAGCTGTTCGGACAGGCCGGCAACGACACGCTCCTCGGCCGCGGAGGCTTTGACTTCCTATTCGGCGGCTCTGAGAACGACACGTTGACCGGGGGTGATGCCGATGACCAGGTCTTCGGCCAGAGCGACGATGACCGGATGGTGTGGAACCCCGGCGACGACACCGACTTGAACGAAGGCGGCGGCGGCACCGACACGGTCGAGGTCAACGGCGGCGGGGGTGCGGAGGTGTTCGCCACGACCGCCAACGGCCTGCGTGTCCGGTTCGACCGCCTCGACCCGGCGCCGTTCGCGATCGACATCGGCAGTTCCGAGAACTTGGTCCTCAACGCCAACGGCGGCGACGACCGCTTCTCCGCGAGCGGGAACCTGGCCGTGCTGATCCAGATCACCGTCGACGGTGGGGCCGGCGGCGACACGATCCTTGGCGGCAACGGGATCGATCTGCTGCTCGGCAGTGACGGCAACGACTTCGTCGACGGCCAGCAGGGCAACGACGTCGCCTTCCTGGGTGCCAATGACGACGTCTTCCAGTGGGATCCGGGTGACGGCAATGACACGGTCGAGGGCCAGGACGGCACCGACTCGATGCTGTTCAACGGCTCCGGCGGCAACGAGAGCTTCGAGGCCTCCGCCAACGGTCAGCGCGTGCTCTTCACCCGCAACCTCGCCAACATCGTCATGGACCTCGACGACGTCGAGGTCATCGACCTCAACGCGCTCGGGGGCACGGACACGGCGATCGTCAACGACCTGTCCGGAACCGACCTCGTCGAGATCAACACCGACCTGGCCGCGGCCGGCGGCGCGGGCGACGGTCAGCCCGACAACGTGATCGTCCAGGCCACCAACGACGACGACGTGAGCGTCGTCTTCGATGATGCCTCGGGCGTGTCCGCGGTCGGATTGGCCGCGAATGTGAGCATCGCCGGCTCGGAGGCCGCCAACGACCGGCTGACGATCAACGCGCTGGGCGGTGACGACGTGGTGGAGGCCTCGGGCCTGTCGGCCGGGGCGATCCAGCTCACGGCCGACGGCGGCGACGGGGACGACGTCCTCATCGGCAGCGACGGAGACGACGTGCTGCTGGGCGGCCCGGATGACGATGTCCTCATCGGCGGGCCGGGCATCGACGTCCTCGACGGCGGCGCCGGCGACGACATCGAGATCGAGAGCGTCGGAGCCGACACCGTGAGGTCGGCTACCGCCGTCGGCGAGGACTGGCTCGCGGCCCATGCTCGCACCGTCAGGGGCAAGACGGTGCTCGAGGTGGGCGAGCGAAGAGTGGACGCTTCCCCGGGTCGAGCTGTCCGAGCTCCTGTCGGGGCATGTCGACGGCCTAGTCCGGCCGGTTTCAGAGCAACTGCCAGCGCCAGACCCGGACGTGCGGGTCGGCGCTGGCCTGCTGCTGCGACGTTGTCCCTCGCGCCTTCTACGGGCGAGTAAGGAAGAGCCGCCTCTCCTTTCCGAGGTGCGGCGCCCACTCGAGGCGGCTGGCGTCGGCGAAGCGGAGGTAGGCGCGAAGCGCTGCCCGCATCGCGTCGACGAAGCCGACGGCGCGCCGCAGCGCGAACCCGTCCTCCCACCAGAGGCCGAGCACTTGCACTCGCCGCCTGTCGCGGTCGATCCGCGGCTCGATGCGGCCGACGAAGCGGTCACGGAAGAGGATCGGCAGCACGTACCAGCCGAAGCGACGCTTGGCCGGCGGGAAGAACAGGTCCCACACGTAGTCGAATTCGAACAGGGACCCGAGGAGGCCGCGGTCCCACACCAACGGGTCGAACGGCGAGAGGAATGCGACGGACGCCGGCGGCTCCGGCGGCGCCGCCAGCCGCTCGGCCTCGTCGCGCAGGACGAAACGCTTGCCGCGCACGCCCTCGACCTCGACCGGCACCAGCTCTCCGTCCTCGATCAGCACCTCGCGCAGTGCGGTCCTCCCCGGATGCCCCGGCAGGTCCGGGTCCGGCTTCGCGGGGCCGAGGCCGTTGAAGATGTCCCCGCCGCCGCTGGCGGCCAGGAGGCCGTGCGCCCGATACCGCGACAGGAGCTTGTGCCGGAACTGCTCACTCAGCGGGACCTTGCGCTCGAGCACCTCGCGCGGGAGCAGCCGCTCGAGGAGGTCGTAGTAGCGGCGGTTGCCGTCGCGTCGCGCCAGGCCGAGCACGCCCGTGACGGCGTATGCCTCGAGCACGGCGCGAACGACGTTGGTCGGGATCCCGAACCAGTCGGTCGTCGCTCCACGCTCGCGCTCGAAGTCGAGCGACGAGAGTGGGCCGTCGGCGCGGATCCGCTCGAGCACCTGCTCGCCCACCTCGGCGTTCTCGGCGAGGACGCGCCGCTCCTTCCAAAACGGTGTCGCCCGAAACCAGGGGTACTCACTCGTGAGCACGAAGGAGAGCCCTTTGTTGTACGCCTCGAACACCTCGCGCCGCTCGTAGAGGAGGTCGCACCAGGCCGGGTCGTAGCCGGCGACGCGCGCGTGGAGCACGAGGTCATGGCTCCGGCCGGCCACGGCGATCGGGTCGAACTGGATCGACCCGAACCGGCGGAAGAACTCGCGCACCGCATCGGGCCCGCCTTCGAGGGAGCGCGCGGGGGCAAGGAGTTGGCGTGCCACGAGGAAGCGGCGCGCGGCCTCGGCGGCGACTTTCACCGAGTAGACGCTATCCAGAGCTGCTGACCCCCTCGAGACGGTGCCCGCCGATGTCGTAGGGGACGTTCACCGTCTCGTCGGCGCCGGGGTTGGGTCGCCAACCGCCTGAGAAGGTGCCGTCCTCGCGCCACGAGCCGGTGAAGGTTGAGTCCAGCGGCCCGTGCGAGACCGTGATGGTCACGCTGTCGCCCTGGACCTCCCACTTGTAGGGCAACGGCTCGGGCGAGAAATTGGAGTACACCGTGGACGGAAACGTGTCGGTCTCGGGGTCGTAGCCGATCAGCTCCACGGAGTCGATCTGCAGGCCTGCGCTTCCATGGTCCAGCGGCCGACCAGTCGGTCGGAACCATCGGCTCTTGACAAATCTGCCGCGATTTAGTCAAATGACTAAGTCACTTGTATAACTACAGAGGAGGTCACCTGGTGTCCCCCCGAACTGCTGCCTCGTTTCACAGCTCTCCGCAGGAGGCGATGCAGGCCCCGCGCGAGGAGCTCCTGTATCTGACCTGTCTGCACGAAGGCACCGGCGTCGATGCGCCCGACTTCCTGGCGGTCGTCGACGCTCGAGAGGGCCGAATCGTGCACGAGCTGCCCATGCCGAACCCGGGTGACGAGCTCCACCACTTCGGCTGGAACCGCTGCTCGTCCGCCTGCCACGGACCTGACCGCTCGCACCTGATCGTGCCCGGCTTCCGCTCCTCGCGCATTCACATCGTCAACGTGGCCGACGACCCGCGTCGACCGACGATCGAGAAGGTGATCGAGCCGGAGGAGGTCGCACGCGAGACCGGCTACACGCGGCCCCACACGGTTCACTGCATGCCCGGCGACAACGTCGTCATCTCGATGCTCGGCGATGTCGACGGGAACGGCGCCGGCGGCTTCGCGGTGCTCGACGCGAAGACATTCGAGCTGAAAGGCCGCTGGGAAAACGGCGGCGCGACGCCTCCCTTCAACTACGACTTCTGGTACCAGCCGCGCAAGAACGCACTCGTCTCGAGCGAGTTCGGCGAGCCGAACGCTTACGAGCCGGGCTTCGACATCGACGACGTCGCCGCGGGACGCTACGGAAGCCGGCTCCACTTCTGGAACCTCGCCGAGCGGCGGCTCGAGCAGACCGTCGATCTCGGCGAGAACGGCCTCGTCCCGCTCGAGGCACGCTGGCTCCACGACCCCGACGCCGACGAGGGCTTCGTCGGAGCCGCCCTCTCGAGCACGATGTGGCACTTCCACCGGGACAACGGAAGCTTCAAGGCCGACCAGGTGATCACGGTCGAGAGCGTCCCGCTCGAGGGCTGGCCGTTCCCGGTGCCGGGCCTGATCACCGACCTCGTCCTCTCGATGGACGACCGCTTCCTCTATCTAGCCAACTGGTTGCACGGCGACGTGCGGCAGTACGACGTCTCCGATCCCGCCGGTCCGAAGCTCACGGGTCAGCTCTGGCTGGGCGGCGTGATCGGGAAGCCGGGTGACTCGCGGCGTGAGCTCCACGGCGGCCCGAACATGCTCCAGCTCTCCCTCGACGGGCGTCGCCTGTACGTCACCAACTCGCTCTACTCGACCTGGGACAACCAGTTCTATCCGGAGCTGCGCTCATGGCTCCTGCGGATCGACTGCGACCCGAGCGGCGGCATGGAGATCGACGAAGACTTCTTCGTCGACTTCCACGATCGTCCCGACGGGCCGGCCCGCACCCACGAGGTGCGCCTCCAGGGCGGGGATTGCACCACGGAGATCTTCCAGTGATGCTTGCGCACATCATGGGTCTCCCGGTCGAGGAGAGCGTCCTGCAGCTCGGGCCCGCCGGCGCGGCGACGGCGACGTTGATCGCGATGGCCGGTCGCACAGAGCTCGGCCGGCTGCTGGCCCGGATCCGGCGACGCTGATGGAGACGAAGACGAGCAGCCGCTTGGCGGCCGAAGAGGCGCTGCTCGACGCCGCGGAGCGGCTGCTCGTCGACGTGGGCTACCCCGGCATCACGACCCGCCGGCTCGCCGACGAGGCCGGCGTCAACCACGGCCTCGTCCACTACTACTTCGGCTCGAACGAGAACCTGCTCGTGCAGGCGCTCGAGCGGTTTACCGAACGGCTGATCGACCGCCAGCGGGAGCTGTACGCGGCCGACCTGCCCTTCGTGGAGAAGTGGCGGACGGCGATGCGCTACCTGGTGAGCGAGGACGTCACCTACGAGAAGGTCTGGCTCGAGCTGCAAGCGCTCGCCTGGAACAACGCCGACCTCCGCGCGCGGCTCGCACGGGTGAACGCCGAGTGGCGGGCAGTGCTGACCGAGGCGTTCGCAGAGCCGCATCGCGAGCTCGAAATCCAAATGCCGCTCGAGGCGCTCGTCTCACTCGTGATGACGTTCAATATCGGCATCATGGTCGAGCGCCTCGGCGACATCGAGACCGGGCACGGCGAGCTCCTCGACTGGATCGACCGGTGGCTGTCGAGCTGAGCGCACCTGCTCGCGAGCAGACGCGGGCGCTTTACCCCGACGAGTCCGGCTACGTCGAGCGTGACGGCGTTCGGAGTACTACGAGGTCTACGGCTCGGGTGAGCCGACGGTCTTCCTCCTACCGACCTGGTCGATCGTCCACTCGCGTCACTGGAAGATGCAGATCCCGTATCTGGCGCGACACGCCCGCGTCGTGACGTTCGACGGACGCGGCAACGGCCGCTCGGACCGCCCCGCCGGTGTCGCCGCGTACCTCGAGGACGAGTTCGCAGCCGACGCGCTGGCGGTCATGGACGCGACCGGTACAGAGGGGGCCACGCTCGTGGGCCTCTCATGCGGCGCGATCTTCGCGACGTTGCTCGCTGCCGACCACCCGGAGCGCGTGGACGGGATCGTCTACATCGCGCCCGCGGTCGGCCTCGCGCCGGGGCACCCCGAGCGGCAGGTCTACGCGTTGGACGAGGAATACGACACCGACGAGGGCTGGGCGAAGTACAACAGCCACTTCTGGTCGCGACGCTATCGCGAGTTCCTCGAGTTCTTCTTCGCTCAGTGCTTCTCCGAGCCGCATTCGACGAAGCACATCGAGGATGCGGTCGGGTGGGGGCTCGAGACGGACCCCGAGACGCTTGCGGACACGAGTCGTGCGATCGGGTTGTGCCGTCTCGAACGCTTCAGGGACACGTGCGTCCGCGTGCGCTGTCCCGCGCTCGTCATTCACGGCGACGACGATCGCGTCCGCCCGCACGCACAGGGTGCCGCGCTCGCGGAGGCGACGGGCGCGAGGCTCGTGACGCTGGAGGGCGCCGGGCATATGCCGCACGCGCGTCACCCGGTGAAGGTGAACGGGCTGCTGCACGAGTTCGCGGACTCGGTCGTCCCGCCGAAGCCGAAGGCGAAGACGTGGACGCGGGCGCTGAGCCGGCGCCGGCGGGCGCTGTACATCTCCTCGCCGATCGGCCTCGGGCACGCGCGCCGCGACCTCGCGATCGCGCAGGAGCTCCGGAAGCTCCATCCCGACCTCGAGATCGACTGGCTCGCGCAGGATCCCGTGACGAAGAGCCTCGAGGCCGAGGGCGAGCGCATCCACCCGGCGAGCGCCGAGCTTGCGAACGAGTCGGCTCACATCGAGAGCGAATCGGCCGAGCACGACTTGCACTGCTTCCAGGCGATCCGGCGGATGGACGAGATCCTGGTCGCCAACTTCATGCTCTTCCTCGATGTCGTGCGCGAGGAGCCGTACGACCTCTGGATCGGAGACGAGGCCTGGGAGGTCGACTACTTCCTGCACGAGAACCCGGAGCTGAAGTCGGCGGCGTACGTCTGGCTGACGGACTTCGTCGGCTGGTTGCCGATGCCGGACGGCGGCGAGCACGAGGCCTTCCTCACCGCCGACTACAACGCCGAGATGATCGAGCACATCGCCCGCTTCCCGCGGATCCGCGATCGGGCCGTCTTCGTCGGGAATCCCGAGGACATCGTCCCGGATTCCTTCGGCGCGGAGCTCCCGGCGATCCGCGACTGGACCGAGCAGCACTACGACTTCGCCGGCTACGTGACGGGGTTCGAGCCCGTCGCCGACCGGGAGAAGCTGCGGCACGAGCTCGGCTACGGGCCGCGCGAGCAGGTCTGCATCGTGACCGTCGGCGGCTCAGGTGTCGGAGCCCACCTCTTGAGCCGCGTCATCGCCGCGTACCCCGAGGCGAAGGAGCGCGTCCCGGACCTGCGGATGATCGTCGTCGCCGGCCCGCGCATCGACCCCGAGGGCCTACCGCAGCACGACGGCCTCGAAGTCCACGCCTACGTCCATGACCTCTATCGCCACCTCGCCGCGTGCGACCTCGCGGTCGTGCAGGGCGGGCTGACGACGGGCATGGAGCTGACCGCGAACCGGCGACCATTCCTGTACTTCCCGCTGCGTCACCACTTCGAGCAGAACTTCCACGTCCGCCGGCGGCTCGAGCGCTATGGAGCCGGGCGCGTCATGGATTTCGAGTCGGACGGCCCGTCCGAGATCGCCGCGGCGATCAGCGAGGAGATCGGACGAGCCGTCGACTACCGGCCCGTCGAGCGCGACGGCGCCGCGCGGGCTGCCGCACTCATTGCCGAGCTGCTCTGACCACGCGAGCGGCGATGGACGCTCCATACGTGCCGATGGAGCCGCTTTCGTTGTGGCTAGGCCGCGTTGAGATAGTCGCGGATCTGGCGCTCGCCGCGGCGCATCGCCCAGTTGTGGTTCGACTGGAAGAGCGGGCGCAGGGCAGGCGTGAGGTACCGGATCAGCGCGTGGTTGACGGACGGACGCCAGTCGAGCGTCGCCACCGTCCCGTCGGCCGTCTCCCTCAGCGTCCATTCGCCGCTGCCGTCGAAGTCCTTTGAGAGCCGCGAGAGAATGCGACGCGGCCGCTCGGCCTCGATCACCTCGAGGCCGAAGTTGACCTTGTAAGGCAGGTACGCCTTCACCAGCACCTCGTTCCGCTTTCCCGCCGCCGGTGGCGCCTCATCGCCCGTCGCGCGGATCACGAAGTCGGTCCACCAGCGCTCGTACCCGAGTACGTCCCCGATCGTGTCGTAGACGCGTTCGATCGGCCCGGGCACGACCCAGCGGTCGAGGAAGCGGTATGCGGGCGGCATCGGCCGATATTCGGACGACGCGCGGCAGTGGTTCACTGGCCCGCCGGGACGTGGGAGGGCCGAGTTTGCTCGAAACCCACTTACCCGATCCACCCGAGCTCGGTGCCGGTCGCTCCCGGCGGAGGCGTCAGCCCGGCTGGATGTTCTGGTTGAGCCTGAACAAGTTGGTCGGGTCGTAGGCGCGCTTGAGCTCGACCAGCCGCTCGTAGTTTCGCGCGCCATAGGCCTGGCGCACCCGGTTGCCGCCCTCTTCGCCGAGGAAATTCACGTACACGCGCCCTCCGGCATGCGGTTGCATCGCGTCGAAGAAGTCCCGCGCCCAGGCGATGTGGCGTTCTGCGTCCGGATCCTCCTCGGTCCAGACCGCGTTGATATTGACGTTGTGCGCGGCATCGCGCTGGCTGAAGGCCGTCTCGTCCTCACCCACACGGGCCAGCGCCCCGCCGAGCTGGAAGACGATGGTGTAGGACTTGGGCGAGGTGGGCGCCGATGAGTGCTCGACGAGGGTGTCGATCGCATCATCGGTAAGCGGTGGCAGCTCGACCGACTTCCAGTAGCGGTGCCAGCCGTGCGGCACGAAGGGGTCGAACATCGACTGCAAGGCCGTGTAGGGCTTCGGCTCGAGCAGGTCGACGATCGGGCGGCCGAACTGCTTGAGCGGGCGGACGACCTTGGCGCCATCGTCCGGAGATCCCACGTAACAGGCGCCGACCCACACGATCGGCTTGCCGTGCACCTCCTCCGGAAAGAAGGGGAGCGGCGGCGCCACCGACAGCTCGAAGATCGTGGTCAGCTCGTCCGGGGCCGCGGCGGTGAACTCACGGTAGAAGCGCAGAACCTCCGGCGCGTCCTCTAGGGGATGGAAGACTTGTCCCGCGAGGACGATCGGGCCGACGGGGTGTAGTCGGTACTCGAACGAGGTGACGATGCCGAAGTTGCCGCCGCCACCGCGGATCGCCCAGAAGAGATCGGGGTTTTCCTCCTCGCTCGCGGTGACGATCTCGCCCTGCGCAGTCACCACGTCCGCAGAGAGGAGGTTGTCGACCGTGGCGCCGTGCTTTCGCATCAGCCAGCCAATCCCCCCGCCGAGCGTCAGGCCCGCGATCCCCGTATGGGTGACGATCCCGCCGACCGTCGCCAGCCCGAAGTGCTGAGTCTCGCGGTCAAGCTCGCCCCAGAGCACGCCGGCCTCAGCGCGCGCGGTGCGCGTCGCCGGATCGACTCGGATTCCCTTCATCGGCGAGAGGTCGATCACGAGCCCGCCGTCACAGAGCGCGTGGCCTCCGACGCCGTGGCCACCGGAACGCACGCCAACCAGCAGATCGCGCTCGCGGGCGAAGCGGACCGCGGCGACGACGTCGGCGACACCGGTGCAGCGGGCGATGCAGGCCGGATGGCGGTCAATCGCGCCGTTCCAGATCCTGCGGGCAGTGTCGTAGCCGGGGCTGGTGGGCACCAGCAGCTCTCCGCGAAACGATCCGCCGAGCTCGTCGAACACGGTCGTCTCCAGGAGCGGTGCCTGTGTCCGGGTATCCATACGTGCAACGTAGGCTTGCCGGCCCGGGGCTGACTAGTTCTACTTTCGAACCAACCGGTTCGAATAGCAGACCTCTTGGCCGATCCGCGGCTAGCATGATGGCGCGATGCGCAGCTACGCGCAGTACTGCCCGGTCGCCAAGGCCACCGAGGTCCTCGGCGACCGCTGGACGCTTCTGATCGTGCGCGAGATGCTGGGCGGCGCGAGCGGCTTCAACGAGCTCCAACGCGGCCTCCCAGGGATCTCGCGCTCGGTCCTTACCGACCGCATGCGCGCGCTCGAGCGGGCCGAGGTCATCGAGCGCCGGACGGGCCCCAAAGGCCGCACCCTCGAATATCGCCTCACGTCGGCCGGCCGTGACCTCCAACCGGTCGTGCAGGCGATCGGCGAGTGGGGCGCGACCTGGTCGTTCACCGAGCCGCGCCCCGAGGAACTCGATCCCGACCTGTTGATCGTCTGGATGGCTCGCCACGTCGATCGCCGGCGGCTCCCACCCAACCGAACCGTGGTTCGGTTCGACTTTCGCGACCCCAAGCGGCGTTACTGGATGGTCCTCGAGCCCTCCGAGGTCTCAGTCTGCCTCCAGCATCCCGGTTTCGACGTCGACCTCGAGGTCATCGTCGACACCACCACGCTCTACCGCGTCTACTTGGGACAGGCCGAGCTGGGCGGCGCGATTCGAGCCGGCCAGCTGGCGATGAGCGGCCCGCGGACGCTGCAACGCGCATTCCGCCATTGGTTCACCTGGAGCGCATTCGCCCCAGCCAGCCGCTCGGCGCAGGTGCGCCGCGCAGCCGCCTCACGCCTTGCCAGCCCTCATCGCGTACGGCTCGCCGAAGCTTCACGCGGGAGCGCACCGTCAGCCGGCTGAGTGGACGAAAGCTCAACCGCCGAACTCATCAACTCCCATCTGATCGTCGAGGCTGGACGGTGAATCCGAGCTTTCCAAGCACAGCGACGGCGCCGGTCTTCCCGCCCTCGAAATCAGCGGAGGCAAGGCGCTCGCCGGTGGCCAACTCGTAAGCGGTGCCCAGGATTGCTTTCGGCGGGTAGAGGCGTTCGTCCCAGACCAGATCGTAGGTCGTGGTCGGGGCGAAACCATGCTCAGAGAAGAACGCCTCCGGGCCGAGCCGGTCGTATTCCTGTATCGCGCGCAACACATCCGCACGCGTCACGTTGTCCCACGCCACCATAGTATTCAGTCCTCCCAGGGTCGTTAGCGGCTTGCAGGTCCGGCCCTACTGTAGGCGGGGCTTGGCCCGCGCGCCGGGTGGCTGGGCCGGCGCACGGGGAGCCGGGGTTGTCGGTTGCGTACAGTCCGAAGAGGCCCGCGGAAAGGGTCATGGCGTCAGTCGCTGAGCAACGATTCCAGCCTGGGGAACATCATCTCCCACGCCTGGCGGCCTAGATCGGCCGTGCCTGGCGGGTGGGGGCCCGGCGAGCGCACGCCGGGTCCGCAGAGGGCGATCAGAGCGTCGCTCGGGCGGCGTTATTCGTCGTCGAGCACCTCGCGCAGTTTGCGCGCGAAGGCTTCGGGTTGGCCGGCGTATCCGAATTCGCCGCCGAGGAAGCCGCCGTGGTGTGAGGGGAACACGGTCGCCTGCTGACCGAGCACCTCGGCGGTGGCCACCGCCGTGCGTCCGGTGAACGTGTCCAGCGACTCCTCGCCGACGGCGATCACGATGCGCGTCGGCGCCGCGGCGAGCGCGTCGGCGTCGGGGCGATAGCTGCTGATCGCCCAGGACCGGTCGGACAGCAGCGGGTCGTCGCGGGAGCCGTCGTCCTCGGCCTGGATTCCGAAGTGGGCGGGATCCGGCGCAGCTTGCGCGAAGTACTCGTCGGTGAACTCGCCTCGCCACGACGTCATCGCGATGAAGGCCGCCATGCCGGCGCCCGGCCCCTTGGCCTCGTACGCGTCGCGAACGTCGGCGCGGGCGCGCTCGGCCGCCGCGGCATCGGGGAGCACCGGGATCAGCGGCGGCTCGTGGGCCACCAGGGTCGTCACGTCGTCGGGATAGGCGGCGACGAGCGCGAGCGCGGTCACCGCGCCGCCACTGCTCGCGAACATCTCGACCGGCCCGGCGCCAAGCGCCTCGATGACGGCATGGACGTCGTCCGCCTGGACCGTGGGCGCATCGTCGACCCGGCCGTCCTTGCGGACGCTGCGGCCGAGGCCGCGCGGGTCATAGGTGACTACGGTCCGGTCCGGGAAGTGCGACGCCAACGTGGCGAAGCCGCTGGCGTCCATCGGCTGACCGATCATCAACAGCGGTGGGCGTCCGTCGGCGGTGGGCAGCGGGCCACGCACGTCGTAGGCGATGTCGGCCCCGGCGGTTTCGAGCATGTACGTCGTCATTACGGTCTTGACCGCTCCCGCGTCGAAAACTCATCGGGCCTCAGCCAAAAGGTACGGAGAACGACAGACACTCGGGGAGTCCCGCGCGCACTCGGTCCGCAGGCCGCGGGGTCGGACCAGGCGGCTCAAGTCCGGCAACGGAGAAGGTCGGAGGCCGGCCCCTTGCAGGTCGGCCTCCCCCTCCATCAACCTGACGAGCTCCTTGCGAAGCTTGAGCTACTTCTCGATATCGACTCGGATGAACGGCGCGGGGAACGGGAAGTTGGCGGTGCCGTCGACGAGTGTGTTTCCGTCGAAGACGATCGTCGCCGTCGCGGTCGCCGAGCGCTCCTTGCTCTTCGAGCCAGGCCCGTTGACCGTGGTCATGATCCGTCCTGTCCCGGTCCAGCGGGCATCGACGGAAACCGTGTGCACCCCGCCGCGGTTGTCCCGCACGTTGGCGAACGTGCCGCTGACACTCACGTTCTTGAGGTCCGGGTCGAATTGCGTGGGCGCCGGCTGTACGAAGCCCCAACTGAAGGTGCCGTCCGGACACTGGCCCACGAAGCCGACCCTGAGGGGCGGATTGGGGTCACGCGTCGTTCCCGCCTCGATGAAGTTGTCCGTCTCCACGATCAGGCGGCCGTCGGCGGCCGTGGTGCCATCCGGGCACTGGAACGAGATCAACCAGCGGGCGGAGGCAACTTCCTCTGTGAAGCCTTTCGCGGCCAATGCGACGGTCGGTACGACAAGCGCCGCCAGGGCGAGCAGGGAGACGACATACCTGTACGGCCGCGAAGGTCGGTGGGCGGATCGGCTTCGTGGCAATTGCAGACCAAGCATCAGCGACCTCCCTGTGGTTGGAGCCGGTTAACAGCTCTGTCGGTCGATCGTCCCCTTGGGTCGAGCGGGACCGGCAGACGAACCGGCAGACGAGAAACACCGCACCAGGGCGTTACGCGCGGTGACCGGCATCGGATTGAGCACATCGGACGCCACTGCGGGTTGGCGGGTTTTGCGCGTCGTGGCTCTGGTCGCGGCAAGAGCCTGCGAAGTCGGCGCCACTCTTAGCGTCTGACTAGACAACACAAGATCTTTATTTGCAGGGCTTTCTGCGGTGGGGCGACGAACTCGAACCCCTGCACACCACGCTCTGCGGTCGCCATAGCAACTAACCGCATCAGAAGACTCCGGCTAGCGGGGGTGCGCGGATCACGGTTTGCGCCAATGCCGAAACGCATCCCGGAATGGACGCTTGTTCCACAACCCGCATTCGGCTTCTCACGCGGCTTGATAGCCGCAGCGCCGATGCAAACCGCACTTGTGTCCCAAGAAGGGAGTCTCGATGTCCCGTATTGCCTTCATACCGCTGGCGCTTGCGGTCGTCGCCCTGTCCGTCGCCGTTTCGGCGGTCGCAGCGAACGGGGGTGGCGCGGCCTCCGACGTCTTCACCGTCCAGCGGCTCGTGTCCGACGGGAGCGCCACGCCCGCAGCGGCCACGGACCGCTCACTGGTCAACGGCTGGGGGCTGAGCGCCGGCCCGACGACGCCGTGGTGGGCGTCCGACAACGGCTCGAACCAGTCGACCCTCTATAGCGGCGCCGGCGCGAAGGTGCCGCTGACCGTCTCGGTCCCGGGTGGGCCGACCGGAACCGTCTTCAACGGCAGCGTCACCGACTTCGTCATCAGTCAAGCCGGCCAGAGCGCTGCGTCGCGGTTCCTGTTCGCGACCGAAGGCGGGACGATCCTCGGGTGGTCGCCGTCGGTCAACGGAACCGCTGCCGTCGTTGGTGCCGATCGGTCAAATGTCGGCGCCGTGTACAAGGGACTCGCGATCGCGAAGGACCGCCTCTACGCGACCGACTTCCACAACGGGCGCGTCGACGTCTTCGACGCGTCATTCAAGAGGATCAGCACGGCCGGCGGCTTCAAGGACGGCAAGATCGCCAAAGGCTTCGCGCCGTTCGGAATCCAGGCTCTCGGCGGCAACATCTTCGTGACCTACGCGAAGCAGGACGCTGCCAGGCACGACGACGTGCCGGTTCCGGGGAAGGCGTACGTGGACGAGTTCACGCCTGACGGCCGGCTCGTCGCACGTGTTGTCAACAGCGGCAGGCGCAACGCGCCGCTCAACGCCCCGTGGGGCCTGGCGCTCGCCCCGACCGACTTCAGCGTCTTCAGCAACGACCTCTTGGTCGGAAACTTCGGCAACGGCCGCATCAGCGCGTACACCAAGCGTGGCAGCAGGTGGGTCTACAAGGGCCAGCTGCGCCGCGCCAACGGCGTCCCGATCGCGATCGACGGCCTCTGGGCGATTGCGTTCGGCAACGGGTCCGCAGCCGGCCCGACCAATTCGCTCTACTTCCTCGCCGGCCCAGCGGACGAGCGGCACGGGCTCTTCGGAGCGATCACGGCGGGCTGAGGAAACACGCGAACCCCGACCCGCCACGCGAGCGAGTCGGGGTTCGCCCCGTCATCCTGGCGTGCTGCTCGAGCTTCCTGCGCGGCGGCGAGCCGGTTTCTTCAGAGCAGCGACGAGCAGTACAGGATGCTTCGCCAATTCTTCAGCCGCTAGTCGAAGTAGCGGCTAGCTCGTCAGCCTCCATTCTCGCGAGTGAGGCATCAAGGACTGCGTACTCGGCCTCCTCGATCGCCGCGTACGCGTAGTCGATGGCAAAGGTGGCATCGTCTTCGGCGTTGTCGGCCCTCGTCTGTGCTCGACCCACGTCGTGCTCTGCCCGCCTTTCCTCGATGTCGGAGCGGATCTTCTCGATGTGCTCGTCCCACGAGCGCTGCACGTCGTGCCACCAGACGGACAGCTTGCCCTTCTTTGCGTCGGCCGTTGCGCGGAGCTTGTCGGCCTGTGCCTGAGCGGACGTGCGCGCGTTCTCGACGTCCTGCTCGAGGTCGGCTCTGGCCTTTCCTTGTGCGGCTGCGGCACGGTCCTCTGCCTCCTTGGCACGGGCAGCCAGCTTGTTCAACTGATCCGATACGGCCATTCGAAACCTCCTTAGCTTGCGCTCTTGTCGTTCACGTCAGAGCGATCATCGCAGACGCCGTGATTGGGGGCATCGGCCGATCCGCGGATTGGTTGCGCAGATTCCGCATCCGATCGGGGTGGGCGCAGTGCAGAGCACGAACACGCGCGACTGCATGCGCCCCTCCTTTCATCGGAGTTCGGCTTCTGGCTCGATCCTTTCGACTTCGAAACGACGAGCTCTTCCATCAAGACAACGCCGAAGCGACCAGTGCACACCTGGGCGGTCGCGTCGCCGCTACGGTTCGGCCGGCGCTCGATACGGAGTCGCTCTCAGCGCCACCTCCGCACCTGTACGACGGGAAGGTGTCCTATGAGCACCGAAAGGAAGCAACATGGCTGACGATGTCCAGGTGGAGAACCGCCGGCTCGACGCGAGCCAGAACGAGGCACTGATCGGCATGGCCCGGATGGGCGCGGATGCCTTCGGGTATACCGCCGACCTGCGGATCGACCGCCACCTCGCCCAGCTCCTGCGCCTGCGCGTTTCGCAGCTCAACAACTGCACCTACTGCCTCAACCTGCACTACGAGGCGGCGCGCGAGGCGGGCATCCCCCGGGCCAAGATCGACACCCTGACCGCGTGGTGGGAGACCGAGCTTCACTCCGAAGCCGAGCAGGCGGCGCTCCGTTATACCGAGGCGCTCACCCGTGCCGCCGACACCGACCGGGACGCAGCGTTCCAGCGCTTCCATGACGCGCTCGCCGAGAGCTTCAGCGCGGAGGAGATCCTCGAAATCGTCGCCGTCGTCGTCAACATGAACGTCTGGACCCGGATCAAGCTTGCCGAGGGCGCGATGCCGGGCCCGGCCTGAGCTCTGCCGTCGCTACGAAAACTGACGCCGCAGCGCCGCTGCCGCGTGCGGGGGCACCTTCTGCAAGATCCGCAACGCCGCGGGTCTGGCGCGACGGTCGGTGAGTCGACGCTGACGGATACAGTGAGCTACACGGCTCGTTGAACGAGGAGGTGGGGTACATGGACGGAGTCGAGAAGGCAATTCTTGCCGGTGGGTGTTTCTGGGGCATGCAGGATCTGATCCGGAAACGACCGGGCGTTCTGTCGACGAGCGGTGGGTTACACGGGCGGGGACGTCGCGAACGCGACGTACCGCAACCACGGGACGCACGCCGAGGCGATCGAGATCGTTTTCGACCCTGAGCGGATCTCGTATCGAGACCTGCTGGAGCTCTTTTTCCAGATCCACGATCCGACGACGCTGAACCGCCAGGGCAACGACGTCGGGATGAGCTACCGCTCGGCGATCTTCTACCTCGACGAGGAGCAGCGCCGCGTCGCTGAGGACACGATCGCCGACGTCGAGGCATCCGGTCTATGGCCTGGGAAGGTGGTCACCGAGGTGACGCCGGCCGGGCCGTTCTGGGAGGCGGAGCCGGAGCATCAGGACTACCTCGAGCGGTATCCGAACGGGTACACCTGCCACTTTCCACGCACGGATTGGGTTCTCCCGCGCCGAACCGAATCGGTCCCGGGTTAGGCACGCTTCCGCAGGGCCGACTCCGCTTCGACAGCCCTACGGGGGTTGCCGTCCGCCGCTGCGGCGCGTCGGCGCACAAGCCGTGCCGCCACGCAAGCCATCGGCGGATCGACTTCAGGGCGGTGCCGGAGGAAGTCGAGGCGATGCGATGACGAGGCCGGCCCGAATCGCCGTCGTCTACTACAGCGCGACCGGCAATGTTCACCGCCTCGCGCACGCGCTCGCCCAGGGTGCAGGAGGCGAGGGGGCTGAGGTGCGCATCCGCCACGTCGAGGAGCTCGCCTCGGAGCTGACCATCTCCCAGAACCAGTACTGGGGCAGGCATCGCTCGGAGGTCGAGGACGAGCCGGTCGCGACCCTCGAGGACCTGGAGTGGGCGGACGGCGTCGCCTTCGGCACTCCGACGCGGTTCGGCAACGTGGCGGCACAGCTGAAGCAGTTCATGGACCAGGCGGGAAGCCTCTGGCAGGAGGGCAAGCTCGCCGACAAGGTGGCGACCGCATTCACCGCCTCCATGACGACGCACGGGGGGCAGGAGTCGACGATCCTTGCCCTCAGCAACACCCTCTACCACTGGGGCATGCTCATCCTCCCGCTCGGCTACACGGCGAGCGAGGTGTTCAACGCCGGAGGCAACCCGTACGGCACCTCGTACACGAGCGGGAAGAGAGTCGAGGGCCCCGACGACAAGGCGCTCGCGGTCGCCCGCTACCAGGGCCAACGCCTCACCCGCTACGCCGCGGTCGTCGCCGCCGCCCGCGAGGCGGACGCCTTCCGCGTCAAGCGGCCGAGGCCCGAGCGCTTCCAGGCGGCCGCTCTCGACTGAGTCCACGATGCGGTCGACCCGCGACCGCAAGCACCTACCGCAGCTGTGTCCGGAATCTGTCCGCCTGTCCTGAACTCAGACAACACACGAGGTCCTATCCCGCCGTCGATGCGATCGGCGGCACCTCCGAGGAGGCGCATCGTGCCGGCTTCGAGCGGGTCGCAGGCATCGGCCGATCCACTAATCGTCTGCGTGAATCCGCAGCCGCAGCTCGCTCCTCAGGGGTGAACCTGCCTCAGCCGGCGTCCGCGCCGATGACGCCGTTCGCGAGTGCGAACATCACGAGCTCGGCACGCGTTTCGAGCCGCCAGCTGTGGGACTGGAAGACGTCGGTCAACCTCGAGGCGATCTCGCCATACGGGCTCGAGCTGTACGGGAAGGCTTGCGGCTGGACGCTAGCGCGGGCGCACGCACGATCCGGCGACCGAATCGCGATCGCCTCTTACCTGGGCAAGGGCGACGTCTTCGACCGTGCCGTCGCCGACTTCGCCGTTGCCTATGCGGATCTGAACGAGCGCGACCACGTCGCGTTGCGCGAGGCGGTCGACTCCGGCCGCATCAAGGCGGAGGCGGGCAAGTAGGGCTCTATCGGCGGCGCAGCGCCGTACGCCACGTGATTCCCAAGAGCCGATGCTCGACGCCGCCCGCGCTGCACGCTGCTCGCTTCGGCTTTCACCGTTCCTAACCCCGCAGACGGTTTGCGAGCTGCGTGCGCGACCTCACGTCGAGCTTGCGGAATACCTTGCGCAGGTGGTATTCGACCGTGCTCGGGCTGATGAACAGCTGAGCAGCGATCTCGCGGTTGGTGTGTCCCTCGGCGGCCAGGCGCGAGATCTGCGACTCCTGCGGGGTGAGCTGGTCGAGCGTCTCCACCGCCCGCTTGCGCGCGCGTTCGCCCGTCGCCTGCAACTCGATCCGTGCGCGCTCAGCGAACGCCTCCATCCCGAAGTCGGAGAAGAGGTCGTGCGCCGCCCGTAGCTCCGCGCGTGCGTCGAGGCGCCGGCGCTGGCGTCGCAGCCACTCGCCGTACAGCAAGCGGGCGCGCGCGAGGTCAAGGTGAACGCGCGTCGGCTCCAGACGCTCGATCGCCTCGCGGTAGAGCGTCTCGGCTTGTTCCCCCTCGGCGAGGAGCGCACGCGAGCGGGCTTCGACGCCGAGTGCCCACGGCGTTGCGCTCGCTTGCGTCGATTCGCTCAACGTCTCGACAGCCTCTGCGGCGCGCTCGCTCCGACCGCTCCGGCTGGCTGCTTCGATGAGCTCGACCGTCGCGAAGGTCGAGAACCAGAGCTCGTGGGGATCAGCCGTCGCCTGCTCGGCCGCGGCGAACGCTTCGCCGTAACGGGCAAGGGCGTTGTAGAGGACCGCCGTCACCCAGTGCGACACGGTGATCCCCAGTCCCTCGCCGCTTGCGACGAAGTCGTCCGTGCCGCGTTGCAGCAGTCGCGCGAGCTCGTCCTCCCGGCCGCGAAACGCGGCCAGCGCAAGCGCCCCGTACGGCGGGACGATGCGACCGTAGGTCACTGCAGCGAGTGCGTCTGCTTCCTCGACGAGGGACGCGGCTGCGCGCATCTCGCCCGCGAAGATCTGGACGCCCACGCGAGTGCTGAGCGCCAGCGGTAGGTGCGCGAGCGCTCCGGCCTCGCGGGCGGCTCGCAGCTGTTGCGTGGTCAGCGAGTCCCAGCTCTCGTAGTCCCAGATGAAGCCGGCCGTGCGGCCCGCGAGCCACAGCCAGCGCAGACCTTCCTCTGTTCCGTTCTCGCCGCCGCGAAATGCCGCCAACGACTCGCGCACGAGCGGCGTTGCGGCCGCATGCCCTTCAGTTACCAGGAGCGCCAGGGCGTCGAGCAGCAGATCCGGCGCGCGCGGCGGAGCCGGTGCCGGGGGAGCGCCACGTGCCGCGGTAGCCACTTGGCGGGCTGTGGAATCGCCTGCCAGGCGTCCCGCAAACACGGCGGCGGTCAGCGCGTCGAGGTAGATCTCGCGCGCGAGCGGCAAGTCCAGCGGCTCAAGCCGCTTCGCTGCGCCGAGCAGAAGGGGAGGCGCCTCGCTGCCGCGATCCGTGGCGAAGGAGAGTCGGGCTCGCAGGACGTCCGCCTTCGCTCGCTGGAGCTCGTCGAGCGGGCCTGCCTCCGCACCCTCGACGAGCCCGAGCGCCTCGTCGAGCGCCCCCGCCTGCTGCTTCGCCTCGGCCGCCGCGAGGGCCCTCCCGGCCCGATGCGCGGGGTCGGGCGTCAATACGGACGAGCGCTCGAGGAAGGCTGCGGCCGCGGCGAAACCACCCCGCGCCTGCGCTCGAGCTGCGGAGCGCTCGAGCTCCGCGGCAACATCCTCGTCGGGCATCGAGGCCGCCTGCGCTCGGTGCCAGGCGCGTCGATCTGGGTCGACGTCCTGATCGGTCGCCTCGGCGAGTGCACGGTGAACCTCGCTCCGCTCGTCGGCCCCCGAGGCCCGGTACACCGCCGAGCGAGCGAGTGGATGACGGAACACCACACCGCTATCGAGCGAGAGGAAACCGTCCGACTCGACCGTCTGGCCCGCCCGCTCGGGGATTCCGAGCCGCTGCGCCGCACGCCACACGAGGGCCAGATCGCCGACCGGCTCGGCCGCGGCCAGGAGCAGAAGGCGCCGCGCATCGCGCGGGAGCCTCGCCAGCCGCCGAGCAAAGCTCTCCTCGATCTGGTCGGACAGGGGCAACGCCTCCGGCAAGCCGAAGCCACCCGCGAGCTGCGAAGGGGTCAAGCCGCGCGGCAACTCCAGCAGCGCGAGCGGGTTGCCGCGTGTCTCGACGATAAGCCGCTCTAGCACCTGCTCGTCTAGCCGCGCCCGCAGCGCGGACTCCAGCAGTTCGTGGGAGTCGCGATGGCCGAGGGGCCCGACCTGTAGCTCCGGCAAACCTACGAGCGCGTCGAGCGGCTCCCGTGACGCAAAGAGGAGGGCGATCTTCTCGGCGAGCAGGCGGCGGACCACGAATGCGAGCGCGCGTGTCGACGCGCGATCGAGCCACTGCGCGTCGTCCACGACGCAAAGGAGCGGCCGCTCCTCCGCGGCCTCCGACAAGAGGCCCAGGACCGCGAGGCCCACCAGGAACGGATTCGGAGCGGGGCCGTCGCTCAGCCCGAGCGCGACCGCGAGCGCCTCGCGCTGGGGATCCGGCAGTCGATCGATGAGCTCGAGTGTCGGCGAGCACAGCTGCTGCAGCCCCGCGTAAGCGAGCTCCATCTCGCCTTCGACTCCAACGGTCCTGGCAATGCGGAACTCGCGTGCCTTCTCGACCGCGTACTCCAGTAGTGCCGTCTTGCCGACGCCGGGCTCTCCATGCACCACCAGAACGCCACCGTGCCCCTCGTGCGCCGCGTCCAGCAGCCGCTCGAGCACGTCGCGCTCGCGTTGTCGGCCGAGCAACCGCTCCGTCGTCTCGCTGATCGCCATAGGAGCAGCATGCCACTGGGGTCACGGACCAAGGAATTCCGGGATGCGATCCCCCACCCGCTGCAGCGATAGTGCCTCATCCACTGAGAAGGAGAGCCCGAATGACCACGACAACGGAAACCGGCGCCGCCGGCGCCGACAGCCTTCCGGACTACGCGCCCGTGCCGCGAGCCGCGCTCGGCCCTGCCCTCAACGAGCAGGGCTACTACGTCGGGCGGGTAGAGCGGAACCTCTACTGGATCACCGACGGCACCTACCAGTCGGCGTTCCTGACCACGACGGACGGAGTCGTCGTCCTCGACGCGCCGCCAACGATCGGAAGCAACATCCAGCGGGCGGTGGACGAGATCGCCGCCGCCAACGGCGTCAGCAACAAAGTCAGCTATCTCATCTACTCGCACCACCACGCCGACCACGTCGGCGCGTCGTCGCTGTTCGACAAGAACGTCACCCGCATCGGGCACGAGGAGACGCGGCGGCTGCTGCTCCGTGACGACGACCCGGCCAGACCACCGAACGAGGAGACGTTCCAGGATCGCCGCACGCTCGAGATCGGCGGCGAGCGCATCGACCTGGCCTGGCACGGCCCCAACCACTCGCCCGACAACATCGTCATCCACCTGCCCGACCACGACACGCTGATGCTGATCGACATCGTCAATCCGGGCTGGGCTCCGATCTACCTTTCAAACCTGACCGAGGACATCCCCGGCTACGTCGAGGCGCCGGCGAACGCGCTTGCCTACTCGTGGAAGCACTTCATCGGCGGTCACAACGCCCGGCTCGGCACGCGCGACGACGTGACGCTGCATCAGCAGTACATGGCTGACATCGCCGACAGCTCCAGGAGGGCGATCGACAGCGTCGATCCGACGCCCTACTTCCAGAAGTACGGCGACAACATCTGGGCAGCGCTCAAGGGCTACCTGGACGAAGTCACCGCCACTGCAGCCGCACCCGTGATCGAGAAGTACACCGGCGTGATCGCGGCCGCCGACGTGTTCACGGAGAGCACGACGTTCCAGGTGATGCAGTCGATCCGCCTCGACCTCGGCTACGGCTCCCAGGTGCACCCCTGAGGGCCAGCGCTCCGATCGGGGATCCGCGCGACCACCTACTAACTCCGCAGAACGCGGCAATGGTGGACCGAACGATTGCTACAAACATGAGCGTGGACGCCCCGCCGCGTAAGCAAGCCGCGATTGCCGATCCCGAGGCGCGCGAGTTCCTTCGGAAGGCGGACCCGGTGCTCGCGCGGCTGATCGACGCGCGGCCGGACTTCCGTCCACGGGCCTGGATGGACGAGCTTCCCCCGCTCGATGCCTTCGGCACGCTCGTCTTCCAGGTCGCGGGCCAACAGCTCTCGGTCAGCTCGACGCGGGCGATCATCTCGCATCTGCAGGAGCGATTCGGAGGACATCTGCCGTCGCCGGCCGAGCTGCTCGCGGCTGATCGCCAGGTGCTGCGCGACAGCGGCTTCTCGGCTCGAAAGGGCGAGACTTTGCGCGCGCTCGCGGAGAGGTTCGTCGACGGACGCCTGAGCGAGGAGGCGCTCTCGCGCATGACCGACGACGAGGTCGAGGCGACCCTGACCGAGGTATCTGGGATCGGGCCGTGGACGGCGCGCGGGTTCCTGCTTGTGGCTCTCGATCGGCCTGACGTCTTTCTCTCGGGCGACCTCGCGCTGCGACGCGCGATCCAACGAGCGTACGGCTTCGACCACCTCCCGACCGAAGACGAAGCGGCTCAGGTGTCGGATCGCTGGCGGCCGTATCGCAGCCTTGCAGTGAGCTACCTGTTCGCGTCCGAATACGACGGGCAACCGTGATGGGCCCGAGCGACGGCAATCTTGTGGGAATCATCGGCGCAGGGCGTCTCGGGCAGGCGATGGCGCGGACCGCTCGCCGAGCCGGCCGTGACGTCGTGATCGCGAACAGCCGCGGCCCGGAGTCGCTCGCGTCGGTGGTCTCGGCCCTTGGCGAGGGAGTCTCGGCAGCGACGGTGGACGAGGCAGCAGCGGCGGGCATCGTCGTCATCGCTGTACCGTGGGACCGCGTCCCGGAGGCCGTTCAGGGCATCGACTGGGACGGACAGGCGGTGATCGACGCGACGAACGACTGGGCCGCCGACGATCTCCAGGGGAGGACATCGAGCGAGCTCGTCGCCGACCTTGTTGCCGGCGCGCGGCTCGTCAAGGCCGCCAATACGCTCGGCGCCGAGGTGCTCGGCTCGGATCCAGAGGAGGCCGGCGGCCAGCGCGTGATCTTCGTCTCCGGCGACGCCGCCGACGCGAAGGCGGAGGTCGTCGCGCTGTTCCAGGACGCAGGCTTCGCCGCGATCGACCTCGGCGACCTGGCCACAGGCGGCGCCATGCAGCAGATCCACCACCCGCTCTCCGGCGTCAACCTCATCCGACTCTGAGGAGCTTCCATCGATGGCCGTTCACACCGAACTCACTCCAGCTGAAGCCGCCGACCGGCTCGCCTTGCGCGAGCTCTTCGACGCCTACGCGCACTGCGCCGACCGCCGCGACGCCGAGGGCCAGAAGGCGCTCTTCACCGACGACACCCGCTTCGCCGTCTACATGGACGGCGAAGGCAGCGAGCCGACCTACGTCCTGCAAGGACGAGAAGCGCTCACGCCCGTCTTCGAAGACCTGAATCGCTACGAGGCAACAACGCACTTCAACGGCCAAAGCACGGTCACCATCGACGGGAACCGCGCCACAGGGGAGAGCTACACGATCGCGCACCACGTCTACACCGAAGACGGCAACCGCAAGATCATGATCGCCTCGCTCCGCTACCGCGACACGTTCTCGAAGATCGACCACAGCTGGTACTTCGCCGACCGCAATCTCATCCTCGACTGGAGCGAGACGCGAGCACTCGGCATGGAAGAGGCGAGCTGATGGCACAGCAACCGAGCTTCGCCGGGGACATCCGGCCGCTCTTCAAGTTCGCGATACGACACGGGGTGGCGCGTTCGGCGTCACGGCCGCCGGGCGATGTAGACGCCGGCGACGCAGAGCGCGCCGCCGACGACCGCGAGCTGCGGCGGCGTCTCGCCGAGCAGCGCCCATCCGAGCACGATGGCGACGACTGGGATCAAATAGGCGAGCGACGCCAGGCGTCCGGCGGGCATGCGCCGCAGGGCGAACGACCATGTCGCGAAGCCGAGCGCGGTGGGCGCGAGCCCGAGGTAGACGATCCAGCCGATCCCGCTCGCGCCAGCGTCGTCGAGCTCGCCGACGAGCGTCGGCCCGAACGGCAGACAGACGACCGTTCCCGCGACGCAGCCGAGCCAGGTGAGCTGCAGCGGCGAGACGCGAGCCAGCACCGGCTTCTGGATGACGACCGCTGTCGCGTAGGCGGAGGCGGCGAGAAGCAGGAGCGCGATCCCGACGCCGTTGCGCGAGCCGGCATGTGAGTTCGCAAGCCCGATGAGCACGACTCCGCCTAGCGCGACGGCGCAGCCGGCGAAGAGCCAGCGCGGGAAGCCTTCTCTGAGGAAGGCGCCGGCCATGATCGCGATCAGAATCGGCCCGGTGTTGATCAGCATGGCCGCGGTTCCTGCGTCGACGCGGCGCTCAGCCTCGTTCAGCGTGAAGCTGTAGACGCCGAGGAACAGCACGCCGAAGGTGGCGATCAGGACCAGGTCGCGCCGACGAGGGAGCGGCTCGCGCCAGATCGCCGCCGCGAGCCCGAGCACGACCAGGCTGACGAGCAGCCTGCCAAGTGCCACCGACCCGGGCGAGATCGACTTGCCGACGTCGCGGATGGCAACGAACGCCGACCCCCAGAGCGTCACGGTGACCAGTCCTGCCAGGAGCGCGGCGACGTCCGTGCCCGCCTCGACCGGCCGCTCGACGACCTGTTCCGTGCTCATCGCACCTCCGTCGCCGGGGGCGCGACGGCGGCGCGTCTGATCTCGGCGACAGGCGCTTGCGGCCGCGGCGTGAGGCGAGTCGCCGCCGGCAAATGGGGTTCAAGTGCCAACGCGGCCAGGGCGGCGCCTGCGGCGACGGCAGCCGCCGCCAGCATCGTCGCCGGCGGCGAGACACTCATCAGCTGCGCGGCGAGCGTTGGCGCGAGCGCCAGCCCGAGCCACCAGGACAGTCCGGTGACCGCCATGTAGCGACCGCGTAGGGCCGCCGGCGCGAGGTCGGCAACGAGCGGCATCAGCACCGTCGTGTGCAAGCACTCGCCGACGGCGACGATGACCATCGCCGCGAGCAGCGCGATCGCCGCGATCTGGACACCGACGAGGTCGGCGCCTGTGACGAGCAGACAGGCGACGACGAACGTCAGGGCTCCCGTCGCCATCGTCACGGCTCGCCGCCGTCCCTCGGCCACCTTCGCGACCGGAATCTGCGCGAGGACGACCGTGACGGCGTTCGCGAACAGCATCAGCCCGATCAAGCGGGTGCTGACGCCGATCTCCTCGCGCGCGAAGGCAGGCACGATCCACGAGAACACGCCCCACCCGACGGCGACGACGGCGACGTTGATCAGTGCCAGCCGGACGAACGGCCGGTCGCGGAGGACAACGCGATAGCCGCCGGCGATCGGCGCAGGTCGCGCGTCCTCGCGCACGGCCACGACGAGGATCAGGGCGTACAAGAGGTACGTGACCCCATTGGCGACGAAGAGCACGATGAAGCCGTTGAGCCCTTGGGTCGCGATGAGGCCGCCGAGCGCGCCACCGAGGCCGATGCCGAGGTTCGAAGCGACGCGTGAGACCGCGGTCGCGCGGTGGCGTAGCTCCGATGGGGCGATCGACGCGACCAGGGCCGACTGGCTCGGCTGCAGCGCGCCATTGCCGAGGCCGGCCGCCGCGGCGGCGATGAACGCTTGGAGAGGCGAGTGCGCGAACGCCAAGCCGATGAAGCCAGCGGCGAGCAAGATCAGAGCGACCGCCGCGACCGCCCGCGAGCCGAACCGGTCGATGATGGGGCCGGAGAAAGGCGCCGCGACGACGGCGAGGCCGGTGACCGTGCCGACGACGAGGCCGGCGACGCCGAGGCTGAAGCCGCGAGCCTCGTGCAGGTAGATGAGCTCGAACGGCATGACCCCGCCCCAGCCCAGGTAATTCAGGAAGAAGCCGACTTGGACGACCCACAGCTGGGGCGGCAGCCCGTAGCCAAGGCGGTGCAGCCGACTCATCTAATCGCCGAGCGCGGGAGCGGCAGTATTGTTATAGTACAAAATGGTCTATGCAACTAGCACAAACTATCGGCCATGGGGCCGGCGCCGCAAGGATCTCGTCGGTGGTCGAGAACGAGGTTGCGTACGGGCGGCTGGCGCCGGCGACGAGGCTCCCTGCGGTCCGCGAGCTGGCCGCGGCGCTCGCCGTGAGTCCGGCAACAGTCGCGGCCGCCTATCGTGAGCTGAAGCACCGCGGCTTCGTCATCACCGACGGGGTGCGCGGGACTTCTGTGGCGCCGGTGCCGCCCGCTCGCGTCGAGCGTGTCTCGCAGCTGCCGGCGGGTGTCCACGACCACTCGACCGGCAACCCTGACCCGCGGCTGTTGCCGTCGCTGGCCGACGTCTTCGCGCGCCTTGAGCCGAGTCACCGGCTCTACGGCGTCGCCGCCAAGCTGCCGGAGCTCGCGTCACTCGCCGCGGACGACTTCGCGGCAGACGACATTCGCGGCGACATTGCCGTCACCGGAGGCGCGCTGGATGCGATCGAACGCGCGCTGCAGACGGAGCTACGCCTCGGAGACCGCGTCGTCGTCGAGGACCCGAGTTGGCCGCGGATCGCCGATCTAGTGCGTTCGCTCGGCTTGATCGTCGAGCCGGTTCGCGTTGACGAACGCGGGCTGGACCCTGACATGCTCGACGCCGCACTACGGCGCGGCGCACGGGCGGTGATCGCGACGCCGCGGGGGCAGAACCCGTCGAGTGCGGCGGCGGATCCCGCACGCGGGCGCGCACTCCGCACCGTGCTCGCGCGCTACCCGGACGTCCTCGTCATCGAGGACGACTACGTCGCACGGGTCGGCGGCGCACCTTATGTACCCGTGCACACGCGGGACGGCCGCTGGACTGTCGTGCGCTCGCTGTCGAAGGTGCTCGGGCCGGATCTGCGGATCGCGCTCGTCGCCGGTGACGCGCTGACGATCTCCCGGCTAGAAGGGCGGCAGCGCCTCGGGCCTGGCTGGATCAGCCACATCCTCCAGCAGATCGCCGCACTCTTGCTGAAGGACGGCGCAACGGCGCAGCTGCTCGAACGGGCCGAGCAAACCTACACCGAGCGGCGCCAAGCGCTCGTCGCCGCGCTGGCAGCGCGCGGCATCGCAGCGACCGGCCACTCCGGCCTCGGCGTCTGGGTACCGCTCACCGACGAGGCAGCGGCCGTTCGCGAGCTTCTCGTCATCGGCTGGGCAGTCAGCCCGGGCGAGCGGTTCCGCTTCAACAGCTCCCCTGGCATTCGCATCACCACCGCGAACCTCGACCCTGACGACGCGGAGCGCCTCGCGGACGCGATCGCCAGTCTCGGCCGCTCGACGGGGAGCACGTACACCGGCTGACCCGGGCGGCGCTCGGCAGCGCGCGTTCCAAGCCGCCCAGTACGGCCCTCGCCAGACAAAGCTGAATCGAGTGCCTGGCCGGGGCTGACCAACGCCGCGGACGGATGGTCGTTATTGGATCCGGTTAAGCGTGCTTCCTGTCCGGCATGTCTTCGCGGCTGGTGTGCATATCCATGAACGGCATCAGCTCGGCTGGCATGACGACGAACGGGCGCATCATGTCGTGGTCTTCGTGCTCGAGGATATGGCAGTGGTACATGTAGCGCCCGCAAAAGACCTCGAAGCGGACGACGATGTCGACGACTTCGTTCGGGTTGACGCGAACGGTGTCTTTGAGGCCGAGCTCGTTGTCGTCGAGCACATGTGAGATCCCGTCGTCGGGTGGATGGCCGAGGCGCACGGTGGCGCTCGTGCCGCCGGTCGTGGTCCCGTCCGCGGGCTGGTCGATCGTCGCCGGGTGTCGGTCGAGGACCTGGAACGCGTCGAGGTGGAGGTGGATCGGATGGGTGTCGCCGGTGAGGTTGATGAGCCGCCAGAGCTCAGGTCGGTGCAGCATCGGGAAGAAGGTGGTGGTGTCCTCGAAGCGGGTCGCGACCGTCCGCCAGCGTGTGACGAGCTCCTCACCATTTGCTTGCGGCTCGACGAGCGTGATCACGGGCTCGTCGGCTGCCGGGTCGGGGGTCAGCTCGCGCATCGTGAGCATCGGCGGCGCGCCGTCCATCTCGGCCTCCTGTTCGACGAGCGCGATCGCCCGGACCACCGCGCCGGCGAGCTCGTCACGGCTCGTCCGCCGGAAGTCGGTCGCGAGCACCTGAGGCAGGCGGCGTCGGGAGCGGGGGCCTTCGCCGACGCGAATGCGCATCGCCTCCGGGTAGGGCAGTAAGCCGTCGAGATCGGCTCTGCCCGCCCCCGCGGGATCTGCGACGGAGCCGTCGAACGGTGCTGTGGCGGTGTTCCAGAGGGTGAGCTCGGTTCCCGGCGCGAGATCGGAGAAGTCGACCAGGAGATCCGCGCGCTCGGCGGACGCCAGAACAAGACCCTGCCCGGGGATCGAGACGGGCGCCTGGAGTAGCCCGCCCTCGCTGCCGATCTGCGTGATCCGCTCGTGATCGGGCTCGCCCTCGCGGGTGAGCACGAGCCGGTAGGTACGGGCGTTCGAGCCGTTCAGCAGCCGAAACCGGTACGTCGTCGGCTCGACGTCGAGGTGCGGCCAAACCGTGCCGTTGACCGTCGTGAAGGGGCTGAAGCACTCCATCACCTCGGGATCGGTCTTGTGGAGCAGATCGCCCGTCAGGTTCCCGGCATGGTCAGTATCGAAGTTTCGGTCGCTCAGCAGCAGGGGCAGCTCGTACGGCGGTCCTTCGGGCAGTTCGAGCTCTCGTTCGCGCTCGTCGCGCACGATCCAGAGTCCCGCGAGACCGGCGTAGACGTTGAATCGCGTCACGCCCATCACGTGGTCGTGGTACCAGAGCATCGCCGCACGTTGGTCGTTCGGATACGTGTCGAGCACCACCTGGCCGGGGGCGGCGATGTTCTCCGTCCAGCCGTCGCTGGTGGCCTGCGTCATCCCGCCGTGGAGGTGGACGACGGCATAGCCGGAGAGCGCGGCGGCTGCCGCGTCGGGCACGCCACCGCTGCGGCCGGGCAGGCACTGCGCCGGGACTCCGTCCACCGCGTACTCGGGCGCAACCGTGACGACGACCGGCAACGGTCCGGTGAGGTGGTTCTCCCAGCGCACCTCGAGCTCCACGCCCCGGCTGACCTCGACGGACGGACCGGGAACAGATCCACCGTAGGTCCAGACCCGCGACGGCGGGAGATCTCGATGGAAGCGATGTTGAGCCGCCTCGAGCCGAACGACCAGGCGCGCAGGCTCGCTGATCACGAGCCGCGCCGGAACCGCGAGCTCGTCGACGAACGGCGTCAGCGGATGCTTCGGCGGCGGCATCAGCTGAACCTCTCGGCTACTCCTGTCCGCGCGGGCGGACGACACGTCGAAGCGATTCGGTGAGCACCAGCGCGACGCCGACCGGGAGCAACCACCACGCATTCACCCGTTTTTGCGTGAGCAGGTACGTGATCCCGAGAGCGACGGCCACGCCCGCCGCAACAAGCCAGTCGTCGCCGACGATGAAGTTCCACCAGAAGCGGCCGAACGAGCGCAGATACCTCACGCCTCGGCCCCGCGGTCACCGGCACGACCCGCCTGCGACGCACCGCACGCACGAGCACGAGCGAGACAGGGGCGAAGAACACGATCACGCTCGGAATCATCGCGATCTTCGGCGCGTTCTACCTGCGTTGCTTGGAGCAGATCGCTGGCGTCGACAAGTGCGGTCAGCCGATCGGCTGCGGATTCGGCGCAGATGCTCCGTGGATCGGCCGATGCCACGAGGCCCGCGGTTCCGGTTCGATTCGACTATGAACGACGCACCGATTCTCATCTGTTACGACGGCTCCCCTGGCGCTGTCCGCGCGATCGCTTCGGCCGCGACGCTGCTCGGCCCCCGCCACGCTGTCGTCCTCGATATCGCGCCGCCGATAACGCCGGCGGAAAGCGTGGCGACCATCTCCGCGGTCGTGCCCGGCAACGCCTTCGAGGAGCTGAATTCAGCCGACGCTGGCCGAGTGGCCGGTCGCGGTGCCGAGATCGCGCGCTCCTCGGGATTCGACGCCGAGGCGCGAGCCGCCCTCGCCGCCCCCACCTGGGAGGGCATCGTCGACGTCGCCGACGAGCTGGAAGCGGCCGTGATCGTGATCGGCTCGAGGGGATTGAGCGGCCTGAAGGAGATCCTCGACGGGAGCCTTTCGCACCAGGTCGCCGAGCACGCTGGGCGGCCGGTGCTGATCGTGCCGCCGCCGCATGACGGTCAGTAGCTCGACCGAGCGACGGTCGGCCGGACGACAAGGACTCGCGAGCCGGCGGGCGCTCGTCGCAGCGGTCGTCGGCGCGGTCACGCTCCTGGGAGCCGCGGCCGCGGGCGCTTCCTGGCCGGTCGGCTTGCTCGTCGCGTGGGGCGCGACCGCGATCGTCTTTCTCGGTTGGGTCTGGTTGACGATCAGCCACTCCGACGGCCCCGAGACAGAGCGCCTCGCCGCCTCGGAGGACGCCTCCCGCACGGCTGCCGAGGCGCTGCTCCTCTCAGCCGGCGTCGCGAGCCTGGTCGCCGTCGGGTTCGTGCTCGCCGAGGCTGGGCGCGACGCGCCGCTTGGTCGCGGCGTGCTCACGGCGCTCGCCGTCGCGAGTGTGCTGCTCTCGTGGGCGACTGTTCACACGATCTTCACGCTGCGCTACGCGAGGCTCTATTACGCGCCGCCGGTCGGCGGCATCGGCTTCCAGGATGACGAGTTGCCGCACTATGCCGACTTCGGCTACGTCGCGTTCACGATCGGCATGACGTACCAGGTCTCGGACACGGACCTTGCCAAGCGGTCCATCCGGCGCGCGGCGCTCCACCACGCGCTCCTCTCGTACCTGTTCGGCGCGGTGATTCTGGCGGTCACCGTCAGCTTGGTCGCCGCGATCCTCGGGAAGTGACGATGCGCTACTTCCCGCGCGCCGAACCTGCGACGTCGGCCTGCGACACCTACCGTGAGGGGACGAGCGTGCCCGTGCTGGTGTTCCCTCAGTGTTCCCTCCTGCGTGCGAGCGCGCGGCCGGATGCCGCGCACTTCGGGCGAGAGCACCGCTCGCCCAAGGGACGGTTTCACTCGTCGGACACTGGCCCGCGCACCGCACACGTCGCGCGCATGCGCAAACGGCAGCGAAGGATTCGACCTTTCAACCCTTTGGGATGAAGAGAAGCGGCGGTTCGCGATGATGTAATCGACGCTGTGGCGCGTCTCATCATGTATAGAGGATTCTGAGGCCCGCCCACCACACACTGGTTAGGCTCTGTCCAGCCCCAACGAAGGAGAGACTATGGAAGTCGGCCCCGTCGACGTCTACATCATCGGCTTCCCCGGCAACAAGTTCACGGGTCGGATAGCACCCGCGATCGGAGAGCTTGTCGACAACGGGACGATCCGCGTCCTCGACCTGCTCTTCGTGATGAAGGACGCGGACGGCGTTGTGACGACGCTCGCGATCGAGGATCTCGACGAGGAGGGCGCCGCTTTCGCGGAGATCGACGTCACCGAGCCCGGTTCGCTCAACGAGGAGGATGCCGACGAGGTCAGCGAGGACCTGCCCGCCAACAGCTCGGCGATGCTGGTCGCGTTCGAGAACGTGTGGGCCAGGAAGGTGGTCTCGGCGCTCGAGGCCGCGGACGCCGTGCTGATCGACTCGATCCGAATCCCCGCTGAGGTCGTCAACGCCGCGCTCGCGGCCGAGTAAACGTCCACCCACCGAAGAGAGGAGACGAAAATGGGACTCTTGCGCATGGCGGCAAGGACGGCCGTCGTCGCCGGGACCGCGACCGCCGTGTCCGGCCGCGTGGCGCGCCGGCAGAACGAGAAGTGGTCAGGGGAGGACCAGGCGGCCTACGACCAGCAGATGGCACAGCAGCAGGCCTCTGAGGCCCAGCAGGCTCCCCCCGCGGACGACAAGACGGCGGAACTGCAGAACCTGGCCCAGCTCCACAATCAGGGAGTGCTCACGGACGAGGAGTTCGCCGCGGCGAAGGCAAAACTCCTGGGGATCTAGCGGCGGTTTTTCCGGGCCGCGTAAGCCAGGTCGAGGCGTACACCAGGCTGGCGGGGGTCTATGACGAGATCGTCGTCGATCCCTGCCATGGCGCCTGGGCGTCCTTCCTCCACGAGCTCTGGAGCGATGACGAGCACGGCGTGCACAACGTGCTCGACGTCTGCTGCGGCACCGGGCTGCTCGCAGGCGAGCTGGCTGCGCTGGGGTACCAAGTGGTCGGCCTCGATGGTTCCGAGGCGATGCTCGCCCGCGCCCGTCGACGGCTCCGGTCGGAGGTGCGCCTCGTACGATCGACGCTTCCTGCGTTGGCGGTCGAAGGCGTATACGACGCCGCGGTCTGCACCTTTGACGGCCTTAACTACCTCACTCCGGCCGATCTCCGCTCGACGTTCGCCGCCCTGTCCCTTCGCCTCCGCCCGGCCGGATGGCTCGTCTTCGACGTGCACACGGACGCGATGATGGCGTTCACGACCTCCCGACCCGTCGTGCACGGCGAGCAGGGTGAGCACCGGTTCGTGATCAGCAGCGTCGTCGACACCCGCGCGCGTACCTGCGACACTCGCATCGAGATCGATCCGTTGTACGGCAGCGGCGCCTTCAGCGAGCACCACCGGCAGTACTTCCATCGGGCCGCCGACATGCGGTCCTCGCTAGTCGACGCGAGATTCGAGGTGACCGGGGTCAGGGACGGCTACTCCGAGCGTCCGGCCGACGCCTCCGCTCTGAGCGCGACCTGGATCGCGCGCCGTGCCTCGGCCCGGCGTGAGTAGGGTGCGCACATGAGCACGAGCGGCCGGCGCTGCACCATCTGCCAGGCTCCGGCGTCCCCGACCGGCAATTCTCGGCTGTTCGGGCGGTACCGCGAGTACCGCTGCGAGCGCGGCCACACCTTCTGGAGTTGGTCGGTGCCGACGCCGCCCGTGCGGCGCCGGACGGGTGCCGGTTCGTAGGATTCGCCCGCTTTCGGCGCGGCGAGGGGCCTAGCGCCAACCGAACCTTCTCGACCCCGTAGGTTTCGCAAAAACGGCGCGGGCCGAATTGCCGGGAATCGTGCCCGAGCCGGGAGGCGTGAAGCGGATCGGCCCGAGGACGTGCTGAGGCGACGATCAACTTCTCAGTTTCGGCGTCATCGGGTCGACCGTCAGCGCGGTTCGGCCTGATCCCGCGTGCTGCCGTCGAAGCCCGGGGACCGAAAGGTCAGCGGGCTTCGGCCTTTCTACCCTTAGTGCTCCCCTGCCAGTGTGCGGTAGCGCGGCGGGTAGTTGCACCGTGACGCGGAGCCCGCCAGCGGCTCCGCATCGCGTTGGTTGAAGACCGCGAAGAGGTTGACCAGCATCAGCTCGCGGATCCGCTCGGAGTCCGTCATCGGGCGTCAGTCGTGGGGCGGGCAGCGACGGCGGCCCGGGCTTGGTCGAGGTCGAGGAGCTGGCCGTTCAGGCCGCCGTTCTGGTGGAGGTCGCCGCCGGGAACCTCGATTCGTCCCGCGTCGGCCACGCCGCCGACCTTGAGCGGGTCGAAGCCGGCGGCGCTGATCAGCCGTTCGATCGCCGCCGCCGCAGCGTCGTCATCGGTGGCGTAGAGGAGCACTGCCCGCCGAGGCTCGCGGTTCGCGGCGCTTGCGAGCGCGTCGGCCCCGAGCGTGCCGAATGCCTTCACGTAGTGCCCTCCGGCGGGAAGCATCGCGGCGACCACGGACCCCGACCCGTACCCACCGAACATTCCCACCGCCACGCCTGCACGGCATCACCGCCAACGGCGATCGCCACCGCGTACTGGCGGTTTCTTGACGAGCTCGGCGAGCGCCATCTTCGTCGGGCTGGGAGTCGCCGCGGCCGGATGGGGGCTGCTCGGGCGCAGGCCGAAGAGCTCGCCACAGGCCGCATGACTATGGGTTTCCCGGATGCGAGCGGCCGCTCTCAGAGGCGACCATCCCGGCCAGTAGCTGCCGTGCGGATCGATATGCCCGGTGGCGACCCGCACCGGTACGGCTCGAACGACGCGTTGGTCGATCTCGACCAAGCACACGCTGCCATCGACCCCAAGGAGGCGCCGGTATGAGCACACCCGAAACGACAATCGACACGTCCGGACTACCCGACTACGCGCCAGTCCCTCGGTCGGCGCTCGGCCCCGCGCTCAACGAGCAGGGCGACTACGTCGGCCGCGTCGACCGACTCTAAAGGCCAGCTAGAGCACCCGGAGCGCTGCCAAACCAACCCAACCGAAGGGAGATCCTCCGTGAGCAACGAGCAGCAAGAAACCCTCGACACAATCCTGCGACAGTCAGCATTCCCCGACGACGCCGATGTCAACGAGCAGCGGCGAGCGCTCCGAGAGTTGCTGTCGGCGCAGCCGCTGCCCGCCGACGTGACCGTGACCGCAGCCGAACTGGGCGGCGTCCCAACCGCCGAGATCACAGTCGACGGAATCGAACCTCGCCACGTGGTTCTTTACTTCCACGCCGGCGTGTACGTGATGGGGGACGCCTTCCTCGCCGCTGACCTGGCCTCGCAGGTCGGCCGGCGGACGCAGGCCACGGTCATCTCCGTCGACTACCGGCTCGCCCCCGAGCACCCGTATCCGGCAGCGGTTGACGACGCTCTTGCGGCCTATGAAGCCCTCCTGCACAACGGCACTGCCCCTTCGGACATCGCCTTCGCGGGAGAGTCCGCCGGCGGCGGGCTCGCCGTCGCCACCCTGGTCAACGCCCGCGATCACGGGCTGCCCTTGCCCGCCGCGGCCTTGGTCATGTCACCGTATGCCGATCTCACCCTGGCCGGGACGACCATGGAAACCAGGCGCGAGGTCGACCCGTTGATGAGTCGGGAAGCCCTTCAAGCCCGAGTCACCGACTATACGGCGGGACAAGACGCCGCTCTTGGCCTCATCAGCCCCGTATTCGCCGACCTGTCCGGCCTGCCGCCCCTGAGCATCCAGGCCGGAAGTCACGAGGTTCTCCTCGACGACGCCGTCCGCCTCGCGCGACAAGCCGCCACGGCCGACGTCGAGGTCACGCTCGACATTACTCCTCGGGTGCCCCACGTCTTCCAGGCCTATTACCCGATCCTTGACGAAGCGGCCGCGGCGCTGGACAGAGCCGGACAGTTCCTGTCGGCGCATCTCGCCGGTGTAGAACGCGTCGCCGGAGAGAGAAAGGCAGAACGCAAGCTGGCCTCATAACCTAGAGGTCTCGGGTTCAAACCAGGAGGTAATCCACGGTGGAGTCGATGTTCGACCAGGCTCAGGGAATGGTTGGCAGACAGCTGACCGAGATGAGGTGGGCGCTTGGCGTGAACGTGCCGGTGCCGATGTGCCCATTCGTCGCCGCCGACCTGCGCCGCGACCCGAAACAACGCGACCCCGTTGTCGCAGCCTGAAACCAACGGGTCGGGGCGCAGCGGACCGTCCGCAGTCCGTGTCGCCGCGGTGGTCAAGCGGTTCGGGTCGACGACGGCCCTCGCCGGCGTCGACCTGGAGGTTCCGGAGGGGATGGTCTTCGGCCTCCTCGGCCCAAACGGCGCCGGCAAGACGACGCTCATCCGCATCCTGGCGACGCTGCTCGAGCCGGACGCGGGACGGGCCGAGCTGCTCGGTCACGACGTCGTCGCCGAGTCGTCGAGTGTGCGCGAGCTGCTCGCGCTGACCGGTCAGTTCGCCGCGGTCGACGAGCTACTGACCGGCCGCGAGAACCTCGAGATGTTCGGGCGGCTGTTCCGGCTCTCTCGCGCGGAGGCCCGCCGGCGCGCGTCGGAGCTGCTCGAGCGCTTCGAGCTCGCCGACGCCGCCGACAGAACCGCCAAGACATACTCGGGCGGCATGCGGCGGCGGCTCGACCTCGCGTCTAGCCTGCTCACGCGGCCGCGCGTGCTCTTCCTCGACGAACCGACGACGGGTCTCGATCCTCGGAGTCGCAACGAGATCTGGGAGATCGTCCGCGACCTGCGCCGCGAGGGGACGACGATTCTGTTGACGACGCAGTACCTGGAAGAAGCGGATCAGCTCGCGGACGAGATCGCCGTCATCGACCACGGCCGCGTGATCGCGGAAGGGACCGGCAACGAGCTCAAAGACCGCGTCGGCGGCCAAATCCTCGAGGTCGAGCTGACCGACGTGCGCCAACGCGACGAGGCAGAGGCCGCGCTCGTTCGCGTCGGCTGCGGCGCTCCGGAGAAGGATGAGCGGCCGAACCGGCTGACCTTGCCGGCGCCGCGGGAGAGCCTCGTCCTCGTCGAGGAGGCCGCGGCCGAGCTCCGTCGCGCCGGGATCGGCGTCAGCGACATGGGCCTGCGCCGACCGACGCTCGACGACGTCTTCCTCCAGCTGACTGGCGAGGCGCCCAGCGAGAACGGCAAACCGCAGAGCGCCGTTGCCGTGCCCGACGAGAGGGTCCTGAAGCGTCCTCGCCGGCTCCCGCGCGCGCACGCACCGTCGCTGCGAGGCGTCGAGACGAGCCTCACCGACAGCGCCATCGTGACGATGCGGAACCTCCGCCACTTCTGGCGTCAGCCCGACCTCCTCGTGTTCTCGACGATCCAGCCGATCATGTTCGTCGTCCTGTTCGTCTACGTCTTCGGCGGTGCCGTCAGCCTGGCGCTGCCGCCGGGAGTCACATACGTCGACTACCTCCTGCCCGGGATCTTCGTCCAGTCGGTCACGTTCCGCGCCTCCAACACCGCGGTCGGCCTCTCCGAGGACCTACGCCGAGGCGTCATCGACCGCTTCCGCTCGATGCCAATGGCCCGCTCGGCGGTCCTGCTCGGGCGAACGACCGCGGACCTCATCCGAAACGTCCTGATCATCGGCCTGATGATCGTCGTCGGCTACCTGGTCGGCTTCAGCTTTCAGGCCGGCGTCGTCCCGGCGCTCGCATGCGTCGCCCTCGTCGCCGCCTTCGGGTTTGCCCTGAGCTGGATCTTCGCGTTCGTGTCCTTGGTCGTCCGCGGTGCCGAGACCGCGCAGACGGCCGGGTTCGTGCTGCTGTTTCCGCTCGTCTTTGCGAGTTCGGTCTTCGTCCCGGTCTCGACCCTGCCGGACTGGCTGCAGCCGATCGCCAAAGCCTCGCCCGTGACGCTGACCGCGGACGCGGCGCGCACCCTCGCGCTCACCGGCGGTGTGCCGGATTCGCTCTGGGGCGCGCTCGCCTGGATCGCGGGAATCGTCGCGCTCTTCGTACCCCTCTCGGTCTGGCGCTACCGGCGGATGAGCTAACTCGGGTGGCGCGCCTCTTCGCCGCAACCGGGATCACGATCTCGTCCAGCCGGGCAACGGAGGCTACCTACTTGCAGGGAGTTTCTTGAGTCGGATCGTCGACCGCGCTTCCTACAGAGTGTCTGAAGACGTCGCGGTGCGTCGCGCGTACCGCAGAATCTGTCCGGAATGTGTCCGCATGTTCAATGGGCAGACAACAGGCGTTATAGGAAAGCCCTCTGACGGACTCGAACAGTCGACCCCCTCCTTACCATTCAGGTTCCGGGGAGGGAAGCGCGGGTACGCGCGGGCACCCACGGCCACGAAAGTCCCGCAAACCGGAAGGATCAGACGGCGAGACTTGACCCGCGCGTGGACGCGGGTGGTCGGGCTTGTGTTCCCTCCATGTTCCCTCGCCCACACGGCCGCTCAGCGCGGCGAAGCGCGCCCCTCGAGCGGCGCACTTCGTTCGCTGAGTCATCGCCCCGCTTCGTTCCCGCCTCGCTCGCATGGCCGTCGCCGTGTCCATGTCCGGGTGGTGCACATCTATGTCCTCGTATTCCATGTAAAGATCGCATGGTCTGTCATAGCGAGTCATCAGTTCGGCCCCTCCGCGAGTGAGCCCCTACGTCGAGGTCGTAGCTACGCCGCCTCGGGTGCGGCCTCCGGGGTCCGCTCTCGGATGAAGAGCGCACGCGCGACCGGCTTTGGCAGCCACCAGTTCCAGTCGCCCGCAAGCCGCACGATCGCGGGCACGAGCAGCGCGCGGATCACGGTCGCGTCGAAGAGAATCCCCGCCGCAAGCCCGATCCCGAACTGCTTGACCTCGGGCCCCGGTCCCGTCGAGAGGACGAAGAACGCGAACATCAGCACGGCCGCCGCGCTCGTCACGAGCTTGCCCGTGCGGGCGAGGCCGAGCGCGACAGCGTCGTTCGTGTTGCCGGTCTCGTCGTACGCCTCCCGGATCCGCGAGACCATGAAGACCTCGTAGTCCATCGAGAGGCCGTAGAGGAAGGCGAAGATCATCAGCGGGATCCACGCGTTGATCGAGTCGGTGGCGGAGACGTTCCAGATCTCCTCCGCGCCGTAGCCCTTCTGGAAGATCAGGACGATGATGCCGAAAGCGGCGCCGACCGAGACCAGGTTCAGGATCACGGCCTTGACGGCGAGGAGGACCGACCGGAACGCCCGCGTCAGCAGGACGAACGTCAACAGGATCACGAACGCGAGGAGATACGGAAACTTGCCGTAGACGGCGTCAACGAAGTCCCGTTCGGCCGGGGCCTCGCCGGCGAGCGTCACCTCCGTGCCGGACGGCAGCGCCGCCTCGACGCCCGGCAGGACGTCGTTCCTCAGCGTCGAGATCGTGCCGCGAATGGCGCGGGCGGAGCCGTCGACGGACGGGAACGCCTCGACGAGCGCGATCCCCTCCCGGCGCCACTCGGGCGGCGCCGCCGAGCCCGAAACCCCCGGTGTGCGGGCGACCGCGGCCGCGACCTCCTCCACGTCGTGCTGCGAGGTGTCGCCTTCGACGAGCACGACGAAGGGCTTGACCGCGCCGGGCGTGATGCCGGCGTCCTCCAGCGCGTCGAGGCTGATCACCGCATCCTCGGTCGCCGGGCCGGCGAGCGCGTGCGCCTGCGGACTGGCTGGGTTGAGCTGGACGCCGGCGAGTAGGAGCACGAGCGCGATCGCGGCGCCGAGCGTGCCGACAGCGGCCGGCCGCCGCAGCACGACTCGCGACCAGCGCCACCAGAAGCCGGCTTCCGCGTCCGACCCTTCGACGATCCGGCGCGGCATCAGACGGACTCGGTTGATCCGCGTGCCGAGCAGCGCCAGCATCGCGGGCAGGAGCGTGATCGAGGCGAGCACCGAGACGGCCGGGATCAACATCCCGCCGATCCCGATCGAGCGGATCAAGGGCACGGGGATGATCACCATCGAGAGCAGGCCGATCGCCACCGTCGAGCCGGAGACGATCACGGGCCGGCCGGCGCGGGTCATCGTCTCGACCAGCGCGGTCTCGGGATCGCGACCGTGCCGGAGCTCCTCCCGGTAGCGGAAGATCATCAGCAGCGCATAGTCGATCGCGACGCCGAGGCCGACGAGCGCGACGAGGAACTGGACGACCAAGGAAACCGACGTGAAGTAGGTGAGGATCCACACCAGGGTGAACGTGTTCAGGATCGAAGCGAGCGCGACGAGCAGGGGCATCACGACCGCCGGCAGAGTCCCGAAGACGAACAGCAGGATCAGGAGCGCGCCCGCGCCGCCGATCAGTGCCTCGATCAGAACGCCCGATCCCTCGGAGCCCGCGCCCTGAGAGTCGTGGAGCGCCTCGATGCCCGTCACGCTCGTCGTCACGCCCGGCGGCGCCGCCTCCCTGGCGGCTTCACGCAGCTCCTCGAGCCGATTCCCGGCCGTGACGCTCGACACACCCGACGCACCCGGCAGATAGAACGTCGCGAAGGTGGTCGTCCGGTCCTGCGAGAGGTAGGCATCGCTGCCGCTTGCGAACGTCGAGCCGACGCGGAACGTGTCGAACTGCCTCGCGAGCGAGTCGATCGCCTGCGGGAGCCCCTCGACCTTCGTGACGTCGCCGTCGGCCTGGAAGACCACGACGTGGGGTGGCCGGTCGCCGTTGCCGAACGCCTCGAGCGTCCGCTGGTTCGCCTCCCACGCGGGGTAGCCGGGGACCGAGATCTGCTCCAGCCACCGCCCGGACACCTGGCTCGCCGAGAACGCGCCGAACACGGTCAGGCCGAGCCACACCAGGAGCACGGCAAGCTTGTGACGGAGAATCAGACGTGCGAGCCCTTCGAGCACTTCTACCCCACCTCTTTCGAGAGTCGTTCGTCGATGGCAATCACCGACGACACGATCGGTCAGGAAGCGCGTCTCCGCAATCGGCCGCAGGGCGACTCTTGGAGCGACGAAAGTCGGTGGTTAGGATCGACTTTCGGACGGTGTTCAAGGGCGGCTGCGCCACCTACTCTTGCCTCGTGACCGCTCGCCGTCTCCTGCTCGGCCTGCTCGTCGTCCCGGAGGAGGACGAGGAGCCGCCCGCGCGCCGCTCGCGCCGCGACTGGGTCGTCGACTGCTCGCTGTTCCTGCTGGCGACCGCGGTAGGCGGCTTGGCTCTGGCTGACCAGGTCGGCCGCGGGCTGGACGGGCCCCTGCTTGTCTTCGATGTGATTGGTGGTGCTGCGCTCTGCCTCGCCCTGTGGTGGCGGCGGCGCTGGCCATTCGGCCTCGGTCTGGCCTCGGTGCCGATCGTGGCCTTCTCGTCCTCAGCGGGCCTGGCCGGCTTGATCGTCTTGTTCACCGTCGCCGCCTACCGCCGCTGGCAGCTGGCGTTCCTCGTCGCCGGACTGCAGCTCGCGATGTTTCCGGTCTACCGCGCCGTGCAGCCCGATGACGACTCGCTGCCGCCGCTGGCGTTCTTCGTCATCCAGACGCTGGCCTACGCTGCCATCGTCGCGTGGGGCATGTTCATCCGCGGGCGCCGCCAGTCGGCGCGCGAGCGCGTGCGCCACCGCCGAGGCCCAGCAGGAGCTGCGCCTCGAGCAGGCCAGATACGCCGAGCGCACGCGCATCGCGCGCGAGATGCACGACGTGCTGGCCCACCGGATCTCGCTGCTGAGCCTGCACGCCGGCGCGCTGGAGTTCCGCCCGGACGCCCCGCCCGAGGAGGTCGCACGGGCCGCCGCGGTGATCCGCGCCAGCGCACACCAGGCGCTCGAGGACCTGCGCGCGGTGATCGGCGTGCTGCGCGACGGCTCGGACGGCGAGGCGCCGCAGCCGCCCCAGCTGACGCTGGCGGCGCTGCCGGGGCTACTCGAGGAGTCACGCGCCGCCGGGATGCTCTTGCACGCCGACGTGCGCCTCGGCGACCTGGCCGCCGTCCCTGACGCGATCGGTCGCCACGCGCTGCGGATCGTCCAGGAGGCGCTGACCAACGCGCGCAAGCACGCGACGTCGGCCGCGGTGGACCTCCTCGTCGAGGGCGCTCCGGGCGAAGGGCTGACGATCGAGGTGCGCAACCCGGCGCCGGTCCTGGCCGCCGGCGCGCCTGAGATCCCCGGGGCGGGAACCGGCCTCGTCGGTCTGGCCGAGCGGGCGACGCTCTCCGGCGGCCATCTCGTGCACGGACTCGACGAGGCGGGCGACTTCCGGCTTCGCGCCTGGTTGCCGTGGCCGAAGTGAGCGAGCAGATCCGCGTGCTGGTGGTCGACGACGACGCGCTCGTCCGCGCGGGGCTGTCGATGCTGCTCGCGGGCGTCGAGGAGATCACGATCGTCGGCGAGGCGACGGACGGCAGCGAGGTCGCACACGCGGTGGCCGAGCACGAGCCCGACGTCGTGCTGATGGACATCCGGATGCCCGGGATGGACGGTCTCGCCGCCACCGAGTTGCTGCGCGCGCGCGCCGACGCGCCCGAGGTCATCGTCCTCACGACGTTCGATGCCGACGACGACGTCCTGCGCGCCCTGCGCGCCGGCGCCAGCGGGTTCCTGCTCAAGGACACGCCGCCGGCCGAGATCGTCCGCGCCGTGCGGGCCGTCGCCGCGGGCGAGCCGATGCTCTCCCCGACGATCACCCGCCGGCTGATCGGCCACGTGACCGACGGCGGGACCCACGACCGCCAGCGCCACGCCCGCGAGCAGCTCGACCACCTCACCGTGCGCGAGCGCGAGGTCGCCGTCGCGATTGGGCTCGGCAAGTCCAACGCCGAAATCAGCCGCGAGCTCTACATGAGCGTGGCGACCGTCAAGTCGCACGTCTCGCGCGTGCTCGAGAAGCTCGAGTTCAACAACCGCGTCCAGATCGCCCTGCTCGCCCACGACGCCGAGGCGGCGTGACCTGACGTACCGTCACGGACGGCTGCATCCAGCTTGTCCGGCCGTTGTTAAGGAGGGGGTCGAAGTGTTCCCTAATGTTCCCTTGGCGTCCTCGCCGTGCCTGACCAGGCAACAGAAATCGCCAAAAGATGTCTATTTGCAGGGTGTTGCCGAAGCCCTCTGACGGACTCGAACCGTCGACCCCCTCCTTACCATGGAGGTTTCGGCGCGTCACGCGCGTACACGCGCGATCACGCGTGACACGGTTTCTCCTGCAAATCGGCGCGAGGCAGGCCCCAAAGATGCGTCGCGAGGCGTCGCGCGTGTCGTTTCTGATGTGTCCGTTTTGTGTCCGCGTCCAGTTGCTCATCCCGACAACAGCCACCCCTCGCGGGACTCGACCTCCCTCTGCGGAGCCCGGACAGTGACCCCTCTTTTACTGATCGGACTACGGGGCGCTGAAAAACCAGCAGGTCTAGGGAGTTGGCAGCGCACTCTGCTCTTGGTGTCCCTGCAATCCTGGGTCCGTCGAGAGGGCCGAGCCAAGTTGGCCTCGGTCTGTGATCCCGAGCTTCGGGAACGACGGGCTCGCCGCCCGCCACGAAGTGCCGGGCCAGCGCGCCGCCGATGTTGTCCACACCGATGATTGCCGTTGTCAATGTGACTCCTTTCAAAGGTCAAGGTCGGCCTTGCGGCCCTTGCTCGTAGCGACCAATCTCCCAGCGAACCAGGTGAGCCGTCCTCGCCGGATCCAGGTGATCCGCGCTCAAGGCCTGCTTCCACCCGGCGCGGCGTCAAAGACGCTCCCGGCCCGTCGGTGCGTCGTGGGACCGGACTAGCGCTCGCCCACGTGCGCGGGCTCGCCGCTCGGCCGCGGCTCGGGGTGGGAGCGTTCCTCAGCCGCGAGCGGGGTGACCGCCTCCTGGCGTCCGGGCCACCAGACCCTCTTGCCGATCAGCGCCGACAGGCTGGGCACGAGGACCGTCGCCATGACGAAGCTGACGATGGCGACGCCGATCGCGACCGTGGCTCTAATCTGCACGAGCAGGCTGATGCCGGTGAGCCAGAGCGAGGCGAAGGTGCCGGCGAGGATGACGCCGGCGGAGACGACGGTGGGCCCGGCCTGCTCGACCGCGAGCTCGGCGGCGGCGCGCGGGTCCTTGCCTTCCTGCATCTCCTCGCGCAGGCGGGTGGTCATGAGGATGTTGTAGTCGGTGCCGATCGCGACCACGAACATGTAGAGCAGCACCGGGAGGATGAACTGAGAAGGCGCGCCCAGTCGCCGGCGGCGGGGCCACGGGAGGGATGCGCCCGTGGCGGCCGCCGCTCGGCGTCGTGCGGGACGTACGATCCGTCAGCTTACGGTCAGCGTGCCCGTCATCCCGGCGGACTCGTGCGGCGTGCATATGAACGTGTACCCACCGGCCTCGAGCTCGACCGTGAGCTCTGCGCTCTCATTGGAGATGAGCTCCGTGCCGGCAACGCGCTCGCCGTCCTTCACGATGACGAAGTCGTGCGGCATGGCCTCGGTGTTGTTGAAGCGGAACGTCACCTCGCCTGCCTCGGCGCTGAGCTCGGACGGGTCGAAGCGAAGGGCGCCCTCGACCACGCCGACCTCGATGGCGCTGCCGCCCGCTTCGCTGCCGTCGCCGGTGTCCGGTTCGTCGGCACTGCCGCCGGCAGCCGGAGGCGTGACGCGCTCGCCGTTGAGCTGGAAGGAGACGAGCGCCGGCTTCTGCCCCGCGCCCTGTGGGAAGCCCGCGGCGGTGACGAGCCTGTCTCCCGCGATTGCGAGCGGTGAGTTCGTCCCGGCAGGCAGCCTGGAGGACCAGACCTCCGAGCCGTCCCCGAGCGAATGTGCGACGAGCCGCCCGTCGAAGAGCGTCGTGAACAGGAGATCGTTCGAGATGGTGACCGCGCCGAACGGCATCGTGTCGAGCTCGACCTGCCAGTCGATCGCGCCAGTCGCCAGATCGAGCCTGACGAGCTCGCCCTTGCCGGTGGCGAAGTCGACCTGGGCCACGGGCCGGTTCAGATCCGCGGCCTCGTTCACGAGCCCCGGAAGGTTCACGACCGCAGCGTAGATCTTGCCCTCGTGGACCGCGAGGTTCGTCTCGACGCCACCGTACGGGCCGGGGAAGACCTGGAACGGAGGCGATGGAAGCTGGAGTGTGCCGTCCAGTTGCTTGCGACTGTCGTCGTCGTGGCCGTTGTGGGTCCCGACCCGCGTCTTCCAGACCTCCTCGCCGGTCTCGGGGTCGACGGCGATGACGTACCCGGGCTTCCCGCCGGTCACCACGAGCTCTTCGCCGTCCGAGTCCGCGAGCACGGGAGAGAGGTGCAGATCCCAGTCCCAGAAGTCGTTCGGAAGGGCCTGGTAGTACCAGAGGAGCTCTCCGGTCTCGCCGTCGAGCTTCACGAGACTGTTCGTATAGAGGCGTTCGCTCTGCGTGCTCTTCGGCGAGTTATGCGAGTAGTAGCCGTTCGCGACCGAGTAGTAGACGTTGCCCTCGTCGTCGACGAGCGGCGTGTTCCAGGCGCCTCCCGAAGCCGTGTCGTCGCCCTGGGGCTCGTCCGTGGTGTCGAAGGACCAGAGCTGCTCGCCCGTCTTCGCATCGAACGCGAGCGCACGCCCACCGCCGGCCTTGGCGGCCTCGGACAGGTGCAGGACGCGGTACCGGACCGCCGGCTGGATCGTGAAGCCGAGGTTCTGGCCCTCCGCGACCCCGGAGTCGTACTCGAGGACCTGCTTCTTCCAGACCTCCTCTCCGGACTCGGCGTCGAGCGCGAACACGTCGCCGTTGGTCACGCCGAAGAGGACCCCGTCCTCGTGGGCGAGGCCGTTCGGCCCGAGCGTGGGCGCGTCGTACTCGACCTTCCACAGCTGCTCGCCCGTCTCCAGGTCGTACGCCATGACGTTCGAGGCGAGGTCCTGCACGTAGGCGACGCCGTTCTCGCTGATGAGCGGCGTGGAGGCGAAGGCGCCGAACGGGCCGGCGCCGGTAAGCGGCTGCGTCCAGGTGATGTTCAGGTCGTCCACGCTCTCGGAGTCGATCTCCGAGTTCGCGACGCGGGTGTTCTCGTAGCTGGCGTTGGGCGTCATCCACTCCGCCGCGGCCGGCGCCGTGTCGTCGCCGCCGGAGTCTCCGCCGCAGCCGGCCGCCAACGCTGCTATCAGGACGATGATCGAGAGGAGCGCAAGCGCGCGACGCCGCGGGTGGCGCGAGCTCGAAGCGGTTCTTCGCAACAGGCTCTTGAACAGCCTCGCGTTGCTCTCCTTCGCTCGGATCTCTTCCATCGTCATCACGACGTCACCTCCGGAAGGTCGCGGACCTCTACGAGCGTCCTGAGGAACGAGTCGGCACGTTCGATCGTCGTCTCGGTCTCGGAGACGAGCGCGAGCGCTGCCTCCGCGTGCGTGTAGAAGAAACGTCCGGTGAAGCTCGCGGTCGGGCCGCGCTCAATCACGAAGAACGTTCCGGTCTCGTCGTCGGCCTGTCGCACCCAGCCGATCACTTCGCCGTCTTCGTAGACGGTCAGTCCGTCTGGGGTGGCCTGGTACGTCACGCTGCCACCAGCCAGTCCGCTTCTTGCTCTCGATCTCTTTCAGCTCGTCGTTCGTCGGCTCGTCGAGCCGAGAGCGCATGACCGGATTCACCTCGTCGACCGTCTTGCGGCCCTCGATTGGGCCCAGGTCGAAGAGGTACGGCGGGTCAGCAGTCGCCTCGGTGAACGCCTGTGCGGCGGGCTCGAGCACGACGGGCGTAACAGTCAGTTGGTCGGACATGTCGATCCTTTCTTTGAGGTGTTGACGCCGCCCGGGCGTCGGTCGGCTAGCGGTTGAGGAACTCCACGATGTCGTCGGCGAACAGCTCCGGGTATTGGTCGAGGAAGCCGTGGTTCGCATCGGGGTAGATTTGGAGCTCGGCGTTTGGGAGCTGCTCGGCGAGTAGGCGGCTGTGCGCCGGCCTCCTCCGCGACCGCCTCGACCTCGTTCACGACTGAGATGTGCTTCACGAGGTCACGCCATGGCCGCGGTCGCGCCCGCGTACGCATCGGACGCTCGGGTGAGCTGGGCGAGCTCTTCATCGCTCAGCTCGAGCTTTGCTGAGGCGAGCAGTGGTGCTACCTGCTCTGGTGCGCTGGCGCCGGCGATCGGCGCGACGATCGTGGGCTGCGCGCGCAACCAGGCGAGGGCGACGGTTCCCGGCTGGACGTCGTGCTCGCTGGCGATCGCGTCGAGCACGCGAACCACGGCGAATCCGGCGTCAGTGAGATAGTCGGCGACCATCGACGATCGCGCGACACCGTCCGCGTCGGCAGGCGAGCGGTACTTGCCGGTCAGGAACCCAGCCGCCAGCCCGAAGTACGGCACCACCCCGAGCGAGTGCTCGACGGCGAGGGGCCTCAGCGTGCCCTCGAACGGCTCGCGGACTAGCAGGTTGTAGTGCGGCTGGATCGAGACGGGCAGGGTGGCGCCGGCGCTGATCGCGAGCTCGATCCACGCCTGTGCACGCTCCGCTCTGTAGTTCGAGAGTCCTGTGTAGCGGACGACGCCCCGTTTCACGAGCGCGTCGAATGCGCCGATGGACTCCTCGAGCGGGGTGTCGGGGTCGTCGTAGTGGGCGTAGTAGACGTCGATGTAGTCGGTCTGCAGGCGCCGCAGCGATTGCTCCACCGCAGCGGCGATGTTCGCGGCACTCAGCCCCGCGTACGCCGGCAGACCGGAGACCTTCGTTGCGACGACGACGTCGGGCCGCTTCCCCCGTGCGGCGAGCCAATCGCCGAGGATCGCCTCGGCCTCGCCGCCCGAGTTTCCGGCAACCCAGTAGGAGTAGGTGTCGGCGGTGTCGATGAAGTTCCCCCCGCCGGCGACGAACGCGTCGAGGATCGCACGGGACGTCGCAGGCGAAGCCGTCCACCCGAAGCTGTTGGTCCCCAACGCGAGCGGAAAGACGTCCAGATCAGATGCGCCGAGAGAGGGCATGACCTCTGTTTTAGGCCGCCGGTGGTGGAGCTCGCGCCCGTGCGGCCACTGCCGCACAGTGCCTGGCGTGGACGTCGCTTAGGTGTGGTTACTGAGTCGGACGCTGCGCGGTGGCTGAGGTCGACTCGGTTGATCCGCCGCCGAGCACGTCGGAGAGTTGCGTCCTCGATGTGACCCCGAGCTTCGGATACAGCCGATACAGATGCGATTCGACGGTCCGATGCGAGAGATAGAGCCGCTGACCGATCTCGCGATTCGACAGCCCGGCGGCGGCCATCTGTGCGATCTGAAGCTCCTGTGGCGTGAGCTCGTCCCGTGTGTCGGGCGTGCGCCGGCGGCTGCTCTCACCGGACGCCCGCAACTCCTGGCGCGCACGCTCACCCCACGGGCCGACCCCAAGCGCATCGAACGCATCCCGCGCAGTGCGCAACGGCGCCCGCGAGTCCGCAATCCGCCGCTGTCGACGAAGCCACTCCCCAAAAGCCAACAGCAGACGTGCACGGTAAAGCGGCCAGCGGGCCATGTCGGTGGCAAGCGCGTCACGGAACAGCGGCTCGGCGTCTCCCTCGGCCGCAAGGAGTGGACGCGCGTACAGCAACCCAACGTGGAACCATGGAGACGGTGTCTGGCGAGCCAGCAGCTCGAGCTGGCGCATGATCGCCCGGGCCTCATCGTGATGAGCGCTGTGCGCGGCTGCCTCGGCGAGATCGCCGAACGCCCAGCAACGCATCATGTGGTGATTGGCCGGGTCGCCGGGCTCGAACAGTCGACGCAACTCGTCGTAGCCGTCTGCGTGGCGTCCCTGTCCAAGCGCCGACCAACCCCGCGCGAGCTGCACTGCGGCGAGCACGGCCGTAGCGCCCGCAGGCAGGGCGACGCTTTCGGCCTTGGCGGTGAGATCCTCGACCGCTCTCTGCTCGCCGCGCAGCGCCGCGATCATCGCCGTGGTGGACTGCGCTGCCGCCTCCCACAACGGCTGCCCGGTTTCTGCCGCCAGCCTGGCGGCCTCCTCTGCCGCCGGGATGGCGACGCTCCAGTCGGCGAGCTGGATCGCGGCCCAGGCATGGCTCACAAGCACCTGCGCCAGCACGCCGAGGCGGCCCTGCTCGCGAAGTCTGGCGACCGCTGTCCCGAGCAGCGACGACGACAGATCGAAGGCGCCGACGGCCTGGGCAGCCGTACCAAGGAGATATGACCCGTCGGGGCCGACATCAGCCACCGGGCTTGCCAGCCGATCAATGACCACCGAGCCTCGCTCGATCGGCGCCGCGTACGCCTGGATCAAGAGCAGTCGCGGGTCGTCTGGAGAGACTCCGCTCCGATCGGTCGCTGCGATCACCTCGTGTCTCGCCTGCTCGCCGGGCTCAGCCCAAAAGCACCTGAACGCCGCTGCCAAGAGAAGATTGAGCGCTAGATCCGTGTCTCCGCCGACGATCAGTTGTCCCGCCGTTTCGACCAGGGCATGCACCCTGGCCGGATCCCCCGCGGCACCTTGGTGAAAAGCGTCCGCCAACCACATCGACAGCGCCCTGTCATGCGACCCGAGCTCAGGCGAATCCGCCTCGCGCAACAGACGTATCAGGAGTTCGCTCCGCCCGAGCTCGCGCGCCAAGGCGGCCGCGCGCAGCAACAAGGCAGCACGCCGAGCAGGCTCTGCAGTGAAGGCCGCCGCGCGTTCGAAGGCATTGACAGCCAAGGCAAAGGCCCCACGCCTCTCCGCGCGGGCCGCCGCCTCTTCGAGTTCCGTGGAGACCGCCGAATCCGGTCCAACAGTCGCTGCCGCCCGATGCCACACGCGCCGGTCGGGGTCGTACGCAAGCACCTCGGCGAGCGCTGCATGCGCAGCGTGACTCTCGGCGACGCTCGCCGCTTCCTGGATCGCCGAGCGCACGAGTGGATGGCGAAATCGCAGTGCCGAACCATCGAAGACAATCAGCTGCGCGTCGACCGCCGGAACCAGCGCCTCGACCGATGGAGTGACGCCGTCAGCGATCTCCGCGGCCCTCATAACCTCCGCCAAGACCCCTCTCTCATCGAACGCTGCGATGCGCAAGACGCTCTGTGCGGCGCTGGGCAGCTCGGCGGCACGTGACGCAAATGTCTCTTCCAAACGACTCGTCAGCGGCAGCGGCGTGGGCAGCGATGCATCCTCGTCCCAGACGCGGAAGCGAAGCGCGAGCGGTAGCTCGAGCAGCGCCAGCGGGTTGCCCGCTGCCTCATCGAGCACCCGTTCGCGCACGGCGGTGGCGAGCTCTGGGTAGTGGGCCTCCAGCAGCTCTCGAGCGGCGCGATCGGCGAGTCCCTCCACATGCAGCTCGGACAGTCCGCCGAGCGAGCTCTGATACCCCTCGCGGATGGCTGCCAGGAGAATGATCGGGTCTGACTCCACCCTCCGGCCGATAAACGCGAGCGCATCGGCGGTCGACCGGTCGAGCCACTGAGCGTCCTCGACGATCAGAACGACGGGCGAGTCCGCCGCGGCCTCACTCAGCAGCTCGAGCGCCGCAAGCGCGATCAGGAACAGGTCAGGGGCGGCGGCGTCGGTCATGCCGAATGCGGCCATCACCGCGTTGCGCTGGAGCGGTGGAAGGTGATCAGCGTGAGCAAGCACCGGCCGCAGGAGCTGGTGAAGGCCCGCGAACGGAAGGTTCGCTTCGGACTGAACGCCTGTCGCGCTCATGACCAGCATCCCGCGGTCGGTGGCGAGGCTGCTCGCCTGCGCCAGAAGCGCCGACTTCCCAATGCCGGCGTGGCCTCGCACCACCAGCGCTGCGCCCCGTTCAGGCAAACCCTCCAGCAGGCGGGCGATCACGCCTGCCTCGTGACTCCGGCCAACCAAAGAGACCGCTGGCATCTCGAACCCATCATCGCGCGTCCCGATTCCCTCGTGCACCGCCGCCCGCTGCCACCGGTGCCGGCCGGAGGCCGGTGATCACGCACGGGTAGACGCTCGTCGCTCGGTACCGCGCAGAGTCTGCGACCACAACGATTGCTGCAAAAGCCGGGTTCGGCACTCAGTGATCGCACCCAAGCACGGGCCTCGAGGGCTGCTGCGAAGCAGTGGTCTCACGGGCGCCAGGGTGCGGTTCGCTCTGTAGAACGGGGCTTGTGAACTCGGTCGACCTCGAGCACGCGACACGCGCAGGCATCGAGGTGGCCATTGGAGGTGAGACACGTGTTCAGCGGTGCTGACCACTTCGCACATCGCGAGACCGACGGAATCGTCGTCGACCTGTTCTGGGATCGCGGCAATCCCGCAAACGAATTCCGCGTCGAGGTCGAGGACCACCGCGCGGGCTCTCGCTTCGTTCTCCACCCGACGACGGGGAGAGAAGCCGTCGTCGCCTTCCACCACCCATTCGCGGCCGCAAGAGCCGCACTCAACGGCAAGCGACTGGCCGCGTAAGCGGGACGCAGCCCTCAGCCTGAAAGGAGATCCCATGGAGGCACCGGTGAGCCGACCGACGCCCGGGCGGCGTCAACACCTCAAAGAAAGGATCGACATGTCCGACCAACTGACTGTTACGCCCGTCGTGCTCGAGCCCGCCGCACAGGCGTTCGCCGAGGCGACTGCTGACCCGCCGTACCTCTTCGACCTGGGCCCGATCGAGGGCCGCAAGACGGTCGACGAGGTCCAGAGCGGCGAAATCGAGAAGCCCGACGTCGAGATCGACGACACGACTGTCCCTGGTGGACCGTCAGGCGACATCTCGGTCCGCATCCTGCGCCCGAGGGGCGCGACCGGGCCGTTGCCCGTCGTCGTCTACATCCACGGCGCCGGCTGGGTCTTCGGCAACGACCACACCCACGATCGCCTCATCCGCGAGCTGGCTGACGGCACCGGCGCCGCGGTCGTCTTCCCCAACTACAGCCTCTCGCCCGAGGCCCGCTACCCGACTGCGATCGAGGAGTCCTATGCGGTGCTCCAGTGGGTCGCCGACCACGGTGCGGAGAGCAACCTCGACGGGTCTCGGATCGCGCTCGCAGGCGACTCCGTGGGCGGCAACATGGCCGCCGCGCTCACCCTGATGGCGAAGGAGCGGTCCGGCCCGAAGATCGTCGCGCAGGTTCTGTTCTACCCGGTCACCGACGCGAGCTTCGACACCGACTCCTACCACGCCTTCGGCGAGGGCTACTTCCTGCGACGCGACGCGATGCAGTGGTTCTGGGACCAGTACACGACCGACGAGACCGAGCGGGACGAGATCACGGCTTCTCCGCTGCGCGCCACGACCGAGCAGCTTGCCGGCCTGCCGCCGGCGCTCGTGATCACGGCGGAAGCCGACGTGCTCCGCGACGAGGGCGAGGCCTACGGGCGCAAGCTCCGTGCCGCCGGCGTCGACGTCACGGCGACCCGCTACGAAGGCATCATCCACGACTTCGTGATGCTCAACGCGCTACGCGGGACGAACGCCGCCAGAGCCGCGATCGCGCAGGCAATCGCGTTTATTCGTGAGACACAGCGTCCCAAAAATGAGAGCAACGCGACCCGAAGGAGTCTGTGATGTTTGCACGCCTGGGGCGGCTGGTGGCCGCTCACCCGTGGAAGGTGATCGCGGTCTGGATCGTCGCCTTCGCCGTGATCGTCCCCTTCTCGCCGTCGTTGGCAGACGTGACGAACGAGGACCAGACGAGCTTCCTGCCCTCGAGCGACGAGTCGTCGCGCGCGCAGGCGCTCGCTGAGAAGCACTTCCCGACAGCCTCGGGCGCGACTGCCCGCTTCGTGCTCAAGCGTGAGGACGGGCAGGCGCTGAGTGCCGCCGACCGGAGCCAGATCCGCGAGTTCGCGGGCGGGCTCGAGGCGGCGGGGATCGCGAGCGTCAACTCGGTCGAGACCGGCCCCGAGCAGCTGGCCGAGAACGAGCGCGCTCAGCTCGTCCAGGTCGCGTTCCAGGGCGACGCGGCCGACGACCCGGTCAAGGACGCGGTCAAGGAGCTGCGCGACGAGGCAGCAGGCCTGCTCGCCGGCAGCGGCCTGCAGGCCGGCATGACCGGCGACGCCGCGAGCACCGTGGACACGGAGGACTCGTTCGGCAGCGCCGAGACGATCACCTTCGCCGCCACCTTTGTGCTGATCCTGCTCCTCGTCGGCGGCATCTTCCGCAGCCCGATCGCCGCCTTCCTGCCGATCGCGACGATCGGGCTCGTGTTCCTGCTCGCGACCTCGCTGGTCGCGCTGCTCTCCGACACCTTCGGGTTCGAGGTCGACTCCTCGACCACCTCGCTGCTGATCGTGGTGCTGTTCGGGATCGGCACCGACTACATCCTGTTCCTGCTCTTCCGCTACCGCGAACGACTGCGGGCCGGTGACGAGTCGCGAGAGGCGGTCGCGTTCTCCGTCCGCCGTGTCGGTCAGGCCGTGGCGAGCTCCGCTCTGGTCGTGATCATCGCCTTCCTCGCGTTGCTGCTGGCCAGGCTCGGCATCTTCCGCACGATGGCGCCCGGCCTGATCATCTCCGTGGTCGTCACCCTGCTTGCGAGCCTGACCCTGATCCCGGCCGCGATCGCACTCGTCGGCCCGCGGATCTTCTGGCCCTCCAAGCGCTGGCAGACCGCGCCCAACGGCACTGCGTTCAAGAAGCTCGGGCAGCTGATCGCCCGCCGCCCCGGCCGGATGGCGCTCGCCTCCGGCGGCGCGATGCTCGCGCTGGCCGCCGGCGCCGCCTTCTACACCGCCAACTACGACAGCTCGACCTCGCTCCCCTCCGACACCGAGTCCTCGCAGGCGAACGAGGACATCAAGCAGTCGTTCGCCGCCGGCGCCGCCAACCCGACCGACGTCTACGTCTCCGGCTCCACGCCTCTCCAGCAGAGCGAGCTGACAGCGCTCGCCGAGCAGCTCCGCGGCGTCGAGGGCGTCGACTCGGTCGCCGCGCCGATCCTCGCCGAGGACGGCACCGGTGCTCGCATCGGCGTCAACCTGACCGAGAGCGCCACCTCGAACGCGGCGCTCGACGTCGCCGAGGGGCCACTTCGCGATCTCGCCCACGCCTCCACGGCCGGCGACGAGGTCAGAGTGGGCGGCGCCAGCTCGGCCTTCGCCGACATCCGCTCCGCGCTCGAGCGCGACATGGTCGTCGTCTTCCCGATCGCCGCACTGCTGATCGCGCTCGTGCTCGGTCTGCTGCTGCGTAGCGTCGTCGCGCCGCTCTACTTGCTGGGCGCGGTCGCGCTCGGCTTCGTCGCCACCCTGGGCGCCGGCGTCGCCCTCTTCCAGGGCCTCGGCTCCGAGCCGGGGCTGCTCTTCATCCTGCCGGTCCTGCTCTACCTGTTCGTGGTCGCGATCGGCACCGACTACAACATCCTCATGACCACCCGCCTGCGCGAGCAGATGCAGGAGGGCAACGACCCGCGCACCGCCGCCGATCTCGCGGTCGAGCAGGCCGGCCCCACGGTCGTCTCCGCCGGCGTCATCCTGGCCGGCACCTTCGCCTCGCTCGGGCTCACCGGCATCAGCCTGCTCGTGCAGCTGGGCGCGACGATCGCGATCGGCGTCATCATCGTCAGCTTCGTCATGGCGACGGTCCTCGTGCCCAGCCTGTCGGCGCTGATCGGCAAGCGGGTCTGGTGGCCCGGACACCAGGACGCTGTAAAGCCCGTCGCGGCCGGCGACCACCGCCGCGCCGGGCCGCGTCGGAGCGGCGAGCCCGCGCCCGCGGGCGAGCGCTAGTCAGGTCCCACGACCCACCGGCGGGCCGGGAGCACGTTCCCGGCCCGCCCCTAGGAGCCCACCATGACCAACGAGACAACCGCAATCACGAATCAGCAGGTGCTGGCGGACCACAGCGACGAACGTGCCGAAGCAACGGCTCGAGCCGGCGAGGACGCCGGGCCGGCCGTCCATCCTCGTCCAGCTCGCGGCCGATCCTCCCCTCGACTCGCTCGAGCTTCTTCCCCGACCTCGTCCGGCACCGCTGGCTCGTTCCTGGGGACGAGGACGCCCTCGCCAAGCGGATCGAACGTGGCCGAGCGTGAACAGCGCCGGTGGATCGTGGCGCTGCTGGCGCCGTTCGTCGCGGCGTCCGCCTTTCTGTGCGCCACGTTTGCGACTGCGGGCGGAGCAGCATGGACGAACTGGTTCTTCGCACCCGCGCTGCTGCTCGTCCCAGCGTGGATCGGGACGCTCGTGTACCTCGCGCTGACGTCCGACACCAACGAGGCCGGCGAGCGCCTAGGCGCGCTTCCCGCGCCGAGTGCGGAGCGCTCGCCCGAGCGGAAGGCGGCGTAGCACGTGGAGAGGGAATGACCCATGCGCCACCGCCGCGACCTCAACCAGTTCGACGCGAGCGCCCAGCGACGTCAGCTCGGCCGGCTCGTTCGCCAGATTCAGGCTTTCACGCTCGAACTCCGCGAACTTCGTCAGGGTGAAGCCGACGCTGCCGAGCTGGAACGCAAGGAGCGCACGCTCGATCAGCTGCGCTGGCGACTGGCTACCGTCGCCCGCCGCGCCGCGGCCGACGACTCGGACGCCGCCGCGTGAGCAGTGCGGCAACCTCGATCGCCGCACGGACCGCCGGCAAGCAGCTTTGAACGATGGGAACGAGAAGGAATCCGTATCGAAGCGCAACCGTTACTTCAATCGCCGATCTGAAGTCGAAGATCCTCTTCGGTCTTCCGGTCAAGCTCGACGACGAGATCGACCCCGATCAGATCACGATCGAGCAGGCGATCTCCGACGCCGAAACACACGACGACGCGAGCGAGTGGGGCGAGTGAACGCACCGACCGCGCTCGCGTTCCTGCTCGTCCTCTTCGTCGTCTGGCATCTCTACTACTTCGACTTGTCTGCGTCGAGTGCGGCGGGCGCGGCGGTCATCGCCGCGACTGCCCGAGGGGATGGGGTCGAATCTTGACGGAACCGCCGCCATACCCCGTAACGGTTGACAGAGGGGGCGTCACGTGAGTGCGATGCAACCCCAGCTTGCTCTTCCGAGGCCGCGACGGCGGGCCGTCGCCCGGCACCTCGTGCTGGTCGCGAACGGCTCCGCGAGCGGCCTCGGGCACTCGCGTGCCGTACTCGACGCGGCCCGCGGCGCGCTCCGTGCCTCGGGAGCAACGATCGAGGCCCACCTCACGGAGAGCGTCGAGGAGCTGTCTGCGGAGTGGCCCGAGTTCCAGGACCGCCGCGTGGTCCTACTCGGAGGCGACGGCACGCTCCACGCCGCGGCGAACCTCCCGTTCGGGCCTCCCGAGCTCGCCCTCCTTCCGGCCGGACGCGCGAACAACGTCGCGCGGGCGCTCGGCATTCCCCTCGACCTGGCGGAAGCCGCCAAGCTCGCGGCGAGCGGCGTCGCCCGTCCAATCGATCTCATCTCCGCCTCGAACGGGACGCGAACGATCTTTGTGGTCGAGGGCGTCAGCGTCGGTCTCCACGCCGTCGCACGGGCGAGCTACCACGCGCCGAACTCGGCCGACGTTCGCGCTGCGGTCCGGTCAGGGCTGTCCGCGGCGCGTCGCTTCGACGGCGTCACGCTGTGCGTCTCGAGCGACGGTCACGCCGAGATGCTTCGCGTCGGCCAGCTCTTCGTCGCGAACCTTTCGCTCTACGCCTTCGGCTTACGGGTCGCGCCTGGCGCCCGCGCCGACGACGGCCTGCTCGACGTCGTCGCCCTGCCGTGGGAGGGGCGGCGGAAGATCGTCCCGGCGATCGTGCAGCTGCGGCGCGGCACGCACGTGCGCAACTCGGGCACGCGCAGGTGGACGGCGCGACATGTCCGCGTCGCCACCGGCGGCCAGTCGCCAGTGATCGCAGACACGACGAATCTGGGCACGGGGCCGGTCTTGCTTCAGGTTGCGCCGGCCGCGCTCGCCGTAGTGAGGCCATGACCGTCGCCGATCTCGCACTCTCGGCGCGACCCTCGCTGCGCGGGCGGCGCGACCTCCTCTACCTGACCGCGTTCGCCGCGGCCGCGGTCGGCGCCGGGACCGGGCGGGCCGTCACGACGACCTATCTGCCGGTCCTGCTCGACGAGATCGACAGCTCGCCGGGACTGATCGGGCTCGTCATGCTCGTGAACGCCGGAGCCGGGCTCTCTGTCCCGCTCGTCGTCGGATTCTGGAGCGATCGCCGCCGGATGCGAGGCGCCGGCGGCCGACTCCCGTTCGTGCTCGGAGGAAGTGTCGTGACCGCCGGCGGGCTCCTCGCCGTCGCGCTCGGCTTCTCGTCCTCGTATCTCGCGCTGGCGCTCTTCGGCGCAACGGTCTACGTCGGGCTCAACGCGATCACGACCGCGCACCGAGCGCTCGTCGCCGAGCTGTTCGCACCCGACGGCCGGGCTCGTGCGACGAGCGCCCAAGAGCTCGCGCTCCTGGCGGGCAGCATGCTCGGGCTCGTCGCCGGCGGACTGCTGACCGAGGTCGCGCTGTGGGCTCCCTTCGCCGCGGCGGCCGTTCTCGTGCCACTGCTCGTCCTCCCCACGGTCGCGCGGGTGAACGAGCCCGAGTTCCAGGTCGGCCCCGCCGAGCGCTCGCATCCGTTTCGCTTCTACCGCGCGGCAGCGACGCGGCCCGACGTACGGGCGTTGCTCCTCGCGGAGATCCTGTGGGTGCTCGCATACGCCGCGCTGCCAGCCTTCTTCGTTCTTTATGCCCGACACGTGCTCGGCCTGGAGACCGCAGTCGCAGCTCTCGGCCTGGCGGGCTTCGGGCTCGTGACGGCGGCTTTCACGCTCGCCGCCGGTCGCATCCGCAACCCGGAACAGCTTGGCTCGGCGCTCTTCCTCGGCGTCGCGCTCATGGGCTCGGGGCTGCTCGCCGTCTCGCTCACGACGAGCCTCGAGCTCGTCGCGCCCGGGTTGATCGCCGCGGCCGCCGGCTTCGGCATCGTCTCGACGACGGGCTTCCCGGTGCTCGCCTCGATCATCCCGCCGGGCGAGGCGGGCGGATACACGGCGCTCTTCTTCTCCATGCGCGCGATCGCGGCGGCCGTCGCCCTCCCTACCGCCGGCGGACTCATCGCGTTGACCGAGAGCTACCGTGCGGTCTTCGTCCTCGGCGGGACGGCAGCGCTCGTCGCGCTCGTGCCGCTCACGCGCTTCGTCGCCCGCTGGCCGGCGCGCCTGCGCCGGCCGAGCAGGAGCTGGCTCGTGCGCTGGGCCGGCTCACTCGCCGGTCTCTATGTCGCCGTCCTGGCGACCGGGCTGCTCGTTGCCGCCACCACGTTGGAGGAGCTCGACGAGGCGCTCTTCCAGGCCGTGAACGCCTTCGGCCCCGGGCCCGAGCCGTTGTTCGAGCTCCTCGAAGAGCCGGCGCGCAACTACCTGCTGCTCATTGCAGTCCCGCTCGCGGCAGCGCTTCTCGCCGGCCCGCGCAGGATCCCGGGCGTGCTGGCGCTCGAGGTCGCGGCGGGAGCGCTCGCCATCGGGCTGCTCGAAGCCGTGTACGCGCTCTACGACCGGCCGCGGCCGTCCGAGGTCTTCGACAGCGCCGAGGTCGCTCTCGCGTACGGGCACAACTGGGCCCGAATCGAGGCGTTCCCCAGCGGTCACATGGCCGTGATCACAGCGCTCGCGGCGACAGCCTGGTTCGCGTTCCCGAAGCTTCGGTACCCGCTCATTGCGTACGTCGCGCTGAACGCCGTCACGCGTGTGCTCTTCGGCGCCCACTTCCCCGTCGACGTCGTGGCCGGGATCGTGCTCGGCTACGGGAGTGCGCTCGCCGCGCGCGCGCTCTTCACGCAGATGGGCATCGTCTCCGGACGACCGGCGGAGCCGGCGAGCAGGGGATGCTGACGTGAATACCTGGGCGGTCATGCCGACTCATGACGAGGTGCCCGAGCGCGCGCTCGTGGAGGAAGTGCTGCGCTACGTCGACGGGCTCGTCATCGTCGACGACGGGTCGGATGAAACGATCGGGCGAGCCATCGCCGCGCAGGCGGACAGGGTCGGCGCCGGCCTCGTGCGTCTTCCCGTGCAGCGAGGAAAGGGAGCTGCGCTGCGCGCCGGCCTCGACGCCGTGCGCGACCATGCCGACGCTGTCATCACGATCGATGCGGACGGCCAGCATCCAGCGAGCGCGATCCCGGCCTTCCTCGCGGCAGCCTCGACCGCCGAGCTCGTCATCGGCGACCGGTTCGACGACCTCGAGTCCATGCCATGGAAACGCCGCGTCGCAAACCGCGCGAGCCGCCGCCTGCTCGAGCTGAGCACGCGACGGCACGTTCGCGACACGCAGTGCGGGATGCGGCTCCTACGCGGCCGGGCGCTCGAGCTGCCACTCGTGGGCGACGGCTACGAGGCGGAGTCGCGCCACCTCAAGGCCGCCCTGGAAAGCGGCATCGATATCGCCTGGGTGCCGATCCCTGCGATCTACGGAGACGAGGTCAGCTCGTTCCGGGCACTTCGCGACTCCGGTCGCGTGCTCGCAGCGCTCGTACGGCCCAGCGAACGACGAGCACCGTCGCCCAACCCACCGCGACGCCGAACAGGCTTCCGACGAGCACGTCAGACCAGTAGTGCACTCCGAGATACACGCGCGACAGGGCCACGAGAGCCGCAAGAGCAAGCACTGGCACCCTGAGCCGGGGATAGACGAGAGCGACGGCCGTGGCGGCCGCAAAAGCCGTCGCCGCATGGCCGGACGGGAACGACGTCGACTCCGGGATCGCGATCAGCGGCACGACCGACTCCTCCGCCACCGGCGGCCGCGCCCGGTCGGTGAGCTCCTTGATCAGCGCGACGGAGAGCGCTGCAAGGCCGGCCGCCAGGCTCGCCGAGAGCGCACAGAGGCGTGACCCGCAGCGCGGCCGGGCGTCGCCGAGGGCGCCGAATGCCGCGATGAGCGGCCACTTGACCCACCACGCCGACGCGAGCACGAACAGGGCTGTCAGCGGCTCCCAGCGGAAGTTCTGGGTGGCCTCGATCGCGAAGTCGTCGAGCTCGACGAGAAGGTGGAGCACGGTCAGGAGCCGATGGTAGCTCCCGCGCCGCGTCGGGCTTCAGGCAGTGGCAGAGAGCGGCTCGCCCGGCGGACGTGACGATCGGGACGGAGGCTCGGCCATGGTCTCTCCTCTCGTCGGGCGACGCAGATCGCCGCCGGCATGGATGAGAGACCTGGACACCTTTGACCGTGGTGCCCCCCATGTTAGGACCAGCGCTCTAAGGGATTGGCGGCCGACCTCGTGGTGCTTGCCGGTCTGGTCGACGGTGTCATGCCCCGCGTCGACGCCGCCGAGCCCCCGGCCGTGCATGAGGCCCAGCGACAGGAGCAGCGGCGCGCGGCTGGGCCACCGCTCGTATTCCACGCTCTATGTTGCTTGTTTTGGAAACAGACAACGAGCCGTGGTCGACGGCGCCCCCGCCGACACCCGATTCGACAATCAGGTCGCCGAGGTCGTGAAAGCTCGCGACGACGGTCTCATCGCCGGCGTCGGGCTGAGCAACATCACCGTCGACCACCTCCTACGGGCATTGGAGGTGACCGAGATCGCGTGCGTTCAGAATCTCTTCAACCTGGCCGACCTGTCCTCGCTACCCGTCCTCCAGGAATGCACCGCCCGGGGCATCGCGTTCGTGCCGTTCTCCTCGCTCGGCTCTGGCATGCGCCAATCCAACCCCGTGCTGGGCGACCCGCGAGTACGTGCCATCGCCATACGCCTCGGAGCTACGCCAGCCCAGGTCGCCTTGGCCTGGGCACTCGACCTGGCCCCTAACTTGCTCGTGATCCCCGGCACCTCTTCACGCCGTCACCTCGCCGAGAACCTGGCGGCAGCGAGCGTTGCGCTTGACGACGCCGCCCGACGTGAGCTGAGCGTTACCAACCTTCTGCGCCAAACGGTCGGCGCCGTGCCACGCCGCATGACGTGAACCCCCGCTCATCGTTAGACGGTTGCCGCTGGCCTTGTTTGTGTGGCGCGCGCTGACTCCCTCTCTCTGAGCGAGGTGGTCAGACGGTGGCTCACTCGGCTTTCCTGCGCCGAAGTCCGACTCCGCGTGCGAACAGCGTGCGAACCGCCAGATGACCCGCGAGTGCCCGCACGAGACACGCGTTTGCTGTCGTGACAAGCGGAACGCGTGATTTGCAGGCCTTTTCGTAAAGCCCTCTTCCGGACTCGAACCGGAGACCCCCTCCTTACCATGGAGGTTCCCAGGCGTCACCCGCGTACACGCGCGATCACTCGCGACACGGTTTCTCCTGCAAATCCGGCGAGTCGCGCCGACCGCTATGCGTCGCGAGACGTCGCGCGTGTCGTCTCTGATGTGTCCGTTTCGTGTCCGGAACTCGTCGTCCCATTAGGCAACGGAGTCGCTGAGCGCGTAGCACGTTGAGCTCGTGAACAGGCACCTTCCTGCGTGCCGCTCTTCGGTGGCCGAACGCACCCCAGCGCTTGCCGCGTCTAACGGATCGGTTCATGGCTGATACAGCTCGTCCGTTTTCGCCGCCATGATGAAATCGTTGCGATGGAGGCCCTTGATTTTGTGCGTCCACCAGGTGACCGTCGTCCTACCCCATTCGGTCAGCAGCGCAGGGTGATGCCCCTCTTCCTCTGCAAGCTCGCCAACCTTCTTCGTGAATTCCAACGCCTGCGCAAAATCGTCGACTGAAAAGACGCGTCTGAGGCGTTTGATTCCATCGAGCTCCACGATCTCCCAGTCAGAGACCTGGGGATGAAATTCGGCTCTCTCGGCATCCGTCACGGTCGGTGCGTCCTTGCGGCACGCGACGCACTTCATCTGCGTCAGTGTCTCCATCTCCCTGTCTCCCCTTGAATCAGCTCCTCGTGAGGGGCGGGCGCCGAACGGCGCAGGTCACGTCCCTGCCGGCGAGTTCGAGCCTCCGCAGCTCGTCGTCTGGCACGAGTTCCTCGATCAGCGGAAAGAGCTGTCGCTCCTCAAGTCGGATGTGTGCGTCAAGCAGCTCCCCCGCCGCATCCAACGCCTCTCGATCGACGATGCCGGCCGCCACGGCGATGTCGAGTTTGCGAGCGAACCCCTCGAGCTGCACGTGTTGGACGCGTGCCTTGCGGAGGGGAGCAGGCTGCGACTGGACGTGCCTGAGGAAAAGCGGGAAGAGCTCTTCTTCCTCATCCCGAAGGTGGACACGCTCTTCGTTCCTGAAGAACTCCACGAATTCCCTGGCCGCCGCGAGCCGAGCCGAAGCATCTCCGTCTGCGGCAGCACGGCGCAGCCCCAATGCCTGCACGAGTCCATCGTGATGGTCGCGCGAGAGCGGGATCAGGGCGGGGTGGCGCTTCATTCCACGACTCGAGGGTACAGCGTCGTCCCGGCCGTGCTCGGAGAGCTCACTCGTCCTCGACACGACTGCGTCCTCGGTCACCACCGTCTCATCCGAGCAGACCGCGAGGTAGCGAAAGGCGCGCTTGGCGTTCGCGGCGCGTGCTCTCGGTCGCCTCGGCGACGAGGAGGCCGACGAGCGTTTTGCCCGTGCCGCAGGCCATCATTGCCTGGCCACGGTCGGCGGTACGGAAGCCCGCGACGATGTTCGCGACCGTCTCCCGCTGGTGATCGTGAGGCGTCCTGCGCTGCGGTGGCTTGGGAACGAACCAACTTCGACGCTGGCCGCTACCCGGGGCTTCTCGCCTGCCGCTGAGCAAGCTCCAAGGGGAGCCTCTTTGGGCTCGCCCGGATGTAGCGAAGGCCTTTCGGATGAAGGCGTGCTTCGCTTGACGCCCTACCTTGCGAAAGAGTTCAGGAGGTAGATCCGACGCGACTTGTGCTGCCGTTGTGGGAGCACTACCGAGGCAGCCGTCGCCGTCGGGCGTCTGAAGAACGAGGCTGTGGGGTGCCAAAATTCGGTTCCACCTGTGAATCGCCTCACTTTCAGTGTCGGTCCTGAGTTTTGGCACGCCACACGCCTCGGTGGACTCCCGCACGAGTACTACCGAGCAGCAGCTTGAGTGAGCCGGGATTTCAAACCTCTCAGGCGGCCAAGGCCGCGTCCGAGCTCCCTAACACGCCTGAAGTCGGATTCCCGGCTCCCAAGGGCTTTCTATCGTGCTCGTGCTTCGGCATTGTCCGCGCAGATCGGGCAGGGGCACAGCTCGCGCAGATGCTCGAACGTGTAGATGCCGGTCGAGTGCCCGTCGCTCCAGTGGAAGCGGATCGCATACCGGCCCACCGGGTCGATCGAGAGCGGGCGGACATCCTTGCTGATCGATTCCTCGCGAAGCCGCGTGTTCCCTGAGATCTCGTCGGCGCACATCGCGCACCTACAGCCCACGCGCAGGGCATAGCCGGTGTAGATGCTCTCGTGCTCGTCCTTCCAGAGAATCTGCACCTCGGTCTCGGATGGCTGCGTAATCTCTGCGATCTCCGGTCGATCGGCGGAGACTCCACCCATGGTGAGGGTGCTGACTTGCGCCGCGAGGTTCTCGGCGACCCGAAGGAAGGCACAGGCGCTCGGCGACTCGGGCATGGACTGGACGATGGGGTTTCCCTCGTCCGAGGTCGTGCGGATATCCGTAGAGAGGGGGATCTCGCCCAGGAAGGGGACCCCGCTCGCCGCCGCGAATCGCCGGGCGCCGCCGCTGCCGAAGATCTCCTCACGGTGGCCGCAGTGGCGGCACTCGAAGCCGCTCATGTTCTCGACCAACCCAAGGACCGGAGTGCGTAGCTTGGTGAACATGAAGATGGCCTTTTCGGCGACGTTGAAGGCGAGATCTTGCGGGGTCGAGACGACCGCCGCGCCGGTGAGGGGGATCTTCTGGCAGAGGCTCAACTGGACATCCCCGGTACCGGGAGGCAGATCGACGAGCAGGTAGTCGAGCTCGCCCCACTCAACGCCACCGAGGAACTTGTCGATCACCTTGGCGAGCATGGGCCCCCGCCAGATGGTCGCCTCTCCTTTCGGCGCGAAGAAGCCCATCGACACGATCTTGACGCCGTAGCGGAGGACGGGAACGATCGTGCCGTTCTGCGCTGTGGGCGGAGTCGTGGCGCCCATGATGGTGGGAATACTCGGCCCGTAGACATCGGCGTCCATCAAGCCCACCCTGGCACCCAGCTTCGCCAGCGCGATCGCGAGATTCGCGCTCACGGTGGACTTCCCGACGCCGCCCTTCCCGCTGGCGACGGGAATGACGTTCTTGACCAGCGGGATCAGCTCGTCCTTCTGCTCCGACTGAGTGCCACGCACCTTTGAGGTCATCTCGACCTCGACGTTCGTGACGCCCGGGAGGGAGAGGACCGCCCGATGCGCGTCCTCCTTCATCTGGTCGCGGACGGGACAGGCTGGAGTGGTCAGCTCGATGGCGAAGGAAACGTTCTCGCCGTCGATTTGAAGGTCCCTAACGAAGCCGAGCGTGACGATGTCCCGACCCAGGTCCGGGTCCTTGATCTGGGAGAGAGCCGCACGGATGTCTTCCAGAGCGATTGTCGGCTCTGTCCTTTCCTTCATGTTCACCTCGCTGACGTCAGCACATGGAGATGGTCGAGGGCGGGACCCGCGCCGAAGTGGCATCGGTTCTAAGCGAGAAGCTGCTCGCCGAGCTCTCCGACCGTTCTCAGGTCGTCCTTCATCCACGCCCGATCTGGCGAAGCGCGGCACCGGTCTGGCGCCGGCTACCGGGGGTGGAGCCAGCGTCCGGTTGGTCGAGTGTCTCGAAAGTTTGCTGTGTCATGCCCTATCACCAAAGCGTTTATCTGATTGCAACGATAAGTATCATATCAACGGTTCTCTTGAGATGGTTCATTCGCGTACCGCCACTCGCGCCACCCCACCCGCCACGCCCACGGCGCCGCTCCACCCCTCGCCGGACCCACGCCCATCCCCGCCCAGGACGCCGCCACCCACGCCGCCACCCACCCCTCCACCCGCCGCCACACCCACGTCCCCGCAGCCGTGCCGGTGACCGACCGCGACACCGAGCAGGACCGCGTCGACGCCCACGTCGAGCGCTGCCTCAGGCAGCTCGGCTTCTCAGCTTGCGAGAGCCACGTGCTCAACGGCGCCGGCGCCGACCACCACTACGCCGAGCACCTCGTCCGAGACCTCGGCTACTCCGTCGACCAGACCTACGAGCTGCTCCGCCCGTGACCCCCACGCGTCCCCCACTGCAACCTGCGTCGCTCCGGTGTGATGACGTGCTTCGCGTCGAGGGCGACTTTCGCTGACCGCGACCTCTCCACAACGCCACATCACGGCGGTTCTGGTAGTAGGCGCCGGCGGCGCCGGCCTGCGCGCGGCGATTGCCGCGCGCGACGCTGGCGTCGATTGCCTCGTCGTCTCGAAGAGGAGCGTGCGTGACGCCCACACCGTGCTCGCCGCCGGCGGCGTGAACGCTGCGTTTGGGACGATGGACCCCGAGGACTCGTGGCAGCAGCACGCCGCCGACACGTTGCGCGAGGGGTACTTCCTCGCTGACCCTCGCGTGGTCGAGCAGGTCTGTCGCGACGCCCCGGGGGCTCTGGAAGAGCTCGTCGAGTGGGGCGCCAGGCTAGCGCGCGGACCCGACGGGCGGCTCACCCAACGCTACTTCGGCGCCCACCGCTATAGGCGCACCTGCTTTGCCGGTGACTACACAGGCCGCGAGATCCAGCGTGTGCTCGTCGACCAAGCGATCAGCAAGGGCGTCGCCTACCGCGAGGACATCCGCATCACCGACCTGCTCGTCGACGCGGGGCGCTGCTTCGGCGCCTACGGCTTCGACACCGAAAGCGGTGAGCGCCACGTTTTCCTGGCCGACGCGGTGATCATCGCCACCGGCGGTCACACGCGCTTGTGGCGCCGCTCCTCCTCCCGCCGCGACGAGAACACCGGCGACGGCATGGCGCTCGCGCTCCGCGCAAGCTGCCGGCTGGCAGACATGGAGCTCGTCCAGTTCCATCCAACTGGGATCACCTGGCCGGAGGATGTCGCCGGCACCCTCGTCACCGAGGCCGTCCGCGGAGAAGGCGGCGTTCTGACCAACAGTCAGGGCGAGCGCTTCATGAGCCGCTATGACTCCGACCGGATGGAGCTATCCACACGGGACCGCGTCGCACTTGCAAACTACACCGAGATCAGCGACGGCCGCGGCACGGCGAATGGTGGTGTCCTCCTGGACGTCTCCCAGCTCGGCCTCGACCGGATCCGGGAGCGCTTGCCGCGGACGCTGCGCCAGATGCTCGACCTGCAGATGGTCGACATCTCGCGCGGACCGGTCGATGTCGCGCCGACGGCGCACTACTCGATGGGCGGCATCGTCGTCGACGCCGCTACTCACCAGACCGATGTCGGCGGGCTCTACGCGGCGGGCGAGGTCACCACCGGCCTTCATGGCGCCAACCGCCTCGGCGGCAACAGCCTCACCGAGGTGCTCGTGTACGGCCGCATCGCGGGCACCGCAGCTGCTGCGTACTCCGCCTCCTTGACGACGGCGCTCCGTGCGCCTGATGCGGTCGAGGCGGCCGCGCGGCGACTCGACCGCGTCGAGGCCCAACGTGGCGAGGTGTTCGCACGGCCGCTCCAGCGCGAGATCCGCGACGCCCTTTGGGAGGGCTGCGGTGTCGTCCGTGACGCCGATGGGCTGAATGACGCGCTGCTCCGCATCGGCGGCGTCGAGGCCCGCCTGCCGCGACTTGATGTCCGCGCCGATCTCGCCGGCTATGCCGACCTGGCACTTGCCTGCGACCTCCACGACATGACGCTCTGCGCGCGCGCCACTGTCCTCGGCGCGCTTGAACGACGTGAGACCCGCGGCTGCCACAATCGCGCCGACTATCCGGAAGCGGACGGACCGGCCAACATTGAGTGCCTGCTCGAAGAGGGCGAGCTCCACCTCTCGCGCCGCCGGCCCCTTCAGGACGCCACCTTTGCTGTGCCGGGCGTCGAGGCTGGGAACTACGCCGTCGCCGGCCGTCTCCTCGAGTAAGTCGACTCGACGCTACGCCAGGGGATTGAGCCGGTCGAGGTCAATGACGTTCGACCTTCCTCGACGTGCACGGGCTAGGTCTCGACCGGAACGTAGGCGGGAAGAGTGAGGGAGACTAGGCGACGACGGCTCCTCGTCGCTCGGGCGCTGCGGTAAGAGCGCCCCACGGGACTCGAAGACCGTCACGAGTCGCCAGCCGCCCCATTATGGCTTGGTAGTGCCTCCAGCCGCAGCGGTCGCAATAGAGCCAGGGCGCCGGTATGACTCGGGGCTTGCGAGGGCCGGTCTCGCCCGTCAGGGCTCGGCGGGCGACCGCAGGCCGGGGCGCTCGATCTCCAGAGAGTCGTCCGGTCTACGACTCGTCAGGGAGTCCCCCGGGGAAATCTGGGTAGTCGGGATGATGCTCTGCGTAGCCGCTCGCGCGATAGAGCTCGAACTGCTCTGCCCGTCGCAACACCGCAGCCTTGCCCTCGGCGATCGCCTGATCGACGAGCTGGCGCAGCAGCTCATCCGCGCTCAGCGGCGGCTTGTGTTCGGCGGCAGCGTCGCACAGCCAGGCATACCGGTCGTCGCTCAAGCGGACGGGCACCATGCGGCTGTCAGGAGACGGTCCTCCGCGGCGCTCATCGTGGCGCTTAGGTACTCGGCTGCGATCGCTGCTCAGCGCGTGCTCCAAATGACGGCGCGCGGCGGCGGAGCCTCGATGCGGCGGAGGTCAGCCCGTGTGCGCATGAAGAAGCCTTCGCTTGGCTCGGCGACTCCGGCCTCGGCGGTATCCACTCGTTCTCCGGGCGGCCTCGGAGGCTCCCTCGTCGGACGGCGGAGCCGACACCGGCTCTGTCGGCCTGCCATTCCGCCTCGCGGCAGGCTCACTCGGCGTCTTGGGCCAGCTCGACCAAGCCGGGGCCGTCGGCCGAGTGGCGGCAACGCGAACCTGGCCGCAATCCTGGCAGATCGTGGTACCGCCGCCGGTTCGGCGACCGGCCACCGGATCGAGGCAATGTGCGCCAGCCCGTGACTTGACCACGGGACGTGCTCGGTCTCACGCGCGCAGCCAGAGCAGTAGCGACGAAGTGCCCTCCCCGCCGGCTGCCTGCGGCTCAGCCGTGCTCGCGCTTGCTCCGGCCGCGGATGCGGAAACACCGCACCTCCCTGCCGGGCAGCAGGGTCGCACCTAGGATGTCGAGCCGGACCTTGAATAGGCCGTTGAACAGGCCGCCCGCGTCCGCAAACCGTTCGACGGTTCTGGCTGCCACGAAAAAAACACCTCCCTTGCACCTTGAACGGATAAGGAAGGCGCCAGCCCGCCATCGGTATTCGTCCTAGTCTCCTCAGACTAGCGTGAATGCTTACCGCCGCGGGCCGAGTCCCAGAAGGTTCTCGGAGCGATTCAGCGACGAAGGCCGTGAGGAGTCCGCTCGCGCGGTCGGGGTTGCTGTCCCATCTACCAAGAGGAGTCGAGTCCGCCCTTCACGCGCCGGTCAAGTGGCCGACGCAGGCGCCTGGCTCGGCGAAGGGCTCGAGCCAGTCTGCTTCGACGCCAGTCCCGAGCTCCGCCAGGGCCCCCCTCATGAGACCGAGATGGAGCGGACAGATGACGGCCTGGTAGGTCGTCGCCACCTCCTGGAAGGGACAGCGCTTCAGCACGATCTCCTGCCCGCTCTTCGCTCGCCTGAGCTCGGGCCTGAAACCGTACTCCTCGTGGAGACGAACGACCTCGTCGATCGTCTCCTCCCTCGAGGTCGACGTAAACGGTGGCGGCTTGCGGACGAGGTGCCCGCCCCACGCCCGTCCAGCCTCCTCGGCCCGAGCGCTGGGGTCGCGCTCTGAGCCAGCGAGGGAGCTGGCGAGGATCTGCGCAAGGAGGCGATAACTGGCGGGCGCGGGTGCGTCGAGCGCCTCGGCCGTGGCCTCGTAGAGGACGCGTGGCCGGCCGGGGCGGGTGCGCTCCTCGCGTCTTGCCGACGCGAGGCCTGCCTCGGCGAGGACCCGAAGGTGCGAGCGGACGGTGTTCAAGTGCAACCCGACGTGCGTTCCAAGCTCACGGGCGTCGAGAGGCGCCTCAGCCTCCTGCAAGACTTCGAGGATCCGCACACGGCTTCGGTCGCTGAGTGCGCGATGGAGCGTCGCACCCTGCTGAGCGACTGCCTGGCTCGTCGTCTTTGTCACGATCAGATCCTATCCACGCCGTGGATGTGAAACTGATAGTAATCGTTTCTACTATAAAAATCATGATAACTGGGACGGCGGGTGGCTTCGTGGATCGGTCCCACTCTCCCAACCAGGCGGGAGGTGAGTCGTAGTGGCGACGACCGAGACCGAAGTCGTCCAGCAGATCCGCGAGGAGTACAAGTACGGGTTCTCGAACCCGGACGAGGCCAAGGACTATTTCTTCAAGTCGGGCCGGGGGATCTCGCACGAGGTCGTCGAGGCGATCGCGGAGCACAAGAAGGAGCCGGACTGGATGCGCAAGTTCCGGCACAAGTCGCTCGACTACTTCCTCGCCCGGCCGCTGCCGCAGTGGGGCGGGAACCTAAACGAGATCGACTTCGAGAACATCTACTACTACATCCGCCCGACCGAGAAGCAGGCCGAGCGCTGGGAGGATCTGCCGGCCGAGATCCTCGACACCTGGGACAAGCTCGGGATCCCCGAGGCGGAGAAGAAGTACCTCGCCGGCGTGGGCGCGCAGTACGAGTCCGAGGTCGTCTACCACAAGCTCCAGGACGACCTGACGAAGCAGGGCGTGCTCTTCCTCGACATGGACTCGGGCCTTCGCGAGCACGAGGAGCTCGTCAAGCAGTACTTCGGGACGATCATCCCGCAGAACGACAACAAGTTTGCCGCCCTCAACTCGGCCGTCTGGTCGGGCGGCTCATTCATTTACGTGCCGCCGGGCGTCTCGATCGAGATGCCGCTGCAGGCCTACTTCCGCATCAACGCGGAGAACATGGGCCAGTTCGAGCGGACGCTGATCATCGTCGACGAGGGCGCATACGTGCACTACGTCGAAGGGTGTACGGCACCGATCTACTCCACGGACTCGCTGCACAGCGCCGTCGTGGAGATCATCGTGAAGAAGGACGCCCGCTGTCGCTACACGACGATCCAGAACTGGTCGAACAACGTCTACAACCTGGTCACCAAGCGCGCGGTCGCCTACGAGAACGCGACGATGGAGTGGGTCGACGGGAACCTCGGCTCGAAGCTGACGATGAAGTACCCGGCGATCTGGCTGCTCGGCGAGGGTGCGCACGGCGAGGTGCTCTCGATCGCCTTCGCGGGCGAGGGCCAGCACCAGGATGCGGGCGGCAAGTGCGTCCACGTAGCGCCGAACACGACGTCCGTGATCAACTCGAAGTCGATCTCGAAGGACGGAGGGCGCGCCGGCTACCGCGGGCTGCTCGAGGTGGCCAAGGGCGCGCACGGCGCAAAGTCGAAGGTGGTCTGCGACGCGCTGATCCTCGACGAGGACTCGCGCTCGGACACCTACCCGTACATCAGGATCGACGAGAACGAGGTGGACATCGGCCACGAGGCGACGGTCTCAAAGATCGGCGAGGAGCAGCTTTTCTACCTGATGTCGCGCGGGCTCCCCGAGGCCGAGGCGTCGGCGATGGTGGTGAGCGGCTTCGTCGAGCCGATCACGAAGGAGCTGCCGCTGGAGTACGCGGTCGAGATGAACCGCCTAATCCAGCTGCAGATGGAGGGCTCGGTTGGCTAAGGCCGCAGAGGCCGTCGAGGCGGCGATCGCAGGAGAGGCCAAGCTCGACGCGCACACGCTCCGCACGGACTTTCCGATCTTCCAGCAGCGCGTCCACGGAAAGCCGCTCGCCTACCTCGACTCGGCGGTGAGCGCGCAGAAGCCGCGGCAGGTGCTCGACGCGCTGCGCGAGTTCTACGAGACGTCCTACACCAACGTCCATCGCGGCGTCTACCTGCTCGCCGAGCGGGCGACCGAGCGCTTCGAGGGCGCGCGCGAGAAGGTGCGGGCCTTTATCAACGCGGCCTCCACGCGCGAGATCGTCTTCACGCGCAGCGCGACCGAGGCGCTGAACCTCGTCGCCTACGCCTGGGGCCTCGACAGTCTCGGCCCCGGCGACGTCGTCGTCGCGACCGAGCTCGAGCACCACTCAAACTTCGTCCCCTGGCAGCAGATCGCGAAGCGCACCGGCGCGAAGTTCCGCCCGATTCCCGTCGACGGCGGTGGCGAGCTGCAGCTCGAGGCGCTCGACGCGATCGCGAAGCAGGGCAGCGTCAAGGTCGTCGCCAACAACCTCGTCTCGAACGCGCTCGGGACGATCAACCCGGTCGAGCAGCTCGCCGCCTGGGCGCACGAGCAGGGCGCGATCATGGTCGTGGACGCGGCGCAGGCGGCGCCGCACCGGCGGATCGACGTCCAGGCGCTCGGCTGCGACTTCCTCGCCTTCTCCTCGCACAAGCTCTGCGGCCCGACGGGCGTCGGCGTGCTTTGGGGCCGCGCCGAGCTGCTCGAGCGGATGTCGCCCTTCAACTTCGGCGGCGAGATGATCCGCAAGGTCACGGTCGAGGAGACGACCTGGAACGGGCTTCCGTACAAGTTCGAGGCCGGCACGCCGCCGATCGGCGAGGCGGTCGGGATAGGCGCCGCGATCGACTACCTGACCGAGATCGGCATCGAGGCAATCGAGGAGCACGAGCACGCCCTCGCCGCCTACGCGCTCGAGCGCCTGGCGGACGTGCCGGGGGTGCACGTCTTTGGGCCGCCAGCGGAGCGGCGCGCGGGGATCGTCTCGTTCGACCTCGAGGGCGTCCATCCGCACGACGTGGCTCAGATCCTCGACTGGGAGGGTGTCGCGATCCGCGCCGGGCACCACTGCTGTCAGCCGCTGATGGCCCGGCTCGGCGTCGCCGCCACGAACCGGGCGAGCTTCTACCTCTACACGATCCCCGAGGAGATCGACCGCCTCGTCGAGGGCCTGCACAAGGTCAAGAAGACGCTCGGGAACGGGGCGAGTCCGACGCGGGGGACCCAGTGACGGAGGAACTCGGGGATGACGTACATCATCGCCGAGCCCGGCATCTCGACCCGTTGATCGCGGGCGTGTTAGAGGCCGTCGATCGCTGGCTCGCAGCTTGCGACTTGCCCTCGACGAGGATCCGGATCGACGATCACACCTTTCTGCTAAATCGGCCAGGATTGCGGCTGGGCTAGCGCTGGATTTGCCGCTCATGGAGCACCTTGTCCGCCCACGCTGTTCACAACGGGGTTGCACCCGCAGGGCGGCGAGCGTGTTCACGGAAAGCGGCTCAAGCACCCAACCGAGCGCCTCGTGACTATGCCCAGCGACGCGACCCTCAAGGACGAGAGACTGCTCGTGTGGCGCCTGGAGCGGTTCGCCGAGCTCGGTTTCTCAGCCGCCGAGTCTTCTGAGCTCGCCGAGTCGGAAGCGGACTACCACCTCGCGGCCGCGCTCGCGTCGGCGGGCTGTCCGCTCGAGCTGCTGCGCCAGATCGTCCTCTAGATGGTGCAGCGAATGAGACGGGGCCAAAGTGGTCATGGCCGCCGCCGCGGCCTGACGACACCCGACGACCGCGCATCAGGCGCGCACCACCGCGTCGTCGTCGTCGGCGGCGGATTCGGCGGGCTGCAGGCCGTCCGAAAGCTGCGCCACGCGTCCGTCGACATCACCCTGATCGACCGGCGCAACTTCCACCTTTTTCAGCCCCTCGTCTACCAGGTGGCGACCGGCGCGCTCTCGCCCGGCGAGATCGCCTCGCCGCTGCGCGGCATTTTTAAGCGTGACAGGAACGTCCGCGTCCTGCTCGGCGAGGTCACCGGCTTCGATCTCGCGCGCCGGCGCGTCCTTCTCGACCGGCTCGCGAGCGGCGACGAGCGGCGCGCGATCTCGTACGACAGCCTGATCGTCGCCGCCGGGTCGAGCTACTTCTATTTCGGCCACGACGAGTGGCGGCCGCTCGCGCCCGACGTCAAGTCGCTCGAGAGCGCCCTCGAGGTCCGTCGCCGGATCTTGACAGCGTTCGAGGCGGGCGAGGTCGAGCCGGACCCCGACCGCCGGGCCGCGTGGCTCACGTTCGTCGTCGTCGGAGGCGGACCCACTGGCGTCGAGCTGGCGGGGCAGATCGCCGAGATCGCGCAGGACACGCTGCACCACGACTTCCGCACCATCGACACGCGCGCAGCGCGGATCCTGCTCGTCGAGATGGCCGAGCGCGTCCTGCCGGCGTTCCCGCCTCGCCTATCCGCACGGGCAGCGCGGGCGCTCGAGGGGCTCGGGGTGACGCCGCTCGTTGGACGGAAGGTCGTCAGCATCGACGAAGAGTCGGTCACGATCACGGTTGGGGAGGAGGAGGCCGAGCGCCTGCCGGCACGGACGATCGTCTGGGCCGCCGGCGTTGTCGCCTCCGAGCTCGCCACCGCGCTCGCCGCCGAGACCCGCGCCGATCTCGACCGCGTGGGCCGAGTGGCGGTCGGCCCCGACCTGACCCTGCCCGGTCACCCCGAGGTCATCGCGGTCGGCGACATGGTGCAGGTGCAGGACGCGGACGGGAACCCCGTCTCGCTGCCGGGGCTCGCGCCGGTGGCAATGCAGCAAGGGCGCTATGCGGCCGGCGCGATCCGCGACCGCTTGCGCGGGCGGCAGCCGCCTCCCTTCCACTACCGGGACAAGGGCAACCTGGCGACGATCGGCCGCGCGAAGGCGGTCGCCGACATCAAGGGCCTGCAGCTCAGCGGGCTGCTCGCCTGGCTCACGTGGCTCTTCGTGCACCTCTTCTACTTGATCGGCCTGCAGAATCGGCTCCTCGTCTTCATCCGCTGGACGTTCAGCTTCGTGACGCGCGGCCGCGGCGCCCGGCTGATCACCGCGCAGGCGATCCCTTCGACCACTCTGCAGCCAAGCAATCGCGGTGCGCTGGCCGCGCCGGCTCGTGACGAGGTGAAGTCGCTGTAGGCAGCCGGAGACCGTCATGTGTCCGATCGCCCCGTCTGGCCCGCCGAGCCGTGACCGCTGTCCGACGCACTACCGCTCGCTGGTCGAGCCGACCTCAACCGGCTGCTCACCCGCATCGCAAACGAGCAGACCATGCCTGCGCACCCAGCACCGCTCCTGCTCGCCGCGTAACCACGCATGTCGTTCCGGGAGGCGCGGCCCGGTCACGCCGAGGAACGGAGGTCTATGTGAACGTATACGAGCTTCGAATTGCGGGAGTCGCAAGCGACGCCAGGCTGGCGGCCGCCCGCTGGGGGTTGTTTGTTTTCCGGGAGGTCCGCCGCGTCTACCGGATCGGCACGACCGACCACGTCGCGATGGTGTACGAGGGTGCGCAGCCCGACGTGCGCCGGTGGGTGGCGGTGCTCGAACAGGCGGGCTACGCGGCCGAGGCTCTCGAAGAGGCGGGGTCGCCGCTCGAGGCCGCTTGAGCGGCGGCGCCCTCTGGCTCCCGAGCGAGGACGCACTCCTGATCCGGTTGTACGGCCGCGGTCACCCGAGGAAGGAGATCGCGGCCCGGCTTGGGCGCAGCATCGACGCCGTCGATGCCCGCCGGCGCGCGGTCGGGTGTAAGGCTCGGACGCAGCGGCGCCCGTGGCAGCCACGCGAGGATGAGCTCCTGCGGGCCGCTCGGACAGCGGCCATCCCCGCTTCCGAAGTGGCGCCGCGGCTTGGCCGCTCGATCGAGGCGGTTCGGCTGCGGAATCGTCAGCTCGGGCTCTTGCGCACAGCCGCTCGACCGTACAGCGCTGCCGACGACAGGACCCTGCGCCGGTGCTGGGACGATGGTGTCGGACTGGCGCACCTTCCCCGTGAGCTCGGCCGATCGGCCGACGCTCTGCGCCTGCGCGCAAGACAGCTCGGACTCGCGTCTCCGCCTCGACGTCATCGCTGGCGGCCCGAGGACGACCGGCTACTGCGCGAAGGCTATGCGCAGGGACTCAGCTGCGCCGCGATCGCCGCGACCCTCCTGCCAGAGCGGACAGCCGGGGGAATCGCTGCTCGGGCCGCGCTGCTCGGTCTCGCTATTCACGGGCGGCGCTGGACCAAGCTCGATGATCGCGAACTCGCCGCGCTCGCGCCCCGCGGCTGCCCGCTCGAGGAAGCCGCCCGCCGGCTCCAGCGCACACCCGAGGCGATTCGACGTCGCGCACGGACGCGCGGCCTCGGTCCGCTTACGCCCGAACGGCACGCGCACGCAAACCGCCCTTGGCGCCCCGACGAGGACGAGCTTCTGCGCCGCGCGCTCGGCGCCGATCTCGCGCTCCTTACCCGCCGGCTCGGCCGCTCCGACCACGCGATCCGGCGAAGGATCGCCACGCTCGGACTCCGCGTAGGCCGGGAGCGCTCCCCCCACCGCGCTCCGACACACGCAACCAAGCTCAGCGTCGGAGAGCGGCGCCTCGTTCTCTCCGCGCTCGAGACCGGCGGCGGCAAGCTGCTCGTGCTCTCCCGGCGCCTCGGCCAGCCTCCCGGCAAGCTCAGGCGGAACGCGCTGGCGGAGAACGGACACGAGCCGCTCCGCTTGGCGCGGCCACCCGGGCAAAGATAGGAAGCGAGCGGTGAGCTGGATCGACTCACGCTGGCTCGACATCGCGGCGACGGCCCTGTAGTTCGGGTTCGTAATCGCTGTCGGCGCTGGGCGCCGACTACCTGACGAACCGGCGAGTCGAGGCACCCCACCGCCCGCACTCCGGCCTCCGCTACCGCAGCGCGGCCGAAGTGCGCCAGACGCGGAATGATGGTCAGCGACTAGTCAAAACAGCGGCCTGAAGCGTCGACGGCGACGGGGTCCACGCCACAGGACCAACCTAAAGGCGGACCCGGCGCGCAATCGTCGTCGGGTGCGGCGGCTGACCCAGCGTCCGAGCTGATCCCTCGAGACGCCACTACTTCATTGCCGAAACGAGGACGGGCTATCGCTTCGAACTTGAGGGCATCCGCGAGAGCGCCGCGGCCACTGCTGGAGCGAAGGAACCGCGCGCCGAGTACTAGCGCGGACTTGGGCGGTGATGCGGGCCGACATCACGATCACCTGGTACCTCCGGCGAAAGGGGTGATTGGTGATGTCGCAGCAGGGACAGCTGATCCGGCTGAAGAGAACTGGTCGGGACGGGCAGTGGATGTGGGCGTACCGGTACCGGGTGGGTGGGCGAGGCTCGAAGCGAGTGCAGCGTGGTGGGTTCACCTCCGAGGGGGACGCGGCGGAGGCTCTGGAGCGCGAGCTGGAGCGGCTGCGGCGGGAGCAGCGAGTCTCGAGATCCCTCACTCTCGCGGAACTGGTGGAGGCCTACCTCGAGCAGCACGATGTTGACCCGGTGACGATCGAGAAGCTGCGCTGGCTGCTCGGGAAGGCGGTCGCCGTCTTCGGCGATCGGCCAGTCGGCGAGCTGCGCTCGCAGGAGATCGCCGCCTGGCGGATCGCACTCTCGTCGGGCTACCGGTTCGACGCGACCCAGGCGCTGCGGCAGGTGCTCGCGCGCGCGGTGCTCTGGGGGCTGATCGACGTCAACCCAGCGAAGCTCGGGGTGGATAACCCGTCGCCGAGACGCAGGGAGCAACGCCCGTTCGAGTCATGGGCCGAACTCGACGCGGTCGCCGCGAATCTCGCGCCCCGCTATCGGCCAATGGTGATCTTCGCGGCCGCGACTGGGCTTCGCCCAGCCGAATGGCTTGCGCTCGAACGGCGCGACATCGATCGCGGGGCGCGCGTCGTCTACGTTCGCCGTTCCTTCACCAAGGGTCGCTTGAAATGCACGAAGACGGAGGCGAGCCGGCGAGCAGTGCCGCTGCAAGCGATCGCGCTCGACGCGATCGAACAACAGCCCTCGAGTCCGCACAGCCCGCTTCTCTTCCCGGCTGAGCGGGGCGGCTACCTCGACCTGCACAACTTCCGTAACCGCGAGTGGAAGCCGGCACAACGTGCCGCCGGGATCGAACCTCTCCGCAGGATCTACGATCTCCGACACACCTTCGCGACCTTCGCACTCCGTGCCGGGATCTCCACCTTCGACCTCTCCCGCTACATGGGCGCCAGCCTGACCATGATCGACCGTCATTACGGCCACCTCGCACGCGACGGACGCGAGCATGCGATCCGTCTGCTCGACGAACTGAGCGCGGGACAAGGGCCACGGTGGACACTGGTGGACGCTGCGTGGACGTCGAAGGCGACGGGCGACGCCAGCCGAGACAACGGAACCGTCGGCTGAGCAGGAGGAAACCCGAAGCCCTCTGACGGACTCGAACCGTCGACCCCCTCCTTACCATGGAGGTGCTCTACCAACTGAGCTAAGAGGGCGGAAGCCGAAGGGTACCCGGCCTCATGCTTCACGGTTCTCGCGGTGCGCACTGAACGCCACCGGTAAATCTCGACGGCCTTCGCCTCGTCCGCGAAGCGCGAGATGATCGGCGACGACCTCCGCCCGCGCGTCGACCGGCCTTAGCGCGTGCCGGGCCCGCGGTCGGAGACCGGGAGCGCACGCGCGGGCGCCCGGCGGCGGCGGTGGCGCGCGCGCCGGACGCCGCCGAGCACAGCGGGGAGGAGCCCGTTCGGGAAGAAGAGCATGACGACGATCAGGATCACGCCCAGAACGCCGAGCGAGAGGACGCTCGGCGCCTGCGGCGGCAGGTCCCAGCCGAGCAGGCTCTCGTGCGTTCCGAGGTCGCGCACGCGATGCTCGAGCCACAGGATTGCGACGGTGCCGACGACGGCGCCATACACGTTGCCGAGCCCGCCGACCGCGACCATCACCACGAACTGGAGGCTGAGGATGATGGAGAAGTCCTCGGGTCCGACGAACTGCGCGAAGAACGCGAACAGGCCGCCGGCGAGGCCGGCGAGCGCCGCTGCGAGGACGAAGAGCCGCAGCTTGTAGGTCGCGACGTTGACTCCCGCGGCCGCGGCGGCGGGCTCGCTCTCGGCGATCGCTTGCAGGGCGCGGCCGGCGCGCGAGTGGACGAGGTTCGCCGACAGCAGGAGCGCGACCGCAACGATGGCCCACACGACGGCGGCGTGGGTGGCGCCGCTGATCGAGTGGCCGAAGACCTCGAGCGGCTTCACGACCGTGACGCCGTACTGGCCGCCCGTGAACCGGTCCTGCGCGTAGAGCAGCGACAGCATGATCAGGTGGAAGGCGAGCGTCGCGAACGCGAGGTAGTGCCCGCGGAGGCGCAGGAGCGGTACGCCGATCACCGCGGCGACGACTGCGGTCACGACGGGCGCGGCGGCGAGCGCGGCGAGCGGCGTGATCCCCGCCTCGAGGTCGACGAGACGCGTGTCGGGGTCGAGGCCGACGGTGAGCAGGCCCGCCGTGTAGGCGCCGATCAGGAAGAAGCCGCCTTGTCCGAGCGAGACCTGTCCGGCGAACCCCATCAGCAGGGTGAGCCCGACGGTGACGAGCGTGTAGAGGCCCATGCGGTCGTAGAGGGCGAGGTCGAGCAGCGACAGCTGGAACGGCAGCCAGCAGGCGAACGCGCCGGCCGCCACGATCGCCGCGAGACGGAGCCACCCCTTCCACACGCGCCACGCTGCGTCCCTGCCGACCGTTCGGTGCTCAAACCGCGAGCTCCTTGCGCGAGCGCCAGCCGATCAGCACGAGCATGACGACGAGCGCGATCGTGAGGTTGTACTGCGGGTCGACGTAGCCGACGACGAGCTGCTCGACGATCCCGAGCGCGTAGCCGCCCAGCAGCGCGAGCCGGATCGAGGCGAAGCCTCCGAAGACGGCGGCGGCGAAGCCGTTGATCGTCAGGGCGAGGTCGGCGTTGTAGACGACCGGGACGGTGGGAGCGAGCAGCGCGCCGCCGAGAGCGCAGAGCGCGCCGGCGACGGCGAAGGCGATCACCGCGATCGAGCGGATGTTGAGGCCGACGAGCTCTGCGGCGCGTGGCGAGTCGGCGGACGCCACGAGTGCCTGCCCGACGATCGTTCGGCGGAGGAAGAAGGTGAGAGCGACCGCCGCGATGAGCGCGACGGCCGCGATCAGCACGTATTGCGGCTGCACGAGCACGCCGCCGATGTCCCAGGCGTGCTCGGAGATGCCTGCGTACGAGCGCGGGACCTCGCCGAAGGTCGCGAGCAGGACGGCCTCTGCGGTGAGAGCGATGCCGACGGTGATCACGAGGCTCGCGAGGTGCGTCGTCCGTCCTCGGATCCCGACGGCGACGACCGCCGTGACCGTCGCGAGCACCGCCGAGAGCAGGACGGCGACGACGATCGCCGGGAGCATGGGCATGTGCTGGGCGAGCTCGAACGTGAACACGCCGCCGAGGACCGCGAACACGCCCTGGGCGAAGTTGACGATCCCGGTCGTCCGGTAGACGAGGACGAGGGCGATCCCGACGATCCCGAAGACGGAGCCCGTCGAGATCCCGACGACGACGAGCTGGAGGAACGTCGTCACCTGGGGCCGCTCCCGCCTCCGAGGTAGGCGCTGCGCACCTCGGGCCGATCGCGGAGCTCCGAGCTCGGCCCCTCGACGGCGATCCTGCCCGTCTCGAGCACGTAGGAGCGCTCGCAGAGCGAGAACGCCAGCACCGCGTTCTGGTCCACGAGCAGGATGGCGACGCCCTCCTCCTCGTTCAGGCGCACGAGGAACTCCACGAGCTGCTCGACGACGAGCGGGGCGAGGCCGAGCGAGAGCTCGTCGATCGCGAGGACGCGGGGCTCGGCCATCAGCGCTCGCCCGATCGCGACCATCTGCTGCTCGCCGCCGGACGTGCGCCCGGCGGGACGCTCGCGCAGCTCGCGCAGCTTCGGCAGGAGTGTGTAGACCCGTTCGAGTCGCTCCCGGACCTCGGCCTTCCGGCGGAGGTAGCGGAGCGTCGAGGAGACGATCTCGAGGCTGAAGAATCGGCCGTAGGCACCGAGCTGGAGGTTCGCCTCGACCGGGAGCGACGCGAACACGTGCCGGCCTTCCGGCACCTGGCTGACGCCGCGCCGGACGAGCACCGCGGGCGCTGCCCCGGTCACGTCGTCGCCGTCGACGCGGACGCGTCCGGACGACGGGCGGACGACGCCGCACGCGGCGTTCAGGAGCGAGCTCTTGCCGGCGCCGTTCGGGCCGATCAGGGCAACCCGCTCGCCGTGATCGACGCGCAGCGAGACGGTGTCGACGGCGACCGCCTCGCCGTAGCGGACGACGAGCTCCTCGACCTCGAGCAGCGCCGTCACAGCGTCGCCGACCCGAGGTACGCGTCGACGACGCGCGCGTCCTCGCGGACTTGAGCGGGCGTCCCGTCGGCGATCACGCGGCCCCGGTCGAGCACGATCACGCGGTCGGCGAGCGAGCCGACGAACTGCATGTCGTGCTCGACGAGCACCTGGGTCAGATCCGTGCGCTTCAGGTCGTTGAACGCCGCGACGAGCTGCGCCTTCTCGGCGGCGCGCAGCCCGGCGGCCGGCTCGTCGAGCAGCAGGACGCTCGGCCGCTGCGCCAGCGCGCGCGCGACCGCGAGCAGGCGCAGCTGGCCGAGCGGCAGCGCGGCGGCCGGCACGCGGGCGCGGTCGGCGAGACCGACGAGCTCGAGCGCCTCGTACGCGGCCGCCTGCGCGCGCCGTTCCTCGCGCCATTGCCACGGCGGCCGCAGCATTCCCTCGAGCACGCCCGCGCGCGTCCAGCGGTGACAGCCGATCATCGCGTTGGCGAGCGTGTCGAGCGTTCCGACCGCGCGGGTCGTCTGGAAGACCGCGGCCAGTCCTGCGTCCGCGCGCCGGTGCGCCGTCCAGCGGGTCACGTCGGCGCCCTCGACCAGCACGCGGCCCGTGTCGACCCGGACGAATCCCGAGATGCAACCGAGCAGCGTCGACTTCCCGGCTCCGTTCGGGCCGATCAGGCACGTGAGCGAGCCGCGCTCGATGCGGAGGGTGACGTCGTCGACGGCGGCGACGGCGCCGAAGGACTTCCCGACGCCGTCGACCTCGCAGGCGTACGAGGACGCCGCCTCCGCCACGTGCAGTGCTCCCGTCGCCGGCTCGCCTACCTCTTCGTGAACGCCGTCCCGAACAGGGGCGTCGGCCTGCACGAAGCGATCCGGCCGGCCCACATGCTCGGCAGCTGGATCCCGCTGTGGTTCGTGCGCGAGAAGTAGAGCCTGCCGCCGGGCGTCGGCAGCCCGCGGATCTTCGTCTCGAGCGCCGTGTTGATGGCGGCGCGCGAAAAGCCGCCGCGCTCCATGCCGGCCTTGAACGCGTAGAGCGCCGTGGAGGCGTCGACGTTGAAGACCGAGATCGGGTGCTTCACGAGCCGTTCCACGAGCTGTCCGTGCGCGCGATTGGGGTTGCTCCTCGGCAGCGACCTCCAGACGTTTCCGAGGTAGCCGTTGACGAGCGCGCCGTTGACGTCCGGGCAGGTGCCCTGCAGGAACTGCGGCGCGAGGTTCCCGCCCGTGAGGACGAGGCGCTGCGAGAGCTGGAGTTGGCGGAACTCCTTCACGATCGTGGCCGCGGCCGGGGTGACGGTCCAGAGCCAGAGCGCCTGGGCGTCGGAGTTCTTGATCCGCGTCAGCTCCGCGGTGAAGCTCGTCGTGGTGGGCGCGAAGATGACGCTCTCGGTCACGGTGAAGCCGTAGGCGCGCGCGAGCGCCTGGACCTGACCGACGCCGTCGCGTCCGAAGCCGCCGTTGTCGCCCATCAGCGCGATCCGGCGGATGCCCTGTCGCCGAAGGTACTGGGCCATGTTGTAGGCGTACAGGCGCGACGTCGGCAGCGCGACGTAGACGAAGGGCCGCGGCGGCTGGACGATCGTCGTCGGCGGCGAGAGCGCGATGAAGGGGATCTGGCCCTGCGTCGCGAGCGGCGCGGTGGCGACCGCCGCGGCCGCGTTGCCGGAGCCGAGGATGCCGACGTACTTCGAGTCGCCGATGAAGCGTTGGACGTTCTGCACGCCCTGCGACGGGTTCGAGGCGTTGTCGAGGACGTCGACGACGACTCTGCGTCCCTTGATCCCACCGCGGGAGTTCCAGTAGTTGACGAGCGCCGTCACGGTTTCGCGGTCGCCCTGGCCCACGACCGCCTGAGGGCCGGTCAGCGGCGTGTCCATGCCGAGGTAGACGGTCCCCCTGAACGCCTGCTTGCCCTTGGCGAAGCCTGTCAGCAGCGGCAGCACCGCCACGCAGGCGAGGACGGTCAGCGCGATGGCGAGCCTTCTGCTCATCCCGTGCTCCTTGGTCTCGGGGACGTTTGGCCGACTTGGGGCGGACGTCCGGTTTCCGTGTGCGCGACTCTAGAGGGTCCGCGGGCTCAATGGAAGGGAGCCTGATACAGCTTTACGTTCGCGGGACTGTGTCAGGTTTGTTGATCAGTATCAGGTAGTCTGATACGGTCGCCGGAACTGGAGGTAGTGGGGCAGCGCGTTGCGCGCCGGCCCCGTCGGGCGAGCCGGAGGCGCGACGAGGCGTCTTCCGAAGGAGGGAACGATGGTGCAAGCTCTCTTTGGAGAGCGGCGTCTCCGGTCCGCGGTGACCGTCGTCGCTCTCGCTGTCGTCGCGTCGGCGTCCGCCGGTCAGGCGCTCGCCGGGGGCAAGGCGGGCGGTACACCGACGAGCATCGGCGCGATCAGCGTGCTGTCGAACCGCGCCGACCTGATCTCCGGCGGCGACGCGCTCGTCCGGATCGATCTCGGCGACGCGGCGGCTGCGTCGGTGAAGGTGACGCTGAACGGCGCGGACGTGACCGGTGCGTTCGCCGTCCGCGAGAACGGCCGCTACGAGGGGCTCGTGACCGGGCTCCAGGTCGGCCAGAACGTGCTCGTCGCGCGACCGGAGGGCGGCTACGGCCGGCAGGTCGCGATCCGCAACCACCCGATCGGCGGCCCCGTCTTCTCCGGGCCGCAGGTGACGCCCTTCTTCTGCAACCCGAACGCGTCGAACCCGCCGCTCGGCACCGCGATCGACGCGCAGTGCAACGCACCGACGAGGGTCGAGCTCCTCTACCGGAACACGGCCACGCCGCCCCAGTTCGTCCCGTACGACCCGGCGAGCCCGCCGCCGGCCGCATCGATCGCGCAGACGACCACGGACGCGGGCAAGACGGTCCCGTTCATCGTGCAGCGCGTCACCGGGACTGCGAACCGCGGCATCTACCAGATCGCGGTACTCGTCGACCCGACAAGGCCGATCGAGCCGTGGTCGACGAGCCAGCCGTGGAGCAGGAAGCTCTTCCATCCGTTCGGCGGCGCGTGCGGGAACCAGCACGTTCAGACCGCGCCTGGCAACGTGCTGCAGGCGGCGCAGCTCGGGCTCGGCTTCGCGGTCGCCACGTCGAGCCTCAACATCTACGCGAACAACTGCAGCGACCTGACCTCCGCCGAGGCGACGATGATGACGAAGGAGATCGTCGTCGAGCGCTACGGGCCGCTGCTCTACACGATGGGGAGCGGCGGCTCGGCGGCGTCGATGCAGCAGCACCTCCTCGCCGAGAACTACCCTGGCCTCCTCGACGGCTTGAGCACGAGCCAGGTCTTTCCCGACCACCTGACGCAGGTCCTCGGCTCGCTCGACTGCCGGCTCCTGTTCCACTACTTCTGGCCGACGAGCCCACTCCTCAATCCGGGACACGCCACCTCGCCGCCGAACGCGCTCTTCCCGACCGCCGCCTCGCGGCTGCCGGTCTGGGGGAGCAACCCCACGAACCCGGACAACCTCTGCGGCCAGAAGATCCTCGCCTTCGGCGCCGACCGCACCGAGCTGCTGCCGGCCTCCGGCGTCGGCTGCGGCCTGCCCGCCGCGCTGATCTGGAGCCCGACGAATCCGACGGGGGAGCGGTGTGGGACGTTCGACTTCCTCCGATCGGTCTTCGGCGTCGTGGTGACGCCCGACGCGCCGAACGGAAAGGGCCGCAGCGCAACCGACAACGTCGGCGTCCAGTACGGCCTGAACGCGCTGCTCGCGGGCCAGATCACACCGGAGCAGTTCGTCGACCTGAACTCGAAGATCGGCGGCATCGATATCGACGGCAACTTCACGCCGGAGCGCAAGACCGCCGATCCGGCGGCGCTCGAGATCCTCTACGGCACCGGCCGCATGAACAGCGGCAGCGGCGCCGCCGACATCCCGGAGATCGACAACCGCACGGGCTTCCAGATGGACGACACGGGCTTCCATCCGGCGTTCGAGACCTTCTCGTACCGCGCGCGGCTCGACCGCTCGAATGGACACCACGCAAACCAGATCGTGTGGCTCTCGCGGACCGGAGGCGTCGTCCCGTCGCAGTTCGACGCCCTGCGGCAGTGGCTCGACAACCTCGCGGCCGACACGAGCGGCGACCCGCAGTCGGTAAAGGTGCAGCGCGCGAAGCCGGCCGACCTCGTCGACACGTGCTTCATGGCGGGCGGGGTCCGCGGCGACATGACCTGCAACGGCACGTGGCAGCACTACACGGCGCCGCGGATCGCCGCGGGCGGGCCGCTCACGCAGGACGTGATGAAGTGCCAGACGAAGCCGCTCTCACGCACCGACTACGGCGTGATCGCGTTCACGGACGACCAGTGGGCACGCCTGCAGGCCGCCTTCCCGACCGGCGTGTGCGACTACTCGAGGCCCGGTGTGTCGCAGCGGCCGCCGAAGGCGCGCTGGCTGACCTTCGAGAACGGTCCCGGCGGGCAGCCGCTCGGCGAGGCGCCTGTCTCGAAGGGGCCGGCCGAGCTCCTCGACGACCTGACGGCGCTGCTGGCGTCGTACGACCTGGACAAGCAGGCGAACGGGAAGCTGCTGCGCTCGCTCGAGCAGGCGGGACGGCAGCTGCCGAAGAAGCACACGCGGATCGTGTGCGACGAGCTCGCCGAGTTCGTGGCGACCGCGCAGCGCGAGTCCGGTCGGAGCCTGACCGCGGGTCAGGCGGCGCAGCTCGTCGCCGGAGCCCGCGACATCCAGGTGCTGCTCGGCTGCTGAGTCGACGTCCGGCGGAAGGGGGAGGCCGTCCTCTCCCTTCCGCCGAGGTCGTCAGTCAGTCGTTCGGGAAGCCGGCGTGGAGCGAGCGCACGCAGCTCTTGAGCGCCTCGAGCAGCGCCGTGCGCTCCGCGGGCCCGAGCTCGCGCATCATCTCCTCCTCCATCGCAGCGACGGCGTCTTCGCAGACCGCCAGCACGCGACGACCCTTCGCCGTCAGCGTCGCCGGGAGGACGCGCCGGTGGTTCGGATGCGGCGCCCGCTCGATCAGCCCTGCCCGCTCGAGCGCCTCGATCACCTCGCTCATCGACTGCGGCGTCATGTACGAGCGGCGTGCGAGCTGCGCGTTCGAGAGACCGCCGCGGCGGCGGCCGAGCACGCTCAGCGTCGTGTATTGCAGCGTCGTCAGGCCGTGCTCCCGCACGCGCTCGTTGATCGCCTGGCGGAGCGCCCGCTCGAGCCGGGCGACGACGTAGCTGACGTGCGGCTCTTCGCCGACCTCGTCGTGGAGCTCGTCGGCGGAAGCGGGGTGCGCCACGCCGGCCATCGTCGCATACGGTTCGGCGCCGGGCGACGAGCCGCCCACGCGCGCCGTGACGTCCGTCATGCCGCTCCCTTCGTGCGCAGGGCGCGCATCCTACTAGCTCTTCCATCTCAGACGCCCGTCCTCGGTCGTGTGTGCTCTGTCACGACAATCCGAGGAGACGGGCCGCGTTGTCCTTCAGGATCAGCGGCCGGACGTCGTCCTTGAAGTCGGCCTGCTCGAAGTCGGAAAGCCAGCGGTCGGGCGTGATCATCGGGTAGTCGGAGCCGAACAGAACGCGATCCCGCAGCTGCGTGTTCGCGTAGCGGACGAGCTGCGGCGGGAAGTACTTGGGCGACCAGCCGGACAGGTCGATGTCGACCTAACGCTTATGAAGCGTAACCGAGATCGCCTCGTCCTGCCAGGGAAAGGATGCGTGAGTGAGCAGGATCTTCAGTTCGGGGAAGTAAGAAGGGCGGCAAGCTCGCGTCGGGTCGGACGGCGGGTCTCGCGCAGGTCGGGCGCGACGCGAAGCGGCCAGCCCGTGCGCGCCCGCGCGTGCTCCGCGTCGACGCCGGGGTGGACGTGCGTCAAGGTGAGCTCGCGCGTCTCCGGGTCGGGCTCGAGCAGACCGACGTCGGTGACGACCACGGAGACACGCGAGCCGACGCTCGTCACGAAGTCGAGCCGTTCCACGAACGTGCGCGGCGTCTGCGGCAGCATCACGAACACCTCCCGAGCCGAGGTTGCGATCTCGGGTGCGCCACCCGCGCCCGGCAGGCGCACCTTCGGCGCGTCGTACGGGCCGATGACCGTCGAGTTGAGGTTGCCGTGCCGGTCGATCTGCGCTGCGCCGAGGAAGCCCACGTCGATCCGCCCACCCTGGAGCCAGTACGCGACGATCGTCCAGCGCAGCCGATCACATCGTCGCGCCCGCCGTCCGGCGAGCCGCCATCGCCGATCGAACGGGAGAAGCGCATACGAGGCTTGGCCCCGATCAGCGCAGCCGGTCTCGGAGGCGCCGCAGGCCGGCGCCATGATCTTCGGCGCCGATCAGGACGTCGCCGGGCGTCATGCGACCACGAGAGTTCGCATCCCGCACGCTCTCCATGCCTCAACAGCCGTCGTATCATCGGCGTCCGTCGGCGCGTCGCCGGCGCTCGCGGGGATCACGAGGTGCCCGTGCCGAAGCGCTCTCCGCCGGGCGCAAGGGCGACGGCATCGACGACAACCACAGTCGTCACGATCCCTGCCGTCACGTCCGCGACGAGCCCGCGCACCGCCTCCGCCAGCCGCATGAGCCCGGCCATCTCAGACGCCGGTGGCCGGCGCACGTCACCGAGAGCCCGAGCAGACGCGCGGCGTTCTCCTTGAGGATCAGCGGCCGCACCTCGTCCTTGAAGTCGGCCTGCTCGAAGTCGGCGAGCCAGCGGTCCGGGCGTGATCATCGGGTAGTCGGAGCCGAACAGCACGCGGTCGCGCAGCAGCGTGTTCGCGTAGCGGACGAGCTGCGGCGGGAAGTACTTCGGCGACCAGCCGGAGAGGTCGATGTAGACCTGCTGCTTGTGCAGCGCGACCGAGATCGCCTCGTCCTGCCACGGGAACGACGGGTGGGCGAGCACGATCGTGCAGCTCGGGGAAGTCGACGGCGACGTCGTCGACGTACATCGGGTTCGAGTACTTGAGCCGGATGCCGCCGCCGCCCGGCAGGCCCGGAGCCGATCCCGGAGTGGCCGGTGTGGAAGAGCGCCGGCAGCCCCGCCTCCGCGATCACCTCGTAGAGCGGGTAGAACGCTGCGGTCGTTCGGGAAGAACGCCTGGATGTTCGGGTGGAACTTGAAGCCGCGCACGCCGTGGTCGCGGATCGAGGCGCCTCGCCTCCTCGACGCGCGTTCGCCCTTGTTCGGGTCGACGCGAGCGAACGGGATCAGCACGTCGGCGTTGCGCGGCGGCGACCTCGGCGATCTCCTCGTTGCGGCACGGCGGCGCGGCCCGTCGACGGTCTCGGCGTCGACGGTGAAGACGACCGCGGCCATGTTGCGCTCGCGGTAGTACGCGGCCACGTCCTCGACCGTCGGCGTGCGCGCCCTCGCCGAAGTACCTCGCCGCGGCCTCGCGCCACTCGGGCCGGAGCCCGTCCTCGCCCGTCGCGGCCGACCTCGGCGTGGGTGTGGACGTCGATCGCGACGATCGCGTCGAGGTCGATGCGTCACGCGCAGCTCCGCGCGTCCGTCCTTGAGCACGGCGTGCCGTCGCCGTCCGAGCGCCTCGAAGCCGAAGCCGCCGTCGAGCGCGCCAGACGCGCGTCGTCACGCGTGTCGCCGGGAAAGAGCGGCGCCGAGAAGCGCACGGCGAGCCGGCGCACGGCGCCGCGGTCGTCGACGCCCGCCGCCTCGAGCGACGGCACGGCCGGCGAACGCCATCGTGCAGAGGCCGTGGACGATCCGGCCGGGCAGGCCGACCTCCGCGCGCGAACTCGTCGTCGAGGTGGATCGCGAAGTCGTCGCCCGACGCGGCCGCGTACCGCACCGTCTGGTCCTCGGCGACCGGGTAGCGCGATCTCGGCGAGCGGCTCGCCGCCGTCGCACTCTCGAGAGCCGGTGGTCCGGCGCGCGCTCGCCGACGCTCTCGTCGGCCTCGACGCCGCGGAAGAACTCGGTCACGTACTGCTCGTTGACGAGCGCGCCGTCGTCGCGTGCGCGTCTCGGTCCTGATCACGAGCGACGTCCCGTTCGGCCGCGCGAGCAGCGCGACCGGCGTCGCGCGCGACACGAGCGTCATCCCCGCCTCGATCGGCCGGTGGAGCGATCGATGTCCTGCTCGTAGTGCACGACGCGCCTGCGGGCCTCGTCGGAGGCGACCGAGCGCGACGCGGGCGCGATCGTCTCCCACACCGGGACGATCGCGAAGACGGGCGGCGCGACCGCCGGCGGCGCGTCGCGCGTCGTCGGTCGCGTCGGCGTACGCCGCGAGCGCCTCGGCTCGTCACCGTCGTAGCGCCGCTCGGGCCCGGCGCGCCGAGCGGCTCGAGGCGAAGCTCGGCGACGGCGCTCACGTCGTCATCCCCGTCGTCTGGCCGCCGCTCGCGGTGATCACCTGGCCGTGGACGAAGTTCGACCACGGCGAGCAGAGGAAGAAGATCGGGCCTGCGGCGTCCTCGCGGCGTCGCCGGCCGGCCGAGCGGGATGATCGTCGGCGCGAGCTCGCCGCATCTTCTCCGGGATGCCGAGCCGGATCTCGACGTCCCGCCGCGCTCGATCGTCTCGCCGCCGTCGTCCGAGGCGGCGGTCAGCCGCGTCTCGACGAAGCCGAACGCGACGGCGTTGACGTTGACCTTGAACGGGCCCCACTCGCGCGCGAGCGTCTTCGTCAGCCCGACGAGGCCGGCCTTCGCCGCCGAGTAGTTCGCCTGGCCGAGGTTGCCCTGCGTGCCCGGAGATCGAGGTCACGTTGACGACCTTGCGGAACACCTCGCGGCCCGCCTCCCTGTCGGCCTTGCCCGCGTCGCGCAGGTACGGCGCGGCGGCGCGCAGCAGCCTGAACGGGACGACGGTGTGGATCTCGAGCATCGCGCGGAACTGCTCGTCGCTCATCTTGTGCGCCATGCCGTCCCACGTGTAGCCGGCGTTGTTGACGACGATGTCGAGCTGGCCGAACGCGTCGACCGCCGCTCTGGACGAGCGCCTCGGGCACGCCGTCCTGCGTCAGGTCGCCGCCGAAGACCGCGGTCTCGCCGCCGATCTCCGCGGCCGTCTGCTCGGCGAGCTCGGCGTCGAGGTCGCTGACCAGCACGCGCGCGCCGTGCTCGGCGAGCAGCTCGGCCGTCGCGCGGCCGATCCCGCGGGCCGAGCCCGTGACGATCGCGGCCTTCCCGTCCAGCACACCCATGCGCATCCTCCTCGGTTCCCAGTCGAATCAGGCTACCTGATAGTCTCGGCGAGTGGAAGCCCGCCAGGCGGACTCTGCGCGCTCGACGTGCGATCGTCCCGCACGTGAACCTCGCCCACATCGTCGCCGACGCAGCCGCGCGGGATCGCGACCCCAGGCGCTGCTCTTCGCGGGCCGAACGACCACCTACGGCGAGCTCGAGCGGCGCGTCGCCGCGGCGGCGGCCGCGCTTCGCGCCGAAGGCTCGCACCGGGCGACCGCGTCGCGCTGCAGCTCCCGAACTCGCCCGCCTTCGTCGCCGCGTACTTCGGCGCGCTCACGCGCCGGCGCGATCGTCGTGCCGCTGAACGTGCTGCTCGCCGCGCCCGAGGTCGAGGCGCGGCTCGAGGCGGCGACCCCGCACGTCGTCGTCGCGCGAGCACGGCCGCGTCGGACGGCGACGAGCTGCCGAGATCGTCGACGCGCGCGGACGACGACCCGGCCGTGATCCTCTTCACCTCCGGCACGTCCGGACGGTCGAAGGGCGCCGTCCTCACCCACGGCGGCATCCGCGCAGCCGCGCGCAACGCCGCCGACGCGATGGCCTCGGGCCCGACGACGTCGTGCTCGGCGCCGCGCCGTTCTCCACGTCCTCGGCCAGTCGACCGGGCTCGTCGTCGACGCTTCCTCGCCGGCGCCGCCGTCGCGGTCGTCCCGCGCTTCGACGCCGGAGCAGACGCTCGCGACGATGACGGCCACGCGGACGACGATCCTGCTCGGTGTGCCGACGATGTGCATCGCGCTCTGCGAGGCGGCACGCCGGCGCGACGAGCTGCCGCCGGTCCGCATCGCCCACGTCGGCGGCGCCGCCGTCCCGCTCGAGGTCGCGCGCGACTTCGAGCGCACGTTCGGCGGCGAGGTCTACGAGGGCTACGGGCTGACGGAGCTGAGCGGGATCGCTACGACGTACGCGGTCGGCCAGCCCCGCAAGCCGGGGTCGGTCGGCACGCCGCTCGGCGGCACCGAGATCCGGATCGCTCGAAGCCGGACGCGCCGGCGTCGGCGAGGTGCAGTTCCGCGGGCCCATCCGTGATCCCGGGCTACTGGGATGACCACGCAGGCGACACGCGAGGCGATCGACGAAGACGGCTGGCTGTCGACCGGCGACGTCGGCTACCTCGACGACGACGGCTACCTCTTCCTCGTCGACCGGAAGAAGGAGATGATCATCCGCGGCGGCTACAACGTCTACCCGCGCGAGGTCGAGGAGGTGCTCTACGCGCACCCGCGACGTGCTCGAGGCCGCCGTCATCGGCATCCCCCACGAGACGCTCGGCGAGGAGGTCGCGGCGCTCGTCGTCCGGCGGCCCGGCGCCGCGACACGGCGGGAGCTCCAGGCGTGGACGAAGGAGCGCGTGGCCGCGTACAAGTACCCGCGCCGCATCGTCCTCGTCGACGAGCTGCCGAAGGGCCCGACCGGGAAGATCCTCAAGCGCGAGATCGACCGCGAGGCGCTGCTGTCGGGCTGACGATCCGGTCGTGCTGCGCTGCTGCCGGTCGTTCTCAGGATGAGCTTTCACGCGCAGAGTTGGCTCTACAAAGCCGTTTGTCGAGCGTTCTCAAGTAGTCGCGAGTCGGGATTTCTCACGAACGCAGACGCTTGGCGAACGTCCCGACCGCGACACCCGGCCCCGCGATCGGCGAGTGCGAGGTTGGCGAGGTTCGTGGTCGTGCAGGTGCCGCAGACGTCGCAGCACACTCCGACCATCGGGGCATGCTCGCCTTACCTGGCGGCAGGCGGCGAGTCTCCAGCCCCAGCGGACGCCACGTTCGCTCATGCGGGCGGTTCTCGTCGGACGCGCGCCTTCACGTGCAGCTTCGCCGGCGGCCGGACGTTCCAGAGCGGGCTGCGCCTCATGCCGAGGCGGCTCTGGTCGACCGTGGTCGTCGCCTCGACCTCGAGCTCGCCGTCGATCAGCCGAACGGATGCTTCGAAGGCGACCGGGACGCTCGTGCCGGCTGCGGTCAGCGGGCCGGACACGTGCACGCGCCCCGTCCCCGTCGCGAGGATGCGCGTCGACCTGAACCGCACCTGCGGATGCTCGGCGACGTCGAAGAAGTCTTCCGCCCGCAGGTGCCTGTGGCGGGCGGCGTTGCCGGTGTCGACGCTCGCGGCGTCGATCGTCAGCTCGATCCGGTTACTCGTCGGCCCGACCGTGTACGAGCCGTCGAACCGATCGAACCGGCCGCGGACGGTGTGGAGGCCCCAGAAGTGCTTCCACCCTCGAACTCGACCGTCGTTTGACCCCGATCGACGGTCCAGCGCTCCGTCGTCGTCTGCGTGCTCTCGATTGCGGTAATGCTCATTGCGCCTCCTTGGTCTCGTGGGATCCCGCGGAGCGTGGCTGTGGCCGCTGCCATGGGAGTGCCGCGCGCCGGACGTCAACTGCCAGGCTCGGCCGGCTCGCCGCTGCCGTGCGCTTATGACGGTGCGGCGCGGGAGGCCGGCTCCTCGGCGGC
>CAWICZ010000013.1:0-28978 GCA_963834825.1 uncultured Actinomycetes bacterium | reverse complement strand
ACATCGACCTAGTCTCCTAGTGTCTGCGTGAACTCTCGTGTTGAAGATCCGCGGGCTCGGTCGCGTCGCCGCTAAACCTCGGCCGACGAGCATCAATCAAGATTTGCGAGCGTATCGGCCTCACGAACCCAGCAGCGGGCGAATCGACTCCACGGCAGTAGGCTCACGCGCAGTGATCATTAGCTTCGACGACGACATCCCATTCCCAAGAGAACAACTGGCTCGCGTACCGAAGGATCTATGTCGTCGAGCAGTGGCTTCGCCGTATTGCGCTTGCAGCCCTCATGGCTCAGTACGGCTCCAAGTTCCTCGGCACTCTTCCGCTGGAGGTCCGTGAGACGGTTAAGAGGAACCTGGCGCTACAGCGGAGGCGCGCCTACCTCGGTAGCGATGACGCTTCGGAGGCACTCTGGGCAAGCACACTTGATGACGTGAGGCGGGTCTTGGTGGCCGACTCACTCGCCGGAACCGTCAGAAAGCTGACCGGCCTCGATCGCGCGATTCTCGACGAAAAAGTCAAGGAGATCACGAATATCCGCAACATCGTTGGTCACAATCGCGCCGTCACGAATAAGACACTCACGATCCTCGGGGCGGCCGCCGAGTCGCTCTCGCATGGCATCGATTTCGCTGTATCGACTTGTGTTTCGACACCAAATCTCGATGTTCGACGTCGACATGGACGGACAATCACAGGTGCCTTCCCCGTTGGAACACCCCTTCGGAGGTTTCCTCGATCGATGGTTCTCCGAGATGGCGCTCGATTTCCCCCCGGGCGCTGTCCGGCTCGGCGAAAGCGAATTCCTCTACTACGCCGCTCTGATCCCTGAAGAGTTCCGTCATGAGAGTGTTACTGAGGCTGAGAGCATGATCGGAAGATACGCCGATCTTGAGGAAGCTTCTCCAGTTTCTTCAGGGCTAGCACTCGATGCGCTTCTCGCGATCACGGTTACGAGGAGCGGTCACACTGTTTCGGTCGTTTGGCCGAAGTCGCTCGCTCCGGAGGGAAGGCACGAAGAACTCGTCAGAGCGTTCCTTGAGGCACTCGGACGAGTTTGGAACGGCCACGAATATGCCCTTCAAGACGAACGCGCTGTCTGTCATCCCAAGGTGTGGTCTCACTCAGCCTGGTAGTCCGGCGACGTCTGCTGGCCGGGGTGAAGGAGGCGGATTTTCATTTTGCAGCGGGGCGTCATCTTGGAGCACCTGCTCGACGCGGCGCACACGATCCCGCCCGACCGTGGGCTCTTCCCTCGAGCGCACGTTCCCGCCTGCACCCTGACGTGGCGGCGTTCGTGTCGGAGGCGTTCTACGAGGGCCGCCTCCGCGCCGCCGAGGGGCTGCGAGCGGCAGGGGACGGCGTTCGGGACCGGGCTGCGGTTTCTGCCGGTGCAGCGCGAGGGCAGCCGGCGCTCGTCCAGTCGAAGAGGCCGAGCGCGTGCGGCGACGATCGGGAGATGCTCTCCCACGTGATGCCGGACATGCAAGCTGAAGTAGTAGAGCGCACCGACGTTTCGGTTGCGCGCTGCGCTTGCGCGGGAGAAGAGGAACTCACTTAACGAGCTCGTCGTAGCGGGTCTAGACCGGGTACACGGCGCGGTCGGTGGCGCGATTATCGTCAGCGAACTCCGTTTGTGCAATCTCTGCGTACAGCCGGTTGCTAAAAGGCGAGCCGATTTTCGTTAGTCGAGTAGCGAGCCCCAGATACGGAGGTACTGGTAGTCGATCTGCGCCGGCCGGTTTACGACGCCACTCCCGGCCGTTCGACCATAGCTGCGACTATCTCCGTAAGGCTCCTCTCAGCCGACACCTCGCGAAAAACGGCCTGTGTGTGGGGATGCTCTCCCGCGCGCAAGCGACCGGCGGCTTCCCCCGAAACTCCGGACCCGCGAGTCCGCCGGAGCGTCGACTACGCCTCATATAGGTATTGAAGGAGATACGGCTGACCGCCGACAAATCATAGGCGGCTTGGTGAGGCTGTCAGGATCGCCGCCAGTACCGCGACGCCACAACTCACTGGGCTTCTTCCGCGAGAAGTCAGTTGATGTAAGCAGTTCCGAGACATTAGGTAATTTCTTGCCCTGAGACCATCGCTCTGATGACGGAATGTACCGACGAACACACAGCGAAGACGCGATGGGAAGAGCCGGGTAGGTGGTCGATGCCTGCTTATTCTTGATTGCACGAAACTGGCTGTAGAAAATGTTTCGGTGTTCGGTATCGCCGATGGCCGAGGCTTCATCGATGATGAGAGCGAACGGCGCACCCCACCGGAAGCACCGGTTCGAGCCAACCCGCTAGCTCCGTTGCTTCTCCCGGCGCTGCCAACCGCCTTGCCGGTCTCGGCAGCAATCTCCGTTAGCTACCCATTGCAAGAGATCTCGGTATCTCCCGATTTGCGGCTTGTCTTGGAGATCGCAAATAGCAGACGGCACGCCGTCGGCGCTGAGCCGCTGACGGAGTCGAGCTATCGCCAACGACTTACCGTGTTGGCGCGGTCCGAGGAGCAACATCCAGCCACCGGCAATGACTTCCGTGTAGAGATCGTCCTCGAAGACGCGAGGCACGTACGACAGACGATCGGGAGACAGTGCGCCGCCAAGGTGGAAGTTGCTCATGTGCGCGGACCGCCAAATCCGCCGCGAAGTCATCCAGACGATCGTCTGGAGCCGCCGTACGAGCTAGAGCGGCGGTAAGCATGTCGCACGGAGAGAGGAACCACCGCGGTGCGATCAAGAATTCCGTAGAGCTCTCAGCATGTGCAACGCCTCTTGAAGCTCACCGCCAGGCTACTTCCAGTTCCGCGTCTCAGAGCGCCGCTTGCCGAGCTCCCCTCGTGTCGCTCCCTGAACCGAGGAGGACGCTTTCCGCAGGCGCTCGAGCACCGTCGACTGCCCCCAGTACGTTCTCGAGGAAGTGCTCCTGGAACTCGTACGTGGCCGCGACCGATTCAACATCTTCAACCGTTCGGTGAGGGGAGACCGCCCCTCTGGTGGTCGGGAGTTCAGGCGCTGGACGATCCTGTCTCCGAGGAACTGCACGATCTGCGGGTGCCCCGACGTTGCGGTCCAAACGACGTCGACGTCTTGGGCTCGCCGGCGAGCTGCACGCGCAGCGCCGTCAAGGGGTCAACGAACAGCGCTTCAGCATCTTCTCGGCGTAGCTGCCTCAACATCAACGGTCTTGCAAAGTTCCAATGGGGCGATTGGGCGTCCCACATTCGATGCGAGATCACGCGCTCACCGGAAAACACGAACTGAGCCCGGCCCTGTTGGGATAGCGCGCGACATGCGCGAACGAAGCCTCGGCACTTGGGCGTCATGCGATGCGTCCCACTTGAGCAGCTGATCAACTTCGTCAAGAAGGAAAACCGGTGTTCCCTCACCCGCCGTTGCAGTTGCGCCACGAGATCGAATAGATATCCTCGGAACGAACTTCGCTGGAATAGTTCACGGCCCATTCGCGTCGTGCCATCCGGGCGAAATCGTCCCAGGTACGAACCGTCTGACAATCCCCGAAAAATGGCGTCAGGCCGACATTAGGCACGCGTCGTGTACTCGGTGGAGCAGTGACGTCTTGCCAATCCTTCGTCCTCCTAGGACCGAGACGCTGTTCGAAGCGAGCGTTGTGAGGATCGTCGCCTCTTCCGCCTCACGGCCGAAGAAGATCCGCGGGGGCCGCAGCGTTCGACACGAACGGGCTGATCTTCGCGAGGTCGGATTGCTTCAGACAGCGTCCGACGACTGCATCTCGCGGCGAGGTCGTCGAGCGTGCGATTTCAGCGAGGCGCTGAGAATCCAGAACAACCACACTCACCGGCAGGGTGCGCTGGAGATCACCCGGCACGGGAGATATCGGAGTTGCCATCGCTAAAAGCACCACGTGACTTTCCGGAACGGCCTGGAACGCGAAACGCGCAACGTTCCGCAACTCTTGCTCAGTGGGTTCCTCGAAGACCGCGGCAAGGGCGATGGTCGAACCTAGGACCGGATCTTCGCGCGGAAACTTTGCTGCGGCGATCAGCGCCGGCACCCTCCGCCGTTCAGCTCTCGCCTACCTCGACCCCCAGCAGGTCGGCCGAGGCCTTGATGGCCGCCTCGGCATCAAAAGTGTCGACGAGATGAGCTAAGCGCGGAACGAGTGACCCTCGTGCCCACCCAAGCTCATCACCGCGTGGACTTGAGAACCAGCGCATCCTCTGATTCGTGACGGGCGAAATACGACGCAAGGGCAAGTCGTGCATCATCATCCGCCACGGGGAGCTCCGACGCAGCTACCGTCTCCTGCGCGTCAGAGCTCGAGCGATCAGTGCGTCGATCGGAAGCTGCGCCCGACGGGCTCTGCCGCTAGAGACATCTACGATCAAGGCATGAGCGAGTCGCCCCTCGAACGCCTCCCGCAACGCCATGCACGCGGCGACGCCAGAGAAGAGGCGAGCCAACGTCGCGTCAGAGGCGTCTCGAACTGCGCGACCATCCGCGATCACTATTAGAGGAAGCCCAATCTCCATCTGCAACGACGGGAGCGCAAAGGCGAGCTCGCGCTGCTGACGTCCTCCGGAACGTGTCTCGAAGAGCGTTGCGAGGCCAGCCATCACTTGCCCGTCGAGAGAACCGCCTCGAGTCGCGAGTAGAGCGGATCTTGGAATTGTTGCGGTGGTCCGGACCTAGACACAACCACCGAGTTGTTCGCCCGCTTCGGATGCCGCAGCCTGGAGCAGGCGGCTGACCCGGTCTTCGAGCAACCGACGGCGCCGGGTGCTACGGCGTCGTGTGTCTTCCGCGATGAGTGCGACACGAAGAGCCTCGGCGACGCCGACTCGATCCGCAGGAATCACGCGCCAGATCCCGATTTCTTCGAGGAGAGACACGGTCTCCAAGATCGCGCGTTCCTCCGACGGGACGCTGAGGAAGTTCGCGCCCGTCCGCGAACGCAGCGCTCCCCCGGGATAGCTAAGAGCCGGTACAACACGTTGAGCGTTGCCGGTTCCTCACGAAGTGCCGCCGCTAGCCCGTCGCTGTCGGCCTCTACGATCGAAGCGCCTCACCAATGCGGTCAAGAGCCGGCTCCAACGTTGCGAGCTCGGTATCAACCCGACCCCAGTCGACAAAGGTCTCGGCGTCGTAAATGTCAGCGATCGCGGCGGCTTTAAACGCATCGATCCGCGCCGGCAGGGAAAGATCGTCGAACGTTGTCACGGAGCGACCGCAACCGCCCGTACCGAAGTCCTCGGGACGCGTAACTCTGATCGGCCGGAGCACTGCATTGGGTCCACGCGAATCGTGATCCACGGGCCATCGAGCGTGTTCGTCACGATCCGGCCGGTGACGATGCCGGGGAGCGCCGGGCAAAGAGTCCGTATCGCTTCCCCACCGCCGGGCGTTAGGACGACCGAAGAGGCTCGAGCAGGCGGGTCGGCGCTTGCGATCGCAATCACGGTTGTGGTGGTCAACGCAATCGCGACGAATGTCGGCCAGTACGCGAAGCGCAGCCGTGAGTCGACCTGGTCTCGTTCACGTCGCGCCGCGTTAAGGACGTGGCGAACGAACTCTGAGGCGTCCGAGATTTCGGTTCGCTGTTCTTGCTCGGGCCGCGGCGGCCCAACTGCGCGAAGGAAGGCAAAGGCAGCCAGGGAGCCGGCCCACTGTCAAAACAGCGAGCCAGCGAACCACCGAGGCAGCCGATCCGAGATTCGTGAGAATTCCCGCGGCCACAAGCGCAAGAGCAATTCCTGATGCAATGGCGTAGGCGCCCTGCGCCCTCGAGCGGGCCGAATCTGAAGCGGCGACCTGGCGCGGATGGTACATTCGACAACAGCGCGCCTGACCTCCTCTGGAAGAGCAGCTGCGGCGGCTCGCGATAGGCCGCCCTCGTGTGTGCCGTTGCCGCCGGAGCTCCGGTTCCGCCGGGTTTTCACAAGTGCGAGGGTCCAGTCAGAAGGACGATGGCGCGGGGCCTGGGGGCGGCGGCGTTTGCGGGAGGATTGCAGTCGCCGCGGAGATCGAAAGATCCATCGACCCCGCCGACGCGCGAACGCCCTTCTGGAGCCAAATCGCACGGAGGGGAGGGATTTGAACCCTCTGGGCTCGCGCCCCAACGGTTTTCGGAGACCGCTTCGCCGAGTCGGTGGTCGTGCGCCTCGCCCACGAGCTCGCCGAGGAGATCCGCCAACGCCGAGGTTGTCGAGGTTCTGAAGGACTACGACGACGAGCACACTCGAACCGAAGAGCTCCTCGGGAGCTCGATGAGCTCCGATCCGAGTGGTTGCTGCCCGACGATGCCGCGGCGCCAGAGGACGTGATCCGCGAGGCCCGAGATGAGCGCACACGCGAGCTCGACCGCCGCATACGCGGTCTTTGCACGCGACGCGTTTTCGTCCGAGCCGTAGTGCGCCGTGAGACGCCTGCCGTCGAGTGGATCCGGCGCGCGCTGCGGCGAGAGGTTGTCGTCACCGTTCCGGACCTCGTCTTCCCGGAGGTTGGCAACGCGCTGGCCCTCTACGCCCGTGATGCGACGTTGACGCTGAGCGGAGCGATCCGGCGGGTCGCGATCGTGCGTCGGCTCCCGCTCGAGGTTCGCGAACACCACACGCTCATCGAGGCTGCAGTCGGTCTCGCGATCACCCGAGAGCTCACCGTCTACGACGCCTGCTACGCCGTGCTCGCCGAGGCCGAGGACGCCTTTCTCGTGACTGCCGACCGCCGGCTCGCCGCGGCCGTGCAGCGCGCTGAGCTCGTCTGAACTGCGGCCGCTACGTTTCGGCTGTGGAGAGTGTCTCGCCCGAGCTCTCGGTACGGCGTGGCCGCGCGGCCCTCGAGTTCTACAAAGCGGCCTTTGGCGCGATCGAGATCTATCGCGTGGGCGGTACGGAGGAAAACGAGGATGTGGTCGCCCAGCTCTCGGTTGGCAACGGATCCTTCTGGGTTTCCGACGAGTCACCACCGCACAAGAACTTCAGCCCCGAATCGTTGGGCGGAAGCACGGTGCGGCTGTTGTTGGTCGTCGAGGATCCTCACGCCATAGTCGAGCGGGCCGTAGCGCTGGGCGCCGTGGAGGTCGTTCCGGTGGCCGAGGAACATGGTTGGCTGCTCGGGCGGATCGAAGACCCCTTCGGACATCACTGGGAGATCGGCAAGCCGCTGGCCGAATGGCCGCCTTCACACAGCGCCGAAGGCTAGGAGTAGTAGCGTCGCCACGGTGGGCAGGGAGATCGAGCTCCGGCGGCACACCGACAACGAGGATGACGTACTCACCGCCGAGGGCGTCGAGGCAGCGCTGGAGATCGGCGCACGCCTTCGGGGCGGTTACCACGTCGCGGTCTCGACCGGCGCCCAGCGCGCGACGCAGACGCTCGCCTGCTTCCTCGCCGCGCTCGGCCAGCAGGTACCGGGTGGCGTCGTCGTCGAGGCGGGCCTGCGGTCGGACGTCGAGGACCGCTGGCGCGCCGCGTACCAGAAGGCGGGAAGCGGGGAGCTTGGAGCGTTGCGCGAGGCCGACCCCGAGCTCGTCGCGGAAGACTCGGAGCGGCTCGGCGCCGCGCTCCGGCGCGTCCTCGACCGCTTGCCCGACGGCGGCCGCGCACTCGTTGTCGGCCACAGCCCGACGAACGAGGCAGCCGTCCTAGGCCTGACCGGCGAGATCGTGGCGCCGCTTGCGAAGGGCGCCGGCATCCTCGTCGTCGGCGACGGCGACGTGACGGCTCAGAGCTTGGAGTAGCTCGGCGCCATAGCGCTCCAGCTTCGTCGGGCCGACGCCGGAGACCTTCGCGAGCTCCCACAGCTCGCGCGGGCGGCGGCGGGCGATCTCCTCGAGCGTCGTGTCGTGGAAGACGACGAACGCCGGCACCTCGTCCTTTCTGGCCCGCTCCAGCCGCCAGGCCTTCAGCGCGTTGAGGACGGTTGGGTCGGCGCTGGGCGTCTCGACGCCGAGTTCCGCGATGAACCGGCTCGGCGCGCCCGACCACGTGAGCTCGAGGTTGCGCTTCGCGCGCGTCATCCCGACGTAGAGCAGACGCCGCTCCTCGGCGAGCGCCTCGCGGCTGCGCGAGCGCTTGAACGGCAGCTCGCCCTCCTCGAGTCGCGGCAGGAAGACGACCTCGAACTCGAGGCCTTTCGCTCGGTGGTAGGTGAGGAGGTTGACGCCTCGGCCCGCCGACTCCTCGCCGAAGCGGCTCTGGAGGTCGGCGAGGAAGTCCCCGACCGTGCCCTCGCCGAACTCTTCCGCGAGGCGGACGAAGCGCGCGAGGTCGCCTTGGCGGGTGATTTCTTCCTCGCCGATTCCCCCTGGGAGTGTGGGCGTGAGTCCCTGCGCCTCCGCCGTCCGGCGGACGGTCTCGGCGACATCTGTTCGGCCGGTGGAGCCGCGTAGCGCCCGGATCATCCCGCGTGCGCCTGGTCGCGCGAGGAAGGCGCCGCCGCGCACCTGGTACGGGATGCCGGCCTCCGCGAGTGCCTCCTCGAACTCTTCCGAGCGGGAATTGATGCGGTAGAGCACCGCCATCTCCTCGTGGGCGATCCCCTCCCGGTGAAAGGCCGCGATGTTGGCGACGATCGACGCGACCTCGGCCTCGGTGTCTTCGCATGCGCGGAGGACCGGTTCTTCGCCAGACGCACAGGTCGCCTGCAGGACCTTCTCCGAGCCGCCGAGCTTCGGCACGAGCCGGTTCGCGAGCTCGAGGATCTCCGGCGTCGAGCGGTAGTTCTCTTCGAGCCGGAAGGTGTGGCCCTGCATCTTCAGCAGGTATTCCGGGGTCGCGCCGGTGAAGGAGTAGATCGCCTGGTAGTCGTCGCCGACGACGCAGAGCTCGTCGCGGTCGCCGAGCCAGCGCTCGAGCAGCGACTGCTGGAGCAGGTTGACGTCCTGGTACTCGTCGACCGTGAACGCTCGATAGCGCGCGCGGAACGTGTCGGCCGCCGCCGGGTCCTCGTCGTAGAGCCTGATCGCCAGCTCGAGCAGATCCTCGAAGTCGATGCGTCCTTGCCGCTCCTTCTGGTCCTCGTAACGGCGGAAGACGCTGACCATCAGGTCGGGCGGGACCGGCGCCTCGTGCCCGTCGAGCGAGGAAGCGTAGGTGTCGGGCGTCAAGCGCCGGTTCTTGGCCCACTCGATCTCGCCCGGCCAGGTCGCCGAGCGGCCGGAACTTGTACGGCGGCGGCAGGGAGCGGCGAATCGGCTGGAGCGTCAGCGCCTTCGACGGCAGGATCTGCCCGAGCTCGTCGCCGACGAAGTGCCGGAGCTGTGCGAGCGCGGCCGAGTGGAACGTGCGCGCCTGGACGCCGTGCGCGCCGAGCTGCTGAAGCCGGGAACGCATCTCGCCGGCGGCCTTGTCGGTGAACGTGACGGCGAGGATCTCGGTCGGCTGGAACGCGCCGGTCAGGACCTGGTTCGCGATCCGGCGCGTGATCGTCGTCGTCTTGCCCGAGCCGGCGCCCGCGAGGATGCACACCGGCCCGCGCACGGCCTCGACCGCTGCGCGCTGCTCCGGGTTGAGACCGGCGAAGACGTCTTCCGCTCGCATCCGGTCGCAGCTTAAGGACGGCTTCTGACAGGAACTCGGGCGTCTTTGGAAAAGAAGAGCGTCCCGACCTGTGGATAAGCCTGTGGATCCTGAGGATCTCAACGAAGCGGTTCGACGGCGCTTGCGAGGAGCCGAGCGGCACCGTGCCCTCGCGCTCGCTCGCCCCCGAACGCGCCACGGAGCGGGCGTGGCAGCTCGTGTGCATCGGAGTTGCTCTCCGGAATACTCGGAACTACGACGAGGCGTTGAAAGCGCTCGACGCCGCTGTCGCGCTCAACCCCGAGCCGCGGGCCCTGCGGGCCGCGTACTTCTGCGCAGTCGCAGTCCACCGCGACCGCGGCGACTACGAGGCGGCACTAAGGGTCAGTCGATCCATCCCGGACTAGGGGCTTCCCCCGGCTCTCCCGCACTTGTCCGTTTCGCCGTAGTGCGCTAGGACCGGGCTACATCACGATCGAAGGGGGTTTCGAGCATGTCCAGGATTCCGTACCTGGTTCTCGCTGCGGCCGTCTTCGCTCTTGCCGGTACCGGCGCCGGCGCGGCAGTCCGGGCCACCGGCCACGACGCTCCGGCCGTCACCCACGGCGTCGTCGTCGGCGACGTCACGGCCCACTCCGCCGTCGTCTGGGCGCGGGCCGACCGCGAAGGCACGTTGAAGGTCCAGCTCTCCGGCGGCAGGCACCACGGCGTCGCGCGGCTCGAGTTCCACGCTGCCGACGACTACACCGGGCAGGTCGTCCTGACCGGTCTCAAGCCGGATACCGACTATCGCTACCGGGTCGGTTCGAGCCGCGGCTCCTTCGAGACCGCGCCCGCCGCTGACGATGCCGAGGCGGTGCGCCTCGCCTTCGGCGGCGACGTCGCCGGTCAAAACGTCTGCCGCGACACGAGTGAGGGCTTCCCGATCATGGAGACGATCCGCGGCCTGCGGCCGGACGTCTTCGTTGGCCTCGGCGACATGATCTACGCCGACAACGCGTGCGACCCGATCGGCCGTTACGGCAACGCGCAGTTGCCGGGGCCCGGCCCGGCGCCCGACCTCGCCACGTTTTGGGCGCACTGGCGCTACAACCGGGCCGATGCGGCGTCCCAGCGTCTGCTGGCGAGCACGAGCTACGTCGGCGTCTGGGACGACCACGAGGTCGTGAACGACTTCGGCCCGCTCAGCGACACTCGTGCGACGCCGCCGTACACGCCGGGCGTCCACCTGCTCCCGATCGGGCTCGAGGCGTTCCTCGACTACACGCCGATCGCGGTAGCCGCGAACACGCCCAAGCGGCTGTACCGCTCCCTGCGCTGGGGCAAGCACCTTGAGCTCTTCGTCCTCGACACGCGGCAGTACCGCGACGCGAACGCCGCCACTGACAGCGTCGACCGGCCGAAGACGATGCTCGGACGCGAGCAGCTCACCTGGCTGAAGGAGAGCCTTGGCGCCTCCGACGCCACGTGGAAGGTGATCGTCTCCAGCGTGCCGATGTCGATCCCGACCGGGTTCCCGCCAATCGGAGGCCGCGACGGCTGGGCCAACTTCGACCAGACGACGGGCTTCGAGCAGGAGCTGCTCGACATCCTCGGGTTCATGGAGAGCCGGGGCATCGTGAACACGGTCTGGATCACGACGGACGTCCACTTCGCAGAGGCCTTCCGCTACCGGCCGTTCTCAACGAACCCCGGTTTCGCCGTCTACGAGCTGGCGACCGGGCCGCTGAACGCGGGCATCTTCCCGATCCGCGACTTCGACACGACCTTGAACCCGGAGGTGCTGACGTTCTTCGGGCCGCCGACCCCGGAAGCCGTCACGACATGGGAGCAGGCAAAGACCTGGTTCAACTTCGGCACGCTCGAGCTCGATCGGAGCGGCAGGCTGACCGCGGCGATCGTCAACACCGTCGGTCAGAAGCAGTTCTCGCTGACGCTCGTGCCGCAGTAGAGGTTGTGGGTGACTGGGAGGGCGGTTCAGCCGCCCTCCCGGGCCGTTTCAGTCGGCCGCCGCTTCTTCGAGGGTTGGCTGGTAGTTGACCGCGGGCGTGTCGCGAAGCCGTTCGCCAAGGGAGTCTCCGGTTAGGTCGTCCCGAGTGATCGCCAGGCCCCCGGCGTCAAGAAGCTCTCGGTTGCCGGGCGGAGCGCCCGGGTCATCGCGGACGAACAGCGGTACCCAACCGGCCTTGAGATTCTCGAGCGCTCCAGCTCGAGTCCCGTCGCTCTCGCCTGAGGAGACCACGACGGCCGCCTCCGCGAGGCAGTAGATCAACCGATCCAATTCCTTGGGCGCAAGCGGCCGCGGCGTCGCTTCGCGCGGGCGTCCCAGCGTCGAACACAGCAGCAATCGCTTCGGCGTCTGGGCTGAGCGCCACGGCGCTCACGTCGATCCCTGGGCTGCGACTGCAAGCGCGAACGGGTACACGGGTCCGCTTCCCGCTTGCCGGAGGAGCATGGCACAGACGGTCATCGACCATCGCGAGTCGACGATGCCATCCACGAGGAGAACGGGCTCCCCGGTGGTCTCCCCGGAGCGGACCTCGAACGCGTCGATCACGTTGCGGGCCTGCTGGACGCTGTTTGCCATCTCCTTCTGGGGCGGTCTCTCCTTCACTCGGACGATCGACTCGCGGTACGGGAGGGAGAGCGAGTGGGCAAGCCGTCGCGCGAACTCGGGGACGAGGTTTGTGCGCAGGGACGGAATCGCGGTGACCCAGTTCGGCGGCGGGTCAGGCCGCCAGGCGTCACGGACGAGTTGTGCCGCTGCCTCGACGAGCCTCTGGTCAAATCGCTCTTCACGATCCTTCGCATCCGCGACGAGCCGGCCCCAACCGGCGTCGCCATAGATCGATAGCGCCCGGCCCTCGGCCGCTCGGAGCTCCTCGGGAATGACGCCGCTGTGCTCGCCGACCCCTCCGGCGGGCCATCTCTTGCGCGGCTCGATCAACCGGAACGATCGGCGGATGAAGGCAATTGCCTCCAAGAGGGTGTCCTCGTCGACTGTTCGCGGGACGAAGTCGCCCGCGCAGTTCGCACATCGGCCGCACGGCTGAGGGGCTGGATCGTCCAGCTCCGCAGCGAGGAACTGCATCAGGCAGTCGTCGGTGCGCGTGAACGCGCGAATGCGCTCGAGCTCGAATCGCCGCTGCTCGATCACGTTCGCGATTCGTTCACGCTCAGGCGCCCATGGATTCGTCGAACGGAAGTAGCGCGGTCCTTCTTTGAAGATCGCTTCGTCGAGCTCGAGAGCCTTCAGGCATCTCTCGATCCGGGACACGGACAAGTTGATCCGACCGGCAAGCTCGCTCTTCGTCAGGCCCTCGCTGCGCTCGATCTCGATCAGCGCCGATCGCAGATCGTCCTCGTACGGGAACGCGGTCACGATGAAGTGGTTGGCAATCTCGTCGTCCTCGCGCCCGTGGAGGAGAACGACGGCGGCATCGTCGAGCTCGCGACCGGCTCGCCCGATCTGCTGGTAGTACGCGATCGCTGACGGTGGCCGCTGGAAATGGACAACGAAGCCGAGATCCGGCTTGTCGAAGCCCATGCCGAGAGCGACCGTTGCCACGAGCGCCTTGACCTCGTTTCGCCGGAGCTGATCCTCCAGCGCCTGTCGCTCCTCCGTCTCTAGCGGCCCGTAGTACGGAGCGACTGCGATACCTCGACTAGCGAGCCATTCGGCGACGCGCTCGGCAGTCCGCCACGGTGAGGCAGTACACGATGCCGGAGCCTGGAAACTGAGGAAGGTTCTCTGCGAGCCAGGCGAGGCGTTCTGCCTGATCAGGGAGCTCGATGATGACCTGAAGGCGGAGGCTCTCGCGCGTGAGCGGGCCGCGGATCGAAACGAGGTCTTCGCCGAGCTGCTCGCCGATGTCCGCGATCACTCGGTTGTTGGCGGTGGCTGTCGTCGCAAGAAGCGGAACGCCTGGCGGCAGCCGCTGGATCAGTCGACCGATCCGCCGATAGTCGGGGCGGAAGTCGTGGCCCCAGTCCGAGATGCAGTGGGCCTCGTCAACGACAAACAAGCCGACTGCGTGATCCATGAGGCCGAGCGTTCGTTCACGAAAGCGCTCGTTTCCGAGGCGCTCCGGCGAGACGAGCAAGAGATCCACCTCGTCGGCGCGGAGCGCGCGTTCGACGTCGTCCCACTCCTCGAAGTTGGCACTGTTGATCGTCCGCGCCTGGATACCGAGTCGGCCTGCCATCAGCAGCTGATCGCGCATCAACGACAGCAGCGGGCTGATGAGCAGCGTGGGTCCCGATCCGCCGTCGCGCAAGAGCCGAGTCGCAAGGAAGTAGACGAGGCTCTTGCCCCAACCCGTGCGTTGGACGACGAGGACTCTCGCCCGGTCGTCGACGGTGGCGACGATGGCCTCGAGCTGACCCTCCCGAAAGCGCGCCTGTGGCCCGAGTGCTCGCTCTAGGAGCGACTGACACTGTTCGCGGGTCGTCACGGGCCGATCAGGCTAGGCCCGCCCCTCGGACGGAACAGCGACGAAACCGCGACGTTACGCCGGAGTGGGGAGGCCTTCGATCGCGGCCAGCGCGCGCTGGATCTCTGCCTCGTCCAGGGCGACGTCCTCGAGCTTCCCGGCGAAGTAGTTGTCGTACGCGGCCATGTCGAAGTGGCCGTGGCCCGACAGGTTGAAGAGGATCGTCCGCTCCTCGCCGGCCTCGTCGGCCGCCCGCGCCGTGAGCACCGCGCCGTGGATCGCGTGCGCCGCCTCGGGCGCCGGGATGATCCCCTCGTGGCGCGCGAACTCGACGGCTGAGCCGAAGACGTCGGTCTGGAGGTAGGCCTCGGCGCGGATCAGCTCGTCGCGCACGAGCTGGGAGATCAGCGGCGCGACGCCGTGGTAGCGCAGCCCGCCGGCGTGGATCGGCTCCGGGATGAAGTCGTGCCCGAGCGTGTGCATCGGGACGAGCGGCGTCAGCTTGCTGGTGTCCCCGAAGTCGTAGGCGAACAGGCCGCGCGTCAGCGTCGGGCACGCCGCCGGCTCGCAGGCGAGCACGTCGATCTCGCGGCCGGCGATCTTTTCGCGCAGGAACGGGAAGGCGAGCCCGGCGAAGTTCGAGCCGCCGCCGACGCAGCCGATGACGACGTCCGGGAACGCGCCTGCCTGCTCCATCTGCGCGAGCGCCTCCTGGCCGATGACGGTCTGGTGCAGCAGCACGTGGTTGAGGACGGAGCCGAGCGAGTACGCCGTGTCCTCCCGGCCGGCCGCGTCCTCGACCGCCTCCGAGATCGCGATGCCGAGGCTGCCGGGCGAGTCGGGATGCTCCTCGAGCACCGCCCGGCCGGACTGCGTCTCCTCCGACGGGCTGGCGACGATCGTCGCGCCCCAGGCCTGGATCAGCGAGCGCCGGAACGGCTTCTGCTCGTACGAGATCTTGACCATGTAGACCTTGCACTCGAGCCCGAAGAGGGTGCAGGCGAACGCGAGCGCGCTGCCCCACTGGCCGGCGCCGGTCTCGGTCGAGAGCCGCGTCCGGCCCTCCTTCGCGTTGTAGAAGGCCTGCGCGACGGCCGTGTTCGGCTTGTGGCTCCCCGCCGGGCTGACGCCTTCGTACTTGTAGAAGATCCGCGAGCGCGTCCCGAGCGCCTGCTCGAGCCGCCTCGCCCGGTAGAGCGGCGTCGGGCGCCAGAGGCTGTAGATGTCGAGGATCTCGTCCGGGATCGCGACCTCGGGCTCCTCGCTGACCTCCTGGAGGATCAGCTCCATCGGGAAGAGCGGGGCGAGGTCGTCGGGCCCGACCGGCTCGCCGGTGCCCGGGTGCAGCACGGGCTGCGGCGGGCTCGGCATGTCGGCGCGGATGTTGTACCAGCGCCGCGGGAGCTCCGATTCGGCGAGCAGGAACTTCGTCTGCTCGAGCTTCACCTGCGCCATGGCGCGAGGATACTCCGCTCCAAACGCGCGTGTCTTGGAGCGGAGATGTTACACATGCATCACTTGAAGTGATGTATGCTGCACATCGTGAGACGACTCCAGATCATGATCGAGGAAGAGCTCGACGAGGCGCTCGCCAATCAAGCCCGGAAGGAGCGCACCTCGAAGGCCGCGTTGATCCGACGCTACGTCGCCAAGAACCTGAAGCCGCTTCCCCCACTGGAGGCGGATCCACTCTGGGAGCTCGTGGGATCGGTCGACGCCGAACCTGTCGAAGACATCGATGACTACCTGTACGGCGCTGCGGCGAAGCCGTGACCTTCGTCGACACGTCGTTCTGGATTGCTCTACAGCTCCCTCGAGACGGACGTCATGCCGACGCAAGGGCACTTCTGCGGCGTTTCGGTGGTCAAGACCTCGTGACGTCGAATCACGTCCGCGGGGAAACCTGGAGCTTCCTTCGCACTCGGGCGTGGCACGCAGCCGCGGTCAGCTTCCTCGATGCGCTGGCTCGGACGAAGCGACTGAACGTCGTCTTCGTCTCTGAAGACCTCGAGTCCCAGGCGCTCCGCTGGCTCCGGCGTCATGACGAGCGCCCGTACTCGTTTGTCGACGCGACGAGTTTCGCCCTCATGCGCTCGCTGCGGATCAAGGAAGCGCTCGCCTTCGACGGTGACTTTACGGCCGCCGGGTTCGTCGAGCTGCGCCCCTAAGAGGAACGTCAGCTCCCCCAGAACGGCCGGACCTCGATCGTCCCCATCTGGGCGATGGGGTGCCCGGCCGCGATCTCGACGGCCTCGTCCAAGCTGCCGCACTCGACGATGTCGAACCCGCCGACCACCTCCTTGGTCTCGGCGAACGGACCGTCGGTGACGATCCTCTTCCCGTCGCGGACGCGGACGGAGCGGGCCCGGCGCGGCGGAGCTACCTGGTCGCCGGTGACCCACATGCCCCGCGCCTGGAGGTCGTCGAGCCAGGGAAAGCTCTCTGGCTCCTGGGTGTCGGTCGGGTCGGGCTCGGTCTGGGCGTCCATCTTCTCGGCGTCCCAGCAGACCAGCATCAGGAATTTCATCGTCGCTCCTCTCGTCGTTCGGTTTCCAGCCTTACCCATGCGCGACGAACGCGCCGGAGCGAGATCGACATTTTGTGCGTGCCCGGAGCCAGAGCTCGTCACCCAGGGCGTCGAGCAATCTGCTTGCCGCCCGTCTAGCCGCGTGGAGTCAGTCGAGGCTGCCGCGGCGTGCGAGCCACTCCATGGGCTGGCCGGTAACGCGGAAGATCGCGTCGAAGTGGCGGTCGTAGTGAAGGAGGATCGCGCCGTGGACCTCCGCGACGGCGGCGATGAGCAGATCCATTGGCGTGGGCCCTCGGTGCTGGGCTCGCGCGACGAGCGCGAATTGCGTCTCGGAGGCCGCCACCGTGGCGCTCTTCGTCGAGCGGCAGCGCCGGCAAGGCCGAGACGTGATCCTGGAGTGCGACAAAGTCTTTCGCGCCCTTCGCCGAGTACGCAAGCTCCAGGGCGACTGGAACGCAGATGGCGAGCTCCCCCTTCTCCAGGAGCGAGCGCCAGAAGCGTGGCCGCTGTCGACTTCGATGCCAAGCGCTGGTGTCGGCCAGGTAGACCGGCACTACGGTTCGCGCAGCCTACGGAGCTCCTCTGGCCCAGGCCCGATGCCGCCCTCGCGCATGATCCGATCGAACAGCGCTGCCCGCCGGTCGTGGTTGATCACGTCCTCGAGCGCTGCGTCGACGGTCTCCGCAAGAGTCGTCGTCCCGAGGATCTTCTTGACACGCGCGACCTTCTCGCGGTCGATGACCAAAGAGGTCTTGTCCGGTTTGGATATCTGTTTTGCCATCGAGGATATCCTAGCCGGCGCGCCGGAAGCCGTCCGAGGCCCCTGACAGAATGGCCGAGCCTTGGCGGCTGAGTTCGTCCACCTCCACGTCCACTCCGAGTTCTCGATCCTCGACGGGGCTTGCCGGATCCCGGCGCTGGTCGCACGCGCCGCCGAGCTCGAGATGCCCGCCGTCGCGCTCACCGACCACGGCTCCCTCGCCGGCGCCGTCCAGCTCTACCAGCAGGGCCTGAAGGCCGGCGTCAAGCCGCTGATCGGCTGCGAGGTCTACGTCTGCGACGACGCCTCGCGCCAGGAGAAGGGCTACGCGCACCTGACCCTTCTGGCCGAGTCGAACGAGGGCTACGGGAACCTGATCAAGCTCACCTCGGCCGCCTACCTCGAGGGCTACTACTACAAGCCGCGGGTCGACTGGCGGCACCTCGAGGCGCACGCCAAAGGGATCGTCGCACTCTCCGGCTGCCTCTCCGGCCGGGTCTGCAGGGCGCTCAAGGAAAGCCGTCCGAAGGACGCGGCCTCCGACCTCGACCGGCTGACGCAGGTCTTCGGGCGCGACAACGTCTACGTCGAGATCCAGAACGCCGGCCTCGAAGAGCAGGCGCGCATCAACCCGCAGCTCGTGCAGCTCGCCGAGCAGGCGGGGCTTCCGCTCGTCGCGACCGGCGACGTCCACTACCTGGACCACTCGGACGCGAAGGCCCACGAGGCGCTGCTCTGCATCCAGTCCGGTGACTCGCTGAAGAACCCGAGCCGGTGGAAGTTCGACAGCGACCAGTTCTACTTCAAGACCCCGGCTGAGATGGCCGCGGATTTCGGCGACCAGCCCGACGCGCTCCGCACGACGCTCGACATCGCCGAGCGCCTGAACGTCGAGATCCAGCTGGGGGAGATTCGGCTGCCGAGCTACCCGACCCCCGACGATCGCGACGCGTTCGACTACCTCGTCGAGCTCTGCGAGAAGGGCCTCGAGCGCCGCTACGACCGGGTGACGCCCGAGCTCAACGACCGCCTGCGCTTCGAGCTGAAGACGATCAGGGAGATGGGCTTCGCCGACTACTTCCTGATCGTCTGGGACTTCGTCCGCTTCGCGCGCCAGAACGGGATCCAGGTCGGGCCGGGGCGCGGCTCCGCCGCCGGCTCGCTCGCCGCCTACTCGCTCGAGATCACCGACGTCGACCCGATGCGCTACGACCTGCTCTTCGAGCGCTTCCTCAATCCGGGCCGGAAGTCGATGCCCGACATGGACATCGACTTCGCCGTCGCCGGGCGCGACCAGGTCATCAACTACGTGGCCGACAAGTACGGCCGCGACCGCGTCGCGCAGATCATCACCTTCGGCACGATGCTCGCCCGCGCCGCGGTGCGGGACTCCGGCCGGGTGCTCGAGATCCCCTACGGGACCGTCGACAAGATCGCGAAGCTGATCCCGGAAGGGCCGAAGGTCTACCTCGACGACTGCCTCAAGCCCGGCGCGGAGCTGAAGCAGGCCTACGACGCCGACCCGCTCGTCCGCGAGATCGTCGACCTCGCGAAGCCGCTCGAGGGGCTCGTCCGCAACGACTCGATCCACGCAGCCGGCGTCGTCATCGGCGACCGGCCGCTCGTCGAGTACGTCCCGCTCCAGCGCAAGGGCGAGGGCGAGGAGGTGGTGACGCAGTTCGGGATGTGGGACGTCGAGGCGCTCGGCCTCCTGAAGATGGACTTCCTCGGCCTGCGCAACCTCGACGTGATCGAGAAGACGTACCAGCTCGTCGGAGGCCTTTCGAACGAGAAGATCCCGCTCGAGGACAAGAAGACCTTCGAGATGCTCGCGCGCGGCGACGCGATGGGGGTCTTCCAGTTCGAGGGGTCGGGGATGCGTGAGGCGCTGAAGCAGGTGCGGCCGACGGAGTTCGAGGACCTGATCGCGCTCGTCGCCCTCTACCGGCCGGGGCCGATGGGCTACATCCCCCTGTACGCGAAGCGGAAGAACGGGCTCGAGCAGCCGACGTACATCGACGAGCGGCTGAAGGCGATCACCGAGACCACCTTCGGGATCTGCATCTACCAGGAGCAGTACATGGAGATCGCCAAGCAGCTCGCCGGCTTCTCACCGGCCGAGGCGGACGATCTCCGCAAGGCGATCGGCAAGAAGATCCACTCGCTGATGGCGTCCCTGAAGGAGAAGTTCCTCGAGGGGTGCGCGCAGAACGGCGTCTCGCACGAGGTGGCGACGCAGCTCTGGAAGGACACCGAGCAGTCGCAGGACTACTCGTTCAACAAGTCGCACTCGGCCGGCTACGCGCTGATCGCCTACCGCACGGCCTACCTGAAGGCGAACTACCCGCACCAGTACATGGCCGCGCTGATCTCGTCCGTGATGAACACCAAGGATCGCGTGCCGCTGTACGTGAACGCCTGCGCCGAGATGGGGATCGAGGTCGAGCCGCCGGACGTGAACGTGTCGCAAACGGACTTCGCCGTCGTGGAAGGAAAGATCCGCTTTGGGCTCAACGCCGTAAAGAACGTGGGGGAGGGGTCAGCGGCGGCGCTCGTCGCCGCGCGCGAACACGGTGGGCCCTTCAAGTCACTGTGGGACGTGACGGAGCGCGTCTCGACCGCGGTCGTCAACAAGCGCGCGCTCGAGTCGCTGATCCAGTGCGGCGCCCTCGATTCGACCGGCGCCAGCCCGCAGGGGGATGCTGGAGGCGCTCGACGCGGCGCTCGGCTCGGGCGCGAAGCGGCAGGAGGACCTCTTCTTCGGCCAGGAGTCGATGTTCGAGGTCGAGCACCCGACGATCTCCGTCGGAGGAGTACGACAAGAACGACCTGCTCCGAATGGAGAAGGAGTCGCTCGGTCTGTACGTGTCGGAGCATCCGCTCGAAGCGGTCAAGGACGAGCTCCTCCGCAAGACCGACTGCCGGCTGGCGGACGTGCCGGCCCGACGTGACGGCGAGTTCGTCACGGTCGGCGGGATCGTCGGCGCGCTCAGGCAGGTGACGACGCGGAAGGGCGATCCGATGGTCTTCGTGCGGCTGGACGACCTGGCGGGAAGCGCCGAGGTCGTGGTCTTCAACTCCGTCTACGAGCAGGCGCGGGAGCTGCTCGCGGCGGACGCGATCCTCGTCATCAAGGGTCGAGTCGACCACAAGCAGGAAGGCGAGACGAAGCTGATCGCGCTCGAGGTGACAGCCTTCGAGGCCGCGCAGGTTGCGAAGGAGGTCCGGCTCCGGGTCGACGCCCTCAAGGCGCAGGCGGGGCTCGTCGGCGAGCTGGCGCGGCTCGTCAAGGACTTTCCCGGTGAGACGCCCGTCGTCCTCTCGGTGGACACGTCGCTCGGCCCGAAGACGCTCGAGCTCGGGGACGGCTACCGGGTGAGGCCGTCGGCGGCCTTCTTCGGCGAGGTCAAGGCGCTCCTGGGCGAAGCCGCCGTCGGCTGACGCGTGTCCGACCGCGCACCTGCGTTCTTCTCACCGGACGACCTGACCCGGCCGGCCGGCTACAGCCACGTCGTCAGCATCCCGGCAGGCCGCCTCGTCTGGACGGCGGGCCAGGTCGGCGTCGACGCGGACGGCACGGTTGCGTCGGGCGGGTGGGAAGGCCAGACGCGGCTCGCGCTCGCCAATGTCGGACACGCCCTCGGCGCGGCCGGCGCCGGGTGGGCGGACGTCGTCAAGCTCACGTTCTTCGTCGTGGACGTGTCGGCGCTGGAGACGATCCGCGCGGCCCGCGACGAGCTCGTCGACACCACGCGTCCGCCGACGAGCTCGCTCGTGCAGGTGGCCGGGCTCGTCCGCCCCGAGCTGCTGATCGAGGTCGAGGCCGTCGCGTGGCTATCCGACGACGCTTGAAATACTGCGCGCCGTGAACCGCGGGCCCTTCCTCGGGGCGCTCATCGGCTGGGGCGTCAACATCGTCGCCCTGCTCGTGATCGACTGGATCTTCAGCGGGGTCGAGATCGGGCGCTGGGGGTCGCTCTTGCTCGGCGCCGCGGTGCTCGCGATCGGAAACGCCTTCCTGAAGCCGATCCTCGCGATCCTGACCTTCCCGATCATCATCCTCACGCTCGGCCTCTCCTACTTCGCGCTCAACATCGCGATGTTGGCGCTCGCCGAGTGGATCGCGCCGGACTTCTCGATCGACGGCTTCTGGACGTATATCGGCGCGACGATCGTCGTCTGGCTCGTGAACTGGGGCCTCTACGCGATCTTCAACAGCGTCTCGGCCGACTACTAGGCGTCCACTACCCTCTGCCGCGTGGAGCCGACGATGACCGCGGCGGACATCGCCTACGTCCGCGCGAACTACCTGCCGCTCGAGGAAGCGTGTGCGGGGCGCTCGGAAACGGCCGACGACGTGCGGAGGCTCATGGCCGACGGCGAACTGCCACAGGCGAGCTACGTGCTGCCCGACGGCACCGAGATGGTCCCCGCCGACTACTTCGAGCTCGCCGATGCCGGGCGCCAGGATTTCGCCCGGCGTTTCCTCGCCGCCGGCGGGGCGCCGTCCGACCTGGAAGAGGAGTGGCAGGGCTACCTCTCCGGCGCCTACGGCGTGTGCCTCAAGGAGCAGTCGCCGGAGAACATCGTCCGGAAAGACCAGCTCGTCCGGGGGATCGAGCGGCTCCTGGCCGGGCCGAAGCCGGACGAGCCCGCGTGGCGGGACGAGCTCCGCACGTCGGTCGACGAGCTCGATCGCCTCGAGCGCCCGTTCGCGCCTGACTACGACCGCGCCCGCTGGGGCCCGAGCACGCGAGACCGTTGCATCACCGCTGCGCGGGAGCGGTTTCCGGACGTGTTCGCTCGAGCCTCCGTCGGATCGCCTTCAGCCAGCTCCGCCTGATCGCGCCGCTTCCCGGTCGGATCACGAGCCAGTAGAGGCGCAACTTGCGCGACGCCCTGTTGTCCGTTCCGAGCACGCGGGTCTCGGTCGTGATGCGGCTTCCCTCGCGCTCGCGGCGAACCGCGAAGTTCATCGCCGCCTTGGCGTATCCGGGGGCCGAGAACGCGGCGAAGTCGTCGGCCGGGCGCGGCAGGTTCCCTGTCGGGCTCCAGAACCGCCCGATTGCCCCGAAGACGAGCTCCTCGTCCGGGCGTTCGGCAAGATGGGAGAAGCCGGTCTTCTCCATCTCCCCGATCAGCGGCGCCCGCAGGTCCAGCCGGCCAGGCCATCGTCCGAGCATCCGTAGCCGCATCAACGGCCCGAGGAGCCCCACCTCTGCGGCACTCACTGCCTTGACGGCCTCGAACGCGTCCGGCGGCGCGGCCGGCACCCAGAGCTCGTGCCGCTCGTGGACGTCGTATCGCGGCATCACTTCGTCGAGAAGCGAATCCACCTCGCGCGCAGCTTCCGGCACCGTCCGGAGAACCTAGACGAACGGCCAGTTGTGGCTCCTACGGCGGAGTGAAATCTTCCACGGGATCGCCCGGTCGCGTGGTTTGGGAAGATTTCCCCGTAAGCGGCGAGCCACGCGTCCGGGCGACCGAACCCTCCCCAGGCGAAGGAAGGCCCAGCTGCGCCGCACCAATTCAGTCTCGCTTTTCGAGAAGGGCTGGCCCCGCCTTGCCCTTCTGCTCGTTTGCTTGCTCGTCCTCGCCGTGCCGCTGACGGCGGGGGCTGACGACGAAGCGGAAGCCACGATCTCGCCGGGCCTGCTCGATGCGGCCCAGGCCGCGCCGAACTCGGACTTCAGCGTCATCGTCCAGGGCGAAGCGGGCACCGAGGCGGTCGCCGCGGAGGTCGAGAGCACAGTCGAAGCGGAAGCGAGTCCGGAAGCCGCAGCGACGGCCGTCGAAGACAGCTTCCTGACGGTCCCCGGCGTCTCCGCGACGCTCACCGGGAACGAGGTCGTCGCGCTCGCCTCGAGCTCGGAGCCGCTCGTGATCACGCTCGACACGCGTCCGACGGCGGCCGACCTGCCGGCGAATACGGAGCTCCCGACGATCCAGGGGAGCGCCGGTCGAGGGGACGACGCTGTCGGCGGAGGCAGGCGCCTGGAGCGGCACGCCGCCGCTCTCGTACGCGTACCAGTGGCAGCGCTGCGCGGCGTCGGGCCTCGACTGCCAGACGATCGAGGGCGCAACCGCCGCCACCTACACGCTCGACGCCGCCGATGTCGGCTCGACCGTCGGCCTGCTCGTCTCCGCCACGGGAAGCGAGGGCTCGGCCATGGCCGTGTCGGCACCGACGGCTGTGGTCGCTGCTGCCGGCGTGCCCGTGGCTCTGCCGTCGAACACCGCCGAGCCGCAGGTCTCCGGTCTGGCGGAGCCCGGACAGGTCCTGACGACCACGACCCGGCGCTTGGGAGGGTGGCGGCGAGCTCGCGTACTCGTACCAGTGGCAGCGCTGCAACAAGGAGGATCGCGAGATCGTCGTCGACGGCGAGAAGCCGTTCGGCTTCTGGCGATTCTCGGAGAACGGCGGCCAAGTGGCGGCCGACTCCTCCGGCCACGGGGCGAACGGCGCCTACGTCGGCGTGCTGACCTACGGCGTCGGCGGCGTCACGGGCAACGGGAGCGTCGGCCTCGGCCTGCGCGGCACCGGGACGGTCGAGGTTCCGGGACTCGCCCCCGGCGCCTTCTCGGAGGGCTTCTCGCTCGAGACGTGGGTGGACACCGCCGGCCCGCAGACCGACCGCGCCGTCCTCGCACGCTGGCTGCCCGGCGAGGGCGGGATCATGCTCCGGCTGGACGAAGCCGGGCGCTACGGCCTCGTCGCAGGTAAGCAGACGACTCTCCGAACCGCAGTCGCGCCGTCCGGCTCGTGGGAGCACCTCGTTGCCACGTGGGACGGCTCGACGCTCCGCCTCTACCGCAACGCGGCGCTGATCGGCTCGGAACCATTCTCGGGCCCGCTCGGCGAGCCCACCGTCGACCTCACCATCGGCGGCTACCCGGGGGCGGCCTCGCTGAACGCCGACCTCGACGAGGTGGCCCTCTACGACCGTCCTCTCTCGACCGCGGACATTCGCGGCCACTACTGGGGCTGCCTGGACATTCCCGCGGCGACGCAGGCGAGCTACACGGCGGCGGCCGCGGATCTTGGCTACCGGCTCCGGGCACGTGTAACGGCGGCGAACGGGGCAGGGAGCAGCGCCTGGGCGTCGCTGGTGACATCGCCCGTCGCGGCGCGGATGCCGACCTCGACGTCCAAGCCCGCGATGCTCGGCACGGTCGAGGAGGGGCAGACGGTGACGGCGGCCAACGGCGCCTGGGAGGGAACCCCGCCGTTCAGCTTCTCGTACGAGTGGGAGCGCTGCGACGTCAACGGAGCGAACTGCAGCGACATCTGGAACGCCTCGGCCGCGGAGTACAAGGTGCGCTCGTACGACGTCGGCAAGAAGATCCGAGTCCGGGTCATCGCCCACAACCTCGGCGGCACGCGCTCGGCCGCCTCCTCCACGTCGGTCATCGTGCCGGGGCTCCCGGCGGTGCTGCCGGCCTTCAAGCAGCAGTGGCCGTATGTCGCGGGCATCCCCTCGCTCCAGGCGAGACCCGGGGTTCAAGCGGCACAGCCCGGGACGATCGCGATCGTCGACTCGGGCATCGACGCGTCTCGCGCGGATTTCGGCAACCGCGTGATCGAGCAGGTGACGAAGACGCAGCGGCAGCCGAATTCGCCCGGTGACGGCTACGGCCACGGCACCGCCGTGGCGAGCGTCGCGGCCGGGAGCGCTCAGGGGTACACGGGCGCCGCGCCTGGCGCGAGGATCGTCTCGATCGACGTCCTCGACGACAACGGCGTCGGGAACGTCAGCGACGTCATCGCCGCCGCCGACTGGATCTACGAGAACCGCGAGCGGCTCGACATCAAGGTCGCCAACTTCTCGCTGCACGGGACGACGCTGGCCAGCCTCGTCTCGGATCCGCTCGACCGGGCGGTGGAGCGCCTGTGGCAGAGCGGGATCGTCGTCGTCGCCGCCGCCGGCAACTACGCCACGGACGGAGCTGAGAGCGCCGTCCCGTTCGCGCCGGGCAACGATCCGTTCGTCCTCACCGTCGGCGCGACCGACACGCGCGGCTCGTTCACGGAGCGCGACGACGTCGCGGCTCCGTGGTCGGCGTGGGGCTATACGCGCGACGGCTTCGCCAAGCCCGAGCTCGTCGCGCCGGGGCGGTATATGGCCGTCGCGGTCCCTGCGGACGCGACGCTCACGCGCGAGCGCCCGGATCGCATTGTCGAGCCCGGTTACCTCCAGCTCTCCGGCACGTCGTTCGCCGCTCCGGTCGTCGCCGGGAGCGCCGCGACGATGCTCGCCGAGCACCCGAGCTGGACGCCCGATCAGGTCAAGGGCGCCCTGATGCTGACCGCCAAGCCGCTGCCGCAGGCCGCGCCGCGGTCGGTCGGCGTCGGCACCCTGAGCGCCGGCGACGCGGCGGCGGTGGTCGATCCGCCGAACCCGCACTCGGTACTCAACGACTTCCTCGTCGCCGACCCCGCCGGAGGCCCGACTCGCGTCTTCGATTCGACCCGATGGACCCACGTGGTCGAGAACGACGCTGCCTGGGGCTCGGCCGCCTGGGGATCCGCAGCCTGGGGCTCGGCGGCGTGGGGATCCGCAGCGTGGGGCTCGGTCGCCTGGGGATCCGCAGCGTGGGGCTCGGTCGCCTGGGGCTCCGTGGCGTGGGGCTCGGTCGCCTGGGGCTCCGTCGCGTGGGGCAGCACCGCCAAAGACGACGTGCGCTCGGGAGGCGCCTACTCGGTGCCTGAGAACTGACCGCGTATCGCGGTCAGGGGGAGGGAGGCGGCGGAGAGCCTTGCGGCGCTCTCCGCCGCCACCCAGCTAACTGCGAGAGCCCTGCCCGGGGGATGCGGCCTCTCCCGGAGCAGGGCTCCCCTTCGTCGGCCATCCGGCCCGGGACTGCGGCGGTCCCAGGCCGGCAAGGCGCCCCAGGCGCGAGCCGACGTTCGTTCCGGGATGGGAAGGGGCCCCGTAGTTCACGGGCCTCCCATCGTTCCCCGCCAGAACTCGTCGCTCGGAGATCTCGCGAACTCCTCTTCGAGGATCGAGCGGGGTGTCTCCCCTGTCTTGAGCGCCAGGAGACCGACGAGGCGACGAAGTGCGACCCCTGCGGTCGTCACGTCGATCTCGTGCGCTCGTGCATCGAGGGCTTGCCGGAGCTCTTCGCAGGACCCCGTTCCTGCGGAAGCCTCCGCAAACGCCTCTGCGATCGCCCCAAAACCGCATACGGGGTGCCGGAACCCTCCTTCGACCGGGCTAACGACGCGGGTGTTCATGTCTCGATGGTGGCGCACGCCCCCCATCCGCCGGTAAGCGGCCGGTAATTCCGGTACAAGGGACCACGAAGGGCATGGATTACGGGATCCTTGGGCCTCTCGAGGTCCGTACGCGGGACGCGGCGGTCCCGCTGCGAGGCGCGCGCCAGCGCGAGCTGCTGGCGGTCCTGCTGCTGCACGCGAACGAGATCGTCTCCAGCGACCGCCTGATCGACGACCTCTGGGAAGGCGATCCTCCGCCGACCGCCGGGAAGATGATTCAGAACGGCGTCTCACAGCTCCGCAAGCTCCTGGAGCCCGACGGCGCTCCTGACGGAGAGCAACTGCTCGTCACACGAAGTCCCGGATACCTGCTGCGTGTCGGACCGGGGAGCTCGACACAGATCGGTTCGAGGCCCTGGCCGGGCAGGGACGGCGGGAGCTGGCCGCGGGCGAGCACGCCGAGGCGGTGGGGCACCTGCGAGAGGCGCTCGCGCTCTGGCGGGGCCCGGCGCTGGTCGACTTCGCCGACGCAACGTTCGCCCGGGCGGAGGCGGCCAGGTTCGACGAGCTGCGGTCGGCGGCCATGGAGGACCGGATCGACGCCGAGCTCGCGCTCGGACGCCATGCAGACGTGGTTGCCGAGCTGGAGGCACTCGTCGCCCAGCATCCGCTCCGCGAGCGTCTCCGGGGTCAGCTGATGCTTGCGCTCTACCGGTCGGGCCGGCAGGCGGAAGCGCTCCGCGTCTACCAGGAGACGCGAGAGGTGCTCGTCGAGGAGCTCGGGCTCGAGCCGAGCCCGGCGCTCCAGCGGCTCGAGAAGGCCGTGCTGATGCAGGATCCCGCGCTCGAGCTGAGCGAGGAGGCGGTCCGGCCGGCCGTCGAGAGCGCGGAAGCGGCGCTGCCCGCGCCGGAGACGCGGAAGACGGTCTCTGTTGTCTCCGCCGACATTCTCAGCCTGGAAGGACCGCACGATCCGGAGGCGCTGGAGCGGCCGATGGCCCGTGCGGTGGAGACCGTCACGGGCGTGCTCGAACGGCACGGCGCCAATACGGAACCGTCCACCGGCGGCGGCGTGATCGGGATCTTCGGCGTGCCCAGAGTGCACGAAGATGACGCCCTTCGAGCCGTCCGCGCGGCGTTCGAGGCGAGAGCCGCGGTCGGCTCACTCGTCCCGGAGCTGGAGCGCGACTCCGGCATCACCTTCTCCATGCGGGCCGCCGTCTTGACCGGTGAGGTGGTCGCAGGCAACGCGGTCGCGCACAGCCTGGTCGCCAGCGATGCCGTGAGCGTCGCTGCTCGGCTTCAGCAGGCGGCCGAGCCGGGCGAGATCCTCGTCGACGAGCAGACCGAACCGCTGGTGCGCGACGCGGTGCGGGTCGAGGCGGCCGACCCGGCCGCTCTGAGGGCCACCGGCCGACGAGCCGCCTGGCGGTTGCTCGAGGTCGAGGCCGGAGCTCCGGGATACCTCCGGCGGATGGAGACGCCGATGATCGGCCGCGCGGAGGAGCTCGGCAGGCTCAAACAGAGCTTCGAGCGCGCGGCCGACGAGGGAGCCGTGCAGCTGTTCACGGTGGTCGGGCCGCCCGGGATCGGTAAATCGAGACTGACCGAGGAGCTCGTGGGCTCGCTCGCCGACCGGGCGCAGGTCCTGCGGGGCCGCTCACTCTCCTACGGCGAAGGCATCACGTTCTGGCCGCTGCGCGAGGTCGTCTCACGCCTGAACGGCGCCGATCCGCGGAAGGCCCTTAGTGGCGTTCTCGCCGACGAAGACGAAGCCGACACGATCATCGACCGTCTCCTCGGTGCCGCCGGGCTCGCGGGAAGCGCGAGCTCGAACGAGGAGACGTTCTGGGCGGCGCGGAAGCTCTTCGAGGCGCTGGCTCGGGAGCGTCCGGTCGTGCTCGTCCTCGACGATGTCCACTGGGCCGACGCGACGTTCCTCGACCTCGTCGAGCACGTCGCCGACTGGTCGTCGGAGTCACCGATCCTGCTGCTCTGCCTCGGGCGTCCGGAGCTACTCGACGCCCGGCCGCGGTGGGCCGGCGGGCGCGCGAATGTGAGCTCGACCCTCCTCGAGCCGCTCTCGAAGACGGAGAGCGAGCAGCTGGTCGAACTGCTGCTCTCGGGGGGCGAGCTCGCCGAGGAGCTCCGTGACCGGATCCTGGAGGCCGCCGAGGGCAATCCGCTCTTCATTGAGCAGATGCTCGCGATGCTCGCCGAGAACGGCGACGGCGGCTCGGACATCCCGCCCACGATCCACGCACTGCTCGCCGCACGGCTCGAGCGCCTGGACGCGGAGGAGCGCAGGGTTGTCCAGCGCGCGTCGATGATCGGCCGGGAGTTCCGCCGCGCCGCCGTCGTCGATCTCTCGCCGAAGGAGGAGCGCGCCGCGGTCGGAGCCGCCCTCGAGAACCTCGTTCGGCGCGAGCTCCTCCGTCCGGTCGGCGACGAGTCCTTCCGCTTCCGGCACCTTCTGTTCCAGGAAGTCGCGTACGAATCGCTGCCGAAGCACACGCGCGCCGACCTGCACGAGCACTTT
>CAWICZ010000012.1:0-88615 GCA_963834825.1 uncultured Actinomycetes bacterium | reverse complement strand
CTTGCCGACCTAAAGGCCCAAGCCGCGGCGGGTACACGGTGATCTAAGGGATCCGTACCGGGCGAAGCACGGCGTCGCTTAGACCCGTTACCGGATCGTTGAGCACGACTGAGTACTGCCAGCGTCCTTGCGGAAGCCGAGGACTGCGAGTCTGGCCCCTCCCTCCCCGAAGCCGGATCGGGAGTCTCAACCACCTGCCCTTCACGCGAAGCTGGAGGACTCCGGAGCAGGGCCGGCAGCTCATGTAGCGGACTCCCACGACGAGACGGCGGTTGCGGACGGATGAGACCACCGCGGCGATGCGGGGAGGCGTCAACCCAGCGGCGTAGCGAATTCCTCCCAGGAGATGCCTTCGGAACAGTGGTTCGGAGTACGACTCGTCAGTATGGCCTCCGCCCGTGTACCACGCTCTGCCGCCTTGGTAGGAATGCGACCAGGCGATCGGATGATCTCTGCCCATCGCGTCGGCGCCGGGCGAGTAGGTTCGCTCATCGAGCGTCGCAAGCACACGCACGGTGCCGCGCGGATTGGGGGCGAAGCTGTACCACTCGTCGGTCCGAGTCCAGCGGCGTGGCAAGCCGACGGTAGACGGATGACGAAAGTCCTCGACTCTCATCATCGCCGGCTGAATCTGCGGGTGATACTTGAAGGAGGCGCCGAGAAGACCGTCATACCACGCCCAGTCGCGGAGCGTGTCCGCCGCTGAATGCACTCCGGCGAAGCCACCGCCTGCTCGAATGAAACGCTGTAGGGCGCGCTGCTGTCGTGTGTCGAGTACATCACCCGTAGTCAGCAAAAACACGACCGCGTCGTAGCGGGTCAGGTTCGCATCCGAGAACACGTTTGCATCTTCGGTTGCATCCACCGCGAATCCGTTTCGAGCACTGAGCACGCGAATGGTCCGGAGCGCGACGGGGATCGACGTGTGCGTGAACCCAATAGTCTTGGTGAACACGAGGACACGCGGACCGGCTGTTGGCCGAGGCGAGAGTGGAGCGGCGGCGGCCGTCGCTACGACGGCGACGAAGACGATCGTCGACGCAGACAGCCGTCGCACGCGAGCAAGCGTAGCCGGAGTCTGGCTCCGCTAGGGTGGCGCCGCCGGCGGGTCGCAGCGCTGATCACGGGCATAACGGGTCAGGACGGCACCCATCTGGCCGAACTCCCACAACCTCGCCGCACAGCATCCGAACCGCCGACCGCTTCATTCGCTTCTATCAAAGCCTCGTCGTCAGAGATGTTCGGCAAGGTGCGCGAAGTCCCGCAGAACGAGCAAACGCCGTTCCATCCGCGCTCGCCGTACGGCGTCGCGAAGGCGTACGGGCACTACATCACCGTCAACAACCGAGAGTCGTTCGGCCTGTTTGCGGTCTGCGGAATCCTCTTTAACCACGAGTCGCCGCGCGGCGGGCGCGAATTCTCACGCGGAAAATCAGCGACGGCGTGGCGCGTATCAAGCTGAGCATCGCCGACGAGCTCGTCCTCGGCAACCTCGACGGCAAGCGCGACTGGGCTACGCTGGCGACTACGTGCGCGATGTGGCTGATGCTCCAGCAGGACCAGCCGGCCGATTACGTCGTCGCAACGGCGAGACGCACTCGGTCGGCGAGTTCGTCGAGATGATGGTCGATTCGGACCTCGGGCTGCTTTCGCGCAGCTCGGCGGGAGCACCGAGCCCGCCGGTCGTCAAGCCTGCGTAGGTCGGGAGGAAGGGTCGCGTGCTCTGCTCGGTCGTGATCGTCGCGTACAGATCTGGCCCGGCTCTCATGCGCTGCCTGCGCTCGATCGAACCGGAGGTCTAACCGCGACACTGAAGTAGTCGTGGTTGACAACGGCGAAGGCGGCGCCGAGATTGCAGAGGCGGAGCGCATGGACGTTCGTGCGAGTGATCAGGCCCGGCGCCAACCTCGGCTTCGCAGGTGGCTGCAATCTTGGTGCTCGTCATACCACGGGTGCGGTGCTCGTCTTCCTGAACCCGGACACGGTCACTGCCCCCGGCGCGATCGGAGCGCTCGTCGCCCGGCTCGACGATCCCGCAGTCGGCATAACGACGGCGCGGCTGCGGCTGCTCGACCGCCCGGAGTTGCTGAACTCGGCGGGGAACGTGCTCCACGTGACGGGTCTCGCATGGGCGGGGCGCTACGGCGAGCCGGTCGAGCAAGTGACGCACGAGCAGGAGGTCGCGTATCCGACCGGCGCCGCGATGGCGATGAGGACGAACCTGTTCTGGGAGCTCGGCGGCTTCACGGAAGAGCTCTTCATGTACCAGGAGGATCTGGAGCTCGCATGGCGGGCGCGGCTCCGTGGTCTTCGCATTGTCCTGGTGCCGGAGGCTGACGTTTACCACGAATACGACTACGGACGGCACCAAACCAAGCACTACTTCCTGGAACGCAACCGGCTCGTCTTCCTGTCCTCTGCGTACTCCGGGCGGCTCCTCATCCTGCTCGGTCCGCGTGCTCGTCTCGACCGAGCTCGCCATGCTCGCGCTCGCGCTCAAGGATGGCTGGGGACGCGACAAGCTCGCCGGCTGGGCGTGGTGCGTGCGCCGGGCGGGCCGTGGCTGAGGCAGCGCAGGCGCAAGACGCAGGCATTGCGGCGCGTGCCCGATCGGGAGCTAGCACGCCACCTGACGCTCGTGATCGATCCGGCGATGATCGCCGTGCCCGGGCTCGTTCCGGTCGTCAACCCGCTCCTCGAGCGCTACTGGTCGCTCGTGCGGCGGGCGCTCTGATGCAGTGCGCGAAGCCGTGCTGGCGGAGCCACCCGATAGTCTCAACTGGTCTTGCAGCACCCCATTGAAGCGATGACGAGCGCACAGAGCGCCCCGGTCGAAGCACGACTGCTCCGGACTGCGCCGGCTGTCGATCGTGCCCGCATACAACGAGGCGGGCTCGATCGCCTCCGTCGTGCGCGAGATCCGCGCTGCGGATCCCGACCTCGAGATCCTCGTCGTCGACGACGGCTCGACGGACGCGCACGTCTCGTCTCGCGGCGGAAGCGGGCGCAACGGTCGTGAGGCTCCCGTTCAACCTCGGAATCGGCGGTGCGGTCCAGACCGGCTACCAGTACGCGCTCGAGCACGGCTTCGAGCTCGCAGTGCAGGTTGACGGCGACGGGCAGCATGATCCAAGCGAGATCGCGAGGCTGCTCGAGCCGATTCTCGACGGGACCGCCGACATGGTCGTCGGCTCACGCTTCACCGGCGATCGTCAGTACCGCGCCACTCTCGGGCGCCGGATCGGAATCAGCATCTTCGCTGCGCTCGTCTCGTTGATCACGCGTCAGCGCATCACCGACACGACCTCGGGCTTCAGGGCCGTGAACCGGCTCGGAATCAGGCTCTTTGCCGCCGACTACCCGCACGACTACCCGGAGGTCGAGACCACGGTGCTCGTCCATCGGCACCGGCTGCGCATGGTCGAGGTCCCGGTGCGATGCGCACGCGCGCGGCCGGCCGATCCTCGATCACCCTTTTCCAGCTCGATCTACTACATGATCAAGGTCTCCCTTGCGCTGTTCGTCGGTCTCTTCCGGCGCTATCCGACACCTCTGGAGGAACCGATGACCCGTTCGCATCTCCGTCGTCGCCGCGATCGCAGCCCTCGTGCTGCTCGGCGTCATCCTCGAGCTGATCCGCAGCCGCCGTCTCCACGAGCGCTACGCCATCCTCTGGCTCCTGACGGGGACGACGATCCTGGTCCTCGCGATCTGGCGAGACGGCCTCGACACCCTCGCGAACCTCGTGGGTATTGCCTATCCGCCATCGGCGCTGTTCATGCTCGCGCTGCTCTTCATCCTGTCGTGCTTCTCCACTATTCGACGGTGATCTCGAAGCTTGCCGATCAGAACCGCATTCTGGCCCAGCGGCTCGCTCTGCTCGAGCAGGAAGGCCGCGAGCGGGAGCAGGGCCGGCATTCCGCGGCTTGATAGGCGCGGTGGCCGGTCCGATTCGGGCCGCGAGCGCATGAGCACTGAGAAGCGGCGCCATCCCGGCTGGCTCGCGTTGCGCATCGTCGTCTCGGCGCTGCTGCTCGGGATCGTGCTCGCCTATGCCGGCGTGGACGAAATCGCGCGCGCCCTTCGCGACGGGAACTGGGCTTGGTTCGCCGCGGCAGTTGCGGTGATCGGCATCGCGTGCGTCCTCGGCGCAGTTCGCTGGCACATGCTGCTGCATCACGCCGACATCGACGTGTCGGAGCTGCGCGCCGTCAGGATCTTCTCCGCAGGCCTGTTCCTCAACAATCTCCTGCCGAGCGCATTCGGGGGAGATGCCGTTCGAGCCTGGCTGGTGGGGAGGGAGAGCGGGCGTCTCACCCGGGCGACGGCAGCCACCGTTGTGGACAAGGTGACGGCGCTTGTCTGCCTGTTCGTCCTCGCCTGGGCCGCGCTCGCCGTCGATGGTGGTTCCGTGCCGAGCTCGGTCATCCGGGTCCTGGGTTGGGTCACGCTCGGCCTGGTCGCAGCCCTGGTCGTCGCTGCCCTGGCGGCTGCGGGCGCGCGCCCCATCGTGCGCCGTCTTCCCGAGCGGCCGGCGGCTCTCATCCGCGAAGCTTGGACTGCGCTGCGGGGTTGGGCCGGGTCCAGGGGGCTGATGGCCTGGCTCCTGTGCCTGGGCCTCGTCTACCAGGGCCTCGGCGTGCTCGCCGTGGTCCTGGCCGGGAAGACCGTCGGCGTCGAGGTCTCCTTCGCGCTCGCCGCGGCAGTCACCCCCACGGTTCTCGTCGCGATGCTGGTCCCCGTTTCGATCGGCGGAATCGGTGTCCGCGAGGGAGGCTTCGTGCTCCTCCTCGGCGAGGCAGGCATCGGCGCGGCCGATGCGACGCTGCTCTCCCTGCTGAGCGCAGCCACCATCTTGCTGGCGAGCGCCGCCCTAGTCGCTTTCACCGCCGGCTACGAGTCCCTTCGTGCTCGAGCGGCGGCCGCACGGCCGGTGACCCGGCCACCTGTCGGCTAGGCGCGCCACGGTTGCCGCTCCCTATCATGGGCGCGTGCCGCGGCCGGGCGACCAAGACGCGTACGTCCCCTACAACTCCCGCCCTCATCGCGCCCACGAGAAGCTGCTCCTGCTCCTCGAGGGAGCGGACGTGGTTCTCGACGCCGGCTGCTCCTCGGGCTACCTGGCTGAACGCTTGCAGGCACGGGGAGCTAAGGTCTACGGCCTCGAGCTCGACGAGCGCGCAGCAGTAAAGGCACGCCGGTTCTGCGTGGCTGTCCACACCGGCGACGTCGAGACGATGGAGCTGCCCTTCGAGCCATCAAGCTTCGACGCCGTGGTCTGCGGCGACCTGATCGAGCACCTCCGCGATCCCCAGGGCTTCCTTGAGCGCGTTCGGCCACTGCTACGTCCCGAGGGCCGGCTAGTACTCAGCACGCCCAACGTCGCGAACTGGGCGATCAGGGTCGGCTTCCTCTTCGGTCGCTTCCGCTACACGGAACGGGGAATCCTCGACCGCACGCACACCCACCTCTTCACCCGCAAGACCCTGATCGAGTGCCTCGAGAGCGCCGGCTACCGCGTGACGGTGTCCGACTTCACTGTGCCCGTCCCACTGCTGTCCGCCGTCCAGGTCGAGGGCCTCGCCCACGCGATCGGACGCCTGCGGCCACCGCTGCTTGCCTACCAGTTCGTCGTCGCAGCCGTTCCCGAGCCCACGGCCACCGCGCGAATCGCACCGCAATCCCGGCCACCGAGGTCATTGGACATTGACGACCCGTCCGCGAACGATCGCGAGCGGGTCAGCAATCAAAGCAGCGAATCAGCCCAGCCGTGAGAGACGCCTGGCGGTCCATTCCGCGGCCGCTGCCGCCGTTGCTCCTCGCCGTACTCCTGCTCGCTTTCACCTGGGCGCTCCTCGTTCCGCCATGGCAGGCGCCCGACGAGACCGCGCACTTCGCATACGCCCAGCTCGTGGCGGAGCGCTTCGATCTTCCCGCTGAGACCGGAAACGGCCTCTCATCGGAACTCGCTCTGGCCTGGGCGAGTTCGAACGCTCCACAGGTCGCGGCAATCCTGGCGACAAAGCCGGAATGGAGCCGCGACGCCTACGCCCGGTGGAAGGCAGCCGACGCGCGGCTCGGCGCGTCCGCGCGGGAAGATGGCCGAGGGTTCAACCCGGCCTCGACCAACCCACCTCTCTACTACTTGTACGCGGCGCCTGCGTACCTGGCGGCGAGCGCAGGAGACATCTTCGACCGGCTCTACCTCATGCGCCTCTGGTCTGCGTTGCTCCTGCTCGTCACCTGTGTGGGCACTTGGCTGCTGGCCGGTGAGCTCTTCGATCGAGACCGTCGTCTCCAGGTCTGCAGCACCGCCGTGGTCGGCCTGCACCCAATGATGACGTTCATCTCCAGCTCGGTCAGCCCGGACGGGCTGCTCTTCGCACTCTGGTCGCTTGCGCTCTGGTTGGGAGTGCGTGTCCTGAAACGAGGGCTCACGTTGGTCGACGGCGTTGCCCTCTTCGCAACGGTCGGCCTGGCCGTCCTCGTCAAGGGAACGAGCTACGCGTTGGTGCCACCTGCGTTGCTGGCTCTCGCGGTCGGGGCCTGGCGTCGGCGCGGCGAGGGCGTCCGACGGATCGTCGCGCTCGCGGCGGCGGCCGTGCTGGCGCTCGCGATTCCCGCCGGCGGGTGGCTGATAACCGCCCGAGCGCTCGATCGCCCGGCGGTGAACCAGATCGGTGCAAGCGGCGAGGAGAACGCGAGTCTCGACGTGCGCTCGTTCGGGAGCTACCTCTGGCAGTTCTACTTGCCGAGGCTGCCGTCGCAGATTCCCTTCAGCGGCATCGACGACCTGCGGGTGAAGAGCGTCTGGGTCGACACCGGCTGGGCGGCATTCGGCTGGCTGGAGGTGCGCTTCCCGAGCTGGGTCTACAAGCTGCTCGCGCTCGTTTCGGCTCTCGTGCTCGCCGGCGGGGTAACGATGGTCTTCCTCCAGTGGCGATCCATCGACCACGCCGTCGTAGCGTTCCTCGGGCTGGCGTTGGTCTGTCTGCTCGCCGGCCTGCACTGGGTCGAGTACAAGACCATCGTCGAGCAACAACTTCCCTTCAACCAGGGCCGTTACCTGTTTCCGTTGCTGCCGCTCTGGGGCGTGGCTGTGGCAGGCCTCGTCCAGCGGATCCGAGGGCGGACGCAGCCCATTGCCCTCGGGATGGTGGTCGGAGCGCTGTTCGTGCTGCAGCTGTTCTCGCTCGGGCTTGTCGCGGAGCGCTACTTTGCGTAGCGCCGTCGCCTTGCTCTGCACGGCGCTCGTCGGAGTCGTCGCGTTCCTGCTGATAGCGGCCCGCGAGGAGCGCCACTTGGCTTTCACTCTCGGTGTCGTGGGAGACCGGGTTGTGGCACGGATCGACCCCGGTCGAACCGCCTGCCAGACGCCGATCGACGCATCCGCGCCGTTCGACGCGGTCGAGCTCGTCTTCGGCACCTATGCGTTGCCGGGCCCGCCGCTCGTCGTTTCGGTTCGAGACGCATCGTCGGGCCGAGAGCTTGCCGCCGGCCGTCTCGAAGGCGGCTATCCCGACAACCGCGCCAGGACCGTCCCACTCGAGCGGGAGGCCCCGGAGGGCCGGATCTCGGTCTGCCTCCGCAATGCCGGCGCTGGCCCTGTCGCGCTCTACGGAAACGCCAGCCAGGCGGCGTACGCGAGCACATTGCGCCTCGACGGCCGGGACGTCGGCCTGGATGCCCAAATGGTCTTCCTCCACGATGAGTCCATCAAGCTCCTCTCGCTAACGCCGGAGATGTTCCGGCGGGCAGCCACCTTTAACGCATCGTGGGTCGGGCCATGGGTGTTCTGGGCGCTGGCCGCGGGTGTCGGGCTCATCGTTCCTCTGCTCCTGGCACTCGCGCTCCGCACCGCCGGCCCGCGGCCGCCGGCCTCGTAGAGCCCGGAGCTGTCGAGGCATGTCCGCTCAATGACGAAGACGTCCTGGTCGTCCTTCCGGCCGGGCGGCGTCCTCGGTAATGCTCCACGGCGGGCACGCCGTGCGCGCGAGCCACTCCGGCGTGAGGATGGTCATGCCTCGGTCTGGGCTGCTGACAACCAGACGATCGTAGTGCGTAGGTCGCCAGTTGCGAGCAGGCCTGCACACCGGCACGTACGAGCTCAGGATCGAAGGCTCCTTCGGACGCACGGCTACGAGGTCTGGCTCGACGGCCGTTCGGTCGGCCGCATCGAGGAGCACGCGAACGGCCGCAATCAGTACGGCTTCTTCACGTCGGTGCAGCTGGAGCGGGGCCGACATGTGGTCACCTTGTTACGCGGCGGCGGCTCGCTGGAGCTCGGGGACGGGTTGATGGAGATGCTCGGCCCGTTCGTACTTAGGCGGCGCTTGGACCATACGTTTACGCGGTGCACTGTCTGCCCGCTGCCTGCGCCGAGTCGCCCTGTTGACGGTGGCCGAAGTGGGGTCGAGGTTGTTCGATACTAGGCTTCGGACTGGGAGTCCGCTAGGAACGGCGGACGGCGAAAGTATCATCGGCGCCCATGCGTGAGCCGACCGAGCAGCTAAACGCCGCCGTCGAGGCCGGCCGCGACGACTGGGACCAGCACTGGACGGACTATGCCGGATCCGCAGCGATCAACCCGGCGCAGCAGTACCGACAAGAACTGATCGTCCGCCTGCTCGTACGGGAGGGGAGCCCGCAGCGCGTGCTCGACATCGGCTCCGGAACGGGCGACCTCGCAGCAGCCTTGCGGGCCGTGCTGCCGACCGCCGAGATCCTGGGGCTCGAGCTGAGCAGGGCGGGTGTCGAGCTAGCCAGCCGAAAGGTCTCCGGCGCCAAATTCGAGGAGCGGGACCTGATGGTGGCCGGGCTGCCTGCGGCCGAGTATCGTGGCTGGGCGACCAACGCGGTCTGCTCCGAGGTGCTCGAGCACCTCGATGAGCCCGAAACTCTGCTCAGTAATGCAATCCCGTACCTCGCGCCAGGTTGCGTACTGCTCGTCACAGTCCCCGGCGGGCCGATGTCCGCCTTCGACCGCCACATCGGCCATCGCAAGCATTATGGGCCGAAGGAGCTGCAGCGATTACTAGAACGAGTGGGGTTCGAGGTCGAGCTGGTGACGGGAGCCGGCTTCCCGTTCTTCAACCTCTATCGGCTGGTCGTCATCCTCCGCGGCAGGCGTCTCGTCGCCGAGGCGGCCGCTAGAGACACCTCGGTCCCCGCGCGGCTCGCAATGAGGGTCTTCGGCTCCCTGTTCCGTCTAAACCTCGATGCCTCGCGGTGGGGCTGGCAGACCGTCGCGTACGCGCGACTGCCCCGAGCTGGGTGAGCCGAGCCGAGTCGCAGAAGACTGCCCCGCCGGTACGTGAGGAGGAGCGCGTCGCCGCTCGTCAGGCTCCGCGCAAGAGACTGCTCACATCGGCGCTGCCAGTTCTTGAGTTCGCGGCCGCGTTCGCGGTTGCGGTCGGGGCGGCCTACGCGATCTGGACGCAGGTGCCGAAGGAGCTCGACGTCCGAACCGACATCGTCGGCTACCCAATCCACAGCAACTTCAACTCGTATCTTCACTTCTGGCGCTATTGGCTCCTCGCCGCTTTCGTTCCACTCGCCACGCTGGGGCTGTTCGTACTTCTGTCAAGAGTGATCCCCGGCGGAAATGCCTGGCGCAGGCCGCGTGCCCGTCGTCCTGCTGACGAGCCGCCTCCGCCGGAGCCCACTCACGGGCAGCGTGTCGCGACGGGAATCGGCCGGACATTGTTCGTAGGGGCGATTTTTGGTCTCGAGGGCGCGACGGTTGCCTTCTCGGAGAGGTCGTGGATCCTCTCGGTCGGCGTGCCCGTCACGGCAGGCTACGCGCTGCTCGCATCACTCGTTGCGATCGCACTCGGGCGGGTGGGCCGAGCCCCGGACGACTTCTGGGGGCGGCTCGCTCTCGTCAACATTGCCGCCATCCCGTTGTGCTTCGCCGGGCTCTACGCCGTATCACGGTCTACCCAGGTAACGCTAGAGGTGAGCGGCGAGGTACGCGAGTATTCGTGGCTTCCGGGTTGGCTTGCGGCTGGAGGCACGGCGGCGTTGCTTGCTTGGGCGATCTCCGGCACAGTGCGTGCGGGCGGGACGGGAATGGTGCTCGCCTACGAGCGCCGGCTCGTGCTGCTCGTTGCGGCGCCCGTGGCGCTGCTGCTCTTCCTGGCGGCGTTGCCGGGACTATGGAGGCCCATGGACATGTTCCACGAGGGCGAGCCGCTGGCGGGAGCTCTGCTGACGGAGGATGGAGCGTTCCCGTGGCGCGACCTCATTTTCATCCACGGCTTCCTCAACGACGTGCTTTTCCCGCTGCTCGGCTTCACGCTGTTCGAGGACAGTCGCTGGGGGTTCGTCGCCGGAACAGTGGTGGTCCTTATCCCGCTGTACTGGATCTCGGTCTATTACCTCTGCGCGTACCTCTTCCACCGCAACTGGTTGTTCCTCGTGGGCACGCAGTTGGCAGTCATCCTGGGCGTGGTCTTCGCGGCTCACCTCCGATTCGAGCTATTGCCGCTCGCACTCAGATTCATGTTGTTGCCGCTTGCACTGCTCCTGCTGGCGGCGTTGTTTTCCAAGCCCTCACTCCTGAGGGCTGCGGCGTTCATGGCAGTCGTCTTCGTCCAGGCGGTGGTGACGCCGGAAGCGGGCATCGCCGCGGTCGCGCTTCTGGCGACCGTGCTGCTCTGGGATCTCTGCTACTACAGCCGTGGCCGGCCTTTCTTGCAGAACTTTCGCCGCGCGATCCTCTGCGCGGCTTTCGGTGCTGTCTTCTCCGTCCTCTGGGTCTCGTTCCTGGCGGGCTTCGGAGCGCTTGACGACTTCGTCTTCGCCTACCTGACTTTTTCCTCCGGTCACGAGCTCACCGGCGCCTTCCCGATCGATTGGGTGAACGACCGCTTCGTCTTCGAAGTCGTCGCTCCTGTTGTCCTCGTCGTGCTTGCGATCTGGTACTTCGGCATCCAGTTCCTGCGCGGACGGGCGCTGAGCGTCGCCGACTGGACGATGGGCGCACTCGCGATCTTCGTGGCCCTCTACTACCACAAGTTCCTCGCTCGCCCGGACCTTCCGCACGCCTACCAGTCGTTTGCTCCCGCCGTGCCGCTCGTCTTTTACGTCCTCTACCGTGGGATCGGGTTCATTGGACAGGGTGTCGGGCACGTTCGCCCCGGGCTGGGCTCCCCGGCGCGCCTCGCGGCCACCGCTCTAGCGCTAACCGTAGTCCTTGTCACGGCGCCGCTCTCGCTTGCGGATGTCGTGCCCGACGCGCCAACACGGCTCGACGTGACGCTGGCTGCGCCGCCTCAGGTCCCCGCGGTGGGATTCGTCCAGTCCGAACCCGCGTACGTCGAGCTCGAGCGAAGTCTCGACACCATCCTCGATACCTACGCAGGCCCGAACGACGCGATCTTCGACTTCACGAACAACCCAGCGCTCTTCCACTACCTGCTCGATCGGCCGTCACCAACCCGCTACTACCACGTGAGCATGGCGATCCGGGCCGATACCCAGGACGACCTCGTCAAGGAGCTCAGGCGTCAGCCGCCAAAGCTTGTTGTCTACTCGGGCGCCTTCACGGGGCTGCAGACGTGGGACGGAATCTCGAACCAGGTGCGCCACTATCGCGTGAGCCGCTACCTGCTCGACCACTACCGCCCGCTGGCGAAGTGGAACGGCTACGTCTTTATGGGGCTGAAGGGTCTGCGCTTTCCTCCCGCATTGTCCTTCTCCAAGAAGGTGCGTGGCCCTGTCCAGACAACGGGCCTCTACCCTAGGACACAGCCGTGCGATTGGGGATACGCGCCAAACTTTTTCGCCGAGCAACCCAGCGATGAGAGCAAAGCTGATCCCCTGCCACTGAAGGCGACCCGCTTGTCGACGCTACAAGGGTGGGCGATCGATCCCGGAGCTAAGGCGCCAGTCGCGGCGGTGATCGCTGCGATCGACGGAAGGGTCGTGGCACAGACGTCTCCGACTGGCCGCCGGCCCGATATCGCCTCACTCTTCAAGAGCAGGGCATACGTCGACGCCGGATACGTGCTGAGTGCGCCCGTGCCGTTGGCTTCCGGAGAGAGCCAGCGGCGGGTTCGCGTCTACGGACTGTCTCGGTCGGGAAAGGCCAGCGAGCTCTCGTACGGACCCGCCGCACGTCCGGAGCTAAGACTCGGCAGCCGGCCGGGCTCACTCCTTGTCGACGGACGCCGCATCCCGGTCGTTGAGGGCGCCGCGCGGGGATTCGTCGACTCGGTTTCCCTTCCCGATCAGCTGATTGCCCTCGACGTCCCGTCGGGGATAAGCCTCGGCCGGTACAGCTGGCTCGAGATCGAGAGCGCCTCGGCGCTAGGCGCGAACAATTTCACCGTGACGGACCTCCCTTCCGACATCGACCACGGCGTTCACTTCAAGACCCTCGCGCGTGGTGAAAAGCGCCTACTCGTGGACGTAGGTGCGTGCAGCCAGTGGCACGGTTTCCGATCAGGCCGGCTATACCTCGTTGCAGGGGAGAGTGAGGGGATCCGAGCGGTACGGCTCTACCGCTGAACCGGCGGTGCGGGCTCGGCATCTCCGAGCGTGTACCCGGCTGCCTGACCGTCGTCGGAAGAACATCCGCACTGTGTCGAGCGAGAACTCGTCGAGATCCCGGCCGAGGCTGCCGAGCTTCTCGAGCAGATCGTGGGTGACCGTGATGATGTGGCAGCCGATCGCGTCCGCCTGGACGATGTTGAGCACCTCGCGCGGGCTCGCCCAGATCAGCTCGACGTTCGGGTGGGCGCGGAGCATGCTCGAGCGACGTCGGTCATGAGCGGCATCGGGTCGCGCCCGGTGTCGGCGATCCGTCCGGCGAAGACGGAGATGTAGCTCGGCGGCGCCGCCGGCGAGCCAGCTCGACGACCTCGCTGACCTGTCGCGGCGTGATTAGCGCGGTCACGTTGACCTTGACGCCCTCGGTCGGCGAGCCGGCGCGACGACGTCGGCGCTGGCTCGCCGCTGCGTGTTCGTGACCGGGATCTTGACGTAGACGTTCTCGCCCCACGCCGAGATCTGCCGCGCCTGCCGCTCCATCTCGTCGAAGTCGTCGGAGAACACCTCGAACGAGATCGGCCGGTCGGGGACGAGCTCGAGGATCTCGCGGGCGAACGTCTCGTAGTCCTCGACGCCCGCCTTGCGCATCAGCGTCGGGTTCGTCGTGAAGCCCTTGATCAGCGGGTTCGGCGTAGAGCTTCGCGATGCCTGTCGCGGTCGGCGCCGTCGGCGAAGATCTTGATGCGCAGATCGCTCGACGTCAGTCACCGGCTGTCATGCGTCGTGCCCGTTCGGTCTCGAGGATCCAAACTGCCGCTTCGCCGAGTTCGGCACGACGGCTCGGCGTCCGGTGGCCGAGCGCTCATCGTAGCCACGGTCGAGGAAGACGTCGCTGCAGCCGGCGCGGCGGCCGGCCTCGACGTCGCGCCAGCGGTCGCCGACCATGAAGCTCGCACGCGAGATCGATGCCCGAGTCGCGCCGCCGCGTCGAGGAGCATCCCGGGCTTGGGCTTGCGGCAGTCGCAGCCGTCGGCGTCGTCGTGCGGGCAGACGACGACCTCGTCGAGCGGAAGCGCTGCGAGCAGTGCGTCGTTGATGCGCTCGACCGTCTCGCGCGTCGTGCGTCCCGCGGGCGATGTCGGGCTGGTTCGTCACGACGACGAGCACGAAGCCGGCCGCTCGCAGCGCCTCGCAGGCCTCGCTCGACGCCGGGGAGGAGCTCGACCTCGTCGACGTCTCGCGGCGGGTGCGGCACGCCGTCGCGCACCATCGGGCGCGTTCGAGCACGCCGTCGCGGTCGAGGAACACTGCGCGCCGTGCCACGTCAGACGCGTCCGGCCCGAGCGTCGCTCGAGCAGCGCGCGCATCGACTCGCTGCAGCGCCTCGCGCGACGAGCGTCCGGTTGCTCCAGCCGAGCGCCGCGGATCCGGTCGGTGTCGAGGCGGACGACGGGGACGTCGCCCTTCCAGCCGCGGTCGCCGCCGGTGTACTCGTAGCTGGACGTCGCCGGGTCGAGCCCGACGGCCTCGACGGCGAGGTCGGCGATCTCGGTGACCGTGATGTAGTCGCCGGTCGCGACGTTGAACGCCGCGTAGCGGCTCGGTCGCCGCGATGCGCCGTCGAGCACGGCGTCGACGACGTCGTCGACGTGGATGTACGACTTGCTCTGCGTGCCGTCGCCGAGGATCTCGCAGACGAGTCGGATCGTCGAGCAGCCGGCGGACGAAGTCGAAGCCGACGCCGTGCGTCTGGCGCGGGCCGACGACGTTGCCGAAGCGGAACGACCCGACCCGCAGAGCCCGAACATGTAGCGTACGAGCAGATCAGCGCCTCGCCGGCCAGCTTGCTCGCGCCGTACGTCGAGATCGGGACGAGCGGCCGTAGTCCTCGTCGACCTCGCGTCTCGCCGAGATCGCCGTAGACGCCGCTGCCGGAGGCGTAGAGGATGCGCCGGCGTCGACGTCCGGCGCACCGCCTCGACGACGTGGTGGGTGAGCAGCGTGCCTTCGTCGAAGTCGACGGCCGGCTCGGTCATCGCGCGCGCGATGTCGGGGTTGGAGGCGAGGTGGATGACGACGTCGTGGCCCGCCATGGCACGCGGTCAGCGGCTCGAGGTCCTTGACGTCGCCGTCGACGACCTCGAGGCGCGGGTCGCCGTCGTGATGCGCGAGGTGCCAGTCGCGACCCGAGGTGAAGTTGTCGTAGACGGTGACCCGCTCGGTCTCGGGTCGGCGAGCAGGCGGTCGACGAAGTGGCTGCCGATGAAGCCGGCCCCGCCGACGATGAAGTACCGACCGCCGTCGCTCAGCGGCAGTCGACTCCCACTTGCGTCGCGTGGCGCTTCGAGCGCCGGGTGGCTGACGAGCAGGTGCCAGACGACGGCGCACAGCCCTTCGGTGTGCGGCGTGATCCGCTCGGCGACGAGCGGCGGGATGACGACGCACGCGTCGGCGACGCGTGGCGGTGAAGCCGCCGTCGCGGCCGACGATGCCGAAGACCTTCGGCCCCGGCCTCCTGCGCGAGCTCGAGCGCGCGGACGATGTTCGCCGAGACGTTCCGCTCGGCGTCACCGCCGCCGACGGAGAAGACGAGCACAGCGTCCGTCGGCGCGAAGCCGCGAGCCGCGCAGCCAGGCCGCGAAGACGCGTCTCCCAGCCCTCGTCGTTGATCGCGTGCCGTCAGCTCGGAGACGTTGTCCGTCGGCGCGTACGCCTCGAACCCGCAGAGCTTGCGGAAGTCGTTGACCGCGTGGACGGCGTGCGCCGGCCGAGCCGCCGACGCCGAGGACGAACAGCCGACCACCGCGAGTCGCGCACGGACGCCAGGCCACTGGCCATGCGCTCGACGCGCAGGGCGGTCGAGCGCTCGAGGATTCGGGCCGTCTCCGTGAGGTAGGTGTCGGCGAAGCTCATCAGCCGAGCCTGGCTCCTCGAGTCCACGCGGCAGGCAGCGAACGTGTTGAGGCCCAACTTGTGCCTGCCGCAGCGGATGTTGTGCGGGAGGAACCCTGCTCGAACGAGGAGCGGCCAGAGATCACTGGGGTCGTAGTAGGCCTTGTGGTCGTCCATCTCCTCTGCTGGGCTCAGCCGGAGGCGGAACGCTGACAGCTCGAGGAAGCGCTTCCCTCGCCAATTCGGAACGTTGACAAGGCAGACGCCGCCGGGAGCGACAAGGCGCCGCAGCTCGACAAGAGTCTCGAGCGGATCCCAGAGGTGTTCGAGGACGGAGATGCAGAGCACGACGTGGAGCGAGGCGTCGTCGAGTCTCGTGAAGCACATCGGGCAGCAAGCCCTCGATCGCAGTGATCCGCTCGTCGGTCTTGAGGTCGTGCGCGAGGGCGACGTCGACGAGCACGGCGCGCTTGATCTCCGGCAGTACCGAGCGAACGAAGCGCGCCTGGTAGCCACAGCCGAAATCCCCGACCGATTTGCCCGTGAACGACGGGACGTGACGCTTGAGCGCGCGGGCCGACAGCCAGACGCCGAGGCGATCAACCGGAGTGTGTGCCTGGTGTTGCTCGTACGAGCCGACCCGGCGGGGAGAGTCAGCGCTTGACGATGAGCCCATGGCCGTTGAGGTTGTGAAGAACGAGACGGTCGTCGCGCATGCGCTGTTCGTCGACGAGCTTGGTCACGCCTGGGCACGCAGGGAACCCGTAGTCGTCGAAGACCACCACGCCCCCGGTCGCGAGCCGAGGCCAGACCCATTCGAGCACGCCCTTGGCCGACTCGTAGACGTCGACGTCGCAGTGGCACAACCTGAAGGTGCCGTCCGAAATTTGCTCCGCGGTGTCCTCGGGGAAAATGCCCTCCAGGAGCTCGACGTTGGACAGGCCCATCTGCGCGATCAGCAGTTCGACGGTCTCCTTCGAAGCGTCGTCGTGCTTCCCGTCCCGGTAGTAGATGTCGATCTCGCCGGTCTTCGCCACGCCGGTCCAGGTGTCGCACATGTAGACCGTGTCGTCCAGGCCAAGGCCAGCGGCGCGGGCTGCCAGCAATGCCCCGGTTCCGCCACGCCAGACGCCAACCTCGAGAATCGCACCGGGCACATCGCGAAGCTCGCCGACGAGGGTCCACAGTTCATAGCAGCGCCACACGTCGACGAACGTGTTGGGCCGGACCGCGCGGTAGACCCTTCGGAACTCGGCGTCGACCTGCCAAGGCGCGTAAGTCGCGATCGGATAGGCCATCTCGTGGGCTCCGGAGCGCATCGCCTCGTGGCGGAAGAAAGGCAAGGCGACGCCCTTGGCAATCGAGTAGCCCGCTTGGCGCGCGAGACGGCCGTAGTAGCGGACGTACGACACGGCCGAGCCTACTCGCGAGGCGGAAGGCGGGACGGCCATGGGTGTCGCGACGATCACGCCGTGCAGCAGGAGCGTGAACACGAACAGCTGAGCCCCCGCGATGACAGCAGCCAAGCCGGTTACTGCCAGGTGGTTCTCGAGCGTGTCCGCGCGCTGGAGCGCCAGGTCGTTTGATCGGTACGAGACGACCAGCGGGATTGCCAGCGACGATCCCCAGTACGACGAGTCCGAACGCGATCAGCACCGTACGCGTGTACGGGAAGACCCGCAGCCAGCGCTCGCCGGTGGCGCCCGGTGTAGTCGAACAGGACCTGCGCGATGCAGCCGAGGAAGAACGCCTGGCCGCCCACGGTCAGCACCGCGACGCCGAGGAACTGCCAGTTGAGCGAGAGGGTGATCGGGCCGAGATCGACATCGCCGAAACTCAGCGGCAGCGTCAGCAGGAGCCCGATGGCGATCAGGACGATCCCCGGCTTGAAGACGAAGAAGTCTGAGCCGTAGACGAACATCGCGCGCAGGTTGATCCACGCAGCCGCCCACGGCGAGAACCAGCCAGCTCGCTTGTGGTGGCTTAGCCGCCCCTCACGATCCTTGAGGAACGACACGGGAACCTCGGCGGTGCGCAGCTCCATGTGCACCGACTTCAGGATCATCTCGGACGCGTACTCCCACGACTGCGAATGGAGATCCATGCGCACGAGCGCGTCGCGCGTGATGCCACGCATGCCGCAGTGGATGTCGGAGAAGCGGCTGCAGTACAGGCGGTTGAGGATCCACGTGGTGACGGGCGTGCCGAGGTACTGGTGCAGCTTCGGCATCGCACCCGGCTCGATCGAACCCTTCCAGCGCGAGCCCATGACGTACTCGTAGCCCTCGCGGAACTTCTCGACGAACGGGCGCGAGCCGGCGGAAGTCGTACGTGCAGTCGGCATCGCCCATGAGCACGTAGCGGCCGCGGATGAACGGGATCGCGTCGATGTACGCGCGGCCCAGCCCGCGCCGCGGTGTCTTGAGCACCCGCGCGCCGGCTCGAGCGCAATCTCGTCGGTCGCGGTCGCTCGAGCTCTCGACGATCACGATCTCGCCGACGATCCCGGCCTGCCTCGAGGCCCTCCTTGCACCACGCGACGAAGTCGCCGACGGTCACCTCCTCGTTGGCGCGGGGATGACGATCGACAGCTCCGGGTCGCGCGACGTCGTTCTCAGGGAGGTGGAGAACAACGTTCGGATCAGCGCCCTCGACGACGTCCTGTCCGCGTCCCGGTCTGCAACTGAGTCAAGGCGGCGATGAGGTTATCGTGCGCAGCCATGCTGATTACACGGACTCCGCTCAGGATCTCGATCGGGGGCGGAGGCACCGATCTCCCGTCCTACTACAGACGCCGGGGGGGTTTCCTGGTCTCGGCTGCGATCGACAAGTACATCTACATCGGCATCAACCGAACGTTCACCGACGACTACTTCCTCAAGTACTCGGCGCTCGAGCGCGTCAACCAAGTCGAAGAAATCGACCATTCGATCATTCGCAGCGCGCTGGCGCTGCACGACGTCGGCCCCTCCCTCGAGATCGTCAGCCTGGCCGACATCCCCGCGGGGACCGGCCTCGGCTCGTCCGGGTCTTTCACAGTCGGCCTCCTGCGCGCGCTGCACGCCTTCAAGCGGGAGCACGTCATCGCCGGGGACCTTGCCGAGGGAGCGGCGCACGTGGAGATGAATATGCTCGGCCGTGCGGCGGGCAAACAGGACCACTACATCGCCGCGTTCGGCGGCATCACATGCTTCGAGCTTGAGCCGGACGGCACGGTGCATGTCTCGCCGCTCAGCATCTCGACGAAGACGTTGCACGACCTCGAGGAGAACCTGCTCATGTTCTTTACGGGGTACTCTCGAGAAGCGGACTCGCTGCTCGACGAGCAGCGCATGCGCTCCGACGAAGGCGATGAAGAGATCCTGGCCAACCTCGAGGGCGTCGAGCGGTTAGGGAGACGGATCAGAGAGGTGCTCGAAGCCGGCGATACGCATACGTTTGCGACGCTTATGCACGAGCACTGGCTGCGGAAGCGGGAACGGTCATCGTCGATGTCGAACGACGCGATCAACCGCTGGTACGACGTCGGGATGGCCAACGGCGCGCTTGGAGGAAAGCTCATCGGCGCCGGCGGCGGCGGCTTCCTGCTCTTCTACGCCGAGGACCAGAAGGCACTCCGCGAGGCGATGATTGCTGAGGGGCTCACGGAAGTGCGCTTCGGCTTCGACTTCGATGGCTCAACCGTGATCGTTCGGGACTAAGCCTGAGGTCGCCGAATGCAGTGCGTGATCCTCGCCGGAGGCCGCGGCACCCGGCTCTGGCCTCTTACCGAAGATCTGCCCAAGGCTCTTGTCGACGTCTCTGGCCGCCCGTTCCTGGAGTATCAGCTGGAACTGCTTCGCACGGGAGGCGTGAGCGAGATCGTGCTCTGTGTCGGTTATCTCGGATCGCTCGTCGAGCGGATGATCGGAGATGGGTCGCGGCTCGGTCTTTCGATTCAATACTCCTTCGACGGCCCTGAGCCTCTCGGCACCGCAGGCGCGGTACGAAAAGCGCTTCCCCTGCTCGGCGAGAGTTTCCTCGTCACCTACGGTGACACGCTGTTAGCCGTCGACCATTTGGCGGTAGCCCGCGCGCACACTTCGTCCGGGCTTCGCGCGCTCATGACCGTGCTCGAAAACGAGAACAACTACGCGCCCAGCAACGCCCTCATCGACGGCCGGCTCGTCGTCGCTTATGGCAAGACCCCGCTCCCGCAGAATGCCCGCTGGATCGACTATGGGCTCCTGGTTTTCGAGCGCGCGGCGATTGAGCTCAGCACCGACGCGGATCTCGAGCCCGTTCTAACGAGGCTTGCGGACGAGAGGCAGCTGGCCGCGTTCGAGGTCGACGAACGCTTCTACGAGATTGGCGACGAAGCTGGTCTTGCCGAAACGATCGAGTTCGTTCGAGCGTCTCCGCGCTTCGCCAGCTTGCGGCCCGAAGACACGCCCTAAGCGATGCGCTTCCGACCCTATGCCTTGGCTCTGAGTGAAGCCGGTTCGCACTCGCGTTGAAGAACTAACGGGCTCTCGGTCGTCGTTCTCGGCGCCGCGCTTGCGCTCGCAGTCCTAGGGCTCGGGCTGCGCTGGAACCCCGTGACCGCCGCGGCCCTCGTCGCCGCGCTCTTCTCGTTCAAGGTCATCTGGCTCGTGCGGACCCGCTTCTATACGTGAGAGACGCCGGGATAATGGCCGCGATGCTCAAGGCCAACCGGCGAGCGGGTCATCCCCGAGCTTCAACGCGGCGAGCTCGTCTACGCGGAGCACCTCGTGCGCTATCGGCTCGCCGCGCAGTTCGCGGAGGGCCGTCGCGTCCTCGACGTCGGCAGCGGCGAAGGCTACGGCACGGCCATGCTGGCGGCTGCCGGCGCGACCTCGGCTCCCGGCGTCGACGTCGATGAGCAGAGCATCGCCCACGCCCGCCGGCGCTACGGGGCGATGTTCGAGCAGGCTGATGCGGCGAAACTGCCCTTCGAGGACGGGAGCTTCGATCTCGTCACCTGCTTCGAGACGATCGAGCATCTCGACGACGATGCGGGTGCGATCCGCGAGTTCCGAAGAGTGCTCGCAGACGACGGCCTGCTGCTCATCTCGACGCCCAACCGCGAGGAGTACCTGGTCGAGAACGAGTTCCACAAGCGCGAGTACAGCCTCGGCGAGTTCGATGCGCTGCTCGCGGAGCACTTTCCACATCGTCTTCCGCTCTACCAGCAGAACTGGCTTCTCGCCGGCGTCTTCGACGCCGAGACACTGGCACGCGACGACGAGGCGAACGCGCTCGGCCTCGATCTCGTCAAGATCGCCGGCCTCGAGCCTGAACGCGCGCTCTATTCGGTGACGATCTGTGGGCGAAGCGCCGCAGCTCCGCAGCCCAGCGCCGTGCTGACCGCCGTCTTCGAGGCGAACCGGATGAGCGCCGAGCTTACGAAGATTCCCGAGCTCGTCGACAAGCTCGACGCCTGGATCGAACGGGCACGAACCGCCGAGCACCTTCGGGATGTCTACGAGGAGCGCGGTGACGCGTGGCAGGAGCGGGCGACGATTGCAGAAAAGCAGCAAGAGGCCTGGGAGCTGCGCGCGGCCAACGCCGAGCAACAGATCGGGCAGCTCAATGCGGCGATTCGCGAGATCGAAGAGTCGCTGTCGTGGCGGCTGACGAGGCCTCTCCGCGCCGTGAAGCGGCTCCTCCGCCGCTGACGGACACGGACCGCTCGAGCACGAAGACGTCCTGATTGCCCTCGTTCCGTCCCGACGCGTATTCGACGATCTGCCACTGGGGGCATGCCCGCGTCAGCATCCACTCGGGCGTCAGGAAGCTCATGCCCCAACCGCTGTCCGCCACGCCGGCATCGCCCTCACGGCCGAAAACCGGCTCGAACCAGTATCCCGACCGGTAGAGAGCGTCCATGATCTCGCTCACTCGGGTTTCGGCATAGACCTGTTGCCGGTTGTAGAAAGCGACCGTGTGGTAACCGTGCGCCGTCAGGACGAGGTGCCCGCCCGGACGAACGATCCGATGCATCTCGTCCAGCCATCGCAGCGCCGCGTCTTCGGCGAAATGTGACCAGATCGAGATCGCGTATACGGCGTCGAAGGACGCGTCGTCGTACGGGAGCGGCGGCCGTACCGAGCTCTCGATGAACTCGACGCCTGAGAGGTTCTGAGCAGCCCACTCCACGGCCGCGATGTTCGGATCGCACCCGTGCCACTCCACGTCCGGATAGGCGCCGGCTAGGACCCTGACGACCCGCCCGGACGAGCTGCCGAAATCGAGGACCCGCATCCCGGCGGCGGGCTCTGCTCCGGCGCTCGCCAACGCATCGACCACGAGGTCGGCGTGGTAGAGGGAGCCTCCCGCTGCGATCGGGCCCGGCGCCGAGCTGATGGATTCCTTCGGGCGGCATCGCCGGGGAGAGGCCCGTTGCGTTCGAGCACACCGGGATCTCGGTAGTGAACGCCGAGCGCCAGGGTCAGGCGCTTACGCTCGATTCCGTCTCCCGCGCGGCGCCAAAGGCTTCCCACCGTCGTTGTCCGCGGCTCCAGCGAGCCGGGCTCGTGGACGCTCACCGTCGTACCGTCGGATTCGATTCGGCGGGCGATTCTCGCCGCGTCACTCTCATCGAGGCGACCGAAGAGCCGCTCCGTAACCCGGGCGCGCTCGCCGTCCAGTGTCCCTGCCCGCAGCGAGCGAGCGCCGGGATGCCAGCCGGCATCGTCGAGCCTGGCCGGTCTGGATCCATTCCGAGGCGTCGCGAGGAACTCGAGTAACGCAGCGTCGACCTGACGTGCAGCGTGCGCCCACGTTCGGCCCTCGACGAAGCGAAGCGCGCGCTCCGCCATCGCCGCTGCTTCGTCGGGAGCGTCGAGCGCGCGCTCGATCGCGTCGGCGATGCTGTCGGGAGTCGGTCTCGCGAGTTCGGCGACCTCTCCAGAGGTGCCGAGCGACGTCGAGACGTTCTCGATGTCGAGCTCCACCACGGGCAAGCCGCAGGCCATCATCTCCTGGTCGACGAGCGAGAGATTCGTGAGCGAGAAAACGACGCCGACGCTCGCGCGCCGATAGAGCGCGGCCAGCTCGGCCGGCGGCACGACGCCGAGGTTCTCGCACGGGAACGGCACTGTGGGCGGGACGTTCGAGCCGAAGAGCACGACCCGCTGATCGAGGCGTCGCTCGAAGAGCGTGGCAAGCCCGGCGAGCACGAGCTCGACCGCTCGACGGCTCGTTTCGCCTCGTCCGTAGACGGCGATCAGGCCGGGCTCTCTCGTCTCCGGCCCTTGTGGCCTGTAGGTGTCGAGGTCGACGCCGCAGTCGAACTGGGCGACCTCGAGCCCGTACCGGGTGCGCAGCACGTCGGCGAGCCAGGGCGTGTACGCCAAGCAGCGGAAGCCCATGTTGTAGGTCTCCTCTGCCCAGAGCGACTCCACGGACCTGGGGTAGAACTCGGTTTCGTGGTCCTGGACGAGGTAGACCTTCTCGCGGCACCGAGGCAGGTCGCGAACCGGATACGCCGTCCACCAGCTCGTCGCGACCGCGACGTCCGCGGAGTCGAAGTCCTCCAGTCCGACGAACACCTCCGCATCGAGCGGCACGAAGCGTTCCCTGATCTCCTCCCTCAGCTCCGCCGCAGGCCGCACCTCGTAGTTGAAGGGGTCGAAGACGAACACGACGCAGCTGTGTCCGAGCTGCTCCAGGCCGTGAATCAGTTGAAAGATCGCGGCGTGGCCGCCCGAGCCGACTCGCCAGGGCGGGATCACCCAGGCGATCGTCAGCGGCCCCACAGACCGCGGGGCGTGGTCGTCGGCCTGGACGGGCTCTCCGTGGCGGGCGAGCCGAACGAACTCCCACCCCCAGTCGGGATTGATCGCCACGTTTTCTGGTTGAACCAGCAGGTGGCTTGGAGGAACGTCGGCCGGGACGAACGTGTCCCGGCGCTCGAGCGAGAACCAACGCCGGAGCCGCGGCGGCAGGCGGTCGGCGCGCGAGCCGTAGTAGGCGCCGGCCATCCGAACGAAGTGATGTCGCCGCGACTGCCCGAGCTTCCACGCCAGCCTTAATCCGCGGACGCCTCTGGCACGAAGCCACTCTCGGTCGAGCTCGGTCAGGTCGCCGACGGCGCGGAGACCGGCTCGGATCCCGGCCGGCTCTCGATGTCCCAGCACCTCTCGAATCCCGCGCCACTCGTCGAAGTACCGGCGGAAGAAGCCGAGCGAGCCGAAGTTGTGCGAGTGGAGGACGCGTGCGTCCGGGTGGAAGACCTTTGCGTAGCCAGCCTCGATCAGCTCACGTCCGATCAGCTGATCCTCGGCGTAGGGGACGTTGCGATACGGAACTCGTCGCCATGCCTCCTTCGAGAGGCAGCAGTTGACGCTCGAGAAGAACGTCAAGCGCCAGGGCTCTGCGCGGTACGCCGCCAGTCCAGTCGGCGACCGGTCGATGCGCTGCACGTCGATCTTCTGCCCGCCGCCCCAGTTGTTGAAGTGCCTCTCCATCTCGGCTTTGATCACGTGGCTCGCATCCGGCCGGGCATCGTGCGGTCCGAAAACGGCCGCGACGTCTTCCGCCTGCTCGAAGCCTTCGAGCAGCGCGGCGAGCCAGCCGTCGTGGGAGGGCGTCGCGTCCTGCGTGAGGAAGGCAACGTGATCTCCCTGCGCCAGTTCCATGATCAGGTTGCGGGTGCCGCCGTGTGAGAACTCGCTCTTCTGAATCTCGTGGATCCGCGCTCCGTGTTTCCGCGCGATCTCGATCGACTCGTCGCTCGAGCCCGAGTCGACGACGAGAAGTTCGACCTCGCGATCCACGCGCTGCGAGCGGACCGCGCTGAGTACCTCGTCCAGATATTGCGCCCCGTTCAGAACGGGGACCGCAACTGTCACGACACCGGACATCAGGAGCGGGGGCGACCCGCGAAGAATCTTCGCGCGCGGCGGGGCAGCTCCCGGACGAGCCATTTGGCTGTCCGAAGCGGCGCCGTGATCCGCCACGACGCCGAGTGGATGAGCTGTTCGTAGAGGCCGCGGAAGTGCTCCTCCTCACGCGCTTCGGCTTTCGCTCGGTGAAGCTCGTCCCAGAGCCGGTTGCGTTCTGCCAGTGCCTCCTCGAGCGCGGCCTCAGCAGCCAGTGCCCGCTGCTCGAGATCGTCCGGCAGTTTCTCGCTCGCCACGGTCACAGGTCCTCGGCGAGGCCCGGCTCAGCCCGGCGGAAGACCCAGACGCCGAGGGCGAGGGTGAGAACAAAGATCGCCAGCGGAACGATCAGCCGTGCCTCGCCGCCGATCGCCTCGGCGGCGGTCGCGGCAGATGGGTCGACGAACCAGTGTCTCGCCTGCTGGATCGCCACGGACAGCGGATTGAACATGATTGCCGTGCGCATCCGGTCGGGGACGAATTCGATCGTGTAGATGATCGGAGTGGCCCAGAAGAGGAACTGGATGCCGACCTCCCAGATCGGCTGAACGTCGCGATAGCGGACGAACAGGGCAGAGAGCAGCAGCGCGAACGCGGCGGCGAACAGGTAGAGCGCGACCACGATCGGCACGAGCAGCAGCCATGACACGGTCGGGGTCACGCCGTCCACGAGCGCGAAGAAGACGACGACCACGAGGCCGAGAACGAGGTTGGCGGCGGCGGTGCCGGCGACCGCGATCGGGATGGCGGCTCTGGGGAAGGCGACCTTCCGAAGCAGGCTCTCCCTCTGGACGAGGCTCGGAAGGGCCGAAACCGTCGCGTCGGCGAAGAAGCTCCAGAGAATCAACCCGAGCAGCAGCATCACGGGGTAATGAGGGACGTCGCCGCCGAAGCGGAAGATCTCGGTGAAGACGACATAGAGGACTCCGAAGATCAGCAGCGGCCGCAGGAGCGTCCAGAGATACCCGAGGACGGATCCGAAGTACCGCAGCTTGAACTCCGTCGCCGTGAGTGCCCGGGTCACGTACAGGAAATGCCTCCACCGGGACGGCGCGGGACCCGAGAGAGCTTGTGCCTCGACGGCCATCGTCAGATCGTCGCCTGCGAACGGGCCGGCTCGGCCGCGCGCACCCGTTCGACTGTCGCCTCGTGCGGCAGGTCGGCGATCCCGCCCGTGTAGCGCTCGCCGCGGACGAGGAAGCTGATCGCGTCCTCGCGCCAGTCTGCGAACCGCCGCGTGTCCTGGTAGGCCACGGCGGGCGAGACCGTGTATGGCCCGTCGGCCAGATGCACCTGAAACGTCACCGAGTAGAGCACTTCGTCGCCCCGGTCGAACGATCCTGTCTCGAGCGCGTCGAACCGCGTGTTCGTGACGACGACCTGCTCGCCGCGCTCGTTCTTCAGGATGGCGCCGAAGACCGGCTCCTCCAAGGAGCGATGGAAGCGGATGCGCACATTCAGTGTTGCCGGCTCCTCTTGTGGAAGCGTCCGTTGACGGGTGCCGTCGGCATCCTCGAACCAGACGTCCAGGATCTCTGCTGCCCCGTCGCCCCAGCGGCCGGCCTCGCCTCCGCCTGCCGTCGCCTCGCCCTGTTCTTCCTCGAGGTTGTGCTGGAAGTACGTCCTCGTCACTTCGACCGGATCTCCGATCGCGGCGATCTCACCGCGTTCGAGTAGGAGGGCCCGGTCGCAGAAGCGTTCGACGGTGGCAAGGTCATGGGTCACGTAGACGACGGTGCGGCCCTCCCGCTTGAGTCGGCGGAAGGTGTCGAAGCACTTCTCCTGAAAGGGTGCGTCGCCGACGGCGAGGACCTCGTCGACGAGGTAGACGTCGGCGTCCGCCTGGATGGCCGCCGCAAACCCGAGCCGCACGTACATCCCCGAGGAATAGTTCTTCAGCTTGAGGTCGGCGAACTCCTCGAGTTCGGCGAAGCGCATGATTGCGTCGAATCGGCTGCGCGCGGTCGACGGCGGGATCCCGGCGAGCGATGCGTTGACGACGACGTTGTCGAGCGCCGTCAGCTCAGGGATGAATCCGACACCGAGCTCGATGAACGGCGACACACGACCCGAGACCGCGACTCTGCCCTGTGTCGGCTGGTAGATGCCGGCGAGGCACTTGAGCAGCGTGCTCTTTCCCGAGCCGTTGCGGCCGATGACGCCGAAGAATTCTCCGACGGCGACGTCGAACGAGACGTCGCGGAGCGCATTGAGGCGCTTCGCCGCGCGTGACTGCCGTGGGTGAAGGACCCGCTGCTTGATCGTCCTTGGCCGATCGTAGGGCAGCCGAAAGGTTTTCCAGACGTCGTCACAGCGCAGTACGGAGTCAGCGGTCGCGCTCACGATGCGGCAACGGTACCAACCACTTCGTCAGCTCCTTGTAAGGCATCCGTTGTCTCCCCGGACGCAAGCGCTCGACGAGGATCGCCGGAAGCAGAGCAAGAAAACCGAGGAACGATTGCAGGCGCCGTCGGACGAGCATTGCATCGGGATCTCCTCCGAAGACGGCGCGCCGGAGGACTTCACGTCGTCCGATCACGAGGGCCGTTCGAAGCGCGCCGAACGCAACTCGTGCGGCGTATCCCCCTGGTGCGTTCTTCGCGTGTACGAGGAGTCGGTTGCGCTCGACGTAGTAGTCGAATCGGGCCGAGCCCTCGACGCTCGACGCAGTGTGGACGTGACGCACGACCGAGTCGGGGACATAGAGGTAGCGCCAGCCCCTGGCGCGCCCGCGCCAGGCGAGGTCGAAGTCCTCGTAGTAGAGGAAGAGACGCTCGTCGAAGCCGCCGACGTCGTCGATGTAGGCGCGCCGCAGCAGGGCGCTGGCGCCGCACCACGCGAAGACCTCGGCGGGCTCGTCGTACTGGCCTTGGTCCACCTCCTGGAAACCTCGGTCGGCCCCGTAGCCGCCTTCGACCAGGATCGAGCCTGTGTTGTTCACGACGTCTAAGGCTTGGCCGTCGGGCGTGGCCGGTTGCCATGCAGGCTCGGTGCCGAGACGGAGCTCCACTGTCCCACCGGCCGGCACCCGCAGGAGGGCATTGCCGCTCGACCAGCGAAACGGCGTGCCGGCGTCGAGTTCCTCGCGGTGCCAGCCTCGGACGAACTGGGTGCGACGCCATTCGTCGCGGCCGTCGACACGCACCCCGCTGATGCGGATGCCGACCGGCCTTGGGTCGGCTCGGGAACGAGGAGCCGCGTCGGTATCGAGTGACAGTTCGGCAAACGACCCGTCGAAGAGAATCTTCGACGTGGCTGCACCGAGTCCCGGATCGCCTTCGAGCGCCTCGACGAGTGGTCGTAGCCAGTCCCGCGCGGCGACGGTGTCGTTGTTCAGAAGGGCGACGTAGTCGACGTCTCGTAGTTCGCGGAGCGCGCGGTTGGCTCCTCCCGCGAAACCGAGATTGCGGGCTTCGACGACCACTCGAACATCGGGATGGGCCCGTCGGATCGCATCGATGCTTCCGTCGGTCGAGGCGTTGTCGACGACCACAATCCTGAGCGATTCCCGCGGCCAGTCGAGCAGCTCGAGGCTGTCCAGGCAGCGCAAGAGCAAGTCGCGACCGTTGTGGTTGACGATCGCGATCCCGACGCTCGGAGTCACCGCGCGGCGGCGTACCCGCGCAGCACGGCCTCGCCCATCGCTCGGTGTGTGAACCGGCTCGCGTGCGCGAGGCCACGAGCGACGAGCTCATCCGCGCCGTTGAGCGCGCGGTCGATTGCATCTGCGAAGGCCTCGGGGCTGTCCGGATCGGCTCGCAGTGCGGCGCCGCCGCTCGCGTCATCCAGGGATGCGTGTGAGGAGGCGACGACGGGCGTCCCGGACGCCATTCCTTCAACGATCGGCATTCCGAACCCCTCGAACCGGGAGGGATAGACGAACACCGCCGCACCGCGGTAGAAGCGACGGAGTTGCTCGTCGTCGCTGAAGCCGGGCGCGTCGATCCACTCCTCGCGCAGAGCCGGCGCCTGCCAGCCTTCGGCACCGGAGACGACCAGGCGCAGGTCGGGCCGCTGCTTTCGGACGATGTGCATCGCCCGGACGAGCGTCTCGAGGTTCTTGCGTGCCTCGAGTGTCGAGACCGTAAGCACGTACGGGCCCTCGAGGTCTACTCTCGGTCCCTCGGGGCTGAACCTTGGGTCTACGGCGGGATGCGCAACCGCGATCCGGTCTGCGGGCACGTCGAGCGTCTCGTGGACGTCGGTCGCGGTGAACGTGGAGTTGACGATCACGACGTCGCAGGTTCGTGCGGCATGCCGGTACTTGCGCTCATGCATTCGGTAGGTCCGAGGATGGACGAGGTCGGGGAAGTGGAGCGGGAACAGATCATGGATCGTCGTCGCACGTACTCCTTCGCGCTGCGCCGGATACATCCAGTCCGAGAAGTGGAAGACGTCGAGGCGCCCGGCCAGTGACTCCACCGTAGGGTGACCGAGCCTGCTCCATCCGGTTCGCCAGAGGTGGGACGAAGGTGGCAGAACGACAAGGCGGCGTTCGACGGGCACGCCGTTCAGGGCGCGTTGGATTCGGCGTCTGCCGCGCGGGCCGACCGGTGCAAACGCCACCACCTCATGCTCGTCGCCCGCCTCGACGAGGCCGCGCAGCATCGCGAGGACGTAGTTACCAATCCCCGTGAGGGGCATGGCGAGCGGCGTGACGTCGATGACGATCCTCACTGGCGAGATCGCGCACGATCGTAGTCAGTGGGCCTTCGGCCGCTCCGGATGCTTCCTGACGAAGCGGGCAATACTGCGCCCGGGAACCGGACGGCGAACAGAACCTGTCCGTGTGACCTAGCTAGCTCGATCTACGGCGTCGCACCGTCGCGTGGCACGACGAAGTACGTACGGCTGATCACACCGCCGGGATGCGGGTTCTCGGGTGCCGCCTCGAGCAGCTGCCCACCTGCGGTCTCGAAGATCGTGACCGTCTCTTCGTACGGGATGCCGGACATGAGCATCTCCGGCTCCCAACCGAATCGTCCGTAAAGAAGCCTCGGGGTTACACCGACCGCTCGGAGCAGCCGGGCACCGCGCGTGCGCAGCCGCACGTACGGGTCGTCGTGCTCAGGCGGCACGCGCACGGGCAACTGGACGACTGCGACGCCGCCGGGGCTGAGCACGCGGACGAACTCGCGCAGATAGCGCTCGATTGCGGCGCGCGACGGAAGGTGCTGGAGCACGAGCAGGCACGAGAGGAAGTCCACCGAGCCCGACGCGTACCGCGACAGATCCTCGCGGTCGTGCTGCACGAACACCGCGCCCGATCGCCCGAACCCCGCGTCGAGCCGCTGCGCCCGCTTGATCATCGTCGACGCGACGTCGAGCCCGTACGTGCGCTCGAACTGCGGCGCGAGGGCACGCGTCAGGCGACCGAGCCCGCACCCGAAGTCGAGCGCGGTGCCGCGCCGGGCCGGCCGACCGTAGCGCTGCGTCTCGGCGAGCATCGTGGCGACCTGCTCGACGCCGGTGGCGAAGAACCGGTCGACGTCCCAACGCCCGTGGCGAGCGTCGGCTTCGGTGAGGACGGCCCAGAAGGGGTCGATCCGGCCCCAGTCCTCCCACGCAGCGCGGTGCCGGTCGCGAGTCATCCTGGGAACGTAGCGAGCAGCCCGTTGCCCATCAGGGCGCCGAGCTCGGCTAGCGCCCTCGAGCCCAGTCATCGACTTTTGCGGGACACCGCGTTCCGTTTCATCGGGGTTCGTCGCCGGCCTGTTCCGCGCCCCGCTCCGGATGCTTCCTGACGGAGCTGCGATTGGGAAGCAGATCCTTGGCCACCAGTCGCCGACCGGTTACCGTTCGGGCGTGTCGGCCCAGCCTGAACTAGGCGAGCGTCTGCGCGCGGTCCGCGCTGAACGTGGGTTCTCGCTCGCCAAGGTCGCACGAGGAACGAGCATCTCCCAGTCCTTCCTGTCTCTCGTCGAGACCGGTCAGACGGACATCACGATCGGACGGCTGATTCGGCTCGTTGCGTTCTACGGGCTTCACGTCTCCGACCTGCTGCCGCCTTCACTGAGCTCCGACCGGATCGTGGTCCGCAAAGACGAACAGCAGCACATTTCGTCCCCCGCAGAGGGGATCGACGTCTATCTACTCACCTCGGACACAAGCAGACGGACGATGATGCCCATCGTCGTGACCTTTGAGCCGGGTGGAGGGCTGGCCGAGTACACAGAGCACGACGGCGAGGAGTTCGTGCACGTGCTGAAGGGCTCGATCCAGGCAGAGATCGACGGTCATGACCCGATCATCCTGCGGAAGGACGACAACGTGCACTTTCGGGCCAACCGGCGGCACTCGTACAGGAACCCGGGGAAGAGCACGGCAATCGTGCTCGCCGTCATCACCCCGCCGACCCTGTAAGCCGCACTTCCGCCAGCCGGCGCCGGACGGCCTAGAGCATCAGCCGACGGGAAGTGAGCCCTAAGGGTGCGTCGTTCTAGCGACCTGCTGGATCGAAGGGCTTCGGGTCGAGCCAGTCGTCCGGGACGCGCTCGGGGACCTCCTCGGCGTCGGGCTCGGCGTGAGGAGCTTCGGGATCGGCGGTCGACGCCGTCGTCAGCTCGTCCTCGGTCTGTTCCTCGCTCACCGCGCGACCAACGTCTTCTTCATCCCGAGTGCCACGTGGCCCGGAACTGTGCAGATCACTGTGTAGCGGCGCCCCTTCTTGAGCGTCACTTTGATCGTCTGGCGCTGGCCCGGGTTCAGGAGTCGGGTCTTCTTCGTACCGATTTTGAAGTCGTGAGTAGCCTGGCCGCGATTGACGACGGTGAACGTGTGAGTCCCCGCCCTGAGCCGCGCCGGAACGATCACGAACCTGAAGTCCCTCGCGGTGACGGTGTACTTCGCGCTGGTTGTGCCGGATGCATCGGGGGCGAGAGCCGCGATTCCGACAAGCCCGGTGGCGAGTGCGCCCGCCGCGAGTATCCCAAGGATGAACAACCGCCGGCCCATACATCACCCCTTCAATTTGTTGGACGGACGTTCGAAGTATTGCATGACCCTCATACCTGCTTTACAGTTGTTGCGCCCCCTTTACACCTCGTTCCGATTGGAGGACGAATGGACTGCTCAGGGGAGGAAAAGGCACCCTCAACACCTCTTTCGCGCAACGAGCTCCTCAAGCGGGCGGGCGCGTTTGGTGCAGCTGCCGCCGTTCCGGCGGTACTGGCGCCGGACGACGCTCGCGCCGAAGGGGAGCTTGCCGAAATGCGGCAGATCAGGGCCCTCTCTCCCAGGGAGGCCCAGACCATTGCGGCCGTCTGCGAGCGCTTGATCCCCTCGGACTCGACGGGCCCCGGCGCCCGGGAGGCAAAGGTCGCGCGCTACATCGACCGGGCGCTGGCCGGCGATCTGAGGGCATTCAGGCCCGCCTACACGGCCGCTCTTCTCGCGCTCGACTCGTACGCGCGGGCCAAGCACGGCGCCTCGTTCGCCGCTCTCCCTGCCGACAAGCAGGACGCCGTGCTGACCGACATGGACCTCAATCGGGCAACGCCCTCGGCCTTCGTTCCTAACGGCAAGGCGGTGTTCGAGATGTTCCGGACGCATGCGGTCCAGGGCATGTTCGGCGACCCGAAGCACGGCGGGAACGTGAACTTCGTAGGTTGGAAGCTCGTGCGGTTCCCGGGCCCGCGGCTCGTGATCAGCGCACGCGACCAGCGGATCAACGTCACACCGAAGTCGAGCCTCAAGTCGGCCTACTCAATCCCGCTCTTCAAGAACGCGGGGAGGAGGAACTGAGATGCCCGAGATGCTGAAGCCGGTCGACGTCGTCGTGATCGGCACCGGTGCCGCCGGCGGCACCGCCGTCTGGCCGCTCGCGAACGCGGGCATGAAGGTTGTAGCCCTCGAGGCGGGGCCGCGTGCGACCGTCAAGGACTACCCGTTCGACGAGGTCATGAACGACATCCGCGACTCGTGGGGCCGGTACAAGGCCAATCAAGAGGTGCCCACGACGAGACCGAACGCGCGCGTCGCCGCGACCCGTCCGCTCGGTGCTGTCGGGCCGATGATGAACGCCGTCGGTGGGACGTCGATCCACTGGATGACGCAGAGCTGGCGCTTCCTGCCGTGGAACTTCAATACCGTGTCGGAGTCGATCAAGCGCTACGGCCCGAACGCGATCCCGAAGGACTCGACGTCGATCGACTGGCCGTTCGACTACGAAGAGCTCGAGCCGTACTACGACAAGCACGAGTACTTCGCGGGAGTCTCGGGCCAGCACGGGAACCTCCAAGGAACGATCGATCCCCGAGGGAACGTCTTCGAAGGGCCGCGCCGCCGCAAGTATCCGCTTCCGCCTCTGCGCAGCTCCGGCTTCACCAACATGATGGCGGCTGGGGCGAAGTCGGCGGGCTGGCATCCCTATCCAGGTCCCGCCGGGATCCGGTCGAAGGCCTACCGCGGCAAGTCCGGCTGCACGTACTGCGGATTCTGCGGCTGGACCGGTTGTTACACGAACGCGAAGGTGCAGACAAACGTCGACTACATCCCACTCGCGGAGAAGACCAAGAACCTGAAGATCGTCACGAAGGCGGACGCTCTCACCGTCGAAGTCGATAACGAGGGCCGTGCATCGGGTGTCCTCTACCTGAAGGGAAGGCGAGAGTACTTCCAGCCCGCGAAGGTGGTGCTACTCGCCGCATACACCTACGGAAACGTTCGCCTCTTGCTCCTGTCGAGGTCCAGCGCATTCCCCAACGGCCTCTCGAACAACCACGGCCAGGTCGGTAAGCACTACATCGCTCACGGCCTGGGGTCGGCGGGCGCGACTGGCTGGTTTCCCGGAAAGCGGTTGAACCGCTACAGCGGCACGCTCGGGCAGTACGCGGCGTTCGACGATCTGGACGCCGACAACTTCGACCACACCGGGCTCGGCTTCATCGGCGGCGGAATGGCTAGCGCGACGATGGAGGCCAAGCCGATCGGGACCGCAAACTCCGTCCCGCCGAGCGTTCCGCGCTGGGGCTCCCAGTGGAAGGCGTGGCTCGCAAAGAACGCCGACTCGGTGGCAGGCGTTGGAGCCCAGCTCGAGGTGCTCTCGTACGAGGACAACTACCTCGACCTCGACCCATCGGTGACGGACCCGATTGGCCGCCCCGTGATCCGGATCACGAACGACTTCCACGACAACGAGCGGCGGGTCTCCGACTACATCCAGGCGAAGATGGTCGAGTGGCTGAAGGCCGCCGGTGCCGCGGAGGTTTGGACGGCAGCGCCGGGTGCCCGCTCGCTGAGCACGCACGCATACGGCGGGACTCGGATGGGCGACGACCCCGCCATCAACGTCGTCGACCGCTGGGGCATGTCCCACGAGGTGCCGAACCTGGGCATCATCGGCGGCTCGGTCTTCCCGAGCTCGGCAGGGCGGAATCCGACACAGACGATCCAGGCGACGGCCTGGCGCACCGCGGACCACGTGGTGCGGACGTTCAAGTAATCAACGGGACTGGGGCCGGGCGGTGCGTGCATTGCCCGGCTCCGCCCCTACGATATGAGGATCGCCATCGCTGAATCTGGCTCGGCTGTGCAGGTCTTCGACGTCCTATCCGCGTTCCGCCCGTAGTCATGGCTGTCACGGAGGTCATGCACGATCCCAACCGAGCCGAAATACCGGACCGGGAAGAGCAGCGTGTCGTGTCCCGAGGGGGCCCATGCCTGGTGTGCGGCGAATGGATCGAGCCCAACGCCGAGGACGCATACCGCGTGCATGTGTCGAACCCGCCGCGCGAGGCGGAGTATGCGTGCCACGAGGCCTGTTTCAGCCGCGTCAAGCACGACACCGTTCCAACACCGGCCTGAGAGCCCTGACACGGACTGAAGTCGGCTTGCCCGCCGCCACGAGAAGCAGTTAGAGCGCCTTCAGGCGCTCCGGATGCTTCCTGACGAAGCGGGCGATCCCTCGCCAGTGCCACAGCGTTTCGCGCGTGAGGAGCTTGCGGTCGGTGACGGCCTGGTGGGCGTGGATCGCCTTCGCCTCCGGGACGTACCAGCGCTCCCAGCCCGCCTTTGCTGCTCGGTAGGCGAGGTCGATGTCCTCGCCGTAGAGGCGGAAGCCCTCGTCGAAGCCGCCGAGCTCGTCGAGCATCTGGCGGCGTAGGAGGAGGAAGGCGCCGAGCAGCCAGTCGGCCTCGACCGGTTCGCTCGGGATGTCGTCGAGGCCGTAGTGGGCGCGCTGGGTGTCGCCGAGGACGCGCCGCAGGGGCGTCCGCCTGACGATCGTCCCGCTCACCGTCGGGAATCGTCGACGCGACGGGTTCAGGTCGCCGCCGGCGTGGCGCAGCTCCGGGCCGAGGATGCCGGCGCGCGGGTGCGCCTCTGCGAATTCGCGGAGGATTCGGACTGCGTCCGGCGCCGCCTCGGTGTCCGGGTTGCAGACGACGACGAACGGCGCGGTCGTCTCCGCGATGCCGCGGTTTGCGTTCGCGGCGTAGCCCGCCGGCCGCTCGTTCTCGATCAGCTGTGCACCCTCTGCGGTCGTCCCGGGGAGGTTCGCGACGACGACCAGCTCGTCCACCTGCGGCCGCAGCGCGGCGAGGCAGCGTTCGAGCTCCGCGCCCGGCTCGTGTACGACGACGACGCCGGCGACGCTCACAGGAGCTCCCGGTAGACCTCGACGGTCCGGCGCGCCGCCTCGGCCCAGCTGAACAGCGTGGCCCGCTGGAGGCCGGCTGCGCGGAGCTCGGCCCGCCGGTCGAGGGCATGGAGGATCGCGCCGGAGAGGTCGCTCTGGTCGGCGTAGACCGCCGCGTCGCCCGCGACCTCGACGAGAGCAGGGTCGGGGGCGACCACGACCGGCGTCCCGCTCGCCATCGCCTCGAGCACCGGCAGCCCGAAGCCCTCGTAGCGCGAGGGGACGACGAGGCAGGCCGCGCCGCGGTAGAGCGCGGCGAGCTCGTCCTTCTCGACGTAGCCGCGGAGGTCGGCGCCGAGGCGGCGGAGCTCGCGGGCCAGCGCGGCCTCCTTCTCCGGCCCGACGACGACCAGCGGCATCCGCAGCTCATGTGCGGCCTCCAGCGCCGCGCGCGGATCCTTGCGCCGCTGCACAGCGCCGACGAAGAGCAAGTAGCCCTGGTGTTTGTCAGCTACCGGCGTGAAGGCGGGATCGACGCCGTGCGGAATGACGGCGATCTTCGCTTTCGGAATGTCGTAGAGCTCCATCAGGTCGTCCCGCGTTCGGTCGGAGACGGCGATGATGCGGTCGGCGCGGCGAGCCGAGCGAGGGACGACCGTCTTGAAGACCAGGCGGTCTCGACGCGGCATCAGGGCGGGCTCGCGCTCGAACGAGAGGTCATGGACGGTCAGCACGGTGCGACCGACGGGACGAAGGGGCAGGGAGTGCTGGTAGTGGCCGAGCCGGGGGCGGATGCGGCGCAGCAGCCGCGGCAGCCTCCAGGCCATCCGGAGCTCCTGCGAACGGGCGGGGAGCTCGAGCGCCTCGATGCCGGCCGGAATCCGATCGGGGTTCCGAGTTACCGCCGCGAAATGAAGGTCGGGCGCGGCCGCGGGCAGCTCCCGGAGGAGGTTCTCGACGTAGGTTTCGTCACCGGTCCGCCGACGGCCGAGGACGTCGGCGTCGAGCAGGACGTCGATTACGTGAGCGGGTTCGTCCACTGGACGCCGGGAAAGCGGCCGAAGTCGGCGTCGCCTGAGCAGATTTCTGCCCCATGTTCGATCGCCAGCGCGGCGAGATGCGCGTCGCTCGTAAGGTTTCCCGCCGTTCCGAACGGCGCCAGCAGCTCGCGGAGCAGCTGGCTGTGGCGATCGGTTGGATGGAGAACGGTCGCGTTCGGCTGTTCAAGCCAGGAGTCGACGAGATCGAGCGCTTCGTCGCCGCTCAATGGCTGCTCGAACACGCGCGGATTCGTGACGAGTCGGATGAAGGCAAGGAGGACTGCCCAGGCGAAGGCGAACGTCTCCGACCCGGACAGCTCATCCTCCAGCCACGGCTTCGCGACCTCGTGGTGGGGCGAACGCTCGTCCACCGCGTAGAGCAGGAGGTTGGCGTCGACAAGCTTCACTTGCGGAGCTCGAGCTTGCGGATCGTCTCCGCGTCCTCGAGCTCACCTGCGAGACGGAGTGCGTGCTCGAGGTCGACCCCCGGGCGTAGGCCCAGCCGGCGTGAGTCGAGCCGGTAACGGCGCTTGGAGCTCCCGCCGCCGCTCGTCAAGCCGCGCCGCAGCGTGCTGTTCAGCGCTTCCTTGAAGGAAACGCCACGCTCACTCGCGAGCGCCCGCAGCTTTGCGGCTAGGTCTGGGTCGAGTGTCACCGTCGTCCGCATCCTAGGCATCATAGCACCAACTTTATCGATGTACTGATGTCAAGCAGCCGCCTCGCGGTAGGTCTCGGCCGTGGCGTGCGCCGCCGCTTCCCACGTGAAGGAGTGCGCGCGGTCGAGCCCGGCGGCGCGTAGCTCCTCTCGCCGCCGCGCTGCCTCCGCGATGCCCGCGGCGATCGCCTCGACGTCCAGCGGGTCGACGAGGACTGCGGCCTCGCCAGCCAGCTCCGCCAGTGCGGTGTTCCTGCTCGTCACGACCGGCGTCCCGCAGGCCATCGCCTCCAGGACGGGGAGCCCGAAGCCTTCGTAGACCGACGGGTAGACGAGGCACGCCGCGCCCCGGTAGAGACGCGCGAGCTCGTCGTCGGAGACGAAGCCGGCCGATTCGACGCCGACCTCTCCCCAGCCCGGCGCACCGACGACCCGCAGCTCGACGCCGGCGCGATCGGCGGCGAGGACGACCCGCGGCAGGTTCTTGCGCGGCTCGAGCGTGCCGACCGCCAGGACGTAGTCGCCTTCGGCTGCCTCGCCTTCGGGCTCGAAGGGCGCCTCGACGCCGTGGGGGATCACGTGCACGCGCTCCTCGTCGATCCCGAGCAGCTCGACCGCCTCCCGTGCCGTGAACTGCGAGACGGCGATCACGCGCGTCGCCGAGCGGGCAAGGCGGGGGAGGAAGGTGCGGCTGTACGTCCGCGTCCAGCGGTTGAACGCCTCCGGGTGGCGGAGGACGGCGAGGTCGTGGATCGTGACGACGAGCGGCGCCGCGGAGAGCAGCGGCCCGCGATGGCCGGGGACGTGGAGCACGTCGTCCGAGCGGGCGGCGACCGGCAGCGCGCCGAGGTACCAGGTCGTGTCGCGGGCGATCTTCGCCGCCCGGGACGACCCGGGGAAACGGTGGCGCCGCAGCTCGAGGCCCGGCTCGCGCTCGAGCGCGGCGAGCAGGTTTCGGAGGTAACGCGCCGTACCGGCGCCGGTCAGCTCGAGCGGCGAGACGTCGATTCCAACTCGGAGATTGCGCATGGTCTTGTGCCTAGACTGGCCCGCCGTGTCTACTACATCCTCCACGACGGGGGTGCGGCCGCTGCTCGTGCGGGCCGCGCGCCGCGAGCCGGTCGACCGCACGCCGGTCTGGTTCATGCGGCAGGCTGGGCGAACGCTGCCCGGCTACCGGGAGACCCGGAAGCGGTTCTCGCTCTTCGAGGTGTGCCGGCAGCCGGAGCTCTGCGCCGAGGTCACGCTCGAGCCGGTCGAGGCGCACGGCGTCGATGCGGCCGTGATGTTCGCCGACATCATGCTCCCGGTCCTCGGGATGGGCGTCGGCGTTGAGCTCGTCGAGGGCATCGGGCCCGTGGTCGAGCGGCCGATCGAGTCGCTCGAGGACGTGCGGCGGCTGCGGGTCCCGGAGCCGGAGGAGTCGGTGCCGTTCGTGCTCGAGGCCGTCCGGCTCGTGCGCGAGGCGCTCCCGGCCGAGAAGGCGCTGATCGGGTTCTGCGGCGGCCCGTTCACCGTCGCCGGCTACCTGATCGAGGGCAAGCCGACGCGTGACTTCGTGAAGACGAAGCGGTGCATGTACGGCTCGCCGGAGGTCTGGCACGAGCTGATGGCTCGTCTCAGCGAGACGTTTCTCCGCTACGTCCGGGCGAAGGTGGAGGTGGGGGCGGACGCGATCCAGCTCTTCGACAGCTGGGTCGGTGCGCTCTCGGTCGAGGACTACGAGGAGTTCGTCGCGCCGTACTCCGAGAGGATCCTCGGCGGGCTCGCCGTGCCGACGATCCACTTCGGGACCGGGACGGCGCACCTGCTCGAGTCGATGGCGGCCGCGGGCGGCGACGTGATCGGCCTCGACTGGCGCGTGCCTCTGGATGACGGGTGGGCGCGTGTTGGCCACGACCGGGGCGTTCAGGGGAACCTCGATCCCGCGGTGCTGCTCGGGCCCTGGGAGCGGGTCGAGGCGGGGGCTGACGCGGTCCTACGCGCGGCGGGCGGCCGACCCGGGCACATCTTCAATCTCGGTCACGGGGTCTTGCCGGAGACCGATCCGGCAGTGCTCGGGCGGGTTCGTGCACTCGTGCACGAGCGCACCGCTGCCGTGCCGGCGTGAGCACCGCGATCGTTCTCATGGCCTACGGCTCGCCCGAGGGGATCGGCGGCATCCGTCCGTACCTCGAGGACATCCGCGAGGGCCGGCCCGTCTCGGACAAGGCGGTCGAGGAGCTGACGGAGCGCTATCGGCGCATCGGCGGGAGCTCGCCGCTCGCGGAGATCACAGAACGGCAGCGGGCGGCGCTGGAGCTGGAGCTCGGCCTCCCGGTGCACGTGGGGATGAAGCACTCGCGGCCTCGGATCGCCGAGGCGGCTCGCGCAGCGCAGGACGGTGGAGCCGATCGGATCGTTGGGCTCGTGCTTGCGCCGCACTTCTCGGCACTGTCCATCGCCGGCTATCGCGAGCGGTTGGAGGCGGCGCTGGACGCCGGCACCGAGCTGCGCTTCGTCGAGAGCTGGCACGACCATGGGCCGTACCTCGACGTCCTCGCCGAGCGCGTCCGGGGAACCGATGCGCACGTGGTCTTCACGGCGCACTCGCTGCCCGAGCGGATCCTCGCGATGGGCGATCCCTATCGTGATCAGCTCCTGGAGACGTCGCGGCTGATCGCGGAGCGAGCAAGCCTCGAGCGCTGGTCGTTCGCGTTCCAGAGCGCGAGCGCGACCGGGGAGCCGTGGCTCGGGCCGGACATCCTGGAGGAGCTCGACAAGCTGGCGTCGCGGGGTGTGCGAAGCGTCCTGGTCGCGCCGGTCGGCTTCGTCTCCGACCACCTGGAGATCCTCTGGGACCTGGACGTCGAGGCACGTGAGCGGGCGGCGGCGCTCGGACTCGAGCTCCACCGGATCGAGTCGCTGAACGACGATCCTGCGTTCATCGGCGCGCTCGCGGCGCTGGTGCGGCAAGCCGTTCGGGTACCGTCGGCGGCGCGATGAGTGCGCGCAGCTGTCCCGATTGGCCCGCCCTGCTCGAGCTGGCGCCCGACCTGCATTTCAAGCACTACTTGGTCGCCGAGGCCCAACTTCCCGGTGAGGCGCTTGTGAGCTTCGGCGACGTCTCGCTCGACGGAATCGAGATCTGCGCCGACCTCGAGCACAACGTGTTCAACCACGAGCACACGGACGAGCGGATCGGCGAAGCGCTCCGCGCGACGCACTGGTACGACCTGCGCGAGTGGATCAGGTCGGGGCCGGGCTCGCAGCCCGGCTAGGCCGGCCGGCGGTAGTCCGGCGTTCGGCTGCAGGGTCGGGCCGCAGCGCCGATTCGCTGGGGTCAGACCCTGATCGGAAACCGTCGCGTTTCTTCCACAGCTCACCTTCGTGATGGGGTCTGACCCCAATCGAAGCGCTGCTAGCGCCGTGGGACGCCGGGCTTCTTCGACGCGAGAATCTGATCCAGCGGGCGCGTGTTGACGATGTCCGCGGCCGTCGCCCACCCCCGCCGGGCGGTGCCGAGAGCGAGGAGGATGTTGCCGAGGCCTCGCGTGGAATGGGCGTCCGTCGAGGCGACGATCGGGATGCCGGCCTCGATCGCGCGGCGGATGTGCTCGTCCTTGAGGTCGAGGCGGTCCGGCAGACCGTTCGTCTCCAGCGCGGTGCCGGTCTCGAGACAGGCTTCGAACAGGCGATCCAGGTCGACCGCGTTCGGCGGGCGGCGGTCGATCAGCCGGCCGGTCGGATGGCTGATCGCCGAGACGTGCGGGTTGTAGACCGCCGACAGAGTGCGCGCCGTCAGCTGCTCCTTCGACCCGCGCTGGCCGGCGTGCACGCTGGCCATCACCCAGTCGAGCTCGGCGAGCACGTCGTCCGGGAGGTCGAGCTCGCCGTCGGCGCGGATGTCGCACTCGATCCCGCGCAGGATCCGGAACGGCGCGAGCACCTCGTTGGCGGCGGCGATCTCCTCGCCTTGCTGCCGCACCATGTCTGCGGTCAGGCCCGGAACGACCGTGACGGAGACGGTGTGGTCGCAGATCGCCAGGTACTCGTAGCCGAGCTCCTGCGCCGTCCGACCCATCTCCTCGACCGTCCCACGGCCGTCCGACCAGGTCGTGTGGCAGTGCAGGTCCCCACGGAGGTCCGAGAGCTCGACGAGCGGCGGAGGCTCGCCCCGGAACGGCTGCTCTCGCAGCTCCGGCGGGCACCACGGGATCCCGAGCCGCTCGTACACCTCCGGCTCGGCCGCAGCCTCCGGCAGCGGTTCCAGCGCCTCGACGTACTCCGCCGACCCGGTCGCGCGGACGAGCGCGGTCCCCGCCGCCCGAGAAGTCGCGACCACGAGCTCGACCGCGACCCCGTCAACGGTGACGCCGACGGCCCGCTGGTCCTCTGCCTCGACGAGCGTGACGATCTGCGGGAGCTGCCCGAAGCGTCCGATCGTCTCGGCGGCATCCTCGGCCGCTGACGACCACGGCGAGGTGCTCGCAGCGGTCCCGGAACCGGCGTGCATCGCCGGCCGGCTCGCCGCCCATCGCCTGAGCGATCTCCCTCGTCAGCGCCAGGCCGCGATTCAGGAGCAGCGCGCGGGTCGGTCGCCCAGCCGAGACCCCGCGGGCAATCGCCGCGCGAAGCTGCGCCTCCTTCTTCGGACCGATTCCCGGCACCTCCTGGAGCCGTCCAGCGTCCGCCGCCGCCCGCAGCTCGTCGAACGTCCGTACGCCCAGCGCCTCGCCGATCTCCACTGATTGCTTCGCACTCAGGCCGAGCATCCGGCCGACGCCGACGAGGTCAGGCGAGATGCGCTCCTCGAGCTCCTGCAGCTCGTGCAGCTCGCCGGTCTCGACCAGCTCGCGCAGGCGCGCCTCGATCGACGGGCCGACGCCGCGCAGCTCTCTGACCCGCCCCGAGCGGACGAGGTCGCCGACCGGGACGGGCGACTCGCGCACAAGCTCCGCGGCGCGCCGGTACGCCCGGACGCTGTAGCTGTTCGCGCCCGCCAGCTCGAGCAGCGTGGCGAATGAGTCGAGCTTGGCGGCGTAGTCGGCGTTGTTCGGTTCGCGAGCCGCGGGCATGGCGATAGTCTCTCGGTCGTGGCCAGCGTCGTCGTGCCGTTCCGCGCCGCGTCTGCCAAACGCCGCCTTGAACCGCTCGACGAGGAAGCGCGCGGCCAGCTTGCGCACCGCATGCTCGCCAGCGTGATCAACGCGGCGGTCGCCGTCGGCCCGACGATCCTCGTCACCGAGACGGACGCCGATTGCGCCCGCGCGCTGGCGGCCGAGCACGGGATCGAGGTCGTGGACGACCCGGGCCAGGGACAAGGTGCCGCGGTCGCGGCGGCGCTCGAAGTCGCGCCGGAATGGCCGGTGCTCGTCGTCAACGCCGACCTCCCAGAGGCACAGCCGCGCGACCTCCTCGCCCTCCTCGGAGCGATGCCTGAGGACGGGATCGCGATCACGCCGGCGCCGGACGGGACGACGAACGCACTCGCTCTGTCGCGGCCCGGCCTCTTCGCGCCGCTCTACGGGCCCGGCAGCGCTGCCCGCTTCCTGGCCCACGCCGAGGGGCTCGGCGTCGAGGCGGTCGAGTTCGGCGTGCCCGGGCTCGCGCGCGATGTCGACACCGTCGACGAGCTCGAACGGCTCGCCCGGTGAACGTCGCCGTCCTGAGCGGCGGAATCGGCGGCGCGCGGTTCGTCCAGGGTCTGCTCGACGTCGTCGATCCCGCCGGGGTGACGGTGATCGCGAACGTCGGCGACGACCTCGACGCCTTCGGCCTGCACGTCTCGCCGGACGTCGACACGCTCCTCTACACCCTGGGCGGCGTTGCCGACGAAGAACGCGGCTGGGGACGCGCCGGCGAAACCTGGGCTGCGCTCAGCGTCGCGCGCGACCTCGGCGCCGATGCCTGGTTCCAGCTCGGCGACAGGGACATCGGCCTCCATCTCGCCCGGGCCCAGGCGCTCGACCGCGGCGAGCCGCTCTCGACCATCACGGAGCGTTTCGCCCGCGCGCTGGGGATCCGTGCCCGGATCCTCGCCGCGACCGACGACCGGCTTCGCACCTGGATCCAGGTCGAGGGCGGGGAGCTCAGCTTCCAGGAGTGGTTCGTGCGCGAGCGGCACGAGCCCGAGGCGCTCGGCGTCCGCTTCGAGGGCGCGGAGACGGCTCGGCCTGCGCCTGGCGTCCTCGAAGCCCTGACGGAGGCAGATCTGATCGCGATCGCGCCGAGCAACCCGTTCGTCAGCATCGGGCCGATCCTCGCCGTCGAGCCGATTCGCGCGGCCATCGCCGAGCGGCGCGTCCCGGCGGTCGCCGTCAGTCCCTTGATCGGCGGGCGTGCGGTCAAGGGCCCCGCCGACCGGATGCTGAAACGGTTCAAAGGCGGCACGGGCCCGTTCCAAGTAACACAGTGTTACAAGGGCCTGATCGACGCTCTGGTCTACGACGAGAGTGACGGGGAGGTCGAGCTCGACGTGCGGCCGCTGGTCACGCGAACGCTGATGAGCGACGCCGCCGCACGCCGCCGCGTTGCCGAGACCGCGCTGGAGGCTGCGGCCGCGCTTCGATGAGGATCGCGATCATGGGCGGCACGGGCGCCTTCGGCCGCGCGCTGGCCGAGCGGCTCCACGCGCTCGGACGAGAGGTCGTGATCGGCTCGCGGGATGCCTCGCGCGCCAAGGAGATCGCCGCGGTGATCGGCGTCGAGGGCGCTGCGAACGAGGATGCGGCCGCCGGAGCCGACCTCGTCATCCTCGCCGTCCGCTCGAACGCCGCGCTGGAGACGGCCCGCACGCTCGCGCCGGTGCTGGGAACGACGCCGCTCCTCTGCGTCGCCAGCGACCTCACCTTCACCGAGAACGGAGTGCTGCCCGGCCGCGAGTCGCGCTCGCTGGCCGAAGCCGTCCAGGACGTCGTCGACGCGCCCGTCGCGGCGGGACTCCAGTCGCTTGCGGCCGCCCACCTGACCGCGGAGAACCCGCCCGAAGAGGACGTCCTCGTCTGCGGCGACGACGAGCGCGCGAAGGAGCTCGCGCTCGAGCTCGCCGCACGCTTGGTCAGGGGACGGGCGATCGACGCCGGCCCGCTCGCGAACGCACGTGCGCTCGAGGGGATGACGGCCGTGCTGCTCAACGTCAACCGCCGCTACAAGGTGCACGCCGGACTCCGCCTCGTCGGCCTGAAATGAGCGGGATCAGCGTCCTCCCCCTCGAGGGGATGCCCGAGGTGCGGGAGGGCGACGACCTCGCGGCGCTGCTCGGAGAGGCGATCGAGCGGGCGGGAGGTCTGGAGGCCGGTGACGTCCTGGTCGTCGCCCAGAAGGTCGTCTCCAAGGCCGAGGGGCGCGTCGTCAGCCTCGAGGAGGTCGAGCCGTCCGACCAGGCGCGCGAGCTCGCCGCCGACCACGACCCGCGCCACCTCGAGGTCATCCTCGGCGAGGCGGCGCGGCTCGTCCGCGTTCGGGCGCCGCTCGTCATCGCCGAGACCCGCCACGGGTTCGTCTGCGCCTCGGCCGGAGTCGACCGCTCAAACGCACCCGGCTCGGACACGGCCGTCCTGCTCCCCGTCGATCCCGACGCCTCCGCCCGACGGCTCTCGGAGCGCCTGAGCGCGCCCGTCATCGTCAGCGACTCCTTCGGGCGGCCGTTCCGCCAGGGGACGACGGACGTGGCCATCGGTGTCGCCGGGATGGCGCCGCTGAATGACCTGCGCGGCGTTCGCGATGCGGCCGGCTACGAGCTCAAGACGACGACGATCGCCGTCGCCGACGAGATCGCCGGCGCCGCCGAGCTCGTGATGGGGAAGACCGCCGGGATTCCCGCCGCGATCGTCCGAGGGCTCAGGCCGAGCGGCGACGGCGCCGCCCGGGACCTCGTCATGCCGGCCGAGCGCGATCTGTTTCGTTGAAGGTCGTCCTCGTTCACGGCCTGACCGCATCGACGGCGTGGTGGGAGACGACGATGGCGGCGCTCGAACCCAAGCACGACGCGCAGGTCGTGCGGCTGCCGCGGCTCGCGATCCACGAGTCGGCGCGCTGGCTCGCCGAGAAACTCGAGGACGATGAGCTTCGCGGCGCCACCGTCGTCGGGCATTCGTCGGGTGGGACGATCGCGGTCCTGGCCGCGGCTCAGGCGCCGGAAGCCGTCGGCCGCCTCGTCCTCGTCGCTCCTGCTGGGATCTTCCTGACCAGATCGCGCCTCTCGTACGCCGGGCCACTTGCCGTCCAGGTGCTCAGAGCGCCGCGGCGCCTGCCGCAGATGATCCGCGACTCGCTTCGAGTCGGCCCGGTTCGCCTCACGCGTATCGCGTTCGACCTGCTGCGCGTCGATGTCACGCCGTCGCTGCCGAACGTGCGCGCGCCGACGCTGGTCGTCTGGGGCGCCGACGACCCGCTCCTCTCGCCGGCGCTCGGCCCGCTCTTCGCCGAGCAGATCCCGGATGCCCGTCTCGTGATCCTGCCGGACTGCGGTCACATCCCGATGCTGGAAAGCCCGGACGCGCTCCATCGCGAGCTGCTTGGGTTCCTCGAATGAACCGGCTGGCCCGCTACGTCGTCTCGCTCCCGGAGCGGATCGTGCGGACGGCGGGCGCCGTCGTCGGCGGCACGGTCCACGAGACGGCCCAGGTGCTTCTGCCGCGCCTGATCCGACGCTCGCGCCTCTACGAGGTCAGCGCGAAGAACCTGCTCCGCATCCTCGTGGAAGGGGTCGGCGCCGTCGAGGGCTCGTCGACCGCCGAGCCGACGGCGCCGGAAGCGGGCGAGCTCGCTGTCAGAAAAGGAGCGGGGAACGTGGTCGAGCTCGGTTCGATCCTCGCGTTCGGGTTCTCGCCGCTCTGGATCATCGCCGCGGCCGCCGACGTCACCCACGGCTCGCGCGTGTACCTCCAGGCGCTCGTGGACGAGCTGAAGGCCGCCGGCGTCGTGGCCGGCGATGCGGACGTCGGCTCGGTCGACGAGCTGCTCGGTGTGCTCGAAGGGACAGCGGGCCGTACCGCACGACTGATCGACCTGCCCCCGCTCGAGGTCGAGGAGCTGAAGACGTCACTGGAGGAGCTCCGTGGGGAGGCGTCCGAGCTCCCCTCACCTGAAGAGCTCGCGCGGGTGTACCGGGCTCTCCGCATCCAGTCGGCGCGGGAGGACAGCTCCATGCTCGAGGTCTCGAGCGGGGTCGGCCTCGCCTTCTTGCTCTCGGCCAAGAACGTGTCGAGGACGCACCTCGTTGCCCCGTACCGCGAGGACTGGGAGCCGCTTCGCGAGGAGGGGTTCGCGGCATACGCGACGAGGGTCGGGCGACCATACGCCCGGGCCGTCGCCGGACACTTCCACCCCGAGCGGGAGACGTACACCGAGCACTACTTGACCCGGAACGAGCCGGGCACGGAGCTCGCCTTCTGTGACGAGATCGACGGTGGCTTCGGCTGGCAAGTCGACGAGCGGATGCAGCGCACCTCACACGCGCTCGCCGACGACGATGGTGTCTGGATCTTCGACCCGATTGCCTGGTTGCCGGCACTGGAGCGGATCCCGGAGCTGGGGACGCCGGCCGGTGTCATCCAGCTGCTCGATCGCCACAAGCGCGACTCAGCCGAGGTTGCGGCCCACTTCGGCATTCCGCACTACGTGGTGCCGGTGCAAGGGATCCCGGCGTCCGGGCTCGAGGTCGTCACGGTCGTCTCGTCGCGCTTCTGGAAGGAGATCGCCGTCTGGATGCCGCGCCGGCAGGCACTCGTTTGCGCCGACGCGCTCGGCACGGCGCCGTACTTTCGCGCCGGCGACGAGCCGCTCGCGGTCCACCCCGTGCTGCGGCTGAAACCGCCCCGAATCCTCGGCCCCTACAAGCCACAGCACGTCCTCTGCGGCCATGGCACGGGTGTCCACGGCCCAGAGACCGCGGAGGCGCTGAGGGAGGCCCTGGAGACGGCGCGACGCCGCCTCCCGCGAGCCTGGATCGGAGCGCTTCGCCCGAGCCGCAAATGACCCCCGCGATGCTGCGGCTCGTGTAGCTTCGATCTACCAGCGAGAGAGGAGAGCCATGGCGAAGACCGGCGTGCTCCCGACGGCCGGCGTGCAGGGGCGAACCCACCACTTCCCTCCTGATCAGGTGCACTTCACCTGGGACGTCGACCACGACCCGGTGCTGACCGTGGCGAGCGGCGACACGGTCGTTGTGCAGACCCGCGACGTCAGCGACAACCAGATCTCGCCGGACTCGACCGCCGCCGACCTCGACATCGACTGGGACCGCGTCTATCCGCTCGCCGGGCCGATCGCCGTCGAGGGCGCAGAGCCGGGGCACACGCTCGCAGTCGAGATCCTCGATCTCCACCCGCTCGGCTGGGGCTGGACGGCGATCCTCACCGGGCTCGGGCTCCTGCCGGACGACTTTCCGGATCCGTACCTGCGGGTCTTCGACCTGACGACCGGCGACGTCACCTACCTCCGTGACGACATCGCGATCCCGATCGCGCCGTTCCTGGGCACGATGGGTGTCTGCCCCGCGGAGGCGAGTAAGCAGGCGGTCATGCCGCCGGGGAACTTCGGCGGCAACATGGACACCAGGCAGCTCGTTCGCGGGACGACGCTCTACCTGCCGGTGCAGGTCGACGGAGCGCTCTTCAGCTGCGGCGATGCCCACGCGGCGCAAGGCGACGGCGAGGTCTGCGTCACCGGCATCGAGTCGCCCATGTACGGCGCCCTGCGCTTCACGCTGCACGACGACCGCTCGATTCCGGGGCCGCAGTACCAGACCGCGCCGGGGCCGCTGACGCCGCAGGTCGACAGCGGAGGCTTCTACGGGACGACCGGTGTGGGCCCGGACCTCTACGTGGCTGCGCAGGAGGCGGTGCGAGCGATGATCGACCACCTCTCCGAGAGCTACGACCTGAGCCGGGAGGACGCCTACGTGCTCTCGAGCCTCTGCGTCGACCTGAAGATCTCGGAGATCGTCGACGCCGGCCAGTACATCGTGAGTGCGCTGCTGCCGCTGGCTGTGTTCCGAAGCGCCGGCTGAGCCGGTGGGGCTGTGGACGGCTGTCCACAGTTGGGGAAAACCTTCGCGCAGTAGGCCGTAGCCACTACCGTGATGCCGTGCTGGTGGGTCGGGAATCCGACTGCGCGCGCATCGACGAGCTGCTCGACCGCGCGCGGCAAGGGCGCAGCGGCGTGCTTGTCCTTCGTGGTGAGACAGGGGTCGGGAAGACGGCTCTGCTCGACTATGCAGCCGGGCGAGCGGAGGGAATGACGGTCGTCCGCGCAATGGGCGTCGAGTACGAGGCCGAGCTGGAGTTCTCCGGGCTGCTCGAGCTGCTGCGGCCGCTGCTCGACCATCTCCCTGAGATTCCGCCGCAGCAGGCCGAGGCGCTGCGGAGCGCGCTCGGGCTCGGCGAGGCGAAGCCGCATGACCGGTTCACGATCTGCGCCGCGACGCTCAGCCTGATCGCCGCAGCCGCAGAGGCGAACCCGCTGCTGATTCTCGTGGACGACGCCCACTGGCTGGACCTTGCGACCGACGACGCGCTGCTGTTCTCGGCGAAGCGGCTAGTCGCTGACTCAGTCGCGATGCTCCTGGCAGTGCGCGACGACGGCAATCGACCCTTCGACGCGCCGGCCCTGGAGCAGCTCGAGCTTGGGACCCTCGGCCCGGAGGACGCCGCGGCGCTGCTGACCGGCGACGACGGACGCGTCGTTGCGCCTGAGGTCGCGCGCCTGCTCTTCGAAGCAACCGACGGCAACCCATTGGCGCTCGTCGAGCTCGGGAGCTCGCTCTCCGCGGACCAGCTCGCCGGTCGTGAGCCGTTGCCGGATCCGGTTCCGGCCGGCCCGACCCTCGAACGTGCGCTCGCTTGGCGGGCCGAGGCGCTGGCTCCCGACTCGCGGCGTGCGTTGGTCGTCGCGGCGGTGTCCATCTCGGACGATGTAGAGACGATCGCTGCCGCGCTCGAGTCGCTCGAGCTCGACCGCGGTGCCCTCGAGCCGGCCGAGGACGCTGGTCTGCTCTCGATCGGCGACGGCGGCCTGCGCTTCCGCCACCCGCTCATGCGATCCGCGATCTTCCACAGCACTGCGCCGTCCGAGCGCAGAGAGGCGCATCGTGCGCTTGCCGATGCCCTGCGCGAAAGCGACGACGTCGAGCGCCTGGCCTGGCACCTTGCCTGCGCCGCGATCGGCGTGGACGAGGAAGCCGCCGTTGCGCTCGAAGCGGCTGCGCGGCACGCGCGGAAACGGTCCGGCTACGCAGCCGCGGCCGCCGCACTGGAGCGGGCTGCGAACCTGACGGCCGACGAGGACGCGAGGCCGCACCGGCTCTACGCGGCCGCAGATGCAGCCCTCAGCGCGGGGCGAGCCGAGGCCGCGCTGGCGCTGCTCGCCGAGCCGCTCCAGCAGGAGGATCGCCGACTGCGGGCTGCCGCGCTCCGGCTGCAAGGGCGGATCGAGTACCTGGCGGGGCGCCCAAGGCAGGCCGGCGAGGTGCTCCTCGAAGCGGCGCGGCTGTTGGAGGACGTCGACCCGGCTCTCGCCGCGGAGATCTGCACCGAGGCCTGCAGCGCGCAGCTTGGAGTCGCCGACGCCGCTCGGATGCTCGCGGCGGCTGAACGGGCCGAGGCGCTGTCTGCTGGGCTCACAGACCCCGCCCTTCGCGACCTCGTGACGCTGACCCGCGGCTGGGTCCTCTGCTACGTCGGCCGCTCCGACGAGGGCATGCCGCTGCTCGAGCAGACGGTCGCGTCCGCGGCCTGCGCCGATCTCGATCCGCTCGGCCTGATGAGGATCTCGGGTGCCCTCGAGTGGCTCGACCATTCGCGAGACGCCTACCGCCGTGCCTCCGGCGATGTCGGATTGGCCCGCAGCGACGGTGCGATCGGCCTCCTCCCGTACCTGCTCTACCAGCAGGCCTGGCATGCGGCGCGCGCCGGACTCCTCAGCGAGGGCATTGCCGCGGCGTCGGAAGGACTCGGCCTGGCGCGCGAGCTGGGCCTCGAGATGCCGAGGCTGCAATCGCTGCTCGTCCTCGCCGCGATCACCGCACGCCGTGGCTCGGAGAAGGAGTGCCTCGCCTACGTGGACGAGGTGCGTGGCCCGCTCGACGAGACGGGGCTCGTCGGCTACCGGATGTGGCTCGGACACTCGCTTGGTCTGCTCGCCATCGGGCTGTCGCGTCCCGACGACGCGATTCGGGAGCTGACCGAGGTCGCCAAGAGCCTCGACGGCTTCGGGATCCACTCCCGCGGCATCGTCGCGCATGCCGAGCTGGCCGAGCTTCACGCCCGGGCGGGGAACGAGGAGGAGGCACAGGCCGCGCTCGCCGACCACGAGGCGTCATTCGAGCCGCAGAGCCCCGTTGGCCGAGCGACCGCGGCACGCGCACGGGCGCTGCTTGCGGCGGACGACGATGTCGAGCAGGCGTTCGAGGAGGTCTTCGCGTGCCACGAGCGCTCCGACGATCTCTGGTCGCTCGCGCGAACCCGGCTGGCGTTCGGCGAGCGACTCCGCCGCGCCGGCCGCAAGCAGGACGCCCGCGAGCCGCTCCGCGCCGCGCTCGAGATCTTCGAGCATCAGGGCGCGGACGCCTGGGTCGAGCGGGCACGCGCCGAGCTTCGCGCGAGCGGGGAGACGCTTCGCCGCCGGCGCTCCTGGGAGGAAGAGGAGCTCACGCCCCAGGAGCTGCAAATCGCCTTCCACGTCGCCCGCGGGATGACGAACCGTGAGGTCGGCGCCGCGCTCTTCCTCTCGCACAAGACGATCGAGTTCCACCTCGGACGCGTCTACCGGAAGCTGGACATGCACTCGCGCGCCGAGCTGATCAGCCGCTTCGCGCGCGAGGCGATCGAGCAAGAAGCGACGCCCGCGGTCTAGACATGCGACGGGGCTCCCGAAGGAGCCCCGTCGCTGGCAAGGGAACCGTGGTGCTACTCGTCCGTGCCGAGGTCGACGATCGGCTGGATCAGCCCCGCCACGCCGCCCCCGACGACCACGTCGTCGTTGCCGGCCAGCGTGTTGATCCTGAGCTGGTCGTTCGCGGCCTCGGAGTGGCTGATTCCGACGGCCGTGTGCAGCCCGGTCACGTCGACGACACCTGCGTTGGCCGCCACCGCGACGTTGTCGACGCCGGCCGTGCCGTTCATCGTGATCGTGTCGGCCGCGCCGTCGCCGGTCACGCCGCCGAGAGCGCCGGCCAGGTCGATGTTGGCCTTCGTCACGTCGGTACCGCTCAGGTCGTTGACGACGGTGTTGTCCGCGCCGCCGAGCGTCCTGAGGTCGACCTGCTCCGTGTCGTCCACGTCCATCGTGATGTTCCCGAGGTTGCGGAAGAACCGGAGTCGCGAGCCGTTGGCGGAGAAGTCGAAGTTCTCCGCTCCAGCGGCGCCGTTGAAGACCATCGTGTCGATGCCAGTCTGGCCCTCGACGACGTCGCTGCCGTCGCCCGGATCCCAGCGGAACGAGTCGTTGTCGGCGCCGAGGAAACCGGTGTCGTTGCCCTGGTTGCCGTCGATCGCGTCGTTCCCGTCACCGCCGAGCAGGGTCTCGGCTCCGTCGCCGCCGTTGATCGTGTCGTTTCCGGAGCCTCCGTCGACCACGACCTTGATCAGTGCGGCGAGCCCGACGCTGCCGTTGATCGTGTCGTTGCCGCCGAGAGCGTTGACGTTGAGGACGTCGTTCGCGGCCTCCGAGTGCTCGATCTTCACGGCCGCCGCCAGTCCGGTCACGTCGACCGCACCCGCGTTCGGAGCGATGAGGATCGAGTCGTTTCCGGCCGTCCCGTTGATCGTGGTCGTGTCGACCGCACCGTCGCCGGCGCCGCCGCCGATCGCCGTCTCGAGGTCGAGCTCGATGTTCCTGACGTCGGTCGCGGACAGGTCGTTGACGACCGTGTTGTCGATGCCGCCGAGCGCCCGAAGGTCGACGCGCTCGGTGTCGTCCACGTCCATGGTGATGTTGGCGACGTTACGGAAGAAGCGGAGCCGCGGGCCGTTGGCGGAGAAGTCGAAGTTCTCGGCCACTCCTGCGCCGTTGAACACCATCGTGTCGGTGCCCAGCTCGCCTTCCACTCGGTCGCTGCCGTCGCCGGGATCCCACGTGAACGAATCGTCGCCGGCGCCGAGGAAACCGCTGTCGTCCCCGCGGTTGCCGTCGATCGAGTCGTTCTCGCTCCCGCCGCGCAGCGTGTCGTTGCCGTCGCCGCCGTTGATCGTGTCGTTGCCCGATCCGCCGTCCATCGTCAGCTGTGTCAGAGCGGCGAGACCGACGGCGCCGTTGAGCGTGTCGTTGCCGGCCAGGGCCTCGATCGCCAGCGCTTCCGCGTTGACGAGGTCGATCGGCACGCCCGCCGGCCCGCCGGACACGGCGATGTGCCCGGCAACCGCCGCCGGCGCGACACTCATCGTGTCGTTGCCGGCCGTAGCCCTCGACCATCGACGCGGTCGCTGCCCGCGCCTGGGTCGACGTTCAGCTTGTCCCTCGCGGCTTCTGCGCGGAAGACGTTGACGAGCGCGCCCATGCCGCTGATCTCGATCGCCTTACTGATCCGGAGCTCGTTTGCGGCCGACGAGCCCTTCAGGTTGACGACGTCGCTGTCGCCCTGACCCAGGTCGAGGTTCAGCCGGTCGAGACCGGCTCCCGAGAGGTTGTTGACGACGATGTTGTCGGCTCCGCCGCGAGCCGGGAGATCGAACCGCTCGACGCCGGCGATCCTGACGCGGTTGCCGTTGCGCGTGAACCTGAGCCGCGGGCCGTCGGCAGCGAAGTCGACGGACTCGCCGGCGTTCAGGCCCTTCACCAAGGCCAGGTCCCGCCCGGAGTTTCCGAACAGGTACGTGGCCTCGCTATCCGTGAAGACGCCGTAGCTCTCGTCGATCGAGAGCGCGTCGTTTCCCCGGAGCCCGAGGACGACGATCCGGTTGAAGCGCGAGCGCCGGAAGCTGTACTCGACGTAGCGCTTTCTGTTCGTATCGACCTGAAGCCGCGACGGGTTGCCGGGCTTCAGCCTGAGCGTGATCCTGTCGTACGCATTCGTGCCGATGACGTTGAGCTGACCGCGGAAGACGAAGGCCCTGACCTTCGGCTTCTGGTGCTTCGGCTTCTTCGCGGCCTTCCTGGACGGCTGAGCCGCGCCGTAGGCCGAGCTCGTGGAGAACGCGAACGCGGCGACGAACACGAGGAGTGTCGCCACCAGGGCGATCACTCCGCGTCGACCATCGCCGGCGCGCCTCCTGCTGTTCGTGGTTTCGAGTGGGGACTGCAACTCGCTCCTCCTTGATTTGGGGTCGGACGGCTGCCCGTCCTGTCCATCGATGGTGGGGCTCGAGAGCAGGCCGACGCTTCGGAAGAAGCCCTGGACCTAGGGCAGGCCGGGGGCAGGAGGACCTAGGTGTCCTCCTAGGCGCTTCGCCCTAGTCGTCGTCGTCTTCGTCGCGGTCTGAGACCGCGAACAGCAGGAACTGCGTGAACTGCGCCGCCGCGAAGTTGTTGTCGCTGACGAGGAGCAGCGTTCGCTTGCCGCCGCGCAGCTTCGGCCCGAATGCCATCCCCTCGACGTTGTCGAGCGGGATCCCGAGTGTGTCCAGGTCGAGGAGCAGCGTCTTCGTGGTTGAGCCGTCCCTGCGCAGCTCCACGCGGTAGAGCTTGATCGTGTTCCCGGTGTCCGGGGCGCCGACGGAGAACGATCGCTCCATCGAGAGCAACGACTTCGAGCTCAGCGGCAGCAGCTCGACGAGACCGTTGACCGCGAACTGCGTGGGCGGAACGGGAGGTTCGGCGATCGCGTCGGTCAGGTATGTCCACTGCCGCTCGAGGCGGTTGCGCTTGACGTCGTAGCGGAGCAGCCGCGCCGGGCTTCCATTCGTGAGTGTCGCGGGCGGGCCGTCCTGGACGAGCGCGTTCTCGATGCCGGTGAAGAGGTGCTTTCCGCGTGTGGCGGCGCTTTCGAAGCCGAGGTTGTTCCGGACGCCCTGCGTGAGGGTCGCATTCGGTGCGAACTCCGCCGGGACCGGCAGGTCACGAACGTAGGAGCCGTTGAGGCGGTAGAGCCGGATCCACGGCGCGACCTGTCGAGTCGGCGTCGCGAAGCCTTCGGTCGTGACGATCGCCCGCCTGGCGTGCTTCGTGAGCGCGAAGCCCTCGGGGTCGAGGCTCGCGGGTGGGTAGGGCGTCCCGTCGGGTTGCTTCAGGATCGTGACCGACTCGAAAGTGATGTCGCCGGCGCTCAGCTGTCCGTCGGCGATGTCGGCCCGGAGGGAGTAGAAGCGCGCGTTTGTCTGGTCGTCGGAGATGACGTAGAAGGTCTTGCCACCGGCGTAGGCGATCGACGAGAGCCCGCCGACGTTCGTGCTCTGGAACGTCGTTCCGGTCGGGAAGATGACCTGGCCGCGGAACTCGAGCGTCGGCCCGCCTTTGTGCTTGCTCGAAGCAGCGGGCGCGAGCGCCGCGGCGGAGGCGGCGACCAACAGCGTGACCAGCGCGGCGAGGAGCCGGAGCACGTCGGAGACCTTAGACGGCCGAGGCCATATCGTCCACGCTCACGTGGAGCTCCGCGCCGATCTCGTCCGCATCCTCGACAGCTACGCCACCCTGCTCGTCCTGCTGCTGGCCAACTTCTTCCTCCTGGAGCTCGTTGACGATCCGCGGTGGGGTGCGATCGGAAGCACGCTGCTCGCCGCCGTCGCCCTCATCGTCGCGATCAGCGACCCGGATACTGGTCACAAGATCACCCGTCGGCACGCGATCACGATCGCGGCCTGCGTCGCGCTGGCGCCGATCGTGCTGTTCGTCAACTCGGCGGGGCTCCTCGGATTGACGTACCTGCTGCCCGCCGTGCTGCTCGTGACGGCGACGCTGCCCGTAACCGTCTACCGCGTCCTCCACCATCGCCGGATCACGCGTGAGACGGTCCTTGGAGCTCTTTGCGCGTACGTCCTCATCGGCCTGCTGTTCGCGTTCCTCTACCTGGCCGTGCATGAGTTCCGCGACGAGCCGTTCTTCGCGCAGCCCGGCCCGCACGAGCAGTCCGAATACCTCTACTTCAGCTACGTCGCGCTGACGACGCTCGGCTTCGGCGACCTCTCGCCCGCGGTCGGCCTTCCGCAGGCGCTGACCGTGGTCGAGGCGCTCGTCGGCCAGATCTTCCTGGTCACGCTGGTCGCGCGGCTCGTCACGCTCTGGGTGCGCCAGAGCGAGGCCGCCGGCTGATCAGCTCTTCCGAGCGTTTCCGAATGCTCGGAGCGCCAGAACGGCGACGATGATGATCGCGATCACGAAGATCGTGATGACGGCTGCATTCATCGGCTAGACCCCCTCGTTGAACGCCGAAGGTCCAATCCTCCGCGAGGACGCTTGCGCTTCCTCCCAGCGTCCCCCGCTGAGTGCGATCCATCCGTGCGCGGTTGCGTTCGCCACGAGGGTCATTTTGGCGCGGCGGAATACACTCGGCTGAGCGCGAGGAAAGGGTCGCGATCTCGATGGCGCGTTTCCTGCTTGGGCTCGGCACGCTCGTGGTCCGCCGAAGGTGGATCGTCGTCGGCGCCTGGACCCTCGCCGCCGTAGCGGTCGTCCTGGCCGTCCGATCCTTCGGGGGCAATACGAGCGACAACCTCCGCCTTCCCGGCACCGACAGTCAGGCGGCAACCGACCTGCTCGCTGAACGCTTCCCGCCGCAGCAAAACGGCAGCAGCCCGGTCGTCTTCCGTGTCGAGACGGGTCAGGTCACGGACTCGAAGGCGAAGCAGGCAATCGAGGCCTCGCACAAGGCGATCACTGCCGTTCCGCACGTTTCGCGTGCGACTGACCCGTTCAGCCAGCAAGGTGCCGCACAGATCAGCAAGGACAAGCGGACCGCGTTCATCCCTGTGCTGCTCGACGTCGGCGGGGACGAGCTGACCGACGACCTCGCGCAGGAGGTTCTCGACGCAACGGAGCCGGCTCAGACGGCGGGGATGGATGTCGCCGTCGGGGGACCGATCGGGAGCGAGCTCTCGGAGCCGACGACGGAGAGCAGCGAGGTCGTCGGCCTCGCCGCGGCGATGATCATCCTCGCGTTCACCTTCGGGACGCTCGTCGCGATGGGCCTGCCGATCGTCTCCGCAGTCGTCGGCCTGCTCGTCGGCCTGTCCTTGATCGGCCTCCTGGGTCACCTCGTCACCGTGCCGACGATCGCGCCGACGCTCGCCACGATGATCGGTCTCGGGGTGGGCATCGACTATGCCCTCTTCCTCGTCAGCCGGCATCGGGCCCAGCGTCGAGCCGGCGCGCCTCTCGATGAGTCGATCGCGACCGCGGTCGCGACCACTGGAACCGCGATCGTCTTCGCCGGCACCACCGTCGTGATCGCATTGGTCTCCCTGATCGTCGCAGGGATTCCACTCGTCACCTCGCTCGGATACGCCGCGGCGTTCGCGGTCGTGACTGCGGTTCTGGCGTCGATCACGCTCCTGCCGGCAGTCCTCGCAATCGTCGGAAAGCGGCTCGACTCGCTGCGGCTACCCTCGTTCCTCCGTCCGTCGCCGAAGGCGCCCGACCGCGGCTTCTGGGGCTGGTGGGCACGCCAGGTGACGGCGCATCCATGGCTTGCGATCGCCGCCGCGGCGGCGATCCTGGCACCGCTCATCGTCCCGTTCTTCTCGCTCGACCTCGGCCAGGAAGACATCGGCGCCGCACCGAAGTCGACCACGGAACGACAGGCCTACGACCTGATGGCCGCGGGCTTCGGCGTGGGGTACAACGGGCCGCTCCTCGTGGCGGCCGAGGTCGATCCCCAGGCGAAGCCGAGCAGTGAGTTCGAGAAGCAGAAGCAGCAGGCGCAAGCTCTGAAGCAGCAGCTCGAGCAAGAGCAGACGCAGGGCCAGAGTGAGCAGCAGCGCCTGACGCAACAGGCCGCCGAGCTGAGCCGGCAGCAGGACCAGCTCGAGACCCAGCAGAAGGCGCTCGAGCAGCAGCAAGGCACGCTGGAGCAGGAACAAGCGAGCCTCGAAAAACAGGCGAAGGAGATGTCAGAGGACGAGCTGGAGCTCCAGGCGACCAGGGATCGACTCCAGGAGAAGCAGGCGAGCCTGACCACGCAGCTGAACGCCGCGGGAGCCGAAGCGAAGAAGCTGGCGCGTGAAGGCGCGAAGGTGGCGAAGGAGGGATCCTCGGTCGTCCGCAGGCTTGCGCGCACCCGCGCCGAGGAGCGAGCTGTCCAGGCCCGGCTCAATCGCGACCCGCCGCCGCCCGAGCGGTCGCGGCTCGAGGCGAGGCTGCGAAGCCTGGAGCGGGAGGAGGATCGGCTTCAGAAGGAGCTCGACCGTGTGATCCAAGAGGAGCAGGCGCTTCGGACACAGTCGCAGGCGCTCATCGCGACCTCGCAGACACTGCGGCAAGAGGAGGCCGACCTTGCCGACCAGGCCGGGGCGCTCGCCGCCGATTCTGTCGCGCTCGCGAAGCAGGCGGAGTCGGTCGTGAAGCAGAAGCAGACGCTGGTCGAGCAGGCGGCCGACCTTCAGGTGCAGGCGGCGGACCTGCAGGTACAGGCTGCGGACTTGCAGACGCAGGCGGCAAACCTGCAGACCCAGAAGGTCGAGCTCGAGGGGCAGGAGCAGCAGGCGCAGAGCCAGCAACAGCAGGCCGAGCAGCTTCAGACCGCGCTCACGAACGAGCTGACCAAGGCCGGTGGTGACGAGCGCGGGACCGACCCGAGGCTCGTCAAGCTCCAGAACGGCCTCACCGCCACGCTCGGCGTGAAGGTCGTCTCGCCGCCGCGGATCAACAAGGCCGGCAACGCTGTGGTCTTCACGGTGATCGCGACGACGGCTCCTGCTGCGACGGAGACGGCTGACCTCGTTCTAACGCTTCGCACGTACACGATTCCGCAGGCCACGTCGGGCACGAACGTCGATGCCTTCGTCGGCGGCCAAACGGCGAGCTACGTCGATCTCGCCAGCGGAATCTCATCGCGGCTGCTGCTCGTGATCCTCGTCGTGATCGCGTTGAGCTTCGTCGTGCTCCTCGTTGCGTTCCGATCGCTTATCGTCGCCGACCCAGGCGGCAGTCGCCAACGTCCTGTCGGTCGCCGCCGCGTTCGGCGTCCTCACGGCGGTGTTTCAGTGGGGCTGGGGATTGAGCCTCGTCGGCCTCGACACGGCGAGTGGAACCGACCCGATCGCAAGCTATGTGCCGCTGATGATGTTCGCGGTTCTGTTCGGCCTCTCGATGGACTACCAGGTGTTTCTGATCAGCCAAATCGAGCATCGACGCGCGACCCACGAATCGGATCGGCAGGCGGTGGCCGGCGGTCTCGCTGCGGGAGCCCGGGTGATCGTCGCGGCTGCGCTGATCATGATCAGCGTCTTCGGGAGCTTCGTGCTGAACGACGATCCGACCGTGAAGCAGTTCGGCGTCGGGCTCTCGGTCGGCGTCGCACTGGCCGCCATGACCGTCCTTCTGCTCGCGCCGGCGCTGCTCGTGCTGGCCGGGGCCGGAAGCTGGTGGATTCCGGCCTGGCTCGACCGCACCCTCCCGCACGTCGACATCGAAGGCGCCGCCGTCCGCCCGGCTCCGACGGCGGCCACAGAGACGGTCGACGTCCCGCCGGCGCCGGCCGAACGGTAACGTCGCGTACGGCTTCACCAGCCGATTCTGAACCCATACCTGCACGATCCGTAACGGCCGCCGGGGGAGCGAGTACCGTGTATGACCGGCGTTCCCCAACGAGAGGCTTGAATGGCTGCAAAGAAGCGGCAAACGATGGGCAAGATGATGCGAGAACGGGAGCGCGCGGAGAAGCGCGCCCGGAAGCAGGAGAAGAAGGACAACAAGAAGGCGGCGGCGCTCGCCGCCCTCGAGCCGGCAGCCGTCGATACCGAGCACGTCGACGGCAGCGGCCAGAACGGCGAGACCCCACCGACTCGGGGCCTCGATGAACGGCCCGAGGCGTAGCCGGCGAGCTCAAGCGGAGGCGAGGCTCGTCGCCTAGCTGCCGTCTCGGTTGTCGCCACGGCGACGGCCAACACCCGCCCCTAGAACCAAAGTCAGATTCGATCTGCCGCTCGCGGACGGTCTAGCCCGGCGTGGCAGCAGAATCTGGCACTCGTGCGCGTAGGATCAGCTGCATGCGACATGCATGCGGCGGTGGCATGCGGTGACGCTGATTCGCGCGGGCGAGCGGAGCGTCGCCACCTTGCTCCGCGCGGCCTCGGAGGAGTGGGGCGACCGGCCGTGTCTCCGCGTCTCCGCGCACTCGCTCACGTACTCCGAGGTCGCTTCGGAGGCGTCGCGGGCGGCCGGGATGCTGGCCGAGGCCGGCATTCGGCCCGGCGATCGCGTGGCCGTGATGTCGGAGAACCGCTGGGAGGTCCTGGCCCTGTTGCTCGGCTGCGCGTGGAGCGGCGCCGTGCTCGTGCCCATCAATGCCGCAGCGCGCGGGCCCGGCCTGGCACACGTCCTCGACGACGCCGAGCCGCGGGTGCTCGCGGTTGAGGCAGGGCTCGAGGAGTTCGTCGCGGCAGTGTCGCGGCCGCCCGGCCTCGAGCGGGTCTGGCTGCTCGGCGGCGACGCGCAGGGCGCGCTCCGCGGCGTCCCGATCGAGGCGTTCCCGGCTGCGGGGCCGGCCGTCGACCCCGCGCCGCCGGGGCCCGCCGACCCGCTCGCGATCCTCTATACATCGGGCACGACCGGCCGCTCGAAGGGCGTCATCTGCCCCCACGCGCAGTTCACGTGGTGGGGCGAAAACGTCGCCGGCTGGCTCGACCTGGAGCCCGACGACGTGCTCTACACGTGCCTGCCGCTCTACCACACGAACGCGCTCAACGCCTTCGTCCAGGCGCTCGTCTCGGGCGCCGAGTACGTCGTCGGCCCTCGCTTCTCGGCCTCGCGGTTCTGGGACCGGCTCGTGGAGGCCGAGGCGACCGTCACGTACCTGCTCGGCACGATGGTCTCGATCCTGCTCGGCCGCGAGCCGTCGCCGCTCGACCGTGCCCATCGCGTGCGCGTGGCGCTCGCTCCAGCCACATCCGCCGAGGGGTGGCGGGCGTTCGAGAAGCGCTTCGGCGTGCGGCTCGTCGAGGGGCACGGCATGACCGAGACCAACGCCACCATCGGGCCGCGCGACGGGGTCCAGCGGCCTGGGTGGATGGGGCGCGTGATGCCCGGGTTCGAGGCCCGCGTCGTGGACGAGCAGGGCGGTGACGCGGCCGACGGCTCCGCCGGCGAGCTGCTGCTCCGCAGCCGCGAACCGCTGGCCTTCGCGACCGGGTACTGGCGGCTGCCCGAGGAGACGGCCGCTGCATGGCGCGACGGCTGGTTCCACACAGGCGACCGGGTCGTCCGCGACGCGGACGGGTTCCTGCGCTTCCTCGACCGGTCGAAGGACGCGGTCCGACGACGCGGCGAGAACATCTCGAGCTGGGAGGTCGAACAGATCCTGCAGCTCCATCCCGCGGTTGAGGCGGCCGCCGTCGTCCCCGTCCCCTCCGAGCTCGGCGAGGACGACGTTCTGGCGTTCCTCGTGCCGCGGCGCGGACGGAGCCTCGATCCCGCCGAGCTCGTGCGGTTCTGCGAGCCCTCGCTCTCCCGCTTCGCAATCCCACGGTACGTCGAGATTGTCGACGCGCTGCCGCTGACCGAGAACGGCAAGGTGCGGAAGGTGGAGCTACGCGCGCGCGGCGTTGGCCCGGCGACGTGGGACCGTGAGGCAGCCGGGTCGCGGCTCGACGCACCGGCCGCGATCAGCGGAGGCCGGGATGCCGACGTCGAGAGGTGAGCCGACAGCGGTCGAGCTGCTCGCGCTCCTGCGCCGCCGCGAGCTGAGCGCTCGCGAGCTGGCCGAGGAACGGCTCGCGCGTGTCGAGGCTGCGGACAGTGCGTTCAACGCCGTCGCCGACCTCGACGCCGAGGCGACGCTCGCCGAGGCCGACGCGGCCGACCGCCGACTGGCCGCAGGGGAGACCGGAGCGCTGCTCGGTCTGCCGCTCTCGATCAAGGACTCGATCGCGGTCGCGGGACGGCCGTGCCACTCGGGCTCCTGGGCACGTGCCGACAACGTGCCGGACGCGGACGCGACCGTCGTCGCCCGCGTGAAGGCCGCCGGCGCGGTCGTGCTCTGCAAAACGACGCTCCCCGAGTACACCTGGTCGGCCGAGACCGAGAGCGCGCTGCACGGCAGGACCCGGAACCCGTACGACCTCGAGCGGACGTCGGGCGGCTCGAGCGGCGGCGAGGCGGTGCTCCACGCCGTCGACGCCTCGCCGCTCGGGATCGGGTCCGACGGCCTCTGCTCGATCCGAGTGCCATGCCACTTCTGCGGCACGGTCGGCCTTCGCCCGACCGTCGGGCTCGTGCCCGAGACCGGCGTCTGGCCCACGACGAAGGACACCGGCATGCTCGACATGAGCACGCTCGGGCCAATGGGCCGCGCGGTCGAGGACGTCGAGCTGCTGCTGCACGTGATCGCCGGCCCGGACGACGTCGACCCGCTCGTCGGCGCCTCGCCGATCGGCGACCCGCGATCCGTCGATCCCGCCTCGCTCCGCATCGGGCTCTACACCGGGGTGCCGGGCATCCCGACCACGCCAGGGACGCGGGCGGCGATCGAGTACGCCGGGACGACGCTCGAGTCGCTCGGCGCCCGCGTGGAGGAAGTCGAGCCGCCCTCGCTCGCGGACGCGGTCGACGTCGGCTTCGCGATGATGGCCGCCGACGGCGGCGCGCAGGCACGCGCCGACCTCGCCGCCGCCGAGGGCCGGCACGTGCCTCAGGTCGTCGAGCTCTTCGACAGCCTGGAGCCGCTCGCGCTGAGCGCCGCCGGCTTCTTTGCGCTCGTGCGCCGCTGGGCGGCACTGCGCAGCGAGCTGCGGCGCTTCATCTCCCGCTTCGACGTCGTCCTCTGCCCGGTCGCGGCGGGCCCGGCGCCCTTCCCCGGCCGCCGGCCGAGCGACGGCGGCGAGCTGACGGACTACGGCGACTACGCCTACTCCTTTGCGTATGCAATCGCCGGCGTGCCCGGCGCGGTCGTGCCCGCCGGCGCGGAGGAAGGCCTGCCGGTCGGCGTGCAGGTGCTGGCGGGCGCGTACCGCGACCACCTCGCCCTCGCGGCCGCGCTGGCGCTCGAGGCTCACCTGGGTGACGTGCTGCCGCCGCTGCCGGCACTCGCAGTCGGACGGTGATGCGCGCCTGGGAGCTCCAGCACTTCGGACTCGAGCACCTGCGGCTCATCGAGCGGCCGGTCCCCGAGCCCGGGCCGGGGGAGGTGCTGGTCCGCGTCCGCGCCGCGGCGCTCAACTCCCGCGACCTCCAAGTCATCCACGACCGCTACGACCCCGAGCAACGACTACCGATCGTCCCGGTCTCCGACGGTGCGGGCGAGATTGTCGCGCTCGGGGAGGGCGTCGGCGACCACGCAGTCGGCGATCGCGTGGTCGGCCTGTTCGCGCAGGGCTGGCTGGCCGGCGAGCGCACGTGGGAGCGGTGGCTGACGCATCTCGGAGGCCATCTCGACGGCGTCCTGCAGGAGTACGTGGTGCTCTCGGCTGCCGGCGCCGTCCCCGTGCCCGCCTACCTCACCGACGCGGAGGCGGCGGCCGCGACGAGCGCCGCGGCGACGGCATGGCAGGCGCTCGTCGAGCTCGGCCGCGTCCAACCGGGGCAGACGGTGCTGGCGCAGGGGACAGGCGGCGTCGCGACGTTCGCACTGCAGTTCGCCTGCCTTGCCGGGGCACGAGTCATCGTCACGTCGTCCTCCGACGCGAAGCTCGAACGCGCCCGTCGGCTCGGTGCCTGGGCGACCGTCAACTACCGCTCGCACCCCGAGTGGCACGAGGAGGTGCTGCGGCTGACGGACGGCGAGGGCGTCGAGCATGTCGTCGAGACGGCCGGAGACCTCGAGCGCTCGATCCGTTGCCTGCGAGTCGGCGGACTCGTGAGCCTGGTCGGCTACCTCGACCAGCTCGACCTGGCGTCGGCCGACCCGCCGCCGTGGACCTACACCGCGGCCGTGATCACCGTGCTCGTTCGGAACGCCCGCCTGCAGGCGCTCTCGTGCGCGCCGCGGGAGAGCTGGGAGCGCATGTACCGGGCGATGGAGCGCGCCCGGATTAGGCCTGTCATCGACCGGGTGTTCCCGTTCGAGCAGAGCCTCGACGCCCTTCGCCACCTCCACTCCGGAGCCCACGTCGGGAAGGTCTGCATCGACGTCGCGGGCGACGACGCAGGAGGTTGCACGTGACATGTCAGAGCGATATATAGGCCTCGCGGCCGAGGTCACTCGATGATCGCGCCAGAGCGGGGCCGCAACGGCGCGGGACCGGAGGGAAGCTGATGAAGCGGTTCACCGGGGGGCTCGCGATCGCTGCGCTCGTCCTGGGGCTCGGGCTCGGGCTGGCGGCCTGCGGCGGAGACGACGAGACGAGCGGCACCACCACCGAGGCGTCCGGAGCTGCGGCCGACGTGGAGTTCACGGGCAGCCTCGAGTCCGACGTCCCCGTCGGCTACGACGAGCCGGACGAGGGCGACTTCAGAATCGCCTACCTGAACCCGCTCGGAGCGAACGAGTTCCTGAGCACGCTCGGCAACGCGATGAAGCTCGAGACGGAGAAGCTGGGTGGCAGCTATCTCGAGCTCGACGCCAAGGGCGACGTCGACACGCAGGTCAGCCAGTTCCAGCAGCTGGTCGCGCAGGACGTCGACGGGATCTTCGTGTTCGCCCTCGATCCGGGATCGGTGCAGCCCGCGCTCAGACAGGCGAAGGCACAGGACATCCCGGTCGTCACGATCGATCTCACCTTCGACAGCACCACGGACATCGGCGACTTCGACAGCCAGATCTGGCAGCGTCGTGACGAGGCCGCCTACCTGGGCGCGAAGGAGATGGCCTCGCGCGTCGACGAAGGCGCGTCGGTCGCGACCATCGACTTCGCCGTCAAGGTGCCCTCGATCGTCTACTCGATCGACCGTGGCAAGTACTGGGCGCAACAGTTCGGCCTCACGGTGGCCGGTAACGGGACGAACCCGAGCGACGACATCGCGGGCGGTGAGAAGGCGATGACCGAGATCCTCGGCGCCTATCCCGACATCGCCGGCATCATCGGCTACAACGACCCGTCGGCGATCGGGGCGGCGGCAGCCGCTCGCGCCCAGGGCAAGACCGATCTGGTCTTCGGAGGCCAGAACGGCGGGAGCGACGCCTTCGAGGCGATCAAAGCCGGACGGCTGACCTACTCGGCGAAGCTCGATCCGCCGAGCATGGGCAAGTTCGCCGCCTGGGGGCTCTACAACCTCCTCCAGGGCAACACGGTGCCGAAGACCGTCAAGGCCGAGGAGCCGGTGATCGTCACGTCCGACAACGTCGACTCCGAGCAGACCTGGGATCAGCAGCTCGAGGAGGAGTACGGCGCAACCGACTAGCCCGTCGCACGCAGGGCCGCGCGCCGCGCCGCGGCCCTGCGTGCCGGGCATGACCGTCTAGAGTCGCCCGACGCGTGGATCCTCCCGCCAAGAGAGCCGGACCCATGCTCGTGGCCGAGGGCGTCCACAAGAGCTACGGGGGCGCGCGGGCGCTTCACGGCGCCGCCCTGTCGCTCTATCCGGGCGAGGTTCACGGCCTCTGCGGCGAGAACGGGTCGGGCAAGTCGACGTTGCTCAAGATCATCTCCGCGCAGGTGGCCGCCGATCAGGGCCGTGTCGTGCTCGACGGCACCGAGACGAGCTTTGGCGATGCGTCGCAGGCCCTCACCGCGGGGATCGCGACCGTGACGCAGGAGCGCGCACTCGTCGACGACTTGTCGGTGACGGAGAACATCTTCCTCGGGCCGCGCAAGCCGCGCGCCTGGTACGGGGTCGACTGGCGCGAGACGCGGCGGCAGGCGCGGTCCCTGCTCGATTCGCTTGGCTGCTCGATCGAGCTCGACACGCCGGTCGGCCGTCTGCGGCCGGACCTGCAGCAGATGGTCGAGATCGCTCGCGCCCTCTCCACGGACGCGCGCGTGCTCATTCTCGACGAGCCGACCAGCTCGCTCGCCGACGACGAGGTCGAGTCGCTCTTCGCGGCGGTCCGCGCCCTCAAGGGCGGCGGCGTCGCGACGGTCTTCGTCTCGCACCGGCTGCGTGAGGTCTTCGCCCTCTGCGACCGCTTGACCGTGCTTCGGGACGGCGAGGTCGTCGGCACCGGGCCGGTCGAAGAGTTCGACGAGCGGCGGCTCGCCTCGCTCATGCTCGGCCGCGAACTGGATCTCCTCTCGCTGGAGGAGCGGCGTCCCGACCATCTGGAGGGCGCCGTCCTCCGCGTGCGCGGTCTCAACGTGCCCGGTCGGCTCGGCGGCATTGACCTGGACGTCGGGCCGGGCGAGGTCGTGGGCCTTGCCGGGCTCGTGGGTGCCGGCCGTAGCGACCTCCTCGGCGCGCTCTTCGGCCTCGAGCCCCGCGTCACGGGCGAAGTCGAGGTGGCCGGGCGGCGGTTCGCGCCGCGCGGCCCGGCACACGCGATGGCTGCCGGGATCGGCTTCGTGCCTGCGGACCGGAAGGCGCACGGACTTGTGGCCGACATGACGGTACTCGAGAACCTGCTCATGGCCCGCGATGCCAGGAAGCCGCGTCTCGCGAGGCCGAGTCCGAGCGCCGACCGTCGGGCCGCCGCCGAGGCCGGACGTGCGTTCCACATCACGGGGGGCGCCGACGACGCCGCGGTGTCGCGCCTCAGCGGCGGCAACCAGCAGAAGGTCGTCCTGGCGAAATGGTTCGCGACGGAGCCCCGCGTGCTTCTGCTCGACGAGCCAACTCGGGGGGTCGACGTCGGTGCGAAGGCCGAGATCTACCGTTTGCTCGAGGAGGCGAAGGAGCTCGGCCTGGCGATCCTCGTCAGCTCGTCCGAGACGGCCGAGCTGCTGCTCCTCTGCGACCGAATCGTCGTGATGGCGCGCGGACGGATCACGGCGAGCTTCGCCCGCGACGAGGCGGACGAGGCGCTCATCGCTCGCGCCGCGATGGAGGTCGGCGCGTGAGCGGCCGTCGGTGGACAACCGGTCTCCGCCTTGGTCGTGCCGCGGTGAGTCAGCGTTTCTTCGCCGTCCTCGTGCTGCTCGTCCTGCTCGTCTTCGTCTTCTCGCTCACGCAAGAGCGGTTCTTCACCTCCCCGAACGTCAAGGCGCTGCTGACCAGTGCGGCGATCCTTTGGGTGGTCTCCATCGGCCTCACCTTTGTCATGCTGGCCGGCGGCTTCGACCTCTCGATCGGCTCGATGCTTGCGCTCGCGAGCGTCGCGCTCGGGTCGTTCGTCAACGACCTCGGCGTGACGCCCGCGCTCGCGATCGTCATGACCGTGGCGTTCGGTGCGCTGCTCGGAGGAGGCATCAACGGCGTGCTCGTCGGCCCGCTCGGACTCTCGTTCCTCGTCGTCACGCTCGGGACGCTCATCCTCTTCCGCGGAGTGTTGAACCTCTGGTCCGACACGAGGACCGAGCAGGTGGTCTCGCCGCTGCTCGACTCGCTCGCCTTCGATGACCTGCTCGGCGTCCCGGTTCCCGTCTGGATCATGGCCGGCACGTTCCTGCTTGCGCTCTACGTCCAGCGCTCGACGTACTTCGGCCGCGACGTCTACGCCGTGGGTGGCAACGCCGACGCGGCGCGGCTGTCCGGCGTGCGGGTGGGGCGGACGATCATCGCCGTGTACGCGATCTCGGGCGCGCTCGCCGCTTTCGGCGGCGTCTTGCAGACGGCCCGGATCGGGGCCGCGAGCCCGCAGGTCGGCGAATCGGTGCTCTTCGACGCCGCGGCGGCGGTGCTGCTCGGCGGCACCAGCTTCGCGGGCGGGGTCGGCGGTGTCGGCGGCACCGCGATCGGCGTCCTCTTCCTCGCGACGCTGCAGAACGGCCTCTCCGTCTCCGGTGTCGCGTCGTTCTGGCAGCAGATCATCACGGGCGCGATCCTCATCGCGGCGCTCCTGCTCGACCGCATCCAGCGTCAAGGTCTCGCGAGCATCGGCCTGCGCGTTTCGGCCCCGAGCGGGGAGGCGCCGCCACCGGCCGTCACGACCGAGGAGCGGCAATGAACCGGCGCGAGCGCGGGCTGGAGGTGTACGGGGCGCAGTTCGGCGTGTCGCCTGAAGAGGCGGAGCAGCGGATGGTGGAGGCGTTCGGCAGCGGCTTCGCCGAGGAGGCGTTCGCCGCCGCCGGCGGAGGCGCCTGGCAGGACGCAACCGCTCACACGCCGTGACCGCAGCCTGGCCGTGGTGGCCGTGCTCGCCGCGCAGGGCGGCGTCGAAGAGCGGCTCCGCACGCACGTCGGCTTCGCACTTGCTAATGGCGCGACCGCCGACGAGCTCGAGGCGCTCATCGTCCTCGTCGCCGTGTACGCCGGCTTCCCGCGCGCCTCGGTCGCGATGGAGGTCGTCCGCGACGAGCTGGCACGGCTCGGCGCCCGGTGAGTTTTCTGGCGACGCCCGACGGGACGCGGCTGCGGGTCTGCGACCGGGGCTCGGGGGCGCGCACGTTCGTACTCGTCCACGGCTGGAAGCAGTCGCACCGGCTTTGGGATCCGGTCGTCGCCCGCCTGGCGCAACGCCATCGGGTCGTCGCGCTCGACCTCCGCGGCATGGGCGAGTCCGACAAGCCGAACTCGCACTACACCTTCCCGGAGCTCGCCGGAGACCTTGCGTTTCTCCTCGAGCGGCTCGAGCTCGAGGACGTCACGCTCGTGGGCTGGTCGATGGGCTGCAGCGTCTCGCTGCAGCTGCTCGATTCCGGCGAACCGCGGGTCGGCCGGCTTGTGCTCGTCAACGGACCCCTGCGCCTGACCCGCACGGCCGACTTCCCGCATGGACTCACGGACGAGGAGCTCGCCGGCTACGTCGAGGACGTCGAGCGTCACTGGCCGCTCCGCGAGCGGCGCTTCCTGGCCGGCTCGCTGCTCGCGGCCGAGCGCGAGCACGTCGACTGGCTCGTCTCGGTCGCCCTGCAGACGCCGCTCGACGTCGCCGTCCGCCTCGTCCGCGAGCAGGAGACGCTCGACCAGCGAGCGGTCGTCGAGCGCCTGCCCGTGCCTGTGCTCGCCGCCTGGAGCCGACGCGACCCCTACTGGCCGGTGGGACTCGCCGACTGGATCGCCGAGCGCGCGCCGGACGGCCGCCGCGTGCTCTTCGACCGCAGCGCCCACTGCACCCCGTTCGAGGAGCCCGACCGCTTCTGCGAGACCATCGAGCGCTTCGCGGCCGGGACGCTCGAGCCCGAGTCCCGCGACCACGACCCAGAGGAGGTTCGACCATGACCGATTCGCCGCTGCTCGTTGCCGCCGGCACCGAGACCGAGATCGCGCCCGGCGTCTTCGTCTTCCCCGACCGACGCGTCAACCTCGTGCCCAACGTCGGCGTCGTGCTCGGCGAAAAAGCGGCGCTCGTCGTCGACACCGGCATGAGCCCCGAGAGCGGCGACGTCGTCCTGGCCGAGGCACGGCGGCTCGCAGGCGATCGCCCGCTGCTGCTGACGATCACGCACTTCCACCCTGAGCACGGCTTCGGCGCCTCGCGGCTCGTCGACGCGGCCCGGATCGTCTACAACCGGCGGCAGGCGACCGAGCTGGCGGAGAGCGGCGAGGAGTTCATCGAGCTGTTCCGGACGTTCGGCCCCGAGGTCGCCGCAGCGCTCGAAGGCGTCGAACTCGTGCAGCCGCACGAAACGTACGACGGCTCGACCGAGCTCGACCTGGGCGGCCGCACCGTCACGCTGCGGGAGATGGGCGGCGCGCACACCGCCGGAGACCAGGTGGTGGTCGTCCCGGACGCCGGGGTGCTGTTTGCGGGCGACCTCGTCGAGAACCGCTTCTTCCCGATCGTCTTCGGCGACGTCGCCGACGGCCCTGTCTGGATCGACACGCTCGAGCGGCTCCGCGGGATCGATTCCGCCGTCGTGGTGCCCGGCCACGGCGAGGTGGGAGGGCCGGAGCTGATCGATGCGTTCCGCGCGTACCTGGTCGACGTCCGCGACGCGGTCGCGGAGCGGGTCGGCCGCGGCGAGGACGTGGAGGGCATCGCCGCCGAGCTCGGCCCCGAGGTGCGGGAGCGCTACGCGGACTGGGACAACCCGGAGTGGATCGACTTCGCGATCCGCAACTTCCACCGGAGGCTCGTGGCCTAGAGGAGCGTGTCGAGGAACTCCTCGACCGCGGTCGCGAACTCCTGCGGCCGGCCGTCAGGGAGCGCCACGGTCCCGCCCTCGATCTCCACGACGGCGGCCCCGGCAAGCGCCGCGCGGAGCGCGGGCAGTGACGGGTGGGCGTGCGGGTCGGCCGTCGCGCCGATCAGCAGCGTCGGACAGCGGACGAGCGGCAGGCGTTCCTCGACGGCGTAGCGCGCGACCACGCGGTGTCCCTCGGCCGCCCGCTCCCCTGCGCGCAGGCAGTCGACGAGGTAGCGCTCGAGCAGGTCGGTCGAGGACGGGTAGAAGGCCGCCCGCCCGCGCCAGAGCTCGAGCACGTGCGTGCCGTCCGGGCGCCGGTCGACGTCGTCCACGACCGCGCGCCCGGTTGCGTGCGCCAGCCGCTCCTCGCGCGTGGAGAGGCCGAGCGAGGAGAGCACCACCGCCTCGACACGCTCGGGGCGCGAGGCGGCGAGCTCGACCGCGACGTACGCACCGGTGTGGTGGCCGGCGACTGCGGCGCGCTCGATTCCCAGGGCGTCGAGCACGTCGGCGGCGACAGCCGCCCAGCGCTCGATCGAGTCCTCGCCAGGCGGCAGGGCCGTCGAGTCGCCGAAGCCGACCATGTCCATGGCGATCGCCTTCCGGCGCCGGCCGAGGAGCGGGAGTACGTCGCGGTACTCGTCCCAGGAGCGCGGCGTCTGGTGGAGCAGGAGTACCGGCGGGCCGTTCCCTGCGATCGCGCAGTGCACCGTGCCGTCGGGCACGGCGACGAAGCGCCGGTCGACCGAGATCGCCACGTCCGGGTCGCTAGAGGACGCCGCCGGCGCGCTGGATCGCGGCGCGCGCGATGCGGCGTCCCGTCTCGACGTTCGCCGCGATCGCCGCGCGGGCGCCGTCGACGTCGCCGCGCTCGTAGGCGGCGACGATCGCGCGGTGCTCCTCGTCCGAGTCCCCGGCGGCCGACTCGCCGAGCACGATCAGCGCCCGCTCCTGCAGCGCGAAGACGGACAGCCGCCGGTGCAGCTGCGAGAGCGTCGCGTTCCCAGCCAGGTCGACTTGGTACTCGTGGAACGCGGTGTTTGCGAGCAGGTAGCGGCGGACATCGGTCATGCGCCGGTCGGTCACCGGCACGGACGTTGCCTCGAGAAACTCGCCAAAGCGATCGAGCTGGGCGCGCGTGAGGCGGCCGACAGTCAGCGAGGCGGCGTGTAGCTCGAGCGCCACGCGCACCTCATGCAACTCGTCCATCAGCTCGGCGGTCAGCGGCCGCACGACGTAGCCGCGAGGCTCGCTCACCACGAGGCCCTCCGTCTGCAGGCGCGTGATCGCGTGGTGCACGGGGCTGCGGGAGACGCCGAGCTCGTCGGCGAGCGTCTGCAGACTGATCTTGGTCCCGCCGGCGAACTCGCGCGTCAGCAGGCGGGCCTTGATGGCGTCGTAGACCTGGTCGTTCAGGTCCAGGCGGACGATCGGCGACGGCGAGCGGACGTGCGTGCTGGCCCTGCTCATCGTGCCGGAGGATAGACCCGGTCAAAGGCGGGCGCCCGGCGCGTGGCCGGCGCGATCAGCCGTCCCGGCCCCGGGAGACGAAGCGGCGGAAGTCGTCGAGCGCGACCTGGGGCGGAGCGGCGAAGCTCGGCCCCCGACTGGGGCCGAGCCCGTTCAGCTCGCGGAGCTTCACAGCGACCTCCGTCTGCTTGAGCGCCACCGCCACCGAGTTGACCACGGGCGCGTGACCGACCGTCAGCCCCCGCTCGCCGGCGAGCAGCAGGGCAGGCAGGGCTCCGGCGGGCACGACCACGTCGGCGCCGTCGTCGACCGCGGGCCGCACCGCGTCCGCAAAGCGCTCACCGAGCCGGGCGATCGCGTCCTCCTGGTCGAAGGCGGGTGCGAAGTCCTCGACGGTCATCCCGAGCGCGACGACGTGGCGAACCCGGCCGCCGAGGCCGTAGCGCTCGGCCTGTTCGAGGTGGTAGCGCTCGAACACCGAGTCGATAGTGACCAGCGCGAGGTGGCGGCCGAGCTGCGCCGCCCAGTGGAGCGACGCCTCGCCGAGGCCGACCACCGGGATGTCGACCGCCGAGCGGGCCTCGTAGAGACCGGCGTCCTGGAAGTGGCCGAAGGTGAACGCGTCGTACCCCTGCGCCGCGGCCTCCAGCGCATTGTCGACGGCGAGCACCGCACAGCGGAGCTCCGTCAGGCGCCCGAAGCCGCGGTCGGGAGGCGAGAGTCCCGCCACCTCGACCTCGGTCCCGGGATCGGCGATCTGGGCGAGATAGGCCGCTAACCGGTCGAAGTACGGCCCGTTCTGTGACCTGTCCACGAAGCTCTGCCACCAGATCCGCATGCTCAGTGCTCCCCTTGCCCGACGAGCGCGCCGTCCTCGAGGCTCACAGTGACGCGGTCGCCGGCGGCCGCGCCGACGATCCGGACGACGGCGCGGCCGCCCCCGTCGAGCAGCACCGTGCCGAGCGGCACTTCGCCGCCGAGCTCTCGTCCCGTGACGCGGCGGAGAACGGTCGTGTCCTCGACACGCCCGGCGCTCACCTCCGTTTCGTCGAGCCCGTCCGTGCCACAGGAAGGGCACCACAGCCGGCGAGGGAAGCCGCGCCAGCCGCAAGACGCGCAGACGGAGACAGGCGCGCCGCTCACACGCGCTCCAGAACGGCCGCGCCGGCGCTCGCGCCGTAGCGGTAGGCGACCATCCCGTACCCGGAGACGACGCCGATACGCGCGTCGGCGACCTGCCGGCCACCGGCCTCTCCGCGTAGCTGCTTGACCACCTCGACGAGCCCGTGCAGGCCGCCCGCGGCGCCGGCCTGCCCGGCGGAGAGCTGGCCGCCCGACGTGTTGACGGGCAGCGCGCGTGTCGCGAGTCGGTCGGCGACGAAGCGGCGCAGATCGCCGTCGGCGAAGCCGAGCTCGTCCAGCTGGACAAGCGTCATCACCGGGTAATCGTCGTAGATGGAGACGACGTCTGCATCCTCCGGGCCGAGCGCCGCCTCGGCCCACAGTGCGTCTCGTGCCTCGCCGAGGCCCGTCGAGAGCCCGTCACCCTCCTGGCTGTCGTGGTTGTGACGCAGCCGGAGAGCCCGCACCCGGACGCCGGGGGCGCTCGACCTGACCCCTGCCGCGACAACGACGGCGTCGGCGCCAGCGACGACCGGCACGCAGTCGTAGATAGTCAGCGGGTCGGCGACGACGGGCGCATCCAGGTACTCGCTGAGCGTGAGGGGCTCGCGGTAGGCCGCGTTTGGGTTGCCCGCCGCCCAGCCGCGCTGCGCCACGGCGACCATCCCATAGTCCCCCCGCTCGAGCCCGTGTGCCTGCATGTGGCGTTGCGTGACGAGCGCGAACAGCGCGTTCGGGCCACCGGTGGGGAGTGGCGCGAGCAGCTCGCGCGTCCACCGGTTGTAGTCGTCGACGAGCCGCGCGAAGGCCGGCGGGTCGAGCCGGTCGCCGGCGACGAGGAGCACTGCGCGGGCGTCACCTGCCTCGACGGCGCGCCGGGCGTGCTGCAGCAGGTCGAGCGCCGACGCGCCGCCCGTGCCGGCGTCCATCAGCCAGCTGAGCCTCACGCCGAGGCGCACCGCCAGGTCGATCGCTCGGTCGGGAGCGAGCGAGAACGACGAGACGCCGAGCCCGTCGATCTCGGACGGCTCGAGACCGGCGGCGGCGAGCGCGGCCCGCGCGGCCCCTGCGAGCAGGCCGTGAGTCGTCACGCCGTCGTCCGGCCGGCGCAGGTAGGGCGTCTCGGCGACGCCGACGATGACCGCCTCGCTCACGGGCCGATTCTGACGCCCAGGGCGCGATGAGTGTTCCCTCTGAACGACGAGACCTCGCCCGCCCGGGGGCCTGGATGAAACGGTGGGCGGCTATCACAGTCGCGGAGTCGGTCTATCCGGCCGCGATGAGGACGACGCCGGCCAACGCTGAAGCCACTCCCACGAGCTGGAGGCGCTGGATGCGCTCGGAGAGGACAATCGCGGCGAGCGCGACGGTCGTCACGGGGTAGAGCGTCGCGAGGACGGAGACGACGCTGACGTCGCCGAGGCTGGAGGCGGCGGCGAAGAGCGTGTTGCCGGCCGTGTCGAGGATGCCGATCATCGCGATCGCTCCGAGGTGCCCGCGGGCGGCAGTGATGTCCGGCCGCACGGCGAGCCAGGCGGCGAAGGCGAGCACGCCGACGGTCGTCCTGAAGACGAGCGCGGCCCAGAGGAAGTCCTGCTCGCTCGCTTGGTGCATCGGCACGTAGTAGCCGCCGAAGCCGATCACGGCCGCGATCGCCCACGGCACGCCGGCGGCGAGCCGAACCTCGCCGCGCTGACGCTCGAAGGACGCTAACGCGACGCCGGAGAGGGCGAGAACGAAGCCGAGGACCTGGAGGCCCGAGACGTCGTCGCCGGTGGCGATCCCGAAGACGACGGGCACGGTCGCGCCGACCGCAGCGATGGGGGCGACGACGCTGATCGACCCCACGGCCATGCCGCGGTAGAAGGCGGCGAGGCCGACGGCTCCGAAGACGCCGGCCAGCGCGGCCCAGAGGATTGAGGTTCCGGGCGGCGGGTTCCCGGCGACGGCGACCACGAGCCCGATCGCAAGCACGCCGGGGATCTGCGCGAGCAGCAGGACGACAATCGTCGGTACGACGCGGCTCTTGAGCCCGCCGAGGAAGTCGGCGACGCCCCAGGCCACGCTCGCCAGGAGCGCCGCGGCGGCGGTCATGGCTAGACGCTAGTAAGCCGATCACGCTTCGCGCTCGCCATGCCGGCCTGGGGGCGTGAGACGATCGGCGCCGATGACCTGGACTGAATTCACCACGCACGATGACGGGCCGCTGATCGCGGGTCGCCGCGCCGGCAGTGGGCCGCCGGTTCTGCTGCTTCACGGGGGGCCGGGGCTCGGCTTCGACTACCTGCGCGAGCTCGCCGATGAGCTCGCGCAGGAGAACGACGTCGCGTGGTACCAGCAGCGAGGACAGGAGCCCTCGGAGGCGGAAGGGCCCTACACGGTGGCGGCGGATGTCGGGGATGCCCGCCGCGTCCTCGACGCGCTCGGCTGGCAGAGGGCCTACGTCGTCGGCCATTCGTGGGGCGGACACCTCGCCCTCCATGTGGCGGAGGCGATGCCGGAGCGGCTTTTCGGTGTGCTTGCCGTCGACCCGCTCGGCCCGGTTGGCGACGGACGCTGGCCGGAGTTCGACGAGGAAATGTTTCGCCGAACGCCGGAGGCCGTCCGCGCGCGGGCGCGCGAGCTCGACGAACTCTCCATGGCGGGTGCGGTCGACGAGGAGCTTGCGCTCGAGGGGATGCGCCTCGTCTGGCCCGCGTACTTCGCCGATCCCGAGCAGGCACCGCCGATGCCCGAGCTGCAAATCGCGACCGAACGCTCGGCCGAGATGGTGCCCTCGATCCTGGCGGAGCTGCCGGCGCTCGAGGCGGGGCTGCCGCGGATTCGCGTCCCGGTCGGCTTCGTCCACGGCTCGCTGAGCCCGATGCCGCTCGGCGCTTCGACGGACGGGGCTGAGCGGATTCCGGGCGCCTGGGTCGAGGTGGTCGAGGGCGCCGGTCATTTCATCTGGGTCGAGGCGCCCGGCGCCGTTCGGGCAGGGCTTCGACGCCTCACCGGCAACTAGCGGCGCGTGCGATCAGTCAAAGGCGAACAGTGGTGGGAGGACAACCACGACCGTGGCGGCCCACAGGGCGAAGACGGGAAGGTAGGTGGTCTGCCAGCGCTCGAGCCGGAGGAGCGTGCTGCGTCGCGTGAGGAATCGGACGGAGAGCCAGGCGGCCCCGGCCAGGTTCACGAGGAGGACGAGGTTGAGGCCGAGCGCTGCCGTTCGGTTCGGGGTGAACCCGAGGTCGCCGATCCGAGCGATCATCGAGCCGAGCACCATCACGTCGAGCACGAGGGCGCTGACGACGGCGACCAGCTGGATGCCGTCCATCCAGCCCGGCGACTCCGACGGGTCCCGCGCGGACATCCCGTACAGGACGAGCGCGAGGACGACCACCAGCAGCGCGTCAAAGACGCTGACGAGGTCGCGGTCGAAGGCGTCGCCGAGCCCGGTGACTGCGTAGACGACGGCTGCGACGGCCAGCATCACCGCGAACAGCGGCGTAAAGAGCATCCCGAGAACCGGCGCCATGTTTTCCACGACCCGCTGCTTCGACTCGACGAGCCACGCGGCCACGATCACGGCACCTGCCGCTCCTGACGGCAGCACCCACTCGGCGATCCGCTCGACGTCGATCCCCGTAGGTTCGAGGATCCCCGCCGTCAAACCCATGAGCACGCCACCGCCGAGCGCGATCAGCACGTAGTAGATGAACCATTCGCCCGTGAAGCGGACGAAGTCCATCCGCCGCTCGTGCGATCGGAGCGTGCCGCCCATGTACGGGTAGGCGACGACGAACCACAGCACGACGGGCAGATGGAGCCCGACGAGGGCCTCGGTGGCCGAGTCCGCACCCCACGGGTAGAGGTTGACCGCGAGCGCAGCGAGCACAAAAGGCGCCGCCGTCAGCGCCCATCCCCGAGCGTCCAGCTGCCGTCGGTGGGCGAAGTACCCGGCGAGGAACGGCAACACGAACAGACTGAGGTTCCGGAAGAACCAGCTCGGTTCCTCGTTGGGGAAGTCGGCAAGGAGACGGGCAATCTGAATCGCGACGGCCGCGGCCACCGCGAAGACAAGTGGCTCGACCCAGCCGCCGGCCGAGCGGGCCGGCTCGTCCTCGCCGCTCAGGATGAGTTGTTTCCACAGCCGGCCGCTGTGCTCGCGTGCGAACTCCCGGGACAGGCCGTCGACGTCCCCCATTCGTTTCACGGCGACCAGGAACGCCTCGTCGTCCGTGAGGCCGGCCGCGTTCAGCTCGGCGATCTGATGGCGAAGATGATCCTCCAGCTCATCGACGTCGTGGCCGTTGACGCCCGGGGCGTTCGCGACGTAGGCCCGCCACTCGGCGATCTGTGACTCCACGCTCTCCATACTCACGCCTCCTCGAGAGCCGTCAGCAGCACACCCGAGCCCGGCCAGACGTCATTCAGCGCACGGGTGATGGTCTCCCACTGCCGTCGATGATCCGCAAGTGCTGCCCGTCCGTCGTCGGTGACCGCGTAGTACTTGCGGCGACGCCCTTCAGGTGACGTTCGCCACTCCGTCTTCACGTGCCCGAGCCGATCGAGGCGATGGAGCAGCGGGTAGAGCATCCCGTCGGTCCACTCGAGGTCGCCCCCCGACAGCGCACGGACCCGCTTGAGGATGGCGTAGCCGTAGCTCTCACCCTCCGCCAGGATGGCGAGCACGAGCGGAGTCGCCGCGGCCGCGACTAGGTCTTTGTCGATGTGCATAGACGTCATGGATGAGTGCTATGCATAGAAGCACAAGGTACATCGAGCCGCAAGGTGATTTGGCCGCGCGCCCCCAGAGTGCCGTGGTCTTGGAGCCGCCTTGGGGCGGGGCCGGCTACTGGGCGGGCTTTTGACGAGCGGCGCGGGCAGGGCCGTTCACGCCTCAGGAGGTTCAAAGGAAAGACGCTCATGCGACGCTGTGTCGTGGAGTTCGTCGGACTGGTCGGGACTCACGGTTGCCGTGCGCGTGGGACTTGCTCGCAGCATCGTCTCCATCGCGTTCAGAAACTCAGCTCGCTGAAATTCGGGGGGCTGGTCTTGCGCAGCGAGCGCCATTTGTTCAAGCATCGCGTCGCCGTTCGCCTGGTACGCGGTTTCAGCGATGAGTGGGACGAACTCCGGTGGGACGTCCGAGCGAAAGGCGAGCGCAAGTGCGTTCGCCCACGCCTCGGTGTCTTGACGCTCACATAGGGCAGCCATCAAGAAGCACAAGAACGCATCTTCACTATCGCCGTGGCGGTTTGCTTGGACGCCAAGATTGAACCATGCGAGACCGCAAAGCAGATCTTGGCTCAATGCGGCGTTGAGCCTAGCGGCGCGTTCGTCCTCCGACTCGACCGTATCGACGGCTGCGAGACGTTCTGCCTCGTGAGCTAGGCGCATCTGCACATCGATGCCCCTCTGGTCCCGAAGAAACTGGAGCGCCCAGGCCTTCAGTGCCCATTCGGGCATCCCTGGCTCTGAGTGGGACAACGCCTCCTTATAACTGTCGTGGGCATCGGCGTAGCGCCCCGCGAACAGAAGCGCATCGCCTAGGAGTCCGTTAACCGGCCAGTCAGGGCCGATCTCCTTGGCCCGTTGGTAGAAGAAAACGGCTGCCTGGAAGCGATGTGCCTCGTATAGGACGCCTGCAACCTCACGACACCAGTACTCGAAGTCGCGGTAAGCCGGATACAGCTTGGCCGCCAGTCGGTAATGGTGAAATGACCCAGACGGACGGACGGAGCCTCTCAAGTGGTTAGCGAGGTTGTAATGCGCAATGGCAATCTGATGGTTGTCGGCAATTTCTTCTGAAGCGGCAAGGCGTCCTTCCAAGAACTGCCGGTATCGGGTTCTCTCACGCCCTGAGAGCGCATCAGCCACCCGCAAAGCCGCGATCTCAAAGAACCACGAGGCCATCTCGAAATCGTCACCCCGTTGTTTCAACGTGTCGGCAAGTTCCAACGCATCAACGACGCGATGATCACGTGCGAGAGCGTCTGCGAGCCGCACCGCCACCGCTGGCTCCTTGATTAACGCCGACTCATTGCTGTATTCGACCGTCATACGCGCAGCGAGTCCGACGTGGCCGACCTTCTCCAGCGCCACCGCGATACCGATCATCGCGTCATCCGCCAGCGTCTCACCGCTCGATTCGTTCGCGGTAAAGCGATCCCGTTGGAATTGTCACGCTGGCGACGTCCAGAAGATTGATCCGCATCGAACCGTCTGCCAGCTCGATGGTTGGCGTCCGCAGGGAGCCATCGCCCAATGGATCGGTGAGCAGACCTGGGGAACGAGACATCGCTTGCCTGATAAGACGGCTCCATTCAGCTATTGGGCGACCCAGGAACTCCGACATGTCGCTTACGACCCTGAACGGCACAAGCAGGTCAAGTGACGGCTGATGAACCCAATGAAAACCCTCAAGACCCCGGAGTAGCCGCTCCGGCGTCTCGTCATCCCATTCATCGCTTTCGGCTAGCCGGAGCGTCACAGTCTTCTGGTCTTCTGAATACCGTTCGCTATCGAGCGCATGGAACCACTGGACGTAAGGCTTTCCGCGCGGCGCCACGTAGCGAACCAGAAGTACCGGCACGTCGAGCGAGCGGTAGTAGACGCAAGTCGGAGCGTCCAAACGGATAGACAAGGCTCTCGTTCCTTGATCGTCCGTTCCCTTGAGTTGAACGGCAAAGCGGCGTCCCGTTGCACGACCGTTCTTGAATATCTCCACTTCACCGTCAAGTCCGTAATCCGGACTTATCGGGCGGTAGACCCACGCGCTCGGCAACCGCTCCTCGAAGGCAGTCCTGCTTTCTGTCTCAATCTCATGAGAGCGAGGGCGCTGCGGCATTTCGGAAGCATGCCGATGACCGAACCGCAGCGAGTGACGGGCAGGGAGCGGCTTGCCGAACGCCAAGCGCTTGCCGGTCCCGGCCCCGCTCAGCCTACGACGGGCCGCGCCGTCAGGCCGGATGACCGTTTCGGTTACGGTCGGGCGCAGCCTCAGCAGGTGCAGCGGCGTGGGTCAGTGCCATGCGTCAGCCCGCTTGACGCCGACGCCGGATCGGTTTCCCCGTTTGCCAAGGATTGACCTGGGCGCTTTGGCATTTCGCGCCACTCGTCCTGGCCGTCATCAAATGCGAGGAAGCCACGCACCTCGTCCCAGACGAGATAAGTACTCGTCTCCACGTTCCAGTCGATCTCCCTCAAGGCATCGACAGCCACGTCAGGAAGGTCGGCTGGTAGCACAAGACTGGTCTCTTCGTATTGCAAGGTGAGTCGGCCTCTTTCGCCGGTCGGACGGCGAGCGGCACGGACTTCGGACAGCCACTTCTTGAACGCTGCATACGCGTCCTTACCCGCCTCCGCTCCGAACGCGGTGAAGAACGCGCTTATCGGCACGGCGAGAGTCAGGGTGAGCACCCAATCCAGTGGTACGGGTGGGCCGCCGGAAAGCGGGATTGCCGCGACTGCCTTGCCGCGGAAACCGATTCTGGCGAGCGTCGCCTCAACGGCAGCAACCTCTTCCGGAGGCGCCAAGACGTCCACGTAGGCGCCCAGAACGGCGGCGTTTCGCCGGTCATCAGCCATAGCGCACATCCGAGCCAAGAGCCTACGGCGCACGGACGGTTCCCGGGGCCGGACGGCATTCGGACGCAATGCGCTTCCTGCGGGCCGGGCCGCTGCTGAGCGTGCGACCAGCGCCGCGCAACGACTAGATGTCCGCCCATGACAGGCCTTGTATCGCCTTTTTCCAGTCGCTAACGAGCGTGGAAGGGCTAGAACGACGAAGCCCCGCGCCGGTCGGGGCTTCGAAGCGGGCAGTTAGGTGTGTCTGTCAGCTGCAGCCGGTGTTCGTCCCGCAGTCGCGGCACGTGTAGCACGAGCCCGTGCGGATCATCCGGCCGCCGCACCTGGCGCACTCCACTGCGTCGTCCCACTGGTTGAACAGCGCCGTCTGGCCCGGCGTTGCTGTCTCGGCCGCGCCGGCTTCCGCCGCGTTCACGCCCGGCGCGTCGCCGCCGTTCGCGTACGCAGCCGCGAGACGAGCCTTCACCTCGGCCGAGAGGATGCCCGCGTCCTCCTGCTGCTCGACCGTGAGGAACTTCTTGCCCATCCAGCGGAAGATGTAGTCGACGAGCGACTTCGCGACGCGGATGTCCTCGTCGTTCGTGAGGCCGCTCGGCTCGAAGCGCATGTGGCTGAACTTTGAGACGTAGACCTCGAGCGGCACGCCGTACTGGAGGCCGAGGGAGACCGAGATCATGAACGAGTTCATGAGGCCGGCCAGCGTCGTTCCTTCCTTGGCGATGTCGACGAAGATGTCGCCCGGGGTTCCGTCCTCGAACAGGCCGACGTGGATGTAGCCCTCGTAGTCGCCGACCCTGAACTTCCGCCCGATCTCGGTGCGGTCCTCGGGGAGCCGGTGCCGCCTCGGAGCTGCGACACCCACCGCCCCGACCGGTGCGAGCTCCGTCGTCGCGCCGGCGTTGCTCTTGCCTGACAACGGCTGTGCGACCTTGCAGTTGTCGCGGTAGATCGCGATCGCCTTGACGCCGAGGCGCCACGCATCGGTGAAGAGCTGCGCGACGTCGTCGACCGTGACCTGCTCCGGCATGTTCACGGTCTTCGAGATCGCGCCGGAGATGAACGGCTGGACGGCGCCCATCATCTTCACGTGGCCCATGTAGTGGATCGACCGCTCGCCGATCGCGCAGTCGAAGACCGGGTAGTGGTCGGTCTTGACGTACGGCGCGCCGACCACGGTGTTGCGCTCGTCGATGAACGCCTCGATCTCGGAGATCTCGTTCGGTGCGTAGCCGAGCTTCTCGAGCGCCATCGGCACCGTCTTGTTGACGATCGTGATCTCGCCGCCGCCGACGAGCTTCTTCGACTTCACGAGTGAGAAGTCGGGCTCGACGCCGGTCGTGTCGCTGTCCATCAGGAAGCTGATCGTCCCGGTCGGAGCCAGCACGGTTGCCTGCGCGTTTCGGTACCCGCTGACCTCGCCCAGGTCGAGCGCCTCGTCCCAGGCCCGGCGGCACGCCGAGAGCAGGTCGCTCGGCACCGAGTCGCCGTGCTCGATGTTCCCGACTGCCGCGCGGTGCTTCGCGATGACGCCGATCATTGCGGCCGCGTTCCGCTGGTAGCCCGCAAACGGGCCCATCCGCTTGGCGATCTCGGCCGACTTCCGGTATGCACGCCCCGTCATCAGCGCCGTGATCGCGGCGGAGTAGGCCCGCCCGTCGTCGGAGTCGTACGGCATGCCGCGCGCCATCAGCAAGGCGCCGAGGTTCGTGTAGCCGAGGCCGAGCTGGCGGTAGTCCTTCGCGTTCTGCTCGATCTCGGTCGTCGGGTACGACGAGAACCCGACGAGGATCTCCTGCGCGAGGAAGACCGTGTCGGCGGCGTGCTCGAACGCCTCGACGTCGAACTCGCCGTCCTCGCGGCGGAACTTCATCAGGTTCAACGAGGCGAGGTTGCAGGCGCTGTCGTCGATCGACATGTACTCGCTGCACGGGTTGGACGCATTGATCCGCGACGTGTTCGGCAGGGTGTGCCAGGCGTTGATCGTCGTGTCGTACTGGACGCCCGGGTCCGCGCAGCGCCAGGCCGCCTCGGCCATGTCGTGCATCAGCTTCCGCGCGTGAAGGGTCTCGACGACCGCTCCATCGGTGCGCGCCGTGAGGTTCCACTCGGCATCCGAATCGACCGCCTGCATGAAGCTGTCTGTGACACGCACCGAGTTGTTCGCGTTCTGGTACTGGATCGACGCCCAGTCGGGCGAGTCGAGCGACATGTCGTAGCCGGCCGCCTCGAGCACGCGTGCCTTCTCCTCCTCGCGCGCCTTGCACCAGATGAACTCCTCGACGTCCGGGTGATCGACGTCGAGGACGACCATCTTGGCCGCGCGCCGCGTCTTCCCGCCGGACTTGATCGTTCCGGCAGAGGCGTCGGCGCCGCGCATGAACGAGACCGGGCCGGAAGCGTGGCCGCCCTTCGACAGCTGCTCTTTCGACGAGCGCAGCGTGCTCAGGTTGACGCCCGAGCCGGAGCCGCCGCGGAAGATGATCCCCTCGCGCCGGATCCAGTCGAGGATCGACTCCATCGAGTCGTCGATCGAGAGGATGAAGCACGCCGAGCACTGCGGACGCTCCTCGAAGCCGACGTTGAACCAGACCGGGCTGTTGAAGGCGGCGAGCTGGTTGACGAGGATCGCCTTGAGCTCGTCCTCGAAGGTGACGGCCTCGTCCTCGTCGGCGAAGTAGCGGCCCTCGCGCCCCCAGCGGCCGATCGTCGTGACGACGCGGCCGATCATCTGCTTGACGCTCGCCTCGCGCTCAGGTGAGCCGAGGCGGCCGCGGAAGTACTTCTGGGCGACGATGTTCGTCGCCGTCTGCGACCAGAACCTCGGGAACTCGACGTCCTTCTGCTCGAAGGCCGGCTTGTCCTTGCCCGGGATGAAGGCGTCCCGGCGCTCCCACTCGATCTCCTCGAACGGGTCGCGACCGGGGATCGTGAACAAACGGCGAACAGCGAGGCTCGCGGCGTCGTCGACGACCGAATCCTGCGTCTGGATCTTCTCGGCGGATGCCATTGCGCGACCTCCCAGGCCTTAGTTCGTACAGCTTAGATTTGAGGGTCGTCCTCGGAGCGGTCTGCCCCGGGACGGACCAGCCAGACTAGGAGGCCGGTCGGACGGATCAGCCGGAGCCGGCGCGTCGAGCCTGGACCTTGCGCGTGATGAGCCCGGCCCCGCCTGCCGTCAAGAGCAGCAGTGCCAGTACGGCGAGGATGATCAGCGGCAGGGGGACCGAGCTGGCATCGGTGTTGCCTGCGCCGAGCACTTCCTGGATCGGGCCTTCGTCGCGCGGCCCCGTGTCCGGCTCGGGCTCGCCCACGACCGGGCCACTCTGTGGATCGGTGGTGGTGGTGGTGGTGTCCGTGCCGCCGGAGCCGCCGCCTGAGCCGCCGCCACCGCCGCCTCCCTGAGGTGCGCGTCCGGCCTCCTGGAGCTTGGCGTCGAGCTTGTCCTCGATGTCGCTGTAGGCCCGGACGTCCTCGGGCAGGTTCTTTCGCGCCTCCTCGATGCAGCGTGCCGAGTAGACACCGTCGATCCGGCCGTTGTCGAGCCAGTCGTCGATGACGCGCTCCCAGCACGGCTTCGCCGACTGGGCCGGCGATGCGCCCAGCGTGAGCAGCACGGCCGTCGCGCCTACCAGCGCAGCGGCAAAGATGGCGAGTGCGCGGGCAGGAGCGGCTGTCGTCGTCGCACGCGACATTGACACAAGTATTGCCGACGCACGTGAAACCAACCTCATGGGGCTGTTAACCGTTTGTTAGGAGGCCTTCCCGCAGGGTCGGTGGTAGCTTCGCCGCCGATGCGTGCGGGCCTCCCACGCGACACCGGGGAGCTCGCCGGCCGAGCGTTTCTCGTCGCAGGTGCGGTGCTGATCGCCCTGGCTCTCTTCGAAGGCGGCGGCTCGACCTACGGCCCGCTTGTCGGGGTTGGCGGCGCGGCAGTCGCGGTCGCTGCGGCCGCGCTGGCGCTCGCGCTCTTCGGCGTGATTCCCTGGCCGCCCCTCGAGCGCACGGAGCTCGCGTGCCTCGGGCTGCTCGCCGGCCTCGTCGTCTGGATCGGCCTCTCGGTGCTCTGGTCGGTCACACCCGACCGCTCGTGGGAGTACTTCAACCGCGGTGTCGTTTACCTGGCGTTCGCGCTGATCGGACTGTTCATCGCCGCCACCGTTCGAGCTGCGCTGCGCGTCGTCGCTGCCGGCCTGACCGTTCTGCTCTCCGCCGTGATCGTCTGGGCCCTCGCCGGGAAGGTCGTGCCGGCCCTCTTTCCGGACGGCGAACGGATCGCGCGGCTCCGCGACCCGATCGACTACTGGAACGGGCTCGCGCTCGTGGCGGCGACGGCGTTGCCGCTCGGCCTCTCGTTCGCGGTCCGGCGCGAGCATCCACAGCCGGTTCGCACGGCGGCAGTCGTCCTGCTGTTCGCCGCGACGGTCACCCTGCTCCTGACCTACTCGCGCGGCGGCGTCGTCGTGGCGCTGCTCGTGATCGCGGCGTACCTTGCTGTCTCGAGGCAACGCGTCGAGGCCGTGGCGGCGATGCTGATCGCTCTCCCGCCGGCGATCGTCGTATCCGCGTGGGCGTTCACCCAGCCGGGCATCTCGTCCGACCTCCAACCGGCGAGCGTCCGCGAGACGGACGGGCTCCAGTTCGGGCTCGTGCTCCTCGTCGCGGGCTCGGCCGTCGCCGCAGCCGCGTACTACGCCCTCGAGCAGGAGGAGCGCTGGCGTCCCCGCTTTCGCTGGCGTCTGTCAGGCGCATGGCTGGCGGGCGGCGCGGTCGCTGCCATGCTCGTCGCCGTGCTCGCCGTGTCGCGGGGCGACCCGATCGACTGGGCGCGCGACGGCTTCCGCGAGTTCACGAACCCTGTGAGCCAGGCGGGCACGAACCCCGAACGGCTGAGCGAGTTCAACCTGAACAGCCGCTGGACGTGGTGGGAAGAGGCCTGGACGCTGTGGACGGACGAGCCTGTGGGCGGAACCGGCGCCGGCTCGTTCGCCGTCGCCCGGCGGCCGATTCGTACGAACACGACCTTTGCGACGGAGCCCCACAACCTCGCGCTCCAGTTCCTCGCCGAGACCGGGCTCGTCGGGTTCCTGCTCTTCGCCGGGCTCGTCGGAACCGCGGCGGTCGCGGTCGTGCGCGCCGTGCGGCTCAGCGCGGGAGCCGAGAGGGCCGCCGCGTCGGCGCTCGCCCTGGCCCTGCTGGCGTATCTCCTTCATGCGCTGATCGACTACGACTGGGACTTCGTGGCGCTGACGGCGCCCGTGATGGTGGTGCTCGGCGTCATGCTCGCAGCGGGGCGGCCGGCGCGCCGTCCCGGACGGGCTCCGCTCTGGGCGGTCGGCGCGATCCTCGTCGCAGTCGCCTCCCTCTATTCCCTCGCGGCCCCGTGGCTCGCGACCCGCAGCGTGGACGACGCATTCGCTGCGATCGACCGTGACGACCCCGAGGCTGCGCTCAATGCCGCCCGCCGCGCCCGCGCACTGAACCCGCTCGCGATCGAGCCGCTGTTCGTGACGGCTGCGGCAGAGGAGGCCCGTGGCGACGGGCGGTCCGCACTCGTCCGGTACGTGCAGGCGGTAGAGCTTCAGCCGCGCAACTCGCGCACCTGGTACGAGCTCGGCCGCTTCGAGCTTAGGACAGGGCGCGAGGAACGAGCGATCCGCCATCTCGAGCGGGCACGCGAGCTCGATCCGCTCGGCCCGGCCAACGACCTCCTCGTCTCGATCGGGCATTGAAGGCCCGTTCGGACGCTCTGTTCGCCGGCGCGGCCATGGTGCTCGCGCTGCTCGGGGCGGCCCTCGTGCTCGAGCTCTGGCGGGCTGACCTGCGCGTGCCCTTCGCCTACACCGGCGACGCGACGCTCAACCTGACGCTGATCAAGGACGTCCTCGAGAACCCTTGGTACTTCAACAACCCGGACCTCGGGGCTCCGAACAGTCAGGAGCTCTACGACTACCCGGTGATCAGCCAGGAGACGCTGAACCTCCTGCAGTTCCGGATCCTCGGACTCGGAACGGGCGACCCGGCTCTCGTCATCAACCTCTTCTTCCTGCTCACGTTCCCGCTCACCGCGCTGACGGCGTTCATCGTGCTCCGCCGCCTCGACGTCTCTCGCGGGATCGCGCTCGTCATCGCGCTGCTCTACGCGTTCCTGCCCTACCACTTCCAGCGCGGCGAGGTGCACCTGTTCCTCGCTGCCTACTACGCCGTGCCGCTCGGCGCCTACCTCGCGCTGGCAGTGTTCCGGGGCGACCGGCTCTTCGGCCGCTGGCGCCCGACCCTGATCACTGCAGTGATGTGCACGGTCGTCGCGACGGCGTCGGGCTCCGGCTACTACGCCGTCTTCACCGTCGTGCTCGTCGTCGTGGCCGCACTGCTGCGCTTTGTCGTGCGCCGCGAGCGGGAGGCGCTCGTGGCCGGCGGTGCGGTCGTCGCGGCGATCTTGGCCGTGTCGCTCGTCCAGCTCGCCCCGACGATCGTCTATCGCGCCGCAAACGGAACGAACGACCAGGTGGCGAAGCGCTTCTGGTTCGAGAGCGAGAACTACAGCCTTCGGCTCACCAACCTGCTCCTGCCGGTGGACGGGCACAGGATCGGCGCGCTCGCGCGCTGGAAGGACGAGTACACGACCCAGATCCCGCAGACCGAAGCGCGCTCGGCGACCCTCGGGCTCGTCGCCTCGCTCGGGCTCGTCTGGCTGATTGCGGTCGCGCTGGCGGCCTGCGCCGGGGTCGGGCGCCGCTATGAGCTCGGTCTACACGCCGGCCTGGCAGCGCTGACCGTCACGGCCGTTCTCGTCGCGACGACGGGCGGGCTCTCGACCTTCATCGCCGTCATCTGGCCGCAGATCCGAGCCTGGAACCGGCTCTCGGTCTTCATCGCGTTCTTCTCCCTCGTCGCGGTCGCGCTGCTCCTCGGCCTGCTCGAGCGGCGACTCCGGACGCCTGTGTTCGCCGGGCTCCTGGCGCTCGTCCTCGCGGTGGGCGTCTACGACCAGACCACGAAGGCGTACGTCCCTCCCTACGACGCCGTCGAGGTTGCGTGGCGCGGCGACGCCACCGCGATCGCCGCTCTGGACGACGGCCTACCGCCAGGGGCGCGGGTGCTCCAGGTTCCGTACGAGCCGTACCCCGAGCCCCCGTCGCCGGTGATGGGCGGGTACGAGCCGGCCAAGCCCTACCTGCACTCGGACGACCTGCGCTGGAGCTGGGGCGCGATGCGCGGGCGGCCGGAGGACTGGGCTGCGACGATCGCCGGCAAGCCGGCCGCCGAGGTCGTCCCGGCCGCACGCGCCGAGGGCTTCGCGGGGATCCTGCTCGACCGGGTCGCGCTCGGGGACGCGGCGAGCGCAACGGAGGCCGAATACCAAGCAGCAACTGGAAGCGGGGCGGTCGAGATTCCCGGCGGGCGCTACGTCTTCTTCCGTTTCTAGGCGACGACGACGGCGAGGTGGGCGCCCATCAGGTCGCGGACCCGAAGCCCGTCGAGCGGGCCGACAATTTTGATCCGCATGTCACGCGCCAGGCGGAGGGCCTCGCCCCGGTAGCCCGGGCGGTACATGACGACGCTGCGCATGTAGTCCGTCCGCTTTGCGTTCCCGACCTCGCCGATCGAGTACCCGCGAGCACTCACGCGCGACGCGGCGTCGTGGGCGGCGCCGCTGACGCCGTTGCCGTTCAGCACCATCACGGTCGTCTCGATGCGCGAGAGGCGCGGGACGGAGGAGCCGATCTTCGGGCGCTTCTTCACCGGCGTCGCAGTGACTCCCAGCGAGCGGTCGCGGGCCTTATCGTGCATCCGCTCGGCCAGCGGCTTGCCGACGATCACGGCCCCGGCGACGAGGATGACCACGAGCTCGACAGCCGCAACGGCGCTCGCGACCAGGGTCGCGGTGCGCCAGGGGCGGACGAGGGCATCGGCAGCGGCGGGGTGGTTCACGGGCGGACGCTTTTTTCGCCCGAAGACCGCACTATCCTCCCGCGCGTGTTCGTGACCTTCGAAGGACTCGACGGGTCCGGCAAGACGACGCAGGCCGAGCGGCTGCGCGAGTGGCTGGAGGAAGAGCGCCGTCGGGTCGTTGCGACGAGGGAGCCGGGCGGCACGCCGCTCGGCGAGCGCGTCCGCGAACTGCTCCTCAACGGCGACCCGATCGCTCCCTGGTCCGAGGCGGCCCTCTTCGCCGCCGCGCGCGCCGAGCTCGTCGAGCGGGTGATCGCTCCGGCGCTCTCCGAGGGCGCCGACGTGATCTCCGACCGCTACCTGGACTCGTCTCTCGCCTACCAGGGCGTGGCGCGCGGGCTCGGCGTCGACCGAGTGCTCGCGCTCAACATCGACGCGATCCACGGAGTCCTTCCCGACCTCACGTTCCTGCTGCTGGTCGACGTCGACGTCGCCCGCAAACGCTCGCCCACTGCCCGGGATCGCATCGAGCGAGAGGGCGACGCCTTCCTCGACCTCGTCGACAAGGGCTTCCGCGAGCTCGCCTCCCGCTTTCCGCAGCGCATCGTCAGCATCGAAGGCGACCGTCCGGTGGACGACATCGCCAAGGAGATCCGTGAGCTCGTTCGCGAGCGTGCCGGAGCAGGCTGAGGCGAAGCGGCTGCTGGCCGCGGCGCTGGAGGAGGGGCCGGCGCACGCCTACCTGTTCCACGGCCCGGCCGGAGTCGGGAAGCGAGACACGGCGATCGCGTTCGCTGCCGAACTGCTCGGCGAGCACGAGCGGGTCGGCGCGCCGGTCGCATCCCGACCTCTACGTGCTCGAGCCACTCGGTGACCAGATCCGTATCGACGCGATCAGGGCGCTGCGCCGCGACCTGCACATGCGCCCGTTCGAGGCGCAGCGGCGGGTCTACCTGCTGTTCGGCGCGAACCTGATGAACGACGAGGCGGCCGACGCGCTGCTCAAGGATCTCGAGGAGCCGCCGCCGTATGCGGTCATCGTCCTCGTCGCCGACGACATCGGACCGCTGCCGGAGACGATCCGCTCACGCTGCCAGCCGATTCCGTTCCGCCGGCTCTCGGAGCGGGCGGTACGCGAGGCGATCGCCGAGCGGGCGCCTGGACTGAGCCCGAACGAGGAGGCGGCGCTGGCACGGCTCGCAGCCGGACGGCTCGACCGCGTCGACCGCCTGCTCGATCCGAAGGCCGCCGAGCGGCGAGTCCAGCTGCTCGAGCTGGCGAGGTCCGTCTATCGCGATCCGGGTTTCGTGCCGGCGGATGCCGCGGCCGCGGTCGTTGCGGCGGCAGGCGAAAGGGCGCAGGAGGCGCGGGCCGCTGCCGAGGCGGAGCTCGAGGGCCAGGAGCTCCCGGACCGGGAGGCCGAGCAGCGCCTGCGGCGCGCCCAGCGGGGCGCGGAGCGAGAGGAGCTCCTGCTCTACCTCGAGGAGCTCGCCGCGTGGTACCGCGACCTCGTCGCGGTGGCGGTGGGCGCCGAAGGCGCGGCGATCCACGTCGACCACCTCGATCGGCTGAAAGAGGACGCGAGCCCGGAGCGAGCCGCCGCAGCAGAGGCCGCGGCGGAGCTCGTCCGGCAGACCTGGCGCGAGCTCCAGGAGCTCCAGCTCCAGGCGCCGCTCGCCTTCGAGGCGCTCTTCGTCCAGCTGCGCCGGGCCTTCGCGGGCTCGGTCGTTCCGGCCTAGCGGGCGCAGCGCCGTAGAGTCGGCGGATGGATATCGCGCTGGCGCTCGCCGCGGCATTCTTCTTCGCGCTCGGGCTCGTGCTGCAGGAGAAATCCGCCTCAGCGCAGCCGGCGGAGTCGGTCGCGACGGGCTTCCTGGTTCGCCTCGCTCATGAGCCCATCTGGCTGCTCG
>CAWICZ010000011.1:0-90359 GCA_963834825.1 uncultured Actinomycetes bacterium | reverse complement strand
CTCAGGCTTCCGCCTCGAGCCTCTTTCGGGCCTCCAGGTTGGCCTTGCTCTCCTCCTCGGTTACCTCGGGCCAGCGGAGATCGAGGGCCTGGATCGTGTCCACGAGGATCCTGACGACGAACGCCTGGGTAAGCCACTTGTGGTCGGCGGGAATGACGTACCACGGCGCCCAAGGCGTCGATGTCGCGCTGAGCGCGGCCTCGAATGCGGCCATGTAGTCGTTCCAGAGCGCCCTCTCGGAGACATCGGCGGCGTTGAACTTCCACTCCTTGCCCGGCGTGTCGAGGCGAGCAAGGAAGCGCTCCTTCTGCGCCTCCTTCGAGACGTGGAGGAAGAACTTCACGATCTTCGTGCCGTTCCGGTCGAGGTGGCGCTCGAAGGCGTTGATGTCCTCGTAGCGTTCGTCCCACAAGGCGGGCCCGTGGGTGGCACGTGGCAGCTTCTGCCCCTCCAGCCACTCCGGATGCACACGCAGCGCGACGACCTCCTCGTAGTGCGAGCGGTTGAAGATGCCGATGCGCCCGCGCTCCGGGAGCGCCTTCGAGATCCGCCAGAGGAAGTTGTGGTCGAGCTCTTCCGCCGATGGTTTGCGAAACCCGACAACCTGGACGCCCTGCGGATTGACGCCGGTCATGACGTGCTCGATCGCGCTGTCCTTGCCCGCGGCGTCCATGGCCTGGAACACGATGAGGAGCGCATATGTGTCGCTTGCCCAGAGCAGCTCCTGCGCTTCGGAGAGCTCCTCGACCCCGCGAGCCAGTATCGCCTTCGCTTCGGCTTTCAGCTCCTCGCGGGAGAGCGCCTCGAAGTCGGGCCCGCCGGTCCAGCCCGGGTCCCGGTCAACGAGGGCCGCGGGAGTTCCCGGCCTGACGAGCAGCTGCTCGAGTATCCGCTCTCTTCTCGCCACCTGACTCCTATGCCGCGGCGGGAGCCAGGGCCGCACGGCGTTGCCCGGCGCGACGGTCGGCGAGCTTGCCCAGCTCGGCGAACACGAGGAAGGCGATCGGGCCGAGCAGGCAGATTCCCCACTGCGAGCTCGTCAGCGAGACGGTGTCGAAGATGCGCTGCAGGGGCTGGAGCGCGGTGACGAGGAACGTGAGCACGAGCGCCGCGCCGATCAGTTGGATGAACCGCCGGTTCGCGATCGTGTAGCGACTGAAGATCGTTCCCGTCGGTTCGCGAGCCTCGAGCGCCGCGACGATGTGCATCAGCGAGAGCGTCGTCAGTCCCATCGTCGTGGCGACGACGAGGTCGTAGCGCTCCTCGCCCCAGGCGACCACGCCCAGGGCGAGCCCGGCCATGATCAGGCTCGCTATGGCGAGCCGAATCCCGAGCGCGCGATCGACGATCGGCGCGCTTGCGTCGCGGGGCGTGCGGCGCATCAGCCCCGGGACGGCCGCGTCGAAGCCGAGCCCGATCGCCAGCAGCACGTCGACGGCGAAGTTGATCCAGAGGATCTGCAACGGGGTGAGAGGCGCGCCTCCCGCGATGTCGAAGATGCCGGCGCCGACGAAGGTGAGGATGAACCCGCCCAGCATCACGAGCTGGACGCGCACGTACTTCATCAGGTTGTCGTAGATGCCGCGGCCGCCCTCGACCGCCTCGACGATGGTGGCGAAGTTGTCGTCGGTGAGGATCATGTCGGCGGCTTCCTTCGTCACCTCGGTGCCCGTGATGCCCATCGCGACGCCGATGTCCGCGCGCTTGAGCGCCGGCGCGTCGTTGACCCCGTCGCCGGTCATCGAGACGACGTTGCCCTTGCGCTTCAGCATGTCCACGAGGCGCACCTTGTCCTCCGGCGCGACGCGTGCCACCACCCCGATGCTGTCCAGCTGCTCGTCGAGCTCGGCGTCGGAAAGCGCTGCGAACTCGGTGCCGGTGAGTGCGCGACCCTCGATGCCCAGCTGGGCGGCGATCGCGGCCGCGGTCGTGGCGTGGTCGCCGGTGATCATGCGGGCGCGAATTCCCGCCTCCTTGCAGCGGGCGATCGCGTCGCCCGCTTCCTTGCGCGGGGGATCAACGATGCCCACGAGCGCGAGCAGCGTCAGCCCCTCGACCTCGTCGAGCAACGGGCCGTCGGCATGGAAGTCGGCCGGGTCGATGTCGCGCGAGGCCACGGCAAGCACGCGAAGCCCTTCACCGGCGAGGCGGTCGTTCTCGGCAAGGACGCGATCGCGGCCGGCCTCGGCGGGAACGGCCGAACCGGCCGCGTCGCGGAAGTGCGACGAGCGCGCGAGCAGGACGTCGGGGGCGCCCTTGACGAAGCAACGGATCAGTTTCCGGCCGCTTTCCTCGAGCTCGTGGAAGGTCGCCATCAGCTTGTACTCGGAGTCGAATGGCACCTCGGCCACGCGCGGGTAGGTGCGCCGCGTCTCGTCGACGTCGATCCCGCCCTTCTCGGCGAGCACCACGAGGGCCGCCTCCGTGGGGTCTCCGACGATCTCGCCGTCGTGGACGGCGGCGTCGTTCGCGAGCGCCATCGCCATCATGAACGGCTCGAGCGGCGTGTCCGACTCGCCCGCGACTCGCAGGATCCTGCCCTCGGTGGAGTAGCCCTCGCCTTCGATCGAGTAGCGGCGGCCCACAACCACGAGCTCCCGCGCGGTCATCTGGTTCAGCGTCAGCGTCCCGGTCTTATCCGAGCAGATCGCCGACGTCGAGCCGAGCGTCTCGACCGACCGAAGCCGCTTCACGATCGCGCCCTTGGCGGCCAGCGCCTGAGTTCCCAGCGAGAGGACCGTCGTGACGACGGCGGGGAGCCCGGTGGGGATGGCCGCAACCGCGAGGCTGATTCCGATCAGGAAGAGCTCGTCGAAGTCGTCGCCGCGAATCAGCCCGATAACGACCACGAGTGCCAGCGCAGCTCCCGCCATGATCGTGAGCAGGACGGTCAGCTGGTCGAGCTGGCGCGTGAGCGGCGTCTTCTCCTGCTGGACGGTGCTCAGCATCCCGGAGATCTGGCCCACCTCGGTGCTCATGCCGGTCGCCGTGACGACCATCTCGCCGCGGCCCCGCGTCACGGTCGAGTTCATGTACGCCATGTCGACTCGGTCCCCGAGTGGCACGTCGTCACCGGCCACCGGCTCGACTTCCTTCAAGACCGGTGTGCTCTCGCCGGTCAGCGCGGCCTCCTCGATTTCCAGCGTTGCCGCCACGAGCAGGCGCCCGTCCGCCGGGATCTTGTCGCCCGCCTCGAAGACGACGACGTCGCCCGGCACGAGCTCCTCGGCGGGAACGTCGCCAAGCCGGCCGTCGCGCCGGACATGAGCGTTGATGATGAGCATCTTCTGGAGCGCGGCCACGCTCTCGGCCGCCTTGCCCTCCTGGTTCAGGCCGAGGACCGCGTTGAGCACGGTCAGGGCGAGGATCACGAGGCCGGTGGAGAACTCCTGCAGGGCAACGATGCTGACGATTGCGGCGCCGAGGAGGACGAGCTGCATCAGGTCGCGGTACTGGCGAAGGAACGCCTGCCACCCAGGCTCCTTCTTCGCCTCCGCGAGCTTGTTCGGCCCGACCTCCGTACGCCGCCGCTCGACCTCGTCGCCGTCGAGCCCGCGCGCCGGGTCGACGCCGAGCTGCGCGGACGCCTCCTCCGCCGTCAGGCTGTGCCACATGGTCGCCTCGCGAGCGACGTCTGGACTCGCCGTCATCTCAGCCATTTCGGCGCTCATGATTTCAAGCCTCCGTGACTCAAGTCCCAATCAGAGCAGCGGTGAGAGGGCGGCGAACACCGTCGCCCTCGCCTTCTCCTTCGCGCCGTCGAGCGGCCGGCCGGGAGACGACATGGTCTCGGCATCGGCGCCAAACCGCTCGTCGAACTGAGAGGCGACGGCCTTCGACCAAACCTGGAGGTCGATCTCGAAGAAGCGCTTCAGGCTCCAGGCCTCCAGATTGCACGTGCCCGCGAGCAGCTCCTCACCGTCGCGGACGAACGCCTTGGCGTGCAGCATCGTCGGGTACTCGAGGATGCGGACGCCCGCGTCCAAGAGCGCCGCGTGGTGAAAGCGCTGCGCAGCCGCGCAGGCCCAGTTGTTCGCGTTCGCGGGGACGAAGAGGCGCACGCGGACACCGCGGCGGGCTGCCTGCTTCGATGCGCCGGATCATCCGCCGGTCGGTGACGTACGGGTTGACGACGTCGAGCGTCTCCTTCGCGCTCTCGAGGAGGCCTGCGATCGCGTCGGTGATCGGCCGGTAGCGGCCGGGCGCGTTGTGCAGGACGACCGCCGGAACGCCGCCCGCGCCGGCCTCGACCTGCGGGAACAGGGTCTCGATGTCTCGCGGCCGGGATCGACCCACCAAGCCAACGGAAGCCGGCGAGGAAGACCAGCTGCAGCTGTCCGACCACCGGACCAGCGACCCGCACGAACAAGTCGTGGAAGCGACCGTCCTGGAAGTGGTCTTCGATCCCGGCTCCGCCGATCCAGCCGATTCGTCCGTCGACGATGACGAACTTGCGATGGTCGATGTGCCCCAGGCCACTCAAGTTCCAGCGAGTCGCGCCGTCGGTTCCGAGCGGGCCGAACTGTGCTCGGGGCTTCGTCGCTCGGACGACGCAGACATCGACACCCGCAGCAATGAGCCGGTCGTAGAGCTCCCGCGACCCCCGCTCGGGGTCGGAGCCCTGGCGGTCGACGACGAGCCGAACCAAAACGCCCTCGGCCGCCTTCTCGACCAGCGCGTCGGCGAAGGCGTCGCCGATGACGCCGGGCCGGAAGCCGAACTGGTTGATGTGGACGGAGGACGACGCCGAAGCGATGTCCTCGAGCATCGGCGGGTAGAAGTTCCGCCCCTCGACATGGACGTCGACTGACGACGCGCGTAGCTACGCGAGAACGCGAGCGCTAGGTCGCCGCGCGTTACCGGGCCGGCTGCCAGGCGGTACGCGTGCTCCGGGATCCGATTGTCTGGAACGGGCTCTGGGCTACTCACGGAGAGAGCTGAACTCTCTCACCTAGGCGATCTCGAGCGCCTCGCTGACGTCGTAACCGAGGGCCAGGCCGAGGTTCGGCGCCGCGGAGACGACACGAGCGTCACCGACGACCGGGAGGACCGCGATCAAGACCCCGACGATCTCCTCGTGGGATAGGCCGGCGCGCAGCGCGGCCTCGACCGAGTTCATATAAGCGGGCGGCGCAGCGTTCTGAGCCACCAGAGCCGCGATCCTGATCAGCGAATGCGCGCGATCGTCGAGCCCGGCAAGCGTCGCATTGGCCGTGTCGGCCTGAAGCAGCCCCTCGATGTACCGGTCATCGCGCACCGCGAGTCTGCGTAGCGTGACCTTGTAGTCCTCCACTGCGTCGCCTCACCCATTGGACTCCCTCGCGGGTTTGCGTGCATCACCCCGAGGGGGTGAAAGGCGACGCGGAGCTGACGGGCGCATCGACCAGGCCGAGCTGGACCGCCCGCTCGATCGCCTCGCTGCGGCTGGACGCGTCGAGCTTGCGGTAGACCGAGATCGCCTGGCTCTTGACCGTGTTGCGCGAGACAAAGAGGCGTTCGGCGATCTCGCGGAACGAGAGATGCGTCGTCAGAAGCGGCAACAGCCGCAGTTCCGCGGCGGTGAGTGTCGACGCCCAGCCGTGGTCGAGGCTCGGCGCATTGGCAAGCTCTGCCCGAAGCTCCTCGGCCTGCCCGCGCAAGGTGCCGAGTTCGGGCCGGCGCCGCATCACGTCCCCGGCCTCCCGAAGGAGCGTGCGGGCGCCGTCCACATCCGCCAGCGCCAGGTGCGAGCGGGCCAACTCGAGCTGGGTCTGAACGCAGAACCACGGGATCGCGCGGCTCAGGTGCCCGCGGAGGCGCATCGCGCGGACGAGCAGCTCTCGTGCGGTGGCCGCATGACCCTTCGCCAGCGCCAGCCTCGCGCCGGCAGCCAGCTGAAGCGCGGCGGGGAGATACTCCTCGATCGGCTGGTTCTCGAGGAAGTCGGTGGTGTGTGCGAGCTCTGTCTCCGCTCGTTCCAGATCGCTCCGGTCGAGCGCGAGCAGCGCAAGCTCCGAGTGCGCGACGACCCCGGCGTAGACGGCTCCCGAGCCGAGGGCCTCGTCGGCCGTCTCGGCCAAGACGGCCTCGGCCTGCTCGAGCTCACCCTCGAGGAGAAGGCCGACAGCGAGGAAGAGCAGGGCAGGCGCGCGCCAGTAGCTCGACGGGCTCAGCTCTTCGAGGGCCAGCTGCGCATTCGCCCGCAGGTCCGAGATCCCATGATGGCTGAGGAGTGCTCGGATGAGGGCCACCCAGGGGCGTGTCGAGGCGCTGCCGTCGGGCATCGGCCCTTCGTAGTCCGAATGCTCGAGTGCGTGCGCGAAGCGCTCCGCCTCGTCGGGATCGCCTCGGAGCGCATGCAACCACGCGCCGAACGCCGCGACCGCCGGATAACGCGCGAGCAACTCGGGCGCCTCGAACAAGCGAAGCCACCGTTCGACGGTGACGACCCGGCCGCTTCGGAAGAAGGGCAGCGCAAAGGTGCTGACCAGACGCGCGACCTCGTCCGTGTCCCCGGCCGCCGCTGCGTACTCGATCGCCGCGTCCGGCTCGCCATTGCGCTCGCACCACGAGGCAGCCCGCCGTCGCAGAGCCGTGACGAGTTCCGGGTCCTGGTGCTCGATCTCCGACCGGAGCATCTCCTGGAACAGGTGGTGATACCGGTACCACTCTCGATGGTGATCGAGGGGGATGACGAAGACATTCGCGTTCTCCAGCGCTCGAAGCCTCCGCGTGGAGTCGGTGCGCTCGAGCACCTCGTCGCAGAGCGGCCCGCTCATCCGATCGAGCAGGGCGGTCCGCGTGAGGAACTCGAGATCGCTACGACTGAGCCGAGCGAGATGCTCGGAGCGCAGGTAGTCGGCGACGAACCGGTCGTTTCCAGCGAATGAAACGATCGCATCGACGTTTCCTGACTCCTTCAGCGAGAGCGCGGCGAGGTGGAGGCCGGCGATCCAGCCCTCCGCCTGGCTGTTGAGCCGGTGCGCGTCCGCCTCCGAGACCTCGACCTCGGCGGTCGCCAGGAGCGACCGGGCCTCCGAGTCGCTCAGCGCCAGATCAGTGGGACCGACCTCGATGAGCCGGCGATCGGCCCGGATGCGCGCCAGATGCATGCCGTCCTCAGCCCGCCCGGAGAGAACGAGTTGAGATCCGTTCGTCAGATGCTTCCCGAGCGGCTCGAGCGCGTCCATGCAGTCGGGGTGCCGTAACTCGTGCACGTCGTCGAGCACGAGCACGATCGGCTCCGGCATCGCGGCCAACGCCGCGCCCAATCGGGGAAGCCCGGTCGACCACAGCGAGTTGCCTGCCGCCGCCGCGCCCCGGAACACCGCGATGTCGACCGGATGGATGCGGTGGAGCGCCGCAGCGATGTACGTCAAGAGCGAGACGGGATCGTCGTCGCGATCCTCGAGGGAAACCCAAGCGAAGGGCCGGGAGTCGCGAGCGGCCCACTGAGCGACGAGCGTCGTCTTGCCGTATCCCGCCGGCGCCGCGATGCTGACCACGCGCGCATCGGCTGACGCACGCAGCCGGTTGACGAGAGCCGTCCGCGGCACGAGCCCGGAGCGAAGCGACGGGATCAGCAGCTTGGACTGGAGAATCTCGAAGACCGCGCCGCCGTCATGCACTCGCGCAGACGGCTTCGGCCGGCGGGCGGCGCCGGGCCGTTTGCGCGCTGTCGCGCTCGTTCGCTGGATTGCGGGGTGCGCCCACCGTCCCCCTCTCCGTCAGTGCACGGTGACGAAGGTCATTAGCACTCTGAGGAGTGCGGGTCCGGTCCACAGGTTACGACTCGCGTGGCCCCCGGCACAAGTGTGTACAAGCGGTGAAACGACTCACAGGCTCGTCGGTGTGACCCGGGCGCGGACGGCACCTCCGGCTCCAAGGAAGACGCCAAGAGCGCGGTTCCTGCCATCGGCGAGACACTCCTCAAGGGGGTCGCCGGCGGAATCACCGGGCTGACGTCGCTCGCGTTCTTTCTCTCCTTCACGCTCTTCAGCACGTTCTTCTTACTCAAGGACGGTCCGACGATCCGTCGCTTCGTGGACCGTCACCTCGGGGTTCCAGTCGCCGTCGCCAGCGTGGTCACCGGAGACGTGCTCACCTCGCTGCGCCGGTACTTCTTCGGCGTGTCGATCGTGGCCGCTTTCAACGCCGTTGTCGTCGGGATCGCCGCCTGGGTGCTCGGCGTTCCACTCGTGTTGACGATCGCAATCGTCACGTTCGTCACCGCCTACATCCCCTTCATCGGCGCCTTCGTCGCCGGGCCTTCGCGGTCATGATCGCCCTGGCCTCCGAGGGAACCGGCGTCGCGCTCGCGATGCTCGTCGTGGTCATCCTGGCGAACGGCACGCTGCAGCAGATCGTTCAGCCACTCGCGTTCGGGGCCACGCTGGATCTCAACCCCCTCGCCGTGCTGATCGTCACGATCGCCGGCGGAAGCCTCTTCGGCATGGTCGGCCTGATCCTCGCGGCGCCGCTCACGTCGGCCGCCGTGCACATCAGCCGTGATCTGGCGGCCGCCAAGGCGGCTGCCAAGCCCGAGCTTCCCCCTCCGGAGGCCGCGCCGATCCCTTCTCCTACAAGCGGCTAGCGCACACTGCAGACGATCTTCCCGTCGTAACGCTCGGTCTTCTGCGCCGGCTCCGAACTCTCGACGACACAGGTGCCGTACTTGGTCTCGATCAGGTCCCCTTCATCGGGAAGCCGCGGGAGCTCGACCTCCTGGAAGTCGGACCAGCTCCCCCCTTGGATCGTGACGAGGAATCGCTGCATCCCGCGGATCATCGCACCGGGTGACTTCACCCCGCTGGGAGGATGTGCAGACGGCATCTCCGTCCTACGGTTCAATCGATGCGCCGGGACGACCGGGTCGAGTTCGCCGCGATTCCGATCGTGCTCGCCCTTCTTGCCGCCGGCGCTCTGCTTCTGCTGTCCGTAGCGACCGAGCAGTGGGCATGGCTACTGGTGGCGGTCCCGGTGCTCGCCGTCGGGTTGCTGGTCGCCTGGGCGCTGCGAAGCCGGCACCGGCCTCCTCCAGACATGGCCCCGAGGACCGGGGGGAGCGGCGACGGTGTGCATCGAATCCTCGTCGTCGCCGACGAGCATCTGACCTCCAGCGGGTTTCGCGACGCGATCGCGAGTCGTGCGCGGACCGGCCCTACGGAGGCCTTCGTGACCGCGCCGGCGCTCGCCTCCAGGCTTGGGCGGTGGACAGGCGACGAAGACTCTTACGCCTCGGCGAGGCAGAACCTGGACGAGACGCTTCGCGAGCTAACGGCGATCGGCATCGACGCGAGCGGCCAGATCGGGGCCGCCGATCCCATCCAGGCGGCCGACGATGCACTTCGGTTGTTCGCCGCGGACGAGCTTCTGTTCGCAACTCACGCGGAGAGTGACGCAAACTGGCTCGAGCAGGACGTCGTCGAGGTCGCGCGAACCCGGTACGGATTGCCTGTCACGCACATGATGGTCGACGCGCCGATGAGACCCGAGACGGAATGATCCGTGGACTCGCCTGAGGACGAACACCGATCCCTCGCTTCGGCCGCCGGTCGGCTCGCGTTCTACCCCGTGCGGGCAGCAGTGCGTGCTTCGCGCGACGAATTGGAAGCGGCGGCCGATGACGTACTGATTCCCGAGCTCGCGCGGCTCATCGACCGAGCGCTCGCGGGCCCCCTGCCGGAGCAGGTCGTCCAGTCGGCCGTGAGGCACAACGTCGCCGAGCGCGTGGCGGCGGAGCTCGTCGCCAGCGGCGCACTGGACCGGGCGGTGAAGCAGGCGCTCGAGAGCGAGCACGCGAGCCGGCTGACGGATCAGATCGTCCAGAGCGACCAGATGCGCCGGGCGATCGGGCAGGTCATCGAGAGCCCGGAGATGCGTGCCGCCCTCACTCGGCAGACCACAGGCCTCGCGGAGGAGCTCGTTGCCGGAGTGCGCGAGCGGGCCGTCCAACTCGACGACCGGCTCGAGCGCCGGGCACGCGATCGCCCGACACCGTTCGCCGGGGCGGCGACGCGTGCGCTCGGGCTCGGCGTCGACGCACTCCTGATCCTGCTGATCTCTGCCTCCGTCGCAGGGCTCTTCGCGCTCATCTCGACCCTGGTCGGAACGCTGCGCCCGCAATGGCTGGTCGGCGTGCTACTCGCGTCCGGCTGGGCGCTGGTCGCCGGCACATACTTCGTCGTCTTCTGGTCCGGTGCGGGTCAGACGCCCGGCATGGGCCTGCTCCGCCTGCGCCTGCTCGGACGCGAGGGCCGCCCACCCTCGCTCGGCTGGTCGATCGTGCGAGTCTTCGGAACGGCGATCTCGATCATCCCGCTGTTCGCCGGCTACCTCCCGGTGCTGTTCAGCGAGCGGCGCAGAGGACTGCCCGACTTCCTCGCCGGGACCGTCGTCCTCTACGAGGAAGACGCAGAGGCGCTAGCCGCTGATCCGGTACACGTGGACGGCGAAGCGGTCGAAGGTGTCCGTGACCGACGCCGCCGACGACGGGCACTGACCGGCCCTCGGTGTAGACGCCGGCGCTCGTCGCCGCGACGGGCAGCCCGCTGATCGTCACGGCCTGGCTCCCCTCCCCGGTCCGCGCCGCAATCACCCACCGCTCCCCGGCGCGGCCCAGCCGCGAGATCGCCTGGACCGTCGGATCGGATGTCGTCAGGACTCGCGTGGAGCCCGGGCTCACGAGCGCCGGCGCGATTGCGCTCCCGGCGCCGATCTCGCGCACGAGCGGCTCGAGCACCCGCTCCCAGAACGTCCAGTTCCAGCCGCCCGCCGAATCCAGCGGCCCCCAGCAGCGCGGGTTCTGCCCGCCGTAGAACGCGAGCGCACGAGCCCCGTTCAGGATCGCGTCGTAGACCATGAACCGCTCCTGCTCGAACGTCGGCAGTGCGATGTTGCCGGCGACGTCGTAGCTCCACGACCAGCAGATCTGCAGCGTCGTCCAAACGGCGCGGTTGGGCGTCGCCCAGCGCAAGACGTTCGTCCACGAGCCGACCTCGCCGAGCTCCGGATCGGGGTCGCCGATCGCGATCGGGTAGTGGTTGACACCGTGGATGTCGGTGACCTCGCTGTACGGCGCCAGGCTCCACACGCCGGCGCGCGGCGCCTGCACCGTCACCCAGAGGTGGTCGCGATCGATCGGCAGCCTGCCCGCGCACCAGCGCCTCTGCCCGCGACCAGTCGCGAGGCAGTAGGTGTAGCGGAGCGATGACGGGCGCACCCGGAAGCGCCAGGGCTCGTCGACGCCCTTCCACATCCCGATCGCGCGGGCGGACGGATCCGCGTCGAGCGAGCCGAGCACGTGGCGCAGCAACACCTCCTGCCAGCCGCCCGGGCGGGCGCGGCTGAACGAGCTGAGGTTGATCCAGGTGTGGATTCCAGCCGCCGCCGCGGCGCGGTTCCAGCCGATCGTCTCCGCGATGTCGGCGTCGCTCCACTGCCCGGCCGGGCCGACCTTGACGAAGTTGACGCCGGCCGCCGCCACTTCCGCCAGGCCGTCCGTAGGCGGCCCTTTCGACAGCACGATCGGAAACGTCTTGCGACCGTCGAGAACCACGGTCCCGTAGCGGTCGAGCCTCGACGTGGCAGCGCTCGCGCCCGACGCTGCGACGAGCGCGACGACGAGGCCGGCGAGAACAGCGCCCTTCATCCCCCGAGAATCTACGCCGTCCCTGGAGAACGTCCAGGGCTCGTGATCAGTCCGTCGCCGCCTCGCCCGTGAGCTGAGCTCGGGCTCGCGCGCGCGAACCGGCGAAGCGAACCGCTTCGAGAGCGATCAGGACGGTCAGCGCCAGGGCAATGAAGGCGAGAGTGACGAGGGACGGCACCTCGACGGCGACCGGGATAAAGACGAGGAGCAGGACGGCGCACGCGAGCCGATGGTTGTTGACGGTGTGGACGTTGCGGTAGCGGAACGCGACGTGCGCGAGCAGGTAGAGAGCGGTCCCCCCGAGCATCGCCGTTGCGATCACGACGTCGAGCGACGCACCGACGTCGGCGATCGTCTTCTTCATCCCCAGCGCGACGTACACGATTCCCGCCACCATCGGGAAGTGGAGGTAGGAGTAGGCGTCACGGGCGCGCTCGTTCAGCTCGCGACCCTCGAGCCGGGCCAGATCTCGCTCGGCGAGCATCGCGACCACGTCGAAGTAGAGCCACCACAGGGCGGCGGCGACGGCGATCCCCAACACCGCCGCGACGACGACCCCCGCGTCGACGCCCGCTTCCGAGCCCACGCCGATCGCGACGATCGACTCACCGAGGGCGATGATGATGATCAGCCCGTGCCGCTCGGCGAAGTGGTGCGGCACGAGCTTCCATCCCTCGGAGCCGAACAGGTACGGCTCGCCCATGTCGAGGAGCAGCGCGAGCACCCAGAGCCCGCCCTGGAGCCAGCCGTCGGCGAAGGCGGCAGCAATTAGTAGGCCGACGCCGAGAGCCGTGCCGCCCGCGAGGCCGAGGGTCGACTGACGAAGGCCTGGGTCGTCTCGGCTGGCGAGCAGCATGAGCGCGATCTGGGCGTAGCGGACAAGCCCGTACGCAATCGCGAAGAGCAGCGCAGTGTCGCCGAAGGCATCGGGCACGCAGAGCGCGACGACGAGCAGCGCCGCCATCGCGGCGAACATCACGAGCCGCACGGCGCCTTCCTCCGGATCGACGACGCTCGTCAGCCACGCGTAACCGACCCAGGACCACCACAGCACGCCGAGCACGAGCATGCCTTTGCCGAGCCCCGTCCAGGTCGGCTCGGCCGCCATCAGGGCGGTGCACTGCGTCAGCGCCAGGACGAAGACGAGGTCGAAGAACAGCTCCAGCGGCGTGACGCGCTCGGTCTGTCTGAAGACCGGAACGAGGCGCGGTGCGCGGGCCTGGGCGGCGGAGCTCATCCGCGGTTGTGGCTGACGAGCTCGACGTTGTTGCCGTCGGGATCGAGGATGTACGCCCCGTAGTAGCCCGGGTGGTACATCGGCCGCTCGCCGGGTGGGCCGTTGTCCCGGTAACCCGCCTCGGTCGCGGCCCGATGGAACGTCTCGACGACGGCGTCCCCGTCCACCGAAAACGCCATGTGGAAGTACTCCGTCCGCGTCCCGAAGACGATGGAGAAGGAGCCGCTGTCACCGGCGAACTGCGCCCGGTACGGACTGTCGTGCCTGAGCCGGAAGCCGGCGTGGTCGGCGACGAGCTCGTAGAAGGGCTTCGACGCGGCGACGTCGGTGACCCGGAACCAGAGGTGGTCGATCACGCCGTCGCGGCGGACCGAGCCGTGGTGGACCGCTTCCATGCTGTTGCCGTCCGGGTCGAGCAGGAAGGAGCCGTAGTAGTCGTCGCGGTAGAGCGGGCGGATGCCGGGCTTGCCGTCATCGCTGTACCCCGCCGCCGTGCCGACACGCCAGAACTCGTCGACATGGGCGCGCGTAGGTGCAGCGAACCCGATGTGCAGCCCACGCGTGACACGGCTCTCCCCGTGCGCCTCGGCCAGCGAGAAGTCGCCCCACTCGGTGAAATGCTCGTCCGCATGCGTGCGCTCGATCTCGAGGACGGGCAGCAACAGCTCGTAGAAGCGCCGCGACGCCTCGCCGTCGGACACCCGAATCGTCACGTGGTCGAACATGCCGCAGGTCTTACCGGATCGGCAGGATGACCCGTCGCCGGTTGCCCCTTGACGTGATCGCGCGAGCGTGAGAGGGTCGCCCGGTCAAGTCCTGCGGGCCTTCGGGTTCGCGGGACTTGGCGCTTTTTGGGGTGCGTTCCACACGCGGATCACCGGTGTCTCTCGTTCGTAGCCGAGGATGCTGATCGTCGCCGGGTCGAGCGCGAGCAGCCGACCGTCGACCGGCTCGAGGCCGAGCCAACGCGCTGCCAGGACGCGGAGCAGGTGTCCGTGGGCGAAGACGAGCGCGTCGCCGGCGAGCGAGCGAAGCTCGTCGATCACCCGGTCCGCGCGCGCGCCGATCTCGGCCGCGGTCTCGCCGCCGGGGACGCCGTCCCGCCAGAGCGACCACCCGGGACGCTCCTTGCGGATGTCGCTCGTCGTTTGCCCCTCGTAGGCGCCGTAGTCCCATTCCTGGAGCTCGTCCCTCGCCTCGGCGACCTCGCCGAAGCCCGCCAGCCGAGCGGTGTCCGCCGCCCGCGCCAGGGGGCTGGTCAGCACGAGCTCGAAAGTCCGTCCGCGAAGCGCCTCGGCCAGCGCAACGGCGTCCTCCCGTCCCCGCTCCGTGAGCGGGACGTCGGTTCGGCCCGTATGCCGGCCCGACCGGCTCCACTCCGTCTCGCCGTGCCGGACGAGGACAATCTCGTTTTGCGGAGCCGCCCCCGCGTGGTCGGGACTCACGCGGGCCAGCGTACTTCAGTCCGCTAGAGAACCTGATCGCCGCTGACGAGCGCGCGCAGGCTCTCGTGCTCCTCGCGGCAGGCGGGGCAGCCGTCGAGATGGGCGCGCAGGCCCGGGATCGCCGCGTCCGCGTCCTCCCCGGCAAGCTCGAGCTCGACGTAGCGGTCCAGCTGCTCGAAGCACTCGTCGCAGCCGACCTCGGGCCCGGCCGGGCCCAGGAGCCGGCCCAGAGCCTGCTTCAGATCGGGTCGCGCCATCATTTCTCCTCCAGCCAATGGTCGAGCGCGAGCCCGCGCTCTTCGAGGTGGTCACGCAGCTTGCGCCGCGCGTCGTGCACGGTCTTGTAGAGGGCTCCCCGGGTCGTCTCGAGCCGCTCGGCGAGGACGTCGATCGGCACGCCGTTCAGGGCGATGGCGACGAGGACCCGTCGCTGGTGGGGCGTGAGCTCGTCGTTGATCGCCGCCTGCAGCGTCGAGAGGAGCTCCGTCTGCTCGGCCTCGGCGTCCGGTTCGAGCCCTGCGCTCGAGAACAGGCCCCAGGTCTCAGGCTCGAGCGGCACCTCGCGGCCTTGCCAGGCGCGCTTCCGCAGCTTCACGGCGGCCTCGAGCAGCGCGAACTTGTAGACCCAGGTCGTGAAGCGGCTGGCGCCGCGGAAGTCATCGAGGCGCCTGAGGACGCTCATCAGCGCGTCGTCGGCCGCTTCCATGGCGATGTCCTCGAGCTCGTCGCCGCGGACGTGCGGGAGCGACGGACGCCTCCGCGCGACCTCGAAGCGAGCGGCGCGAAGCAGGAGCGCGTGGAGCCGCGCGACGGCGCCGTCCCCCGTCGGCCCACCGGCGCGCAGCTCGCGGAGCCACATGCGTGACTCGTCGTCGAGCGTCGGCGCAAGCGCGGCGGCAGCCCGCTGGGGCGTTTCCATCGGGGCCACCATAGGTGCTACCGCCGCGCTCATGCCGTTCTCAGTGGAACCGCTTCGGGAACTGCTTGACCAGTCCCGTCGAGAGGAGATCGGACATGTGCAGGATGTGATCGTGGATCCGGTCGTAGGCGGCCACGTCTGCGTCCCAGTTCCCCTGGATCCTGGCGACCGCCTCCTGGGTCGTCAGGTCCAGATGCATCCGCATCTCCGCCTTCATCGTCGCGAGCGGCCAGAAGCGCGGGTTGACGCTCGCGAGCACGCCGGCGATGTCGTCGGCGTTCGCTTGCCAGCGCGCCTGCGCGTCGGCGAGCTCGGCCGCGTCGCCCGATCGCGCTGCGGCGACGACCTCGGCCGCGATCAAGATGTGCAGTCGGAGCTGACGGGTCAGCTCGTTGCCGGCCGCCGCGCCGTAGAAGGGCTTGACGGCGTCGCCGATATGCGTCTGGTTCTCGAGCAACCGCCCGACGGTCGCCTCCGTGTCCGGAGCGTCTGTCGTCAGGCTGATGATCGCCAGGCGCGTCCAGACGATGTGGTCTTCCCACAGCCTTCGCATGTCTTGCCGCAGCGCGAGCTCCTCGCGCGTGACTTTGGCCGGATGGTCGGTCCGGTCACCGTGAGCGTGGGCGCTTTGGCCGTTCGAGACGGCGACCGCGGCAAGTGCGCTGATGAAGGCGACGAGCGCCGTCAGCGCGAGTGGGATCGGGCGTCGGGCCCTGGTCAGGGTCATGTCAACGTTCCTTTCAGTCGTAGGTGCCTCACGGCCGGCCACGGCCTCCGGAGGAGACCGACCGCAGCGAGCAGGCCGACTGCTTCGACCGCCTTGGTCGCGAGTGCGAGGCCGTCAACCGGCTCGGCCTCCGGATGGAGGACAGGCAGGCCGGTCGTCGTGGCCAGCAGGTAGCTCGCGAGCAGGCCGGCGAAGACGAACGCCGCGCCGGCGACAGCGACCTCGCTCGACGGGCGCAGTGTGGTCCCGATCGCGACGGCGGCAAGCAGTGCCGTTGCGATGACGAAGCCGCCTCCCGGGCCGGCGCCCTCGGCGAAATGGTCGGGGACGAGGGCGCCGTGGACCCCGGCGCTGATCGCGCAGGCGAGGATGACGAGATCGCGCTTCACCGGGCTCACGGAGGAGTTGGTGCCCGCCCGGCGCTGGTCCTTACGTAGTTACACGGAGTACATGCGGTCGGCGAAGAACCAGACGAGCTCGAAGAGCGCGATCATCGCGGCGATGACCCAGAGGAACGCAGCCAGCTCGGCGCCGACGGAAGGCTCATCGTTCACGCGGTCGCCGCCTTGACCACCCCCGAGCGCTCCTGGACGGCGCGCTCTTGCACGGCGAGCACGGGAACCGGGCTGTGAGCGGCGACCGCCCGGCTCACACTTCCGAACAGAAAGGCCCGAATCGGTCCACGGCCATGCGAGCCCATGACGATGAGGTCGTGCTCGGCGGCGGCGACCCGGTCGAGGATCGCCTTCGCAACGCAGCCGCGGCGAACGACCGTGCACACTGGGATGCCCTCGGGAACGAGTGCCTCCGCCTCGTCGACGATGCGGCACGCCTCGCACTCGAGATCGGCGTCGGTCGGGTACGGCACGAGATACGGGCTCGTGAAGCGCCACCGAGGCTGTGTCGCCACCGCGATCAGCGTGAGCCTGGCGCCGTCCCTGCGCGCGATCACGATCGCTTCGTCCAGGACTCGCGACGCGGTGCTCGACCCGTCGAGTGCGACCAGAATGCTGCGAAACACGTGGCGCTCCTCTTTACGAGACTCGGTGGTTTCGTAAAAAAAGTAGCATACCAGGAGCCCCCGGATGTGTAAATGAGCAGGAGCTCGGTCGAGTCCCCTCGTCGCCGCGGCCGGCCGCGTCACGCGGCGGTTCGCAAAGCGATCGTCGACGCGACTCTCGAGCTCCTCGCCGAGCGTGGTTTCCAGGCTGCGACGATGGACGAGATCGCCACCCGAGCCGGCGTCGGCAAGAACACGATCTACCGGCGTTGGGACTCGAAGGAGGAGTTGATCGCAGACGCGATCCGCGACCTGACCGCAGAGCTCGACGTCCAGGAGGACGACGAGGTCTATGCGCGGCTACTCGCGCGCATCCGCGACTTCATGCACGTCTTCGCCCATCCGTTGCTCGGCAGGCTGCTCCCCGGCCTGCTCGGCGAGCTCGAGCGCAACCCGGTCTTCGCCTCGGCATACGTCGAGCGGATCGTGACGCCGCGCTACGAGCGAATCATCACGCTCCTCCAGGAAGCCGTCGACAGTGGCGACCTCGCGGAAGGGACCGACCCCGAGGTCGTCGCCGACCTCCTGATCGGGCCCCCGCTCCTCCGGTTGCGCTTCCCGTTCGGCCTTCCGGACTTGCCGGAGCGCTATCCCGAGGAGGTGCTCGAGACGATCTGGCGTGGCATCGCGCCGCGCGACGGGAAGCGGCCGTGACTGCGACGCACCACACATCGAGGTGCTCGGTCCGCGGGAAGTACACGACGTGAACGCGCGTTGATCGGACCGGGTAGCGCACGGCGTACAGCGTCGTGACTTCGCCGTCCGCGAGCGTCTGGCGCCAGAGGTGGTACTCGATCCCGTCCTCCGCACCACGACCCATAGGAGCCCTTAAATGCCAAGTCCTGCGGACCCGAAGGTCTGCAGGACTTGACGCCGGCACTCTCTCACCCGCCACCTGCCTTGTCAAGCCGGTGGCGTCGAGGCGACTAGGCGACCGCGACGAGGTCGCTCTCGGGGTGATCCCCGAGCAGCTCCCGCAGGCGGGCGAGGGCGTTCGTCTCGATCTGGCGGACGCGCTCGCGGGTGAGTCCGAGCGTGCGGCCGATCTGCTCGAGGCTCCGGGCCTCCTCGGTGTCGCCCAGCCCGTAACGGTGCTCGAGCACGCGCCGCTCGCGCTCCTCGAGCAGCTCGAGGGCGACATGGAGCCGCTCCTCCTCGAGCGAGTTGTCGACGAGCTCGATCGGATCTTCGACGGTCGAGTCGGCGAACAGGTCACCGAACTCGGCATCGCTGTCGCCGACCCTTTGGTTCAGCGACACTGACGCCTCGACGGCATGCAGCGCCTCTTTCGTGTGCTTGAGCTTCAGCTCCGTGGCCTTGGCGAGCTCCTCGACCGTCGGTGGGCGACCGTAGGCCGCCTCGAGCCGCTGGCGGGCGCGGCGTAGCTTCTGACGCCGCTCCTGTACGTGCACGGGGATCCGGATCGTCGCGGCCTGGTTCGAGATCGCGCGCTGGCAGGCCTGTCGGATCCACCACGTCGCGTAGGTGGAGAACTTGAAGCCCTTGCGGTAGTCGAATTTCTCGACGGCGCGGTTGAGGCCGATGACGCCGTCCTGGATCAGATCCAGAAGCGGGACGCCGAGCCCCTGGTAGCGCTTCGCGAGCGAGACGACGAGCCGCAGGTTCGCGTTCACCATCTGCTCCTTCGCCGAGAGGTCGCCGCGCTCGATCCGCTTGGCGAGCGCGACCTCCTCGGCCGCGGTGAGCAGCGGGTAGCGGCCGATGCCGTTCAGGAAGAGCTGAAGGCTGTCGCTCGCGCCACCCTCGGCGGGAGTCAGGTCGAGCTCGGGCTCCGACCGGAGCGAGGGCCCCTCCTCGATGTCGACATCGGCGTCCTCGAGCGCCGAACGGAGTGAGCCGATCGCCTCGTCGTCGAGCTCGAACTCGTGCTGGAGCGCCTCGAGCTCGTTGGCTCGCACGAACCCGCGCTCCTGCGCGTGGTGGATGAAGGCGGCGAGGGCCGCGTTCGTGTCGGGGGCATCGCTGCCTACGGCAAGTTCAGTGAGCATCACTTCTCCAGGATCATTCGGGGACTCGCGCGTACTCGCGCTTGCGCGGTGTCGCGCGGAGTTACTACGAGTGATAACGGCAAGCGGTGTGGAAAACCTCCCGCTGCCGGGGGATTCGTACGGAACCTTTACGCCCCCGTTACGAAGTTCAGCCTGGCTAAACGTGCTCGAGGCCGACGTAGTTCTCGGCGAGCGACGCGGCTGCCTTCTCCGAGCTGCAGACGTACCGAAGCTGGGCGAGCTGGAGCTTGACCTCGAACGGGTCCCCGTCCTCGGGCCGGTGCAGCATCGAGGTCATCCACCAGGAGAAGTGCTCGGCGCGCCAGACACGGCGCAGCGCTACGTCCGAGTACCGCTCGAGCCCCGTATCGTCGCCTCTGCGGTACCAGGCGACGATCCCGTCGGCCAGGACCCGCACATCGGCGACGGCCAGGTTGAGACCCTTCGCGCCGGTCGGCGGCACGATATGCGCGGCGTCACCGGCGAGGAACAGGCGGCCGTGCTGCATCGGCTCGACGACGAAGCTGCGCATCCCCGTGATGCCCTTCTCGAGGACGTCGCCGGTGTTCAGCGTCCAGCCCTCGATGCCCAGGCGCCGTTCGAGCTCGTCCCAGATCCGGTCGTCCGGCCACCCGTCGAGATCCTCGTCCGGACGAACCTGGAGGTAGAGACGCGTCACCGTCGGCGAGCGCATGCTGTGGAGCGCGAAGCCGCGCTCGCTGTACGCGTAGATCAGCTCCTCGTTCGACGGCGGCGCGGCGGCGAGGATGCCGAGCCAGGCGAAGGGATAGTCCCGCTCGAACGCGGTCAGGATCCCGGCCGGGATGCTCTCGCGGGAGACGCCGTGCGAGCCGTCGCAGCCGGCGATCAGGTCGCAGCGGAGCTCCTTCTCCTCCCCCTCGTGCCGGAAGGTGATCGCGGGCGCGTCGCCCTCGAAGCCGCGGAGCGTCACTTCGTCGACCTCGAACAGCAGCGGGCGGCCGGTCTCGAGGCGGGCGGCGATCAGGTCCTTGACGACCTCCTGCTGGCCGTAGACGGTGATGCGCCGGCCGTCCGTCAGCGAGGGAAAGTCGATCCGGTGGCGCTCGCCGGCGAACTGGAGCTCGATCCCGTCGTGGACGAGCCCCTCGCGACCCAGGCGCTCGCCCAGGCCGATCTCGCGCAGCAGGTCGACCGTACGCTGCTCGAGCACGCCGGCACGGACGCGCTGCTCGACGTACCGGCGGCTCCGGTCCTCGAGCACGACCGAGTCGATGCCCTCGAGGTGCAGCAGATGCGCGAGCACGAGCCCGGCGGGACCGGCGCCGACGATCCCGACCTGGGTGTGCTCGCTTCTCAGGCCCAGATCTCCCCGGCCGTCTCCACGATCAGCTCGAGCTTCGCCACCTGCTGATCACGCGTGACGAGGTTGCCCTCGACGGTCGACGAGAACCCGCACTGCGGCGAGAGGCAGAGCTGGTCGACCGGGACGTAGCGCGAGGCCTCCTCGACGCGGCGCTTCAGCTCGTCCTTCTGCTCGAGATCGCCCCGCTTCGTCGTGACGAGACCGAGCACGACCATCTTCTCCGGCGGGACGAAGCGAAGCGGCTCGAAGCCGCCCGAGCGGGCGTCGTCGTACTCCAGGAAGAACCCGTCGACCTCGAGCTCGTTGAAGAGCGCCTCGGCGACGAACTCGTAGCTCCCCTCGGCGGCCCAGGAGGAGCGGAAGTTGCCGCGGCACATGTGGGTCGTGACGCTCATCCCCTCCGGCCGGCCGGCGAGCGCCTCGTTGATGTGGCGGATGTACTCCTCGTGCTGGTGTTCCCGGTCGCCGCCGATGCTCGCGATGTAGTCGCGCTGCTTCGGGTCGTTCATGTAGGCGAGGCTCGTGTCGTCGAACTGGAGATACGTACAGCCGAGCTCGCCCAGCCGCCGGACCTCCTCGCTGTACGCGCTGACCAGGTCGCGCCAGAACCCGTCGAGCTCCGGGTAGACGTCCTTGTCGATCGCGGCCTGGCCGCCGCGGTAGTGGACCATGCTCGGCGACGGGATCGTCAGCTTCGGGGTCACCGTCGTCGTCATCGACTTCAAGGCCTCGAAGGCATCGCCGAAGATCGTCGTGGAGAGCCCGACCCGGTCGTGGACGCTGAGCGCCGCCGTCGTGAACTCGACGTCACCGTCCTCGTTGTGGAACTCGACCTTGATCTGCTCGTCGGCCGGATCGATCCCGTCGAGCTGGTAGATGAAGTCCATGTGCCACGAGGTGCGCCGGAACTCACCGTCGGTGGCGGACTGCAGCCCGGCCTCCTCCTGCATCCGCACGACGTCGCGAATCGCGTCGTCCTCGATCGAGCGCAGCTCGTCGGCGGTGATTCGGCTCTGAGCGAACCTCTCGCGTGCCTCGAGCAGCTCGGGCGGGCGCAGCAGGCTGCCCACGTGGTCGGCGCGAAACGGCGGCGTCGTTCTCTGGCTCATCGCTTCCCTCCCTCTTCGGCCATGACGTCACGGAACACGGCGAAGGCCCCGTTGGCGGCCGGGACGCCGCAGTAGATCGCGCTCTGGAGCAGCACCTCGCCGATCTCCTCGCGGCTGAGCCCGTTCCGGAGGGCGGCCCTGATGTGCAGCGCCAGCTCGTGCTCGCGATTGAGCGCGACGAGCGCCATCAGCGTGATCGCGCTGCGCGTGCGCCGGTCGAGCCCGGGTCGCGCCCAGATCTCCCCCCACGCGTAGCGCGTGATCAGATCCTGGAACGCGGCCGTGTCGTCGGTCGTCCCGGCGACGGCGGCGTCCACGTGCTCGTCGCCGAGGATCTCGCGGCGGATCTGCACTCCTTCGTCGTGCCGGTCGCTCATGCCACCTCCTCCACCCGCGCCAGATGCTCGGCGACGAGCCTCGAGAACGTCTCTGCCTGTTCGACGTTCGCCAGGTGTGCAGCCCGTGGGACTGTGACCAGCGTCGCGCCGGGAACGGAGCGGGCGATCAGCTCGGCGTGCTCCGGTGGAGTCGCCGAATCCTCGGCGGCCGCGATCACGAGCGTCGGAGCCCCGATCTCCGCGAGGTGCTCGCGAAAGTCCCAGCGCGCCAGCGCTTCGCAGCAGGCGGCGTAGGTCTCACGCGGTGTCTCGACGAGCATCTGACGGAAGCGTGAAACGACCTCGGGCGGCGCGCCCGGCGTGAACCAGCGCGCGACGATCCCGTCGGCGATCGGCTCGAGGCCGTGCTCCCGGACAACCGCGGCGCGCTCCAGCCAGGCGCCGGGCTCGCCGAAGCGGGCGGACGTACAGGCAAGCACCAGCCGGTCGATTCGCTCCGGCGCGTTGGCGGCCACCCACATCGCCGTGGCGCCGCCCAGCGAAAGGCCGCAAACGGAGACCCGTTCGAAACCGTGCTCGTCGAGCAGCGCGAGCAAGTCTTCGCCGAGCTCCGCCACGGATGTACGGCCGCGCTGGTCGAAAGGCAGCGGGCGGAACGAGCCGGCCCAGTGGGGAACGCTGTCAGCCCACAGCTCGGCGGTCGTGCCGAGCGACGAGGGAAGCACGAGCACGGGCGTCACCGGAGCTCGTCCCGATACGCGCTGATGGCACGGTCGACGAACTCCTCGGCGGAGCCGAGGTAGGTGGTGGGCTCGAGGTCCGCGAGCTCGATCTGGAGCTCCTGGGCCAGCGGCCGCCCACTCGCCGCGGCCTCGGCGACGAGCTCGTACGCTCGTCCGCGCCCGACCTGGCCGGCAAGGAGGGACGAGGCCCGCTCGGCCATGACGAGGCCGCCCGCGAGCTCGAGATTCGCGCGCATCCGTTCCGGATCGACCTCGAGCCCGTCGAGCGCCCGGCGCGCGCCGTCCGCCGCGCCGCCGGTGTAGGCCAGAGCGCCGGAGAGGGCCGGCCACTCCGCGTGCCACGCTCCGGCCGCCCGCTCGTGCTCCTGGGGGATCGCGGCGAGCAGGACCGACACGTAGCCCGTTCACGAGCTGCGCGCAGGCGATCGCCAGCGCGCTGCCAACGGGGTTTCGCTTCTGGGGCATCGTCGAGGAGATGCCGCCTCCCGCCTCCGCCACCTCACCCACTTCGGTCTGGCTCATCAGCACGACGTCCAGCCCGATCTTCGCGGCCGCGCCCGCGGCGACGGCGAGCGCACCCCCGAGCTCGGCGATGCGGACTCGGTTCGTGTGCCACGGTCCGATGGGCTGGGCGAGCCCGAGCTCTTCGCCGAGCAGCCGGGCGACCTCGGGACCGGCGTCGCCGAGCGCCGAGAGCGTGCCCGCCGCGCCGCCGAGCTGGACGGCAAGGCGCTCGGCGCGAATGCGCTCAAGACTGCGGCGCGCTTCCAGCACGCCCACGAGCCAGCCGGCCGCCTTGAGGCCGAACGTCGTCGGCACCGCCTGCTGGAGCAGTGTCCTCCCGGCCATCGGAGTCAAGCGGTGGGCGTCGGCCAACCGCGCACACTCGCCGGCCACGTCCGCGAGCACCTCGAGGATCAGGTCGAGAGCACGGCGCGAGACCAGCATCGCCGCGGTGTCGAGGATGTCCTGGCTCGTGGCGCCGCGGTGAACGTGGTCGGCCGCCTCGCCCTCCACTGCTTCCCGCAGGGCGCCGACGAGCGGCTCGACGGGATTGCCGGGAGCCCGGCCGGCGTCTCCGATCGCCGCCGCGTCGAAGCGTCCCGCCCGGCAGGCGTCGGCGATTGCCCGCGCGGCCTCGGCCGGAATCACACCCGCCCGCGCCTCGGCGGCGGCCAGAGCGCGCTCGACCTCGAGCATGGCCTGGAGCCACGCCTCGTCCGAGACCGCATCCCGGACCGGCGCTGGGATGAAGATCCCGTCGAACACGGTCACACGGCGAAGAAGACCGTCTCGGCCTCGCCCTGGAGCCGGATGTCGAACTCGAGCCCGTCCGCCGTGGGCCGAGCGACGAGCGACGAGCCGTCGTCGAGCGCCGCAAGCACCGGGTCGCCGGCGTTCGCCTCCTGCTCGTCCGGAAAGTACATCCGGGTCAGAACCGGCTTGAGGAGCCCGCGTGCGAACACGAGCACCGTCAGGTGCGGCGCCTGGCCGTCCACCGAGCCCGGCTTGCTGGTGACGAAGGCGTAGCGGCCCTCCTGGTCGCACCCCGAGCGTCCCCAGCCGAAGTCCGGCCGGTACCGGCCCTCCTCGTCCGCCTGCCAGATCTCGACCACCGCGTCGGGGACCGGTTCCCCCGCGCCGTCGAGCACCCGCCCCGTGATGCGGATTCCGCCCGGCACGAGCTCGTTCGCGGGCGGATCGAGGAGCCCGAGCGAAAAGTAGGGCCCGACGGTCTGCGAGGGGGTCGGCTCGGGGCTCACTTCAGGGTTCCAGCGGCGTCTCGGCCGGGCCGCCGAGGACGATGTCGAAGCGGTAGCCGAGCGCCCATTCGGAGACGGTCCTCTCCAGCTCGAACGTGCACACGAGCCTGGAGCGGGCGGCCGGGTCGCGCACGGACTGGAAGATCGGGTCGAGCTCGAAGAGCGGATCGCCCGGGAAGTACATCTGCGTCACCAGCCGGTTGGTGAACGCACGCCCGAAGAGCGAGAGGTGGATGTGGGCCGGCCGCCAGGCGTTCGGATGGTTGCGCCAGGGATAGGCGCCCGGCTTGACGGTGACGAAGCGGTAGCGCCCGTCGTCGTCCGTGAGGCAGCGACCTGCGCCGGTGAAGTTCGGATCGATGGGCGCCGGATGCCGGTCGACCTCGTGGCGGTACCGGCCGGCGGCGTTCGCCTGCCAGATCTCGATCAGCGCCGAGCGAACCGGGTGCCCGGCGGAGTCCGTGACCCGGCCCTCGACGATGATCCGCTCGCCGAGCGGATCCCCTTCGTGCTGCCTGGTCAGGTCGTGGTCGAGCTCGCCGACCGACTCGTGGCCGTAGACCGGGCCCGTCAGCTCCGAGAGCGTGTGGGGCAACAGGAGCAGCGGTCGCTTCGGTGCGCGGAGCTCGGTCGAGCGGTAGTCCGGATACAGGTACGGCGGATGAGGCCCCTCGCCGTCGCGAACGGTCTCGAGGATCGGTGTGGCCCGGCTCATGGGCCGACAGTGTCCTCGTTCGCGGGCTTCAGCGCGCGGAGCGCCTCGAGCTCTTCGGCTGCGGGGAGTCGTCCTGTTCGCACGTCCGGCGCAACGCGGAGGTCCCACCCCGTCGCCTCCTGGGCCTGCTCGACGCTGACGCCGGGATGAAGCTCGGTCAGCACGAGCTCGCCGGTCTCCGAGTCCGGCTCCAGGACGCCGAGATCGGTGACGACGCACGTCACGCCCGCCCCGCCCGAGCCTCCGGGCCGGCCGACGGTCGTCAGGAAATCGAGCCGTTCGACGAAGGCCCGCGGCGTCTGGCGGAGCATGACGAACGTCTCACGGCACCACGCCGCGATCTCAGGCGCCCCGCCCGCGCCCGGCAGCCGCACTTTCGGTCGCACGTAGTCACCGATGACCGTGCTGTTCAGGTTGCCGTGCGGGTCGATCTGAGCCGCGCCCAGGAAGCCGACGTCGATCCGCCCTCCCTGCAGCCAGTAGCTGAAGATCTCCGGCACGGAGACGACTGTGTCCGCGGTCTCGGCCAGCTCGCCGTCGCCGATCGAGAGGGGAAGGTGGATGGGCTTCGCCCCGATGGCGCCGCTCTCGTAGATCAGGACGCAGTCCGGTGCGTGCGTGGCCCGCGCGAGATTGGCCGCGCGACTGGGAGCACCGATTCCGACGAAGCACACCGTGCCGTCGCGGAGCCTGTGCGCGGCGGCGACGGCCATCATCTCGTCGGCGGTGTACGTCAGCTGCTCGACCTGCGTCATGCGCGCGCCACTTCCCCGTCGAGCACGTGGCGGCGCATCCACTCGAGGAAGCGGTCGCGATCGCGGCTGATCTCGTCCCAGCGGACGTAGAAGGCGTTGTCACGGTCGTAGTAGCCGTGCGCGTAGGAGGGATGCGCGCCGCCCGGCGCCACCGACACGGCCGTGATCGTCCAACCCGGCAGGAACACCGCGTTCGGGCGCGGATCGAGCCGGCTCAACGATCTCCTCGACGGTCACGATCGACCGGCTCGACCCGAGGACGACCTCTTTCTGGATGCCGCTGATGCCCCAGAGCTGGACGTTGCCGGCCTCGTCCGCCCGCTGCGCGTGGACGATCCCGACGTCGGGCCGGATCGCCGGCACAGCGGCGAGCTGCTCCCCCGTGAAGGGACAGGTGACCCACGCGACCCGCGTGCGCTCGGCCAGGTCGGTGCCCTCGTAGCCGCGAACGAGACCGAACGGAAACCTCGCCGCGCCCGCCGCGTACGCGGCGGCCATCCCGGCATGCGAATGCTCCTCGAGCTCGAGCGGCGCGGGCCAGTCGTGCTCGACGGCGTCGCGAAGCCGGTGCAGCGAGCCGACGCCGGGGTTCCCGCCCCACGAGAACACGAGCTTGCGCGCGCAGCCCATTCCGATCAGCTGGTCGTAGACGACGTCGGGCGTCATCCGGACAAGCGTCAGGTCGCGACGCTGCTGGCGGATCAGCTCGTGGCCGGCCGCATGTGGGATCAGGTGCGTGAACCCCTCGAGCGCGACGGCGTCGCCGTCGTGCACGAGGTCCCGAACCGCGTCGGAGAGCGGAACGATCTCCGCCATGCCGTCGTGTCAGCCCATCGCTAAAACGGGAACGGGTGGGCGCCGCTCTTCACCGTCACCCAGTGGAGGTCCGTGAACTCGTTGATCGCCGCCGCGCCGCCGAAGCGGCCGAACCCGCTGTCCTTGACGCCGCCGAACGGCATCTGCGGCTCGTCGGCCACGGGCTGGTCGTTGACGTGGACGATCCCGGACTCGATCCGCTGAGCGAGAGCGAGGCCCCGGTCGGGATCGGAGGTGATGATCCCGGCCGAGAGACCGTACGTCGTGTCGTTCGCGCGCTCGACGGCCTCGTCGGCGTTCTCGACGACCTCGATCGTGGCGACCGGGCCGAAGGTCTCGACCCGCGCGAACTCGGAGTCCTTCGGGACGTCCGCGAGGAGCGTCGCCCGATACACGTTGCCCTCGGCCTCCCCGCCGGCGAGCAGCTTCGCCCCCTCCGCGACGACGTCGTCGACCCGGCCCTTGACGGTGGCGAGCGCGTCGCCCGTGATCAGCGGGCCGATGATCGTGTCCTGCTCCTTGGGATCGCCGGCCTTCAGGCCCTTCGTCTTCTCGACCAGGCGCTCGGTCAGCGCCTCGGCGATCGGCTGCTCGACGATGATCCGGCGCGCCGACATGCAGATCTGGCCCTGGTGGAGGAACGCGCCGAACGCTGCGGCATCGACCGCGTAGTCCAGGTCGGCGTCGGCGAGCACGATCAGGGGGTTCGATCCGCCCAGCTCGAGCACGACGCGCTTCAGGTTGCGGCCCGCCGCCTCGGCGATCAGGCGACCCTTCTCCGTCGAGCCGGTGAAGTTGATCACGCGAACGAGCGGGTTCTCCACCAGCTCGTCGGCGATCGGACCGGCCTCGCCCGGAGCGTGCGTGACGACGTTCAGGACACCCTCCGGAAGGCCGGCCTCGCTGAAGATCTCGGCGAAGAGCAACCCTCCGACGTACGGCGAATGCTCGGACGGCTTCAGTACGACCGTGTTGCCGAGCGCAATCGGTGAGGCGAACGAGCGCGCCGGAAGGATCAGCGCGGCGTTCCAGGGCGCGATCGCGCCGACGACGCCGACCGGGCGGCGAATCCCCATCGCGAGGGCGCCGGTGTCCGACGGGATGATCTCGCCCATCGGCTGGTAGCCGAGCGCGGCGGCCTGCCGAAAGAGGCCCTGGACGAACTGGAGCTGGAACATCGCGAACCCGAACGTGCAGCCGGTCTCCCGGGTGAGCCACGAGCCGACCTCCTCGGCGCGGGCCTCGAGGATGTCGGCGGCCTTGAGGAAGACGCGCTGACGCTCTGCCGGCGGCGACTGTGACCACGCCGGAAACGCCTTGTCGGCCGCTTCGATGGCGCGCTTCGCGTCCTCCCTCGTGCCCGCGGGAATCCCGGCGACGACATCGCCGGTAAAGGGGTCGGTGTCCTCGAACGTCCCGCCGCCCGTCGCGTCGGTCCACTCCCCCCCGATGTGCAGTTTCCGAACCGCTTTCTCCATTGCGACGGTCATCTCACGCTCCTTCCCGTCCGACGGTGTTCGCCATGAGAACAGTCATCCGTCTGCCGCACCGCACTCTCCCATCGGTGTCCGGAGCGTGTCAAGCCGTGTTCGCACCTCCGGCGGGTGCGGCCGCGCGCAGATCGTTCTCGATCGCTTCCGCGGTGCGCAGCAGCTTCGGCACCACCTCGCGTCGCAGGGCTTGCATCGTCATGCGCGAGGCATGGACGGAGACGTTCATCGCCGCGACCACTGCTCCGCTCGCATCTCGGATCGGGACGGAGGCAGACCGAACGCCTTGCTCGAGCTCCTGGTCGACCATCGACCAGCCGGCCTCGCGCGCCCTATCGACCTGCTCGCGCAAGGCGTAGTGATCGGGCACCGTCGTCGGTGTCAGCCGCTCCAGCTCGATCCGGTCGAGCCGGTCCTCGAGGTCGTCGTGCTCGAGGCCGGCGAGCAGTACGCGCCCCATCGAGGTCGCGTAGGCCGGCAGCCTGGTGCCGACGGCGATCGTGATCGTCATGATCCGCTGGGTCGGCACCCGGGCGACGTAGACGATGTCGAGGTCGTCGAGCACCGCGATCGACGACGACTCGTTCACGTCCGCCACGAGCGTCTCCATGTGCGGCATGGCGACCTCCGGCAGGCTGAGCGCCGAGAGGTACGCGTAACCCAGCTCGAGTACGCGTGGGCGAAGCGAGAACGCGGTGCCGTCCTGCCGCACGTAGCCGAGCCGCACGAGCGTCAGCAGGAACCGGCGGGCCGCGGCGCGCGTCAACCCGGTGGCGCGGGCGACGTCGCTCAGCCGCAGCTCGGGGGAATCCGCCCCGAAGGCCTTGATGACGGCGAGCCCGCGCTCGAGCGACTGAACGTAGTCGGGGTTTCGCTCCCGGCCGGTATCCAGCATGTGAACGGATGTTCTCATACCGAACTTTCCGCTGCGGGATACTGGCGCCGATGAGCGGCCGGACCGTGCGTGACGCGACCTTCGACGTCCTGCGGGAGCAGGGCTTGACGACGATCTTCGGCAACCCGGGATCGACGGAGGTTCCGTTCCTCGCCGGACTCCCCGAGGACCTGCGCTTCGTGCTCGCTCTGCATGAGGCGTCCGTGGTCGGCCTGGCAACGGGGTGGGCGATCGGCCGCCGCGAGCCCGCCTTTGCCCTGCTCCACACCACGGCCGGCCTCGGCAACGCGGTCGGCGCCCTCGCAACCGCGCGCGTCAACCGGGCGCCGCTGGTCGTGCTCGTCGGCCAACAGGACCGGCGGCACCTGGCCTTCGAGCCGTTCCTCGCCGGCCGGCTCCAGGGCCTCGCCGGCGAGTACCCGGTCTGGGTCGACCAGCCCGTGCAGGCGCAGGATCTCCCGGGCTCGATCAGGCGGGCGGCGCACGAGGCGGCCACCCACCGCGGGCCGGCGCTCGTGATCGCCCCGATGGACGACTGGGGCGTCCCCGCCGACGAGGAGCGCGAGGACGCGGCGCCGGCCAGAGTCATGCGGGGCACCGCCGCGGACCCGGCCGCGATCGACGAGCTCGTCGCCTTCCTCTCGGGTGCCGCTGCGCCCGCGCTCGTCGTCGGCGCCGGCGCCGACGACCCCGAGACCTGGGCAGCGCTGACCGAGCTCGCGGAACGGCTCGTCGCGCCGGTCTTCCAGGAGTCGTTCGGCGCCCGGGCGGGCTTTCCCCAGGATCACCGGCTCTTCGCGGGCGTCCTCCCCGCCGACCGGCCGCGCCTGCGGGAGCGGCTCGCGCCCTACGACGCGATTCTGGTCGTCGGCGCGCCGGTGTTCCGCCAGTCGCCGTACACGCCGGGAGCGTTCACGGAGCCGGGGACGCGGATCGCGGTCGTGGGCGACAACGCCGACGAGATCCACCGCAGCCCGGCGGAGCTCGCCGTGCTCGCGCCGCCGGCGGCAGCGTGCCGCGAGCTCGCGCAACGGTTGCCGGCGCGCGAGGCGAGCCCGCCCGAGCAGTATCGGCCGCCACCCGCGCCGGAGCCGCCCGCACCCGGAGAGCCGCTGCATGGCGGGTCATGTCCTGTCGGCGCTCGCCGAGCGACTACCGCGAGACGCGGTCGTCGTCGAGGAGGCTCCCGTCGACCGGCCCGAGCTCCACGACCGCCTTCTCGCGCGCGAGCCCCTCGGCTTTCTCAGCGCGGCCATGGGCGGGCTCGGGTTCGCGCTCGCGGGCGCGACCGGCGTGCGCATGGCGCTCCCGGAGCGACCCGTCGTCGCGGTCGTCGGCGACGGTTCGGCGCTGTACGGGATCCAGGCGCTGTGGAGCGCCGCCCACTACCGCGCCGGCGTGCTGTTCGTCATCCTCGCGAACGGCGGCTACGCGATCATGGACCGCCTCGCGGAACGCCACGGCGCCGCGGGGCCCTGGCCGAGCTTCGCCGTGGACATCGCCGCCCTGGCCCGCGCGCAAGGCTGTGAGGCGCGGCGCATCACCGAGCACGACGACCTCGTCGAGACGCTCGACGAGGTCGTGCCGGAGCTCGCCACGCGCGAGGAGCCGCTGCTCCTCGACGTGGCGATCGCTCCGACAGCGACCTTCGCGCCTTAGTGCCCTAGCCGACCCTGAAGCTCTTCTTCGCTCCCGGATTGGCGCTGGACCAGTACCGGTAGGTGCCCTTGCGGAGGTTCACCGTCCAGGTCGTCCGGCCCCGCCCCCGGACGCTCGTCTGACGGTTCACGCCGGGGCCCTTCAGCGTGAAGTTCTGGCGTCCGTGAGTTGTCGGTGACCACGAACGTGTACGGGCCGACGGCCAGCGTTGTCACCGGTCCGCCCTTCCACGCGGAGCAGCACCCGGCGGCCCTGCACGGTTCCCTGCAGGACGAGCCCGCTCGCGATGCTGTTCGGGACGAGCTGCTTCATGTTCGGCATCCTCGTGATGACGCCGTATTTCCTCGCATAGCCGGCGAGCTGCTGGAGCTTGCCGCGATCCACCAGGGTGCTCCAGATCGGAAGCCGGACGTTCTGGGTGCCTGACGGAAGCAGCGCGCGGATCTCGTCCGGATGCGACTGCGCGTACAGCAGCGACCGGTTGACGGCCCGCCGGAAACGCGCTGCGAGGCTCCGGTTCTGGGCCTTCCAGCTCGGCTTGACGGCATACCCGCCGATCGGGAAGTAGTTGCCGAGCACCGGGCCTGGAGCCATGACGATGCGGGCGTTGTCGATGTTGAGCGCCTGCGACAGGAACGGCTCAGGCGTCCAGATCGCATCGACTTGGCCGTTGTTCAGCGCCGACCGCATCTGCGGGAACGGGATCGCCACCAGCCTGACCGAGCTCAGCCTGATGCCTCGCTTCTCGAGCGCCGCCTTGATCATGATCTCGCCCACGCCCTTGAGCGCGTTCACGGCGATCGTCTTGCCGGCCAGGTCGCGGTCCGTTCGGATCGAGCTCGAGCCCTTGACGAGGATGTTCTGCCAGTTGTCCGCTGCCGTAGTGCCTTCGACCTCGCTCGACGCCAGAACTTCGAGCGCAATGCCGCTCGTCGATCCGATCATCATCGGCACGAAGCCGGCGTAGCCGACGTCGCCGTTGTTGTTCGCCATCGCCAGGACGACGTCGTTGCCGCTTTGCAGCGTCGTCGTCTTGAGCTCGATCCCCTCCGCCGCGAAGAACCCCTTCCGGATCCCGAGCTGCTGCGGAAGCGCATTGGCGATCGGCAGCGTGATCAGCCGGATCTCGGTCGTCGGCTGGGCCGGCGCACTGGCCGCCGCGCCTCCGAACACGGCGAGCCCGACGATCACCCCGGCCACCGCAGTGAGGCCGACGCGCCGGGACCGGCGGTGCCGCATGAGTCTGGTCATGCTTCTTCTCCTTTCGTCGCAGTTGTCACGGTCGCTAGTTCGGGTCTTCCCTCGCCCTGCTCCCTCTTGATCAGCCGATAGACGTGCCCGCGAAGGTGCATGAACTCCTGCAGCTCCTTCGTCGCGATCTGGTCGCGCGGGAAGGGCAGATCGACCCCGATGATCTCCTTCACTTCGGTAGGTGCATGCGTTAGGACGACGACGCGGTCCGAGAGATAGACGGACTCGTCGATGTCGTGGGTGACGAAGAGGATCGTGATCGCGAACTCTTCCCGTACGCGAAGCACGAGATCCTCGAGATCGCCCCGCGTCTGGGCATCGACCGACGCGAACGGCTCGTCCATCAGCAGGATCGAAGGCTGGTACGCAAGTGCGCGCGCGATCGCCACGCGCTGCTGCATTCCGCCAGAGAGCTGCCAGGGGTAGTGGTCGATGAAGCGCGTGAGCCCGACGGCGTCGAGGGCGTCCTCGACGAGCTCTTTGCGTTCGCTCCGCCCGAGCCGCTTGTGCCGCAGGGGGAGCACGACGTTGTTCCGCACCGAGGACCAGGGCATGAGCGACCGCCCGTACTCCTGGAACACGAGCGCCATCTCCTCCGGCGGCGAGGTCACGCGCCGCCCACGCAGCAGCACCTCCCCGCTCGACGGCCGGAGCAGGCCGCCGACGCACTTCAGCAGCGTCGTCTTCCCGCAGCCCGACGGGCCGACGACGCAGACGAACTCGCGCTCGGCGACCGAGAAGGAGACGTCCGCGATCGCCCTCGTCGCCTTCGCCCCGCTGCCGTAGGTCTTCGCCACGCTCCTGATCTCGAGCATCTCGCCGTCCGCCTGGCTCATACCGGTGATGCCAACCGCCAGCCGCGGTGCCAGCGCAGGACGCGGCGCTCGACGAGGAGGAGCAGAAGGTTCAGCAAGTAGCCAAGGACCCCGATCAGCAGGATTGTCGCCCACATCGGAACGAGTTGGAAGGTGTTCTTCGAGATCAGGAGGACGTAGCCGACGCCGCTCGTGCTCGAGAAGTACTCCGTGAGCACCATGACGATCACGGCGAGCGAGAGGCTCGTCCGCATCCCGGCGAAGATCTGTGGAAGGGCGGCCGGAAACACGATCCTCCGGACCCGCTCGAGCCGGCCCATGCCGTACGAGCGCGCGGTGTCGACGAGCGTCGGATCGATGCCGCGCACCCCGTCGATCGTGTTCAAGAGCACCGGAAACAGGCAGAAGAAGGCGATGAACGCAACCTTCTGGCGGTTCCCGATCGAGTGCAGGAGGACGACCGAGATCGGCAGCAGCGCCGGAGGCGGCATCGCCCGCCACCACTCGATGTGCGGCATCGCGAGCATCCGGCCCCAGCGCGAGAGCCCCAGCGGGATGCCGAGCAGCACGCCGAGGACGACGGCGATCCCGAACCCGAGCAGGATCCTCGTGAGGCTCGGCACCAGATGCAACTCGACCTGCGAGAACAGCCACATCTCGCGGAACTCGACGAGGATCGTCGACAGGCGCGGGAACATCGGGTCGTTGGCGCGGACGGTCCAGACCTGCCAGGCGGCGAGGATCGCCACCGGCACGGCGATCTCCGCGGCGATCGCCGCGGCGTGGTACAGCCGCTTGTCCGTCATGCGCCCGCCTCCCGCTGGGAGGGATGCCAGCGCAGAGCCCAGCGCTCGAGCGCGGCGAAGACGACGTAGATCGCAAGGCCCAGGAAGCCCGTGGCGAGTGCGATCGCGTACACCTGAACCGTCAGGCCGAACGACTCGGCCACGTTCATGATCTGGCCGAGCCCCGGGATGCCCATGAACAGCTCGGCGGTGAACGCGAGGATCAGGGAGACGGCAGACGAGATCCTCAGACCCGTGGCGATGTAGGGCACGGCGCTCGGCAGCTTGATGCGGTAGAGGCGCTCGAACCGGCCGATCCCGAAGGAGCGGGCGGTGTCGAGCGCGACCGGATCGACGTCGCGAACGCCGTAGATCGTCTGGACGAGCAGCGGCCAGAACGCGCCGAACGCGGCCAGGAAGATCTCACTATTGAGCGTCGTGCCGAGGGTGAGGAAAAGCAGCGGGATCAGTGCCGCCGACGGGATCGGCCGCAGGAACTCGATCGGGATCCGAAACGCTCTGCCGGCGAACTCGCTCGAGCCGAGCACGATCCCGATCGGGACCGCGAGCACCGTCGCGATCACGAGGCCCAGCGCCCACCCCCGGACCGTCTGACCGAAGGCGGTCCAGAACGCCTGGGTGTGCATCATCCTCCAGAGCTCCTGGAACGTCGTCGTCATCGCCGGGAGGTCCTGCTCCGAGATCAGGCCCGACGTCGAGACGTACTGCCAGAGGGCGAGGAAGGCGGCAATCGACACCGCAGCCGCGAAGATCGGCGTCAACCGCGCGAGGACGGAACCCAGGATCGCCCGAGCCTCCCCAGGTGCCGAGCGCGCTGACGCTACGCCCGAGACGGACACGACGTAGTCCTAACACGTTTTCAACCAGCATGTACGCAGACCGGGCCGTTGTTCGCATGGAGAACATCGGACCGAACAGACCCCGACATCCGCTTGACGAAAGGTTCACGATAGGACCGTGAGCTTCATCTCCAGAGGTTTTCGCGGACGCCGGCGCCAGGAGGATGTCGACACGAGCCGGGTCCCGCCCGGTCAGTACGTGACCGACGATTTCCCGGTCCTCTCGGCCGGCCCGACACCGCACACGCCGTTGGCGGAGTGGACGTTCTCGGTGGTCGACGGCGACGAGCGCAAGACCTGGACCTGGGAGGAGTTCCGAGCGTTGCCCAGCGAGACCGTCACCGTCGACATCCACTGCGTCACCCGCTGGTCGAAGCTCGATACGACCTGGGAAGGGGTCTCCGTCGACACACTGCTCGAGGAGGCGGGCTCCGAGGCGCCGTACGTGCTCGCCTTCTGCGACGGCGGCTACACGACCAATCTGCCGTTCGAGGACGTGACGGGCGGACAGGCGTGGGTCGCCTTCGCCTACGGAGGCGAGCCGCTCGACCCGGAGCACGGCGGCCCGGCGCGGCTGCTCGTCCCGCACCTCTACTTCTGGAAGAGCGCCAAGTGGGTGCGCGGCCTCGCGCTCCGTGAGGAGGACGAGCCCGGCTTCTGGGAGACCTACGGCTACCACATTTACGGCGACCCGTGGCGCGAACAGCGGTACTCGGGCGACTGACCTGGCAGGTCGCCACCGTCCGGGCGGTCAGCGACGAGACCGCCAGGGTGCGAACGATCGTGCTCGACGCGCCTGACTGGGCGGGCCACCGAGCCGGTCAGCACCTGGACGTTCGGCTGACTGCAGAGGACGGCTACCGCGCCGAGCGCTCGTACTCCATCGCCTCCGCGCCGGGCGAGCCGGTTGCGATCACGGTCGAGCGGCTCGAGGACGGCGAGGTCTCGCCCTACCTGACGGAGGAGCTACGGGTGAGCGACGGGCTCGAGCTTCGCGGCCCGGTCGGCGGCTATTTCGTGTGGAGCCCACAGGACGAATCGCCGCTGCTTCTCGTCGCGGGAGGCTCCGGGGTTGTCCCACTTCGCGCGATTCTTCGCTACCGGCGCCAAAGCGGCTCGGCAGTGCCTGTGCGCATGCTCTACTCGTCGCGCTCGCTCGACGACGTCATCTACCGAGCCGAGCTCGACGAGCCGTCGGATGGAGTCGAGGTCGTCCACACCCTGACCCGAACGCAACCGCCGGGATGGGACGGTCCCGCGCGCCGAGTCGACGCTGCCCTGCTCGACCAGGTCGCGTGGCCGATCGACGGCGACCCGCTCGCCTTCGTCTGCGGTCCGACGAGCTTCGTCGAGACCGTCGCGACCGGACTCGTCGAGCTCGGCTACCCGCAGGAGCGAGTGAAGACCGAGCGATTCGGCGCGACTGGAAGAGGCTGATGGAAGCGCTCGACGGAAACGCGATCCCCGGCTTGCTGGTCGGCTACCCGCAGGAGCGAGTGAAGACCGAGCGATTCGGCCCAACGGGAGGAGGCTGATGGACGCGCTCGACGGAAACGCGATCGCCGGCTTGCTGGTCGAGGTCTTCGGCGTCGAGATGACGACCGCAATCGGCGTCTGCTCGACGTGCGGAACGCGCGGCCACGTGGCCGAGTTCGAGGTCTACCTGGACGGCCCCGGCGTTGTGGCCCGCTGCCGAGGTTGCAGCAGCGTGCTGATGGTCATCGTCCAGACACGCCGGATTGCGTGCGTGGACCTCCGTGGTCTGGCGGAGCTCGAGCCCGTGAAGAGCGTCTAGCGGGGGCTGCGCAGGCCGCGCACCGACGACGCCGGGACCGGGATCCCGGCGGGCGACGGCTTGGAGGATCCGTCCTCGTCGGACGCGAGTTTCAGCGTTCGCAGAAGCCACACCGCGAGCCCGACGCAGATCCCGACCGCGAGCAGGATCGACAGGAAGAAGATCGCCACCCAGCCCGTCGACGCAAGCGAGCTGCCCCGGAGCGGGATCGCCGTCACGCCGGCGGCCTCGGCATCGGCGAGCGACGCCTCGTAGCTCTTGCGCCGCTCGAGCCCGGGGCCGAGCGCGGCCGTGGTCGCAGCCTCTCGGTTTCCGGCCTGGTAGGCCCTGAACTGGCCCCGGATCGCCGACACCCATTGTTCGAAGCGAGCGTGTGCACGCTCGACCGCGTCATGCTGGCGCACCCGGTCGGCCGCGCTCGCAGCCGCGGCGAACGCCGTGCGCACGTTGAGCAGGTGCTGGTCGAGCAACTCGAGAAACTCCGGCTTCCCGCTGATCAGGTAGCCACGCTCGTCGTTCGCCATGCCCTTCGCGTTCAGCGCGGCAGTGGCAATGGCGACGGCGTACGGGACGTTTGCCTCGTGGAGCACGGCCCGATCGCGGTTCAGGCTGACAATGGACAGGACGGCGACCGCGATCGACGCCGCGAGCACGGCGAGAAGGACCCCGATCGCGGCCAGGGTCTGAGGCCCGACGGGCAGGCGTCGCCGGCTCGCATCGGCGGACGCGAGGGAGCGGTCTTGATTGGCCATCACTCCGTCGAACGTACTCCCGAGCATCCGGCTCCACAACTGCCCGAATTGGGAGTTACGCCGGGCGACCCGCGCGCCGGCGCGGCGCGGCCTTGAGCCTCAGGCGATGCGGGTGAAGTCGTTGATCCAGTTGGTCTCGAACGTCTTCCCGCCGTCGAACGAGAACGCCTGCTCCCAGTGCGCCGATGACGGCGTGGTCTCGGTCCACTCGTAGCGCACCCTGAGCTCACGCCCGCCGAGCGTGTCGTCGCACTCGAACCGTCCGACGCCGTCGGTGAAGCCGCCGACCACCGGCGTGTCGAGCTGGCCCTCGCCGACCATCGATGCCCACCAGATCCGCCAGACGTTCGCCCCGGGCTCGAACAGCCGCAACCCGAAGCCCTTGAAGAGGCCCCGGCCGGGGAACTCCGGCGCGGTGTACTCGTCGATGTTCCCGAGCCCGTCGAGGATCGGTCGGTTCCAGAGCGTGGCGTCGAACTCGTGCCATTCCGTCGGGTTCTCGCCGACCGGGTTGTCGAGCCTGCGGTTCCGGATCGTCCACTCGCCGACGAGGAAGTCGAAGTCGTGACGCCCGTCGACGTCGGTCGTCGGCGTCACTACAGCCTGTTCGGTCATCGGAGCTCCTTTCTCACGCTGGTTTGACTGGATGTAGCCCCAGTGAGCGCCCGTCGAGCAGCGACCGCGCCGTCGGCGCCAGCCGCAGCACCTCCGGGGAACGCCTCGAGCCGAGCGCGTCGGCCGCCGCGCGCCTGACTTCGTCGGCCCGTCCCGAGGCTCGCTCGAGGGTCGAGCGATCGGCGTAGCCCACGCACCAGACGAGCACGTCTTCGCCCTCCCGGACGGGCAGGCCCGGAAAGGTGTTCTCGCTGGGCTCGGTGATGAAGTAGCCGAGCATCGTCCCGCCGCGCTCGGCGACCGCCGGGGCGATCGCCTTCTCGAAGAGGTCGACGGCCCAGCTCGTCTTGGCCGACCCGTCCAGGTACAGAATCGTCGCCTCGACGACGCCGTCGCCCTGCCCGTCGACTCGGATTCGCCGAGTCGCGCCGTCGAGTCGGAAGGCGGAATCGGGACGGGCGGGCCGGAGGAGCAGGACGTCGTCGCTGTCGATCATCGTCGCGTTCGCCGCCTCGCTGTTCGCGCGCCAGACGGGCCCGCCGTAGAACTCCGAGAGGCTCCGCGCGCGCTCCTCCATGTCCTGGAAGCCGCGAAGCCAGACGAAGCGATCGGGCCGATCGAGGTCGCGGAACTGGCCGATGATCGTCATCCCGGTGGCTTCCTGAGACTCGACGAGCGCGGAGTCGAACAGGTCGATGAGGACGTCACGCTGTCCGGGGCGAAGCGTGTACTGCCGCAGCTCGACGACCGGAGAGCTGTCGGCGACAGGATCAGTTCGACCTACGGCCACGACGCGATGATGCCCACTAGCTGGCCTTGTGGAAAGATCCACGGAGATGGATGTTGATGAGGCCAGATGGCTGTCGCTCGAGCTGCGGCCGGGCGAGACCCTGCGCGCCGGGCTCGAGCGCGAGCTTCGCGACGCGATTCGCGCGCGGCGCGCTCCGTGAGGGCGTACGCCTGCCCGGCTCACGGGTCCTGGCCCACGCGCTCGGCGTCTCGCGGGGCGTCGTCAGCGACGCGTACGGCCAGCTCGAGGCTCAGGGCTTTCTCGTCACCCGCGCTCGGGCGGCGCCGGTCGTGGCCGCGAGCCCGTCCGGTGCCGACGAGGCTCGGCGGGAGCCCGAGCGCGCGGCAGCCCCGCCACGCTACGACCTGACGCCGACGACACCGGACGTGACGCAGTTCCCGCTCAACCGCTGGCTGGCGGCGGCACAGGCGGCCGCGCGACGGTCGGGCGCCGTGGCGCTCGACTACCGGGAGCCCCGCGGCGAGCGCGTCCTGCGCGAGGCGCTCGCCGACCATCTCGGCCGCACCCGCGGCGTCATTGCCGACCCCGGGCAGATCGTGGTCGTCCAGGGCACGGCGCAGGGCGTCGACCTGCTGCTGCGCATCCTTCGGACGCGCGGCGCCTCGAGCCTGGCGGTCGAGGATCCTTCGCACACGACGCAGCACGAGCGTGCGCGATCCCACGGGTTCGACCTTCGTCCCCAGCCGGTCGACGGCGACGGGATGATCGTCGCCGGGCTGGACGCCGACGCGGTGCTCGTCACGCCCGCACACCAGTTCCCGACCGGCTCGGTTCTGAGCGGCGAACGGCGCCGGCAGCTGCTCGCCTGGTCGGAGACGACCGGTGGGCTGATCGTCGAGGACGACTACGACGCCGAGTTCCGGTACGACCGGGAGCCCGTCCGGGCGCTGCAGGGTCTCGCGCCGGGACGCGTCGTGCAGCTCGGCACCGTGTCGAAGACGCTGGCGCCCGCGCTCAGGCTGGGCTGGATCGTCGCGCCGGCCGAGCTCGCGGACGAGGCGGCCCGCGCAAAGCGCCTCCTCGACGACTTCTCGCCGGCACTCGACCAGCTCGCGCTGGCGGAGTTCCTGGGCCGCGGACACTACGACCGCCACCTGCGCCGCGCCCGCGGCGTCTACCGGAGGCGTCGCGACGCGCTGCTCGCGGCCCTCGCTCGGCAGCTTCCCGAGCTGGCTGTCGAAGGGGTGGCGGCCGGTGTCCACCTGCTGCTGCGGCTGCCGGCCGGCGTCAGCGACGAAGCGATCGCGACAGACGCCGAAGGCGCGCGCATCTGCGTTCCGCCCCTCTCGGCCTTCCGGCTCACGCCGTCAGCCGAAGGGGGCCTCGTCATCGGCTACGGCAGGCTGCACGAGACGGCGGTCGATCCGGCCGCGCGGGCGCTTGCGGTCGTGATCCGGAAGCACCTCTGACTCGGATACATGTCCGAATCCGGCGAGAGTTGACGTCGCCGCTCGGTCAGGCTGCAGCCATGGACGACGCCGCCGCGAGGCTGACCGAGCTCAACGACCGGTTCATCGAGGCGTTCCGCCAAGGGTCATCTCTGCCGAGCTAGTTCTCGAGCTCGCTTGCCGAGCGCGCCCCACGGGCGCGCAGCCACTCGACGAGCTCGGCGGCTTCGCTGCGCTCCGCCGCGTCGAGCGGCGTCAACCGCTCCCACGGCGGGATCCAGTTCAGCTCGGCGCCGCGGTCGAGGAGATACTCGGCGGCAGGGCGCTGTCCGCCGTGGCATGCGCTCCACAGGGCGCGGTCGATGTCGTCCTGCGAGGGCTGGGTCCCGCCGGCGAAGGCCTCTTCGACCCGCTCCATGAGACCGAGCGCAGCGGCATCGTCGAGCGTGGTCTGCGCCCCGCGCTCGACCAGCCGGTGCGCCGCCCGCCATTGGCCGAACGCGCGTGCATCGGTCAGCGGGGTGCCGCCGGCGATGACCGCGCCGGTCGCCTCGATGTCGGCGCCGGCATCGAGCAACGCGTCGAGCACTTCCACGTCGTCGCTGCTCGCCGCCCAGTGCAGCGGCGTCTCGGCATGCGGGCCGTGGAACCGCGCGTTGACGTCCGCACCCGCCTCGACCAGCACTGCGACGGTCTCAGCGCCGTTCGGGAAGTGGCCCGGCCAGTCCGTCACGACGTGCAGCAAGGTGCGCGACATCCCGTCGGGGTCGTCGTCGCCGAGCCTCGCCGTCGCCAGATCCGGGTTCTCGCCCAGAAGTCGCTTCAACGTGGCGACGTCGCCGGACTGGATCGCCTCGACCACGGCGACGGCGAGCGGATCCTCGGTGCTGATGGTCGCCATACCCGGAGCCTAGGCCAGCCGAAGCGTGCGTTCCGGCCAGATGCGGACCGAGCGCGGGCGCCCAGGCGGCCTCGGCGGCCCGGGCGCCCGCCAGCCGCGGTGTGGGAGTTAGTCGTCCGCGTGCGGCACGCCGAAGCGCGCGGTGCGTGCCGCCACCGCGACATCTGGGTTGTCCGAGAACACGCCGTCCACGCCGAGGCGATAGAAGAGCCGGAGCTCCGCGGGGAAGTCGCCGGTCGCCGCCTCGTACACGGGGCTTGCGGGATTGCCCTCGCGGAAGTCTTGCGGCAGGAAGGAATTCTCCCTCCGGAACGTCCAGGGATGGACCACGAGGCCCGCACGGTGCGCGTCGCGGACGAAGCTCGTCGGGCTCAGCAGCCGGTTCGCGGAGTCGCGCGGCACGATCAGGTTCTTGTTCGCGCCCGCGCCGTCGGCGTAGCGCGCAATCTCCCGGAGCCCCGCCGCCGTGGCGAGGTCCGCGTAGGTGCGCGGGTCGCCGGAGAGTACGAAGTCGAAGGGCTTTCCGACGTCGCTGATCAGCTGGACGAGCGGCACCTTCGTCATCCGGTTGAGCTCCTTCAGGTTCGAGACCTCGAAGGACTGGATGAAGACGGGTGAGCTTCGCTTGGTGTAGCCGTTCCGTTCGAGCGTCGCCACGAGCGGCTCCTCGAGTGAGAGCCCGATGCCGTCGAAGTAGCTCGGATGCTTCGTCTCCGGGTAGATCCCGACGTCGTTGCGGCGGGCGAGATCGATGACCTCCTGCAGCGTCGGGATCTGCTCGAGGCCGTCGAACGCAGTGTTCGTCGGGCGTAGCGCAGGAATCCGTTCCTTTGCCCGAAGCGTCTTGAGCTCCGCGAGCGTGAAGTCTTCGGTGAACCAGCCGGTGATCGGCACGCCGTCGATGGTCTTCGTGGCTCGGCGGGAGGCGAACTCCGGATGGCTCGCGACATCGGTCGTGGCGCCGATCTCGTTCTCGTGGCGGGCGACGAGCACGCCGTCTTTGGTCGAGACGAGATCCGGTTCGATGTAGTCCGCGCCCAGCTCGATTGCCAGCCGGTAGGAAGCGAGCGTGTGCTCCGGGCGGTAGCCGCTGGCGCCGCGATGGCCGATGACGAGCGGCTCGGCACGCTTCCCCCTTTCGCTCCGTGACTGCGACGCGCCGCCGGACGCTGAAACGGCGGTGACGAGCGAGACGAGCGCCACGCTCACGACGACCGCGGTGCGGGCGGATCTCTTCCGTTGATCCCTCCACGAGGCACCTCCCCGATGCGATGACAAGAGCGGCCTGAGGTTGGCGCAGCCGGCTCGCAGGCGATGGGTTACGCCTCAGTGAGCGCGAGGTGAAAAGGTGGCTACGAAAGCCCGGCTCAGCGCCGCTCGCCGATCGTCCGATCGAAGAAGCCGACCACCCGCCGCTCGTACTCCTCCGGGGCGGTGTCGAAGGCACCGGTGTGGCCTCCCGGGGCCGCCCAATACTCCTTCGGCCCCTTCGGCCGCGTCGTAGAACTGCTCGGTGAGCGTCTCGCCGCCCTGTCCCGGCGTTGCGTGGATGAAGAGCACCGGCTCGGAGATCTCTGCACTGAGATCGGTGAGGCCGCGGGGCGGAAGGCCGCTCGTGAAAACCATGGTTCCGAGCGTCGCGCTCCCTGAGATCGGGATGAACATCACCTTCTGGGTGCCGGGGACGTGCACCGCCTCGCGCACGGACCGGACGCCGGCGCCCTCGGAGACGATCGCTTTGAAGTCGTCAGTCTCTGCAGCCGCCTGGAGCATCACCTCGCCGCCGACTGAGAGCCCGACTCCGCCGATGCGATTCGGGTCGACGTCCGATCGGCTCTCGAGGTACGAGATCGCCGCCTTCAGATCCCGCGTGCCCTTCCAGCCGAAGGCGTTGGGGTCGCCTTCACTCTCGCCCTCACCGCGCCGATCGAAGAGCAAGACTCCATAGCCGTGCTCGGCGAGCAGCCGCGCGGGCTTCTGCGGGCCTTTGCGGCCGGGGTAGGAGATGACCGTCGCACCGTTCTTGGACGGCACGAACCAGCCCTGTAGTCGCAGCCCGTCGCTCGTCGTGAAGGAGACCTCTTCGAATGCCGTGCCGAGCTGCGGGGTCGGGACGTATGCGCGCGCCGAGTGGGTGACGACGTAGGACTCGGTGAGGGGGTAGAGGCCGAAGGCGAGGGCGAGGAGGAACGCAAGCGCCAGGGCCGCGCGCCTCGCGTAGCGCCAAATCAGGCTCCCGCCCTTGCGTGAGCGCCAGAGCGTGAAGAGGCCGACTCCGACGAGCAGGACTCCGGCGGGGATCGCCAGGAGCCCGGTGTAATCGTCGCCGGAGGGGCCGTTCTCACGGCTGTAGTAGCCGGCCTCGCCGGCGCCCATCACGATCATGAAGAGCCCGACGAAGATCGCCAGCGTCCCGCGAAGACCCGGCCGAAGGCGCGGATAGGCCCAGGCGAACGAGACGAAGAACGCGGTCTGGATCAGGCCGCCGACGAGGTGGTCGCCGGCCGACGTGCCCGGCTGTGGCTGGAGGAAGTTGTCGTCGACGACGTGGAGCGCGCCGACGCCGAGTGCGACCCGGGCGAGCCCGGTCTCGGTGCGAAGGGCCGCCGCGACGCGGGTCGCGGCGGCCCTCGTGGATTCAGCGGACGGCTGTGCAACCGTCGACAACGCAGCTCCTACGAGCCCGGGCTGGCGACAGCGGGGGTCTGCACGGGCTCCAGCTTCTCGTCCTCCCCGAAGTGCGGGATCCACTCGAGCCACTTGGGCAGGTACCAGTTCCAATCGCCGAGCAGCTTCATCGTCGCCGGCAGGAGGATCGCGCGGATGATCGTCGCGTCGATCAGAATCGCCGCGGCGAGCCCGACGCCGAACTGCTTGAAGATCATCGCCTGCAAGGTCCCGAAGATCGCGAAGACGCCCACCATCACGATCGCCGCGCTCGTGACGACGCCGGCCGTCGACTTGATCCCGAAAGCAATGGCGTCGTCCGTCGACATCCCCCTCTGGTAGGCCTCACGAACTCGGCTCAGGACGAAGACGTGGTAGTCCATCGACAGCCCGAAGAGGATCACGAAGAGAAGAATCGGCAGGAAGGGGTCGATCCCGCCGGTGTTCTCGAAGCCCAGGATCTGCTTGCCCCAGCCATGCTGGAAGACGAGCACGAGGATGCCGTAGGCGGCTCCGACCGACAGCAGGTTGAGGAAGATCGTCTTCGCGGCGATCACGATCGACCGGAACGTCACCAGCATGAGCCCGAATGCGAACAGCAGCACGAACCCGAACACGAGCGGAGCGACCGTCTTCATCTTGTCGCTGAAGTCCTTCGCCTTCGCCGTCGTTCCCGTGACCGCGACTTCGGCCTCGGCGACGGTGCCCAACGTCGGCGGGATGATCTCGTCCCTCAACACCGCCAGAGCCTGATTCGAGGTCGAGTCGATTCCGTCGCCCTCGATCGGGATCGAGATGTTCGCGACGGTCTTCGCCGCGTTGACGTCGACGTCGATCGGCTCATTCATGAGGCCGCTGTCGATCGCGCGCCACTTGAGTTGACCGATCGCCTCGAGCACGGCGGGCGACTCGACGTCGGGGGCCTTGATCACGACGTTCGAGCCGATCTCGGTGCCGGGGAAGGCGACCTTGAGCCGGTTGTACGTTCCGAGGAACTTCTGCGGATACGTGTCGATACCCGGCTCTGCCGTGCGGAGCTGGTAGGCCGGCACGGCGAGCGCCACGAGCAGGCCACCGGCCAGCGCAACGGACAGAGCGGGATGCCGGAGGACGCGATCGATGATCGCCCCCCAAACGCGGCCACCTCCGTCGTCCCGCCTGAGCCGGTGCACGAACGGCACGCGGAAGCGGTCGACGTTGTCGCCAAGTTTCGAGAGCAGCGCCGGCAGCACCGTCAGTGAGCCGAGCATGGCGACGGCAACCACCGTCATCGTGGCGATGCCGAACGAAGCGAAGCCCGCGTCGAACGTGAGCAGCATGCCCGCCATTGCGACCAGGACGGTGACGCCGGAGATGAGCACAGAGCGGCCAGACGTCGCGGCGGCGGCCTCGAGCGCGGCCTCTTCAGAGCGACCCGCGGCACGCTCTTCGCGCTCCCGCTTCAAGTAGAACATCGTGTAGTCGACTCCGACCGCGAGCCCGATCAGGAGGATGATCGCGCCGATGGCGTCGGACATCGGCAGCACCTTGCTGATGAGCGCGACGAGGCCAAACGTGCCGAGCACCGCCGTCAGCCCCAGCAGGAGCGGGATGCCGGCCGCGACGAGCGCCCCGAACGCGATCAGAAGGATCGCCAGGGTCAGCGGAACCGAGAAGAGGCCGGCCTTCTTCAGATCGTCGAAGAACGACGCCTGGATCGCCTTTCCGGTGCTTTCGCCGAAGGAGCCGACGTAGAAGCCGGGGTTCGCCTTCTGGACCTCCGCCACGCGGGCGACGATGGGGTCGACCTTGTCGGCCGCATCGCCGGACGGTCCGGCGATCTCGATGCCCACGAGTGCGGAGTGCTTGTCCGTCGAAACCGAACCGATGTTGTCCGCGTCGAACGGGGACTCGACTTTGGCGACCTCGTCGAGAGATGAGACTCCGCTGACGACGGACTGCACGACGGCCTTGAACTCGGGCGAGGTCGCACTGAGCGTCGGGTGTTGGATCAGGACGCTCTCGCCGGACGGTTGCTTGAAGTCCTCGTAGAGGATCGTGTCCGCCCGTCCCGATTCGCCGGGACCCGACGTCTCGAAGACGATCGACTTCGTCGGCGAGACGATGCTGATCGCGAACAGGGCGATGACCACAGCCAGCCAGCCGAAGATCGCAAGCTTCCGGTGATGCGCGCTCCAGCGCGCCATTCGAGCCGCAACGTTGTGCTTGGTGGTCATGGTCGTTACCTCCTTGTTCACGAGGTCAGGACGGGACGGGGTTTGAGTTCAGCCGCCGGGGCCGACTGGCGCCTGAGCTCGAGCCACGCAACGCCGAGACCGAAGAGCGCGATGCCGATCGGGCCGGGCGGGAAGGGGTGGCCCACGGCGAAGATCGCGGCGCCGATCGCCATCAACAGTGTCGGGCCGAGGCCGCCGATGTGCTTGACGGCGAGAGCGGCGGCGAAGGCCATGGCGAACCAGGTCAGGCCCGAAGCCACCCAGATGGTGCCGCCGACGTAGTCCGGGCCGGCATCCAATACTCGCTGGATGACGGCGGCGTCGGCCGCGCTCATGCCGTTCGCCTCGCGGACGACCTTCCCGAGCGCGACGCCGGCGATCGCGTCGAGCATCGAGTACGCGATCGCATAGGGGACGATGGCAATCCGTGCGATCTGCGCAGCCCGTCCCGGGAGGCCTTTGACGAGGAGCCAGATGCCCCAGGCGAGCAGCAGGATGAGCACCGGTTGGACGAGGTGAAGCGAGAGATAGAGAGTGGTTGCGTCGCCGACCTTGATCTCGATGGGATGAAGCAGGCCGAGGACGACGTAGCCGACGACCGCCGCGGCGAGGAAACCTCGGCGGAGCCAGGTCTCGCGCTCGTCGCTGACCGGCGTCTTGGCCTCGGCAGGGCCGACGGACGCGGGCTCGGCCACCGGCTCGGGCTGGATGATTCGAGTCTTCATGTGTCGAGCCTGGCACCGGCAGCTCGACCCGAGAAGACGGGAGACTTGCCGCCTGGGGGGCGGGTTTCTGGTGTCTTTCGCGTACGAGTCCGCTTAGGAACGCAGGTAAAGCAAGACCGCCAGCACGCGGCGCGACTCGCTGCCGGTCGACGGCAGACCGAGCTTGCCGAAGATGCTCGAGACGTACTTCTCGACCGCCCGGACCGTGATCACGAGCCTGTCCGCGATCCCCTGGTTCGAGCTCCCCGAGGCCATCAGCTCGAGCACCTCGCGCTCGCGGGGCGTCAGCTGGGCGATGGGATCGTCGGGCCGCTCACGTGCGAGCAGCGTCGACACGATGATCGGATCGAGCGCCGACCCACCATCGGCAACCCGCTTGACCGCTGCGACGAATTCCCCGACATCGCTGACTCGGTCCTTGAGCAGGTAGCCGACGCCCTCGGCCGAGTCGGCAACGAGTTTCAGCGCGAGCCCGACCTCGACGTACTGCGACAGCACGAGCACCCCCACTTGCGGCTGGCTGGAGCGGATCTCGAGGGCGGCGCGAAGCCCCTCGTCGGTATGCGTGGGCGGGAGGCGGATGTCGAGGATGACGACGTCCGGCGGGAAGCTGCGAACCTTGAGCAGGAGGTCATCCGCGTTCTCGCACTGCGCGACGACCTCGAAGCCGGCCTCGTCGAGTAGCCGCGACACGCCCTCGCGAAGGAGGACACTGTCCTCGGCGATCGCTACGCGCACGGGATCTCCGCGCGCACCCGAGTGCCGCCTCCGCGCGGCGTCCAGACACGCAGACGACCGTCCAGGGACTCGACTCGATCGGCGAGGCCGCGAAGCCCGGTTCCGCGCTCGCTGTCGGCGCCGCCGATGCCATCGTCGACGATCTCCAGCACGAGCTCGTTCTGCTCCTTCCGGACTTCGACGCGCGCCGAGCGCGCCTGGGCGTGCTTGGCGACGTTCGCGAGGCTCTCCGAGACCACGTAGTAGGCAGCCACCTCGAGGGGCTCCGCAAGCCGTTCCTCGACGTTCACCGTCAGCGTCACGGGCACCGGCGCTCTCGCAGCGACCTGCTCGAGCGCGACTCCGAGCCCGTGACCGCTCACGACCGCCGGGTGGAGGCCGCTGGAGATCTCGCGCAGCTCGGCGAGCGATGCCGCGATCTCGCGGCGAGCCTGATCGATCCCGGCCTTGACCTCGGGGCCGCCGTCGACCCGGCGCCTCGAGCAGGCTCAGGTCGAGCGACAGGGCGATCAACCGTTGCTGCGCGCCGTCGTGGAGGTTGCGCTCGAGCAGCTGTCGCTCATGCTGTGCCGCCTCGACGATCCGAGCCCGGGAGCCTCTGAGCTCCTCGAGCCGGGCTCGCAGCTCGGCGTGAAGCCTGCCGTTCTCGAGGGCGATTCCGGCCACCGCCTGCACGCCGTCGAGCAGCTCGGGTTCGTCCACCAGCGCGGGATCGTGAATGAGCGCAGCGACGTGGACGCCGTTGCGATCGATCAGCGTCGTCGCTCTCCCGTGCAGGTCGGGCAGCTCCAGCGGCCGGCCGTCGCGATCGACGTACACGCCGAAATCGGGCAGCCAGTACGCGACCTCCAGGGAGGGGTCACGCAGCGCGCGAGCGAGCGCGTCGCGCAGATCGGCGGGCGCCGGCTCGGTTGGGAGCTCCAGCAGCAAGTCCCCCACCGCCGAGCGCGCGAGGCGTGCGTTCAGGAGGCCGGCGAGGAACACGAGCGGTGCGAGGCTGAGCGTTGCGAATGTGGCCCACCTGATCTGTTGCACGGCAGGACCATTGAAGGCAGCCGACACGTACAGCAACGCGATCATCACGAGCCCGAGCGCGAACGCGTCCACGATGAAAACGCGAGAGCGACGCACCGGCCGGCCTCTGCCTCTCCTGCGTGTCAGGAGGACGGCCACGCCGGCAAGGCAGAAGCCGCTCATCGTCAGGAGCGCAATGCGAAGCCAGAGGAGCGCTGCGTCCGGGTTGGCGGCGACCTCGAGGAGGTTGTTCGGACCGAATCCGCCGAACGCCATCCGGATCACCTGCAAGACCACAGCCGCGACATACGCGCCCGTGACGAGGGCACGCTCCGAGGGCCTGGTCAGGTGTCCCGAAGGGAACGCCAGGAACACGTGCAGGAAGAGGACCGGCGGCAGAAGATCGAACGCCTGGCCGAAGGTGAACGTCAGGTCGTTCGTCGTCCACGACAACGTCGAGATGAAGTTCGCGAACCCCGCCGCGACCATCAGAGCGCCGAAGCGGCTGTCCGGCCGCCGCCACCACGCGTAGACGCCGCAGAGCACGTAGGAGACGGTCAGCCAGTTGGAGAGCAGCGCGATGACGAGCGGCTCGCCGAGCTCGGCGCCCACCGCCGGGTTCTCGAGTGCCGCGGTAAAGGAATACGCCGCTCCTGCACAGCCGACGAAGGCGATCGCCAAGAGCACGAACGGCCTCGGCGGCGCACGCGCGTCGCTCAAATCCTGATGGAGCGGTGCTGCGGCGGCGACAGCCGTGCGGCCTCCGTTCTCTCGCCTTTCGTACGACGATACTCCCGAACCTGTCCAGGCGCCAGGAGCGCGGCGACCCGAGACTGGCCCGGATCAGGCGGAGCTAGTAGCGGTCGAGCTCGACGAGCCGCTGGTCGCTGATGCCGAAATGGTGGGCGAGCTCGTGCAACACGACGCGGCGAATCTCTCTCTCGAGGCGCGCCGGATCGGCCCCGTACAGACGCTCGAGCGGACCTTGGTAGATCGTGATCTTGTCGGGCGGCACGCCGGCGTAGGCACTGCCACGCCTGTTCAGGGGGAATCCTTGGTAGAGCCCCAGGAGCGGCATCCCCGGCGGCGGCTCGTCCTCGATCACGATCGCGACGTTCGACACGAAGTCGCGCAGCTCCGTGGGCAACGAGGCGACCGCGTCCTCGACGCTCCGCTCGAAGTCGACCTCGTCCGGATCCGCACGAAGGGGATCGGCCATCACCGAGGATCGTAGCCCTGGCACGAGGCTCAGCGAACGAGCGGTAAAACGTTCGTAAGGGTGGGATTCGCCCGGCGAAACCGCGGGTACCCTCGAAGGCCGGTCATGCTGAAACGAGCCGCCATCGTTATCGCCTCACTCACCGCAGCAGCAGGTGTTGCAGTCGCCACGAGCGCGCCGGCCGACTCCGCGCCCAGCGCAAGCGCCGCCGCGAAGCAGAGCTCGAGCTCGGGCATCCTCGTCGGCTTCTACGACGACGAACAGGTCTACGGTCGCACCGACTGGGCCTTCCGCCAGCTGAAGACCTTGCGCGCGGGCATCGTCCGCATCACGATCAACTGGGCCACCGTCGCGAGGCGGCGGCCTGCCTCGCCCGCCGATCCCGGCCGATCGTGCGTACAACTGGACGGCGGTCGACAACGTCGTCTCGCAGGCGTCGCGGAACAAGGTTCGCGTTCTCGCGACGATCCTGGGGACGCCGCGCTGGGCCGGCCCCGCCAAGAACCGGCTACCGCGGCGCCTGACCGACCTTCGCCTGTTCGCCCATGCTGCGGCCAGGCGGTACAGCGGCAACTACCGTGTCACGGAGGGCGAGAACGAGCCCGCACGGGCCCTGCCCGCAATCCGCCACTGGCTGGCCTGGAACGAGCCGAACAACCCGGTCTTCCTGAAGCCGCAGTGGAAACGGGTCGGCGGCACGTGGCGACCCCAGAGCGCCTACGACTACGCCAAGATCTGCTCGGCGATCTGGTCGGGCGTGCACTCGACCCGCCTCGGGGGCGAAAAGGTCGCCTGCGGCGCCACGGGCCCGCGCGGAAACGATGCGCCGCGAAGCTCTCGTCCGTCGACCTCCCCGCTGGTTTTCCTGACTTGGCTCCGCCGCGCCGGCCTGAAGCGCTTCGACGCGTACGCGCACCATCCGTACTACAGCAACCGCTTCGAGAAGCCGACGACCGTGCCGCGCTCGAAGAAGGAGGTCAAGCTCGGGAACATCGGCGTCCTGATCAAGCGGCTCGACAGCCTCTACGGCGGCAGGAAGCGGCTGTGGATCACGGAGTACGGCTACCAGACCAGTCCGCCCGACCGGGCGTTCGGCGTCCGCTACGCAGCGCAGGCGAAATACGTGCACCAGGCGTTCGCCGTCGCGCGCAAGACGCGTCGGATCGAGATGCTCGTCTGGTTCCTCATCCGCGACGAGCACCGGCTGTCCGGCTGGCAGTCGGGCGTCGTCTCGGTGCGCGACAAACGGAAGCCGTCCTTCCACGCGTTCCGAACGCTGCGCCGATAACCCACTAGCGTCGGTCAGGGTCCCGCAGAGGCGAGCGGCAGCTCGACGAAGAACGTCGACCCAACGCCCTCGCTCGATTCAACCCAGATCGTGCCGCCCATGCGTCGGACCAGCTCGCGGCAGATGTAGAGGCCGAGGCCGGTACCGCCGACGCCCTGGGTCATGCTCGGGTAGAGACGGTAGAACTTCTCGAAGATCCGCTGTTGGTCGGGCTGAGGGATGCCGACGCCGTCGTCGCGAACCGCGATGCGCAGGTGAGCCTGGCGCTCCTCGAGCCTGACCTCGACTCGGGCGGTGTCGGGCGAATACTTGACAGCGTTGGCCACGAGGTTCGCGAGCACCTGCCGGAGCTTGTCGCGGTCCGTGACCACTGGAGCAAGCGTGGCCGGGGCGATGAGCTCGAGCGAGAGCTCCTCTGGAGCATGCATGCGTGCGGCCTCGATCACCCCACGTGCGACATCGGAGACGTCGACCTGCTCGCTCGCGAGAACGAGCTCGCCCGACTCGACCTGGCTCGTGAGCAGGATGTCGCCGACAAGACCCACGAGCCGCTCGGACTGGTCCGAGATGACGCTGAGTATGCGGCGGCGCAAGTCGTCGGTGAAGGTGACGTCCTCCCGCTCGAGGGTCTTCGCCGCGCCGTGGACGGCGGCGATCGGCGTTCGCAGCTCGTGGGAGACGGTGGCGATGAAATCGGCCTTGAGCTCCTCCAATCGGTGCTCCTCGGTGAGATCGCGGAACGCGTAGACGGTTCCTTCGGCGAAGGCGACCCCGGCGACGGAGAGCCAGAGCTCACGACCGTCGATCTCGACGGGAAGCGTCGTTGCTGGGCCGGTTGAGCCGCCGAGGGTGCTCTTGATCGTGACGGCCTGCGCAAGCGCGCCCAAGCCGGGAATCGCTTCCGCCAGCGGGCGGTGGAGCACCGCCTCGGCCGGAACGCCTGTGATCGCCTCCGCTGCCGGGTTCCAGAGCTGAACCAATCCCTCGGCGTCGACGAGGAAAACCCCGTCCGCGACGTAGCCGAGCACCCGAGCAGCCTGTCCGCGCTCCTCGGCCTCCCGATACAGCCGAGCCGTGACACGTTGCAGGCGGATGAGTCGGTCCGCCGTGGCTTCCGCTTCCTGCCGCGCCGCACGCTCGAGTGCGAAGAGGGCATCGCGCTCCTCGCCCAGACGGATTCGTTCCAGCGCGTGCTTGACACTTTCTCCGACTGCCTCGAGCAGGGCAACTTCCCCCTCGTCGAAGCGCTCCTCGTAGAGGCGCGCGACACCGACGACGCCGCGGTCGACCTCACCGGCGAACGGCACGAGAGCGAGCTCTCGGACTCCAATCCCGAGCAGATCGGTCTTGTGCAGCTGCGTCTCTTCACAGGCGAGGAAGCGCGCTAGGCGCTCGTCGTCGAGTACGACGGCACGCTGGTCGGGCGTCAGCCCGTGGGCGCCGACGAGAGTGGCGGCTCCACCGTCGCGCGCCGCCAGGACGAACGCGATCTCGGCTTCGAGCGCCTCGCAAACCTCTGCGGTGAAAAGCTCGCCGAGCTCAACTTCGGTGCGGGCGAGGTTGACGATCGTGACGATCTGCGCGCGCCGCGCCGCTTCGACAAAGCGCCGAAGTAGCTCGTCACGCTGGTCAAGGCGTTCAGCCGAGCGCAACGACGACAAGGCTGAAGTTCCGGTCTCCTTTCGCACCGCGGACTCGCCCGATCTCTCCGCGGGTATAGACGCCGGCGAGCGCGGGCGTCGGATCGCCGAAGGAGGCGATGATCGACTCGACCTCCCGCGACGCGAGCGGATTGCCGAACCGTGCGCTCCGCGCCGCGCAGTCGAAGAGCAGGACGGCCTCCGCCGGGCCGGCAAGCTGCTCCACGGCTTGGCCCACGGCCGCCAACGCGCTCCGAACGGTCGCCTCCGGCTTCTGTTCGCAGACATCCACCGGCGCGTTCGCCTCGATGCTCGTCGCGCAGATCAGACCCCCTCCGGGCACGCGACCCCGCACATATCGGGGACGGACATCACCGCGGAGGTCCGGCTGGGCAAGAGGATGCGCCATCGCGATCGCCTCGAAGTCGGCGTCACTCAACGGCACGTCGCTCATTCCAAGCTTCTCGAGGTAGACAGCCTCGGCGGGACGGCCGTCGAGTTGGAGCACGACCTTGTCACGTGATCGCGTGACGAGCGACGGTGCGCCGCGCGGCACACAGCCGTGTCCGATACCGACACCGATCGGCGTCGGGCTCACGAGGGCAACAGCGACCACACTCCCAGACAGTGGCGCACCGTCGGCGAACTGGGCTCTGACGTCACCACCGGCGGCTCCTCCCGCGAGCGGGATGCGCCCACCCGCGATCTCGTATGCGCCGGCGACGATCTCAGCCTGGTCGCCCGACTCCGAGTCGACGAACAAGAGGAGCGCGGCGTGACTTCCCTCGTGGTCGACGCCGAACAGGGCTTCGGTGGCGGCGGCACGGCCGGCGGCGCGTGGGTCGGTGGAAGTCCCCGTGCCCACTCCGACCGGGAGCGCGGAGTCGAACGCGACCGCCGAGCAGCCGGCCTCGATCGCACCCCCGAGCGTGATCGCGCCGGTCCCGGTCATCCCGGCAACACGTGCGTTGCCCGCGGCCTCCTGCGCCTGCTTTGCCGTCTCCCGAGGATCGAGGACGCCGGTCGGGAAGATCAGGACAAGGCCGGGCTCTCGACCGAGCGCTTCGACCGCTTCCTCCACGGCGTCGAAGGTTGCGCGGATCCCGTTACCTGCACCCGCACCGGCGAGTGGGTAGCGCGTACGGACGAGCTCGGGTGTGGCCACAGACAACAACTCCCTCTCGACGAACGCCGTTGGCGATCATAGTTTGTCCAGCTTCGCCGGTTCGCAAACCACGACGCCTCCGGGTTAGTTTTCGCCGCGATCGGGCAGGAGCCATCTGAAAGATGAATCTGCGGTCAACTTTGCGGCTCGCGCTTCTGGCGCTCCTTCTTATCGCACTCGCGCTGCCGGCTGCGGCCGTCGCAGATGATCCGCCGTTCGTGGGCTGGACCTCCCTCCTACCGGGGCTCTCCCTCCGCTACGACGTCACGAGCCCGGACGACTGCGTCGCCGGGCGGGTGCAGTGCGTCGACAAGACCGTTCGCCAGATGACCAAGCGCCTGGAGCCGCTCGCGTCTTCCTGCGATCACGACGCGGTCTTCGCCCTCACCTACCTGCGCGTGACCGAGGAATACCGGCGGACGATCGAAGCGCCGTTCTTCGACGACACACCGTTCGTGAACCACGAGGACGTGATCTTCGCCCGCTACTACTTCGCCGCCCACGATGCGTGGACGGCCGGGCGGACGAGCTGAGGTCCCACCGGCCTGGCGAGTCGCGTTCGACGCGGCGCGGGATCGGGCGGTTTCCGCGATGGGGAATCTGCTGCTTGGCATCAACGCGCACGTCCAGCGAGATCTCCCATTCGTGCTCTACAGCATCGGGCTCGTCAGTCCAGAAGGCGCCAGCAGGAAGCCGGACCACGATCGCGTGAACCAGATCCTCAACCGCGTGACCGACGACATCATCGCCGAGGTCGCCCGCCGCTTCGACCCCACGATCGACGACGCCAACCTGCCGACGACGATTGACGATTTCGTGCTGTTCCAGACCATCGTCGGCTGGCGTGAAGCGGCGTGGAGGCACGCGGAGCTGCTCGCGCTTGCGCCGACGCCGCGCCGCGCGCGAGCTGGTCGCTCGGGAGATCGAGAGCAACGCCGCAGCGCAGGCGCGTGCGATCCGGGCGACGATGTCAGTACCTCCCGCTCCTAGGCGGCAGAGCCGCGCGCGACGCGCTACTGCGCGACTCACTGGGCGGGCTAGACCACCTGCCCTGAGAAACCGATCACGGCTTTCGCCCCGAAGCGAGCTTGACCGCAGACCGGCACGCCGAACCCCCTTTCGGTTCGGTACTCCTCGAGCAGCTCGTCGAAGTTCGTGCGAATCGCCCGCTATCATCTCCGGCGACTGCCCGACTACGAGCGGGCGCAGCCGCACCGTGCCCGCGATGAGCCCGTTCCACAGCTCGTCGGCGCTCTCCAGCTCGAGCGGGAAATCGACGTCTCGACCGTCACGTCGGTGAGCCCTGCGTCCGTCAACAGCCGGGAGAATTCGATCTCGTCTGCGAAGCGGAAGATCGGCGGGCCCGGCGGCACGTCGGCTGGCGAGGTCGCACCCGTCGCCGCGAATGCTTCGAGGACCACGCCGAGCCAGCGGCTACGTGACGGCTCGTCCCAGACGCTGAAGGCCGCACGGCCGTCGGCCGCGAGCACGCGGACAGCTTCTGCAACCACGGTCTCCGGCCGGCCGACATGCAGGAGGAGAAACGCGCACGTCACAGCGTCGAAGGAGCCGTCGGGGAACGGTAGAGCCGTTGCGTTCCCATGGACGAACTCGACGCCCGGCGAGCGGGAGCGGGCAAACGCAAGCATGGTCTCGGAGAAGTCGAGCCCGACCGGATCGGCGCCCCGCTCCGCAGCGCGGGCCGCGACGTAGCCGGGCCCGGTCGCGATGTCGATCACCCGCGTGCCCGGCCCGGCGCCGACGGCGTCGAGGAGCGGATCGGCCAAGCGTGCGGTCACCTGGCCGGCGAGCGCGTCGTAGCCGGCCGCCTCCTTGGTTCCCCAGCCGGCTTCTTCGAAGGCGTCGAATGCGGCGGGGTCGTAGTCGCTCACGAGCGGAAGTATCGACCGCAGCCGGGACGCTGGAAAGTGGATGAGCCCATCCCCGTCGTCGACAGCGCGAAGCGGTGGCGTAGGGTGCTGCCGGTGGCGCTCGACGACGTTCAAGCGGCTTTCGCGCGGGCGGCGGCCGAGGACGGGATCGTGCTGGAGAGTCGGTCGTTCGACTGGCTGTGTGAACAGGGCCACATCGGCCTCGAACGCGTCGCAAAGATCCGGCGCGACCCGGCGCTCGTCGGCCCGGTGACGGCGGCGGTCGAGTTACTCGCCGCGATCTACGCTCGCCTCGAGGGCGATCTCTCGGTCCTCTACGCATCGCGGGAGAACCTGCTGCTCCCCGTCGATCTCGTGCACGAGCCGACTGGAACCGTGATCGAGGTCGACGAGTCGCCTCACTTCACCTCGTTCCGGCTGGCCGCCCTCGAGCTCTATCCCGCCGATCAGGCCGTGGGGTTCGACCTCCACGAGCACAAGGAGTTGTGCCGTGCCTGGTGCTCGAGGACCGATGGACTCGCGCGTGGCCTGGCCGCCAAGGGCTTCGGCTTCGGCGGGGTGCAGCGGGAACGGGCGTACCACGATGCGTTGCGTGACCTCGCCACTCCGGCCATGGGTCACCCGCCGCTCGTTCGGATCGCGGCTGTGAGCGGCGACGGGGCCGCCGCCTACCGCAGCCGGCGGGCGTCTCTGCGGACGCTCCTCAGTTCCTAGACGCTTTTGCCTGGCCCTGTGTACCCGTCGATCACCGACACGTTGACCGTCGAGCACTTTCCGCAGCGAACCCGGACTTTCTTCGTCATCTGCACGGGATGCATCGCCTCGGCCAGAAGGTTGCCGCACTCGACGCAAACGTAGTCGTCCGGGCCGTTTCCGCGGAAGACGGGCCTGTCGGCGTCCTCCTGGACCGCGGTTCCGCCGTCGAATGGAACCTCGCCTTCGCGAATCTCACGCATCGGAATGGTCGCCATCGACAGCCTCGCGGATCAGAGCGCGGCGAGCTTCCCGCTGAAGTCCGCAATCAGCGCCTCGAGGACACCCGAGACGACGCCCTCCCCCATCGACGCGGCGGTGCCCGTGATCTGGGCCTTCGTGTGAATCGTTCCTCCGCCGTCCGTCAGGGAGAACACGACGTCGGCGTTCGCGTGTCCCTGGCCGCCGGCCTCTCTGGCCTTGACGCTCATCACCGCCCGATGGGCCTCCGCGTCCTTCTCGACGATCTCGACGGTGCCGGTGTACGTCAACGCCATCGCTCCCATCTTGATCTTGATCTCGGCCTTGACGGAGCTCGGCCCGGTCGTCTCGAGCACGCTGCCCCCTTCGACGCACGGCACGAGGCGCTCGAGGTCGGTGATCGCCGCAAAGCTCTCGTCGATCGGTTTCGCGGTGGAAAAGGTATGCTCGAGCTCGACTGCCACCGGGCAAGACCCTATCGGAGCGTGCTCTAGGCTCCGCGCATCTCGATCCCCCCAGGCATCTACAAGCTCGGGCCCAAGGACGGCACCCTCTCGGTGAGGACCGGGCGCACGGGCGCCGCGGCCAAGGCCGGACACGACCTTTTGATCCACGTCATCGGCTGGGAGGCGACGCTCGAGGTCGCCGACGACCCCGCGCAGGCCAGCATCGTGCTCGATGCGGACCCGACGTCCCTTCGCGTCCGCGAGGGAACCGGGGGAATGCAGCCGCTCGGCTACGAGGACAAGGCGAGCATCGAGCAGACGATCGGCGATGAGGTGCTCGAGCGTACGGGCATCGAGTTCCGTTCCACCTCGGTGGAGGCCGCCGCCGAAGGCAGCCGGATCAGCGTCGAGGGCGAGCTGACGCTGGTGGGCGAGACCCGCCCGATCGCCTTCGAACTCTCGGTTCGCGACGGCGGCAAGCTCAGCGGCCGGGTCCTCGTCACTCAGACCGAGTGGGGAATGACCCCGTATACGGGGCTATTCGGAGCCCTGAAGGTGAGCGACGACGTGGAGGTGGCGATCGAAGCAACTCTCCCCATCGAGGGCGACGCATCGGCGTTGACCTATCAGGAGCTCGCGCCCCGCGAGCTCAAGCCGGCGCTGCTGGAGCTCGACGGTATCTCCCGAGCTTCGATCCTGGCCCACTACGCGCTCTATGAGGGCTACGTCAGGAAGCGGAACGAGATCCTCGAGATGCTCGCAGCGGTCGACCACGGCAGCGCGAACCAGATCTTCTCGGAGCTGCGGGCGTTGAAGGTGGATCTCTCGTTCGCGATCGGCGGGATCAAGAACCACGAGGTCTACTTCGAGCACCTCGGCGGCCAGGGCGGCAACCCAGCGGGCGCCGTCGGGCAGTTGATCGAGCGCGACTTTGGCTCGGCCGCGGCATGGCGAGCCGACCTGAAGGCGACCGGGATGGGCGGCACCGGGTGGGCGTGGACGGCGTACGACTGGGACGAGGGGCGGCTCTTCAACTACGTCGGCAACGCGCAGAACACGTTCCCGATCTGGAACGCGACGCCGCTGGTCGCGCTCGACGTCGACGAGCACGCATACGTCCTCGATTACCGGACCGACCGCGAGGCCTACATCGACGCATTCTTCGCGAACCTGGACTGGGGGGTCGTCAACGACTGGGTCTGGAAGCACCAAATCCCGCGCACGAGCTAGCGGGGGTCAATCGGTGTAGACGGTCTGAGCGTCGAGCCCGCCCTCGACCCCCGCGGGCAGGGCACCGGTACCGTGCGCGTAGAGAGCGATGTCCTCGATCGTCTTGAACTGCGTCGGGTCGCTCTCGTCCGCGCCGACCCAGGCGCCGTTCGACCACTTGAGGGTCTCCGGTGAGGCGTCCAGCGCCATGCCCGCGAGCAGCTGCGCCTTGGCGCGAATCTTCTCCGTTGCGCTGACGATCGCCGCCGAGGTGCCTTCCGAGGGCCTCGTGTTGTAGCCGTGCCCGACGCCGAACCGATTGGTGTCGGCGGGAACGACTTTTACATCGAGGGGAGGGACGCCGAGCTCGTCGGCCACGAGCTGGGCGTACCCGGCCTCCTTCCCGTCGGACTCGGTGGTCAGGCTCAGCACCATCTTGCCGGTCGGGTGCACACGCAGAAAGACTGCTCGGTAGGCCTCGTCAGCCATGGCCGCATCGCCTCCTCGGTTGGGGTCGGTGACTCATCGCTCTGCCTCGGGCGGGTCGGGTGACTCGTGGCTCATTAGGCGCCGGCGCTCTTGGTGAGCGGTCAGGGCGTTGTGCTCCTCCAGATCGCAGAAGGACGGTTGCGGTCCACCCAGTGGGTTCGCCGGCATCGCGGGTCGCTCGCATCCCGGATAGATGCAGATCTTTGGCTCAGCCATCGGTCACCCAGCCCGGCGTGGTCTTGCCTCTGCGTGGTCCGTGACCGCTCGGCATCCCCACCGAGCTGCCCGGAACCGGGGTGGCGCTGGCCCACGGCTCGTCCTCCCCTGCGTCGGATGCCGGCGGCGGCTTCCAGCGGTTCGACGCCGAGTCCCGGGTCCGCAGCTCGACTCCGATCGCTTCGGCGACCTCGCCGAGCGCCTGGAAGTTGTGCCCGCTGACGAGGGCATCGCAGTGGGGCAGCGCGGCCATCATGCCGCCCGACCGCACGGAGAATGCGTCGGCGCCAACCCGTGGGTTGACCCAGACGATCCGGTAGGCCAGGCGCGCAAGACGCTCCATCTCGCGACCGACGAGCATCGGGTCACCTCGTTCCCAGCCGTCAGAGAGGATCACGATCACGGCGCCGCGGGCCATGCCGCGACGACCGTGACGGTTGTTGAACTCCCTCAGCGCATCTCCGATCCTGGTCCCGCTCGACCAGTCGGGCGCGGCGGCCGCGGCCCGCTGGATCGCCCGCTCCGGGCTCCGGGAAGCCAGGGCACGCGTCAGGCGGGTCAGCCGCGTGGCGAACACGAACGCCTCGGCATTCGGCCCGCTGCCGGCGGCACAAGTCAGGAATTGCAGGTACGCCCGCGCGTAGGGCTCCATCGACCCGGAGATGTCGCAAAGCATCACGAGCCTTCGACGGGTAACGCGCCGGTGCCGACGCGCGAGGCGGATCGGATCGCCACTCGTGCGGAGGCTGGCGCGCAGGGTCCGGCGCAGGTCGATGTGCTCCCCGCGGCGCCCTTTCTCGTAGCGGCGGGTGCGCCGTCGCGGAGCGACGAGCTGCAGCCGCGACATCAGGCGATAGAGCTGCGCGAGCTCGTGAGGCTCGAGCGCGTCGAAGCTCTTCTGTCCCAGCACTTCCTCGTCGCTGGCGATCGCCAACGGCACCTCGAGCTCGGCCGAATCCTCCTCCGCGTCGCGCTCGCTGGGCAGCGATGACGGCAAGCTCGGACGCAAGTCCTGCCGATCCGAGGCCGGGCGATCAGACGTCCGCCTGTCGTCCGGCGGCGTGCCGACGGTCCGCCGCTCCTCGAGAGCGTCGTGCTCGGCGTCCGCTCGATCGCCGAAGACGGAGAAGAACACCTGATCGAAGGCCTTGACCTGCGATGGATCCGAGACGAAGACCGCGCGGGCGGTCCAGTACAGGCGCCGGCGCGAGATCGGCTCGACGAGCGTGAGCGCCCGAGCGAAATCGACCGAACGGCCCGGAGTGATGGGCACGCCGGCATCGTGCAGGCGCCGGCTCAGAGCGCCCACGATCGGCGGGAGGTCGAGCTCGATCGTCTCGACGCTGAAGTCAGTCACCGCCGCGCACGAGCTGCTCGAGGCCGGCCGCGCGGATCACCTCCTGGTCCTCGCTGTACTTCAGGACCGACCCGAGGGTGCGGTCCACCGCTGCCGCATCCAGCTGGTCGATGCCGAGGATGCTCAGAGCGGCGAGCCAGTCGATCGCCTCGGCGATTCCGGGCGGCTTCTGGACGTCGCTGTCGCGCATGCGCGAGACGGCGTTCGCAACCTGAACCGCGAGCGTCTCCGACGAGCCCTTGACGCGGCGGCGGACGATCTCCACCTCGCGTTCCGGTGTCGGATAGGGGATCCAGTGGTACAGGCAGCGGCGCTTGACGGCGTCGTGTAGGTCGCGTGTCCGGTTCGACGTCAGCACGATGATCGGGGGATGCGTCGCCCGGATCGTCCCGAGCTCCGGGATCGTCACGCTGGCGTCCGCGAGCAGCTCGAGCAGAAACGCCTCGAAGTCGTCGTCGGCGCGGTCGATCTCGTCGATCAGCAGCACGGCGGGACGCGGGCCCGGGTGCTCCAGCGCCCGGAGAAGCGGCCGGCGAATGAGGTAGTCCGGACCGAACAGCTCCTCCTCGCCGATCTCCGAGCCGCGTGAGTCGGCGAGCCGGATGCTCAGCAGCTGGCGCGGGTAGTTCCACTCGTAGAGCGCCTCGGCTACGTCGATGCCCTCGTAGCACTGGAGGCGGACCAGCGGCGTGTCGAGCACGAGAGCCAGCGACTTCGCCGCCTCCGTCTTGCCGACGCCCGCCTCGCCTTCGAGCAGCAGCGGCTGCGGCAAGCGCAGGCTGAGGAACATCGACGTCGCCAGCCCCTCGTCGACGAGATAGTCGACGTCGGCCAGGCGCCGGGCCAGCGCCTCGATGTCGGGAACGAGCTGACGGATCTCGCCGGCCGCCTCGCCCGTGACCTCCCTGGGGCTCAAGTCATTGCGGCGGCTCGGGCCGACCCTGCATCGCCGCCCAGACGCGGGCCGGAGTGCAGGGCATGTCGATGTGGTCGACGCCGTGCGTCTCGTGAAGTGCGTCGATGATGGCGTTGACGATCGCGGGCGGGGAGCCGACGTTCGGCGACTCGCCGACGCCCTTGGCCCCGAGGGGGTGGTGGGGGCATGGGGTGACCGTCTCGCCGAGCTCGAAGTCGGGACATTCGAGCGCCGTCGGGATCAGGTAGTCCATGAACGACGAGTTCAGGCAGTTGCCCTCCTCGTCGAATGTGAGGACCTCCATCAGCGCGATGCCCACGCCTTCGGCGAGGCCGCCGTGGATCTGACCGTCGACGACCATCGGGTTGATGCGCACGCCGCAGTCGTCGACCGCGATGAAACGCCTGACGGTGACGTGGCCGGTGTCGGCGTCGATGTCGACGACGGCGATGTAGGCGCCGTAGGGGTAGGTGAGGTTCGGCGGGTCGTAGATCGTCTGCGCGTCGAGCCCGCCCTCCATTCCGGCGGGCATCTCTTCACCGCTGTACGCCCGAGCCGCGATCTCCTCGATCATCGCGCCCTTCTCGGGGTCACCCTTGACGTACCAGCGCCCCTTCTCCCAGGCGAGATCCTCCGGCCTCGCCTCGAGCATCGTCGCCGCGATCAGACGTGCCTTGTCGCGCACCTTGCGCGAGACGACGGCGACCGCGCCTCCGGACACCGGCGTCGAGCGGCTGCCGTAGGTTCCGAGCCCGTACGGTGAGCGGTCCGTGTCGCCGTGGCGGACCTCGACGTCCTCCGGCGGGATGCCGAGCTCCTCGGCGACGATCTGCGCGAACGTCGTCTCGTGGCCCTGCCCTTGCGGCTGGCAGCTGATGCTGACCACCGCCTTCCCCGACGGATGCACCCGGAGGTCGGCGCCGTCGTTCATCGCCAGTCCGAGGATGTCCATGTGCTTGCGCGGGCCCGCGCCGACACCCTCGGTGAAGAAGGCGACGCCGATGCCCATCAGCTCGCCCCGGGCACGCTTCTCGGCCTGCTCGCGGCGCAGGTCCTCATAGCCGGCGATATCCATCGCCACGCGCATCGTCTCGGCGTAGTTCCCCGAGTCGTAGGTCCAGCCGGTGGTGGTCTCGTAGGGGAATTGCTCTGGGGCGATGAAGCTGCGCATCCGGAGGTCGATCGGGTCGACCTTCAGCTCGAGCGCGAGCGCGTCCACCATCCGCTCCACGAGGTAGACGGCCTCGGTGATGCGGAACGAGCACCGGTACGCGACGCCCCCCGGTGCCTTGTTCGTGTACACCGCCTTGACCTTGACGTGCGACGCCTCGAGGTCGTACGAGCCGCAGACGATGTGGAAGAACCCGGCCGGGAACTTCGTCGGCTGGGCGGTGCTGTCGAAGGCGCCGTGGTCGGCGATCACGTCGACCCGGAGGCCGGTGACCTTGCCGTCCTTCGCGCACATCTCGGCGCGCATGACGTAGTCGCGGGCGAACCCGGTGGAGACGAGGTTCTCGGTCCGGTTCTCGACCCACTTGACCGGCACTCCGGCCACGATCGAGCCGGCGATCGCGCACACGTAGCCGGGATAGACCGGGACCTTGTTGCCGAAGCCGCCGCCGATGTCCTGGCACTGGATGCGGATCATGTGCTCCGCGAGCCCGGCGACGTGCGCGTAGACCGTGCGGTGGGCGTGCGGCGCCTGGTTGCCGTTGTAGATGTCGAGCTGGCCGGTCTCCGGATTGAAGTCGGCGATCATCCCGCACGTCTCCAGGGGCGCCGGATGGCAACGGGGGTAGATGATGTCGCGCGTCACGACGGTGTCGGCCTCGGCGAACGCGCGGTCGGTCGCCTCCTCGTCGCCCGCTTCCCACGTCGGGCTGGCGAGGTTGTCTCGCTGCCCGGTCTTGTCGTCACGGATCAAGGGCGCGTCGGGGTCGAGAGCCTTGCGGGCGTTGACGACGGCGGGCAACGGCTCGTACTCGACGTCGATCAGCCGGAGCGCGTCATTCGCCGAGTACTCGTCGGTCGCGATCACGAACGCGACCTCCTGGCCCTGGAAGCGGACCTTGTCGCCTGCGAGCACCGCCTGGGTGTCGTAGGAGATCGTCGGCATCCACGCGAGCCCGAGCGTCTCGAGGTCCTTGGCGGTGATGACCGCGGCGACGTTGGGATGCGCGAGCGCCCGTGAGGTGTCGATCGAGACGATGCGGGCGTGCGCCCACGGGCTGCGCAGCACCGCGCCGTGGACCATCCCCGGGAGCCGGACGTCGTCGAGGTACGTGCCCTTGCCGCGGATGAAGCGCGCGTCCTCTTTGCGCTTCAGCCGGCCGAAGCCGATCGGACGCTCGGTCCGGGCACTCGGAAGGTTCTCGACGGTCGCCATGCTCAGACCCCCTGCTTCGCGGTTGCTTCGTACTCGGCAGCCCAGCGGACGGCGCTGACGATGTTCTTATAGCCGGTGCAGCGGCAGATGCCGCCGGAGATGGCTGTGCGAATCTCCTGCTCGGTGGGATTCGGGTTCTCGTCCAGTAGCGCGCGAGCCGTCATCAGCATTCCCGGCGTGCAGAAACCGCACTGGAGAGCGTGTGTCTCGTGGAAGCCCATCTGGATCGGGTCCAGCTGCCCGCCCCGCTCCAGCGACTCCACGGTCCGGATCTCATGGCCCTGGCACATCGCCGCCAGGATCGTGCACGACTTCACCGGCACGCCGTCCATCTGGACGACGCAGGCGCCGCAGTTGGACGTGTCGCAACCCCAGTGGGTGCCGGTCAGGCCCGGCGTCTCGCGGATGAAGTGGATGAGCAGCTGACGCGGCTCGATCTCTCGGGAGACCTGCTCGCCGTTCACCGTGATCGAGACGTTCATCATCAGACCTCCCGGTGGAGGGCACGTGCCGTCGCGCGCCGCAGGGCTCGTGTCGTGAGGACGCCGGCGAGATGGCGCTTGTAGTCGACCGGGCCCCGGCCGTCCGCGGTCGGTGAGCTGTCAGCACTCGCGATCTCGCCTGCCTGCTCGAACAGCTCTTCCGACGGCCCTCTGCCTCGCAGCAGCTCCTCTGCGCGTGTGAGATGAACGGTGGTCAGACCGACGGCGCTGAGCGCGACACCGACGTCCACGATCGTCCCTCCGTCGATCCAAACCGCTGCCGATGCGGCGGCAATCGCCCAGTCGCCGGCGCGGCGTTCGACCTTCTCGTGCGCGCTGCCGCCGCCCGGGCGGAGCGGAATCCGAACTTCGGTCAGCAGCTCGCCGTCGCCCACCGAGGTCATGAAGGGCCCGACGTGAAAGTCCTCCATCCCGACCACCCGCTCGCCCTCGGGGCCGCGGATCACGGTCTTCGCCTTGACCGCCGTGCAGACTGCCGAGAGATCCTCGGCCGCGTCCGCCTGGCACAACGAGCCGCCGATCGTGCCGCGGTTGCGAACCACCGGGTCGGCGATCACGTTCTCGGCGTCGCGAAACAGAGGAAGACGCTCAGCGAGCAGCTCGCTCTTCAACAGGTCCACGTGGCGCGTCAGCGCCCCGATTCGGATCTCGGCGCCTTCCTCGCGGATGTACGAGAGCTCAGTGAGGTCGTTGATGTCGATCAGGTGCTCGGGGTTCGCGAGTCGAAGCTTCATCATCGGAAGCAGGCTGTGGCCGCCGGCGATGATCCGCGCTCCAGAACCGAGCTTCTGGAGCGATGCGATCGCACCCTCGACGCTGGTGGCGCGTTCGTACTCGAATGCCGCAGGGGTCTGCACGAGCTCTCTCCTGACGTTACGTGTCGGAGCCGTCTTTGGAGTCGGCCGGTGTAGCCCCGCCGTCCTCGCTCGGCGGATACTGCACCGGGGCCCCCGTACCGATGACCGGAGATCTGGGCAGCGACTCGGGTCTCCTCTGACGGATCTCGGGATAGAGCAACCGAGCGGCAAGGCTCCCGCGCTCGACATCCCTCAGCGCAGGGCCGGCAGGGTTCCCGACCGCGATCGGCGCCTCTCGGCCGAGGCGCGCCAGCGTGAGCGTGCCCTGGGTGTAGACCTCGCCGATGCGCGGCGCCTTGACCGTGGTGCTCTCCGGGAAGCTCCGGAACCCGGCGGCGGCCGACCCGGCGTACAGGCCCTCGACGAGGCCGACGGCGTCCGCCATCCCGGCCTTCTTCACCAGCAGGCCTTCGAGGAGGTCGACACCGGCGTCGAGTTGCTCGTTGATCGCCGTCACGACGCCGTTGACGGGCGCGCTCTTCTCGACGATCTCGCCGACGTGGGCGATCACTTCGTCGAGACCGGCGGTGATCTTCCGCAGCTGCACGATCACCGCGACGAGGTAGACGACGAGAGCGGCGACGATCAGCACGACGGCGACGATCGTGACTATGGCTGCTGATTCCATCTACTTCGCATCGTCGAGGATCACGTCGAGAGAGCCGCCGTAGTCCGCGACCCCCGCGACCGTCTTGGTCACCTGGTCCTGTGTCGTTACGAGCAGCGCCGCGGCGTCGAGGTCCTTCGAGCCCGCGGCCGCAGTCACCGCGATGTCCTGCACGCTGGGGACGATGCTCCTCGCGGCGGTGAGCACGCCGTGCAGGAGGTACACCACGACCGGGATGATCACGAGAAGCAGGACGACGTTCCCGACCCACCAGAGAGTCATTGCGGCCTTCTCTCGGCGACCATTGCGGCCTTGGTCGCGATCCCCGGCAGCGCGCTCAGGATGATGTCGAACTGACCGTTGATCGCCTTGACGCTGCCCTCGAGCGGCCGGAGGTGCTCCGACTCGACGCCCTGTAGCGCGGAGGCCAGCGTCGCCAGCCCGTTGGAGATCCCGATCAGGCTTCGGCGCACGAGGATCAACGCGGCCGCGAGCACCGCGACGACGACCACCGCCAGCACGACGGTCAGCAGGATCAGGAGGTCCTGGTCGCTCATGCGGCGTCGTACCCGTCCGTGAGCGCGTTCATGTAGCCGTCCTGGATCACCGCTTCGTCGACGATCTGTGCCAGCACCGGCGCGGTCGCCTCGAGCTGCGGGATGTTCGCCGTGTTCGAGGCGACCTGGCCCGCGGTCTCCAGTAAGCCGTCGACTGACCTCTCGATGCTCTTGACGGTCATAACGAGCACGGTCAGCAGGATCGCGACGACCACGGCGGCGGCTGCTCCCAGGCCCAACGAGAGCGCCCAGTACTCATTCCCGGACAGCGCGAGGAGGGTCGTCATTTCCCGACCGCCACCTTCCGCAAGGACCGGGCGGCGTGCAGGATCCTGACACCCGAGTCGTTGATCCTCGCAATGCCGTCGAGCTCGGCGGTCTGTTGCCGTACGACCTCGACTGCATCCTCAGCCGTCTTCGCCTGCTTGGCGATCTTCGTCGCCAGGAACACGATCGCGATCACGATCAGCGCGGCGACCGCAACGACCGCAATCCCCAGCCCGAGCCCGACCTGCCAGCCGGTAGACGCAATCAACATGAGCAGGCACCAGCCTGGCGAAGGCTCCGACCCTCGACGCCGCAAACTGGGATGGAACCTCTCACCGCGGCGACACTTTATGTCGTCGCGGCGTCACGAACAAGCGCCTACGTTGCGTCTCCAGCACACGACGTCTCCGCCGCAACGCGCTCACCGGCTTGTGTGGGCGGGCCCCCGCTACTGGGCCGTGAAGCCCCCGTCGAGGACAAGGGTGGTGCCGGTGCAGAACCGGGCCTCGTCGGAGCACAGGTACATCGCCGCCGCGACCAGCTCCTCGGGGCGACCCATGCGCCCGATCGGGAAGGCTTGTACGAGGGCCTCCTCAGGAACCTGCTGCTCCTCGAGGTAGCGCCAGATCATGCTGCCGGGGATGTCGATCGCGGCGAACGCGAGGGCATTGACGCTGATGTTGTCCTTGCCGACCTCAATGGCGGCCGCCTTCGTCAGACCATTGACCCCGCCCTTGGTCGCTGCGTAAAGCCCGTTCGCCGGCGCAGCCGTGATGCTGCTCGTCACCGAGGACATGTTGAGGATGGCACCGCCTCCGCCCTTGCGCATCGCCTTGATCTCGTGCTTGAGGCAGAAGAAGAGGCCCTTCAGGTCCGTGGCAATGAGACCGTCGAAGGCGCTCTCGGTCCCCTCAGCGATCTCCGTCAGCTCTTCGGTGCCCGCATTGTTGATCGCGCAGCTCAGGCGGCCGTGCGCATCGACGGTGCGCGCAACGAGTGCCTCGACCTCCTCCTCGCGCGACACATCGACCGTTGAGAAGTCGAACCGACCACCGGACGCCCGGATCTTGGCGGCGGCCGCCTCGCCCGCTTCAGCATCAACATCGCAGCCCACCACCGTCGCCCCAGCGCTGGCGAAGGCCTCGGCGAGGACCGCACCGCAGCCGCGGGCGGTCCCGGTGATCAGGATGACCTTGTCGGCGAACGAGAACACGGGTTCGGTGAGTATCTCGCTCCGCGTTCTTCGATCGGACGCGAACCGCTCGAACTCCAGTACGACCCGCGTGCGGCCGGCAGTCACACCGACGATTTATGGGGTACCGTGGCCTGATGGGCACGTCGGCACGCTCGCCGACGCGCTTCGACGCCGGCCGGCTGGCCGAAGAACAGGCGGCATTACGCCGGGTGGCGACACTGGTGGCGCAAGGTGCGCCTTCCGCCGAAGTGTTCGAGGCCGTCGCTCGGGAGGTGGCTCAGGTGATGCACCTCCCACTGGTCGCGGTGTGCCGCTACGACGACGACGGCGAGTCGGTCGCCGTCTTGTCCGAATGGAGCGATCGCCCGCACGTCTTCCAACCGGGAACGCGGTGGCGGCTCGACGGACCGTCCGTGGTCGGCCAGGTGTTGCGGACGGGCCGGGCGGCGAGGATCGAGGACTATTCCGGCTTTCCGGGGACGCCGGCTGTCGAGGCCCGTGAGGGCGGGAACGAAAGGACGGCCGGAGCACCGATCGTGGTGGGCGGCCGGGTGTGGGGCGTGATGGTGATGTCGTCGCCCGATGCTCCCCTCCCGGACCGCGTGGAGGACCGCCTTGCCGAGTTCACGGAGCTGGTGGCGACCGCGATCTCGAATACCGAGGCGCACGAGAGCGTTGGCCGGCTTGCGAACGAGCAGGCGGCGCTGCGGCGCGTGGCCACGCTCGTCGCCGGCGGAGCGCAGCCGGCCGAGGTGTTCGACGAGCTCGCCGCCGAGGTCGGCCAGCTGGTCGCGGTGGACGCAGCCCTGCTCATCCGCTACGAGAGCGAAGACGAGTTCACCGTCGTCGGCTCGTGGAGCAGGAGCGGCCCGACCATGGCCGTCGGGACGCAATTCCCCGTGGGCAGTGGGACGGCAGCCCGGCTGGTCCTCGATACGCGCCGCCCTGCCCGCGTCGACAGCTACGACGAGGTCGCAACTCCGAGCGCCGTCGCGGCGCGCGGCCTGGGTTGGCGCTCGGGCGTGGGCGCGCCGGTGATCGTCGAAGGCCGGATCTGGGGGATGGCGATGGTTCTCTCCAAGAGCACGCAGCCCTTGCCGCCTGTGACCGAAGGGCGGCTGACGGAGTTCACCGAGCTGGTTGGGACCGCGATCTCGAACGCCGAGAGCCGCGAGGAGCTCACCCGGCTGGCAGAGGAGCAAGCGGCTTTGCGTCGGGTAGCCACGCTCGTGGCCAAGGGCGCGCCGCCGGCCGAGGTATTCGAGGCCGTGAGCACGGAGGTCGCCCAGCTGCTTCCTGCCGAGGGCTCCGCTCTCACCCGCTACGAGGACGACGGCACGGTCACGGGAGTCAGCGGCTGGACCGATAGCGGCGGCTACGTCTACGTGGGGAGGACGATTCGCCATGGAGGGCACCGTGTCCGGGCTGATCTTCGAAAGCGGCCGGCCCGAGCGGATCGACAACTACTTCGAGGAGCCCGGCTCGGCAGCCGGCGCGGCGCGGGAGATGGGCTGGCGCTCCTCGGTCGGAGCGCCGATCACGGTGGAGGGCCGGCTCTGGGGGGCCCTGGCGGTCGTCTCGAGGAGCGACCAGCCGCTGCCTCCCGACACGGAGCGGCGGCTCGCCGACTTCACCGAGCACGTGGCCACCGCGATCGCGAACGCCGAGAGCCGGGAGGAGCTCACCCGGCTCGCCGACGAACAGGCGTCGTTACGGCGTGTGGCGACGTTGGTGGCGCGGGACGCGCCGCCGGCGGAGGTCTTCGAGGCGGTGAGCGCCGAGGTCGGTCGCCTCGTTCCCGCGGACGCCTCTGCTCTCGTTCGCCACGAGGCGGACGGTACGGTCAACGTGGTGGGAGCCTGGAGCAGGTCCGAGGGCTTCGTTCCGGTCGGTAGGCGCCAGCCGCTCGAGAAGGCGCCCCTCAGCAGCATGATCCTCGAGACCCGCCGACCGGCCCGAATCGACAGTTATGCGGACGCGGGCTCCGAGGTCCCTGCCGAGGTCGGCTGGCGCTCCGCGATCGGAGCGCCGGTCATCGTCGAGGGTCGCCTGTGGGGCGTGATCGGCGTCGGCTCGGTGACCGACCGGCCGCTGCCGCACGGGACGGAGGAGCGGCTGATGGAGTTCACGGAGCTTCTCGCCACGGCGATCGCGAACGCCGAGAGCCGCGCCGAGCTCGATGCTTCGCGAGCGCGAATCGTGGCGACGGCCGACGCGACACGGCGGCGGATCGAGCGCGATCTGCACGACGGCGCGCAGCAGCAGCTCGTCACGCTCGCCCTCGAGCTGCGCGCGGCGCAGGCGACGGTCCCGCCCGAGCTGGGACAGCTCCGCGCGGAGCTGTCCCGGGTGGTCGAGGGACAGAAGGGCGTGCTCGACGGGCTGCGCGAGATCGCGCTCGGGATCCACCCGGCGATCCTGGCCGAGGGAGGTCTCGGGCCGGCGCTGAAGACGCTCGCCCGGCGCTCGCGGATCCCGGTCGAGCTCGACGCCGACCTCGAGGGCCGGCTTCCGGAGCCGGTCGAGGTAGCGGCGTACTACGTCGTCTCGGAGGCGCTCACCAACGCGGCCAAGTACGCGGCCGCATCAGTCGTGCACGTCGCCGTCGAGACGCGGCAAGGGATGCTCCGAGTCGTCGTCGAGGACGACGGCATCGGTGGAGCCGACCCGGCCGGAGGATCGGGGCTCCAGGGCCTCAAAGACCGGGCGGAGGCGATCGGCGGAAGGATGTCGCTCGAGAGCCCGACCGGCTCCGGGACCTCACTTCGCGTCGAGCTGCCGCTCGACGACGCCACCCCGTAACCACAAGACCACGCGCCTGATTCAGCCGGGCAAGACGGCGAGCATCGTCGTCACCTACCTGCCAGCCGGAATCCGCGGACTGCAGTCAGCAACAGCGAGCGACGGCCGCCCGCGGCGATGCCGCCCAGGCATGGCGTAGCGAGACTTGACTCCGTGACCGCCGAGTGGAGATGAGCGAGCTCCCACTGCTTGCGGCGCTGTTCAGCGTGCCGGCGAGCGTCGGCTACCCGCTCCTCTTTGCCTTCGTCGCCGCCGAGTCCGCCGGAGCGTTCGTCCCCGGAGAGACGAGCCTGATCGTCGCCGGTGCGGTGGCCGCGACCGGCCGTCTCTCACTGCCGCTCGTGATCGTCGTCGCAGCGACAGCGGCGATCCTGGGCGACAACGTCGGCTACGTGATCGGCCGGCGCGGGCTGCGGCCGCTGGTCGACCGGCCCGGTCGGTGGACGGCAGGCCGCCGCCGACTCTTCGAGCGGGGAGAGGTGTTCTTCGCGCGCCGTGGCTCGGCGGCCGTCTTCTTCGGGCGCTGGCTCCCGGGCCTGCGGGTCGCCGCCTCCTGGCTCGCCGGCGCCAACCGGATGCGGTGGTGGCGCTTCCTGTTCTGGAACGCCCTCGGCGGGATCACGTGGGCGGCCAGCATTGGCGCGCTCGGCTACGTACTCGGCCGGAGCGCGGCCGGCCCGCTGGGTGCAATCGGATTCGTCGCCGTCGGCTTCGTCGTCGTCGTGTACGTGGTCATACGGGTCCGCCGCGGCCCTCGTAGTAGCTAGCCGGCGAAGAGGCGGACGCGGACCTCGTTCAACCTTTGCGCCTTCGCCGAGCGCCGCGCGGCGCAGTGCTCATGCCGCGGCCGACTCGGCCGCTTCCTCACGGCGGCCGAAGCTCGATTCGGCGCAGAAGTCACACACCGTCGAGTGGAGCTCCGGAGGAGCCTCGAGCTCGTACGAGCGGATCTCCCTGATCACATGCTCGGCCTCCACCCATTCCGCGCCGCGTAGCACGCGGAGGCAGATGGGACAGACGATCAGCTCAAGTTGCCGTTCGGTCCTGGGAGTTGGGCGCCTGGGGCGCAAGAGCCTGGCGAGATCCGTGGCCATCTGGAAGTCCTTTCTGACGATGACGCCGATGCCGTGGAGGATCGCGCCTCAGCGCCTCGGCGTCTTCACGGCCAGCGGCCATTCGGAGTACCTGCTAGCCGGAAGCCGCGCACGAGCATCGCTCGGCGGCACCAGACCCGGAGCTTGGCTACGCGGGAGCGTCGCCGAGCGCGACCGCTACCGTTCGCGTTCGCCCGCGACGAACGACCTCGAGGCGCACTGTGTCGCCCGGCCTGTGCATCGCCACGAGCTCACTGAGCTGGGCTGCCGAGACCACTGATTTCCGGTCGAGCGCGACGATGACGTCTCCGCCGACGAGTGCGCTGACGCCCTTGACGTTGACCCGAGGCCGCGTCGGCTCGAGCCCCGCCCTGGCCGCGGGGCTGCCCTTGACCACAGCGACAACGAGTACGCCCTTCTTCGGGAAGCCCCGCGAGAGATTTCCGGCCAACGGGTCGATCGCCTCGACCTGGACCCCGAGCCACGGGTGCCGGACGCGGCCGGTGGCGATCAACTGGTCGGCGATCGAACGAGCGGTCGAGCTTGGGATGGCGAAGCCGACGCCGACGTTGGCATCGACCGTGCCGCCCTCGATCTGCGCGTTGACGCCGATCACGCGGCCGAAGCGATCGAGAAGCGGGCCGCCCGAGTTCCCGTGGTTGATCGCAGCGTCGGTCTGCACCGCGTTCGGAATCGTCAGGCCATTGGGAGCCTTGATGTCACGCCCGGTGGCGCTGACGATGCCGGCCGTCATCGTTCGGTCCAGCCCGAACGGGTTCCCAATCGCATAGACGGGATCTCCGACCTGGACGCTGGACGAGTCCGCGAACGCAAGCGGCTGAAGGACGGCCGCCGGTGCGCTCACCCGGATGATGGCCAGATCGGACGACGGATCGGTGCCGACCGTCTCGGCCGGATAGGACTGGCTGCCGCTGAAGGCCACGCGGATGTTCGTGGCTCCCTGCACGACATGGTCGTTCGTGACGATGTTGCCGCGCCGGTCGACGACGAAGCCGGAGCCGAGCGCTTCCACCTGCTGCTTGCGGCCTGGTGCAAAGGCGGTCGGCGGCAGGACCTGCGTCTGCTGATCGGTGATCACGACGACGCCGCGGGACGCGTCTCGGTAAATGGCCTCCGGCGACCTCGACGGCGCGCTGATCGCGCGGACCTGGTTGGGCGCTGGCGCGACGGCCGTTGGGGCGGTGCTGTCGTCGCCCAGGACCCACCCTGCCAGCCCACCCGCGACTGCGCCGGCGATCACCGCTGCGACGAGCACAGCAGCAATCTCACCGCGAATGGTCATCCGCATTGCGGACACCGGCGACCGACGGCGAGCAGGCGCTGACAGGATGCGCAGCGCTTGACCGGCGACATCTCCAGCCGGCCTTTCGCCCGGCCGAGGACAATCATGGCCGCTGCTGCAACGGAGGCGCAGAGCGCCTGGACCGTGTTTGGATCGAGCCCCTCCATCGTCAGGCCGCTGCCCCGAAGATCTTCTGGGCGCCGTGCGCGGCGACGCTCAGACCCAGCGCGACACGCAGCAAAGCGATTCCGTAGGACATGAACGATCACCTCCGTCGAGTTCGAGTTCTTGCACCTCGGGAAGGGTCGACGAACATGCACAGCGTGTCTTCCCGGCAGACGGCAATCTTCAGCCCCCGTCTGCGTGCCTCTTGTGATTCCGGCTAGCTGCAATGCGGGCGAGGCGTTCTGCTGCGATGCTGCCGGCGAGTTCGTCCAGCGTTTTCCGGGCTCGCGCCACCTCGCCTCGAGATAGGCGAGCCGCCTCGGCGCATTACCGCTAGCGGTAATCCGAAGAGTTTCCGTACCGGGGGGCGCAGATCGCCGCTGGCCTGGATGACAGGCCTGAGAGTGACGGCCATGGTTCCGAGGACGAAGTCCATGAGGACGACCGACTGATGGAGCCGATGTACAGGCCTCTGGCGGACGGTTCCGAGCGGCCAGGTCCACGACCAGGAGGATCAGCGTGAAGATCACGACGAGGAAAACATCGGCGGCCGGATGAGCTCGGCTGAAGTCAGCAGCTCTCCAGACCCGAAGCGGTGGCAGGCACTCGCGGTGCTGGCGGTCGCATACCTGATGGTCGTCCTGGACGTGTCGATCGTGAACGTCGCGCTGCCCTCCATCCAGAAGAGCCTCGACTTCTCGACGTCGGGGCTCGAATGGGTGGTGAGCGGCTATGCGCTGACGTTCGGCGGCTTTCTGCTGCTCGGTGGTCGGTCCGGCGACCTCCTAGGCCGGCGCCGCGTCTTCATGGCGGGGCTGGTCCTCTTCTCGCTCTCCTCGCTCCTGTGTGGCCTGGCGGTCTCGCCGGCCATGCTGATCGCGACGCGCGCCCTTCAAGGGGCGGCCGGCGCGATCCTGTCGCCGTCAGTCTTCTCGATCGTGTCGGTGACCTTCCAGGAGGGATCGGAGCGGAACAAGGCGCTCGGCATCCTCGGAGCGATCGCGGGCGGTGGGGCCGCGATCGGCCTGCTCCTCGGCGGCGTGCTGACGGAGTTCCTGGGCTGGGAATGGATCTTTTTCGTCAACGTCCCGATCGGCCTGGGCGTCCTGCTGCTCGTACCCAGGTTCGTACGCGAGAGCCGCGCCCCCGGGCTGGTGCGGCATTTCGACGTCGCCGGCGCGGTCACGATCACCGGCGGGCTGATGCTGCTGGTGTTCGGGCTGACACGGGCTCCCACCGTCGGCTGGAGCTCTCTGGAGACGATCGGCTCGTTCGTCGGCTCCGCGGTGCTGATTGCCGCCGCCCTCTTCATCGAGCAGCGGTCGCGCTCGCCGCTCGTCGACCTGCGCATCTTCCGGCGCCGTTCGTTGACCGCGGCCAACGTGATCGGCCTCATGCTCGGGACGATGCTGTTCGGGATGTTCTTCCTGCTCTCGCTGTACCAGCAGAACGTGCTCGGTTTCTCGCCGCTCCGAACCGGCGTCGGCAACCTCGCAATCGCACTCAGCGTCATTGCGTCGTCCGCCCTGTCTCAAGCGTTGGTCACGCGCATCGGCGTCAAGCCAGTGTTGATCGTTGGACTGACGCTGGTCGGAGCCGGCCTTGCCTACTACACGCAGATCTCGCCAGACGGGTCGTACCTGACGGACCTCTTTCCCGGCTTCTTACTGACGGGGGTCGGACTCGGGTTTTCGTTCGTGCCCGTGTCCATCGCCGCACTCAGCGGCGTGACGAGCAGGGAGGCGGGATTGGCCTCGGGATTGATCACGACGAGCCAGCAGATCGGAGGAGGGCTCGGGCTCGCGATCCTGACCACGGTTTCGACCACGCGGACGAACAGCCTGCTCGCGGACGGAGTCGCGGCCCCGACTGCGCTCACCGACGGCTACAGCTTGGCCTTTCAGGTCGGCGTCGGCTTCGCCGTCGTGGCCTTGGTCGCCACGCTCGTCCTGCTCAAGCGCGAGTCGCCGCGCGCGTCTGCGGAGCCTGTGGACTCGCGGCTCGAGACGGCGGACGACGCTCAGATCGCCGCGTAGCGTCCCACCGCCCGGTGGGTCACGCCGCGGCGACGTTCGCTTAGGCGTTCGTCGCGGTGACTGGCGGGGAGGGCCGCCTCACCTCCAGGGCTCGCGCCAGGTCCGTGATCGAGAGGAATCCGGCGAGGCGGCCGTCGTCGACGACGAGGCCGCGGTTCACATCGCTCGCCGAAAGCTCGGCAAGCGCGTCGATTGCCGGCTCGTCCTCGGCGAGCAGCGGGACCGCGTCACGGGGAATCATCGCGTCGCGCACACGGCGCGCATTCCACTCGTCGCGCGGCACCGCGGCGACCGAGCGGAAGGCGAGGAGCCCGATCGGCCGCCCGTGCTCGAGCACCGGATAGGTCGTATACCGTCGGGACGAGGCGACGTCATCCATGAACTGGCCGAGACTCAGGTCAGCCTCGACGGTCACGGGCTGCCGAGTCATCACGTCGCGAACCTTGAGGCCGTCGAGGGCCTGCTGGGTTGCGACATAACGGGCTTCGGCGGTCGCTGCCTGGAGCAGGAACCAGCCGATGAACGCGAGCCACGCACCGCTGAACGCTCCCTCGACGATGAACATGAAGATGCCGAGCGCAATGAACAGGTAGCCGAACCCGCGGCCGACTCCGGACGCGACCCACGTCGCCCACTGCAGGTCGCCCCTGAGCTGCCAGAGTGCCGAGCGAAGCACGCGGCCGCCGTCCAGTGGCAGGGCGGGCAGCAGGTTGAACGCGAGCAGAATGAGGTTGGTGTAGCCGAGCCAGGCGGCGACACCGTCGATCGCGTTCGGGAGCCCTGCGAAGGCAGAGACGAGGACGAAGAAAACCCCGAGTACGAGCGAGACGAGCGGCCCGGCGATCGCGATCCGGAACTCGGCGCCGGCGCTCGGAAACGTGTCCTTGAACTGCGCCACGCCGCCGAAGAGCCAGAGGTTGATGCCCTCGATCTCGACCCCCTCTCGCCGCGCCTGCAGTGCGTGGCCGAGCTCGTGCAGTAGGAGCGAGGCGAAAAAGAGGATCGCCGCAACGACGGCCAAGGCCACGTACTCGCCGGTGGAGAAGCCCGGGTTCTGGGACGGGAACACGGCGGCCGCGAGCGACCAGACGATGAGCGCGAACACGATCAGCCAACTCCAGTTGACGCTGATCCGGATGCCGGCGATCCGGCCGAGCTGGATAGTCGGGTTCACGCGTACGAGTATGGAGCACGGAGCGCGAACGATGGAGCCGGCCGGAGCGCTTTCAACGCTCCCCGCACAGGCCGTCGAATGGAGCAATCAAGTTGGCGCGGGCCTGAGCGCCGAGCCCACAACAGCCCGGTTCCCGCGGCGGGGCCTGAATAAGGCTGCGGCGCTCCTAGGCGCTCATCGATTGAAGCAGGTCGGTGCAGGCCTGCTCACAGCGGCGGCAGGTCTCGGCGCACAAGCGGCAGTGCTCGTGATGGTCGGCGTGGCGTTCGCACTCCTCGGCGCAGAGGCGGCACGCCTCGAGGCAGGTCTCGAGCAGGCTTCGCGTAAGTCGCGGCTCGGTACTCGTCTGCCGCGTCAACACGCGACCGGTGGCCTCGCACACGTCGGCACAGTCGAGATCCAGCCGTATGCAGTGCCTGAGCTCCTCGACGCCCTCTTCCGCGAGGTCGGCGTCGGCACAGGCCATGCACGCCACAACGCAGGCGAAGCACTCCTCGATACAGCGCACGAGCGCTTCGCTCGGCGTCGCCTGGGGATGGGCGGCGAGCATCTCGGCTACCTGGTTCATCGTCCGGCTCCTTTCGATCCCGTCGTCCGGCCGGCCGCTCCGGGACTGGTGGGAGATTACGGGCTGCGAACAAGGGGAGGGCGCTCCCGCCAGCCCCCGGGCAACTCCCGCTAGCTCTGGACCACGCCAATCGACCGGACGCGCGCCACCCAGGAACCGCGTGGCGCGACGACCTCGACCTCGTCGCCCGCCTTCGCACCGAGGAGCGCGCGACCCAGTGGTGAGTCCGGCGACACGCCGCCGACGCTCGAGATTTCGACCGTCATCCGCTCACCCTTGTCGTCCTCGATCTCCACCGTCGAGCCGATGCCGACCGCCCCGCTCTCGGAGGCCTCCTGCTCGACGACGACGGCGCGGTCCAACCGGTCACGGATCGACCTGATCCGATGCTCCAACAGCCCCTGCTCGTTCTTCGCGGCGTGGTACTCAAAGTTCTCCGAGAGATCGCCGAAGCCCCTGGCGGTGGCGATCGCCTGAACGACCTCGCTGCGCCGAGGGCCTTCCAGTTCCGCGAGCTCGGACTCGAGCTGCCGCTTTTGCTCGGGCGTCATCGGCTCGGGCTTCTCCTCTGGCATCGTCGGAGGGTACCGCGGCTACCCTGGCTGGCCATGTCTACATCCGCTCCAGCACTCGCCCGCCGCGACGATCTGCGGAACGTTGCGATCGTCGCGCACGTGGACCACGGCAAGACGACGCTCGTGGACGCGCTTCTCTGGCAGTCGGGCTCTTTCCGGGAGAACCAGGAGGTCGCCGACCGCGTGCTCGACTCGATGGACCTCGAGCGCGAGAAGGGCATCACGATCCTCGCCAAGAACACCGCCGTCCGGATCGCCGGCGCGAAGGTGAACATCATCGACACCCCCGGCCACGCCGACTTCGGCGGCGAGGTCGAGCGGGGTCTCACGATGGTCGACGGGGTACTGCTGCTCGTCGATGCGAGCGAGGGGCCGTTGCCCCAGACCCGGTTCGTGCTCCGCAAGGCGCTTGAGGCGCGGCTGCCCGTCGTGCTCGTCGTGAACAAGGTCGACCGTCCGGACGCGCGCCCGGCCGAGGTCGTGAACGAGGTCTACGAGCTCTTCCTCGACCTCGACGCCGACGAGTCCCAGATCGACTTCCCGATCGTGTACGCCAACGCGCGAGAGGGCCGGGCCGGCTTCGCGCCCGACGAGCTCGCTCCCGATCTCCAGCCGCTCGTCGAAACCCTGCTCGCGACGGTCCCAGCACCCTCCTACGACCCGGACCATCCGCTCCAGGCGCTCGTCACAAACCTCGATGCGTCGCCCTATGTCGGCCGCCTGGCCCTGCTGCGCGTCCAGCACGGGACGATCCGAAAGGGCGACCAGGTCGCCTGGTGCAGGTCCGACGGGACGATCGAGCGCGCGCGGGTGACCGAGCTCTACGTGACGGAGGCGCTCGACCGCGTGCCCGCCGAGGAGGCGGGGCCCGGCGAGATCGTCGCGCTAGCCGGCCTGCCAGCGGTCACGATCGGCGAGACGATCGCGGACGCCGAGGATCCGCGGCCGCTCCCGGTCAGCTCGGTCGACGAGCCGTCGCTCTCCGTGACCATCGGGATCAACACGTCTCCGCTCGCCGGAACCGAGGGCGACAAGCTGACGGCGAGTGCACTGATCGGCCGGCTCGAGCAGGAGCTCGTCGGGAACGTCTCGCTTCGCGTCCTCCCGACGGCCCGTCCCGACGTCTGGGAGGTGCAGGGCCGTGGCGAGCTCCAGCTCGCCGTCCTCGTCGAGATCATGCGCCGCGAGGGTTTCGAGCTCACGGTCGGCAAGCCGGCGGTCCTGACGCGCGAGGTCGAAGGCACGACGCAGGAGCCGGTCGAGCGCGTCGCCATCGACGTCCCGGAGGAGTACATCGGCGTCGTCACTCAACTGTTCGCGCTGCGGAAGGGCCGTTTGCAGCAGATGGTCAACCACGGGTCCGGCTGGGCGCGAATGGAGTACCTGGTGCCGACCCGCGGGCTGATCGGATTCCGGACCGAGTTCCTCACAGAGACTCGCGGGGCAGGGATCATGCACCACGTCTTCGAGCGCTGGGAGCCGTGGCACGGCGAGCTGCGAACGCGCCCCACTGGCAGCCTCGTCGCTGACCGGCGAGGCCACGCTTCCGCATTCGCAATCGCAGCGCTCCAGGAGCGCGGATCGCTGTTCATCTCTCCGCGCAACGAGCTCTACGAAGGCATGGTCGTCGGCGAGAACGCCAGGGGCGAGGACTTGGACGTGAACGCGACCAAGGAGAAGAAGCTGACGAACATGCGCTCTGCGAATGCGGACGAGCTTGTCCGGCTCATCCCTCCCCGCCCCCTCTCCCTCGAGCAGGCACTGGAGTTCATCCGGGAGGACGAGTCTGTCGAGGTGACGCCGAAGAGCATCCGCCTGCGGAAGGTCGAGCTCTCTGCGACAAAGCGACAGACGCTGGCCTCCCGCCGCAAGCGCGAGCGGGACGCCGCGCCCGCGTAAGCCTTCACCCGGACCTGGGCGTTCCGTGCTTACGGAGATCCTGAGCGAGGCAGCGGGTCTTTCGAAATGGAACTCGCCAGACTCGCACCGACGACCTCCTCGTGCCATAACCGCAGAACGAGGCAGCCTCGGATCTCGACGTTCGGGAGCAAAGCGGAAACCACCGACAGCAGAAGCTTCGAGTGGAGCTAGCCGGGCTCGAACCGGCGACCTCCTGGGTGCGATTCGAGCCAGAGGGCGCTTGCCGGGACTAACCGGATGGTTGAGCTGAATACGAGCCCCTGAGCAAGCGGGGGTTCCCCGTTGCCGCCGATTGCTACTGATCACAAACTGTCACGCCTATCACGGCCCGCGAACGACGAGAACCCCGCCGCAGCGGGACTCGTTCGTCGGTACGGCTGCGTCTTACGGGCTCTTAGGCGGTCGCCCCGCTTAGCTCCCCGTATCGCTCGACACCGTGTCCACTTGCAGGGGCCGACCGCAACACCGGCACCTTGGCCAGTAGTCGAGCCAGACCGGTGGCAGCGTTTCCACCGTGGAAGCCTCGCAGTGCGACGACTCATTGACGCGAGTATCGAGATTGTCGAAGAGGTCGAGCTGAAATCGGCGGCGGCGGATAAGGCCCAGGAAGACGAGCTGGCGTCGGCGGTGCCGGCGCTGTGATAGTCGAATTCACGGACGAGATCGTCGTCTCCTCGTTCCCGTTGAGCCCGACCACGCAGCTACAGGCTCGTCTCCAGACGTGGGACGGAGAGCGACGACTCGATCTGAGGGTCTTCGCCCTTCGCAAGAAAACAGGAGACTGGGGGCCGACTCGTCGGGGCGTCTCGCTCCCGGTTGAGCGCGTAAGTGACCTTCTCGAGGCCGTCGAGGTGTTACAGGAAGTAGAGCGGTCGCAGCACTAGGGACCGATTGACGGTTCTGCCTAGCGAGTAGGAATGCCGAGCCGCTGGAGGGCGCGCAGGATCGCGTCTCGATAAGCCCGGTGTCCGAGGTCGTTCGGATGCAATACGCCTGTACTGATCTTGAGGCCGTAGGACCAGAAACGTTCTTGCCTTTTGGATTTGTTCCAGCCTACAAACCAAGAGTTCTTCGCACATTCGCCGTGCCTCCGCGAGGACGAATGTGAGCGCCGACGAGGTCCATCCATGCGCTCGGGCGATCGAGTTCAACGCGCGGTTGAGGCCGACACCGACCACTTCTGATGCCCACCGCGCTTCCTTCGCACTTATCTCACGCGCGAAGGGCACAGAGAAAATTTCCCTCAGCAGATGTGGTCTATTGCCGTCTCCGCAAATCCCACCGTCGTCGTAACGTGTCGGGTCTGGGTACCCAGTGACCAACACGCGTGACGGTGTGATCCCGAAGGGTTGAAGCGCCGTCGCGAGGCCGTCGTAACGGCCAGGCAGTTGCTTCATGCCGGCTTCGAACAGTTTCCGTCCCTTACTTGTGGGCCGGTAGCAACCGCGCCGCGATGGTCCAGCGAGCTTTCCCCACTCGAGCAGGCAATTCCGGATAATGTCGGCGAAGCCGACATCGTTACCGCCTATTGAGATTACGAGAGCATCAGGAGCTCGGTCGCCGAGCAGTTCCCGTAGCTCGTTCACCTGGGGCTTCTTCTTACGGTGTTTGTTGTCGTCCGGACGCTGCCCCGAGTGACTGCCGCGAAGGCCAGCCTCAATGGTTGCGCCAGAACATGACAAGTGCAGGAGGGTGACCGAGGAGTGTGCGTCGGCTTTCTCGATCCGCGCGGCGGCCAGAGCAGCTCCTGCTCTGGCGGAGCGATGGCACTGTTTGTCCTGCCAGCGCGAAGGCTTGTCGCGGCGGAACCGCAGGCTCTTGAGTGGAACATCCGGATTGCCTTCACCCGAGCCGTAGCTGTCGCCGATGACGGCGATTAGCCAGTCCTTAGGGGTCACGCTTTCGGTCTCGCTCGCCGCACCGTTGTAGATCACCGACACGCGGTGCGGCGCTGCACTGAGAAAGACTGCGGACTTGCAGCCTTCTCCTGCGATGTGGCCGTCCACCGCCCACTGGACGGCGCGATCGGACGGGCATGTGTCGGCTGTCAGGTTGACCCGCCAGCTGCTCGGGTTGATCGGGTTGTAACCGGGGGCCGGCCGAAACGGCCGGTAGTTGGCCGGGGTGAAGTAGTCAGCCAGGCCGTCCCTGTCGCGGTCCTCCCCGTTGTAGCGCTCCGGCATCGACCATGAGAAGCCCGGAGTGGTGGCCAAGAGTGATGGATGCTTTGGCCCCTGGGATGCCGATGTCGGCGTTGTCGTCGCCAAGACAACGAGCCCAATTAGTGCCGCGATTACGTACGGCGAACACCAATCCGACTCACGAGGCGTCACCAGCCGAACCTTTTCTTGAGGTACGCCCCCAAGAGTGTTCCGCCGACTGTGAGGACGAGGCGTCCGATATTTCCGGTTGAAATTCTGAGGACACTCCTCATTCTGCTCTTTACACCCGTGTGACTCCAATACGCTTGCGCCGGAGTTACACGCGTGAGGTACTCAATGAAGAACCCCCAAAGTACTGCGCTGCCCAACGCGCTCATCTTGAAAGAGGAGGTCCCGATGATGGAATCCTGCGGTGCTGAGAGGTCCGAAACGAAATACACACTCAAAAGGGTGACAACGCCAGCGGCGCTCAAAGCGCTTGCTCGCAGCCATGAAAACGGTCGTCGTGTTTGCCAAGTCGTGAACGCCTCTTCCGCCTCGGGCCGCTCGGCCGTGGGACGGAGTACCGGCCCCTCTTTGCGGCCTCTTCCGATAGCGGGAGCGACTCTGGCCACAACGGCGTCCACATCGGAAGCTCCCTCATCGCGCGAACTCGCCACCTGAAGAAGAACGCCGCCCGTAAGCCACGAATCAATCCGCTTACCGCCCCGCGAAAAGGTTACTGCCATAGCAATGTCGTGCGCCTGCAGGCGTACAACGACCGCGTCCAGCTTGCGGAGAGCGTCTTTCGAGACCCCCTCAACAAACTCGGTGGGCGAATCAAAACTCTCTATATCGCCGAGCGCGTAGACGTCAATTCGGCACGAGCTGGTTTCTTTCTCCTGGTCGCGAAGCGCCCATTGACCCGCCTGCACAATGCGGGCAATTAGCTGCTCGCCACCCTTCCATTGCGGCCAGAGTGTCCAAAGCACCTGCGAGTGGTCGCCAGGAAACATCGGCGGCGGTGGTTCCGGTGCAGACCCCAGGCGTTGGCTCGCTCCCTCGGAAATCCGAGGTGGCGCCATAGACGGGTTCTCAGTCTCTATTGCTGCTTGTGGATACAGAGGTGCAATTGTCCCGCTATCGCTCAAAATGTTCAAGAGGGCCGCCCACGAGGCTGGTACCCGCCCCCCACATCACCCCGCCCCCGCCCGCACACGGGCGAGAAGGGAAGCGAGTAGCCCCGGGCGGTTAATTGGCCGACTGCCGCCTACAAAGCTCCTGCACTTGAAAGGGTCGGGCCAGGGCCGAGCCAGCCATTCAATCGCCTGGACACCTGACCGTCCCCCCGGCGGTCGGCGCTAGAGCGCTCCAACAGAGCGGGATGCTGGCCAGCGTGAGCACTTTGTGGTCAGTCGAATCACGCTCGAGTTCGACCCCTGCTGACTCCCCGCGCGGGGTGCGGTGGGGTGGCGGGGTACCCCTCCCGCTCCGTTCGGGCGCGCGGGTCCCTGCTGGCGGCCGCGTTTGAGGGCGTGGACGGGGAGCAGGATTAGCCCCGCCAGCCACCGCGTCGCGCGTAAGACGTGTACGAGGAGCCGCCAACCGCGTGAGTACGTCTACTGATCACACGACTGATCACACCGCCTCTCGGACGCGTTGCCGAGAGGCGCAAACGCTTAACGAAGCGATGGAGCTAGCCGGGCTCGAACCGGCGACCTCCTGGGTGCGATCCAGGCGCTCTCCCAGCTGAGCTATAGCCCCGGGAGCGACCTAGTGTAGCTTCGAGTCGTGGCGGCCAAGGGCGAGCGGGTGCTCACTCAACGCGAGCTCAACCGCGCACTGCTCGCGCGGCAGCTGCTGCTCGAACGGCGTCGGATGAGCCTTCCGAAGGCGCTCGAGCGGATCGGCGCAATCCAGGCCCAGTACGCGCCTTCGATGTACGTCGGGCTCTGGTCTCGGCTCGCCGGGCTCGAGCGGGACGCCGTCACGCGCGCGCTCGAGCGGCGGTCGGTCGTCCAGGGGACGATGATGCGGGCGACGATCCACCTCGTCTCGAAGGCGGACTACTGGCCGTTCACGGCGGCGATCCGCGGCCCGCGCACCGAGTGGTGGGAGCGGGTCCATCCAAAGGCCGACCCACGCACGATGAGGGCGGCCGCGAAGAAGCTGCGGCGCTTCCTCGCCGAGGGGCCGCGCCGGCGCAAGGAGGTCGAAGAGCACCTCGGACGTCAGATCGCGCTCGGCATCGGCGCCTACGTCGACCTCGTCCGTGTACCACCCTCCGGGACCTGGGAGCAGCGGCGGGCCGACCTCTACGGCCTGGCCGAGGACTGGGTCGGGCCTGACGAGGCCGATCCGGACGAGGGGCTCGAGCTGCTCGTTCGCCGCTACCTCGGCGCGTTCGGCCCTGCCCACCGCAAAGACATCGCCGACTTCGCCATGATGCCCGCGGACAAGATCGCGGCCGCGCTGGAGGGCCTCACGCTCAGGCGCTTGCGCGACAAGCGCGGCAAGGAGCTCGTCGACCTGCCGCGTGCGGCGCTGCCCGATCCCGACACCCCCGCGCCGCCTCGCTTCCTGCCCGTCTGGGACGCGACGCTGCTCGCCCACGCCCGCCGCACGCAGATTCTGCCGGAGGAGTACCGCCCGCTCGTCTTCAACACGAAGACACCCCACTCCGTGAACACGTTCCTGGTCGACGGGCAGGTAGCCGGAACCTGGCGCTACGAGAACGGCAAGGTCGAGCTCGATCAGTTCGCGCCGTTGCCCCGCACAGCACGGCGCGACCTCCAAGACGAAGCGAAGCGACTAGCTGCGTTCTTCGCTTAGCCCGCGATAGAACTCGGCGGCGCCCCGGGGGATCGCCTCCGACAGGCCGAGCTCACGGCACAGGTCGCCGATCTCCTCCATCTCGGGAGCCCAGCGCCAGGCCCGGTCGGCCACCCATTGCAGCCGATCGGCAGGAACACCTTCCGCTTCCAGCTGTTCGGTGACCCCGTAAGCCTGGGCGATCGCGTGAGCCTGACCGGTCAGTGCGATCCCGATCTTGTTCCAGCCGCCGAACGCCATCTTCAGCCCGGACGCGGCGCCCACCGGAGCGTCCAGTGCGATCGCCGTCACCTCGTCGTCGTCGAAGAGCTCCGCGACCTGCTCCGCTCCCTCGCCGGCGAGGTAGAGGCTGATGCCGCTGGCCGCGATGATCGACCCGTCGACGACCTTCGGTCCGAGCGTGGCGATCCGCCGCATCCGCTCGGGCGAGATCGCGTTCGCCTCGACGTAGACGCCGTCGAAGCCCAGGTCGAAGACCTGTCGAGCCACGTCCTCGGCAATCGCCGGCGGGCAGATCGAGAGCACGAGGTCGCTGCGCCGAACGAGCTCGTCCAAAGGAGCCCGCGTCGGTGAAACCGGCGGCCCGCTGCCGCGTCGCTTCGCTTCGGCCGTTGCTCGCCCAGAGGACCTCCCCATCGACGGCGTTGCCCACCGCCGCCCCCATATCGCCTGGGAAGAGGAGCCCGACGGTCACAGACGCTCGACGCGGGAGCCGCCGAGAATTCGGCCGCCGCCCTCGTCGAACCGCACCCAGGCCTTCCCCTTGCCGTCGTAATCGGGTGACCAGACGGCGATCACGCCTTCGCGGCTGCCGACGCGGCAACGCTCCGTCCCTTCCGGCTCGACGCCGCGCCAGACCCGGACGAACGGGTTCTCCTCCCACTCGCGGCCGATCGTCGTCTCGTCCGTGTGCCCGGGCAGGACGCGTGTCTCGTGCGGCAGGTCCATCAGGCGCATCACCGAGTCGCGCACCTGGTCGGGGTCGCCGCCGCCGACCGCGTCCTTGAAGAGAACGTCGCCCGAGAAGCAGACATCGCCGACGACGAACGCGATGTGATCGTCGGAGTGGCCGGGGGTCGCGATCGCGTCGAACTCGAGCTCGCCGACTTCGAGCGGGCCGGTGACGACAGGCAGTCCGAGCTCCTCCTCGTGCTCGACGTGATCGAGATCACCGTGCGTGCGGAGGACGTGGCTCGGCCGGACCCCCCAGCGCTCGGCCGCAGCGATGAGCGGCTCCAGCGGGGCCCCGCTGTCCACGTAGACCGCGGCACCGCCCTCCCGGTCGGCGACCAGGTAGGCGTTCGAGAGCCAGGTCGGATGCAAGCTTCGCTCGACGAGCACGCGTGCATAGGCTATGTGCCAGCGAACCGAGGGAGGAGATCAAGTGGCCGGGTTGTTGGAGCGCATGTCGTTGGTGATCAAGTCGAAGCTGAACAGGCTGCTCGATCGGGCCGAGGACCCGTCCGAGACGCTGGACTACTCGTACGAGGAGCAGCTGAAGCTGCTCCAGAACGTAAAGCGCGGGATCGCCGACGTGGTCACGTCGAAGAAGCGGCTCCAGCTCCAGGCCGACAAGCTCGAGCAGAGCCTCGTCAAGCTCGACACCCAGGCGCGCGACGCCGTCGGCGCCGGCCGGGAGGATCTCGCCCGCCAGGCGCTCGAGCGAAAGACGCTCGCGCAGCAGCAGCTCCAGGATCTCGACGTGCAGATCCAGCAGCTCGAGAGCCAGCAGGACAAGCTCGCGAGCTCGGAGAAGCAGCTCTCGGCGAAGATCGAGGCCTTCCGTTCGCAGAAAGAGGTCATCAAGGCCCAGTACTCGGCCGCCGAGGCGCAGGTACGAATCGGCGAGGCGGCGACGGGCATCGGCGAGCAAATGGCCGACACCGGCCTGGCGATCCAGCGGGCCCAGGACAAGACCGAGCAGATGCAGGCGCGCGCGGGCGCGGTCGAGGAGCTGATCGAGTCCGGGACGCTCGAGGACTTCACGGCGGGCGACCAGTCGCAGCTCGACCGCGAGCTCGCGCAGATCTCGGCGGGGAAGCAGGTCGACGCCGAGCTCGAGCGGCTCAAGGCCGAGGTCGGGGCCGGCTCAGCGCAGAAGGAGCTCGACCAGTGATCGCCCGGTTGATGGGCGAGGGGCAGTATCGGATCGACGAGGCGCTTCAGAGCCGGCTGAACGAGCTCGACGCCAAGGCGGTCGAAACGATCGACCGAGAGGACGAGCCCGCGCTCGACCAGGTCCTGGACGAGATGGCGCAGCTCGTGCGGGAAGAGGGCGAGCGGCTGCCGGACGACGAGCTCGCGGCGTCGGATCTGATCATCCCGCCGAGCGACCTCACGCTCGAGGAGACACGCGCGCTGTTCTCCGACGAAGGGCTGATTCCCGACCTCCCGGCTCGCTAGTGGGAGGCGGCATCGTCCACTGGGACGACGTCGAGGCGAACCCGGACGAGGAGGGCCACTTCGCCGCTACCTGGCGGTTCCTCGGCCGGGCGGCCGGCGCGAAGGACTACACCGTCAACCGGATCGACATCGTTCCGAATCGCTGGTCGACGCCGGCGCACGTCGAGGACGAGGAGATCTTCTACGTGCTCCGCGGCTCAGGCCTGTCGTGGCAGAACGGTGAGGTCTACGAGGTCCGCGAGGGCGACTGCATCGTCCACCGGGCCGGACGCGAGGCGCACACGCTGCGGGCCGGCGACGACGGCCTCGACGTGCTCGTCTTCGGACGGTTCGGGTACGACGGGCACGCGACGCTGCCGCGGGCCGGCGTCACCTGGCTGGGCCGGAGCTGGGTGCAGTCCGGCCAAGGCGGGCATCCCTGGGAGCAGGAGATCGCGGCCGGCGAGCCGGAGGTCGGCGAGCCCGCCGAGCGGCCGAAGAACATCGTCAACGTCGACGCGCTCCAGCCCGACGAGGAAGGCGACCGGATCATCGCGACCGAGGCGGGCGCCGTGAAAGCCGGCCTCCACCATCGGACGCTGGCTCCGGGCGTCGCCGCGGTGCCGGCCCACTGCCACTCGGCCGAGCAAGAGATCTTCGTGATGCTCGAGGGCACCGCGAAGCTCGAGCTCATCCCCAGCCCGAGGCTCGTCGCGGACGGCGTCGAGACGGAGACCCACGAGCTGCGGGCCGGCCATGTGGTCTGCCGCCCGGCGGGGACGAGGATCTCGCACTTCTTCCGCGGCGGGGACGACGGCGCCGTGATGCTCGTCTACGGCACGAAGGACCCGAACGACATCGCCTACTACCCGCACTCGAACAAGATCAACTTCCGCGGGGTCGGCCTGATCGCCCGGCTCGACGCGCTCGAGTATTCGGACGGCGAAACCGAGTTCGGCGGCTAACGCCGTGGGGGAACCCCTGGTTCCCCCACGGACCCCCTCCTTGCTGGCGGCGTCTCGCTCCAACGGTGGACGGAGCCGGCGTCTGGCGCTCGCGCCCCACGGACATTTCTCGGTTTGTGTGCCTCCCGCGCGGCAAAGCCGCGCTCCGGCGGCCGATCGATGTCGCCCTCGGGCGCGGAAACGCCTAGAGGGGCGCGTCGAAGAGGCCGAACCAGCGGCTGAGGTCTTGCTCGATCGGGAGCTCCTTCTCCAGCTTCGCCTTCAGTTCCAGCTCCTCGGCGTTGTCGCGCTCCTGCCCCTCGCCGGTCGGGACGAACGGCCAGAAGGCCCCGCGCTTGTAGCCGTAGATCAGGACGAGCGGGTGCTTGCCGCCTTCGAACCTGAACGCCGCCGCCAGCAGCTGCTCGCCGAAGCCGCGCTCGGTCAGCTCCGACGCGACGAGATGGACGGTCGTGACGAGGTCCTCGACGTCGTCGTCCCGGATGATCAGCCACTCGTAGCCGTAGGAATCCGTCCTCCGCTCGATCCGGGAGCTCGACTCCCGCGCCGCGACATCGAGGAGCTCCTGCAGCTCGTTCTCGGCCCGTACGAACTCTCCGGCCGAGAGCGGCTTGAAGATCACCGCGGCGACGCCGGCCGAGCGCAGTCCCAGCTCGACGTCCATCGTCACCGCAGCAGCCGGCAGCGCGAAGAGAGCCTCCCGCTCGGCCTTCTTCAGGCCCCTCCGTCCGAAGAGGGCGTCTCGGAAGCCCAGGCAGACCTAGACCGGACGACCCATCTCGCGCGCGATCTCGGCCAGCCGCGCGAGCCGCTTCTCCAGCGGCGGGTGGGTCATGAAGAGCTCGGCGAACGTCGACTTGACGCTCGTCGGGACGATGAAGAACGCGTTCATGCCCTGCAGCTCGCGGAGATCGCGCTGCGGGATCTGCGTCATGTTCGACGAGATCCGCTGGAGTGCGCTCATCAGATTCTCGGGCGCGCCGGTGATGATGGCGGCGCCGCGGTCGGCCGCGTACTCGCGGTAGCGCGAGATCATCAGGATCAGCACGTAGCTGAGCACGTAGGTCAGCAACGAGACGGCGAACATGATCAGCCAGACCGGCGCGCCGCCGGAGCGGTCGCGGTCGCCGCCGAACATCCCGCCCCAGAGACCCATCCGCATCAGCAGGGCGGCGACCATGGCGAAGAAGCTCGAGATCGTCATGATCGCGACGTCGCGGTTGCCGATATGCGAGAGCTCGTGGGCGAGGACGCCCTCGATCTCCGGCTTGCTGAGCCGATTCCAGAGGCCTTCGGTCACGGCGACGACCGACGTGCTTCGGGCTCCGGCCGGTGGCGAACGCGTTCGGCATGTCGGTCGGAATCACCGCCACCCGCGGCTTCGGCAGGTCGGCCATCGCGCTGAGCCGCTCGATCATGTCGTGCAGCTCAGGGGCCTCGTCGCGATCGACGATCTTCGCGCGCGAGGCGGCGAGAGCGATCTTGTCCGAGGTGAAGTACTGGAGGAACGCCAGCCCGCCCATGAAGACGAGGATGAGGAAGAACGGCGCCTGGATCACGCTGACGAGCACGACGAAGAACGCGACGTACAGCGCGCCGAGCAGGAACAACGTCGTCACCATGCGTGCCGACAGGCCGAAATCCCGTCCGTAACCCTTGCGTTTCATGCCGAAAATTCTAGCTTTGGCCCTGCTCGTGGCCGCGGGGTACGCGGCGCCCGCGGGCGCCGCTGAGCTCCGTGTCGTCGTCGTTCCCGGGCTCGAGCTCGCCGACCTGCGTCCGCTCTCGGAGCAGGGCGCCGTCGGACTGCTCGTGCCCGATGCAGGACCGGAGACGAGCGCGGCGCGCGCGCTCGCCGCGCTCGAACGGGGCGAGGTCCGCAACTCGCTTCTCGGCGACAATCCTCCCGGCGATCGTCTCGTCGAGGCCGACTTCGCCCAGGGCCCGCCCGCCGGCCGCGTCATCGTGCTCGGCCTCCCCAGAGGAGGCTTACAGCCCAACGATCGTCGCTACCCGATCGCCGTCCTCGGCCCCGGGTACCGGGGTCTCCTGACCTCCGAGTCGACGCGAATCCCGGGGCTCGTCTCCATCGTCGACGTGGCGCCGACCGCACTCGATCGGGAGGGTCGGCTCGGCTCGACGGCGGCGGACGACCCCGTTTCGGAGCTCACCGGGCTGGACGCGCGGATCAGGGCGAATCGCGAGGCCAAGACCGCCGTCCTCCTCGTCTCCCTGGCCTTGCTCGTGGCGCTCGCGGTCTTCGTCCCGGCAGCTGTCCTGCCGGGGCTCGCAGCCGTGCTGCTCGCCAACCTTGCGCTCGGGATCGCGGGTGCGACCGAGGTCTGGGTGGACGTGCTGGTCATCGTCCTCTTCGCCGCCGCAGCGCTGGTTTTCGCGCGGCTGCCGCTCGTGGCCCACGGGCTGTTGCTCGCCGGAGTGCTCGCCGCCTACCTGGTCGCCATGGCGATCGACGACCGCTGGGTCGCCCTTTCCCCGCTCGGCCCGACCCAGAACGCTCGCTTCTACGGGCTCTCGAACCTGCTCGCGACGTTGCTGCTCGCGCCGGCCCTCGCCGGCGCGGCGATCCTGGGCCGGCGATTCGGGCTCTGGGCGTTCGGAGCCGTCGCGGCGCTCGCGCTGCTCACCGTGGGCGGAAGCCAGTTCGGAGCCGACGGCGGCGGCGTCCTCGTCCTCCTCGCCGGCTACGGGGTCCTGATCGCGTTGGAGTACGGGCTGACCAGGCGCACGGCGATCGCGGCGGCGGCGGCCGCCGGTGTACTCGCGCTCGCCCTCGCGCTCGGCGGAGGGAGTCACGTGACGGAGGCGCTGTCGGATGGACCGGCAGGGCTCGCCGAGGACTTCTGGCGCCGCCTCGAGCTGTCGTGGCTTCGAGCGACTTCGGGCTGGGGCGTCGGCCTGCTCGTCGGCGGCGGGATCGTCGTGCTCGCGCTGCTTGCGCTCCGAGAGCGACGAACGCTGCTGACCGCGTACCTCGTCGCCCTGGCCGTCTCGCTCCTCGTCAACGACTCGCCGAACGACGTGATCATCGCCGGGCTCGCCGGCTATCTCGCCCTCAGCAGCGCGCCGGGGGTCGCCCCACGAGCAGGCGAACGAGCGACGCCGGCTGCTCCGGCACGGCGAGCGCAAAGCGCCCCGGCTGCGTCGCCCTGAGCTGCGTCATCCCACCTGCGACGCGCTCGACGCAGACCGAGCCCGAGCGAACGCGCCAGTAGCGGGTGTAGCGGATCCTCA
>CAWICZ010000010.1:0-347901 GCA_963834825.1 uncultured Actinomycetes bacterium | reverse complement strand
TAGCTAGGCCTGCCGCGTGGCGTAGAGCTCGTAGATGGCGTCGAACAGCGGGTCGGTGATTGCTAGAAGCTCGTCGTCGGAACGGTTGGCGCCCAGCGCTCGGATCGCCAGGTCGAGGCCCGGCGCCTCGGGGACGTCGTAGCGCTCGTCGCCCAGGTCGGCCTCGTGGACGATGCGCGGCGATCGTCGCCAGGGCCGGATCGTCCAGCTCGTAGCGCCTGACGATCGTCTCGAAGCTGCAGTCGCCGTCATGGTGCGAGAGCTCCACGCCGCGGATGTCGAAGGCCGTTGCCTCCGGCGGGACCTCGTCGGGGTCATCGACGAACACGAACTCGGCCTCGGGATCGACGAAGCGCCTGATCAGCCACGCGCAGGCGGTGCGATCTACGTGACAGCCGCGCCGCGTCGCCCAGATCACGCGCCGACCTTCTCCGCCGGCGAGGTTCTCGAGCGCCCGCTCGGCCTCCCGGCGCCCAGGCGCGTCGAAGTAATCGCGCGCGCGGATCGCGCGCAGCACGCGGCGTAGACGCGCCTTCGACCGGCCGTCGACCGCTCCGCGGGCTGCCTCGACCACGCGCTGGTAGTCCGCCTCCGCCGCGTTCCGCATGCGGTCCGCGAGGGCGCGGCCCTCGGCCGCTGTGCCAGGTTGGGCGATCCAGATGGTTGCCGATCCTCCCGCATCCTCGACCTCGTCCGCGAGCCACTCGAGCTGCTCCCGCGTCTGCGGGCTCAACGGGAGAGCCACGAGCCCATCGCAGCACCTGGGCGGCGCCGAGCCGCCTCAGCCGTCGCCAGAGCGCGATCCGCGGCGTCGACGGCTCCCGAGGCAGACGGTAGGCGAGCAGCACCCAGTCCTGCACGCGGCAATTATAGTGAAACCGTGGTTGCATTTTTCGTTCGAGGACTCCCTCGCGGCGTCTATGTGCTTCAGGCCGGTCTGGTGCTCAACGCCTTCGGTAACGGCGCGGCCAACCCGTTCATGCTCCTCTATCTCCACGAGGTCCGCGGCATACCGCTGGCGGTCGCCGGGATCGCTTCGGGAGTCGGCGCCGGCGCTGCGCTCGCCGCCTCGCTCGTCGGCGGCCGCGTCACCGACAGGTTCGGCGGCCGCTGGACGATGATCGGAGGGCTCGCGCTGTCGACGATCGCCTTCGCCCTCTATCCGCTGGTCCGCGAGGGGTGGCAGGCAATCGCGCTTGCCGTCGTGCTCGGCTCGGGAGCCGGCGGGTGGCCGACCGGCCAGTCCAGTCTGCTCGCGCGCCTGGTCGAACCGGCGCAGCGTCCGCTCGCCTTCGCGCAGCAACGCGTTGCGGCGAATGTCGGGCTCGGTCTCGGCGGGGCCGTCGGGGGCTTGATCGTGACGACGGCGGAGCCGGCGACGTTCACGACATTGTTCGTCCTGAACGCGGCGACGTTCGCCGTTTACGCCGGCTTCGTCCTGCGCGTGCCGGAGCCGCCGGTTCAGCCGGTGACGACGAACGGCGGCTCATATCGAGCCGCACTTCGCGACGGCGCCTTCCTGCGGCTGCTCGTCGTCAACTACGCGTTCGTCGCCGGCGCCGTCGCGCTACTGGTCGGCGTCTTCCCCGTGTACGCGAAGACCGAGGCGGGCGTGTCCGAGGACGCGATCGGCTCGCTCTTCCTCGTCAACTCGCTGCTCATCATCGGCCTTCAGATTCGCGTTGCGCGCCTGCAGCAGGGTCGCCGCCGGATGGCGGCGCTCGTCCGCACGGGCTGGCTGTTCGCTTGCTCGTGGCTCTTGGTGCTCGGCGCCGGGCTCGTCGCATGCCGAGTACGCATTCGCAGTCCTCCTGGCTGCGATTGCGCTCTTCTCGGTTGCGGAGTGCCTATACGACGTCGTCCAAGGCCCGATCGTGGCCGATCTCGCCCCGACCGACCTCGTCGGCCGTTACATGGCGCTCAACGGCTTCTCCTGGCAGCTCGGGTTCATCACCGGACCGGCCGTGGCCGCGACGGTCTTAGGTGTGGAACCGCACGGCGTCTGGCTGCTGGCGGCAGGCGTGTGTCTGCTCGGTGCGGCCGGCGCCTACCGGCTGGAGCGCCGTCTGCCGGCGGAGGCGGCTGTTACGCCCGTTTCGGTACCGGGCTAATGAGTGCCCCTCCAAGCAATGCACGTCTGCTTCTGGCCCGCGATCACGCGGCGCCAGAGCCACCCTCGCCCTTACCAAGGCATCCAGCCTTGGCTGCGGACGAGTGCGGCCTCTGGCTTGGTGCTCGCGACCCAGAAGCTAGACAGCATCACTTGAAGGGGCACTGACGCCGTCGAGCAGCTCCCAGTTGCCCTCGAGCGCGCGCTCCGCGGCGGCCACGAGACGATCCGCGTCGGTCGGAGAGGCGTGCTGCTCGAGCAGTTCGCGCGAATGCGCGGCGTGCTCGAGGTCTCGCTGGGCGTGGAGCCGGAAGTACGCCGTCCCGCGGCCTGCCTCGGCGAACCCGTAGTGCTCGACGAGACCCGCGAGCTTCGTCTCGGAGACGTCGGGCTGGCCGGCCTCGATCGCATACAGGATCGCGAGCGCCTCGAGCGGGTCCTCGGCCGAGGTCCAGGCGGCTGCGCAGCGTTCCGTCTCGGAGTTCGGCCTCCGCTCGAGGTCGGCGTCGAGCACGGCGGCGAAGTCGTCCCAGAGCGCCACGTGCGCCCGCTCCTCCTCCGCGTGCTCGCCTCCCGCGAGCGGTGCGGCTGCCTCGGCGGTGCCCGCGAGTGCCACGACGGCGTGGCGGTACTCGCCTGCATAGGTCGCGAGCTCCGCGCGGGAGAGCTCTCCGCGCTCCCAGCGCGTGTAGAAGGGGTGTTCGAGGATGTTGCGCCGGCGGCGCGCTTCGTCGAGACGTGCGATCAGGCTCATCGTGGATCCTTCCTCTTCGGGGGGTACCCCGATGCTAACCGGAAGGCGTGACCGCAGCTCGCGCTCGGCCTCCTCCGTCCAGCGGAGCAGCGCGTCGACGTGAAGGAAGCCATACCGGCGCGTCAGACGGTGGAACGGCTGCTCGTCCTCGCTGCCGGCGGCCTCCAGCTCCTCGAGCTCGTCGCGCAGGCGCTGCGCCTCCGCGCGCCGCTCGCCGAGTTGCGGGAGCAGCACTTCCGCGTCGTCGGCGTCGGCGACGAAGAGCTTGAGCAAGATGACGTTCCGGCCGTGACCGGCCTCGGTCGGCGCCTCTGCGATCCACGCGCGGAGGGCGTCGAGGCCCTGGTCGGTGAGCGTGTACACGACCTTGTCCGGCCGCGATCCCTGCGCGACCTTGGCCGCCGTCGCATGGCCGGCCTCGACGAGCTTCGGAAGGGTCGTGTAGATCTGGGTCTTCGCCGGGGCCCAGAAGTACCCGACGCTCCGCTCCGCCGCCTTGCGAAGGTCGTAGCCGGACATCGGCGAGGTACGCAGCAAGCCGAGGATTGCCGCTTCGGTCGTGGTAAGCATCATCGGCGGAACCAACTCGACGGCAGCACGGTCACGCTCATCGGAATAGTTCCTACCGGACTATATAGACGCCTCGGCCGTCCGTGGTGGCCCGGGATCGCGACGCTGTTCGCGGCGACGGCAGCCGCGTTCTTCGTCGCGCCGGACGCGCTGCGGCTCCTCGTCGGGCTCGGTGTGCCGCTTGCCGGCGGGGCGGTGTTCGGCTACCGGGGCCGCTCGTTCTGGTGGGCCGTGGTCGCAGTCGTCGCGGGCTGGCTCGTCTTCGCGGTCCTCACGGCGGTCATGGACGGCTGGGACGTCGGCCCGGGCCAGGACGTCGTTGCCACCGTGTTCCTCTCCGTGTACCTCGCCGGAGCGACGCTCCTCGGCGGCGTGTTCGGCAAGTACTTGGCTAGTCGTCCCAAGTCCCCATAGGGCCGCAGACTGCGTGCGGCTCCTGGCTCGACGGAACAGCGTTCTTCTCGGCTTCGCGGCACTCGGCGTCTTCTGGGGCGCCTGGGGAGCGGCGCTGCCCGCCGTGCAGCGCCGCTCGGGGACGACCGATGCGGAGCTCGGACTGGCGCTGCTCCTCGTCGGCGTCGGCGCGCTCGTCTCGATGCGCGCGACCGGCGTCGTGATCGACCGCGTCGGACCACGGTTGACGCCGATCTCGGTCGGGCTGTTCGGTCTCGCCGGTGTCTTGCCCGGGCTGGCCGGTTCGCCCGTGGCGCTCTACGTCACCGGCCTTCTGGTCGGGGCGGCGTCCGGCGCGATGGACGTCGCGATCAACGCCGACGCCGTCCACTGGGAAGACCGCGTCGGCCGCCCGATCTTGAATCTGGCCCACGCGTGCTTCTCGGCGGCGGTCGTCTTCGGGAGCGTGGCGACGGGCCTGCTGCGCTGGGGAGGCGCGGGTCCCATGCTCGTCTTCGTCCTCACGGCGGCGGTCGTGATCCTCACCGCGCTCGCCATGCGCCCAGAGCCGTGGGTGCCGCGGGCGAGCGCCGAGCGACCGCGGTTCCTCGAGCGTGTGCCCGCCTGGCTGCTCGTGCTCGGCGGCCTCGGCGCAGTCGCCTTCTGGATCGAAGGTGCGTGGCAGGACTGGGGCGCCGTCTACCTCGAGCGGACACTCGACGCTTCTCCCGCTGCAAGTTCCCTCGGGCCGGCGCTGTTCGCGGCGGCGATGACTGTCGGCCGCCTGGCCGCGCACCGGATCGCGCGACCGGGCACCGAGAAGACCGTCCTGGTTGTCGGCGCGGCGCTGGCGGGCGTCGGCTCGGCGCTCGCCGCTCTCGCTCCTTCGGTGCCGGTTGCGCTCGCCGGCATCGCGATCGCCGGGGCGGGCTGCTCGGTCTGCGCGCCGACGATCATCAGCGTCGCCGGCCGGGCCGCACGACCCGGACGAGCGGGCGACGGTCGTCGGCTCGCTGACCACACTCATGTATCTCGGCTTCCTGGTCGGACCGGCGGCCGTCGGCGGGATCGCCGAGGTCACGACGCTTCCGCGCTCGCTCGGCGCGCTCGCGGCGCTCGGGTTCCTCCTGAGTGTCCTGTTCGCAGTCGTCCGTCTGCCCCGGCGCGAGCGGTAGGGTTCGAGCGCATGCGGAAGGGCCTGCTCGCGCTCCCCCTGCTTCTGGCGCTGGTCTTCCTGGCCGCTGCGTGCGGCAGCGACGACGACGGAGGGTCGGCGGCAGGCGGCACGACCACGACCGCCGCAGCTTCGTGTGACACGAACTCGCTCGACCTCGTCACGCCGGGGCAGCTGACGATCGGCACCGACAACCCGGCGTTCCCGCCGTGGTTCGAGGGGACGAAGGAGTTCGAGCCGTGGGATCCGACGACGACGCCGACGAAGAAGGGCTACGAGGCCGAGGTCGCCTACGGGATCGCCAAGGAGCTCGGCTTCACCGACGACCAGGTCAAGTGGACGGTCGTCCCGTTCAACCAGTCGTTCCGGCCCGGGCCGAAGAAGTTCGACTTCGACATCAACCAGATCTCGTACCTGCCGGAGCGCGCCAACGCCGTCGACTTCAGCGATTCCTACTACGACGTCCAGCAGGCGGTCGTCGCAGTCGAAGGCACGCCGGCGGCCTCGGCGACGTCGATCGACGACCTCAAGCAGTACAAGCTCGGCGCCCAGATCGGCACGACCAGCCTCGAGGCGATCAACCAGCAGATCGAGCCTGCCGAGGAGCCGTTCGTCTACGACACGAACAACGACGCGGTCTCGGGGCTGAAGGCGAACCAGGTCGACGCGCTCGTCGTCGACTTCCCCACCGCTCTCTACATGGCGGCCGTCCAGCTCGACAACGGCAAGGTCGTCGGCCGGCTGCCGAGGCAGGAGAGCGGCGAGTACTTCGGCGTCGTTCTCGAGAAGGACAGCCCGCTCACCGCCTGCGTGAACGAGGCGATCGCCACCCTGCGGGACAACGGGACGATCGATCAGCTCGAGCAGAAGTGGCTCGCCGGCAGCGCGCCGGTTCTCGAGTAGCCGGGGACCGCTCGTCCCGCATCCTCGGCGGCGGTGGAGCCGCGCGCAGCACGCTGATCGCTGCGGTCAGCACGATCGCGTTCTTCGGGCTGCTCGTGCTCGTCGTCGTCAACGCGCCGGGTTGGCCCGAGGTCCGCGAGTCGTTCTTCAACGGCGAGATCTTTCGCGAGTCGCTGCGCGAGATCGCGCCGAAGCTCCTGGTCAACATCGAGATGTTCCTGATCGCCGAGGTCTTCATCCTCGTCTTCGGCCTGGCGATCGCGATCTTGCGGAGCCTGCCGGGCCCGGTGTTCTTCCCGGTGCGCCTGCTTTCGATCGTCTACACGGACTTCTTCCGCGGCGTTCCGACGATCCTCATCATCTACCTGCTGGGCTTCGGCGTCCCCGCGCTCGGTCTCTCGGGCGTGCCGAACTCTCCCTTCTTCTGGGGCGTCGCCTCGCTGGTGCTCGTCTACTCGGCTTACGTCAGCGAGGTCTACCGCGCGGGGATCGAGTCGATCCACCCGAGCCAGGAGGCGGCGGCTCGCTCGCTGGGGCTGACCCGTCCGCAGGCACTGCGGTTCGTGATCGTGCCGCAGGCCGTGCGCCGCGTGATCCCGCCGCTGCTCAACGACTTCATCGGTCTCCAGAAGGACACCGCGCTGGTCGCTTTGATCGGTCCCGTCGAGGCCTTCCGGCAGTCCCAGATCGAGGTCGCAAGCACGTTCAACTACACGCCGTACCTCGTGACCGCGCTCCTCTTCATCCTCCTGACGATCCCGCTCGCCCGCTTCACCGACTCGCTGGTCGCGCGGCAGCGGCGGAGGATGCGATGACGGCGCTCGAGCTACGCGGTGTCACGCAAGTCGTTCGGCGAGCACGTGGTGCTGAAGGGCATTGACCTCGAGGTCGCCGAGCACGAGGTCGTCTGCGTGATCGGGGCGTCGGGGTCGGGGAAGTCGACGCTCCTGCGTTGCATCAACCTGCTCGAGCCGATCGACGAGGGCCGGATCCTCGTGGAGGGCCGGGACGTCACCGCTCCGGGTGTGGACGCCAACGACGTCCGGCGCGGGATCGGGATCGTCTTCCAGGCCTTCAACCTCTTTCCTCACATGACCGTTCTTCGCAACGTCACGCTCGCGCCACGGGAGGTGCTCGGCCGGTCGCGGGCGGAGGCGGAGGCGGACGCCGTGGAGCTGCTCCGGCGCTTCGGGCTCGCCGACAAACGCGACGACTATCCCGACCGGCTCTCGGGCGGCCAGCAGCAGCGCGTCGCGATCGTCCGCGCGCTGGCGATGCAGCCCGAGCTGATGTTGCTCGACGAGGTCACCAGCGCGCTCGACCCGGAGCTCGTCGGCGAGGTGCTGAACGTGATCCGCGAGCTCGCCGCCGGCGGGATGACGATGCTGATCGCGACGCACGAGATGAGCTTCGCGCGTGAGATCGCGAACCAGGTCTGCTTCCTCGACGAGGGCGTCATCCTCGAGCAGGGGCCGCCGGACCGGATCTTCTCGGCGCCGACGGAGCCACGCACACGGCAGTTCCTCCAGCGCATCGTCGAGGCAGGGCGTCTGTAACACTCGCGTCGTGGCCGGGAAGGTTCTGGTGGTCGCGACGACGGTCGCCGACGAAGCGGAGCTCCGCGACGCGCTGGCCGGCGCGGACCGTCCGAGTAGTCGCGCCGGCGGCGAAGATCTCGAAGCTCGACTGGCTGACGGGCGCCGAGGACGACGCTCGCTCCGAGGCCGATCGCGCCGCTCAGAGCGTCGCCGAGGCGGTGATCGGCGAGGCGCCGGTCGAGGTCGACCCAACGAGCCAGAACACGGACGCCGCGCAGGACGTCGACGATGCGCTCCGGACGTTCGAGCCTGACGAGATCGTCGTCGTCACCCGCACCGGGGAGGAGTCGACGTGGCTCGAGGACGAAGCGCTTCAGAAGGCCGTCGAGGAGTCCGGCGTCCCGGTCCGACACATCGAGTTGCCGGAAACCTCCTAACCTGTTCGCTGCTACTGTGTGCGCACGGGCGGCAATCCCGTCGCCCCGTGAGATGAGCTTCTCGTTCCTCCTTCGGCTGGTTTCGAGGTAGGCGAATCTCGAACCAGAACCAAGGAGTCGAAACATGTCAAAGAAGTCTTTCTCGGACCTCGGCGTCGCCGAACCGATCGTCAGCGCGCTCTCGCGCCGTGCGATCGAGACGCCGTTCTCCATCCAGGCCCTCGTCCTGCCCGATGCACTGGCGGGCAACGACGTCCTGGCCAAATCACCCACGGGATCGGGCAAGACGCTCGCGTTCGCCGTTCCGATCGCGCAGCGACTCGAAGCACGCGACGCGCGCCCGTCGGCGCTCGTGCTCGTCCCGACCCGCGAGCTCGCGACCCAGGTCGCGCTGGAGTTCGCGGACATCGGGAAGGTGCGCGGGCTGAAGGTCGCGGCCGTCTACGGCGGGACCTCGGTCCCCGCTCAGGCGAAGGCAGCGAAGAGCGCCCATGTGCTCGTCGCCACTCCCGGCCGGCTCGAGGATCTGGCGAACAGACGCATGATCAACCTCGACGGCATCCGCATCCTCGTCCTCGACGAGGCCGACCGCATGCTCGACATGGGCTTCCAGCCGCAGGTCGACGCGATCGTCAAGCGCTTGCCCCGCAAGCGACAGACGATGTTCTTCTCGGCCACGCTCGACGGCGAGGTCGCGCAGCTGGCGCGCGCGTACACGCACAATCCGAGCCGCTTCGACGCGGAGCTTCCGAGCCACCTCGAGCTCGGCGAGACGGAGCACCGCTTCGTCGGCGTCACCGCGGACACGAAGGTCGAGACGCTCGTCGACCTGCTCGGCCACGACGACGGGCTGACGCTCGTCTTCGTGCGCACCAAGCGCGGCGCCGATCGCCTCGTCCAGAGGCTCGCCCGCCACGACGTGAAGGCGGTCGCGATGCACGGCGACATGAACCAGCGTGCCCGCGAGCGGGCGCTCGAGCGGTTCGAGGCCGGCCAGGTCCCGACGCTCGTTGCGACCGACGTCGCGGCCCGCGGTCTCGATCTCGAGCGCATCACGCACGTGATCAACTTCGATCCGCCTGCCGACAACAAGGGCTACGTCCACCGCGTCGGGCGCACCGGCCGCGCCGGTCGCGACGGGACGGGGATCACGCTCGTCCTCCCGGAGCAGCAGGCGGAGGTCAGTCACGTCGCGCGGAGCCTCGGCGAGCAGGAGCAGTTCGAGCAGCAGGGGATGCGGGTCGCCCCGAAGCGCCTCGTCTACTCGGGCCGCGGACGCCGCTCCAAGTGGGGCACGCCGACCAAGCGCCGGATGATCTAGCCGAGCAAGTGCCGAGGCGGGTTCAGCTCGCTCGCTGGAGCTGCGCTTCGACCTGTCGGTAGGCCGGCGATTCGGGAGGAAGCTTGTCGAGCGCTTCGTGCAGGAGGCTCACCGCCTCTTCGCTGTGGCCTTGCCGGCTCCGGACGACTCCGAGATTGGCGATGACCTGAGCCTCGTGCTCTTCGTCGCCGAGCTCCTGCAGCACGCTGAGCGCCTGCTCGAAGTGCTGGACCGCCGCCGCGTCAGCGCCGCCTTGTGCGAGAGCCAGAGCGAGGTTGTTGAGCGTGAGCGCCTCAGCGTGCTGGTCACCGAGGCCGCGGAGAATCCTCAGCGCGACGCGGTGCTGTTCGGCAGCCCGCCCGGGGTTGCCTTCTCGTCGAAGTTGTGCTCCGCGCTCGTTGAACCGGAGCGCCTGTCGGCCGGGATCTTGGCGAAGGGCCTTCCCGGTGAGTACCGACACCCGGTAGAAGCCGGCGGCATACATCTGGCTGCCGCGGTCCACGAGCAGGCGGGTGCGACCAGGGGTTGCGGCCGCCAGCGCTCCGGCCTTGACCCCGGCTCGTCGAGTGCGCTTTGGCAGGTCTAGCGCGCGGACACCGGCGCCCGCGCCACGGGCCGCCCGCCCGGTCGAGTCGGAGGCAGCCCGCCAGGCGGAACGCATCGGGAGGCGCTTGAGGAGGAGGAGCCCACCCGCGGCGAGCGCGACGACGAGCAGGACAGCCGAAGCCACCAACACGAACGTGACGAAGGAGAGAGCCGAGAGCAGCCCGGCCAGGAACAGCCACAGGCCGATGAGCGCCAGCAGGCGGCGTCGCAGCTGGTCCCGATCCGCCGTCATCGTCGAGCTCGAAGTCTCACTGGGCGATCCTCCTCCGCAGCTGCTGGCCTTCGCCTCGCTCGCGCACGTTCCTTCCCTCCCCCGCCTGCGGCGGCAGAAACCATGCCAAAGGAACCGCGCGCCCGGCAAGAACCGAAGGTGCACACGCGCAACCGCAAATTTGTAAGGTACGCCTTACATGAGGCGCTCGGCGATCCTTACAGTCACGGTCTTGTTCGTCCTTGCCGGCTGTGGCGGCGACGACGACTCGGCTGCTCCGGTAGCCACCACTTCGACGACTCAGGCGGCGTCCGAGGCGGATCTCGGTCAGGTCAAGGAGTTCCTGCTCGACCACACCGCGCAGCTGTCGGACTTCACGGGGCGCTTCCAGAAGCTGGCCTCGAGCTATTCGCAGCTGGCCGCGAACGGCCTGACGCCAACCGAGCGCCAAGAGGCGGCTTCGGTCCTCGGCGAACTCAAGCGGGTCTGGGCCGAGGGCAATCCGTACTACGAGCGTGTGGAGGGAATCGTCGCCGGCACGCCGTCGCTCGCCGAGTTCGACGTCATCATCGACGCGGGCTCCAGCGCTGCCGAGGACCCTGAGAGCGCCGTACCGTTCGACCTGACGCTGCCCGGCGGCAAGGTCCTCCAACAGCCGGGGAACCTGTTCAACCTGACCGAAGGAGCACTCTGGGGCACCCTGCCCGAGACCCTCGCCGACGAGGTGGGCAGCGCTCCGTCCGACCTGGACGGTGACGGGCGCTCCGCGTTCGGCGAGGTGCTCCCCGACGCCCGCTTCCTCGAGGCCTCCTCCGGAGAGTTCAACCGGCAAGCCGGGGCGCTCGACCGCGCCGCGGACGCTTGGCAGCCGACACCCTCCGACGCGTTCACGTCGCTGGTCGTGATGGTGCCGACGATGAGCGAGTACTTCGGTCAGTGGAAGGAGTCGCGCTTCGTGCGCGGATCGCGCTTCACCTCCGAGTCCTTCAACGTGGTCTCCCGCCTCTCGGACATCCGCGACATCCTCTCGGGCCTCGAGGTGATCTATCGCAGCATCGAGCCCCTGGCGATGAAGGCCGATCCCGCGAAAAGCCGTCAGGCCAACGTGAGCTGACCGAGCTCAAGGCCTTCGTGGACGATCTCTACGCGCAGGAACGCAGCGGGCGTCGCTATACGCCCGAGCAGGCGGACTCGCTGGGAGCCGAGGCTCAGAGTCGAGCGACCGCCATCGCCGGCCAGGTGTCCCAGCTCGCTGCCGAGCTCTCCGATTCCGATCGAGCAGTGACGCTGCGCCGGCTCGCGCTCGCTGCTCCGTCGTCGCCGCCGCTCTCGCCCTGTCTGGCGCCGGCAGCTTCGGCTGAGCCCTGGAGCTCCTCGGCGGAGGTCAAGGCGAGCCTTGCCGCCGCGCAGAACGAGCTGCTCCTCGCCGAGGACGGAGGGAGGGCGGCAGCGCATGCGCGCGAAGCCAGGCGAGCGGCGCGACCGCTCCTCGCCGACCTCCGCCGCCGCGCGCCTGCGTCCGCGCACGCGCCGATCGGGCCCTTGGAGCGGTCGTGCGCTCCGCACAGGCGCGAGATGCTGCGAGGCTCGCAGCGGCCCGAGCCGATGCGTGGACGGCGATCCTCGACGGCGCGTACCGGAGCTCGGTGGCCGCTGCGCGGGCGGGGCGGATCGACGAAGCGCGCGCCTGGCTGCTCGTGCGCGAGTTCCGGCCGCCGACGCGGTTCACCCGCGCAGGCGTCGATGCGACGCTGGCGCTCGAGCGCTTCCTGCCGGACGAGCCGGCGGGGCCAAGGCCGCCGGCGCCATTCGGGCTGACCTGCTGGACACGTACCAGTCGCTGCTGGGCTCGGCACTGGAACAGCTCGAGGAAGCCGAGAAACTCGGTACGACGCCAAGCGGGCGAGCTCGGCGGCGCTCGCGCGCGGCTACTTCGCGATTCTGCGTCCGGCCCTGAGGGAGCAGGCGGGTCGAGCCCGGGCGGAGGGCGCGGGAGCGGCGTTCGATCGACTCGTCGAGGCGGCGCTCGCAGGCGACGGGCGAGGGCTCGCCCGCGCCCGCCGGGAAGTCGACGCTGCGCTCGAAGGCTTCCGCGCGGCGCCGCTCGCAGAGGAGGAAGCCGCCCGTCGCGCCGGACAGGTCCTTCGCTTCCTCTCGCTCGTTCCGATCGAGTACGACCGCGGCGTCGAAGACGGTCGAGTCACGCTCGACTTCGAGATCCAGGAAGCGATCACCTTCCGCGCGGGTGCGGCTCAGGCGTTCGGCGACCTCGAGCCGGCGCTCGCGAAGCGCGACGCCGCGGGTACCGCTCGCCTCGATGGCGCTCCTCGAGCAGCTCGGCGCGACGCTCGCGTCGGCGGCGCGCGGCGAACGAGTCGCCGACCCGCAGAGCGTCGAACAGGCCACGGGTAGTGCCCGTGACCTCGCCGAGAGCCTGTTCCCCGAGCCGTGGCGGGAAGCCGAAGGCTCGGCGGACTTCGAGCTCATCCGCGTCACGCTGAACCGGCTCGAGCACGCCGTTCGAGGAGGCAGCTACGCCGACGCGGAGCAGGCCCGGATCGAGGCGTACGCGGTCTTCGAATTCGGCCCGGAGCAACGGCTCCGCGGACTCGCGCCACACCTCTTCGCCACCGTCGAGGGCTTCTTCTGGTACGGAGCTGAGGGCTATCCGGGCCTGGCGCAGCTCGTCAAGCGGCGCTCGCCGCCCGAGGCGATCTCCGACACGCAGAGAGGGCCTCGACGCAGCGCTCGCCGAGGCTGAAGCTGCCGTCGGCTCCGGGCCGACATCGCGCACAGCCGTGATCACGAACACCGCGGTGATCGTCTTTCGCGAGGGGCTGGAGGCCGTGCTGATCCTCGCCGCGCTCGTCGCCGGGCTCGTGCGGGCCCGCCGCCGCTTCCGGCGGCCGCTGCTCCTCGGCGCGCTCGCCGCGTTGGCCGCCAGCGCGCTGACCTGGGTCGTGGCGCAGACGATCCTGAGCTCGCTGGCGCGGTACGGCGAGAAGCTCGAGGCGGTCGTCTCGCTGATCGCGATCGGCGTCCTGCTCGTGATCCTCAACTGGTTCTACCACCGGGTGTACTGGAACGAGCACCTCGCCGGCCTGCACGGGCGCAAGAAGCGGATCCTGCGCTCGCCGGCGACGGGAATCGTCGGCGCCCAGATGCTGGCGCTCGCCGCGCTCGGCTTCTCGAGCGTCTACCGCGAAGGCTTCGAGACCGTGCTCTTCCTCCAGGCGATCGTGCTCGAGGCCGGAGCGCTCGACGTGCTGCTCGGCGTGCTCGTCGGCCTCGTGGGTGTGGCTGCGGTGGGTCTGCTGACGATCGCGCTCCAGCGCAAGCTGCCGCACAAGCGGCATGCTCGTCATGACCGGCGCGCTCATCCTCGGCGTGCTCGTGGTCATGGTCGGGTACGACGGTGCAGACGCTCCAGGTGGTCGGCTGGATTCCGGTCCATCCGGTCGACGGCCTCACGCTTCCGTACTGGGCGGGCCTCTGGCTCGGCCTCTTCCCGACCTGGGAGGGTCTGGCGGCTCAGGCCGCCGCGGCAGCCGTGGTGCTCGGCAGCTACGTCGTCGCCGAGCAGCTGCGCGCGAGGCGCCGCCGGGTGCGAATCGCGGCGGCGAGCGCCGTACCGGTGGGCGCCGGGCTGCGCGGCCAGGCGCAGCACTCCCGCTGAGCGGCGGAGAATGCCCAGCGGCGCCGCGTCGGCGCCTTAGGCCCGTCCCTCAGCGACGGGTGCGATGGCGGGCACGTCCCGGCTCGGCCGTTCCGCGTTCGATCTCGACGAATCTCTCGGCCGTCAACCGCGAGAAACCGGTGACGACAAGTCGCTCGACAAGTGCGGAGTTGCTTAGGAGCTTCATGGCCGGGTCCCAAGTTCGATTTTCCCGAGGTCGGCTACCTCACCCTTCACGGTTCTTGAAACCAATGGAGAACACCTCCCGTATCGCTTCGCGAACGCATAAGGGAGGCGACGTTGCCTGGCCGAACCCGCTCTGGTTAGCCACACCGTAGCAGCGCACCTCGGCGTTCTTCCGGCGCGACGATGAGGAGCGGAATCTCCATGTGCGGGGTGAGCGCGACGAGGTCGCCCATTCGTGCGAGTCCCGAGATGAGCAGTCCGGCTCTAGACGAACGTTCCGTAGACGAACAGTTCCGCCCCCTACATACGTTGTGGAGGCGGCGCATGCGGAATCTGCCAACTGGCCCATCGGCTCGCCGCTGGCCGTTGAGCCCGACACGTTCGTCTCGGCCGCGTTCAGCCCGGACGGCGCCCGTCTCTACGCCGTCTCCACGAGCCGTCGGGGCATCCGGCTGGTGACGGATCCGGAGGCCTGGAAGCGCCACGCCTGTCTGGTCTCTGGCCGGAAGCTGACCGCGCGCCAATGGAAGGACGCGCTGCCTGATCGGCCGTATCGCGCAGTCTGCTAGGACGACTGAAGGCAAGAGAGCCGTAAGAGGCGCGTCTGCCGCCGGCCTGCCGGGCGCAGCGCCGGCGCCGTTCGTAGCACTTTCGGTGGTCTTGTACTCCGAAATCGGAGCCGAGCGCGGTCACCGTTCAACTTTCGGCTGCCGCCGCCGTCGTACGAGACACGTGCGACGCCTTGCTGTCCTGACCGGGCTCTCTGTCGTGCTTGTTGCGGGAGCGATCTCCACGGTCGGCGAGGAGTCACAGGCGCGGTCCGCGGCGGTCCGCCCCGAAGCCCTCGCGCGCGCAGTGACGCCGAAGCAGCTGAGGGCGCACCTCCTCGCGCTGGCCGCGATCGCCCGGCGCAATGGGGGGACTCGAGCGGTCGGCACGCGCGGTTACGACCAGTCGGTCGCCTACGTGCTCGGCCGGCTCCGCGCGGCCGGGTACCGGCCGCGGCTCCACTCGTTCTCGTACAACCTGTTTCGCGAGACTCGGCCGCCCCGCCTCGAGCTCGTCGCGCCGGGCGCGAAGCACTATCAGGAGGGGCCCGATTTCCTGACGTACCGTTACTCCGGCAGCGGGAGCCCGACGGCGCAGGTCGTCCCCGTCGAGCCCGCGTCTCCCTCGAGCGGCTGCGAGGCGTCGGACTTCGCGGGCTTCCCGCGCGGCGCCGTTGCGCTCCTGCGCCGCGGCACCTGCTTCACGTTGCAGAAGGCGCAGAACGCCCAGTCGGCCGGCGCGAGCGCCGTCCTCGTCGCCAACGAAGGCGTTCCCGGACGCACCGCTCCGATCGCCGCCACGCTCATCCGGCCGGGCATCGGCATCCCCGTCCTGAGCATTTCGTCCGCCCTGGGGTCGGAACTCGCGCGCTCCGCGCAGGCCGGGGCCGTCCGCCTGAGCGTCGCGGTCTCCGCGGTCACCCGACGCGCCCGAGCCGCGAACGTCATCGCCGACTTGCCGGGGCGGGGTCGAGGGGCGGTGCTCCTCGGCGCGCACCTCGACTCGGTTGCGAACGGGCCCGGGATCAACGACAACGGATCCGGCTCGGCCCTGGTGCTCGAGATCGCGCGGCAGGCGCGCCGACTCGGCGTCCGGCCGGCGTACGGGCTCCGCTTCGCATTCTGGGGCGGCGAGGAGCTTGCGCTCCTGGGGTCCAGGGCCTACGTGCAGAAGCTCAGTGCGGTCGAGCGCGGACGGCTCCTGGCCGTGCTCAACTTCGACATGGTCGGCTCGCGGAACTTCGGGCGCTTCATCTACGACGGGGACAATGCACCACCCGGATCGGCCCGGATCGAGCAGCTGTTCCGCGCTTACTTCGCGGCCCACCGCCAGCCCGCGGCAGAGCTGGGGCTGGGGGGTTCGTCTGATCATGCGCCGTTTGCAGACGCCGGCATCGCCGTGGGCGGGCTCTTCACGGGCGCGGACGAGCGGAAGCCGGCCACTCTGGCTCGCCTCTTCGGAGGAACCGCAGGCCGGCCGTACGACGCTTGCTACCACCAGTCCTGCGACACCGTCGCGAACATCAACATCCGTGTGCTTGGCCAGATGGCCGATGCCGCGGCCATCGTCGCGCTGCGTATCGCCGGGTAGTCCCCCCGGCAAGAATTAGCCGCTGGGCTACGGGGGCGTTTCCGGCTTGGATTAAAGCCGATTTGCATGCTCGACCCGAGGAGCCGGGTCAGGGCTATCCCAGGAACTCGGTGGCAATGTCATCCGGCGACAGAGCCGTTTGACCTGAAGGGGAGGCCGAAAGTCTGGTCCAGTGCCCCCGGCAAGAATCGAACTTGCGCACGCGGTTCAGGAAACCGCTTGCCGAGGGACGCAAACCCCATAGTTGAGCCGTTTACGGGCAGCCCGAGGCGATGCAGACCCCGGCGAGACCCTGAATGGCCGCCTGGAGAGACGCAGAGGTGGCCCTAGCCTGAAGACATCGCCTGTAACGCGGGAGGGGCCTCCGCTCTCTCCCGCGGCTAACCGTATAGAGGCTTGATGTGAAACGCGTGGATCCGTCCTGCCCTGCAACGCTGAGCAGCGTGGATCAATAGGACATAGCGGCGACGGTCATGGCCGTGCGTCGCCTGGGACTTCAGCGCCACAACCGTGCCCGCGACCCGCGCGGGTTTGGTGGGCAGATAGGCAGTACGCTCGGTTTCGCCGTGTCGGCAGTGATCAAACGCCACCCACTAGTCGCGTTCTTCGTCCTCGCCTTTGCGCTCACTTGGGCGCCAACCCCGTTGGGCAGCTTTATGGCGGGCGGGCCGCTCCTCGCCGCCCTCGTCATCACCGCCGTCGTCGACGGTCGCCGCGGGCTTCGCAAGCTCTGGAGTCGGATGATCCGTTGGCGCGTCGGCTGGCAGTGGTACGCGGCGGCGCTCCTAGTCCCGCTGGGCTCGCTCTCGGTACCGGTGGACTCAACGTCGCGTTCGGAGCGCCGGGCTCCGTAATTCGGGATCTCTCGATTTCCGAGGCTGTACTGCTCTTCGCGCTCCGGCTCGTCATTCCAGTGTTCGCGCCCGTAGGCGAAGAGCCAGGGTGGCGCGGCTTCGCCCTCCCTCGCCTCCTCGTCGGCCGTTCTCCCTCAGCGCCACCGCGATCCTCGCGCCGCTCGTGGCTTTTTGCACGTGCCCCTCATCTTCATCGAGAGCGAGGGCCTCCGCGAATCTTCCTGCTTACGACGGTGGCCGTGACGTTCTTCTACACGTGGCTGTTCGTCCACACCGGGGGCAGCGTCTTCATCACCATCGTCGCGCACGCGGCCGAAGGGTTGATCGGCCGCGAGTTGATCGGCGACGACGGGTGGTCCGGTTCGGACGAGACGAATTCGGTCCTGTTCTTACACGGTCGGATGGTGCGCTGTGGCCATCGTCCTGTTTGTCTTCGACTGGCAGTTCTGGCGCACGCATACCCATCCACTTCCGGGGCGGTGTATCGACAAACGGGTCGTGCGCAGTGAGGACCTTCTTGCGCTCGCGCATGTAACCGATTTCAACTGAGTAGCGCCTCCGGCCAGAACGCCGCCGGAGTTTCACATCAGGCCTCAGCGGGCGGCCTACGTCATACGCGCGCTGGCCCCTGCCGATGCGTACTGGGTGGCGGGGCGGGCGGCCTGGGGAATGGGCCGATCCGACCCCTGCGCGCTTTGTCTGGCTGGCCTACGTTTTTGCGATCTTTTGAGACCCTCCACGGGACCTCGGAGACCTCGCCGGGACCCTGGTTCCAGGGTCGCAAATGGGCCTGCCTGGTAACGAACGGTACGAATCGGGAAATCCTGGAGGGTTCCGAAAAGCGGCCGATTTGCGGGCATTTCCACCGAGATCGGCTTCGCTAGCGAGAGTGCCCCCGGCAAGAATCGAACTTGCGCACGCGGTTTAGGAAACCGCTGCTCTATCCACTGAGCTACGGGGGCTCAGGCTGGTGTCTAGCAGGACTTTATGGGTTCGCCACATCAGCCGGCCACCTCCAAGTGCAGGCGTTTAGGGTCGAGCAGATGCGCTCGCGGCGGATGATCACCGTCGTCGGCTGCCACGCCGGCGGCGAGGTCGGAAACGTCGTGGTCGGCGGCGTGCTCCCGCCGCGCCGGCGCGACGGTCTTCGAGCAGATGCAGACGCTCCGTGACGAGGGTGACTGGCTGCGCCGGATGCTGCTGCGCGAGCCGCGCGGGAGCGTCGCCGTCCACGCGAACCTGATCGTCCCGCCGACGCGGCCGGACTGCGACGCCGGCTTCATCATCATGGAGCCGACCGAGTACCCGGCCATGTCGGGCTCGAACACGATCTGCACGACGACCGTCCTGCTCGAGACCGGGATGGTCGAGATGCAGGAGCCCGAGACGGTCGTGCGGCTGGAGGCGCCGGGCGGCGTCGTCGAGGCTCGTGCGTCCTGCCGAGACGGCCGGTGCGAGAGCGTCGAGTTCACGAACGTACCGTGCTTCGCCGACCGCCTCGACGCGCCGCTCGAGGTGGACGGCCTCGGGACCCTGAGCGTCGACGTCGCCTACGGGGGCATGTGGTACGCAATCGCGGACGCCGAGGCGCTCGGGTTCGCGATCGAGCCACACGAGGCACGTGATCTGTCGCTTGCCGGCGAACGGATCCGCACCGCCGCGCGGGAGCAGCTTCCCTGTGCGCATCCCGGGAATCCCGCGATCGCCGGGGTGAGCATCGTCCAGATCGCGGAGCCGTGGCGGGGAGTGGGGGCGGTGACGAAGAACGCCGTCGTCGTCGCGCCCGGACGGCTCGACCGCTCGGCGACGGGAACGGGACTCTCGGCACGGATGGCGGTCCTCCACGCGCGCGGACTGATGACCGTCGGGGACGAGATGACCCACGCTTCGGCGATCGGCTCCACCTTCGACGGACGGATCGTCTCCGAGACGCGGGTCGGCGACCGCACGGCGATCGTCCCCGCGATCCGCGGCAGCGCCTGGATCACCGGCGTCTCGCAGCTCTACGTCGACCCCGACGATCCGTTCCCCGAGGGCTATCTCCTCGCGGACACCTGGGGCGTCAGCGGTCTGGATCGCCAGGACTGAGCTACGAATCTCACGGCGTCCGGCGCCGAAGCGTGAGCGCGCCGAGGACGAGCGCGAGGACGATGCAGCCGATGACGACTGCGACGTCGAACCAGAGCCGCGCGTCGATGTCGTCCGCGGCCACCTTCTGCGCCACGGCTGCTTCGCCCGCTCCGGCGGGGTCGCAGGCTGGTGGTCAGGTGGCGACGCGGAGCCGAGCGCGGGAGCGGCATCGCCGCCCACGAGTCTCTCTCGACGGACGACGCCTGGCCGCATTCCCGCCGCCCGGAGCAGCGCCGGATTCCTCGTCCGCAACGACGACCGCGTGACGCTTCAGGCCTCGCGAGGGAGCCACCGGCTCACTGTCGTGGCGATCGACCGCGCCGCAAACAGAAGCCGACCCGCGCTGCTCGTGCTGCGTCCCTAGTCGAAGCGCTGCCGGCGCGGCGTTAGGGTTCCGAGCGGGTCGATGACCTTCGCCGTCCGCGCTTTCGATCCGAACGGCGACCGCTCGGCGCTCGAGCGGCTCTGGTCGGCGACGCTGGATTCGGTCTGGCCGGTGGAGCCGGACGCGCTCGACGTGATCCGGGACGGCCTCGTCGCCGAGCACCGGGGGCAGATCATCGGCTTGGTCGCGGTCGACGCCGGCAGCATCACGCTGCTGCTGGTGGCTCCGTCCGCGCAGCGTGCAGGGGTCGGGAGCGCGCTCCACTCTGCGGCGCTCGAGCTGCTGCGCGCGCGTGGGAGCGAGCGGGCGACGCTCGGAAGCGGCGGCCATGACTACCTGTGGCCGGGTCTGCCTGCCAACCTCCCGGACGCAGTCGCCTTCTTCCAGGATCAGGGATGGGCCTGGGACGACGTCGCGATCGACCTCGTTCGCGACCTCCGCGGGTATGTCGACCCGATCGGCGCGGCGGCGCGCGCGGCCCGCCATGGCATCAGCCTCGACGTTGCGCGGGACACGGACTTGGCCGAGGCTCTTGCGTTCGAGCAAGCGCATTTCCCTGAGTGGCTCCGGTTCTTCCGTAGCGGCGCGTCGTCGATCCTCGTCGCACGGGATCGGACGCAGGCGATCGTGGGGACGCTCCTCTTCCGCGGACCGGGGCCGGTCTCGCGGTTCTGGCGGCTGCTAGGCCCTGACTCGGCGGCGATTGCCTGCGTCGGGGTCGCCCAGTCGGCCCACGGCAAGGGCGTGGGCTCCGCCATGGTGGCTCGAGCCTCGGAGCTGCTTCGCGATGCGGGTACCCGTCACTGCCTGATCGACTGGGTTGTGCGGGTGGACTTCTACCGTCGGGTGGGCTATGAGCCGTGGCGCGAGTACCTGATGGCGAGCCGTGAGCTTTGAGCACAAGGTGGCCGCGGCCGGGTAGGTGAACCGGTCAAGTGTATGCTTTGACGCGTTCCCCGTTGCGGCAAACGTTGGCCAGTCGGACGACGCCTCGAATAGGTCGCCGGTTCGGCGCGGACGTTTTGCCGGAAAGAGAGTCGGTTTGGCTGAGCATGTCGAGCACGCCCGCAGAGTCACGATCAGCGACATTGCCGAGCGCGCAGGTGTCTCGAAGGGAGCCGTCTCCTACGCTCTGAACGGCCGGCCTGGCGTCTCAGACGTGACGAGGGAGCGGATCCTCGCGATCGCCCGCGAGCTGGGCTGGTACCCCAACCGCGCCGCACGTGCCCTCTCCGCCGAACGTGCCGACGCCTGCGGGCTCGTGGTCGCCCGACCGGCCAAGACACTCGCGCTCGAGCCGTTCTTCATGGAGTTCATCGCCGGCGTCGAGTCGGAGCTCTCGGCTCGGTCGATCGCTCTCATGATCCAGCTCGTGGAGACACTGGAGGACGAGATCGAGGTCTACAAGCGCTGGTGGGGCGAGCGGCGCGTCGACGGTGTTCTTGTCGTCGACTTGCGCCATGACGACCCGCGGGTCGACGAGCTGGTTCGCCTCGGGCTGCCGGCCGTCGTCGTCGGAGGACCGGTCGAAAACCGCGCTCTTCCGGCGATTTGGCACGACGAAGCGGGCGTCGTCGTCGAGGCGGTCCGCTACGTCGCGGCGTTGGGCCATACCCGGATCGGACGCGTCGCAGGTGTCGATGAGTTCGTCCATACAGCGCAGCGCACCGAAGGATTCCTCAGCGCGACGCGGGAGCTCGGGCTCGAGGCCGACGTAATTGCAACCGACTACTCGCCCGAGAGCGGCGCCCGCGCGACCCGGAGGTTCCTCTCGGCTCTTGAACCTCCGAGCGCGATCATTTACGACAGCGACCTGCTGGCGGTCACCGGCCTTGGCGTCGCTCAGCAGATGGGGTTCGCAGTTCCGGACGACGTCTCGATCGTCGGTTGGGACGATTCGCTGATCAGTCAGGTCGTGCACCCGCCGCTGACGGCGATCACGCGGGACATCGTCGCCTACGGCGTGACCGCGATTCGCCATCTGGTCGAGGTGATCGAGGGTCGAACGACCGCGGACGTCGAGACGACGCGCGGCGAGCTCACGCCCCGTGGCAGCACGGGCCCCGCTCGTCTGGCGGACGGGCAGCGCGCCCGCGGGCGCCGAGCTGTACAAGCCTAAGCGGGCTCGCATCTGTATCGGTCCGGTTGACACTGAACCGGATAAGTGATGGACTTAACACGTCCTTATGCAAAGCAGCCTCGGACCCGAAGCGGCGCCGCCCCGGACAGAGGACGATACGAGTCCCTGGATCGGTGCGAACTTCTGGTCGCGCACCGGAGGGCCTCGCATGTGGATGCGCTACAACCCCGCAGTCGTGCGGCGAGGAGCTCGCCGTTCTCGCCGACCACGGCTGCACGGTCACGCGCTCGTTCTGCTACTGGCCTGACTTCGTCCCCGAGCCGGAGCGCCTCGACGAGCAGGTGCTCGACCGGTTCACCGATTTCCTGGACGCGCATTCGGAGCTCGGTCTGGAGACGATCCCTACGTTCATCGTCGGCCACATGTCCGGAGAGAACTGGAACCCGGCTTGGCGGCAAGGCCGCGACCTCTACCGCGACGTGTGGCTCGTGTCCCAGCAGGCGTGGTTCGTCGGGGAGATCGCTCGCCGGTTCCACCGACACGCCGTCGCGGGTTGGCTCCTGTCGAACGAGATGCCGCTCTACGGCGGCCCTGCGAGCACCGAGGAGGTCACCGCCTGGGCGCGCATCCTCATTCAGGCCGTGCGGGCGGCAGGCGCGACGCAGCCCATCTCCACCGGGGATGGGGCGTGGGGTGTCGAGGTTTCCGGGCGGGACAACGGCTACTCGCTGCGCTCGCTCGCGCCGTTGGTCGACTTCTTCGGGCCGCACGTCTACCCGATGCAGGACGACCAGGTCCGTCAGTTCCTCAGTCCGGCATTCGCGTGCGAGCTCGCCGGGAGTCTGGGCAAGCCGGTCGTGCTCGAGGAGTTCGGTGTCAGCTCGGACTTCGCGGCCGACGAGCACGCGGCCGACTACTACCGCCAGGTACTGCACACGTCGCTCCTCGCCGGCGCGCGCGGGTGGATCGCCTGGAACAACTGCGATTACGACGACCTCCGCCACCAGGACCCGTACCGTCATCACGCCTTCGAGCTCCACTTCGGCCTCACTGACGGCCGAGGTCGCCCCAAGCCGCAGTTGCGCGTGCTGCGTGAGTTCGCGTCGCTCATCGGGGAGCTCGCGGGGAACGACTGGGAGCGCGTTGCCGGCGAGGCCGCTCTCGTCGTTCCCGAGCACTTCGAGCGGGTCTTGCCGTTCACCGACGAGGCGTACCGAAGTGACCTGCGCGACAACCTCCTGCAGGCGTATGTCGCCGCCCGCGAGGCCGACCTCCCGGTCGAGCTCGTTCGGGAGCGCGACAGCCTCGAGAGCGGCGCCCGTCTTTACCTCGTGCCCTGCGCGAAGCTGCTGACGGCGCCGGGTCTCGACCGCCTCCGCGAGCTGGCGGAGGCCGGCGCGACGGTCTACGCGTCGTACTTCGCCGGCAGCACGCCAATTCAGCGGGGCCCGTGGCTTACGTGGCTGGACGAGATCTTCGGCGTCCGGCACCGGCTGCGCTACGGACTCGTCGACCCGATCGAGGACGACGAGGTGATCTTTCAATTCGTCGACGACCTCGGCGACATCGCGGAAGGCACACGTCTCTCCTTCCGCGTCGCCGGCGAGCCCAGCGCTCGCGCCTATCTCCCCGTCGATACCGTGGGCGCGGAGGTCGTCGCACTTGATGGGCACGGACGCCCCGCGCTGCTCCGGCACCAGCTCGGGTCGGGCAGCGCCGTGCTCTGCACGTATCCGATCGAGCACATGGCGGCGCGGACGCCGGGAGTCAACCCCGAGGACACGTGGCGGCTCTACTCGGCGCTCGCGGCGGCGGCGGAGGTCGACCGGCCCGTCCGCGTCGACGACCCCCGTGTGCTCGTCGGCCGGGTGCGCAGCGGCGATTCGGAAACGGCGATCTTCGTGAACTGCGCCGAAGACTCGATCTCGGTTGAGCCGATTTGCTCGGGCGTCGAGCTCGATCCGGCCACCGTCACGCTCGCGCCGTTCGGCGTCGCGGCGATCCAGTGTGCCGGCGCGCTCCAGGCGCGCGACACGAAGGTCGCCGTGACGAGCGAGGGGAGTGATGCCCGGGCCTGAACTGACCGCGGCGTCGGTTTGTCGTCTAACCGCTCAATGCACGTAGGAGGGATGAGGAGGATCAGCACGATGGCAACTCACAAGAACAGGAGGGCCGGCGGCGGCCTCGGGCTCATTGCCGGTGTCGTCGCCGTTGCGGTCGTCGCTTCGCTGACGGCAGTCGGGGCAGGAGCAGGGCCCCAGGGCCAGGCAGCGGTACCGCGCGCCGACACGCTGTACACGTCGGGCAAGCAGTGGGGTCCGTACACCAACTTCAACCCGCTTCGTCCCGACTCGAGCACAGGGACGATCGGGTTCCTCTACGAACCCCTGTTCCGCTATGACCCGCTCAAGGACAGATTCATTCCGTGGCTTGCGAGCAGCGGCAAGTGGGTCGGCAGGAACAAGTACGTGGTCACGGTGCGCAAAGGCGTGACGTGGAGCAACGGAAGGCCGCTGACGGCGGCAGACGTGAAGTTCACCTACGAGACCCAGAAGTACAAGGGCGCGCAGTACGGCACGATGTGGAAGACCGGCCTGACGCGGATCACCACGAAGGGACGGGTCGTCACATTCCACTTCAGCGGTACGCCGACCTACCAGGAATGGGACACGAACAGGTACTCGATCGCGATCGTGCCGAAGCACATCTGGCAGGGCTACACCCCGACGCAGATCGTCTCGGGCAACACCTCCAGCCGCAGCAAGCTGGTCGGGACGGGGCCGTTCACCTACGGCGGCGGCGCCGGCGGCAGCCAGACCCTGCAGTGGAACCGGCGTAACGGCTGGTGGGCGACGAAGGCCTACGGCATGAGGATGCCGATGAAGCACATCGTCGACATCCACAACACGTCGAACACCGCGAGTCTGCAGAACTTCCTGCAGAACAAGATCGATCTCAGCAACAACTTCTTCCCGGGCATCAACAGGCATGTGGGCGGAAGGGTCGGCACCTACTACAAGCGGGCGCCGTACATGCTCGCCGCCAACACGGCGTGGCTGATTCCGAACACGCAGAAGAAGCCGCTGAACGATCCCGCGTTCCGGCGGGCTCTCGCCGAATCGATCAACGTCAACCGGATCGTCGTCGCCGACTACGGCAACATCGTGTCGAAGGCCAGCCCGACCGGGCTTGCGCCGCAGTGGGCGAAGTGGGTCAACCAGGCCCAGGTGAAGAAGCTCGGCTTCAGCTACAGCATCGCGAGGGCGAAGTCGCGCCTCGCGGCGGCCGGCTATCGCGACCGGAACGGTGACGGCTACGTCGAGGACAAGGACGGGTCCAGCATCAACCTCCGCCTGATCGTCCCGAAGGGATGGTCGGACTGGGAGACGGCGATCCAGATCATCGCCGACAGCTCGAAGGACGCCGGCATCAAGATTTCGCCTGCGTACCCCGATTTCGACGCGCTCGTCGATGAGCGCAACACGGGCAAGTTCGAGCTCGTGATCAACAACGATCGCGCGTTCGCGAACACCCCGTACTCGTACTACGACTATGTCTACCGACTGCCGCTTCTGTCGACGCAGACCGCGGCCAACTTCTCACGCTACTCGTCACCGCAGGCGTGGTCGCTGGCCCAGAAGCTGAACAAGATCCCGAGCACGGACGTGAAGCGGGCCAAGGGCATCCATACGCAGATCCAGAAGCTCTTTCTGCAGCAGTTGCCAGCGATTCCCCTCTGGTACAACGGGATGTGGGCTCAGTACAACACGACCTACTGGACGAACTTCCCGACCTCGACCGGGAACCAGGCCACTCCCTCGACCTGGAACGGCTACCTCAACATGACGGGCATCGACGCGCTCGCCAAGTTGAAGAAGAAGTAGGTCCTTCGATCCGTGACGGCAACCTAGCGTCGGGCCGCTGCCCCTCTCTCGGGAGGGGCAGCGGCCTCTCTTCGACGTGAGCCGTTACCTCGCTCGCAAGCTTCTGCTCTACCTGGTGACGTTCGTCGTCGCGGTGACGATCGACTGGGCGATCCCACGACTCATGCCCGGCGATCCGATCTCGGGCCTCATCGCCCGGCTCCAGACGGACCCGACCGCGGCCGAGGAGATGCACGGCTACTTCACGGAGTCCTTCGGGCTCGACGAGCCGCTGTGGAGGCAGTACCTCAACTTCTGGCTCGGGCTTTTCCACGGCGACCTCGGCCCGAGCATCGCGTACGTCGGCTCGTCGGTCAGCGATCTGATCCGGGCGGCGATCCCGTACACGCTTGCCCTGCTCGTCCCGGCGATCGTGCTCAGCTACATCGCCGGGAACCGTGTGGGCGCGATGGCGGCGCGGCGGAAAGTGCTCGACAACACCGCGCTCCCGTTCGCGTACGTCCTGACGGCGACGCCGTACGTGTGGCTCGCGCTCGTGCTGGCGTACGTGCTGGCGTTCCGCTTGGAGATCTTCCCCGTCTCGGGCGCCTACGACTTCTCGCTCCAGCCGGAGTACAGCTGGGAGTTCGCGCGCAGCTTCGCGACGCACTGGTTCCTACCGTTCCTGACGCTCTTCCTCGTCCTGTTCGGCGGCTGGGCGATCGGGATGCGGAACTTGATCATCTACGAGCTCGAGGCGGACTACGCGAACTATCTCCAGGCGCTCGGGGCCCCAAGCAGGCTCGTGCGCAAGTACGCCTACAGGAACGCGGTTCTCCCGCAGATGTCGGGCCTTGCGCTCGCGCTGGGCGCGGTCGTCGGCGGAGCGATCGTGACGGAGATCGTGTTCGGCTACCCGGGCATCGGCAGGTTGATCCTCACGGCGATCCAGAACCGCGACTACTTCCTGCTCCAGGGGATCTTCCTCTTCATCATCGTCGGCGTCCTGATCGCCAACTTCATCGTCGACATCGCCTACGTGATCGTCGATCCGCGCACACGCACGGGGATCCAGGGGTCGTAGTGGCGGCCGACCCTCAGGCCGAGACCGTCGTCCCGCATGCCGGCGCTGTCGTCACTGCGACCGGCGCCGCCCCCGTGCGCAGGCGGAGCGAGGCGCTCTACTTCGCCTTCCGCAACAAGAAGCTCGTGTTCGGGCTCTCGCTCCTGCTCTTCCTGCTCGCCGTGGCGATCTTCGGGCCGATGCTCACTGACCGCGATCCGTTCGAGTTCTACGAGGCGCTCGGCGCGTCTCCCTCGTCGGACCACTGGCTCGGCACGACCGCGCCGGGTCAGGACGTCTATGCCCAATTCGTGTACGGAGCTCCGTGCCAGCCTCATCGTCGGCGCGGTCGCGGGGTGCATCGCGGCGGCGATCGGGATGACGGTCGGCTTCGCCGGCGGCTACCTCGGCGGCCTCGTCGACGACGTCCTTACCATGCTCACGAACGTCGTGCTGGTGATCCCGACGATCGCCGTGCTGATCGTCGTGGCCGCATACCTAAGCGTCGGCAGCCTGATCTCCGAGGCTGTGCTGATCGGCCTGACGACGTGGCCCTGGGCCGCACGGGCAGTCCGCGCGCAGACCTTCTCGCTCGCGACGCGCGACTTCGTCAGCTTGGCGCGTCTCTCCGGCCAGGGGAGCTGGAGGATCATCGCCAGGGAGATCGCTCCGAACATGAGCTCGTACCTCTTTCTGACGTTCATCCTGCTTTTCGGCGGGGCGATTCTGATCGCCGCGACGCTCGACTTCCTCGGGCTCGGGCCCACGGGCGTGATGTCGCTGGGCTACATGCTGAACGTCGCGGTCTCCAACAGCGCGCTCCAACTCGGCATGTGGTGGTGGTTCATCGCCCCGGGTGTCGGCATCACGGCGATCGTCTTCGCCCTCTACGTGATGAACGTCGGCCTCGACGAAGTCTTCAACCCGAAGCTCCGCCGGACGTGAGCGTCAAGGTCGACAACCTCCGCGTCTACTACCGCACGTTGCGCGGCGACGTGCAGGCGGTCGACGGCGTTACGTTCGGGATCCGGGACGGCGAGATCATGGGCCTCGCCGGCGAGTCTGGCTGCGGCAAGTCCACGCTCGGCAAGAGCCTGATCAGGATGGACAGCCGCATGCACCGCGTCGACGGCCGTGTCGAGCTCGACGACGAAGAGCTACCGATCGACGACACGCGGGCGATGAACAAGTTCCGGTTCAAGCGTGTCTCGATCGTCCCGCAGTACGCCATGAGCGCGATGACGCCGACGCGGAAGGTCGGGAAGATGATCGAGGAGGTGCTCGAGTCGAGAGGAGTCCGCTTCTCGACCATCAAGCCGGAGCTGGAGCGACGGCTCACGCTCGTCGGCCTCGACCATGAAGTGCTCGGCATGTACCCGATCGAGCTTTCGGGCGGAATGAAGCAGCGGACGGTGATGGTGCTCTCGACCCTGCTGAACCCGGCGCTTCTGATCGCCGACGAGATCACGTCCGCACTGGACGTCTCGACGCAGAAGGCCGTCGCCGAGACCCTCGTCGAGTTCCGTGACCGCGGCTACGTCAAGAGCATGATGGTGATCACGCACGACCTCGCGATCCTCTACCAGGTCGCGGACAGCATCCTCGTGATGTACGCGGGCAAGCTGGCCGAGAAGGCGCCGGCGGAGGTAATCATCAACTCGCCGCTCCATCCGTACACGCAGCTGCTCATCTCATCACTACCTGAGGTCGGCGTGACGTACGAGGAGCAGAAGCTGACCGGGATCGCCGGCCGGCCACCGCCGCTGCTCGATCCCCCGACCGGCTGCAGGTTCAGGGACCGCTGCCCGTTCGCGTTCGAGAAGTGCATCGAGGAGCCGCCTTTCCTCGAGGTCGTGCCGGGCCACCACGTCGCCTGCTGGAAGGTGTTTGATGCTCAAGCTTGAGCGGGTGACGAAGGTGTACAAGGTCGGCACGTTCGGGGGCAAGCGGCTGACCGCGGTTCGCGACGTGTCCTTCGAACTCCGGCCCGGCGAGGTCGTCTCGCTGATCGGCGAGAGCGGCAGCGGGAAGACGACGGTCGGGAGGATGATCCTGCGGCTGACGCCGGTCACGGAGGGCGCGATCACGTTCGACGGGACCGACGTGTCGAGGCTCGAGCGCGGCCGCCTGAAGACCTACTACGGCGACGTGCAGGGCGTATTTCAAGATCCGTTCAGCTCCTACAACCCGATCTTCAAGGTCGACCGGGTCTTCAACATGATCCGCGGGTCGTACTTCGCTCGGTTGAGCCGCGCGGAATGGACGCGCAAGCTCGACCAGTCGTTGCAAGCGGTGAGCCTCGAGCCCGACGCTTGTCTGAACAAGTTCCCTCACCAGCTCAGCGGAGGCCAGCTGCAGCGGCTGCTGATCGCGCGGGCACTGCTGCTTGACATCAAGTACCTCGTGGCCGACGAGATCATCAGCATGCTCGACGCCTCCACACGCATCGACGTTCTCAATCTGCTCGGCGAGCTGAAGGCGCGCGGTCTCGGCGTTCTGTTCATCACGCACGACCTCGCGCTCGGGAACTACATCAGCGAACGGACGCTGATCCTTCGCCGCGGACGCATCGTCGAAATGGGCGCGACCGAGAAGGTCTTCGGCAATCCGGTGCACCCCTACACGAAGATGCTCATGGCCTCGGTGCCGCCTCTCCACAAGAAGTGGAAAGAAGTCGAGCAGGCCGTTGACGCGCCCGACGTCCTCGAGCATGTCGTTCGCGAGCAGTGGGCTGACGAGCCGGCCCCCGGCGTCGATGCCGAGATCGCCCCGTTGCAGGAGGTCGAACCCGACCATTTGGTCGCCCTGGGCCGGGACTCCGGCCCGGGCTCTTGAGGTCCTACGTGACTGCGGGCTCCGGGGCAGGCAATCGCCTGCCGGCGATCAGGTCCCGGTACCAGTAGAAGCTCGACTTCGGCACGCGCTCGAGCGTCCGATAGTCGACGTAGATGAGCCCGAAGCGCCTCGAGTAGCCGTAGGCCCACTCGAAGTTGTCGAGTAGAGACCAGACGAAGTAGCCGCGGACCGGCACGCCTTCGGCGACGGCGCGGGCGACTGCCCCGAGGTACCCCGTGAGGTAGTCGATCCGGTCGCGGTCGTCGATCCGACCGTCGTGAACGGGGACGTCGGGGAACGCACCGCCATTTTCGGTCACGTACAGCGCCGGGACCGCGTACTCACGGTGTAGGCGCGTCAGTACCTCGTAGATTCCGTTGGGGTAGATCTCCCAGCCCATCTCCGTCGTTGCACCACCGTTGGAGAGGTTGACCGGGCGGCCGTCGCCGTCGGCTTTCACGATCGTCCGCGAATAGTGGTTCAGTCCGACGAAGTCGATCGGCGTCGAGATCGTCGCGAGATCGCCGTCGCGGACCGGCAGCGGGGCGCCGAGCCGCTCGAGCACGTCCTCGGGGTAGCGACCGCGGAGGACAGGATCGAAAAAGAACCTGTTGCGGGAGCCGTCGGCCTCCCACGCCGCGTCCACGTCGCGCGGATCGTCGCTCGCGGGGTAGACGGGCCAGGAGTCGAGCACGATGCCTACCGTCGCGTTCGGGCTCTCGCGTCGGAGCACCTCGACCGCCAGGCCGTGAGCGAGGAGGACATGGTGCGCGGCGGCGGCAGCTGCATCATCGTCGGTTCGGCCCGGAGCGTGCCGGCCGATCCCGTAGCCGAGCCAGGAGATGCAGAACGGCTCGTTCTGCGTCAGCCAGTGGTCTACGCGGTCGCCGAGTCGCCCGGCGACGACCTGCACATACTCGCCGAAGGCCTCTGCAGTAGCCCGCTCCGGCCAGCCGCCGGAGTCCTCGAGCGTCTGCGGCAGGTCCCAGTGGTAGAGCGAGACGAACGGGCGAATGCCGGCGGCGAGGAGGTCGTCGACGAGGCGATCGTAGAAATCGAGCCCCGCTTCGTTGACTCGACCCCGTCCCTCCGGCAGCACCCGCGGCCACGCAATCGAGAACCGATAGGCGTCCAGGCCGAGCTCTCGCATGCGACCGATGTCCTGCGCGTAGCGGTGGTACGAGTCGCAGGCAATCGCGCCGGAGTCGCCGTTTCGGACCTTGCCCGGAGTGGCGCAGAAGGTGTCCCAGATGCTTGCGCCCCGCCCGTCTTCGGCGACCGCGCCCTCGATCTGGTACGCGGACGTGGCCGCGCCCCACAGGAAGTCACTGGGAAAGTCCGCTCTGAGATCCATGTGCCTAGGACAGCTTAACCGGTCAAGCACGCTAATGCGAACGCCTCGCGTGGCGGCCACTAGCCTGCGCGGGTGCACATCGAGGGGGAGAGGCGCTTCGACACGCCGCCGGCCGAGGTCTACCGGGCCCTGACCGATCCCGACGCGCTCGGCGACGCGTTCTCCGTGATCGAGCGGGTCGAGGCGGAAGGGCCTGACTGGACGCTCGTCGTCCGACCACCCGTTCCAGGCGGCTTCAGGCTCAAGCTCTTCGTGCACGTGGAGGAGCTGCGGGAGGCCGAGCATGCGCGACTGCGGGCGGGGGGAAAGACCCTCGGCGGCCGGATCTCGATCGACAGCTCCTTCGACCTGGCGCCGGACGGCACGGGGACGCTGATGCGCTGGCGTGCCGAGATCGAGGCCGGGGGAATCTTCAGGGCGCTCGGCAGCCAGGCGCTCGCCCCGGTCGCGAAGCAGCATGCGGATCGAGCACTCGCGCGGCTCGTCCGCGGTCCTGTGACCTCGACGCGCGACTAACGCTCGCGCGGCTCCCAGCGGAACCGGCGAAGCGCGACGACCAGCCCCAGCAGACCCCAGGCCGCGACCACGGCGACGTCGTCCAAGTGCTCCCAGACGGGCTCGCCGTAGGCGATCACGTCGCGACAGAGCCGGATCAGGTGGCTGAGCGGCAGGATCTCCCCGATCAGCCGCAGCACGTCCGGGAACGCCTCGGCGGAGAAGAACGCGCCTGAGATGAACGCGACGGGCAGGTAGAGGGCGTTCACGACCGCGGACGAGCCCTCGGCGCTCTTGATCACGGCGGTGAGGCCGATCCCGAGCGCGGCGAACGAGCCGGCGCCGAGCAACAGGACGAAGGCGAGCGAAACGAGTGAGTCGGGCACGGGCACGTCGAAGGCGATCCGGGCGAGCGCGATCAGGATCACGGCCTCGAGTAGGAAGATGACGATGATCGAGGCGAGCACGGCGGCGATGTACGTGGCGGCCGGAAGCGGCGTGACGCGAAGGCGCTTGAGCACGCCCGACTCTCGCCGGATCACGAGCAGGAGCGCGAGCCCAGCGAAGGTCGTCGCCGCCGCGCCGTAGCCGATCATCCCCGCGAGCAGGAACTGGTAGCCGCCGACGCCTTGGATGTCCTCGTCTCCGTAGGCTGAGGCGAGCATCAGGTAGAAGATGATCGGGAGCAGGAACGTGAAGAACGCGAGCTCGCGGCTCCGCCAGAACAGCCTCTGCTCGGCGCGGAACTGATGGAGCAGAAGCCTCACTCCGGGCGCTCCTCGGTCAGCTCGAGATAGACGTCCTCGAGCGTGGGACGATGCACCTCGAGTGCTTCGAGATCGAACCCCTCGTTGAGGGCGCGCTCGGTCAGATCGTGCAGCACGCGCGTGGGCTCCTCGGTCTGAATCACGACCTCCTCGCCCGCACGGCGGTACCGGATGACGGTCGCAGGTGCCTGCGCGATCAGCTCGGCCGGCGTCCCCGCAGCGACGATCTCGCCGCTGCGCAGAACGGCGACCCGGTCGGCGAGCCGATGAGCCTCCTCGATGTAGTGCGTCGTCAAGAGGATCGTCGTCCCGAGCGAGCGGAGCGACCTGATCGTCTCCCAGGCCGCGCGTCGGGCGCCGGGGTCGAAGCCGGTCGTCGGCTCGTCGAGAAAGAGCAGCTCGGGGTTGCCGACCAGTGCGACGCCGAGGTCGAGACGCCGCTTCTGGCCGCCCGACAGCGTGCGCGTCTTTGCGCCGCCCTTCTCCTCGAGCCCCACGAGCGCCATCACGTCGCGGGGCGGCCGGGGGTTCTCGTAGTACCCGGCGAAGAGCTCGAGATGCTCGAGGACGGTCAGGTTCGGGAAGAGCTCCCCCGACTGCGGGACAACGCCGATGCGCCCGCGCCAGGCGGTGCCCGCGCGCTCAGGGTCGGTGTCGAGGACGCTGACTCGACCGGCGTCGCGTCGGCGGTAGCCGACGAGGATCTCGAGTGTCGTCGTCTTGCCTGCACCGTTCGGGCCCAGCAGGCCGAAGACCTCGCCGGCACCGATCTCGAAGTCGATGCCGCGGACCGCCTCGACACCGTCGTAGGCCTTGCGCAGCTCGCTGACTTCGACTGCATTCATCTATCTGCCAGATACGTTAGTATCTATCTACTAGATATGTCAACTGAGCTCACGCCTACCGCCCGCGTCATCCTGGGGATGCTTCGCCTCGGAGCGAGGACAGGCTACGAGATCAAGCGCACGATCGACTTCTCGACGAGGTTCTTCTGGAGTGCGAGCTACGGGCAGATCTACCCGGAGCTGCACCGCCTCGAGGAACGCGGCCTCGTCAGGGCGCGACCGGATCCCCGCGGCGGGGTCAAGCGCACCTCCTACCGGCTGACGAAGGCGGGCGAGTCCGCGCTTCATGAGTGGCTCACCGATGCCGAGTCGTTCACGTTCGAGCTCCGGGACGAGCATCTCCTGCGGTTCTTCTTCGGGGACCTGATCTCCCGAGAGGACGTCGTCGCCAACTTGCGGTCCCAGGAGCGCTTCTGCGAGCTCGTCCTCGAGCACTTCGAGGGGATGGAGCCGGGGGCGCGCACGGGGTTCATCGCCGAAGACCAGCTCTACCCGTATCTCGCGCTTCGGCACGGCATCGAGCTCATGGCCTGGCGCCGAGACTGGTGTGCCCGGACGGCCGCCGCCATCGAGGGCGGCGAGCTGCCGCCGGGCTAAGGCGCCAGGCGGTAGAGCCGTCCACGAGCGTTGTCGGCGATCCAGAACGCCTGCGCGGAGGCGGCTGTTCCGGTCACCACGATCCGGCCGGTCGGCCGAATCGTGCCGACGATCCGATTCGTCGCCGGGTCGACGCGGAGCACGTTCCGCGTGGATAGGCTCGGCCGGTGCCCGACTTTCGCTACGTCATCGCCGACGTCTTCACCGACACGCCGCTCGCCGGCAACCAGCTCGCCGTCTTCACCGACGCCCGCGAGATCCCCGAGGAGCTGCTCCAGCCGCTCGCGCGCGAGATCAACTTCTCCGAGACCGTGTTCGTCCTGCCTCCGGAGCAGGGCGGTCACGCGCGGATCCGGATCTATACCCCGCTGGCAGAGCTCCCGTTCGCCGGCCACCCGACACTCGGGACCGCGTTCATCCTCGCCGCCCCGCTCCAGCTCGGCGAGATCCGGCTCGAAACCGGTGTCGGGATCGTGCCGGTCACCCTCGAGCGCGACGACTCGGGCCGGATCACCTTCGGGCGGATGGAGCAGCCGATTCCGACCGTCGAGTCCTACGGCGAAACGGCACCGCTGTTCGACGCGCTCGGGGTCGAGGGGTCTGACCTACCCGTCGAGCTGTACGACAACGGCCTCAGGTTCGTGTACGTGGCGCTGCCGTCCGAAGCTGACGTGGCGTCGCTGAAGCCGAACCTGGAGCGGCTCGGCGAGCTGCCTGCCGTGCTCGGCTTCAACTGCTTTGCCGGCTCCGGATCGGCCTGGAAGACGCGCATGTTCGCGCCGGGCGGCGGAGTTCCCGAGGATCCCGCGACCGGCTCGGCCGCCGGCCCCCTCGCCGTCCACCTCGCGCGGCACGGACGGATCGCTTTCGGGGACGAGATCGAGATCTCGCAGGGCGCCGAGATCGGCCGTCCGTCGACGCTCTACGCCAGGGTCGAGGGCTCGTCCGACAAGATCGAGAAGGTCGAGGTCGGCGGCTCGGCGGCGGTGGTCGCGCGGGGCGCGTTCAGGCTCTCATAAAACGTCTGTAAAGCGCCGGACCACCTCGGGCTAGCGAGAGCGCCCTGCCGCTAGCCCTCTAGCTGAAGAGACCGGATCTCCCACCCGCGGAGGTCCAGCTCGACGTCCCCGAACACGACTGTGCCCGGCTCCGGGCGTTCTCGCGCGACGCGCGCCTCGAGGCTGCCGTTGCGCCTTCTCAGGGAAGAGAGCACGACGCCTTCGCCTCTGAGCTCCGGTCCGGCCTGCTCGCGCGGCGGCTCTGTGCCGGTGCCCCCCGCAACGAGGAACGGATGCCGGTAGCGCTCCAGCTGCTCGAGGACGCCGGCCTCGTCCCACGAGCCTTGGTGGGGGAACAGGGCGAAGCCGACGCTCCATGGCCCGCGACACTGCGCGGCCGGGATCTCGAGCTCCGGCCCGGCCGGGCTCTCCCGGAAGCGATGGGCGCTGCGGCTGATCAGCCCGATCGAGCGCAGCAGCGTCAGCGCCAGCTCGTCCCCGTCCACGACCTCGTACTCGAGGACGTGGTCGAGGAGAACGGCGAGGCCGCCCGCCGAGACGAAGCCGTGGGCCGGAAAGGTGGGGAGCGGCAGCTCGCCGAACCCGCCCTCGGCCTCGAGACCGCGCTCGACGACGGCGAACTGCCCCTCGGCCGCGGAGGTGCGGGCCGGTTCGGGGAGCGGGGCGTGGAAGCGGAGTCGGTGGTCGCCGCAGGGGTTGTCGAACGAGACGCGGAGCCGGCAGAACGGCTCGCCGGCGCGGAGCTCGACCGACGTCGCGACCTCGACCGGGAGGTCGCGTGGCGACCAGCGGTAGGACCTGACGACCAGTAGCTCTCCGCGCACCGGCCCGGCCGCGACGAGCTGCACCGCGACGCTGTCGGGCTGGTCGACGACGTGGTCGACCTCCGGCGGCGCGTAGTTGTAGCTGTCGCCGGCATCGCCTCCGTCCACCAGCCGGCCGACTCCGGCCAGCTTGCGGCCGCCGCCCGTGAGCGCGAGCGTGCCGTCCTCGGCGACGGAGACCGAGAGGAGCCCGTTGTCGAGCTCTCGTGTGCCCGCTCGCACCGGATGCTCGACCTCGCCGCGGCCCTCGACGGGACGAACGGTGGTCCAGCCGAGCGCCGGCACCGGCACCTGGGCGACGACGCGCCTTCGGGGGCGAGCGACGATCCGCACGTCCCAGGTCAGGTCCGGATCCGCCTTCGTCGCCGCAGCGACCTCCTGCCTGAGCTCGTCGACGTCGAGCCAGACGGGATCGTCCTCGTCGTCCACCTCGAGCGTCAGCCCACTGCTCGGCGATCGAGAACCCATTCAGTCGCCGCGTGAAGAGCTCGCGCCCGTGGAGGCGCCGCCGGAGCCACTCCGAAACCTCGCGGCCCGGCACCTGGACGGCGTGGACGAGCGGATCGTTGCGCTCGACCTCTTGAGCTGCCGTCAGCGAGCCGTCGGGCAGCCCGAGCGCGACGTCCTGCCACTCGGCCGGGACGCGGACGTTCAGCTCGACGAGCCCGGCGCGGCGCTCGGGGGAGGGGTTGACGACCACGATCGTGCCGCGCGTGACGCCGCGGGCGATTCCGTCGACGGCTTCCCGCGCGAGCCCGTCCGCGATCTGCTCGGCCTCGGCGCAGCGGACGAGCACCTGCGCGGAGACCTCGTCCGCGGAGCAGCCACAAATCGAGTCGTGCGCGGAGCTCTCCAGCACCTTGCTCCACGCCAGGTCGAGCAGGCGGTCCGGCCAGCGCTCGCCGTAGAGCGCCTGGAGCGGCTCGGCGTAGCGCGTCAGGGCCCGCTCGGCCCGCGCCATCGCCGCCTTGAGATCGATGCGCGCCGACGTCGTTCCCATCAGGAGGTTGGCCCTTGCGCCCGAGCGCAGCTCTCCCCGTCCAGCGCGGGAGCGCGGACTGCCCGTTTGCCCGATCGAGGTACTCGGCGAGCGTCGAGAGGACGACCCCGTCACCGCTCTCCTCGATCAGGTCGGCGAGCTCGGGCAGCGGCTCCGTGTGGTCGGTCCCGTACATAGCGAGCACCGGGTCGTCGCCGAAGAACTCGCGCAGCGACTCGTGAACGGCTTCCAGCCGGTGGGAGATCCGGCCCGGAACGTCGAGCAGCGTCGCGCCGTTCCCGTAGCCGTGCGGCAGGTACTCGGTCCGGACGGACGAGCCGTCCGGGGCCTCCCAGGCGAACGCGTGCGAGCCGATCGCGGCCGGCACGCCTCGCCAGACGACCGCCTGGTCGATTCCCGCGAGACGGAGGATCTGCGGCATCTGCGCGACGTGGCCGAACATGTCCGGCAGGTAGCCGACCGGCATCGTGCCGCCGAGCTGCGCGCCGCGCTGCATGCCCCGCTCGAGGTTGCGGACGATCGTCTCGCCGGAGACGAAGAACTCGTCCATCAGCACCTGCCACGGGCCGATCGCGAGCCGCCCTTGCTCGACGAGCCGGCGGATCCGCTCCTCGGCCTCCGGTCGCACCTCGAGGTAGTCGTCGAGGGTCGCGAGCTGGCCGTCGAGCGTGAAGCGGTAGCGCTCGTCCGCCTCCATTCGGTCGAGCAGCCGGTCGATGAGCCCGATGAGCTGGAGCCGGAAGCGCTGAAACGGCAGGTACCACTCTCGGTCCCAGTGCGTGTGGGGAACGACGTGGACGTCCGCGCTCAAGCGCCGGACTCTATTTCACGGAGCCGGCCAGCAGACCCTGGACGAAGTAGCGCTGGAGCGCGAAGAAGACGATCACCGGCACGATCATGAGCAGGAACGCACCGGAGCTCAGCAGGTGCCACTCACCGCCGAACTGGGACTGCAGCTGGTTGACGCGAATCGTCATCGGCCAGAGATCCGAGTTCTGTACGAAGATCAGCGCCATCAGGAGGTCGTTCCAGACCCAGAGGAACTGGAAGATCGCGTAGGCCGCCAGTGCGGGCACCGAAAGCGGGACCACGACTTTCAGGAAGATCCGTAGATTCGAAGCGCCGTCGACCCTGGCCGCCTCGATCAGGTCACGCGGCAGAGCAATGAAGAAGTTGCGGAGCAAAAAGATCCCGAGCGGCAGGCCGAACGCGGTGTGCGCGAGCCAGATCCCGATATACCAGTCGGCGACGCCCCAGTCTCGGAAGAGCCTGAGCAGCGGGACGAGCGCCATCTGAATCGGCACGATCATCAGCGCCACGATCACGAGGAAGATCGTGTCGCGGAACGGGAAGCGAATCCAAGAGAACGCGTAGGCCGCAAGCGCTGCGATCGCCAGCGGCAGCAGCGTCGACGGGATCGTGATGATGAGGCTGTTGACGAAGCTCGAGCCCATGTTGCCCCTGCTCAGCACTTCGTCGTAGTTATCGAGGGTGAAGCTCCAGTCGAAGAGCGAGCTCCACCAGCTCGACGCCTGGATGTCGCCCCGGGGCCGGAACGAAGTGACCGCCAGCCCAACGGTTGGAATGAGCCAGATGACGGCGATCGCGATCAACGCAAAGTGGAGAGGGGTGCGCGTCATGAAGCCGACGATTCGCGCGCTCACCGATTCGCGCTGCGGGCGTGCGACGGTCGCCTGGGCCGTCGCCATCAGTGCCCCTTCCAGTGATGCCGCCGGAGTTCTGGGTGGCGCCGCGTGATCGCGGCCCAGAAGCCGGCATGTATTGCTGGGAGGGGCACTAAACGACCACCCGCTCGCTGCGGAAGCGCCGGATGTTGAACACCATGATCGGGATGATCAGCAGCAGCATCACGACCGCGATCGCCGCGCCGTACCCGCCCTCGCCGTTCGTGAACGTCTCGTCGACCATCGAGAAGGCGATCACTTCGCTCGAGCCGCCCGGCCCGCCGCCACTGAGCACGTAGATGATGTCGAACACCTTGATCACGTTGATCAGCAGCCACACCGTGACGACGGAGATGGGCAGTGAGAGCAGGGGCAGCTGAATCCTGCGAAAGATGTCCCACTCGCCGGCGCCGTCGGTTCGGGCGGCTTCGATGATCTCCTCAGAGATGCCTTTGAGAGCCGCGGAGAGGACGACCATGGCGAAGCCCGTGGAGGCCCAGACGTACGCGAAGATCAGCGCGTAGTTCACGGTGTCCGCTCTCCCGATGAACGAGATCGGGTCTCGGCCTAGGCCGGTGATGGCCGCGTTGAGCACGCCGATGTTGGGATCCGGCTCGTAGACGAACTTCCAGATGATCGCCACCGCGGTCGCCGAGATCGCCATGGGGATGAAGACGATCGACTTGAGGATCGACTCGTACCGGACGCGGGCCGCGAGGGCGGCGATGAGCAGACCCAGCAGCAACGAGATGGTCGTGTAGAGCACGACCCACTTGAGGTTGTTGATCAGTGCTCCCGTGGGCGGGAACACGTCCAGGTTGAGGAACTCCTTGTCGGTCGTGAACAGCGTTTTGTAGTTGTCGAACCCGACCCAGCGCGTGACTTCCAGCCTCGCGTTCGTGTTGCCGAAGCTGTAGACGATCGTGAAGATCAACGGGTAGACCACGAGCACCCCGAGCACAAGAAGGGTAGGCAGGAGGAACATCAGCGCCTGCCAGCTCGGGCGACCGAAGAAGCGGGACAGCCGCCGTCCCCGGGGCCTTCCGACCGGTCCGGGGACGGCGGTGCTACTCATGTGGGTTACTGCGCGGCGAAGGCCTTCTCGGCCGCCGCTTGGTAGGTGTCCAGCGCCGAGTCCATATTCGCCGGCGTCTTTACGATCCTCTGGAGCAGGGTCCCGAACTCCTGACCGAGCGTGCCCGGCAAGAGGTCGGAACCGTCGAAGCGGAAGGACTCCGCGTTCTTGACCTGCTCGGCCTCCTTGGTGACCAGCGGGTTCGGATAGGAAGCCTCGGTGACGCCCTTGTTCGGGGAGACAATGGCGCCGGTCGAGACCCAGATCTTGCCCGCTTCCGGCGTGGACAGGTACTCGATCAGCTTCGCGACGTCCTCGTTGTTGACCATTGCCGCCGCGACGTCACCTGATCCGACGAGTGGGTCGCCGTTCGCGGCATCGATCTGCGGGAACGGGAAGAAGTCGATGTCCTCTCCGACCTTCAAGTCGGGATTGACCTGCCCGAGGGCGATGCCGCCGACGAAGCCGCCGAGCATGTACATCTCCGCCACGGGCTGCTTGCTGAAGACGCGGCCGATGCCGTCGATGAAGCTGATGCCGAGGGCCGTGTCGATGCCGCCGGCGACATAGTCGTCGTTGACCATCTTCAGCATCTCGTTGAGCGCGTCCTTGACCGATTGGTCGTTGAAGGGCAGCTCGCCGGAGAAGAGCTGGTCGTATTTCTCACCGCCGGCCGTGCGGACGTAGATCTGCTCGAACCAGTCCGTCAACGTCCAGGAATTGTCCCGACCCTGCGCCCCGACGGCCCACGGGGTCTTGCCCTTCGCCTTGTAGTCCTTGACGATCTGCTCGAGCTCGGCCCAGGTCTTGGGGATCTGGAAGCCTTCCTCCTGGAACGAGTTCGGCTTGTACCAAACCGTGCTCTTCGAGTTCGCCTTGGCGACGACGCCGTATGTGGTGTCCTCGAAGGTTGCGAGGTCGGTCCATGTCGGGTTGTAGTTCTCGTTGATCGTGTCGGGATCTAGGCCCAGATCCTCGAGCGAGATCAGGGCGTCGTCACGAGCCAGCTCGTCCACGAAGCCCGGGCGCGGAAGGATCGCGACCTCGGGTGGGTTGCCGGCTGCGAGCCTCGTCCTGATGACAGGCAGGAAGTCTCGTGCGGCCTCGTACTTCGTTTCGATGCCGGTGTCTTCCGTGAACTGGGTGAGGACCTTCTGGAAGGCCTCCTGCTCGCTCCCACCCCAGAGCGAGAAGATCGTGACCTCCCCGTCGCCTGCTTCCGTCCCGCCGCCGTCGTCTCCGCCGCCGCACGCGCCCAGGGCGAGCGCGAAGGCGGCGAGGGCGGCAATCGGGAGCATCAATTTGCGGGTCATGAAGCTCCTTTCGTCTCGGCTTCGTCGTAGATGGCCATGCCGGTCTCGGTGTCGAAGAAGTGGAGCCCGCGCGTGTCGACGGCGACCTCCGCAGTTGTGCGTTCACGGACCTTCGAGTCGGGGGCGAAGCGTCCGACGACCACGGTCTTGTTCGTGTCGCCCGCGCCGAGCTCCTCCGCCGTCGCGCCCGCATCCGCCGCGAGCTCCTTGACGTCCTCGGTCAGCGCAGGGGGTGCATCCACCGTGAAGTGGACCATCAGCTCGGAACCGAGCGCCTCACGCAGGTCGACCTCGCCGCGCAGGCGGCGGTCGGCGGGGATCTCGTGGGCGATCTCGGCGTCCTCCAGCTGCTCCGGGCGGATCCCGACGACCACTTTCCGCCCGTCGTACTCCCTCAACGCCGGCCGGTCTCCGATGCACTTGTCGTCGAGCACGAGCTTCTGGCTGCCGAGGGCAACCGCCAGCCCGCCGTTCGCGCGCTCGAGTGTCGCCTCGAGGAGGTTCATCGCCGGCGAGCCGATGAAGCCGCCGACGAAGAGATTGACGGGGCGGTCGTACAGCTCCTGGGGTGGCGCCACCTGCTGGAGCTCGCCCTTGCGCATGACCGCGACGCGTTCGCCCATCGTCATCGCCTCGACCTGGTCGTGGGTGACGTAGATGGTCGTCGTGCCGAGGTCGCGCTGGAGCTTGCTGATCTCCGCCCGCATCTGGACGCGGAGCTTGGCGTCGAGGTTCGAGAGTGGCTCGTCCATCAGGAACGCGGCCGGCTGGCGTACGATCGCCCGGCCCATCGCCACCCGCTGCCGCTGGCCGCCGGATAGGGCTCTCGGCTTGCGGTCGAGGAAGGGCTCGAGGTCGAGGATGCGCGCCGCCTCGCGCACGCGCTTGTCGATCTCATCCTTTCGCTCCTTGCGCAACCGCAGGCTGAAGGCGATGTTGTCGTAGACGGTGAGGTGGGGATAGAGCGCGTAGCTCTGGAAGACCATCGCGATGTCCCGGTCACGCGACGGAATCTGGTTGACGACGCGGTCGCCGATCTTGATCTCGCCCTCCGAGATGTCTTCGAGTCCCGCCACCATCCGCAGCGCGGTCGTCTTTCCGCACCCTGACGGACCGACGAGAACCATGAACTCGCCGTCTTGCGTCTCGAGATTGAGGTCGGAGACGGCCCGCGTTCCATCGGGGAAAACCTTCGCGACGTCTGAGAACTGGACCTCAGCCACGATTCAGCCGGTCCTCCTTACCACTTTGAAGCAGGCTGCGGCAAGCGAGAGCCGAGGGGGCTGAGGGCGAGGGTGAGCAGGAAGGAGGCGGCAAAGCTCGGAAGGGACGCCCCGATCCCGAGGTTGGGCTGCCCGGTTTCCTCGACGACGTCGACCCACCACGAGGGCCCGAGCGGCGGCTCGTGAAGCCAGTGGTAGAGCAGGAACCCGAGCACCCAGGCGGCGATCAGCTCCGGCCGCCAGGCGGGCGCGTCGAAGATCTGCGCGCGCGTGTAGTGAGCGCCGGCCAGGAGCCAGTCGGCGAGCAGGACGCCGAAGAGGGGCACGAAGAACGAGCCGAGGAGGAGCAGGAAGGACTCGTAGTTCCGGAGCTGGATCAGCAGCGCGCCCACCGTCGCAGTCGTCGCGACGATCGCGACGAGCGCCCGCTGGCCAACGGCGGCGAGAACGTTTTGGAGTGAGACGGCCGCCGAGTAGACGTTGGCGAACGCCTCGTCAGTCTCGTCGATCGTCACCGCGAGCAGCGCGAGAGCTGCGGCGATCCCGGCCGCCGCGACGGACGCCGGGATCTCGACCGGGTCGCTGATCCCGCGGGTCAGGACGATCAGGATCCCCAGCCCGAGCATCCACGTTCCGCCGATGAAGTAGCCGACTCCTGACCCCCAGAACGCCGCCGTCCGGTCCCGCCCGAAGCGCGTGTAGTCAGAGACGAGCGGCACCCAGGAGACGGTGATCGCGATCACGAGGTCGACGCCGAGCCAGAACGTCGAGCCGCCCTCTGCCGGCGCGTTCCACAGCGCGCGCAGGTCGGCTTCCGAGAGCGCCCACCACGTGAGGTAGACGAGCGACGCGAGGACGATCCACACACCGAACCGTCTCAGCACCCTGCGGACGAAGCTGACCGGCCCGAGCAGGGCGAAGCCCGCGGCGAGCAGGCCGAACGCGATCGTCCACGCCCACTTGCCCTGGACGCCGAAGAGCTCGTCGGAGAGGGCGCTCGCCGCCGCCGCGATGATGATCAGCTCGAACGTGGCCCAGCCGAGGCACTGGAGCGCGTTGATCGCCGTCGGGATGTAGGAGCCCCGGCGTCCGAGCGGGGCGCGGAGCAGGACCATGGATGGAACGCGGGCGTCCGCGCCGATCATTCCGGCTGTCCCGATCATCGCGTTCCCGATCAGGCTGCCGACGAGGATGGCGAGCAACGCGTCGCGGAGGCTGAGCGCCGGCACGAGCAGCGCGCCGATCACGAGCACGAGCAGCGAGACGCCGAGATTCCCCCAGAGGACCGTGAGGTCGGCGAGCCCGAGCGTCCGGAGCCGTTCCGGGACCGGTTCGATCCCCCAGGCCGGCGTCCGGTCGTCCATCCGGCTCGACAGTACCGGGTCGGGCTTGGGCGACGACGATGCGAATGTTCCGTCGTGCGCCAGCTGCGACTGTTGCTGGAGGGAGGGGCTTTCTTCGAGGGGCCGCGCTGGCACGACGGCCGCTGGTGGGTCTCCGACTTCTATCGCCACGCCGTCTTTGCCGTCGATACCGACGGCGGCGAAGACGAGGTGATGACCGTCGCCGGGCAGCCGTCCGGCCTGGGGTGGCTTCCGGACGGCTCGCTGCTCGTCGTGTCGATGAAGGACCGGCGTCTCTTGCGCCGCTCGCCGTCGGGTGAGGTCTCCGTTCACGCCGAGGTCGGCCGCTTCTGCGGCGGTCCGCTGAACGATCTCGTCGTCGACTCGAGGGGTCGGGCGTTCGTGGGCAACTTCGGCTTCGAGCTGATGGCGCGCGAAGAGCCGAAGCCGACCGGCCTTGTCCGCGTCGACCCGGACGGGTCGGCCACCGCTCGCCGCCGAGGATCTGCTGTTCCCGAACGGCACCGTGATCACGGACGACGGCCGAACGCTGATCGTCGGCGAGACGTACGGCCGGCGCTACGTCGCCTTCACGATCGAGGACGACGGCTCACTTACGGAGCGTCGCGTCTGGGCCGAGGTGCCGACCATCGCACCCGACGGCTGCACGCTGGATGCGGAAGGGCACATCTGGTCTGCCGACGCGCGCGGCGGGCGCGCCTGCCGCCTCGCTCAGGGCGGCGCGATCGTCGAGGAGATCGAGGCTCCCGACGGCCTGCAGTTCTTCGCCTGCATGCTCGGCGGCGACGACGGGCGACGCTCCTCCTCTGTGCGGCGCCCGACTTCTCGGAGCGTCGGCGGAGCCAGGCTCGGGAAGCGGTCCTCCTCACCACGACGGTCGACGTTCCGCACGCCGGCCTGCCCTAGGCCGGCGCGTACTCGACCAGCTCGCCGCGGTCGACTCGCCGGGCCGAATCCCGCAGGACGAGGTACTCGAGATGCGCGCGCGTCTCGGCGAGGGCAAAGCGCCGGAGCACCGATGGGAGCGGGTCGGGGAAGAGATCGAGCGAGACGTCGTAGGCGGTTGCGGGGCCTCGTCCGAGCGCGTCGCTCGTCTGTGCGAGGCGTTCGCGGTGGTGCTGGATCAGCTCGTCTGCTCGGCCTGCCGGATCCTCGATCGGCTCGTGGTGGCCGGGGAGGGCGATGCGCGGATCGAGCTCGATGATCCGCTTCAGCGACTCGAGGTAGTCGCCGAGCGGATCAGGGCGTGAGTCCGGATAGAGGCCCACGTTCGGCGTGATCGAGCCGAGGAGGGTGTCGCCGGCGACGAGGATCCCCTCGCGGAGGAGCGCCAGGTGGCCGTCGGCGTGTCCGGGCAGGTGGAGGACGCTCCAGCCGTCGACTTCATCGCCCGCGGCGAGCAGTACGGGGTCGCGCACGTAGCGCACCAGCCGCGCGAACGCGCCGGCCTCCGCCTCGAATCCCTTCACCTCAGCCTCGGGAGTGCCGTGGACGCGGAGGTACTGCGGCATCGGGCTGGGCTCCCGCCGCTCGCCCCAGGTCCGGACGCACTGCGCGTAGTCGTCCGCGCCCTGGTAGACCGTCGCTCCGGTGAGCTCCGCGACATCGCGGGCCGCCCCAACGTGATCGGGGTGGAAGTGTGTGATCACGATGCGCCTCACCGGACCTGGCAGCTTGGCCAGAATGCGCGCCCACTGGTCACCCGCCTCCGGTAGCCCAAGCCCTGTGTCCACGAGCGTCCAACCGCCTTCCGAGGACGGGAGGAGATAGCAGTGGACGTGGTCGATGCCGAGCGGCAGCGCGAGGGTGACACGACGAATCCCGTCCTCTAGTTCAACCACGTTCCTTATGATCGTCGCCCCGTGGCCCTCCTTGCTGTCGAGAACGTGACACGGCGCTTCGGGGGGATCGTCGCGCTCGACGACGTCTCCCTAGAGCTCGAGGAGGGGACGATCGCCGGGCTGATCGGTCCCAACGGGGCGGGGAAGACGACGCTCTTCAACGTCGTCACGCGTCTCTACAAGGCCGATTCGGGCCGGGTTGTGTTCGACGGTCAGGACCTGCTGCGGACGCGGCCGTACCGGATCGTCCGCGCGGGCGTCGCTCGGACGTTCCAGAACGTCGTGCTCTTTCCGACGATGACCGTTGCCGAGAACGTCCTCGTCGGCGCGCACACGAAGCTTCGTCCCTTTGGCGAGCGTAGGGCGCGCGGTCTCGCCGCCGAGACGCTCGACTATCTCGGTCTCTCGCAGCTCGCCGGCCGCCCTGCCGCCGGGCTGCCGTTCGGAACGCTCAAGCGGATCGAGCTGGCACGCGCGCTCGTCTCCCGCCCGCGGCTGCTGCTCCTTGACGAACCGGCAGGGGGGCTCAACCACGAAGAGGTCGAGGAGCTCGCCTCGCTCATTCGGCAGCTGAAGAAGGACTACGAGCTCTCGATCCTGATCGTCGAGCACCACATGGCGCTCGTGATGGGCGTGAGCGAACGTGTCCACGTCCTCAACTTCGGCAGAAAGATCGCGGAAGGGACGCCGCAGGAAGTGCAGCGTGACCCGGACGTGATCGAGGCGTACCTCGGGGGTGAGGATGCCGCTGCTTGAGCTGCGCGACGTCCGGGCCCGCTACGGCCCGATTCGCGCTCTCCACGGGGTCTCGCTCACCGTCGACGAAGGCGAGGTGGTCGCGCTGCTGGGCGCCAACGGCGCCGGCAAGACGACGACGCTCCGGAGCGTCTCGAACATGGTGCGGACGAACGGCGAGATCGTCTTCGACGGTGTACGGCTCACGCGCCGGAGCCCGGAGTTCGTCGCCCGCCAGGGCATTGCACACGTTCCGGAAGGGCGTGGGCTCTTCCCCGAGCTGAGCGTCTGGGAGAACCTTCGCATGGGTGGCGCGGGGGCGCCTGGTCGACAGTGACGCCGAGCGCGTCGTCGAGGCCTTTCCCTGGATCGAGCGGCGTCGCGACCAGCATGCAGCGACGCTGAGCGGCGGCGAGCAGCAGATGCTCGCCCTCGCGAGGGCGCTCGTCGGCAAGCCGCGGCTGCTGATGCTCGACGAGCCGTCCCTCGGCCTCGCGCCGACGATCGTCCGCGAGCTCTTCGGCATCGTGCGCCGCCTGAACGAGGATGAGGGTCTGACGGTGCTCGTAGTCGAGCAGAACGCGACGATCGCGCTGAGCCTCGCGGCGCGGGCGTACGTGCTCGAGGTCGGAAAGGTGGCGGTGGAGGGAACGAGCGACGAGCTCGAGCGCCACGAAGCGGTCCGGAAGAGCTACCTGGGCTATCTAGCGGCGTGGCCGAGTTCATGCAGCAGGTCGTCAGCGGGCTCGCCCAGGGGTCGATCTACGCGAGCCTGGCGCTCGCCCTCGTGCTCATCTACCGCGCGACGGACGTCCTCAACTTCGCACAGGGCGAGATGGCGACCTTCACGACCTACGTCGCCTGGTCGTTGATGGATCACGGCTTCTCGTTCTGGCCAGCGTTCGCCGCCACCCTCGTCATTGCCTTCGTTTTCGGCGCGGCGGTCGAGCGGGTCCTGATCCGGCCCGTCGAGCACCGGCCTGAGATCGTGATCGTGATCGTGACGATCGGGCTGCTGATCGCGCTGAACGGGCTGGTTGGCTGGCTCTGGGGCCCGGAGGTGAAGGCATTCGACAGTCCGTTCCCACTCCGCACGATCGACGTCGGCGGCGTGATCATCTCGCTCCAGGACCTCGGCGTCCTCGCCGTGTGTCTCGTCACCGTCGCGCTCCTCTGGGCCTTCTTTCGCTTCACCACGCTCGGCCTCGTCATGCGCGCCGTCGCCAACAGCCAGGACTCGAGCCGGCTGCTCGGCGTCCGTGTCGGCTGGATGCTCGCGCTCGGCTGGGGGCTCGCCGCCGTCCTCGGCGCCGTCGCCGGGATGATGGCGGCGCCGGCGCTTACGCTTGACCCGAACCTGATGCTGGTCGTGCTGATCTACTCCTTTGCCGCCGCCGTGCTCGGCGGGATCGACAGCCCGGTCGGTGCCGTCGTCGGCGGGCTCGTGCTCGGAGTCGTGATCAACCTGCTCGGCACGTATGTCGACTTCATCGGCGGCGAGCTACGGCTGCCGGCGGCGCTGACCGTCCTGCTGCTCGTCCTGCTTGTCCGCCCACAAGGGCTGTTCGGCCACCCGGTGGTGAGGCGCGTCTGATGCCGAGGATCGCGCCGACCACGGTCCTGAAGTACGCATCCGCCCTCGCGGTCGCCGTCTTCATCGCCTTCCTGCCGCAGATCTTCGACGCGCGCCTCGATGCCGCCTCGGCGGAGTTCCGAGTCGGCCAGTTCACGCTCGTCGGCATCTGGTTCGTGGCGCTGCTCGGCCTCAATCTCCTCACCGGCTACAACGGCCAGATCTCACTCGGCCACGGCGCCTTCGTCGGCATCGGGGCATACGTGGCAGCACTGCTCTCGCTCGGACGGCCGGGCCTCGAGCTCTACATGCTCGACCCGCCGAGCTGGATGCCGATTGGCGACGGCATGCGTCCGGTCTTCACGATTCCGATCGCAGCGCTCGTCACGGGGCTCATCGGTCTGCTCTTCGGGTTCCCCGCGCTTCGGCTCGGCGGCGTCTCGCTCGCGCTGGCGACGCTCGCAATCGCCGTGTCCTTCCCGATCGTGATGAAACGCTTCGACGAGGTCACGGGCGGCGGCGGCGGGATCAACCTCAACCTGCCGACGACGCCCTTCGGGTGGGACATCTCGACGCGCCACTGGCTCTACTACCAAGCCTGGATCACCGCCGGGATCGTCTTTCTGATCGCCTGGCTGCTCGTCCGTGGACGCGTGGGCCGTGCCTGGCGCTCGATCAGGGACGGCGAGGTCGCCGCCGTCTCCTCGGGAGTCAACTCGGCCCTCTACAAGACGCTTGCGTTCGGCGTTTCGTCGGCGTTTGCCGGCGCGGCTGGAGCGCTCCTCGCGATCGAGATTGCGTACGTCAACCCGGACACCTTCCCGGTCGCGCTCTCGATTCTGCTCCTGGCGAGCGTTGTGATCGGCGGTCTGGGGTCACTCATCGGGGCCCTCTTCGGCGCGCTGCTCTACGTCTTCCTCCCGATCTATTCGGAGAACCCGCCGCTCGTGTCCTGGGACTTCTCGACTCAGGCGCCTGCGGTCGTGTTCGGCGCATTCTTGATCGTGATCATGCTGCTTCTGCCCGGGGGAGTGGTAGGAGGGTTCCGCCGCCTGTGGGCCTTCATTCGCGGGGCGCTCGGGCGCCGCCCTCGCGGCCAGGCGCCCGACCCGTTAACGTCAGGGACTGATGGCGACTGAGACTGCCGTAACGAGGGCGCGAGTCTCGAAGCACACGCAGCGGCGCGAGCGCCGGCGCGAGGAGCTCCTCGACGTTGCCGACCGGGTGATCCAGCGCCGGGGCGTCGACGTCTCCATGGACGAGATCGCCGCGGAAGCCGGGATCACGAAACCCGTGCTCTACCGTCATTTCGGCGACAAGGACGGCCTCTACCAGGCGCTCACGGAGCGCTACGTGGATGAGTTCAAGGTTGCGCTCCGACCAGCCACTCGAGCGAGCGAGCCGCGTGACCGGCTCGCCGCGGCGATCGACGCCTACCTCGTGTACGTCGAGCGGGAGCCGGAGCGCTACCGGTTCCTGCTCCATGCGTCCGAGCAGCCGCGGACGGCGGCGATCGTCGCCGACTTTCGACGCCGGAACATCGCCGAGTGCGCGTTCACCTCCGAGGAGAACCTCCGTCGGGCGGGCATGCATCCCGGCTTCGCCGAGCCGTGGGCGGAGTGCGTCTCGGGCATGGTTCGGGCCGCCGGGACCTCGTGGCTCGAGACCCGGTCGCTTCCTCGAGATCGGCTCGTCGAGTACCTGACGACGATTCTCTGGGACGGCTTCTCGTCGCTGCGGCGGGCGAACGGCGACACCTGAATCCCACTCGTATTAGGGGTTACCCGGCGTAACGTTTCGTAGTACGCTAACCGCTTGTCGAGGCGGCTCGACAACTAATCGGAGCGTTCGGAGTCCAATCGGAGGCGGACGGGACCGTCCCGGTCCGGATGGCAAGGAGGAAAAGCGCATGAAGAAACTGGTGTTGGCGGTCGTGGCGCTGGGCGCGGCGCTGACCGTGAGCCTCCCCGCGGCACTCGCCAGAGTGGAGGCACCGAAGACCCACCAGGCAGTTCCAGGGGTCACGAGCAGGGCGATCACGATCGGGGGCACCTTCCCGTTCAGCGGGCCTGTCTCGTCATACGCGCCAATCGCACGAGGGATGGAGACCTATTTCCGGTACGTGAACGCGCGGAAAGGTCCTGACGGCAAGCGTGGCGTGTACGGCCGTCAGATCATCTTCAAGACGTACGACGACGGGTACAACCCGGCGAGGACCGTCCAGCTGACGCGGCAGCTCGTGCTCCAGGACAAGGTCTTCGCGATCTACGGGTCGCTGGGCACCGAGCCCAACCTCGCGATCCGGCCGTATCTGAACCAGCAGAAGATTCCGCAGCTTCAGATCGCGACGGGCGCGAGCTACTGGGGCTCACAGCACAAAGCGTTCCCGTGGACGATGGGGTGGCAGACCGACTACGTCGCCGAGGGTCGGGTCTACGCACAGTGGATCCGCCAGAACCGCCCGAACGCGCGGATCGCGATCTTCTACCAGAACGACGACTACGGGAAGGACTACCTGCGGGGGATCAAGCAGGGGCTCGGCAGCCGGGCCGCCAGCATGATCGTCAACGAGCGCAGCTACGAGGTCACGGACACGAGCTACGCCTCCCAGATCTCGCAGCAGAGGGCGTCGGGTGCCGACACGTGGGTCCTGCTGACCACGGCCGGGACTCCGACCGTCCGCGCGCTCGGGACGGGACGGACAGTCGGATATCGGCCGCAGCAGATCATCATCAACTCGGTCGCAGCGACCGACCAGGTGATGGCCGCCGCCGCCCGAACGGTCGGTCAGGACTACTTGAACGGCACGATCAGCACGGGCTACCTGAAGAACAACACGAACCCGAAGTACAAGAATGATCCGGCGATCCGGTCCTTCCGACGGATCATGTCCAAGTACGGCCCCGAGGGCGGCGTGGACATCCGGAACTCGTTCTACTACTACGGGGTCGCCAACGCGTCCGAGTTCGTCAAGCTGCTCTACGCGGCAGGACGAAATCCGACGCGCGCGTCGCTGATGGCTGCGGCCCGGAAGCGGAACTGGGTCAACCCGTACACGCTGGCGGGCGTGAGGACGAAGACGGGCAAGAACGATTCCTTCCCGCTCGACCAGGGGAAGGTCGTCCGCTACAACAACGGCAGCTTCACGGAGATCAGCCAGCTCTACAAGGGCCGGGGCTAGATCCTCCAGTCGCGAACGTCAGATGGGGCCGGCAGCGCCGGCCCCATCGCTTTTTGTAGAACGAACTCGTGGATCTGACCCTCACGCCGGAGCAGGAGCTCATCCGCGGCTCGGCGCGCGAGTTCGTCGACCGCGAGATCGCGCCGCACGTGCGCGACTGGGACCGCGACGAGACGATGGACCGCGGGATCGTCGCGAAGCTCGCGGAGATCGGCTTCCTCGCCGGCTGGGAGCTCGACACGGTCTCCTACTGCCTCGTGATGGAGGAGCTCGGCCGCGCCGACTCGTCGGTGCGCGGGATCGTCTCCGTCAACGTCGGCCTCGTCGGCAAGACGATCAAGCGCTGGGGCACCGAGGAGCAGCAGCGGGAGTGGCTGCCGAAGCTCGCCTCCGGCGAGGCGCTCGGCTGCTACGCGCTGACCGAGCCCGGCGCGGGCTCGGACCCGGGGAGCATCTCGACGCGGGCCGAGCGTGACGGCGACGCGTGGACGATCTCAGGCTCGAAGATCTTCATCACGCTCGGGACGTGGGCCGGGCTGGCGCTCGTCTTCGCGCGCACCGGCGAGTCGATCACGTGCTTCCTCGTCCCGACCGATGCGCCGGGTTTCTCGGCGCACCAGCTCAAGGGCAAGCTCGGGCTCAGGGCGCAGGACACCGGCGAGCTGACGCTGGACGGCGTCCGCGTTCCGGCCGAGAACGTGCTCGGCGAGGTCGGCGGCGGGATGAAGGTCGCCCTCTCGGCACTCGACAACGGTCGGATCTCGCTCGCCGCGGGCTGCGTCGGGATCGCGCAGGGCTGCCTCGAGGCGTCGCTTGCCTACGCGAAGGATCGGCAGCAGTTCGGACGCTCGATCGCGTCGTTCCAGCTCGTTCAGGAGCTGCTCGCGGAGATCGCGGTCGAGACCGATGCCGCACGGCTGCTGACCTGGCGCGCCGCGCTCGCCGCAGACTCGGGTGTTCGACATACCCTGGAGTCGTCGATCGCCAAGTACTACGCCAGCGAGGCGGCGGTGCGCGCCGCCAACGCGGCGGTCCAGGTCCACGGCGGCTACGGCTACGTGGACGAGTACCCGGTCGGCAAGTACCTGCGGGATGCCCGCGTCACGACGCTGTATGAGGGAACGAGTCAGATTCAGAAGCTGATCATTGGAAGAGCACTCACGGGAGAGAACGCCTTTGTCTGACGCAGTCATCGTTTCCGCCACACGCACGCCGATCGGGCGGGCCCGCAAGGGCTCCCTCGTCGACGCGCGCCCCGACGATCTCGCGGCCTTCGCGGTCGACGCGGCGCTCCGGCAGGTGCCCGAGCTCGACCGCGCCGACATCGTCGACGTGATGGTCGGCTGTGGGTTCCCGCAGGAGAAGCAGGGAATGAACCTTGCCCGCCGGGTCGCGCTTTTGGCAGGCCTGCCGGCGAGCGTCCCGGGCACGACTGTGAACCGCTTCTGCGCCTCGTCGCTGCAGACGATCCGGATGGCATTCCACGCGATCAGGGCGGGGGAGGGCGACGCGTTCGTCGCCGCGGGCATCGAGTCGATCACCCAGGTCGACGGTTACCCGAAGGACGCGGAGGAGCTCCACCCGAAGCTCTTCGGCGACGACGCGCCGATCGCCAACGTCTACATCCCGATGGGGCTGACCGCGGAGAACGTCGCCGAGCGCTGGGACGTGTCGCGCGAGGACATGGACCGCTACGCGCAGCGCTCGCAGGAGCGCGCCGTGGCCGCACAGGACAGCGGCTTCTTCGCGCGCGAGCTCACGCCCTGGGACGGCGTCGCGGCCGACGACGGGCCCGCGCCGCGGGTCGACGATCGAGAAGCTCGCCGAGCTCGAGCCCGCGTTCAAGCCAGGCGGCAAGGTGACCGCCGGCAACTCGTGCCCACTGAACGACGGCGCCGCCGCGGTGGTCGTGACGAGTGTCGAAAAAGCGCGCGAGCTCGGGCTCCAGCCGCGGGCGCGGATCGTCGCCTCGGCGGTGTCCGGCGTCGAGCCGGAGATCATGGGCGTTGGGCCGATCGGCGCCGTCCGCCGCGTCCTCGACCAGGCCGGCATGACGATCGACGACGTCGACGTCGTCGAGCTGAACGAGGCTTTTGCTGCTCAAGTGCTCCCGGTCTGCCGCGAGCTCGGGATCGATCCCTTCGGCGAGAAGCTGAACCCTCACGGCGGCGCGATCGCGCTCGGCCATCCCTACGGAATGACCGGCGCGCGAATCATGTGCACGCTCTTGAACGACCTCGAGACCCTGGACGGGACGATCGGGCTCGAGACGATGTGCGTCGGCGGCGGCCAGGGGATGGCGATGATCGTGGAGCGCCTGCGGTGATCGTCGACCTCGACGAAGCGGCGATCGCAGAGTCCAGGGTCTTCACCGAGGGGCTGGTGGCGCTGCTCGCGCAGGAGCCTGCGGTCCACACGGTTCCGCCCGAGGACTCGCGGCGCGCGAGACGCGAGGGCAGAAGCGTGCTGCCGCCGCCTCAGTTCCTACCGCAAGCCCGCGATATCTCGATTCCGGCACGGTCGGGCGAGCTGCGTCTGCGCCTCCTCGCCCCGGAGGATGAGGCGACCGGCGTCTATCTCCATCTGCACGGCGGCGGGTGGGTGTTCGGTTGCTGCGACGAGCAGGACGATCGGCTCTGGGCGCTCGTCGAAGCAACGGGCCTGTGCGCGATCAGCGTCGACTACCGGCTGGCGCCCGAGCACCCCTATCCCGCGGCGCCTGACGACTGCGAGGACGCTGCACTCTGGCTCCTCGATCGCGGCCTGACGGAGCTCGGCGCGCCCGACCGGCTTGCGATCGGGGGCGAGTCGGCCGGCGGTCATCTCTCCGTGTCGACGCTGCTCCGGCTCCGCGACCGCCACGGCATCACGGGCGCCTTCCTGGCGGCGAACCTCGTCTACGGCGCCTTCGACCTCTCGATGACTCCCAGCGCCCGGAACTTCGGAGAGCGCCCCGGCTTCCTCACGTCAGAGGAGATGCGGTGGTTCGGGCGGAGCTTCATCGGCGAGCGCAAGGAGGCGGAGCTCCGCGATCCCGACCTCTCGCCGCTCTATGCCAACCTGCGCGATCTGCCTCCCGCCCTCTTCACCGTCGGCGAGCACGACCCGCTGCTCGACGACTCGCTGTTCATGGCCGCCCGCTGGCAGGCGGCCGGCAACGACGCGGAGCTGCGGGTCTGGCCCGAGTCCACGCACGGTTTTACTGCCTTCCCGATCGCGCTCGCGCGGGCCGCCAACGCGACCGTCTACGACTTTCTGCGCGCAGCGATCGCGGACTAGTTCAGGACTGCTTGCGTCTGGGTGACCTGGGCGACGCGGCGCTGCTTCGAGTCGAGCAGATCTGTCTGGACGACGATGAAGCTGCGACCGACGTGGAGCGGGTGCGTCACGCCTTCCACGCGACCTTCGCGGACCGCTCGAAAGAAGTTCGTCTTCGACTCCACGGTCGCAGTCGTCGTGGCGCCGCCCGGCAGGTTCAGGAACGCGCAGACCCCGCCGAGGGTGTCCGCAAGGGACATCAGTGCCCCGCCGTGTAGCACGCCGCCGGCGGTGCAGCGCTCCGGCGCCCAATCCATCCCGCCGCGGACCTCGTCAGGGTCGGCCTGCGTGAGCTCGATGCCCAGGGTCCCGGCCAACGGCGCGACCTCCGCCAAGTTCTCCACGACGGTACGGAGCTTATGCGGCGGCCCGAGCGGCGGCGCCGCGGAAGACGGCTTCGAGCGAGTTCCCGTCGAAGTCGAGGACGCGAGCCGAGTAATAGTCGCGGTTGATACTCCGGGCGGACGCCGGGCTCCCAGTCCGAGCGCGCACCGGCCGCGATCGCCGTGCCGTAGAACGCGTGGACGTCGCCGTTGTCACGCGCCGGGAGTGCGATCTCGAGGCGACCGGCGAGCTCCGACTCGACGAGCCAGAGCGAGCTCGGCTCACCCGTACGACCGAAGTACGCGCGACGCTCGTCAGGCCAGTCGAGCAGGCAGACGAGACCGAGCGGCGCGAGGACCTCCTCGTAGAACGGCTTGCTCGTGTCGTAGTCGCGGACGAAGACGGTGAGGTGGTCGATCTCCATGGCGGCAAGAATAGAACGATCGTACTATTCTGTCAAGGCATCCCCTATACTTGACGCCATGGCAGTTCTCGAAAAGCGGACGACCGTCCTGAAAACAAAAGGTGATCGTACGCGCCACTCGATTCTGACGACGGCTGCAGCGCTCGCGACTCAGGAAGGGCTCGAGCCGCTCTCGATCGGTCGCCTCGCGGAGGCGACCGGGATGAGCAAGAGCGGGCTCTTCGCCCATTTCGGCTCCAAGGAGGAGCTTCAGCTCGCCACAGTCGAGCACGCGGCTTCGCTGGTCGTCGACAACGTGATCGCGCCGGCCCGCTCGGCCCCGAAGGGCCTTCCGCGCGTCTGGGCACTTTGCGACCACAAGATCGGCTACATGGAGCGTCGAGTGTTTCCCGGGGGCTGCTTCTTCGCGTCCACCTCCGTTGAGTTCAGCCATCGACCCGGCCCGGTCCGCGACCGCATCGAGGAGCTGCTGCGGGCATGGCTCTCCTACCTGGAGCACGCAGTCGAGCAGGCGCAGCAAGCGGGTGAGCTCGACGACTCGCTCAGCGCTCGCGAGATCACCTTCGAGCTCGACGCGTTCGCAGCGGCCGCCGACTGGCAGTTCCACCTCTTCGGTGATCCCGCGGTGTTCGGCGCGGCGCGGCGTGCCGTGCGGGAGCGCCTCGAAAGCCTGCGCCCGTAATCGCTACGGAATGAAGGCCAGGTCCTCCGGGGGTGGGCCGGCCATCGGTGTCTCGAACATCGGCCCGGCGCCGTCCGGGTCGATCGTCGTTGCGCCGTCGCTGGCGAAGAACGTCGCGATCTGGGCCTGCGCGGCGAGCGCGAAGGGCGCCGTCGCCAGGCTCCCGATGCTCGTCAGGAACCCGTGCGGGTTGCGCCCGAGCGTCGGGTTCGCCTGGACCGCGAGGTCGTGGCGGTACAGGGTCGTCCGCGAGGCGAGGTCCCCGGCGCGGATGATCGCCGACGTCGTCGGGTTCGGCACCGTCTGGTCGCCGCGCGCGAACTGGAGGATGATCGGCCGGCTGACAAGCGGGGCGTACCCGGCCGGGTTGGCGGCTTGCTGCACCCACTCCTGTCGGTCGAATGACTCTTGAATCGCCGACGCGCCGGGCACCGTGTCGACGACGGGCGGCAGGTTGCGAAGCGGAATGTTCTCGTTGAAGTTCGTGAAGAACGGCGCGTTCGGCGTCGGGTTGTTGTAGAGCGAGGGCACACGGGTGATGAGACCGCCTCCGACCAGGGGCCGGAAGGACGGTGACAGCCGCGCGATCTCGATGATCGGCCCGCCGGGCACGTTCGGCACGCCGGCGCGGACCTCGCGCTCGAGCCCGAGCAGCGGCACCCCGTAGATCCCGCCGAACGACTGGCCCGCGTAGTAGATCCGCTCTCGCTGGAGGTCGCTCGTGCCGTCACCGTCGACGTCGACGCCGCCCTCGAGCACCCGGACGAGCTGCATCAGGTCGATTACCGTCTGCCGGAGCCCGTCGCGGTTGCTGATGATCGTCTGCGGCGCCGCGGCATTCACGCCCTCGGTGGAATCGATCGTCCCGTTGCCGTTCTGGTCGATGCCGCGACCGCCGGCCGGCAGGGTCACCGGTGCCGCTCCTCCCGTTTGGTTGACCGTGTAGGTCCCGAGCGCGCCGCCGCCGTGGCCGACGACGTTGATCGCGATCGTCGCGATGCCGGAGTGGGCGAGCGATGACGCGACCGGCCAGGGCGCGCCGTTCTTCGAGTCGGTGAAGCCGTGCCCGAAGATCGCGACCGGCCAGCCGCCGGCCGGCGGCGTCCCGGCTGGCACGAAGAGCGTGAAGCCGATCTCGTTCGTCCCCTGCGGCACGGGCGTTCCCGTTCGCGTTCCGACCGCCGGGATGAACTTCGCCGCGGTCTCATAGTCCGGCGAGCTGTACGAGCCGAAGGCCACGGCTCCGACCGAGCCGGGGAAGACCTGGAGCGCAGCCAGCGGCAGAGGAGTGGTCACGAACGTCGAGGTTCCCGTCTGCCGCCGCGAGTCGATCGAGGCGACCGACGCGAGCGGGAAGACGGTGCGCTCGCCTGCAGTCCCGAGCGAGAAGTTCGGCGCTGCCGGCGAGGAAGCACGGATCTGCGAGCGGATCTTCCGCGAGATCGCGGCGATGCTCTGGGTGGTGAAGAGGCTCGCGCCGGCGACCTGGCTTGGCTTCACGCCGGCGAAGATCGACGCGGCGAGGGCGAGGCTCAACTGGGTGCGGTACCGCCTGGCCGCTGCATCCGGTGGCCGGCTGAACAGCAAGTCATGCCAGAAAGCCTTCCCGTCGAGTGCCTGACCGTCTGACCCGTGGACGCCACGCGTGACGATCAGGAGGTACGGCGCTCGGGCCGCCAGCTGCTCGTCGCTCTCGACGTGGAGCGTGTTCGCGGCCGGCTCCCACACGATCTGGTTGATTCCGATCCGCCGGCCGCTGAGGCTGAGGAGGAACACGGTCTGGCTCGAGACCGTGCTGACGTCGATCGGCCCGGAGAACGGGATCGAGATCCGCGGCTGGATGTTGAAGCCGTCCAGCGTGTTGATGACGTCGATGTCGGCGCAGTCGGACGGGCGCGTCGCGCAGTCCGGCTTCGGCAGGTCGACGCGGAGGGCGGTGGCCTGCGTGAGGTCGAGCTCGGTGAACAGGTTGCTCGGGAACGGCTGCTCCGCCCGTACGGCGGCAAGTGCGCCTCCCGGAACGGCGAGCGCGAGAGCGACTACAACCGCACATAAGCAGTGTCCGCATCTGCCGGATCGGCATCCTACCCCTCCTTGTCGTAGCCGTGTTCAAAGCCTTCGAAGTCGTTCAGCTGCACCGTCACGCGGTCGGTGGACGAAGGGAAGTTCGGGACGTTCACCGTTCGCTCCCCGCCGCCCCGCGAGGCCAGCCGGACCGACACCGTCCCGTCCGGTGGCGCGGCTGCCGGCATGAACAGGTCGGCGCCGGTGCCGAAGGCCTGCGCGAAGAAGAACGGGACCGGGGCGGTCAGATCGGTGACTCCGTCACCGCCCCAGTCGACCAGCTGGACGCTGTTCACCAGCTTGCTCCTCGGGCAGATCAGGGCGGTGCACACGTTCACGCCGTTGACCTCGAGGACGTCGTTGCCGGTCGGCTGATCGCCCCAGATCTCCTTGTACCGCAGCAGGGTCAGCTGGGCGTGCCGGTCGCTCTTCGGGATCAGCGGCCCGTCGGTGACCCCGCCGCCGGGCACGCTCGTAAGCAGGCGGAGGAGGTGATCGCTCCGGCCAAAAGGCTCGTAGAAGAAATGGTGCGTGCGCGCGCCGGTCCGCAGGAGCGCGAGCTCGTAGTGCTTGCCGCGTTCGACCTTGATCGGCCCCCACGAGCCGTCGCCGCCGATGGCGATGCTGGCCTCCGGCCGCTTGAATTTCCTCTGCCCGCTTTGGCCGCTGACGCGCCAGAGCTCGAGCGTCGCATCCGGCACGCCGGTGTTCTGGGGAAAGATCACGGCCCGGCCGGCGATCGTCACCTGGCCGGCTGCGACGATGCCGGTCGTGCGGGCGTCGTTGCCAGTGAAGAAGCTGTACATCTCGGCGAAGGCCTCGGCGGAGGTCGCAGATTGGACGTGGGTCTGGCCTGAGAGCGTGACGTTCGTCGCTCCGCCAATCGCACGTCCGGGCGCGCCGAGCCCCGCCCAGATCGCCAGCGTGGGCACGCCGCCCGGCGGCGAGGTCGAGGTCCGGCCGTCGATGTTGACGTAGTGGGCGACGTTGGCGGCGCGGCCGGGCGTGGCCAGGTAGGCGTGCATCACGGTCGTACCGAGGGAGTGTCCGAGGATGTCGACCTGGTCTCGTCCGCTCTCTGCCTCGAGCTGCGCGACGAGCTGGTCGAGCTTCGCGTGGACGTCGGCCATCGTGTTGATCGAGAACGTCGAGTCGTACTCGAGCACGGTGATCAGGTCGGCCGGGTAGCCGTTGCTCGTGAAGCGCATCTTCTGAGACTCGAACTGGGCGCCGGAGCCGGCGCCGCCGTGGACGAAGATGATCGGGTTGAGGTCCGGAGCCTTGTCCTTCGCTCCGGCTGCGACGGGCGAGGCAACGAGCATGCCCGCCATCAGAATCGCCGAGGCCGCGAGCCGGAACCACCGTGCTCTCTGCATCTCTCCCCCTCCCAGGCGTCTGTGCCGAGTGCGCCGGCAATCATGACAGAGTTGAGGCCGTGTAACAAAACACGGCGCACGGAATGTTCCGAATCCCGCGGTATGGTCAAGCGATGACGCAGGCCGTCGCTCCACGCCCGCGGGGTCGTCCGCCCGCCGCCAGCCGCGAGGACGTGCTCGAGGCGGCGCTCTACCGCTACCTGCGCGGGCAGCGGGTCGACGTCCAGGAGATCGCGGGCGAGCTGGGCCTCGGGCGCACGACGATCTACCGCTGGTTCGGATCGCGCGAGGAGCTGATCGGCGACGTCGTCATCCGCGCCGTCGAGCCGGTGGTCGAAGCCGCGCGGGCCGGCGCGCGCGGCCGCGGCGGCCCCGTGCTGCTCGACACGTTCGACCGTCTCAACCGCAGCCTCGCCGAGTCTCCGGCGCTGCGCCAGTTCCTGCAGCGCGAGCGCGGGACGGCGCTTCGCATCCTCACGTCGAGCGGCGGGAATGTGCAGCCGCGGATGGTCGCGATCGTCACCGGACTGATCGAGGACGAGGTTCGGGCCGGGACGTACCGCCCGCCGGTCGAGCCGGCCACGCTCGGCTACGCGATCGTGCGGCTCGCCGAAGCCTTCCTTTTCAACGACGCGGTAGCCGATGTCCGGGGCGACGTCGACCGCCTGCGCGAGGTCGAGGCTGCGATCCTCGGCGTCAGCCTCCCCTGAACTCGGCCCAGAGCTCCTCCATCGTCCGCAGCCGGCTCTCGCGGTGCGCGAGATCGGCGGGGTTCGTGTTCACAGCGCGCACGATCCAGTCGTCGCCGACGTCTAGAACGTTGATGCAGCCCGGCGCCTGCTCGATGTTGCCGAGGTACATGCGACGGCCGGTGAGCGCGTGGGAGAGGATCGCGCGGTTGACGGCGCCGTGGAGCACGGCGAGCACGATGTCCCAGTCGCGGTCGGCGAGCAGACGCTCGACGGCGGGGAGCACACGGTCGAGCAGCGAGCCCACTGTCTCGCCGGCGAGGAAGCGTCGCTCCTCGGGAACGACGTCCTTGAACACCGAGGAGAACGCCTGCTCGAGCTCGTCCTCTGGGATGTCGTCGAGGCGTCCGGACTCGATCTCGCGCAGCTCGGGCCACGACTCGGGCTCGGCTCCGGGCGCGACGATCCGTGCCGTCTCGACAGTGCGTGGGAGGCCGCTCGTGATCACGCGATCGAAGCGGACACCCTCCAGAACTGCCGCTGCGGCGCGGGCCTGCTCCTCGCCCTCTTGCGTCAACGGGACGTCCTCGGGACGCAACGGGCGTCCCTCGTCGAAGTAGGCCACCTTGCCGTGGCGCATCAGGTAGATCCGGCGGCGGGTCACCGGTACCGGTCGAGATAGCCGGGGTTCGAGATGCGGAGCTTGGCGGCGACGTGCTGCTTCAGGAGCGCGTGGTCGTCCTCGCGTACGTCGCCGGCGCGAATCCGGCGCGCGAGTGCGGCCGCCTCGTCGTCGCCCATCAGCACGTCGTCGCCGGCCGCGAGCTCCCGGTACGCGATCCCGAGGGCGTTCAGTGCCACGAGTGTGCGGAACTTGAAGCGGTGGTCGGTCGCCTCGGGCAGCACCTCCGTCGAGAGGAACTCGGTCACGGCCTCGATCAGCTCGAGCGCGGTCGGGCGGTCAGGCACGTTCGATCAGGTCGAGGAGCTCGTACTCCATTTCGGCCGCCATCCGCCCGAGCACCGCGTACTCGACGCTGCGGTCCTGACCGTTCAGGTGTCGCCTGGACTGCGTCAGGCAGCCGGTGCCCCACTTGACGTTGCCGAGCACCTCCCACCAGTCCAGGTCGGCCTCCGAGATCGACCGCCCGGTGAGCTCCGCGTACCGCGCAAGGTATGGACCGAGCTCGCCGATACCGCCGAGCCGCCGGTCGTCGCGCGCCGAACCGCCACGCGCGAACGATCGGCCAGGCGACGTCCTCGCGCGGATCGGAGAGGTGCGCGAACTCCCAGTCGAGCACATACTCGAGACCGCGCTCCGAGACGACGATGTTCCCGAGGCGGAAGTCGCCGTGCGACACGACGTCCGTGAGTGGCTCGGGCCGGTGCTCCCGGAGCCACCAGAGGCCGTACTCGAGCGCCGGGTGCGGCTCGTCGACGGAGTCGAGCTCGTGCTCGAAGCGCTCGAGGACGTCTCCGGAGCGCAGGAACGGCAGCCGGTCCGGCGGGATCGCGTGGATCTTCGCCAGCTCGTCGGCGAGCTGCGTCTCGAGCCCGGGCGGTGAGTCGCGGACGATGCGCCGCCCGATCGTCTCGCCGTCGACGAGCTCCATCGCGAACGCCTCGCGCCCGCCGAGCTCGCCCAGGTACGCGACGGGCTGCGGCACCTTGACACCGGCCTCGGCGGCGGCCTCCAGCACCTCGAACTCGTTCTCCAGCGACAGCGTGGCCTCGTGGATGACGCCGGCGAGGGCGCGCCTGACGAGCAGCCGTTCGCCGTCGGCGTCCACGGCCCAGGCCTCCTTCGAGGCGCCGCCCGGAAGCAACTGCATCGACGTGACGCGGCGCCCGAGCCGCGTCTCCAGCTCATCCGCCCACGGGGCGGTCTCTACCAAGCCGATTGGCCTCCGTCGACGACGAGGGTCTGCGCCGTCACGTAGGACGAGGCCTCCGAGGCCAGGAAGACGACCGCACCTTTCAGGTCCTCCGGCCCGCCGAACCGGCCGAGCGGGATCCGGCGCTTGATCTCGTCGCCGAACTGGTCGAGGACGAAGTTGGCCATGTCCGAAGGGAACCAGCCGGGCGCGATCGCGTTGACGCGGATCCCGTGGTGCGCCCACTTGCCGGCGAGGTCTCGGGTGAACGCGATCACGCCGCCCTTCGTCGTGTTGTAGGCGATCGCGTTCATGACCTCGGGTGGCCCGCTCCGGAGCCCGGCGACCGACGCGATGTTCACGATCGTGCCGCCGCCGGCGTCGATCATCTGGCGGCCGGCGGCCTGCGAGAAGAGGAAGACGCCGGTCAGGTTGACGTCGACCACCTTCTGCCACCCCTCGAGCGGCGTGTCTTCCGGAGGCCCACCCCAGACGGTTCCTGCGTTGTTGACGAGGATGTCGACGCCGCCGAAGTCGGCCACCGTCCTCGCGACGACCTCCTGAACCTGGTCCGGGTCGCGGACGTCGCAGCCGAGACCGAGCGCCCGGACCCCAAGCTGCTCGAGCTCGGCGGCCGCCTGCTCGCACCGGTCGGCCTGACGGGCGCAGACGACCAGGTTCGCGCCGGCCTCGGCGAGGCCCTGCGCGAGCTGCCGGCCGATGCCCTTGCCGCCGCCGGTGACGATCGCGGTCTTGCCGGAGAGATCGAAGAGATTCATGGGAGCGCCTCCGCCACGGTACGCAAGGTTGTCAGGTCTCGGGCCGAGACCAGGAGCGTGGTCGCGCCCGACTCCTGCCAGGCCGCGAGCCGGTCCTTGATCCGGTCGGGCGGCCCGACCAGCGCCATCTCGTCGATCAGCGCATCCGGTACCGCCGCCGCGGCGTCGCGCTGCTTGCCGTCGAGGAAGAGATCCTGGATCTGCTTCGCCTCGGCCTCGAACCCGTAGCTCGCGACGAGGTCGTTGTAGAAGTTCGCGCCGCGGGCGCCCATGCCGCCGATGTAGAGCGCGTAGTAGGGCCGGAGCGCGTCGCGCGCCGACTCGACGTCGTCGGATGCGAGCGCCGGCACTGCGGGAGCGATGTCGAAGCCGTTGCCGCGGGCGAAGGGCGCCGGAAAGGTCTGGCGGGCGCGCTCGGGCGAGAAGAAGATCGGGAGCCAGCCGTCGGCGATCTCGGCGGCGAGCTCGACCGACCGCGGCTTGAAGACGGCGAGATAGATCGGGATCTCGGCGCGGAGCGGCCGAGCCATCAGCTTCAACGGCTTGCCGAGACCAGTGCCATTCGGGCCCGAATACGGAATCGCGTAGTGCTCGCCCGAGTGCTCGATCGTCTGCCGTCTCAACACGGCGCGGACGATCTCCACGTACTCCCGCATCTTCCCCAGCGGCTTCCCCCAGGGCTCGCCGTGCCAGCCCTCGACCACCTGCGGGCCGGAAACGCCGAGCCCGAGCAGGAAGCGCCCGCCGGACATCAGGTCGAGCGTCGCCGCCGTCATCCCGGTGTTGGTCGGCGTCCGCGCGGGGATCTGGAAGATCGCCGAGCCGACCTTGATCGTCGTGGTCGTCGCGGCCAGCCAGGCAAGTACGGTCGCGGCGTCCGTCCCCCACGCCTCTGCCGCCCACGCAGAGTCGTAGCCGACCCGCTCGGCCTCGCGGGCGAGGTCGATCAGCTCCGTCGGGTTCGTCCCGGGCGGCGCGTACCCCATGTAGAAGCCGAGTCGCACGAAGTGCGATGCTAACCGGGTGGCCGTGACGGAACTCGCGACGACCGAGGAGATTGCTGAGCTGCGCGCTCGTTATCGCGCGTTCATGGAGGAGCACGTCTACCCGAACGAGGCGGCTCTCCGGACCGACGACCCCGAGCTCGTCCGGTCGCTCCGTGCGAAGGCGAAGGAGCAAGGGCTCTGGGCGCCGCACGTCCCGCCCGACGCAGGCGGCACCGGCCAGGGCTTCCTCGCCTACGCGTACCTGAACGAGGAGATCGGACGGTCGTCCTACGCGCAGCTCGTCTTCGGCTGCCAGGCGCCCGACGCTGGGAACGCGGAGATCCTCTACCTGTTCGGGACGGACGAGCAGAAGGAGCGCTGGCTGCGGCCGCTCGTCGCCGGGGAGATCCGCTCGTTCTTCTCGATGACCGAGCCCGAGGTGCCGGGGTCGGACCCGACGACACTGCGGACGACCGCGCGCCGCGAAGGCGACGACTGGGTGATCGACGGGCACAAGTGGTTCTCGTCGGGCGCCGACGGCGCGGCCTTCGGCATCGTGATGGCGGTCACCGATCCAGACGCCGAGCCACATGCGCGCGCGTCGCAGATCGTCGTGCCTGCGGACACGCCCGGAGTCGAGATCGTCCGTCCGATCCCCGTCATGGGCCACGCCGGGAGCGGCTGGTCGACCCATTGCGAGGTCTGGTATCGCGGCGTGCGAGTGCCGGTGGCGAACACGCTGGGCGAGCCGGGGGACGGGTTCCGGATCGCCCAGAAGCGCCTCGGGCCGGGGCGGATCCACCACGTCATGCGCTGGCTCGGCCAGATGCAGCGCGCGTTCGAGCTCCTCTGCTCGTACTCACTTGAGCGAGAGGCGTTCGGCTCGCGGCTCGCCGACAAGCAGACCGTGCAGAACTGGATCGCGGACTCGGCGGCGGAGATCCACGCCTGCCGGCTGATGACGCTCGACGCGGCGCGGAAGATCGACGAGGGCGACGAGGCCCGGGTCGAGGTCTCGGTGATCAAGTACTACGCCGCGGGAGCTCTGCACGACGTCATCGATCGGGCGATCCAGGTCCACGGAGCGCGGGGCCTGACCGACGAGACACCGCTCGCGGAGATGTATTCCAACGCGCGCGCTGCGCGGATCTACGACGGGCCGGACGAGGTTCATCGGATGGTCGTGAGCCGGCGGATCCTGCGGGAGTTCGAGAAGGGTGGGGTATGGCGGTTCTCGTGAAGACCAACCGGCGGGTGACGCTGGCGGCGCATCCGGTCGGGTTCCCGAAGGACTCGGATTTCGCGATCGACGAGGTCGAAGTTGGCTCGCCGGATGCGGGGGAAGTGCTTCTGCGGACGCTCTGGGTTTCGGTCGACCCGTACCAGCGCGGCCGGATGAGCCAGGTGCGCTCGTACGCCAAGGGGCTCGAGCTTGGCGACGTGATCACGTCGCAGTCGATCGGCGAAGTGGTCGAGAGCCAGGACGGCCGTTACGAGCCCGGCGACGTGGTTGTCGGGCAGCTGGGCTGGCAGGAGTACGCCGTCGCGCGCGCGGGGTCTGTGCGGCGTATCCCCGAGTTCCTCGATCCACCGACGCTCGCGCTGCACGTGGTCGGGGCGACCGGGATGACCGCCTACTTCGGGCTCCTCGACGTGGGGCAGCCGAAGCCCGGGGACACGGTGGTCGTGTCAGGTGCGGCAGGGGCGGTCGGCCAGGTCGTCGGCCAGATCGCGAAGCTAGCGGGTTGCCGGACCGTCGGCATCGCGGGTGGGCCGGACAAGTGCACCGACTGCAACCTCTACGGCTACGACGTCGCGCTCGACTACAAGGACGAAGGCTTCGCCGAGGCTTTGAAGGCGGCGTGCTCCGACGGTGTCGACATCTACTTCGACAACGTTGGAGGCGAGGTCTCGGGAGCCGTCCACCGGCGGCTGAACATCGGCGCGCGAATCGTCATCTGCGGACAGATCTCCCAGTACAACCTCGAGCGGCTCGAACCGACCTTCCACCCCGGCCTCCTGATCGTCTATCGGGCGCGAATGGAGGGCTTCCTGATCAACGACTACGCGCACCGCTTCGACGAGGCGGCGGTGCGGCTGGCGCGGTGGGTCGCGGAAGGGAAGCTCGCGTGGCGTGAGGACGTGACCGAAGGGCTCGAGAGCGCCCCCGCCGCGTTCATGGGGATGCTGCACGGTGAAAACCGCGGCAAGGCGCTCGTCAAGGTCGCCGACCGCAGCGCCTGAAGCTCTGCTCGTCGCAGCGTGATATTCCCGCATCGGTGGGCGGATTCACACCGATTGGATGATGTCGAGCCGAGACGCGGCGGCGACGATCGGGAGGGACTCAACGACTGGAGGAGAAGCATGACGACTAGCCAACACGAGCCCGCCGTACGGCCAGTCCACGGCCTGGAAGCCCGAGCGCCCGCGCTTGCGGTTGTTCCCTCTCCTCGTCTCGTGGGTCGCCACCGGCGTCGCGTTGATGGTCGCCGCGGGGATTCTCCCGGGTGTCCACATCGACAGCTTCTGGGGTGCGCTGCTCGTCGCAGCGGTCGTCGCAGCGCTGAACGCGGTCATCCCGCCGGTGCTCGCCGCGCTTGCGATTGCCGCTCATGCTTGTCCTCGGCTTCTTGCTTGTACTGGTCGCGGACGCCGTCATCCTTCTCATCGCCGACGCTCTGACCGACGGAATACTCCGGGTCGACAACTTCGGCTGGGCTCTTCTCGCTTCGCTCGTCGTGGCCGCAGTGAGCCTCGTGCTCGCTGTCATCCTCGGCACGGATGACATGTCCTCGATCCGCACTGCGCAGCGGATCGCGAAGCGTCAAGGCATCATCGCCAGCACCGACGTCCCCGGGATCATCTACCTCGAGATCGACGGGCTTGCACTGCCCGTGCTACGGCGGGCGATGCGCGACGGCAACGCCCCGACCATGGCCCGCTGGCTCGCCGACGGGACGCACCAGCTGGCGGAGTGGGAGACCGATCTCTCCTCGCAGACGGGTGCCAGCCAGGCGGGGATCCTGCTGGGATCGAACGAGGACATCTCCGCGTTCCGCTGGGTCGAGAAGGAGACCGCAACGCTGATGACGTGCTCGGCGCCGCCGGACTGCGCCGAGATCGAGCGGCGGCATTCGACCGGGATCGGCCTGCTCGTCGACGGCGGCGCCAGCCGCGGAAACCTGCTCTCCGGCGAGGCGGACGAGGTGATCCTCACCGTCAGCCGGATGGAAGCGGAGAAGAAGTCCAATCCGGGCTATCGGGCGTTTCTCGCCAACGGCGACAACGTGACGCGCACGCTCGTCCTCTTCGGATGGGAGGTCATACTCGAGTGGACCGCGGCACTGCGCGCAATCCGCCGGGACGTCCATCCGCGCGGCCACCGTGGCGGCATCTACCCGTTGATGAGGGGAGCGCTCTGCGTCTTCGTGCGCGACCTGATCGTCTCGGGCGTTCTCACGGACATGATGCGCGGGCGACCTGCCGTCTACGCGACCTTCTCGAGCTACGACGAGGTGGCGCACCACTCAGGCCTCGAGCGCGCCGACACGCTCGAGGCCCTGCGCAAGCTCGACGATCACTTCGCGGAGATCGATCGAGCTCGCCGCTACGCGCCCCGGCCGTACGAGATCGTCGTCCTCTCCGATCACGGGCAGACGCAGGGTGCGACGTTCAAGCAGCGCAACGGGTACGGCCTCGACGAGCTGGTCGAGCGCTCGCTCTCGCAAGGCGGTGTGGCGGGCATTTCCGGCGGCGACGAGCAGAGCTCCATGGTCGGCAACGCCTTCGGCGAGGCGACGGGGAAGAAGTCGAAGCCGGCCAAGAACGACGTCTCCGACCGGGACGTCGTCGTGCTCGGCTCGGGCAACCTGGGCCTCGTCTACCTGATGGAGGAACGCCGCCGGCTGACGCTCGAGGAGATCGACGCGCGGCACCCGGAGCTTCTGCCCGCCCTCCGTGCGCACCCCCACGTCGGTTGGCTGCTCGTACGCTCGTCCGAGCATGGGGCGGTCGCGCTCGGCGCCAGCGGCGTCCACTACCTCACGGACGAGCGCATCGAGGGCGACGACCCCCTGGCGACGTTCTCGCCGCACGCCCCGCAGCACCTGCTCAGGACCGACGGCTTCGCGCACGTCGCCGACATCATGGTCGGCAGCTTCTACGACCCGGATCTCGACGAGGGCTGCGCCTTCGAGGAGCTGATCTCGTTCCACGGCGGCATCGGTGGGTTCCAGACGCGTCCGTTCATCCTCCATCCGGCGCGTCTCGAGCTGCCGCCGGGCCCGATCCTCGGTGCGGCGAGCGTGCACGGCATCCTGTCCGCGTTGGCGGCAGGCTCTCCAGGCCGGAGCGGACGCGGCCGAGGCCGACGGCGGTCGATCGGACGGCCAGCCCGAGACCGCCGTGAGCAACGGCGAGCCCAGCGGGACGAGAGCAGAGCTCAGTCGCATCCGAGATGATCGCGATGAATGACGTGAGCTCGGTTCCCAAACTCGGAGTCTGGGCTTGGAGCTTCGTGGGGTTCGTGGTGGCGACGATGATCGTGGTCGTCGCATTGGCTGCGGTGAGCGAGATCGTGCTCCCGCTGCTGTTCGCGGCCGTTCTCGCCGTGGTCTTCAAACCCCTGGTCCGGAAGCTCGAACGCCGCGGCCTCAAGCCCACCCTCGCCGCCGGCTTGGTCGTCCTCGGGCTGATCGCCTTGATGACCGTCGTCCTGGTCGCGACCGCGCGGGGCATCATCGCTCAGAGAGATGAGATCGGTGCCTCGGTCGATGCCGCGCTAGCCAACGCGAGCGCCGAGCTCAATGTCGATCAGGCCACGTTGGACGAAGCGCGGGCGGCGGCCGAGAAGACGTCACACCGGCGGTCGCCGAGGGCTTCATCACCAAAGTGGTCTCCGGCGTCGAGGCTCTGGTCGGCCTGGCCGGCGGCCTCATCCTCGGCGCGCTGATCATGTACTACCTGCTGAAGGACGGCACCCGTTTCCGGCGCTCCATCGTCGCGCAGATCGACCCCTCGATTCGGGAGGAAGTCAACACCTTCATCACTGACGCGTGCCGGATCCTCCGAGACTACGGGCGGGGCCGCACCGCGATGTCGGCCATCGTGGCGGTGGTCGTCGGTCTCGCCGCTCTGTTGCTTGGCCTTCCGCTCGTGTTCACCATCGTGGTGGCGAACTTCATCGGCGGCTACATCCCGTACATCGGCGCCTTCCTCGGCGGCGGGCTGGCGGTATTCGTTGCCTGGGGCGACGGCGGGCTCGAGGTGGCTGCAGCAATGCTCGTGATCGTGCTCGCCGCCAACCTGTTGCTGGAGAACTTCGTGGAGCCCAGGGTGATGGGCCGCACACTCGACATCCACCCGCTGATCGTGCTCGTGGTCACCGCGCTGGGCGGCTTCCTCTTCGGCATCGTCGGCCTCATCCTGGCCGTGCCGTTCGTCGTGATCGCCGCCAACGCCGTGGGCCGCCTTCGGGCGAGAGGGTTCTTCAAACTGGTGGCCGACCGAGCCCAGCCGACGATGCAAAAGATGCTCGACTGACGGAGCAGCGGGGCAGCCACCGAGGTGGCGACCTGACCTGGGCTACGAGGAACGGGTAACGGCGGCTTCGATTCGTTCGAGCCGACTGTCCAACTGACGGAACTGCTCGGCCGTCGGCGTCTCGGCATCCGAGCGCTTCTGCTCGAGGCGTGAGCGCGTGACGAACGTGCTCGTGATCGCGGCGGTGATGACCGTGATGAAGCCGATCCCGAAGAACATGACGAGCGCGGCGAGGAGCCGTCCGACCACAGTCGTCGGAACGTTGTCGCCGTACCCGACCGTCGTCGTCGTCTGGACGGCCCACCAGAGCCCTGATCCGATCGACGGAAAGTTCTCGCGGTCGACCACCGTCATCAGGATGCCGGCCACGAAGGTGATCACAATCGTCGTAGCGGCGATCACGACGGCGGCCCCACGCGGTGTGGTGGCGCGGTCCACCGCCCGGACGAGCCGCCGCTCGAGCCTCGTCTCTGACATCTCGGTGCGCTTCGCGCTCGCCGGTGTCAGTCCTGCGGTGGAGCGAGCCAAGAGTTCATGCCATCGGTATGAGGACGATCGGTGCCTCCGCGCCCATAGTCCCAAATTGGCCGCTACGTGAGGACATGAGAACGTCGAAGGAAGAGGCGATGAGCGACATCGAGGCTCCAGACACCGGCGACAGCGGACGCGGCGGCAGGCTCAAAGCTGCGATGGCGGGTGCCAAGGGCGCGAGTGCACGGCACGTGGCGCTCGCGGTCCCCGTCCGGGCGGCGGAACGAAACCGGCGTGTGGCGGCGAGTGTTCTGGCCGGGGGCCTCGCCTATCGGATCTTCCTGTGGTTGCTGCCGTTCGCCCTGGTCGTCGGAGGCGGCCTCGGCTTCAGCAACGCGAACAGCACCGAGGAGGCAGTCGAGGGCGGCGGCCTTCCGGGAGCGGTCACCAACGCGATCGGCGACGCCGCGCGCTCCGCACACTCCCAGTCGTGGTGGCTCTTGGCGGTCGGCGTGCCGCTCCTCCTCTGGGCGGGCTTCACGGGCGCGAAGGCAGTGCAGCTCATTCATTCGCTCGTCTGGGAGGAGCCCCCTCCGAAGCCCAAGCCGCTTCGGGCGTCACTCGCCTTCACCGGCATGGCGATTGCGTTCATGGCCGCGGTCGCACTCACCTGGTGGGTCCGTGACGACTGGCCGGGCCTCCTCGCCCCCGTGGTCACCTTCGCGCCGCTCGCGGGGCTGTGGCTCTGGGTGTCCCTCCACCTTCCGCACCGCGACGCTCCCTGGCAGGCACTCGTGCCCGGAGCGCTCGTCGTTGCGATCGGATTTCAGGTGCTCCACGAGCTGATTGGGAACTTCCTCGTGCCGAAGCTCGAGAAGTCGACCTCGCTGTACGGCGATCTCGGCGCCACAGCGACGTTCCTCTTCTTCATGTATGTGGTCGCGTTCCTCATCGTCACCGCACCCGTGCTGAACAGCTCGCTCCACGACGAGCTCGTCAGCAAGCGAGATCGGGCCGAAGACGACGGGACGACGTAACGACGAGTCGTCTCGGACCACCGGTGGCCGCACCTCACACGTTCTTCGAGCCGTGCGCCAAGCCACCGATCCCCTGGCGGTCGGCGCGGCTCGCGCGATCGAGGTCGACCGAGTCGCGCCAGCCGTCGTCAACGGTGGCATCGAGACGGCGAAGCTCTTCTTCGACCGCTGCTCGGTGCTCGGGCCGGACCGTCTCGTGTAGCTCCTCGAGTAGTGCGCGGAGTCGTCGCATGATCTGCATCGAGGTTGCGCCGTACTCGCGGATCTCAGTGACTCCGAGCGTCAAGAACTCCTCCCAGTGGGTCGTTGCCATGACGACCGCGGCCGGCGTGTCGGCGCTTGCCGGCTTCGTACGCTTCTCGAGATCGGTCCTCCCGATGAGGCCCAGGACGTCTCCGATGTGGTCCAGGACCTGCACGGCGGTCGTGGGATCGTTCACCGCGGGTGAGAGCGCTCTGTTTGCCATGTCGACCATGATCCGTACCGCGAACGCAGGATCCTGCGCGAACGTGCGCTCGTCGCCGAGCGCGATCATTCCCTCGAGCTCCTGTGCGGCACGATCGCCGAACTCCCCTCCGTAGACCCGGACCAGCACTTCACCCGATTGGACGAAGTCGCCTACCGGGTGCGGCAGGACGAGCTCGGCGCCACGGGCGCGAGCCCACTTGACGAGACTGTCGGGATCGACGGCCTGGATCGCCCCGGCGCGGTCGGCTCGGACGACGAGTGTTGGATCCGCGCGGGTCGTCCCGTGCTCCCAGCGGATGTCCGGCCGATCGGCGATGCGCACGGCCTGCGCGAACATCGAGCGAGCCGCGCTTGCGACATCCGCGGCGACGGCCGCCGGTCTCAGCCGACGGATGTAGCGATCGAAGAAGACGATGAAGAACAGCAGGCACAGCGAGACCAATAATCCGGACAGCGTCACGCCGAGGTCCGGGACGAACTCGTCGTCTATCCACTGGAGCACCGAGAACGAGAACGTGAGGGTGCCAACGAGAACCGCCAGCGTCGCCTTCAGCATGTAGTCGCGGTACCAGAGGCGCATGATGCGGGCCGAGAACGTCCCGGTCGCCATCTGCACCACGAGAACGGTCACGGTGACGACGAAGCCGGTGAGCGCAGCCGTTGCGCCGATGATCGAGGACAGGACCGTGCTGGCGGTCGACGGGGAGTACTGCCACTGAGACGGCGACCCGAAGTGCTCGTCGGCGAGCGAGACGAAGATGCCGAGAATCCCACCGAGCACGGCTCCCACCAGAGGGATGACCCAGAGGCTTTCGAGCAGGCCTTCGCGCAGACGGAACCGCCTGGCCCAAGTCATCCAATCCCCTCCTCGCTGGGCACAGCGCTACTCCGGATCGAGGGAACCGCTGGATCCGGCTCCCTCGATCCATTGCTCATCAGGCTGGAGCGAGGCGCCGGTCGTCGACCATGTAGGCAACGAGCAGCGCCAGGGGGAAGAACACCAGGCTGAACAGGAAGTAGAGGAAGAAGCTGTGCCCCTTCCGTGCGGCGACGCGGGCCGGCCAGAACGCGATGGCGATCCAGATAACTGCGAACAAGATGTACCAGAGCAATTCTTACCTCCTTAGATGGGTGCGACGCACTTAAGTGCGAGCGGCTACGGCAGCCGCCCCTCAGACGAAGGGCGGCTGCCGGCCGGCCGGTTTATTGCTCGTCTTCCTCCTCGAGCTCCGCGGCCTCAATCGCGACGCCGAGCGCCCGGACGATCTTGCCCGTCGCGGACGCGACTCGAGCTGTGCCGACGATCGGTGCGATCGCGGCAAGGACACCGCGGACCTGCTCGGCGTCGAGACCGACCTCGCCTGCCGCTTCGAGGTTCAGCAGGTACGAGGCCGGTGGGGCATCGACTGCGGCGAGCGCAGCGATGCGAACGAGCATGAGTGACTGTGGATCGAGACTCGATGCCTCGAGCGAGTCCGCAGTCATGCTTGCGAGCAGGTCGAGGACTGGGGTGTCGGTGGTCGATTCAGCCATGGTTCTTTCCTTTCGTTCGACGTTCGTTCTCAGGACGAGGAGTAGCTGGTTGTCTAGGTCACCTCCTCGATCTCGCTCGGACGCCAGCTCTTGTCGAAGAACGGCTGCAGCGGGTTGTAGAGGCGAAGGATCGTCCACCAGCCCTTGCCGGGAGTCGTCTGGAGCCAGTTGGACTCCTTGCCGCTGGGAGCTGTCGGCCCGAAGTAGATGTCGGTCGAGCCGTCGGGGTTCGTCTCGACCGTGCCGGACTGGCTGCCGATGCGAGGGAAGTGTTGATCCGTTCTGCAGCATGGAGCGTGTCTGGCGGTCGTAGAGGATGACCGACCAGAACCGGCTCTCGGGAATGTCGGGCGGGAGCGTGAGGCGGTAGTCGCGTGCGCCGTCGAGGTACTCGCCTTCGCTGTCGCGCATCGCGTATGATGTATTGCGAGCCGATGCCGGTGAGGCGCATGCACATCGCCGGTGTGATCCCGGTGGCCATGTAGAAGAAGTTGGTGCGGGAACTGAGCTTGCGGGCGCCGTCGGTCGCGGCCGCGACGACGCCCTCCGCGGTGATCTGCGGCGGCGGAGTCGAGGAACTCGTAGCCGCCGACGAAGAGCGCGCTCTCCCACGCCGAGTCCGGGTAGTACGGCGAAGCCCTCCTCGGGTCGTGCCGCGAACGTGACGGTACGGGCGGTGGCGTTGCCGACCTCGACCGCCTCCTCGAGGATCTTGCGCATTCGCGCGTCGGGCTCGAACGGCTTGCCGTGAACGATCCCGACGGAGGCCAGCAGGCCGAGCAGGTCCGGATCGCTCGCGTCCGGCGGTTCCTGCTGCACGAGCTCGTTCACCAGCTCCCAGAAACCGAAGTCGTTCGGGTAAACGGTGTTGAACGACTTGGCCGTCGCGTCGACGAAACGCGTCTCCGGCGCCGGAGTCACTGCCCCTAACGGCGCTTCACCGGCGAGAAAGCGTCGCCGACCGCGGTCCCTTGTGCACCCGGGACGTAGGGAGAGACCCGAAAGCCGGTCCGGATCACTTCGGCCGGGACCGTGGGATCGTTGTCGATCATGAATGCCCGGCCGATCACGGTCGCGCGTGTCGTGCGAACGTGCGAGACGTGGAAGCCGCTGTCAGGCAGCGGCCCGTCGTAGTCTGGCCCCACCAAGAGATAGCGACCGCCCTCGCCGCGATCCGGACCAGGACAGGCCGAAGTCCGTGACCCACCGGAACCACATGTCGTCGATCATCGCCGAGGACCCCGACGGCGCCTCGATCGACGGCACGTCGATCACCATCGGGCCGTCCGAGCAAGTCGAGGAACCCCCAGAAGTAGACCGTGTCGCAGTTCGCGGTCAGGAACACCGACGCCGAATCCATTAGCTCCGGGAAGAACGAGAACGGAGTTGTCCTCGATACCCGATCGAGAGGTACCCGCGGCGTACGGCCGCGAGCGATGCACCCGGCAGCGCACCCATGAAAGCCTCGACGCCCGTGGATGAAGTCGAGATGGTCGTACAGCAGCTGCGGCCGTCGCCTCCGACGGCGCGCCGTCGTTGAACTCCAACGTTCCGAGCCGACTTTCGACCTTGTCGGGCGTCGCGGTCGAGCCAAGCGTGTCGCTGGAAACAGTGTCGGTGCTAACGGTCATCGAACACCTCCCGGCGGATCCCCAATGTGAGATTGCCGTTACCGATGATGGGCGTAGGCGAGCCCTCTCTACTTCATACCGATCGCATGAAAACGCGCCGGCGAACGTCAATCGAGCGTATGGATCGCGAACGCGAACGCGAAGCCGAGCGTCGTCACGACCCCGACCAGCTTGCCGCCTTGCTCGAACGCCTCGGGCATCATCGTGTCCGCGAGCATGGTGAGGATCGCACCGGCCGCGAAGGCGAGCACTAAGGCGACAGTGTCCGGTGAGGAGTCTTGGAAGAGGCCGTAGCCGGCCAGCGAGGCGAGCCCCGAGAGCAGTGCGATCGCGATCCACATCCAGAGGATCCGCGCCTTCGGCCAGCCGCCGGTGACGAGCCCCGCGGTCGAGGAGATCGCTTCGGGCAGGTTGGAGATGAAGACCGCCGCCAGAAAGGCGGCACCCACCGCCCCGCCTTCGAAGATCGTCAGGCCGATCACCATCGACTCGGGAATCCCGTCCAGCACGGTTCCGAGCACGATTGCGAGCGGGGAGCCGCTCTTCTGGTCGCCGTCTGCATCCTTGCGTTCACTCCCGCCGAAGCGGTCGATCAGCCAGTCGCCGCCGAAGAAGACCCCGCAGCCGGCGAAGATGCCCGCGACGACCGAGCCGTGACCGGATGACTTCTCGACCGCCTCCTCGACCAGGTCGAACGCGACCGCGCTGATCAGCACGCCTGCTCCGAAGCCCATGATCAGCCCGATCACGCGCATACTGATGTGGAAGCTGAGCGCGATCAGGGCGCCGATCACCAGCGAAGAGGCCGCCAGGGTGCCCCATCCGAAAGCGGCTGCCATCTAGTCCTCCGCGCGGCCGCAGGAACGTCACCGCTCGACCTCGAGAAGTGCCGATGAGCGTCAGATCGGCTCGACGTCCGGCAGTGTCCACGTGCCGTCGAACAACGGCGCGGTGGGGCTGTAGAAGCGGAACATCAGGTAGAAGCCCCTGCCGGGAACCGTCTCGATCCAGTTGCTCTCCTGGCCTGCCGGTCGCGTTCGGGCCCGAAGTACAGGTCCAGCGAGCCGTCGTCGTTCGTCTTGAGCTCGTCGTAGCCCGAGCGGGCCGCGTCGTTCGTCGGGTTCTGGACCATCGAACGCGTTGCGCTGTCGTACAGCGTCAACGACCAGAAGGCCGAAGCCGGCGGGTTCGCGGGGACGTGCAGGCGGTAGGACCTGCCGCCGTCGAAGTGGTTGCCGTCCTTGTCCCTGAAGGTCTGAACGTAGTTTGCCCCGGGACCGGCTTTCATCACTCCGATCGCGGGCGACAGGTAGATGGCGCCGTAGGTGTACTGCAGCCGCTCGTCGAGCTGGCTGTAGTTCTCGGTTTCCTGGCTGGGCTTCACTAGGATCACCCAGTCCCAGTGAGTGCCCGGGAACGGCTTGGCCGGGCTGGTCGCGCTGGGTGTTCTCGTACATCACGTTGCGTGCCATCGCATCGCCCAGCGCGGCGGCCTCCTCGAGGATGGCCGTCTGCCGCGCGTCAGGCTCGAACGGCTTGCCCTTCTCGATGCCCAGCGGCTTGAGCATGGCCATGAAGAAGCGGTCGTGTTCTTGAACCGGGTTGTTGTCGATGACCGTGTTGAGTCGCGCCCAGTACTCCATGCCGCCCGGCGGCGTCGTGTCGATCAGCTTGCCCGAGATCGACACGAACTTGTTCGGCTTGGGGTCTTCGCGCTCGCTCCACGGGTAGACCTTGACGTTCCGGATGCGCTGCACGGCGTCGGGCACATCGTTGTTGACGATGATGCCGCGGACCAGGAGGTTGTGGTTGTTCATCGTTGCCCGAAGTACGTAGTAGCCGGACGGAGGAACCTCGCCGTCGTAGCCGGGCGGCAGCAGCAGGAACTTGCCGCCGTTGCCCCCGTCGGGCCCAGGCAGGCCGACATCGGCGAGCGAGCGCTGCCAGAAGTCGTCCAGCAGGCCCACGATCGCACCGGGTGGGATCTCGATCACGATCGGCCCCTGGGTCAGATCCATGTTGACGAAGGCGTAGATCGTCGTGTCGTTCGCCGTCAGCCAGACGGACTTCGGGTCGACGAAGTTGTCGGCGATCCCCAGATCGTTGTAGTCGATGCCCAGGTCGCGCTTGGCCACGACCCGGATCGATTCGAAGGAGACGGCCGGGATACGCCCCACAGGTAGGCCTGCACAGCGCGCTGGAAGTCCATCTCATCGAAGAGCTTCCGCGTCGTCTCCGGCGTCGGGCAGCCCAACTCGTACCGCAGCGTCCCGATGCGCTGGTCTCGACGCTGCTCAGGCGCCGCGATTGGAACGAAGTGTCATCGGTTGAAAGTGTCACTTACCACCTCCTATGATCGAAGTCTCAGCCGCTCGTTACCTGGCCGTTAGGGGAGCATTTGCGAATTCCGGCCAAGTATGGGCGTGCCCTCGTCCGTGCGCCTCATACCGATGGTATGAAATCGGGGATGACGGCGGTCGCGGAAGCTCTTTTCGACCTCTTGGAGGTCAAGCTCGCCGCGCCGTTGACCCGGCCCGGCACCGTGGCGAAGGCGGACCTGATCGCACGGCTGTGCACGGCGAGCGCTGCCGTTCGTGACCGTCGTCGCGCCCGCCGGGTACGGCAAGACGACGCTTCTTGCGCGCTGGGCCGAGGCCGATCCGCGTCCGTTCGCGTGGGTCGCGCTCGACGGGCGAGACGACGACGCCGTGGTGTTCCTGCGCTACATCGCGGCCGCGATTCACCGCGTCGAGCCGGTCCCGCCCGAGGTGTTCGACGCGTTGTCCGGCCCAGGGGGATCCACCTGGTCGAAGCGCGTCCCGCGTGTCGGGAGCGCACTGGCTGCGCTCGAGCGCCCGCTGGTGCTCGTGCTCGACGATCTGCACGCCGTCGCCAATCCGTCCTGTCTGGACGTGCTCGCGGCGCTGTTCGAGTACGTCCCGGCCGGCTCGCAGATCGCGATCGCGAGCCGGGAAGAGCCGGCACTGCCGCTTGCCCGCTGGCGGGCGCAGGGACTGGTGCACGAGGTCGGCGTGGCGGACCTCCGGCTCGACGAGCGGGAGGCCGAGCTGCTGCTGGAGGCGGCGGGAGTCGAGCTGGACGCGAGCGAGCTCTCCGAGCTGACCGAGCGGACGGAGGGCTGGCCCGCCGGCCTGTACCTCGCGGCGCTGTCGTTGCAGGCCGGGGCGCCGAGCTCGGCGAGCGTCGCGGGCTTCGACGGCGACGACCGGTTCGTGTCCGAGTACTTCCGCCTCGAGCTCCTGTCCCGGCTGCCGGCGGCCGAGGCGCAGTTCCTCAAGTACACCTCGGTCCTGGATCGCATGTCCGGCGGTCTTTGCGACGCCGTGCTCCAGACGACGGGGTCGGCGCAGACGCTCGAGACGCTCGAGCGTACGAACCGCTTCGTCGTGCCCCTCGACCGGCGAGGCGAGTGGTATCGCTACCACCACCTGTTCGGCGAGCTGCTGCGCAACGAGCTCGAGCGCAGCGAGCCGGACTCGTGCCCGCGCTCAACGGCCGCGCGATGGCCTGGTGCATCGCCAACGACCTGACCGAGGCGGCGGTCGTCTACGGGCACGCCGCGGGCGAGACGGACACCGTCGCCGGCCTGGTCGACGCCCTCGCCCTGCCGCTCTACTACGACGGCCGCATGGAGACCTTGGAGGAGTGGCTCGGGTGGTTCGGCGACGACGAGCTGGCGCGGTATCCGGCGCTCGCCGTCTACGGAGCCTGGGTCCGCGCGCTGACGGGACGGCCCGACGGAGGCCGAGCGCTGGCTCGCTCTCGCCGACGGGGCGACCTCGGCGATCCCGCTCTCGGACGGCAGCGCCACGATCGAGCCCTGGGTCGCCACGCTGCGGGCGCACATGATGCCGGACGGTGTCGAGCAGGCGCTCGCCGACGCCGATCTGGCGCTGGATCAGCTCCCGCCGGAGAGTATCTGGATCCCGACCGCACTCCTCGCCCGAGGCGTTGCGCACGCGCTGCTCGGCGCGACCGATCGTGCGACGGAGGACCTCACTGCAGCCGTCGAGACGGGGCTCGCCGTCGGCAGCGTCGAAGAGGTCTACGTCGCGCACGCACAGCTCGCGCTCCTCGCGGCCAAGCAGGGAGCCTGGGGCGAGGCAGGCGCAACGCGCACGGGCGGCGCAGGCGCTCGTCGACGAGGCGGGCCTCGGCGACTACTCGTCGAGCGCGCTCGCGCACGTGGCGACGCACGTGTCGCGCTCCACGAGGGAAGGCACGGAGGACGCCCGCGCGGCGCTGGCGCGCGCTCACCGCCTGCGGCCGCTGCTCGACCACGGCCTTCCCTGGCTGACCATCCAGGTCGGGCTCGAGCTCACGCGCGCCCATCTCGCGCTCGCCGAGGCCGGCGCCGCCCGCACGATTCTCACCGAGACCGAGCGGGTGCTCGAGCTCCGCCCGCGACATGGGCTCCCTCGTCGAGGAGGCGCGGGAGCTGCGCGGCCACGTGGCGGCGACCTCCGGGCCGGCCGGCGCCTGGGCGATGAGCCTGACGGGTGCGGAGCTCCGGCTGCTTCCGTACCTCGCCACCCATCTCACCTTCCCGGAGATCGCGACCAGGCTGTTCCTCTCGCGCAACACCGTCAAGACCGAAGCGGTCTCGATCTACCGCAAGCTCGGGCGCCTCATCGCGCAGCCAGGCGATCGAGCGTGCTATCGAGGTCGGGTTCCTGGAGGGCTCGATCTACCCGCCGGGGGCGAATCTCACCCCGGAAGGTATGAGGCGCAGGCCGACGGCAGCAGGTCGGATATGAGCCAGCGCTCCATGGACGAGTACAAAGAGCACCTGCGTCGGCTCGCCGTGCACGACGATGCGCTCCTCGAGGCGATCGCTTTCGAAGAGCAGCCCGTTCACGGCGTCAGCCCTCGACGAGAGGACCGCGGCACTCGTGCGCGTCGCGGCAACGATTGCCGTCGACGCTGCGCCTTCCTCGTTCCAGCATGCCGTAACGCTCGCCCTCGCGGCCGGGGCGACGAGCGACGAGATCGTCGCCACCCTCGAGGCGGTGACGCCGGTGACGGGCGCCGCGCAAGTCGTCCAATGCGCCCCGAAGGTCGCGCTCGCGCTCGGCTACGACGTCGAAGAGGCGCTCGAGCTGCTCGACCCGTGACGAGCTCGCGAATTCATGCCATCGGTATGAGGAAAGCCGGCACAACCGCGGCATAGTTGCTGGAAGGGAACCGAGCCTGCCTCCAGTAGATCTCTACTGAGTCGCCAGACTAGTGAACGCCCTCCGCCACCCATGACTGTCGAAACCGACCCGAGGCCGGAAAATCGCGGGCTGAAGCCAGGCGAGTCACGGCGCGTCGAGCTGCTTCTGCCGATGCGAACGGTGCTGTTGGTTGCTGCGACGCTAGGTGTGCTGGCGGCGTTCGCTGCGATCGGCGACACCTTCCTGATCGTCTTCGTCGGGATCTTCCTGGCGCTCGTGTTCGAGTACCCCGTGCGGTACCTGATGGCGAGGACGGGGATGTCGCGCGGGGTGGCGGCGGCAGTGACAGTGCTCGGCACCGCCCTCGCGGTGACCGTGATCGCTCTGTTGTTCTTGGTGCCGATCGTCGGCTCGGTCCGAGACTTTCTCCAGGATCTCCCGGCGATTGGTCGAGCAGTTGCGGGAGTCCGACGAGCTTTCCTCGCTGGGCGATAGTGGGGCTGCCGAGAACGTGCAGGCGGGAGCCGAAAAGATCTCGGCCTCGGTGCCGGACGCGATCTCGGCCGTGCTCGGCATCGCGGGCGACTTCCTCTCCGGCTTCCTCATTGCCTTCACGGTCATCTTCATCTGCATGTTCCTGCTCAGCGATATCGCGAACTTGAAACGGGCGTTGGGGAGCGTGCTGATGCCCGGGGAGGACGAGCGCTGGCTGGGAGTTTGGGAGCGCGTGACGACCTCGATCTCGCGCTGGGCGATCGGTGTCGTCGTGATCGCCACGATCGCCGGAACGACGCAAGGGCTCACGGCCTGGCTGCTCGGGTCGAGCTATGCACTTGCGTTGGGGGTCATTGCCGGGCTGCTCGACATGATCCCGAACCTCGGCGCCACCCTCGCCGGGGTCATCCTCGTTCCGGTGCTCTGGGCCGAGGAAGGAATCACCGCGGCAATCATCATGCTCGTCGTGCTGCTCGTCTACCAGCAGGTCGAGAACAACGTTCTGACGCCGAAGATCCAGGGAGTGGCCGTCAACCTCTCTGGATTCTTCATCATCGTCGCCGTCACGCTCTTCGGCGCGCTTCTGGGTGTCCTCGGTGCGCTCACCGCCGTTCCGCTCGCGGCGACGATCCAGATCTTCGTCCAGGAGTTGACGAAGGCCCGCCGGGCCGAGGTCGCAGCGGCGAACGCGGCGCTGGAAGCTCCCGCGAAGCCTGGATAACTCCGCGCCAAGTAACACTGTGTTACTTGGCTAGAACGGTGGCGCGACGCCTTCCGCGCCTTGGACCCGTGGGCCCGGGATGCCGCGGAAGCGGTACGGCTCCGGGTCCCGGCCCGGCTGGACGACCCAGGCCTCGCCGGTGCCTTCGCTTCGCGCCGCGCGGAGCGCGGCGTCCGCAACCTCCTCCGACTGCAAGAGCGGGAAGCTGGCCTGCTCGAGCGACGCGCGAAACTCGCCGGCGACCATCGGGGTGTCGGTGAAGCCCGGACAGACCGCGTTGATCCGGATCCCGCGTTCCATCAGCTGGGGAGCAACGGAGCGCACCAGTCCGATCACGGCGTGCTTCGTCAGCGCGTAGATCGGGTCGCCCGCCACGCCGGTCAGGCCGGCCAGAGACGACGTCACGACGATCACGTCCCCCTCGCCCATGACTCGGGCGAGCCGTCGCACGCCGTAGACGACGCCGTCGACGTTGATCCGCGACGACGCGCTGGTACTCCTCGGCCGTCAGCTCCGTGATCTCGGCGGTGCTGGTCGTGACGCCGGCGTTCAGGCACGCCAGGTCGACCCGGTCGACCGCTTGCCACGCCGTCGGGTCCGAGACGTCGAAGCCCGTCACGAGGTCGAGCTCCAGCACCTCGGCGCCCTCCCGTTCCAGCTGCTCGACGATCGCTCGCCCGATCCCGCCGGCCGCCCCGGTGACAAGGGCCGTGCTAGGGAACAAGGACGACCTTGCCGACGTGGCCTCTCGACTCGATCAGACCATGCGCGTCGCCCGCGCGGTCGAGCGCGAACGATGCACCCACCAACGGCTTGACCGCACCGGCCGACCACAGCTCGAGGAGCTCGCCCACCGCCTCCTGCACGAGCGCCGGGTTGTGGCGCATCAGGCGGCCGAGATAGAAGCCCTGCAGGCCGAGGTTGCGGCCGACGAGCGGCGCCGGATCCATCGGCTCCCACCACCCGCCGGCGAAGCCCAGCGCCACCACCGTCCCGAGCGGATTGAGGACGCCGAAGCTCTGCTTGAAGATCTCGCCGCCGACCGGATCCAGCACGACGTCCGCCCGCACCTTGTCCGCGAACTCGTCGTAACCGAGCGCCTCGTCTGCGCCCTGCGCGATCGCCACCGCCCGCTTCTCGTCCGTGCTCGCCGTCGCCACCACGCTCGCGCCGAGATGCTTGGCGAGCTGGATCGCCGCCGACCCGACCCCGCCCGAGCCGGCGTGCACCAGCACGACCGAGCCTTCTCCGACCCGCACCTGGCGCGTCAGCGGGATCCAGGCGGTGAGGAACGTGAGCAGAAAGCCGGCGCCTTCCTCGAACGACGCGCCGTCCGGCAGCGGCACGACCCGCCGCTCGTCGACCGCCACGGCCTCGGCGTAGCCACCCGAGGACGGCAACGCCATCACGCGTCTGCCGTCGACCTCGCCGGCCACCTCCGCGCCCGGGACCGTCGGCAGCTCGGGCGCCTGCGGGTACCGGCCCTGCCGGACGAGGACGTCTGCGAAGTTCACCCCCGCGGCGCGCACCCGCACGACGACCTCGCCGTCGCCGGGCTCCGGGTCGGGCACCTCCGCGAGCTCGAGCTGCTCCGGGCCGCCGGTCTCGCGAAGGACGACTGCCTTCACGAAGACGCCGGGACCTGCTCCTGCGCGAACTGCTCTCGCAGCTCCGTCTTCTTGAACTTCCCGACGCTCGTCTTCGGGATCTCGTCCACGAACTCGAACCGGTCGGGGAGCCACCACTTCGCGAAGTGCGGCTTCAGGTGCTCGCACAGCTGGTCCCCTGTGGCCGTCTCGCCCTCCTTGAGCACGACCACGGCGAGCGGCCGTTCCGCCCACTTCTCGTGCGGGATCGCGATCACGGCCGCCTCGGCCACGGCCGGGTGCGCCATCAGCGCGTTCTCGAGCTCGACCGACGAGATCCACTCGCCGCCGGACTTGATCACGTCCTTGGAGCGGTCCTTGATCTGGATGAAGCCGCGCGGGTGCATCGAGACGATGTCGCCGGTCTTGAACCAGCCGTCCTCGGTCCAGCGGTCTGCCTGGGTGTCGTCGTCGTAGTAGCCCGAGGCGACCCATGGGCCGCGCACCTCGAGCTCGCCCATCGACTCCTCGTCCCACGGCACGTCCTCGTCGCCGGCCCGAACGCGGATGTCGACGAACGGCAGCGGCACGCCGGCCATCGCGACGAAGTCGAGCTGGGTGTCCTGATCGGCGTCCTGGAGATCGCCGATGAAGTCGGTGACGGAGGCGACCGGCGATGTCTCGGTCATGCCCCAGCCCTGGACGACGCTCAGCCCATGGCGCTCCTTGTAGGCGGCGATCATCGATCGCGGCACGGCGGAGCCGCCGACGAGCATCCCCTTCATGTGAGACAGGTCCCACTTCCCGGGGTTCGCGTCGAGCAGCTGCAGCATCCCGAGCCAGAGCGTCGGCACGCCGGCCGTCCAGGTGACCTTCTCCTGGACGAAGTCCTCGAGCAGGCTCTCGGGATCGAGGTGCGGGCCGGGGAAGACGAGCTTCGTCCCGAGCATGGCCGCGAGGTAGGGGTAGCCCCACGCGTTTGCGTGGAACATCGGCACGACCGGCAGCAGCGTGTCCCCGTGAGCGACGCGCAACCCGAGCGGCGACGTCGTCGCGACGCCGAGCGCGTGCAGGATCGTCGAGCGGTGCGAGTAGACGACCCCCTTGCAGCGCCCGGTCGTGCCGCTCGTAAAGCACATGGCGGCCGCCTCGCGCTCGTCGAGCTGCGGATCCTCCCACTCGTCCGCGCTCGCCGAGTCGAGCAGCTCCTCGTAGGAGTCCTCCACGACGATGACGTGCTCGATCTTGGTCTCGCCCTGGAACTGCTCCAGTAGCGGCAGCAGGCTGCGGTCGACGATCACCGCCCGATCGCCGCCGTGATCGGCCACGTAGGCCAAATCGGACGGATGCAGGCGCAGGTTCAGCGTGTGGAGCACGAACCCGCCGCACGGAATCCCGAAGTAGGCCTCCAGGTGCTGGTAGTGGTTCCAGCAGAGCGTCGCGACGCGGTCGCCGCGCTCGAGACCGAGCTTCTGAAGGGCGACGGCGAGCTGTTTGGCCCGCCCCGCCATGTCCCGATACGTGTAGCGGTGGAAGCTCTTGTCAGGGAGCCTCGTGACCACCTCCCGGTCCCCGAAGAAGGTCTCCGCGCGCTGCAGGAGCGGGGGAAGGGAGAGCTGGTAATCCATCATCAAGCCGTTCATCGACCGGTTGCCTCCTCGAGGTAGACCCACAGGAACTGTCCTCTATTTCTCACTGGCGGTAAAGGCCTGGCGTCTCGGCAGGTCGCGTTCGACGTCGACGAGCTGCCCGTCGCGGGCCACGTAGCCGTCCTTGCCGCCGACGATGAACAGGACGAGGTCCTCGTCGGCCCGATTGTTGATTCTCCTCGGGGTCGTCGACTCCACGTAGACGACGCCGCCGGGCCCGAGCTCGAACTCGTCGCCGTCGACCTCGAACGACGCCCGGCCGCGGTGGACGAAGTAGAGCTCGTCCTGCTCGTCGTGGTAGTGGAGGAAGCCGTCCTGGCCGGGCGGATAGATGACGGCATTGACGCCGAAGGCCGTCACCCCCAGCTCGCGCCGAACTTTGCGGAAGCCCGGCCCGTCGCCCATCTCGTCGATCGATCCCTTTGCGTACCCCATCGCTCCTCCTAACCTTTGAGTAGGACTCGTTCGTAGATCCGGTCGCGGAGCCGGTCCGGCAGGCGCTCGAAGCCGGCGCGGAGCCTCGCGTCGCGGCCGACCAGGTACCGGGTGTTCGGGCGATCCGCGGTCAGGGCGTCGACGACGACCTTCACGACCTTCTCGACCGGCGCTGCGTCGGCGCCTCGCCGCATTGCGATTTGCCTGAACGCAGCGATCCGCTCGCCGTACAGCTCGGTGAGCCGTCCGTCCATGCTCGCAAACAGCCTGTCCGCGCGCGCCGCCGACGTGCTCCAGATCTTCGTCTTGATCGTGCCGGGCTCGACGATCGACACGTGGATGCCGAACGGTCGAAGCTCCACGCGAAGCGAATCGGCGACGGCCTCGAGCGCATGCTTGGACGCGGCGTACGGGCCGAGGAACGGGAGCGCGCTGCGTCCGGCGATCGAGCCCACGAAGACGATTCGGCCCTTGGTGCGCCGCAGCGCCGGCAGGAACGCTTGCGTGACCGCGACCTGACCGACGAGATTGACCTCGAGCTGATAGCGCAGCTCCTCCGGCGGCACGAGCTCGAGCGGCGCCGAGAGGGCGATCCCGGCGTTGTTGACGAGCCCGTCGAGCTCGTCGACACGAGCGGCCGCCTGCTGGATCTGCTCCGGTGCGGTGACGTCGAGCAGCACCTCCTCGGTCCCCTCCGGGGCGTCGCCGGCGCGGCGTACGCCGGCCAGGACTCGCCAACCCGAGCTCACGAGCGCGACGGCGCACGCCTGCCCGATGCCGGACGAGGCGCCCGTCACGAGTGCGGTGCGCATCAGTCGAGCAGCCAGGCGGCGATCTTGGCGCGCTGGATCCGCGCGTGGCCGCCGTAGGCCTGGATCCAGAGCGCGCGCTTGTAGTACTCGTGGAGCACGTGCTCCCACGTGAAGCCGATCCCGCCGTGCACCTGGATCGAGCGCTCACACGCCGCGACGGCCGCATCTGCGGCGTACGACTTCGCGGCCGCGCGCCGCGATCGGGGCCTGCTCGTCTCCCTCGGCCACGCACCAGGCGGCCCAGTATGCGAGGGAGCGTGCGAGCTCCGTCTCGACGAACGTGTCGGCCAGCTTGTGGGAGACCGCCTGGTAGACGCCGATCTTGCGCCCGAACTGCTCGCGCTCCTTCGCGTACTCGACCGCGAGCTCGAGGGCCTTCTTGCCGATCCCGACCGCCTCGCTGGCGAGCGCGGCGAGGCGCTCGTCCTCAGGCCGGGTCTCGTCGAAGAGCGACTCGCCGACGCCCACACGGCCGGCCTCCTCGAAGAGCACGGCCTGGTCGACGAAGCCAAGGCCGGCGGCGCCGATCTCCTCTCGGCTCCAGCCGCCGTTCTGGAGCGCCTCGCGGGCCTCGCGCCGCAGCAGCTCCTGCTCTTCGGTGAACGCGAACTGCATCGCTTAGCGGCTCCTCGGCAGGCCGAGGACGCGCTCGGCGATGATGCTTCGCAGGATCTCCGACGTCCCGGCCTCGATCGTGTTGCCGCGACTTCGGAGCTGTTGGTGGCCCCAGTAGCCGTCGTCCTCGCCTTCGAGCAGCTCCATCGCCAGCTTTGTCAGCCGCTGGTTCTGCTCCGACCAGTGGAGCTTCGAGACCGAGCCCTCCGGCCCCGGGATCCCGGTCTGCATCAGGGTCGAGAGCGAGCGGTAGTTGGTCAGCTTGAGCGCCTGGAGCTCGATCCACTCCTGCGCGACCCGGTCGCGGATGATCGGGTCGTCGGCGCCGCGCTCCTTGGTCAGCGCGACGAGCTTCTGCACCTGCGCCTCGAGGGCGCCGCCGAGAGCGAAGCCGAGGGTGCCTCGCTCGTGCAGGAGCGTCGTCATCGCCACTTGCCAGCCCCCGCCGATCTCGCCGAGGAGGTTCTCCCGCGGCAACTCGACGTCGGTGAGGAAGATCTCGTTGAACTCGGCCTCGCCGGTGATCTGCCGCAGCGGGCGCACCTCGACGCCGGGCGCCTTCATGTCGACGATGATGTAGGTGAGGCCCTCGTGCCGCTGAGAGTCCGGGTCGCTCCGGCCGATGAGGATGCAGTGGTCGGCAATGTGGGCGAAGGAGGACCAGACCTTCTGGCCGTTGACGACGAACGAGCCGTTGCGGTCCTCGATCGACGTTCGAACCGCGGAGAGGTCGGAGCCGGCGCCGGGCTCGGAGAAGCCCTGGCACCAGATGTCCTCGGCCGAGAGGATCTTCGGCAGGTAGCGGCGCTTCTGCTCCTCGGTGCCGTGCGCCATGATCGTGGGCCCCGCCATCCCGAGCCCGATCACGCCCATGTGCGGCGGCGCCTCGGCCCGCGCGAACTCTTCCAGCACGATCGCCTGGTGGCTGTACGGCGCGCCGCGGCCGCCGTACTCCTCCGGCCAGGTGAGTCCCGCGTAGCCGGCGTCGTAGATCTTGCGGCTCCACTCGCGGGAATCGCCCGCGGGCAGGTTCTCCCCGAGCCAGGTCCGGACGCCGTCGCGGAATGCGGCTTCGTCGGGGCTGTCGCGGAGGTCCACGATGCTTAGCCTATATCGAGTGCTACCGGCAGTAACACATGACTTCGCCGAGGTCGTGCGGGCTGTGATCGACCCCGCTGTCGCGGAAGCCGAGCGCAATCCGCCCCGGCTCGGCGCCGACGGAGAGATCGAGTTCGATCCGGCGTACCACCGCGCCGGCCGGGCGGTGTGGGCGTCGGGGATCGTGGCGGCGCCGGCGCGCGAGCAGGCGTCGCTCTTCTACCTCCTCTCCCACGCGGGTGAAGGAGGGCACGCGTGCCCGGTCGTCTGCACCGCCGGGCTCGTCCGGGCGCTCAGGACCCGAGCCTCCGACGACATGCGCGCGCGCTTCCTCCCGCCGCTCCTCGAGACCGACTACGACCTGGCTCAGCGTGGCGCGCAGTTCCTCACCGAGCGCCACGGGGGCTCGGACGTGGGCGCGAACCGCGTCGAGGCCGTCCCCGACGGCCAGACGTGGCTCCTGCACGGAGAGAAGTGGTTCTGCTCGGTCGCCGACGCGGATCAGTTCGTGGTCACGGCGCGTCCGCGCGGCGCACCCTCGGGCACACGCGGCATCGGCTGCTTCCTCGTTCCGCGCGAGCGCGGCGGCTTTCGGATCAGGCGGCTGAAGGACAAGCTAGGAACGCGGGCGCTCGCGACCGGCGAGATCGAGTTCGAGGGCGCCGTCGGGTACGCGCTCGGGCCGCTCGAGGACGGCTTCAAGACCGCGGTCGGCGTGCTCAATACCTCCCGCTGGCTGAACGCCGTCGGCTCGGCTGGGCTGATGCGGCGCGCGTACGAAGAGGCGGCCTCGTTCGCGCGCGAGCGCACCGCCTTCGGTCAGCCGATCGTCCAGTTCCCGCTGCTCCGTGAGCAACTGGCGGTCATGAAGGCCGAGGCCGACGCGGCCCTCGCGTCGACGCATGAGCTGACCGAGCTCGTAGCTCGGATCGATGACGGCGCGGCGAGCGACGACGATGTCGCCTGGCACCGCCTGCTCGTGAACGCGAACAAGATGGTCACCTCGCTGGCCGCGACCCGGGCGGTCCGCCGCGGGATCGAGGTGCTCGGCGGCAACGGGACGATCGAGGACTTCTCGCCGCTGCCCCGCCTGTGGCGGGACGCGATCGTCTTCGAGAGCTGGGAGGGGACGCACAACGTGCTCTGCGCGCAGGTGCTCCGGGATCTCGAGCGGCTGGATGCGGTCGATCTAGCAGTGGCGCGGTCCGGCGCCTCGGGGGAGCTGGCCCAGCGCCTGCGCCGCTCGGTCGCGGAGCCGTCGTTCGGAGCGCTCTTCGTCAGGAGACAGCTCGACGAACTGGTGCGGTCACTCCAGGTCAAGGCGCTCCGCTCCACGGAGCCCGACAGCGCCGAGCTCATCGAGCGCCGCCACCTCATCATGGCCTGGGATCCCGAGGCGGACCTCGACTACCCAGAGCTGATCGACCGCGTGCTCGGAGCCGACGCTTAGGGCCGAGTCGATCTTAGTAACACTGTGTTACTAAGTGCGAAACGCCTGCAGAGAGCGCCGAACCGGCTCAAGTAACACTGTGTTACTTGAGCTCAGCGGCCCTGCGCTGCGGTGCCTCGGAGGGCCATGCAGGTGCTCGTTGCATGTGCGATCAGGCGGTCCTGGTCGTCGACGACTCGACACTCGGTCAGTCCGACGGTCCGGCCACGCGAGACCACCTGCCCGTGCGCCAGGAGCGTCCCGGTCCAGAAGGGGCGCAGGAAGTTGATCTTCAGCTCCAGCGTCGTGAACGACTCTCCATCGCTCAGCGTCGTAAAGAACGAGACTCCCATCGCGGCGTCGACGAGGTCGCAGATGATCCCGCCGTGGATCGTTCCCATCGGGTTCGAGTGCTGCACCCCGGCCTCGAGTCGCATCGTGCACTTGCCGTCGCCGCCCTCGACGAAATCGATCCCGATCAGCTTGGCGACCGGCGGCATGTCGGGAATCTTCAAAGCACCACCACCGAGCGGATGACCTCGCCCGCCTCCATGTCCGCGAACGCCTGCTCGACGTCGTCGAGTGCGATCCGCTTCGTGACCATGCCGGCCAGATCGAGCCGGCCGTCCACCGCGAGCTCGGCGAGTCGCGGGAAGTCCTCGGCCGGGACGTGGTCGCCGCCGTGCGAGACGAGGATCCGCACGCGTCGGTCGAACGTGGACTCGAGCGGCACCGTCGCCTCCGACCCCGGCTGCGGCAGCCCGATGTAGACGAGCGTGCCGGCGTGGCCGAGCATCGACAGGCCCTGAGCGACGGTCTCGGGCCGGCCGACGACGTCGAAGACGAAGTCCAGGCGCCGCGCCTCCGCGTCGCCGGTATGGGTCGCCCCGAACCTGCGCGCCGCCTCGAGCTTGCGCTCGTCCAGATCGAGCGCGTGGATCTCCGCTGCGCCCGCAATTCGCGCGCCCTGGATCACCGAGAGCCCGACCGCTCCGCAGCCGATCACGGCGACGCCGGCGCCCTCCCACACCTCAGCCGTCTTCAGCACTGAACAGACGCCCGTCGCGACGGCACAGCCGATCAGGCAGGCCTGCTCCGCCGGTAGATCCACCGGTAGTCGAACGAGCGAGGCCCCGTGCAGCACACTGCGAGTGGCGAAGGTTCCGGCACGAAAGACGCCGATCAGGTCCTTGCCGTCACCCGTGTGCATCCGCCCGACGGCCATGGGCGGCGTTCGACAAAGGTGCTCGGCGCCACGCAGGCACCAGCGGCACTCACCGCACGGAGAGCGCCAGCCGATGACGACCTCGTCGCCGGGGCTGACGTGCTCGACGCCCTCGCCGACCGCCTCGACGACCCCCGCTCCCTCATGTCCGAGCAGCACGGGCAGCGGATGGTTGTGGCCGGTCCGCACGACGTGAAGATCGGAGTGACAGACGCCGGTGGCCTCGATTCGCACCCGCGCTTCGCCCGCACCGGGCTCGTCGAGGTCGATCTCCTCGACGGCGTACCGGTCGAGGTCGCTCAGGACGACGCCGCGATCCATGACGAGTCGAGGTCGCGCGCCCGCGTTCCGCCCACGAGCGCAAGGGTGATGTCGGTCTCTGCCTGCAGGTGCCGGATGACGGTCTCGACGCCCTCCTGGCCGCCGACCGCGAGACCGTAGGCGTACGGGCGGCCGAGCAGGACAGCGTCGGCGCCGAGCGCGAGCGCCTTGAGGACGTCCGCGCCGCGGCGGATCCCGCTGTCCATCAGGACGACGGCGTCGGGCCCGAGCGCCTCGCGAACCTCCACGAGCGCGTCGAGCGCCGCGACGCTCCCGTCGACCTGGCGCCCGCCGTGGTTCGAGACGACGATGCCGTCCACGCCGGCTTCGCGCGCCCGCAACGCGTCTTCGGCGGTGAGCACGCCCTTGACCAGCACCGGCAGCGCGGTCTCTCCCCGCAGCCAGGCGAGGTCGTCCCACGTGAGGGCGAGGTTCGGGAACGTCGCCAGCATCGCGGCGGCCGCCGCGAGCACGTCGTCCTCGGGCGGACGTTCGAGCTTGCCGCGAAAGACCGGATCCGAGAAGAACTGCGCGCAGCCCTCGCCGGTCAAGAACGGCAGGTACGGCTTGCGCAGGTCGCGATCGCGCCAGCCGAGGGTCAGCGTGTCGAGCGTGACGACGATCGCGCCGTAGCCGGACTCCTCGGCGCGCCGGACGAAGCTGGCGACGATCTCACGGTCGTTGACCCAGTAGAGCTGGTACCAGCGCGGCGAATCGCCCAGCTCGCCGGCCACGTCCTCGATCGAGTTCGACGCCGCCGACGAGAGCACCATCGGGATGCCGGTTGCCGCCGCCGCCCGCGCGACGGCGAGCTCCCCGTCCGGATGCGCGATCGAGAGCACGCCGATCGGCGCCAGGAGGAACGGCGCGGGCGAGCGGGTGCCGAGCACCTCGACGGACACGTCGCGCTCGCGGTTCCCGGTCAGCATCCGCGGCCGGAGCCGCCGCCGCTCGAACGCCTCGAGGTTCGCGCGCATCGTCGCCTCCGAGCCCGCGCCGCCGGCGATGTAGTCGAACGGCCCCGGCTCGAGCACCTCGGCCGCCCGAGCCTCCCATTCCTCCGGCGAGATCGGCCACGGGGACTCGCCCGAGACGTAGATCGCGTTCTGTACCTGGCTGCCTTCGTAGCTCATGCGTCGTACGATCTTCCCGTAATGCCGTCTCTCGAGGGCAAAGTGGCGATCGTGACAGGCGCCGGCCGTGGAATCGGCCGCGGGCACGCCCTGGCGCTGGCGGAGGCCGGCGCGCGCGTCGTCGTCAACGATCTCGGCGCCTCGCTCGCGGGCGAGGGGACCGACGCGACGCCTGCCCAGTCGGTCGTGAACGAGATCGTCGCGGCCGGCGGCGAGGCCGTCGCCAACTACGACGACGTCTCGGATTTCGGTGCCGCCGAGCACATGATCCAGCGTGCGATCGAGCGTTACGGCGCCCTCGACATCCTCGTCCTGAACGCGGGAATCCTGCGCGACCGGATGCTCGTGAACATGACCGAGGAGGAGTGGGACGCCGTCATCGCCGTCCACCTCAAGGGCCACTTCGGGCCGCTGCGGCACGCGGCGGCCTACTGGCGCGAGCGGTCGAAGAGCGGCGAGAGCCTCCGCGCGCGCGTGATCTCGACGTCGAGCCCGTCGGGTGTCTTCGGCAATGTCGGCCAGGCGAACTACGGCGCTGCCAAGGCGGCGATCGCCGGCCTGACGCTGATCGCGGCGCAGGAGCTGCACCGCTACGGCGTCACCGTCAACTGCATCGCACCGAACGCTCGGACGCGGATGACCGAGGAGACGTTCGGCGATCTGCCTGCCCCCGGACGAAGGGTTCGACCCGCTCGATCCCGGAAACATGGCTCCGCTCGTCGTCGCCCTCTCCGCCGACGAGGCGCAGGACATCACCGGCCAGTGCTTCTTCGTCTGGGGCGGATCGGTGAACGTCCTTCGCCCGTGGGATGCCGGAGAGCTGCTCTCCGCCGACGAGCGGTGGGATGCCGATGCGCTGCTCGCCGAGCTGAGGGAGCGCTTCCCGGAGGGGGCAGCGCCCGAGGGCATGGTGGCGATGATGGGCAAGGCCGGAGGCAGGTCGATGCGCGTTGGCTGACATGCATCTCGCTCGGCTCGCCGATGAGGCGCAGGAACGCCTCGGGGACTACGACTCCCTCTGGTTCGAAGGCGAGTGGCTTCGCTCCGCGGAGCTGCACGACCGGGGCACGCGGCTCGCGCGAGGGTTGAGTGAGCTCGGTGTCGAGCCGGGCGATCGAGTCGTCGTCCTGATGGCGAATTGCCCCGAGGTCGCGATCGCCTACAACGCTGTCTGGCGCGCGGGCGGCGTCGTCACCCCGGCGATCTTTCTGCTCCCACCCACCGAGCTGGAACACATCGTCTCGGACTCCGGTGCCAAGGTCGTGCTCGCGACGCCGGAGCTCGCGGGAAACGTCCCCGACGGGGTCCGGGTCGTCACGACCGACGAGTTCCCGGAGCTCGAGTCGGGCGAGCCGGCGCCGATCGTCCCGCGCGACGCATCCGATCCCGCTGCGCTGCTCTATACGGGCGGGACCACCGGCCGGGCCAAGGGCGTTCTGCTTTCCCACGAGAACCTGTGGTGGGCCGGCAAGAGCGGCCACGAGTCGGGGCACATCCCCGGCATCGCCCGCGGGCTCAACGCGCTCCCGCTGTCGCACGCCTACGGCCTCCTCGTCGCCGTCGTTGGGCTCCACAACGTCCAGCAGCACCCCACCGTACTGCTGCGCTGGTTCGATCCCGAACGCTGGCTCGAGCTTGCCCAGGAGCACCGGACGCAGATCACCGCCGTCGTCCCGTCAATGCTCCAGCTTCTCCTCGCGCTTCCAGTGGAGAGCTACGACCTCTCCGAGCTCAGGTACATCGTCTCGGGCGGCGCGCCGCTCCCGACAGAGACCGCTGAGGAGGTCCTCCGCCGCCTGCCGAAGGTGGAGATCCGCGAGGGCTACGGCCTCACCGAGACCGCGGCGCTCGTTTCCTCGACGCCGCCGGGCCAGGCACGGCTCGGTTCGGTCGGAAAGCCCGTTCCGGGGGTCGACGTTCGGATCGACGGCGATGGGGACGTCGGCGAGATCTGCGTCCGCTCCCGCTCGGTCATGCTCGGCTACTGGAACGCGCCCGACGAGACGGCGGAGGCGATCGAGGACGGCTGGCTCCGGACCGGCGACCTCGGGTACCTCGACGCGGACGGCTACCTCTACATCGTCGACCGGAAGAAGGATCTGATCATCCGGGGCGGCTTCAACGTCTTCCCGCGCGACGTCGAGGAGGCGCTGCTGGAGCATCCGGCGGTCGCCGCAGCCGGCATCGTCGGCCGCTCCGACGAGGCCCACGGCGAGGAGGTGGTTGCGTTCGTCGAGTTGAAACCTGGCCAGGAGACGACTCCGGGCGAGCTCGTCGCGTGGAGCAAGGAGCGGATCGGCGGCTACAAATACCCGCGCGAGGTGCACGTCGTCGGCTCGCTGCCGCTCACTCCGGTCGGCAAGCTCGACCGCAAGGCGTTGCGCGCGCGGATCCCCGAGGAGGCGCCGGCGTGACGACCAAGCTGACGCTCGCCGAGCTCGAGTCCGCGGAAGACCTGGACCTCGGCACGAGCAACTGGGAGACGATCGAGCAGAGCCAGATCGACCAGTTCGCCGAGGCGACGCACGATCACCAGTGGATCCACGTCGACCCGGACATGGCCGCTCAGGGCCCGTTCGGGACGACCGTCGCCCACGGCTACCTCAGCCTCTCGATGCTGCCGTACTTCGTCTCGCAGGTGCTGAACGTCTCCGACGTGCGAATGGGCATCAACTACGGGACGGAGAAGATCCGCTTCACCGCGCCGGTCCCCGTCGGCTCCCAGGTCCGCCTCAAGGCGAGGCTGCTGAGCAGCGAGCGGCGCGGTGAAGGCGTGCTCTACCGCCTCGGCGTCGAGATCGAGATCAGGGACGCGGAGAAGCCGGCGCTCGTCGGCGAAGTGCTCTACCTCGTCTTTTAGGTTAAGGCGGTGCTGCGTGCCGCGCTCAGCCCGCTCGGCGAGCGGGAGTTTCGCCTGCTCTTCCTGGGGCGTGCGGTCTCACTGTTCGGGACCGCGTTCGCGCCGATCGCGCTCGCGTTCGCGGTTCTTGACTTGACCGGGTCGGCGTCGGACCTCGGCCTCGTCGTTGCCGCCGGTTTCGTCCCGCAGGTCTTCTTCCTCCTCGTTGGCGGCATCTGGGCCGACCGGCTGCCGCGTCACCACGTGATGGTGGTCTCCGACTTGCATTGCAGGGGGTGCGCAGGCCGCGATCGCCGTGCTCGTCCTCACGGGTGTCGCCGAGATCTGGCACCTGGTTGCTCTCCAGGTAGTCCGGGGCGTCGCGACCTCCTTCTTCTTCCCCGCCGCGCAGGGGATCGTGCCGCAGACCGTCAGCGCTCGCCTGCTCCAAGAGGCGAACGCGCTGCTGCGCTTGACCCGGAACGGCACCCAGATCGGCGGTGCCGCGGCGGGCGGAATCCTGGTCGCGGCGATCGGGTCGGGCTGGGCGCTCGCGTTCGACGCGACAACGTACTTCGTCGGCGCCGCCTTCCTGCTGGCGCTGCGGCTCCCCCGCGACCTGACGATGCCCGAGCGGCACTTCCTGCGCGAGCTGCGCGAGGGTTGGGACGCGTTCCGCTCGCGTGCCTGGCTCTGGGGGATCGTCATCCAGTTCGCCTTCGTCAACGCAGCCGGTGTCGGCGCCTGGGCCGTGCTCGGGCCGCTCGTGGCGGACGACGAACTCGGCGGCGCCGCGGCGTGGGGCTTCATCCTCGCCGCCCAGGCCGCAGGCTTCATCCTCGGGGGGGTGTTCACACTGCGATATCGGCCGGACCGGCTGCTGCTGGTCGCGACGCTGGCGATCTTCCCGATGGCACTGCCGATCCTCCTGCTCGCCCCTCCGGCGCCGACGGTGGTGATCGCGCTCGCCGCCTTCACGGCTGGATTCGGCATCGAGGTTTTCGGCGTCTTCTGGGACGTTGCGATGCAGCAGCAGATTTCGCCCGACCAGCTCTCACGCGTCTACTCCTACGACGCCCTCGGCTCGTTCGTCTTCATCCCGCTCGGCGCGGCCGTCGCCGGGCCGGTGGCAGACAGCGTTGGCGTCACCCGGACGCTCGTCGGCGCCGCAGTCGTCATCGTCGCCGCGACGGCGCTAGTTCTCCTCATCGACGAGGTTCGGAACCTCCGTCGGACGGACGTGGCTCCGGCTCCTGCGCCCTAGAACGTCGCTTCGCGGGCGCCGCTGACGATCACGAGCAGGACGATCGCCGCCACGATCAGGCGGTAGACGACGAACGGGGTGTAGGTGTGACGCCGCACGAACCCGAGCAGGAAGACGATCGCGACGAGCCCGCTCGCGGCCGCCGCCAGGACGCCGACGACGAACGGCCCCTCCCAGCCGGCGGGCAGGTCGCCGAAGAGGACGTCCGTCGTACCCTTGAACAGGACGGCGCCCAGCGTGACGGGGACGAGCAGCAGGAACGAGACCCGAGCGGCCGTGTCGCGGTCGAGACCGAGGAAGCGTCCGGCCGAGATCGTGATCCCGGACCGCGACACGCCGGGAGCGAGCGCCGCTGCCTGCGCGGTCCCGATGATCACCGCGTCGCGGATCGTCAACGACTCCAGGTGGCGTCGCGTCGGCCGTTGGTCGGCGATCCAAAGGATGCCGGCGAAGACTGCGAGGAGGATCGCGATCTGCCAGGGCTCACCGAGGTGCTTGGCAATGAACGACTCGCCGATGCCGCCGATCAGGACGGCCGGAATCGTCCCGACGAAGAGGAACCATGCGATTCGCTCGTCCGCACCCGTGATCGACCGCCGTGCCACGGAGTGGAACCACGCGACGACGTACTGCACGAGGTCGCGCCAGAAGTAGCCGACGACCGCGAACAGGGTCCCCAGGTGCAGTGCGACGTCGAACGTCTGGTTGAACTCGTCGTTCTGCTCGAGAAACGTCCAGTCGGCGGCCCAGGGCACGAGGATCAGGTGTCCGGACGACGAGATCGGGAGGAGCTCGGTCGCCCCTTGGACGAGACCGAGCACGAGTGCCTGCCAGTTCGAGAGGGCTCCGTCGACCTCGCCGACGCCGAGCACCGCGAGCAGCAGCGCGGCGGCGAGGGCCGCGCCGGCCGCCGTGTAGATGCCGACCCGGCCACGCATCGCGCACGTCTATAGCACTCGAGACGGAGGGACGCACAGGTCTACGATGCGGCGGATGCCGGCTCGTCCGTTCGAACGCGCACTACGCCACCAGCGGGACGAGGTTGTCCGCTACGAGCCGGAGGTCAGGATCGGGGTCGACCCCGAGGCCGTGCACAAGCAACGCGTCGCGACGAGACGCCTGCGCTCGCTTCTTCGCTCCGCCCGTCCGCACACGGACGATCCCGAACGCTCGGAGCGCCTTCGCGAGGAGCTCCGCTGGCTCGGGACCGCACTCGGGGAGGTGCGAGACCGCGACGTCCTCATCGCCTACCTGCTCGACGAGCTCGAGGGCCTGCAGGAGGCGGCGGCGTTCGGCGCCGCGCTCGAGCTGCTCGACGAGGAGCGCCAGAAGGCCCGCCGCGAGCTCCTCGACGCGCTCGATTCCGAGCGCTACCGGGTGCTTCTGGACGAGCTCGATCAACCGCCCGCGCTCGGGAACGGCAACCTGCGCTCGGCGGCGACCAAGGAGCATCGCCGGCTCGCGAAGTCGGTTGCTCTGCTCGACGGCAGCGATCCCTCTGACGAGGAGCTCCACAAGGTCCGAATCAAGGTCAAGCGCGCCCGCTACGCCGCCGAGGCGGCCGGCGGGAGCAGGCGGTACATCCAGCGGGCGAAGGCGCTCCAGGACATCCTCGGCGAGCATCAGGATGCGGTCGTCGCCGAGGAGCGAATTCGCGACCTCGTCGCTCGGCTGCGCGGCACCGGCCGCACGGCGCTCGCGGCCGGGATGCTGATCGAGCGGCAGCGGAACCGCCGGCTCGAGGAGCGTCGGGCGTGGAGGAAGGCCTGGAAACGTCTCGAGCGCGCGGGCGACAGCGAGTGGCGGTGAGCGAGAGCCCCGACCTGGTTCGCGCCGGCGGCGGGGTCGTCCGCCGGGCCGGGCCGGGCGGTCATGAGGTGCTTCTCGTCCACCGTCCGCGCTACGACGACTGGAGCTTCCCCAAGGGCAAGAACGAACCGGGCGAGCCGGACGAGGCCGCGGCACTGCGCGAGGTGGAGGAGGAGACCGGCTTTCGCTGCGTGCTCGGGCAGGAGCTGCCCAGTACGCGGTACCGCGACGCTCGTGGGCGTTCGAAGGTCGTCCGCTACTGGACGATGACCATCGAGGGAGGCGCCTTCGAGCCGCACAGCGAGGTGGACGAGATCAGTTGGGAGCGACCGCGCGACGCCTTCGGATCACTCACGTACGACCGCGACCATGAGGTTCTGCGCTCCGTGCCCCCGCCGCTCCTCGTCATCCGGCATGCCTCGGCCGGTCACCGCGACAACTGGGACGACCACGACGATCTGCGTCCACTCGACGCGAAAGGGATCCGGCAGGCGTCTGAGCTCGTCCGACAGCTGGCGCCGTTCGAGCTCGAGCGCATCCTTACGAGCCCTCTTGTCCGTTGCGTGCAGAGCGTCGAGCCGCTCGCCGCCGCCCGCGGGCTAGAGGTCGAGCCGGTCGACGCGCTCGCCGAGGGCGCCGACGGCGCGCAGGTGCGCTCGCTGTTCGAGGACGTGGCGGGCACGGCGACTGTGCTGTGCGGACACGGGCCTGAGATCCATCCGCTCTTCGGCAAGACGAAGAAGGGGGCGACGATCGTCGTGGAGGCTGCGAACGGGGCGCTGGCCGAATTGGGCCGTCTTCCCCCGCCCGGGTAGATTGCGCGACGGTGAGGCGCACGAACCTCGATGAGCTCGAGCTCGAGTACGACGAGTCCGATCCGGAGGGCTACCGGGCGGGCATGGCCAGGTTCGGCCCGTCGATCGACGCGGTCCGGCTCGGCGGCACCGTCTACGAGCTCCCGCCGGGGCAGAGCATCTGCCCCTACCACTACGAGTACCCGGACGAGGAGTGGGTGGTCGTGCTCCGGGGGCAGCCGACGCTCCGGCACCCCGACGGCGAGGACGAGCTGAAGCCGAACGACGTCGTGTGCTTTCCCGAGGGGCCCGACGGCGCGCACAAGGTCACGAACCGAACCGACGAGACGGTCAGGGTGCTGATGTTCTCCACGAAGATGAATCCCGGAGTCGCGGTCTACCCGGACAGCGACAAGATCGGCGTCTGGCCGGTCCCGGGTGGAGGAGAGGATCACGTTCTCGTCCGCCGCGAGAGCACGGTCGGCTACTACGACGGCGAGACGCCGGCGACCTAGGCTGACCTAGGCCGCTTCCTCAGCCAGTTCGGCGAGCAGGCCGAGGATCGCGCCCTCGCGAACGCCGCCCCGTGCGACCTCGAGCCGGACGCCGAGCCGGCGACGGACCTCGAGCAGGATGATCACGCCCGTCGCAAGCGTGCGGGCGCGCTCCGCTGGAATGCCGTAGCCGTCGGCCACCGCAGCCGCCGGCTCGATGCTGAGGCGCCACAGGGCGGCGAGGAGCTCCTCCTCGTCCAGACGGCGACCGACGATGCGACGCAGCGCTCGGGCCGTCCCCCCGGTCGCGAGCGCGAGACGGGGAACCGGCGCCACGACGCCGATGAACGCGTCCCGGACGGCTTCTGTGATCTCGGCGAGGTCGGCCGGCTCCGGAGGGTCGGCCGGGCGGAACCGCTCGGTCAGGCGGAGCGAGCCGAGGTCGAGCGATCGCAGCCACACCGGCTCGTGGGACGTACCGACCATGAGCTGGGTCGAGCCGCCGCCGACGTCACAGACGGCGACGCTCTTGGGGACCGACCGGCACGCCGCCACGGCGCCGGCGTACGCCAACCGCCCCTCATCCTCCGCCGATAGCTGCCGGACCGGCGCACCCGACGCTTCGGCGATCATCCGGCGCAGGCGATCGGCGTTCCGGGCCTGACGGCCGGGCGACGTCACCAGGACTTCGAGAGTCTGCACGCCGCAATCCCTGGCGAGCGCCGCGTAGCCGCGCGCAAGCTCGGCCGCGTGCGCCATCTTCCGCCCGGACAGCGCTCCGTCCCGCTCGACCTCGGCGGCGAGGCCGAGATGCGTGCGTTCGCTCAGGATCGTGTTCAACCCGCGACGGCCGGACGCCGCCACGAGCAGACGAACCGTGTTCGAGCCGATATCGATCACGCCTGCTCGCATTGATGCCATTCTGGAAGCGGCTTCGGTCGGCATCAGCGATCCTGTCGGGCCGGAGTCGGCCGTGGACGGAACCGGGCCCTTGTGCTTCGCATGAGGACGGTCTGCGCCGGCTTCGGCCGCTCGTCCTTCTTCGGTCGGAGCCGCTTCCACGTTCCGTCCGGCTGGAGCTCCCACGCCTGGGCGTTGTCGGCGAGCAGCGCATCGAACACGGTGGACAACCGTTGCTGAGCGCGACTGTCCTCGATCGGGACGACGACCTCGAGCCGGTTGTCGAGGTTCCTCGGCATCAGGTCGGCGCTGCCGAGCAGGTACGTCGAGCGCTTGCCGTTGTCGAAGACGAAGAGGCGGCTGTGCTCGAGGTAGCGGCCGAGCACACTGCGCACCCGGATGTTCTCACTCATGCCGGGAAGGCCCGGCCGGAGCGCGCAGACGCCGCGATTGATGATGTCGATCTGAGCGCCGGCGCCGGACGCCTCGTAGAGCTCTTCGATGATCGCTTGGTCGCTGAGCGCGTTCACCTTGAGTCGGATCGCCGCCTTCTTGCCGGCCGCGGCCGCCTGCGCGACAGACCGAATCTCGTCGATCAAGCGAGAGCGCAGGGCGAACGGGGCAACCAGGAGCTTGCGAAAGCGCTGCGGTCGCCCGAAGCCGGTGACGTAGTTGAAGAGGTCGGCGACGTCGGCGGCGATCTCCGGGTCGGCTGTGAAGAGCCCGAAGTCTTCGTAGACGCGCGCGTTCAGCGCGTGGTAGTTGCCGGTTCCGACGTGCACGTAACGGCGCAGGTCGGTTCCCTCGCGGCGGACGATCAGTGTCGCCTTGGCGTGGATCTTCAGGTTCGAGAACCCGTACACGACGTGGACGCCCGAGCGCTCGAGCGCTCGGGACCACTCGATGTTGCGGTGCTCGTCGAAGCGGGCCTTCAGCTCGACCAGGCACACGCTCTGCTTGCCTTCGTCCGCCGCCTCGACGAGTGCCGGTACGAGCGGGGTCTCGTCGCTCGTGCGGTAGACGGTCGTCTTGAGCCCGAGAACATCCGGGTCGGTTGCGGCGCCGCGGACGAACGCCTCGAAGCTCGTCGCGAACGACTCGTACGGATGGTGGACGAGGAGATCGGCACGTCTGATCTCGTCGAAGAACTGCGCCGCGGAGGTCGAAGTCCGCGATGCGCTGCTGCGTCACCGCTCTCCACGGTTCGTCCTTGAGGTCCGGGCGGTCGATCGACGCCAACTCACCCAAGTCGGCGAGCTTCAGCAGGCCGCCGACCGAATAGAGCTGATCCACGTCGGCTCCGACGCCGCCGAGCAACCGCGCGCGCATCTGGTCGGACATCGAATCGGCGACCTCGACGCGCACGACTTCGCCGAACCGCCGCCGGCGGAGCTCCAGCTCGAGCGCTTCGAGCAGGTCGTCCGCCTCGTCGGAGACCTCGAAGTCGGCATCGCGTGTAACGCGGAACGCGGCGCATTCCGAAATCTCCATCTGCGGGAAGAGCGAGGGGAGGAAATGAGCGATGACCTGCTCGACCGGCACGTACATCGCCCGATCTCCGATCTTGAGGAAGCGCGGCAGGAGCTCCGGGACCTTGACCCGCGCGAAGCGCTCCTCGCCGGTCTCGGGGTCACGGACGAGCAAGCCGAGAGAGAGCGAGAGCCCGGAGATGTAGGGGAACGGCTGACCCGGACCGACCGCGAGCGGCGTGAGCACCGGATAGATCTGCCGCTCGTAGAGCTCTTGCAGCTCCTCGAGCTCGTCCGTACGGAGATCGTCGACTCTGGCCACGACGATCTCGTTCTCCTCGAGGGCCGGGCGCAGCTCCCTCCGCCAAAGCTTCGTCTGGCGAGCGGTCAGCTCGGTGACGACCTGGCGGATCTCCGAGAGGGTCTCGAGTGTGCGGCCGACTGTCGCCGGCACGGCTACGCCCGAGGCGATCTGTCCCATCAGGCCGGCGACTCGGACCATGAAGAACTCGTCCAGATTCGCGGAGTAGATCCCGCAGAACTTGACTCGCTCGAGCAGCGGGAGATCCGGGTCCTCGGCGAGCTCGAGCACGCGCGCGTTGAAGTCCAGCCAAGAGATCTCTCGATTGAAGAGGCGGTCGGCTTCCCGGGCCGCGGTCGCAACCCCGGCCATTACTTCTGCAGCGGCTCGAGCTTGTAGCCGACCCCGTAGCGGGTGTGCAGGAACGCGTAGTGCTCCGAGCGCGCGTCGATCTTCTCGCGGAGCTTCCGGACGAAGACGTCGACCGTCCGGTCGCGGCGGGTGAGCCGACGGCCCCAGATCTTCTGGAGCAGCTCCTCGCGGGTGACGACGCGTGGGCTCTCGGCCGCCAGGGCGTAGAGGAGTCGGAACTCGGTCGGCGTGAGCTGAGCGCTGCGTCCGTCGAGGTAGGCCTCGACGCTGATCGGATCGATTCTCAGCCCGTCGAACTCGAGCACCTTGCCCCGGGCGGGCGGCTGGTCGCGCACGCCGCGCCGTGCGGCGGCCCGGACTCGGGCCACGAGCTCTCGCATCGAGAACGGCTTGACCATGTAGTCGTCGGCGCCGAGCTCGAGCGTCTGCACGCGGTCCTGCTCGCTCCCTCTGGCGCTGACGACGATCACCGGGGTGCCGATGCCGTGGGCTCGGGCCGTCTCGATCAGCTCCCAGCCGTCGAGGGCGGGGAGCATCAGGTCGACGACGCAGACGTCGGGCCGCTCGTAGCGCAGGCGTGCGAGCCCGGCCACGCCGTTCGTGACCCAGGTCGGCTCGAAACCTGCTGCGGCGAGATGGCTCGACATGCTCTTCCCGATCACCTCGTCGTCCTCGATGATCAGCACGTTCGACATCGCTTCTGATCTTGGCTTTCCGTCTTGCGCGGCTGGGTACTCGCGTGGTGAACGACCGGTGTCGGACCGGTGAACGATCATGCAGCTTCGCGGCCGCGAAGCTCCTCTCGGAGTCCCCACGGGACGACGTACGCCCTGCCGCTCGAGCGCAGATAGTCGATGACTGCGTCTTCCTGTTTCCGGCAGGGCAAGAGCGTCTTCCAGGTCATTAGATGCGCGGGCCGGTGGAAGTCGCCGGCCGCGATTGCCGGTAGACCGGCCGAGGCGACCCAGCCGAAGGTCCGATCCCGGTTGAAGAGCTCGAAACGGTCGACCAGACCGTCGAGGCGAGCCTGGTTACGCCAGAACCAGCGTGTCGTTCGGCGCGGCTTCGGATCAATGTCACGCCCGTGCGGGTGCGCCGCCACGACCGCGGCGCCGAGTCCGCGCGTCTCACGGAGCGCATCCTCCAGCCCGGCCTCGAGCGGGGCGAATGAGCGCAGCCCGATCGCGAGGGCGTGCGCCGCCTCGTCGGGATCAGGATCGTCGTAGGTGAGCTCGAGGCCCGGGATGACGAGCAGGCCGTACTGGTCCCGCGCTCTCCGGGCCTCGCACGCGATCGCTCTCAGGTACGCGGCGTGCGTTCGGCGTTCGAGGCGGAGCGGCTGCGGCGCACCATCGGGAAGCGCGTGATCGGTGATGCAGAGGACGTCGAAACCATGCCGTCCGTACACGTCGACGAGCTCGGTCAGCGTCAGCGCTCCGTCGCTCCACGCCGTGTGCGCGTGGAGCTCGCAGAGGAGCAGCCGCGTCTCCATGCCGGAAGCGTCGCTGCCCGGAGTCGACGCATGGGAAGCAAAGAGGTGAAGGAGCAGGGAAAAAGCGGAGAACGACGGGCGGCCCCTCTCGGGGCCGCCCGGCGGTGGCGCTGCGTGAGAAGCTCGTCAGTCGTCGTCGTCGTCGTCGTCGCTGTTGCTCATTCGTTTCCCCCTCTTTCGGCCACAGGACGGCGCCAGTGTCCGCGCGCATTCAGCGCCGTGGGCAACGGGCTGGTGAACGCGCGGTAACGGTTAGGCGACCGCGGCCGCCGGCTCGCCGGCGCGGAGCAGCTCGTCGAGCGTGCGGGCGAAGACATCGCCACCGTCCAGCGCGTACTGGTGGTTGAACTCGACCGCGCCGTTGAGCTCGAGCACGACGAAGCCGCCGTCGGGCGTGTGCAGGAGGTCGATGCCGACGAGGTCGCCTTCGATCGCCCGGGCGGCGGCGAGCGCGAGGGCGCAGGCCTCGGGTGGGGGCGAGACCGCCTCGCGGGTCGCACCGAGCGCAACGTTCGTGCGCCACTCACCGGCCGCGGCGATCCGACGGACGGCCCCGACGACCGATCCGCCCGCAACGACCAGGCGCAAGTCCTGCCCCTGCGGCGGCACGAGCTGCTGGACGAGCGCGCCATGCGTGCGAAACCACGGACGCGTCCGACAGCTCTGCCAGGCAGGCGCGGAGCTCAGCGACGTCCTGGCAGAGGTAGACCTCGCGTCCCCAGCTTCCGAACCGGGGCTTCACGACCACCGGCGGAGGAATCGGCACCCCGCTCGTCGGCGCGGTGACCTGGACGGTCGTCGGATGCGGAACGCCCGGCCGCGGCGAGCGCTCTCGCCGTTGCCAGCTTGTCGTGGGCGGCGACGAGCGCCCCCGGCCGGTTGAGCACGCGGACGCCCGATCCTTCGAGTCGAGCGAGCTCCCAGAGGCCGGCCTCGATCCCGTCGAGCCGTTCAGAGACGTCGAGGCGGCCGATGGCGACGTCGCCCTCGGCCAGCGTGCGGAGGGCTTGGACGGGCGAGAGCACCTCCACACCGGAGCACGCAGCGAGCGCGACGTTCGTCGACGTTCGGCGGTGGGCGACGAGGGCGACGGCCATCGAACCGCAAATTGTGCGGTGCGATCAGGCGCCCGAGCGGTCGGCCTCCACTTTTTCACCAGCTCGACCGAGGTCGTTCACCACGCCGTTCACCCGCCGATCGATCTCGTCGCGCACCGCGCGGACCTCGTCGGCCGGCAGGCCGGCCGGATCCGTGAGCTCCCAATCGACGTAGCGCTTCCCGGGGAGCACCGGGCAGGCGTCGCCGCAGCCCATCGTCACGACGAGCTCGGCCCACTCGACGTCCGTAACGTCGAGCGCCCGAGGGACGCGGCCCTCGAGGTCGACGCCCACCTCACGCATGACCTCGACCACCTCGGGGTGAACGCGGTCGGCGGGCGCCGAACCGGCCGAGCGCGCCTCGTGCTCGTCGCCAGCGGCGAGCCGGAAGAGCGCCTCGGCGATCTGCGATCGGCCCGCGTTCTGCACGCAGACGAAGAGCACGTTCACTTCTCCTGCGCCTCGAGCTTGTAGCCGACGCCGTAGCGCGTCTGGATAAAGCTGTGGTCCTGTGACCTGCGGTCGATCTTCTCCCGCAGCTTGCGGACGAAGACGTCGACCGTCCGGTCGCGGTGGGTCTCGCGGCGGCCCCACACGCGCTGAAGGAGCTCGTCCCGCGTGACCACACGGCCTCGCTCCAGCGCAAGCGCGTAGAGGAGACGGAACTCCGTCGGGGTCAGTCCGGCGCTCTCCCCGTGCACGAACGCCTGCACCTCCCGCGGATCGACCCGCAGCTCCTCGATCTCGATCGCGTCGCCGCGCTTCTCCAGCTCGGCGCGCGGGCCCTCTGCGCGCGTTCGCCTGCACGCGGGCGACCAGCTCCTTCATCGAGAACGGCTTGACGAGGTAGTCGTCGGCCCCGATCTCGAGCGCATGCACGCGGTCGTGCTCGGTCCCGCGCGCGGAGACGACGACGATCGGCGTCCCGATGCCCTCGCTACGGGCGCTCTCGATCAGACGCCAGCCGTCCGTGCCGGGCAGCATCAGGTCGACGATGCAGACATCGGGGCGTTCGTACCGCAGCCGCGCCAGCCCTTGGGTGCCGTTCGAGACGCGGACCGGCTCGAAGCCGGCCTCGGACAGGTGACGAGCCATCCCCTCGGCGATGACTTCGTCGTCCTCGACGATCAGAACCTTCGCCATACTCGGGCGCGATTATGAAGAGGCCGTTCACGCTGAAGTGGCCGTTCACTCGAGCCAGTGAGGTCCCGAGCGAAGAGGATCGAGCCTTGCGCATCGAAGCGGAGCGCGCTCGGAACCTCGTTGAGGAGAGCCGGGAACTGATGCTCGTGCTCGACGCCGACGACCGGGTGATCGCCGCCAGCAGGCGAGCTCGAGAGGGTCTGGACGGAATCGACGACGGCAGGCTCGTGCCTACCGAGCTCCTCGAGGGCGGGGGGCGGCATGAGCCGGTACGCGTCTCCTATGAAGTCGACGGCCACCCCGAGACGATCCTCTACCTGAGCCCGCCCGGCGAGCTCGCTGCGTACGAAGAGCTCAGGGCCGGCTTCACCGCCTCGGTCTCGCACGAGCTTCGCACCCCACTCGCGCGGCTCCTCGCCCTGCTCGAGACGGCGGCGCTGCCGGGAGAGGATCCCGCGCCACTGATCGACCGGGCGCGGACCGAAGTCGAGCAGATCCGTGAGCTGATCGACGACGTGCTCTTCCTGAGCGAGCTCGAGACAGGCCGCGCCGTTGTCGCGCTGGGCACGACCAGGGCCCTGCCTGTCGTGGAGCGTGTCTTCGCCGAGCTTGGCGAGACGGCGGACCGCGCCGGCGTCACGCTCAGCGTCGAGGGAACGTCCGAAGCCGAGCTGCCCCTGCGTCCGCGAATGCTCGCGGTGCTTGTCGAGAACCTCGCGCGGAACGCGATCCGCTACGCGGGGCCTGGCTCCTCGTTCACGGTCACGCTTGGCGAGAGGCAGTTGCAGGCATCCGACAACGGCGTTGGCGTCTCCGACAAGGATCTGCCGAGGCTCTTCGAGCGCTTCTACCGCTCCGACCGTGCACGTGGCTCGGGAGGCTCCGGTCTGGGACTCGCGGTCGTCAAGCACATCACCGCCGCAGCCGACGGCACGGTGGAGGCGACGCAAACGCCCGGCCACGGCCTAACGATCACCGCCCGCTTTCCGCAGCGCTAGGGCCGTTCACTAATCCGTTACCAGAAATTGACCACCTCACGACCGCCTTCCGGCGAACAATCCAGTCTGGTGCGAGTCCTCGCTCTGACATGCCTCTGCCTGCTCCTCCTTCCGGCCTGCGGCCGGGCGCGGCCGAGCTCTGCGCCGCCGCCGGCGACGACCGAGGAGGATCCCCTCGGCGCCTTCGACGAGGAGACGCTGACCGGGAAAATTCGCGTCGATGGCTCCAGCACCGTGGCGCCACTTCTGTCGTTCGCCGCCGAGCGCTTCCGCCGCCAGGAGCCCAAGGTCAAGGTCTCCGTCGGCACCTCGGGCACCGGCGGGGGGTTCGAGCGGTTCTGCCGCGGTGAGACTGACCTCTCCAACGCTTCTCGCCCGATCGAAGATGATGAGAAGCAGCTGTGTGAGAAGAATCGCGTCGGCTTGATCGAGCTCCAGGTCGCGAACGACGGCATCTCCGTCGTCGTCAACAAGGAGAACACCTGGGCGAAGTGCCTGACCGTCGACCAGCTGAAGAAGATCTGGGAGCCGAACTCGTCGGTCAAGAGCTGGAAGGACATCGACCCGACGTTCCCCAATGAGAAGCTCAGCCTCTACGGCGCCGGCACCGACTCGGGAACGTTCGATTACTTCACGGAGGCGATCGTCGGCAAGGAGGGCGCGAGTCGCACCGACTACACGCCGAGCGAGGACGACAACGTCACAGTGCAAGGCGTCTCCGGCGAGAAGGGCGCCCTCGGCTACTTCGGGCTTTCTTACTACCTGGAGAACAAAGCGAAGGTGACCGCGCTCGGCGTCGACGGCGGCGACGGCTGCGTCCAGCCGAGCGTCGAGACGGTCCAGGACGGCTCATACAAGCCGCTCGCGAGGCCGCTCTTCGTCTACGTGAACGAGGACGCCCTCGCCGAGAAGCCCGCAGTCGACCCATTCCTGACGTTTCTGCTGGACAACCAGGCGACTCTCACACGCGGCGCGAAGTTCGTCCCCATGACGCAGCAACAGCTCGAAAAGTCGCGAACGGAGTTCAATGCCGGAGGGGTCGCGGTCGAGTGAGCTGGTTCACCAGATCGCGGCCAAACATTCACATACTTTCTACCCACGCCAGGCGTCCCACTTCCGAGACTGGGCTGCTGCTCCAACAGCAGCCTGCGGACATGCAACGAAGGGGAGGAAAATGAGAGAGATTCGCAAGCTTTTGCTTGTCGGAGGTGGGGTCGCGGCGGTCGCACTCGCGTCCGTTGCCGCCGCCGTCGCCGGCGCGCAGGCAATTCGCGGGACGGTCACCGCGGACGGCTCGAGTACGGTCGGGCCATTCGCCGTTGCCGCAGCCGAGGGCTTCCAGAGGAAGTACCCGGGCACCCGCGTCACAGTCGGGATCTCGGGCACAGGCGGAGGCTTCGAGCGATTCTGCAAGAACGAGATCGACCTCGCGAATGCGTCACGGCCGATCAGGCTGAACGAGGCGCAGCGGTGCCACGACGCCCGAATCGGCTACATCCAGTTCCTCGTCGCGAATGACGGCCTTTCGCTCGTCGTGAACAGGCAGGCCACGTGGGTGAACTGCCTCACGGTCGCGGAACTGAAAAGGATCTGGGACCGCGGCTCGACAGTCAACAACTGGAGCCAGGTCCGCTCTGGGTTCCCGAATGTTCCGCTCAGGTTGTTCGGCGCAGGAACCGACTCCGGGACCTTCGACTTCTTCACCGAGAAGATCAATGGGACGGCTCGCCGCAGCCGATCCGATTACACCGCCTCTGAGGACGACAACGTCACTGTGCGGGGCGTCGCGGGGGACCGTGGAGGCATGGGCTACTTCGGGCTCTCGTACTTCCTCGAAAACCAGAGCCGCCTGAAGCTACTTGCGATCGACGGCGGGAGCGGGTGCGTGAGGCCGAGTAACGCCAGCGTGCAGAGTCGCGCCTACAAGCCGCTCTCTCGCGGCCTCTTCATCTATTCGAAGAAGAAGTCGTTCAAGCGCGACGTCGTCGCCGCCTACATTCGGCACATCGCGCTCAACGAGAGGGCAATCTCCCGCTCGGCGCGGTTCGTCCCGCTCACGAAGCGGCAGCTCGCAAAGCTCAAGCGGCAGTACAACACCGCGATCAAGAACCGGAAGAACTACTAGGAGTAACGCAGAGCCGGAGTGGCGACACCCGAAGCAGCAGTACCGCAGCCACTCCGGCTCCGCGCGGCCCGCAGGCGCTGGGGCGAGGACGTCGTCAAGATCCTCCTCGCCCTCTGCGCCTTCGTCTCGGTGGCGACGACGGTCGGGATCGTCGTTGCCCTTTTCGTGCCGGCGATTGAGTTCTTCGGCGATGTGTCGATCGTCGACTTCTTGACCGGTACGGAGTGGGCGCCCCTCTTCGAGCCGTCGTTCTTCGGCGTGCTTCCGCTCGTCGCCGGAACGTTCCTCGTCGTCGTCTGCGCCAGCCTCGTCTGCATCCCGTTCGGGCTCGGCGCCTCGATCTACCTGAGTGAGTACGCGCGGCCCCGGACACGGAAGTTCCTCAAGCCGGCACTCGAGGTCCTCGCCGGGATCCCGACGGTCGTCTACGGGTACTTCGCGCTGACCCTGGTGTCGCCGTTGCTGAAGGACCTCGGCTTGCCCGTAGGCCTCTTCAGTGCGTTGAGCGCCGGACTCGTGATGGGCGTGATGCTGCTACCGACCGTGGCCTCCGTCTCCGAGGACGCGATGTCTGCGGTTCCGCGCGACCTCCGTGACGGTGCGTACGCGCTCGGCGCGACGCGACTCCAGGTCTCCACCCGAATCGTCGTCCCGGCGGCGATCTCCGGGATCATCGCGTCGTTCATACTCGCGATCTCGCGGGCGGTCGGCGAGACGATGATCGTGCTGATCGCTGCGGGCGGCCAGCCGAACTGGACGTGGAATCCGCTGGAAGCGGTGCAGACCATGACCGCGTTCATCGCCGCTACCGGTCAGGGCGACGTAGCGACCGGGACGACCGCCTACAAGACGATCTTCGCCGTCGGCGCGACGCTCTTCGTCCTGACGCTGATCATGAACCTGGTCTCGATTCGGCTCGTCCGGAAGTACCGCGAGGTCTACGAATGAGCGCGATTCCAGGAGGCCTCGGAGCGACCCAGAAGCGGAGCCTGTGGGCAGGGCGGGTCTTCCAGGGATTCCTGATCGTTTCCCTCGGGATTGGCTTCGTCACGCTCGGGGCGCTTCTCGTCCAGGTCATCGCGAAGGGCTGGCGCTGGGTCGACCCCGTGCTGCTCTTCGAGCCGCCCTCTGCCGATCCGCTGATCGCGGGCGCTGAGCCGGCGATCATCGCAACCATTTACCTCGGCATCCTCGTCATCGTGATGTCCGTGCCCCTGGGAGTCGGGACGGCGATCTACCTCGAGGAGTATGCAAACCGCGACCGTTGGTTCAACCGCCTGCTCGAGGTCAACATCCAGAACCTCGCCGCTGTCCCGTCGATCGTCTACGGGATCCTCGGACTCGCCTTCCTCGTCCGCGGGCTCGGGCTCGGCCGTGTACTGCTGGCCGGTGGGATGATCCTGACGCTGCTCGTCCTGCCGACGGTGATCATCGCGGCGCGTGAGGCGATCCGGGCGGTGCCGGACACGATCCGGCAGGGCGCCTACGCGCTGGGCGCGACGAAGTGGCAGGTCGTCTGGCGGCAGGTTCTGCCCGCGGCGACGCCGGGGATCGCGACAGGCTCGATCCTCGCCCTTTCACGAGCGCTCGGAGAAACAGCGCCGCTGCTCCTCGTCGGGGCGCTCACCTACGTCGCCTTCAACCCGACGTTGTTCGGAGACTTCACCGCTCTTCCGGTGCAGATCTATCAGTGGGTTGCTCGGCCCCAGGAGGAGTTCAAGACCCTTGCGGCCTCCGCGATCATCGTGCTCCTCATCATCCTCCTGAGCCTGAACGCCTTCGCAATCTGGATCCGAAACCGCTTCGAGAGGAGGTGGTAGACGCCTTGTCAGTCAAAATGACGGACGTGAGTGTCAACCTTGCCGAGCGGGAGCAGCAGCTCCCGCCGAAAGAGTTCCGGGAGGTCGTCTTCGATGTCAAGGACCTCGGCGTCTCGTACAGCGGCAACCCGGCGCTCCAGGGCGTTTCGCTCCAGGTCTACCGCAACTTCGTGACGGCGTTCATCGGCCCGTCGGGCTGCGGCAAGAGCACGTTCATCCGTTGCTTCAACCACATGAACGAGTTGATTCCCGCTGCCAAGGTCGAAGGGACGATCCTCTACCACGGCGAGGACCTGTACGGCCCCCAGGTCGACTCGGTCGAGGTGCGCAAGAGGATCGGCATGGTCTTCCAGAAGCCGAACCCGTTCCCGAAGTCGATCTACGACAACGTCGCCTTCGGGCCACGTGTGCTCGGGATGAACAAGTCGCTCGACGATCGGGTCGAGAAGGCGCTCACTCAGGCCGCGCTCTGGGACGAGGTCAAGGACCGGCTGAAGGCCAGCGCGCTCAGCCTCTCGGGCGGGCAGCAGCAGCGGCTCTGCATCGCGCGCTGTCTCGCCGTCGAGCCGGAGGTGCTGCTGATGGACGAGCCGGCCTCGGCGCTCGACCCGATCGCGACCACGCGGATCGAGGACCTGATGCACGAGCTCAAGCGGGACTACACGATCGTCGTTGTCACCCACAACATGCAGCAAGCCGCACGCGTCGCCGACATGACCGCTTTCTTCAGCGTGACGCGCGCAGGTGAGGGCGAGCGGATCGGGATCCTCGTCGAGTACGACTCGACCTCGAAGATCTTCACCCAACCCTCGGACAAGCGGACCGAGGATTACGTCACGGGGCGATTTGGCTAGAACAACTGGTGTGAGGCTGCCGTTCCAGGAGGAGCTGGATCGTCTTGAGGCCCACCTCCAGGAGGAGGCCGCCCTGGTCCTCCGCTCCCTGCGGGGTGCCATGAATGCGCTCGAACAGCAGGACGCCGAGCTCGCCGACGAGGTGATCGCGTTCGACGACGAGGTCGACGACCGCTACCTCGCGATCGGTCAGGGCATCGAGCAGCTCCTCGCTCGGCAGACGCCCGTCGCCGTCGACCTGCGGCTCGTTCTCGCCGTCTTGCACATCAACCTCGGGCTCGAGCGCATGGCCGATCTGTGCGTGACGATCTCGAAGCTGACGAAGCTGACCGCCGAGCTCGAGAACGATCCGGCGCTCGTCGAGGCCTTCGAGGAGATGGGCAGCCGCGCCGAGGAGATGATCCGGGTGTCGATGAGGTCGTTCGCCGAGCGCGACGCTTGCCGGGGCCGAGACCCTCCCCGACCTGGACGAGCTGATCGACCGCTCGAACCGGAGGGTCGTGGAGCGCCTCCTCGACCTCCGACCCGACGCGGAGGTCCGCGAATGGGGCCTGCGGATGATCGTCGTCTCGCGCTGCCTGGAGCGAATCGGCGACCACGCCGTCGACATCGGCGAGCAGACCGCGTACCTCGTCACCGGCGAGTTCCGCGAGTTCACGGACGCGTCTCACCCCGATCAGTAGTCGCTAGCCGCTCTGCTCTCCAAGAAACGGCGCGAGGCATGTCGCGCGAGGACTGCTGATAGGTAGTTAGCAGTCGCAGCCTGGGCCGCATGGGCAGTCCGGGCCGCAGTCGCAGGCGTTTCGCATGCCGATAGCCTAGCCGCCCGTTGCCGACTCAGTGCGTGGTCGCGCCGGCAGGCTCCGCGGTCACCTTGCTCAGGAGCTGGGTGACGCGGCGGTCGATCTCGTCGCGGATCTCACGCACTTCGTCAAGGCTCTTTTCGGCCGGGTCGGTGACTTCCCAGTCCTCGTAGCGCTTCCCGGGATAGATCGGGCAGGCGTCGCCGCAGCCCATCGTGATCACCGCGTCGGCTGCGCGAACGACCTCGTCGGTGAGTGGCTTTGGGAACTCTTGCGAGAGATCGATACCGAGCTCGCCCATTGCCGTGACGACGTTTGGATTGATGACCTCCGCCGGATCGCTTCCTGCGGAGCGAACGTGAACGAGGCCGGCGGCGCGCTGATGCAGGAGGCCGGCGGCCATCTGGCTGCGCCCGGAGTTTTGGACACAGACGAAGAGCACCTCCGGAACCTCCTTGGCGATCGTCCCTTCCGCCTGCCCAAGCGCGCGAAGGCGTTCACGCGCGAACCGATGGACGAGCAGAGGAATGAAGTCGCTGAAGCGCGCGGCTGGAAGCTCCTGCAGCGACTCCTGGACGTAACGGTCGATCGTCTCCCGCGAGAAGATGCCTCGAAACTCGTCGACCAGGCCCTCCACGCCTCGCTCGAGGTGCCCCCGCGTGACGGGATCGAGCTCGATGCTCACGTGCGGAGTCTCCGGGTGCGAACCACGGCCATGGGTTAACGACTCGTCTTCATTCGGTGACAAAGCTGTGAACGGCTAGCCGGCCTTCACGGCCTTCACGATCGCGGAGTGAATGCCGTCGGCGACCTCGTGCGTGAAGTCCACGCTGATCTGCTCGAAGCCGGCGCCCTCGAGGCCTACCTCGTACTCGCTCTTCGCGAGCGCGCCGGCAATGCAGCCGACGTAGCTCCCACGCTCGGCTCGCTCCGCCGCCGCCAGCCTGTCTTCTGCAACGACGTCGCTGATGCCGATGCGGCCACCCGGCTTGAGCACGCGCGCAATCTCCGCCAGCACGGCCGGCTTGTCGGTCGAGAGGTTGATCACGCAGTTCGAGATCACGACGTCGACCGAGTCCGCCGGCAGCGGGATCTGCTCGATCACGCCCTTGAGGAAGTGCACGTTCGTGACGCCCGCCTCCTGCGCGTTCCGCTGCGCGAGCGCGAGCATCTCGTCGGTCATGTCCACTCCGTAGGCCGTCCCAGTCGGTCCGACCCGCTTCGCCGAGAGGATCACGTCGATGCCGCCACCGGAGCCGAGGTCGAGCACCGTCTCGCCCTCCTGAAGATCGGCGACCGCCGTCGGGTTGCCACAACCGAGCGACGCCAGCGTCGCAGCGGTCGGCAACTCTCCGAGCTGCCCGATCGAGTAGAGCGTCTGCCCGAACGAGCCGTCCTCCCCATCGCAAGAGACGTTGCCGCAGCAGCCGCCGTCGTCGTTGCAGCCACAGCCGCCTCGCTCCGCAGAACGCGCCGCCTCCGCGTAGCGACGCCGTACCTCCTCTCGAAGCTCGTCAGCCGTCGTCGTCATCAGCGGATCACTCCTTTCAGGTCAGCAACCGTCGCGAGCTTCTCGACGGCGTCGCTCCTCAACGAGAAATAGGCCCACTTGCCACGCTGCTCGCGCTCGACGACACCGGCGTCGAGCAGCTTCTTCATGTGATGCGAAACAGTCGGTTGCGACAGGCCGAGCGGCTCGACCAGATTGCAGATGCAGACCGCCTCGTCGCTCGTTGCGAGCAGGTTCAGAGCCCGCACCCGCGCAGGATCCGACAGCGCCTTGAACAGCTCCGCGGTCGCCGTCGCCTCCTCATCCGAAAGCGCCGGCGCGGAGAGGGGCGCACAACAGGCAACCGGCTCCAAGCGTCACGGTCATATTCACGAACGTGAATATATCGAAGGGTGTCGATCTATGTCAAGGAAGATCCCAAGGTGTCCGGAGGCGGGCGGTCCCGGGGCGGCGCCTGAACTTCACCCTTCGCGCCGCCGGTTGACACTACTATACAGGTTCGTATAATACAGCAGTGTATGGAGACGCTGCTCTCAGATTTCCTATACATCCTTGTATAATACAAAGATGTATAGCGACACCAATCCCTTCATCTTCGGCGCGCTGGCACTCGACGAGGCGTTCACCGATCGCGAAGACGAGCTGAAGGACCTCGCGGCCGACATTCGCAACGGCCAGGACGTGCTCGTATTCGCGCCCAGGCGCTACGGCAAGTCCTCGCTCGTGCTCCGTGCCGCGCAGCAGGCGCTCGCGAAGAAGGTCCTCGTCGCCTACTCCGACCTGATGAAGACACCGACCAAGGAGCGCTTCGCCGGCGCCCTCGCGAAGACGATCTACGAAGACCTGGCCTCGCCAGTCGGCCAAGCGGTCGAGCGGGCTGCCGCGCTGTTTCGGGGCCTTCGCGTCACGCCGTCGATCGAGGTCGACCCCGACGATGCCAGCCTCCGCTTCAGCTTCGAGACGGGCCGCAGGCAGGCATCCGGAATCGACGAGACGATCGAGCGGCTGCTCGAGCTCCCGGGCAAGATCGGCGCCGAGCGCAAGCGGCGCGTGGCGCTGATCTTCGACGAGTTCCAGGAGGTGCTGAAGCTCGACGCGCAATTCCCGAACCTGATGCGGGCGGTATTCCAGACGCAGCCCGAGGTCGCGCACGTCTACCTGGGCAGCAAGCGTCACGTCCTCGAGTCGATCTTCAACGACAAGAACGAGCCCTTCTGGCGCAGCGCGAAGCGGGTCGAGATCGGGATGATCCCGCCGACCAAGTTCGCGACCTACATCCGACAGCGATTCGACGCCACGGACCGGGGGATCCGCGACGAGGCGCTCGACCGCCTCCTCGGCGCGACGGGCGGCCATCCCTACGGCACGCAGGAGCTCGCCTACTTCGTCTGGGGCCGGATCCCGACCGGACACTTCGCGAGCCTCGGCGACGTCGAGTCGGCGTTGACCGAGGTCCTGCGCTCAGAGCACAACCACTTCGCGAAGATCTGGGAAGACGCGACGCACAACGAGCGCCTCCTGATCATCGCGCTCGCCGACGAGCCTTCAGGTGCCCACGGCGAGGACTATCGCGCCCGGCACGGCCTGCCCTCGGCCAGCCACGTCCAACGGGCGGTCGGACAGCTTGTGAAGGAGGAGCTCGTCGGGCGCGATGCGAACGGCCTTTACCGGATCATCGAACCGTTCTTCGCCGAGTGGGTGAAGCGGGAGCAGGGGTGAAAGGGCGCTCTCGCTCTCTCGTTCGCTCTCGGGATGCTCGCCCTGCCGCGGCCGCCTGCGCCCGGAAACGCTTCAGGAAGAAGCGGGCATCGTGCGGGTCCCGATCAGCTCGCGGAGCCGCCCGGCCGCTTCGGGAGCCTCGTCGTCGAGCGCCCAGACGTCACGCTTGAAGAAGCTGATCAGCCGCATCGGGGATGTGGTGACGATGGTCGCACTGCGGCGGCCGGCCGCCAGCACTGCGACCTCGCCGATGACCTCACCCGGGCCGAGAGTGCGGATCGTTTCCCCCTCGCTGGTGAGGTCTGCGGTCCCCGACTCGATCGCGAAGAGGCAGTGACCGAACTCACCCTTGGCCATCACGACCTCCCCCTCAGCGAGCTCCCGCTCTCCGGCCAGGCGGGCGAGGACACCGAGCTCCTCTTGGGGGAGCGTGGAGAAGAGAGGAATCGCCGCAAGTCGCTCTGGATCCACAGGAGGACCCTAGTTCCGATAGCAGCACCGGAATGCATCGATCCGGTGAAAAGGGTGAAGAAGTGGGCGACGCGGCGACGAGATCGCCTTCGCGCGGAACTACTACCGGGCCGGCGTCGACTACGCGTACCCGGACCGGCAGCCACTCCGAGCCCGCTGCCGGGCTGAACACTCCTTAACAGATCACAACGGCGGATTAATCCCGGTCAACCCGGGTTCAACTGCCTGAGTGTTAGAAGGAGGCATGTGCTGAGACCTCCCCGCGGACTTACTGGTGTGGCCCCATTGCTCATCGCGGCAGTGGTGGGTGGTGGGGCCGCCCTCGCGGGAGCTGAGGTCTTCGGTCTCTTTGACGGCGGAACGACGGTGGTGAACACGATCGCTGCGCCGCAGTCATCGGCACCCGTGGGGTTCGCGGAGAGCCGGCGCTTGAGCGTCAACCAGATCTATCGCCGGAGCGCGCCGGGTGTCGTCCAGATCACGACGACGAGCATCCGGACCGTGGACCCCGATCCATTTCTTACCCCGTTCGGGTTTCCCGAGCAGCAGCGCCAGCAGGCACTCGGCTCCGGGTTCGTGATCGACAAGGCCGGCCACCTCGTCACCAACTTCCACGTCGTCGAGGGCGCGGAGCAGATCGAGGTCAGCTTCACGAACCGCGACAGCGTGAAGGCGCGGGTCGTCGGCTCAGATCCGTCGACCGACGTCGCCGTCCTCAAGGTCGACGTCGACGCGCGCGCGCTGATGCCCCTGCGGCTCGGAAGGTCCGATCAGGTGAAGGTCGGTGACTCGGTGGTGGCAATCGGCAATCCGCTCGGGCTCGAGCGGAGCGTGACGGCGGGGATCGTCAGCGCGCTCCACCGCCCGCTGACCGCCCCGAACGACTTCACGATCGACGACGTCATCCAGACCGACGCCTCGATCAACAGCGGCAACTCGGGCGGCCCGCTGATCGCGGCGACCGGGCGAGTGATCGGCGTGAACACCGCGATCGCCACCGGCTCGACAGGTGCGCGCGGCAACATCGGCATCGGCTTTGCCGTGCCGATCGACACGGTCCGTCACGTGGCCTCGCAGCTGATCGAGCAGGGGCGCGTCGAGCACGCCTTCCTCGGAGTCGGCGCCCAGCCGATCGAGCCCGAGATCGCCCGCCTGTTCGATCTGCCGGTGGGCCGAGGCCTCATGGTCGTGCGCGTCGACGAGGGGAGTGGCGCCGATCGGGAGGGGATCCGGGCCGGTACCGACGAGGTCGTCGTTGCCGGCGAGAGCTACCGGCTCGGCGGCGACCTCATCGTCGAGATCGACGGCAAGCCCGTGCGGACCCACGCCGAGCTACGCGAGGCGATCTCGGAGAAGAAGCCGGGCGACAAGGTGACCGTCGAGGCGTACCGCGGCGGCGAGAAGCAGAGCTTCGAGGTCACGCTCGGGCGCCAGCCGGCGCGCGGCTGAGCGGCCGGAGCCGAAGCAGCAGCCTATGACCGAGCATGCGGTGGTGATCGCCGGAGGAGGTCCGACGGGGCTGATGCTGGCGGGCGAGTTGGCGTTGGCGGGGGTCGACGTTGCCATCGTCGAGCGACGCGCCAACCAGGACCTCCCCGGCTCGCGCGCAGGCGGTCTGCACTCACGCACCATCGAGGTCCTCGATCAGCGCGGAATCGCCGATCGGTTCCTCTCGGAGGGACAGGTGGCGCAGGTCGCGGGGTTCGCCAGCGTCCGTTTGGACATCAGCGACTTTCCCACGCGGCACAACTACGGGCTCGGGCTGTGGCAGAACCACATCGAGCGGATCTTGGCCGGCTGGGTCGGCGAGCTGCCGGTGACGATCTATCGCGGAAGTGAAGTGACGGGCTTCGCGCAGGTCGAGCCGGCGTCGACGTCGAGCTGGCCGACGGCCGGTCGCTGCGGGCCGAGTACCTCGTCGGGTGCGACGGTGGACGCAGTCTGGTCAGGAAGGCAGCCGGCATCGAGTTCCCCGGTTGGGATGCGACCACGAGCGCCCTGATCGCCCAGGTCGAGATGACCGAGGAGCCTGAGTTGGGCATCCGCCGCGATGCCTCTGGCATGCATGCCCTGGGCAAGGTGGACTACGAGATCCGCGACGGCGAAGTGGTCTACAAGGAAGGAGGGACGGTGGGGGTCATGCTGACCGAGTCGCACGTCGGAGCCACGGCCGAACCCACCTTGCGCGATCTCAGCGAGGCGCTCGTCGCCGTATACGGGACCGATTACGGGATCCACAGTCCCATATGGATCTCCCGGTTCACCGACATGACTCGGCAGGCCGCGACCTACCGCGCGGGGCGCGTCCTGCTGGCGGGCGACGCGGCGCACGTGCACTCCCCGGTCGGTGGACAGGGCCTCAACACCGGTGTGCAGGATGCGGTGAATCTGGGATGGAAGCTGGCCCAGGTGGTCAACCGGACATCGCCCGAAAGCCTCCTGGATACCTACCACGCCGAGCGCCACCCGGTCGCCGCCCGCGTGCTGCGCAACACGATGGCGCAGGTCGCGCTCATGCGCCACGACGACCGCATCGAGGCGCTGCGCGAAAGCGTGACCGAGCTGCTGAGCATGGACGAGCCTCGCAAACGATTCGCCGCGATGATGTCCGGTCTGGACATTCACTACGACCTGGGCGAGGGTCACCCGCTGCTCGGACGCCGCATGCCCGATCTCGACCTGGTCACCGCCGACGGCCCGCTGCGTGTCTTCACCCTGCTGCACGACGCCCGGCCCGTGCTGCTCAACTTCGGCGAGCCTGGCGGCTTCGACATCGGTCCATGGGCAGATCGCGTTCAGTTCGTCGACGCCCAATTCGGTGGTACGTGGGAGCTTCCGGTGATCGGGGTGGTCCCTGCTCCCACCGCCGTGTTGATCCGGCCCGACGGATATGTCGGCTGGGTGGGAGACCTCACTCACCCGGGGCTCCCCGACGCGCTCACCACCTGGTTCGGACCGCCTACTGCGGCATAGCTCACTCTGTTACTCCTTCTACGAGCGTCGGGCCTGCTCGGCGGCAGCCTTGACTCCTTCCCCGAGGCTCGGGTACGTGTGGTGGACGTTGGCGAGGTCGTCGACCGTCACGCCTAGCTTCAGCGGCAGCGCGAGCCCCTGGACGATCTCGCTCGCAGCGCGATTGACGATCTGGACGCCCACGACGCGCCGCGACGCGGTCTCGAAGACGATCTTGTACAGCCCGTGCTTCGAGTCGGTGTACTGCGCGCGGGTGACGCTCGTCAGCGGGTGCTTGACGACGTCGAACTCGAGACCGGCCTCGCGAGCCTCGTCTTCGGTCAACCCGATGCCGGCCAGCTCCGGGTCGGTGAAGATCGCAGTTGGCAGGTTCGCGTAGTCGGCCTCGGGTGCATCCGCCGTGAACATGTCATCGACGGCGAGCCGCCCCTGGTACTGGGCGATCGGCGTGAACTGTGCGATGCCCGTCACGTCCCCGGCAGCCCAGACGCCGTCGGTCGTTGTGCGCAAATGGCCGTCCACCTTGATGCCGGCCTTCGTGGTCTCGATCCCAGCCTTGTCGAGCTCGAGCTCCTCGACATTGGCTGCGCGACCTGCTGCGAGCAAGACGCGGGCAGCTCGCAGCTCACGGTCGGCGCCGCCGTCGCGGGAGGCGAGCTTCGCGACGACCTCGGCCCCTTCTTGCCGGACTGACTTCACGAGCGTATTGAGCACGATCTCGATCCCGTCGTCCTCGAGGGCCGCGGCCAGCTCTGCGGCTCCTTCGCGGTCGTCGCGGAACGCAACGCGGTCGACAGCGTCCACGATCGTGATTCGCGACCCGAACCGCGCGAACGCCTGGCCGAGCTCGAGCCCGACCGCGCCGCCGCCGACGACGAGCATGGACTCGGGCAGCTCGGTCAGCTCGAGCGCGGAGACATGGTCGAGCCAGGCGATGTCGTCGATGCCCTGGATCGGCGGCACGGCCGTGCGCGAGCCGGTGGCGACCAGGATGCGGTCGGCCGTGAGCAGCCGGTCGCCGACCCGAAGGGTCTTGGCGTCCTCGAACGACGCCACCCCGTCGACGAGCGTGTAGCCGGCGCCCGTCAGGCGCTCTCGCCACTGCTCCTGGGTCGACAGCACGGCGTCTTTGCGGGCCTTGATCCGAGCGAGGTTCGCCTGCCCTTCGCCGACCTCGATGCCGACCTTCTCGGCCAGCGTGTCGATGTCATGGAGGAGCTCGGCGGCGACGAGGTACGCCTTGGTCGGGCGGCACGCCACGTTCGGGCAACTCCCTCCCCAGCGGGCCCGTTCGATCATTGCCACGCGCGCGTCGTGCTCCTCGGACGCCTTGCCGGCAGCCGCGCGCGCTGCGGACCCGGCGCCGATCACGATCAGGTCGAACGATTCGGTCTCCATGTCGGTCCTCCCGTGAGCTCGGTTGGTGTTACAACGCCGCGGTGGAGATCATCGACATCAGTGTCCCGATCCGCACCGGGATGGTCACCTACCCGGGCGATCCTCAGGTCCTCCTGGAGCGCGTCGAGTCGATTCCGGACGGCGCGAGCGCCAACGTCAGCAGACTGGACCTCGGCGTTCACACGGGGACGCATGTGGATGCGCCGGTCCACTTCTTCGAGGGGACAGCTGGGACGGACCAGCTTCCCTTGGACGTGCTCAACGGGCCGTGCCAGGTCGTGGAAACGCCGCGGCTCGACGAGTCCGCGGCCGAGTCGGTGCCCGCGGGGACCGAGCGTGTGCTGTTCAAGACCCCGAATTCGGAGATCTGGGCGCTCGAGGCGTTCCCGGATGAGTTCGAGCGGTTCGACGGTGCAGGGGCGAGAGCGCTCGTGGCTCGCAGCCTGAAGCTCGTCGGTGTCGACTTTCTCTCGGTCGGCGACCACGAGGCCCACCGCACGCTGCTCGGCGCGGAGGTCGTGGTCCTCGAGGGGCTCGACCTACGCGGCGTGGACGCAGGGAGCTACGAGCTCCACTGCCTGCCGCTGCAGCTGGTCGGCTCGGACGGCGCGCCCGCGCGGGCGATCCTGGTCAAGCGCTAGGTTCGGGCCGTGGACGTCGCCGCGTTCTTCGCAATCTCGGCGCTTGTGATCGTCACTCCCGGCCAGGACACCGCGTTGACGATCCGCAACTCGCTGCTCGGCGGCCGGCGCGCCGGGATGTTCACGGCGCTGGGCGTCTCCGGCGGCCAGGCGGTCTGGGCGCTGGCGACGAGCATCGGGATCGCGGCGCTGATCGTCGCCTTCGAGCCCGCATTCGTCGCCCTCAAGCTCTTCGGCGCTGCTTTCCTCGTCTATCTCGGCGCACAGGCGATCTACGCGGCGATCCGTGGACGCAGAGCCGAGCCCCGCGACGCCGGCAACCCCGTGACGAGCAGGACCGCCCTGCGCCAGGGTCTGATCAGCAACCTCGGCAACCCAAAGATGGCCATCTTCTTTACGAGCCTGCTGCCGCAGTTCGGGAGCTCGTTCGCGGCCTTGCTCGCGCTCGGGCTCGTGTTCTGCACGATGACCCTCGTCTGGCTGACCGCATATGCCGCGGCCGTTGCCAAGGCAGGCGACGTGCTCCGCAAGCCGGCGGTCAAGCGGGCGTTCGACGCCGTCTTCGGCGCCGTGCTCGTCGCACTCGGACTGCGACTCGCGACCGAGCCGCGGCGGTAGCGCGCACCTGTCAGCCTTCCGCCCCTGAGCCACCAGCTGGAGATCGAGCAGCACTTCGGCGAGAGCGAGCCGCTCTCGATCGGCGTCGAGGAGGAGGTGATGCTTCTCGACGGCGAGTCGCTCGCGCCGGTCCCGGCTGTCCGGCAGCTCCTGGCCGACGTCGAGGGCGACGAGCTCCCCGGCCGTCTGAAGACCGAGCTCCACGCCTCCGTGGTCGAGCTCAACACCGACGTCTGCGGCTCGGTCGAGGAGGTGGTCGAGGCACTCGGCGTTCTGCGTGCGACTACGGCAGAGGCGCTCGAGCGCCGCGGTCTGCGGCTGGCGGCGGCCGGCACGCATCCCTTCGCGGAGCCGGAGAACCTCGAGGTCGTCGACGAGCAGCGGTACCGCGAGTTTGTCGGGTACGCGGGGGTGACGGCGAGACGGCAGGGCGTGAACGGGATCCATGTCCACGTCGGGATGCCCGGCCCGGACGAGTGCCTGGCGACGCTCGAGACGATCCTGCCCTGGATGCCGTTGGTGCTGGCGCTGTCGGCCAACTCGCCCTACGTGGCGGGCCGCCTGACGGGCCTGGCGTCGAACCGCGCCGAGATCCTCGCGCAGCTGCCGCGCAGCGGCGCGCCGCCGGTCTTCGGCTCGTACGCCGGATGGGAGAAGTGGATCGGACAGTTCATCGCCACCGGCCTTGCCTCCGACTACACGCAGTTCTGGTGGGACGTGCGGCTGCACCCGCGCTTCGGCACGCTCGAGGTCCGGATGCCGGACCAGCCCACCGCGCTCGACGTCGCCGCGGCGTTCGTCAAGCTGCTCCGCGACCTGGCGGAGTGGGCGCTCGTTCACCCGGCGGCCGAGCCGGCGGACCGCGGCGTCTACCAGCAGAACCGCTGGGCGGCCGGGCGTTTCGGGCCCGAGGCGCAGCTGATCCATGACGGACGCCTGTACTCGGTGCCCGAGCTCGTCGACGCGCTGCCGGTCGAGGCGCCTGCGCTCGACCCGACGACGTGCGAGGGAGCCCTCCAGGTCGCGGCAGAGGACCCGCGGAGCGCGTGCGCCGATATCGTGCGGCGCACATGGCCGTCCAGGAGGAGACCTTCGACGTGAGCGGCATCCGCTGCGAGCGGTGCGTCAACCGGCTCGCGGCCGCCCTCCGCGGACACGAGGGCCTGGAGCTGGCGACCGCAAACCTGATGGGCCAGGTGACGCTGCACTGGGACGACGAGCGCACGTCGCGCGACGACCTCGTCGCGGCGCTCGACGGCGCCGGCTTCCGTCAGCGGTCTTCAGGGACGTCGGCGCTCGAGTAGCGCTCGCCGAGCAAGGCCGGCGACTCCGGCGGAATCCGCCCGGCCGGTCTCCACCTTCCGCCCACCCGGAATAGCGCGAGACGACACGTCGTTTGGATGCCCGGAAGGCTGCTACGGTCGAGCACATGAGCGAGACCACGCCCGAGAGTTCCCCGAGGCAGCTGGCGACGGACGCACGCGACCGCGTGCGGTTCGAAGAGGAGGCGCTGGAACTGTCGGATCAGGTCTATCAAGTGGCGAGGCGACTGACCGGCTCGCGAGAGGAGGCCGAGGACCTCGTCCAGGAGACGTACGCGCGCGCCTTCAGGGCCTGGCGCTCGTTCGAGCCGGGCACGAACCTCCGCGCGTGGCTCTTTCGCATCCTCACCAACCTGAACATCGACCGGGGACGGAAGATCCAGCGCTCGCCCGATACGCAGCCGCTCGAGGAGACCGACTACTTCCTCTACAACAAGCTCGAGGAGACGACGGCGGACGGCACTCCCGACGAACGGAGGGTGGTGGAGCGGCTCTCCCAGAACGACGCCGTGTCCGCCCTCGCCGAACTGCCGCACGACTTCCGCGACGTCGTTCTCCTCGTCGACCTGGCCGACTTCACGTACAGCGACGCCGCCCAGATTCTCGACATCCCGATCGGCACCGTCATGTCCCGTCTGCATCGCGGTCGGCGTATCCTCAAAGGGACGCTGGCCGAGTCGGCCGCGGAGGACGGCGGATGAGCGGGTACGCATTCGATCCTTGCGAGAAGTGCGAGCAGATGATGCAGCCCTACCTCGATCGTGTCCTGAGCGAGGTGGAACGTGTGGAGGCCGAGCACCATCTCGACACCTGCGAGTACTGCCGCAAGCGCTACCACTTCGAGGCTGAGTTCCGGCGGTTCGTGCGACTTGCCGCCGCCGAGCCGATGCCGCCCGAGCTGAAGGCGAAGCTGCGGGCGCTTCGGACGCCGCTCTAGGTTTTCCGCAGCCGCGCCGGAACGTCGCCGGCAAAATCGACGTCCCCGGGATGCCCCAGGTCGTCGCATGGAACGAGGGCCGGCTCCGGCCCGAGCGCTCGGGCGCCCTCGTCCGGGATCCGGCTCCAGACCGCTCGCCCGAGCAGGACGGGATGACCGCGATCGCCTCCGTAGGAGGCGGCGACGATGTCGCCGGCGCCGCCTCGCCAGGCCTCGATCACGCGGTCTACCGCCGCCGGCGCGAGATCGGGGCCGTCGGCCAGCGCGACCACTGCCGCTTCGGTCTCGGGCGCGAGCGCCTGGAGGCCGCAGCGGAGCGATGCGCCCATCCCGCGCTCCCACTCCGGGCAGTTGACGACTCTCGCGTCTACGTCGATCGGGTGCGCCCCGGCGACGACCACGAGGTCATCGACCGAGCTCGCGCGAACCGCGGCGAGAACGTCGGGGAGGAGCAGCTGCTGCTTCGCGCCGCCGAACCGGCTCCCCTCTCCGGCGGCGAGCACGACGGCGGCGATCACCGCACTAGCCCTCGGAGGCTTCGGCGCGCTTGATCACGATCTTCTCGGTCGGCAGCTGCGTCTCGGCATTCCCGAGCTTCCCGATCTTCTCGACGACGTCCATCCCCTCCGCGATCCGCCCGACCGGCGCGTAGTCCGGGGGCAGCTGGAGATGGTCGCCCGTGACGATGAAGAACTCGCTTCCCCCCGTCCCCGGCGGCTCGGCCGACGACTTCGCCATCGCAACGAGGCCCTTCGTGTACTGCGTCTCCGTGAGCGGTGAATCGACCGTCGAGTACCCCGGGCCGCCGTCCGGCGTCTTGTCCGAGCGGCCGGCCTGGATGACGAAGTCGGGAACGATGCGGTGAATCGTGATCCCGTTGAAGAAGCCGTCGTTGGCGAGCTTCATCAACGATGCGCCGTTGCACGGCGATCGTTCCGGGTCGAGCTCGACGGTGAAGTTCCCCTGCGAGGTCTCGAAGTCGATCGTGTAGGTCTTGCCGGGCTCCAGTGGTGTGAGCTCGGTCGCGCGCGACGGGTCGATGACATCGACCTCGCACGACGTCACGTTGTTCACGGGGTCGGGGTTGCCGCCGCACCCGGCGAGCAGCACCAGGCCGGCGAGCACGATCAGGCGCTTCATCCGACGGTCTCGAGGGCGCGCCTGACGAGCGTCTTCGCGATGTCGAGCTTGTACGTGTTTCCGGGCAAGGGCGTCGCAAGTTGTAGCTCGCGATCGCTCCCCAGTGTCCAGGGAACCGGCGCGACTCCGGCCAGAACGAGCCTGGTTTCGCTCTCGTAGCGCGCCGCCGCGACCCCGACGATGGCGAAGGCGTACCGGCGGCGGTCCATCGCTTTCAGATAGGTGGACGCCAGGGGTTGGTCGTGTTCGAGCTCGAGGATCAGCTCCCCGTCGGCAAGCGTCGTCGGTCGACCGATCGTCGTCGGTCGGGAGGCGGTAGAGGTCGGCGAGTGGGAGCTCGCGCCGGTCCGTTCGCACGGTCGCGCGCAGGGCCAGGAGCGCCGCCGCGACGTCCGAGGGATGGGCGGAGGCGCAGAAGTCGTTGGCGAAGATCGCGTGCTCGCTGTGCAGCCCCTCTCTGGCGAAGCAGCGGGAACCACCGTGGAGCCGGCACGGGAACTTCAGCCGCCAGTACCAGCAGCGGGTCGACTGGAGCAGATTCCCGGCGACCGAGCCCATCGCGCGGAGTTGCGGCGAGGCGGCGAGCGAGCAGGCCTCGCGCAGCACGGCTGGGATCTCCGTCGAGGCCTCGAGCTCGGCGAGCCTTCGTTCCCGCGCCGATCCAGCCCGCCCGGATCCCGCGCGGGACGACCCCGTCCACCTGGACGAGCGTCTGCGCCCGGATGATCCCGTCTCGGAGCAGCGGGACGACCTCCGTGCCGCCCGCGAGTGCCACCGAGCCGTCGCCGAGCGCCGAGGCCGCAGCCTCGACCGAGTCAGGCCGCAGGAGCTCCAACCCGCTCCCGGGTGCGCTCTTGGGCCTCGCGGAGAGCCCGCAGCATCTCCTCGCGGCCGATCGGAAGCGAGCGGACGTCCGCGCCCGTTGCGTCGCGGATCGCGTTCGCGATCGCGGCCGAGGTCGGGACGATCGGGGGCTCGCCGAGCCCTTTCGAGCCGAGATTCGTCAGGTGTGCGTCGGGCACGTCGATCAGCTCGGTCACGATTTCCGGAACGTCGGCGATCGTCGGCATGCGGTAGCTGTCGAGTGTCTGAGTGAGGACGCTTCCACTCCGCGGGTCAAGCAGGCGCTCCTCGGAGAGCGTATGTCCGAGCCCTTGGATGATCCCTCCTTCGACCTGGCTGGAGGCGCCGAGCGGGTTGATCACGCGGCCGACATCGTGGATCGCCGCGATCCGGTCGACGCGCACCTCGCCCGTTTCGATGTCCACCGCGACCTCGGCAATCTGGACGCCGAAGGTCAGCACCCGCATGCCGGCCGGGTTTGGTCCGCGTGACCCCTTGCCGAGGATTTGACCCGATTCGAGCAGGCCGGTGATGTCCTCCAGCGGCCAGGAGGCGCCGTCGGCCGAGACGATGTTGCCGCCGCGCAGCGAGAGTGCCCGCTGCTCGACGTCGAACCGCTGCGCAGCGATCTCGAGGATCTGCTGCGCCGCGTCCGCAGCGGCAGCCCTGACCGCCGGGCCCATCGACGGCACCGTCGACGAGCCCGCGGAGGTAATTGCATAGGGGCCGCGCGCCGAGTCTCCGAGCGAGATCTCGACCCGGTCGAGCGGGAGCCCGAGTTCCTCCGCTGCGATCTGCGCCATCGCCGTCGCCGAGCCGGTCCCGATGTCCTGCATCGCCGTGACGACCGTGGCGCGGCCGTCGGCGCCGATCCGGACCCACGCGTAGGAGGGCGGCCCGCCCCCGCCGTACCAGATCTGGCTCGCCAGCCCGACGCCGTGTCGCCACGGCCCGGCGGTCTCCGCGCGCACCTCGTCCCGGCGCGCCCAGTGCGGCTCCGCCCGGCGGTAGCACTCGAGGAGATTCTTGGACGAGAACGGCCGTCCGTCGGCAGCGTCGTCATCCGAGTGGTTGCGCCGGCGGAACTCGAGCGGATCGAGGTCGAGCCGCGCGGCGAGCTCGTCCATCAGGCACTCGAGCCCGAAGGTGCCTTCGACGAAGCCCGGCGCCCGAAACGCCTTCATCGGCGCGGTGTTCAGCTTCGCGCCGCGCTCGACGAGCCGCATGTTCTCGCAGCCGTAGAGCAGCTCCATGGGCCCGCCGGTCGACGAGAGCCAGCCGTCCCAGCCGGTGGCGTTGACGAATTCGCCCTCGAGGGCGGTCAGCGTGCCGTCGGCGCGAGCGCCCGCCTTGAGCCGCTGGATCGTCGCGTTCCGGTTCCCGGAGTCCAGGTTCTCCTCACGGCGCGTCAGCGCGCACTTGACCGGCCGGCCCGTCTCGCGGGCGAGGTCGGCGGCGATGTACGTGTAGTCCCCGGGCCCGTTCTTCGCGCCGAAGCCGCCGCCCATGAATCGACAGACGACCCGGACCTGATCCTGCGGTAGTCCGTAGTGCTCGGCGACGGCGTTCCGGACTTCCCAAATCGCCTGGGTCGAGATGTAGACGGTCAGCCGGTCGCGCGCCTCCCACTCGCACACCGCCTGATGGGTCTCCATCGAGTTGTGCAGGACCGACTGCGTCCGGTACTCGGCCTCGACGATCACGTCCGCTTCGGCGAATCCACGCTCGACGTCTCCACGCTCCGCCGCGCGCTCTCCGACGAGGGCACCGCGCTGAACGGCCTCGTCGGGATCGAGCAGCGGCTCGAGCACCTCCCACTCGACCTGGATCAGCTCGACCGCGGCCTCCGCCTGGGCCAGCGTCTCGGCGGCAACGGCGGCGACGGCCTGGCCGTGGTAGCCGATCTCCTCGATCGAGCGGGCCGACGACCGCGCGGACGCCCGGCTCGTTGCGGGCCTGATCGAGGTCGATCGCCTGAACGCGGGCGCGCGCGTGCGGGCTCCGGAGCACGGCCGCGTGGAGCATCGCCGGAAGCTGGATGTCCGCCGTGTACCGCGCCTCGCCGCGTGCCCGCTGGAGACCGTCGAGGCGCTGCGCCGGCCGGCCGACCTCATCGAGTGGGCCCTCGGGCCACTGGTCGAGCGTGTCCTCCTCGACCACGATCCACTGCTCGGTGTACCGGCCCTCGATCTCCTTCTCAGTCCGAATCAGCCTTGCCATGAGCTGATCGCCTCCTCGATCTTCGGATAGGCGCCACAGCGACAGATGTTCCCGGCCATCGCGTGACGAATCTCGTCACGACTCGGAGACGGATTGGCGGCGACGAGCGCCGCGCCGGAGACGATCTGGCCGGGAGTACAGAAGCCGCACTGGAGCGCGTCGGCGCGGACGAACGCGTCGACGAGCGGGTGGTCACGGAGCCCTTCGATCGTCGTCACCTCCCGACCTTCGACGGTGTGGACCAGCGTCAGGCAGGACAGTGCCGGAGTTCCGTCCAGCTGGACCGTGCAGGCGCCGCAGTGGCCCTCGCTGCAGGCCACCTTCGTGCCGGTCAGGCCCAGGCGCTCGCGGAGAACATCGGCGAGCGACGTCCCGACTTCGGCGTCGACGGTGAACGCCTCACCGTTGATGCTCAGCTCAAGCACCGGGCGTGACCGCGATGATGTCGGCGAGGTGGACGAGCGCGAAGGTCGCGCGGGAGCTCGCCATTCGCTCACCCTCGTCCTCGATGTCCGGCAGCGTCCGCCAAAGCTCCTGCGCCGTCATGAGCAGCTCCTTGATCTGATCCAGCTCCGTCGGGTACCCGTTGCGCTCGTAGCAGGCGTTCAGCGCCAGCCCGAGGACCCCGATCGTGTCTGGTTGCCGGGTCCAGAGAAGCGGCGTCGCCATCGAGAGGTACTGGTGGATCCGCGCAAGCGCGAGCGATTGGGAGAATTCGTCCACCCCGCTCGGCGTCGACGGCTCCAGGGGCTCCTCCCCGGCGGCGATCCGGTTTGCGTTGCCCGCGAGCATGCCGCGGAGCTGGCCCTCGTCGAGGCCGGCGCGGATCGCTGTGCGCAGGGCGATCGTGAGCGACTGCGGCTGGCGACCGTACGGGTAGTCCGAGGCGTAGAGGACCTGCTCCGGCGGCACCTGGTGGAAGAAGTCGAGGAGGTCGACCGGGCTCCAGACGGACGTATCGAAGAAGACGCCTCTGCGACCGCCGAAGTGGCCGGCCAGCGCGGCGAGGTCGGCGATCCCGGCGTGGGCGATGATCAGCTGTGCTCCCGGGTACCGGTCGACGAGGTTGGAGAGGTGGTCGCCGATCGGCGGCAGCCCGCGCCCGCCGTGGATCAGGATCGGCACGCGGCGCTCGGCGGCGAGCTCGAACACCGGGACCAGGCGCTCGTCGTTCAGCGTGAAGCGCTGCGCCCGCGGATGTAGCTTGATCCCTCGCGCGCCCAGGTCGAGGCAGCGAATCGCCTCCTCGATCGGACCTTCGTTCATGTCCAGCCGGACGAACGGGATCAGCCGTCCTTCGGAGCGTTCTGCGAATGCCAGCGTGCGGTCGTTCGGGGCGCGGAACGCCGGCTCGCGGTCCGGCTCGTCCATGCAGAACATGAACGCCTGCGAGATCCCATGCGCGTCCATAATCCGCTCGAGCTCCTCGTACTGCCCGCTCCAGCCGTCGATGTCGTGGCCGAGATGGACGTGCGCGTCGAAGATCTCGGCGCTGTCAGGCAGCAGCCGGCGGAGCTCCTCGTCGTAGCTCGAGAGCAGCTGAAGCGCGCGCGTAAGCGGCTCGTCCACGAACGTTCAGTCTATGCACCGGCCCCAGATAGGATCGGCCGCATGAGCGACATTCTCATTTACGCAGACTCCATCCACGGGGCCTGGATGCGCCACGAGGTGCCGGTCCCGATCCCCGATCCCTTCCTCTATGTGGAGCGGGACGGCACGCGCCACGCCGTGCTCACATCGTTCGAGGTCTCGCGGGTCGACCCGACCGGCATCAAGTCGCACCCGCTCGAGGAGTTCGGCTTCGACGATCTCATCGCGCAGGGGCTGCCGCGGCACGAGGTGCAGATGCAGACGATGGTCAAGGCAGTGCAGGAGCTCGGCGTCGTCGAGGCGGTCGTCCCCGACGACTTCCCCCTCGAGCTCGCCGACCGCCTCCGGGCGAGCGGCGTAGAGCTGAAGCCTGACCGGGAGTTCTTCTCGCAGCGCCGGCGGGTCAAGAACGCGGTCGAGCTCGAAGGCATCCGCAAGGCGCAGCGCGGAACGGAGGCCGGCATGGCCGCTGCGCGGGACATGCTCCGCGCCGCCGTGGCGGCGAACGGCGTCCTGATGCTGGACGGCGAGCCGCTGACCTCGGAGCGGATCAAGGAACGGATCAACGAGGTCTTCAACCAGCACAACCTCGTCTCCGACGAGATGATCGTCGCGCACGGCGGCCAGGCGGCCTCCGGCCACGACATGGGCTCTGGGCAGATCGCGCCCGGCGAGGCGCTCGTCATCGACCTCTTCCCCCGCGACCGCGAGACCGGGTGCTACGCGGACATGACCCGGACGTTCGTCGTCGGCGAGATCCCTGAGGAGCTGGCCGAGTACCACCGGCTCGTTCACGAGGCACTAATGAAGTCGCTCGGCGCAGTCAAAGCAGGCGAGGACGGCAGGGACGTCTTCCAGCTCGTCTGCGACGTTTTCCACGAGGCCGGCTACCCGACCCAGCTCTCGAAGCAGCCCGGCGAGGTGCTCGCGAGCGGCTTCTTCCACGGGCTCGGCCACGGCGTCGGGCTCGAGGTGCACGAGCCGCCGTCGCTCTCGCGCGATCCGAGCACGCTCGTCGCCGGTGACGTCGTGACGCTCGAGCCCGGGCTCTACCGCGAGGGGTGGGGCGGCGTGCGGTTGGAAGACCTCGTGCTCGTCACCGAGGACGGAGCCGAGAATCTGACGAGCTTCCCTTACGATCTGACCCCATGACCGATACGCAGCAGACCGCTGCGATCGAGACGATGTTCGAGGAGGTGCGGCGCTACCCGCCGCCGCCGGACTTCGCCGCGCAGGCGAACGCGCAGCAGGACCTCTACGAGCTCGGCTTCGAGGAGCTCTGGACGCAGGAGGCCGACCGGGTGACCTGGTTCGAGCCCTGGAGCGAGCTGCTCGAGTGGGAGCCGCCGTCCGCGAAGTGGTACCTCGGCGGCAAGCTCAACGTCTGCTTCAACTGCGTCGATCGCCACGTCGAGGCGGGGGACGGCGGCAAGGTCGCGTACTTCTGGGAGGGCGAGCCGGAGGACGACCGGCGCGAGCTCACGTTCGCCGATCTTCAGGATGAGGTCGTCCGCTTCGCGAACGGGTTGAAGGCGCTCGGCGTGCAGAAGGGGACGCCGGTCGGGATCTACATGGGGATGGTCCCCGAGCTTCCGATCGCGATGCTCGCCTGTGCGCGGCTTGGAGCCCCGCACACCGTCGTCTTCGGCGGGTTCTCCGCCGACTCGCTCGGCGGCCGGCTCCAGGACATGGGGTGCGAGGTGCTGATCACCCAGGACGAAGCCTGGCGGCGCGGCACGACCGTGCCGCTCAAGCAGAACGCCGATGCGGCGCTCGAGGCGTCACCGACCGTGAAGTCCTGCGTCGTGCTGCGCCGCACCGGCGGCGACGTGGAGATGCAGGACGGCCGTGACCGCTGGTGGCACGACGTCGTCGAGGGCCAGTCCGACGACCCGGAGACGTGTCCGTGCGAGCTGATGGACTCCGAGGACCTCCTGTACCTGCTCTACACGTCCGGCACCACGGCGAAGCCCAAGGGGATCGTGCATACGACCGCCGGCTACCTCGTCGGCGTCGCGGCGACGCACAACTACATCTTCGACATCAAGCCGGACTCCGTGTACTGGTGCGCAGCGGACGTCGGCTGGGTGACCGGCCACAGCTACATCGTGTACGGGCCGCTCTGCAACGGGACGACCGGCGTGATGTACGAGGGGACGCCCGACTTCCCGGACAAGGATCGTTGGTGGGCAATCATCGAGCGGTACAAGGTGGACATCCTCTACACCGCGCCGACTGCGATCCGGAGCCACATGAAGTGGGGGCCGGAGTACGCGGAGAAGCACGATCTCTCCTCGCTGCGGCTGCTCGGCAGTGTCGGCGAGCCGATCAATCCCGAGGCGTGGGTCTGGTACCGCGAGCACATCGGGCGCGACCGGACACCGGTCGTCGACACCTGGTGGCAAACGGAGACCGGGATGATCCTGATCACGCCGCTTCCGGGCGTGACAACCCTCAAGCCGGGCTCGGCGACGAAGCCGTTCCCCGGGGTCGACGCCGCCGTCTACGACGAGCAGGGGAACGAGGTGGGGCCGGGCGGCGGCGGATATCTCGTGCTGCGGCGCCCGTGGCCGGCGATGCTGCGCGGGATCTACAAGGACCACGACCGGTACGTCGAGACGTACTGGTCGCGCTACCCGGGCGTCTACTTCGCAGGCGACGGCGCGCGCATCGACGAGGACGGGGACTTCTGGCTCCTTGGGCGGGTGGACGACGTGATGAACGTCTCCGGCCACCGAATCTCGACGATCGAGGTCGAGAGTGCGCTCGTCGACCATCCTTCGGTCGCGGAAGCGGCGGTCTGCGGACGGATCGACTCGCAAACGGGCCAGGCGATCGTGGCGTTCGTCACGCTGAAGGGCGGCGAGGAGGCCTCCGAAGAGCGGCTCGTCGAGCTCCGTGACCACGTCGGTACGAAGATCGGCCCGATCGCGAAGCCGGCCAACATCGTCTTCACGCCGGAGCTCCCGAAGACTCGGAGCGGCAAGATCATGCGCCGGCTGCTGCGCGACGTGGCCGAGAAGCGCCCCCTCGGCGATACGACGACGCTCGCCGACCCGGCGGTCGTCGATGAGATCCGCGAGCGCGGCGCCACGGGCTCCGAGTGAAGACTGAGGTCGACGCCGATCACCGCGCGCTCGGCGTCGCGCTCTACAACAGCTCCTGGACGCTGCTCGAGAAGTCCGACCGGACCGCGGAGGAGGACGACGAGCTTCTCCACCAGGCGCACGCATCGGCATACCACTGGACGGCGGCGCCGGAGTGCGAGCCGAGGAACCGCGCCCGCGGCGAGTGGCTCTGCTCGCGGGTCTACTCGGTGCTCGGCCGGCCCGAGCCGGCGCTGCACCACGCTCGCCGGTGCCTAGAGCTCTGCGAGCAACACCCGGACAACGTCGAGGACTGGGACCTGGCGTTCGCGTACGAGGCGCTGGCTCGGGCGAGCCGGGTCGCGGGCGAGGAGGATGAAGCGAAGCGCTACGAGCTGCGAGGCGGTGAGCTGGCCGACCAGATCGCGGATCCCGAGGACAGGGACATCGTCCTCAGGGACTACGCCACGCTCTAGGCCAGGAGCTTCTCGAACCGTTCGGCGTCGTCGAACGGGCCGATCAGCGCGAGGTTGAGGCCGTTCCGCCCGATCACGTCCTGCGCGACGCGCTGGACGTCTTCGGCCGTGACCTTGTCGAGCTCTTGGAGGACCTCCTCCGGCTCCGCGGCCCTGCCTTCCAGGACCTCGCGCCGCAGGCCGAACATGATCATCCCGTGCGGGCTCTCCGTCTGGAGGACGAAGCGGCCCTTGGCGACGTTCTTCGCCTTCTCGAGCTCGTCGCCCGGGACCGGCTCGTCGGCGATCTTCCGCAGCTCGCGCGCAATCGTCTCGATCGCCTCGTCGATGCGGTTGATGTCGACGCCGGCCTGCGAGTACAGCGTCCCGGTGTCCGTGTAGGAGTGGTTCGTCGCGAAGACGTAGTACGCAAGCCCGCGGCGCTCCCGCACCTCGGAGAACAGCCGTGACGACATCCCGGTCCCGAGCACTGTGCCGACGAGCTGGAGCGCGTAGCGATCGGGATGCACGATTGGATAGCTCGGCACGCCGATGCAGATGTGCGCCTGGTCGGACTCCTTCGAGTGGACCTTGACACGCGGCCCTGAGCCGTTCGCAGGCGGCTCCACAGGCGGCGGCCCGCCGGGGTCGCCACCCTCGACCTCGCCGAGGAGCGCCTCGAGCTCGTCGTGGACGCTGTCCGGGTAGTTCCCGGCGACCCCGACGACCATGCGCGGCGCGCGGTACCACTTCTGGACGTAGTCGAGGAACGTCTCGCGCGTGGCGGCGCGGACCGTCTCCTTGCGCCCGATGATGTCCCACCCGAGCGGCGTGTCGTCGTAGAGGAGCTGGTGGTAGACGCCGGAGATGTAGTCCCGCGGCGTGTCGAAGTACATGTTCATCTCCTCGACGATCACGCCCTTCTCGCGCTCGATCTCCTCGGGCTCGAACTTCGAATGGCGGAGCATGTCGACGAGGACGTCGAACGAGTGCTCCCGGTGCTCGGCGGCGCACTTGACGTAGTACCCCGTGTACTCCTTGCCGGTGAACGCGTTGAACTCGGCGCCGATGCCGTCCAGCTCGAGGCCGATCTGCTGGGCGGTGGGCCGCCGCTCGGTGCCCTTGAAGAACATGTGCTCGGAGAAGTGGGCGATCCCGTTCGTGTCCGGCGTCTCGTAGCGCGAGCCGGCGGCGAGCATGATGAAGCAGGCAACCGACTGCACCTGGGGCATCGGCGCGGCGAGCAGCCGCACGCCGTTGGACAGGGTCTGGCGCTCGAAGACGGTCACACCGGCACTCCTTCCAGCAGCTCGCGCCACTCCTGTGGAAGCTCACGCGAGCTCGATGTCGTGTAGTCGTAGGCGACGAGGACGCTCTTGCCCTCCGCCGCAAGCCTCCCGTCGGCCCGCACCTCGTGATCGAGGTCGAAGCTCTTCGTTCCGATTCTCGAGATCCGCACGCCGATCTCGACTTCCTCACCGAAGGAGATCGGGGAGCGGAAGTCGATCTCGAGCCGCGCGAGGATCAGGCTCTTCTGGGGATTCCGGCCGGCGCCGAGCCACTCGAGGTAGGCGAGGCGCGCCGACTCCATGTAGGTCGCATAGAGGGCGTTGTTGACGTGCTCCATCCCGTCGAGATCGTTGAAACGCACTGATTCGCGATGCACGAAGTCGAATCCGTCCACGCGCCGGATGGTATAGACGCCTCAGTGAGTGGCGAGCACACCCGCGAGGCGATCTTTGCGCAGCCGGACTGGCTCCGCCGAGTGTCCACGGAGGGGCGTCTGCCGGCCGGCAGGCTGGTCTTCACCGGGTGCGGAACCTCGTTCCATGCGGCCCAGACCGGCGGTTGGGCCGTCGAGGCACTCGATGCCTCGATTGCCCCGCCTGACGCGGACGTGCTCGTCTGTGTCAGCCACGAAGGCACGACGCGGATGACGCGCGAGGCGGCCGCCGCCTTTCCCGGGCGGACGGTCGCGGTCACCGCCGTGGAGGCGAGCCCGCTGGCCGCCGCGTGCGACGAGTCGTTCTCGATGCCCGGGCCTCCCGAGGAGAGCTATCTGCCACACCCGCGGCTACACCTGCGCGGTCGCGACGCTGGCCGCCCTGCGCGGCGAGGACATCGACCGGCTCCCGTCAGCGGTCGAGGAAGCGCTTCGACAGGACGTTGGGGACCCGCCGGCCGGCCGCGTGCTCGTGACCGGGGCGGGGACAGCCTGGCCGACCGCGCAGGAGGGCGTGCTCAAGCTGCGCGAGGGCGCGTATCTGCCGGCCGAGGCGCACCACACCGAGGAGCTCCTGCACGGCCATCTGGCCGCGATCGACGAGGCCGTCCGGGCGTATATCCTCGACGGCCCGCGGGCTGCCGACGCGGTGCGCGCGCTCGAGATCATCGGTTGCGAGACGACGCTCGTGCCGACGGCGCATCCGGTCGTCGACATCGTCTTCTTCCAGCTGCTCATGCTCGCCGCCGCCGAGGCCCGGGGCGTCAACCCCGATCTGATCCGACGCGACGACGAACGCTGGCAGCGCGCCCGCGACGCTTACGACTGACGACGCGGACGGGAGGGCGGGTCGCCCCGCCCTCCCGCCGGCTGCGCTACCGCAGCCTTCTCAGTCGTCAGCGTCCCCATCGTCATCGTCGTCGTCATCGCCGCGAGCGAGGTCGACCCCGTGCGGCCGGCCGGGGTAAGCAAGCGTCCCGACGACCGCGTTCCCGGCCCGATGGTCGATGACGTCGACGCCCGGCGCCGTTCCCCCTTCATACGCGGCAAAGGTGAAGCGCCCGTTCCGGGACGTCCATTGGTGACCGGCGATCGTGTTGGTCTCCAGCTGCGGCCCGATCCTGACGGTCTCCTGCTCGAACGTGCGCGTGTCGATGATCACCGCCTGGGCGGGCATCGTTCGGAGCGTCACGGTCAGTAGCCTGTCGCGCGCGGCGAGCCGAAGCGTGTCCGGGAGGCCGAGCTCGAGCACGTCCGTGCATGCCTCGTGGAGTCCCAGATCGAGCACGCAGACGTGGTTCGCCGTCCGGCGACTGACGTACGCGGTCTTGCCGTTCCGGGTGACGGCAAGCTCGTGTGCGCCAGGGACGGTCAGCCGCCAGAAGATCTCGCCGGTGCGCGGATCGAGCGCGACGATCTCGTTCGAGGCGTCACTGGCGACATAGAGGATCCGTCCCTTCGGCGAGAAGACCCCGGCGTGTGCCCGGCCGTTCGTGGTCGCGGGATTGATGTCCCAGGGGCCGAGCAGCGTGTCGGTTCGGGTGTCGACCACCGCGACGGTGTCCGTTCCATACAGTCCAAACGCGACGAGCCTGCCGTTGCGGCTCGCATGCACGTGGTGTGGGCGCGCCGAAGCGGCGGGCGGAGTCGGCCCGATTGGGATTCTCCGGATCTCACCCGAGTCCAGATCGACGATCGCGATCCCGGGCGAGGCACCGAACTCTTCCGCGACGTAGAGCCTGCCTCTCGCGTAGGCGAGGTCGCCGGGCTGCGAATCCGGGTTCATCGAGACCGTTTTCACGACCTCCCCCGTGGTTGCGTCGAACCCCCGGATCGTGTGCGCGCCGCGGTTCGCGACCCAGATCGTTCCTTCGATGCCTGTGAGCCCGTCCCGATGCCGGGCGCCGGCAAACGACGCTGTCAGGCCGATGCCGACGACGCCGACGAGCAGCGCAAGGGCTAGCGCGATCCTGCGCATGGTGAACCTCCTGCGGTAGCGGCCGCGGCGGCCTGTCAATTGGCGCCGCCGCCTGGCTTCGCGTCAACGTACGACGCCGAGCCGTGCAACTCAAATACATATTTGGCTCGTGTTCTATAACTTGGAGTGATGCAATTGGAGGCGAGGCTCCGCGCGTTCGCGGCGATCGCCCGCTGCGGCTCGCTCTCCCGCGCGGCCGATGAGCTCTACGTGAGCCAGCCGGCGGTGTCGAAGCACCTCGCCGCGCTCGAGGCCGAGCTCGGTGAGGCGCTTGTCGTCCGTGGCCGTCAGGGCGCGACGCTGACGACGAGCGGCCAGGTCCTTGCGGACTATGTGCTGCGCGCCGAGGCGCTCCTCGCGAACGCCCGCCGCGCACTTCACGCCGACGCCGAGTCCGGGACCGGAACGCTCGCCGTCTCCGCTTCGGGGATCCCGGCGACCTACCTGCTGCCGGAGCTGCTCGCGACGTTTCGTGAGCGCTACCCGGGCGTCGAGATCGAGTTCGAGGAGGGAACGTCCGCGGGTGCGCTCGAGCTCGTGCGGCTCCACCGGGTCGAGCTTGCCGTCGTCGGCGGCATGACCGTCCCGCCGGAGCTCGAGAGCGAGCCGCTGGTCGAGGACGAGATCGTCTTGATCGGTCCGCCGGCGCTCGGCGGACGGCGGCTGCGTCCGAAGGAGCTCGAAGGGCTCACCTGGCTTTCCCGAGAGGAGGGCTCGGCGACACGAGCGGCCGTCGAGACTGCCCGGTGGGAGCTCGGCCTTCATTCCGTCGCCGCGCTCGAGCTCCAGTCGTGGGAAGCCGTCAAGCTGGCGGTCGCCAAGGGTGCCGGGATCGCAGCGATCAGCAGGCTGGCTCTCGACCTCGAGCTCGAGACCGGACGGCTGGTCGTCCTCGACGTCCCGCGATGGCGATTGACTCGAACGATCTCGGCCCTGCGCGCACGCGATGTGCCCCTGACGCCGCCCGCCGATCGGTTCCTCGACCTCCTTCGTGAGACCTTTCTCGCGGAGGAGCCGCCGCCGAACTCGAACCTGCCGGCGCCGGCAACGGCCCTCGTCGGCCGCGAGCGTGAGCTCGAAGAGCTCGTCGACCTCATCCGGGGGAGGGCAGGGTTCGTCACGCTCACCGGCGCCGGCGGCTCAGGCAAGACGAGGCTCGCAATTGAGGCCGGCACGCGGCTGATCGACGACTTTCGAGACGGCGTCTACCTCGTCGATCTCGCGCCGCTCCGTGATCCCGAGCTCGTGCCGGCCGCTATCGCGGACGTGCTCGCGCTCGGCGGAGGCCGACGAGCTCGAGGAGCGGCTGGAGGGGCAGAGCCTGCTGCTCGTGCTCGACAACTTCGAGCACCTGCTCGAGGCAGCTCCGCCGGTCGTGGCCCTCGCGCGGGGCGCGGAGGACGTCGCGCTCGTCGCGACGAGCCGGATCCCGCTCGGGGTCCGCGGCGAACGCAAGTACCGCGTGGAACCGCTCCCGCTCGACGATGCCGCCGCCCTCTTCGTCGAGCGTGCCCGCGAGGTGAACCCCCGCTTCGGCGACGGCGCCCCCGTGCGGCGAATCTGCGAGCGGCTCGACGGCCTCCCGCTCGCGTTGGAGCTGGCCGCGGCTCGGGCGCGGGGCACGAGCGCGGCGAAGCTCGCCGAACGTCTCGAAGCTCACCTCCCCGTCCTGGCCGGCCGCCGCGACGCGCCGGCCAGGCAGCGCACGCTGTCCGCGACGATCGCCTGGAGCTACGACCTGCTCGACGAGTCGCAGCAAGACCTGCTCGGCCGGCTCTCGGTCTTTCGCGGCGGCTGGTCGAGCGAGGCCGCCGAGCAGGTCTGCCGGGCGGACGCCGCCGACGTTCTGACCCTGAGCGAGCTCGGTCTCATTCGCATCAGCGATGACGACGATCGCTTCTCGATGCTGGAGACGGTGCGGGAGTTTGCCCGGGACCGACTCGCCGAGAGCGGCGAGCTCGACGAGCTGCGGCGCCGGCATGCGGAGCACATGCTCGCCCTCGCCGAGCGCGCCAGGAAGTTCGCGCGGACCCCCGAGGAGAAGCCTTGGATCGACAGGCTCGCCCTCGACCTCGACAACTTCCGAGCCGCGCTCAGCCATGCGCTCGAGTCAGGAAACGCGTCGCTCGGACTGACCACCGCCGAGGCGCTGGAGCCGCTGTGGATTCGCGGGATGCGTCAGCGCGAAGCGGTGCGCTGGCTCGAGCCGCTGCTCGCTCTCGAGGGCGAGGTCGATCCGGCCGTCCGGGCCGGCGCGCTCACGCTGGCCGGTCGCGCAGCGATCGAGATCGGTCAGGTCGATCGTGCCGAGCCGTGGTTCAAGGACGGCCTGGCGCTCGCCCGAACGTCCGGTGACGGGACGAGGACTGCGTGGGCGCTGCACGGGCTCGGTCATCTCCGCGGCGAGCAGGGCGACCACAAGGAGGCCGAGGCTCTGTTCGAGGAGAGCATGGAGCTCTTCCTTCGCCTCGGCGACCACGCGCCGGCCGGAGGGCGCATGACGTTCCTTGCCTACTACGCCGCCCGCGACGGGGATCTCGACCGGGCGGAGTCCCTGCTCGACCGAGCGACGGAGCAGTATCGGCTCGCTGGCGACCTCGCAGGTGTCGGCGGTTGCATCCACGGCCTCGGCGACATAGCTCTGGAGCGTGGTGACCTCCGGTCGGCCCTCGAGCGGTATCGAGAGTCGCGGCCGATTCTGATCCAGGGCGGGTCGAGCCTTGACGTTGCCTACGAGCTCGCCGGAATCGCGGCGGTTGCGGCGCTCAACGGGCGGTCAGAGGTGGCCACCCGGCTCTGGGGCGCCTTTCTCCGGCTGGAGTCCGAATCCGAGCGCACGCTGGACGCCGACGACCGGGCCCGCTACGAGCGTGTTCTCGGTGAGCTCGACGACCCCGAGCTCGCCGCGGGCCGGGCGCTCTCGGACGAGGAGGCGTTGGAGCTCGCCCGATCGACGGCGGACGAGCTAGCCGCTCAAAAGTCGCCGCCACCTCCGAAGTCGCCGCCGCCGAAATCTCCGCCGCCGAAGTCGCCGCCGCCCCAGTCGCCGGAGTCATAGGTCGGCTGGGCGGCGTACGCGTCCGATGGGCCCGCGAAGGTCGAGCCCAGAAACGAGCCGGCGAGCAGGCCTGGCAGGAGGCCCCCGCCGTAGAAGCCGCCCGCCCACGGACCGAAGTACGAGGGCGCCTGCCAGAACGGCTGCCGCCGCCCGCCGACCGTCACCTGACGCGACTCCGGTTCCTCTCCGGCGTCCACGCGGCGCGCGTCCTGCTCGCAGGCCGGAACGAGAACCGGGCCGCGATACGGCGAGTCCCACCAGACTTCCCGCGTCGAGGTCCCGTGCCGCGGATCGAAGAAGCAGGGCGGGCGCCGCTCCGGCGGGGACGTCCCGGCGAGCTCGGCCTTCGCGGTCTCCATTTCGAACCTCGCTTCGGCGAGATTGGACGTGACCGCGGCGACGTCGCGCGGTGACCGCGTCCGGTCGAAGGCGTCGTCGGCGCGCTGGTAGCTCTCGATCGCGCGGGTGTAGGCCTCCTTCGCCTGTGGATTCGCCTCGACCTCCGTGTCGAGGCCGCTGACGTCGTCGGCGAGCGCGACGAGATCCTCGCGGGCGGTCGCCTTGACCTCGGCGAGCTCGGCAGCGCGCTTCCGCCGGCGGAAGAACAGGAACCCGAGCAGCGCGGCGCCTCCGATCGCGAGGCCGACCAGCCAGAAGCGCGACCCGTCGCTGTTCGTGATCGGCGCGCTCCGCCCTGCCCCGCGGGCCTCGCCGACCCGCCGGACGAAATCGGAGAGCACTGCGGCCACGCCTTCGTTGCGGTGCGCCTCGAACGCCTGAGTGGCGAGGTGGGCGGCTCGGCCGCTCCCGAGGTCGGTGCTGACAGCGCGGAACTCATTGCCGACGATGACGGCGTAGACGCCGCCGACCCGGACGAGCCGTCCGAGCCGCAGCGCGACCTGCGTCGACGAATTGTCGGCCTCGGCCCGGGCCTCGGCCGGAAGGATCGCGATCATGACCGGGCCGTTCCCTTCCTGTGCAATCAAGCCGCGAAGATCCTGAGCCTCGGACTCGGTGAGCATCATCGTTCCGGGGTGGATGTAGACCGGGCTCGACTGGAGCCCAGCCGCGGCCCGATCGAGAATGCTCTCCTCCTGAGCCGCGGCCGGCGCAGCCAGGATGAGCGCCGCAAGCGCGAGGGCGAGCGCTCTCATCGGGCCCAGGCCTCCAGGAGCTCCCGCTCGCGCTCCGGCCTGAGCCCGGCGTCGTCCGTCGTCTCTGCGTGCTCGAGCGTGCCGCGAACGGTGTCGTCGAGCGCTCGGAACGCGAGGCCGGCGGCGACCGCCCGGGAGCAGTCGGCCATGTTCATCCCGACCCAATCAGGATCGCGCAACCACATTGGCAGCTCCATCCACTCACCGACATCCTGCTCGCCGAGCCAGTCGCTGTCGATCCAGACAGGCCGGGCAGCGGACCCCGTCACGCGCAGGCCGGCCTCGACGAGGTCGGTCCAGGCGAAGCCGGGATGCACGGCGTTGTACGCGCCCGAGGCACTGTCTTCGCAGAGGTCGACGAGCCAGCTGCCGAGATCGCGGACGTCAATGACCTGGAACTGTCCGTCGGCAGGCGCGGGAACGAGAAAGTCGCCGCCGCGCGCGATCCGGTGTGGCCAGTAGGTAAAGCGTCCGGTCGGGTCGTGCGGGCCGACGATCAGCCCGGGCCTGACGACCACGGCCCGGTCGTCGTAGACCTCGGTGACAGCGTCCTCGCAGAGCGCCTTCAGCGCCCCGTAGTTCTCGTACTCCGAAAGCAGCTCGTCGACTGGATGGCCCTCGGCGAGCTCGGCGCGCTTCGACTCCTCGCTCGGCCCCTCGCTGAAGTCGGCATAGGCCGAGATGCTCGAGACAAACAGGTAACGCCCCACGGAGTCACGAAGAGCTACGGCCGAGGCTCGGACCGCCCCTGGGAGGTAGCCGGACGTATCGACGACGGCGTCCCAGGTCCGGCCGGCGAGCTGAGAGAGGTCCGCGCTCCGGTCTCCCCGGAGCTTCTCGACCCCCGGGAAGAGGTCGGGGTTCGTCTCGCCACGGGTGAAGAGAGTGACCTCGTGACCACTCTCGAGCGCCGCCTCGACCGTCGCCCGGCCGAGGAACTTCGTCCCTCCGAGAAACAGGAGTCTCAACTTCCTGTGAAGCGCCGTAAAGATTGTTGGAAACGGCCTGTGCGGGGTGACGTCACGTCGGTAGCTTGCCTGCAGCCCCCATGTTCGATCCGATCATCATCGTTCTCCTGTTCGCGGCCGCCTGGCTGCTCGCGCGTGCCAGCGGCTGGCTCGCGCTGAAGGTGCTGGTCTGGAACGACCGCCGTCACGCACAGACCGATCTCGAGCAGACCGGGAAGATGGTCGCGCTCAAGCGGCGCGAGACGTCCGTCTCGATCATCCGCGCAGCGATCACGTACGTCGCGTTCGCGACGGCGGCGGTGCTGTCCCTCAGCCAGCTGATCGGGGGCGTCGACCGCCTGACCGCGCTTGCCGGAGCGTCGTTCGTCCTGATCCTTGCCGGCTTCGCCATTCAGCGCGTGCTCGCCGACGTCATCGCCGGGCTCGTCATGTTCGCGGAACGTTGGTACTCGCTCGGCGACACGATCTTCATCCCGGGACACGAGCTTCAGGGCGTCGTCGAGGACGTTTCGCTGCGCCACACGCGGCTCCGGACGCTGGACGGAGAGGTCATCCACGTCCACAACTCGCAGATTCCCGCCGTCCGCGTGCTCCCGCGCGGCGCGAAGGATCTCGTGCTCGAGGTCTTCGTCACCGACCGGGAACAGGGCGTCGAGATGGTCGACTCCGTGGCCTCGATCCTGCCCGAGGGGCCGACGACGTTCGTCAAGCGCCCGCGCATCGAGCGTGTCGACGACCTGTCCGAGACGCTCCATCGGATCAGCGTCCGGGCCGCCGTCGCGCCGGGTCGCGAGTGGCTCGTCGACGGCTTCTTCGCCGACCTGATCCGCGAGCGCGCCGAGCCCGGCCTGATCGCGCACGGGCCGGTCACCCTCGCGGTGGACGAGTCTGCGTCGCGCAGCTACGCCCGGGCGAGCGCCGCCACTCGCCGCGACGGCGGAGAGTGGTGGCCGTCGGTCTCTAGAGCTCTCTGAGCTCGGCGAGCACGCGGTCGGCCTCGTCGGCCGTGTTGTAGTGGACGAAGCCGACTCGGACGGCGCCGTCTTCGAGCCCGAGGCGCCGCATGACTTCCACGGCGTAGTAGTCGCCGTCCCAGACGAAGATGCCTCGATCGCCCAGGCGTCCAGCCACGGCGGTCGGATGCATCCCCTCGAAGCTGCAGGCGAACGTCGGCACGCGACCGTCCATCGTGGCGAGGCCGTGAAGCCGGGCGCTGTCGGGTAGCCCGTCCAGGAAGCGCTGTCCGAGGTGGCGCTCGTGGTCGACGATCGCGGGCCAGCCGACGGACTCGACGTACTCCACCGCGGCGACGAAGCCCGCAAGCAGCTCGTGCTGCATCGTCCCGGTCTCGTAGCCAGGCGCCGGCCGGACCTTGTACGGCCGCCAGCGCTCGAGCAGTTCCCGGCGGACGAACGCGAGGCCGAGGTGCGGCCCGAAGAACTTGTACGGCGAGCACAGCAGGACGTCCGCGTTGATCGAGGCGACGTCGATCGGCCTGTGGGGCGCGTAGTGCACGGCGTCCACCCAGGCAAGCGCTCCGGCGTCGTGGGCGAGTGCGCAGATGCGCTCGGCATCGGTGATCGTGCCCAGAGCATTCGACGCCCAGGGGAAGGCGACGACGCGCGTGCGGTCCGAGAGCTGCTCCTCGAGGTCGGCGAGATCGAGATCGGCGAAGCGAACGACCACGCCGAGGTCATGCTGGAGCTCGAGCCAGGGGGCGATGTTGGCGTCGTGGTCGAGTCGCGTGACGACGACCTCGTCTCCCGCACGGAGCTCGCGGGCGAGCGTGCGGGTGAGCATGAAGTTCAGGTTCGTCATGCTCGGGCCGAAGATCGTTTCCTCCGGTGCGCACCCGAGGAAACGTGCGGCGGTTGCTCGCGCTTCGTCGATCAGTGCGTCGGTACGGCGGCTGGTCTCGAAGGCGCCGTTGACGTTGGCATTCGACTCCCGCAGGTACGTGGCGATCGCGTCGATCACTTCGTCCGGCACCTGCGTCCCGGCGGGCGCGTCGAGAAACGCGAATGGGCGTTGGAGCGCCGAGAAGCGCGCGCGGACCGCTGCGACGTCGAAGACGGCGGTGCTCACAGATCGCGCCCGTTGACCCGCCAGGCGTAGCTCGGGGCGGGATTGAGCGAGGCGCCGACGAAGCATCCCCACTCGGCGCTCTCGACCAGCGTGCGTAGCTCGTCGTCGGTGAGCTCGCCGACGAGCTCGACGTCCATGCGGCATTCGAAGTCGGTGAAGCCGTAGCGGTCGTCCTCGGCCCGGCGCGTCACGGTCCCGGAGGCGTAGGCCGACGCCGTCACCTCGACGTTCCGCTGTCGTGCGAAGTACGCGAGGCTCTGGATCGAGCACCGCGCCAGCCCGGCGAGCAAGAGATGCTCGGCGCTGACCTCCGCTCCGATCCGAACCGGCTCGCCGTCGGCCGAGATCTCGCCGTCATCACCGAGCGAGACCCAGTACTCGAAGTGTTTTGCGCGAATCGTCACCGTCCGGCCTGCAATTTACGGTCCGGGGCGTGCGGTTGCGGGTTCTCGACGAAGCCGAGTGCTACGCCCGGTGCTACGGGGATCATTCGGAGAGCGTCGAGGTGATCACCATCGAGCCGCGCCGCGCACGCTTCGAGAGCACGTTGAGCGGCGAGGACATCCGGCGCCTGTTTGAGTTGCGTCTGGATGCGCGCGACCCCGAGCTCCAGCCCGAAGCCGCCTAGCAAGGTTCCGGATGTCCTCGCGCCCGGCCTGCGCGTGGTCTTGAGGAGTATTCCTCTTTTACCTCCCGAGCAGCCGCAACCGAGTACGGACGGGGCTACGACTCGATGTACACCGTCAGGGGTTGGACGACGCCGTGCGCTTCCATCCGCGCTACGACCTCAGCGGGCGGCGCGGCCAGCATCGACTTAATCGCGTCGACGTCGGCAACGTCGGCACTGATACCGACGTTGTTACTTCCGTCCTGCGCGACGTAGTCGGCCACGTTGCTGCCGGTTCCCGACTCGATGGCCGCGGCGCGTTCCGCCTTCCCTTGCAGCCAGCGGTCGATGTCCTGGACGGCGTGGGTGATGAAGACCTTCGGCATGTCGACTCCCTTCGGCGGCGAGTAGCGGTCTGGGTCGCCGACCCTACACGCAGCGGTGCGCCGCCTCTTCGAGGAACGCCTGGACGGGCGCGAGCCCGAAGCCGCGTGGCCGTACGATCAGGAGATGGACGCCGTCGCCGAGAGCGCGGTCCCGGACGTCCTCGCGCCCGGCCTGCGCGTGATCTTCTGCGGCATCAACCCAGGTCGCTGGTCGGCCGCTGCCGGCGCCCACTTCGCCAACCCGCGCAACGACTTCTGGAGGCTCTTGCACGACGCCGGCTTTACGGCTCGTCTGCTCGCGCCCGAGGAACAGCACGAGCTGCCGTCGCACGGGTACGGGCTGACGAACGCGGCGTACCGGACGACGCGCGGATCGGGCGATCTGCGACGGGCGGACTTCGCAGGCGCCGCGGAGCGACTCGAGCAGATCGCGGCGCAGTTTCGGCCGGCGTGGATCGCGTTCGTCGGGAAAGAGGCGTACCGCGGCGCATTCGGGGAGCGACCGGCCCTGGGAGTGCAGGAACGACGGTTAGGCAACACGGATCTGTTCGTGCTCCCGTCGACGTCGCCGGCGAACGCGGCGGTGCCGTACGCGGAGCGGCTGCAGTGGTTTCGCCGGCTGCGCGAGCTCGCTCGGTGAGGATTCGACAGGCCGTCCGTGCGGTCGTCCTTGATCCAGACGATCGCGTCGTCCTCGTCCAGTTCGACTTCGGGCCCCGCTGCGTCTGGGCGACGCCCGGGGGCGGGATCGACCCCGGCGAATCGGATGAGCAAGCACTTCGCCGCGAGCTGGCGGAGGAGCTCGGCCTCGAAGATCCCGAGATCGGGCCGCTGGTCTGGGTGCGCGAGCACCTCTTCCAGAACCCGCTCGGGTCCTATGACGGGCAGCGGGAGCGCTGCTACCTCGTCCGCGCCGGCTGGTTCGAGCCCGAGCCGCAGCTGTCGCCGGAGCAGCTTCGCGCGGAGTACGTCGTCGGCATGCGGTGGTGGACGATCGACGAGATCGAGGCGGCGGACGAGGAGTTTGCGCCCACACGGCTCGCCGGGCTGCTCCGCGCGTTGCTAAGCGACGGCCCGCCCGACGAGCCGATTGACGTCGGCCGCTAGTCCTTGCGGAGCCGGAGCCTCTTGCGGACGCTTCGCCCGACGTAGACCGCGGAAGCGGCGACGGCGAGCGCGCCAAGCGCAAGGCCGAGCTGCTTTCCTCTCGGCGGCGACTTGCGCTTGACGACCGGCAGCTCGAAGGTGTCGATCCTGCCGGCGACGCGCTTCGGGAGGCGGGTGACCTCTCTCTGCAGTGTCTGTGTCTTGATCATGGACCCGAGGGTACCCACCCGGGCGGAAGCCAAACTGCCTAGCCGCGCCAGCGGTTGGTGATGGGCGTGCGTCGGTCGCGGCCGAACGCTTTCGGCCGCAGCTTCACGCCCGGCGGCGCCTGGCGGCGCTTGTACTCCGCACGGTCGATGAGCGCGATCGCCCGCTCGACGACCTCGGCGTCGAACCCGTTCGTCGTCAGCTCTTCCTGTGAGCGGTCTTCCTCGACGTAGGCTTCGAGCACCTTGTCGAGCGCGGCGTACGGGGGCAGCGAGTCCTCGTCGAGCTGGTTGTCACGGAGCTCGGCGCTCGGCGCCCGGTCGATGATCGACTGCGGAATGACCGCACGCCCCGCGCGGTCGTTGAGGTGCCGCGCGAGCCGGAAGACGTCCGTCTTGTAGACGTCCTTCAGCAGCGCGAAGCCGCCGGCCATGTCGCCGTAGAGCGTGGCGTAGCCGACCGAGAGCTCCGACTTGTTCCCCGTCGCGACCAGCAACCAGCCGAACTTGTTCGAGAGCGCCATCAACAGCACGCCGCGGATCCGCGCCTGGAGGTTCTCCTCGGTGATGTCCGGTTCGCGGCCGTCGAAGACGGGGGCCAACGCTCGCTCGAAGCTCTCGTAGATGCCGTCGATCGGCAACTCGAGGAAGCCCGTCGCGAGGTTCTTTGCGAGCGCCTCGGCATCGCGGCGCGTCTCCTCGGACGAGTAGCGCGAGGGCATCGAGACGGCGTGCACGCGCTCGGGCCCCAGGGCGTCGACGGCGAGCGCGAGCGTCAGCGCGGAGTCGATCCCGCCCGAGGCGCCGACGACGATCTCGTCGAAGCCGTTCTTCTCGACGTAGTCGCGAAGGCCGAGCTCGAGTGCAAGCCGCATCTGCTCGAGATCGTCGAGTGGTTCGGCCACGAGCGGCCGCGCCGGCGCACTCTGGTCATGCGGCTCGCCCAGGTCGATCACAGGCGGGTCCGGGATCTCACGCTCACGCGCGAGCGCCCGGCGGCGTGCATCGACGAGCCTTCGCGCGATCGCCGTTGACGCGTCGATGTCGACGACGAGGAGCGCCTCCTCGAACGAGGGCCCGCGCACGACGACGTCGCCCTCCTCGTCGATCACGAGGCTGTGACCGTCGAAGATCAACTCGTCCTGGCCGCCGACGGCGTTGACGAGGACGACCCAGCAGGCGTTGTCCCGGGCGCGCGTGATCAGCATTTGCTCCCGCTCCAGCCCTTTGCCGACGTGGAACGGCGACGCCGAGATGTTGGCGATCACGTGGGCGCCGGCGAGCGCGAGGTCGGTCGCCGGCGGCCCCGGCTGCCAGATGTCCTCGCAGACGGTGGGGCCGATCAGCGCCTCGCCACAGCGCAGCAGGAGCAGCTCGCGGCCGGGCTGGAAGTAGCGCACCTCGTCGAAGACGCCGTAGTTGGGAAGGAACCGCTTCGGGTAGATCGCCTCGACCCTGCCTCCCACGCAGACGGCGCAGGCGTTGAAGAGGTCGCGTTCGAGCCAGGGGAACCCGACCAGGGCGGCGATGTCGGTCGTCTCAGCGGCGATCTGCTCGAGGCTGCGCCGCGCCTGCCGGAGAAACTCGGGCCGGAAGAGCAGGTCCTCCGGGGGATAGCCGGTGACTGCGAGTTCGGGGAAGAGGACGAGGTCGGCGCCTGCTTCCCGGGCCTCGTGCAGCCGACCGACGATGCGGGCGCGGTTCCCGTCGAGGTCGCCGACGACCGTGTCGATCTGAGCGAGCGCAAGCCTCATAGTTTTCGCCTCACAGTCGAAAACATAGTCTATCGAAGGTGGAGCTCGTCATCGAACGCAAGTTTCGCGGTCCGTCGGGGTCGGCGAACGGCGGCTACACCTGCGGGGTGCTCGCGTCGTTTCTACACGGCCCGACCGAGGTCACGCTTCGCCGCCCGCCACCGCTGGACCGCCCGCTCGAGGTTGCAACGGAAGGCGCGCTCGAGTTGCGTGACGCCGACGACGTCGTCGCCGAGGCCGCGCAGGCCGCGCTCGACCTCGAGGTGCCCGAGCCGATCTCGTTCGAGGAGGCCGCCGCGGCCGCGCTCCCTGAGGGTGACAGGGAGAGCGTCTTCCCCGAGTGCTTCGTGTGCGGCTGGGCGAGGCAGGACGGGTTACGCATCTTCGCCGGTCCCGTCGAAGGCGGCGATCTCGTCGCCGCGACCTGGGTCCCGAGGGAGGAAGCGATCTCGTCCGAGTTCGTCTGGGCGGCCCTCGACTGCCCCGGCGCGTATGCCGTCCATTTCGGAGTGCGCGGGTACCCGGTGCTCGGCCGGCTGACGGCCCGCGTCGAGCATCTGCCGCAGCCGGGCGAGCGCTGCGTCGTGCTGGGCTGGCCACTCGGGGAGGAGGGCCGAAAGCTCTATGCCGGCACGGCGCTCTTTGGTGAGGACGGTCGTGTCCTTGGGTCCGCGCGAGCGACCTGGATCCTGCCGAAGGCCTAGCGCCCCATCCAGCAATACATGCCGGGTTCTGGCCCGCGATCACGCGGCGCCAGAGCCCACCCTCCTCCTCACCAAGGCTGCGCAGCCTTGGTGAGGAGGAGTGTGAACTCTGGCTTGGTGCTCGCGACCCAGAACCTCGGCGGCATTACTGGAAGGGGCGCTAGCGCTGGAGGCGGATGGCGTTGAGGTCCGCTTCGACGATCTCGTCGACGCGCCGGATCAGGTCGTCGATGTCGTCGTGCTCGGCATGGATGTAGCGGCCGCTGAGCTCGTCAGCGCGGCCTGAGGCCAGCGCGCGAACGAGGCTAGGCGCCAGGTTGGGCGGCGTCCACGGCATGTCGTCGGGGAACGACCGTGTCATCTCCGTCTGCACCAGTCCGGGGCTGATCGGGAAGACCGGGATCCCGTACGGCTCGAGCTCACGCGCGAGCATCTCACCGAACCGTGTCACTGCGGCCTTGCTCGCGGCATACCCCGTCGACCCGCCGCCGCCCGCGAGGTACGCCGCGCCACTCGCTGTGATCACTATCCGCCCGCCGCCACGCTCGATCATCCCGGGGAGCACGGTCCGGCAGCAGAGGAAAACGCCGAGCACGTTGATCTCGAAGACCTTCCACCAGTCGTCGGGCTCGACCTCCCACGTCCGGTCGCCCCAACCGCTGACTCCCGCATTGGCGACGAGGAGGTCGATCGGGCCCAGCTCGCGCTCGATCTGTTCCACCATCGCCTCCACCGACTCCCGGGACGAGACATCGGCGACGACGCCGAGCCCGTCGATCTCGCGCGCGACCGCCTCGACCTCCTCGCGCGTCCGTGCCGAGACCGCGACCCTCATTCCGGCGTCCGCGAGCTCCCGCGCGATCCCGGCCCCGATCCCGCGACCGCCGCCCGTGACGAGCGCGACGCCTTCGAGCTCAGCCAACGACTCTGCCGATCTCCTCGAGCGCTTCGGGGTTCTCGAGCGAGGAGAGATCGCCCGGATCGACGCCCAACGCCTTCGCGCGGACGGCTCGACGCATGATCTTCGCGCTGCGCGTCTTGGGGAGCGCGGTCACGAAGACGACCCTATCGGGACGGAACGCCTTGCCGAGCTCCGCGGCGACGAGCTCACCCACCTCGGCCGCGAGACCGTCGTCGGCGGAGACGCCCGGCGCGGGGATGCAGAACAGCCAGGCGACCTCGCCCTTGACCTCGTGCGGGATTCCGACCGCCGCGGCTTCGAGTACGCCGGGATGCTCGACGGCGGCCGACTCGAGCTCCGCTGGGCCGATCCGCTTCCCCGCGATGTTGAGCGTGTCGTCGGAGCGCCCATGGAGGAACCAGTAGCCGTCCTCGTCGACCGACGCCCAGTCGCCGTGCGTCCAGACGCCCGGAAACCGTCGCCAGTACGTGTCGAGGTAGCGCTCGGGGTCGCGCCAGAACCCACGGGTCATCCCGGGGAACGGCTTGCGGCAGACCAGCTCGCCGACCTCGCCGCCGGCGACGACCGACCGGCCCTCCGCGTCCACGACGTCCATGGCCATGCCCAGTGCCGGTCCGCCCAGCGAGCACGCCTTGATCGGCATCGCCGGCGTCGGCGAGAGGAAGCACGCGCCGACCTCGGTCCCGCCCGAGCAGTTGATGATCGGCGCGCGCCCGCCGCCCACCTGCTCGTGCAACCAGCGGTACGGATCCGGATTCCACGGCTCTCCGGTCGTCACCATGACCCGCAGCGAGGTCAGGTCGGCCTCGGGCTCGCCGTGGGGGATCAGGGCGCGGATCAGCGTCGGCGAGACGCCGAGGATCGAGGCACGTTCTCGCTCGATCAGTCGCCAGAGCCGGTCGGCCGGCCAATCCGGCGCGCCCTCGGCGAAGACCACCGTCGAGCCCATCGCTCCGCCGCCGACCACCGTCCAGGGGCCCATGATCCAGCCCATGTCTGTCGCGAAGTGGATGACGTCGTCCGGCCCGGCGTCGGCCTGGTAGCAGACCTCGCGGGCGATCGAGACCAGGAAACCGCCCTGGACGTGGACGACCCCCTTCGGCTTGCCCGTCGTCCCGGACGTGTACGTCAGGAGGTACGGATGCTCGGAGTCGACCGAGAGCGGCTCGAGCTCACCCGGAGACTCCTGCACGGCCTCGTCCCAGAAGAGGTCTCGGCCGGACTGCATCGGCACGTCGTCCCGGCCGAGCCGGCGCCAGACGACGACATGCTCGAGCGCAGGCGCGTCGGCGGCCGCCTCGTCCACGATCTCCTTCATCGGGACCTCACGCCCGCGGCGCAGCGAGCCGTCGGCGGTGATCAGCACCTTCGCGTCCGAATCGCGGAGCCGGGCCGCGACCGCGGGAGCAGCGAAACCCGAGAAGACCGGCACCTGCACCGCGCCGATGTGCGCGCACGCGTGCGAGGCGATCGCCACTTCGGGCGACATCGGCAGGAAGATCCCGACGCGGTCGCCGGGCTCGACGCCGAGCCGGACGAGCGCCTCGGCGAGCTTCGTCACTGCCGCCGAGAGCTGGCGGAACGTGAAGGACGCGTGCGTTCCGTCCTCGCCTTCCCAGACCGCGGCCTCGGCTTCGCTCTGATCCCCGCGCGCCCACCGGTGGACGCAGTTCCAGGCGACATTCACCTTCCCCCCGACGAACCACGTCGCCCACTCGGGGCCGCGAGAGACGTCCACGACTTGCCTCCAGGGCTCGGTGAACTCGAGCCCCATGTCATCGACCGCCGCCGGCCAGAACCAGTCGGGCTCCTCATGCGACCGGCGCAGGAGCTCTCGGTAGTCGCCGATGCCGAGCCGACGCTGAAGGCGGGTGATGTTCGCCCGCTCGACGACCTCCTCGCTCGGCGTCCAGATCGCGAGTCGCTCCGTCATTGCGGAGAAATATTAGTGACCGCTAACATAGCGTGCTCACGGTGGCCCTCCATCTGATCTCCCAGGACGCGCGCAAGTGGTGGACGCTCGCCGCCGTCGCCTTCGGGCTCTTCATGATCATGCTCGACAACACGGTGGTGAACGTGGCCCTGCCCTCGATCGCCGCCGACCTCCGGGCCGATCTCTCCGAGCTCGAATGGATCGTGACCGGGTACGCACTCACGTTCGCGTCGCTGATGCTGACGGGAGGAAAGCTCGCCGACATGCTGGGCCGTCGGCGGATCTTCATCGTCGGCCTCACGATCTTCACGCTGTCCTCGCTCGCCTGCGGCCTGGCCTCGAGCGGCGAGATGCTGATCGGCGCGCGGGTCGTGCAGGGCGCCGGCGCGGCGCTGATGAACCCGGCGACGCTCTCGATCATCGCGGCCACCTTCCCGCCCCGGCAGCGCGGCACCGCGATCGGCATCTGGGCCGGCGTCTCGGCCCTCGCGCTCGCGATCGGCCCGCTGATCGGCGGACTCCTGACCGAGCACGTCGACTGGAGCTGGATCTTCTTCGTCAACGTGCCCATCGGCATCGTCGCCATCGCCGCGTCGCTGATCCTCATCCCCGAGTCGAAGGACGAGTCCGCCGAGCAGCGGCTCGACCTTCCCGGCCTCCTGACCTCCGGGATCGGTCTGTTCGCGCTCACCTACGGCCTGATCGAGGCGAACACCTACGGGTGGACGTCCCAGCGGATCGTCGGATCGTTTGCTGTGGCGATTCGTGATGCTGGCCGCCTTCGTCCTGCTGGAGATGCGTCAACGGATCCCGATGCTCGACCTCACCCTCTTCCGCAACGGCACGTTCGCCGGCGCCAACCTCGCCGTCCTCCTCGTCGCGCTGGCGATGTTCGGCGTCTTTTTCTTCGTGTCCCTTTACATGCAGGGCGTGCTCGGCTACTCCGCCGTGCAGACCGGCGCCGCCTTCCTGCCCATGACGGTCCTGATCATCCTGGTTGCGCCGATCGCCGGAAGGACTTCCGACCGAATCGGGTCACGCTGGCTGATGACGGCCGGGATGCTCCTCGTCTCAGCGCAGCTCCTCTACTTCTCGCGGCTCGGCGTCGACTCGACCTTCTGGAACCTCCTCCCGGCGCTGCTCGTCGGCGGGACCGGGATGGCGCTCGTGATGACGCCGAGCGCGGCCGCGGCGGTGCGCGCGCTTCCGGTGGACAAGTCCGGTGTCGGCTCGGCCGTCCTGAACGCGTGCCGGCAGGTCGGCGGCTCGATGGGTATCGCCCTGATCGGGGCGATCATGGCCCACGAGATCGGCGACGTCAGCGGCCCCAACGTCTTCCGCGATCCTCAGCGGTTCGTCGACGGCTTCTCGACGGGGCTGACGGTCGCCTCGGTGATCGCCCTCGCCGGCGCAGTCGTCTCGGCAGTGCTCGTCCGGCCGCACGAGCGCGAGGCCGCCCAGGACGAAGCTCTCGCGGAGCTCGCAGGTTGACCGCGATTCGAGCCCGACTGAGCGCCGAGGAGCGCCGCGCCACCGTCCTCGAGTGCGCCTGTCAGATCTTCGCCAAGGGCACGTACCACGGCTCCACCACCGCCGAGATCGCACGCACGGCCGGCGTGACCGAGCCGATCCTCTACCGGCACTTCGCCTCGAAACGGGATCTCTACCTCGCGTGCCTGAACGCGGCGTGGGCGGAGTGCCGCACGATGTGGGAGGAGGCCATCGCCGATGAGTCCGATCCGGCCCTGTGGGTCGGCGCCATGGGCCGGAGCTACCTGGCCGCAAAGGACAAGCGGGGCCAGGTCGCCACGCTCTGGATGCAGGCCCTGACCGAGGCGAGCGACGATCCGGAGATCCGCCGCTTCATCAGGCGACACATGCGCGAGGTGCACAGCTTCGTCGCGGACGCGATCAGGCGATCGCAGGCGGCCGGCGGCATCCTGCCGGCGCGCGACGCCGACGCCGAGGCTTGGCTGTTCATCTCGATCGGCCTCCTGTCGACGGTCAGCCGCCGGGTGGGCGGAATGGTCGAGGACGACCTGGAAAAGATCCTCGACGCCCGCCGAACCTGGATGACAGGCCGGCCCTAAACCACATGCGCCGCGGAACGGGCTTGGCCCGTTCCGCCGCAACGGCACCTGGAGCCGGAAGCAGCAGAGCGCGAGCGGGTCCCACCGACAGTGGCGCAAAGTCGGAGACTTCGAGCCAGACAAAAAAAGAACCCCCGGGCTGCGGCCCCCGAGGGTTCATTCTTTCGGCGCGCCGCACCTCCCTCAGCGACATGCTCGGAGGCCCTGACCCTGCGGCCCAGCCAAATCCCCCAGGCGTACCGCCAATGTGGCGCGCCTTCCTCACAGCTCAATCCTTTTTGGGTGGATCTTGCTGCTAGGCCCCTCGACTATACGGCCATTTGTCAATTCAGTCAAGTAGCACAGTGAAGTGATTTCCGTTAAGGTCGATTCACACCGTTTCTCCAGTAGCCGTGACCCTTTTGGGGGATTCCCGGCCACGGCGAGAGGAGTAAGGTCAAGTTGTCAAGTAGCGACGCCCAAGGAGTTCCCGCTTGACGAGGCCCAGTGAGACCACAACTCGCCACCGTGTTCGCCGACCGCACGGCGGCCTCGGCGAGCGCGTGCGCACACTTCGGGCCAATGCCGGGCTGACCCAGACGGCGCTTGCGGGTGACCGGTTCTCGAAGGAGTACGTCAGCCAGATCGAGCGAGGCAAGACCCGCCCGACCCAGGAGACGATCGAGTGGCTCGCGCAGCGGCTCGGCGTCGATCCCGGGTTTCTCGCCAGCGGCGTCTCCGCCGACGAGCGGGGGCGCATCGAGACGGCGCTCGCTCGCGCCGAGGGCCTGACTGAGAATCACGAGTACGACGAGGCCCTCGAGGAGTTCCGCAACGTTCGGCAGCTTGTGCTCGGCATTGCGTCATCGGAGCTTGAGGTCCGGACGATCGCCGTCGAGTCCTGGGCGCTCATGGAGCTCGGCGAGGTCAAGCCGGCGATCGACCTGCTTCAGCGCGCCAGGGTGCTGGCAGAGGATCCGACCTTCTCGGATATAGACCGCGCGGACATTCTGTTCAGACTCGGCGCCTGCCGCTACGCGCTCTCGAGCTACCAGACGGCGATCGGCCTTTTCGACGAGGCGCTGGACCTGGCCGAGCGCTCCGAGCTTCCCGATGACAGGCTGCGCGCCGCCATCCTTGACCGGCGCGCCCGGTGTTACCGATGGCAGCGGGACTACGAGGCAGCTCGCGAGGACGTCGAGCTGGCACTCGAGCTCTCGGAGGGCTTGGACGACCCACGCTCGGTCGCGGATGTGTACTTCCAGGCCTCTCTCATCGCCGAGCGCCAGGGCCAGTGGGTCCTGGCGCGGAAGTACGCGGAGCAGGCGAAGGCGCACTTCGAGGAAATCGCTGACCGAGCGATCGTCGGCCGTCTGATGAACAACCTCGGCGGACTCAACTTCCTTCTCGGCAAGCCCGAGGAGGCGATCGAGCAGCTGAACGAGTCGTTCAAGGTGCTTCTCGAGTACGGGAGCGCTGCCGACGCTGGCCGCGTGGTTTCCTCATTGGCGCAGATCCACTTGCGCACAGGGCACGTCAAGCCTGCAGAGGAGCAAGCGCGCCAAGCGCTCAACCTCCTGGGCGACCGGGTCGACGTGATCGGCGAGATCGGAAATGCGCAGCTTGTGCTCGGGCGATCCCTTCTCGAGCAGAGTCGACTCGACGAAGCCGCCGAGGCCTTCGACGCTGCCGAACACAGCTTCGACCAGCTTTCCTCCATCAGCCATCGCGCGTCTGCCTGGATCGCCAAGGGCGACCTCGCTGCACGTCGTGGTGAGGACCGGGCAGCCGCGCAGCTGTACAGGCGCGCTGCGGAAGCGCTCCAGGACTTCAGGTTCTAGCGGGAAGGAGGTGAGTTTGCTGCGGCTAGATCGCATCCTATTGCTCGTACTCGTCGTGCTCGCGATCGTCGCTGCCATGAGCGGTGGCGGCTTCTTCGACGGCTCGATCGTCGGCCCCTAGCTAGCTCCTAACGGGTCTTGCCACCCGGGCGCCGAGAATCTCTTCACTGCGGGAATGAGCCTGTAACGGTTCACGTTGCGCTTAGTCAGAGTCCCAGGCACCATTCCCGATCCCCAGGGAGGGTTGGCCCCGATCGAGTTCGGTTCCGCAACGGTCAAGCTCACCGACCTCGCGTCATGCGGAGGTTGCGCGGCGAAGTACTCGGCCGCACGGCTCGAGGAGCTGCTGCGTGGCTTCGTCCCGGTTGACTCGGAGAACCTGCTCGTCGGGCTTGCTCCAGCCGACGATGCGGCCGTCTACCGGCTCGACGACGAGCGCGCGCTGATCTTCACGCTCGACTTCTTCCCGCCCGTCGTCGACGACCCGTCGGACTACGGCGCGATCGCGGCCACGAACGCGCTCAACGACGTGTTCGCGATGGGCGGCACTCCGATCCTCGCGCTCTCGATCGCCGCCTTTCCCGAGTCGCTTCCGATCGAGATGTTGGGCGCGATCTTTGCCGCCGCGGACGAGCAGGTCCGCGCGGCCGGCGCGCTGCTCGCCGGCGGACACACGATTCGCGACGAGGAGCCGAAGTACGGCCTGGCTGTCATCGGGACGGTGCACCCCGACGGCCTCTGGCCGAAGAGCGGAGCGCGGCCCGGTGACGTGTTGTTCGTCACCAAGCCGCTCGGGACGGGCCTGATCATGTCGGGCTACAAGGCTGGAGACGCGGGCACGCAGCAGCTGGAGCGGGCGGTGCGCTGGATGCGGACGCTGAACAAGGACGCGGCCGACGTCCTGCGCTCGTTCGAGCCGAGCGCGGTCACCGACGTCACCGGCTTCGGGCTCTTCGGTCACGCTCACGAGGTGGCGGAGCGGAGCGAGGTCCGGATCACGCTCGAGTCCGAGCGTTTCCCGGCGATCGACGGGGCGCTCGACCTGGCGCGGAAGGGAATCCGCACGAGCGGCGACCCGCGCAACCGAGAGTTCGCGGGCCCGCACATGGAGCTCGCGGACGTGCCTCCGGCGCTCGAGGCGATCGGCTTCGACCCGCAGACGGCCGGAGGCCTGCTCGTGTCGGTTCCGGCGGAGCGGGCCGCCACGCTCGAGGCGGAGTTCGCGGCGCGACGGTTGTTCCTGCGCCGCATCGGCCGGGTCGAGGAAGGCGTCGGAGTCCTCGTGCAATGACCCGCGCTGGGCGCGGGATGATCCACGGGCGGTTCCAACCCTTCCATCGCGGCCACCTCGAGTACCTCAGGGGCGCATCCGAGCGCTGTGCCGAGCTGTATGTGGGGATTACCAATCCCGATCCGGCGCGGATTCGACCTGAGCGGAGCGACCCGGCTCGACACCTGCCCGAGTCGAATCCCTGGTCGTATGCCGAGCGCCAGCTGATGGTCAAGGCGGCGGCGCTCGACCTCGGGCTCGACCTTGCGCGCGTTCACGTGATCCCGTTCCCGGTCAACGAGCCCGAGCTCTGGCCGGCCTATGTGCCCGACGGCGTGACCCAGTACCTGAGGCTGTTCAGCGACTGGGGCGGGACGAAGCTCGAGAGGCTGCGCGACGCCGGCTACGAGGTCGTCGTCCTCGACGAGGGCGCAGAGAAGGAGGTCTCCGGCGCCGAGGTGCGGGAGACGCTGCGGACGGGTGGCGACTGGGAATCGCTCGTTCCCCAGGGCGTCGCGCGGGTCATTCGCGAACACGAACGCCTGCCCGTCTAGTGCCCCACCCAGCAATACATGCCGGGCTTCTGGCCCGCGATCACGCTGCGCCAGAGCACACCCTCCTCCTCACCAAGGCTCTTCAGCCTTGCCTCGTCGGAGTGCGCACTCTGGCTTGGTGCTCGCGACCCAGAAGCGCGGCGGCATCACTGGGCGGGGCACTAGCGTTCCCTCCGTGCATCCGATCGTCGTTCTGCTCCTCGACGGGCTCGGGGACCGCGCGCATCCTGCTCTCGGCGGGCGCACCGCCAACGAAGCCGCGGCGACGCCGAACCTCGATGCAGTCGCAGCGGGTGGCTCGTGCGGCGTGCTCTACGCGATCGGGCCAGGACGGGCGCCCTCGAGCGAGGTCGCGCACTGGTCGATGCTCGGCTACCGCGCGGACGAGTTTCCGAACCGGGCCGTGCTGGAGGCTCTGGGCGCAGGGCAGGCGCTCGACCCCGACGACGTCGTCGCGTTCGCCGCGCTGCGACCCGCGGAGAACCGGAACGGGGAGCTCTGGCTGACGGGACGTCCGCGCTACGGCGAGGACGAGGATGAAGCGCGGGCGCTGGTCGAGCGCTGCGACGGGATCGAGATCGACGGCCTTCGCTTCAGCCTCGACCACCTGAGGCGCGGTGAGGCAATTCTGCGCGTGTCGGGCGGGGGCGACGACCGAGTGACTGATTCCGACGCGTTCTTCCGCGACCGCCACCCGGTCCTGAGACCGCAGGCTGCACATCCGGACGCCGAGCGCACGGCCCGGGCGGCGGAGGCCTGGTCCCGGCAGGTGATCGAGCGGCTCGCAGGAGAGCGTTTCAACGTGATCACGCTCAAGTGGTGGGGGCGCGTCCGCCCCGCACCGACATTCCTCGAGCGACACGGCCTCACCGGATCGTTCATCGCCGACTCGCGCTTCATGCACGGGCTCGCTCGCTCCGTCGGGCTCGAGCCGCTCCATGCGCCGGAGACGCCCGACCCGGCGGCCGACCTCCGTCGGCGCCTCGAGGTGATCCGCGCCCGGCTCGAGGCCGGCGACACGTTCGTCTTCGCGCACCTGAAGGCGACCGACGCGGCCGGTCACACGAAGGATCCCGCGATCAAGCAGCGGACGATTGAGCAGCTCGATTCGGAGCTCGTCGACTTGCCCACGAGTGCAGCGGTGGTCTGCGTGACCGGCGACCACGCCACGCCCGCGTACCCGGAGGTCATCCATTCAGGCGATCCAGTGCCCCTCGTCGTCGCAGGCCCGGGCATCAGGGCCGACGACGTCGACTCCTTCGGCGAGCTCGACTGCTCGCGTGGGATCCTCGGCCATCTCCGTGGGCCCGATCTGATGCCGCTGCTCCTGAACGCCGCCGACCGGCCCCTCTTCCTGGGCTCGCGGCCGACACCGTTCGCCGGAGCCGACGGGTACCCGGCAGTGCTGGAGCCGTTGATCCCGTGAGGGCAGTCGAGGGGCGGATCCCGTTCCGGGGCTTCGAGACCTGGTTTCGGGACGTCGGTCCCTCGGGCGGGATCCCGCTCGTCTGCCTCCACGGCGGGCCCGGCTCGTCGCACCACAGCTTCGAGCCGCTCGAGACGCTGGCAGAGGAGGGTCGACGTGTCGTCTTCTACGACCAGCTCGGGTGCGGCGCCTCGGACCGCCCCGACGACCCCGATCTCTGGACCGTCGAGCTCTTCGTCGACGAGATCGGTGCTGTTCGCCGGGAACTTGGACTCGAACGGATTCACCTGCTCGGCTCCTCGTGGGGCTCGATGCTCGGCATCGAGTACGCGCTGACCCGGCCGGCCGGGCTCGTCAGCCTCACCCTCAACTCGCCGCCGACCGCCTCGGAAACCTGGAAGGCCGAGGCGAAGCGCCTCCGCGACGAGCTGCCCGAGGACGTTCAGCGAGTCCTGGCCAGGCACGAGGCGGCGGGAACGACCGACGATCCGGAGTACGAGGCGGCCGAAGAGGAGTTCTGGCGGCGCCACATCTGCCGCGTCGAACCCCTGCCGGCGTGTGTCGTGCGGGGGCGGGCCGCGAAGAATCGGGCGGTCTATGAGTCGCTCTGGGGCCAGAGCGAATGGAACCCCAACGGGAAGCTTCGTGACTGGGACGTCCGTCACCGGCTCGCCGAGATCGACGTGCCGACGCTGATCACGTCCGGCCGCTACGACGAGTGCACGCCCAAGCTCGCCGAGGAGGCGCAACGGGGCATTCCCGGCGCCGAGCGAGTCTTGTTTGAGGAAAGCTCGCACACGGCCTTCGTCGAGGAGCCCGAACGGTTCCGCGCCGTCCTCACGGACTTCATGGAGCGGGCGGAGGCAGCCTGAACGCAACGTGGTTCCGCCGGCTCGCGGTCGCATCTGCCGTCGCCCTCTACGTGATCATCATCACCGGCTCGCTCGTCCGGTTGACGGGCTCCGGGCTGGGCTGCGAGGGCTGGCCTGGTTGCGAGGAAGGGGCGTTCTTTCCCGAGGCCGACCACCATGCCTTCGTCGAGTTCGGGAACCGCGTGTTCGGCATTTTCCCGATCACGCTCTCGCTTCTCGTCGCCTGGTTCGCTCGGAAGCGCGCACGGTGGGTGTTCTGGACGGCGCTCGCCGTCGCGGTTCTGACCGTGGTCGAGGCGCCGCTCGGGCTGGCGACAATCCGCTACGACCTGCCGCCGGAGATCGTGATCGTTCACTTCCTCCTCGCGCTCCTCGCGCTTGGGGGCGCGATCGTCGTTGCGCTGGAGGCGGTGCGAGAGGAGCGGGGCGGCGCGCGGATCTCGATGCAACGGGATCTCCGCTGGGCCGGCATCGCATTGGTCGCCGCCTGTCTGGCGTTGGTCGTGACGGGCACGTTCTCGACCGCTGCCGGCCCGCACTCGGGCGACCCGGACGTGGTCAAGCGACTCTGGCACCTGGACGACGCCCTCTACCTCCACGTCAGGATCACGGCGGTGTTCGGGTGTGTCTTCCTCTTCGTCCTCGGCGTGCTCGCCGCCCGCCGGGAGCTCGCGCCGCGGCTCTTCCGCTTCGCGCTCGCGCTCCTCGGCGTCCTCCTGGTGCAAATGGCGGTTGGTGAGCTCCAGTGGCGCTTGGAGCTCCCGTGGGGGATCGTCGCCGTCCACGTCGCTCTCGCGGCGGCGGTTTGGTCGCTCACCGTCGCCCTCGTCTACATGCTCTGGCGGCCGCCGGCGTGGCTGGCGCCACAGACTGGATAACCTGAACCGATGACCGACGAGCTTCGCATTCACGAGCGTCCCGCTCTCGAGCGGCCGATCCTGATCTCGGCCTTCCGCGGCTGGAACGACGGCGGCCAGGGCGCGTCGCTCGCCGCCGGCTACCTCGCGCGGCTCTGGGACGCGGAGCAGCTCGCCGACGTCGACCCCGAGGAGTTCTTCGACTTCCAGGCGACGCGGCCACATGTCAAGCTGGTCGAGGGGCTGACCCGGCAGATCGACTGGCCGGAGACGGCGTTCTACCGGGCACGGCCGCCGGGGTTCGAGCGCGATGTCGTTCTCCTGCTCGGCGTCGAGCCCAACCTGCGCTGGCGGCGGTTCACGCGCCTCGTGGTCGACTATGCGACCGAGCTCAGCGTCGAGCTCTTCGTCAGCCTCGGCTCGCTCCTGGCCGACGTTCCGCACACACGTCCCAGCCCGGTGACGGGAAGCGCCAGCGACCCGGAGCTCGTCGAGCGGCTCGGGCTGCAGGCGTCACGCTACGAGGGCCCGACCGGCATCGTCGGGGTCCTCCACGACGCCTGCCGCGAGGAGAGCGTCCCCTCGGTGAGTCTGTGGGCGGCGGTCCCTCACTATGTCTCACTGACGCCGAGCCCGCGGGCCGCACTTGCGTTGTGCGAGCGCCTGTCTTCCCTGCTCGACGTCGAGATCGACGCGTCGGAGCTGCGAGAGGCCGCCGAGGGCTACGAGGAGCAGGTGAGCCGGGCCGTCGCCGCGGACGCGGACACACAGGCCTACGTCGACGATCTCGAGCAGCGTGCAGACGAGATGGACGAGAGCGACCTGCCCTCGGGGGAAGCGCTAGCCGCCGAGCTGACGCGCTTCCTGCGCGAGCGAGACCGCAAGAACGGCGAGCCGGACGCCGCTACCGACCAATAGTTTTCGCTGAAAGCCTCACGACTTTCAGCGCGCGGCGACTCACTCGGCGGTTGTTGGTTCGGGCGCCGGTTCCGCCTCGGGCTGAGCGCCATTCTGCTGCGCGGCCTGATCCTTCGGTTGGCCCTTGCCCTTGCGCCTCCGGCGCCGGCGGCGGCGGGAGCGGGACTGGAGTTTCGGCTGCGGCAGGTTCTCCGCGAGGGCGGCGGCGACCTCCTCGACCGTTCCGAGCTCCTCGCGTGCCGCCTCGAGCAGCCGCGTCGCTTTCGGCGTGTAGCCCTCGGCTGAGGCGAGCAGTGCGACGCCGACCTCGAGCGGCAGCTCGTGCGCGGTTGCGACCAGCTTCTGCGCGTTCTCCTCGTGCCGGTGGCCCCGCGAGTTGGCGAGCGCGCCCAGCAGCCGCTTGGCCTCGGGGTACTCGGCGCTCGCGCGACGATCCTGGATCTTGCGGGTAGCCCTCGCGAGCCGCCACGTCCAGCGCCAGAGGATCTGCTCGGGCGCGTCTGCCTTGCCGTCGGCCAGGCCCCGCAGGAGGATGCGCACGCCCTGCGCGCGATCCTTCTCCCAGGTCGGGGCCTGGGTGACGAGCGTGACGAGGTCGTCGAAGCTTGCTCGGTCGACCCCCATCGAGACCCGGTCGGCCAGCGCCGTCATCCGCAACCGGCGGTTCGGGTTCTCGGCGGCGCAGGTGAAGAGGAACTGCTCCAGGCACCCGCGGCTCGCACGCCCGTCCGTCAGCTTCTTCGCGAACTCGACGCGCTCCTCGAAGCGGACTTGCCGGCCGGCGATCGTCGCCCAGAAGCGCTGTTCCTCCTCGTCGAGGTAGCGGGGATCGACGCGCTGCCACTCGCGGGCGATGACCGAAAGGCGCCGTCTCACGTCGGGCGTCACGGGGACAAGCCACGGCGCGGGTGAGAGCTTGCGGCGCGCTCGGCGCTGAGACCGGCGTCTCGGCGCCGGCGTCACCCGCGCCCCTTCACGGTAGAAGTCGGCGTCGAGCAGGCTGTGCAGCGAGATCACGCGCTCGTTGTGGGTCGCGCCCTTGGGGACGAAGTCCACGACGACGCCGGCCTCCTTGCGCGGGTGAAGCCGCATGATGCGGCCGATCCGCTGCTGGTAGACGCGCCGGCTCGCTGTCGGCGCGAGGTGCATGCAGACCGTGGCCCGGGGCGAGTTCCAGCCCTCGGCGAGCAGCATCGCGTTGATCAGGATGTCGATCTCCGCGCGCTCATAGGCGGCGAGGATCTCGGCGAGCTTGACGGGCGGCGTCCGGCCGCTGACCGCCTCCGCCTTCAGGCCGGCGGCGCGGAACTCGCGCGCCAGGTTGTACGCGTGTTCGACGCCGGCCGCGTAGACGATCCCCGGGGTCGAGTCGAAGCGGTCGCGGTAGAGGCTTGCCGCTGCCTGGTTCAGCGCCTGATGGTCGAGGACCTCGGCCAGCGCCCGCTCCTCGAAGTCGCCGCCGACGATCGGCACCGAGTTGATCGCCGCCGCCGGCGGCACCCGCAAGTTGCGCAGCGGCGCGATCAGCCCGCGCCGCGCGGCGTCCTGGAGCGGCAGGTCGTCGACCGAGGCCGGGAAGACGTCCGAAACCTGCTTCGCGATCAGCTGCTCGGTCGCCGTCATGCCGATGTAGACCGGCTCGGTCAGCGTGCGGATCGCCGTGCTCGTCTTCTCGCCCAGTGCGGTGTGCGCCTCGTCGCAGATCACGAGGTGGTAGACGCCCCGCTCGAGATCCTTGACATGGCGCGCGAACCAGGCGTACGTCTGAACGGTGATCAGGTCGGGGCGCTCAGCCTTCTCTCCCCGCGTGACAGCCGGCGCCAGCCGGTCGCCGTAGCCCTCCTCGGTGAGCTCGCGGTTGAACTGCGAGACGAGCAGGCGCCGGTGGGTGAGGATGAGGACGCCCATCGTCCGCGCGGCTTCGACGAACCCCGCTGCGGCGATCGTCTTGCCGGACGCGGTCGGGTGGCGGAAGCGGTAGCGACGCTGCGCGCCCGGGTCGTGAGTGGCGGTCGGCTCGATCGGCTCGAGCTCCTCGACGGCCTCCTCGTCGTCGGCCTCCTCCTCGGCCTCCAGCTCGGCCATCTCTTCGTCCGTCAAGGCCCCGTTTCCGTTCTCGGCCTGACGCTGGTTCGAGGCGATCAGCTCCGTGAGCATCCCGGCCAGCGCATCCACCTGGTGGCGCCGGAGCTCGGTCCCTGAGTTGAGCTTCGGCGGGTGCTCGCTCAGCACCCGCTCGAGCCCAAGCATCAGCGCGTAGCGGATCTTCCAGTCCGACGACGGGTCTGAGCGACCCTCATCGATCTCCTTCAGCGCGTCGTCGAGGCCCTGCCGTCGCGCCGTTCCGGGCGCGAGCACGACGTCGGGAGCTTCGTCACGGTGCAGGAACGGCTCACCTGCCCAGGTGTCAGCGCGTTCGACATCCTCGACGAGCGGATGATTCGTCTGGTTAAGGGCGGTTGTCTGCTCGATGGCTTCGTGCAACAGGGGCGGCACGCTTGAGTGCCGCAGCCTCCGAAGAAAAGATCAGGCTCGCTCAAACCCCGTGCGAGCGCTGTGTCGGAAGTGTACCCGATTTCCCGGTCGAACCTCAGGCGGGTGCCGGAGTGCGCGCGTCGGCCAGGAGGCCCCCTGTCACCCGCTCCGAGACGCCCGTCTGATCGAGGTACTTCGTGATCCCGCCAAGGAAAAACGGCCAGCCGGCGCCGAGGAGAAGGGCGGTGTCCACGTCCTTCGCGCTGCTGACGACGTCCTCGTCCAGCAGGTGGCGGACCTCGTCGGCGATCGCCTCGAGCGCCGCCTGCTGGATCTCGTCGACGGTCCGACGCTCGTCGCCGAGGACTGCGATCTCGTCCTTGCCCTCCGCGTAGTTTGCGAGCGTCTCCGAGAGCGGAAACCGGTCCGGGTAGGCCTCGTGGAGCGTCTGGAGGACGTGGTTCGCGACCTGCGGGCCGACCATCTGCAGGAGCACTGACGGCGCCATCGGCAGCCCGAGCCGCAGGATCGCATCGTCGGTCTCCTCGACGGTGTTCCCGTGCTCGACCGCGTCCATCAGCACGGTCGTCATCCGGGTCAGCACGCGGTTGACGACGAACGCCGGCGCATCCTTGGCGACCACGGGCCGCTTGCGGAGCTTCTCGGCAACGTCCCAGACGGTGGACAGCGTCGCGTCGTCCGTCTCAGGGGTGCGGATGATCTCGACGAGTGGGAGGACGGCGACCGGATTGAAGAAGTGAAGGCCGGCGAGCCGCTCCGGGTGCTCGAGCTTCGCGCCCATCTCCGTCACCGACAGCGAGGACGTGTTCGTCGCGAGGACGCACTCGCTCGAGACGACGGCTTCGAGGTCGGCGAACACCTGTTGCTTGATGCCGAGCTCCTCGAAGACCGCTTCGAGCACGAAATCGCAATCGGCGAAGTGGTCGTAGCCGGTGCCGCCGGAGACGAGCGAGGCGAGGAAGCGGGCCTTGCCCTCGTCGTACCGGCCCTTCTGCACCAGGCTCATGAGCTCCGCTTCGATGCCGGCGACAGCGCGGTCGACGATCTCCTGCTCGAGGTCTCGGATCGCGATCGGCACCTCCAGCCGTCGAAGGAAGAGGGTGGCGAGCTGCGTGGCCATCAGGCCGGCGCCGACGATGCCCACCTTCGCGATCGGCCGCGCCTCGGCGTCGGGGCGGCCCGCGTTTCGCTTTGCTCGGCGCTCGACGAGGTCGAAGGCGTAGAGCGACGCCTGCGCCTGGCGGGTCGGGAGGAGCTCGGCGATCGCTTCCTCCTCCGCCGCGTACCCCTCCTGGATGGTCCAGCCGGATGCGGCGTCCTCGATGAGGTCGAGGGCGACGTAGGGCGCGCGGGTCGCGCCGTGGAGTGTGTCGTCCAGCTGTCGTCGTGCTTTCGCGGCCGCCTCGGCCGCTTCGGACGGGTCCAGGGGCCTGGCCCCTGGACGTGTCTGGTCGAGCCGCTCGAGCAAGAACCCGATCGAGTCATCGAGGAACTCGGCCGGCTCGATGAGCGCATCAGCGAGGCCGAGCTCGTGCGCCTCCGCGCCGGTCAGCATCCGGTTCTGGCGCAGCGGATTCGTGATGATCAACCGAATTGCGGCGTCAACTCCGGCGAGCCGCGGAACGAGCTGCGTGCCGCCCCACGCCGGGAAGAGGCCGAGGAAGACCTCCGGGAACCCGAAATGGCGGACTGCCGACGAGACGGTCCTGTAGTCACAGTGGAGCGCGATCTCGAGGCCGCCGCCCAGGCAAACGCCGTTGACCGCCGCCAGCGTTGGGTACGGGAGCGCCGCGATGCGGGCGAAGAGCTCGTGACCGGCCCGGCTCCCCTCCCGCGCCGCCTCCGGCGAGACGCCGTGAAACTCGTTGATGTCCGCTCCGGCGCAGAAGACGTACGGCTTGCCCGTCAGCACCATCCCGGCCCACTCGTCGCTCTCGAGCGGCGCCAGAACGCGCGTGAGGGACTCGAGCGCCGCTCGTCCGAAGACCGTCGGCTTCGTGTAGTCCTCGCCGTTGTCGATCGTGACCAGCGCGAGCGGGCCGCTCTCCGACTCGACCCGCGCGAGCTTGAACTCAGTCTCCAACCAGGCTCTCCCAGAGGACCGCGGCGCCCATGCCCATGCCGATGCAGAGGGCGGTGAGGCCGTAGCGCGCCTTGGGGCGCTCTCGGAACCCGAACGCGAGCTGCGCCATCAGCCGCACGCCCGTCGCCGCGAGCGGATGTCCGAACGCGATCGCGCCGCCGTAGGGGTTGAGGCGCTCGTCGTCGGGTGCGACGCCCATCCCCTCGCACCAGGTCAGCACCTGGACCGCGAACGGCTCGTTGAGCTCGAAGAGGTCGATGTCGCCGATCGCGAGGCCGGCCTGCTCGAGCACGCGCTTCGTCGCCGGGATCGGGCCGATCCCCATCAGCTCCGGCTCGACTCCGGCGAAGGCGAAGCCGACGAGCCGCATCTTCGCCTCGAGACCGAGCTGCTCAGCCGCCGCCTCGGAAGCGAGCAGCGCCGCCGTCGCGCCGTCCGTCAGACCGGCCGAGTTCCCCGCCGTCACCCGCCCGCCGGCCCGGAACGGCGTCGGCAGCTGCGCGAGCCCATCGAGCGACGTCTCGGGACGAACAAACTGATCGCGATCGGCAAGCGCCCACCCCTCGTCCGTGAACACCGACATCGGGACGACCGTCTCGCGCATGACGCCGTCCTGCCACGCGGCGGTCGCGCGCTGTTGGGACTGAACGGCGAACCGATCCGCATCCTGCTTGGTGAGCTGGGGAAAGCGGTCATGGAGGTTCTCAGCCGTCGCGCCCATCGTCACCGCCGATGTGTCGACGAGCCGCTCGGCAACGAAGCGCGGGTTGAAGTCGACGTCGGCGCCCATCGGGTGATGCCCCATGTGCTCGACGCCGCCGGCCACCACCACGTCGGCCGCGCCCATCGCAATCTCGCCCGCTCCGGCCGTCACCGCCGTCAGCGCACCCGCGCACATGCGGTCGACGGCGAAGCCCGGCACGCTCTGCGGAATGCCGGCCAAGAGCCCGACGTCCCGTCCGAGTGTCAACCCCTGATCGCCGACCTGCGCAGTCGCGGCCATGATCACGTCCCCGATCCGGTCGGGCGGCAGCTGCGGATTGCGCCTCAGCAGCTCCCGGACGACCTTCACGGCCATGTCGTCGGCGCGAGTGCGCCAGAAGAACCCCTTCGGCCCGGCCCGCCCGAACGCGGTCCGAAGGCCGTCGACGTAAACCACTTCCCGGAGTTCCCGCGCCACCACCAGGACAATACTCAGGTGGCCGAGGACTGGAACGCGCACAGCGAGCGCGAGCAGGCGCGGTACTACGACGGCTCCGACCGCCTGCCGGACGAGCCAGACGCGCGACAGCGGCAACTCACGCGCATGGGCAACGCCGCCTATGGCGCCGGGCTCGCGCAGTTGATGCTCGGTGGGCCTGTGCAGGCCGGTGAGTGGTTTGCACGGGCGGCCGCGACCTACGAACAGAGCTACGCCGACGCGCCGCCGGGAAGCTGGGGCCGGCGCGTGGCGATGATCAAATCCAGCATCCTCGGGGATGACTGGCGCGGCGCCGAGGACTACTCGCGCCGGACGCTCGACGAAGGCGCCGCGGACACGGACTCGCCAATCGGCCGCTACGCCGCCGCGCTCGCGCTGCTGACGCTCAATCGCCCGGAAGGCGCGCGCCGGGTCGCGAGCTCAGTGCGAGAGCGCGACGACTTCCCGCGCGACGTCGCCGATGGGCTCGCGGCCATCGCCTCCGAAGACGCGCCGGGCTACGTCGGCGCGGTCGAGACCATCCTCGAGTCGTTCGAGCACCGCGAGGAGTACCTCGAGGAGATCCCGGTCGCCGACACGGTGCTGGTGCTCCAGGCGCTGGCCCGGCGCCGCGGGCTGGCGGCCGACCTCTCGTCCGCGCTCTTGCCCTGATCTAGCTGGTCTCGTCCGGCGTGTGCGGATGCATGATCGCGGTGATCGTCAGCATCTCTTCGTCCTCGTCCTCTAGCGCCTCGAAGGTCGGAACGAGCTCGGACAGCACCTCGAGCGCCTTGTCCTGAGAGATCCGGACATTGATCCGCACGAACCGGAACTGACCCTGCTCCGCGAAGGAGTCCCAGCCGTGGCGGACGTCCTCGACCACGGTCGCCTGGAGCTCGGACGCGCCCGCGGAGACGAGCTCGGGAGCGACCTTGAGCGTCTTCGCGGCCGAGCGGTAGGGCTTCTCCCGGCCCTTGGCCGACGCAACCTGCTGGATCAGCCCGGCCTTGAGCAGCATCCTGACGTGGAAGTGGAGATGGCCGGGGTCGACGCCGAGCTTCTGGGCGAGCTCCCGGTTCGACATCGCGTCCTCGGTCTCGCCGAGGGTCTCGAGGACCCGCAGCCGCAGCGGGTGGCCGAGCGCCTTCAGCTGCTCGGGCCGGTCGATCGTCAGGAACTCGGGGATTTCGTCGGGTTTTGGGACGGGTGAACTCATCTGGCGGAGCTATATATACGCCGACGGCAACAACTCTGTCTAGGCCTCGAGCTCTTCGGCCGCTGCGCGATCGAGGAATGTATATGTTGTTCCCCCCGCCGAGCGGACGAGACTGGCGGGCGTCGCGGGGCTCGCTGGATCGGCGAATGCGCGCCTGACCGCGTCCGCCTTGTCGGCGCCGACGGTGAGGAAGGCGATCGTCGCGGCGCCTCTCAGGACCGGCAGCGTCATCGTCACGCGGTCGACGTCTGGGCGCCGCACTGCGACCGCGCGCCGCTCCATTTCGTCGAGTGCCGGGTCGTTCGGGAAGAGCGACGCCGTGTGCCCGTCTGGCCCGATTCCGAGCAGGACGAAGTCGAGAGTGATGCCGCGCAGCTCGCGGTCGTACGGATCCGCCGCCTCGGGCGGCGGCAACTCTCCTCTGATCCGATGCACGACCGCCGGCGGTCGCTCCAGCCGATCGAGGAGCCGCTCACGAACGAGCCGGTAGTTCGAACGCTCGTCCTCGGGCGGCACGCACCGCTCGTCGGCGAACCAGAGCTCCGTTCGGCTCCAGTCCGGCTCCAGCGTCGCGGCCAGCTCGTACATCGGACCCGGAGTCGAGCCGCCCGAGACGGCGATGTGCCCGCCGCGCGCCGCGGCTTCCGCGATCGCCTCAGCTGCTCCCCGCCGCGCGGCGTCGGCGCTTGCCGAGACTCGGAGCTCGACGTCCAATCAGTCGTCGCCTGCCGCGAGCTCCCGGCCGCGGTCCATCGCAGCCTGGATCGCGTTCAGGAACGCCGCCCGGACGCCGGCCTGCTCGAGCTCGCGGATGGCGCGGATCGTCGTCCCGCCCGGCGAGGTGACCATCTCCCGAAGCTCGACCGGATGCATCTTCTCGTCGCGCAGCAGCTTCGCCGTCCCGAACATGGTCTGGACGACCAGATTGGTCGTGTCCTCCCGGGAGAGACCGAGCAGGATGCCAGCCTCGATCATCGCCTCGGCCAGGAGCGCGAAGTACGCCGGCCCCGACCCGGACACGGCCGTGACGGCGTCCATGTACCGCTCGGGAACCTGGACGACCCGGCCCACGTGGCTGAGGACGTCCTCCGCGAGCGCCAGGTGCTCGTCGCCCGCGTGCGCGCCGGCGCAGAGTCCCGCGACACCCTCGTGCACGAGCGCGGGCGTGTTCGGCATCGCGCGCAGCACGGGAACGCCGTCCGCGATCCGCTCCTCGATCGCCGATGTCGGGACCGCCGCTGCGATCGAGAGCACCGTCTGTTCGGGCGAGAGGATGCCGCCGATCTCGCCGAGAAGACCGTCGAAGTCCTGGGGCTTGACGGCGATAACGATCATCGCGGCGCCGCTCACCGCCTCGGTGTTCGACATCGTGGCGTGGACGCCGTAGTGCTCGCTCAGCTCCTCGACCCGCTCCTCGCGGCGAACCGTCGCGACGATCTCGTCCGGCTTGCGCCAGCCCGTGCTGAGCAGCCCGGCAAGCAGCGCCTCCCCGATCTGGCCGGTGCCGAGGATCGCGATTCGGCGCTCGTCGACCGACATGCGAGGAGTCTACGAGCCGGAAGGCGTCACGCTGCTGCCGGCAGGCGCACAGGGAGAAGGCCTCGTGCGAGGCCGGCGAGTAGGTAGACGCTCGCCAGTCCCTGCCACTCGCCGTACGGCTCGAGCAGCTCGGCCGTGTCCTCGGGCTCCGCGGGTCGGCCGAGGAGCGCCGCGCACAGCTTGATCAGTCCGAGGTCGCCGACCAGCCCGAACTCGTGGCAGCCGAGGCCCTGAAGGCCGATGACGCCGACCGACCACGGACCGAGGCCACGCTCCCGTTCGAGCCGCACGGCGACCCCAGCGGGAGCGACATGGCGCAGGCGCTCGACGTCGATGGTCCGGCAGATGCGGACGATCGTCGAGGCTTTTCGCGCGGTCAGCCCGAACCGCTGGAGGCGGGCCGGGGCGGCGCCGGCGAAGCAGGACGGCGTGGGCGGGACGTGCAAGTGGCCGTCGGACTCGCAGGTCGAGCGGATCAGCGCCCGCTCGATCTTCCTCGCCTCGCGGGAGGGGATCAGCTGCCCGCAGACTGCGCGGACGACGGCTTGGGTCACGGTCCCGACCCGGAGTTGCCGCTTGCCGCGCAGCACGCGAACGGTTTTTCCGAGCAGCGGGTCGTCGGCGAACCGGCGCAGAAACTCGGAGTGGTCGGCGTCGAGCGGCAGGACGAAGCGCAGCTGCTCGAGCGCCTCCTCGCTCGTCGAGCGGAGCTCGACTCGTCCATCGGACTGCTGCCAGGCCGCGGCCCGCGCGACGCCGTCCTCGACCTCGAAGAGCCCGACCAGGATGCGGCCGTCGAACCGGCGGGTCGCGTCGCTCGCCCACACCGCCGACTCGCGCAGCGAGAACGGACCGCGGGGGCGAAAGGTCGCTTCGAACACGCTCGAGACCCTACGGTCGTGAACGGCTAGCGTTATCCACAACGTGGCTGAGACGATCGATCCGCGGACGGACATCGGACACGTCCACTTGAAGGTCTCCGATCTCGACCGCGCAATCGGCTTCTACCGCGAGGTGCTGGGCTTCGAGCTCCAGCAGCGGATGGGCGACGAGGCGGCATTTCTCTCCGCCGGCGGCTACCACCACCACATCGGGCTGAACACGTGGGAGTCGAAGGGCGGCTCGCGGCCGCCCCCGGGGACGACCGGCCTCTACCACGTCGCGATCCGCTTCCCTGACCGTCCGGCGCTGGCCCGGGCGCTCAAGCGGGTCGTCCAGGCCGGCATTCCGATCGGCGCCTCCGATCACGGCGTCAGCGAGGCGATCTACTTCGAGGACCCGGACGGCAACGGGATCGAGATCTATCGGGACCGGCCCAGGGAGGAATGGCCGAGAACTTCCGACGGCGAGGTCGCGATGATGAGAGCGCCCCTCGATCTCGAGGCGCTCCTGGCCGAAGCCGACTAGCTGCCCTCGTCTTCGAGGCCCGCGAGCACCTTCTTGAGCAGCTTGTTCAACTGAGCGAGCTCGCGATCGTCCAACGCGGCCGCCAGCCTCGCCTCCTTGGATGCTTGGGCGCTGATCGAGTCGGCCCAGAGCTTGTGTCCGTTATCCGTCAGCTCGACGTGAAGCGCCCGGCGATCCTCCCGATCGGGAAGCCGGCGCACCAGTCCAGCCTTTTCCAGTTGGTCGAGCCGGTTCGTCATCGCGCCGCTCGACAAGCCCTCTCGCTTCGCGAGCCGGCCCGGGGAGCTGCGGTGCGGAGGATCCTCCATCGCCAGGTGTCTCAGTAGCGTCCACTCCCCGTGGCTGAGCGCGTACTCGCCGAGGGTCTCGTCCATCTGGCGGTTGATGAGCTTGTAGATCCACTGGATCCGCTGCACGGCCGCCTCGATGTCGAGGTCGATTGCGGGGAGCTTGGGCGCCCACTCCTCGAGCAGCTGATCAACGCGGTCTGCCTCTAGCTTCTTGGTCGCCATGTACGGATTGTGATCGAAATGTGTCTTGACGTCAAACTACCTGACACCTATACTCTCCACGCCAAGTAGTTCGAGGTAAAGAATATCGAGCTGAAGGGAGGACGGCGTGCAGCCGATGGACGTGCAGACACGGAGCCGGTTGGCCGCCGAGCACGTCGCGGCACTGGCCAGGTCGATGGAACCCCCGGAGACAAGGAGGAGAGCATGGCAACTGCGACTGAGAAGGCCTACGAGGTCGTCACACTCGACGGAATCGATCCCGGAAACGAGGTCGAGGGGCGTGTACGCCTGGCGGTAGGGCGGGAGCTCGACGTCCGGGCGTTCGGCGTGAACGCCTTCCGGGCGGTCGCCGACGACGGACACGTGGTCCGCGAGCACGACGAGATCGGGCTCGCCTCCGACGGGCAACAGGAGCTCTACGTCGTCCTGACAGGCGGCGCCACGTTCAACGTCGACGGTGCGCGGGTCGATGCGCCGGCCGGCTCACTGTTGTTGGTGCGCGATCCGGCCGCCAAGCGGAGCGCCGTCGCCACCGAGGCGGGGACGACAGTGCTGGCGATCGGCGGTACTCCCGGCCAGGCCTACCGCGTCCAGCCGCCGGAGGCGGGGGAAGCGATGCAGGCCTACAACGACGGCGACTTCGAGACGGCGCTCGAGCGCATCCAGCAGGTCCTGGCCCGCGAGCCGGACGACGTGCTGTCGCTCTTCAACGCCGCCTGCTTCGAGGCCCGCCTCGGACGCACCGACGATGCCCTCGAGCACCTGGGCCGGGCGATCGAGCTCAACGAGCGGGCCGTCGACCAGGCCCGCGGCGACGAGGACTTCGACTCCATCCGCGAAGACACCCGCTTCAAGAAGCTCGTTCCGTAGCGGGTCAGTGAGAGCCGGGGGTGCCCTCGCGCCCCCGGCTGGTGCCCCAGGCCGGTGCTATACCTCCCACAGCGGGGTAGATGGCCAAACCTGTCGAACAGCTCGACCGCGTCGTCATCCGGTTCGCCGGCGACTCCGGCGACGGGATGCAGCTGACCGGGTCGCGATTCACGAGCGAGACGGCCGTCCTCGGGAACGATCTCTCGACGCTGCCGGACTTCCCGGCCGAGATCCGCGCGCCGGCGGGCTCGCTCCCAGGCGTTTCGGGCTTCCAGATCCACTTCTCCGACCACGACATCCTCACGCCGGGCGACGAGCCGAACGTCCTCGTCGCCATGAACCCCGCCGCGCTCCGCACAAACATCCGCGACCTGCCCAACGGCGGAACGCTGATCGTCAACCGCGACGCCTTCACCGAGCGCAACCTCGACAAGGCGGGCTACACGGCCAACCCGCTCGACGACGGCACGCTCGACGAGTTCCGCGTCCACGAGGTGCCGCTCACCTCGCTGACGCTGGAGGCCCTGAAGGAAGTGGACGTGACGAAGCGGGAGGCCGAGCGCTCGAAGAACATGTTCGCGCTCGGGCTCATGTCCTGGCTGTATCACCGCCCGACCGAGGGGACGATCGCCTTCCTCGAGAAGAAGTTCGGGTCGAAGCCCGAGATCGCCGACGCGAACGTCAAGGCGTTCAAGGCCGGGTGGGCGTACGGCGAGACGAGCGAGGACTTCGCGGTCACGTACGAGGTCGCGCCGGCCAAGCTGCCGCCGGGGACGTACCGCAACATCCGCGGGAACCAGGCGCTCGCGCTCGGGCTGATCGCAGCGAGCGTGAAGAGCGGCCTGCCGCTCTTCCTCGGTGCCTACCCGATCACGCCGGCCTCGGAGATCCTCGAGGACCTCTCACGGCGCAAGGAGTTCGGCGTCCGCACCTTCCAGGCCGAGGACGAGATCGCCGCCGTCGGCGCCTCGCTCGGCGCGAGCTTCGGCGGCGCGCTCGGCGTCTGCACGTCGAGCGGTCCCGGCGTCGTCCTGAAGATGGAGACGATCGGGCTCGCCGTCACGCTCGAGCTGCCGCTCGTGATCCTCGACATCCAGCGGGCCGGACCTTCGACGGGGATGCCGACCAAGCCGGAGCAGGCCGATCTCCTGCTCGCGATGTGGGGCCGCAACGCGGAGTCGCCGGTTCCGGTCGTCGCCGCGTCGACCCCGGGCGGCTGCTTCGAAACAGCGATCGAGGCGGCCCGGATCGCGATCAAGTACCGGACGCCCGTGTTCCTGCTCTCCGACGCCTACCTGGCCAACGGCTCCGAGCCGTGGCTGATCCCGGACGTCGAGTCGCTGCCGGACATCTCGATCGAGTTCGCCGACAAGCCGAATCACGAGGGCGAGTTCCTCCCGTATCAGCGTGACGCCGAAACCCTGGCGCGGCCCTGGGCGATTCCCGGGACGCCGGGTCTCGAGCACCGCATCGGTGGGCTGGAGAAGGCCGACGGGACAGGCAACGTCTCGTACGACCCCGACAACCACGACTACATGGTCCGGGTCCGCGCCCGGAAGGTGGCGGCGATCGCGTCCGATATCCCGGAGCTCGAGGTCGACGACGAGGACGGCGCGACGCTGCTCGTGCTCGGCTGGGGCGGAACCTACGGCCCGATCGCCGCGGCGGTCAGGCGCGTGCGCCTCGGCGGCGGCAAGGTCGCCCATGCGCACCTCCACTACCTGAACCCGTTCCCGCGCAACACCGGCGAGGTGCTGCGCAGATACGACAAGATCCTCATTCCGGAGATGAATCTGGGCCAGCTGTTGAAGCTCGTGCGGGCGGAGTTCCTCGTCGACGCTGTCGGATACAACCGCGTGCGTGGCCTCCCCTTCCGGTCCTCGGAGCTGGCCGAGGCGATCGAAGGGATGCTTTGAGGCGCGGAGTCCTGGCCCTGTCCGTCCTGACGCTCGCGGCCTGCGGCGGCGACGGCGGCGGCGACGGCAGCGCGGGGGGAGGAGGTGGCGATGGCGACATCCAGCCCGTGACGATCATGCTCGAGGAGCAGAACAACTCCGGCAAGTCCGGCACCGCGGAGCTGCAGCCGGGCGCGGCGTCGACCGAGATCACGGTCGAGCTCCAGCCCCCGCAGGGTGACAACGAGGCGATTCACATCCACACCGGCACCTGCGACTCGCCCGGCGCGGAGGTTGCGCACGACATCGGCTTCACGACGGTGGGGCTGGGTCACGGGCAGGCGTTCGTGAACCTTCCGGAGCTGACTACCGGCGAGTACGTCCTCGACATCCACAGCGCGAAGAACCCCGACGAGGTGATCATGTGCGGGGCGATCCCGGAGCAATGACGGAGGGCAACGGCCAACTCGTCCAGCTGACCGCGAAGGACTTCAAGTCCGACCAGGAGGTCCGCTGGTGCCCCGGCTGCGGGGACTACGCGATCCTTGCGGCGCTCCAGAGCTTCATGCCCGAGCTCGGGCTCCCGCGCGAGCGGATCGTCTTCGTCTCCGGGATCGGCTGCGCAGCCCGGTTCCCGTACTACATGCAGACGTACGGGATGCACTCGATCCACGGGCGGGCGCCCGCGATCGCCACCGGCTTGAGCACCTCGCGGCCGGACCTGTCGGTCTGGGTCGTGACCGGCGACGGCGATGCGCTCTCGATCGGCGGGAACCACCTGATCCACGCGCTCCGCCGTAACGTCAATCTCAAGATTTTGCTCTTCAACAACCAGATCTACGGGCTGACGAAGGGCCAGTACTCACCAACGAGCCCGCTCGGGACGAAGAACAAGACCACCCCACTGGGCTCGTTGGACTACCCGTTTAATCCGGTCTCGCTCGCGCTGGGCGCCGAGGCGACCTTCGTCGCGCGGTCGATCGACACCGACCGGAAGCACCTGACGCAGGTGCTGCGGCGAGCGGCCGAGCACCCCGGCTCGGCGTTCGTCGAGATCTACCAGAACTGCAACGTCTACAACGACGGCGCGTTCGATGCCGTCAAGGAGGAGAAGGAGAACCGGATCCTTCTGACCCACGGCGAGCCGGTGCGGTTCGGCGAGGACGGCGAACGCGGCGTCGTACAGCAGCCGAGCGGCGCCATGGAGATCGTCGACGTGGCTGCGGTGGGAGAGGACGCGCTGGTCGTCCACGACGAGCATGTCGAAGAGTCGTCCCTCGCCTACGCGCTGTCGCGTCTATCGCACACGCCGCACGGCCCGACGCCGCTCGGCATCTTCCGAGACGTCGAACGACCGGTCTACGACGAGCTGATGGCCGAGCAGATCGAGACAGCGCGGCGCGAGCAGGGCGAAGGCGACCTGGGCCGGCTCCTCCACGCCGGCGACACCTGGTCGATCTCCTGAGCGACATCGAAGCGTGGCTCGAGGGCTACCGGCGCGCCTGGGAAGCCGGCGACGCCGACGCGGCCGCCGCGCTCTTCACCGAGGATGCCGTCTACCGCTCTTCGCCGTTCCGGGACCCGCATGTCGGCCGGGACGGGATCCGCGCCTACTGGGCGAACGCGACGGCGACGCAGTCCGACACGCGCGTGCGAATGGGCCGGCCGATCGTCGACGGCGAACGCGTGGCTGTCGAGTGGTGGACGACCTACACCTCCGCTCAGGAGGGCGAGGGGACGCTGCCGGGGATCCTCATGCTGCGGTTCGCACCGGACGGCCGCTGCGTCGAGCTCCGCGAAGCCTGGAATTGGGAGCTGGGCACGCATGAGCCGCCTCCCGGCTGGGGGAGCTAACGCCCGCCTAGCAACAGACCCCGCCTCCGTCCGAAAAGACGAAGCCCGCCTCGTGGGCGGGCTCCGTGGGAGGGAGTTGGATGTGGTTGAGGAGAAGCTTGTTACTCGCCGTCGTCTGGACGGGTCGTCGCCACCGTCTTGACAATCTCGCAGTTGACGTGGACGTCGGACTCCCTCGAGTTGAGCCAGACGACGTCCCTGTCACCCTCGCCGCAGTCGATCCGGTCGAGCATGCGATCCCGGGCGAGCGCGTGCATGACGTCGTTGCCGGCACCGCCGTTCTCGACGTCGGCGCCGCGACCGACCCAGATGCGGTCGTCGCCGTTGTCGCCGTTCACGACGTCGTTGCCCCAGCGGCCGCGGAGGACATCGTTGTCCTCGCCGCCGTTGAGCGTGTCGGGCCCGGGGCCGCCCCGCATGCGGTCGTTGCCGCCTTCGCCGTTGAGCGTGTCCTTGCCCCAGCCGCCGAAGACGCGATCGTTGCCGGCACCGGCATTGACGAGGTCGTCACCGCCGCGGGCGTGAATCCGGTCGTTGCCCGCCGTGCCCGTAAGCGTCTCGCCGTTGTGTGTGCCCTTGATGACGACGACGCGGTGGGCGACAGCGGCACTCACGAGCGCCAGCGCAGAGAGCGCGACGAGCGTGAGAACTCCGAGTCGAATCGTCTTCCTCACAGCAAAGAACCTCCCTTTGGACGATGCGTTGACTATCCCCGCCCGCCGTGAGGGCGCCGTGCGCGATTCGAAAAGATTTCGCTCCGGTGTGTTAGGCCGTTGTTAGAGCAAGTCCGCGCCGGCGCCCGTAGACCGTGCGGACGGCCGCCAGCGTCATCACGAGGCCCGTGATGCCGGCGACGAAGAATGCGAGCGACGTTCCGCCGACGTCTGCGAGCCAGCCGGCGAAGAGACCGCCGAGCGGGGCGAGCCCGGCGAACGCGAACAGGTAGAGGCTCAGCACGCGTCCACGGAGGTGATCAGGCGCGCTCAGCTGGAGGAGCGACTGGCTGTTGGACGTCCAGAGCGTGAAGCAGGCGCCGATGACGAAGAGGAGCACCATGCAGGCGATCACTGTGTGGAGCGGGGCGAGCGCGAGCAGCGCGAGGCTGAACCCGCCGACGCCGGTCATCAGCGCCTTCCAACTCGCACGGCCGAGACTGGCGGTCAGCAGCGCGCCGGCCAGCGCGCCTCCCCCGAAGGCCGCCGAGAGGAGACCGAACGTTCTCGGGCCGGCGTCGAGCGTCTCCGCGGCCAGGACCGGGACGAGGACATGGAAGTTGAAGCCGACGGTGCTCACGACGGTCGTCATCGACAGCACGAGGCGCACCCGAGGCGAGTGCCGCGCGTAGGACAGCCCCTCCCGGATGCTGCTGAGCCACGACGGATGGCGCTCAGGCCGGTCGAGCGGGACGAGCTCTTCGGTGCGCATGAGCGCGAGGCTCGTCAAGACGGCAAAGAAGCTCAGCGCGTTCAGGCCGAAGCACACTCCGACGCCGAACGCAGCGATGATCACACCCGCCGCGGCCGGGCCGATCACACGCGATGCATTGAAGAGGCTCGCGTTCAGCGCAATCGCGTTCGGGAGCTCGTCGCGGCCGACCATCTGGAACGTCAGGGCGTGGCGGCCCGGCGCGTCGAAGACAAGTGCCGTGCCGGCGGCGGCGGCGAGAAGGTAGGCCAGCCAGACGATCTCCGCTCCGGAGAAGGCCAGGATCGTCAGTGCGACGGCGACGATCATCGACGCCGTCTGGGTCGCCATCACGAGCCGGCGATTATCGAATCGGTCGGCGACGACACCCGAAACGAGGCCGAAGACCGTGAAGGGCGCGAAACGGCAGAAGGCGAGGAAGCCGACGGCGACCGCCGAGTGCGTCAAATCGATCACGTACCAGGCGAGCGCGACGTTCTGCATCCAGGTGCCGACGAGGGAGATCACCTGGCCGGTGAAGAAGAGGCGGTAGTTCCGGTGCTTGCGGATGCTGGCGAAGGTGCGGCGGTGGACCGCGAGGATCGCGGCCGTCACTCCGCTCCTTCGATCAATGCCAGCATCGGCTCGACGGCTGCGTCGAGGGCGGCGACCTCCTCCGGCGAGAGCTGCTGGAGCCGCGCTGCGAGCCAGGCCGTGCGCCGCGACTTGACCGACCGCAGCACACGCTCGCCCTCCGCGCTCAGGGAGAGCCCCTGACGCCGGCGGTCAGTCGGATCCGGCGTGCGCTGGATCAATCCGGCGCGCTCGAGACGCTCGACGTGACTCGACATGGACGCGGGGGAGACGCGTTCGAGTGCGGCGAGGTCGCCCACGCCGATCCCTCGATTCTGCTGAATCTGGAACAGCAACGTGACCTGCCCGCCGGTGACGCCGAGCGCGTGTGACTCCCGCCTCAGCTCGCGAGCGAGCTTCAACAGGGCGGGCCGGAGACGATTCGCGACTGCGACAGGTTCCGAGGTCATGACAGACATTCGTTAGGCAGGCTAACAAAAATCATTAGCGTGGCTAACTAGTTCAGGATTAATGGGGATGCGGGCTGGACGGATGCGCTCGAGCAGGTCCATGAACTCCCCCGCCGTCATCGGTCACGTCGGGTCATGCATCGTCGGCATCATCCCTGCGATGCGAGTTGCCCTCGTCGTCGTCGCGATCCTGGCAGCGCTGGCGATTGCTGCCGGGCTGGTTCTCGCGCGCGGTGGTCAAGAAGAACCCGACTTCCGCGGCAGCCAGCCTCCGGCGGGGCTCATGCTGCCGGCGTTCCAGCTGCGCGACGATCAGGGGCAGCCCGTTCGGTCCTCCAACCTGCGGGGCAAAGCGGTCGCCGTCACCTTCCTCGACGCCGAGTGTATGGACGCGTGTCCGATCATCGCGGCGCAGATGTCCCAGGCCATGAAAACCCTCGGTGACGACCGCTCCAACGTGGAAGCGCTCGCGATCACCGTCGACCCCGTCGGCGATACCCCCGAGCGGATCGGGGATTTCCTCCGGCGGTACCGTGCGACCGGAACGCTCCGCTACCTCGACGGAACGGTCGCGGAGCTGCGCCCCATCTGGCGGGCGTTCGGCGTCGTGTCGTCACTCGACTCCGGCGACTCGAACCTGCACTCGGCACCGGTTCGCATCTACGACGGTGAGGGCCGCTGGCGCTCGACGCTGCATACGGGCGTCGACCTGACGCCGGCGAACCTCGCGAACGACCTCCGCGAAGCGCTGAACGCGACCTGATCGGCGGCGGCCGCCTGGCCGGGCTCGGCCTAACGGTCGTGGCGGATGGACTTCGACGCGGCGCTGAGCGCCTCGAAGCCCTCGGAGAAGGCGATCTCGACCTCGTCGGCGACCTTCTTGGGCGCTCCGTCACCTCGGCGCTCGAGGAGCGACTGTCCGAGGCGGGCAAGCGCTCGCTCGCGCTCGGCGAGGTCGGCTGCGTGCCTGTCGAGTCGCGCGGCGGTCTGCTCCTGACGCTCGCGCTCCCGGTTCAGCTTGCGCTCCCTCGCCGTCAACTCGGCTTCCTTCGTGCCCGTCGCGCGCTCCCGGGGCTCGAGCTCGGCCAATGCCGCCTCGCGGGCCGCCAGCTCCTCCTCGCGGCGTGCGAGGTCGGCCTCGCGTTCAGCGAGCGTCGCCTGGCTCTCCGAGGTCTGCGCGCGGACGGCGTCGAGGTCGGCCGCCTGGCGATCGAGCTCCGTCTCCCGGGCCCGCAGGTCAGACGTGCGCCGATCCAGCTCTCCGCGGCGAGCTCGAACCTCCGCCTCCTGCCGCTCGAGGTCGGTCTCTCGCCGTCCGACCCGCGCCTCGCCACGGGCAAGCTGGGACTCTTTGTGCTTCTGCTTGCCTTTGAGCAGCTCGCGCTCGGCGAAGCGCCCTCTCAGCGCGTCCAGCCGGTTCTGGCGCTGGCGTCGGGCTTCGAGCTTCCGCGCGATACGGCGGACTCGAGCGTCCAGGTCCTCTTCGCGCTTCGCGAGCTCGCGCTCACGTTCGGCCATCCGCACCGCGGTCTGCCGAAGCTCGGCCTTGGCCTTGGTCAGGTCGTCGAGGGCCGTCTCACGCGCTCGCCGGCGCTGCTCGAGCACGTGCGGATCCATGGCCTCTGGCTCCGGCTGCGGGTTGCTGTCACCCGAGCGCCTCCACACAGCCACGTTCTAGCACCGACGGTTCACGAACGGGGCATAGTCGGGCACAACGCGACGTTGGCATGAACGTGCGGGTCTGGGCTGCGCTCGGGACGATCTATGTCGTCTGGGGATCGACGTTCCTGGCGATCGCAGTCGTGATCCGCGATCTGCCGCCCTTCCTCTCGATGGCGCTCCGGCACCTGGTCGCCGGCTCGCTGCTCTTCGCCTGGGTGTGGTGGAGAAGGCGGGGCGACGTGAGGCTCGGAGCCCGGGAGTGGGGCGCCGCCGCCGTCTTCGGCGGGCTCCTCTTCCTCGTGGGGCACGGGGGTCTTGCCTGGGCACAGCAGGACGTCCCGTCCGGGATCGCCGCTCTCCTCGTTGGGACGATCCCGCTCTGGTTCGCCATCATCGCCTGGGTTGCGTTCGGTGAGCGGCTCGGTGGACGTGCGCTCCTCGGGCTCGTGCTCGGGTTCGCCGGCCTGGTGTTGCTCGTCGATCCTTCCGGCGACGAAGGTGCGAAGCCATTTGCTGCGGCGGTGATCGCGTTGGGCGCGTTTGCGTGGGCCCTCGGTTCCGTCCTGTCCCGCCGCCTGCCCCTCCCGGGCGACACGCTGCTCGCGGCGGCGATGGGGATGCTCGCGGGCGGCACGCTGCTCGCCGTGGTCAGTGGGCTCTCCGGCGAGTACGACGACGCGCGGTTCACGCCCGAGGCGCTCGGAGCGATTGCGTACATGATCGTCGTCGGATCGCTGATCGGGTTCAGCGCGTACGTCTGGCTGCTCAAGGTCGCCCCGGCGTCGACGGTTTCGACCTACGCGTATGTCAATCCCGTGATCGCCGTCCTGCTCGGCTGGGCCTTCAACGACGAGGTCATCACGACGCGGACGCTCCTCGCCGGCGCGGCGATCGTCATCGGCGTCGCGCTGATGGTAGGCCGAAGTCTCGAACGGGAGCCCGCGCCATCTTTAAGCTCGGCGCGTGGCTGAACGCCCCGACATCGCCGACCGTCTCGCCGGGCTCGCGCTCTTCGCCGACCTGACGCCGACCCAGATCGAGGCCGTCGCCCATCGCTTCGACGAGGAGGTGTTCGCGGAGGGTCAGCGCATCCTGCGGACCGGGCTCAGCGGCGCCGGGATGTTCGTGATCGTCGAAGGGCAGGCGGTGATCAGGATCGACGGCACGGAGCGAGCCCGCTTCGGGCCGGGCGAGGTCTTCGGAGAGATCGGCGTGCTGACCGGCGAGCCGCCCAACGCCGACGTGGAGGCGGCGACGCTGCTGCGCTGCCTCGAGATCCCGCACGCCGAGGCCGAGCCGTTCCTGATCGAGTTCCCGCGCGTCATGTTCCGGATGCTCCAGGCGGAGGCGCGGCGGCTGCGCATCACGACCGAATGGAAGACGTAGCGGCGAAGCCGTACCCGCCCGGCAACTACGACGTCGTCGTCGTCGGCAGCGGGCCGGGCGGCCTCCAGACCAGCCATGCCCTGACGCACCTCGGCGTCGACCACGCGGTTCTCTCCAGCGACGATGCACCCGGCGGCATGTTCCGTCGTTTTCCGATCTTCGAGCGGCTGATCAGCTGGACGAAGCCCGACGCGCCGGTCGGGCGGGACACGCGGGAATACGAGTGGTACGACCACAACAGCCTGGTCGGGGAGGGCGGCCTAGGGGCGCTCATCCCGGAGTTCATGGACCGCACCTTCGACGTGCCCTCGCGCGCGGAGATGGAGGCCAGCCTGGTCGCCTTCGCGGAGCGGGCGGGTGTGCAGGTGCGATACGGGTGCCGCTGGGAGGGCACGCGGCGCAGGGAGGACGGGTTCGCGCTCGAGACGAGCGACGGCGAGTACCGCTGCCGATTTGCCGTCTTCGCCATCGGTGTCACCGAGCCCTGGGTTCCTGCCATCCGCGGAGCCGAGCATGCCTCCCACTACGTCGACACGCGTCCACCGGGCGCGTATCGCGACAAGCGGGTCGTGATCATCGGCAAGCGCAACTCGGGCTTCGAGATCGGACATGGCCTCCTGCCCTGGGCCAGGGAGCTGGTGCTCGTCTCACCGCGACCCGTGCAGATCGGGCAGCTGGCGCACTCGCCGCTCCGGGTTCGCTACCTGCAGCCCTACGAGGAGTACGTGCGCGGCGCTGCGGGGACGTACGTGGTCGACGCGGCGATCTCCGCGATCGAACGGGTGAACGGCGCTCGGCGCGTGATCGCGGACGGCACGACCAGGCCGGGACGGCTCGAGTTCGACGCGGACGAGGTCATCCTCGCGACCGGCTTTCAGGCGCCGCTCCAGGATCTGCGCGAGCTCGGCGTCGAAACGGTCTTGAACGACCGGATCCCGGCGCAGTCACCGTTCTTCGAGAGCCTCTCGGTACCCGGCCTCTTCTTCGCGGGGAACACCAGCGTGGGGTCGAGGGGCATGAGGAAGCATGGCGTCTCTCCGAGCTCGACGTCCGTCAACGGCTTTCGCTACAACGCCCGGGTCGTCGCCGGGCACCTGGCCGAGCGGCTGGGCATCGAGCTCGAGCGGCCCAGGCTCGAGCGCGGCGATGTCGTGCCCTTGCTCCTCCACGAGCTCTCGAGCGCCCCCGAGCTCTGGATCCAGAAGAACTTCCTCTCGCGGGTCGTGACGTTCTCGGACCGGGGGATCCACGACGAGGGGATCGTCCCGCTCGAACACTTCCTCGACGCGGGCGGGGAGGACGCCGTGGCAGCAGCGATCGAGATGGACGAGCACGCGGTCATCCACCCCACTGTGTACGTAAGGCGTGCGAACCGCATCGCGGAGCACGAGCTCCCCCCGCATCAGGTGCACGCCTACGGCGGACACCTGTACGCGCAGGAGTGCGAGGCGCTGCTCGAACCGCTTCTGTGACGCTCGTCGCCGCTCTCGGCGATTCGATCACCGCGGGCTCGCCGCTGTGGGATCCGGGGGAGCAGCGCGGCGATCCCACGAGCCAGTACGAGTACTGGGCGGCCCTGAAGGATCCGTCGCTCGAGTTCCGAAACTGCGGCGTCTACGGCGAGCGCACGGACGAGATCGCACTCCGACTGAAGCGATGCGCCGACGGCGCCGACGTTCTGATCGTTCAGGGCGGCATCAACGACATCGCGCAGGGCCGGTCGGTCGACCTGGCCGCGGAGAACCTGACCGAGATGGTGCGGTCCGGCAAGGAGCGCGGCCTGAGGGTCGCAGTCGCCGAGCTGCTCCCCTGGAACAACGGCTATCCGCGGGCTGACCCGGAGATCCGCCGGCTGAACGAGCTGATCCAGGGTCTCGCAGCCGCAGAGAACGTCCCGGTGCTGCCCTTCTACGAGACGCTCGACGATGTCGAGAACCCCGGCCGGATGCCGGCGGAGTGGACGGACGACGGCGATCACCCGTCGATCGAGGGGTATCGCCGGCTGGGCGAGCTGGCGTTCCGGCTGCCCTAGCGGGCGGGCCCTCAGCTGGCCAGCGTGACCTTGCTGAGGCCGCGAGGGCGATCCGGATCCAGCCCCCGCGCTCGCGCGAGCGCCCACGCGAACAGCTGGCCGGGGACGACCGAGAGGAGCGGCCCCAGCAGCCGCGAGCCGAGGTTCGGCAGCGGCAGGCGGTAGGCGGCGTCCGGAATCGCGTCCGCCGCCGCGCCGCTTGCGATCAGCGTCGCGCCCGCCTCGCGCGAGCGCTCGGCGCCCTCGATCACGGCGGACAGCGTTTCGTCGTCGGCCGCGATCGCCCAGACCGGGAAGAGCGGATCGAGCGCGGCGACCGGGCCATGGGCGAGGTCGGTGGCGGTCATCGGCTCGGCTGCGATGCGGGTCGTCTCGAGGAGCTTCAGCGCGATCTCCCGCGCGGTCGCGAACTCCGGTCCCCGTCCGATCACGAACATTCGACCGGTGAACGCGAACGCCGAGGCGATCGGGAAGACGCGACGCTCGAGCACCGGGAGCAGCTCGGTGAGCTCCTCGGCCACGAGCCGAATGCCGGTCGCGAACCTCTGTCCCTTTCCGGCGGCATGCGAGGCCAGCAGCCCGAGCCCCGCGACCTGATTCAGGTACGTCTTCGTCGCCGCGACTGCGCGCTCTGGGCCGGCGTCGAGCGGGAGAACGGCCTGCGCGACGGCGGCCAGCTCGGAATCCGGGTCATTCGTCAGCGCGACGGTGAACGCGCCGTTGTGGCTCGCGCGCTCGAGGTACTTGACGACATCCGGCGTGCGGCCCGACTGGGAGAGCCCGATCGCGGTCGTCCCGGACATGTCGAGCTTCGTCCCGTAGTGGACGGACAGCGAGATCGAGTCGCGGAACGCCGTCCAGCGCGGGACGAGTCCGAACGCGTAGACCCCGTAGGACGCGGCGTTGTCGGATGAGCCGTGGCCGACCATCCGCACGATGCGCGAGTTGCGCTCGCGGGCCAGCTCCGCGACCCGCGCGTACTCCGAATCGTGCTCGAGCAGGCGCAAGAGCGCTTGCGGCTGCTCGTGGATCTCGGCAAGGAACTGAGCGCCTTCGACGGCCACTTCGGCCGGTCGGGGCTCGGGCTCAGGCAGCGACACGTTCCTGGCCTCCGACGAGCACCCGCTCGATCTGGAGGTTGTCGTCGACGACGACGATGTCGGCCGGGGCGCCGGGCTGCAGTCGGCCGAGGTCGGGGAGGCCGAGCACACCGGCCGGGACGGACGACGCCGCCTCGAGCGCCTCGCCGAGCGGCACGCCGAGCGCGTGCAGGTTCCGGACGGCCTCGATCATCGTCAGCACGCTGCCGGCGAGCTGCCCGTCGGGCCCGCGCGCCACGCCGTCCCGGATCTTGACCTCGAAGCCGCCCAGGCTGTACGAGCCGTCCTGCACGCCGGCCCCCGACACGGCGTCGGTGACGAGGGCGACGCGGCCCGCGGCCGCGCGCCACACGAGCTGCGCCGTCTCCGGCGCGAGGTGGACGCCGTCAAGGATGATCTGGACGACCACGTCGTCCCTGGCCAGCGCCGCCCCGGCGATGCCGGGGTCGCGGTGGCGGAGGGGCCGCATGGCGTTGAAGAGGTGGGTGACGGTTCGAACGCCGCGGTCGAATGCCGTGTTCGCCTCGTCGGCCGTTGCGTCGGTGTGTCCGCACGAAACGGTGACGCCGCGCCGGAGCAGGAGGCCAATCAGCACGTCGGCCCCTTCCAGCTCCGGCGCCAGCGTCATCAGTCGGATCCGCTCCGACGCGAGCAGGCGCTCGAGCAGCAACGGATCGGGATCTCGACGCGCCAGGGGAGGGTGCGTGCCGAGACGACCAGGGGCGAGAAACGGCCCCTCGAGGTGGATCCCGAGGATCCGCGGGGCGGCGCCGTTGAGCGGCACCTCGTTCACCGCGGCGAGCAGCTGATCCTCGGGGGAGGTGATGAAGGTGGGGAGGTACGCCGTGACGCCGGTCTCGAGCAGCGCCTCGCCGGCGCGCCGGTAACCGGCCCCGTCGGAGTCGAGGAAGTCGACACCGCCGAAGCCGTTGACCTGGAGGTCGACGAAGCCGGGTGATGCGATCCCACGCCCGTTCGGACCGGCGATTCCGACCGCTGCGATCCGGTCGTCGTCGATCTCGACATCGCCCGGGACAAGCCGGCCGTCGACGACGGCTGCCTCGACGCCGAGCTTCACTGGAGCGCCCGCCTGACGCTGCCGTCAGCAGCCCGGAGCCGGGAACGCGCCGTCTCCGCGTCGACGTCGGCCAGGAGCGACACGATCGCGACCTTGGTCTCGCCTCCCGCGGCCTCGAGCGCGGCGTCGACCTCGTCCGGAGGCGCGCCGGTCGCGGTGCGCACGATCCGTCGGACGCGGCCGCGCAACTTCTCGTTCGCCGGGGCGACGTCGACCATCAGGTTTCCGAAGGTCTTGCCGAGCCGCATCATCGAGATCGTGGAGATCGCGTTGAGCACGAGCTTCTGCGCCGTTCCAGCCTTCAGGCGGGTCGAGCCCGCGATGAACTCCGGCCCGACGATGACCGCGATCGTGTAGTCGGCGAGCCGGGACAGCTCGGAGTCGGCGACGCAGACGAGCGCGACGGTTCGCGCGCCGCCGTCGGCCGCGGCTTCGAGCGCGCCGGCGACGTACGCGGTCCGACCGCTCGCGCTGATCCCGACGACGACGTCGCCTGCCGTGACGCCTGCACCTCGAATCGAGGCGGCGCCGCCCGCCCGATCGTCCTCGGCGGCTTCGTCTCCTGCCGTGAGCGCGATCACCTGGCCCGGCGGCGTGGAGAAGGTCGCTTGACACTCGTCTGCGTCCAGGGCGGCCAGCCTCCCGGAGGTTCCGGCGCCCACGTAGACGAGGCGGCCGCCGGCGGCGAGTCGCTCGGTGATTGCGTCGATCGCCGCGGCAATCTCGCCGGCGACGCGTCGCATAGCCCTCGGCACCGCGTCCTCGGCCCGGCTCATCAGCTCGACGAGGTCGACCGTGGAACGCAGCTCGTAGTCGAGCTCAGGCGTGCCCCCTGCCTCGGTGACGAGCCGGTCGAGACTCTCGGGCGACTGGGTTCCAGCGCGGCTCAAGTCTCGTGAGTGTAAGCCTCAGGGCGACGGTGGTCAATACCAATCTTTTCAGCCGGACCGGAGAGTGGTATTGTCGGCCCTCAGTGGCCGGCATCACGATCGACGGAGTCACCAAGACCTTTCCGAACGGCTTCCGCGCCGTCCGCGAGCTGAGCCTGACGATCGAGGACGGCGAGTTCATCGTGCTCGTCGGTGCGTCCGGTTGTGGGAAAACGACGCTGCTCCGCTTGGTCGCAGGGCTCGAGGAGGCGACCGAGGGACGGATCCTGATCGGCGACAAAGACGTCACCGACCGCCCACCGCGCCAGCGCGACGTCGCGATGGTCTTCCAGAGCTACGCGCTCTACCCGCACATGAACGTCCGTCAGAACCTCGGCTACGGGCTCAAGGTGCGCCGGATCCCGAAGAAAGAGGCTCGGCGGCGCGTCGAGGAGGTCGCCGGGCTCCTCGGGCTCGCGGAGCTGCTCGACCGCCGGCCCGCGCAGCTGTCCGGCGGCCAGCGGCAGCGCGTGGCGATGGGGCGCGCGATCGTCCGCGAGCCCAAGGCGTTTCTCATGGACGAGCCGCTGTCGAACCTCGATGCCAAGCTTCGGGTCGGGATGCGCGCGTCGCTTTCCGAGCTCCATGCCAGGCTCGGTGTGACGACGGTCTACGTCACGCACGACCAGGTCGAGGCGATGACGCTCGGTCAGCGCGTCGCGGTCATGCGCGACGGGCAGATCCTGCAGATCGACCGGCCCCAGCGTCTCTACGAGGAGCCGCAGGATCTCTTCGTGGCCGCTTTCATCGGCTCGCCGGCCATGAACCTCGTCGACGCGCACATCGACGGGAACCTGCTCACGTTCGGGCAGTTTCGCGTCCCGCTCGACCCGCAGCGCAGGCCGTCGCGGGCCGACGGGAAGGTGGTGCTCGGAATCCGGCCGGAGAGCTTCGAGGATGCCGCGTTCACGGCCTCGGTGCTGCCGACGATCCACGTCTCCGTCGCCGTGCTGGAGGAGCTCGGCTCAGACTCGCACGTGCTGTTCCGCGTCGACGCGCCGAAGATCACGGCGGAGATGCTGGAGTCCCAGGACGAGGCGACGCTGCTGGCCGAGCCGACGGCGCTCTTCAGCGCCCGCGTCGATCCGCAGACGCAAGCCCGGGTCGGGGAGACGCTCGAGCTCGCCGTGGATCCGTCCCGCTTCCACTTCTTCGACCCGGAAACCGGCCGGAGCCTGCTCCCAGGCAGTACCGCTGCTCCCGCGGAGGAACGCATGGACTTGACCACCTCGGCAGCCGGCCACTGATGACGAAGCAGAGCGAGACCCGCGAACGCGTCCTCGATTTGATCGAGCGGCTCGCCGTCGGCGAGGCGATTCCGTCCGAGCGTCAACTGACTGTCGAGCTCGGGGTCTCGCGACTGACGGTCCGGGCGGCGCTCGACGATCTCGTCCGCGAGGGCTACCTCGAGCGCCGGCAAGGAGCGGGCACGTTCGTCAGCGAGCCGAAGATCGCGCAAGAGCTGACGATGACCTCGTTCACGGAGGACATGCGCAGTCGGGGGATGGAGCCGTCAAGCCGGACGCTCGAGCTAAAGGCGGTGCCCGCCGGGGCGCGACTCGGACGGCTGCTCCACGTCTCGCCCTCGGAACAAGTCACCGTGGTTAGACGGCTTCGCTACGCCGATCGCGAGACGATGGCGATCGAGGAGCTGCACGTCTCCGAGTCGCTGATTCCGGGCCTGACCGCCAAGGAGCTCGAGGAGCGCTCGTTCTACGAGCTGCTGGAGGAGCGGTTCGGAATCGTGGTCGTCGGCGGCAATCAGGCGATCGAGCCGACGGTCACGAACGAAGACGAGTCCGACGCGCTGGGCGTTCCACTCCACTCGCCGGCGTTCCTCTTCGAGCGCACGACGAGAGCGGCCGACGGCACGATTGTCGAATACGTTCGCTCGATTTATCGCGGCGACCGGTACCGGCTCGTGAGCGAGCTGACTCGACCACAGGAAGCGCGTCGCGCCGCCGGCGTTGCCGCCGTCGGGCGCTAGTCCAAATGTGTCCAACTGGTCTTGACATGCTCGGTGGTTTGTGCCAGTCTCCCCGCCGTGGCCAACTGGTATGAACCAATTGGCGGCAACATCAAGCTGGCCCCGCCTGGCCACACAGGGGAGCGGGACCACGGCCGCCGCATCGCACTGGGGGTAACGCAATGAAGAAACGTTCGATGGGAGCCCTCGCGCTCGCTGCGGCTCTTCTGGTCACCGCGATCGCAGCTTCCGCGGGCACCTCGAGTCCCGACCGCGCGGCGGCGACGAAGATCACGGTCTGGCTGCAGAACGATGCAGAGTCGGGCTGGAAGGAAGTCGTCACGGCGACGAACGCGGCGTTCCAGGCGAGACACGGTGACGCCGAGGTCGACGTTCAGTACCAGACGTGGGGCGACCACCTCACGAAGTTCGACGCAGCTCTCGCCGGCGGCACGGCGCCGGACGTGATCGAGCTGGGCAACACGGAGACAACCCGCTATATGGCGGCGCGTTTGCTCCAGGACCTGACGACGCAAAAAGGGAGGTTCCCGAACTCCAAGACCTGGCTCAAGGCGCTGACGGAGTCCTGCACCTACAACGGGCGCCTCTACTGCGTGCCCTACTACGCAGGTGCGCGTGCCGTGATCTACCGCAAGGACCAGTACAAGGCAGCGGGGGTCCGGTCGACTCCGAAGAGCCTGGCGCAGTTCCAGGCAGCCGGGCAGAAGCTGATGAAGAAATACGGCAAGCAGCGCAACTACTCCGCGCTCTACTTCCCGGGCCGGTACATCTGGGCGGGCATGTCATTCGTCTACGACTACGGCGGGTCGATCGCCGTGCGGAAGAACGGGAAGTGGCAGGGCAACCTCAACTCACCGCAGTCGATCCAGGGCCTGACCAAGCTGAAGCAGGTCGTCACGTCGCTGTCGCGTGCGAACAAGACCGGCGACGAGGCCAACCCGCAGCAGGCCCTCGTCTTCTCGAAGGGCCGTGTCGGCTCGTTCATCGGCAATGGTTGGGAATGGCCCTATGCGCTCGACAAGAAGCTGGGTAACCCCTCGCTCGCCAAGAGCATGGGCGCGTACCCAATGCCGAGCCACATTGCCGGGAAGTACATGCCGGCGTTCCTGGGCGGCTCAGATGTCGCCGTCCCGGTGACGAGCAAGAACAAGGCGCTCGCCTATGACTGGATCAGGATCTTCACCAGCACGAACTCGATGCGCCAGCTGGCGACGATCGGCAAGCAGATCCCGAACACCACGTCACTGGCCAACGTCAACGCCAAGAACCCACAGCTGGCACCGTTCGCGAACGCATCGAAGTACAGCTTCTTCGTTCCGACGGCGCCGAACTGGGTGAAGGTCGAGAACGCGCGTGTTCTCCAGACCATGCTCTCGTCGATCTTCACCGGCCGAGCGAGCGTCAAGGGCGCTGCCGACCGGGCAAGCGGTCAGATCACCAGGATCTTGAACGCACCGACGTCGTGAGCCAGGGCCCGGGAGGCGAAACAGGCTTCCCGGCCCTCCCGGCCGCCGCCGCCGAGCAGTCCGTAACTCGGCGGCGGCGGCGTTCTATCGGCAGGCAGGCGTTCCGGAGGCTCTCGCCGTACCTCCTCCTGGCCCCGGCGACCCTCGTGATCGGCGCCGTGCTCGGCTATCCGGTCTACTTCCTCGTCCGCCTGTCCTTCGAGCAGTTCGGCCTTGCCGAGCTTGTGACGAAGAAGGGCACCTGGATCGGCGTCGACAACTTCACGCGCCTGTTCCACGACGAGCAGTTCTGGACCGTCGTCCTGCGGACGTTCGTCTTCACGGCCGTCAACGTCGGCCTGACGATGCTGTTCGGGACGCTGATCGCTCTGCTGCTGACCCGGCTCGGACGCTTCATGCGTCTGCTGCTCGTCTCCGGCCTCGTGCTCGTGTGGGCGACGCCGGTCGTGGTCGCCGTGAACATCTTCCGCTGGATGGTCGACTACGAGTTCGGTGTCCTCAACTGGACGCTGACCAGGCTGCATCTCGGCGATTTCCTCAACAAGGATTGGTTCGTCGACCCGACGACAGGCTTTGCTGTGATCACTGCGGTCATCGTCTGGGGCGCGGTCCCGTTCGTTGCGATCACCGTCTACGCCGGTCTTTCGCAAGTGCCGGGCGACCTGATCGAGGCGGCGCAGATCGACGGCGCCGGCCGCTGGCAGATCTTCCGCGACGTGATCTTTCCGCTGCTGCTGCCGATCTTCGTGATCCTGACCAGCCTCTCGATCATCTGGGACTTCCAGGTCTTCAACCAGGTCTGGCTCATGCGTGACGGCGAGCCCGAGGAGAACTACTGGCTGATGAGCGTGTACTCGTTTGTCGAGGCCTTCCGGCTCGGGGAATACGGATTCGGCGCGGCGATCGCCGTCGTCATGGTCTGCCTGATGTTCGGAGCCACGTTCGTCTACCTCCGGCAGATGATCCGGATCGGAGAGGTGAGATGAGCCGGCGCCGCCTCAATCGCATCGGGATCAACCTCCTCGGCCTGCTCGTGTTCGTGGTGATCGTCTTTCCCGTCTACTGGATGGTGTCGACGGCGTTCAAGGAAGGCCGGAACATCCTCACGGACACGCCGCAGTTCTTTCCGGCGCCGGCGACGCTCTCGAACTTCGAGGATGCGATCCACCGGCCCTACTTCTCGGATGCCATCAAGAACAGCCTGATCGTCGTCACCGCTGTGGTCGCGTTCTCGCTCGTCGTGGGGTTCCTCGCGGCGCTCGCCCTGGCGAAGTTCCGCTTCTACGGGCGCGCCGCCTTCATCGTCCTGATCCTCGGCGTGCAGATGCTGCCGCTGAATGCGCTGCTCATCCCGCTCTACGTCCAGGCCAGCCGCGTCGAGCTCACGAACACGCTGACCGGCGTGATCATCACCTACATGACGTTCGTCCTGCCGTTCACCGTGTGGACGCTGCGTGGGTTCATGCTGGGGATCCCGCGGGAGCTCGAGGAGGCGGCGATGGTCGACGGCAGCACACGGTTCGGCGCCTTCGTCCGCATCCTGCTGCCCCTGGTCGCACCGGGTCTCGTCGCGACATCGATCTTCGCCTTCGTCGTCACCTGGAACGAGTTCCTGATCGCGTACGTGTTCCTCAGCGACGCCGAGAAGCAGACGGCGAGTGTCTGGCTGGCCGGGTTCACGACTTCTCGCGGGACCGAATGGGGCCCGTTGATGGCCTCCGCGACGCTGATCGCGCTGCCGGTGCTCATCTTCTTCCTGCTCATCCACCGGAAGATCGCGTTCGGGCTGACTGCCGGCGCCGTTCGGGGGTGACGGGCGAGCTCGATCGGCTCGCGGCCGGCACTCTGCTAGCCGGGTTCGAGGGACCGACGGTCCCGGACTGGCTACGCGGGTGGCTGGACGCCGGTCTCGGCGGCGTCGTCCTCTTCGCTTGGAACGTCGAGAGCCCGGCGCAGGTCGCGGAGCTGACCGCGGCGCTGCGGGCCGAGCGCGAGGGGCTCGTTGTCGCGATCGACGAGGAAGGCGGTGACGTCACGCGGCTCGAAGCCGAGCGGGGCAGCTCCTACCCTGGAAACTGGGCGCTCGGCGCCGTCGACGATGCCGGGCTGACGGAGGAGGTCGCGGCCGCGATCGGCGCCGACCTCTCCCGGGTGGGCGTGAATGTCGATCTCGCTCCGGTCGCGGACGTGAACGTGAACCCGGAGAACCCGATCGTCGGCGTCCGCTCGTTCGGCTCGGATCCGGATCTGGTCAGTCGCCACGTGGCGGCGTTCGTCACCGGCCTCCAGCGCAGCGGCGTCGCGGCATGCGCGAAGCACTTCCCTGGGCACGGCGACACGACCGAGGACTCGCATCTCGAGCTACCGGTCGTCGAGCGCGACGAGGCTGCAATGGCAGCGATGCTCGGTCCGTTCCGGGCGGCGATCGAAGCCGGGACGAAGGCCGTGATGACCGCGCACATCCAGGTCGCAGGGCTCGACGACGCGCCCGGAACGCTGAGCGAGGCCGTGATCGGCGGGCTCCTTCGGGGCGAGCTCGGCTTCGACGGAGCGGTGGTGACCGACGCGTTGGAGATGCGGGCCGTCAGTGCGACGGTCGGCGCCGAGGAGGGCGCGGTTCGGGCGCTGGCGGCCGGAGCCGATGCCCTCTGTCTCGGACATGACCTCCGCCCCGATTCGGTGCAGGCGGCTGTCGTCGAGGCCGTTCGGACCGGCCGGCTGGACGAGGCGAGGGTCGGCGAGGCCGCGGCCCGCGTCGCCGAGCTCGGTCGTTCGGGTCAAGACGGCGACGCGGAAGCTGCCACGAGCGACATCGGCCTCGCCGCAGCACGCCGCGCGCTCGAGAGCCGGGGAGAGGTCGCGCTCACTCGACCGCCGGTCGTCGTCGAGCTACGGCCCAAGGCGTCGATCGCCGCAGGCGCCGCCAACCACGGCTTGGGCGACTCGCTCGACTCGGCCGCCGTCGTCGGTCTACACGACGCGCCCCTCGACGCCCGAAACCTCGTCGCGGAGCACTTTGGCCGGCAACTCGTGGTCGTCGTGCGCGATGCCCACCGGTACCAGTGGCAGCAGACCGCGGCGCATGCGCTGCTCGAGGCGGCGCCGGACGGCGTCCTGGTCGAGGTCGGCGTGCCGGTTTGGCATCCGGACGGAACGAACTACTTGGCGACGCGGGGACTCGGCCGCGTGAATCTCGAAGCAGCAGCCGAGCTCTTACAGCCGCGCTAGCGCTGGTCGGTCAGTCGTCCTAGTCGTCGTCGTGGTCGTGCTTCTGCCGAGTGACCATCGCCGACCCGCCTCCGCGGCGCGTCGGCTCGGCGGCGGCGAGCACCCGCCCGCCGGCAAGAAACTCGATTGCCGTCGATGCACCGATCTCCGGCGTGGTCGAGAAGACATGTCCGCGGGCTCGCATGGCCGCGGCCTCGGGGGAGGCGATGTAGGCCGGCTCCGCCGCTGTCGCGGCCGTGTTGCGTTGGCTCGCGCGAGGGTTCGCGATCGCTGCAGGAAGCGACGAGCCGAAGTCGATCCGGTCGACCAGCATCTGCAGGACGGTGGTGATGATCATCGAGCCGCCCGGTGAGCCGAGGGCAAGGAACGGCTTGCCGCCCCGCGTGACGATCGTCGGCGACATCGAGCTCCTCGGCCGCTTCCCGCCGTCGGCGCGGTTCGGATGGGTCGTCGAGTCGAAGTTGAAGTCGGTCAGCTCGTTGTTGAGCAGGAACCCGTAGCCGGGCACGACGAGCCCGGCGCCTCCGGTCGACTCGATCGTGTACGTGTACGAGACGACGTTGCCCTTCCGGTCGGAGACGGTCAGGTGCGTGGTCGTCCCGGCCCGAGTGGACGTCGCCGATGCCTCGCCGATCTGGTGCGGAGCCGGGTTGCCCGGCGGTACCGGGCTGGTCGCGGCGGTCGGGGTGATCAGGCTGCGCCGCTCGGCGGCGAAGTTCTTCGACAGCAGGCCGCGGAGTGGGACGTCGAAGAAGTCGGGGTCGGCGAGGTACGCGTTCCGGTCGGCGAAGGAGTAGCGCGAAGCCTCGTGGAAGTAGTGCAGCGCCTCCTCGCGGGTCATCGTCGAGAGTGGATAGCCCTCGAGGATGTTCAGCGCCTCACCGACGGTGCTTCCACCGCTCGAGGGTGGGCCCATGCTGTAGACGTCGAGACCGCGGTACGTCACGTGGGTCGGCGGCCGCTCAGGCGCCCGGTAGGACGCCAGGTCGCTCGTTTGCATCAGGCCCGAACGCCAGACGTGGTTCGCGGTCGGCGAGATCGGAGGCTGGCGGACGGTGCTCGCGATCGCGTCGGCGAGCGCGCCGCTGTAGAAGCCGGCAGCCCCGCGCCTCGCGAGCAGCCGGTAGGTGCGGGCCAGATCCGGGTTCCGGAAGACGGCGCCGACGTCGCGCGGCGTCCCGTCGGGGTCGAGGAACAACGCGGCGCTAGCTGGGACGTCGTCGAACCAGTCGAGGTTCGACTGCGTTTGATCGAAAAACGTCTGATCGACAGTGAAGCCCTCGCGCGCAACCTCGATCGCCGGCTCGAGCGCCTCGTCGAGCGAGATCGTTCCGAAGCGGCGCAGCGCCTCGGCCCATCCGCGGACCGTTCCGGGGACGCCGACCGAGAGCCCGCTGTAGCGCGCATCGTTGAAGGCGAGCGGCGCGCCGGCCTGCATGAACGAGTCGGGACGCATGGCGGCGGGCGCGGTCTCCCTGTGGTCGATCGTCGTCACTCGGCCGCCGCGTCGGCCTTTCGCGTCGTAGACGACCATGAAGCCGCCGCCGCCGATTCCGCACGAGAACGGCTCGGTGACGCCGAGAACCGCAGCGGCCGCGACGGCGGCGTCCACCGCGTTGCCACCGTCTTCGAGCACCTCGATCGCCGCCCGCGTAGCGCGCACGTCGACCGTGGCGGCGGCGCCGCCTCTGCCGGCTGCAGTCGGCGACGACGTAGGGGTCGCGCTGCTCGCGGCTGTAGCCGTGACGGCGGCGAGGATGACCAGTACCAGGAGCCGGCGCATCACGCTACGCCTACCCGCGAGGGCGTCAGTTCAATCGTCAGCCGGTGATCGTCTGGAGGTAGGCGAGGACGTCCTCGAGCTCCTGGCCTTCGACGAGGTCGGCGGGCATCACGCCGCTCCCGTTCTCGATCGTCGCCCGGGCCTCGTCGAGAGAGATGCCGCTTCCGGCGAGCGTCGGCCCGACGCCGCCTCCCGTCCCGCCTTCGCCGTGGCAGCCGGCGCAATTCTCGGCGAACAGCTGCTCACCGCGGGCGGCGTCGCCCTGCGCCGCCGAGGCCGGTGCTGCGCCGCCCTCATCTCGGGCCGGATGCAGCTCGGCGAGGACGAACACCGTGCCCGAGACGAGGGCGAAGAGGATCGCCGGGATGACGACCAGCCGACGCGTGCGCCCTGACATGTGTCGATCGTAATAAGGTGCGGCCGCCGTGCTGCTCGGAAGCGTCGAGTCGGTCTACACGGACCTCGTCACGAGCGTCTTCTCGACGCCGATCGCATTCAAGGCGTGGTTCGCGACCGCCGCCGTGGTGCTCGCGGTCGTTCAGGTTGCGACCGGCGCCCGCATCTTCGGGAAGCTGACCGGGATCGTCCCCGTACCGCCGCCGAGGGTGAATCGGATCCACCGCTGGTCGGGCCGGCTCGCAGTCCTCTGCACGCTGCCCGTCGCCTTCCACTGCATCTTCATCCTCGGGTTCCAGACCGGCGACGCGCGGGTCTTCGCCCACTCGGTGCTCGGGACGTTCATCTACGGCGTCCTGGCCGTGAAGCTCTTCTTCGTCCGCGACGCCGACCACCCGAGGTGGACGCTCCCGCTCGTCGGCGGGACCCTCTTCACCGTGCTCGCTCTGCTTTGGAGCACGTCGAGCCTCTGGTACTTCACCGAGGTCGAGTTCGGCTTCTAGGCCAACCCGATGACCCACTCCACTTTCGAAACGATGAGCCTCCACCCCGGCGACGAGGCGTACGACGAGGCGCGTGTGCTCTGGAACGGGATGATCGACAAGCGTCCGGCGGTGATTGCCCGCTGCTCGACCTCGGCCGACGTGATCGCCGCGGTCAACCACGCCCGCGAGAACGCGCTCCGTGCCACGCCGCGCGGCGGCGGGCACGGTGTTGCGGGCAACGCGCTCAACGACGGTGGCCTCGTCGTCGACCTGTCGGCGATGAAGGCCGTCGAAGTCGATGCGGCGAGGAAGACGGCACGGGCCGAGCCCGGCGTCACGCTCGGCGAGCTGGACGCGGCAACGCAAGCTCACGGACTCGCGACGCCGCTCGGCGTCGTCTCGCAGACCGGGATCGCCGGCCTGACCCTCGGCGGGGGCATCGGCTGGCTACGGCGCAAGCACGGACTCGCCGTCGACAACGTGCTCTCGTTCGAGGTCGTGACGGCTGACGGCCAATTGCTCACCGCGAGCGGGTCAGAGAACGCAGACCTCTACTGGGGTCTGCGAGGCGGTGGCGCAGGTCTCGGCGTCGTCACCTCGTTCGAGTACCGGCTCCACGACCTCGGCCCCGAGGTGATGTTCGCCTTCGTTCTGTATCCCGGAGAGCGGGCGACCGAGATCATGGGCCATGTCGGCGAGTACATGGCGGACGCGCAGGACGAGGTCAGCCCGGTGGCCGTTCTCGGCCACGTGCCGGAGGCCGACGACTTCCCCGCCGAAGCGCACGGTCGGCCCTTCGTCGCCCTGCTGGCGCTCTTCGCCGGCGACGTCGCCGAGGGGGAGCGGGTGCTCGCTCCGCTTCGCGAGCTCGGCGAGCCGATCGCCGACTTCAGCGGGCCGATGCCCTACGCCGAGGCCCAGAGCGTGCTCGACGCCGACTATCCCGACGGCTGGTTCTACTACTGGAAATCCGCGAACCTCGAGCGACTCGACGACGAGGTAATCGCTCGCCTGGTCGCACGCAACGAGGCTGCGCCGTCGCACCATTCGACGATCGACATCTGGTACCACGGCGGCGCGATGGGTCGCGTCGATCCCGAGGCGACCGCCTTCGGCGAGAGGCCGCTCTATCTGATCGGTGTCGAGGCGAACTGGGAGCAGCGCGCAGATGCCGACGCCAACATCGCCTGGGCGCGAGCGACGGTCGACGATCTCTCACCGTTCTCGACCGGCGGCGCCTACCTCAACTTCCCCGGCTTGTTCGAGGAGGGCGAGCAGCTCGAGCGCGCTTCGCGCGGGGACCGCAACTACGAGCGGCTGGAGGCTCTCAGGAAGACATACGACCCGGGCGGGCTGTTCGCCTGACCGTGGGTCAGGCCGGTCCGGGCCGGATCATCCGCATGACGATCAGCTGGATCCGCCGGTCGAAGATCTCGTAGACCATCTGCGCGATCCAGACGATGACCGTGGCGAGAATCCACGCGGTCGTGCCCTCGATGTCGAGCCCGTCGGACAGAAGATCCGTGATCAGGAGGATCACGAAGGTGGTCACGAGCCCGATGATCCCGAGCAGCGGGCGAAGGGAACGCGCGACGACGTAGGCCAGCATCGGCCGCAAGAGGAGTGACAGCAGCGTGAAGATGATCACGGCGATCACGAAGGACGTCGCGTCGATGCTGACCCCGTCCACAACCGAGGCTGCGATCAGCAGCGCGATCGCGTTGACGACGAGAGCGAGGACGATTCTGATGATCAGGCGCATGGTCTGAGAACCGGTCGGCCGAGGGCCCGAGCGGCTGACTTCTGCAAGAGCCGGGCGATTCCTGCACTCACCCCTCGCGGACGCAGCCCGGGAACCCCGACCAGCGGAGCCTTGAACAGTCGTCCGTAGACCGTGAGCGCCGCGGCGTACGTGCCGAGCGGGCTGGGGTGAAACCCGTCGGGCCCGTACAGCGCAACACGCGGATTGCAGCGCCAGGCCAGGCGCCAGGCGTCGCCGGCTGGGAAGAGCTCGGCGTTCGCCGCCTGGGCGGCACGTCGGTACGACGCGATCACCGCGGTCAGGGCGCTCCTGCGATACGACTCGGGCCAGACGGTCAGCAGCGCGGGCCGCGCGCCGGACGCCCGAGCCTCGACCGCGAACCGACTCGCCCACTCGCGCAGGTTCGCCTGGCTCTCGGGCAGCGCCGACGGGCCCTGCTGCATGACGACGACGTCCCAGCTTCGCGAGGCCAGCGCCGCGCGGGCGTCGCCCTGGCCCCAGTGGTCTTCGAGCGCGAAGCCGCCGAAGGCGATCGTGCGGTACTCGAGCGTTCGGCCCGTCGCGCGGGCGAGCCCGGCCACGACCGCCGGAAGGTCGTTCGTTGCCGTGAGGCTGTTCCCGACGAAGAGCACGCGCAGCCGGCCGGGCTCCGAGGTGCCGGCGCTTCCGGTCGATCCGAGCAGGACGGCCGCGAGCAAGCAGGAGAGGAGAGTGCGAATCGCGGTCGGATCATCCCATGAGCCGACCTACCGAACCCGGTTAGGGTTACCACGGATGGCGACGGTCCTCTGTGTCCTCTACGACGATCCCGTCGACGGCTATCCGCCCTCGTACGCACGTGACGAGATCCCGACGATCGAGCGCTACTACGACGGGCAGACGACACCGACGCCGGAGGCGATCGACTTCACGCCCGGCGATCTGCTCGGCAGCGTGTCCGGCGAGCTCGGGCTGCGGCGCTTCCTCGAGGACCGCGGGCACCGCCTGGTCGTGACGTCAGACAAGGACGGGCCCGACTCGGTCTTCGAGCGCGAGCTCCCCGAGGCCGAGATCGTGATCTCACAGCCGTTCTGGCCCGCCTACCTGACCGCGGAGAGGATCGCGAAGGCGCCGAACCTGAAGCTTGCTCTGACCGCGGGCATCGGCTCGGACCACGTCGACCTCCAGGCGGCGATGGACAAGGGGATCACCGTCACCGAGGTCACCTACTGCAACAGCATCAGCGTGGCGGAGCACGTGGTCATGCTGATCCTCGTCCTCGTCCGCGACTACCTCCCCGGTCATCGGTGGGCGAACGAGGGCGGCTGGAACATCGGCGACGCCGCGTCCCGGTCCTACGACCTCGAGGGCATGCAGGTCGGGATCGTCGGGGCCGGCCGGATCGGCTCGGCGGTGCTGCGGCGGCTGAAGCCGTTCGAGGTCGGCCTGCACTACACGGACCGGCACCGGCTCCCGACCGAGGTCGAGGAGGAGCTCGGTGTCACGTTCCATCCCGATCCGGAGTCGCTCGTCAGTGTCTGCGACGTGGTCTCGATCAACGCGCCGCTTCACCCCGAGACCGAGCATCTCTTCGACGACGAGCTGATCGGCCGCATGAAGCGCGGCGCGTATCTCGTCAACACCGCGCGCGGAAAGATCTGTGACCGCGACGCCGTCGCGAGAGCCTGCGAGAGCGGGCAACTCGCGGGCTATGCCGGCGACGTGTGGTTCCCGCAGCCGGCGCCGAAGGACCACCCCTGGCGGACGATGCCCCATCACGGCATGACGCCGCACACATCTGGGACGACCCTCTCGGCCCAGGCCCGCTATGCCGGGGGAGTCCGCGAGATCCTCGAGTGCTGGTTCGACGGCCGGCCGATTCGCGAGGAGTACCTGATCGTCGACGGCGGCAAGCTCGCCGGCGCCGGCGCGCACTCCTACAGCGAGGGCGACGCCACGGGCGGCTCCGAAGAGGCCGCGCGCTTCAGGACCGGCTGAGCCGGCCTCGGAGCGCGGTGGGCCGCGGCACGGCGCGCCAGAGGCGGCTTCCGAGCACGAACGTCGGGCTGCGGCGCTGGAAGAGCGGACGGAGCGGCGGTCAGCGCGCGACGACGCGTCGATAGCGCCAGACCGAGAGCGGCGCGAACACGGCGATGATGACGAGCGTCCAGAGCAGGGCCAGCCAGACGTCGTTTCCGGCCGGTGTCCCGAGGAACAAGGCCCGAGCGGCGTCGACCATGGTCGTGAACGGGTTGTGCTCGGCGATCGGCTGGAGCCAGCTCGGCATCGAGTCGACGGGCACGAAGGCGGAAGAGACGAAGGTGAGCGGGAAGAGGATCGTGAAGCCGTAGGCGTTCGCCGCTTCCGGCGACGACACGGAGAGGCCGATGAACGCGAAGACCCAGGAGAACGCGTAGCCGATCAGCAGCAGCATGAGGATCCCGGCGACCACCTTCCAGAAGGTGCTGGAGAAGTTGAAGCCCACCAGCAGCCCGACCGTGAACATCACGACGAGCTGGAACATGTTGGTGACGACGTCCCCGAGCGTCCGTCCGGTGAGCAGCGCCGATCGGGTCATCGGGAGCGAGCGGAACCGGTCCATGAGCCCCTTCTTCAGGTCGTCCGAAAGCCCGAGTGCCGTCACGAACCCGCCGAAGACGATCGACTGGACGATGATCCCGGGGATCAGGAAGTCGACGTAGTCGAAGCCGGGCGTCTGGATCGCCCCGCCGAACACGTAGACAAAGAGGATGATGAAGAGGATCGGCTGGATCGTGAAGCCGACGAGCAGGTCGGGCTGGCGCGGGATGCGGAGCAGGCTGCGTTTCGCGAGCACGAGCGTGTCGGAGATGCCGTAGGCGAGCGCCGTCACCGCGCCTCCACCTCCTCCGCTTCCGGCTCGGCCGCGTGGCCGGTCAGGTTCAGGAAGACGTCGTCGAGCGTCGGAGTGCGCACGGCGATGTCGTCGATCGCGATGCCGGCGTCGTCCAGCCGCCGGACCGCGTCGGCGATCGTCCCGCGGCGCTCTGAGACCGGCACGAGGATCGAGCCGTCCTCGACGAACGGACGGTCGCTGGCAATCGAGGCCAGGGCTGCAATCGCCTCCTCGCCGCGTCCGCGGTCGCAGAGGTGGATGTCGAGGCGGTCGCCCCCGACCTGCGCCTTGAGCTCAGTCGGCGTGCCCTCAGCGATCACGAGGCCCTGGTCGATCACAGCGATCCCGTCGGCGAGCCGGTCTGCCTCGTCCAGGTACTGCGTCGTCAGCAGCACGGTCGTGCCGCCGGCGACGAGCGCCTCCATGGCGTCCCAGAGCCCGATTCGGCTGCGGATGTCGAGCCCGGTCGTCGGCTCGTCGAGGAAGAGGACGGGAGGCCTCGCGACGAGCGCTGCGGCGAGGTCGAGGCGGCGGCGCATCCCGCCCGAGTAGGTACGGACGAGCCGGTCGGCGGCGTCGGAGAGGTCGAAATCGGCGAGCAGCTCGCGTGCGCGTGCGCGAGCGTTCCGGCGACCGAGGTGGTAGAGGCGGCCGACCATCTCGAGGTTTTCGAAGCCCGTGAGGTTCTCGTCGACGGCGGCGTACTGCCCGGCGAGGCCGATCTGTTGACGGACCTTGGCAGCGTCGCGGACGACGTCGAGGCCGACGACCCATGCCGAGCCTTCGTCCGGCAGGAGCAGGGTCGTCAGGATGCGGACGGCGGTCGTCTTCCCCGCGCCGTTCGGGCCAAGCAGTCCGAAGACGCTGCCCGTGTCGACGCGCAGGTCGATGCCGCGCAAGGCGTGGACGTCGCCGTAGCGCTTGTGCAGGCCGGCGGTCTCGACGGCGGAGTCGGCGGGCACCCTCTGCACGCTAGCGATCGTTGGGCCGGCCAGGTCGGGTGAGGCCGTTCTCGTATGCGAAGACCACCGCCTGGACGCGGTCGCGGGAGCCTGACCTTCATCAGGATCCGCATGACGTGCGTCTTGACGGTCGACTCCTCGATCACGAATCGCTCGGCGATCTCCCGGTTGGAGAGCCGCGCCACCCACCGGCTCAGCCCGGCTCCTAGCGCGTCAGGCGGAGGACCGCCTGCGCGAACCTGCCGGCCTGGCGGATGCCGAGCTCGCCGGGCGCGAGCTCGACGACGAACGCCCGCGAGGCCGGCAGCGCTTGGCGCTGCCAAGCTGTCGCCGCCCCGGGCGGCGAGGGGAGACGCCGGAAGCGCATCCCCGCCAGGCGGGCATAGCGCCGGGCGATCGGGACACTCGAGCCCGAGGCGCGAACCAATCCTTGAGGCTGGTGGAACCAGATCGTCACGTCGGGGCGGAGCCGCTGGATCAGCCGGATGGCCACCTGCGTTTCCAGCTCCGACGCCGGGGCACGACCCGCCGTGGCGATCGGCTGCCACGTCCCAGGGAAGTTCCGGTTGAGGTCGACACCGCGGGCGTTCGCGCGCCGCTTGGCGGCGTGGCCATCGGGGTTCAGGTCCTGGACGACGGTGATCGACCCGCGCGCCGGCGGTCGAGCGTGCAGAAGCCGCGTGGCGACGACGCTGCCCGCGGGCTCGTTCCCGTGGACGGTGCCGACGACCAAGATCCGCGGCCGGCCGGAGCCCAGCGTGAAGGCGCGGATCGGCTGGCCGCGCGTGCTCTCGCCGATGAGCTCCGAGCTGACGCCGTCTCCCGCGAGCCGAACGTGCATGTGGTTGTCATGGTGGGCGGGCAGCACCTCGACGACCGCCGGCGGGCCGGCGAGGCGGGTGTTCGGGCCGACGAAGACCTTCGCTGCACCAGCCGCGACAAACCGGTCGAGGAGCGCCTGGGCGAGGCGGCGGTCGATCTGCCGCGGTGCCGCCGGCGGGCGTTCCCTGCGGTCGCGACGCGGGTAGTAGACGTCCACGTCGAGCCCGTTCTGGTGCGAGGCGTGGCCGAGGCCGCCAAATCGCGCGCCGAAGTCTCCGCCGCGAGGCCGGGAGAGATCGCCGAACCCGACCCGCGGCGCCTCCGGGTGGGCGGCGGCGTACCGCCCCACGACGCGCAGCGTCGTCCGGATCAGCCGCGCATTCGCGTAGCGCCGCGAGGGACCGTTCGGCGACCGGCGGCGCACGTTGTCCCAGGTGAAGAAGTGCTCGCCCTCAGCCGGGAGCTGGACGCCGCCCGCGAGCGTGCCCGCCCAGGGGAGGCCGAGCGAGCGGGACACCGGCTGTGCAATCGCGGCGCCGGCGCTGATAGTCGCGACGGTCGCCAGAAGGAGTAGGAGCCTTGGCATCTGATCGGTCTCAGCGCGCGGTCCAGCCGCCGTCGACCGTGAGCACGGCGCCGGTGACGAACGGCGCCGTCGCGAGGTAGACGGCTGCCTCGGCGACGTCCTCCGGACGCCCGAACGCGCCCGTGAGCGGTTGGAGCTCGGGCAGCCGGTCGAGGATGCCGGGATCCTGTTGTGCGCGACTGCTCATCGGCGTCTCGATCAGGCCGGGGCAGATCACGTTGCAGCGGATTCCGTCCTTCGCGTAGGCGGCGGCCATCGCGCGGGTCAGGGCGATCACCCCGCCTTTGCTCGCCGCGTAGGCGTGCGTGGCGAAGTCCTCGTCTCCGACGAGCCCGAGGATGGACGAGAGCGTCACGATCGCTCCGCCCCCGGCGGCGCGCAACCTCGGCACGGCCTGCTTGCACACGAGAAAAACGCTCCGGAGGTTCGCGGCGAGCACGGCGTCCCAGGCCTCCTCGGTGCAGGTGTCCACTGGCCCGTCGCCGAGGGGCCGGCCGCTGGTCCCGTGGGCCGTGAAGACGGCGTCGAGCCGCTCGAGCGGCGAGAGCACGGCCGCGACCTCGTCGGCCCGAGTGAGATCGGCCTGCTCGCGGTCGACCCCGACGACCTCGAAGCCGTTCTGCTCGAAGGCGTGGAGCGCCGCCGCACCGATCGCGCCGGCTGCTCCCGTGACAAGGGCTGTCTTCACGGGGCAGTCAGGCCCCGACGGGCGTCTCGGCCTCCGTGACGACGTCGACGAACTCGCCGGTCTCCTCGTCCTTCAAGATCAGCTTCAGCCGGCCGTCCGGCATCGTCTCCTGCTTGATCACCGTCTTTCCATCGTGCTCGCGCCGCTCGCGTGCGATCCGCTCGACTCCGGTGCCGCGCCAGTCCTCCAGCTCGACGGGCTCCCAGCGCTTCGAGTCGGCCGAGCGGTAGCACGCGTCGATGATCGCGTTGACGACGTAGCCGTCGTAGAACGTCTCCATCGGCTGCCGGCCCGCGTCCAGCGAGTCGAACATGTCGGCGAACATGTCGACGTAGCCGAGCTCGGCGACCTCGTCGCCGACCGGGAACAGCCAGCCGCTCACCGTCTCGGCCTTCTCGGCCACGTAGCCGCCGCCCTCGCCCGACGTGAACACCTCGAAGCCGGTCCGCAGGAAGTGGTTGAGCCAGATCGTCCCTTCGGTGCCGGCGACCTCGTCGCGGAGGTCCATCCCGCCTCGGAACGTCCAGCTGACCTCGAACTGTCCGATCGCGCCGCTCTCGAACCGGATCATCGCGATTGCGTTGTCCTCGGCGCTGATCGGATGGACGAGCGTGTCCGTCCAGCAGACGACGTCCACCGGGCGGTTGTCCTTGCCGACGAAGTTCCGCACGATCTCGATGCAATGGCAGCCGAGGTCGACGATCGCTCCGCCGCCGGCCTGCTGCTCGTCCCAGAACCACGCGCTGTGCGGGCCGGGATGGGTCTCCCGCGACCTCGCCCAGGTGACCGAGCCGATCTGCCCGCCCTGGACCATCCGCACGGCCTTGAGCGACTTCGGCGTGTAGCAGAGGTCCTCGAGGTAGCCCGCGAACACGCCTGTCCGCTCGACCGTGTCGAGGATCCGCTTCGCTTCGGCGGCGGTGCGCGCGAGGGGCTTCGTGCAGAGAATCGCTTTGCCATGCCCTGCCGCGAGCTCGATCGCCTCCTCGTGCAGGTGGTTCGGAAGGCCGACGACCACCGTGTCGACCTCGGGGTGCGAGACCGCCTCCTCGAGGTCCGTCGTCCAGTTCGGAATCGCGTGCTCCTCGGCGAACGCGCGGGCGCGCTCCTCGGAGCGTGAGTACACGAGGTGGACGCGGTCGCGGTTCCGCCCGCCGTGAAGGGTCGCCGTGTAGAAGTGTCCGATTAGGCCCGTTCCGAGCATCGTCACGTTGTGGCCGGTCACAGGTTCAACGCTAACCGTGCGGCGACCCGGCCGTCTTGACTGCGTCCCGACGCCGGACTAGCGTCCACTCTAGATGTCTAGACAGGTTGGCCGGTTCCTTGCCGCTGCACACGAGCTCCTCGAGCGCCTGGATGACCAGTCGGAAGCGATAGACGAGGCAGCGGCGATCTGTGCGCAAGCGATCGGCGAGGGCGGCGTCGTCCACCTGTTCGGCACCGGGCACTCGCGCATCCCCGTCGAGGAGATGTTCCCGCGCTACGGCTCGTTCCCCGGCTTCCACCTGATCGTCGAGCTCTCGATGACGAACCACACGCAGGTCGTCGGCGCGAACGGCCAACGGCAGGCGATGTTCATCGAGCGTGTCGAGGGGCTTGCCGACGCGATCCTCGCCAACTTCGTTCTCCGCGAGAGCGACGCGATGATCGTCTTCAGCGCAGGCGGTCACAGCGCCGTCTCGATCGAGATCGCGCGGGAGGCGCGGCGGCGTGGGCTTCCGGTCGTCGCGGTGACCTCGGTCGCCCAGTCGCTGGCCAGGGAGCCGACGCATTCGTCCGGGACCCGGCTGCTCGACCACGCCGACGTCCTGCTCGACCTCTGCACGCCGCCTGGGGACGCCATGATCGAGCTCGAGGGGTTGGCGACTCCGGTTGGCCCGGGCTCGACGATCGCTGCCGTCGCGCTTGCCAACGAGATCAAGGTGCGAACGGCCGAGCTGCTCGTCGAGCGAGGGACGATGCCTCCCGTGCTGACGAGCGCCGCCCTCGTCGGACGCGAGGAGTCCGCGCGCCTCTTCGACGAGGCCTACGCGGACTACGCGAGGCGCCTTGCCCGCGTGCTCGCCAGCTAGCGCAGCGGCCGCGCGCGGATCCGCCTGAACGAGACGCGCGAGCCCGGATCGTGGTTCTGGAGCCCGACGTAGCCGACTCGCGCGCGGACACCGTTGAGCTGCGTCACGAGCGCACCGTTCAGGAACACCATGTAGTGCTGGTCGACGACGCGGATGCGGAAGCGATTCCAGCGTCCGGCCATTCGCGAGACGAGTCGGGCTGCGGGTGCGTGGTCGTAGATCGAGCCCGTCTGGTGGGAGAGGCCGCGCGGGTCGCAATCGTCGATCTGCACCTCGTAGCCCGCGTTGACCGCGTCGCCGGGCGAACGGGGCCGTCGCGGAAAGCGGACGAAGACGCCGGAGTTGTCGCACTGCTCGGCGACACGCCAGTCGACCATCAGCTCGAAGTTGCGGAAACGCCGCTTCGTGTACCAGAGGAGCCCCATCCCGCCGGAGGTGACGAGTGCGCCTCGCTGGACCCGGAACCGCCCTGGCCCGGTCATCGCCCAGCCGGCCTTCGAGCGGCCGTCGAAGAGCGTGATCCAGCCGGGCTCGGCGGCGTCGCCGACCGAACGATCACGCGCCGCCGAGGCGGTCGCCGCCGGCAGCGCGAGGGCGAGAACGAGCAGAACGACGAGGATGGTGGAGGGTAGCGCGGCCACTACCCTCCACCCTGGGCGACGCAGCCTTAGTCGTCCCGCTCGCGCAGGTCGGCGAGGTACTCGAAGCCACGCTCGGCCGTTGCGAGCTGGGCCGCGTTGCGTTCATCCCCGGCGGCCGGCGGAGGCCCGGGGAAGTTGTGGTTGTCGCGCTCGACGATGTAGTGGTGCTCGTCGGTCTCGAGCCCGTTGAAGAGCTCCCACAGCGGCACGTTGCCGTCGCCCGGGTCGACGAACTGCCAGCCGAAGCTCGTCGGCTGGCCGACCTCGGTCCGCACGCCGTCCTTGGCGTGGAAGAGCGGGAACCGTTCCGGCTGTTCCCAGACCAGCTCGGTCGGGTCGAAGTTCGGGAACCAGCTCTTCATGCCACTCGGTGTCGCCACCTCGGGCGCGCCGGTCGCGCCGACGTAAGCCCAGAAGATGTCGAGCTGCAGGAAGACGAGCTTCGGATCAGTCTCCTCCATCAGCACGTCGTACAACCGCGTGCCGTCGACAACCGCGAACTCCGAGGAGTGGTTGTGGTGGTAGAAGCGCATCCCTCGGGCCCTCGCGGCGGCACCGAACGTGTTGTAGAACTCGGCGGCGCGGCGGTAGGCGTCGACGGTCTGACGCTCCGCCGCCGGGAAGAGCTGGTCGGGCTCGCTCGCCGTCCCGATGTAGCGGAGGCCGAGCGTCTCGGCATCGTCCAGCACCTGCTCGAGGCTGTCGCGGAACTGCGTGACGCCGATGTGGCTACCGATGCCCTTCAGCCGGTAGCGCCTGAGCAGGGTCCGAATGTTCTCGACGCTCGGGATCGTTGCCGGTGGAGGCGTCGGGTTCGGGATGTTCGTATCGGGCGCGGAGTAGCCCGCGAACTCGATCTCCTTGTAGCCGATCTCCGCGAGCTCTCTGAAGACCTGCTCGAAGCCCAGCGCGGAGATCCTGTTCCGGAGCGTGAAGAGCTGAACGGCGATCCGGTCTCTGGGCAGCAGACGCCCGCCGCCGCCGCGGCCACCGTGCGCGAGCGCGCCCGGCGTCCACGGCGTCAGCGCAGCGCCGGCGGCCGCACCGGCGCCAGCGCCGATGAAGCGTTTCCGGTTCAGCTTGCGGTTGTCATCCATCTCTCCCTCCCTTGAGATCAGCCGGTGTAGGGGCACGGCACGACGGGGAGGGCGTCGCAGATGTGGTTCGGCGAACCTAGGGCATCTTTTGTCGTTACGCAAGCGAAGTTTGCACAAATTCATCCTAAATAGATGTAAGTTTGAGCAGAAGTGGGTGCGAATCGGCCCCCGGACTAGACTGGCCTCGTGGCGAGAAGGGCGTCGCCTGCGGCTGAAGATCGCCTCGCTGGGCTCGTGACCGTGCTCGACTTCGTCCGGACCCACGGCTCGACGACCCGGCCGATTCTGGTCAACGCAACCGGCCTGAGCAGGGCGGTCGTGACGCAGCGCGTCGCCGAGCTGCTGGCGTACGGACTGCTCGTCGAGGGCGGCGAGCTCGGCCCGTCGACAGGCGGCCGGGCGCCTCGGCTGCTCCGCTTCCCGGCCGACGCCGGCCATCTGCTCGTCGCCGATCTCGGCGCAACGAGCGTCGACGTCGCTCTCGCCGACCTATCGGGGACGATCCTCGCGCACGTGCAGGAGCCGTGCGACATTGCGGCCGGCCCCGAGGTCGTCCTCGACCGCGTCGAGGAGCTGTTCGTCCGCAGTCTCGTGAGCGGCGAGCCGCGGCCCGGATCGCTCTGGGGCATCGGGATCGGAGTGCCTGGACCGGTCGAGTTCGAATCCGGCCGGCCGGTCGCTCCCCCGATCATGCCGGGGTGGGATCGCTTCGCGGTTCGGGAGCGGTTCGCCCGGTATCACGTCCCGGTGTGGGTCGATAACGACGTGAACGTCATGGCGCTCGGAGAGCGTCGCGCCGGAATCGCCCAGGGGCACGACAACGTCGTCTTCATCAAGATCGGTACCGGCATCGGCGCCGGGATCATCGTGGACGGCAAGCTCCACCGCGGGGCCCAGGGCTGTGCCGGTGACGTCGGCCACATGCAGGTGACCGACGATCCGGCGGTCGTGTGCCGGTGCGGCAACGTCGGCTGTCTCGAGGCTCTCGCGGGTGGAGGTGCGCTCGGCCGAGACGCCGAGACCGCTGCGCGCGAGGGACGCAGCCGGTTCCTGGCCGCGCTCCTCGAGGAAAAAGGGTCGCTCGAAGCGCAGGACGTCGCCCGTGGAGCCACGCACGGCGATCCCATGTGCGTCGAGCTGCTCACGAACGCCGGGAGGCTCGTCGGGCACATGCTCGCGAGCGTCGTCAACTTCTTCAACCCTTCGCTCGTCGTAATCGGGGGCGGCGTGGCAGGGGCAGGCGATCAACTACTCGCAACGATCCGCGAGACGGTCTACCGTCGCTCGCTGCCGTTGGCGACCCGTGAGCTCGTGGTCAAGCGCTCCGCGCTCGGTGACCGAGCAGGTGTCGTTGGGGCGGCGGCGATCGTCACGGACGAGCTGTTCAGGCCGAGCCATCTGACGCAGTGGCTCGGAGTCGGGACGCCGAACGGCGGCCACGTCGTGGCGGCTCCCCACTAATGCCGCGTCGCACCAAAAGCTTGCATCCAGGCCGCAAAGGGGTGTTAGCTAGACCTGTGGTCTGCGCAATTTTGCGCATGTCAAAAGGAGGAGAAGTATGAGAGCTCGCGTTTTTGGCGGGCCAAGGGGTCGAATAGCGGGAGCCTTCACGGCGCTCGCTGTGTTGGGCCTGATCGTCACGGCCTTCGCCGCGACGGGTCAGGCAAAGACGACCGCACCGGCGCAATACACGATCGGTGTCTCCAATACGTTGGTCGGCAACGGCTGGCGCGAGGGGATGATCTGCTCGATCAAGGCGCAGGCTTTGAAGAGCGGTCAGGTGTCGTCGCTGCGGATTGCCCACCGACAGACCGACACCGCCGGTCAGATCGCGGACATTCGCACGATGATCTCGGCCGGGGTCAACGCAATCATCATCAACCCGTCCAATGCGAACGCGCTGAAGCCGATCGCAGCTCAGGCACGGGCTCGCGGCATCACGGTCGTGTTCATCGATCAGTACGTCAATGCGCCGGGCGTCTACAACGCGACGAACGATCAGGTCGCCTACGGACGCGTCGGTGCCGAGTGGCTCTTCAAGAGGATGGGCGGCCGCGGCAACGTGGTCGAGATGCGGGGCATCGCCGGCGTGCCGGCCGACACCGATCGGCACAAGGGGTTCCTGCAGGCGAAGCGCAAGTACCCGAACATCAGGGTCGTGAAGTCGGTCTTCACCGGGTGGCAGTTCGCGCCGGGTGGGAAGCAGATGCTCGACCTTCTGAACTCTGGCCAGCGGGTGAACGGCGTCTGGACCTCCGGCATCGACTACACGGTGGTCAACGCCTTCAAGACCGCGCGGAAGCCGTACGTCCCGATTGTCGGGGCGGACAACTTCGGCTTCATTCGCCAGGTCAAGGCCCGCTACCCGGGCCTGCGGGGCGCGGCCGTCACGAACCCGTCGTCGATCGGCGGTGTCGGTCTGGCGGTGGCGCTGCGGGCGCTCAACAAGCAGTCCGTGCCTAGGTGGGTCAAGCTGAAGCCGGACGTCTGGACCTGGCCCGCCGACAAGGCCAAGATCAACAGGTTCGCCCAGCCGGGCGCGGCCGCGGATGCGAGCGCACAGCTCCAGATCTCGCCGTGGACGACGTACAGCCTGGCGCAGTACAAGGCGTGCAAGGGTCCCTAACCCACGCTCGCAACTCACGGAGGGGGCGGCACGCCGCCCCCTCCGTCTCGTTCTGACGCCGTGAGCGACAAGGCGACGCCGCTCCTCGAGGTGCGCGGAGTCGCGAAGCGCTACGGGCCGGTGGTTGCCCTTCGCTCCGCCGATCTCTCCGTCTCCGCGGGCGAGGTGCACGCGCTCCTGGGAGCGAACGGCGCCGGCAAGAGCACGCTCGTGAAGTGCCTCACGGGCGTGACTCGGCCGGACACCGGCACGATCTCCATGGCCGGCCGTGACACGCGAGCCCGCTCGCCGATGCACGCCGCGCGGCTCGGGCTCTCGCCGGTCTTCCAGGATCCCGCACTCGTGCCCGATCTCACGGTCGCTCAGAACCTGCGCCTGACCGGCTCTTCTACCGACGCAGTCGGTTCCCAGCTCGCAGCAATGGATCTGAAGGTCAGTTTCCGGGAACTCGTCGGCGACCTTCCGCTGCCGATCCTCCGCATGCTCGACCTGGCGCGCGCGCTGACCCACGACCCGCAGCTGCTGATCCTGGACGAGATCACCGCCGCCCTGCCTTCGGATCTTGCAGGGCGCGTCTTCGACGTGATGCGCGAGCGGCGCGACCACGGCCGTTCCGTGCTCTTCATCACGCATCGCCTGGCGGAGGTGATCGCGACATGCGATCGAGCGACGATCCTGCGCGACGGGCGGGACGTGGGAACGATGGTTCCGCAGGAAGGGGGAGAGGCGGGAATCGTCGAGATCATGCTCGGGCCGGAGGCGGCCCGCGCCGAAGCGGCGGCCGCCAAGGTCGACGAGGCCGAGCCGCCTGCTCCCGAGGCCGAGGAGGCCCAAGAGGCGGCGGTACTCGAGGTGGACGACCTTCGCGTCGGCGGCGTGCAGGGGATCTCGCTCACGCTCCGCGCGGGAGAGGTGCTGGGCCTGGCCGCGCTCGAGGGCCAGGGGCAGGACGAGCTCTTCGAAGCGCTTGCCGGTCAGCGAAAGCTCGAGAGCGGCGAGCTCCGAGTGAACGGAAAGGCCTTTCGCCCGCGCCATCCCTACGACTCCATCCGGCGGAGGGTCGTGCTCGTGCCGCCGGACCGGCTGCTCGCTCTCCTGCCGCAGCGATCCGTGCGCGAGAACGTGGCCGCGCCGCTCTACAACACGCCGCTGCGCTGGGGCCCCATCAACATGCGCGAGGAAGGCAAGCGGGTGCAGAGAGCAGTCGACGCGCTTCAGATCGACATGCGCGCCGCCCGGCAGGTTCGACGGCTGTCCGGTGGCAACCAGCAAAAGGTGACGATCGCCCGCTGGCTCGCATCGGGCTTCGCCGTGCTGCTCTGCAACGACCCGACCCGTGGGATCGACGTGGGCACGAAGCGCCAGGTGTATGCCCTGCTACGTGAGCTGGCAACGGACGGTGCCGCAATCCTCTTCTTCAGCTCCGAGCTCGCCGAGTTTCCGCTCGTCTGCGACCGGGTGCTGACGATCTACGGTGGTCGCGTGACCGCCGAGCTGGCCGGGGCGGCAGCGGACGAGGCCAGGCTGCTCCAGGCCATGCATGGACTAGAGCTCGGCGAGACCGCCGCGTGACGACGGCGCCCGTCACCGCCACGGAGCTCGAGTTTCGGGGCGCAGCGCCCTGGCGGCGGGCACTACGCCTGCACGGCTGGACGATCGCAGTCTGGCTCGTGCTCATCGCCATGGTTCCGTACTGGCGCTCGCTGTCGCAGCAGAACTTCGAGTTCGACCTCCAGGCCCTTGCCATCGACGCGCTACCGCTCTGCTTCGCGGCGATGGCGCAGGCCGTCGTCGTCATCTCCGGCGGGATCGACCTCTCGATCGGCTCGCTGATGGGCGTCGTCAACGTGCTCTCGGCGCGGGAGATGGTCGACATGAGCTTCCGTCAGGCGCTCGCGTTCTCGCTCCTGCTCCTCGTCCTGACGGCGCTTGCGAGCGGGTTCACCGGCGCGATCATCACGCTGACCCGCATCCCCGACATCGTCGTCACGCTCGGGATGCTCTTCGTCTGGCAAGGCGTCGCGCTCTGGATCATGGAGATCCCCGGCGGAGGTGTACCGATCGACTACTCGGATCTGGCGATCGGCGACCTCGGCTCGACCGGGATTCCGAACGCGGGCATCGCCGTCTTCGCCGCGCTACTGCTCATCTGGGTGCCGCTGCGCTGGCTTCGTCCAGGGCTCGCCATCTACGCGGTCGGCTCGAACCGCAACTCCGCTTATCTCAGCGGCATCGGCGTCGCTCGGACGCGCATCGGCGCGTACATGCTCGCCGGCATCTTTACGGGCCTGGGAGGCCTGGCCCTCTCCGCGTCTTCCGGGATCGGCGACCCCAACTCCGGTACGACCTACACGCTGAACAGCGTCGCTGCCGTCGTGCTCGGCGGGGTCTCGCTGCTCGGCGGCGTCGGCGGCCTTGTCGGTGTCATCGCCGCCGCCTACGTTCTCACCCTCTCGAAGATCATCCTCCTGCTGCGCGGCACCGATCCCAACTACGCGAACGTCTACCAGGGCGTGTTGATCATCCTTGTCGTCATCATCGGCGGGTTGCTGACGAGGAAGACGCGGTCGTGACCGCTGTCCCTGAGGCATTCGATCGCGAGAACCGGTTGAGAACCGTCCAGCGGTTTCTCGTGGACAACCCGGTCATCGTCCTCGTCGGCGTCCTCGTGCTCCTGTTCGTGCTCACCGACCTCGTCAACCGCAACGAGACCGGAGAGCCGTTCATCACCTGGAACCAGCTCTCGACGACGTTCCTCGTCGCCGCGCCCCTCGGCATGATCGCGGCCGGCCAGACGCTCGTGATGCTGACCGGCGGCGTCGATCTCTCGGTTGCGTTGACCGCGACGGCTGCGGCGTTCGCCACCTCGTGGCAGGGAGTTGACGGGACGGTGCAGGGCATCCTCGCCGGGCTCGCGGTCGGCCTCGGGATCGGCCTCGCCAACGGAATCGGCATCGGCGTTTTTCGAGTGAACCCGCTGATCATGACCCTCGGCACTTCCTCGGTCACGTTCGGGCTGCTGTCGATCTACGCCGGGCGGTCGTTCGAGAAGGTCGTGCCCGGCTTCGTCTCGACCCTTGGCTCGGACCGGTTCTTCGACTATCTGCCCGCCAACCTCATCTTCTGGGTGGTCGTCGCCGCCGTGCTGATCCTCGGGCTGCGCTACACGGGCTACGGGAGGATGCTGTACGCGGTCGGTGACAACGACGTCGCCGCGAGGCTCGCCGGCGTGCGGGTCTGGCAGGTACTCGTGGTCGTCTACGCGCTCTGCGGTCTCTTCAGCGCCTTCGGCGGCCTCTTGCTCGTCGGCTTCACCAACAATCCCGATCTCGGGCTCGCGAGCCCGTACCTGCTCCAGTCGGTCGCGGCCGTTGTCATCGGCGGCACGTCGATCTTCGGCGGCTGGGGAAGCTACAGCGGCACGATCGTCGGCGTGCTGATCCTGACCGTGCTCGGGTCGCTGCTGACGCTGCTCAACGCCGAGGAGTGGCAGCGTCAGGTGATCTACGGCGGGATCATCATCGTCCTTACGGCGATCTACGCTCGCGTTTCCAGCGCGGAGTGACCCCGGAGGTCTTGACGGTCGGCCGGGTCTCGGTCGACCTCTACCCGGAGCAGATCGGCGTGCCTCTCGGGTCGGTGCGGTCGTTTCGCAAGCTGCTCGGCGGGAGCCCGACGAACGTCGCCGTGGCGGCGGCTCGGCTGGGTCGGCGCGCCGCGGTGGTGACGAAGGTCGGCGACGACGGCTTTGGTTCGTACGTACGCGAGGCGCTTTCAGGGTTCGGCGTCGATGCATCCCGGGTCGGGGTGGATTCGGAGCTCCGCACCCCGCTCGCGTTCTGCGAGATCCATCCGCCCGACGACTTTCCGCTGCTCTTCTACCGGGAGCCGACCGCGCCTGATCTGCAGCTGGGCTGTGGAGATCTGGACCTCGACGAGGTCGCGCGCGTGCCGGTGTTCTGGACGACCGGGACCGGTTTGTCGGAGGAGCCCTCACGCTCGACGACCCTCGAGGCGCTTCGTGCCCGGGGTCGGAGGCCGTTCACCGTGCACGACCTTGACTATCGGGCGACCTTCTGGGCGTCGGCTCAGGAGGCTGGTCGCTGGGGCCGTGAAGCGTTGTCCTGGGCGACCGTGGCGGTCGGGAACCGGGAGGAAGCTGCCGTGGTGCTCGGGCGGCAGGCTGCGCCGGAGGAGTGCGCGCGGGCGCTGCTCGACCTCGGCGTCGAGCTGGCCGTCGTCAAGCTCGGTGCCGGCGGTGTGCTGGGGGCGACGGCGGACGAACTGGTGGTCGTGCCGGCGTTGGAGGTGGAGGTCCTGAACGGACTCGGGGCAGGAGACGCCTTCGGCGGAGCGCTCTGCCACGGCCTGCTCTCCGGGTGGGACCTCGAGCGCGTCCTCCGCTTCGCCAATGCGGCGGGCGCTCTGGTCGCGACGCGGCTCGGCTGCGCCGACGAGATGCCGACCGAAGACGAGGTCGAGGAGCTGCTGTGCTCGGTCTGACGAAGCTGGCCGCCGGCCCAGGCAATCGTTGCGCTCGCCGAGCGGCCGGAGCCGCGTCCCGCGAGCGGCGAGGTGGTCGTCGAGGTCGCAGCGGCCGGGATCTGCGGCACAGACCTCCACATCTACGACGGCGAGTACGCAACCGACGTCCCGGTGACGATCGGACATGAGGTCAGCGGCACGGTCGTCGAGCTCGGGGACGGGGTCGACCCGGATTGGCTCGGGGCGCGTGTCGTCACGGAGACGTACTACGCCACATGTGGGGTGTGCGCCTTCTGCCGCGCCGGCCGCATCAACCTCTGTCCCGAGCGGCGGTCGATCGGGACACACGTCGACGGCGGGTTCGCCCCGCGGGTGCTGCTGCCGGCCCGCGGCCTCCACCGGATCCCCGACTGGCTCGATGCCTCGGTCGCCGCGCTCGCCGAGCCGCTCGCCTGCGTTTGCCACTCGCTCCTCGAGCCGCCTCGAATCAGCGCGGGGGACGAGGTGGTCGTTGTTGGCCCGGGACCCGTTGGGCTGCTCGCCGCCCAGGTCGCTCACGCGTGCGGTGCACGAGTCCACGTGCGCGGAACGCCGCGCGACGAGCGCCGGCTCGAAGCCGCGCGCGGGTTTGGCTTTGCGACCAGCGTCGTCGGCGAGCGGCTCGGTGCGCCTGTCGATGCCGATGTCGTTGTCGAATGCTCGGGCCACGAGGCGGGCATGACGTTCGGGCTCGAGTCGGCGCGACGTGGTGGCCGCTACATCCAGATCGGCCTGGCGGGCAAGCCGGTGGCGCTTCCCTTCGACGAGGTGTGCTTCCGAGAGCTGACCGTCACGTCGGGCTTCGCCAGCACCCCGTTCTCGTGGCAACGCGCGCTCGAGCTGATCGAAGAACGGAAGGTCGAGCTCGAGCCGCTCCTCTCGGAGCTTGTCCCGCTCGCCGACTGGGAGCGCGCCTTCGCCGCCACACGTGGCGGCGAAGGCATCAAGTTCGCCCTCGACCCCAGCTAGGGGCCAGGTCCAGGGGCCAGGCGGAAAACTGGCGCGGGGTGTAGGCCGAGGTACAGAAATGCCTACGTTTGTCTTGCCCGAGAGCCCAGATGAACACGACGAGCCAAGCCCGTGCTCAGTCACGACCGCATCGTACGACTGGGCGCTTCTGTTGACCGGAGCGTGCCGATGACGCTCCACTCGCCCAGCTGAACGGTCGGTATCGTCCAGCACGATGAACCGCCTGGGGTCGGGCTTGTGCTTGACGGCGGCCATGGCTGCGTTGGCCGCGCTTGCGCCGGGCTCGACCGCGGACGCCGTCACGACCGGGGCGAAAAGCTGTCGGGCCTCTGGCGGAAGCACGCTCGCTGGCCTGGACTGCGCCGGCTCACCGGTCGTAGCGTCGCTCGATCGTCGCTACCGAACCGGGAAGCCGCAGTTCCGGCTCAGCGGCAGCCGCGTCGCGATCCCGAATTGTCGTGCTGCCGAGCTCGTCTTCTACGCGGCCCGCGATTGGCTTCGCCTCGGCGCCAAGCTCGCTGAGAGGCAGTCGCTTTGCGCCGACTACTACATCTCGATTCCGCCGCTCGTCTCCGACAAGACGAATGCGCGACCGAACCAGGCGTGGCGGATCCGCGCGCTTGGCCCACGTTTCCACGCGATGGCGGAGATCCACTGGGCCGCCTGGCAGGGCTGGGTCGAGGAGACTGGGCGAACGTGGTACGACGCCGGCGTCGAGGCGCGGCGACGAATGGCGGCCGCAGGCTACGACGTCGCGAACGGCGACACCTGGGCCGTCAACGAGTTCCCGTCCACGGTGCGCCGGAAGCTCGGAACGGCGCGGGCGGATGCCCGTGCGTTCGTCCGCGGCCTCTACGAAGGGGATGGGCGCCCCGCAAAGGGTGCCGTGTTCGTGATCGGCGTCCAGCACGCGACCTACGACGCGTCGCTGTACAAGTCGACGCTCAAAGCCTGGTTCGCGGACACGCCTTTCTGGCGCGACATGGACCGGGCGGTCCGATTTTGGGGACAGGAGGTCTACGGCGACGCGCGCCTCTGGGGAGTCACGGGCGCGCCGGCCGCGACTCGGCGAGACCAGCTCAACGAGTACCTCCAGCACGCCGCGCGCCTGGGCCTCGTGGCCCCGACGCGCTACGGCGCCGCTCGGGCGTTCCTGGGCCGTACCCATACGCCGATCGCGAACGCCGGCTGGCAATGGCCGACGGGGCTCGGGTGGACGATGGTCTCGGGTGACCAGATGCGGCACTTCGTCTCGTCGCAGACCTACGCCCTCCGGAGCTACGCCGCGACGCAGGCCGGACCCGATCGGTTCGGCTTCGCCTGGGCGCCGAACAACGAGACGACGATGCCGCCGGCGGCTTTCGTCGCCGAGACGAATCAGGTGCTGGAACGACTCGCTGCGGCCCTTGCAGACTCGGCAGGAGAGCCCAGCTTCGACCCGGGCCTCGAGGCTTGCGCTGCAAGCGGGCTCGACTGGTGCCAGGCCGACGTCGAGGGCGCGGCGTTCACCGACGCCTGGCGGATCTTCTCCGTGTGGGCGACGCCGATCTCCTGGGGGCATGTGGACCGTGTCCGTGCTCTCCTAGCACGCGAACGGGCGGGCTTCCCTCACCTGGGTTGCTAGCCATGCCGCAGCAGACGCTGCAGACAGAGCGGATCAGCTGGTGCCGCTCGCCGACGAGCACGTCGAGTGGGAGGTCGAGCTCGACTCGGACTTCGACGTGATGCGCTACCTCAGTGGTCGGGCCAGCACACGCGAGGAGGTCGTCCAACCACGCGCGGCGGATGGCGGCCGCGCGGAAGGTGGACGGACTCGGCTTGTGGGTCGGCCTCGTCGACGACGTGTTCGTCGGCTGGTGGATCCTTCAGCCCGCCCACGGCCCCGACCAGCCCGACGACCCGGGGTGGCCGACCTGGGCTACCGGCTGCTGCAGCGTCATTGGCGCAAGGGCCTCGCCTCTGAGGGGGCGCGGGAGTTGGTGCGCTACGGCTTCGACGACGTCGGGCTCGACCGGATCATCGCCCAGACGCTGACGGTCAACACACGCTCGCGGGCCGTGATGGAGCGGGTCGGTCTCACCTACGTGCGGACGTTCCCCACCTCCACCACCGCGCCCGTGGAGGGCGTCGAGGAGGGCGAGGTGGAGTACGAGATGACGCGCGAGCAGTGGGAGCGCGGTCAGCTTGCCGACCTCGCACGCTCCTTCATCGAGCCGTGACGACGACCGCCACGGGCATACGAAGGTTGATCGCAGGCGTGACGTTCGCGCTGGGCCACTTATGCGACGATCCATGGCGGAGCGTCCGCGGCCGACACCGAAACACTGGAGGGCCACGCCCCTGGACACGGCCCGGCTAGACGATGTAGGGGCGCACGGCGTTCCGCGCGAGAAGGAATCCGCGCTTCACGAGCTCCTCCGTCCCCTCGAACCTCCGATCCTCGTGCTCGATCGAGACGACGTAGTCGTAGCCGACTGCGTAGAGGGCGGCGATGAACCGACTCCAGTCGACCTCGCCGAGCCCGGGAAGCCGCGGTACCTGCCAGCCGATCCCGCTCGAGAAGCTCCCGTGTCGGTACAGACCGTCGCGGCGGATCTCGAGGTCCTTCGCATGGACATGGAAGATCCGGTCGGCGAAGTCGTAGACCGCGCGCTCGTAGTCGATCATCAGCCAGACCAGGTGAGACGGGTCGAGATTGAGCCCGAAGTTCTCAGCCGGGATGGCCTCGAACATCTCGTCCCAGATCGCCGGAGACCAGGCGAGGTTGTTGCCGCCCGGCCACTCGTCGTAGGAGAAGATCATCGGGCAGTTCTCGATCGCGATCCGGACACCGCGTTCGCCGGCGTAGTCGACGAGCGACGGCCAGACCTCCCGGAAGCGTTCGAGGTTCTCGGGGAGCGGCCGGTCCTTGTCGTTGCCGACGAACGTGCCGACGATGCCGACCCCGAGCTGCTGCGCCGCGTCGATCACCTTGCGCAGGTGCCCGTTGACCTCCTCGCGGTGAGCGTCGTCGGGGTGGAGGTTGTTCGGGTAGTAGGCGAGTGACGAGATCTCGAGCCCGTGCCGCTCGAGCACCGCGGCGACCGCGTCCGGATCGACTGAATCGACGTCGATATGCGTCACGCCGGCGTAGCGTCGCCGCTCGCCGCTTCCGGCCGGCCAGCACGCCACTTCCAGCGTCTCAAAGCCCTCCGCGGCCGCCCACTCGGCTACCTGCTCGAGGGTGAGATCCGGGAAGGCCGCGGTCAGGAATCCGAGCTTCATGTCTCCACCTCCACCCATCGCTCCTCACGGCTGCTCCGCGCGACGGCCTCCGCGATCACGTTCTCGACGTGGCCGGCGCGAAAGGTCGGGTAGTCCGGCTCGTCAGGCGGCTCGCCGGCCGCGACCGCGCGATAAACGGCGCGGTAGAGCTCCTTGAACGTGTCGGCGAACCCCTCCGCGTGCCCGGCGGGCAGCGACGTCGTCGCGCGCGCTCGCGGCTCCAGCAACGCCGGGTTGCGAAGCAGAATCTCGTTGGGTCGGTCCCGATGGCCGAGCCAGAGCTGCTCGTGGGCCTCGGAGTCCCAGTAGAGCGCCTCGCGCGAGCCGTCGACCTCGAGGCGCAGCGAGTTTTTTCGTCCGGCGCTGACCTGAGACACGACGACCGAGCCGCGCGCGCCGCTTCGGAAGCGGATCAGCAGGTGTGCGATGTCCTCGGTCTCCATCGCTGCGTCCTCGCGTTCGACATCCCTGGCGGCCGCGAAGGTCTCCACCTCGCCCACGGGCCGGCGGCGCACAGGAATCGCGGTCGCCAGGTCGGCGAAGACTGCTTCGACCTCGAGCCCCGTCACGAACTGGGCGAGATCGAGCCAGTGCGAGCCGATGTCTCCGACTGCGCGCAGGTCGCCGTTCTTGTCCGGCTCGAGGCGCCAATTCCAGTCGGTGTCTTGCTGGAGCCAGTCCTGGAGATAGCCGCCGTGGACATTCCAGATTCCGCCCAGCGCTCCGCCATGCGTGAGCTCGCGGGCCTGCTGCACCTGAGGGTAGAAGCGGATGTTGAAGTTCGTGCAATGCACGAGCCCGCTCTGCTCGGCCAGCCGCAGCAGCTCGTCGGACTGCTCAGCAGTCAGGGCGAGCGGCTTCTCGCACACGACGTGCTTGCCGGCTTCGAGGGCCTGTTTCGCCTGCGGGTAGTGGAGGTGGTTCGGGGTCGTGAGATGGACGACGTCCACGCGCGTGTCCTCGAGCAGGGCCTCGAAGCTTTCGTAGACCGGGGCGATTCGCTTCGCCTCGGCGCGCTCCCTCGTCGAGCCGACAACGCCGGCGACCTCGATGCCCAGCCGGCGCAGGGCCTCGACGTGAACAGTCCCGATGAAGCCGGTCCCGACGACGCCGCCCCGAAGATCCGTGATCTCCCGCGTCATGTCTCGTCGGCGCCGATCACGGGGCCGACTCTACGTCGAAGACGACATCGAGGCCGTAGCGCTCGCCCACGTACCGGCTCTCGGTCCACTCGAGCGGCTCACCGTGTTGGTCGAAGATCAAGCGCCGCTCGACGAGTAGCGGGCGGCCGCGCTTGATGTCGAGCAGGCGCGCATCCTCCACCCCGGCGGGCTCGGCACTGAGCGTTCCGCGCCCGGCGGTGGGCACGATCTCGGCGGCGACGAGAGCCGCGTGAAGCGAGTCCCGTTCGAGATCGCCGACAAGCAGTGACGCGACGCGCTCCGCCGGGAACGCTGCCGACTCGAGGGCGACCGGTTCTCCGTCGGCGAGCCGGACACGCCGCACCGCAGCGACCTCGGCGACCCCGAGCCGCCGCCGTTCCTCCGCCGTCGCCGGCCGTCGCTCTCGCTCGACGACTCGCGAGCTGGGCACTCGGCCGCGCCGCCGCATCTCCTCCGTGAACGAGAGCACGTGGCTCGCCGTTCGCGGCGCCGAGTCCTCTGCGACGAAGGTGCCGCGTCCGGGCACGCGATAGACGAGCCCGTCCTGGACGAGCCGCTGGACGGCGTTCCGCGCCGTCATGCGACTCACGCCGAACTCCGCGCAGAGCTGCGCGTCCGAGGGGAGCGACTCGTGAGGCTCGAGCTCGTCGATCCTGGCCCGCAGCGCCTGCTCGATCTCGTAGTAGCGGGGGACGAATTCGCTCATGCGCCGCCTAGGTCCGAGCGTGGCCGACTGCACCGTTGATCGTGAGACCGCCGTCGACAAGCAGCTCCTGGCCCGTGACGTACCGAGCAGCATCCGAGGCGAGGAACACGACGACATCGGCGACCTCCTCGGGCTCGGCGATGCGGCCGAGCGGGATCCGCTCACGGTAGGTCTGCCGCACCTCGGGCGTGTACGCCTCCTCGTTGAGCACCGTGTCGGTGGCTCCGGGAGCGACGGCGTTCACGGTGACGTTGGCCGGCGCCAGCTCCAGCGCGAGGACCTTCGTGAGCCCGGTGATCGCACCCTTCGCCGCCGTGTAGGCACCGAGACCCGGGACCGCCTGCACGCTTGCGGCCGATCCGACGTTCACGATTCGTCCCGAGCCCTGAGCCAGCATTCGCTCCGCTGCCGCTCGGCAACCGTAGAAGTAGCCGTGCATGTTCGCGGCCAGGAGGCCATGCCAGTCGTCGTCAGTCATCTCGACGAGCGGCTTGACGAGCAGACGGGCGGCGTTGTTCACCCAGATGTCGATCCGCCCGAAGCGATCGACCGCCGTCTTCGCCAGGTCCTCGACGGTTGCGCGGTCGCCGGTCGAGCCGACGAGCATCACCGCCTTCCGTCCTTGCTGCTCGATTGCGGCGGTCGTCTCCGGCGCCTCTTCCAGGGCGATCCCCGCCACGTCGGCGCCGGCATGGGCGAGCGCGACGGCGATCGCGGCGCCGATCCCGGTCGAAGCACCCGTCACGACGGCGCTTCGGCCCGAGAGGTCGAACGGCGCGCGGCTCATCTCGGCGACTGTATAGCCGTCTAGACGGGCCGACAAGGCGCGTGGAAGGATGGCGGTGTGGCGCACGAGCCGATCCTGACCACCGTCGTCGGCAGCTATCCGTTTCCCGGCTGGCTGGAGCTCGTCGGCATGCACCCCGGAGAGGTTGGGGCGGACGACCGCGACGAGGCTGTGCGCGACGCGGTGACCGTCGCGATCGCCGACCAGGTTGCGGCGGGCTTGGACGTGATCACCGACGGCGAGCAGAGTCGCTACGACTTCAACCTCTCCTTCTACGCGTTCCTCGACGGCCTCGAGCTCGAGCAGGAGCCGCGCCGCCGGCTGGGACCGCCGGGGCACGACCAGCGCGGCCGGCATCGAATCGTCGGCGAGCTGACCGCGCCGGGCGGGCTCGGGGTCGTCGCAGAGTTCGAGCGACTCCGCGAGCTGGCGCCGCCCCCACCACCACGGTTGAAGGCGAGCGTTCCCGGCCCCTACACGCTCGCGGGCCGGATCGAGGCCAATGTAGACCACCCCGATCGGTACGCCGTCACCGAAGCGCTGATCCCGATCGTGCAGGCCGAGCTCGCCGGGCTCGTGGCTGCCGGCGCGGAGACGATCACGGTCGACGAGCCCTCGATGAGCTGTTACGCCTACCGGGAGGACACCGAGCGGCTCGTCGACATCTTCAACCGGACGGTTGCGCCGGTCCGGGGCCGCTGCTACCTCGGCACTCACCTCTGCTTCGGCAACTTCAAGGCTCGGGCGGCCGGTCCCCGGCGGTATGCGCCGATGTTCCCGGCCTTCCTCGAGCTGGAGGCCGACGAGCTCCATCTGGAGATGGCGAGCCGCGAGTTTGCGGAGCTCGAGCTGATCGAGGAGATCGGGCGATCGAAGGACGTCGCGGTCGGGATCGTCGACGTCAAGAGCTCGTACGTCGAGCCACCGGAAGAGATCGAGGAGCGGATTCGGCGGTGCCTACGTCACGTCGCGCCCGAGGGTCTCGCGGTCGCCCCCGACTGCGGCCTCTCGCAAACGGCTCGCCCGATCGCGCGAGCCAAGCTGGCCGCGTTGGTCGAGGGAGCGCGGCGCGTGCGCGAGGCCCTCTGAGCCTTGTAACACTGTGTTACAAGGGTCGAACCGCGGCTTGGGTGGCCGGGACGACCACTTAGTAACACTGTGTTACTTGGGGTCGAAGCTGAACGCGCGCGCCGGGTTGGCGACGAAGATCTGGTCGGCGAGCTCGGAGCCGAGCTCGCGTTCGAGCCGCGGTTTGAACCGCGCGAAGAGGTAGTCCATTCCGGGACCGCCTCCGTAGGAGCGCAGCATCGACCGGCGCCCTGTGTCGCCGCCGAGCAGGAGCTGCGCGCCGAGCCCGCGCTCCGCCAGGTCACCGATCAGGCTCAGGATGGTCGAGTCCGGCCAGTACTTGGTGCGGCCGGGCCCGTCGAACTGGAGCCACGCGCCCGTGGCCGCGGTCTCCGCGTGCTCTCCTGCGTCCGGGTTGCGATCGAGGTGCGCGAGGACGATCGAGCTCGCCTGGACGCCCAGTCGACGGAGCCGCTCGACGATCGCCAGCCCCATCGTCCCGTGCTCCGTGTGCACGCACACCGGTGCGCCGGTCCGGCCGTGCGCAACCGCGCCGGCTTCGAACGCCCTCGCCTCGAACGGCGAAAGCTGGTGGTAGCCGGCGCCGAGCTTCACGATCCCACACTGCTCGAGCTCCACGGTGAAGCGGTCGGCGAGAACCTCGACGGACTCGCTCCGAAGCGGGTCGTCGGCCGCGTAGTGGACGTCCCGGTGGAGACCCGTCGCGGCGACCACGTGGAGCCCGACCCGCTCGGAAACCGCGCGGAGCCCGTCGAGGTCGCGGCCCAGCCCGATCGGCGTCCAGTCCACGAGCGACCGGGCGCCCGCGGTGACCAGCGTGTGCGCCTCCTCGGTCGCCCGGTCGACATCGCTGTACTCGTCGCCCGGCTGAGCCGGCGTCACGAGGAAGAGATGCTCGTGGGCGTCGCAGGGCCCGAGCTCGCCGGGGTCGATGTCGCCGCGCACGGTCCGAACGATCACGGGTCGCGATCGTAGTTGCCGCGGCGGCGCGAGTCTCGACTGGCATGCTGAGGCGGATGCCGCGCGAGCTCGCCATCCGCCTGCGCGGGGCCGTGAAGCGCTACGGGGAGATCACGGCAGTCAACGGCCTCGACCTCGACGTCCCGGTCGGGACGTGCGTCGGGCTGCTCGGTCCCAACGGCGCCGGGAAGTCCACGACGATGCGCCTTCTCACCGCCCAGTCGATCGCCGACGAGGGCGAGATCGAGGTGCTCGGCTTCAAGCTGCCGAAGGAGTCGAAGATGGCGCGAGCGCAGTCTGGGGTCGCGCCGCAGCTCGACAACCTCGACACGACGCTGACGGTCGAGCAGAACCTGCTCGTCTTTTCGCACCTCTACCGGATCCGACGCCACGACCGGCACGAAGCGATCGAGCGGGCTCTCCAGATGGCCAAGCTCGTCGACCGGCGCGACTCGCGGGTAGACAAGCTGTCCGGCGGCATGCGGCGGCGGCTCCTGATCGCCCGCGCGCTCATCCACCGGCCCAGGCTCCTGCTGATGGACGAGCCGACCGTAGGACTCGATCCGCAGGTTCGCCAGGAGCTCTGGGCGCTGATCGATGCGCTGCGCTACGAGGGCACGACCATCCTCATGTCCACGCACTACATCGAGGAAGCGCAGCGCCTCGCGGACACCGTCCTGATCATGTCCCACGGTGAGGCGGTGGCCGCCGGCGCGCCGTCCGAGCTCGTGCTCGAGCACGCCGGCCGCGAGGTACTCGAGGTCTACGGGCCGCCCGCGCGCCTGGCGGAGGTGGAGGAGGAAGCCGGAGCGGCGGGCCTTCGCACTCGGAGGACGGGTACGAGCGTGTCCATCCTGAACGTGGACGGAGTCGGAGGCTTCGACGGCGAGCGAAGGCCGGCCAACCTGGAAGATGTCTTCGTCCTGCTCACCGGCGAGGAGATCGCCTGATGGCTTCGGTCGCGCCGCGGCCCGCACGCATCGGCCGGCTCGAACGGTCCGCGCTGACCGGCGTGCTCGTCCGGGAGATCGTCAACTACTCGTCGTACTGGCGGTCGAGCACGTTCGCGTCCACGGTCGAGCCGACGATCTTCCTGCTCGCGTTCGGATTCGGCTTTGGCTCGATTGTCAGCACGATCGGCGGTCTCGACCCCGTGGAATTCGTCGGCACGGGGACGGTCGCGACCGCGGTGCTCTTCTCGAGCGCCTTCCCGGGCATGTTCGGGACTTTCGTCAAGTACCAGTTTCAGCGCACCTACGACGCGATCCTCGCCGCGCCGGTCGACACCGAGGAGCTGGTCACTGCCGAGGCGATCTGGATTGCGACGCGGGCGGGCGTCTACGGCTGCGTGCCGATGGTGGTCGCGATCTTCTTCGGACTCGAGCCGTCGTGGGGAATGATCGCCGTGCCGTTCATCGGCTGGATCGCCGGGTACGGCTGGGCGAACTTCGGGATCTCTGTCGCCGGCTTCTCGAAGTCGTTCGAGAACTTCAACTACGTGGTCAGCGCCGTGCTGACGCCGCTCTTCCTCCTGGCAGGCTCGTTCTTCCCGCTGGACAACTTTCCGGAGTGGGCGCAGGTGCTGGCGCAACTGAACCCGCTGCACCAGCTCGTCGAGCTCGTGCGGGACTGCGTGATCTACGGCTGGGACGGGTGGATCGACGTGGCCCGGCTCGGCGCCCTCATCGCCTTCGGAATCGTGATGTGGCGCATCGCGATCCTCGCGATGACCCGCAAGCTCATCGACTAAAGCGGCCGCGCGGGCAGAGCCCGCACGGCCGCTTCTGCATAGCTACGAGTCGAGGTCGACCTTGCGGATGCCAAACCGCGCCATCAGCTTCTGCCTGACCGATTCGGGCAAGTCGGGGACGGCCGCTGCGGAGCCGACGCCGTCGGAATCCCCGTCGGCGGGCGTCGCCACGAACGGCACTTCAGCGCCGGTCCCCTGCTCGAGCGCGCGGCCGGTGATCTGGCCGAGGTCGTTGATGTCGTTGGCGCTGATGAGATGGTCGGAGTAGCCGGTAGCGACCAGCCCGTTGAGGTCTCGCATGACGCCGTCTTCCCAGATGAAGGCTCGACAGCTCGCGAAGCCCGGCGTGCACGAGATGCCCACGACCTGGCGGGACTCGTTGATGCCGAGCGCCTGGCTGAGCGTCTCGTCCGGCGAGATCGTGCCGAGATTCTGGATGGGCTGCCCCGCAAGCTTGAGGAAGGCCTGAGCCCTGAACGAACCGGCGTCGGCGGGAGACGTGTTCGAGAACCCGACGATGTCGCCGCGACGGTTGATCGCCACCGGCGTGTTCCAGGCAACGCCGCCGAGATCGCCGATGTTCGTCGGCACGCCGTCCTTCCAGAGCACGGAATGGATTGCGCTGAACCGGCCGAAGGCCCGGTCGCACCGGCCGGAGATGCCCACGACCTGACCGAGGTCGTTGATCGCCGTGGCGGCGCTCGCCGAGTCCCCGGGCAGCGGCGGCAGGTCTTTGATCTGGCGCCTGCCCGGTCCCCAGATCACCGCGTGGAACTGCAGATACTGCTCGTCCACTTGGCTGCATGTCGGATCGCGGACCGTGTTCTCCGCCCAGCCGACCACCTGGCGTCGATTGTTGGAGCCGGTCGCGAAGCCGTTCGAGCCGCCGAGCGTGGGCAGCGGCCGCATCTTCCCGTTCCGCCAGACGAAGCCACGGCAGATGTTCCCGGTACGCGAGGGGAAGAAGCGCGAGCAGCTCCAGCGCTCGTTCAACGGGTCGGGCTCGGCCGTCTCGGCGATTCCGGTGATCAAGCCACGCACGTTCTTCACCGGAAAGAGCACGTTGCTGTGAAGCCCGCCGAGCGTCCCGAGGTCCTGCGGGTCGCCGTCTCGCCAGAGGGTCGCGCGCCGCACGGCGTTCCCCGCCAGCTCGGACGGGCCGGCGATCCACCCGCGGTTGTTGATGCTGTTGCCCTCGCTCGGCGTCCCGCCGAGCGAATCGAGGTTGGTGACGTGGTAACGAGTCTCGCCGCCGTCTGCGCCCCAGGCGACGCTCATCGGTAAGGCAGCGAGTACGAGTACGACCACCAATCGTGCGACGAAAGCATTCACGCGAGCCTCCTTCGAGCCGATCAGGATGCGACTCGTATACGGGTAGGCCCGTCGGATTACTCGCCGTATTCGGACGAGCTGGCGAGTCGAGGCCTAGGCGCGAAGGATGCGGCGGGCGGCGATCAGGCTGCGGCCGTAGTGCGAGCTACCGAGCGGCACGACCTCGACGTTGCGCCCCGACGTCGGAGCGTGAACCATCCTCCCTCGCCCGAGGTACATGCCGACGTGGCCGAGCCCGTAGAAGAAGACCAGGTCGCCCGGCTTCAGCCGCGAGCGCGCGACGCGGCGGCCGCGGCCGTAGAGGGCGTAGGAGCTGTGCGGGAGCCGGACCCCGAGCCGACCGTACGCCCAGGAGACGAGCCCCGAGCAGTCGAACCCGCTCGCCGGCGAACCACCTCCCCAAACGTAGGGAACGCCGACCGCCTTCAGCGCCAGCCTCGCCGCGCGTTCACCGAGCGTCGGCCTGTGCGTCCGCTTCTGTACGGGCGGGCGCTCGATCCTCGGCGGGCCGTCCAGTCTCGCCGCAGCGCTCGTCGCGGACAAGCCGGCGACGCACACGGCGAGCGTGAAGGCGAGCAGGAGTCTGCGGAGGGGGTTCGGCATGAAGAGAGAGGAACGTCGGGCCGCGAACAGCTATAGGCGGCGGCCCTGGCCTGTTACGTCAGCGCCGGATGGTAGTCACAGAAACCGGCATTCCCCTCCCCCAGAAGGGTCAAACTCGCCCGCATGGCGACTGATCTCCACATCCTCGAGCTCGGTGAGGGCGACGCCGTCGTCCTCGTCCACGGCGGGTTCGGCTCGAGCAGGGAGGCGTTCGTCGCGCAGCGTGAGCTCGCCGACGAGTATCGGCTCCAGTTCGTCGATCGGAACGGCGCTCCTCGGGAGGTCGCTGGGCGTGCGCTTCAGGCCGTCTGCGACATGCTCGCGCAAAGGCTTAGTTGCGAGCAGGTTCGGTTCGCCGGCGCCGCGCACAACCCCCAGCTTTTGGGCCGTCCTTTCAACGATCGGCTCAGGGTCTTCCTTCGCGGGGTCACCACCGACGGCTGATCGGGCGATCAGCCGTCGCGAGCTCAACCGCGCGCTCCTCGAGCGGCAGCTTCTGCTGGGCCGCGTCGAGAAGCCGGTCGGAGAGACCGTCGAGCATCTGGTCGGGCTCCAGGCGCAGGCGACACTCCCGCCCTACTACGGCTTGTGGTCGCGCCTCGACGGCTTCGACCCGCAGGAGCTCGGCCGAATGCTTACGGACCGGGCTGTGGTGCGTCTCACGCTCATGCGCGGAACGGTGCACCTCGTCACAGTCCGAGACGCGCTCGTCCTCCGGCCGTTGGTGCAACCCGTGATCGAGCGCACGCACAACGGCGCGTTCGGAAGGCGGATGGGCGGCGCCGACCTCGCCGAACTGGAAGCGGCCGTCCGCGAGCTGCTCGTCGACGAGCCGCTCACCGCGCGCGAGCTCGGGATGCGCCTCGTCGAACGCGGCATCGGCGACGACGTCGAGGCAATCGGCAACGCAGCCCGTGTCTACGTGCCGCTCGTCCAGGTGCCGCCGCGCGGCGTCTGGGGCGTCGGCGGTCAGGCGAAGTACCTGCCGCTCGAGTCCTGGACCCACATGACGCTCGAGGCCGAGCCCTCGGTCGACGACATCGTGCTCCGGTACCTGGGCTCCTTCGGCCCAGCGTCGGTGATGGACGTCCAGAAATGGTCCGGCCTGACCAGGCTGAACGAGGTCCTCGAGCGTCTGCGACCCCGGCTCGAGACGTTTCGAGACGAGGACGGGCGGGAGCTCTTCGACCTGCCCGACGCGCCGCGCCCGGATCCTGACACGCCCGCGCCTGCGCGCTTCCTGGGCGAGTACGACAACCTCCTGCTCGGTCACGCCGACCGGCGGCGGATGATCCCCGAGGACTTCCCGTGGGCGGCGATGCTCGCCCCGGGCCGGTTCGTCAACAACCTGCTCGTCGACGGGATGCTCCGGGCGACGTGGTGGATCGAGCGTGATGGGAAGAGACGCGCCACCCTCTCGATTCGTCCGTCCCGGAGGCTTTCCCGCGCCGAGCGCGCGGAGGTGAGTGCCGAGGCCGAGCGGATGATCGACCTTGCGGCCGCCGACGCGCAGAGGCGTGACGTGCGCTTCGAGGCGCCGCTAGGGTCGGCCGCGTGAGACCCGACGGGACTTCTCATCGTTTGAAGGCGTGCCCCTGGTGCTGGCCTCTGGAATCGAGGTCGCCGGATGGGAGGAGGTGGCGCCGACCGCGACGTTCGACGACGGTCGGCTTGCGGGGTCGACCGGCTGTAATCGGTACACGGGCCCGTACTCGGTCGAGGGCGAGACACTCGAGCTCGGCGCCGTCGCTTCGACCCGGATGGCGTGCGTGCCGCCGGCCGACGCGGTGGAGCGTGAGTTTCTGGCCGCGCTCGAGCGGGTCGCGCGTTGGCGCTCCGACCTGGACGGGCTCGTGCTGCTGGACGACGGCGATACGGAGTTGCTCCGCTTCGTCAAGGCGACACCGCCCGCCGATCAAGACCGCGACCGATGAGTCCCCGGGTTCGAGTCCGTCTTTAGCTAGAGACGAAACGACTGACCCCAAGGAGGAGTGGAGTGGTTCTTATGACGAGGCATGTTCGTTCGGCCGACGGCACCGAGATCGCCGTCGATCGGACCGGGGAGGGGCCGCCGATCGAGTTCTTCGACGGCGCCGGCTGAGCCATGCTGGTCGACCAGGGCTTGAGCGAGTTGCGAGGGGCGCTGACCGGCGCGGTCGTCGTGCCGGAGGACGCCGACTACGACGCGACGCGCCGCTGCTTCAACGCCCTAGTCGACCGGCGACCGGCGGTCATTGCGCGCTGCGTCAGCGCCGCCGACGTCGCGATCGCCTTCCGCTTCGCCGGCGAGCACGAGCTCGAAGTGGCGGTGCGCGGCGGCGGCCACAACCCGGCCGGTCACTGCGTCTGCGACGGCGGGCTCGTCATCGACCTCTCCCTGATGCACGCCGTCGAGGTCGACCCGGACGCAGGGATCGCTCGCGCCCAGGGCGGCGCGACCTGGCTCGACTTCGACGCGGCCACTCAGGCGCACGGACTGGTGACGCCCGGAGGGGTCGTCGGCTCGACCGGCGTCGCGGGCCTGACGCTCGGCGGCGGCATCGGACACTTGACCTCGCAGCACGGGCTGAGCTGCGACAACCTCGTCGGCGCCGAGATCGTGACGTCGGACGGATCGGTCGTCCGCGCGAGCCCCGACGAGAACGCCGAGCTCCTCTGGGGGCTTCGCGGCGGAGGCGGCAACTTCGGGGTGGCGACGCGGCTGGAGTTCCGGCTGCACGAGCTCGATGGTGTCGTGGGCGGGTCACTCAGGTACAGCGGGGACGGCGTCCGAGCTGCGCTCCGCCGCTTCCGCGACATCGCCGCCGCCGCTCCGCGTGACCTCAGCTGCCAGGTCGGGCTGGCCGTCGACGAGTCACTGGCTCCGACACTCGCCGTCTTTCCGTGCTTCACGGGCCCGGACGAGAATCCCGAGGAGCTGCGCTCGCTCAGGGCCGTTCCCGGCGTCGTTGAGGACCGGGTGCGCCCGCTGGCCTACCTCGAGCAGCAACGGCTGTTCGACTCGCCCTACGGCGAGGACCGTCACTACTGGAAGGGCCACTTCGTGCGGGAGCTGCCCGACGAGCTGATCGACGCGCTGCTGGAGCGAATAGTCGCGCTCGGCAGATCGCCGGGAGGCATGTTGATCGAATCGCTGCACGGTGCACCGAAGGACGTCGATTCGGCCTTCGGCGCGGCCGGCTTCCGCCGCGCCGCCTTCAACGTCAGCGCCATGGCCACCTGGCAGGACGCCGGGCTCGACGAGCAGTACATCGAGTGGGCGCGCGCCACGGCGGCGGCGATCGAGCCCTGGTCCGCGAGCGGCGGCGGCTACGTCAACTACATGCAGGCCGACGAGCCGAGCGAGCGGGTGCGCGCCGCCTTCGGTGCGGAGGCGTTCGAGCGTCTCCAGGCGCTCAAGGCACGCTACGACCCGAGGAACGTCCTTCGCCGCAACCAGAACGTTCCACCACTCGCAAGCAGCGCCTAACGGGCCTCAGGCGGCGTGCGGTCGCGCGAGCGCGGACTGCTCGGCGGCTTCCGCGATCCAGAGATGCGTCGCCGCCAGCGCCCGCCACGGTCGCCAACGGTCGGCGAGCTGCTCGAGCGCGGCCCGGGAACGGGGCGTTGGCCGCGCAAGCGCCCGGCGAAGACCGAGATCTCCCACCGGAAAGGCGTCGCGCTCGCCGATCCGCAAGGCGAGGTAGTGAGCCGTCCACGATCCCAGCCCGTCGATCGCGGTGATCGACGCGGCAAGCTCGTCGAGACCGACACTGCCGTCGAGCCGGATTGCGTCGTCGGAGACCGCCTGGGAGAAGGAGCGGATCGCCTCCTGCCGCGCGCCTGTGAGCCCGAGGCCCGAGAGATCGGCGTCGGCAAGCACGCCTGCCGCGGGAAAGGCATGGCTGAGACCGAGTTGGCGAAGGCCGGGCACCGGCGTCCCGTGCCGCTGGACGAGGCGGCCGGTGAGCGTGTTCGCCGCCGCGATGCTCACCTGCTGGCCGATGATCGCGCGCACGCCGGTCTCGAACGGGTCCCACGTTCCCGGAGTGCGGACGCCGGGACGGGCTCTCAGCAGCGGGCCGATTGTCGCGTCGCCGGTGAGGTGGTCGGTTGCGTCGTCGAGGTCGAGGTCGAGGTTTGCAATGCGCCGGGCTCGAGCGACGTGATGCGTGAGCTCCTCCCAGTGCGGCAGGTGTGCGACGAGCACGAGCGAGTCGTCCTCGCCCGGATGGAGCTCGATCATGCCTGGGTCCCCGTCGACGGTGATCGTGCGGCGGTAGGCGTCCCCGGAGACATGTTCGACCCCCGGGATTGCGCGCGCGGCGCAGTAGTCGAGGATCGCATCCCAATCGAGCGGCCCACGGAACGCGAGCCGCAGCGGGAGGCCGCCGTCGGCGACGAGGCGATCCGCCTTGCGCCGCTTGGCCCGGAGCTCGCGGGGCGAGGCGCGAAAGATCTCGCGGCAGGCGCGGTTGAACTGACGCACGCTCCCGAAGCCCGTCGTCAGAGCAATCTCCAGTATCGAGAGGTCGGTGTCGTCGAGCAGACGGCGGGCGAAGTGCGCTCTGGCCGATCGTGCGAGGGCATCGGGCGTCACGCCGAGGTGCGAGGCGAACAGCCGGCGAAGGTGCCGACCCGAGACGCCGAGCCGCGCCCCCAGCTGCTCTTCCGTCGCCCGGTCGAGGCCGCCGTCGAGGATCAGACGCGCCGCGCGGCACACCAGCTCCGGGCCGGTCCAGGTCACGGACTGCGGCCAGCGATACGGCCGGCACTGGAAGCAAGCGCGGAAGCCGGCGGCCTCGGCGGCGGCGGCCAGCCGGTAGCGCGTCACGTTCTCCGCGTTCGGGCGGGCCCCGCAGCCGGGACGGCAGTAGATCCCCGTGGTCCGAACGGCCGAAAACGAGCTCACAGCGGAGGTATAGCGGCCAAACCGCGTCGAAACCGGCCGGATCCGGACACGCCGCCGAACCGCCTTTAGAGAATTTCGTGCTCCTCCACCCAGACGGCCGAGACCTGCTCCAGATCCATGAACGTCGAGGCGTCGACGATGACCGCCTTCCACTCTGTCGTGGTGAGCGCAGCCTCGGCCGCCTCGACGCCGTCGAACCAGAGCTCTCCGACACCTGCATACGCGGGCTCGGCGCCGTCCGGTCCGACGATGCAGTCGTTCTGCACGTACCTCTCGACTCCCGGGATCCTCGCGACCAGGCGAACGTGCTCGTCTCGCCAGTACCGAAGCGCCTCGTCTCGACCGACATCCGGCAGCGGGCGCCAGAGTGTCAGACGCTTGACCACGACAGCGCAGTCTCCTGGAAACCCGCTCAGTCGGGGAGCAGCGGCACGACGAGGCCCTGATCGCGGCCGAGCAGGACCGCTCGGGTGACAGCCGCCGTCCCGAACCGGTCACGGATCTCGTCGAGCGCGGCATCGAGAGCGATGCCGCAGTGGAGATCGAACGGCAGTGCGAGCTGAACGGCCCTCGCGTCCTCGAGGTTCGTGATCGAGATGCCGACGAGCGTGATCCCCCGGCGTTCGATCATCGGCATCGCCGCCGCCAGCAGCCCTCTCGCCGTCGCGAGGAACGTCCGCGTCTCGTCGGTCGCGTCCAGCAGTGTGTACGACCGCGTCGCCCGGGTGAAGTCGTCGAAGCGCAGCCGTAGGACGACGGTCCGGCCCACGCGCCCGCCGGCGCGCATGCGGCGCGTGACGCGATCGACCAGTCCGATCAGGATGGCGTCGATGTCGTCGGCAGATCGCGGCGAGCGACCGAGCGCGCGCTGCGAGCCGATCGAACGGCGTCGGCGGCCAACGTGCACCGGCCGCGGATCGCGGTTGTGGGCGAGTGCGTGGAGGTGCCTGCCGGACGCGCGCCCGAGCATCGAGACGAGCACGGCCTCACCGAGCCTGGCCACCTGGCCGACGGTCGTGATTCCCCGCTCGCGGAGCTTGCCGCCGGTCACCTTCCCGACGCCCCAGAGTCGCTCGACCGGGAGCGGGTGGAGAAACGACAGCTCGCGATCCGGCGGGACCACGAGCAAGCCGTCGGGCTTGGCCACCCCGCTCGCCACCTTCGCGAGGAACTTCGTCCTCGCCACCCCGACGGTGATCGGCAGACCGACCCGCTCGCGGACGGCGCGCCGCAGCCGCGCGGCGATCTCAGTGGGCGTGCCCGCGATCCGTCTCATGCCCCGAACATCGAGAAACGCCTCGTCGATCGACAACCCCTCGACCACCGGCGACGTGTCGTCGAACACGCGGTACACCGCCTTGCTCGCCTCCGAGTAGGCGGACATGCGCGGCGGGACGACGATCGCGTCCGGGCAGAGTCGGCGCGCCCGCGCGCCGCCCATCGCGGTGCGGACACCGCGCGCCTTGGCCTCGTAGCTCGCAGCGAGCACGACCCCCGCGCCGACGATCACGGGCCGCCCGCGCAGCCGTGGGTCGTCGCGCTGCTCGACCGAGGCATAGAAGGCGTCCAGGTCGGCGTGGAGGATCGTCGCCTCGCTCATCCGAACATATGTTCGCATGAGCATCGTACCGTCGCCGGCGGGCACGGCGACGACCGCCGGGCTTGCCAATCCCGCCGTCTCGGTGGCCGAGACCGGCGGCTCGGCCGGGCTGTCGGTCATCGAGATCGCGGCGCCGGTCCTGGCGCTCGTTCTGGTGGTCGTGCTCGTCTACGTCGCGGTGCGCGCGCTCGTTCGCCTGCCCCGGCGCGCGGTCAGTCGCCGGTGACCCATCGGTGGCGCTCTGTGGCCGCATCGGCAGGGAAGAACGACTCGAGCCTGATCTCCTGCAGCGTCACGTCCTGTGGCGTGCCGACAGTCGTGACGAGAGAGAAGTAGCTGACGGCGAGCCCGTCCTTTGCGAACTCGACCGGCAGGATCGGAAGCGTCGTGGACGTGAAGTCGGGCGTGCGCCACTCGGAGGGGACTCCCGGGAGCGCGAGGACGTCGTCAAGCAGCCGCGCCGTCGCGAGATCCGGGATCCCGCCGACCGCCTCGCGGTGCACACGCTGGATCAAGGCCTCGCCGGCTTGATCCCAGTTGGACACGTGCGGGCGCAGCTGCGTGAACATCAGGCGGACGATGTTCGGCGGGTCGCTCGGGTCCGACCCGGCGAGCAACCACTCGAACATGGCTGCGGCGGCGCGATTCGTCAGAAGGACATTCCAATGGCGGTCCATGACGACGGCTGGGTAGGGCTCGTGATGCGCGAGCACCCGGTCGAGAGCGGCGCGCACGTGCTCGAGCTCGCTCGCGTCGAGGCCGGTTTCTCGGTAGAGCGGCGCATAGCCGGCGGCGAGGAGCAGCTGGTTGCGCTCGCGCAGTGGAACGTCGAGTGCGCGGGCCAGCTTGAGCACCATCTCCGGGCTCGGGTTCGCCCGCCCGCTCTCGACGAAGCTGACGTGCCGCGGGCTCACGCCGGCCTCGATCGACAGCACGAGCTGACTCATTCTCCGTTCGCGCCGCCAGTGCTGGAGTAGCTCGCCCACCGGGCTCGGCGGAATGCGGCTGGTCCCGACTCTCGAGGCCGTCGCCATAGCCTCACTGTACGAGCTCGCCGCCCGCGAGCACTTCCCTGAGAGGGAATTGTGCGGCGACAGCGGTCGGCTCAAAGTGGCGGCATGAGCGAATTCACGATCCACACAATGGAGACCGCACCGGAGGCGTCGAAGGGCGCCCTGGTCGAGCTCGAACAGAACGTTGGCTTCATCCCGAACCTCGCCGCGACGCTGGCGGGCTCGCCCGTAGCAATGAAGAGCTTCGCGTCGGTGCAGTCGAGCCTGCGGGGCTCGAGCCTGACACCTGTGGAGCGCGAGGTGGTCGGCCTCGCGGTCAGCTACGCGAACACTTCCGAATACTCGATGGCGGCCCACTCGACGTTCGCCGCGGCACAAGGCGCACCGGCGGAGGTCGTCGCCGCGCTCCGCGCGGGAGCGGAACTTCCCGACGGCCGACTCGAGGCGCTGCGCGCGTTCACGACCGAGCTGCTGCGCGAGCGCGGTCGCGTGTCCGACCGGGCGCACGACGCGCTCCTCGAGGCGGGCTACTCGACCGAGAACGTGCTCGAGATCATCACGCAGACCGCGTACACGATGCTCGCAAACCTCGTCGCCAATATCGCCGAGACTCCCGTCGACCAGGCCTTCGAGCCGCAGGCGTGGGCCGTCGCAGCCGCTTGATCGAGGAGTCAGTCGAGGATCGGTGGCAGTCCGAAGCGGGCGAAGACCTCGGGCATGACGAAAGCAGTGATTTCCTTGATCTGCGCACCCTCGAACGTAAGGACGTCGATCGCCGTAGCGCCGTAGCTCCCCGTCTCCGCGTCCAGGCTGTAGTAGGCGATCGCCGGCTGTCCGTTGGCGCGGGTCGGAACGGTACGCGCCGGCGCGCAAACCTCCACGGCCTCATTCGCGAAGGCCGCAAGCGTGTCGCGGCCGCGCCACCAGCTCGCCCATGGGGGCATCGAGAACACGGCGTCCTCGGCCAGGAGTGCCCGCAGAGCATCGACATCGCCTCGCGCCCAGGCATCGACGTAGGCGTCGACCAGCTCTCGGACGCGCTCGTCGCCGAGCGAGCGCAGCGTTGCCTGCTGGCTCTGCTTCGGCAGCCGATCCCCGATCGTCCTTCGAGCGCGCTGCAGGGCGCTGTTGACCGAGGCAATCGTCGTCTCGAGCGAATCGGCAACTTCCCGGGCAGAGAACCCGAGCACCTCGCGGAGGATGAGCACGGCGCGCTGGGTGGCCGGCAGATGCTGGAGGGCGGCGATGAACGCCAGCTCCACCGCCTCGCGCTGTTCGTAACGCGCGGCGGGAGTCGCGTACCCCTCCGCGATCCCGAGCGTATCGTCGGGGTAGGGCTCGATCCAGACCGATTCGAGTAGCGGCTCGCCGACGTCGGCTTGGGCGCCTCCCTCCGGGCCGTAGTCGAGCGGAAGGACGCGCTTGGGCCGTCGCGCGATCGTGTCGAGGCACGCGTTGGTCGCGATCCTGTAAAGCCACGTGCTGGGCGAGCTTCGGCCCTCGAACCGGTGCAAACCGCGCCATGCGCGCAGCAGCGCGTCCTGGAGAGCGTCCTCGGCGTCGTGCAGCGAGCCGAGCATCCGGTAGCAGTGGGCTAGAAGCTGTGCCCGGTGCGGCTCGACGAGACGCCGGAAGGCATCCTCGTCGCCCTCGCGCGCAGCGTCGAGCAGGTCCTGCTCGTGCAGCCGGCCTGTGGTGCTGATCGCCATGTCTACGAGGTTAGACCGGCGAAGCGGAGCGAACTCATCGCGGCCCCTCGCCGGCGTCGCCGGGAGCGGAGCGAGCGTCGGCGGCCGGGGCCGGGCGTTGCTCCTCGATCTCCTTCCTCAGCGCGCTCCAGCGCTTTCCCGTCACGCGTGAGTACGCGGCCGGGAAACGCGCTCTCAGCTCCGACGCGCTCTGTCGATAACGCTCGGCAACCTCGCCCATCGCGAAGATCGTCGCCGGCGACAACTCGCCGCCTCGCTCGGCCGCGAGGCGACGCAGCCGCGCGATCGCGACATCCGCGTCCTGATGGAGCCCGAGGAGGTCCTGGAGCTCGACGAGGCGCTTGATCACAGGCCGGGAGTTACCCGGGTAGAGATCGGCGAGGAACTCGAGCGCGTAGCGAAACCGTTTGCCGCGGATCCGCAACCGGTGGTACGCGGTGGAGTCCGAGTGCACTCCGATCCGTCGGGCCGCCTTGCGGAAGCGACGGAAGCGCGACTCGATCAGGTCGGGGGCGGCCTCGCGGGCGGGTTGCGCCGCGGCACCCGAGCGCGGCGTCCGCACGGAGCGAAGCATGCGTCCGAACCGACCGACGAAAGCTTGGTATCGCCGGGAGTCGAGGGCGTCGAGCATCTCGGTCCGCGCGGCGGCGCGCTCCATCTCGAGCAGGGACCGCAGCGCGTCGAGTGGCCCACGATCGACTTCGGGGAGCGCCGCCAGCCACCCGTCGAGCTGCTCGAGCTGGACATCGAGGTCGCGGACTGCCCCGAGCGCGCCGCCGATCCAGCCGAGCTCCTCGCGGTGCTTCGCCGAGCTCGCCGGAAGGGCGTCCGAGAACAGCGACAGGGCCGCGCGCAACCGCCTGGTCGCGACCCGCATGTCGTGGAGCTCCTCGATGTCGTCGCCGAGCCGTGTGCCGGGCTCGTGCGCGAGCATCGCGGAGAAATGGCCGCGCAACACGGCCCGCGCGACTGCCCCGATGGGCGCGTCGGGGTCGACGGTCGTCGGACCAAAGGTGTCCTGGACAGGCACGCCGAGACCAGCCGACAGCAGGCCGGCTTCGTACTTGGAGAGCCCAGCGGGCTGGAGCCCGCACGCCTCCCGCAGGCTGTCGACCAAGGGCGAGACGGCCGCCTCAGCCCCCTCGGGGACCTCGATCTCGACCCGGCGAAGCCGGGCCGGCGCGCCACCTGTTGGAAGCCGGATCGATGTCTCGTCGAGCGCGATCTCGCCGCGTGAGTGCCCGGCCGACCCGAGCGAGTAGATCCGACGACGCGTACGTACCTCGAACAACGGCGCGATCCGCCGCCTGCCCGCCACGGCGCGTACCCGCCGGCCGACCGGCCCGTTTACGTTGCCGAGAAGCTTGGGGTCCGGACGCTCGAGCGGCTCGGACAGCTCGCGCCGCTCGCGCGGGCCGGCTCCTGTCGGCACCGAGCCGAGTGCCTTGAGCGTCACCTCGCCCTCTGGGTTCACGCGCCGTGCAGCGCTGCGGATGCGGAGCGTGTACCCGGCCCGGTGGAAACGCCGGTCGTCTGTGTCGAGGTAGAGGTCGATCTGGTTGACCGTGCGGGCCCGTGCGATCGTCGGGGTCCCGGGACCGGCGTCAGCGGCGTATTCCTCCAACCAGCGGACGACCGGACGCAGGTCCAGGGCGTCGAACTGCCACTCCAGCTCATGAATGTCGGCCGCAACCACAGCGAACCGAGGGGACCTTAGTCAGTGCCCGTGCTCGGCCGCTTCGGCCTCGGCTTTCGTCCGGAGGATCGTGTTCGGGGGATGCTCGGGCGGGCGTACCAGAGTTCAGGCAGTCGTTTGGCCCTCGTCGCGCGTGCCCGCAGGGCTCTGTTGGTTGACGCCGCAGGCGCCGTCGCAGAAGGGCTCGAGCTTGGTGGCACCGCACCGGCACAGGGCGGCGCGGGTTTCCCGAATCTCCCCGTCGGGCGTGTCGAGGACGAGCTCGCCAGTGACGAGCAACGGGCCGTGTGGATCTCGCCGCACCGACGTTGGTTCCGGCGGCGCCTCGGGCACGCCGTTCGCGAGCCGGTAGTGCAGCGCGCCGGTCGGGCAGCGGCGGACGATCTCGGCGACGAGCTCGGGCTCGGCCAGATCGGCGCGAATCCACGGACGGCGGCTCGGGTCGAAGACCTGTCGGAGCCCGCGCACGCACTCGGCGTAGTGGCGGCAGCGCGCGCGGTCGTAGTAGACGGTGACCCCGTCGGCGGTATACGCCTTGCCGAGCCGCGACTCGTCGGGCTGCGTGGCCATCGTCAGTTGCCCACTCGGTTGCGTCCGACGAGGTCGGCGTCTTCCGGGTGCTTCCCGAGGTACGACCTGACGAACGGGCAGAGCGGCACCACCGAGAGCCCGCGCGCACGGATGTCGTCCAGGGCGCCGGCAATCAAACGCGAGCCGTAGCCGCGACCCTCGAAGGCGCGGTCGACGTCGGTGTGGATCAACACCACGGCGCCCGGCTCGATGTCGTAGGCGATGAAGCCGGCGATGGTTTCGCCCAGGTGCAGCTCGTAGCGTCGTCGAGACGGGTTGTCGATGACGCGAAGCTGATCCTCGTCTGCCATCACCACTGGTTGTACCGGTTTGTCGCCAGTTGAGCGCGCGGACTGCTAGCTCTGGGCGGGCTGGTAGCGCATGAGCATGACTCCAGAATCGAACGTGGTCGAGTCGAGAAGCTCCAGCCGAACGTACTCGTGGCTGTGAAACGGCCGCTCGCCGGGTCCCCACACGACTGGATGGACCCAGAACCGGAGCTCGTCGACCAGCCCGTTCGTCACCAGGTGGCGCGCAAGCTCGCCCGGTCCGATCATGATCAGGTCGCCGTCGAGCTCGTCCTTGAGCTTCGATACGCCGTCCGTGACGTCGCCCTCGATCAACGTGGCGTTCCAAGTCAGTGGCTCCTGCAGCGTGCGTGAGGCGACGAACTTCGGCATCGGGTTGAGCCGATCGGCCCATTCGCCCGTGCTGGGCGCCCAGTACTCCGCCAGCCCCTCGTAGGTCTTCCGCCCGAGCACCATTCCCGCAGCTCCGTCGAACTGGTCACGACTCGCCCGATCGTGTTCCCCTTCGGAGACGTACCAGTCGGCGACGGAGATGACGCTGTCGACCGTCATGGTTGTCGAGAGGATCAGCTTGCCCACAGCATCTCTCCTCGTTACTTGCTGAGCCTGCCCTGAACCTGGCCGTTCGGGAACGTCGATGTGTGGACGTTCACGTAGAACGCGCCCGGGCTCCGAGCGATCTCCTCCAGCAGCGCCTTCTCGACGATGGTGCAGCCGCTGGACGTGCGGTTCGTCGGGGCCGTCAGCGGAACGACGACGGCCTCGGTCGCGACGCGATGGATGTGCGCTGCCGTCACGTCCGTGAGGCCGCGGACGGTCAGCGCGTAGCAGAGCCTCATCCGTGCGAGCTGGATCGTGATCGTCGCGGCACCCGACCCGGTTCCGCCCTGGACCGGGCGCAGGCCTGCCGTGAGCTTGACCTCGTTGGGAGCAGTGGTCGGGCAGGCCGCTGATCCGGGCATCACGAGATCTCCGGCGTGGCGAAGGTGGACGCGGAGGACGATGCCGGACAACGAGCTCGGATTCGTCACGGCACGGCTCGAGATCGTGATCCGCCGGAACGGGTTGCTCGTCGAGCCCGTGTTGTGGCAGATCGTGATCCTGGTGGCCGGTGCATTGGTCTTGGGCGGAGTCAGCGCGGCCGCCGGGCACGCGGCGGTCCCGACGACGACCGCGTCTCCGGTGTGACGGAGATGGCCACGAAGGAGGCGGCCGGACGTCGACTTCGGGCTTGTGACGGCTCGACCGGGGACGCTGATCCGCCGCCATGGATTCGAGCCCGAACCGGTGTCGTGACAGATGGTGATCTTGCTCGGTGGTGCGACGGTCCGCGCCTCCTGGCCTTGCGCGGCTGCCGAGGCGCCGGCGAACAGCACCGGAACTGCGGCAACGGTCGCGATGAACAGACGCTTCACGTCAGACCTCCCTGCGTTTTGCTCCCGCCTCCAGTTATGCCCCGTCGCCCGAGCGTTCGCACCTCGCGCGGCGTTGGGCCGCGCTTCGCCGCCGATTCATAGGATGAGTGCACGCGTCACTCCCTCGACGGAAAGGAGACGTCATGCCGACGGTCACAAAGGGGCTCTGGGTCCCGCTCGAAGCGAAGCCGGGTAAGGAAGAAGAGGTCGCGAGCTTTCTCGAGGCCGGTCGCGCGCTCGCGGAAGATGAGCCGGATACCACGGCCTGGTTCGCAGTCCGGCTGAGCAACTCGCAGTTCGCGATCTTCGACGTCTTCCCGGACGACTCGGGTCGCCAGGCTCACCTGTCGGGCCGCGTGGCCGAGGCGCTGATGGCCCAGGCGGACGAGCTGCTCGCGCGGCCTCCCGACATCCAGCAGGCGGACGTCATCGCCGCCAAGCTGCCGGCGTAGCGCCGGTCGTCAGCGCGGTTCGAGCCGGTAGGCACGGAGGATCGTCTGCTGCACCGAGTTCGCTGCGCTGTCGGCGGCGGCGGACCATAACGTCCGTTGACAAGCGCGAGCAAAGGGGCATTTGATTCAAGTTCTTGAAGCCGTCATCTGCGCTTGCCGGTATGGCCATCGCCACGCTCCTGGTCTGCGGCTGCGGTGGAAGCTCCGACTCGAACTCCGACTCGAGCTCTGACGGAAGCTCGGCAGGCAGCTCGGCTGGGCCGCCCGGCACCTATGTCGAGGACGACTTCAGGGATCCCGCGAGCGGATGGTCGATGGACAACGACGACGACGTCCTGCTCGACTACGCGGACGGCGGCTATCGCCTCCTCATGAAGGCTCCTGGTCCACGGGACGCCCGGCTCAGCTTCGGATCGGGTGTCGAGGCGGTCAGCGTTGAGGCGGATGCGACCGAGCGCGCTGGGCCGTATAGCTCGGGCCAGCCCGACGAGTACGAGTTCCACGGTGTCGCCTGCTGGGGAGCCGGGGCTGACTCGGATCGCCTCGAGTTCGCCTACAAGTTCGTGCTTACGCCGGAAGACCACTACGGAATCCTTCGCGACGATCAGAGTGAAGATGGACTGGTGACCCTGGCCGAGGGAGACGGCGACTTCGGCGGCTACGGCGCGACCAACCGCATCCGAGGCGAGTGCGTTGCACGCAATGGTCGCTCCACACTCGTCCTCCACGTGGACGGGAAGAAGATCGCCGAAGCTCGGGACTCCGGCGGGCCGGATCGCTTCCCGGCGATCGGCCTGACCGCCGAGACGAGCCAAGCCGGCACGGACATCCTCTTCGACAACGTGCTGGCTTGGAACGCCCTCGCGCGGCAACCAGCAAGGCTCGAACCGGCACCGGACATGAGCCCGGAGCCGTTTCCGGAGACTCAGTCGTCGTCGAAGATCTGCAAGCGGCGCGGCATCCGCTACGTCGGCTCAACTGCACAACGCGGCGAGGTGTGCTTCACGGTCACCCGGGACCACAAGCGGCTGCTCGAGGTCGGGTTCGCGTTCGTGCCCGCGAATCAGTGCCCGGAGATGGCAACCGGGACGATTCACGCCGAGGGGGAGGCCGGGCCGGCCGTAACCCGCGACCGAGTCAGAAGCTCGGGCTTCACCGGCGACATCGAGGGCGCCGTGGCGACGGGCGTGCTTCAGGACTGGGACATCTGCTCGGGCGAACGCTGACCGTCGACCAGGATCGAGGGGAGAGCCGGGAGGTCGCGTCTCGGGGAGCGCGAAAAGCGGAAGCTCTTCTCGGGCATTCAGGAGAAGCTGATCGAGGAGCACGCGCCTTCGACGATCGCACTGGGACGAGCTCGCCGTTCTTCGGTCCCGTCGACGTGCGCAAGTGGGAGGTGCAGCCGTGACGGGCTTCGAGTACGAGGTGACCATCGAGGAGTGCGGTCCTTCCTAGACGACTCGGACCTGGTCGAGCTGTCCGTGGAAGGCCGACCCTGCCGACGCGGGGAAGGCGAATGACGCCTTCGTCGAGCTCCTCCGCCGGCGGGGGATCGACACGGAGGGCGACGCGCAGACGAAGACGGGCACTGCCCTGCGCTACTTCACCACCGGCGCGGGTATCGCTTAGCCGCCGTGGCCTCGCCCGCGGTCTCCCCGATCACTCCGGCGACGAGCGCGGGACGGCCGACCGCCGTCACGATCGTTGCCGCGTTGGCGGTCCTCGCGGCCGCCTACCTGATCGTGGACGGCGTGCTGACACTTAGCGACGCCGGCGGTGACACGGACAAGATCTTCGACGGGTGCGTTTCGATCGGGCTCGGGCTCCTCGCCGTCGCCATCACCTTCGGAGCGCTACGCATGCGACCGTGGGCATGGAAGCTGTTCATGACGGTGGCCGTGGTCGGCCTGACGATCCAGATCCTTCGCCACTTTTCGTTCGGAGACCCGCGCTACGGCCGCATGGCGCTGAACACCTTCATCGTCTTCGCCCTTACTCCCCGCGACGTCCAGGTCGCGTTTGGAATCCGACCCCCCGCCAATGCCGACCTCACTCAGCGAACTCGGAACCCCCTCGACAGCAACTGACCTCGAGCTCCTGCGGGCGTACGAGCCGATCGTGCGCTACACGAGCGGCGAGCAGTTCTTCCCCATGGACGTGGAGCCGTACGTGCGCTCCTGCAGCCTTTGGCTGTACCACCCGGACGACCGCGATGAAGAGGAGATCCCGGAGGGCGAGCTGACGATGGAGCAGCTCGTCGAGTCACGAGCGGCGGCGTTCGGCTCGCTCTTCTACCTCCGATTCATTGGTCGGCTCGGCCTCGGCGAAAGCACGAAGGCGATCACCGAGGCCCGCCGGCTCGAGCGGGGCCAGGAGCGCAGGTTTCGCGCCGGCGTGGGGCGCCTCGCGCGCGGAGGGCTGTTGCCCCGGCTGGGCGACGCGATCTTCTCCGCCACGTTGCTCCTTCGCGGGCGCGTGCCCGGGGCGACTGCCGCCGCGGCGGAGCTCAAGTACGCCGAGCTTCGGGAGCGAGACGAACGCTACGTGTACCACGGCCGCGTGGTCCGCCACGGCGGCTGGACGATCTGCCAGTACTGGTTCTTCTTCGCCTACAACAACTGGCGCTCGGGGTTCCACGGCGTGAACGACCACGAGTCGGACTGGGAGATGGTCGCCGTCTATCTCTACGAGTCCGAGGGCACGCTCTTTCCCGAGTGGTTCGCCTACGCGTCCCACGACTTCCACGGCGCCGACCTGCGCCGCCGCTACGACGACCCCGGCGACCTGACCCTCGAAGGCCGGCATCCGGTTGTGTTCGCCGGCGCGGGATCACACGCGTCGTACTTCGTCGCCGGCGAGTACATGGCAGAGGTGCCGCTCCCGGTCCCGCGGCGGATTACCAACTTCCTGGCGGCCGCTGAGCGATTCTGGCGTGACACGCTCGGCCAGGGGAGCGACGTCGACAGCGGGCTGCGCATCCCGTTCGTCGACTACGCACGAGGCGACGGGCTCGCGGTCGGCCCCGGCCAGGAGCGCGAGTGGACGCCGATGGTGATCGACGAGAAGACCCCGTGGGTGCACGCCTACCGCGGCCTGTGGGGGCTCTACGCGCAGGATCCCATCTCGGGCGAGAACGCGCCTGCCGGGCCGATGTACAACCGAGACGGCTCCGTGCGAGCCGGCTGGTACGACCCGCTCGGCTTCGCAGAGCTCGACAAGGTCCCCCCGCCGCCCGAGGAGCTCCCCCTACTCGAGGAGGAGCAGAGCCGCGTGGACGCGAGGCGCGACGAGCTCGCGCAGGTCATTCCGAAGCGCGCGGACGAGCTTCAGCGCCTCGGCGTCGAGCTCCTGAGCATGGAGGGAAGTCCGCATCTCGAGCAGCAGCATTCGAGACTCGCGCTCCGTGTCGAGGGAGTGGCGAGCGAGGTCAAGGGGCTCCGCCGTGAGCTGTCCGAGGTCGAGGCGATCTCGGAGGGGGTCTCACGTCAGCTCGACGCGTATCGGCGAGGGGAGCGTCTCGATCCGCGCGCGCACATCCGGAAGGCCGCGGTGCCGACGACCACGCCTGAGATGCGATTCGGTCGGGCCTCCGAGTTGTGGGCTGCGCTCAGCCTGAGCGCGCTTCTCATCGGGCTCGTCGCGCTGGTCGTGGTCGCCCATCCCGATCACCTGCTCGCCTGGATCATCGTCTTCGTGCTCGCCTTCGTGATCGCCGAGTCGTTTCTCCGCGGCACCTTCGCGCGCACCATCAACCACACGGCGGTCATCCTCGCCTTGATCGCACTGGTGATCCTGGCCGTCCACTTCTGGAAGGCCGCCATCCTCGTGGGTCTGGTCGGGCTGGCCGCGTTCCTGATCGTGGAACGGATCCGCGAGCTACGTACTTGATCCGCCGGTCGCCGGCGGTTCGACCTGGGGTGGCGGAACGCCCCGGCTCGGCTCCGGCTCCCGCGCGTGCCTGTGTCCCCACCGGTACCGGACGCGAATTAAGGCCGTCGCCATGATCGCGAGAGTGATGGCGAAGCCGATCCACGCCCAGATCTGCTGGAACTCGTTGTCCTTGATCAGCTTCAGGAGCGTGCTCACGGCGAGCGCGACCGAGAGAATCGCGGTCACGATCGCGGCCGGCCAGCCGCGCATCGAAAGCCTCGGGATCACGACTGGAAGCAGCTCCCACACGAGGATCGCGCGGCGAGGATCGCCGCGTAGACGCCGTAGTTCGATCCCTCGTACCCCGTCCGCCAGCCGCAGATCCGAGGCTCGTCCCCACTCGTGACCGCGCAGATGCGCTGCCACGGCAGAGCCAGCTCGACCAGGAAAGCCGCGCTCAGCAGGAGAATTACCTTCGATCCGAGCGGGCGGTCCCAGAACTCTCCGCACGGCCAGATTTTACGCCCGGCGGGGCACTAGCTCGCCAACGAGAGCCCGACGAGGATGGGCACGAGGATCCAGCAGCCGAGCGTCAGGCCGACGGAGACGATTACGAACGTGCGAGCCGAGTCCTTCGGTGGCTTGCCGCACCAGCCGATCGTGTTCCAGAGGGTCTGCAACGGGGCATGCGTCGCGAGCCGGATGCGGCTCGAGGCGAGCGCCGCGCCGCGGAGAATCACCCAGGACGCGGCGAGCGCCACGAGCGCGCCGATGACGCCGATGATCGTGGCGACCAGCGTGCTCTCGAACAGCCCCGTGATGCGGCCGACCGAGGCGAAGATCGGTAGCGCCGCGCCGCCGAGGAGGAAGGCCGGCAGCGCCAGTTCTCGCGTCTCGAGCGCGTCGACCATCCGGTCGGCATCCAGCCGTGCCCGGTGCAGCTCGCGGCGCTCGGGGCTCCCGGGAAGCGCCTGGATCTCCCGGAGGCCGTAGAGGTTCCTGAGCCGGGTCGAGATGTTGCGAATGTGCGACACGACGAGGAAGCGCGCGACGAGCTGGACGCCCCAGCGAATCGCGGCACGGAATGGGCCTGCCCTCTGGCCGGCGCTCGTTCCGTGGTACCCGTGCCGGGCGAGCGACTCGAGCGCCTCGACCATGTTGCGGTGTGCCTGGGGGAAGGCATCCGGGCGAGCCAGCGGCTGGGTGCGCGAGATCTCGTGCATCATCTCGCGCTCGCGCGGGCTGGTGACCTCGATCGCGTCGAGGTACTTCGCGATCTCGTCCTCGTTGCCAGAGAGCAGCTTCAGCCGCTCGATCGGGTTGTCGATCTCCTCGAGAAGCTCTTCTTGTCCCGTCTCCGATGCTCCGGTCACGGATTGGTCAGACGGCATGGCGCCTCCACGATAACGCGTCCTCGGAAGTGCCCCCGGAACGCGGACGGGCGGCACGAGCCGCCCGTCGTTCGCTTTTGTGTTGCGCGGGAGCTAGGACGCCAAGACCTTGGCCTTCTCCGCTGCGAACTCCATCGATCTCGTGTTCATCTGATGCGAATCGTCCCGTTGTCAACAAGCTTCTTGAGAGCCGGGACGATCTCGCCTTTGAACTTGTTCCCTGGGAACTTGACGACGATGTACTCGATAAGGCCGACGCTCGTGGCGGTGCTTATGGCTTCGCGAGCTCGGACCGGACCGCGTCATCTGACGGCAGTTGGCCGTCCGGCGACAGCTTGTCGACCACTTCGGGCATTGCCTTGCTGAGCTCTTCGGCCGCCTCGTCGACGGTGACTCCCGCGTCGTCGGCAATCCGCTGGAGGTTCTCCGGGTCCGCCGCGGCCTTGACTTGCTCGCCCGTGATCGGCTTGTTCTCGCCCTTGCCGACCCACGAGTCGAAAACGTCCCCGAGCCCGGACTGCTGGGCTCGCGCCTTGAACTTCTCGAGCGAGAGCGACCCGTCCTCCATCATCTTCGTGACGCTCTGGACGTACTTGTCCGGAACGCCGCTCGACTTCAAAAAGCCCGTCAGGGTTTCGGTCAACCCCATTTGCGTCCCCCTTTCCGTCGAGGCTGTCTACCGAACGGTCACTCTACTCCAATCCGGGTCTGAGCCCAGCCGCGCCGCTGCGTATCCTCCGCCGCAGTGGAAGCCTCTTCGGTTGCTTCGGATCGCGCGCCGAATCGACCCGAGGCACGGCTCCCGCCTGTTCGTCACGGGCCTCTGCTCGTCAGACAGACCCCGATTCGGGACGTCGAGCGCTAGGCGAAGACGGTCGCCCAGTCGTCCTTGATGCTGACGACAGTCCAGCTCGTCAGCCTTCGCCTGCTCGAGCGCCTGCTCGGCGCCCTTGACGTAGTCGAACTCGCGCTCGGCGTCGTCGTGCCGGACGAGCAGCCGCAGGGCCGGCCGTCCCTTGCCGCCGGTGAAGCGGAGCATCGGAATGTCGCCGTTCGAGTTCCCCGCGGCCAGGATCGGCCGCCGGCCGATCCTGCTCCAGATTCGTACGGGCTTCGCCGGCCCGTCGTCGAAAACGTCGGGCTCGGCGACGTACGCAAGCGAACCGCCGTGCTCGTCGTCCGTGTACTGCAGCCCGTTGGAGCTGCCCACGACCCGCTCGGGCGGGATCGCGTAGATCTCGTCCGTGATCGCCCGCATGAAGTCGCGGCTACCGCCCGAGGCGATGAAGCACGTGAAGCCCTGTGCCTCGAGGTACCGGAGCAGCTCGACCATCGGCACGTACCCGCACTCGCGCAGCCGACGGCCGAGCGTCGGGTGGGGTGCGTTATCGAGGAACGCGTCGGCGGCCGACGCGTACTCGTCCACCGTCTGGTCGGCGAACGCCCGGAGAATTCCGCCCATCAGCACCTTGACGTCGCTGTCGTCGCCCGCGTAGTGCTTGTCGATCACTCCCGCGAGCCACGCATGGTCCTGCTCGTGGGCGGCCTTCCACGGCTGTTTCTCTCGCAGGGACGCGTCCTCCTCCGCCATGGCGGCCAGCCGCTGGAGGATGAAGCCGAGCTCGATCGGCATTGGCTTCTCCAACCAGAGGGTGCCGTCGTTGTCGAACACCGCGACCCGCTCCTCGGGCGGAATCTCGCGGGCCGCGGTCTCGACGAACTCGACGATCGCCTGTTTTGTGCCTGTGTCGTTCCAGGAGGCGAGCTCGGTCACCCGCGAGCGCCGCTCGCGGCGTCCGCCATCTTCTCGAGCGCCTGGTCGATCGTGAAGCTCGCGGCCTTCTGCCGCGGCGGGAACTCTTTGAACGTCGCGAGGAACTCGCCCACGATCGCCTGCGCGGCCAGGATCATGTAGGCCTTGGACGCATACCAGTCCCAGTACGTGTTCGACGTCGTGTCTGCGCGCTCGAACGGATCCGTTCGCAGGTTGTAGAGCTTGGGCAGCCGGAGGGCCGTGAAGGGCTCGGCCCAGATGCCCATCGTCCCGCGCATCCGCTGCTCCATGAAGACGAGCTTCCAGTTGTCGAAGCGGAGCGCGACGAGGTCGCCGTCGTCGCTGAAATAGATGAGCCCCTTGCGCGGGCTCTTCTCCTCCTCGCCGGTGAGATACGGGAGCAGGTTGTACCCGTCGATGTGGACCTTGAACTCCTTGTCCGCGGCGGTGTGCCCCTTCTTAAGCTTCTCGACGACGTCGGGCTCACCGGCAGCCGCCAGGAACGTGGGCAGCCAGTCGTGATGCTGCACGATCTCGTTGGAGACGACGCCCGCCGGGAACTTGCCGGGCCAGCGCACCATCAACGGGACGCGGAACGCGCCTTCCCAATTCGTGTTCTTCTCGCTGCGGAAGGGGGTCATCGCTCCGTCGGGCCATGTGTTCATGTGCGGCCCGTTGTCCGTTGCGTACATGACGATCGTGTCCTCGGCGATCCCGAGCTTGTCCAGCAGATCGAGCAGCTGGCCGACGTTCTTGTCGTGGTCGATCATCGCGTCGTGGTAGGGCGACTGCCAGCGGCCAGCCTGCCCCAGGCTCCTCCGCTTCGTATGTGTGCGGAAGTGCATGTGTGTGGTGTTCACCCAGCAGAAGAACGGCCTGCGCCTCCTGTGCTGGCGCTCGATGAAGTCGCCGGCGGCCGCGACGAACTCGTCGTCGCAGGTCTCCATCCGCTTCCTCGTCAGCGGGCCTGTGTCCTTGATCCTCTGCTTACCGACGCGGCCCCAGCGTGGGTGCTCCTTCGGGTCGTCCTTGTTCGCAGCGCGGGATTGGAGGACCCCGCGTGGCCCGAAGCGCTCGTGGAACTGCTCAAAGCCGTGCTTGCTCGGGTAGTCAGGATCCTCCGGGTCCTCCTCGGCGTTCAGGTGGTAGAGGTTCCCGAAGAACTCGTCGAAGCCGTGCACCGTCGGTAGGTACTCGTTCCGGTCGCCAAGGTGGTTCTTCCCGAACTGGCCCGTCGAGTAGCCGTGGTTTTTGAGCAGCTCCGCGATCGTCGGGTCCTCCGCCTGCAGCCCAACGGTCGCGCCCGGAAGGCCCACCTTGCTGAGCCCGGTTCGAAAGACGCTCTGCCCGGTGAGGAACGACGACCGCCCCGCGGTGCAGCTCTGCTCACCGTAGGCGTCGGTGAACCGCATTCCTTCGTTCGCGATGCGGTCGATGTTCGGGGTGCGATACCCCATCAGCCCGTCGCTGTAGCAGCTCAGGTTCGTGATCCCGATGTCGTCGCCCCAGATCACGAGGATGTTGGGCTTGTCCTGCGGCATGCTCGTCTCCTTCCCTTGCGGCCGTCCTACGGCCCCGGGCCAGGCAGCAGGAGCCGAGGTGGCTCGTTCAAGTGTCGACCGGCTGCGCTCGACCCTATCTCATGTGCCCGCGCGGTCAGGCGGCCGGAGCGTCGTCCCTGCCGTGCCTCAACTGGCGACGCGTTGCGGCGGGCGCGATGACCGCCACCACGGTCACGAGATAGAGCTGGCCGAGGACGATCTCGAGCGCTACGAGTCCGCGGCCGACGTCGCTCGCCGGCGCGAGGTCGCCGAATCCCGTCGGCGATCGCCCGCATGAAGTCGCGGCTGCCGCCGGACGCGATGAAGCAGGTGAAGCCGTGTTCCTCGAGGTAGCGCAGCAGCTCGACCATCGGGACGTACCCGCAGTCGCGCAGCCGCCGGCCGAGCGTTGGGTGCGGCGCTTCTCCGAGGAACGCGTCGGCAGCCGACGCGTACTCGTCCACCGTCTGGTCGGCAAACGCGCGCAGGATCCCGCCCATCACCACCTTCACGTCGCTGTCGTCGCCCGCGTAGTGCTTGTCGATCACGCCACCGAGCCAGGCGTAGTCCTTCTCGTGGGCGGCCTTCCACGGCTGCTTCTCCCGCGAGCGCCGCGTCCTCCTCGGCCATCGCGGCCAGCCGCTGCAGAATGAAGCCGAGCTCGATCGGCATCGGCTTCTCGGACCAGAGCGTGCCGTCGTTGTCGAAGACCGCGACCCGCTCTTCCGGCGGGAGCTCGCGGGCCGCGGTCTCGACGAACTCGACGATCGCCTGCGTCGTGCCTGTGTCGTTCCAGGAGGCGCAGCTCCGTCATCCGCGGCCGCCGCTCGCGGCGTCCGCCATCTTCTCGAGCGCCTGGTCGATCGTGAAGCTCGCGGCCTTCTGCCGCGGCGGGAACTCCTTGAACGTCGCGAGGAACTCGCCCACGATTGCCTGCGCCGCCAGGATCATGTAGGCCTTCGACACGAACCAGTCCCAGTAGGTGTTGGAGGTCGTGTCAGCGCGTTCGAACGGGTCCGTGCGCAGGTTGAAGAGCTTGGGCACGCCGGAGGGTCGTGAACGGCTCGGCCCAGAGGGCCATCGTTCCCGGCATCCGCTGCTCCATGAAGACGAGCTTCCAGTTGTCGAAGCGCAGCGCGACGAGGTCGCCGTCATCCGAGAAGTAGATGAACCCCTTGCGCGGGCTCGTCTCCTCCTCGCCCAGTGAGGTACGGCAGCAGGTTGTACCCGTCGATGTGCACCTTGAACGTCTTGCCCGCCGCCTCGTGGCCCTTCTTCAGCTTCTCGACGACGTCTGGCTCGCCGGCCGCCGCTAGAAACGTGGGCAGCCAGTCGTGGTGCTGGACGATCTCGTTGGAGACGACGCCCGCCGGGATCCTGCCGGGCCAGCGCACCATCATCGGCACTCGGAACGCGCCTTCCCAGTTCGTGTTCTTCTCACTGCGGAAGGGGGTCATCGCCCCGTCGGGCCACGTGTTCATGTGCGGCCCGTTGTCGGTGCCGTACATCACGATCGTGTCGTCCGCGATCCCGAGCTTGTCGAGCAGGTCCAGCAGCTGACCGACGTTCCTGTCGTGGTCGAGCATCGTGTCGTGGTACGGGGACTGCCAGCGACCGGCCTTCCCCAGGCTCCTCCGCTTCGTATGCGTCCGCAGGTGCATGTGGGTCGTGTTCACCCAACAGAAGAACGGCTTGCGCCTGTTGTGCTGCCGCTGGATGAAGTCGGACGCGGCCTCGACGATCTCGTCGTCGCACGTCTCCATCCGCTTCCTCGTCAACGGGCCCGTGTCCTTGATCCTCTGCTTCCCGACGCGGCCCCAGCGCGGGTGCTCCTTCGGGTCGTCCTTGTTCGTCGCGCGGGATTGGAGGACCCCACGCGGGCCGAAGCGCTCGTGGAACTCGCTCGAAGCCGTGCTTGCTCGGGTAGTCCGGGTCCTCCGGGTCCTCCTCGGCGTTCAGGTGGTACAGGTTCCCGAAGAACTCGTCGAAGCCGTGCACGGTCGGTAGGTACTCGTTCCGGTCGCCGAGGTGGTTCTTCCCGAACTGGCCCGTCGAGTAGCCGTGGTTCTTCAGCAGCTCCGCGATCGTCGGGTCTTCCGCCTGCAGCCCGACGGGCGCGCCGGGAAGGCCCGACCTTGCTCAGCCCGGTGCGGAAGACGCTCTGCCCGGTGATGAACGACGACCGCCCCGCGGTACAGCTCTGCTCGCCGTAGGAGTCCGTGAACCGCATTCCCTCGTTCGCGATGCGGTCGATGTTCGGCGTCCGATACCCCATCAGCCCGTCGCTGTAGCAGCTGAGGTTCGTGATCCCGATGTCGTCGCCCCAGATCACGAGGATGTTGGGCTTGTCCTGCGGCATGCTCATCTCCTTCCTGTGCGGCCGTCCGTCCTACGGCGCCCGGGCCAGGCAGCGGGAGCCGTGGTGGCTCGTCCAAAAGTGTCGACCGGCTGTGCTCGACCCTATCTCATGTGCTCGCGCGGTCAGTCGGCCGGAGCGTCGTCCCTGCCGGGCCTCAACTGGCGACGCGTTGCGGCGGTCACGAGCCTATACGTGGCCGACCGACGCAAGCACCGGGCGAGGACGAGCGCGTAGCTGTCGCCCGACTGCAAGTTGGCGACGAGCGACCGGCGAACGTGCACGAGCCGATGCTAGAACCTCGCGCTCTCGTTAATCCGGAAAAGTTCTCTCGATGCTGCGATAGTCCGCGAGGTGTGCTGCCTAGCCCTGACGGCGGGGTTCCTCGGTCCACGCATCGCTGTGCTCGCCTGGTGGATTTTCGGCGACAAGGTCGAAGTCGCGTTCGACTCGTGGGTATGGCCGCTCCTCGGCCTGATCTTCCTCCCGTGGACGACGCTCGCGTACCTGCTCGTCTGGTCTCCCATCGTCGGCGTCGACGGCGCTGAGTGGATCATCGTGGGGCTCGGGGTCGTGGCCGATGTGGCGACGTACTCGAGCCGCGCAGCGGCTTCCCGCTACCAAACCTCGAGCACGTATTAACCCCCTGCCTGCGCGCGCGGCCTAGTCCGCTTCGGCTCGCTCGAGATCGGATAGGAGCGTTCGGAGGAGGTCGTCGAGCGCGCGCCGGTCGGCCGCGGTGAGCGAGCTCAGGAGGCGCTCCTCGTTCGCCACGTGTGCCTCGACCGAGCGGTCGATCACCGACTTGCCGCGGCGGGTCAGCCGTACGAGCGTGCCTCTGCGGTCGGCCGGGTCCGGCCGACGCTCGACGAGTCCCGCTTCCTCGAGCCGGTCGAGGCGCTTCGTCACACCGCCCGAGGAGATGAGCGTCGCGCGCATGAGCTCCGTCGGGTTGAGCTCGTACGGCGCGCCGGCGCGCCGAAGCGCCACGAGGAGGTCGAACCAGCCCGGCTGCAACCCGTGCCGGCCGAACTCCTTTCCGAGCTCTGCGTCAGCGAGATGGACGACCCGAAACAGTCGGCCGAAGAGGCCGAGGGCTGCCACGTTCAGGTCGGGGCGCTCGCGCCGCCACTGATCGACGATCTCGTCGACATGGTCGGGAGTCCTCGCGGTCACGCTGCAAGGGTACTCCTGGATTGGCTTACCTGCAAGTATCTTTCTAGTAAGATAGTTTCATGGCCGAGAGGATGAGCGCGATTCGTCTCCACGCTCCGGGTCTCGATGGGCTGGTCCTCGAAGAGTTGGAGACTCCGCAGTTAGGCGCGGGGGAAGCGCTCGTCGAGGTGCACGCGGCCGCGATCACCCGCGACGAGCTCGAGTGGCCCGTCGATCGCCTGCCCGCGATCCCCTCGTACGAGCTCTCCGGGATCGTGGCCGCAGTGGCTGCCGGCGTCGAAAGCGTGACGGTCGGCGAGCCGGTCTATGCGCTCACCGACTTCGACCGCGACGGTGTCGCAGCGACGTATGCCGCCGTCCCGGCAAGCCTGCTCGCACCCAAGCCGTCGACGCTCGACCACGTGGCGAGCGCAGCGATTCCCCTTGCCGCCCTCAGCGCCTGGCAGGGCCTCTTCGACCACGGACGGCTCGAGGCAGGGCAGCGAGTCATGATCCACGGCGCGGCGGGCGGTGTCGGACACTTCGCCACACAGCTCGCACGGTGGCGTGGCGCGCACGTGATCGGCACCACGTCCCCGGAGGGCATGGACGCCGCGCGCGCCTACGGAGCTCACGAGGTGCTCGATGGTCGGAGCGAGCGTCTCGAGGAAAAGCTCGCCCCGGTCGACCTCGTCTTCGACACGGTCGGCGGCGAGCTGCTTCAGCGCTCGCCGGCGTTGGTGGCGCCAGGTGGGCGACTCGTCTCGGTGGCCGAAGAGCCTCCGTCGACGGAGACAGGAATCGACGCGACCTACTTCGTCGTCGAGTCGAACCGAGAGCAGCTGATCGAGATCGCACGCCTCGTCGACGAAGGTTTCCTACGGCCGGCGGTCGACTCCGTCTTCCCGCTCTCGGAGGCGCCCGCGGCGTTCGAGCGCAGCCTGGCCGCGGGCAAGCGCGGCAAGGTTGTCATCCGGGTTGCCGAGGAGAGAGGTCGAGGCGCCGGTCACCTGAGCAGATGGCGGCTTTCGACGAGCGCCAGCGTTGCCCGGGCCGCTCGTTCGGCCGCGAGCTCGACGGCGTCGTCTGCGCGGCCGAAGTGGCCGTCGAGGAGCAGGAGCGCATGGCCGTGCGCGGTTGCTTCGACGGCCGTCGCCAGGTCGTCGGATTGGGGCTCGCCGGCGTCTGAGAGGGCGCGGACGCAGCTTCGGAAAGCGTCGTCGATCGGCTTCTCGGCCGCCTCGATCTCGGGATGCCGGCTCTTGTCGAGCCCGCCCTCGACGAGCAGCTCGAAGAGCGGCCGGTGGGTTCCGGCGAAGCGGACGTACGCACCAGCGATGGCAGCGAGGCGGTCGGCAGGCTCCTCGAGCCGCTTCAGCTCGGGCGCGAGCTCGGCGTGGAAGAGCTCGTAAGCGTGCACCGAGACCGCGGCAAGAAGGTGGTCGCGGTCGGGAAAATGCGCGTAGGGAGCGCTGACGGCGACGCCGAGGCGCCGGCTGGCCTCGGCGAGAGAGAAGTTGCGAACACCACGCTCCGCGACGAGCTCAGTCGCGGTGTCGATCAGCGCCGCCCTCAGGTCCCCGTGGTGGTAGCGGCCGCTCTTGGTCTTCGGCGTCAACTGAACCCCGGGATCTCGTAGTGGACGCCGGTCAGCTGCTCGGAGACGTCCCAGAGCCGTCGTTGGGCAGCCGCGTCGTGAGAGCGAGCGCTCGAGTCCACGCGGACCGGGTGACCGGCGAACTGGAACGGGCCTGCGGGGCCGTAGTAGTCGCCGCCCTCGGCGGACGGGTCGGCCGCGGCCCGCAGTGTCGGCAGCGCGCCGGCCTCGGCGCTTTGCACGAGCCAGAAGTTGAGGACGCGCAAGCGGGAGCTGATCAGCGCCCGCTCGAAGCTCGAGCTCGTGCGCCAGAGGCCGGTTCGGGCGTTGCCTGGATGGGCCGCGAGCGAGGTCGCGCCGGCGCCGGCGTTTTCGAAGCGGCGGTCCAGCTCGTAGGCGAAGAGGAGGTTCGCGAGCTTCGACTGCGCATAGGCGGCTGAGGCGTCGTAGCTCTCGTCTGATTGGAGGTCGTCGAAGCGGATACGGCCGCGGCGATGGGCGATGCTGCTGACCGTCACGATCCGCGAGCCGGCGGTCGCGAGCAACGTGTCCAACAGCAGTCCGGTGAGGGCGAAGTGACCGAGATGGTTGGAGGCGAGCGTGAGCTCGAACCCGTCCTCGGTGCGCTGGTCGGGCACTTGCATCACGCCGGCGTTGTTGATCAGCAGGTCGAGCCGGGCGTGGCTGGAGCGGATCTCTTCGGCGGCCTCGCGAACGGACGCGAGTGAAGCAAGGTCGAGCCGCACGACCTGGAGGTCCGCTCGACCCGCGTCGGCACGGATCCGGGCCGCCGCCCGCTCGGCTCTGGCCAGGTCGCGGCACGCGAGGACGACCGTTGCGCCGCGTCCGGCGAGAACCTTGGCGGTCTCCAGGCCCAGGCCGCTACTGGCGCCGGTCACAACAGCAGTCCGCCCCGACAGGTCGGCGACATCGGCGGCCGTCCATGGTGCATCCGCAACGTCACGCGGGCTCATCGCGGCTGCCCTTCGAGTTTGAACTGATAGCCATTCAGAATCTGAATATAACTAAGATATCGGCTGCTGGCGCCGGTCAAGCGATGCTTGTGATCGAATCGAAGCCGCGTGCCGACGTTCGAAGAGCTGCTCGAGACCTGGGACGGGGAAACGGCGGTCATACAGCGCGACCGGGAGAGCGGTGCATGGATCTTCGTCTGCCTCCATTCGACGCGCCTCGGTCCCGCGGGAGGCGGCACGCGCATGCGGGTGTACGAGACGCCGGCTGAAGGGCTGCTGGATGCGATGCGCCTGTCGGCCGGGATGACGCGGAAGCTGGCGGTCGCAGGACTTCCGTTCGGCGGCGGCAAGGCGGTACTCGCGGTTCCGGAGATCCCGAGCGGGGAGGAGCGTCGCGGGTTGCTCCTGCGCTATGCCGATCTCGTCGCATCGTTGGGCGGCAGCTACCGGACGAGCTCGGACATGAACACCGGTGAGGCGGACATGGACGTCATCGGCGAGCGAACCGAGTACGTCTATGGTCGATCGGTCGAGGCCGGCGGCTCGGGGAGTCCTGCCGTGCCGACTGCGGTTGGCGTCTACCACGGCATCCGCGTCAGCCTTGCGCACGTGTTCGGATCCGATGACCTCGAAGGGCGAAGTGTCCTCGTCCAGGGTGCTGGCGGGGTCGGCTCGCCGCTCGCAGACCAGCTAGGCGAACGCCGGTGCCACGGTCCTGGTTGCCGACATCGATCCAGAGCGCGCCGACGCCGTTGCCGCGCGCGTGGGCGGCGCGGCATTGCCCGTCGACCAACTCTTCGAGACCGACTGCGACGTCTACGCGCCCTGTGCGGTCGGCGGTGTCCTGAGCGTGGACACCGTGCCCCGGCTTCGTTGCCGGATCGTCGCCGGTTCGGCGAACAACCAGCTGGCAGAGCCGGAAGCAGCCGAACTGCTGCACGCGCGTGGGATCCTCTATGCGCCGGACTACGTCATCAACGCTGGCGGCGCGATCGCGATCGTCGGTCTCGAGCAGCTCGGCTGGACGCAGATCCGAGCTGGACACGGCGCTGGCGCGGATCGGCGAGACGCTACGGCAGATCTACGAGCGGGCCGACGGGCAAGGCATCTCGACAGCGGCAGCCGCCGATGTTCTTGCCGAGGAGCGCCTGAACGTCGGCTAGGCGGACGAGCGCGTCTCATCGTTGAAGTGCCGCGCCTGCTTCCGCGCCCCAGCGTGCGACGAGATCTGCGGCAGGCGCGGCCTCGGCCAGCGGGTACGCCTGCCCGGCCCACAGGTTGATTCCATCGGCGTCTCCGGCGGCGCGCGCCGCTGCGCGAAGCGGCGCGGTCACGTAGTGGATGTGCGGGTATGCCTTCGGCGCCGCGGCGTCGTGGTCGCGCATGAACCGGTTGACGATCCCCCGGGCGCGGCGGCCCGTGAAGGCGCGTGTCAGCGCGGTCGGCGCATCGCCGGCGAACGCCGCGCGGTGCGGCGCGCTGGTTCCGGCCTCCGGTGTCAGCATCAGACCGCTCCCGATCTGCGCCGCCGACGCGCCCGCCGCGATCACGCGGGCGACTCCCTCGCCGTTGGCGATCCCGCCCGCGCCGACGAGCGGCAGATCGGTCGCGTCGCGCACGAGCTGGAGCAGGGGGAGGAGGTCGACGGGCGCCGCGTCGGTGTCGTCGAACGAGGCTTGGTGACCGCCCGCCTCTGATCCCTGGACGACGAGCGCGTCGACGCCGGCTGCGGCCGCGACCTTCGCCTCCGTAGGTCGCGTGACCGTGCACCAGACAGCAGTTCCGTTGGCTTGTAGGCGCGCGACGATCGCGCGGTCGGGGCAACCGAAGGTGAACGAGGCGACAGCCGGCCTCTCGCGCGCGACGAGCTCGAGCTTTCCCTCCCAGTCGTCGTCGCTCCAGCGCGGTTTTCCGCACGGGACGCCGTAGCGTTCGGCCTCTCCGGCGAGCCTCTCTGTGTACTCGGTCAACCGCTGCCTCGTCTGCCGCCAGCTGCGTCGGGAAGAAGAGGTTGACGCCGAACGGCCGCTGGGTTGTCGCCCGCACCTGCTCGATCTCCCGACGGACCTCGTCGACCGTCTTGTAACCGGCGGCGATGAAACCGAAGCCGCCGGCCTCGGATACTGCTGCCGCGAGCTCCGGCGTCGACGGGCCTCCTGACAACGGCGCGCCGACGACCGGAATCGTCATCAACGACCTGAAGGAGTCAGTGCTCATGACCTTTGAGCCCGCCGGGAGTCGGCGGCGTCATTTTCGCGGCTGCTCGTATCTCCCTAGCCGAACGTGAACGCGTAGGCCTCGACACCCGGCTCGAGGAAGGTGATCTCGAAGGTGCGGTCGGCGATCGACCGCTGTTCGCGAATCAGCTGATAGAGCCGTTGCTGGTCCACCGTTCCGTGACCCTGTTCGTCGACGTCGAGGCCGTGGGCGGTGCCGGGGGGTTCCCCATCGACGAGCACGCGGAAGGGCACGGACGTGTCTCGCGACGGCGGTCCCATGACGAGATGGACGTCCCTGGCGTGGAAGCGGAACGCGATCCCCCCGTCGGCTCGGCTCAGCACGGCCGCCCCTCTCTCGACGGTCCAGTCACCCGACAGCGCCCACTGGTTGAGCCTCAAGGAACCCGGCGCGGCATAGGCGTGAGATCGGTCGAGCTCGGCACCACCCGGGGACGCGAAGTTCTGCGCTTGCTCGTAACCCAGGTACGTCTCGGGCGACTCCAGGCTCGCCCAGTCGGCTTGAGCCTCCAAGCCATCGTCGGCGACGGAGACGAGGTCGTCGCCGACGCCGTCGCGGCCGGCTTCGCGCAGCAACTGCTGAATGACCCGTTCGCACTCTGCGTAACCACCCTCGCCGAACTGGTGGTGCCGGATTCGTCCTTCCGCGTCGGCGATGTAGACGGCCGGCCAGTAGTGGTTGTCGAAAGCGCGCCAAACCGCGTAGTCGGGGTCGAGCGCGATCGGATACTCCACCCGCATGTCCTTCGCGGCCTGGCGAACGTTGTCGACGTCGCGCTCGAACGGGAACTCCGGCGTGTGGACGCCCACCACGACGAGGCCCTGATCCTCGTACTTCTCGGCCCAGGCACGGACATAGCCCAGCGTGCGGAGCCAGTTGATGCAGGTGTAGGTCCAGAAGTCGGTCAGGACGACCTTTCCCTGGAGGCCAGCCGCGGTGAGCGGCGGGGAGTTCAGCCACCCGGTCGCACCGTCGAAGCCGGGCAGGTGACCCTCGACGGGCAAGTCGCTCACGAAAAACGCAGTGACCTGAAGGCGGCGCGCACCTCGGTGGAGAAGAGCTCCGGCTCTTCCCAGGCGGCGAAATGGCCGCCCTTGTCGACCTCGTTGAAGTAGGTGACGTTGGGGTACGAGTTCTCCACCCAGCTACGCGGAGTCCGCCAGATCTCGCCGGGGAAGGTGGTGAAGCCGACCGGGAGCGAGACCCCCGGAGGAGCCTGGCCGGACGCGCGTGCTTGAGCCAGGGCTTGTCCGTCCTCCCAGTACGACCGAGCCGCCGAAGCCCCGGTGCCCGTCAGCCAGTACAGCGTGATGTTGTCGACGATGTGGTCCCGGGTGAGATTGCCCGCGGGCTCGCCGTCGACGAAGGCGCGGGAGATCTTGTTGTAGCTGTCGGTGTCGTGGTCGAGCATCCAGGCCGCGAGGGCGACGGGTGAATCCAGCAGGGCGTAGCCGATCGTCTGCGGCCGCGTAGCCATCTCCAGGAAGTAGCCGAAGCCGCTCTCCCTGAATGTGGCGAGCTGGTCCGCCGCCGCGCGTTCCTGCTCGGACTCCGCCGGCTGGGGGCCGGCCAGCACCGTCACGAGCAAGTTCGTGTGGATGCCGAGCAGGCCCTCGGGTGCCTGCCGTCCCATCGCGTCGGTGACGGCGGCGCCCACGTCGCCGCCCTGGGCGACATAACGGGTGTAGCCGAGGCGGTGCATCAGCTCCGCCCAGGCCTGCGCGACGCGGCCGACGTTCCAGCCAAGCTCGGCCGGCTCGCCGGAGAAGCCGTAGCCGGGCAGGGACGGCAGCACGAGGTGGAACGCGTCCTCGGCGCGTCCACCATGCGCGGTCGGGTCGGTGAGCGGGCCGACGGTCTCGAGCAGCTCGATGACCGAGCCGGGCCAGCCGTGCGTCATAATCAGCGGCAACGCGTTCTCGTGCGGCGACCTCACGTGGATGAAGTGGATCTCGACCCCGTCGATCTCGGTCGTGAACTGCGGGAGCGCGTTCAGCCTCGCCGCGACCCGGCCGAAGTCGTAGTCCTCCGTCCAGTACCGGGCGAGCTCCTTGGTCGTAGCGAGCTGCACGCCCTGGGAGCGATCCTCGACGAGCTCCTTGCTCGGCCACCGCGTCGCGGCGATGCGCCGGCGGAGGTCGTCGATCTGCTCGTCCGCGATGTCGATGCGGAAGGTGCGGATATCCGTGGTTGTGTCGACAGCAGTGCTCATAACTTCCTCCTTTGCTATCGCAGCGAGCGGAACGCAGCCCGCACCTCGGTCGTGAAGAGCTCGGGCTCCTCCCAGGCGGCGAAGTGGCCGCCCCTGTCGGGCTCGTTGAAGTAGGCGAGGCCGGGGAAAACCACCTCGACCCAGCTGCGCGGGGCAGGGAAGACCTCGCCGGGGAAGTTCGTGTAGCCGACCGGAACCGCGACCGGCGGCGGAGCCTGGCCGGACGCAGCGGCTGCGGCCTGGGCCCGTCCGAACTCCCAGTACCACCGGGCGGCCGAGGCGCCGGTGCCCGTCAGCCAGTACAGCGTGATGTCGTCGACGATGTTGTCCCGGGTGAGGTTGCCCGCGGGCTCGCCGTCGACGAATGCGCGGGAGAACTTGTAGTAGCTGTCCGTGTCGTGGTCGAGCATCCAGGCCGCCAGCCCGACGGGTGAATCCAGCAGGGAGTAGCCGATCGTCTGCGGCCGGGTGGACTGCTCCAGGACGATGGCGAAGCCGTCCGTCAAGAACGTGGTCGAGCGCGTCGTGCGCCGCGCGTTCCTGCTCGGACTCCGCCGGCAGTTGGTCCTTGAGAGCGACCGCCGCGGTGAGCACGTTGAGGTGGATGCCGAGCAGCCCCTCGGGCGCTTGGCGGCCCATCGCGTCGGTGACGTAGGCGCCCACGTCGCCCCCCTGGGCGACGTAGCGCGTGTAGCCGAGGCGGTCCATCAGCTCCGCCCACGCGCGTGCGATGCGGTCGGCGTCCCAGCCGAGCTCGGTCGGCTCGCCCGAGAAGCCGTAGCCAGGCAAGGACGGCAGCACCAGGTGGAATGCGTCCCCGGGGGTGCCGCCGTGAGCGGTCGGGTCGGTCAGCGGGCCGATGGTCTCGAGCAGCTCGATGACCGAGCCGGGCCAGCCGTGCGTCATGATCAGCGGCAACGCGTCCTCGTGCTCAGAGCGCACGTGGATGAAGTGGATCTCGACCCCGTCGATCTCGGTCGTGAACTGCGGGAGCGCGTTCAGTCTCGCTTCGAGCCTCCCGAAGTCGTAGTCGCCGACCCAGTATTGCGCGAGCTCCTGCAGCGTCGCCAGCTGGACGCCCTGCGACCGATCCGCGACGAGCTCCTTGCTGGGCCAGCGCGTCGCCGCGATCCGCCGGCGCAAGTCGTCAATCTGCTCCTCTGGAATTTCGAGTTCGAAGGTCCGGATCTCGGTTGCGGTCTCGACCGTGCTACTCATGACGTCCTCCTTTGCTAACGCAGTGAGCGGAACGCCGCGCGGAGCTCCTCGCTGAAGAGCTGCGGCTGCTCCCAGGCGGCGAAGTGACCGCCCCTGTCGACTTCGTTGAAGTAGATGAGGTTGGGGTAGGCCTGCTCGGCCCAGCTGCGCGGTGCCTGATACTGCTCGCCGGGAAAGACGGTCACAGCGACGGGGATGGACACGCCCTTCGCGTTGAAGAAGCCGCCCTTGTACTCCCAGTAAAGGCGAGACGCAGAGACCCCGGTGTTCGTCAGCCAGTAGAGCGTGATGTTGTCGAGGACCTCGTCACGCGTGAGTTCGCCCGTGGCGCTCGTGGCCCGGTCCAGCGCCTCGACGACTGCTGCGGCCGGCTGGCCGTCGGCATCGTTGTGGTCGAGCAGCCAGGCGGCCAGGCCGACAGGTGAGTCCGCGATGCCATACAAGGTTTGCGGCCGCGCCGCCATCATCCCGGCGTACTCGACTTGCTTGTAGGTTCTGATCAGCTGCTCGTAGGCGCGTCGTTCCTCAGCTGAGAGACCGGCCGGTGGCGGCTCGCCGGCCAGGGAAGCCTTGTCGACGTCATCCGGAACCGTGCCAGGCATGTTCGTGTGGATGGCGAGCAATTCCGCAGGTGCCTGCAAGCCCATCTGGTCGACGACGAACGCGCCCCAGTCGCCGCCCTGGGCGACGTAGCTGCTGTAGCCGAGACGCTCCATCAGCTCTGCCCAGGCCCGAGCCATGCGCTCGGTGCCCCAACCGGTGCTCGTCGGCTTCCCAGAGAACCCGTAGCCCGGCATCGACGGGATCACCACATGGAACGCGTCCTCCGCATCGCCACCGTGCGCCGTGGGATCGGTCAGTCGGTCGATGATCTTCAGCTGCTCGATGATCGAGCCGGGCCAGCCGTGATTGACGATGAGCGGCAGCGCGTCTTCATGCTTCGAGCGAACGTGAATGAAGTGAATGTCGAGCCCGTCGATCTCGGTGATGAACTGCGGTAGCGCGTTCAAGCTCGCCTCGCACGTGCGCCAGTCGTAGTCGGTCATCCAGTGGCGCGCGAGCTTCTGGATCATGTCGAGCGGGACGCCCTGGGACTGATCCGCGACGGTCTCACTCTCGGGCCATCGGGTCGCCGCGATGCGTCGGCGGAGGTCGACCAGTTGCTCTTCCGGCACATCGACGCGGAAGGAGCGGATCTCGGTAGCGTCTTCGACGGTTACCTGGGTGCTGCTCATGTCGACCTCAGTTCGTCAGATGGCTGTTGACCCTCACCTCAATAAGCCGACGACGCCGCGAACCCAAGCTGGGTTGCAACAATCACTGCTCTCTCGCGACCCTGGGAACGGTGGTGGCTGAACAACCGCAGCAGCTACGGCGTGACAGGTCCGTTCAGTGAGCCACGCCGAACGACTCACCGCGCGGCAGGAGCGCGACCTGGTGGTCGCAGCAGAAGCCGGTGACGCCGACGCGAGCCGGAAGCTGGTCGAGGCGTTCCTACCGGCTATCGCCGGCCTCGCGCTTGGCTTCTGCAGCGGCATGAGAGTGGGACGCCAGGAACTCGTCCAAGAGGGAGTCGCCGGCTTGCTGTTGGCTGCGCGGCGGTACAACCCCAGGCTGAACACGCCTTTCTGGGCCTACGCCTCGTTCTGGGTGCGCAAGGCGATGCAGGAGCTCGTCGCGGATCTAACCCGACCCGTGGCACTGTCTGACCGCGCGGTCCGAGCTCTCGCCCAGATCAGGACAGCACGGAGTGAGCACCTGCAGGCCCACGGCACCGAGCCGACGAACGAGGAGCTGAGCAGCGCGACCGGGTTTACGGTGGCGCAGCTCGAGAGTCTGCAGGCGACGGAGCGCAGACCGCGTGGCATGGAGGAGCAGCTGAGCGCGGAAGGCCAGACCACGGCTACCGTCGGGGACACGATCATCGATCCCGCTGCGGAGCAGGCGTACGAGCAGGTGCTCGATGGCCTCGAGATCGGCGAGCTGCGTGACTTGGCCGACCAGCTGGACGAGCGTGAGCGCGCCGTACTCCGGGCCCATTACGGGCTGGGCGAGCGCGCGCAGACCTTGAACCAGATCGGCGGCGCGCTCGGGCTGACGGCCGAGCGCGCTCGGCAGATCGAGGTTGGAGCGTTGAACAAGCTGCGCGAGGCTTCGCGCAGCCCAGTCCCCGCGGCGGGCTAGCTCGCCCCGCGAACGGGACTCGGTACCGGCCTTTGGGTCGCCCGGCAGCTGACCTGGCGGATCGAGTTCTTCCAGTCGCAGGGATCCAACGCCCGAATCCTTGGCTCCAGCTGCACGAGGATCGCCGCGCCGAACCCCCCGAGGCCGAACGCGGCTCGCCGGCCCTCCAGGGTCAGTGAGCTGCCGTCCCTCCGACGGACGCCTCCGTCTTGGTCGCGTCAGTCAGTCGCGTCGGTTCTGTTTGCGAGGAGCTCCGAGGCCGCTGTGGCGTCGCTCTCGTCAACGAGCACCTGCGCCCCACCCGAAAGCACGAACGGAAAGGCGCCGCCCGCATCGTCTGCTCTGATCGACGACTCGATCCCCGCCGTCGCGAGCAGACCCTGAACGACCTCCGCCTCGTCCCGCGTCCCATAGGTTCCTATCGCGATCAGCTGGCCCACTTTTCGCCGAGATGATCGCAATTTCGCGCGATCTGGCGTGGTGTAGGCGTCGCCGCCAGGCGCCGGTCAGCCCGACGCGACGGAAAAGCGACCGCTGTGCAGGTAGTTCGAGAGACGGGGACGTACCAGTCGGCGTCCGATCCTGCGCGCGTCGACATGCGCACCACCGGACAGGTACAACCCGCTGCGTGGCGCCGCGGTCGGTCCGCCTCTCGAGCCCGGAACGTGTCCTGTTCCCCGACGAAGGGATCACGAAGCAGGACCTGTTCGAGTACTACCGCGCGATCGCGCCGGTGCTCGTCCCGCACCTGCGCAATCGGCCGTTCACGATGAAGCGCTCGCCCTACGGGGTGGCCGGGGAGTCGTACTTCCAGAAGCAGGCGCCGAAGGGGATGCCCTCCTGGATCCCGACGCGCACCTTCCGCACCTACCCGCGCGAGGGCGAGTCGCGGCTTGTCGACTTCCCGCTCGTCAACTCGCCGGAGGCGGTGCTCTGGATGGTGCAGATGAACTGCATCGACATGAACGCTTGGTACTCGCGCGTCGACAAGCCGGACCGCCCGGACTTCGTGCTCTTCGACCTCGACCCTCCCGACGGCGGCTTCGCGCTCGCGATCCGCGTCGCTCACCTGATCCGCGAGGAGGTCGAGCGGCTCGAGCTCGAGTCCTACGTCAAGACGAGCGGCGCCGACGGGATTCACGTGCTCGTCCCGATTGCGCGCCGAGCGACCTTCGAGCAGACCTACACGTTCGCGGAGCGCCTGGCGCGCGGGCTCGAGGAGCGGCACCCAGGGCTGGTCACGACCGAATGGCTGAAGCGCAAGCGCGAGGGCGTGCTCGTCGACCACCGTCAGAACGCGCGGGGGAAGACGATCGCCTCGGTCTACTCGGTGCGGCCGAAGCCGGGCGCGCCGGTCTCGACGCCGCTTCGCTGGGACGAGCTAACAGAGGACGTGACTCCGCGCCGCTTCGGGATGCGCGAGGCGCTCGAGCGGGTCGAACAGCACGGCGACCTGTTCGAGCCAGTGCTCGCGGGCGGCCAGGCACTCGGACGTGCCCTGAAGAAGTTGCGCTGAATTCGGACGTCGGCCGGCGCACGATGAGGGAGGGCAGGCCCTCGGCGATGCGCACGGCGACGCCGGTGATCCGATGCGCGTCGCGCCTAGAGTGCCGACATGGCTCGGAGGAAACGTCGCCGGTCTCGACCATGGCTCCGCAAATAGCTGGAGTGATGCCGTGACCGAGCCCGAGCGCTGGCAGGTCTCAACGGATGCTGCCGAGGTCTACGAATCCTGCTTCGTACCTGCGATCTTCGGCGCTTGGGCTTGTCGCGGTCGCTGACGCCGCTGGAATCAGGACGGGTGACAGAGTTCTCGACGTTGGCTGCGGGACAGGCGTGCTCGCACGCGAGGCCGTTAGGCGGGTCGGGCGAGAGGGTCAGGTTGTTGGCCTCGATCTCAATGAGGGGATGCTGGCGGTCGCAGCGCGAACTGAGCCGAAAATCGAATGGCGACAGGGCGATGCGGCATCTCTTCCTTTCGAGGATGCGAGTTTCGACGTCGTAGTCAGCCAGTTCGCGCTCATGTACTTCCCCGAACGCGTCACCTCCCTGAGCGAGATGTGGCGTACTCTCGCGTCAGGAGGACGCCTTGCGATCGCGGCCTGGGCGCCTCTCGGTCGCGCCCCTGGCTACCAGATACTTGTGGACATCGCGATCCGACAATGCGGAGGAGAGGCCGCAAACGTGCTGGCAGCGCCCTTCGTCCTCGGCGATCGCTCAGAGCTTGCCAAGCTCTGTGTCGACGGCGGCATCTCGGGAGCCAACGTCACTCTCCATGAGGGTTCGATCCGGTTTCCGTCGGTAAAGGAATTCATACGCATCGAGGTCAAAGGGTCGCCCCTGGCTGACATGCTCAGCGACGACGCCATGGCAACTCTCGCTGCGGAATCAGAGAATGCACTTGCAGAGTTCGTGGTTCCTTCAGGCGAAATTGTCATGCCGATGGACGCGCACATCGTGACCGCAAGCAAACCCTAGATCGGACTTACACCGGCCGGCCGAGGGCGACCGCGAGACGGGAGTCTAGAAAGCGGCCGCTAGCAGGGAGAACGAGAGACGGGAGCGACGGGACTCGAACCCGCGACCTCCGGCGTGACAGGCCAAGTCGGGCACCCCTACGCTTGGCGACGAACCCCTCTGAACGGACTCATTTGCAGGGATTTTTGACTCAAGAGTCAGCCCGGCGCCGCATGGTTGAGCCAATCGTCCAATCGACGTTTGGGCCACGAGTGGGCCACGGAAATCTTGCTCTCTCAGACCCGTCTACTCGGAACCGGACGAGGCTGGAGCGGCCGGCGCAGTTGCCTCGACATCCCGATGCTCATGCCGCAGCCCAGCGGCCCAGCGGCGCGGGCGGTGTTCGGGAGCCGGCGCACTCTCGAATGGGGGGACTGCGTCGCGCGGGTGGGCCGCGAACCACGCTGCGTAGCGCCCCGCGAGTGGGGCTGCTGTCAGGCCGTGCAGAAGGACCGAGAGGCCGATCGTGAGAAAGATGGTGTTCAGCAGGAGCGATTCGTGGGCGAGGGTGGCATCCTCGACGAGGATCACCGCGAACACGATCGACGCCAGTCCTCGCGGCCCGAACCAGCCGAGGAAGGCGACCGTCGGTCGCCTGGCACCGGATCGGAGCATCGCCAGCCCCACGGGAACCATGCGAACGAGCGTCAGGCTGAGAAGCGAATACAGGACGATCTCGGCGGAAAGGTCGTCGAGCATGGGCACGAGCATGACGGCGCCGAAGAGGATGAACGTGGCTGCGCCGAGCAGTCCGCCCAACTCTTCGAGGAAGAGTGTTACCTCGCCCCCGACCTCGCTACGCAGCCCGCCGAAGACGGCACCCGCGACGAAGGCGGCGATGAACCCGCTGCCGTGCATCCACACGGCCAGGCCGTAGGCGAGCGCGGCCCCGGCGACTGGGACGACCTGGAGCCAGACCTCGTCGACGAGGCGACGCGGGACGCCCAGCCTGACGACGGCGGCGGCTGCGAGTCCCGCAATCACGCCCCCGATGCATCCGTAGCCGATCTCCTCGAGCACGAGCTCGAACGCCGCGCCGTTTCCGATCGCGCCCTCCTGCGCCTCGGCAATCGCGATCGCGATTAGGAGCAGAGGCACGCAGATGCCGTCGTTGAGCCCGCTCTCGACGTTGAGCCCTTGACGGACGCGTGAAGGAACGCGGGGATCGGTGACGACCGCTTGCCCCAGCGCGGCGTCCGTCGGGGCCAGCACGATCGCCAGCAGGACGGCCTCGATGAGCGCGAGCTCTGCGAATACGGCAACACCCGCGAGAGCGCCGGCAACGATGGTCAGCGGCAGCCCGATCGCGAGCAGTCGAAGAGGCACGACGTACTCCCGGCGCAGCGCTCCGAGGTTGATCCGTGACGCGTCCGAGAAAAGCACGACCGTCAGCGTCGCCTCGGCGATCCAGCGGACGGATTCGCTGTCTATCCCCGGGTCGAGCCAGCCGAGGGCCTTGTCGCTCGCCAAGATGCCGCCGGCGACGAACACCATCGCAGCGGTGATCGCCGACCCCGAGAGCTTTCGCGAAACCGCCGCGTACGCGAGGACGAGGAGCGCAATCGTGACGAGGCCTGAAATGCCCAACCCAGGGCGACGCTAGCGCCCGAGAAATCGCGCTTCATCGCCCACGACCCGAGTTCACCCGGGTGAACACGCTCGGCGGGCGATGCGCGCGTGTGGCGGTCGCGCGATCCTCCGAGTCGACACCGTCAGCCGGTGTCACCGAGCCGTTCCCCACCGGCTCGCCTCGATGCGCAGGCCGAGAACAACAGTCGAGACCACGGAGGTGTTCGCATGGTGAGAGAGGCTCGCCCGAGACCCCGCCCCGGCCCAGGCGGCCCCGGTCGTCCAGGCCCCGGCCCAGGCGGCCCCGGCGGTCCGGGCCCCGGCCCAGGCGGCCCCGGCGGTCCGGGCCCCGGTCCAGGCGGCCCCGGTCGTCCGGGCCCCGGTCCAGGCGGCCCCGGTCGTCCAGGCCCTGGACGTTGATCAGGAGTAGGTGAGGAGGCCACCTGCCCCGTGGCCTCCTCGAGCCGTTCACCTGGGTGAATCCGAGGAGCGGGTGATGCGCGGTCTACGAGGTTGTAGGAACCTCATGACAACCGACAAGCCGTGCCGACCGAGAGAGGAGTGGCCGGATGGAGTGGTTCAGAGTATTCGTCGTGTACTCGTGGCCGGTGGCGATGATGGCTCTGGTTTCGTTCGTCCTCTTCGATTGGTTCAACGCGGCGGCGGGGCTGGAGAAAGCAGAGTCTCAGGAGCAAGCGCAGACACGAATAGCTACACCCGGAACGGCCACGTCTCAACGGATGCACTGCTGACGCGGGTGACCTGAGGTGGCCGACCGGGAGTCCGAACAGAGGTCGAAGCGATTCGCCGGCCGCACGGGACAGAGCCGGGTCCGGTACCAGATCGTCATCCGGGGCGAGCTCGCCCAGCCGCTCGTGGGACCGCTCGAAGGAATGAACGTTGAGGATGCTGGAGACGAGTCCGTGCTGACCGGAGACCTCGTCGACCAGTCGCAGCTCCAGGGAGTGATGAGCTGGCTGACAACGCTCGGCGTCGAGATCGTGAGCGTGAACCCGACGGACGACGAGATTCAGCCATGACCAAACCGCCTGCTAACGCCACCGAGTCGCCCCATCCGAGAAAGGAACAACCATCTCCATTGCATGCCAGGTCGCGGGACTCGACCCTGCTGACCCCCGCTCATTTGTCTCCGTGAGGCGTCGTCGAGAAAGGCAACGGTCGGCGCGCAGTTCCCGGCATATCATTGTCGTGTGCCGACCCGGGTGGCGCTTGCGGACGACAACCTGTTCGTCCGAGAAGGTCTGGAACAAGTCCTCGCGACTGAGACCGAGATCGAGGTCGTGGCCTCGTGCGCGGACCTGCCATCCCTCCTCAAGGCGGTTGAGACTGGGAGTCCGGACGTGGTCGTGACGGATATCCGCATGCCACCCACGCAGACCGATGAAGGCATCCAGGCCGCAACTCTCCTCCGGCGGACCCATCCCGAAGTCGGTGTCATCGTGCTCAGTCAGTACACGGATCCGAGCTATGCGCTGGCACTTCTCGAGCTCGGATCGCAAAGTCGCGGCTACATGCTCAAGGAGCGCGTACACGATCGAGCGCAGCTCGTAACGGCGATCGAGACAGTCGCCGAGGGGGGTTCGGTAATCGATCCCAGCGTCGTGGATGTCCTCGTGGCGTCCCGGTCCCGGTCCGCCGCGTCACCGCTGACCGAGCTCACTCCACGCGAGGTCGAGGTTCTCGCCGCGATCGCCCAAGGCAAGAGCAACCGTGCTATCAGTGAGTCGCTGGTCCTCACGAAGCGGGCAGTCGAGAAGCACATCAACTCGATTTTCCTGAAGCTCGGGCTCACCGACGCCGAGGACGTCAGCAAGCGTGTCAAGGCCGCCCTGCTCTTCCTCGCCGACGAAGGCGACAGGCTCGCTGCTCCGGGCCCTATCGACTCACCTGGCTGACTGCTGGCGGTCGACCTCGACAACCAGGTGGAGGCGCCGCTTCACCCGGGTGAATCTGCTTGCTGGGGACGCAACCTGCCCGAGGCGATCGGATCGTCGACCGGCTTTGCTGCGGCCGGCTGGAAGCATGCGCCGATCATCGGCTTCTGGATCGGCATCGCGCTCGTGTCAGGGATCTCGTCCGCTCTGCTTTGCCCCTGAACGGTCGTCCGCACCCGGCGTGAGACTCAGCATGTGTTCTCGCTTCCCCAGGAGTGGCGGCGCATTTTCTCGTGGCAGCAGCGACATCGCCTGCTCGTCGCCCGCTTCACATTCCTCGTCGCTTCAACCTCCTTGGTCGCACTCGTCGGCACGGTCGCGATCTATTTCTTGGAACGGCATGCTCCGGGAACCGAGATCAAGACGGTCTTCGACGCGCTCTACTTCACGACGGTACAGCTGCTGACCGTCTCCTCTTCGCTGAAGAACCCGTTGACCACCGGCGGGCGCGTCCTGAACATCCTGTTCGAGATCTGTGGCGTGCTCTTCGTGGCCGGCGTGACAGGCGCGTTCGCCACGTTCTTCCTGAGCGACGACCGCGAGGCCTAGGCGCTCGTGCCCTCTCGCGAGAACTCTGGTTACGCCCTATTGATCCACGCTGCTTAGCGAGTAGCCGTCATACACTCGCGCATGTGAGCGTCGGAGCCGCCATCGCGCTCGGAGCCGTGCTGGGCTTGGCGCTAGGCATTGTCGTCAGTCTGACCACCGATGTTCCCTTTGCACCTGAGGCCGGGGTCGTGCTCGGTGCGCTCCTTGGCTGGCTCTCTCGCCGGCGCTTCGTTTCGTAGTCCGGACTAACGACTCGGTTGCTTGGCTTCGAGCCAGCCGAAGAACCAGCCGACGATGAAAACGGGTGCAGCAAAGAGGATGGCGTCGGCTCCTGCGAACCAACTGATGAGTAAGTACATCGCGAGAAGGACGATGATCTCGAGCGCGAAATCGGTATGGGTGTTCGCACGGCTGCAGCATCCGTTGTCCTGCCAAATCCGGCTATCCCTCATGCGAGGGATCACTTACTCGTCCCGCCGCCGCGCTCGGTGCATTGGCGGCAACCGAGCGTCCGCCCCGGCTCGCTGAGGTCCCTCCCGCGCCGGCGCAGGCATCGGCGCGCGCGGCGGCGACGCCGATCGACGCGGGCGTGCTCGACCACGACCCCAGTCCCCACCTGACGCGCAACGTCTTGACACATGCGCGTGACGTCCTGATGATGTCTACGAGCCACGTCCGGACGGGCGCCGCAGGGGTGCTTCCATTATCGGAGAAGGGAGGTGCCCATTTCAGGACGCACCTCAGCAGCCCAAACGGGACCGCTCCTATCCATTCGATGACCTGGCAAAGAGCCGCAAGCTAGGAGGTTGAGATGGCCGTATCGGATCAGTTGACGAAGCTGGCTGCTCGGGCCAAGGAGGCAGAGGACCGCGCCGCAGCCGCACAAGGAAAGGCCAGAGCCGACCTCGAGCGCGATGTCGAGAACGCGCGCACGTCCGCTCAGGCACAGGCCGACAAGCTCCGCGCAACGGCCGACGCAAAGAAGGGCAAGCTGTCCGTCTGGTGGCACGACGTGCAGCGCTCGTGGGACGAGCACATCGAGAAGATCCGCTCCGACATCGAGGAAAGGCGGGCAGAGCACGACGTGGGTCGAGCACAGACGAGGGCCGACAACGCCGAAGACGATGCCACCTTTGCCATCGACTACGCGTACGCGGCGATCGAGGAGGCCGAGTACGCAGTCCTTGATGCCTCACTCGCGAGAATGGAGGCCGACGAGCTCGCCGCAGCTCCAACTAGCCGCTAAGGAAAGATGAACGAGCCGGGCGGCCTCGGATTTCCCAGGCGGCCCGACGCCTAGACACTCGGGCTAGGGAAGACGAGGCGCCCGACTCCCTAAGATGTGACGAGCTCGGAGACGGGTGAGGACGCCCAAATGGGTTCAAACCGTCGATCGGCGGTTGTCGGGCCTTCTCACGCCGATGGACGATCATCCGCACTGCCCGGGGATCGTCCCGGATGGGCGCTCAGGCCCCCCGAATTGCTGGCCGGCGACGCATGTTCCGACTCCCGATCTCGCCTGCGGTGCGGGCCATTAGGCCGAGGTCCCGGCGTTCAGCGGGAAATGCATTCGTATCGCCCCGGCCCCCTTGTAATCCACCGCTGAGCTGGGGTGACCCGCCGGGGGACTCGGCCGGGGGAGGGGAGGTCCCCCACCCCTGCGCGCGCCGCTCTAGACGCGCGTCGCCTTCACCATGAGCGCGTTCCCCGAGCGCGCGGTCTCCTCGACGTCGTAGCAGCGTGCGCCGAGCAGCCGCAGGATCTCGGCCTCCTCGACGTCGCAGACCGGCGCCGGTGATGCCGACGACGCTGACCCAGCGGTCGGGCTCGAACAGCTCGCCCATCGCGTCGGCCACTGCTTCGAGCGAGTTGCAGTCCTCGACGCTGGCCGGGACGCCGGACTGGTCGCCCCGCTCCCAGTGGACGGAGACGACGCCGAAGCGCGGCGGCTTCGTCCTACATGGATTGGACCCTAAGGCTTGCGGACGCGGAGGCTGGGAACGGCTGCGATGATCGGCTCCGGAAGAGGAGGCGCGCCATTGGCAATCACGGACCCGAGAGAGATCCGTTTCGGAGCGGCTGTCTACGGATCGTTCCTGGTGGCGGCCGTCGTCGGCGCCGCCTTCGACGCGGGCGCAAGCGCGCGCGAGATGACGGCATCGGCGTTGGGGTCGATGCTGATTTTCTGGCTCGCCCACGCATGGTCGGAGGTCATCGGCGAGAGGATTGCCGCCGGGGGAGAGTTCCGGTCTAGCGAGGTCCTCGTGATCGCGCGGCGGGAATGGCCGCTGGTCCAAGCTGCCGTCCTGCCGATCGTCCTGCTCGCCCTCGCTTGGGCCGGCGTGTGGTCGCGCGAGACCGGCGCCGTGCTGGCACTCGTTGCCGCGATTCTGCAGATCACCGGCTGGGGATTTATCGCCGGCCGCCGCTCGGGCGGAAGCTGGCTTAGTGCCGGCATCCTAGGCGCGGTACAGGGAATGCTTGGTGTCGTCCTGCTCCTCCTCGAGCGGCTCGTTCACTGAGCACGCGAAATGGGTGGACGCTAAGGCTGGCGCGGTGGCACCTCTCACCGAAAGAAACCCACTGTTGTCCCGGTCGTAGACTCAGGACGTGGCCGCGACGGTCGAGCCCCGGCTCGAGCGCGCCGCCGCGTCGGCCGGCGGGCCGCTCACGATTCGCCGTGGCTGAGGTCGTCAAGGTCGAAGGCGGATTCGTCGTCGACGACGAGTTCGTCCCCGTCAGCTCCTGGCACGACGTCAGACCGGCCGGGCCGTGGCGGTATGGGCCGCGCGGTCGCGTACTTAGCGTTCGCTGACGCGGCGGAAGCGGCTCTAGCCGCGTGACCAAACCAATACAGAGCACACGGGGCAAATCGGTTTCAGGCACCGAGATAGGGAACAGGTCTCGACACCGAGGACCGAAGGGGTACTCGCGACCGCTCGGCTACCACGCGCTCACCGCGATAGAGACAGCGTCTAACCGAATCGGCGGCATAAATGGGAGCGAACCCGCAAATCTGCGGCTGGGCGCGGCGCGGGTTCCCTTTGCCGCCGCAAAACCACCGGCTCGAACAGGTCCCGGCCCAGTCTTTTTAGCCGAGCCGCCCCAGACCCCGCGCCCGGCTACGGCCTCCTCGAGGACGCGTCCGACGGCACGGTGGCCTTCGTCCAGACCTTCGCCGTCGGCGCGATCCTCACGATGCTCGCGGACACGATGCTGCCCGACGCGTACAAGCATTGGGGGCAAGCTGACCGGAGTGATCGCGACGCGCGGCTTCGCGACCGCCTTCGGGATCCATCTCTCGAGTAGCAACCCGATCTCCTGGCCGTGACCACCGCGAGCGTCATTAGTCCTGTGTTGTTGTGGGGACGGGCGCCTGCGCTCGCTGAACGAAGGCGCCCGCGTTCACGATTCTGTGCGAGCGCGCGCGGCCATCGCCACCCGATGGCCTCGTTCACCCGGGTGAATCGCGATCCGGAGCGCGCAGCAACCGGCCGCCTGTCGCGCCTCCCGTGGCTGCTTCACCCGGGTGACCTGCGCCGCCGGGTGAAGACTCCTCGTCCTGCCGACCCCAGAATCCCGCGGGATGGAACTTGTCGATCACGAGCGCCAAGCCGGCGGCGAGCCGGTCCCGCTCACCGTCCTCACCGGATTTCTCGGCGCGGGCAAGACGACGCTGCTCAACCGGATCCTGAGTGAGAACCACGGCCTGCGGGTCGCGGTGCTCGTCAACGACTTCGGCTCGGTCAACATCGACGCGGAGCTCGTCATCGGCGTGGAGAGCGATGTGGTCAGCCTCGCGAACGGCTGTGTCTGCTGCACGATCCGGGACGACCTGATCGAGACGGTGCTTGCGACGATCGACCGTCCCGAGCGGCCCGAGTGCGTCCTACTCGAGGCGAGCGGTGTCGCGGATCCCGCGGGCCTGATGGTCACGTTCTCGATGGAGAAGCTGCGCGACCGGATCCGGCTCGACAGCATCACCTGCGTCGTCGACGCGGAGCAGGTGTTCGAGACGCCCGAGGCCGAGCGGCTCAAGCTCTGGCAGATCGCCTGCGCCGACATGCTGATCCTGAACAAGGTCGACCTCGTCGGGAGCGCCGAGCTCGAACGAATCCACGCCTGGCTGGACGACCACTTCCACCGCTACCGGCTGGTCCAGGCGAGCTACTGCGACGTCCCGAACGAGGTGCTCCTGTCGGTGAATCGCTTCGACCCGGACCGCGTCGAGCTCGACGCACACGGCCACGAGCACCATCACGACCACGCGACCGAGTTCAGTACCTGGAGCTACGAGACGGCGTTGCCGCTCTCGCTCGAGAGGCTCCGCGAGGCGGCGTCCAAGCTGCCCGCGAGCGTTTACCGCGCCAAGGGCGTCGTGCACGCGAGCGAATCGCCCGACCGGCGCGCGGTGTTGCAGGTGGTCGGGAAACGGGTCGACGTCGAGCTGACCGACGAGTGGGGCGATCGCCCCCGACGCACGCGCATCGTGGCCATCGGGGCCCAGGGCGGCATCGACGAGCACGATCTGCACGCGAAATTCGAGAGCTGTCTAGCCCCCGCCTGAGAACCACCAAGGAGAAACGAAGGAGGTCGACGGACGTTGGCACGAAAGCGAACGACAAGCAGCAAGGCGACAGGTAAGGCGGCCGCGAAGAAACCGGCCGCGCGCAAGGCGGCTGCGAAGAAGCCGGCGGCGAGCAAGGCCGCAGCTCCGCGCGCGGCGGCGAAGAAGACGTCGGCTGCGTCCCCGCCGCCGGCGAGCCCGTATGGCGGTGGGGGCGGCCAGGGCATCTCGATACCGCCCTACTTCAAGCCGACGCCGTACCTGAACAGCAACAGCACGTTCTTTCCGACGTCGGAGGAGATCGGGCCGGACGAAATGCGGATCACGTTCATGGGCTCTTGCCCGTTCCCCCCGAAGCGCGACCAGGCGGCGACCTGCATCTGCGTCGAGCTCGGGAACGGCGACCGCTTCTTCTTCGACTTCGGTCCAGGGAGCCTGCGGAACATCCTGGCGGCGCAGGTGCCGCTGCAGACCATCAACGACATCTTCTTCACCCACCTCCACGTGGACCACTACGGCGAGCTGCCCTACCTCTTCTGCTTCGCCCCCTGGGCGGGGCGGTGGACTCCGCTCCGCGTGCACGGGCCTTCGGGCCGCACGAAGGACGAAGGCATCGGCCACATGATCGACGGCATGAAGAGGATGACCCACTGGCACACGAAGTCGTTCAACGCGAGCCCGATCGGTGACGGCTACGAGGTCGAGGTCAACGAATTCGACTACACCGACGACAACGGCATCTGCTACGACAAGAACGGTGTCACGGTCCGGCACTGGCGCCGCTCGCACAACATGGACGGCGCGTCCGCCTACCGCCTCGACTGGAACGGCCTCAGTTTCGTGTGGACGGGCGACGGCCGGCCCGACACGAACACGGTGGAGTACGCGCAGGGCGTCGACGTCTTCGTGACGGAGCTGCAGCCGGATCTCGGGGCCACCATGGAGCGGAAGACCGGCATTCCGGCGGCGATCTACAACTCGACGATCGACCTCGTGCACACCGACCACTACGCAACGGGCTACATGATCGACCAGGTCAATCCCCGCATCGGCATGGTCACCCACATGGCCTTCGATCGCGACCTCGTGAGCGAGTGCCTGGCGGGCATCCGGCAGCACTGGCAGGGGTTGTTCTGCTTCGGCGCCCCCGACGGCGTCGTCGTCAACGTGACGAAGGACGCGGTCTGGACGCGCGACTGGGCTGTCTCCGACTCGGCCAACATGAGGTCGACCCGGTCCTTCGCCCCGTCGGAATTCCGTGCCATGTTCGGCGGCGAGATCCCAACCTCGTTCCGCGTCCCGACCCCGCAGTATTCGAAGAATGACCTCCTGAGCGCCGAGATCCAGGCGACCGAGATCGGGGGCCCGGTTTTCACCCCGGCCGACGTGCAGCGGCACACGATCGAGGACTTCAGCGAAGCGTTCGGCGACCTGATGACGACGGACATCCCGCTGTCGGCGCTCATCGGCGCGCAGCAGTTCGGCAAGGCGGCGGGCGACGTGACGCATGCGATCCGCACGCTGACCGACGGCGCCCAGCTGCTCGGCTACGGACTGCTCGGCCAGGTGGTGCCCAACGCGGCGCAGGCAGAGCAGGCAAAGGCTGCGCTCACCACGATCACGTCGATGGTCCGTGAAGCGGCCTGGCGCTCCGACGCCGTCCGCGAAGGGGCGCAGGCGGCCGTACAGGAAGCCCTCCCGGCCCTGAAGGACGCGAAGGAGCGCCACGACTTCAAGGCCGCAGCCGGTTCGATGGTCGAGGTTGCAGGCACCCTCGGGGCCGAGCTCCAAAAGCCGGACGTCCAGCAGATGACCGCGCAGGCGACCGGACTGTTCATCGATGCTGTGTCCTCCCGGCTCGGGGCGAAGGACGTCCAGAGCGGCAAGGCCAGCCCGACCGAGGCGCTGCAGGGGGCCGCCGCGATGTCGGCTGCGATGTTCGCCGGCATCTTCGGGGACAAGCTCAAGAGCCGGGCCGTGGCGGGCAACGTCCAGGAGGCGGTCGAAGGGCTGCAGGGCTTCGGAGGCCCTCTGCTCTCGTCAGGGCAGGTAAAGCCCGGGATCGACCAGTTCCTCCTCATCGTCGGGCAGATGCTTCAGGACCCGGGCAAGCGGGAGGCGCTCAAGGGCGCCGTCGCCACTCTGGTCCAGACGGCAGGCACAGTCGGCGGCTCGCTGCAGAACGGCAACGCCAAGGAAGCAGTCACGAGCGGAGCCGGTCTGATCATCGAGGGCCTTGGGAGCAAGCTCCAGACCGCAAACGCAACGTCATGAACATCGACAGAAGGAGGTAGGTCAATGCCAGGACCCAGACGTCGCATGAGACGCCGAGCGGTTGTCGGCGGAGCCATGCTGGCCGGCCATCACGCGAACAAGGTCGCGGACGAACAGGCGCAGGCCGACCAGCAGCAGTACGCCGAACCGCCTGCGGAGGAGCCTGCGGGGCGGACCATGGACGAGAAGACCGCGGACATCCAGAAGCTCGCGGAGCTCCGGGACTCCGGAGCCCTCACCGAAGAGGAGTTTGCGCAGCAGAAGCAGCAGGTCCTCGACGGCTAGCCGTTGGCCGGGCGCGTTCACCCGGGTGAACGCGTCCGGCGGGCGGTGTCTTCCGGCGCGACCGTCGCGGAGAACGCCCGCGACGCCTAGCTGGGTGCGTCACGGAAGGCATTGGATGCACGTCGGGACGCTCGGCCAGCGTTCGGTGAACCGCTAGCCGAATCGAGACCCAGGAATCACGCCGAGGACGCTGGTGCCCTCTCCCGGTGCCGACTCGATCGTCAGCTCGCCGCCTACGGCGGCGAGACGGTCGTGCATGTTCGTCAGGCCTCGGCCCCGACCGGCGCTCTCGATGTCGAACCCGATGCCGTCGTCCCGGACGGCGAAGCGGACGGCACCGTCGTCCGCGATCGTGATCGAGACGGCGCTGGCGCCCTCGGCATGCTTCGCGGCATTCTGGATGGCCTCGAGGCAGCAGAAGTAGACGGCGCTCTCGAGCTCCGGGGCATAGCGGCCGACGCCGTCGCCGTCGATCGTCATCGGGACTGGAGCCCGCCCCGCGGCGGACCGAAGCGCCTCAACGATCCCCCGATCGGCGAGGAGCGACGGGTAGATGCCCCCCGCGAGCGCGCGGACCTCCTCGAGTGCCTCCTCCACCTCCGATCCGAGCTCGCGCACGAGCGTGCCGCCGCGTCCAGGGTCCTCACCCATGAGCTCGCCGGCCAGTTCCAGCCTCACCCTGAGCGCGACGAGACGTTGCTGCGCCCCGTCGTGGAGGTCGCGCTCGATGCGCTGCCGTTCGGCATCCGCCGCGGCCTGGATTCGAGCACGCGAATCGTGTAGCTCCTCGAGCGAAGCGTCCACCTGCGCAGCGAGACGGCGATTCTCGAGGGCCGCCACAGCGATGGACCCCACCGCTCCCAGAAATTCATCCTGGTCGTCCAGGGCGCGATCGTGGATGAGAAGGGCCACGGGACCGTCGCGGCCGCGGACCTCCGTCGTCGAGCGCGCCGAGTCCTTGCCGGGGAGCGTGACGCTGCGGCCGTTCTCGTCAACCCACGGTCCCCGAAGCCCAGGCGTCCAGTAGGCGACCTCGAGCGACGGATCCGCGATGGCCTCGCCGATGACGACGGGCAGGTCCACGTTCGGGTCGTCCCGCAGCCGACGGGCAAGGCGCTGAAGTGCGCTACCGGCGTAGAGGCGCCTGCGAAGCACGCCGACGAGGAACGCGAGCGCAATGCCCGGAAGGCCGAGGATGAAGATCCACCCGACGAGGTGGAGTGCGACCGTCGACGACTGGTTTTCCAGGGCCACATAAATCGGGACGGCGAGGCAGCGAATGATCGCGACGACCAGCACCGGCGCCAGCGTCCGCTTCATCAGGTGGGAGGCGCGTCGGATCCGCAGTCCGAGCAGTACCGCGGTCGCGAAGAAGATCGTGACCGCCACCAACTCTCGGAACGGCTGAAGCCACGCGTCCACGAAGGCCGGTTCGGACTCGATCACCATGAAGGCGTTGGCCGGGCAGTCCATCCCGCACGACGCCCACGGTGTCGGTTCGGGGAAGCGCTCGACAATCAGCGAGACCGGCGCGAAGAGCACCGTGGGCGCGATCACTATCGCCCAGACCACCACCCGTTCGGGAATCGTCCTCAGCCGTCCGGACGGGAACGAGAGCATCAGGAAGATCACGACCGCCTCGGCCATCCAGGCGCCGATGCGGCCGATGCTGTACAGCACCGAGTCGCTCGACTCCGAGAGCGTCGGGAGGAACCAGATGTAGCCGGCGGCGACGAGCACACGACCGAAGCGCTCGTATTGGGGCTGGCTCCAGAGCCAGATCCCGACAGCGATTGGCACGGCGATGATGAGGACGCGGCCGAGCGCGATCAGCGGCCGGTTGCCGGGCTGGTCACTCGTAAGAACGACGGCGAAGGCGAGACCGCAGAGCACCAAGCCCCCGGCTCCGGCGACGATCAGCGCACCCCGTCGCTGGGGCGCGCCTTCCTGGGCGACAGCATTCACATACCCAACGCTCGACACGAGGCCACCTCGTTTCGGCTCGCTGCTGTCGGCCCGAAGATACCTATGGCGGGGCGGCAGCAGAGGCCCGACGGTACGGGCCCCCATGCGCGTCCCAGAGCCGGCGCAGGGCAAGGGATCCGAAGTCCTGCTTGCGGATCAGCGCCTTGGCCCCGCAAGACTCGGCTTCCCGGGGCAACTCGGCGGGGTCGTCGATGGAGATCAGGACGACGACCCCTCCAGGATGCACGGCGCTGAGCCGGCGGGCCGTCTCGATCCCGTCCATCACCGGCATGCGGACGTCCAGGAGGATGAGCTCGGGACTCAGCTGGGCCACCAGCGCCAGTGCCTCCTCGCCCGAGGCTGCCTCGCCCAACGGCTCGAAACCCGGGGTTGCCGCGACCACTTCGAGGGCCACGCGTCTGAAGGGGGTCTGGTCGTCCACGACGAGGACGCCGACCCGCGTCGGTTCTTGAAGCGGCACTGAAGCCGAAGCGTGATCGCCCGCGCGCGCGTAGGCAAGGAGACTCTCAGGTGTCGCGCCGAGTGGCCGGCAGGTCTCTGCCTCGGGGTGCAGGCACCACGGAAAGCTCCGTGCACGCCTCATTGTCCTCGAGTGCCTGGTGAGCGACGCTGGCGATGCCCGTAACGGATGCTTCGAGGGAAGCGCGAAGAGACGGGAGGCAAGGTGACCGACGCGCGTGTCCCCCCACACGCTATTTCGTCGGAGTCCCGGAACTCCAAGGTCGCATGGCGGTGAGCGCAACGCTCGCCTCGGCTGACACGCTCACGAGGGGCACATCCGACGGCGACGTCCTCTTCGAATCGAAGCTTCAACGGGTTCGCGCGCCGCGGGACGTCCTCGCGCGACCACGCCTCACCGACGTGCTGCAGGAGTCGGCTCCGACGCTCATCCTGCTTGCTGCGCCGCCGGGCTTCGGGAAAACCACCGTGCTCGCGCAGTGGCGCGACCTCGACGACCGCCCCTTCGCCTGTGTCTCTCTCGATTCGGGGGACAACGATCCGGTCGCGCTCTGGAGCTACATCGTTCACGCGATCCGAAACGCCGCCACGGACTGCGATGACGGCGCCCTGACCGAGCTATGCCAGCCCCGCCCCGACGTCGTCCAGACGGTCGTCCCGGCCCTTCTGAACGACCTGGAGGCCGTCGGCGAGGACCTCGTCCTCGTTCTCGACGACTACCAGGAGATCACCAATCGCATCTGTCACGACTCGCTCACCTTCTTCCTCGAGCGGGCGCCGCGCAACGTCACGGTCGCCCTCTCGACACGATCGGACCCGCCGATTCCACTGGCGAGGCTGCGCGCGCTCGACGAGCTGGTCGAGGCCCGCGCCGCCGATCTCTGCTTTACGCAGGAGGAGGCAGCCGCCTTCCTCAACGAGACGTTGCAGCTAGGCCTGGAGGCCGAGAGCCTGAGAGTGCTCCACGAGCGCACGGAGGGCTGGCCTGTTGGCATGAGCCTCGCGGCGCTGTCGCTCGCACGGGCACCCGACCGGGCCGGCTTCGTCGAACGCTTCGGCGGCGCGAACCGGCACGTCGTCGACTACCTGACCGAGGTCGTCCTCGACACGCTGGACGAAGACAGTCGGCTGTTCCTGCTCGAGACGTCGGTCCTCGACTCAATGAACGGGCCGCTTTGCGACGCGGCCGTACAGCGGCAGGGCTCCGCGGAGCTGCTCGTGGAGCTCGAGCGCGCGAATCTCTTCCTGGTCCCGCTCGACGACCGCCGCGAGTCGTACCGCTATCACCAGCTGTTCGCGGAGGTCCTCCGAAACCAGCTGCTGCGGAGTGACGCCGAGCACGCCCGCGAGGTGCACCGGCGAGCGTCCGAGTGGTACGCGGCGGCCGGCGACGGGTACGAGGCCGTACGTCACGCTGTAGCCGCCGACGAGCTCGAGACGGCCATCACGCTGGTGTTCGAAGGCTGGCGTCCGTCTCTCCAGCAGGGGTATGCCGAGGCGAGCCTCCGCCAGCTGGAGGCGCTTCCGTTGACGAACGTCGAGCGCGATGGGCGGCTTGCGCTCGTCAAGGCGTGGGCGCTGGGCGTCCTCAATTCCCGGGAAGACTCGCTGGCTGCGCTTGAGGCCGCCGAGGCCGCCCGATTCGACGGCCCCATGCGCTGCGGCCTCTCGTTCGAGGCCGCGACCGCCCTCACCCGCGCCTGCTTCCCGTGGGGCGACTCCGACGGGATGCTGGGCGCCGCCAACCGAGTCTGCGAGCTGCAAGGCGACACCCTGTCGAGCGGGCGGTCCCTCTCACTCCTGGCACTCGGCTGGGCCCGGCTCTTCGCGGGGGAGCACGAGGTGGCGCGCGCTCCGCTCGAGCAGGCGGCCTTCCTGGCGGCGCGCTCGAAGCAATGGCTCGTAGCCGGCATCGCCAAAGCCCTCCGTGCACGGATCTCTCTCGAGGCCGACGACGTCGACGCCAGCGTGGCGGCGGCCCGCCGGGCAGTGAGCACGCTCGAGCTGCACGGTGTCGCAGACGAGCCCGGCGCAGGCGTCGCCTATGTCGCCCTGGGCGCCGCGCTCGCCCGCGGTGGGGAGCACGAGGAGGCGGAGCCGCTGCTGCACCGGGGTCTCGCGAACCTGCGGGTCCGCGGCCAGCCGCTCGAGGTCGCCGATTCGCTGCTGGTCGCTGCCCCGGTGCGCCGCGCCCTGGAGGGGCCAGCTTCCGCGCGCGCGCTGCTCGCCGAGGCGAAGACGCCTGGTTGCGAGCTGTTTGGATCCGGGCGTCCTGAGCGGACGCCTCGTCGAAGTGCGCACGCACGCTGACCCCGGCACACCGTCGAATCGACGGTGACAGCGACCTCACGGAGCGCGAGGCCGAGGTCCTGCGCTACCTCGCCGAGGGCTTGTCCAAGCGAGAGATCGGGAACGCGCTCTTCCTCTCCTTCAACACGATCCACTCGCACACGAGGTCGATCTACCAGAAGCTTCGAGTCTCGTCGCGGCAGGAAGCCGTTGCGCGCGCGCGGGAGCTCGGAGCCATGTGAACGAGATCAGGGCCTCGGGCGCAACCTGTCGACGCGCCGCTGGAGCAGCGCGAGTGCGCGTTTCAGCTGCAGGAGCTGAGCCGCATGGGCGCGCCTCAGCTCGCGGAGCTCTGCGCGGAGAGCTTGTGCAAGCTGGCGCTGGACCTGAAGGGACACCCTGACCTCCTCGGCGGTCTCGTCGCGCTGGGCTTCGCGTCGTTCCGTCGCCTGGCCGTGCGAGAGCTCGAGGCCGGGGGAGGACCTCCGCCCGAGACCGTCGCCGAGGCCGGCTGACGCGCTCCAGCGGATCCGTTTCACCCGGGTGAACGGGCTTCCTGGGTGTTTTCTCCTTGGGCCGCGAGTGGCAGTCTCGGCAGCGTGATCTGGGCAACCCTGGCACTCATCGCCGTCCCACTCTCTCGCCGGCCCCTTGTAAACGGGTCCAAGCCCACTTGACACCCCCGGCACAGACCCAGCAAAGAAAGGAGAAACAATGTGGTGGTTCATCGGAATAGGTGGAGTCATCCTGTACGCGGTCGTGCTCTTCACCCTCGGCCTAGCGACGCTGAGAAATGGACACGGGTGGTTGTTCTTCTTCGGGATCTTCTTCCCCCTGCTCTGGATGTTCGGGGCGTTCATGAGGCCCACGAGCAACGAGTACGCCTGAGCCTCGACAAGTCGAAGTAAACCGAGAGGGATCGTGTTCCTGATCCTCGTCCTGGCCCTCGTCGTCACGTTCGTCGCGATCACATGCGACCATCGTGGACTAGCTGTTCCTATATGACGTTCAGAGAGGGAGGTAGAGATGAATTCCAAGAGCATGGCGGGCTGGATCGGCTTCGCCGGAATCCTGCTGGTGATCATCGGCGGGATCGACTTCTTCCAGGGCCTCATCGCCCTGTTCGAGGACGAGTACTACGTGCCCACTGGGTCGGGCTTCCTCGTCTTCGACCTGACGGGCTGGGGCTGGACGATGCTGATCTGGGGAGTGCTGCTCGTTCTCGCAGGTCTCGGCTTGGCCGCCGGGCAGGGGTGGGCGCGCTGGTTCGCGATCGTCGTCGTCGGTGTGAACTTCATCGTCCAGCTCGGCTTCCTTGGCAACACTCAGACCCCGCTCTGGTCACTGACTGCGGTGGCACTGAACATCATCGTGCTCTACGCGCTGACCGCGCGCTGGAGCGAGAGCGTGGCCGAACTCGACCCCGAACGCTAAGGGCTCACCCATGGTCTCCGACAACGACCGCCGCTACCGCGTAGTCGCCTACGCACTAAGGAGTTTTTATGACTGACATCACCACTGAGGCCGCCAGAGAGAAGACGGACCTCGACTCGCTGGGTCCCATCGACTACATCGTCGTCGAGTTTCCCGCCGCCGCCAGCAACTTCACGGGCGAGATGGCTCGAGAGTTGGTCGCGTTGGTCGAATCAGGAACCATCCGCGTGATCGACGTGCTGATCCTGACGAAGGACGAGGACGGCACCGTCGATGCGATGGAGCTCTCGGACATCGAAGAGCTCGGGCCGCTCCAGGCAGTCGAAGCCCAATTGGCAGAGTTCTTGGCGGAGGAGGACGTCGCGCACCTCGCCGCCGCCATGGACCCGGGAAGCACCGCCGGGGTTCTCATCTGGGAGAACCTGTGGGCTGCGCCATTCGCATCGGCGGTGCGGCATTCCGGCGGCCAACTGATCGCCACCGGAAGAATCCCCATTCAAGCGATCATCGCCTCCATCGAGGCCGATGAAGCATCTGCGACGGAAGGAGAATGACATGCCTCTCGGACCAGGACGTAGAGGACGAGCCGGAGTCATCGGCCACCCCGTAGCGAAGACGGCGGTCGTGGCCAAGGCGGTCACACCCGGCCCCGCGCCGGTTGCCAAGACCGCGGTCGTCGCCGCGGCCGTCACACCGGGGCGGCGTCGACGGCGAATCTAGCCCCCGGACTGCTCCTTCCAATGAGTCAGGAGGTACACCGTGCCCGAGAGGCCGCAGCTCCATCGCGACGTTTTGCCCGTCCCCGACATCACTCCGGTCGGGCTTACCACGTACGACGCGAAGGATCCTGATACCGCGTTTCCGCCGATCGAGGAGCTGCGGCCGCCGGAGGGTGCACCCAACGTCCTGATCGTCCTCATCGACGACGTCGGATTCGGAGCTTCGAGTGCGTTCGGTGGTCCGGTGAATACGCCGAACGCCGAACGGCTCGCCTCCAAGGGGTTGAAGTACAACCGCTTCCACACCACCGCACTCTGTTCGCCGACCCGTGCCGCGCTGTTGAGCGGCCGCAACCACCACTCAGTGGGCATGGGCGCCATCACCGAGCTCGCGACTTCGGCACCGGGCTACAACTCGATCCGCCCCAACACCTGTGCGCCGCTCGCGGAGACGCTGAAGCTGAACGGCTACTCGACTGCGCAGTTCGGCAAGTGCCACGAGGTGCCTGTCTGGCAGACGAGCCCGATGGGGCCGTTCGAGAACTGGCCCACCGGGAGCGGCTTCGAGTACTTCTACGGCTTCATCGGCGGGGAGGCCCATCAGTACTACCCGGCGATCTACGAAGGCACGATCCCGGTCGAGCCCGAGAAGACGCCCGAAGAGGGCTACCACTTCATGTCCGACATGACGGACAAGGCGATCAAGTGGGTCCGCCAGCAGAAGGCGCTCATGCCCGACAAGCCGTTCTTTGCATACTTCGCGCCCGGCGCGACGCACGCACCGCACCACGTCACTCCCGAGTGGGCCGACAAGTACAAAGGCGCGTTCGACGACGGCTGGGACGCGCTCCGCGAGCGGACGTTCGCCCGGCAGAAGGAGCTCGGCGTGATCCCGGCCGACGCCGAGCTGACGCCCCGCCACAAGGAGATCCCGGCCTGGGATGAGATGCCGGAGGAGCTGAAGCCGATCCTCCGCCGCCAGATGGAGGTCTACGCCGGTTTTCTCGAGTTCACCGACCACCACGTCGGCCGGCTGCTCGACAGCCTCGAGGAACTCGGCGTGCTCGAGGACACGCTTGTCTACTACATCATCGGCGACAACGGAGCCTCCGCCGAGGGCACGCTCAACGGCACCTACAACGAGATGATCAACTTCAACGGCGCCGCCGCTCTGGAGACGCCCGAGTTCATGATGGAGCGGCTCGACGATTTCGGCGGCCCCGACTCGTACAACCACTATGCGGTCGGATGGGCACACGCGATGTGCACGCCCTACCAGTGGACGAAGCAGGTGGCATCCCACTGGGGTGGCACCCGCAACGGGACGATCGTGCACTGGCCGGCGGGGATCAAGGCCCGTGGGGAGATCCGCTCGCAGTTCGCCCACGTGATCGACGTCGCACCGACCGTCCTCGAGGCGGCGGGGCTCCGTGAGCCGGCGTTCGTCGACGGCGTGCAGCAGAAGCCACTGGAGGGCGTGAGCATGGCGTACTCCTTCGACGACGGCGGGGCAGCCGAGCGCCATACCACCCAGTACTTCGAGATGTTCTGCAACCGCGGCATCTACCACCAGGGCTGGACCGCCGTGACGAGGCACGGGATTCCGTGGGTGTTGGTCGGCGGTGACAAGCCTGCGTTCGACGACGACGTCTGGGAGCTCTACGACACGACGAGCGACTGGACGCAGTGCAATGACCTCTCGAAAGAGCAGCCGGAGAAGCTTGCGGAACTCCAGCGCCTGTTCCTCGTCGAGGCGACGAAGTACAACGTGCTGCCGCTCGACGACCGTGTCGCCGAACGCATACTCGCCGAGATGGCCGGGCGACCCACGCTCGTGCAGGGTGACCGGCAGCTCCTGTACGGCGGCATGGGCCGACTGTCCGAGAACTCGATCGTCAGCATCAAGAACAAGTCACACGCTGTCACGGCGGAGATCGAGGTGCCCGACGGCGGCGCGCAGGGCGTCATCATCGCCCAGGGCGGCAGCATCGGCGGCTGGAGCCTGTACCTGAAGGAGGGCAAGCCACGGTACTGCTACAGCCTCTTTGGAATCCAGCGCTTCTACGTCGATAGCGACACCGAAGTGCCGCCGGGCACTCACCAGGTTCGGATGGAGTTCGACTACGCCGGCCCCGGGCTCGGCAAGGGTGGTCATGTGACGCTGTACCTCGACGGGGTCAAGATCGGTGAAGGAGAGGTCGCGGCGACTGCCGCCATGATCTTCTCCGCCGACGACACCTGCGACGTGGGGCGGGAAAACGGCGCGCTCGTCGCCGAGGACTATCCCGTCCCGAACACGTTCACCGGAGAGGTGAACTGGGTCGAGATCGACGCGGGTACGGCCGCCGAGGACGCCGATCACCAGCTCGATCCGGACGAACGCTTCCGAGTCGCGATGGCGAGGCAGTAGCGTCACGTTTTGAGCTCCAATTGGCGTCACGCGCTCCTAGAGCGAACGTCCCGGCCGAGTGAACCCGGGACGTTCGCCGGCACGCGCATCGGGGACCGCTGAGCGTGCTCGTGAACCGATTTGCGTTGTGCGGCCTGGACACGTACCTATGCTCGAAATGCCAGTTTTGCAGGCATTCTCTTCGACCGTTTGGGCCACGGGTTTGGGCCACAGAGCCGGAGCACCGCGTCCAGACAGACAACCAAACTCTATTTGCAGGCACTTCGAGAGACGGGAGCGACGGGACTCGAACCCGCGACCTCCGGCGGGACAGTTCCGCGCCATGGTTTGCCGCGCGTTCTCGCCGGCTCCGTTGGTCGCTCGTGCGCGGCTTTCGCGGTCCTGGCCTTCGCCGGTATTCACCACCGGTTGCCGCCGCGCGTTCCACGAGCGTTCCAGAACGGCTGTCAGCAGGCGGGATTCATGCGGCGCCACTTCGCGGACATCGGCGGCACGCGAATCAGGAACGCAATCCTGGCGCCGTACTACGACGAGCTACTCAAGGAGGCGGTCGGCCAGGAGGTTGGCCTCAGCATCACCGGACCGTGCCCCGAACGTGGAGGCGACAGACGGTGGTCGCGACCCGCACGCCGAAGGCGGGCTCGCGAGGCCGACCGGAAGCAGCTCTTCCGGCCGCCCTCGCGACGGGACGATGCTGTCAGGAGCGCCGTGTCGCTGACCTAGGGTCGCGGTTCATCTCTCGGTCTGCCGCCGCACGACGCCGGACCAGTGAGGATGAACCCGAGAAATGATCTAACCAGCCAAGACGGCATATGACAGCCCTTTAGCACGCCGAAGCCACAGTTCTTGATCGACACGTCGCAGCGCGACTCCTGATGCAGGTCGAGAAGCGGGATCATCACGTCGAGCGGGTAGACGAACACATTGATGTGATCTCCGCATGGGATCTCCTCGGTTTCTGCCCCGGCGGTCGCCTCCTCGACGACGACGCGCTCCTCACTCGCGACAGCTGTTGTAACGGCCGATGCCTCCGCCTTAAGCACGTCCGCGCTTAAGAGACCCGAAAATCGCGAGCACGCCAATCAGCCACCACAAGACCAGGGTTCCCGTAGCGCGCCACGGCTTCAGCCCGAACCCGAAGAAAATGTAAACCGGCCGCGCCCCGCTGCGAAACGTGATGCCAGAATTTCGGCCACCGCCGACAAACCGCGCCTTGAGAGCTTGAGCTTCATCTTCTCCAACTCAAGCTTGTCGATTGTGATGTCGTCAGCGTTCTTGAGGTGACCCGCCGCCCGCCAGACTCTGGCGAGCTGTTCATGGGGCTGCGGACGGTACTCCTCTTCGGTCGGTGGATACTTCTTGTATTGGGCCTTGAACCAGTAGCGTCTGGCCTTCAAGCGCTCGGCTGGGTCCGAATGTAAGAACGAACGGAGTCTTTGGAAGAGTGAGCGTTCCTTCGCGGGTTCCTTCGCCGCCTCCTCAGGCGCTGGGGAGTCACTGTCGGACAACTCCTGCCCCAAGACATCGGTCCGCGGTGTCGGGTCCGGCCGGTCGCTAATGCGGTCGTACTCGAACCCACTGAGCATGAGCTGGAGCGTCGGCCTTATTCCGACCTCTCCGGTCACGGCCTTGTCGAGGTCGAAGTTCCGACCCGCAAACCAAGCTCTTCCGTCGTCGTCGTCGAGCCCGGAGACTCTGAGACCCTTCAGGTCGATCCGCGGCCTAGGACGTCCGGGCCACGGCAGGACAATGGAGGGGCCTAGCGTCTCTTGTTTCTTCCGGAGGGCGTTCCAGATTTCGCCGTCTTCGCCCTCGGTTTCGGGCTCAAACCAAGCAGAGCTCGGGCCGAGAGGCGACGAGACCGGCCAGTCCGGGTTCGGCTTGTCCGGGCGGTCCTGCCAGTCGGAACCGTCTCCTTCAAGCCAGCTGATCGGAGGGGCGTAGAGCGGACGGGGGCTGGCTGGCGCCCTACCGATCGGCTTATCGCTCACCATCTCGACTTCGCCGGAGGGGTCGATCCGAAAGCCGGCTTTGAAGAGGTCGGCACCGTACGAAACCTGCGCCGTCGCGTGCCATCCTGGACCGTCCTCGCGCGGGCGTACGTCGACGCTGCCTGGGATGATCATGAACGCTCTCATGAACGCTCCCTCGTCTCCCAAGATATGGGTGCAGAAGAAAGTGAGGTACTCCGCGGCTTGTTCGCTGGTGGTGATCGCAAGGAAGCCCTGATCGTTGAGCTCGTGGATCGGGTCCGATCGACCTCCGAGGACGACGATGGGGGACTCATCGGGCGCGTACCGAGGCTGATACAAGAAGGCGAGTAACGCGAGACCGGATCCGGACTTCGGCTTGAACAAAGCCTGTGCCAGCAACCAGCCGGGATAACAGGCGAGCTGGAAGGTGCGGATGCGGAGCGGTTTTGTGCTCCAATCGATTGTGACGGGGAAAGTTGGGGTAACGACCCGTGTCACCCTGAGGCCGCGCCCAACGCGTGAGTCGGCAAGCTTCAGGACGGCGACGCTGACATTCAGGCTCGTCAGGTAAAGCGGTACCTTGGTTTCCTCGCCTTCCGCGGCTTGCTCGCCGAGTGCCACCTGACCATCGATCATGCTGCCTGAGAAATCGGCCACCGAGACCGATCCGGAAAGCGACAAATCTCCGCCGACTTTGAGTGTGGTTGCGTCGAGGCGTTCGATCGGCGCGGCGGACGCGTCGATCGACAGCGTGCCGCCGATACTGGCCCCGCTGAGGCAAACTCCGCCCACTGAAGTGAATTTAGGGCCTAGCGTGAGCGATCCATTGATCTGAGCATCTTCGAGATCGAGCCCGTATCGCTTGAAAACATTCCCAGAGTCCTCTGCATCGGGCGAGGGAGGAACGACAACCGCTGTCGCGTCGCCCAGCGGCAAGCTGAGGCTCGCACGGCGCAGCGTGAGTGACCCTCCAATGCGCACGCCTTGGGCCCTGACCAAGCAAGATCGCTGTTGGCCATCGTCCTCTTCGCTGGCGTCGTCGCGCGACATCTCGCCGACAGACCGCTCGAGTGGGCCAAGCCCGTCGAGCTTCAGGTCGCCCACGATTACCGCGCTCGAGACATCTAGGCCGTTCGACCGACAGTTAACGAGGGAGAGCCGCTGCAGGTAGCTGTGCCTGGCATCGATGCCGGGGCTGCCGGTGGGAGCATCGGCGCCTGGACCCTCCAGAATGCAGTCGTGCATAATCAACGCGTTGCACGGCCCGCCTGAGGCACCGCGCGCATCCTTGAGATTCAGGCTGCCGGCAATCGTGACGGATTCGAGCTGGACGCCGCAGTCGGCCCTGGCGCCGAGAACCAAACCTTGGATCACCTCGGCGTCGAAGGTTGGTGTGTAGTCGATACCGACGAAGCGCTCCCCGTTCTCGACGGCCTTCTTAAGGCGGTCGACGGGGCTTTGCGGAGGCGGGGGCGGCGCTCCAACGGTCGCTGTCATTGCCATCTGCAATCCCTTCTCATGCGTCTGGTTGTGCTTGGTCTTGCGCGCCTACGCTGGCCCCGTTGCTCTTCCCGAGCAGCTGACGCAGCTCAGTCCCGCTCAGCTCCTGCTTCTCCTCGAGGACCTCGACGATGCGGTCGAGCAGCTCGCGCTGGTCCTCGAGGCGCGCGACGATGTTGCCGTAGGCCTTGCCGAGCATCGCGCCGATCTGCTTCTCCTGGGCGGGCGTCGGCTCCGAGGTCCAGTGCAGCGCGTCGTCGTCGCCGAGCCCTGACTGGCAGACGATGAGCTCGGCCAGCCGGGTCGCGACTGCGAGGTCGCTGGTCCTGCTCGGCCCTCCGGCTCCGCCGCCGATGTCGTCGGTGCCGTAGACGATCTCCTCGGCGGCTCGGCCGGCCAGCACGGTCTCGAGCTCCTCCAGCATCGTGCGGCGGGTGGAGACGTAGCCGTCCGGCGGCACCGCTGCGACGAAGCCGAGCGAGCCGTCCATGCGTGGGACGATCGTTACGAAGGTGAGGTCTTGTCCCTGGGTCGAGCTGGTGAGTCGGGCGAGGGCGTGGCCGGCTTCGTGGACCGCCACACGCCGCATCTCTTCAGGTCCGAGCCGAGGAGCGCTGTCCGGACGACGGGGGCGCCGAGTGATCTCCGCCAGCAGGTCTTCCTGCTTGATCTTCCGCCCGGCGCGGCGGGCGCGGCGGGCGGCGCCGCGCACGAAGAGCTCCACGTCGGCACCGGTCGATCCCAGGCCCAGCTCTGCCAGGAGCCGCGTCTTGACGCCCCGCCCGACCTCGTTTCGGGCCCGATACGACCCGAGGTAGTACTCGAAGATCTGCTCGAGGCTCGCGATGTTGGGCAGCGGGAGCTCGACGATCTGGTCGAGCCGTCCCGACCGGCGGAGCGCGGGATCGACGTTCTCGGGATAGTTGGTCGCCCCGATCACGATCACGGGATCGACGGTCGTGATTCCTTGAACCTGCTCGAGGAGCGCGTTGATGACATCGGTCTGATACGAGGCGCTGTTGTCTCCGCCCAGCTGCGCGCGACTGCCGATGCCGTCGATCTCGTCGATGAAGAGGATCGCCGGGGCATGGCGACGCGCTTCGGCGAAGTCGGCGCGCATGGCGCGAAGATGAGAGTCGAGGTAGCCCGCCGACTGCCAGCCGGCCGCGCTAGCGACGACGAACTTGATGCCGCACTCCTTCGCGAGCGCACGGGCGAGCGTCGTCTTGCCGGTTCCCGGCGGGCCGACGAGGAGCATCCCCCTGTCCACGGCGGTCCACGGGATTCGGCCGGCTTGAGCGGCGCGGATGTCGGCGATCAGGTCCTCGCAGATCTGGCGAGCCTCGCCCAGGCCGTGGAGCTCGCTCAGCCGCGGGCCGATATCGGGCGTGACGCTCTTGAGGCGAGTCTCGATTCGCCTTCTCAGGTGCTCCAAAGCCTGATCCGGGTTGAGGCGAAGCCGTCGCGGCGTGTGAAAGTCGGCCGGTACGAGGTACCGAGTCCAATCCGCGCCCGAGGCGTCCCAGCCCGGCGTCGGCTTGACCCCGAAGACACGCTCGAAGACGCGGGCGAAGCGTCCGCGGTCGATTCGGGGGAAGGTGAGGACGAGGTCGGCAATCCTCCTCAGTGGCTCCGGCACGTCGGACGATCGTTCGCATCCGATCAACACCGCTGCATCGCCAAGCGCGAGCTCGTGCGCAGTTCGCTCCGCGTCGAACAGCCCACGGTAGGCGTGGAACGAGATCAGGTGCAAGCTCGTCCCCGTGCTCGCGTAGTCGACCAGGCAGCGAAGCTCGTCCCCCGGGACGACGCTCGCTCGCACGATGTCGCCGGCAGTGACAGCTTCATTCGGACCGTCGATCAGCCCGACGACGAAGTCCTCGACGAAGGGGATGTCCGACTCGATGATGATCACCGGAACGGAGCTCGACACGATCCGGGCCAGCCGCTCGATCGGCTTGTCCGTACCCGTCTCAGAGTTGAAGTGCCGCAGCAGGAGGTCACCGCCCCCGCCGGCGCCGTCCCGCTCTCGGATGGCGTCTTCGAGAAGCACGGAAACGATCGCTTCGGTCACGTCCCGATCACGCGGCAACTCTCCAGAGTCGTCGAGCACCTCGACCACCCGCTCGTCCTGTTCCGTGGGGAGCGTCGGGGTGGCTCCCTCACCGTCGCCATTGCGATCCAAGGCGATGACGGGACCGTCCTGATGCAAACCGGGCAGCTGGTTCGGCCGTTCCAAGACAATAGGGCCGCCTCGGTACGACCCGGACCCGGGGCCTCCGTACACCGGGGCGAGCTCGAGCGGGGCGCACTCTGGAGCTGTCAATCCGTCGAGCTCTCCAGCCGGCCGTTCCTCTTCCATGTCGACCAGGCCGCTCGACCCGACGGCCAGGGTTGGCATGAAGACCGTGCCGGCGTAGGCGACGAAGCAGTCGATGATCCAGCGGCCGTCGTCGTCGATCGTGCGAGTCGTTAGGGGAGTGACCCGGCTCCGGATGGCTGCCAGACGCTGGGGCAGTTCCGTGGCATCGGCTTCCGCCGACTCCCCGTCGTGCTCGGGCTGGCCGGGGTCGTCGTCGATTTCGATCTCGTCGGGCGACTCGATGAGGACGAAGGGGCCGTCGTCACTGCGCACGAAGTAGAAGAAGAAGCGGACGTAGTCGTGGACAGTGGCGTCGCTCAATGCAAGCGACTCGGCTTCGTTGGTCTCGTGGATTGGAGCCGACTTCCCGTCGAGCCAGCGAGTCTCTTCCGGGCCGTGCAAGACGAAGGCGCGTTCCTCGTTGCCGCGGCGCTCAAGGCTGAGGTCGAGCAGGCGATGCGCGCCGTAGAAGGAGAGGTCGGCGCAGCGAGCGCCGACGATCTCGGAGCCGGCAAAGAAGAGCGGCGCCTCGCCCCGCAGGCGCTCCAGAGCTACGGAGGCGTCGCTGTCGGCGCACGGCTTCCAGGCGGCCCATGGCTCGAAGGTCTTCTCCAAGGCGGTGCGAGCCTTCATCGCGTCCTAAGTCAGTGCCTTCCAGGCGATGAAGGCGCCTATGCCCAGGACGAACAGCGGCCAGTAGCGGAAGAACAGCACCCCGAACCACCCTGCCGCGAGGAAGAACGCCCCGATGAAGGCGAATACCCCGAAGGTGCCCGCGAACACCCACTCGTAGCCTTCTCCGTCAAGGAGGAGCCAGATGCCGGTGCCCATCGTCGCCATGAGCAGCGGGAATAAACCCACCGCCCCGAGAACCTCACCGATTCTGGTGCCGAGCCATTCCGCGAACCGTCGGCCCGGACCGTGGCCTTTCCTCGCTGGTGCGGCTTCCGGCACTTCCAGCGGAACTCCGTACGGCGGCTCGGGTGGAGCCGCAGCTGGGAGGTCGACTGGTTCGGTCATCTCACCCTCCCTGTTGAACTGGCCACAGCCGGGAGGTGAGCGCTGCCAATGCAGCAACAGCTAAGGAGCTTCTCCTACCGGATCCCGAGTGTCACGAGGCCCGCCCAAAGCGGCCTTGACCGTTGCGCCGATCGCAGCCGCTTCAATTGCTACAAACCCCGCGAGCGGCTCCGACACTACGCCGATGGGGTCGGGAATACACCCCCCGAACGACCAGAAAAGCCCCCCGAGTGCGGAATGGAGACGCTGTCTGTCGCCATGAACGTTCCAAAAGCCGTTCCACGACCCGACGAACGGTGATCCGACATCGATGTGGCCGCAGCAGATTTGGCGTGGTTGAGCGGATAGACGAGACGGGAGCGACGGGACTCGAACCCGCGACCTCCGGCGTGACAGGCCGGCGTTCTAACCAACTGAACTACGCCCCCAGGAGCAGGGGCAGTGTAGCTAGATGGACGTCAAACCAAGCTGCCGCAGCAGGGTGACGCCGTCGGAGTAGACGTCCTTGCGGGCCACGAGGCCGTTCTCGATCGGGATCACGTCCATGCCGCGGTACTCGACCGACTTCCCGGTCGGCTCGACCTCGAGGCCGGCGCGGCTCATCTTGCCGAGATGCGTCCCGTGCGCCGTCCACTCCTGGACGACCAGGTCGTCACGGATGTAGGCGCGGCGGGTCTCGAAACGCAGGTCGGGGAAGACGGTGAAGATGCCGCGGAGCGCCGTGCCGATCGCCTCGCGGCCGACGTTGAGGTCACCGGTCGTGTGGTTCTCGAAGACCGAGTCGTCGGTGTGCATCTCGACGATGGCGTCGACGTCGTGATCGTTCCACGCTCGGTTGTAGCGGTCGATGAACTCCTGCAACTCGGCCCCGTTCACAGCGGTGGCTACCGTACAGGAGGCCTGTGACCCGGCTCGACCTGATCGTTCTCGGAGTCGTCGCGTTCACCGCGTTGCTCGGGATGTGGCAGGGCTTCACGATCAGCGCGCTGTCCGCGGCCGGTGTGATCGTCGGCGGGTTCGCCGGCGCGCGGCTCGCACCGCACCTGCTGCCTGAGGGCGCCGAGTCTCCCTATACGCCGCTGGTCGCGCTCGCCGGCGCTGCCACCTTTGCGATCCTGCTCGAGCTCCTCGGGTCGTCGATCGGGACCGCGATTCGACGGCGGATTCCGCCGGGACCGTTTCGTACGGTCGACTCGGCAGGCGGATTCGCCTTCGGAGCTGTCGCAGGTCTCGCGCTCGTCTGGATCTTCGGAGCGGTCGCGCTCCAGCTTCCCGGCCAGCTGGAGCTCAGGCGGCAGGTTCAACAGTCGGCGGTGCTACGCCAGCTGAATGACCTCGTGCCTCCTCGGCGTGCGCTCAGGGCCCTGGCTCGGGTGGATCCCTTTCCGTCGATCGCCGGTCCGGTGCCGCCGGCGCAGCCGCCGGATCCATCCGTCCTGCGCCGGCCTGGGGTCAGGCAGGCCGCGCCGAGCGTCGTCAGGGTCCTCGGAACTGCCTGCGGCCTGGGCGTTGCCGGCTCCGGCTGGGTCGCGGGGAACGGTCTCGTCGTCACGAACGCCCATGTCGTCGCCGGCCAGAAGGACACGGTGGTCGAGTCGCCGTCGAGGGCGCCGCTGCGCGCCCGGGCCGTCGCCTTCGATCCTCGCAACGACGTCGCCGTCCTTCGCGTCAGCGGCGAGCTCGGGGCCCGCTCGCTCGAGCAGACGGATCCGCGCCCGGGCCGGCCGGTGGCGATCCTCGGCTACGCGGAGAACGGCACCCTCGACGTTCACCCCGGGCGCGTCGGGCAGACGGTTACGGTGCTCAGCGAGGACGCCTACGGCCGCGGCCCGGTCCCGCGGCGGATCACGAGCCTCCGCGGCAACGTCCGCCACGGCAACTCGGGCGGGCCCGTCGTCGACGCGAGTGGACGGGTCGTCGGCACCGTGTTCGCCTCGCGGCTCGAGGGCGGCGCCGGCTACGCGGTCCCGCCCGATGTCGTCAGCGAGGCGATCGGGCGGGCGCGAGGCGGGCCGGTCTCAACCGGCGACTGCGTGCGCTAGGAGCTCGAGCACGCCGAGCGGGCGCTTGAACGGTGCCACGAGGTAGACGCCGGCGGCGCGCTCGCGCGACTCCTCGATCAGCTCTTGCGCGATCTCCATTCCGACCTGCGCCCCGTCGGGACCGGCTTCCCGCAGGGCTTCCTGGACGCTGTCCGGCACGATGATCCCGGGAACCTCGTTGTGCAGGCGCAGAGCCAGCGAGTGACTCCAGACAGGGAAGATGCCGACGAGGACCGGGATCGGCGACTCGCCGCCGAGCCGGTCGAGGAAGCGATCGAGGTAGCCGAGGTCGAAGATGATCTGGGTCATCGCGTAGTGCGCACCGGCCTCGATCTTGCGGTGATACCGCTCGAGCTCGAGGTCGAGGTCGTCGGCCGACGGATTGACCGCGACGCCGATGTGGAACGAGGTCGCGGCGTCGATCGCCCGCCCGTTGAAGTCCTCACCACGATTCAGGTGCGCCATCAGCTGCACGAGGCCGATCGAGTCGATCTCGTACACACCCCGCGAGCCCGGGTAGTCGCCGACCTCCGGTGGGTCTCCGGTGACCGCGAGCACGTTGCGGATCCCCTCCGCGTGCGCGCCGAGGAGCATCGACTCGAGCCCGAGAACGCTCGAGTCGCGCGTCGTCAGGTGCGGGATCGTCTCGAGCCCCGTCGCCCGCTGGATCGCCACCGAGAGCATCAACGCGCTCATCCCGGCTCGAGCGGTGGCGTTGTCGTTGATGTCCACGAGGTTGGCGCCGCCCTGTCGAAGGCCTCGGGCGACCTCGAGCATGCCGCGGTGGTTGCCGCCGAGCGGCGGGTCGAGCTGGACGGAGACGACCCACTCCTCGTCGGCGAGCATGCGCGCGAGCTCGGTCTCCTCACGCAGCTCGACGATCGAGAGCGCGACCTCACGCTCATGGACGACGAGCGGCGACCGGGCAGCGCGCTCCTCCTGGACGGCTGCCGCAATCGCGCCGATCTCCATCGGCGTCGTCCCGCAGCAGCCGCCGATGATCCTGGCGCCGAGGTCGCGCGCGTGCGCCGCGAAGTCGGCGAAGTACTCGGGCGTCGCATGTGGGAAGACGACGCGGTTCCCGGCGAGGCTCGCCAAGCCGATGTTGGGCATGGCTGCAAGCGCCACCTCGCCGTCGGTTTCGTGCATCTCGTTGAGTGCCGTCAGCGCCGCTTGGATGCCCGCTCCGTGGTTGGCGCCGACCGCCGCCAGACCGGCGTCGCGAAGCGCGTCGACTCCCTCCTTCGCCGTCACGCCACCGAGCGTCTCGCCCTGCTCGTCGAAGGTGAGCATCGCCACGATCGGAAGCGACGAGACCTCGCGTACGGCCTCGATCGCGGCGAGCAGCTCGTCCAGCTCGAAGAAGGTCTCGACCATGAAGAGGTCGATGCCTCGCGCGGCGAGCGCGGCGGCCTGCTCGCTGAAGATCCGGCCGCGGTAGTCGCGCGAGAGGTCGCTGAGCTCGCCGAGCGGGCCGATCGACCCGGCGATGAAGACGTCCCGGCCGGAGATCTCGCGCGCCTCCCGCGCGAGCTTGACGCCTGTGCTGTTGATGTTCTCGACCTCGTCCTCGAGGAAGTGCGTCGCCAGCTTCCGCCGGTTCGCCCCGAACGTGTTCGTCTCGATCAGATCGGCGCCCGCGTTGATGAAGCTGACGTGGAGCGAGATGACCGTCTCGGGAGCGCGAAGGTTGGCCTCTTCCGGGCACCGCAGCCGGGGAACGGCACCAGAGATCAGCGTGCCCATGCCGCCGTCGCCGACGACGATGGGGCCGGTTCGTAGGCGGTCCTCGAAGCGATTCGCCACGACTGCACTCTACGGCCCGAGCTGCCCGATGCGCCCGAGTCAAGTAGGCGGGTCAACCCCCGAACGGGTGATGGATCAAGTGGCCGGGATCGCACATAGTGGGAGACAACGCGATTGGGCCCGTTGCGGCGGGGCAGATCGCAGGAAGTCGGGCAGATGCGGCAAGCCCAAAAGCTGAATGGAGGGGCCCCACATGCGGCGGGTCACTCGATGACTCATGGGGCACTCTCTTCCAAAGATCAGGCGGGGCCGGGCGGCGGCTCCGCCTGATGCCTGTCGCGGCGTTCGCGGCTCCTCCGGGCTCCCGCCCCGGTAAGCCTGGCGCTACTCGTGCAGGACGCGGCCTTCCATGCCGCCGGCGACAGTGATCACCTCGCCGGTGACGTGACCTGAGAGCTCGTCCGAGGAGAGGACGACGACCTGGGCGGCAACGTCTTCCGGCTTCGCAACCTTGCGGAGGGACATCGTCCGCGTGACGCGCTCGACGAGCGCAGGATCCTCGACCTCCCTGCGGGTCATCGGTGACTGCGTCCAGCCCGGAGCGACCGCGTTCACCCGCGCGCGAGGCGCGACCCGCACGACCTCGTTCTTCAGGCTCAGGAGCAGCCCGCGGATGATCGCCGACTTCGCCGCGGCGTAGTCCGCATGACCGGCCTCGCCGAAGAGGCCGGCGGTCGAACCGACGAGGACGAGGCTCCCGTGTCCGCTGCGGGCGACTCCCTGCAGGAATCCGCGCGCGGTCAGGAACGTTGCCGTGAGGTTCTCCTGGAGGGTCTGCTCCCAGCGCTCCAGCGAGAGCTTCCAGACGGGCACGTCTTCCCGCGGCCAGACGCCGGCGACCGCGGCGCAGACATCGAGGTCGCCCGCCTCTTCGAACAGGCGATCGGCGTCCTCCTCGCGCGTCAGGTCTGCCTGGACCAGGAGGCCGGCGCCGAGCGCTTCCGCCCGCTCCTTGCCCTGGTGGTAGTGGGCGACGACCTCGGCTCCCTCTGCCAGAAAAGCGCGCACGCAGGCCGACCCGATTCCGCCGGATGCTCCGGTGACGAGTACACGCTTGTCGCGCAGCCCGGTGTCCACAGAGAGAAAATAGCCCGATGCGAGTACACATCATCAGTGACATGGAGGGGGTTGCCGGCATCGTCCGTCCCGAGCAGACGGCCGCCGGGGAGGACCTCTACGAGGAAGGACGGAAGCTCTACACCGAAGAGATCAACGCCGCCGTGCGCGGCGCCAAGCAGGCGGGTGCGGACGAGATCGTGGTCATGGACCACCACGGCGCGGGCAAGGCGTTCAGCTTCAACTCGCTCGTCCCCGACCTGCTCGACGCCGCGTGCGAGTACGTCGTCCAGTCGAGCTGGACCGAGTACACCGAGTTCCTCGAAGGAGGCTGCGACGCGTGTCTCCTCGTCGGGATGCACGCGATGGCCGGCACGCCCGACGGTGTCCTTTCCCACACGGTTCACGGCCGCGAGTGGCGCAGCCTCCGGTTCAACGGCGTGCTCGTCGGCGAGACCGGGATCAACGCGGCGCTCTGCGGGACGTGGGCCTGTCCCGTCGTGCTGGTCACGGGCGACGAGGCAACCTGTCGCGAGGCGACGAGCCTCCTCGGTGACGGGTTGACGACCGTCGCCGTCAAGCGGGGGATCGGCCGCCGCTCCGCCCGCAATGTGGCTCCGCTCCGCGCGCGCGAGTTGATCGAGGCCGGCGCGCTCGAGTCGCTGAAGACGCCGGCCGCGGTCGAGCCGTACGACCCGGGGCGACCGACCGAGATCGCCGTCGAGTTCATGAGCCCGAGCGAAGTGGAGAAGTACCGGGGCAGAAGCGGGGTGGAGATCACCGGCCCAGAATCGGCGGTTTCGCGGGCCGACGACTGGTGGAAGGCGTGGCGGCAGCTCTTCCTCGAGCCGCGGCTCGCCTCGTAGAGCACGGCGCAGGTATTGTCGAGGACGCCGGCTGGGACTCCGATGGCGCAAGGAATTGACTCCCGAAAGCGTTGAAGCCATGTCGATGCGCGTGGAGCTGACCGACGCTCAGCTCGTCGCCCGCTGCCGAGAGGGCGACCACGACGCGTGGCACGAGCTCGTCGAGCGCTTCTCGCGCTACGTCTACGCGATCTCCGTTCAGGCGTTCAAGCTGCCCGAGCACGATGCGGAGGACGTCTTCCAGGAAGTGTTCGCGCGTGCGTACCAACACCTGGGCAAGCTGCGAGACGACGAGGCGATCCGACCGTGGCTCGCCCAGCTGACGCGCCGGCTCTGCATCGACCGCCTTCGCGCGACGGCGCATGAGCAGCCCGAGGACGTGGTCGAGGCGCCCGACGTCGACGACACGATCAGCAGGCTCGACGATGCGCTGGCCGTGCACGATGCGCTCGCCATCCTTCCCGACAACTGCCGGGACATCCTCGACCGCTTCTTCGCCCGGGATGAGAGCTACCGGGCGATCGGAGAAGCGCTGGATCTCCCCTCGGGGACGATTGCGAGCAGGATCTCGCGGTGCCTGGCCAAGCTCCGTGTGGAGATGGAGGGAAGAAATCCGGAGGCTGCCACGTCATGAGCTTTGAAGCCCAAATGCCTGCCTATGACGAAGAAAACCTCGGGGAGCTCTTGAGCGCGCTGCCTCCCGCTCCGGAAGCGTGGGTTCGCGCCGCGAAAGAGACCCCACAGATGCGCACGCGCCTCGACCGGATCGTCGAGCGGGCCGAAACGGACGACGAGTACCGACGCAGGGTCGTCGCCGATCCAGAGGCCGCGCTCGTCGAAGCCGACGTCGCCGCGCACGCGGACACAGTCGAGATCCTCCGCCGCAAGCTCGACAAGTAGCAGAGAATCGTCCCGTGGATTCCACGGGCGACGTGTTCGACGTGCCGGTGCGAGCGCTTCTCGACCAGCTCGCGGCTGAGGAGCCGGCGCCGGGCGGCGGTTCGGCGGCCGCGATCTGTGTCGCGATGGCCGCTGCGCTGATCGCGAAGGTCGCTCGGGGGTCGGAGTCGTGGACGGACGGTGGATCGGCCATCGCGCAGGCCGAGCACCTGCGCAGGCGGACGGCTCCGCTGGCGCAGGCCGACGCCGATGCCTACGAGGAGGCGCTCGCAGCGCTCCACCTTCCGAGCGAGCTCGAAGTCGAAGTGCGCGACATGGCGATCGGTCAGGTGCTCGGGCGGGCCGTTGAGATCCCGCTCGCGATCGCCGAGGCGGGGGCCGACGTGGCCGTGCTGGCGGCGGTCGCGGTCGAGCGCGGCACGCTCGACCGGCGCGCCGACGCCGTGTCTGCCGCGCTGCTCGCGGACGCCGGAGCCCAGGTGGCCGCCCACCTGGTCGCGGTGAACCTGATCGTCACGCCCGAGGACGAGCGAGTACGGCGCGCCCGCGCCGTCGCCGAAGTGGCCTCTGCGGCCGCGCGCAGCGCCCTCCAGTCAACCTCGACGTAGGACGAGCCACTAGGCTCGAGGGCATGTCAGACCCCGCAACTCGCCGCTCGCTGCCGGCCTGGAGCCTCCCCGCCGGAGCGGTGGAAAGCCTCGAGCTCCCAACCGCCTGGCCCGGCCGAGTGACCCGGGAGTGGGCCTGGGGCGACTCGACCGGGAAGGACGTTCGCGTCTGCATCCTCGACAGCGGGGTCGACGGTGACCACCCGCTCGTCGGCGGGCTCGAGGGCGCCGTCGCGGTGGAGGTCGGCGAGGACGACGAGGTCGAGGTCGTCGAAGACGCCGAGGGCGATCTCTGCGGTCACGGGACTGCCTGCGCCGGCATCGTCCGCTCGATTGCGCCGGACTGCCGGATCTTCAGCGTTCGCGTCCTCGGCGCGGGGTTCACAGGCAGCGGCACGGCGCTCCTCGGCGGTCTGCGCTGGGCCGTCGAGCACGGCTTCCAGGTCATCAACATGAGCCTCTCGACGACGAAGAGCCAGTTCGCGGGCATGCTGCACGAGGTCGCCGACATGGCCTACTTCCGGCGAGCCGTGCTCGTCGCCTCCGCGCACAACATGCCGGTCGAGAGCTATCCCTGGCGGTTCTCCTCGGTGATCTCGGTCGGGAGCCACGAGGACCACGATCCGCTGACGTTCTTCTACAACCCGAATCCGCCCGTCGAGTTCTTTGCGCGCGGCGTCGACGTCGAGGTCGCATGGCTGGACGGCGCGAGAGCGCGCTCGACCGGCAACAGCTTCGCGACGCCACACATGAGTGGGATCTGTGCGCTGATCCTCGGCAAGCATTCCGAGCTGACCCCGTTCCAGCTCAAGAGCACCCTCTACCTGACCGCGTCGAACGTCGAGGCCGCCGGTGGCTGAGGATCGGCTCAGGGCTGCAGTCGCCGCCGGTGTCCTCGCCTCGGCGGATGCCCACCGCCAGCTGCTTCAGGCGACTGTCGAGGTCGCGCGGGGACTCTTCTCCGCGAGAGCCTCGTCGGTCTTCCTCTACGACGAGGAGACGGACGAGCTCGTCTTCGAGGCCGTGGCCGGGGAAGGATCCGAAACCCTGATCGGCCAACGGATCCCGTCGAGCACCGGCATCGCGGGCTGGGTGCTGGTCACCCGGCAGCCGCTCGTCCTCGAGGACGTGACGCAGGACCCCCGCTTTGCCCACGACGTCGCCGAGACCACCGGCTTCGTGCCGCAGGGCTTGATGGCCGTGCCGCTGCTCCACGAGGAGGACGCCGTCGGCGTGCTCGAGGTGCTCGATCGGCCGGAGCAGGCTCGGTTCTCGCTCGAGGAGATGGAGCTGCTCGGCCTGTTCGCCAACCAGGCGGCGATCTCGCTCGATCTGCTCGGCCGAGCGCGCCGCGCGAAAGCAGTGCTCGAGGACGGCGACACGGACACCGTGGCCCTGGCACGGCTGGCCGCGCGGCTGGACGCGCTCGAGGGCTCGAAGCGGAAGGCTGGGATGGAACTGCTGAGCGCGCTGGAGACGCTCTTCAAATAAGGACGGGGCGGCCGTAGCCGCCCCGCTCAAACCCGAGGGACTACGACCTCAGTCGTGCTGGTCCATGGCGGCCGGGGCGTCCATCGCGGCCGGTGCGTCCTTCGCATCCATGGCGTCGAAGGAATGCCCCTCGACGTCCGGCGGCTCTTCTGTCGCATCCTTGGCGGCATGTGCGTCCTTGGGGCCATGCGCGTGGGCCTCGACGTCGGCGGCTTCGTCGTCTCCCTCTTCACGCTGAGCGAACGCGTCCTTCTGCTCCTCGTCCGACACTGGCTACTCCTTTCGGGGTTCGATCGACCGTTCCGAACTACTAGACGGCGATCGGCACCTAGATCTTCCCACCGGCTATTGAAAAACACAATTGCTGCTGTGATGCTCCGACAGTGATCGGCGCGTTGCGGCAGCGGGTGGGGGAGTCCTTCCACGCGTTCGGCCAGATCTTCGGTAACCCCGACATCCGCAAGATCGAGCTCGCCTGGGGCGGATCCGTGCTCGGCCACTGGGCGTACGGGATCGCGCTGGCCGTCTACGCCTACGACCAGGGCGGAGCCCCGGCCGTCGGGCTCGTGGGGCTCATCAGGTTCCTGCCGCCTGCGATCGCCGGCCCCTTCACCGCGATGCTCGCCGACCGGTTCCGGCGCGAGCGCGTGATGGTGATCGCCGACCTCACGCGGGCCGTGCTGCTCGGGGCAGCCGCAGTGACGATCGCAGTGGACGGGCCACCGGCTCTCGTCTACGCGCTCGCAGGGCTCGTCGCCGTCGCGTTCTCGGCCATCCGGCCGGCGCAGGCGGCGCTCCTGCCGTCGCTGGCGCGCTCACCGGCCGAGCTCACCTCAGCCAACGTCGCGTCGAGCACGATCGAGAGCGTCGGCGTGTTCGGCGGCCCGGCGCTCGGCGGGATCCTGCTGGCCGCGACGAGCGCGAGCGTCGTCTTCGGTGCGGCGGCGATCGGGTTCCTCTACTCGGCGCTCCTCGTGAGCCGTGTGTCCCCGCGGCCCGCTCCGGAACGTCCCTCCGAGCGGCGACACATCCTTCGAGAGTTCAGCGCGGGCTATGTCACCGTGGCGCGCGAGCCCAACCTGCGCGTGCTCGTGCTCCTGTTGATCGCCCAGACGTTCGTCGCCGGTGCGCTGAACGTGCTGATCGTCGTCTCGGCGCTGCAGCTACTCGACCTTGGCGACCAGGGCGTGGGCTACCTGACCTCGGCGCTCGGTATCGGCGGGGTGCTCGGCGCCGTCGTCGCGATCGCGCTCGTCGGGCGGGCGCGCCTGACGTCCGACTTCATGGTCGGGATCGTGCTGTGGGGGCTGCCGATCGCGATCATGGGGCTGTGGCCGGAGCCGATCCCGGCCTTCCTGCTCCTGACGATCGTCGGGATGGGAAACACCCTCGTCGACGTGTCTGCCTTCACGCTGCTCCAGCGAGCGGTTCCGGACGAGGTGCTCGGCCGCGTCTTCGGCGCAGTCCAGAGCCTCTGGGTGGGAACGATCGGCCTCGGCTCGATCTTCGCGCCGCTCGCGATCGAGCTCATCGGGATCGAGGGCGCGCTGGTCGTCACCGGCTCGATCCTGCCCATTCTCGCGGTGCTGCTCTGGCGCCGCCTGAGCGCGCTCGACCGGGCCGCCCCGGTTCCGGAGCGGGAGCTCGAGCTGCTGCGCGGGATCGAGTTCTTCCGCCCGTTGCCGCAACCGGTCCTCGAAGGGCTGGCCGGCGCGATGGTGCCCATGCAGGTCGAGGCCGGCCGCGAGATCGTCCGCGAGGGAGAGGCCGGCGACCGCTTCTACGTGATCTCGTCGGGCCGGGTCGAGGTCGTCAGCGACGGAAAGCTGGTGAACGAGGAGGGCCCGGGCGAGTACTTCGGCGAGATCGCCCTCCTGCGCGACGTTCCGAGAACGGCCTCAGTCCGGGCGAAGACGGACGTGGAGCTGCGCGCGCTCGAGCGTGACGACTTCATCGCCGCGGTCACGGGCCATGCGGCGAGCGCGGACGCGGCCGACTCGATCGTCGCGACACGGCTCGGCTCGCTGCGCCCGGGCCTCGCCTCCGTTTAGAGGTCCTTCGCGAGCTGCAGCAGGACGTGTGTCGGGCGGTAGCCGAGGTGCTCGTTCAGGGCGAGCATGTCGGCGTTCATGGCGTCGTTCGACGTGAACAGGGTGTGGAGCCCGGCTTCGCCGGCCCAGCGAATCGCCTGTTCCTTCGCGAGGCGTGCGAGCCCGCGCCGGCGAAATTCGGGATGAGTGCCGGTCATCTCGTTCTCGCCGATGCCCCCTTCCCGGTCGGCGTTGAGCCAGGCGAAGGCGGCGGGGCGGGTGTCGACGAGGACGACTGCGCTCAGGTCGAGATCGAGCGTCGGATCGCCGAGCGTCTCGGGCAACCACTCGTCGAACTCGAGCGTCCAGGTCTCGTCGCCGGGCATGTCGCGGTGCGCCGAGTCGTAGAGCTCGAAGAGCTCACGCTCTCTGTCCCTCAGCGCGCGTAGCCGCACGACCTCTGCGCCTGGCGGCGGTGGCGCGTTGCGCAACGCCGCGGTCGCGACGTCGAGCTCCCAGTACTGCTCCCGGCGCCCTTCCTCGAAGCCGCGGCGTCGCGCGAAGGCGCGCCCGTCGTCCGAGGCTTCCATCGTGAACGAGGTGAAGCGCCGGGCGCCGAGCGACCGGGCATGTTCCTCTGCCAGCTCGTACAGTCCGGAGCCGAGGCCGGACCGCCGGTGTTCGGGAAGGACGCCCACCCAGCCGCCGGCCACGTCCTCCTCTTCGATCGACCAGCGCAGGCGCGTGTTCGCCCAGCCGACGACCTGGCGGCCGAAGACAGCCGTCCACGCCCGCATCCCTGCGCGTTCGGGCTGCGATGCGATCCAATGCCGGATTGCCGGCCCGGTCTGCACCTCGCCCGGGATCAAGGCGCGGAAGAGCGGCACGGAGAGGTCGGCGTCCTCCGGCCGGTACGCCCGGATCTCCGGCTCAGGCAAGACCCTTGGAGCGCAGCTCCTCGAGCGCCCGCTCGGTCTTCTCGAGATCGTCGAGGCCCATCGCGCTCAGGATCTCGGGGGCTTTCGTGAACTGGACGTCCTCGTAGGCGACGACCTGGACGTTGTTGCCCCAGGGATCGCGGAAGTCGTTGCCGCGGACCTCCGCGCCCGCTTCGCGCGCAGCCTGGAGCGCGGCCTCCACGTCGTCGACCACGAGCCCGAAATGCCGATGCTCGTCGGGCGGCTGCCGGCGTCCTTCGGCGAAGGCGATGAACTGGTCGCCGATGTCGACGAACGCCATGCGGCCGGCCCGGCCGCGCAGATGTCAGCTCGAAGATCTGGCCGTAGAACTCGAGCGCCGCCTCGACGTCGCCCACTTCGAGCGCGATGTGGTTGATCCCGACTACCTTCGCTTTGATTCCACTCATGATTGTCGCCATGCACATTGCCACGGGGGCTGCTGGTGGCGCGCTGGTCGGCTCGCGGCTTGGCGCCGTTCTGCTCGGGCCGGCCCTCCACGCCGTGGAAGATCGGATTCCGCATCAGGACATCGCCTCGCGCCGGTTCGAAGTCGGCTGCGGTGTGCTGGGCGTGCTGGCGCTTGCGCTCGTGCGGGGCCCGTTCGATCCGGCGACCGCCGGCGCGGTTGCGGCGGCCGCACCCGACGTCGAGCACGTCGTTCGGCTGCCTCGGCCCGGCGGGCGGAAGCTCTTCCCGAGCCATCGGATCCCGGGCTTCCACCGTCCCGGCGGGATCCCGGTCGAGGCGCAGCTCGTGATCGCCGGGCTTCTGCTCGGCGCTGTGCTGGGCGGCGCGGCGCGGCGTGGGCGATGAACGCTCCGTCGCCGAGCTCTGAGCTGATGGAGGCGCGTCGCGAGGCGCGTGTCGAAGCGACCGTCTTCGTCGGCGTGGCGCTGGCGGTGTTGATCATCCTGGCCGTTGTCAGCCTCCATGCCGGCTGGGAGCTCGTCGGGCTTCGTGGCTGGGTCTGGCTGATTCTCTGCATTCCCGAAGTGCTTTTGATCGGCGGTCTCCTCGCGGGTAGTCGAGTATCGGACCACCGGCGGAGTACTCGCCTTCTGTGGCTCCTGATCGGACTCGTGGTGGTCGGAAACCTCGGGGGGCTGTCCGTGCTGATCGCGGCGCTGCTGACCGAAGAGACCGCGGACCTGTCGGGCACCCAGCTCCTCGTGAGCGGCGGCGGTGTGTGGCTGACAAACCTCGTCGTCTTCGGGCTCACGTTCTGGATGCTCGACGGGGGCGGCCCGGTCGAACGTGCGACGAGCGGGCGAGCCACACCTGACTTCCTCTTCCCGCAGGACTCGACGCCCGAGCGCGCCCCTCCCGGCTGGTATCCGAGGCTCGAGGACTACGTCTACGTCGCGCTCACGAACGGGATTGCCTTCAGTCCAACCGACGCCATGCCGCTCACGCGTCGCGCGAAGGCGTCGATGGTCGCGGACTCGATCATTTCGATCGCAGTCGTCCTGCTCATCGGCGCCCGAGCGGTCAACGTCCTCGGCTCCTGACCTTGCATCGCGGCGGGATCACAGCGTAAGTTCATGCCAACGTCTCACAAAAGGAGGACTAGATGCCGACGTATTCAGCCCTGACGGTGCGCAAGCTCAAGCCGGGCACCTACGAGGACTGGCGGAAAGCATGGGGTGGTTCTGACCGGGAGATGCCCGCGGGTGTTGAGGCCTACATCCTCCGGAACATGAAGGATCCGGACGAGATCATCGCCTTCGGTCTGATCGAGGGCGAGCTCGACCAGATCAGAGCGACGATGGACCCAGAAGCGGACCGCGCACGCCAGGATGCGATGGCTCCCTTTATCGAGTCGATCGGCGCGGACGGCATCTACGAGGTCGTCGAGCGAATCGGCCCGGGCTGAGGCTCGAGGCGTCGCGCGTAGAGCGCGTTTGACAGTCGTTTAGCGCGTCAGGCCGCGCGGGAAGCCGCTCCGCGCGGGACGCCTGCGGCCGCGTAGGCCTCTTCTTCATCGAGCGTCTCGTGCTCGAGCAGCGCCGACGCGAGCGAATCGAGCTTGGTTCGATTCTGCTGCAGCAGCGCGACGACCTCGTCGTGCGACTCGTCGACGATGCGGCGCACTTCCTCGTCGACGACTCGTTGCGTATCCGACGAGGCCTCCGTTGCGCCCGGGAGGAAGGGGCCGCCCATGCCGTCGCGCGGGATCACCGCGACGGGGCCGATGGCCGAGCTCATGCCCCAGCGGCCGACCATCTGCCGGGCGATCTCCGTCAGCTGCTGGATGTCCGACTCGGCGCCGGTGCTGACATCGCCGTACACGACCTCCTCGGCGGCGCGCCCACCGAGGGCGACCTTGATCCGCGCTTTCACCTCGGGCTCGAGGTAGTTGAAGCGGTCGCTTTCCGGCGCCGCGAAGGTGACGCCGAGCGCGACGCCGCGGGGGATGATCGAGACCTTGCGCACCGGATCCGCGCCCTCGGTCAGCATGCCGACGATGGCGTGGCCGCCCTCGTGGTAGGCGGTACGGCGCCGGTCATCCTCGTCCAGCACCACCTGCCGTTCGGCGCCGAGGACGATTCGCTCGAGCGCGTCCGTGAAGTCGGACTCGTCGACGACGTCGTGGTTCCGTCTCGCCGCCAAAAGTGCAGCCTCGTTGGTGAGGTTCGCGAGGTCCGCCCCGACCATGCCGGGCGTCGTCGCCGCGATGCGGCCGAGGTCGACGCCGGGCGCGAGCGGCATGCTGCGCGTGTGCACTTTGAGGATTGCCTCGCGGCCGGCGCGGTCGGGAGGCTGCACGGAGACCCGGCGGTCGAAGCGGCCGGGTCGGAGCAACGCCTGATCGAGAACGTCGGGCCGGTTGGTCGCGCCGATGACGATCACGCTCGTCGAGGAGTCGAAACCGTCCATCTCGGTGAGGATCTGGTTCAGCGTCTGCTCGCGCTCGTCGTTGCCGCCGCTGAACCCGCCCACACCGGACGTGCGTGACCGGCCGATCGCATCGAGCTCGTCGATGAACACGATCGCCGGTGCGGCCTCCTTCGCCTCCTTGAAGAGGTCGCGCACGCGTGACGCGCCGACGCCGACGATCGCCTCGACGAACTCGGATGCCGCCATCGAGAAGAAGGGAACGTCCGCCTCGCCTGCGACAGCCCGCGCGAGCAGCGTCTTGCCCGTGCCCGGGGCCCCCGAAAGCAGTACGCCGTGCGGGATCCGGCCGCCGAGCTTTTGGTACTTGTTTGGATGGCGGAGGAAGTCGACGACCTCCGTCAGCTCCGCCTTCACCTCATCGATGCCCGCGACGTCCGCGAACGTGACCCGGTCGCCGGTCGGCTGGTAACGACGGGCGCTAGAGCGGCCGAACGATCCGAGCACGTTCTGCACGTTTCCGGCGCGCCGGAACAGCCAGAAGAGCAGGAGGAGAAAGAGGACCGTCGGCGCGAATGCCAGCAGCAGGTTCTGCCACAGCGGCGCTCCGGTATCCAGCGGTTGGGCGTTCACGACCACCCCTTTCTGCTGGAGCAGACGCGACAGGGCGTTGTCGTCGGCAAACGCCGGAATCTCCGTTTTGAAGAGCGTCGTCGGCTTCGAGCCCGAGGGCGCGAGCTTCCGAGTGAACGTGCCCTGGATCGCGGTTCCCTTCGATGTGATCTCCTCGACGTGCCCCGCGTTGACCTGGTTCAGGAAAAAGGGGCTGTATGGGACGCGGACGCGGGACGGCGGCTCCGTCGCCCGCGAGCCGATGTAGAAGTTCAGGGCGAGAAGCGCGAGGAAGACGATGATCCAACCGCGGCTCAGGCGAAAGCCGGAGAGCCGACGAGCGCGGCCACGTTCGTGGCCGCGCTCGTCGGGGGAGGGGGCGGTCTCACGTGTGTTCACGTGACTTTCAGCACGCCTTTCATCCCCGCCGCGGCGTGGCCGGGGAGCGTGCACAGGTACGGGTAGTTGCCCGGCTTCGTGAAGTTGACCTTCAGCGTGGTGGTCTCGCCGGGATCGATGTTGGGGGTCTGCTTGCCGTTGATCCGCAGGTTGTGCGGGATGCCGCCGTTGTTGGTCAGCTTGAACGTCACCGTGCCCTTGCGGACGGTCTGCGTCGAGAGCGCGAAATGGAACTCGGTGCCGCTCACGTTCACCGTCGATGCTGCGGCCGCGTTCGTCGCCGGCCTCTTCGCTGGCCGGCTTCTTCTCGCCGGCATGTTCCTCGGCGCCGGTGGACGAGCCGGACTTCGCCGGCCCGAGCTTGCCGTCGAGGCCGAAGAGCCAGAGGTCGTCGCCGTGGGCGCTGCCGGCGAGGGCGCTGCCGGCGGCGTAGAACGCGACGACCTGCTTGCCGTCGAGCGAGAAGACGCTAGCGGTGTTGTTGGCGCCGGCGCCGGTCTGGAAGTTCCAGAGCAGGTTGCCGTTCGTAGCGTTGTATGCCTGCAGGCGGCCGTCGTTGCGGCCGACGAAGGCGAGATTGCCGCCCGTGGTCGTCGAACCGCTGTAGCACGAGTCGCGTGAACTGCTTCTGCCAGGCGATCCTGTTGGTCGCCCCGTTGATCGCGGTGAAGGTGCCGGAAGGCGTCCCCTGCGGCGCGATCGCGCTGCCGTAGAACTGCTTGCCGGTCTTGTAAACAGCCGTCTTCCCGCCTTCGAAGAGCTGCGCCTGCTGGACGCCGCAGACGTAGAGGAAGCCGGTCTTCTGGTTGAAGCTCATCGGGAACCAGTTGGTGCCGCCGAGCGAGCTCGGCGTCGAAACAGAGGTTCCACCGGGGGTGTACGGCGTGAAGATCCGACCTCCGTTCGTGAGCTTCGTTCCCTTCGGCAGCGTCTTCGCAAAGGTGCGGAACGCCTCGGGCTGGACCGACTGCACGACGGTGGCGTCACCGCGGGGATAGGGCTGCGTCGGAGCCGTCTTCTGGGACGGCGCTTGAGGCACGGGCTTCTCGTCGATCCCGATCAGCGGCCGCCCGTTCTCGCGATCGAGGATGTAGACCCAGCCGGTCTTGCCGGTTTGGGCGATCGCACGGCGCTCCTTGCCACCGACGGAGACATTGAAAAGCACCGTCGGGCTCGGAGCGTCGTAGTCCCAGATGTCGTGGTGGACCTCCTGGAAGTGCCAGCGGTACTTGCCAGTCTTCGCGTCGAGCGCGATGATCGACGAGGCGAAGAGGTTGTCGCCCGCGCGCGCTGCAGCGTTGAAGTCGGGCGAGGCATTCCCGGTGGAGAAGTAGAGAAGCCCCAGCTGCGGATCGACGGACGGCGTCTGCCAGACAGGTGCGCCGCCGTGCTTCCAGGAGTCATTGTTAGCCGGCCAGGTCTCGTGTCCCACCTCGCCGGGTCCCGGAATCGTGTAGAAGCGCCAGGCCTCGTTGCCTGTCTCGGCATCGAGAGCCGTGAGGCGGCCGCGGATCCCGTACTCGCCGCCCGACATGCCGATGTAGACCCGGCCGTCGTAGTAGAGCGGCGCGCTGGTGATCGTGGTGCCCTGCCGGAAGTTCGCCAGCTGCTTCGTCCAGGCGACCTCGCCGCTCTCCTGGTCGAGGGCCACGACCTTGCCGTCGAGCTGACCGAAGTAGACGCGTCCGTCGCCGAGCGCGACGCCACGGTTCGTCCAGCCGCAACAGATCGTGTTGATCTTCTGATCCAGGTTCGCGCGGTAGGTCCACTTCGTGTCGCCGGTCTTCGCATCGATCGCGAACACGTCGTCGGCGCCGGTGATGACGTAGATGACGTTCTTGTAGACGATTGGCTGTGCCTCGCCGGAGTACTTGCCGGCGTTGCCCGAGCGCAGATGTGACGTGCCAGAGGCCCTTGAGCTGCCCGACGTTCCCTGCGTTGATCTCGTCGAGCGGCGAGTAGCGCTGGTTCGAGATCGAGCCGCCGTTCGTGATCCAGTCCGTTGTCGGCAGCGCCGTGAGCTCACTCGTCGAGAACGCCGGTGCAGTGTCGGAGCTGCTGCTGCCGCAGCCGGCGGCGAGGACGACCGCGGCGGAGACCAGTAGGGCTGTGAATGCGATGGTGGCGAGACGTTTCATCTGACGAGCTGCTCCTTTCGATTGCGTCTATGCGTGATGCCGAAAGGGTTGCGGCGTCACTTGCGCTCGGCATCGCAGCCACCGGCCGTCGTGCCCTGCTGCTGACGGGAGTCCTGGGATTCCGGCTGGCGGGTAACGGACTTGGACGTTGGCCGCGAAGACGCGAGCGGCGTTAGCTGCCACCGTGGACGACGTGCGACACGATCAGTCCGCCCATACCCCGCAGCACGAGAGCTTCGCCCGCCACCCGATCCATGCGACCGCGGAGGAGGCTTCGCACCTCCGCGAGGTCGCCGAAGAGGGGGAAAGCGCAGAGACGTTCCCGATCGTCGCGGGCGTCGTGCTCGCGTTCATTCTCCCTCTCGCGGCGACCCTCATCGCGCTCGCCTTCGTCGTCGCGCACTTCGCGTGACGCGGGCCGTAGACGTTCCGGGCCTGGTTCAGCGGTCGCCGGCGACGTAGAAGGCAACCACGAAGACCGTGTATGCCACCAGCAGGACCGCTCCGCCGATGCTGGTCGTTCTGCCGGTCCTGAGCACGAGCGCGGGAAGCGCAGCCGCGACGCCCATGGCCATCAGCTCGATTGGCCGGAAGCTGAGGGCGATGGGCTCGAAGCCCCACGAGATGAGAGTGACAAGGGGTATCAACAGGCCGGCGATCTGGGCGCTCGACGCCAGTGGGATCTCGACCGCCAGCTTGACCCTTCCGCGTCGCGCCAACAGGACCGCGCTCCCATGCTCCGTCACGTTTCCGACGATGGCGACGATCACGGCGGCGACGAAGAACTCGGAGAGGTGCGCCGCGTCTGCGAAAGGTCGGAGCGTGCTGACGAGCGTTTCGCTGACGAAGGCGGTCACCAATGTCGCGAGTCCGAGCACGGCGACTGCAGTCCTCAACGGCCAGATGGCACCGTCGACTTCGACCGGCGTAAAGAGCTGCCGCTGGCGCCTGAGCGCGTAGCGGGTCACGGTTACTCGGACGATCAGAAGCAGTGCGGCGAGAAGAAGTGAGAGCTCGGCGAGCGAACGGCGATTCGGATCGCCGTGGAAGCCCGGCGTCGAGGCGACAAGGAAGAGGAGCGTGGCGAATCCGACGAGGCCGAGCGAGACGTATGCAGACCACCGGTCGACGGCACCCTTCCGGCCGAAGAGCAGGGTGAAGCCGAGGACGAGCAGGAGGTTGCCGGCGATCGAGCCCACAAGCGATGCCTTGACGATTTCCGTCAAGCCGTCGGAGAGCGCCACGATCGCAATGATGAGTTCCGGCGCGTTCCCGAACGTCGCATTCAGGAAGCCGCCGATTCCCGGACCGGTGCGCGCGCCAAGGTTGTCCGTTGCCTCACCGATCAGCCACGAGAGCGGGACGAGCGCGGCCGCGGCGAGCACGAACACCGTCAGCGCGCCGGCCACATCGAGCCGGTCCAGAACGACCACGAGCGGTCCCAGCAGCAGTAGCGCTGCGAGCAGTCTCTGAGACCAGCTGAGCTGCGACAGAAGACCAAGAGCGGCTTCACGCCGCTTGTTGTGCTCGTGCCGATCGACCACCCGCCGATGGTAGGGACGGCGGGTGGTCGAGGTCAGTACTCGGGGCTCAGGCCGCCTGACGCTCGATACTGGCGCCGCCGACGGTGAGCGTGACATCGATGTTGCCGCGGGTGGCGCGCGAGTAGGGGCAGGCCTCGTGCGCCCGCTCCATGAGGTAGACGGCGTCCGTGCGGCTCATGTGGGGCGCGTCGAGGTCGAGTGCGGCCGTGAGGCCGAGGCCCCCACTCTTGAGCGTCCCGATGCCGACGCGCGCGGTGAAGCGCGAGTCGCTCAGGTCGAGCTGCCGCATCGCGGCGAACCGCAGCACCGACGATTGGAAGCACGCGGCGTAGCCGGTGGCGAAGAGCTGCTCCGGGTTTGTGCCCGGCCCACCGGTGCCGCCCATCTCGCTGGGTACGTCGAAGTCGACGTCCAAGCGACCGTCGCTCGTGCGGCCATGACCCTCGCGACCGCCGGTGACCGTTGCTTCGGCCGTATAGAGAACCTTGATGTCGTTGGTCATCGTGTTTTCCTTTCGCTGGATCGATTGGGCTGCTGGACGTGTCGCTCAGCGAACGGTGAAGACGCCCTTCATCCCCGCAGCGGCATGTCCGGGCACGGTGCAGAGGTAGGGGTACTTCCCCTTCTTCTTGAACGTGATGACGAGCTTCGCCGTCTTGCCCGGCCGGATCACCGGCGTGCTCTTGCGGTTGATCTTGAAATCGTGTCCGACATGGCCGATGTTCTTGAAGACGACGGTGACCTTGCCGGGCTTCGCGATCGACTTGGTCGAAAGCCTGAAGAAGAACTCGCCGCCCTTGACCTGGATGGTGGTAGCGGTCGCGGTCGCCTGCCGGTCGGTGCGTGGCGAGGCGAGAGGAGCGAGCGCGAGGGCGGCAATCGCGACCGCTGCGAGCACTGAGATCGAGCGGGTGGTGACTTGGCTCATTACAACCTCCTCGAGATGGGTCCAGACACCATCGCCGCACAGTCCACGTGCGTCTTCACGGCCAGCGTCCGTTTGCGCCCCCGACCAGCCGGAAAGCCGACTACCTGCTATCCACCAGCGCCGAGGTAACGTGCTCATCCCCACCGGTAGCCCATAATCGCCGGCGTGGAGACGAACCGAACGCGAGTGGTCCTGGCGGACGACGACGTCCTCCTCCGCGAAGGCATGGCCGGCCTGCTCGAGCGTTCGGGCTTCGAGGTGGTGGGCCAGTCCGGTGACGCCTCCGAGCTCATCGAGCTCGTTCGCGAGCATCGACCCGACCTCGCGATCGTCGATATCCGGATGCCGCCCAGCCACACGACCGAGGGTCTCGATGCCGCGCGGGTGATCCGGGAGGAGGTTCCGGAGACCGCGATCCTGGTTCTCTCAGCACACGTCGAGGTCGAACAGGCGACGGACCTGCTCGCCAGCGGCGAGCGCAGCGGCTATCTGCTGAAGAGCCGGGTCACGGACGTGGACGAATTCGTCGAGACGCTCGAGCGGATCGTCAAGGGCGGTTCGGTCGTCGATCCCGCACTGGTCCAGGAGCTCGTCGCCGCTCGACGCGTGGAAGACCCGCTCGATGTTCTCTCGCCGCGCGAGCGCGAAGTGCTCTCGCTGATGGCCGAGGGCCGCTCGAACGCCGGCATCGCCCATCAGCTCTGGATCACTGAAGGAACGGTCGAGAAGCACGTGCACAGCATCCTCAACAAGCTGCGCCTACCGGCGACGGAGGACGATCAGCGCCGCGTTCTCGCCGTGATCACCTTCCTCGACGCCCGCTAGCGCCACGCTTAGTAGCCGTAGCCGCCGCCGCCCGAGTTCGCCGGTGGGGAGACCTGGTCGCCCGCCGACGAAAGCGCGTACCAGCTGCCGCCGAAGGCATTCAGGCCCTCGCCGTTCGTGTCGCCGGCCTGCTTGTCGCCCTTGAAGAGGTAGAGCGGGTGGCCGTTGTAGGTGACCTGTAGGTTGCCGTTGGGCCGGTTCGTGGTTCCGACCATCGAGGCGTCGATGCCGCTACCTTCGGTCGGCTTGCCGCTCACCATCAGCGGCGGCCAGTTGACGGCGCATGCGCCGGTGCACTCGCTCGTCGTGCCCGAGTCCTTCTGAAACAGATACAGGGTGCGGCCCTGCGAGTCGACCAGGACCTTCCCGAGGTCGCCCTCGTTGGCGATGCCGATCGTCGCCGAGCTTCCGCTTGCGGTGGTCGGTGTCGCGGTATCGTTGCTGCCGCCGCAGCCCACAATGGCCAACGCCGTCACAACGAGCGCTGCGGCGCCCGCGAGCAGCGTCATCGATCGCCTGATAGTCATGTTCGCTCCATTCGTCGAGGTACTGATTCGTGGCATCCATGGTCGAGATGGAGCGGTCGTCCGTCTGCACCGGCAGCGACCATCTTCGGTCCAGACCAGCCGTAATCTCGGCATTCCTGCTGACCCCCAACCGCAACAGCCACTACCCGTGAAGACGCGAGCGTAGGGCGCCTGCAACTCTTCGCCGGGATGGGCGCGCTGGGTCGTCTGGTCGTGCTGTTCGCTGCGGCCCTGGTGGCCGCGAGCTGCGCGGCGCCGGCGTTCGCGCACGCCAACCTCGTCTCGACCTCGCCGGAGGACGGCGCCGTCATGGCGTCCGCGCCGACGGAGGTGCGCATCCGCTTCGACGACCCGGTCACCGTCGGCCCCGGAAATGCCGTCGTCGCCGCCGACCGCAGCTCCGTGCTTGCCGGGTCGGCCCGCGTCGAGCGGGCCGGTCATGACCTCGTGCTGCCGCTGCAGAACCTCGGCAACGGTGACTACAGCGTCCGCTGGGCAATCGTCTCCGACGACGGCCACCTCGAGTCCGGGTCGCTGGCGTTTCGCGTCGGGCCTGCAAGGGCCGGCGCGGGTGTCCCTCGCTCCGTGCTGGAGGCCGAGAGTGGAGACCCCTCCGCGGGAAACGTGTTCGCGCGCTGGTTCTATCTCGGGGGCATCCTTGTGGCCGGCGGGATCGCGCTCTTCCGCCTGCTCGTCTCGCGGGCAGGCGCACGCCAAGCGGCCACGCTGATCATCCTCGCGCTCACCGCCGTCGTCTTCGGCGGGTCGTTGCTGCTGTACACGACGCACGGAGGTGCAACCCGATTCACCAACGTCACAGGCGCGGCGATCGTCGTCGCAATCGGTGCAGCACTGGCCACGGCGCTCGCCCGCGCCTTTCCTCGCTTGCAGCCGCTCGCCACGGGAGCGTCGCTCGCCCTGCTCGCCGCCCCGACGCTCGCAGGGCACGCCTTCCGCGCCGGCGAGCGAGCGGCCGCTTTCAGTCGCGGCCGATCTCCTCCACGTCGGCGCCGCCGCATTCTGGGTCGGCGGCTTACTCCAACTCGCCGTGATCCTCTGGACCGGGGCCGACCCGGGAGCGGCTCGCCGCTTCTCGAGGCTCGCCCTCCCGGCGGTCGCGCTGCTCGCGCTCTCAGGCCTCGTGCGAGCGCTTGTCGAGCTCAGCAGCGTCTCCCAGCTCTGGTCGACAGGCTACGGACGGACGATCCTCGTCAAGACCGCGCTTCTCGCCTGTCTGATCGTGCTCGCATGGTTGAGCCGCCACCGGCTCGGCTCGGCGATGCGCCTCCTTCGCACCGTCTCGGCCGAGCTCGCCGTGCTGGCATTGGTCGTCGGCGCGGTGGCCGTGCTGACCGCGCTGCGACCTGGTCGAGACGCGAGCGCCGAGCCGCCGGCGGTGGCTGCCGCCGAGGTCGGCCAGCCGCAGGCGCCGCCCCGAGGCTCGGTGACCTTTGCACAGCAATCCCGCGAGCTCGCAGTCGCGCTCGCCGTCCGCCCGGGCCGCCAGCTCCGCCTCGTCGCGACGATCATCGGCCAGTCTGGTCGAGGCGTGGACGGTCTGAACGTCGAGCTCCTCGCGGCGAACGGCGGCCGCAGAGTGTCGGCCCCCGCCCGAACTTGCGGCCACGGTTGCTACGCCGCCTCACTTGCCGTGCCTCAGCCGACGGCCTTCGAGGTCGAGATCGCCGGCGCAGGCCGGTCACGCTCGGTTGTCTTCCCGGTCACCGAAACGTGGCCTCCGCCACCCGGCTCGGCGTTCCTGCGCCGCGCCACCCGCGCCTTTCGCGGCCTCAGATCGGTCGTCTATCTGGAACATCTCGCATCGCGACCGGGCAATGCCCTCGACACGAGGTGGAAGCTACTCGCGCCGGACCGGCTCGAATACGCGATCCGCGACGGGGCGGGCGGCATCGTCATCGGTCGGACGCGCTGGGACCGCCCCGCACCGGGAGCCGACTGGCAGCGCTCGGAGACGACTCCGCTCGACCAGCCGTTCCCTCCCTGGGGTACTCGTATGGCCAACGTTCGTCTTCTTCGCGAGACGCGCAGCCGAGCGACGCTCTCCTGGCTCGACCCGGCGGTGCCGGCCTGGTTCACGGGCACCTTCGACCGCAGGACGCGCGCTCCCGCGCGAGCTGCGCATGACCGCGGCAGCCCACTTCATGCGGCAGCGCTACCTCGCCTACAACCGCTCGATCGAAATCGAGCCGCCACCGCCGAGGTAAGTCATCGCAGCCAGCCACCATGCAGCCGTGGCGCTAGCCGAATCCACGGATTCCGGCTAGCTGCAATGCGGGACGGCATATCGTTTGCGATCCTGAAACCGTGAAGCTTCGCTGTCTGATTGTCGACGACAGCAGCTCTTTCCTCGAGGCAGCGCAAGCCCTACTCGAGCGAGAAGGGCTCAGCGTCGTCGGTGTTGCCTCCTCAGGAGATGAGGCGCTTCGCCGCGCTGAAGAGCTGCGGCCGGACGTCGTCCTCGTCGACATTTCGCTCTATGGAGAGAGTGGCTTCGAGGTGGCCCGCCGCCTGGTCGGGGACGCGGACGACGGCGGATCGAAGGTGATCCTGATCTCGACGCACTCGGAGTCGGACTTCGCGGACCTGATCGCGACCAGCCCCGCTGTCGGGTTCCTGCCGAAGTCGGAGCTGTCGGCAGACGCGATTCGCCGAATGGTCAACGGCCGCTCCGGCTGACGAGAAGAACGATTCGGGCGGCAACCCGGGCCCGGTCTGAGGATTGGTTAGCCTCGGAGCGGAGCATGTGACGTGAGACCCGGACTGACCCGCCGGATGGTCGTAGCGAGTGGTGTGCTCGCGATCGTCGTGGTCGCATCGTTCCTGGTCCTGCTGCTCGCGATTACCAACCTCCGCGAGTCGACGCAGGAGAGGCAGGAGACCCGGGAAGGGCTCGTCGCCGCGGACGAGCTCGAGAAGCTCGTCATCGACCTCGAGACCGGCGTGCGCGGGTTCGTCATCACGCGCGACGAGCGGTTTCTCGAGCCGTGGAACGCGGCCCTCGCCGCCTTCCCCGAGCGCTCGGCCGCCCTGGAGCGCCTCGTCGCCGGCGATCCCGTCCAGCTGGCGCGCGCCCGCCGAATTGCCCAGGACGGCGCGTCGTATATCCAAGGCTACGCACGGCCGCTCATAGCCGCCGTGCGGCGAAACGACCCCTCCGCGCAATCCGTCGCGCGAACCGAAATAGGAAAAGAGCGCGTCGACGCGATTCGCGCCCAGTTCGCCACGTTCACGGCCGCCGCGCGCGAGAGCCTCACGGAGCGGGAGGCGGACGCCGACTCAGCAGGGCGCCGGGCTTTCACCGCGGGTGCGGTCGGGCTCGGGGGATCGATCCTCCTGCTGCTCCTGTTCACGGGTTACCTGGCTCGTGTACTTGGTCAGACCCATCCGCCGGGCGGCGGTCATGGCCGACCAGATTGCGAGGGGTGACTTGAGCGCACGCCTCCCGGAGAACGACATCGGCGAGATCGGGACGCTCGAGCGCTCGTTCAACGCGATGGCAGGCTCACTCGACGCCAGCCAAGGCGAACTGCGTCGCCTCCTGGAGCAGCAATCGGCGCTGAGACGCGTCGCCACGCTGGTTGCGAAGACGGTGCCGCCCTCGGAGGTGTTCGAGGTCGTCACCCGCGAGGTCGGCCTGGTTTCCGGCGGCGACGTCGCACGGATGGAGCGCTACGAGACGGACGGGTCGGTGACCGGCATCGCGGGCTGGAGCAGAGATGCCGGCCAACTGGCGGTCGGCACGCGGTTCACCCTCGAAGGCGTGAGCATCGCGGCGCTGGTACGGGAGTCCGGTCGTCCGGTGCGAATCGACAGCTTCGCCGACGCCTCGGGACCGATCGCGGAAGAAGCCCGAGCGCTGGGCATCCAGTCGTCGGTCGGCTGCCCGATCATCGTTGCCGGGCGCCTCTGGGGCGTGATCGCCGCCTCGAGGAGGAGCAACGAGCCGTTTCCCGCGGACACAGAGTCGCAAATGGCCGAGTTCACCGAGCTCGTGGCGACCGCGATCGCGAATGCCGAGAGCCGCGCCGAGCTCGCCGCCTCCCGTGCCCGCGTCGTGGCGGCCGGTGACGAGACCCGCCGCCGAATCGAGCGGGATCTGCACGACGGCGCACAGCAGCGTCTCGTCTCTGTGGCGCTCAGGCTGCGCGGCGCGGCGTCCGCGGTCCCTCCCGACCAGGACGAGGTGCAGGCAGAGCTCGCCGGGGTCAGGTCGGGGCTCGACGGGGTGCTCGAGGACCTACGCGAGATGTCCCGAGGCATCCATCCCGCAGTCCTGTCGGAAGGTGGGCTCGAGCCTGCGTTGAGGACCCTGGCGCGTCGCTCCGCGGTTCCGGTTGTGCTCGCCGTCGATGCGGAGCAGCGGCTGCCCGAGAGGATCGAAGTGGCCGCCTACTACGTCGTCTCGGAGGCGCTGACGAACGTCGCCAAGCATGCGAACGCGTCGGCCGTCCATGTCGACGTGGCGATGAACGGCGACAAGTTGCAGCTCGCGATCCGTGACGATGGCGTCGGAGGCGCAGATCCGACGCAAGGCTCCGGCCTGATCGGGCTCAAGGACCGTGTGGAGGCCGTGGGGGGAACGATCGTCGTGGAGAGCGTCATGGGAGAAGGGACCGCCCTGTCGGTGGAGTTCCCGGTCGAGCGCGCATCGCGCACGGGCTGATCAACGGACGATCTCGACCGCCAGCTCGGGCGGGCATCCCCGCTCGACCAGAGCGGCGATGTCGTGCCAGTCGACGAGGCCGGCGAACCTCTCGGCGATCGCTGCCGCCAGTCCAAGGCCCTGCAACTGCTCGATGCGCCACTCGTGCACCAGAACCTCTTCGTCGTCAAGTGCTTCGAGAGTTTCCAGCTCGTCTAGCTCGAGGTTGGGGATCTGTGGTTCCAACATCGCTCTCTCCTCCTGATGCGAGATTTGTCTTGTCGGAACAATCGCCCTCGGCGAGCCGGAAGTCATCGCGGGCAGCCGCAATTCGGGCGCCTGGCTAGCCGAACTCTGTGGTTCCTGCTAGCAGGAGGTTCCAGACACAAGGGGGCCGGAGGCCACGATGTCCGCCGGCGGTGAAGGCCTGGAGTCAGGCGGCGGTCGCCGGCGGCAAGAGCTCGTCGGTCTCGGCCCGGGAAGTGCTGGTCAACGCCAGCCAGCACGCCAACGCGCGCAACGTCAGCGTGCGGCTCGACGAGATCGGAGCGGATCTCCGCCTGGTGATCACGGACGACGGCCGCGGCTTCAGCCCGAGCGAGCTGAGCCAGCGCCTGGCCGAGGGGCACATCGGTCTCGCTGCCCAGCGCATGCGGGTCGAGAGCGCCGGCGGTACGTTCGACGTGCGCTCAGCGCCGGACTGGGGGACGACGGTCGAGATCCGGTTGCCCGTCGATTCCGCCGCACCTGGTTGACGTAGGCGCCGAGCGGTGTTAGTCCTCCGGGGCTAGCAACGAGCAGGGGGAGTCCTGAGACCGCCTCGAGACTTGGATCGTTGCTGCGGCAGCCCGCCCGGAACAAGGCCCGAGGCACGGCTGGACCTACCTCCAGCGAGTCGTACGAACGACAAGAAGGAGGAGCAATGAGACGCACACCTGTTCTGGTTGGCGTCATGATCGTCGCGCTCATCAGCGTCGCTCTGGGCGTGATGGTGGTGTCCGCGCCCGGCGCCGGCCAGCCACGCTACCTCGACGCGCGCGCTTCGATCAAGGATCGCGTCGACGACCTGCTCCGACGGATGACCCTGGCGGAGAAGGTCGGCCAGATGGACCAGATCGTCGTCGGAGAGCTGCGTGATACCACCTCACCGGCCAACGGCGACTGCAACAACTCCGGCGGAAACAACGATCCGCTCCAGACTGCCTGTCTCCAGCGGGTGCTGATCGACTTCCACACCGGGTCGATCCTGTCGGGAGGCACTGACAATCCGATCGACAACACCGGCAGGGGCTGGGCCGAGCAGTACAACACGATCCAGCGCTACGCCATCGAGAACTCGAGGCTGCACATCCCGCTTATCTACGGGGTCGATGCCGTGCACGGCTTCGGACATCCATTCGAGGCCACCCTCTTCCCACACTCCATCGGGATCGGGGCGACGTGGGACACGGAGCTGGCCGAGGCCGCCGGCGCCGCGACTCGCCAGCAGCTGCTCGCGACCGGCGGGAACTGGAACTTCGCGCCGGTCCAGGACCTGGCCAGAGACAACCGTTGGGGCCGCTACTACGAGACCTGGGCCGAGGCCCCCATGCTGGCCTCCGCGCTCGGCGCTGCCAACATCCGCGGGATGCAGGGCGGGGGCTTCGGCTCGCCGCAGGTGGCGGCGACGGTGAAGCACTTCGCCGGCTACTCGCAGTCGATCAACGGGCACGACCGGGTCGAGGCGCAGCTCCCGATTCGCTACCTGCAGGACATCCTGATTCCGCCATATGCGGGGGGAATCGACGCCGGTGCGGCGACGGTGATGGTCAACTCAGGGTCGATCAACAACATCCCCGCGACCGCGTCGCACTACCTGCTCACCGAGGACCTTCGGGAGCGGCTCGGATTCAAGGGCGTGGTGATCAGCGACTTCGGCGACGTGCCGGCGCTCCAGACCGCCTACCACGTCGCGAGTGACTTCCCCGACGCGATCGCCCAGGCGGTCAACGCGGGCATCGACATGAGCATGACGCCGTTCGACTACGTCGGCTGGAACAACGGCCTGATCCAGAACGTGCAGTCCCGACGTGTCTCGATGAAGCGGATCGACCAGTCGGTGCGCAGGATCCTGACCCTCAAGTTCCAGCTCGGGCTCTTCGATGATCCGTTCGTCGACCCCGATGCGGCCGATGCGGCGATCACGGCCAATCGTGATCTCGCCCGGAAGGCTGCGGAGGAGTCGATCACGCTGCTCCGCAACCAGGGCAGCCCCGCGACGCTGCCGCTCGCCACGAGCGCCAACGTCGTCGTCACCGGGCCGAGTGCGGATTCGGTCACGAACCAGCTGGGCGGCTGGAGCGTGAGCTGGCAGGGCGTTTTCGGGGCCGGGCACGTCTGTTGCATGGGCCCGCCCGACCAGATCCCGCCTGCGACGACCGTGCTCGAAGGCATCCAGGCCAGGGCCGCCAACGTCGTCTCCGTGCCCACCGACCAGACGGTCACGCCGGCACAGCAGCAAAGCGCGGTCACGGCGACCCAGTCCGCCGATGCGGCGGTCGTGGTCGTCGGTGAACGGGCCTACGCCGAAGGGCTCGGCGACAACCCCACGCCGATGCTCCCGGCCGACCAGCAGTCGCTGATCGGTGCACTACGGGGGACCGGCAAGCCGGTGATCGTCGTGGTGATCGCGGGCCGGCCGCTCGGTCTGGGCCCGGCCGAGAACGCCGAGGCCTTGCTGATGGCGTATCTGCCGGGGACCGAGGGCGGCGCGGCGGTGGCCGACGTCATCTTCGGCCTCGTCAACCCCAGCGGCCACCTGCCGGTCACTTGGCCGTCCGCCGCCGACCGCAACGCCGGCGACTTCGACTCGGGCGGCCCGTCGACGGCAGGCGACGAGCCGAAGTTCTTCGACCAGCTGCCGGGGACCAACTTCGGCCAGGGCTCGGGCTACAACGCGCGCTATCCGTTCGGTTTCGGGCTCTCCTACACCACGTTCCAGACCAGCGGCCTGTCCGTCACGAGCTCCGTTTCACGAAGGGGCACCGTGACCGCCACGTTCACCTTGGCCAACACGGGCAGCCGGGCTGGAGCGGATGTCGTGCCGGTGTATGTGCACCAGCCGGTCAGTGACGTGATCGCGCCACCCAGGAGGTTGGTCGGCTTCGCCCGAGTCAACCTCGCCGCGGGCGCGTCGCAGGTCGTCCGCGTCTCGTTCCCGGTCTCCGAGCTGGCGGTGACGCCAGGCGATATCGACGGAGCCGGGAGACCACGGGTGGAGACCGGCTCCTACCAGGTCCAGGTCGGCACCATGACCGCGGGCTTTTCCGTCAGGAGCTGACCAGGTTCCAGAACGAGGAGGAGGCGAGGTCTCCTCGCCTCCTCCTCACATCGCGTCAGCCTCGCTGCGCGAGGCTCCTGAGCCGGCGCAGGCCGCGGCGCGGGGCCTCGTCCTCCGCCCCCGGCTCCCAACGGAACCTGCGGACCGCGACGACCAGGCCGAGGACGCCCCAGGCTGCGACCGCAGCGAGGTTGCCGGCGGAAAAGCCGCTTCCCTGCGTGTAGGGGCTGAAGCACGCGGTGAAGGCCTCGACGATGTGCTTGAGGGGAAAGATGTTTGCCACGGAGACGACCCAGTTCGGCGCCCCGTCGAGCGGGAAGAAGACCCCGAGAGGAAGAGCAGCGGGAAGAGGGTCAGGTTCGCGATCGCGGGGGCCGTGTCCGCTCGCTGGACGAACGTCGAGACGGCGATCCCGACCGCGCAGAGGGACGCAGAGCCGAGGACGGCGGTCACGACCGCGGCGGGCAGCAGGTGCGGATAGATATGCACGCCGAACGCGGCCACCGAGACGATGAACATCAACGCGGTGGCGGAGAGACCGACCAGGATCGTCGCACCGATCCAGGCGGTCACGTAGATCCACGTGCTCAGCGGAGTTCCGCGAATGCGCTTGAGCGTTCCGAGCTCGCGAGCGCTCGCCAGGGCGAAGATCGGCGACGCTTGGCGAGATGGCCGACGTCGCCTCCGACGACCGACACGCCGCGGCGGCGGCTGTTCGGTCTGCCGCCGTGGGCTCTGGTCGAATTGCCGTCGGGTTGCTCGCGGTGAACTACTGGGCGGCCTCTCGGGCCGTCCAGCCCGCCCACCGCATCCGCGTCCCATACAGCCCCTTGTTCCTCGACTGCTCTTCTTCGGGTTCCTCTTCTTCCTCTTCCGCCGCGTCGCCGCGAGCGCGCGGGGGCGGTCTCGCTTCCTTCGGCCGCTCCGGCGCCCGCCGTTACCAGGCCGCGACTGACGAACGGGTGACGTTCGCCGATGTTGCGGGGATCGACGAGGCGAAGGAGGAGCTCGCGGAAGTCGTCGATTTCCTCCGCAACCCGGCGAAGTACCAACGCCTCGGCGGTCGGATCCCGCGCGGCGTGCTCCTCAGCGGCCCGCCCGGGACCGGCAAGACGCTCCTGGCCCGCGCCGTCGCCGGTGAGGCCGGCGCCCCGTTCTTCTCGCGCGGCGGTGGACGAGGAGATCCAGGAGGAGCCGTACGGCCGGTTCGGCTGGGCGACCGATCCCGAGGGCAACCGCGTCGAGCTCTGGGAGCCCGCTGCCGGTTAGCCGCGGCTCTCGAGTCAGCTGTGGCCGGTCACCGTCGCCCACCAGGTGGGATCCGGACGGAACGGTGCCGCAGGCCGGCCAGTCGAGTCGGTGTCGCATCGGTACGTGAGCCCCGCCGTGGGCTCGGCGCGGCGCTGCTCGTCGCTCCAGTTCTCGGTTGCGGTCGTGACGTAGAGGCGGCTCAGCCCGGGTCCCGCGAAGGCGCAAGACGTGGTCTCCATTGCCGGGATGAGCAGCTCCTCACGGAGCGCGCCGTCGGGGGAATAGCGGTGGACGCGCCCGCCTCCGTAGATCGCCACCCAGAGATCACCGTCGGTGTCCATCGTCAGGCCATCCGGCGCTCCCACCTCCGCGGGCACATCGATCAGCACGCGGTCGTCGGAGATCGTGCCCCGTTCGCCGTCGAACGTGAACGCATGGACGACGCGCGTGCCGCTGTCGGCGAGATACATCGTGCCGCCGTCGGGGCTCCAGCCCAGTCCGTTTGAGATCGTCAACCCGTCGAGGATCGACTCGGTCCGTCCGTTCCGGTCGAGGCGGTAGAGCGCTCCGCCTCCGGCACGGTGGTCATCGGCCAACGTGCCCGCCCAGAACCGGCCCTGCGGATCGCAGGCGGCGTCGTTCATCCGGGTCCCGGCCGGGGTGACGTCGGCGAGCGCGTGCAGCGAGCCGGCCGGCGATAGATATGCGAAGCCCAGAGCCGGTGGCGAGCAGCCACCCCTCGTCGTCCTCGATCGGCGCGACTGCGCCCACCGTTCCGGACACCCGATAGGTGCGCACGGGAATCAGATCGCCCTCGGAGTCGACCCGATCGCGGTAGACGTGGCCGGCCAGGATGTCCACGCGCAGCAGTTCGTCCCGGCGGGCGTCCCACCGGGCACCTTCGCCGAGCTGGTGCTGATCGGTCGTGCAGGCAACGGCGTCGCTCGTCACGCGAGGCGTTCCCGCGATGCACCCGAACAAGAGGTGCGTCCATCTCGCACCGCAGCGCAGAATCGCACGGCGCAGCCACGACGGCGCAGACCGATCACAGCCTCGGCAGCCTGATCATCGAGATCGCTGTCGCGCTGCTCGGGCCGCCGAGTTCGCGATCTTCCGTCGCAAGCGCGAGCGGACCGCCGCCTGAGCGGGGGGACGAGCGGCGCGTCATGCGCTGGCGCACTTGCTGCGCCGATCCGAGTGCCGGGCACGCACGGGCTGAGTCGAGCCGCGGTTCGGTAGCGTATTGGGGGATGGCCCTTCTTCGCAGGCTTCGCGCATGGTGGAACAAGGATGCGCTCGAGCGCGCGGAGGAGGAGACGCGCATGACCGCGGCCGAGCGCGATGCCGCCGAGGAAGACTACGAGGGGCGTAAGGACGACGTCGCCACGAGCAGCTACCTAGCCGGCGGCGCGGCTGACTACGAGCGCGACTCCGAGCCGCCTCGCTAAACCTCTACTCGCGACCTCCGGCGTGACAGGCCGCGAGAGCGAATGAGCGTCGGTGCCGAGGCACCGCCCCTCCATCACTCCCAGCGGTCGCGTATGGGTCACGACGCAAGCTCCCGCGACCGCGCAGGCCGCACCGGAGCGCCACGCAGACCTTGACCTCAGGTGGCGCGGTCACCCGAGTTTGCGGCAGTTACGCGCAAACTGCCGTTAGCGTTAACGGCCGTGCGGGAGGGCTCGGGACAGCTTGTCCTTCGCGAGATCGAAGATCGTGATCTCGGCGTGCTGTTCGAGCACTCGAGCGATCGCGACGCTATACGGATGGCCGCGTTCACGTCGCCGGAGTTCGATGATCGAACGAGCTTCGAGCGACGGTGGGCGCGGCTGAGGAGCGACGGCTCGACGACGAACAGGGTCGTCGAGATCGACGGTCGAGTTGTGGGTCACATTGCGAGCTTCGACTTGGAGGGTCAGCGCGAGGTCACCTATTGGATCGGCCGTGAAGATTGGGGCCGCGGCATTGCCACGCGTGCCCTACAAGCGTTCTTGCAGCTGGAGGCGACCCGTCCGCTTTACGCTCGCGCTGCGAGCGACAACGCCGCGTCGATTCGTGTGTTGACGAAGTGCGGTTTCCTGATCGTGGGCGAGGGGCGCGGGTTCGCTCATGGGCGCAACGAGGAAACGGACGAGGTCGTGCTCCGACTCGATGCATGACCCCAACTGCCCTCGGCTGGACGAGCGTCCTCTTACTCGACCGGCGTCCCGCCGTGGACCGCAGCGATGGGATGCCTGCGGGACGTTTTCCCACCTCGACTAGGACGAGCGAAGTCGCAGCCCAGGTGGGTTCGGGATTCCCGCTAGCTTCTATGCCGGTCTCGCGCTAGCGGGGAAGACGACGCTCTTTCGATCAGCGATCGTGGGCGCTTGGAGCAATCAGGCGACGAAGCGGACCGTTGGTCCTGGCCCTCGCCGCCACGACGATAGGAGTGTCCATGCCCTACGTGACCGTCGGCACCGAGAACGACAGCGACGTCAAGATCTACTACGAGGACCACGGCAGCGGCATGCCGGTCCTCCTGATCCACGGCTACCCGCTCAACTCCGACTCGTGGGAGCGCCAGGAGCCCGAGCTCCTCGGCGCCGGCTACCGCGTGATCCGGTACGACCGGCGCGGCTTCGGCAATTCGAGCCGCCCCACCACAGGCTACGACTACAACACCTTCGCCGCCGACCTGAACGCGCTGCTCGAGCATCTTCGGCTCGACGACGTCGTGCTGGTCGGCTTCTCGATGGGAACCGGCGAGGTGACCCGCTACCTCGGCAAGTACGGCTCTGCGCGTGTGCGCCGGGCGGTGCTCTTCGGGGCGATTCCGCCGTTCCTGCTCAAGACCGACGACAACCTCGAGGGTGTCGACGGCGAGGTGTTCGATGGGATCAAGGCAGCCGTCCTAAAAGACCGCTACGCCTACTTCAAGGACTTCCTCGACAACTTCTACAACGTCGACAAGCTCGCGGACCGGATCAGCAAGCAGGCCTGGCAGGCGAGCTTCAACGTCGCCGCCGGCGCCTCTCCGCATGCCTCCTACGCCTGCGTCGACACCTGGCTGACCGACTTCCGTGCCGACCTGCCGAAGATCGACGTGCCCATGCTCGTGATGCACGGAACCGAGGACCGGATCCTTCCGTTCGAGTCGACCGCGAAGCGGCTTCCGGCCCTCGTGGCGAATCTGAAGCTGATCCCAGTCGAAGGCGGACCGCACAACATCGGCTGGACTCATCCCGAGAAGGTCAACCCGGCACTGCTCGAGTTCCTCTCCGAGGGTGGCGGCCAACGCGCTGGGCTCGACCGCGACCTGCCGGCCGCGGCCTGACCAAGAGCTAGGCATAGAACCTGACCGACCGCACGAACGGTTCGACCGTGAAGGAGAGCTTCACCGTCACCAGGCTGACCGTCCGGGTGCCGGACGTCCGCGGATTCCAGCGGACCTATGAGGCGGCGGTTCCGGAGGCGCCCAACGAACGGAATGGGTGAGTGTTCTTACGCCGACGAACTGAGTCGCTCGAGAACAGGCCTCACCCGTCTGGCCGAGCGAGCAGCAGTTTTTAGAGACGAGGGTCGCTGCGACCCCCGCGCGGATTTCCGGTGCGCGTACGCGGACACATACGCGCTCCGCGACGATCGGGCAACAAAAGCCCTGCAAATCGCATGGACCGGGCAGGATTCGAACCTGCGACCTTGGGATTAAAAGTCCGCGCGGAACCCCGGCAACAGACTGCTCTCAGCTGAAACTGCCTGCAACGACCACGAGTCGACGCTGAAGCGAACTGCAACGAGTGGCAAGTCGTGGAGACAAGTCCGTACTCTCATTCGTACTCGCGTCCGTCGTCCGACGGGACAACTGAAGTGAGATTGAGCATATGCTGGAACTCGGAACCGTCGCGTCGACCGGAACCTCGTCCCGCGGCTGCGAACGCCCCGCCAACTGTCCCGCTTTCCCGAATCGGGCGAATCGCGGAATCAAGCGTAAGGAAGGACTGCGCGCCAACCTGGATCGGCTGAAACCTCGATCCGTGCTCCGCGAGTTGCGTCTGCCCACCTTGTTGCGCGCTCACATGGCGTCGCGTCTTGCCTATCGGCGTAGAGATGTTGCCCTGTGAGACTGTCTTCATCCGAGCGCCGGAAGGGCGTAGTGGACGGCTGGCGACCGGCTCGGCGACGATCGCTGGCAGGTGGAGCCGAACTTCCAACTTGGCCACATCAGGAAGGCGAGCAACAAGTTCCTCGGAAACCCTCTGGAACCGGCCATGCTTCCGACACCACTTCCGGCCGGGATGTTGATTACCCCATTCCTTCTCCCGATCGCGGGATGAGTGTGTGCCCATTCGCGAACCAGAACGCCGTGGTCCTAGAAGCTGTCAGCCATGCAGACGCGCGCACTCGGAGCGCATAGCTGTTATCGGCTCGCGTTAGGACGAGCATCGCGTTCCAGAGGCCATGATGCCTAAGTGGCGGAAACCCAACCGTTCGGACGCAGGTCCCACCGGAGAAGAAGAAGCTGCGGTGGAGCGCTTCCAGGCCGCGTTCAGTCCTCAGTTCGCTGGACCAGCAAGTTGAGGTCGAAGCCCTTCATTAGCCAGGACGCGCCGAACGCCCAGACCGCGACCGCCTCGACGATCAGTAACCCATCTTCGGGTCCGTCCGTGAGGCCCCATAGGACGGCCAGGATCAGCGCGGCGAGCATGACGCCCGCGCACGCGAGGTGGTAGCGCTGCCAGAACAACCGCGACAGACCGCCTTCGGGGAGAGCGCTCCGGGAGTAGAGGTAGCTGATCGCCGCCAGCGAGACGCTCGTCCTCGGCAACAGCTCTTCCGGCGGTGCCGTCGCGCCGCCGCTCTTGCCGCCGCCGTTCGCATTCCTCTCGCAGTGGCTCCCGTCAGGCGCCACGGTCACGGCGCTTCGCGAGGCCGTCTACTTCCCGAACCACCAGCACGCCCACCCGATCATCGTCCTGGCGGCGTGGGCGGCGGTTCTCCTCGCGGCGACGGTCGTCGTCTCGCACCGGCGGGGCAGAAGCCCGGGCGGCCCGTGAGCCTCAGATCACCGGCGAAGTAGCCGGCAGCTGCTCGAGGACCTGGAAGAGAGCGGCGAGATCGCGCTGCTCATACCCCAGCGCCCGTGCGCGCTCGAGCACCTGGTCGGCTCGGTCGGCGGTCGGGAGCGTGATCTCGAGCCCTCGGGCCGCGTCGAGCGCCAGCTCGATGTCCTTCCGCATGAACGCCAGCGTGAACCAGGCCTCGTCGGGTTGGTCGAAGATGATCGGGGCGCGAGCCTTGAGCATCGGCGAGCCGATCGCGCTGGCCGCCATGACGTCGAGCGCGCGCTGCCGGTCGACGCCCGACCGCTCGGCGAGCAGGAGGCCCTCGGCGAAAGCGAGCATCTGGACGGCGAGGCTGATGTTGATCGCAAGCTTCACCACCAGTCCCTGACCGTTCGGGCCGATGTAGTTCGGCGTGCCGAGCTCGCGGAGGATCGGCTCGACGCGGACGAATGCATCCTCGTCGCCGCCGACCATGATCGTCAGCGTCCCTGATTGCACTTGCGGCACGCTGCCGGACACCGGCGCGTCGAGCATCGTGGCGCCTTGCGCGCGAACGCGCTCTGAGAGCTCGCGGCTTGCCCGCGGGCTGACGGTGCTCACGTCGACCCAGATCTTGTCGGCCGTGAGGCCGGCGACGATGCCGTCCCGCCCGGAGGCGACCTCCTCGAGCACGCGGTCGTCGGGGAGCGAGCTGAAGATGACGTCGGCCGCCTCGGCGACGGTTCTGGGCGTCTCGCGCCAGCGCAGCCCCTCGTCAACGAGGTGTTGGGCCTGTACGCGGCTCCGTTCCTCGCCGTAGACCGTGTAACCGGCGGCGAGGAAGCGCGAGGCCATGTTCCCGCCCATGTGGCCGAGGCCGATGAAGCCGAGCTCGGTGGTCGTCTCAGCCATGTCACGCGCTCCCTGCGATCACGGCGAGGTCGTCCTCGCTGAGCTCGAGGTTGGCGGCGCCGATGATCGGATCGACCTGGTCGGGCCGCCGGAACCCGACAATTGCACCGCCGACCGCGGGGTTCGTCAGCGTCCATGCGACAGCGACGGCGCCGACGCTCGCGTCGTAGCGGTCTGCAACCCCTTTCATCCGCTCGACGAGTGCGAAGTTCTCCGAGAGCTGCGGCTCCTGGAAGCGCGAGTCGCGCTTGCGGAAATCGTCGTCGGGAAAGTTCGCGATCCGCTCACGTGTCATCGCGCCCGTCAAGAGACCGGAGCCCATCGGCGAGTAGACGATGACCCCGATCCCTTCGCGCTCGGCGAAGGGCAGGATCTCGTCGTCAGCGTCCCGGGTGACCAGGGAGTAGGGCGACTGGAGCGTCTCGACCGGCGCGATCTTCTGGATCTGCCGAAGCTGCGCGACGCCGAAGTTGGAGACGCCGATGTGGCGAATGAGGCCCTGGTCGCGGAGCTCCACGAGCGTCGACCAGCCCTCCTCGATCTCTTCGGCTGGGATCGGCCAGTGGATCTGGTAGAGGTCGACCGCGTCGAGCCCCAGCCGCGAGAGGCTCCCCTCGAGCTCACGCCTCAGCGAGTCGCGCCGCAGGCTTTGGACAGTCGTGCGGTTCGGCCCCTCGGGCTGGCCGCCCTTCGTGAAGACGTGCGGGTGCTCCTCCCCCGAAAGGCTTTTCAGTGCGCGTCCAACGACCTCTTCGGAATGCCCGAAGCCGTACTGCGCGGCCGTGTCGATCCAGTTGACCCCGAGCTCGACTGCGTGGTGGATCGCCGCGATCGAGTCCTCGTCGTCCTGCGTTCCCCAGCCCCAGTCGTAGCCGCCGCCGCCGAGCGCCCACGCGCCGAAGCCGACGCGGGTGATCTCCAGCTCGGTCTTACCCAGCGCGGTCGTCTTGAGCAGTGTCTTTTCCATGTCAGTCCTTTCTCGATGAGCGGGGTCGGGACAGAGCTTCGCGGCTCGAGCCGCGCGTGTCGTTGCGGCAGCGGGCGTTCTCGGGGTCGGCGTGCAGGAAATGTGTCCTCCGGCTAGCTGGGGGATCGAAGACCTCGGCCAGCGCGTTCTCACCCGTGAGGACGACCATGCGCACGAGCCCCCTATCTCAACCCGCGCCGAGTGGCGTGAGCGCCACCGTTGCCTGGCGAGCGGCCGCCCGACATATCCTCGTCCCCGAGGGGCAGAACCTGCGGCTCCGAGACTGACGCAGAGGCCGGAGCCGGCGGATCGTCGAGGAAGTCGACGGACGGGACGAAGAAGAGGTTGCCCGTAACCGCCGTCGAGAAGTCGAGGATCCGGTCATAGGTGCCAGGAGGCTTGCCGATGAACATGTTCGTCAACATCTGCTCGATCACGTCCGGGCTGTGGGCGTAGCCGATGAAGTACGTCCCGAACTCGCCCGCGCCGACGCTCCCGAACGGCATGTTGAAGCGCACGATCTGCTGCTCGTCGCCGTTCTCGTCGACGATTGTGTTCAGCGTCACGTGCGAATTGGGAGCTTTTGCCTCATCGGGAAACTCGATGTCGCTGAGCTTCGTCCGGCCGATCGCTCGCTCCTGTTCCTCGACGGGCAGCGCATCCCAACCCTCGAGGTCGTGAAGGTACTTCTGAACGACGGCATAGCTCCCGCCGGCGAATTCCGGGTCCTCGTCGCCGATCAACACCGCGGCACGCGCCGCTTTCCCCTCCGGGTTTTCCGTGCCGTCGACGAACCCGAGCAGGTCGCGTTCGTCGAACGACCTGAACCCGTGAACCTCGTCGACGACCTCCGCGTGTCCAGCGAGCCGACTCGTCAACCGCTGAGCGAGCTCAAAGCACAGGTCCAGCCGATGAGCCCGGATGTGAAACAGGAGATCGCCGGGCGTCGCCGGCGCGCTATGCCTCGTGCCTGCGAACGCGGGAAACGGATGCAGCCCAACCGGCGGCGGCACCCCGAACAGACGATCCCAGACTGCAGCGCCGACACCAACCACGCAGGTCAGCTCGCCCTCTGGGATCCGGAAACCCACTGACCGCCTGAGTCCGCTCATATCGGCCAGCAGCTCGCGGACCTCGTCCTCCGCTTCCGAGTCGACAGTCACGATGAGGAAGATCGCCGTCTCGGTGATGCGGGTCAGGATGCCCTGGGGCTCAGCCTGCATCACTCCCCTTTCTCGCGAGCACCAAGCCTATGCCGGATGCGCCTGCAGCAGAAGCTCCGCGCGCGCTTGAGGTATTGCTTCCGAAGCGGAAAGCTCTTTCGGCGGACTCGATCGACGGGAAAGGATGTCCCATGAGCCGTCTGATGTTGGCGAAGTAACTGATCGACGTCCTCCGGCAAGCCGGCGTCGAGCTCATCCACGGCGTTGTTGGCGACAGCCGGAACATTCCGCGTCCAGCAAGTTGAAGTCGAAACCCTAAAATCACCAAGACACGCCAAACACCCAAACCACGACCACCTCGACGATCAATAACCCATCTTCAAATCCATCCATGAAACCCCATAAACAACCAAATCAATACAACAACATACACCCGCGCACGCGAGTGGTAGCGCTCCAGAACAACCGCACAACCGCCTTCGGGGAGAGCGCTCCGGATAAGTAGATCGGCCGCAGACGCTCGTCCTCGGCAACAGCTCTTCCGGCGGTGCCGTCGCGCCGCCGCTCTTGCCGCCGCCGTTCGCATTCCTCTCGCAGTGGCTCCCGTCAGGCGCCACGGTCACGGCGCTTCGCGAGGCCGTCTACTTCCCGAACCACCAGCACGCCCACCCGATCATCGTCCTGGCGGCGTGGGCGGCGGTTCTCCTCGCGGCGATGGTCGTCGTCTCGCACCGGCGGGGCAGAAGCCCGGGCGGCCCGTGAGCCTCAGATCACCGGCGAAGTAGCCGGCAGCTGCTCGAGGACCTGGAAGAGAGCGGCGAGATCGCGCTGCTCATACCCCAGCGCCCGTGCGCGCTCGAGCACCTGGTCGGCTCGGTCGGCGGTCGGGAGCGTGATCTCGAGCCCTCGGGCCGCGTCGAGCGCCAGCTCGATGTCCTTCCGCATGAACGCCAGCGTGAACCAGGCCTCGTCGGGTTGGTCGAAGATGATCGGGGCGCGAGCCTTGAGCATCGGCGAGCCGATCGCGCTGGCCGCCATGACGTCGAGCGCGCGCTGCCGGTCGACGCCCGACCGCTCGGCGAGCAGGAGGCCCTCGGCGAAAGCGAGCATCTGGACGGCGAGGCTGATGTTGATCGCAAGCTTCACCACCAGTCCCTGACCGTTCGGGCCGATGTAGTTCGGCGTGCCGAGCTCGCGGAGGATCGGCTCGACGCGGACGAATGCATCCTCGTCGCCGCCGACCATGATCGTCAGCGTCCCCGATTGCACTTGCGGCACGCTGCCGGACACCGGCGCGTCGAGCATCGTGGCGCCTTGCGCGCGAACGCGCTCTGAGAGCTCGCGGCTTGCCCGCGGGCTGACGGTGCTCACGTCGACCCAGATCTTGTCGGCCGTGAGGCCGGCGACGATGCCGTCCGGCCCGGAGGCGACCTCCTCGAGCACGCGGTCGTCGGGGAGCGAGCTGAAGATGACGTCGGCCGCCTCGGCGACGGTTCTGGGCGTCTCGCGCCAGCGCAGCCCCTCGTCAACGAGGTGTTGGGCCTGTACGCGGCTCCGTTCCTCGCCGTAGACCGTGTAACCGGCGGCGAGGAAGCGCGAGGCCATGTTCCCGCCCATGTGGCCGAGGCCGATGAAGCCGAGCTCGGTGGTCGTCTCAGCCATGTCACGCGCTCCCTGCGATCACGGCGAGGTCGTCCTCGCTGAGCTCGAGGTTGGCGGCGCCGATGATCGGATCGACCTGGTCGGGCCGCCGGAACCCGACAATTGCACCGCCGACCGCGGGGTTCGTCAGCGTCCATGCGACAGCGACGGCGCCGACGCTCGCGTCGTAGCGGTCTGCAACCCCTTTCATCCGCTCGACGAGTGCGAAGTTCTCCGAGAGCTGCGGCTCCTGGAAGCGCGAGTCGCGCTTGCGGAAATCGTCGTCGGGAAAGTTCGCGATCCGCTCACGTGTCATCGCGCCCGTCAAGAGACCGGAGCCCATCGGCGAGTAGACGATGACCCCGATCCCTTCGCGCTCGGCGAAGGGCAGGATCTCGTCGTCAGCGTCCCGGGTGACCAGGGAGTAGGGCGACTGGAGCGTCTCGACCGGCGCGATCTTCTGGATCTGCCGAAGCTGCGCGACGCCGAAGTTGGAGACGCCGATGTGGCGAATGAGGCCCTGGTCGCGGAGCTCCACGAGCGTCGACCAGCCCTCCTCGATCTCTTCGGCTGGGATCGGCCAGTGGATCTGGTAGAGGTCGACCGCGTCGAGCCCCAGCCGCGAGAGGCTCCCCTCGAGCTCACGCCTCAGCGAGTCGCGCCGCAGGCTTTGGACAGTCGTGCGGTTCGGCCCCTCGGGCTGGCCGCCCTTCGTGAAGACGTGCGGGTGCTCCTCCCCCGAAAGGCTTTTCAGTGCGCGTCCAACGACCTCTTCGGAATGCCCGAAGCCGTACTGCGCGGCCGTGTCGATCCAGTTGACCCCGAGCTCGACTGCGTGGTGGATCGCCGCGATCGAGTCCTCGTCATCCTGCGTTCCCCAGCCCCAGTCGTAGCCGCCGCCGCCGAGCGCCCACGCGCCGAAGCCGACGCGGGTGATCTCCAGCTCGGTCTTACCCAGCGCGGTCGTCTTGAGCAGTGTCTTTTCCATGTCAGTCCTTTCTCGATGAGCGGGGTCGGGACAGAGCTTCGCGGCTCGAGCCGCGCGTGTCGTTGCGGCAGCGGGCGTTCTCGGGGTCGGCGTGCAGGAAATGTGTCCTCCGGCTAGCTGGGGGATCGAAGACCTCGGCCAGCGCGTTCTCACCCGTGAGGACGACCATGCGCACGAGCCCCCTATCTCAACCCGCGCCGAGTGGCGTGAGCGCCACCGTTGCCTGGCGAGCGGCCGCCCGACATATCCTCGTCCCCGAGGGGCAGAACCTGCGGCTCCGAGACTGACGCAGAGGCCGGAGCCGGCGGATCGTCGAGGAAGTCGACGGACGGGACGAAGAAGAGGTTGCCCGTAACCGCCGTCGAGAAGTCGAGGATCCGGTCATAGGTGCCAGGAGGCTTGCCGATGAACATGTTCGTCAACATCTGCTCGATCACGTCCGGGCTGTGGGCGTAGCCGATGAAGTACGTCCCGAACTCGCCCGCGCCGACGCTCCCGAACGGCATGTTGAAGCGCACGATCTGCTGCTCGTCGCCGTTCTCGTCGACGATTGTGTTCAGCGTCACGTGCGAATTGGGAGCTTTTGCCTCATCGGGAAACTCGATGTCGCTGAGCTTCGTCCGGCCGATCGCTCGCTCCTGTTCCTCGACGGGCAGCGCATCCCAACCCTCGAGGTCGTGAAGGTACTTCTGAACGACGGCATAGCTCCCGCCGGCGAATTCCGGGTCCTCGTCGCCGATCAACACCGCGGCACGCGCCGCTTTCCCCTCCGGGTTTTCCGTGCCGTCGACGAACCCGAGCAGGTCGCGTTCGTCGAACGACCTGAACCCGTGAACCTCGTCGACGACCTCCGCGTGTCCAGCGAGCCGACTCGTCAACCGCTGAGCGAGCTCAAAGCACAGGTCCAGCCGATGAGCCCGGATGTGAAACAGGAGATCGCCGGGCGTCGCCGGCGCGCTATGCCTCGTGCCTGCGAACGCGGGAAACGGATGCAGCCCAACCGGCGGCGGCACCCCGAACAGACGATCCCAGACTGCAGCGCCGACACCAAGCACGCAGGTCAGCTCGCCCTCTGGGATCCGGAAACCCACTGACCGCCTGAGTCCGCTCATATCGGCCAGCAGCTCGCGGACCTCGTCCTCCGCTTCCGAGTCGACAGTCACGATGAGGAAGATCGCCGCCTCGGTGATGCGGGTCAGGATGCCCTGGGGCTCAGCCTGCATCACTCCCCTTTCTCGCGAGCACCAAGCCTATGCCGGATGCGCCTGCAGCAGAAGCTCCGCGCGCTTGAGGTATTGCTTCCGAAGCGGAAAGCTGTTTCGGCGGACTCGATCGACGGGAAAGGATGTCCCATGAGCCGTCTGATGTTGGCGAAGCAACTGATCGACGTCCTCCGGCAAGCCGGCGTCGAGCGCATCCACGGCGTTGTTGGCGACAGCCGGAACATTCCGCGTCCAGCACGCGTGCCCTGAGCGCGGTTGCGGCGGAGCACCGAGCAAGGACGACTTCTACCTGCTGGTGCCCGAGGACGAATGGGTCGAGGAACGACTGTCGCGTCGTCGGTCGTGGGATGACCGCGAGGGGATCGCGCAGCAATCCCCCACACCGACGACCGGGCCGTCCGTTGATGTCTGGTGGTGCCCCTGGACGGGAGTGGCACTCGGCAACAGACTGCTCTCAGCTGAAACTGCCTGCAACGACCACGAGTCGACGCTGAAGCAAACTGCAACGAGCTGCAGGTCGTGGAGACAGCCCGTACTCCCATTCGTACTCGCGTCTGTCGTCCGACCGGACAACTGAAGCGCGATCGACCGTATGCTGGAACTCGCCGACTGCTGACCGAGCACGACGAATCGTCGGGGATGCTGCGCGAGTTCGTCGAGGAAGATGCGCTGCGCGCGGATCTGCTCGACGCGCTCGACCTCGCCGCTCCGCTTCACGAGCACGCGCTGCCGCTGCGGCACGCGCACATCGTGCGTGCCCGGCTGCGGGATCGTCGACGCGCCCGTTGCGGCCGCGATGGTCGCCATGTTGAGGTCGACGACCAGCGTCCTCCTCGCGCGGCGGGCGGCGCGGTACACGCTGACGAGCCGGTCGATGTTCTGCGTGGAGGAGACGACCGCGACCAAGCCGGCCGTCTCGCCGGCGAGCGCGGCGAGTCGAGTCTCGAGCTCGGCCTCGCCGAGGCTCGAGCCGGAGCGGCCGACCCTCGTGCCCTCGAGAAGGAGAGCGTCACGCCGCGCGGCGGGTTCGCGACGGCCGCTCGAACAGGCCCGCCTTGCGGCCGCGCGCGCGTAGGTCGCCGCTGTACAGCAGTTGGCGGCAAGCCAAGCCCCTGGAGCTCGGCAGCCCGCAGCGGGTGGTCGTGCGTCCAGACCCCGCTCGCAAGCAGGTGGGCGACGTCGCGCGCGCGGGCCTGCTCGAGGTGCCGTTCAAGCAGACGGGTGGCGAAGGCCTCGATCTGGACGATCGCCTTTCGGCTCATGTCCGCCAAGATCAGCGTCTCGTCCTTAATGGTCCCCGGGACGCTCGACGGCCGTGAGAATCGACGCCGCCGGATACTGGCCGAGCTGCGGGTCGAACGGACCGAGCGCCGCATGATCGTCGATGACGATCCGGTCGGCGCCGAGCGAGATCATCGTTCCGCCGCTCATCGCGTAGTGCGGGACGACGGCGGTCACCTCGGCCGCCCTCGACGTCACGTCGTGCGCGAGCCCCGGCGCCACGATGACGCCGAGGGTCGCGGACGGTATCGACGGTCGGCTAGGCGGGAGTTCCCGCGGGCTCTTGCTCTCGATCGCCGGCCTCCACCAGCTCCTGGGCTCCGCCCGACTCGGTCTCGAAGGTGAGGTTGTCGTCGGCGACACCAACGATCACCTTGTCACCCGGCTGAACGCTGCCGCCGAGCACCATCCTCGAGAGCTCGTTCTCGACGCGCCGCTGGATCGTCCGCCTGAGCGGACGGGCGCCGAACTCGGGATCGAAGCCTTCGCGGGCGAGCAGCCGGACCGCCTCCTCGGAGAACTCGACCTCGATCCGCTGTGCACGGAGCCGCCTCGACAGCCGGTCGAGCAGCAGTTTCGTGATCTCGGCGAGCTGTTCGTCCGTCAGTGCACGGAAGACGATGATCTCGTCGATCCGATTGATGAACTCGGGGCGGAAGCTGCCGCGGAGGAGCTCCATGAGCTCTTCCTTGAGCTCCTCAAAGTCGCCGCCGGTCCGTGCGTATTGCTGAATCCGGTCGGCGCCGATGTTCGAGGTCATGATCACGATCGTGTTCTTGAAGTCGACTGTTCGGCCCTGCGCGTCGGTCATGCGGCCGTCGTCGAGGATCTGGAGCAGGATGTTGAACACGTCCGGGTGCGCTTTCTCGATCTCGTCGAAGAGCAGTACGGCATACGGCCGCCGCCGAACCGCCTCGCTCAGCTGGCCTGCCTCCTCGTAGCCGACGTAGCCCGGGGGCGCTCCGACGAGCCGCGACACCGTGTGTCGCTCTTGGAACTCGCTCATGTCGAACCGCACCATCAGGCTCTCGTCGCCGAACAGCGCCTCGGCAAGAGCCCGCGCGAGCTCGGTCTTGCCGACTCCCGTCGGGCCGAGGAAGAGGAAGCTCCCGTCGGGCCGCTGGGGATCCGCCAGTCCGGCGCGCGCGCGCCGCACGGCCTCGGCCACGGCGGCGACCGCCTCGTCCTGTCCGACGATCCGGCCGTGGAGCTCTTGCTCGAGCCTCATCAGCCGCTCGCGCTCCTCGGTTGTCAGCTGGGAGACCGGGATGCCGGTTGCCCGCGAGACGATCTCTGCGATGTCCTCTGCCAGCACCTCGGCAGCTCGCGCTCGGCCTTTGCGCCTGTCGTCGAGCTCTCCTCGACGCGACTCGATCTGATCCTTGATCTCGCCGGCTCGGTCGTAGTCCTCGGCCGAGGTCGCCTGGTCGCGCTCGCGGGCGAGTCGGCGCAGATCCTCCTCAAGCGATCGCGTGTCATCACTCTTCGTCTTCGCCCGGAGGCGGACACGGGCGCTCGCCTGATCGATCAGGTCGATCGCCTTGTCGGGTAGGAAGCGGTCGCGGACGTAGCGGTCGGACAGCTCCGCGGCGGCGACGATCGCCTCGTCGGAGATCCGGACCCGGTGGAAGGCTTCGTAGCGGTCCTTCAGCCCGTGGAGGATCTCGATGGTTTCGTCCACGGTCGGCTCACGCACGAAGACGGGCTGGAACCGCCGCTCGAGCGCCGGATCCTTCTCGATGTTCTTGCGGTACTCGTCGAGGGTGGTCGCGCCGATGACATGGAGCTCGCCCCGCGCAAGAGCGGGCTTGAGCATGTTCGAAGCGTCCATCGCCCCCTCGGCTGCACCCGCGCCGACGACGGTGTGCATCTCGTCGATGAAGAGGATCAGATCTTCGGCGGCTCGCACCTCGTCGATCACGTCCTTCAGCCGCTCTTCGAACTCGCCGCGGTACTTCGTCCCGGCGATCATTCCGGCGAGGTCGAGTGCGACGACCCGCTTGTCGGTCAGCGTCTCGGGCACTTCGTCGTTGACGATCCTCTGTGCAATCCCCTCCACGATGGCCGTCTTGCCGACTCCCGGCTCCCCGAGCAGCGCCGGGTTGTTCTTCGTGCGCCTGGACAGAATCTCGATCGTCTGGTCGATCTCGTCGGCGCGGCCGATGACCGGGTCGAGCTTGCCCTCGCGGGCCTCGTCGGTCAGATCGCGGCCGAACTCGTCCAACTTCGGCGTCGTGGAGGTCTCCTTCGGAGCGCCGCCCTCGACGCCACGAATCACAGCGCCGCGAAGCTTGGTGTGGGAGACGCCGAAGCGCTCGAGCAGGTCTCCCGCGACCGTCTCCGGGTCGCGCGCGAGCGCCAGCAGGACGTGCTCGGGCCCCACGTAGGAGCTTCCGAGCTCACGCGATTCGTCGTACGCAGCTAGCAGTACGGCCTTCGCGTCCGGCGAGAGCGAGGGGGAAACATCGGTGCGCCCGCCCTTTTCCGCCTCCTCTTCCAGCTGCGCGGAGATCGCCTCGGGATCCGCGTCCATCTGGTCGAGAACGTGGCGAACGACGTCGTCTTGGAGCGCGGCATAGAGCAGGTGGTCGCTGTCGAGGTCGAGGCTCCCCCACTCGACGGCGGTCTGCGCGGCGCGCTGCAGCAACTCGCGCGTGGCGTCGCTGAAGAACTGCGTGACGTCGACGCGCTCGACCTGTCGCTGCTGCGCCGGCGCCGCCGGGCGGCCGCCGGTCGGGCCGTCGCCGAAGAAGTCCGAGAAGAAATCGTCGAAGAGGCTTCCGCGTCCGAAGCGGTTGGACATCCGCTCCTCGGCGAGATCGAGCTCGCACAGGTACTCGGTTTCCTGCGTCCCGTCCGGTCGGAGCCGGACTCTCGACGCGACGGCTGGTCGTCCGTGTCGCTGACAACGAGGCTGCTCGGCCATTTTTCAATCCCTCTCTGTCGCTCGGTGACGAGTCAAGTTATGCCCCCATCGACCAATGTTTTCTCGGCGTGGGTACCGCAAGGTAACCCCGAACCGGTGACGATCGCCTCTTGCGATGTTCGTAACTCCGGGCCGGGGGGTATGGAATAGAGGATCCCCTGACGCAGGTCGGGGGGCCGCCGCCGGGCGAAGAAAAAGGAGGTGGGATCCTGTCCGCCGCGACCAGTGCGGAACATCCGGTCGTGCGGTGGTCTGACCCACCCAGTAGAGCGAACGAGGACAACGAGATGATCGCCAATGTCACCTGGGCACTCGGCGTTCTGCGCGGGAAGTGGAAGGTGCACCTGCTGTTCCTCATGGCCCGCGGTGTGCATCGGCACCGGGAGCTACTCGAGTGCCTTCCGGACGTCTCGAAGAAAGTGATGACCGAAGCGTTGCGTGCACTCGAGCGTGACGGCCTCGTGGAGCGGACTCCAGTCGATGAGGCCCCGCCCCGAGTCGAGTACACGCTCACGGCGCTCGGCTGGACGATGACCGAGCCGTTGATCGCGCTCGCCGACTGGGGGGCGACCTACGCGGGCGACGTCGACGATGCGCGAACGAGCTTCCACGAGGCCGGCTCGTGGCCGCGTGGCGGCAGAAAGGAGCTCTGAAATGGCCCGACGCATTCGCACGCTGCTAGCGATCGGAGACATTCGTGGGGAGGTCGAGCCGCTCAAGCGTGTGTTAGAGAGGCTGCCCGAGACGGGCGCCGACGCCGTCGCGGCAACCGGCGATCTCGGCGCTGCCTGGAGCAAGGCCGACACCTACCGCGAGATCTTCCGGACATTGGGCGAAGCGGGCCGACCGACGTTCTGGGTCCCCGGTCCGACAGATGCGCCGCTGGACGACCATCTCCGCGAGGCGCACAACCTGGAGATCGCCTTCCCATTGCTTCATGGCGTACATGGCACTGCCGTCCAGGCCGACGGGCAGTTGCTCTTCGCCGGGATGGGTGGCGAGATCGTCGACGACCCCGCTGCGAAGCGCGGCGAGGAGGCGCTGCTCCGTTACCCCGGTTGGGAGGTGGAGTACCGCCTCAAGATCATCCGCGAGTTCAAGGATCGACGGAAGGTGTTCTTGTTCACGACGCCACCAGCGCACAAGGGCCTACACGGCCAGGGCAGCGAGGTGCTCGCGGAGTTGATCAAGACGTACAACCCGCGGGTCGTGCTCGTCAGGGGGGAAGGCGTCGCTGAGGGACGGATCGGCAAGAGCCTGATCGTCTCGCCGGGCCGACTCGACCAGGGGGAGTACGCGGTCGTGGATCTCCACGAGCTCACCGTCGAGGCCTCGGTCCCGGCGGCCGGAACTGCTGTGTGAACACACGAGAAGAGGAGGACAACCATGTCCCAGCTCGTGCCCGAACGTCGTTGGACATCGAGACAAGAGCGGTCGCCCTTCGCCGATCTCGACCAGCTCGGCGAGCGAATGCGGCGGCTGCTCGAGCAAACCTTCGTCCCGGCCATGATCAGTTCGCACGGCCCAGACTGCATCTGCTTCGCCTGCCGGCGGGAGCGGCGTGGCGGCGAGCTCCGGGCCGAGAGCATCAGGCGACGGCTCTCCTACGAGCGGCCGGTGCCGTGCGAGTCGTGCGCCGAGCTCGTCGTCCCCGGGCCGACCGGACGGCGGTTCTGCACGAACCGCTGCCGACAGAAGGCCTACCGTCGCCGCCAGTGCGTTTTTAAGAAGAGCCGCCGAGAATGACCCGGTCTCACGCCGTAATCCGCACGCCCGCCTCCACGACGGCGATGTCCGCGGTGTCTCCCGCGACGGCGTCGTCATCGACGTGCGCCTCGGCGTCCAGGATCGCGCGAGTCACGTGCGCGCGGGCGCCGACGTAGGAGTCGTGCAGGAGGATCGCATCCCGAACTTCCGCGCGTTCCTCGACAACGACCCCCGGACCCACGACCGACCGCAGCACGGTGCCACGTACGCGCGCACCTGCCGCCACGAGGCTCCCGTCGATCGTTGCGGACGCCTCGATCCTTGCCGGAGGACGCTGCGGGCCCGCGGTCAGGATCGGCCACGCCGGATCGTCGAGCCGAAACCGCGGCTCGGGCTCGAGGAGTTCCATGTGCGCCTGCCAGTAACCGTCGATCGTTCCGACGTCACGCCAGTAGCCGTCGAGTCGGAAGGCCCGCGCCGCACCTTCGTCCACGAGCCGAGGAATGAGCTTGTGACCGAAGTCCCGGAGGCCTGAGGATTCTCCCTCCTCTGCCAGCTCGTCGAGCGTGCGCAGTAGCGTCTTTGCGTCGTACGCGAAGACCTCCGTGGTGATCAGGTCGCCCGCCGGGGCGTCGGGCTTGTACTCGAACTCGCGTACCACCCCCTCGCGGTCAACCCGAACGACCCCGTAGCGCGAAACCTCGTCTTTCGCGACGTTGGTCGTGACCATGGTGACGGTCGCGCCAGACTCGCGCTGGTCGGCGACCACGTCCGCGTAGTCGAGCTTGTAGACGTGGTCGGCGGAGAGCACGAGCAACACGTCCGGGTCGTGGGCCGCGATCACCGCCCGGTTGCGATAGATCGCGTCCGCGTTCCCCTCGTACCAGCCGCTCTCGGAGTCGCCGAGGTACGGGTGCAGGATCCGCAAGCCGCCCCGCGTGCGATCGAGATCCCAGGGTCGCCCATGGGCGAGCTGCTCCTCCAGCTCGTGCGGTTCGTATTGCTGGATCACCCAGACGTCGACGATGCCACTATGGAGGCAGTTCGACAGCGGGAAATCGATCAGCCGGTAAACGCCCGCAAACGGGAGGGCCGGCTTCGCGCGCTCGTTCGTCAGCGGGGCCAGCCGGCCGCCTTCGCCGCCCGCGAGCACGAGCGCCAAGACGCGCGGTCGCTTCATCTAACAGCTGCGTCTTTTTTCATGGCGTACGCTCGAGGTTCCCCGCGCTCCCCAAGTCGAACCCAACGAGAGCCGCGGGTTTGATCGCTGCCGTTCGGGAAACGTCGTGGGCGATGCCGCAACGGATTCCAGGCCGCCTCGAGGGGTTCCAGACCTACAACGACGCCTGGCAGGGGTGGCCGGTGCTGCCGTTGAAGCGGCAGCACCCGGTCCGCGGGTCGTTCCTCGATCCGCGACCCGACCGTCGCCGCGGGGCGATTTACCACGAGGGTGTCGACGTTGCGGTGCGCGACGACCGGCCGGAGCAGGGCGCGCCGCCCGGGAGGACGCACCGCGTGTACGCCGTCGAAGGTGGCCGCGTGCACCAGGCGACGCAGCGCGGCGTCCGTGGCTTCGCGCGGATCGGCCACTTCGGGTACGGCCATATCGAGTCGCTCGTCAAGCCCGGCGACACCGTTCGTCCCGGCCAGCTGATCGGCTGGACGTGGCAGGGCTACTGGCACGTCCATCTCAGCGAGTTCATCTTCACGGGCGACGGAGGGCGCCTGGTCATCAACCCGCTTCGCCGCGGTGGGAAGCTCAAGCCGTACGTGGATCGCGCCAAGCCGGTCGTCCACGACATTCGCTTCTACCGTCCGGCCACGCCGCGCTGGGGGCGGCGTCCCACGAACGTCGCGCGCCTCCCGCCCGCCGGACGACGACTGAATCGAACCAACCTGTCGGGCCGCGTCGACGTTCGCGTCCGGGCGAGCGATCCGCAGTCGTTCATCGGCTGGTTCCGTCAGGTGCCGCACCTCGCCGCGCCGCATCACCCGTTTCGCATGGCGATCACGATCGTGCGGCAGGCGACCGGCCGGGTCGTCCACCGTCGCGAGGTCTTCTGGTCAGAGCAGCTACTCGACATGCCCGCCGGCCAGCACTTCGCGCCGGGAACGGAGCAGAACCTGCCTGCGAGCGGCTGCGTCCTCTACCACCGGACACTGTCCTGCGACGGCATCTACTGGTTCCGGGCGTTCCCGCGGCCGTACTGGGACACGACACGTGTCCCCGACGGCCGCTACTTCATCCGGGTCCGCGTCTGGGACATTGCCGGAAACATGGGCAAAGGCGACCGGCAGGTCACGATCCGGAACGGCCTGTGAGCGACGGAGTCAAGCGGTGGGACATCCGCTACCGCGCTCACAACGGGCGCGTTCGCCCGGCGGTCGTCCTCCTGCCGGCCCGCTTCGGGCCGCGTCGCCCGACGCCGGCGCTGCCGCTCGTCATCTCACCGCACGGCCGAAACGTGCGTGCCGCCGTCAACGCCGACAAGTGGGGGAACCTCCCGGCACGGGGTCCCTTTGCACTCATCTGCCCCGGCGGCCAAGGGCGGAAGTTGCCCCTTGCCTCGTGGGGATATCGCGGCCAGATCGCCGACCTCGCCCGTATGGCGGAGATCCTCGGCGACGCGTTGCCGTGGCTGCGGGTGAACAGGCGCAGGATCTACGCCGTCGGCGGCAGCATGGGCGGCCAGGAGACGCTCCTCCTGCTCGGCCAGCATCCGAGGCTCCTCGCCGGGGCCGTCGCGTTCGACTCGGTGACGAACTTCTACCGCCGGTACTCCGACTTCGCGCGCAGCACCGGCGGGAAGCGCGCCCAGGCGCTGGCGCGGGAGGAGGTCGGGGGGACGCCACGGACGAATACCCGCGGGTACGTCCTGCGCAGCCCGACGCACTGGCTGCCGGCGGTCGCCCGTTCCGGTGTCCCGCTCCAGCTGTGGTGGAGCGACAAGGATCAGATCGTCATCGACCAGGCGCACCAGTCGGGCGTCTTCTACCGTGAGCTGCGGAAGCGGAAGCCGCGTGGGCGGGTCGAGGCCGTCACTGGCTCCTGGCGGCACTCCTTCGAGGTCTACGCTGGCATCCAGCTCCCGGCAGCAGCTCGGTGGCTCGGGCTCGTGTCCGACGTCTAGATCGAGCGTTTTCGCACAAGATCGCGGCACCCGGGTTGTTTCTTTGGGCCGGCTCCCCAAGACCCCGCGCCGTCTTGGCCTTTCCCTCCCCGCTGTTAGCGTAACGGGCAACATGACGGCGGGGTTTCACTGTGTGCGTTGCATGACGTTTCTCGGCGATCGGCCCGAAGGCGAGTGGGTTCTCTGCCGGAAGTGCCGAGAAAAGGTCACCAACGCAGCCCACCGGGAAGAGTCGTATCCTGCGAGTTCGGCTCCTACTATGGAGGACCGAGAAGCTGCATGAGGTTCTCCAAGCTGCTCATCCACCTCAAGTCGAGCCTCTGGTTCGTGCCCGTGTTGTGCGTGCTCGCCGGAGCGCTTCTCTCGTTCGGGACGATCGCCCTCGACCGCTTCTTCGACTACGAGGCGATCCCGAAGAGCATCGTCGGCGGCCCGGACGCCGCAACCGTGATCTTGGCGACCGTCGCTGCGTCGATGGTGAGCCTGGCCGCGCTTGTGCTCACGATCACGATGGTCGTTGTTCAACTCGCGATGGGCCAGTTCTCGCCCCGTATCGTCCAGCGCGTCCTCCGGGACAAGCCGAGCCAGCTCGCGATCGGCCTCTTCGTCGCAACGTTCGTGTACGCCATCCTCGCGGTCCGCGAGGTGACGAACCGGGGCGACGGCACAGGCCAGGTACCGGGTATCGCGGTCGTGACCACGTTCGTGCTCGTGCTCATCAGCATCGCGGTTCTCGTCATGTATGTGCACCACATCGGGCAGTCGCTCCGCGTCTCCTCGCTGATCGAACTCGTCGGCAAGGACACGCGCAAGCTGATCGACAGCCAGTATCCGGACGAGGGGCCAGCTCTCAAGCCTGAACCGGGCTCGCCCGCGGTCGTGAAAAGCAGGAAGTCCGGCGTGGTCATCGCGATCGGCTTCGAGCAGCTCGTCGAGGAGGCGCGACGAGCGGGCTGCGTGCTGGAGCTCGCCCCCGCGCTCGGCGAGTTCGTCCCTGCGGGCGCTCCGCTCTTTCGGGTGCACGGGGAGGCGACCAGCCTGGAAGAGGATCGACTGCACGAGGCCCTGGTTCTAGGACTCGAACCGACGCTCGACGAGGACATCGCCTACGGCGTCCGGCTCCTCGTCGACATCGCGGAACGCTCGCTCGCCGACTCGCCGTTCCTGGACCCCACCACAGCCGTGCAGGCGATCGACCGGTTGCACGACATCTTGAGGCAGCTCGTGCGCAGGCCGTTCCCGGACGGTAGCTACCGCGACGAGGCGGGCAAGCTTCGGCTCACGGTGCGGCTGATGAGCTGGGAGGCCTACGTTCACCTGGCCTTCGACGAGATCCGTCTGGCGGGGGCGGGGTCGCCCCAGGTCTCGCGACGGCTGAAGGCCGCGCTCACCGATCTCAGGTCGATCGCGCCAGCGGAGCGCGTCGGGATCATCGACTACCACCTCGAACTGCTCGTCGCCGCCACGGAGGCGTCTATGGACGACGAGCGGGAGATCGAGATAGTGCTCGGCGAGGATCGCGAAGGAATCGGCGCCGCGGCCACCTTTGACCGACATTAGTGCCGCCCGAGCACGAAGACGGGACTGCCGCTGACCCGTCGACGTTCTTCCACCGCCATAACTGCTGGCGCTCTGGCGACACCATCCCGCTGGGCCGAAGGACTCTTCGCGTGGTTGCTGTTCGAGACGACGATGCAGACCAGGCTCCGGGGTTGGTCGTTGAAGACTCGTCCGGGCCGGCCATTAGCGAGCGAGTCGCCTAGCCTGAGATCCTTGAGATGCGGCCGGAGGCGCTGCTAGCGCCGAGGCGTTCGGCTCGCCCCCGGCCCTCATTCGACATGGGCTTCTGAGCCGCTACGCTCGCTTTGCTGCAGAGCAGGCGCGCGCCGGCTTGCAGCGCCTAACTTGACACTGCTCATGAGCGGCCCTCCGGTCGACCGGGCACCATGATGGAGCCCTACGGAGCCCGTGATGGAGCTCTCAAACCGCCTGGTTGAGCCAAAACAGCGGGGCACCGTCACTTCCTCCTCTGCCTCGCCGATCTGAAACGCGAACGGGCGGCCCGGAGGCCGCCCGTTGCACGAGCCGGTGAACGCGGTTCTAGCGTGCCGGCGGGAGGAGCACCTTGTTGATGACGTGAATCGTCCCGTTCGAGGCCGCGATGTCCGTCTTCACGACGCGAGTGGAGCGGTTGAGGAAGACGTTCCCGTTACGAACGTTGATCCGCACGGAGGGCCCTGCGAGGGTCTTGGCGGAGCGCAGCCCGACCACCTGGGCCGCCTTTACGTCCCCCCGTACGACGTGGTAAAGAAGCACTCGGCGAAGCTGTGCGCGGTTGCGGAGCAGCTTGTTCAACGTCGGCTTCGGCACCATCTTGAAGGCGGCGTCCGTCGGTGCGAACACGGTCAGCTTCGTCCGGCCCGTTAGAGCCCCTGCCAGGCCCGCGCGCTTGGCGAGCATGACGAGCGTCTTGAACTGGCCCGCCGCGACTGCGGTCTGGACGATGTTCTTCGAGGCTGCCGGCCCCTCGGCCGGAGCCGCCGCGCTCGTCCCCGCGGCCGCAAAAGCGGCGATCGCGAGGAGGGAGGCAGCGAGGATTGCGAAGAGCTTGGTCATCGTGGTTCTCCTTTCGACTAAGCGGTTGTGACTTGTGGATTGCGGCTCCAGCGACGTCGAATGGCGCCCTGCTGAGCTACCTGATAGGCGGCTGCAAGCCCGACCAGTCCGTAGACGAAACGGCTGGCCGCGTTTGTCTCGCCGAACTCGAGGCCGACGAGCGCGGCTACGAGGTCGAACTCGGCGATCGAGACGAGGCCCCAGTTGATCCCGCCGACGACCAAAAGGACTGCCGCGAGAATGTCGATGTTCTTCACTGCGTGCTCCTTTCTGTACAGGATTTGTAGAAGGATTGTACGATGCCCTTCCTCGGTTGTCAAGTGTTCGTCCAATGTCTGTAGAATGCAGCTATGGAAGCCGGAACCGAACAGCTCCGAATCGGTGAGCTGAGCCGACGAACAGGTGTCAGCGCGGAACTTTTGCGTGCCTGGGAGCGCCGGTACGGGCTGCTACGCCCAAGCCGCACAGTCGGCGGGTTTCGCCTCTACTCCCCCGCGGATGAACGGCGGGTCTCGCTCATGCGCTCGCACTTGCAGCATGGACTGTCCGCCGCCGAGGCCGCCCGACTCACCCTGACGGAGGCGGACGGCGACGGCCGCGCTCAGGACGAACCAATCCTGCAACGCCGGGCCGAGGAGCTTCGCGAGGCACTGAACGACCTCGACGAGAGCGCAGCGCAGAGCACGCTTGACAGCGCCTTTGCGGAGTTCGCGCCCGAGACCGTGCTCTCGAATCTTGTGCTGCCCTACCTGCACGAGCTCGGTGAGCGCTGGGCGAGCGGGGAGGCGTCGGTGGGCCAGGAGCATTTCGCCAGCCAACTCCTCCGAGGCAGGCTGCTCGGCCTCGCGAGAGGTTGGGATCGTGGCGCCGGGCCGCGGGCTCTGCTGGCGTGCGCTCCGGGCGAGCTGCACGACCTCGGGCTAATCGCGTTCGGCCTTGCCCTGCGCGCCCGAGGCTGGCGAATCACCTATCTCGGCCAGGACACGCCACTCGAAACGCTTGCCGAGACTGCCCGCTCGCTCGGGCCCGAGGCGATCGTGATCTCGGCCGCCTCGCCGGATCGCTTCTTGCGCTCGGGAGCTGAGCTGCGCCGCGTGGCCAGCACCGCAAAGGTGTGGCTCGCCGGGCCAGGAGCCAGCGCGGCGCTCGCCAAGAAGGCGAACGCTGCGTTCCTCGACGTAGACCCCCTGGCCGCAGCGGACCGTGTTCCGCTACGAGAGCCTGACGTGCCCGAACCGCTGGTCAGCGTCCGCGCCTCATGAGGCAGGCGTCAAAACCCGTGACGTCCCACGAGACCGCGAC
>CAWICZ010000009.1:0-22848 GCA_963834825.1 uncultured Actinomycetes bacterium | reverse complement strand
GACCGGGCCGTCCGTTGATGTCTGGTGGTGCCCCTGGACGGGAGTGGCACTCGGCAACAGACTGTTCTCAGCTGAAACTGCCTGCAACGACCACGAGTCGACGCTGAAGCAAACTGCAACGAGCTGCAGGTCGTGGAGACAAGCCCGTACTCCCATTCGTACTCGCGTCTGTCGTCCGACCGGACAACTGAAGCGCGATCGACCGTATGCTGGAACTCGCCGACTGCTGACCGAGCACGACGAATCGTCGGGGATGCTGCGCGAGTTCGTCGAGGAAGATGCGCTGCGCGCGGATCTGCTCGACGCGCTCGACCTCGCCGCTCCGCTTCACGAGCACGCGCTGCCGCTGCGGCACGAAGACGCGCACATCGTGCGTGCCCGGCTGCGGGATCGTCGACGCGCCCGTTGCGGCCGCGATGGTCGCCATGTAGAGGTCGACGACCAGCGTCCTCCTCGCGCGGCGGGCGGCGCGGTACACGCTGACGAGCCGGTCGATGTTCTGCGTGGAGGAGACGACCGCGACCAAGCCGGCCGTCTCGCCGGCGAGCGCGGCGAGTCGAGTCTCGAGCTCGGCCTCGCCGAGGCTCGAGCCGGAGCGGCCGACCCTCGTGCCCTCGAGAAGGAGAGCGTCACGCCGCGCGGCGGGTTCGCGACGGCCGCTCGAACAGGCCCGCCTTGCGGCCGCGCGCGCGTAGGTCGCCGCTGTACAGCAGTTGGCGGCAAGCCAAGCCCCTGGAGCTCGGCAGCCCGCAGCGGGCGGTCGTGCGTCCAGACCCCGCTCGCAAGCAGGTGGGCGACGTCGCGCGCGCGGGCCTGCTCGAGGTGCCGTTCAAGCAGACGGGTGGCGAAGGCCTCGATCTGGACGATCGCCTTTCGGCTCATGTCCGCCAAGATCAGCGTCTCGTCCTTAATGGTCCCCGGGACGCTCGACGGCCGTGAGAATCGACGCCGCCGGATACTGGCCGAGCTGCGGGTCGAACGTACCGAGCGCCGCATGATCGTCGATGACGATCCGGTCGGCGCCGAGCGAGATCATCGTTCCGCCGCTCATCGCGTAGTGCGGGACGACGGCGGTCACCTCGGCCGCCATCGACGTCACGTCGTGCGCGAGCCCCGGCGCCACGATGACGCCGAGGGTCGCGGACGGTATCGACGGTCGGCTAGGCGGGAGTTCCCGCGGGCTCTTGCTCTCGATCGCCGGCCTCCACCAGCTCCTGGGCTCCACCCGACTCGGTCTCGAAGGTGAGGTTGTCGTCGGCGACACCAACGATCACCTTGTCACCCGGCTGAACGCTGCCGCCGAGCACCATCCTCGAGAGCTCGTTCTCGACGCGCCGCTGGATCGTCCGCCTGAGCGGACGGGCGCCGAACTCGGGATCGAAGCCTTCGCGGGCGAGCAGCCGGACCGCCTCCTTGGAGAACTCGACGTCGATCCGCTGTGCACGGAGCCGCCTCGACAGCCGGTCGAGCAGCAGTTTCGTGATCTCGGCGAGCTGTTCGTCCGTCAGTGCACGGAAGACGATGATCTCGTCGATCCGATTGATGAACTCGGGGCGGAAGCTGCCGCGGAGGAGCTCCATGAGCTCTTCCTTGAGCTCCTCAAAGTCGCCGCCGGTCCGTGCGTATTGCTGAATCCGGTCGGCGCCGATGTTCGAGGTCATGATCACGATCGTGTTCTTGAAGTCGACCGTTCGGCCCTGCGCGTCGGTCATGCGGCCGTCGTCGAGGATCTGGAGCAGGATGTTGAACACGTCCGGGTGCGCTTTCTCGATCTCGTCGAAGAGCAGTACGGCATACGGCCGCCGCCGAACCGCCTCGCTCAGCTGGCCTGCCTCCTCGTAGCCGACGTAGCCCGGGGGCGCTCCGACGAGCCGCGACACCGTGTGTCGCTCTTGGAACTCGCTCATGTCGAACCGCACCATCAGGCTCTCGTCGCCGAACAGCGCCTCGGCAAGAGCCCGCGCGAGCTCGGTCTTGCCGACTCCCGTCGGGCCGAGGAAGAGGAAGCTCCCGTCGGGCCGCTGGGGATCCGCCAGTCCGGCGCGCGCGCGCCGCACGGCCTCGGCCACGGCGGCGACCGCCTCGTCCTGTCCGACGATCCGGCCGTGGAGCTCTTGCTCGAGCCTCATCAGCCGCTCGCGCTCCTCGGTTGTCAGCTGGGAGACCGGGATGCCGGTTGCCCGCGAGACGATCTCTGCGATGTCCTCTGCCAGCACCTCGGCAGCTCGCGCTCGGCCTTTGCGCCTGTCGTCGAGCTCTCCTCGACGCGACTCGATCTGATCCTTGATCTCGCCGGCTCGGTCGTAGTCCTCGGCCGAGGTCGCCTGGTCGCGCTCGCGGGCGAGTCGGCGCAGATCCTCCTCAAGCGATCGCGTGTCATCACTCTTCGTCTTCGCCCGGAGGCGGACACGGGCGCTCGCCTGATCGATCAGGTCGATCGCCTTGTCGGGTAGGAAGCGGTCGCGGACGTAGCGGTCGGACAGCTCCGCGGCGGCGACGATCGCCTCGTCGGAGATCCGGACCCGGTGGAAGGCTTCGTAGCGGTCCTTCAGCCCGTGGAGGATCTCGATGGTTTCGTCCACGGTCGGCTCACGCACGAAGACGGGCTGGAACCGCCGCTCGAGCGCCGGATCCTTCTCGATGTTCTTGCGGTACTCGTCGAGGGTGGTCGCGCCGATGACATGGAGCTCGCCCCGCGCAAGAGCGGGCTTGAGCATGTTCGAAGCGTCCATCGCCCCCTCGGCTGCACCGGCGCCAACGACGGTGTGCATCTCGTCGATGAAGAGGATCAGATCTTCGGCGGCTCGCACCTCGTCGATCACGTCCTTCAGGCGCTCTTCGAACTCGCCGCGGTACTTCGTCCCGGCGATCATTCCGGCGAGGTCGAGTGCGACGACCCGCTTGTCGGTCAGCGTCTCGGGCACTTCGTCGTTGACGATCCTCTGTGCAATCCCCTCCACGATGGCCGTCTTGCCGACTCCCGGCTCCCCGAGCAGCGCCGGGTTGTTCTTCGTGCGCCTGGACAGAATCTCGATCGTCTGGTCGATCTCGTCGGCGCGGCCGATGACCGGGTCGAGCTTGCCCTCGCGGGCCTCGTCGGTCAAATCGCGGCCGAACTCGTCCAATTTCGGCGTCGTGGAGGTCTCCTTCGGAGCGCCGCCCTCGACGCCACGAATCACAGCGCCGCGAAGCTTGGTGTGGGAGACGCCGAAGCGCTCGAGCAGGTCTCCCGCGACCATCTCCGGGTCGCGAGCGAGCGCCAGCAGGACGTGCTCGGGCCCCACGTAGGAGCTTCCAAGCTCACGCGATTCGTCGTACGCAGCTAGCAGTACGGCCTTCGCGTCCGGCGAGAGGGAGGGGGAAACATCGGTGCGCCCGCCCTTTTCCGCCTCCTCTTCCAGCTGCGCGGAGATCGCCTCGGGATCCGCGTCCATCTGGTCGAGCACGTGGCGAACGACGTCGTCTTGGAGCGCGGCATAGAGCAGGTGGTCGCTGTCGAGGTCGAGGCTCCCCCACTCGACGGCGGTCTGCGCGGCGCGCTGCAGCAACTCGCGCGTGGCGTCGCTGAAGAACTGCGTGACGTCGACGCGCTCGACCTGTCGCTGCTGCGCCGGCGCCGCCGGGCGGCCGCCGGTCGGGCCGTCGCCGAAGAAGTCCGAGAAGAAATCGTCGAAGAGGCTTCCGCGTCCGAAGCGGTTGGACATCCGCTCCTCGGCGAGATCGAGCTCGCACAGGTACTCGGTTTCCTGCGTCCCGTCCGGTCGGAGCCGGACTCTCGACGCGACGGCTGGTCGTCCGTGTCGCTGACAACGAGGCTGCTCGGCCATTTTCAATCCCTCTCTGTCGCTCGGTGACGAGTCAAGTTATGCCCCCACGAGCAATGTTTTCTCGGCGTGGGTACCGCAAGGTAACCCCGAACCGGTGACGATCGCCTCTTGCGATGTTCGTAACTCCGGGCCGGGGGGTATGGAATAGAGGATCCCCTGACGCAGGTCGGGGGGCCGCCGCCGGGCGAAGAAAAAGGAGGTGGGATCCTGTCCACCGCGACCAGTGCGGAACATCCGGTCGTGCGGTGGTCTGACCCACCCAGTAGAGCGAACGAGGACAACGAGATGATCGCCAATGTCACCTGGGCACTCGGCGTTCTGCGCGGGAAGTGGAAGGTGCACCTGCTGTTCCTCATGGCCCGCGGTGTGCATCGGCACCGGGAGCTACTCGAGTGCCTTCCGGACGTCTCGAAGAAAGTGATGACCGAAGCGTTGCGTGCACTCGAGCGTGACGGCCTCGTGGAGCGGACTCCAGTCGATGAGGCCCCGCCCCGAGTCGAGTACACGCTCACGGCGCTCGGCTGGACGATGACCGAGCCGTTGATCGCGCTCGCCGACTGGGGGGCGACCTACGCGGGCGACGTCGACGATGCGCGAACGAGCTTCCACGAGGCCGGCTCGTGGCCGCGTGGCGGCAGAAAGGAGCTCTGAAATGGCCCGACGCATTCGCACGCTGCTAGCGATCGGAGACATTCGTGGGGAGGTCGAGCCGCTCAAGCGTGTGTTAGAGAGGCTGCCCGAGACGGGCGCCGACGCCGTCGCGGCAACCGGCGATCTCGGCGCTGCCTGGAGCAAGGCCGACACCTACCGCGAGATCTTCCGGACATTGGGCGAAGCGGGCCGACCGACGTTCTGGGTCCCCGGTCCGACAGATGCGCCGCTGGACGACCATCTCCGCGAGGCGCACAACCTGGAGATCGCCTTCCCATTGCTTCATGGCGTACATGGCACTGCCGTCCAGGCCGACGGGCAGTTGCTCTTCGCCGGGATGGGTGGCGAGATCGTCGACGACCCCGCTGCGAAGCGCGGCGAGGAGGCGCTGCTCCGTTACCCCGGTTGGGAGGTGGAGTACCGCCTCAAGATCATCCGCGAGTTCAAGGATCGACGGAAGGTGTTCTTGTTCACGACGCCACCAGCGCACAAGGGCCTACACGGCCAGGGCAGCGAGGTGCTCGCGGAGTTGATCAAGACGTACAACCCGCGGGTCGTGCTCGTCAGGGGGGAAGGCGTCGCTGAGGGACGGATCGGCAAGAGCCTGATCGTCTCGCCGGGCCGACTCGACCAGGGGGAGTACGCGGTCGTGGATCTCCACGAGCTCACCGTCGAGGCCTCGGTCCCGGCGGCCGGAACTGCTGTGTGAACACACGAGAAGAGGAGGACAACCATGTCCCAGCTCGTGCCCGAACGTCGTTGGACATCGAGACAAGAGCGGTCGCCCTTCGCCGATCTCGACCAGCTCGGCGAGCGAATGCGGCGGCTGCTCGAGCAAACCTTCGTCCCGGCCATGATCAGTTCGCACGGCCCAGACTGCATCTGCTTCGCCTGCCGGCGGGAGCGGCGTGGCGGCGAGCTCCGGGCCGAGAGCATCAGGCGACGGCTCTCCTACGAGCGGCCGGTGCCGTGCGAGTCGTGCGCCGAGCTCGTCGTCCCCGGGCCGACCGGACGGCGGTTCTGCACGAACCGCTGCCGACAGAAGGCCTACCGTCGCCGCCAGTGCGTTTTTAAGAAGAGCCGCCGAGAATGACCCGGTCTCACGCCGTAATCCGCACGCCCGCCTCCACGACGGCGATGTCCGCGGTGTCTCCCGCGACGGCGTCGTCATCGACGTGCGCCTCGGCGTCCAGGATCGCGCGAGTCACGTGCGCGCGGGCGCCGACGTAGGAGTCGTGCAGGAGGATCGCATCCCGAACTTCCGCGCGTTCCTCGACAACGACCCCCGGACCCACGACCGACCGCAGCACGGTGCCACGTACGCGCGCACCTGCCGCCACGAGGCTCCCGTCGATCGTTGCGGACGCCTCGATCCTTGCCGGAGGACGCTGCGGGCCCGCGGTCAGGATCGGCCACGCCGGATCGTCGAGCCGAAACCGCGGCTCGGGCTCGAGGAGTTCCATGTGCGCCTGCCAGTAACCGTCGATCGTTCCGACGTCACGCCAGTAGCCGTCGAGTCGGAAGGCCCGCGCCGCACCTTCGTCCACGAGCCGAGGAATGAGCTTGTGACCGAAGTCCCGGAGGCCTGAGGATTCTCCCTCCTCTGCCAGCTCGTCGAGCGTGCGCAGTAGCGTCTTTGCGTCGTACGCGAAGACCTCCGTGGTGATCAGGTCGCCCGCCGGGGCGTCGGGCTTGTACTCGAACTCGCGTACCACCCCCTCGCGGTCAACCCGAACGACCCCGTAGCGCGAAACCTCGTCTTTCGCGACGTTGGTCGTGACCATGGTGACGGTCGCGCCAGACTCGCGCTGGTCGGCGACCACGTCCGCGTAGTCGAGCTTGTAGACGTGGTCGGCGGAGAGCACGAGCAACACGTCCGGGTCGTGGGCCGCGATCACCGCCCGGTTGCGATAGATCGCGTCCGCGTTCCCCTCGTACCAGCCGCTCTCGGAGTCGCCGAGGTACGGGTGCAGGATCCGCAAGCCGCCCCGCGTGCGATCGAGATCCCAGGGTCGCCCATGGGCGAGCTGCTCCTCCAGCTCGTGCGGTTCGTATTGCTGGATCACCCAGACGTCGACGATGCCACTATGGAGGCAGTTCGACAGCGGGAAATCGATCAGCCGGTAAACGCCCGCAAACGGGAGGGCCGGCTTCGCGCGCTCGTTCGTCAGCGGGGCCAGCCGGCCGCCTTCGCCGCCCGCGAGCACGAGCGCCAAGACGCGCGGTCGCTTCATCTAACAGCTGCGTCTTTTTTCATGGCGTACGCTCGAGGTTCCCCGCGCTCCCCAAGTCGAACCCAACGAGAGCCGCGGGTTTGATCGCTGCCGTTCGGGAAACGTCGTGGGCGATGCCGCAACGGATTCCAGGCCGCCTCGAGGGGTTCCAGACCTACAACGACGCCTGGCAGGGGTGGCCGGTGCTGCCGTTGAAGCGGCAGCACCCGGTCCGCGGGTCGTTCCTCGATCCGCGACCCGACCGTCGCCGCGGGGCGATTTACCACGAGGGTGTCGACGTTGCGGTGCGCGACGACCGGCCGGAGCAGGGCGCGCCGCCCGGGAGGACGCACCGCGTGTACGCCGTCGAAGGTGGCCGCGTGCACCAGGCGACGCAGCGCGGCGTCCGTGGCTTCGCGCGGATCGGCCACTTCGGGTACGGCCATATCGAGTCGCTCGTCAAGCCCGGCGACACCGTTCGTCCCGGCCAGCTGATCGGCTGGACGTGGCAGGGCTACTGGCACGTCCATCTCAGCGAGTTCATCTTCACGGGCGACGGAGGGCGCCTGGTCATCAACCCGCTTCGCCGCGGTGGGAAGCTCAAGCCGTACGTGGATCGCGCCAAGCCGGTCGTCCACGACATTCGCTTCTACCGTCCGGCCACGCCGCGCTGGGGGCGGCGTCCCACGAACGTCGCGCGCCTCCCGCCCGCCGGACGACGACTGAATCGAACCAACCTGTCGGGCCGCGTCGACGTTCGCGTCCGGGCGAGCGATCCGCAGTCGTTCATCGGCTGGTTCCGTCAGGTGCCGCACCTCGCCGCGCCGCATCACCCGTTTCGCATGGCGATCACGATCGTGCGGCAGGCGACCGGCCGGGTCGTCCACCGTCGCGAGGTCTTCTGGTCAGAGCAGCTACTCGACATGCCCGCCGGCCAGCACTTCGCGCCGGGAACGGAGCAGAACCTGCCTGCGAGCGGCTGCGTCCTCTACCACCGGACACTGTCCTGCGACGGCATCTACTGGTTCCGGGCGTTCCCGCGGCCGTACTGGGACACGACACGTGTCCCCGACGGCCGCTACTTCATCCGGGTCCGCGTCTGGGACATTGCCGGAAACATGGGCAAAGGCGACCGGCAGGTCACGATCCGGAACGGCCTGTGAGCGACGGAGTCAAGCGGTGGGACATCCGCTACCGCGCTCACAACGGGCGCGTTCGCCCGGCGGTCGTCCTCCTGCCGGCCCGCTTCGGGCCGCGTCGCCCGACGCCGGCGCTGCCGCTCGTCATCTCACCGCACGGCCGAAACGTGCGTGCCGCCGTCAACGCCGACAAGTGGGGGAACCTCCCGGCACGGGGTCCCTTTGCACTCATCTGCCCCGGCGGCCAAGGGCGGAAGTTGCCCCTTGCCTCGTGGGGATATCGCGGCCAGATCGCCGACCTCGCCCGTATGGCGGAGATCCTCGGCGACGCGTTGCCGTGGCTGCGGGTGAACAGGCGCAGGATCTACGCCGTCGGCGGCAGCATGGGCGGCCAGGAGACGCTCCTCCTGCTCGGCCAGCATCCGAGGCTCCTCGCCGGGGCCGTCGCGTTCGACTCGGTGACGAACTTCTACCGCCGGTACTCCGACTTCGCGCGCAGCACCGGCGGGAAGCGCGCCCAGGCGCTGGCGCGGGAGGAGGTCGGGGGGACGCCACGGACGAATACCCGCGGGTACGTCCTGCGCAGCCCGACGCACTGGCTGCCGGCGGTCGCCCGTTCCGGTGTCCCGCTCCAGCTGTGGTGGAGCGACAAGGATCAGATCGTCATCGACCAGGCGCACCAGTCGGGCGTCTTCTACCGTGAGCTGCGGAAGCGGAAGCCGCGTGGGCGGGTCGAGGCCGTCACTGGCTCCTGGCGGCACTCCTTCGAGGTCTACGCTGGCATCCAGCTCCCGGCAGCAGCTCGGTGGCTCGGGCTCGTGCCCGACGTCTAGATCGAGCGTTTTCGCACAAGATCGCGGCACCCGGGTTGTTTCTTTGGGCCGGCTCCCCAAGACCCCGCGCCGTCTTGGCCTTTTCCCTCCCCGCTGTTAGCGTAACGGGCAACATGGCGGCGGGGTTTCACTGTGTGCGTTGCATGACGTTTCTCGGCGATCGGCCCGAAGGCGAGTGGGTTCTCTGCCGGAAGTGCCGAGAAAAGGTCACCAACGCAGCCCACCGGGAAGAGTCGTATCCTGCGAGCTTGGCTCCTACTATGGAGGACCGAGAAGCTGCATGAGGTTCTCCAAGCTGCTCATCCACCTCAGGTCGAGCCTCTGGTTCGTGCCCGTGCTGTGCGTGCTCGCCGGAGCGCTCCTCTCGTTTGGGACGATCGCCCTCGACCGCTTCTTCGACTACGAGGCGATTCCGCAGAGCATCGTCGGCGGCCCTGACGCCGCAAGCGTGATCCTGGCGACCGTCGCCGCGTCGATGGTGAGCCTGGCCGCGCTGGTGCTCACGATCACGATGGTCGTCGTTCAACTCGCGATGGGCCAGTTCTCGCCCCGTATCGTCCAGCGCGTCCTTCGGGACAAGCCGAGCCAGCTCGCGATCGGCCTCTTCGTCGCAACGTTCGTGTACGCCATCCTCGCGGTCCGCGAGGTGACGAACCGGGGCGACGGCACAGGCCAGGTACCGGGTATCTCGGTCTTGACGGCGTTCCTGCTCGTCCTCGTCAGCATCGCCGCTCTCGTCATCTATGTGCACCACATCGGCCGGTCGCTCCGCGTCTCCTCGCTGATCGAACTCGTCGGCAAGGACACGCGCAAGCTGATCGACAGCAAGTATCCGGACGAGATGCGGGCTCTCGAGCCTGAACCGGGCTCGCCCGCGGTCGTGAACGCCAGGGAGTCCGGCGTTGTCATCGCGATCGGCTTCGAGCAGCTCGTCGAGGAGGCGCGACGAACGGGCTGCGTGCTGGAGCTCATCCCCGCGCTCGGCGAGTTCGTCCCCGCCGGCGCGCCGCTCTTTCGAGTGCACGGGGAGCCGGCCGACCTGGAAGAGGATCGACTGCACGAGGCCCTGGTCATGGGATTGGAGCCGACGCTGGACGAGGACGTCGCTTACGGCGTCCGGCTCCTCGTCGACATCGCGGAGCGCTCGCTCGCTGACTCGCCGTTCCTGGACCCGACCACAGCCGTCCAGGCGATCGACCGGTTGCACGACATCCTGAGGCAGCTCGTGCGCAGGCCGTTCCCGGACGGTCGCCACCACGACGAGGCGGGAGAACTTCGGCTCATCGTGCGGTCGATGAGCTGGGAGGCCTACGTCAACCTCGCTTTCGACGAGATCCGTCTGGCGGGGGCGGGGTCGCCCCAGGTCTCGCGACGGCTGAAGGCTGCGCTCACCGATCTCAGGTCGATCGCGCCAGCGGAGCGCGTCGGGATCATCGACTACCACCTCGAACTGCTCGTCGCCGCCACGGAGACGGCCATGCACGACGAGCGGGACGTAGAGATGGCTCTACGCGAGGATCGCGAAGGAATCGGCGCCGCGGCCACCTTTGACCGACATTAGTGCCGCCCGAGCACGAAGACGGGACTGCCGCTGACCCGTCGACGTTCTTCCACCGCCATAACTGCTGGCGCTCTGGCGACACCATCCCGCTGGGCCGAAGGACTCTTCGCGTGGTTGCTGTTCGAGACGACGATGCAGACCAGGCTCCGGGGCTGGTCGTTGAAGACTCGTCCGGGCCGGCCATTAGCGAGCGAGTCGCCTAGCCTGAGATCCTTGAGATGCGGCCGGAGGCGCTGCTAGCGCCGAGGCGTTCGGCTCGCCCCCGGCCCTCATTCGACATGGGCTTCTGACCCGCTACGCTCGCTTTGCTGCAGAGCAGGCGCGCGCCGGCTTGCAGCGCCTAACTTGACACTGCTCATGAGCGGCCCTCCGGTCGACCGGGCACCATGATGGAGCCCTACGGAGCCCGTGATGGAGCTCTCAAACCGCCTGGTTGAGCCAAAACAGCGGGGCACCGTCACTTCCTCCTCTGCCTCGCCGATCTGAAACGCGAACGGGCGGCCCGGAGGCCGCCCGTTGCACGAGCCGGTGAACGCGGTTCTAGCGTGCCGGCGGGAGGAGCACCTTGTTGATGACGTGAATCGTCCCGTTCGAGGCCGCGATGTCCGTCTTCACGACGCGAGTGGAGCGGTTGAGGAAGACGTTCCCGTTACGAACGTTGATCCGCACGGAGGGCCCTGCGAGGGTCTTGGCGGAGCGCAGCCCGACCACCTGGGCCGCCTTTACGTCCCCCCGTACGACGTGGTAAAGAAGCACTCGGCGAAGCTGTGCGCGGTTGCGGAGCAGCTTGTTCAACGTCGGCTTCGGCACCATCTTGAAGGCGGCGTCCGTCGGTGCGAACACGGTCAGCTTCGTCCGGCCCGTTAGAGCCCCTGCCAGGCCCGCGCGCTTGGCGAGCATGACGAGCGTCTTGAACTGGCCCGCCGCGACTGCGGTCTGGACGATGTTCTTCGAGGCTGCCGGCCCCTCGGCCGGAGCCGCCGCGCTCGTCCCCGCGGCCGCAAAAGCGGCGATCGCGAGGAGGGAGGCAGCGAGGATTGCGAAGAGCTTGGTCATCGTGGTTCTCCTTTCGACTAAGCGGTTGTGACTTGTGGATTGCGGCTCCAGCGACGTCGAATGGCGCCCTGCTGAGCTACCTGATAGGCGGCTGCAAGCCCGACCAGTCCGTAGACGAAACGGCTGGCCGCGTTTGTCTCGCCGAACTCGAGGCCGACGAGCGCGGCTACGAGGTCGAACTCGGCGATCGAGACGAGGCCCCAGTTGATCCCGCCGACGACCAAAAGGACTGCCGCGAGAATGTCGATGTTCTTCACTGCGTGCTCCTTTCTGTACAGGATTTGTAGAAGGATTGTACGGTGCCCTTCCTCGGTTGTCAAGTGTTCGTCCAATGTCTGTAGAATGCAGCTATGGAAGCCGGAACCGAACAGCTCCGAATCGGTGAGCTGAGCCGACGAACAGGTGTCAGCGCGGAACTTTTGCGTGCCTGGGAGCGCCGGTACGGGCTGCTACGCCCAAGCCGCACAGTCGGCGGGTTTCGCCTCTACTCCCCCGCGGATGAACGGCGGGTCTCGCTCATGCGCTCGCACTTGCAGCATGGACTGTCCGCCGCCGAGGCCGCCCGACTCACCCTGACGGAGGCGGACGGCGACGGCCGCGCTCAGGACGAACCAATCCTGCAACGCCGGGCCGAGGAGCTTCGCGAGGCACTGAACGACCTCGACGAGAGCGCAGCGCAGAGCACGCTTGACAGCGCCTTTGCGGAGTTCGCGCCCGAGACCGTGCTCTCGAATCTTGTGCTGCCCTACCTGCACGAGCTCGGTGAGCGCTGGGCGAGCGGGGAGGCGTCGGTGGGCCAGGAGCATTTCGCCAGCCAACTCCTCCGAGGCAGGCTGCTCGGCCTCGCGAGAGGTTGGGATCGTGGCGCCGGGCCGCGGGCTCTGCTGGCGTGCGCTCCGGGCGAGCTGCACGACCTCGGGCTAATCGCGTTCGGCCTTGCCCTGCGCGCCCGAGGCTGGCGAATCACCTATCTCGGCCAGGACACGCCACTCGAAACGCTTGCCGAGACTGCCCGCTCGCTCGGGCCCGAGGCGATCGTGATCTCGGCCGCCTCGCCGGATCGCTTCTTGCGCTCGGGAGCTGAGCTGCGCCGCGTGGCCAGCACCGCAAAGGTGTGGCTCGCCGGGCCAGGAGCCAGCGCGGCGCTCGCCAAGAAGGCGAACGCTGCGTTCCTCGACGTAGACCCCCTGGCCGCAGCGGACCGTGTTGCCGCTACGAGAGCCTGACGTGCCCGAACCGCTGGTCAGCGTCCGCGCCTCATGAGGCAGGCGTCAAAACCCGTGACGTCCCACGAGACCGCGACCGCCGCCGGACCTGTCGTCGAGCCGTCGCCGCGAGGAGCGGAGACGCTTGCAGCAAGCTACTGGCGTGAGGTCGAGGCGACGACGCGCCGCCTCGTGCGGGCAGACGCCGTGGACGGGCACGTCGACGTTCGGCTCCTGGGTCGCGGACCCGCCCTCATCAGGCTCGGCCCGCCAGCCGTCCTGGCCGATCTCGCGTCCGTCACTTGCACGTATCCCATCGTCGGCGGGCTTCTGGTCGGCCGGCCGGGCGGAGCACTCGCGCTGGAGCAGCTGAACGGCGATCCGGTCGTTCTGCGCTCGACACTGACGGAGTACGTCCCCAGCCTCGCGGGCACGCTCTACTTCCTGGCGCAGGCGCGCCTGCATTCGCTGATCAGCCGGCGCTACTTTGCGCGCCTCGGCCGGGACGCGCAATGAAGGTTGCCGTCTTTGGTGCGACCGGCACGATCGGGACTGCCCTCCTACCCGCACTGACGCGCTCGCACGACGTCGTGGCGCTGTCGCGACGTGAACAGAAGGCAGACGGTGTGACGTGGTTTAGGGCCGACGCGAGCGACGCCGTATCCGTCCGCGGGGCGCTCGAAGGGGTTGACGTCGCCTACTACCTCGTGCACTCGCTCGGCACGCGTGACTTCGAAGGGCGCGATCGCGCCGCGGCCAGGACTGTCGCCGAACAGGCCGCGCGGGCCGGGCTCAAGCAACTCGTCTACCTGGGCGGCCTCGGCGACGATTCGCCTGAGCTGTCTACGCATCTGCGGAGCCGGCTCGAGACCGAACAAAAGCTCGCCTCTGGTGCCGTCCCGCTGACGACACTCCGGGCCGCAATCGTTATCGGCCGCGGTAGCGCCGGCTTCGAGACGATCGTCGCGCTCGTAGACCGTCTGCCGGCAATGGTCTGTCCGCGTTGGGTCGGCGTACGGACTCAGCCGATCGCCATCGCGGACGTCGTCGAATACCTCGCCGGGGTTTGCGGCCATCCCCAAGCGATCGGCGAAAGCTTCGACGTCGGTGGGCCCGAAGTGATGACCTACAGGGAGATGATCGAGCGGGTTGGGGCCGAGCGCGGCAAGCGGCCGCTGATCGTTGAGGTTCCCGTACTCACGCCCCAGCTCTCGTCGTACTGGCTCCACCTCGTGACGCCGGTGAAAGCCTCGGTCGCCCGCCCGCTCATCGAAGGGTTGCGTAACGAGACCGTCGCCAAGGACGAGCGCATCCGGAAGCTGCTCCCTCTCGAGCTCACGCCCTTCGACGTAGCGGCGCGAGCGGCGCTCGACGACTAGTTCGCGGTCGGCTTCGGCCCGGCCGCACTCACGTGTTGCTCACCAATGCCGTCCGGCGCCAAAGCGACAAGGCTCAGAAGCTGGAGGAGGGGGTCGACGGGTTCGAGTCTGTCAGAGGGCTTTAGGTTTTTTACCTGTTCAGGCGACCTCTCCGTTGCCAGCTTAGGCGGTGGAATACGTCCTCGACGTCCACGCAGCGTCCACCGCGTGGACGTCGGCGCCTTCGGCCGCCGTGAAGGTGCGAGGAGTGTGATCGCGTGCTCGCGCCCGTCGCGCGCGAGGTGGTTTCTTTCACTTGCGCACTAGGAGTCCCAAGGGGGCCGGCGGGGTTGCGCCCGGTGAGCGGCCCTCCCGTCGGCCGGGCACCATGATGGAGCCCTACGGAGCCCCTGATGGAGCTCTCAAACCGCCTGGTTGAGCCAAAACGGGGGCACCCGTCACCTCCTCTTTGGGCACCGTCACCGCCTCGACTGCCTATTTTCATAGGCGGCGTAGGAGTCCCAAGAGGGCCGACGGGTCGCGCCTGGTGGAGCGGGCCCTCGGCTGGGACACCATGATGGAGCCGAGCCCCACTGAAGGGCGCTCAGCCGTATGGTTGAGCCAAAAGCGGCGAGGGCACCATCATTCTCCTTTGGGCACCGAAGGCACCGCGCCTGCCTCAAGCCTTCGTTTCCGAACTACGCCGCGGGGACGTGGGGGCCGCAGGCGGCGCAGGAGCTCGTCGAATGGCATCGGTAGCGCACGTCGACGAGTGGGCCGACGAGTGCTGCGTCGGTGAGCGAGGTCGAGCAGGCGCTGATCGGACTTAGGCTTCGACGCGGCTTCGTCGGTAAGCGGAACCTGCGGACGACTGTCCTGACCCACATCGCCTGGGTCCCCCGCGGAGTGGCAGCAGGCGGCGACCGAAACGCTGGCGAGGCTCGCGGAGCGCCTACGGTCTCCGACATCGTCTGGCGGCGGACGCTGCCGTGGCGAGTCGCTCGCCCGAGCCTGGCCCGAGCTGCCGATCGCCTCGCCGGGCCGAGGGCCGAGGCCGCCCTGGTGCCCGGCTGGCTGCGAGCGCGAAGCGGGGCCGAGGTTACCGTCGAGCAGGCAGACGAGCTTCCGCACGCCGAAGATCTCGACCCGAGCGACCTCCTTTCCGAGCAGCTCGACGTCTTCGGCCGCGATCGGATCTACGAAGAGGCGGTCAGGAGCGCGGGTCGTCTCTGATCGCGATGCCGGCGGGTCCACCCGGCAGCTTCTCGACGACAATGTAGCCCTCGTCTTCCCTGACGACCTTCTCGTACTCGGGCAGCTCATGGCCTTTGACAACGAAGAACCGCTTCGGATCGGAGCGGATTTCCTCGTAGCTCGACAGGGGCATCTGGACCCGCTCGACGCAGGTGCCGTTCGCGCACTCGCAGACGAACTCCGCCTTTTCGCTCACGAGCATGAACCCTTCGCCCAGCTCGCGCAGCCGCTCGTTGACCTCGCGGAAGCGGACCTCGTTCCGGCCGACGCGCTTTCCTCTTTCGTCCACGAGTCGATTATCGCTACTCACAGGAGAGTGTGTGGGTGCGGCACCAACCGGGAAAGTTCAGTAGAGAATGCCGGACGAGGGCGAGCGAAACCGCTATGCGGAGATCTTCGAGCACGCGCCGATCGCGCGGCTGATCACCGACAACATCGGCGGGGTCCGCGAAGCGAACCGCAACGCGGCGGAATTGCTGGCGGTTCCGCCCGCATATCTCGTCGGAAAGCCACTGGCCATGTTCGTACCGGAGGAGGACCGGCGCGAGTTTAGGGACCGCCTGCTCGCCGTCGTCGGCACGACGGCCCCGACGACGTGGCTCATGTGGCTGAATCGTCGTGACGCAGCCCCGTTTCGCGCCGAGGCTCACGTCGTGGCGAGCCAGAGCGACGTCGGACACCTGCACTGGGCGATCACCGACGTCACGCAGCGCATGGCGATGGAGCACGAGCTTCGGCTGCTCACGTCGGAGCTCGAAGCGCGTGGCGAGGAGCGGACTCGCGAGCTCGATGCCCAGCGGGCGCGGCTTGCGGCTGTCATCGACCAGATCCCCGTCGGTCTGACGATCGTCGGCACCGACGGACGGGTCTTGACCGCAAACGCAGAGGCCCGCCGGCTCCTCGGAGACCGACTCGACGACGAGGTCGAAGCAGGCCGGACGGAGCTTGCGCGCGACGACGGGAAGTTCGTTGCCTTGGACGTCAGCATCGCGCCAATCGTCGATGGAGACGGGAGGCGGGTCGGAGCGGTCCGCCTCTTCCAGGACGTCTCGGAGCGTCAGAACCAGGAACGGGCGGAGCGGGAGTTTGTGACGAATGCCGCTCACCAGCTTCAGAGCCCGCTCGCCGGAATCCTCAGCGCGATCGAGGTGCTCCAGTCCGGCGCCAAAGACGGATCCGAGCGGGACGTCTTCCTCGATCACATCGAGCGCGAGTCGAACAGGCTGGCGGGGCTCACGCGTGCGCTGCTCGTTCTCGCGCGGGCGCAGACCGGCTACGAGGCGCCGAAGGATCAGCTCGTCGCCCTCGAGCCACTCCTCTCAGAGGCGCGCGAGGCGATGCGCCCGGCGGCAGGCGTGTCGGTCGAGGTGAATTGCCCAGGCGACCTCGGAGTGGTGACGAACCGGGAATTGGTGGAGCAGGCCCTGATGAACGTCGCCGACAATGCGGCGAAATACACGGCCAAGGGAGAGATCGCGCTCAGCGCGCGTCCGGTCGACGGCGGAGTCGAGATCGCGGTTTCCGACACGGGCCCGGGGATCCCGAGGGACGAGCAGCAGCGCGTACTGGAACGCTTCTATCGCGGCCCGGCCAACGGCTCCGACGGCTTCGGCCTCGGGTTTGCGATCGTGCGGTCGGCGGTCGAGGCGCTCGACGGCGAGCTTGAGCTCGCGGAGCGCGAGCAGGGCGGGACCGTGGTGCGGATCCGGCTCGGTCAAGCGGCGTCGCTCCTGGAGGCGGAATGAGCCGGGTCCTCGTCATCGACGACGAGCCGGCAATTCGAGACGCCGTCGGCTACTCCCTTCGTGCGGAAGGCTTCGACGTCGACGTGGTCGGGGATGGCGAGGCTGGGCTGGCGGCTGCCCTCGACGATTCCTACGACGTCGTCGTGCTCGACCTGATGCTGCCCGGCATCTCGGGCAGCGACGTCTGCCGGCGCATCCGGGCCGAGAGCCCGGTTCACATCATCATGCTGACCGCGCGCGGCGCCGAGCTCGACCGCGTGCTCGGCCTCGAGATCGGGGCCGACGACTACGTGACGAAGCCGTTCTCGATGGCTGAGCTGATCGGCCGGGTCCGCGCGATCATTCGCCGGCGAGACCTCGACCGTGGGGGGCGTACCGGCAAGCTGCGTGTTGGTTCGCTCGAGCTCGACCCGGTGCGGCACGAGGCGAGGGTCGACGGCGAACCGAAGCACCTCACGCCGTCCGAGTTCAAGCTGGCGCTGCTGCTGGCCGAAGAGCCGGATCGGGTGTTCAGCCGGCGGGAGATCATGCAGCACCTCTGGGACAGCGACTACGTCGGCGACAAGCGCGCCTGCGACATCCACGTCTCGAACCTGCGGCGGAAACTCGAGCGGGACCCGGCGAACCCGGAACGGATCGTGACGGTACGCGGCGTCGGGTACAAGCTCGCAGCTGTGTAAGCGAATCCCCACAGAGTTCTGGGCCTACGCTCTTGAGGCTCCGACTACGGTTGCCGCGTGTCGGTGCTGGGATTCTCCATCGAGACGGCGCAACTGGACGGGGCCTGGGACGCCTTCGTGGTCACGGCTGCCGGCGAGGTCGACATGTACACGGCGCCGGAGGTCGAGCAGGCGCTCGAGGGTGTCCTCGGCGTTGGGGCAACGTCCGTCGTGCTCGACCTCACCGAAGTCGGCTTCATCGACTCGACGCTGCTGAGCATCCTGCTCCGGTACCACGGCCGGCTCGTCGGTCTTGGCGGCGGGCTCGTGATCGTCACCGACGACCGGCGCATTCTCCGGGCGTTCGAGGTCACGGGCCTCGATCAGTTCTTCACGATCGAGCCACGGCTCGGGGAGGCAATCAGATCGGTTGCCGGGCGTGTCACTGCCTCGGCCGTGCGGTCCGGAACGTGACCAAGGAGGCCACATGATTCTGCGCTACGACCGCATCGCAATGGAGTTGCCGCCGCCGTCCGATCCGGATCCCGACGGCGCCGCCGCCGTTCAGGAACTGATGGGCGGACGGTTCGGTGAGATGTCGACGTTCATGAACTACACGTTCCAGTCGTTCAACTTCCGCGGACGGCAGGGCGCACGGCCGTTCTACGACCTCGTCGCCAACATCGCCGCGGAGGAGTTCGGCCACGTCGAGTTGGTCGCAACCGCGATCAACACAATGCTCACGGGAGCGTCGCCGGCCAGCAACGGCCGCGCACAATCGCCGCTGGCGACGAAGAACCCGCTCGCCGGCGTGAAGGGCGTCGGTAATCCGCAACACTTTCTCGCTGGCGGCCAGGGGGCGCTACCCCAGGATTCCAACGGCCGCCCGTGGAACGGCGACTACGTCTTCTCCTCGGGCGACCTCGTCGAGGACCTGACGCACAACTTTTTCCTCGAGACCGGCGCCCGCAACAACAAGCTGAAGGTGTACGAGATGGTCGACCATCCCGCCGCGCGTGCATTGACCGGATACCTGCTCGTCCGCGGCGGCGTCCACCAGATCGCCTACGCGCGCGCGATCGAGAAGCTGACCGGCGCCGACCTGACCAAGATGTTCCCCACGCCTCGGATCCCGACCGAGAAGATCCCCGAGTGCAAGCCGCACATCGAGCGCGGCGACCACCTACGGCTGTACCGCTTCTCGCTCGAGGACTACCAGGAGCTCCCGGCCGTCTTCAACGGCCCCAACCCCGAGACCGGCGAAGATCTTGTCGTCTTCGAGGAGGCCCCCGAGGGCGTGCCTCCACGAGATCTGCCTCCTCAGCCCGCGGTTTTCGCCCCAGACTACGGTCCCGAAGAGATCGCCGAGATCGCCGCGAGGCTGCGGCAGACCGCAGGCCTGCCGAAGGAGCCGACCGGCCTCGTCGCAGACCTACAGGCAAGACCAAGCGCTCGACGAAGAAGGCTACGTCTCGCTCTAAGCCTCGGTCGGGCTAGGAAGCTGGTGGCGCCCGTTGCGATCGGATAACGGTTAGCCGAGGGCTTGCGAAGAGCGGTAGCGACTATCGCGACAGGGACGACGAGCGCTAGCACCTCGGACAGATGGCGGGGGCCGTTTGCGGCACGGCTCCCGCCAAAGCGCTCGACCTCGAGAGTCCCCGCAGTCCAATCAAGTCAGGAGGAACAATGCCCAAGGTTCAAGACTCGATCGAAGTTCAGGTTCCCGTCCAGCAGGCGTATAACCAGTGGACGCAATTCGAGCAGTTCCCGAAGTTCATGGGCGGGATCCAGTCCGTCCAGCAGCTCGACGAGACACACGTTCAGTGGGTCGCTGAGATCGGCGGCGCGAGCCGTCAGTGGACGACGGAGATCACTGAGCAGAAGCCGGACGAGAAGATCGCCTGGAAGACGATCAAAGGCGAGGTCAAGAACGACGGCGTCGTTACGTTCGAGCAGGTGGGCGCGAATCAGACCCGCGTCAACGTCGAGATGGACGTCGAAGGCGAATCGACGATGGAGAACGTAGCGGGCGATCTCCTCGGCGTCGTCGAGGATCAGGTGCATGGCGACCTCGAGCGGTTCAAGCAGCTGATCGAAAAGCGCGACGAGGAGACTGGTGCCTGGAGGGGCGAGGTGCAGGAGGGCGAGACTAAGTAGTGCCGAGCAAGCGCGCGCCGTCCTCCTTACTGGAGGCCGGCGCGCGCTTGCCGCGAAATCTCCGCCCGCACGCTCGCCGGCCGCTTACCGACGTCCTCCGTGAGCCTGCCGAAAGCGCCGAATGACCCGCAACGACCCAGTTCACATCGGCACGTACGCACTCCGCGGCGCGATCGCCGCGATGGCGATGACTGGGATGCGCGTCGTGACCGTCGGCCTCAACCTGCTACCGAAGGATCCGCCCGAGGAGATCTTCGAAGACGCTCTCCCGCAGTTCCTCGAGCTCGTCCCGCGCGAGTACCTGGACGAGGCGATCGAGCTGGCGCATTGGGGCTACGGCGCGGTCGGCGGCGCGACGTTCGCACTCCTTCCGGCGGCAATTCGCCGCGACCGCTGGTCAGGACCCGCCTACGGAATCGCGACAGTAGATGGCCGTTCTAGTGTCGAGCGTGATGACTGTGGCACCTGCTTCAATCTCGACCTCGCTCATCGCGGTCGCCAGGTCGTCGAGCTCCGCCGCAGGAAGATCGGCGAAGGCCGCAAATGCGGCGATCCGACTCGTATCCGCGGGCCGCTGATCGTGCCACACGGAGCAATCGAGCGCGACCTACGTAGTCCAGCCTCCTGTCGATACGTCGCCGCCGGACCCGAACTTGCCGCTGCAGTCTTCTGCGACGGCGGCGACGGCGCGAAGACGCGCGCCGACCTCGCGCGCGTTCAACTCAGCCCCGCCCCGCGTACGCATCGAAGTGTCGGCACGCGAGCGTTCGGTTCGCTTTCGGTGAGGATTCTCACACATACGTTTAGTCGATTCTTCTAGCGGCTACAGGGTTTGAACCACCAATTCGAGGAGGGGTTCATGACTGAGATGAAGCAGACCGCTGAGAGCGGTGCGGGCTCCGAGCAGTCGGCGACGGAGGAGGCGAAGGAGCGTGTCCACGAGACGGCTCAGCAGATGGGGCAGAAGGTCCAAGAGGTTCGAAGTCAGGCTGGCGATCGCCTCCGGCACGAGCTCGACTCGCGTTCGAGGCAAGCCGGCGAGCAGACGTTGACGACGGCGAGCGCGATCCATCGGGTCGGGGAGCAGCTGCGTGAGGACGGGAATCCGAGTGTCGCCAAGTACGCCGATCAGGTGGCGGAGCGCGTCGAGCGTCTGGGGCGCTACCTGAGCCAGTCGAGCGCCGACAGGGTGCTGCACGATGCCGAAAGCTTCGCGCGTCGGCAGCCGTGGCTGGTCGCGCTGGGGGGCGCGGCAGTCGGGTTCCTGGCATCCCGTTTCGTCAAGGCGTCGAGCGCAAACCGCTACCAGCGGTACGACGCCGGGAACGGCAACAGTCCGGCGGCGTTGGCCTCCCCACCGACTCGGGACCCGGGGACGGCGTCGAGCGGCGAGCCCGCGGCCATCAGCTCCGCGACGGGCGAAAGGAGCGCGGGACGTGGCCAGCGCTAACAGCACCGACGAGTTGCGTCAGGCGCAGCTTCGCGATCAGTCGATGGGCGAACTCATCAAGCAACTCGCGGACGAGACGAAGACGCTCGTAAGGCAGGAGCTTGAGCTCGCGCGCGCGGAAGTGAGCCGCATGGGCGAGGCAGTCGTCACGCTGGCAGGTCAGGAGCTCCGGCTGGCCAAGGCGGAGATGGCGGAGAAGGGTCGCACGGCCGGCCCGGGGTTCGGGATGATCGGAGCCGCCGGCGCGGCGGCGCTCCTCGCGGCGGGGGCTCTATCGGCGTTCCTGATCCTCGCACTCGACGGAGTGATGCCGAACTGGCTCGCCGCATTGCTCGTCGCACTCGCATGGGGCGTCACAGCCGGCGCTCTGTATTCCTCTGGCAAAGGCCGCGTCGGAAAGGCCGGCCCGCTCGTTCCTGAACAAGCTGTCGAGACACTCAAGGAGGACGTCCAATGGGCGAAGACCCAAATCGGATCAGACACGAAATAGAGGCGACGCGTGCGGAGTACGAGCGTGATCGGTCGTCGGCCGATGTGCTTGGCGACCCGATCCGCGAGGCGCGAACCGATGTGCGCGAAACGATGAGCGCTCTGGGCCACAAGGCGGACGTCAAGTCGCGCGTGAAGGAGTCCGTCTCGGGGAAGAAGGACTCGCTCGTCGGCGGTGTCTCTTCCGGCAAGGACGCGGTCGTCGGCAAGGCCGATTCCATCGTCTCCACCGTAACGGGCGTCGTCCCGGACACAGGACAGATGGTCGAGGGCGCCCGCAAGGTCGGCATGTCGAAACAAAACCCGATGGGCCTCGCGATCGGCGGCGCCGCCGTCGGCTTCCTGCTCGGCCTCCTCGCTCCCTCGACTCGTGTCGAGGACGAGAAGATCGGAGAAGCAGCCGATCAGGTCAAGGAGGCGGTCAAGGAGAGCGGACAGGAGGCACTGGAGCGCGGCAAGCAGGTCGCCCAGGAAACCGTCGGCGCGGCCAAGGAATCCGCGCGGGACAGCGCCAAGGAGCAGGGCGCCGAGCTGACCCAATCGCTCAAAGAGGGCGCGCGCGAGGTCGCCTCGACCGAAGGAAGCTCGCAATAGCACGCATCGGGCGGGGCTCGGCGCGGCCGTCGAGCCCGACCCGCTCACGGAACCGCATCACGTCGGCAACGGCCGCCCACTGCTCAGGGGGACGGCGACCTCGTGAGACCCACCGAGCGGCACTCTTTGGTGGGGTCGGCGAGGGCTGCGAGCCAAGCACTTACCGCCGAGCCGGCTCCCTCTTCGCGAGCCTATGACGAACCCAATCTTCTCCGCAATTCATGGGCGCGAGGAGGGAAGTCGTCAAATCGCCAAGGGGACGTGGCGCAACTGCAAAGCACTCGACGCGGCAGGTCGGGATTGTTGGTCGAGGCTCGAGAGTCGGTCAGGTTTCTCGCAAGCTGCCGCTCGCCTGGCGCAAGCGGACAAGCGCCGGCTCGGAGGACGAGCCACCGGTCGCATGTCCGTAGCGCGGCGTCTATCCGCTCCCGGACGTGAGCTTCTTCCGAGGGGGGAGCCACGAACTGCGTCCGAAAAACGAACGTCTCTCCGCTTGGCCCGTTTCGATTGGTACCCGACGGCTCGTCGTCGGCGAGGGCTCGACATTCGCGCGCCGCCGCTTCTCGCACTCGCGCGACAGGATCGGCATTGACGTTCGGCCCTTGGCCATCTCGGAGCCCGCCTTCACCAGGCCGCAGACCGTGCACGTTTTCCGGT
>CAWICZ010000008.1:0-192558 GCA_963834825.1 uncultured Actinomycetes bacterium | reverse complement strand
CCATCACGGGCTGGCTGCGCTCGAGCTTGGACGACGGCCTCGTGCGCGAAGTGGCGCTTGTTACAGGCGCGATCCTCGCCTACTTCACCATCCGCAACCTCACTGCCGGCGCGCCGGACGCGGCGTTCGCGAACGGCGAACGCATCGTCAACTTGGAGCAGTGGCTGGGTGTCCGCTGGGAGGACACGATCCAGGCAGCGATCGTCGGTCGAGACGGGCTGGTCATGCTCGCCAACTGGATCTACATCTGGGGCCACTGGCCCGTGATCCTGTCTACGGCGGTCGTTCTGCACACCTGGCGACGTGACCGGTATTACCTGCTCCGCAATACGCTCTTCATCTCGGGCGGGATCGGCTTCCTCTTCTTCGCATTCCTTCCCGTTGCTCCGCCGCGGCTGCTCGAGCTCGGCCTCGTCGACACCGTGTCGAATCAGTCGAACGCCTACCGCGCGCTGCAGCCGCCCGGGCTGACGAACCAGTACGCCTCGTTCCCGAGCCTGCACGTCGGGTGGAACCTCGCCGTCGGAATCGTGCTGTTCATGACGACGACTCACGTTGTTGTCCGGACGTTCGCAGTCCTCTCGCCGCTCGCGATGACGTTCGCCGTCGTCGCGACTGCGAATCACTTCGTCATCGACGTCGTGGGCGGCGCCGCCGTCGTGTTCGTCGGCCTTGCCGGAGCTCACATCATCGAGCAGAGAAGATCCCAGTCCGTGGCTACACTCGGCCGCGATGGGCCGGCCATCCCTCTCGAGCTCCAGCGACGACGGGCTGCGCCCGTTCCTCGTCGCACACCGCGCCGGGAATCGCCTCTCCGACCTTCACGCCGCAGAGCGGCTCAGGCCGACCCTTGTAGAAGCTGACGTCCGCCTCTATCGGGGCAGGCTCGAGGTCCGGCACCTGAAGACGGCCGGGCCGATCCCGATTCTCTGGGATCGGTGGAAGCTCGAAGCGTCGTGGCGCCCGCAGCTGTGTCTGGAGGAGCTGCTTGCCGCCACCGCCCCCGAGACCGAGCTCATGCTGGATCTGAAGGGCCCGAGGAAGCGACTGGCCGAGGCCGTCCTCCGTGAGCTCGAGCCGCACCTGGCCGAGCGGCGGTTCACGGTCTGCGCCCGGTGGTGGAGACTGCTCGAGCCGTTCGCCGGCACGCCCGTGCGCTCCGTTTACTCGATCGGAACCGCCCGACAGCTCCGGTCGGTGCTTCGTCGTTTCGCAAACCAGAAGCTCGCGGGGGTCTCGATACACGAGCGTTTCGCCGATAGAGAGACAGTGATTGCTCTGAGCGAGATCGCAGACGTTGTCATGGCCTGGCCGGTGAACGAGTCGGCGCGCGCGCACTCGCTCCTTCGACTTGGTGTGGCCGGTCTGATTACAGACAACGCCGCGGCGCTGATGGGCGACGGCGTCCTGGAGCCGGCGACCTGAACGTTCTCGCTGGAATCGGCGACCACACGGCCGCGGCCGCAGACCGCGTGCAGGGCCTGGACTGGCGGTTTCTCGCGCTTGCGCTCACGCTTCAACTCGCGACCCTGGCTTTTCGAGCCCTCTCTTGGCGAAACGTGCTCGCCGCGGCTTACCCAGGCCGACAGATCCCGGTCTTCTCGCTGGGCTGCGCGTACGCAGCCGGGATGGCTCTGAACGCTTACCTCCCGGCACGCGGCGGCGAAGGGGTAAAAGTCGCCCTCGCTCGCGCGCAAATTCCCAACTCGAGCGTGCCCACGATCGCGGCGTCGCTCACGGTCCTGGTGATGGCGGATGCAGCCCTCGGAGCGTCGCTGATTGTGACGCTTTGGGCGCTGGGAGTCCTGCCGACGCTGCCATCGCTGCCTGCGGTCGGCGTCGCGCCGATTGCCGCGGCGGCTGCCGCAGTCGTCGTTCTCTCCCTGCTTATGTGGCGCTGCCGGGCAGGCGTCAGGCGGTTCGTCGAGTCGGCGGCGCGCGGCCTCACGATCTTGCGACGTCCCTCACGCTACGTTCGGTCGGTTCTTCCCTTCCAGCTCGCGGCGTGGGGTTCCCGGATCGGCGTCGTCTACTTCGTGCTGCAGGCGTTTCGAATCGAAGCGGGCCTGGAGACGGCCTTGCTCGTCGTCGTGCTGAACGGCCTGTCGACCGCCGTCCCGGTCCCGGGAGGGGCGGGATCGCAACAGATCCTGGCGGCCTACGCCCTCCAAGGCGTTCTCTCGACCGCTGCCGCGGTGTCGTTCTCAGTCAGCATGCAGGTCGGGATCACTGCGGTGAACACCGCCGTGGGTCTCGCGGCGACGATGCTCCTGTTCCGGACGATGCGCCCGATCGTCGCTGCTCGATCAGCACACGCACGGCTCGCACGCTAAGAACGCGTCGAGGCGGACGCCTACCCAGGCGGCGGCATCGAGTCGATGCGTTGGCGCTGCTTCGCCATGTCGGTGTCGGCACGGCGCCGCGCCTGCTCGGCGTCGCGCCGCTGGCGATCCTTCTCGGCGATCGCCTTGGGGTCGGTGGGCGCTTTCTTGCGCCTGAACAGCCGCCCGAACATGCGACAAGCGTACGCTCGACGCGACCTACACGCGGAAGGACGACCGGAAGGTCACGCTTCCCGCCGTGGCGGTCTGGCGTCGCGGCGGCGATCTGATCGACGACTACCGCATCTACGTCGATCTCGCCCCGGTCTACGCGTGACCTGACGAGCTAAGCTTCCGTCAGGGAAACCTGACGGAAGTGAGGTGGCACGATGGTCGTGAAGAAAGCACCGCAAGTGCGGATCGTCGGCGGCGGCGATCGCCTGCGACTTCGGACGCTCGGCGACTGGGAGTCGGATCCGATCGGCGCCCTACGCGAGTGCCGTCGAGCCGCAACTGCGTTGGAAAAGGCGATGTGGCAGACCGTTGCTGTGGCCCGGGAAGCGGGCGAAAGCTGGACAGCGATCGGGGACGCACTCGGAGTGACAAAGCAAACTGCGTGGGAGCGGTTCTCGGGCGAGATGCGTCATCCGATCACCGGGGAGGAACTGGACTGGCGGGACGACGGGGGCGCCTAGCCGACCAGATGTGCCCGCCTCATGAGAGTCGCGGGCGTGGACTCTCGCCTCGGATCGGGAGCCAGTAAAAGGCGTTGAACGCGGCGATCACGGCCAGGCCCAGGACGGGTAGTACCGCGCCAAGCAGTGCGCCAGTTGCGAGCCAGGCCAGGGCGAGCTGAAAGCGCCTGCTGATAGCTGTCGCGCCCGCGGGGTCGAGGGCTTCGCTGAGTAGCCGGTGACGGCGCGCGTACTGCCAGACGGCGTTGAACGTCAGCGCCGCCAAGGAAAAGGCGATGCCGTAGAAGACGACGGCAGTTCGCTGGCCGTGTCCGCTGCGCAGCGCCCCGGCGAGGACGGAGGTGGCGAACGGAAGGAACGCCACGGCCATCAGCAGCAGGGTGTTCAGGAGCAGTACGACCCGGTCGGCTGCGCGGATGTGGTCGAACATGACGTGGTGGTTAGCCCACACCTGTCCGATGAACAGGAATGTGACGGCGTAGGCGAGATACGACGGCCAGAGCGCGAGAAGGTCATGCAGCAAGTTGCTGTAGTCGGTCGGTGGCCTGATCTCCAGCACCAACAGGGTGATGGTGATGGCGAAGACTGCATCGCTGAACGCCACCAGCCGCATGGTGTCGCGGTGCACCGACGATGGATCGGCACCTGCCTTGCCTCCAGGAGCTCGCGGCATCCCGAGCCCACGCATCCAGCGGATCACCGAGGTTACCCCTGTCGCACCACGGAGGTCTCGCGACTGACGCCGGTCACCCTCAACCGCGTCGCCATCGTCGGCACCTTAGGCGCTCAGGTGACATTCCCGACCGCCGGCCCAATCCAGCTAGCTCCTTCCAGACGTGGTCGGGCTGCGGTCGCGACCGGGTCGCGTTAGCGTCCGTTTGTGGGTGAGCTGCACGTTGAGCGTGAGCAGCGCGTAACGCCGCTCGAGCTCTTCTTCGATCTGGTGTTCGTGTTCGCGTTGACGCAGGTCACGACGGTGCTCTCGGATAATCCGACCTGGAGTGGGCTTGGGCATGGTCTGCTGATTCTGGGTGTGCTTTGGTGGTCGTGGGCGGCCTATGCCTGGTTGACGAACACCGTCGATCCCGGTGTGGGGGCGGTGTGGGGGGCGATGCTGGTTGCGATGGCGGCGATGTTCGTCGCCGCGCTGGCCGTCCCGGACGCGTTCGGCGCTCACGGCGTCTTGTTCGGGGTCGCGTTCCTGATCGTGACCGTCATGCATCTGACCTTGTACGCGCTTAGGCGCACGTAGTGACCCCGACCTGTTCGCGGCGATTGTGCGTGTTGCTCCGTCGGCGCTTGTCGGCGCCGCGCTGATCATCGTCGCCGGGTTCGTCGACGGCGGGCTCAAGCCGCTGCTCTGGCTGGTCGCGCTCGCCGTCGGCTATGTGGGGCCGCTCCTGGGCGGGCTGCGCGGCTGGCGTCTGCAACCGGCGCACTTCGTCGAGCGTCACGGGCTGATTGTGATCATCGCGATCGGCGAGTCCTTGATCGCGATCGGCCTCGGCGAGCGAGAGAGCGGGATCAGCACTGGCGTGATCGTCGCCGCCCTGCTCGGGTTCGCGGTCGCGACCTCGTTCTGGCTGGCCTACTTCGACTTCTTCACGATCCGCGCCCAGCAGCTGCTGATCGAGCGCAGCGGCGTCGAGCGCACCGCGCTTGCGCGCGATCTCTACACCTACCTGCACCTGCCGATGGTCGCCGGCATCGTCCTCTTCGCCTTCGCGATGAAGACGACGCTCGCAGACGTCGACGGCGAGCTCGGCACGATCCCGGCGCTCGCACTCTGCGGCGGTCCTGCCCTGTACCTGTTCGCCTTCGTGGCGCTCCGCGTGCGCGTGTCACGCACGCTCCGCGGTGGACGCCTGATCGCCGCGATCGCCTGCGCCCTGCTCTGGCCGGTCGCCGTCGTCGTGCCGGCACTCGTCGCGCTCGACACTGGTGGCGATCGTCTGGGTCGCACTTCACGCGTACGAACTCATCTGGTGGCGCGAAGCCCGCGCACAGACCCGCGCGCTCCGAGCGCCGGCCTAGAGCCGGCGTGTTCACTGGACGCGGGGTCCCTGGTCTCACTGATCACACGACTCCTCGAACGAGCTGCGAGCAGCCGACAATCGCTCTACCATGCGGGTTCGGGCGGTTAGCTCAGTTGGGAGAGCACCTGCCTTACAAGCAGGGGGTCGCTGGTTCGAGCCCGGCACCGCCCACCTTTCGAAAGCCCTGCTAGCGCGCGGCTTTCGTGTTGCCGCGTCCGGCCACCGGCACCCCGGTTCACGTCCAGGGGGTACGGGTCACCACCTTCGGAAAACTCCGACCTCCTGGTTGCCGGTTCCTAAGGTCTAGGGCAGGCGGCGGCCACCGCGATCTTCCGAAATCACCCGTGTGCGCCATAACGCCGGATGAGGTAACTGCCGATGTGGTTGTCGTGGACGCCAGCAACATGAGCAAGCTCGCGCCGGTCGCGGCACTCAACGACGACGAACTCCTCGAAACGGCAGCGACCGTGATGGAGGAGTTAAGACGGCGCGGCCTGCTCTTCGCTGCGACCACCGCCATCGTGGACTGGCAGGACAGATGGTTTCTGCTCGAACCCCGATGCGGGTCTCGCCCGGTTTGATCGCACGGCCGACGCGCCGTAGAGTTTCAGAGCCGTGCCGGAAGACCACGAGGGGTGGAGCTTCGCGCGACTGATCCCCGTAGCGGGAATCAGGGGGCAGGAGGAGCAAGAAAAGCGCGCCACGTCGTCGCTGTTGGCGGTGATGGGGGCGGTGCCCGAGTTCGGTCGCGCGCTGCTCGAAAGCCTGGGAGCACCACGGGGGCGGATCACCACGTATGCGGAGGTGCATTTGCGCGACGGTGACGGCAAGGTGTCGATCCCGGACGGTGTAATCGTGGCTGAGCGCGGGAAGCGTCGATGGCGGGCGCTCGTAGAAGTGAAGACCGGAAGCGCAGGCCTTGAAACGGAGCAGGTCAACCGCTACCTGGACATGGCCCGGGAGCACAGCTTTGACGCCCTCGTGACGATCTCTAACCAGATCACGGCACAACCAACTGACTCGCCCGTGGCGCTCGACAGGCGCAAGGCGAAGCGTGTTGGCGTCTACCACCTGTCCTGGTGGCGGATCATCACCGAGGCTGTCCTCCAGCACCGCTTTCGCGGGGTAACTGATCCCGACCAGGCCTGGCTTCTCGGCGAGCTGATCGCGTACCTCGACCACGAGAACTCGGGAGCGAGTGGATTCCGTGACATGGGCCAGGGCTGGGTGAGCGTTCGTGAGGGCGCTCGCCAGGGCACGCTCAGGGCGACCGACAAGGAAGTGCGCGGAGTAGCCGAGCGGTGGGAGCAGTTCATCGACTACCTCGCGCTCGGGCTGTCGCAAGACCTGGGCCGGGACGTGAGCGCCCTGAGGCCGCGCGGGCAATCGCTACCGGAACGACTAGACCAGCTCGTGGAGGGGCTCGCTCAGACCGGCACTCTCCCTGGTTCCCTCCGGGTGCCCGACGCCGTCGCCTCCGTAGGGATCGTGGCGGATCTGCGAGCGAGGCAGCTCACCACCAGCGTCGTGGTTGAAGCGCCGCGAGAAGGACGGGCCACCGCACGGGTCAACTGGCTGCTTCGGCAACTCCAGAAGGCTCCTACCGACGTCCGCTTGACGGTCGCGTTCACGGGAAGCCGCGAAAGCACATCGCTCCTGCTGGGCGAAGCGCGAGAGTTCCCGCAGCGGCTGCTAAGCACCAGTGACGCGAAGCGGGCACCACGGGCGTTTGAGATCGCCGTGACCCAACCGCTCGGTGCTAAGGGTGGTCGTGGTCAAGGCTCCTTCGTGCGCGAGACCCGGAGGCAGGTGATCGACTTCTACCGGGAGATCGTGCAAGACCTCAAACCGTGGCAGGCGAAGGCTCCAAAGCTGCCCGAGGCTCCCGACGAGTTTCCCGTTTTGCCGCAGGCCGAGCCACCCCCGTTCGTTGCTGCGGACGAACGCGAGGTCGGGGACGCGCCCACGCCAGGGGAGCCTGCCCTAGAACTCGAGCCGGAACAACCGCCTTACTCACCGAGTTAGCGCCGCCGAGCGCGAGGTCAAGGTCTTTGGGACCCCGCCCGGGCAACGCGCCTTAGCGCCGCTTACAACGGCTCGTGCCCAGGAAGGCCATGAGGGACTACGACCGCGCCGCCCGTGAGCGCAAGGCCGCCGCCCAGGCCGTCGCGTAGGTCAAGGCCGAGAAGGCCGCGAAGGCGAAGGCCCGCCGCGAGGCGAACAAGGCCGCCGCGCAGCGCCCCCGGCCGAACATTCACGTTTCGAGGGCGTCCCCCGGGCACGCCTCCACGTCGTCAACGAATCCTTGAGTCAGGTTCGGCGGCGCCAGCAAGACGAAGTTTCCCGTTCGCGAGAACTCGGCGTCGACGGCGTCGTCCCGGAGTTCGTCGACGAGGGCCTGAAACTCGCTCGCGAGGCGGCGGTGGACAAGCTGCTCAGCGCAGGGTTCGGTGCCTGATGGATGAGATCGCGATCAGGGCCATGGCAGCCCGGTGTGCGATCCAAGCGAGCGGCCCTCCGGGTCGGTGGTAACCGGCCACCTTCCGTCATTCGCCCTCGGCGACTGGGCCGCCGAGCGCAGCGCGAGCCTTTCCACCCATGACTACGCGACCTCCGGAGGCGGCGTTAGCATTTTTTGTTACCGCGACGAGGAGGAGAGCGATGAACGGAAGTTGGGGCGAGTACCTGTCCTTCCGGCGGATGATCACGCCGGTTTTCATTCAGGTCATCTTCTGGATCTTTGTTGCGTTTGCGGTCATCGGCGGGATCGTGGCGATAGCGAACGACGAGGTCGGTGCGGGCCTGGCCCTGATCATTCTCGGTCCGCTGTTCGCACGGATCTACGCCGAGATTCTGATCGTCATCTTCCGGATCAACGACAACGTCAGCGCGATTGCCCGACGCAACGACGCCGGCATCCCGTCCACCCAGGTAGCGCCGCCCGCGGCTCCGCCACTGCCTCCGCAGACCTAGCCAGACCCCAATACAGTCTCGGCACGGAGCGAGCGGCGCACATGGGAACAATGGGAACACCGAGCGTTCGGGTTCGGACGGGTTCGGTACGCCGTAGCGCAAGCCCTGTAACCAGGCGGGTAGAGCGAACGGGTGTGAACGGGTCCGAACGCCCACCCCGTCCTTGCAAGCAGGGGGTCGCTGGTTCGAGCCCGGCACCGCCCATTGGCTCACCAGGCCTCCGTGGCGCCTTGTTCCACCGCCGCCCCGATGCGGCAGCGTCCGGGTCGAGTCATCGGCAGGCAGCGTCGGAGGCTCTATCCCCAGGTCGAGTGCGCTGCGGACTTCGACCGACGGCCTCCGCCCTCAGCTCCGGATCAGGTCAGCGGGTCGAGACGAGCACCGGGTCGGTGCCGCCTTGCGGATGCGGACGACCTGGGGCGTCCGGTCTCCGGCCGCGATCGGGATCGTGTCGCCGGCTTCCAGCCGAGCACGGTCGTCTTGAAAAAGGCGGGTCAGCCCGGCCGCTGCGGATATGTCAATCGGAGCAGGTCCAGTACGTGACGTCCTGGAAAGTCGAAACCCGAATACAGTCGCGCTCTTTCGAGTTCTCCGGGGTGGCATTCCTGGGGCAGATGATGGCGGGTGGTACCCGACCCGCGGGAATCTCTGTACAGGCACCGCGTTCCGCGTCCGAGCCGTTGGAGCCCCACACGATGAACACGACGATCAGCGCGCCGATCGCGGCGATGATGCCGATCAGTGCGCCGTATTTCCGGACGTCGTCATCTCCTGTCCCAGGGCGCGGGGGAGACACAACTCCAGAGGGTACGCCCATACCGCGCTCAGTGCCGAGGCTCGCTTGATGCGGGCCGTCTTCCAGACGCCGGGTCTCAGCGCATCGAGCCGAGAGGGACCGTCCCCGCCCTGGTCGGGCCGGTCCCTCTCTTCGATCTATGACGAACCCGAGCTAGGCGCTAGCGGCGATCCAGTCGATTTACCGCTCCGGCCGCCAGCCGCTGACCTGCTTGAACCGCTCGTTCGAGACGTGCTCGCGGTCGCGGCAGACGTTGTAGATGCCGCTCGGAACGGCGAGCGCCGCATGAAGGGCGCGCCCTGCGTCAGCAACATGCAGGGTAGAGCCGAAGCGTGAGTTCGGTAGTTCGTTGCCCGTGCCGGGACCGTCGAGGAGGCCGAGGCGCAGAACGACGCCGCGCCCGCCCGCTGCTGCGAAGCGAGCCGTCTCCTCCTCGGCCGCGAGCGCCGAGCGCCGAGATTCGGGCACGTGGCCGAGCGGCGTCTCCTCGTCGACCAATCCCTCCGCCGGATAGAGGAAAGTGATGCTCGGCTGAACGTACACCTCCGTCTCCGCGGCGAGCGCGGCGTCGACGAGGAGCCGGGACGCGTCCGCGCGCAGACGGTCGTTCTCCCGCCAGGCTTCACGCTCGCTTGCCCGCTCGCGTGGCGGAATCCGGGTCGCAAGGTGCAGGATCCCTGCAGCGTTGGCGACCGCTCGCGCGACCGCAACCGGGTCGAACAAGTCGAGTTGCGCCGGCGCCGGAGCGTCGATCTCGTGACCCTGTGCGCGTAGGAGCGGAATCGTCGCTCGGCCGAGGACACCGCTTCCGCCGGTCACCAAGAGGTGCATGCTGCACCCCCTACCGACGTTCGAATCGTTGACGCGCCAGGCGGTAGGGTCGTCACCCAGGCGGCCGCGCAGCGCAATCCCGAGAGGCGACAGCGGTCGAGCTCGTGGCTGGCCACCTCATCACCCGACGCGGGCCTTGTCCACCAGTACTCGTCGCTTCAGCGCCTCTGCGAAAGACGAGTCGCAGACGACATCGTCGAGTTCGATGTCCTCGGAATCGAGCAGCTGCAGTCGGAGGTGGTCGTGGCCGTCCGGCCCGTGAAGAACAAGGCCCGCGGCGAAGAAGCCGAGCTCGTTCAGCACGGCCGTCGCTTTGTTCACATCGGCGACCGCCACCAGGTCGATGTCGGCGTAGACGACGTCGACATGCCGCGAGAGTAGGTGGCGCACAGCCCCCTTCAGGGCCGAGCCGGCTTCCCCGTCCCAGCGCTGTACCCGCAGGAAGCCGAGGGAGCGCGACTCGTCGACGTTGGCCGTCGCAGCCTCGCCCGCAAACAGAGCTAGCTCGGTGCGAGGCTCGATCGAGAGGCCGACGTTGGCGTAGACGCTCTCGAGCAGCTCGCGGTAGGGAGCCGGCATCGCCGCTTGACGCGGGCGTTCGTCAAAAGGCTTGTAGGAGCGGAGTGTGGCCGTTCGTCGTGTCGGTCCCTCGCCACCGAAGCCGCGCATCGTCGTCCGCGCCGGGACCATGCCGAGCTGGAGCGCCGTCTCGCGGTAGCCGTGCGAGCGCTCGGCGCGCTGGCTGAAGGGATGGATGGTGACGGCATCCCCGAAGACCGACGCCAGGCCGCGCTCGGTTGCCGCGTCGAGCGTGTGCTCGAACAGCCGGCCGAAGACACCGAGGCCTCGATAGGCGGAGTGGACGACTGCGGCGCCTGTCTCAGCGGAGGGGACACCAGCGAGCGGCATCAGCGCGTGATGACCGATTACTTGCCCCTCGTGGACGGCGATCGTCGACAGCAACTCGCCCGAGGCGAGCGCCGCCATCAAGTACCGCGGCCGGTAGAAGTCGGCGTGCACATAGCTCAGGTGGTAGTTCTCGTAGAGGAGCTGGGCGATCGCTTCGCCGTCCTCGGGCGTAGCAGTTCTCACCTCGATCGCGTCGTGAGTTTCTACCCCCGCCTGTGCGCGCCTGGGCGCAGCCTCGATGTGGTGCCGCCTCGCCTGTCCGTCGTCACCTGAGCGGACGGTCACTTCTGCCGCCAGCCGCTTGCCGTCCGAACCGAGGTTCATCAGCAGCACGTTGCGGGCGTCAGGAGCGAGAGCGGCGAGCGATTCGGGCAGCGGCCCGAAGTCCCCTCCAGCGCTCGTCAGCGGCAGGCCCCAGTCGTGCACGACGACCTGGACCGATCCGTCGCCCGACTCGAGCGTAACCTCGATCTCGCCGAGGTCGTCGTCCGGGTACGCGTTGTCAAGCGTGAAGCTGACGAGTCGCTCGACGACCGCGCCGAGCCGCCGCTCGTCCTCTTGGGGGATCCCGACAGCGGCTGCAAACGCCGGGAGGAGTGCCAGTACCAGAGACGGCGCGCTCGCGCCGCTGAGGACGGTGACCTTTACCCTCGACACGGCAACAGGCGATGTTAGAGGCCGAGTTCGGTCTACGTCTCGAGCTCGTGGCGGCGGGAGTGCGGCGGGCGAGGACGTGTCCGTTGCGTCCGCTCAGGCGATAGGCTGCGTTTGCCGTTCGGTCCCAGCCGATCATCGGAAGGAGATCGAATGGCTTTCGCGTTCAGGCTCGAGCACGAGGACGGCACGCCGGCCGATCCGCCGACGCTCAAGGCTGCGGTGCCCAACTGGCAGGCAGGGGACACGATTGCGCTGGGCCGCGGCCGGATGCTCCGCGTGGTGGCGTTCCGGCTTGACGAAGGATCGGACGGCGAGCCCGTTTCCGTGCTCGTGGTCGAGGATGCCCAAGACCGGTAGCCCACTCGACGAAGGGGTTCCCGTCGACAGGCAGTACTGGGTCTCCAGGCGGGTGTGTGCCGCAGCTCACCCGCCGTCCATCTGCGTTGGGGCGGGCGATGGCGAGCCCGCCCCTGGAACCCGCCGTCAGCGAGCCGCGAAACGGGTGAAGCCTGCGTGGAAGGCACCGACTGCGACGACGGCGCCGGGGCCCAGCAGTTGCGCCTTCTCGTGCGACTGCTGCAGCACTTTCTCGCTTGGCTTGCCGTAGATCTGGATCGACGACAGCGTGACGAGCTCGGCGAGCCGGCGAAAGACCGGCCCCGCCACCTCCATGTGGTATTCGAAGGAGGCGGCGTCGGGATGGACGTGGACCACGGTCATCCTGGTGCCGTCGTCGTTGAAGTAGACGTTGTAGGCGAGGATTCGGGGCTCGTTGTCAGCGACGAAGTCGGCGAGCTCCTTCATCCCCTGCTTGAGCCGTTCGAGCGCTCCCTCACGGACATCCGAGGTGTCCACGTAAACGATTGCGTCCGACATTTACTCGGGGAAGTTCTCGGGGTGGAAGGCGTAGGCCCACATCGAGCTCGGCTCGATGCGCATGAAGACGACGCCCTCGCCCCACTCGAACGGGCTCCATCCGTAGATGTCACGCCACACCGGCTCGATCTCCTCGACGCCCTCGTCGTCGCGGCCGATGATCGTCGCGTGCCCGTGGACGACGATGCCGATCGTGTCGCCGTCCATGTGCGCGGCGCTGCAGGCCGGGTTGGCGCGTAGGTGCTCGGAGTCGCGCCGCTCGCCCGCCGGTGGAGACGGTGACCCGCCCGCGGATGAAGACCCCGTCGAGCGGTGCCACCCGCGGCTCGCCCTGCTCGTTCACGGTCGCAAAAGCCACGTGCTTCGTCCCCTGGAGGTAACGGACGACCTGACGGGCGTTGAGGCGCCGCTCCGGCTTCACGATCGCGGCGAGGTGCGGGTTCGCCTGGGCGAACGTCCGGTCGATCAGCGCCTGCAGCTCCCGGACGTCGTCCTCCGACTCGAGCATCAGTCGAAGAGCGCGGTCGGCCCGAGCGTGAGCCCGATGTCGCCGCCGAACTGCTGGAAGAGTGCGAAGAGCGCCAGCGCCGCGCCGCCCAACGAAACGTCCTTGATGAATTGCACCTGCTCCATCATCCGCTCCATGGGATCGGCGACCTTCCAGAACGCGTGCATCCCGAACGCGACAGGGAAGACGAAGGCGGCGAGCAGAAGCGCCCCGAGGTCGGCCCACAGCCCGAGGGCGACGAGCAGCCCGCCGACGACCGCCATCACGCCAGACGCGGGCACGAGCAGCTCCGGCGCCGGGACGTTCTTCATCCGTGCATAGGCGACGCCGTCGCGCCACTTGAGCAGATGGATCGTTGCCCCTGAGATCACGAATATTCCAGCGAAGAGGATTCGTCCGATGAGCAAAACGACGTCCATGGTCTCCTCCTGTCGGTCCGCTCCGGGCTCAGGCCGTCTCGCTGAAGTCGATCGCGACCTCACAGCGGTCGACTGCCTCGCACCTCGCCCTCGACCTCGTTGATCGCTTCGCTGCGCAGGCGGCTCGCATGCACCTCGCTGGCATCCAATGCAAGGCGGCTCTCCCAGAAGGTGACCGTCAGGGCCGTGCTGTTGTCGCGGTCGACGAGCAGGTAGCCGCCGACGTTGCCCTCGAGCTCACGCAGCCCCTCCGAGGCCGTTCGAAATGCCTCGACGGCCTCGTCGAGACGCTCCTCCGGGTAGCGGTAGCGGGCGACTCTGGCAAACATCGATCGGCCTCCTTGGTCCGACTCCGGTGAGAGCGCATCGTCTCAAATCGCGTCGGCGGGGCACGTAGAGTCCGCGCCTGTGGGGGCGCTGGACGGCAAGAGAGCCATCGTCACCGGCGCCTCGAGCGGGATCGGCGCCGCGACTGCACGAGCGCTCGCGGACGAAGGTGCAACGGTGGCGGTCGGAGCGAGGCGGCTCGACCGGCTCGCGGATCTCGGCGACGCTTTCATCGCCCTCGAGCTCGACGTCACCGACCCCGAGAGCTCGGCCGGCTTCGTGGCGACCGCGGTTGATCGGCTGGGCGGCCTCGACATCCTCGTCAACAACGCAGGGCTGGCGCTCGGCCGCGATCTCTTCGACGAGAGCACGGAGGCCGACGAGGAGACCGTGCTCGAGACCAACGTTCACGGCCTCATCCGCATGACGCGCCTCTGTCTCCCACACCTCGCCGACGGTGGCCACATCGTCAACATCGGTTCGATCGCGGGCCGCCAGGCCTACGAGCGCGGCGCGCTCTACGTCACCTCCAAGTTCGCGGTGCGCGGCTTCACCTATGCACTGCGCGAGGACCTGCTCGGGCGGCCGATCCACCTGACGACCGTCGACCCCGGCCTCGTCGAGACGAACTTCTCGCGCGTTCGCTTCCGCGGGGACCAGGAGGCCGCGGCGAAGGTGTACGAGGGCATCGAGGCCGTGCGGCCGGAGGATGTCGCCGACTGCATCGTCTTCGCCGTTACCCGGCCTCCGAACGTGAACGTCGACGAGATCGTCATCAAAGCTCTCGCGCAGACGAGCGGAGCCCGCATCCTGCGGACCTAGGGTCATGGCGATCACGATCCTCGAGGGCTCGACCTTCTGCATCTGCGACGAGCTGGGAGACATCGGCGGCTGGCCCACGAGCGGGCTGTTCACGGACGACACCCGGTTTCTCTCAGTCCTGAAGCTGACCGTCAACGACCACCGCCCGCTTCTGCTCTCCTCGGACAAGGTCGACTACTTCTCGGCTGCCTTCTACCTCCGGAACCAGCCGGTCGACGGGCTGGAGCAGGACGAGGTCTCGATCACCCGCGAGCGATTCGTCGGCGAGGCGATGCAGGATCGAGTGCTCGTCCAGAACCAGGGCATGCGGCCGATCGCCTTCGAGCTCGCGCTCGAGGTCGCAGCTGACTTCGCCGATATCTTCGCGGTCAAGGACTACGACTTCGCGCTCGGCGACCCCGAGCATGCGGAGCCGCTTCCGACTTCCGCCCCGGTTCGCTTCGAGGAGGACGGCAACCAGTTCGTCCTCCTGGACGACAGCGGCTACCCGGTGCACACGCAAGTGATCCTGTCCCAGCCGGGAGAGATCGTCGCGGACGGCAAGATCGCCTATCGAATCGAGCTCGAGCCGCGCGAGCGCTGGGACTTGCGGATCGACATCGTCCCGGCTCGCGAAGGCGAGCATGTCGTTCCCCGGCTGGCCGAGCGTCGGTTCGGCGACGAGATCGCCCGGGTCCGAGAGTCGTTCGCCGCCTGGCAGCTGCGTGTTCCGCAGCTGCGTGCGAGCTGGGACGATCTCGCCGCCTCGTTCGGCCGGTCCGTCTCGGACCTCGCGTCTCTGCGCATGCGCGGCAGCGACGACGGCGCCGGGAAGCTCCCCGCTGCCGGCATGCCCTGGTTCATGACCGTCTTCGGCCGCGACACGATCATCACCTGCCTCCAGACGCTCCTCTTCGGGCCGGAGCTCGCGGTCACGGCGCTCCATGCCCTTCGCGACCTCCAGTCCACCGTCGATGACCCGGTGCGCGACGCCGAGCCCGGCAAGATCGTCCACGAAGTCCGCAGCGGCAAGGCTGCGCGCACGTGGCACTCCTCCTACTACGGGACCCTGGACGCGACGCCGCTCTACCTGATCCTGCTCTCCGAGGTCTGGCGCTGGACGGACGACGCCGCGCTCGTCCACGAGTTCAGGGACAGCGCGGAGCAGGCCCTCGACTGGATCGCGAAGCGCGGCGACCTCGACGGCGACGGCTTCGTCGAGTACCTGAAGCGGAGCCCGCGCGGGCTCGACAACCAGTCGTGGAAGGACTCACACGATTCGCAGCGCTTCGCTGACGGCCGGCTGGCCGAGCCACCGATCGCTCCCTGTGAAGTGCAGGGCTACGTCTACGACGCGAAGCTGCGCACCGCCGAGCTGGCCCGCGAGGTTTGGCGTGACCGAGAGCTCGCCGAGCGGCTCGAGCAGGAGGCCGAGGAACTCCACCGGCGCTTCAACGAGAGCTTCTGGATCGGGGAACGCAACGGCTACTACGCGCTCGCGCTCGACAGCGAGAAGAACCGCGTCGACTCGCTCTGCTCCAACGTCGGGCACCTGCTCTGGAGCGGCATCGTTCCGCCTGATCGCGTCGACGCGATCGTCGACCAGCTGATGGGCGACGCGCTGTGGTCAGGCTGGGGGGTGCGGACGATGTCGACCGCCGACCGCGCGTACAACCCGCTCGCGTACCACAACGGGACGGTCTGGCCGCACGACAACTCGCTGATCGCGTGGGGCCTCGCCCGGGCGAGGCGTTGGCCCGAGGCGCACCGGATAATCCGTCAGATGCTGACCGCGGGACGCCACTTCGACTACCAGCTGCCCGAGGTCTTCGCCGGGATGCCGCGCACGGAGACTCGCTTCCCGATCGCCTACCCGACGGCGGCTCGCCCGCAGGCGTGGGCGGCGGGCACGCCGGTGCTCCTCCTCCAGCTGCTGCTCGGCCTCCAGCCCGACCGCCGCCAGAGCGCGCTCGAGAGTGTCGCGCCGCAGGAGCTCCCAGCCTGGGCAGGATCACTCAGACTGTCGGGTGTGCGGGCACTCGACCACCATTGGGAGATCAGGCTCCAGGAGGGCAACGTGGAGGTGAGCGCCGCGTGAACGGCGAGCGATTGCGGGTCGCCGTCCTCAGCCCGGCCTGGTTTCCGGTGCCGCCGTCGGGCTACGGGGGGATCGAGTGGATCGTCTCGCTCCTCGCCGACGGCCTGGTCGACGCCGGCCACGACGTCACGCTCTTCGCCTCAGGCGATTCGTCGACGAAGGCCAAGCTCCACTACGTCTACGAGGAGGCGCCCAGCCAGTGGATCGGGCGCTCGCACTGGGAGCTGAACCACGGCCTCGCCTGTTACACGAACGACCACGAGTTCGACGTCATCAACGACCACACCGGGATGACAGGCCTGGTCCTCTCCGGCCTCGTCCAGACGCCGGTCGTCCACACCGTGCACGGGCCGCTGGACGGCGAGCCGGGCGAGATGTACGAGCAGCTCGCCGGGCTCCTGCCGAACCTCCAGCTGATCTCGCTCTCGCTCAACCAGCGGCGTCCGAAGCCCGAGCTGCCCTGGCTCGCCAACTGCCCGAACGCGCTCGACCTCTCCGTCTACCCGTGCAAGCCCCACACCGGCGACTACCTCCTCTTCCTGGGCCGGATGAGCCCCGACAAGGGGTGCCACCGGGCGATCGCGGTCGCCATGGAGTGCGAGCTCCCGCTGAAGATCGCGGGGAAGCGGCGAGAGCCCAAGGAGAGGGAGTACTTCGAGGAATTCGTCGAGCCCCACCTCGGCATCCACGGGATCGAATACCTGGGCGAGGTCTCACACGGGACGAAGGTCGAGTTGCTCCAGGACGCGCGCGCGACCCTGTTCCCGATCGACTGGGAGGAGCCGTTCGGCCTGGTGATGATCGAGTCGATGGCCTGCGGGACGCCGGTAATCGCGACGAACCGCGGCGCAGTGCCGGAGGTGATCGAGCACGGCCGCTCGGGGATCATCGTCCAGAACTATCGGGAGATGGGTGAGGCGCTCGAGGCCGCCGATGCGCTGGATCCGCTCGAGTGCCGGCGCTATGTGGAGGAGCGGTTCTCGCCTGAGCGGATGGTCGACGACTACGTCGCCGCGTACCGCGAAGCCATGGTCCTCGCCGCCGCTCCGGCCTGAGCCGGGACGCTAGGCGCCGCCGAGGGCGCGCTTCTCTGCAAGCTCCTGGAGCCGTCTCTGCGTGTTGAGGCCGGCCTTCGTCTTTACCTTGCTCCAGCCTCCAGGTCGGAGCTCCCACGCGAGGACGTCGTCGGCGAGGTTGACCGCGAGAATCTCCGCCAGCCGCACGGTCAGTGCAGGGTCGGTGACCGGTGCGACGCACTCGACCCGACGATCGAGATTCCGCTGCATCAGGTCGGCCGAGCCGATGTAGTAGCGAGGGCCGCGCGCGTCGCTGCCGAACCGGAAGATCCGCGAGTGCTCGAGGAAGTGGCCGACGATCGACCGGACTCGGATCCGCTCCGACATCCCCTTCACCCCGGGACGAAGACAGCAGATGCCGCGCACGATGAGATCGATCTCGGCTCCCGCCTGGGACGCCTCGTACAGCGCGTCGATCATCTGAGGGTCGACGAGGCTGTTCATCTTCAGCACGATCCGCCCGTCGGGCGCCTCCGTCTCGGCGCGGATCAACTCGAGGAGCCGACTGCGGAGCATCCCCGGCGCGACGAGAACCCTCCGGTAGCCGTTGCCGTTCGAGTACCCCGTCAGGCGGTTGAACAGATCCGCGACGTCTGCGGCCAGCTCGACCTCGCTGGAGAGCAGCCCGACGTCCTCGTATGTGGTCGCCGTCTCCGGGTTGTAGTTCCCCGTGCCCACATGGCAATAGCGGCGGATCGTGTCGCCCTCCTGGCGGACGACAAGCACGATCTTGGCGTGGGTCTTCAGCCCGACGACGCCGTACACGACATGGACTCCCGCTTTCTCAAGTGTTCGGGCCCACGCGATGTTCGCTTCCTCGTCGCCGCGGGCGGTGAGCTCGACGAGGGCAACGACCTCTTTGCCGGACTCTGCGCCACGCACGAGCGAGCGAACGACGGGTGCCTCGCCTTCGTCAGACGTGCGGTAGATCGTCTGCTTGATCGCGAGGACGTCGGGGTCGTCTGCAGCCTGGTCGACAAAGGCCTCGACCGATGTCGAGAAGCGGTCGTACGGATGGTGGACGAGGACGTCGCGCTCGCTGAGCGTCGAGAGGATGTCTGGCGGCTCGGAAAGCGGCGCACCCAGCTCGGGCGGCGTCACGCCGACCCCCCGGGTTCCCTTGGCCGCAGGCTCCTTCTGCTCGGTCAGCGACCAGAGCGCACCAAGGTTGAGTAACCCGTCGATGATGTAGAGGTCGGAGGACGACAATCGGAGCTCTCGCAGCAGGATCGAACGCAGCCGCTGCGGCATCGACGTCGTCACCTCGAGCCGAACCGCCTCTGGTGCACGCTGCCGTCCGCGCAGAAGCGATTCCAGCGTCTCCATCAGGTCGTCGGCCTCGTCGACCTCGACCTCGACGTCGGCATCCCGTGTCACTCGGAATGGATGGCGAGCGACGATCTTCATCCCTGGGAAGAGGCGCTCGACGTGTGCGGCGATCACTTGCTCGAGCGGCACGAATCGCCGCCCGCCTGACAGCTTCACAAAGCGCGGCAGCAACGGCGGGACCTTGACGCGTGCGAACCGCCGCACTCCTGTGTCCGGATCGCGTACGACGACGGCGAGGTTGAGGGAGAGATCCGAGATGTACGGGAACGGATGAGCGGGATCGACAGAGAGTGGGGTCAGGACGGGGTACACCCGCTCCTCGAACACCTTGCCGAGCTCCTCCCGCTGCGCCTTCTTCAGATCGGCCCAGTCCGTGATCCGAATACCGTCGACCGAGAGCTGAGGGCGGAGCTGCTTCTCGAAGATGTGAGTTTGGCGCGCGACGAGCTCCTGCGCGCGGAGGCGGATCGCGTCGAGCTGCTCGCGCGGGCTCATGCCGTCCGGTGAGGTGCCCGGTACGCCGGCGATCAGTTGCTCGCGCAGACCCGACACGCGAATCTGGAAGAACTCATCCAGGTTTCGTCCGAGAATCGCCAGGAAGCGCGTCCGCTCGAGCGGCGAGCGCGACTCGTCCTCGGCACACGCGAGGATGCGCGCGTTGTAGTCGAGCACGGACAACTCACGGTTCAGGAAACGCGACTCGGCGTCGACGTCGGGCTCCGGGTTGCGGGACGGGGCGTGCTCAGTCAGCGCGCTTACGCCTGGCTTTGCCACTTCCTGCCTCCAGCTGATTGGCGAAGAACTCGAGCGCCGTCCGGGTCTTGGTCTGCTGCTCGCCCCCGAGGCTCACGCCACGCTCGGTCAGGTACGCCCTGGTCTCGGCAGCGACCTGGAAGGCCTCCGTCGGCGCGCACTTCGTGGACAGTTCGAGAATCCGCGTGTCATCCGGGTACATCCAGAGCTCGGCGACCAGCTTGCGCGCGAAGTCCTCGGGCGCATACTTCACCTTGAGGACGAAGATCGGGCCCAGAAGCAACAGGTCGTCCAGCTCGACGCCCTCGGGTGCGTGCGCGGCGAAGAACGCCCGCTGCTCCTTCGAGAACAGCTTGCGCACGGAGCTCTCCCCGCGTACATGTGCGTGCACTGCAGTCGGGTCCATCGCCCGCTTCATCGAGCCTGAGCAGACGAACCCTCCCGGCATCGCATCGACCTCGACGCCGAAGCTCGGCGACCCGCGGAACTTGGCGGGAAGCTCGGAGGGCACGACCGGGCGCAGCTTGACGACCGAGTCGTCACCTTTCTTCTGCACGCGGCGGGCGCGAACCACGACGCCTTGCTTGTCCAACGTCAGGTCCGGCGTGTCGAAGAAGAACACCTGCCGGATCTGGGAGTCGAGGGGATCGATACCCAGTGCGGCAATGGTCGCGCGCTGATCGTGCTCCGGCACCGTCAGCTTGAGCTCGACGGTATCGGCGTCCTTGATCAGCGCGACCAGGCGCGCGAAGTCCTCCTCCGACAGTTCTGGTCGTACGGCGGTTGCTGAAGCCATGACTTCGTCCTTCCTTCAATCAATCTCGCGAGTCGTCGTCGGCAGAGTCGCGCCTCCCTGGCCTCGTTAGGCCATGCGCGACGATGCGCTTCCGGCGGTGGACAATGATCGTATCCCGCGGGCGATCACTCGGCCAGCGTGTCGATATAGCGGCGGATCCCTGCGTAGGACTGCCACAGTGGCATCGCCTTCTCGACGATGTCCGGGTTCCGGCTCTCGCGGTCGCGCTCGGCGCTCGTCCGGGCGAGGAACTCCTCCTCCGTCGCACCGTCGCGAACGATTCCCGTCCAGGCGTGAAGGCGGGCGCGCAGCTCGTCGAGGTGCGGCTGGGGCTCGTCGACGACGCCGAAATGAATGAGCGCCAGGCGGGCGGGGTCACGGCGGCCGATCTCGTCGATCGTTCGGTCCCAGGCGTCGAGGTCGAAGTCCGGCGGCGGCGTGGGGGGTGCGACGTAGTCGTCGGGCTGGATGCGGACGCCCGCCGCGTCACCGGCGTAGAGCGTGCCGTCGTCGCTCAGGTACGACACGTGGTGGCTCGCGTGGCCGGTGGTCGGGAACGTTGCGAGCCCGAGCGTGCTCGTGCCGACGATGCGGACGTTCTGTTCGGGAACCGGGGCCAGCTCACCCCAGAGATCGTCGAACGCCTCGCCGTAGAGGCGCCGCGCGCTGCGCTCGAGCCGGCTCGGGTCGATCAGGTGCGGCGCACCGACCTCGGAGACGTGGACCTGGAGCTCGGGGTGCTCGCGGACGAGCGCACCCGCAGCGCCGGCGTGGTCGAGGTGGATGTGGCTCAGGAGCAAGTGGCGCACGTCGGTGAGCTGGAGCCCGCGGCTCCCCAGGCCCTCCTTCAGTGCCGCGATGTCCGAGGTCGGCCCGCAATCGAAGAGCGCCGGGCCGTCGTCGGTCTCCAGGAGGTAGCAGCCGATCACGCGCTCGGTGCCGCGGTGCTGGAGGTCGATCGGGCCGAGTGCGTCCACTCGGCCCGATCCTATGCGGGGTTCAGGCGGTTGCGGGCCGCGTCCGGCGCCGGATGACGAGCACCGTGGTGGTGCCCAGCGCGGCCAGCACGAGTGCGGTGAGCAGGCTCAGGAGCCCGGTGGGGACGTCCGAGGACCGAGACGTGGATGCCGCCGGGGCACTCTTGGGCAGGCCGGCGTCGACGAGCGTCTGCTTGAGCGCGGCATCGGCCTGGAACCAGCCGCCACGGGTCTGCATGTCGAAGATCGGCTGGCCCGGCTCCATGTAGGTCACCGGCGCGGGGTGCGCGTACGGGTAGACGTCCTGGCGGACCTGGTTGAGCCCATTGCTCGGCCCCGGAACGGTGTAGGTGATCGTGTACTTCGGGCCGAGGTCCCCGTGCGGACGGTTTGCGAGGAGCGGATTCGGCGCCTGGCCGAACGTGGCCGGGAAGAAGCCGGCCTGCTCCGTCAGGTTGCCGAGCGGCGATCCACCGTATTCGCCGTCACCGGAGAACGTGATGCCGCTGCCGCTGCCGGGCCCGTCGATCGAAGCCCCGGAGGGACCTTTCCCGAGCGCCGAGGCGGGGAGGACGCAGGCTGCGATCAGAAGTGCAAGAACGGCATGCTTCATCGTCGAGCTCCCTTCGAGGTGCGTGTCTACACCTCTACACCGGCCCTGCTGAGGGCGTTCCGCGCGCCGACAGGACCGCTAGGGAACGAGCGGCTTCTCGACGACGAAGAAGGGTCGGTCTCCTCGACGACCCGCTCGACCTCCTCGAGCTCGTGGCCCGGGACCAGGAAGAACCGCGTTGGATGAGCTCGAACGTCTCGATATTCAGTGGGGCTGAGGCTGATCGGGTCTACGCAGGAAGCGTTCGAGCACTCGCAGACGAAGTCGCCTTGCGAGTGTCCGTTGGTGCGGTAGTAGACCTGGACCGCCCGCCCGAACACGGCGGGAACGTCCAACGGAACGACGACGTAGGTTCCGGTCTTCCCCTCGAGTTTCAGCTCAGCGCGAAACCGAGGCACTGGGGGACCGCACGAGTGCCTGCTCGAGGTCCTCGATCAGGTCGCCGACCGACTCGATGCCGACGGAGAGGCGCACGAGGCTCTTCGGCGCGGCGAAGGTCGATTCCGCCGTCGACGCGTGGGTCATGCGCGCCGGATGCTCGATCATGCTCTCGACGCCGCCCAGGCTCTCCGCCAGCTTCCAGATCTTCGTGCGGGCGACCAGCTCGACCGCGGCGTCCTCGGACTCGGCGAGGAACGAGATCATGCCGCCGAAGTCGTCCATCTGGCCCTTCGCGATCTCGTGCCCCGGATGCTCCGGCAGGCCCGGGTAGAGCACCGACTCAACTGCGTCGTGGCCTGCGAGCCACTGAGCCACCTGTTTCGCGTTATCGGTGTGCCGTTGTATGCGCAACGCCAGCGTCTTCAGCCCGCGCAGGACGAGCCAGCAGTCGAACGGGCCCGGGACGGCGCCGAGCGACTTCTGGAGGAAGTAGAGGCGCTCGGCGACCGTCGGATCGTTCGTCGCGACGAAGCCGCCGATGACGTCCGAGTGACCCCCGAGGTACTTCGTCGTCGAGTGAACGACGAGGTCGGCGCCGAGCTCGAGCGGACGCTGCAGGTACGGGGTGGCAAATGTGCTGTCGACGACGACCATCGCGCCGACCTCGTGCGCCGCCTCGGCGGCGGCGCGAATGTCGACGATGTTCAGCAACGGGTTCGTCGGCGTCTCCAGCCAGACGATGCGCGTTCGCTCGTCGATGTGATCGCGCAACGACCGGTTGATCGCGTCGACGCCGAGGAACTCGAACTCGTAGCCCTTCGGCTCGTACACCTGCGAGAAGAGCCGGTAGACGCCGCCGTAGACGTCGTTCACGCAGACCACGCGCTCGCTCGGGCTCACGAGGTGCATGACGGTGGTCACCGCGCCCATCCCGGAGCTGAACGCGACCCCGTGCTCGGCGCCCTCGAGCGAAGCGAGGCAGAGCTGGAGTGCCGTGCGCGTGGGGTTGGAGACGCGCGCGTAGTCGTAGCCCTTGTTGACGCCGACAGCCTCCTGGACGTAGGTCGACGTCTGGTAGATCGGGACCGTCATCGAGCCCGTCGCCGGATCCGGATCTTGCCCTGCATGGATCGCTCGGGTCTCGAACTCCATCTAGGTCTTGATCGTATCCGCGCCCACGAACGTTGCGAGCGACCGAAGCGGCTTGTCGAGCGGAACCTCCTTCTTGCCGGGCTCCCACCAGACGTTCTCGACGCGCAGGACGCGGGACTTGCGGTCGAAGACCGGCTCGATCCGACCGACGAGGTCGTCGCCGCGGAGGATCGGGAGGACGTAGTAGCCGTACTCGCGGTTCGCCTTTGGCACGTACATCTCGAGGCGGTAGTGGAAGTCCCAGAGCACCTCGGTGCGGTTGCGGTCGTGGACGAGTCGGTCGAAGGGCGACAGGAACGTGACGCGATTGCCGACGGGCCGCGAGCAGGCCTCCGAGTGCGCGAGCAACCGCCCCCTCTCTAGCTTCACGCCCAGCGAGCGGAAGCGCCTCTCGGCGAGGGTGCGTCTCGCGGTGGCGGCCGGCACCGTCTCGGTCTTCGGATAGACCCGCTCGGCGAGATCCCACAAGCGATGGCTTCCACTCCGGCCGGCGACCGCGATCTGGCCGCGCAGGTGCAGGAGCTCCAGCATCCAGGTCAGCTGCGCACGGGTGCCCCACCAGACGGTCCGCTCGTGGAAGCGGGCGTCCGAATGCTCGAGCTCTCGGGAGGGCAACGGACCCCGCCGTTTGAGCTCCCGCAGCACGTATCGCCGAAGGCCGACTTGCTCCTTCAGGAACTCCAGGGCCCAGCGCTCGCGCTTGTAGTGACCCCAGCGCTCGCGCATCCGTGCCCGAAGCAAGGGCAGATCCTCGATCGGCCAGATGAATGCGTTCCACTCGAAGAGCTTTCGCTTCTCCCAGAGCAGACAGTCCAGGTCAGCACGGTCGTAGCTCCCGAGGCGGCTCCAGAGGACAAGGTGCTGAGGCGGCGCGACCGTCGAGATCGGGTCGAGCTGGAGGAACCCGAGCCGGCGCACCGTGTCGAGGACACCGGACGCCGAGCCGTCGAGGAGCTGGGCGCGAACTGCGATCCTTCGCGCCTCCTCGCGCGTAACCTCGACCGCCCTCACGGAGCCCACGCGATTAGCGATTGTGGGCCAGGTACTCGAGGAGATCGGTGCGGGTCAGTACGCCGACCGGCCTGCCGCCCTGCGCCACGACGACGGCGTTCGTCCGGCCGGTCAGCGTCGAGAACACCTCGTCGAGCGGATCGGCGACGTCGATCGCGGCCAGCGGCGGCTGCATCGCGGCGATGACGTCCTCGTGCAGCGCATCCGGGTTCTTGAAAACCCGGTCGAGGAGATCGCGGTCCTGGAGCGACCCGATCACGTCCGCGAGCGACTCGACCTCGCCGTCGCGGATCACCGGCAGCTGCGAGATCGAGTAGCGCTGCATGAGGTCGATCGCCTCGCCGACCTTCTGGCGTGAGCTGATCGTGACGAGTGCCGGAATGTCCGGTTCCTCGGCGCCCTTGGAGAGGAGCACCTCCTCCACGGTGGGCGTGACCGCGCGGCGCTCGAGGAAGCCGTGGTCGAGCATCCAGTTGTCGTCGTAGAACTTCGAGAGATAGTTTCGGCCGCTGTCGGGGATCATCGTCAGGATCCGGGCCGCGGGGCCGTAGCGCCTGGCGATCTCGAGCGCGGCCCAGACGGAGGTCCCGCCCGAGCCGCCGGCGAGAAGTCCCTCCTCACGGGCGAGTCGGCGGGCGGTCAGGAACGAGTCGCGGTCCGAGACGCGGATCCATTCGTCGACGATCTCGCGGGCCATGGTCCTCGGCCAGGTGTCCTTGCCGATGCCCTCGACCAGGTACGGATGGATGTCGCTGTCCTCGACGGCGGTGAAGACCGAGCCCTCCGGGTCGGCGCCGACGATCAGGATGTCGGGGTTCCGCTCCTTGAGGTAGCGGCCGGCGCCGGAGATCGTTCCGCCGGTCCCGACCGAGACGACGAAAGCGTCGATCTCGCCGCCCGTCTGCTCCCAGACCTCGGGGCCCGTGACCTCGTAGTGGGAGTCCGGGTTGGCCATGTTCGAGTACTGGTCGGGCTTGAAGGCGCCCGGGATCTCCTCTGCGAGCCGGTCGGAGACCGAGTAGTAGCTCTCGGGCGAGTCGGCGTCGACCGCCGTCGGACAGATCACGACCTCGGCGCCGTACGCGCGGAGAAGCGCGATCTTCTCTTGGCTCATCTTGTCGGGCATGACGAAGATGCAGTGGTACCCCTTGATAGCTGCGGCGATCGCGAGCCCGACGCCGGTGTTGCCCGAGGTCGGCTCGACGATCGTGCCTCCCGGCCGAAGCTTCCCGTCGCGCTCGGCCGCCTCGATCAGCGGCAGCCCGATGCGGTCCTTCAGCGAGCCGCCGGGGTTCAGGTACTCCAGCTTGACGAGGAGCTCGGGCTCGACCTCGCGACCGATCTTCTGGAGCCGGACGATCGGGGTCCCGCCGACCAGATCGAGCGCCGTGGGGTACTCGCGGGGCATGCGGGATAGAGCTTAGTGCTGGGCGAACTTTGCACACTGCGCGCTCGAAGCAGACAATCGCGGGGTGCCGTTCGGAACCTGCCGCTGGGTCAACGGGCAGCCGCAGTTCGACTTCAACGAAGTGCCGAGCCCTGAACTGCGACATGAAGCGCAGAAGTGGTTCGTGCTCCTGCGGAGCTTCTGCTACCTCGTCCCGAAGGAAGATCCCGCCCGAGGGACGATCATCGTCGTGCCCGGGGCGGATGCGCCGGCCGGCGCCGAGGCGATCGAGCGTCCGTCGCGGCCCGGCGGCGAGGTCATCGTCCCTCCGAGCGAGGGTGGCCGAACCGACCTCGCCTCGGTCCCGTCGTTCATGTGGTGGCTCGTCGCGAGCTACGGGAACCACACGCGCGCAGCGCTCCTCCATGACGCACTCGTCGTCGACGGCAAAGACGTCGCGCCGCCGATCCCGAGGACGGCTGCCGATCGCATCCTGCTCTCCGCGCTTCGCGAGCCGGGCGAACAGAAGGGCGGTGCGTTCCGCCACTGGCTGATGTGGGCGGCCGCGAGCGTGTTCGGGACGATGCGCTCGCCGCTGTGGCTTCGCCCCGCCGGTCTCGCGGTCCACGTCTTCGCGACCTGGGGCCTGCTGATCGCGGCGCTCCTCTGGATGTGGCCCGAGCTCTGGCCGAACACCTGGAGGCAGGTCGCTCTCACGCTTGCGCTGGTCCCGCCCTTTCTCGTGATCATCGGGAGCACGTGGCGGGCGGGTGCCAATGTGACCCTCGGGTGGCTGCCGACGGCGCTGATGGCCGCGCCGGTTGTGGTGCTGCTCGGGATTGCGTGGTCCGGTCGCCTTGAGCTCGATCAGAACAGGGCGTTCTGGATGTTCCTCGGCGTCCTCGCGCTCGTCCTCCTCGGCCACGTCTGGGGCTTGGCCGTCGACCGCACGTTGCGCTGGCGCCTCTGGCCGACGGCGCTCGTCGGTCTACCGATCAGCGCGATTCCGGTCGGACTGATCTTCCTCTCGATCGTCCTCGTCTGGTTCGTCGACCTCGGCGCGTCGATCGCCGCCTCGCCCTCGAAGGACCGCGGTCGTCGACGCGGCTTCGAGCTGCCGGGATTCGAGCCGTCTCGGAAGGCGTTCTGACCGGCTACGAGGAGCCCATGAGGAACGCGAGCAGCATCTCGTCGTAGCGTGCGATCAGGCTGAGCGATTCCTGTTCGTGCACGCCGCCCTCGAACGTCTTGATGTGACTCTCGACGTAAGCGCTCGTGGGTGGGGTCAGACCCCATCGCCAATCTGTGCCGATTGTGAGCCGATAGAGGGACCCCGGCACGAGACGCGCGCGCATCAGTGACGGAAGTGTCGGCGGTGGGTGAAGACCATCGCGGCGCCTGCCCGGCGAACGGCCTCGACGACCTCCTCGTCGCGCTTCGCTCCGCCGGGTTGGATCAGCGCCGTCACGCCGGCCTCGAGCGCCAGCTCGGGGCCGTCGGCGAACGGGATCAGCGCGTCCGAGGCCAGTACCGACCCGGTGAGGTCGTGACCGTGCTCCCGCGCCTTCTCGAGCGCGATTCGGACCGAGTCCACGCGGCTCGTTTGCCCGCCGCCGATCCCGATCGTCTGGAGGCCCTTGGCGACCACGATCGCGTTCGAGCTCACGTGCTTGCACACGCGCCAGGCGAAGAGCAGGTCGCCCCAGACCTCCTCGCTCGCCTCGCCGCAGACGAGCTCCATGCCGCTGCGGTCGTCGACCTCCCGGTCGCCGTCCTGGACGAGCAGCCCGCCGATCACGCGCTTGTACTCCCGCTCGCCGAGATCGCTGCGCCGCCGCTCCCGGTCGACCAGGATCCTCGTCGCCGGCTTGGCCCGCATCGCCTCGAGGCCGGCCTCGTCGTACCCGGGTGCGATCACGACGTCGATGAACTTGCCGGCCAGCTCACGACCCAGGTCTGCGCTCACCGGCCGATTGAGCGCGAGCACCATGCCGTACGCCGACACGGGATCCGCATCGTGCGCCTTCACGAACGCTTCCTCGGGGGACGCCGCCACGCCGACCCCGGACGGGTTCGCATGCTTGACGATCACGCAAGCCGGAACCTGGAACTCGCCGAGCAGGCGGCGGGCCGCCGAGAGATCGTTGAGGTTGTTGTACGAGAGCTGCCGGCCGTGCACCTGCTCGACGCGTGACAAGAGGTGCCGCCGGGCGCCCTCCTCGGCGTAGTACGCCGCCCGCTGATGTGGGTTTTCGCCGTAGGCGAGATCCGCGACCTTCCGAAGGCTCGGCATGAATCGCTCCGGGAAAGCCTCGCGGCCGAGAAACCAGGTCGCGATCGCCGCCTCGTACGCGGCGGTCGTCGCAAACGCCTCGGTGGCCAGCTCTCGCCGTGTGTCCGACGAGATCGCTCCCTGTTCACGCAGTTCGGCGAGGATCTGGGAGTAGCGCTCCGGCCGGCAGACCGGCACGACATGGGCGAAATTCTTGGCGGCGCCGCGCAGCATCGACGGCCCGCCGATGTCGATCATCTCCACCGCCTCCTCCTCGGTCACGCCGTAGCGCCCGACGAGCTGCGAGAACGGGTAGAGACCGACGCAGACGAGGTCGAACGGCTCGATTCCTTGCTCGTCGAGTGCGGCCAGGTCGTCCGGATGGTCGCGGCGCGCGAGGATCGCGGCGTGGATGCGCGGGTGGAGCGTCTTCACCCGTCCACCGAGCATCTCCGGGATGTCGGTCAGTTGTTCGACGCGCGTCGCCTGGACGCCGTGCTCGGCCAGGTAGGCGGCCGTTCCGCCGCTTGCGATCAGCTCGACGCCGAGCCCCTGGAGCCCGCGCGCGAACTCCGCCAGCCCGTCCTTCTCCCAGACCGAGAGCAGCGCGCGGCGAATCAGCTGATGAGCTCCTTGACGACCGCGGGCAGCAGGCGGTGCTCCACGGCCTGAACGCGCGCCCGCAGCGTCTCGACCGTGTCACCCTCGAGCACCGGCACCCGCTCGGCGACGATGACCGCCCCGGTATCGATGCCCTCGTCGACGTAGTGCACGGTCGCCGCGGACTCGGCGGCACCGGCGGCGAGGACGTCTTCGATCGGGTGCGCACCGGGGAAGTCCGGAAGGGGCGCCGAGTGGGTGTTCACGATCCGCCCGCCGTAGTGGTCGAAGAACGGCTTCCGCAGGAGCTGCATGAAACCGGCGCAGACGACGAGGTCGACGCCGTGCTCGTCGAGCCACAGGGCCAGCGCCTCGTCCCGGGCTTCGCGCGTCTCGTAATCGTCCGCGGCGAAGACTCCCGTGTCGATTCCGGCTGCCTGCGCGCGCTCGAGTGCCCGCACGGCCGGCTTGCTGGACGCCACGCAGACGATCGGGAGCCCGGCGTCGATCAGCGCCTGGAGATTCGTTCCCTCACCGGAGACAAGTACGCCGATCACGCGCGCACGATGCGGCCGATCACCAGGCCGGCTTCCGCCTCCGGGACGACCGCGCAGTACCCGATCCCGAGGTTGAAGACGCGCCGCAGCTCCTCCTCGTCGACGTGCCGCCCCAGCCAACCGAAGACCGGTGGACGCTCCCAGGCGTCCCAGTCGATCTCCCCGCGGAGGCCCTCCGGGAGGATCCGTTCGAGGTTGCCGGCGATCCCTCCACCCGTGACGTGTGCCAAGCCGTGGGCAGCCGGCACGCGGCGCACCTCGTCGAGGTAGAGACGAGTAGGGGCGAGGAGATCTTCGCCGTCGTAGTTCTCCTGTTCGAGGACGCGCCGAACGAGCGTGAACCCGTTGGCGTGGACACCGGCCGAGGGAAAGCCGACGACGAGGTCGCCCTCTCGGATGAGCGAGCCGTCGATGAGCAGCCCGGGCTCGACGATCCCCACGCACGTTCCGGCGAAGTCGAGCTCGCCCTCGCGGTAGATCCCCGGAAGCTCGGCTGTCTCGCCCCCGACGAGCACAGCCCCGGCGGTGCGACAGACCTCCGCGGCGCCGTCGACGAGCTCTGCGACCTGCTCGAGGTCGATCGAGGCGGCGGCGACGTAGTCGAGGAGGAAGAGCGGCCGGGCGCCGGTCGTGATCACGTCGTTGATGCAGTGCGCCGCGAGGTCGGCGCCGCAGTCGCGGAGTCGTCCACGTTCGCGCGCGAGGATGAGCTTCGTCCCGACCGAGTCGGTCGAAGCGGCGAGCAGCCGGCTGTCGTCCAGGGGGTAGAGGCCGGCGAAGGCGCCGAAGTTGCTCGCGCCTGTGGACTCGACGGCACCGCGAAGCCGCTCGACGACCGACTCTGCGATCGCCAGCGAGACCCCGGCGGACTCGTACGTCCTACCCTCCAATTCGTGTCGGACTCTAAAGGGGACGAGTGACGAGCCTCTTCCAGCTCTTGCCGGTCGCCGTGCTCGGCGTGATGTACGCAGTCCGCGCCCGGACGCTGGCGCGTCGCGGGACGCCGGTCGCCTGGTGGCGGATCGCGTCGTTCGCGCTCTCCCTCGTCCTCCTGACCGCCGGCTCGCTGATGCCCCTGGAGGACGAGCTCTTCTTCATGCACATGCTCCAGCACGTAGTCATCGGCGACCTCGCGGCGCTGGCCTTCGCGATCGGCCTGACCGGCCCGCTGCTCCGGCCACTCCTCGCCTTCGGGCCGACGTCGGGCCTCAAGATCCTCGCGCATCCACTCGTCGCACTGCCCCTCTGGACGATCAACCTCTACGTCTGGCACCTTCCGCGGCTGTACGAGGCGGCGCTCAACCACGACGCCGTCCACGCGCTCGAGCACGTCCTCTTCTTTACGACCGGCGTGCTGATGTGGGCCGCGGTCATCGAGGTCTTGCCGGGCCCGGAGTGGTTCGGTACCGCCGCGAAGTTCGGCTACGTGCTCGCGGTCAGGCTGATCGAGACGGTGCTCGGCAACATCTTCATCTGGTCGGGGACGGTCATCTACCCGGCGTACGACGACGGCACGCCGAAATGGGGGATCGGCCCGCTCGAAGACCAGGGCCACGCGGGGACGATCATGATGATCGAGGGCTCACTGGTGACGATCGGCGCGTTGGCGTGGCTGTTTTTGAAGCTCGCCGACGAGGGCGAGCTGCGCCAGCGGCTGATCGAGGAGGGCGTTGACCCCCGCACGGTTCGCCGCGCCGTTCGCTATGGCCGTGGGAAGGAGCTCGAGAGGGCAGGCTGAACTCGTTCGTCACGCCACATGCGCTCGAGCGGCGTCCATCATGTCGACCTCGTCGTCTCGTCGATCGAGCGCAGCCTGCCGTTCTACCGCGATCTGCTCGGCCCGCTGGGCTGGCACGGTCTCTCGGAGGTCGAAGGTGAGCGTGGCGAGACGATCTGGTACCTCTGGGGCCCCGGGAGCTCGATCGGTCTGCGCGAGACTCAGTCCGAGACGGCGGGCGAGTTCGATCGCTACCGGCTCGGCCTCCACCACGTCGCGTTCGAGGCCTACTCGCGGGGCATGGTCGACGAACGCGCCGCCTGGCTCGAAGGGCAGGGCGCCGAAATCGAGAGCGGGCCGGAGGAATACACCTACCAGCCGGGGTACTACGCCGTGTTCTTCTACGACCCGGACGGATTGAAGCTCGAGATCCTCCACATTCCCGGGCAAGCAGCCTGACGAAAGGAGCGAGATGTCCACAGTCCCAACGCCTGATCAGCCGACGGAGACCACGAGCACCCGCAGCTACGGGGGCGGCGGGGTCACGGTCGACGTCGCCCGCCTGCCGATCCCCGGCAACGCGGAGTTCGCGCTCTACCTGGTCGCGCTGATCGTCGCCTGGATCGTGGCGTGGGCGTCCGACGTGCTGGACGCCGCGTCGTGGTTCCAGTTCTTCATGTTCACGACGGTCGCCTATCTCCTTTCGCGCGGCATTGCGAAGGCCAGCCGCGTGCTGGAGCAGTAGCCGCTAGACGGCAGCAGGTTCGAACCGAAGCTTGGCGAGTGTCCGGCCCGCCGGAATGCGGGTCGGATACTCCTTCGTGAAGCAGGCGCGGCAGAACTCGGAGCCCGGTCGTCCGGTCGCCTGCTGGGCGCCGTCGAGCGAGAGGTGCGCGAGCGATGTCGCGCCGATCTGGCGCTGAGTCTCGTCAACCGACTGCCGGGCCGCGACGAGCTGCGTGTCGTCGCCGAAGTCGATCCCGTAGAAGCACGGCGAGATAACCGGGGGCGAGGAGACTCGGACGTGCACCTCGGTCGCGCCCGCTTCTCGGAGCATGGCCACGAGCTGGCGCATCGTCGTCCCGCGGACAATCGAGTCGTCGACGACGACGACGCGCTTCCCGGAGACCTCGGCGAGCGGGTTGTACTTCAACCTGACGCCTTGCTCGCGAAGGCCCTGGTCGGGCTGGATGAACGTTCGGCCGACGTACCGGTTCTTGATCAGGCCCTCGTGGTACGCTGATCCCCGAGGCCCGCGCGAAGCCGATTGCCGCCGGCGTCCCGGAATCGGGAACGGGCATCACGAGGTCGGCGACGACCGGAGCCTCGCGCGCCAGGGCCTCGCCCATGCGGACACGCGCGGCATGCACCTCCTCCGTGTCCAGCCGCGAGTCCGGTCGGGCGAGGTAGATGAACTCGAACAGACAAAGAGCGCGGCGGGCCGGCTCGACGACCTGATGCGACTCGAGCCCGCCGTCGATCACGACGAGCTCGCCCGGACGCACGTCACGTTCGAACTTGGCGCCGACGAGGTCGAGCGCGCAGGTCTCGGAGGCCAGCACCCAGTCGTCGCCGAGCCGCCCGACGACCAGCGGTCGGAAGCCGAGCGGGTCGCGGAAGCCGAGCAGCCTGCCCTCGGCGAGGGCGACGACCGTCGAGGCGCCTTCGAGCCGGCTGAGCGTGTTGCCGACCGCGTCCGCGAGCGGAGCGGGATCGTTGGCGATCAGCGCGCCGATCAACTCGGAGTCGGAGGTCGACGCCGGTCGGACACCGTCCTCGGCGAGCTCCGCGCGCAGCTCCTCGGCATTCGTCAGGTTGCCGTTGTGCCCGAGCGCGACGACTCGCGTGCGGCCGTGGTGGACGAGCGGCTGTGCGTTCGCCCAGTGCGTCGACCCTGTCGTCGAGTAGCGCGTGTGCCCGATCGCGACATCGCCCTGGAGCCCGCGCAGCGTCTGCTCCGAGAAGACCTGCGCGACGAGGCCCATGTCCCTGAGGACGGTCAGGCGGCCCTGGTCGGAGACCGCGATCCCCGCAGATTCCTGGCCGCGGTGCTGAAGCGCGAAGAGCCCGAAGTACGCGACGCGTGCGACATCGCGATCCGTCGCGCGGATGCCGAACACGCCGCACATCTAGACGGTTCCCACCTCCTCGGCGAAATCGGGGACGTGGTCGCCGGCGAGGACGAAGCGAACCGTGTCGGGATCTGACACGGCGATCTCAGCGCTGACTCCGCTCCATTCGGCCATCTCCCGAAGGGTCGCGTCGAGCCCGCCGTCCGAGACGTCGTGAACCAGCGAAAGCCCAGGAGCCGAGCGCCACACCAGCCCGATCAGCTCCGCCTCGTGAGCGAGCTCCGTTTTCCCAAGTAACACAGTGTTACTAAGCCTCGCGCACCACGGAGACGATGTCACCGGAGCGCCACGCTTGCGGCACGAAGCGAACGTCCTCGACCAGGCCGACGCAGCCGACGACCGGGGTCGGTGGGATCGAGCGGCCGTCGGTGTCGTTGTAGAGCGAGACGTTCCCGGAGACGACCGGAATCCCGAGCGCCTCGGCCGCCTGGGCCATTGCCTCGATCGCCTGCTCGAGCTCCCACGCGATCTCCGGCTTCTCCGGGTTGCCGAAGTTGAGACAGTCGGTGAGCCCGATCGGCTCGCCGCCGACGCAGGCGACGTTGCGGGCCGCGTCCAGCACCGCGAGCGCGCCGGCACGAAACGGGTCGCGCTCGCCGATCGGTGGCCCGTCCAGCGAAACCGCCAGGCCGCGGTAGGACGGGCGGAGCCGGAGGACAGCGGCGTCGAGCCCGGGTCGCCGGACCGTGCGCGATCCGACGAGCTGGTCGTAGCGTTCGTAGATCCAGAGCCGGCTGCGGACGTTCGGCTCGAGCGGCGGCGACGCGGGCGCGGCCTCCTTCGGGAGCGTCGGCACCCGGTAGCGCGGACACTCCTCGGTGAGCAGGCGCGCAGGGATCTCGCCGACGACCTCACCGTCGTGGAACGCGCGCAGCTCGCCGCGGTCCGTGACCTCACCGATCACTGCCCAGGCCAGCTCCCACTTGCGACAGATCCCCGCGACCTCGTCGACCCGATCGGTGACGCAGATCATCCGTTCCTGGCTCTCGGAGATCATGATCTCCCAGGCCTCGAGGTCGTCCTCGCGAAGCGGGACTCGGTCGAGCTCGACGTCGACGCCCGTCGCCGTCGCGCGCCATCTCGGCGAGCGCCGAGGCAAGCCCGGCGGCGCCGCAGTCCTGAAGCGAGTCGACGAGGCCGAGCTCGACGAGCTCCATGCTCGCCTCGATCAGCTTCTTGCCCGTGAACGGATCGCCGATCTGGACTGTCGGCCGCTTGTCCGAGTCCTCCTCGCCGAGCTCCTGGCTCGCGAGCACGCTCGCGCCGCCGATGCCGTCGCGCCCGGTGGTCGCGCCGTAGAGCACGATCGCCCGACCGGGCACGGTCGCCTTCGCCCGGACGACGCGCTCGGTCGGCAGCAGCCCCACGCACATCGCATTGACGAGGCAGTTGCCGCGATAGGCCTCGTCGAACACGGCCTCGCCGCCGACCGTCGGCACACCGACGCAGTTTCCGTAGTGGCCGATCCCGGCGACGGCGCGCTCGAACATCCACCCGGGCTCGGCGAAGCGCAGCCCGTCGAGGAGCGCGATCGGACGCGCACCCATCGCGATCACGTCGCGCAGGATTCCGCCGATACCGGTCGCGGCACCCTGGAACGGCTCGACGGCCGAGGGGTGGTTGTGGCTCTCGACCTTGAATGCCACCGCCTCGCCGTCGCCGAGGTCGAGGACGCCAGCGTTCTCGCCGGGGCCCTGAAGCACCCGCTCTCCGCCCGAGGGCAGCCGCTTCAGCAGCAGCGCCGAGTGCTTGTAGCCGCAGTGCTCCGACCAGAGCAGCGAGAAGACGGCGAGCTCGAAGTGGTTCGGGTCCCGCTCGAGCAACTCGCAGATACGGTCGAGCTCCTCGTCCGTGAGGCCGAGTGCACGGTGGAGCGGCTGCTCGACGACCCGCGTCAGGAAACTGAGAATAGTCGCCGCGACGGACGCGTTACCGTGAGAAGGTGCCGCGCGGATACGTCACGCCCCTGCTGGTGCTCGCAGCGATCTGGGGCTCGTCGTTCATGTTCATCGAGATCGCCCTTGACGATCTCACTCCGGCTGCGACGATGACCGGGCGGCTCCTGTTCGCGTCGGCGGCGCTGGGCGGGATCCTCGTCGCGCGCCGCGGCTTCACCCAGGCGGTCCGCTGCCTGCGCGACTTCGGGCGAGCCGGCTTCGTTCTCGGCGTCATCAGCACCGCGCTCCCCTTCTGGCTGATCGCCTGGGGTCAAACCCGGATCGATTCGGGCATCGCCGCGATCGCCAACGCCTCGATGCCCATCTTCGTCGCTCTGCTCGCGATCTGGTTCGCTCGCAGCGAGCGGGTCACGGGGGTACGTGCCCTCGGGATGGCGCTCGGGCTCGCCGGAGTCGGCGTGCTCGTCGGCGTCGACCCTCACGGAGGCTGGTCCGGCGCGGTCGGGACGCTGGCCGTCGTCCTCGCCTCGATCTCGTACGCGGCCGGCTCCCTCTACAGCCAGCACAAGCTCGGCGATTCGTCCGGACTGCTCGTCTCGACCGCTTCGGCCTGCTGGGGGCTGGTCGTCATCCTCCCCTTCGGCATCGCCCAGGGCCCGTCGCAGCTGCCCGGCTGGGAGGCACTGGCGGCAGTCGCCATCCTCGGGCTCGTCGGCACCGCTGTCGGACTGCTCCTGTACCTGAGCCTGATCGATCACCACGGTTCGTCGCGGGCAAGCCTCGTCGTCTACCTGCTCCCACCGACGGCGCTCGTCTACGGCGCGGTCTTCCTCGACGAGCCGATCCGCGCCACCGCGATCGCCGGGCTCGCCCTGATCCTCGCCGGGGTCGCGCTCGCCTCCGGCCTCGTCCGACCGCTCAGGCGACGCCAGCCGGTTCCCGCGCCGACGCCGTGACCGTCGTCGACGGCGATGGGCTCCGGCTCCGCCGCGCAATCGACGCCGACGCCGACTTCATCGTCGGCCTGTTGACCTACGAGGACGTAGAGCCGTTCCTGGCCGCGTCGCGATCGCGGGACCACGAGAGCGTGCTGGAGCAGATCCGCGCGTCACAGGCGGCGCCGCGTGAGTCAGGCGTCTTCGTGATCGAGGTTCCGGCCGCCGACGGCTGGACGCGCGCCGGGACGATGGAGTTCTCGCTTGCCAACCGCCGCAACCGGATCGCGAACCTCGGCGGCCTCGCGGTGCATCCCGAGTTCCGCGGCCGCCGCTTGGCCGACCAGGCGGCCCGGCTCTTCCAACGCCACCTCATCTTCGATCTCGGCTTCCATCGCCTTCAACTCGAGTGCTACGGCTTCAACGATCGCGCCGTCCGCCACGCCGAGCGCGCCGGTTTCGTCCGCGAGGGGGTGAAGCGCAAGGCGTACGAGCGGCACGGGGAGTGGGTGGATGCGATTATTTTCGGCCTGGTCAGGGAAGATCTGGAGCCATGAGGCTCGCCGCCCTCGGTTTCCTCGCGGCGCTCGTGGCTGCCCCGCTCGCAGCCGCAGGCTGCCCAGCAGCCCGCCAGGTTCGCGGTCACTCTCCAGGGGAAGATCGTGGACAACCTGACCTACGAGCGCATCGTCGTCGCGGAAGACTGCTCGTCGCAGCGCACCGGTGAGGGGGGCCGCGAGCTCGCGATCAGGAGCCTCCGGCCGATCACGATCGAGGTGTCGGGCAGTGCGTCGCGCGTCGTGTACCGCCCGGCGCAGGTCGGCATGCTTCGAGTCGCGGCGACGAGGCTCGCCGGGTCGTACGCCGAGATCAAGCGCTGCCGGTTCCTGCCTCCCGAGAAGCTGACCGGCGACTGCGCTCGCGCGACCGGGTCGGTGCTCCGCCTGCGAGCCGCCTTCAGGAGCGGCCGGAACGCGATCGTGTTTCGACGGCCCGCAACCCGCAGCAACGTGACGGCCTGCGGCCTCGATCGGTCGCTACCCGGCGGGTGGATCGATCAGTTCCCGGGCCGAATCGACCAGGACGCGCTGCTCGCCGGACGGTCGCTGCGTGTCTTCGCGCGCGCGTCGGGCAGGCGGCAGGACACGCTCAACGAGGATCCACTGCTGCAGCGCACTCAGCGGACGACCGTCCGCTGGACGCTCACGTTCAGGCGACTACGGTAGCCCGGACAGACCCGGAAACCGGTCGAGCAGGTCGAGGAGCTGGTCGATCGGGACGCGCTCGACGAGCTCGCGCAGCACGCCCGCAATGGTCGGGTTGAGCGCGTCCGCCCCCTCGGCCTCGTCGATCGCGCGAACCAGACCGGAGCGAACGAGCTCTTCCAGCCGCGCGTTCGAGATCCCGTGCTCGCGTGCGAAACGCTCGAGTGAATCCCGGCTCGCGAACGCGAGCACGACGTCCTCGCGGGAGGCATCCAACTCGCAGGCGGCACCGTCGATCGCGGAGAGGACGATCTGCTGGGCCACCTCCTGAACGCCCTCCGGCTCGCGCCAGTCGCGAGACGCGCACGGGTCGGCGACCCGCGCCGGCGCGTAGGACGCTCCGCCGAGCGCCAGATAGGCAACGATCAGCGCCAGCGACACGCCTGTGGCCACGGCGATCGCTCGCATCAGACGCTCGCGTTCCGGCGGCCGATCAGAATCGGGACGAGCGCAGCCAGGCCGAGCAAGGCGGCTGCGAGGAACGAGCGCGAGAAGGTATTGGTCGCCGCTCGGTCGAGCTGATCCTGGAGCGCCGACACCAGTTCGGCGTGCGCCTCGTCGTCGCGGGCATCGACGACCTCTCCGACGTCCGGGATGCGCGCCTCCCGCTTGGCGTCGTCGACCGCGACGAGGATGTCACGGGCGACGCCGATCTTCTCCAGCGGCGCGATGCGGCTGTCGAGGACGATGGACGTGCCCGCGGCGAGCACGTCGTTCTCGTTTCGTTCGAGGTCGGTGGTGACGATCGGGGTCAGCAGCAGGAGCCCGAGCACGACGCCGGCGTGACGGGCCGCGATCGTCCAGCCTCCGTGAACCGCCTGCGAAGAGCGGCCGGCGAGCGCCCGCTCGGTCAGGGCAGAGAGGGCGAGGCCGAGCCCGGCGCCGACGGCGAGTTGCGGCGGAACCGTCCACGCTGCTCCGGCGCGGGGCAGCCAGCCGAGCGCGGCCAGACCGCCGGAGATCAGGATCACGCCCGACGCGGCGCGCGCCCAGGGTGGCTCGATCGCGCGTCCGTAGCGGGCGGCCGCGATCGCCGCCAGCGGCATCACCGTCACGACCAGGCCGGCCGCCAGCGGCTCGAGCCGCCAGCCGTTGATCAGCAGGATCACGAGGACGAACAGGGCGGCGACGAGCGCGCCCGAGACGAGCATCAGCGCCGCGTTCGCGGGCACGTTCGGCCGCTCCACCGGCTCCGGACTGGGAGCGGCACGCATGCCGACAAGCGCGACGAGGGGGATCAGGATCAGCGGCGCCTGGACGACGAAGATCGACTCCCACCGGAGCAGCTGGGTCAGGATCCCGCCCGCGGCGGGCCCGCACGCCGCACCGAGGATCCCGGCGAGCGCCCAGATGCGCGCAGCGCGAGCGTCCGAGCCGGTGGATTCGGCCAGCAGATCGAGCGCCGCGCACACGATCGCCGCACCGGCAACGCCCTGGATCGTTCGCCCGGCGACGAGCACACCGAACGAGGGCGCGAACGCGCAGAGGAGTGATGCGGCTGCGAACACGACCGCCCCGACTGCAAAGACCGGCGCCGGCCGACGCCGGGCGACAAACGCCGCCGGGAGAGCCGAGAGCGCGAGCGCCAGGTTGAACGACGTCAGCGCCCAGGCCAGTGTCGAGATCTCGACGTCGTAGCGGCCGAGGATCTTCGGCAGCGCGATCGTGACGACCGACGAGTCGGCGAGGACGACGCCGACGGCGAGGCCGAGCAGAGCAGTGCGGGTCGATGGGCGCAGCGGGGCGAAGCCTGTCAGTTGGACGAGGGTTCGCGGTTCAGTGATCAGGCATCGCCGTCGAGCTGGCCGGCGGCGCTGACGCCGCCCGCTCCTTCACTGCCGACGAGTCGCGGCTTCGGCAGCGGCCGGAACGACGCGGCGCTCGGCAGCTCGAAGAAGAACGTGGAGCCCTTGCCTTCGTCCGATTCGAGCCAGATGCGACCGCCCATCCGCTCGACGAGCTCCCGGCAGATGTAGAGCCCGAGGCCCGTTCCCCCGATGCCCTGCGTCATCTCTGGATCGAGCCGGTAGAACTTCTCGAAGATCCGGGCTTGCTCGCCACTGGGGATCCCCATGCCCTCGTCGACGACGCGGAAGAGCACCTCTCCGTCCTTGGCCTCCACGCCAAGCTCGATTCGCCCGCCGCCGGGCGAGTACTTGATCGCGTTCTCCACGAGGTTCACCACGATCTGCCTCGCTCGGTCCTTGTCGGCGGCGACCGGTGGAACGCCGGACGCCGCCTGGATGTCGAACGTGATCGCCTCCGGCGCATAGGTCCGCGCTGCCTCGACGACCCGCTCGAGGAGGTCGGCGGCATCGAACGGCTCGGTCAAGAGATCGAGCCTCCCGACCTCGAGCTGGTTGGCGAGCAGGATCTGGTTGACGATGCGAGCCAAGTGCTCGGACTCGTCGACGATCAGCGAGATGAACCGCTCGCGGCCCGCGTCGTCCAGCGCGAAGTCGTGTCGGCGCAGTGTCTGCGCCGCGCCGTATACGGCGGCAAGGGGCGTGCGAAGCTCGTGCGACGCCGTCGTGATGAACTCGGCCTTGAGCTCGTCGAGCCGGTGCTCCTCGGTGATGTCTCGAAACGCGTAAACCGTGCCGCTGAAGAAGTCCACGCCGGAGATCGAGATCCAACGCTCACCGCGCTCGGTATCGAGCGGCAGGGTGGCCGGGCGGGCGTGCTCCCGCGTCGTACCGACCGGGACGCGCTCGGCGATCTCTTGCCAGCCCGGGATCGCCTCCAGGGCGGCGTGTCCCTCGGCCGCTTCTCCCGAGACACCGGTGATCCCCGCCGCGGCGGGGTTCCAGAGACGGATGAGCCCGCCCCGATCGACGTGGAAGACGCCTTCGCCGACGTGCGTGAGCACCCGGTCCGCGTCGGAGCTCGCCTCGACCTCGGCGTTGAGGCGGGAGGTTTCGATCGCCAACGCGATCATGCCGGCCAGGGCTCGCGCCCAGGAGAGATCGTCGGCGACGTAGCCGCGCGCGGGTGCGGCGGTCGCGACCGTGAGGGCCCCGACCGCCCGGCCGTTGCGGGAGAGGAGCGGAAGGATGATCTGCGACTCCGACAGCTCGGGACGGCGCCCACGGATGACGTCCACGACCGCCGACTCGGTGTGGGCTTCGGGCTCGGAAGGCGACGCGGCGGGCTGCGCGCGTTCGGCGGTGAGACGGGTAATCGCCCCGTCCTCCTCGAGCACGTCCACGGCGCACCACTCGGCGAGATCGCGGGTGGCCAGCGCTGCGACTTGCCGGACGGTCGACGCGACGTCGAGCGACGACGACAGCACCGAAGCAGCCTCCGCGACGAACTCGATCGTGCGCTGGCGATCGCGCGCCTTCGAGGCCGTCGCCGCCTCCTCCGCCCGAAGCTCGCTCCGCTCCTCTTCGGCGGCCTTCCGCTCGCTGACGTCGAGGATGTAGCCCTGGATGCAGAGCGGCCGGCCGGCCTCGTCCAGCACGACGACTGCCTCGTCCCGGACCCAGACGATCCGGCCGTCGCGGGACGTCATCCGATAGCTCGACCGTAGGCCCTTCGCCCCGTCCACCTGGGCCCGCTCCCCGGCGACACGCTCTCGGTCCTCCGAGTAAACGAGCCGGAGGGAGAGGCCTGGATCGGCGCGCCACTCGTCCGCGGTGTAGCCGACGAGCCGATCGATCTGAGGGCTGATGAAGGTCGTCTCGCCGTCCTCAGCCAACGAGCGAACGTAGGTGACGAGCGGCAGGTGCTCGGTGAGCGACCGGTACCTCCCCTCGACGTTGCCAAGCCGGTCTGTCATCCGCCGCAACTCGCCCACGTCCCGGGCGACGAAGATGGCATCGGAGTCCTCGCCTGGCGCGGCCATGGTCGGCGTGACGGTGACGGATGCCGAGAAGACGCTCCCGTCCTCTGTCTGCTGATTCATGAGCCGATTGCTGATTCGCGCGCCACTCCGGACGGCCTCGACGAGGCGGTCTCGCTGCTCCTCGGCGTCCGGTCCGGAGAGGAGGTCGGTGAGCGAACGGCCGACGATCTCTTCGCGCGAGTAGCCGTACAAGGCCTTCGCGCCCGGGCTCCAGGCCGTGATCGCGCCGTCGCCGTCGACTCGCAGGATCGCGTCGGAGGCGGCGTCCCGGATCGCCTCCAGCCGGCTCTCGGCGAGGCGCTCGCCTCTCGAGCGCTCGCGGAGACGCGTGACCAGCAAGCCGGCCAATCCCCCGGCCGCGAGCCACGCCGGCAGGGCGATCAGGGACCCGAGCGACCCGTCCGCGACGAACAGGACGTTCAGCAGCCAGCCGACGCCGGCCACGAGGAGCCCAGGGATCACACCGCCGGCGGCCCCGGCGACGACGGCGATCGCCACACCCGCGGCGGTCGCTGCCTCCGGGGCGCGATCGTGCCAGTCTCCCAGGGGCAGGTTCAGGACAACCTGGGCCGCGACCGCGGTGAGCGCGACAACGATCAGACGTGTGCGCGGCCGAAGGTCGGCGAACGGGAGCTTCCTGAGTTGAACGATGGCCCTCAGTGAAGCACGTTCGCCGGATCTTCTGTGCCGGCGTGATTACGATGGCGCCCATGACGCGCTACCTGCACACGATGTGCCGGATCACCGACGCCGAGCGGAGCCGGAAGTTCTACGAGGCGCTCGGGATGGAGTTCCGCCGCGAACTGCCGATCGTGCGCGACGGGGAGCTCGAGGCGACCAACTACTTCTTCGGCTTTCCCGGCCAGGAGGAGGAGCTGGAGCTCACGCTCAACCACGACGGACGCACCTACGAGCTGGGCACGGCGTACGGGCACATCGCGATCGGTGTGGACGACCTCGACGGGACGCTGGAGCGGCTGGCAGAACAGGGAATCGAGCCGGAGCGCGAGCCCTATCGGGTGCGCGACGGCGGATCGCGCCTGTGCTTCGTCCAGGATCCTGACCAGTACCGCATCGAGCTGATCGAGCAGAGCTCAGTCCGGACCTGGCCGGGCATGTCCGGACCTAGCCGCGTGTCTAGGCCAGGGGCGCTGAACCTGTTCGAACGGCCGTCGCGGAACCGCGACGGCCGTTCTAGCGTGGATGACCGGTCGGAAGGACGGTGGTCATGTTGCGCGTCCGTCAGGTCCAGAGCTTCGCCGCCGCCGTGAGCGCCCCTCACGCGTCTCCAACGACCCGCGCCTCGGGCCCATGAGAAGAGCCGCGGCCGCCCCGCGGTGTCAACGCCGCATCGGACTGACGACGGTCCTGCTGCTCGGGCTCTCGAGCCTGGGCCTCGCGGCCTCCCAGGCGCTGGCCGGCCAAACCTTGGAGCCGCAGCTTCCCACGGAGCCGACCACGACGAGCTCGACGACCGGCGCGACGGTTCAGGCGCCTGCGCCGGATCCCAAGCCGTCGCCGAAACCCGACCCGAAGCCGGCCGCTCGACCGAAGCCGCGGGCTCGTGTGACCCCGCCGCCTCCGCCCGCGCCGCCGCCCGCGACTAACCGCACTGCGGGACGCTCGACCGCAGCACGGGCGAAGAGGCTCGCTCGTGCGACGTGCGGCAGTGCGCAAGCGGGCTGTAGCGGCCCAGCGAGCTGCGCGCGCGAATCGGCTAAAGGCGGCCGCCCGGAAGAAGCGGGCAGAAGCTGCCGCGATCGCCGCCCGCCGGCGTGACCGACTCAACTCCGTCCGCAAGGCTCGACGCGTGGCCCGCGCCGTTCGCACCAGGAAGGGGAAGGTCGCCGCGCGCAAGCGGATCCTCGCCGCACGCAAGCGGATCCGAGCTTCCGCCGCCGCTCCAGCCGGCGCGCCGCTCGATCACGAGGCACTGCCGGCTCCCGTCTTGGCGCGATCGGAACCGCAACTTTCCGTAGCCGTACCGCTGCTTCTCCCGTTGTTCGGCGTCGGAATGCTCCTGCTGCTCGGAGCTTCGCTTGCCTCGTTTCGACAGATCCCGCTGCCGGCACTGGCACAACCGCTATATGCCCGTCGCGGCGACGTCGCCGCAATCGGGTTCGGAGCGATCGCGCTCGCACTTCTCTTGCTCAACGCCGCCGTCTTCTTCTAGAGGGGAGATCCATGTTCAGCCGCCGCCGCCTATCGCTCGCCGTCGTCACGGTGGTTTGCCTGATCGCAGCCTCAGGCGCCTCGGCAGTCTCGACCGCCATGGACGGACCGTTCGCGTGGACGGGCGTGTTGGTCAACGAGGCAGCGCCGACGGTGACGATCACCGGCCACCCGACCGATCCCAGCAATGTCAACTCGGCGAGCTTTCGTGTTCGCCGCGAGTGAGCCATCGACCTTCGAGTGCAAGCTCGACGGCGGCGCGTTCGAGTCGTGCACCTCGCCGAAGCCCTATACCGGTCTCGGAGGCGGGTCACATACCTTCGAGTTGAGGGCGACCAACCCAACCGCCGAGACCGGCACGGCCACCTTCACATGGACGATCGACACGGTTGCGCCGACCGCCTCGATCACCGTCAAGCCCAACGCCCTGAGCAACGACAAGTCGCCGAGCTTCGGGTTCACGGCGAGCGAGGCCTCGACCTTCCGGTGCAAGGTCGACGCGGCCGCGCTCGCGCCCTGCAGCTCCCCGACGAGTTACCCGAATCTCGCCAACGGACCGCACAGCTTCACCGCTGAAGCGACCGACGCCGCCGGCAACGTCGGGATGACCAGCTACAGCTGGACGATCGACGCGGCGGCGCCCAACGTCACGATCACGCCGGGGGCGCCCAACCCGAATAACGACACCTCGCCGACCTTCGCGTTCACGGCAAGCGAGGCCTCGACCTTCCGCTGCAAGCTCGACGCCGCGGCGTTCGCGGCGTGTACCTCGCCACAGTCCTACACCGCCGTGGCCGGCGGTTCGCACACCTTCGTCGTCGAGGCGACGGACGCCGCCGCCAACGTCGGGACGGCAAGCTACAGCTGGACGATCGACGTGACGGCGCCGACCGTCACGATCACGGTCAAGCCGCCCAGCCAGAGTAACGACACCTCGCCGACGTTCGGGTTCACGGCGAGCGAGGCCTCGACCTTCCGCTGCGGGCTCGATCCCGCCACCCTGGCTGCGTGCACCTCCCCGAAGAGCTTCGCCAACCTCCTGCCCGGCGCGTACACATTCCTGGTACGCGCGACCGACGGCGTCGGCAACGTAGGGGCGGTCAGCTACAGCTGGACGATCGATACCACTCCGCCGACCACTTCGATCACGGCCAAGCCGTCCAATCCGAGCAACGTTGACTCGCCGAGCTTCGGGTTCGCTGCGAGCGAGATCGCGACGTTCGAGTGCAGGATCGACGGCGCGGCCTTCGCGGCCTGTGCCACCACGAAGAGCTACACGGCCCTTGCCGACGGCGCGCACACGTTCCGAGTCAAGGCTACGGACCGAGCCGGCAACCCCGGGCCAGAGGTGATCTACACCTGGTCGATTGACACGGCGGTGCCGACGGCAACGATCACGCTGAAGCCGAGCAGCTCGAGTAACACCAGCTCGCCAACCTTCGCCTTCATCGCCAGCGAGAGCGGCAGTTTCACTTGCCGCCTCGACGGGGGAAGCTTTGCGCCGTGCACATCGCCCGCCATCTACGGCAGCCTCGCCGACGGACCACATACGTTCGCCGTCAGAGCAACCGACTCTGCCGGGAACACCGGGCCCGAGGCGAGCCACGCCTGGACGATCGAGACCCGCGCGCCGACCGCTGCCTTGGCTTCGGCTCCCGCAGGGCTCAGCAACAGCAGCGGTGCGACCTTCGCATTCTTGGCCGACGAGCCCTCGTCGTTCGACTGCAGCGTGGACGGGCGCGGCTTCGAGCCCTGCACCTCGCCCGCGACGTATCACGGGCTGGGCGACGGCGCGCACGCCTTCAGCGTTCGAGCCAAGGATGCGGTCGGCAACCTCAGCGCCCCGGTTGGACATTCGTGGGCAATCGACACGACCGCTCCGGAGACCATGCTTGCCGCAGCGCCCACCTCCGGAACGGCGACTTCGGCGACCTTCGCGTACGCAGCGAGCGAGAACGCGACGTTCGAGTGCAGGCTCGACGGCTCACCGTTCACGCTGTGCGGCTCGCCGAAGAGCTACGGCGCTCTGAGCCAAGGCGACCATCAGTTCCAGGTCCGCGCAATCGACAGGGCCGGGAACGCCGACGCAACCCCCTCGCTGCACGGTTGGAAGGTCACACCGGCGGCGAAGAAAGTGGCGTCCGCACTCTTGTCGCCGAAAGCGGGAGCACGCGTCACGCGCGCGCCACTCCTGGTCTGGCGGAAGGTCAGCCGCGCCGGCTACTACAACGTCCAGCTCTTCCGCGGCAGCCGGAAAGTCTTCAGCGCCTGGCCCACCCGCACGCGCCTCCAGCTCCGGATGCAGTGGAAGTACCTCGGCCGACAGCAGCGACTGAGCCCAGGCCGATACCGCTGGTTCGTCTGGCCCGGCTACGGCAATCCGCGGCGGTACGGAGCGCTGCTCGGCCAGAGCTCGTTCGTCATGGGAAGAGCCGCCCGGCGCTGAGCGCCTCGACTACAGCCCGGAGCGGAGCACCTCGGGGCCGGTGCGCTCCGGATTTCCGTCGCCGGGCTCTGCCGTCACGCTCAGCACCGGGTACAGGGCGGGGTCGACCGCAGCGGCGAAGCGAACGTGGGACCTTCCTTGCGCGTCCGGATGGAACGTCCCGGCCGAGATCCGATTCGGCTCCGAGCGCGTGTCACCCGGGCCGACGAACCAGAGCTCGTAGTACTCGCCCTTGGGGAGGATCGGCAGATCGTCGCTCTCGAAGCGGATCACCCGCCCGATTCCGGTCTTCCGCACCTCCACGCTCGCCTCCGCCGGCCCGCGGTGGCGCGGAGAGCGCCGCCTTCAGTTCGACCGTGCCGTCCCCGCGGTTGATCTGAGTCCCGGCGACGAAGGCGAGGACCGCCGCGGCCGCCGTTGCGGCGACGGCGAGGGCCCGCGGCCACCACCGCCGCCTGACCGGCGGGCGAACCGTCCTCGCGGCTGCTTCTCGCTCGATCGCCGCGAACGTGCGCGCCTTCAGGCTCTCGGGCAGAGCGTACGGAGGCGCCGCCTCATCGAGCAGCCTGGCCGCTTCTTCGAGACCGGCGATCTCGCGATTGCAGATCTCGCATGACGCGAGGTGCTGCTCGAAGCTCTCCCGCTCGTCGGCGGTCAGTGCGTCGAGCAGGTAGGCGCCGAGATCGTGATGCGGTGTCGTCGACTCAGTCAAGGAGACCCCGATCCGTGAGCTGTTCCTTCAGCGCGCGCAAGGCGTGGTACGTGCGCGTCTTGACGGTGCCGAGCGGGATCGTAAGCAGGTCGCTGATCTGCTGCTGGGTGAGCCCACAGTCGTAGTGAAGCTCCAGCACCTCGCGATGCTTCACGGACAGCTCGTCGAGTGCAGCCCGAACGTCGAGACCGAGGAGCAGCTCCTCGAAGGCATCTTCGCCCGCAGCCTGCTCGGGTCCCGGCCCGAGTGGACTCGAGTTCCCGCGGCCACGCCGCCAGAGATCCACGGCCGCCCGCCGGGCGAGTGTGAAGAGGAACGTCCGCACGGAGCCTTTGGCGGGGTCGAACCGGTGTGCCGACCGCCAGAGCCGCACGAATGTCTCCTGAACCAGGTCCTCGGCCAGGCCGGGGTCGTCGAGCAGTCTCAGGCCGAGCCCGAACACCCGTCGGGCGTAGCGGTCGTAGAGCTCTTCGAGCGGCTCCCCGCGGTCTCCACCCGCTACGAGTGCGAGGAGGTGGGCCTCCTCGAAGGCATCTCTCTCTGCGGCGACTGCTGAGATCGAATCCATGTGACGACGTCTCGGATTCGCGCGCAGCACGTTCGCGGTTCGGAGGCGCTTTGGGGCGGGCCGTAGGGGAGCCGACCCGCCCCGGTGTCATGCGCCTACTGGTCTTGAACTGCCGCGAGACCAGTGATCGTGTGGGAGCCGTCACCGATCCGACCCACCAACTTCGTCCGTCCGGTGTTGATGTCGAGCCGGTACAGGCGGGAGGAGTAGCGCCCCTCCGAGTTCCCTGCGAGCCAGCCAACGTTGGCTGCGCCGGCGATGTCGAAGCCGAGGTTGCCGCTGAGGTTCAGCCCGGTCGACTGGGGCATGATCAGCGTCCCCGCGTTCGCCGGCCGCTGGATCCACAGCTTGTCCGGGCTCGCGCCGACGTCATAGGCGTAGAGCTCGGTCACCGTGGGGCGGGTGGCGAAGGCGGTGAAGGACGAGTTCGTGTAGGCCGATCCGACCACCTGAACGCCGGCCGGCGTCAGCTTCGTGTCGACCGAGAGCAGCGTGCCGTCGTCGGGATTCAGCCGCAGGTTGTCGGCGGCGTCGCTCGTGACGCGGATCTTGTCCACGGTCGGGTTGAAGTCGAACCCGTTGTTCAAGCCGGAGAGGATCGAGGGCATCAGGTCGAAGCTCTTCCCCTCGGGCACGGCGATCGCCGTGTTGGGGTTCAGCCTGTAGACGACCCGGTCGCTGCCGAGCGCGTACAGGTCGCCCGAGGCGGGGCGAAAGTCGATCCCCTTGATCGAGACTCCCATCGGGAGACCCGTGATCTGCTTCGAGCGAAGCTTGCGGGGTTCGTCGGAGTTGAACTTGAGCAGCTTGCCCGCCGTGTTGGTCGCGTAGAAGACGCGACCGTCGCTACGACGATCGTTGCCGCGCTTGCCACCGTCGGCAAGTGCGGCGAGCGGCATCGCGAGCGCAAGAAGCGCGACGAGCACGATGCCGCGGCGGAAGAACCGTGAGAGGTGCATTGGAGCCTCCAAGGTCGATGTACGTGTCAGGAGGCTCTTCGCAGGAGTCCCGCCTAGGGTTCAATTCGTCGCTTGACGACGGACACGCCCCTCTACGGCCCGCAGCAGTCGCGCTTCGCGCGGTATCTCGAGCGACGAGAGCAGCGGAAGCCCGATCTCGGCGCTCGCGAGCTCCACCGTCGCGTGCGCGCCGGTCTGCGCGGCCGGGTGATCGAGCCGGGGGCGGGCGACGGCCGCACGTTCGAGCACTACCCGCCGGAGGTCGTCCACGTCCTCGCGGTCGAGCCCGATCCGACTGCGCGGGCGGCCGCAGCTGAGCGGGCTCGCACCGCTGCGGTGCCGATCGACGTCGTCGACGGGGTCGCCGAGTCCCTGCCGGCCGAGGACGGCGCCTTCGACGCCGCGGTCGTCTCAGGCGTCCTCTGCTCCGTGCCCGATCCGGCCGGCTCGCTTCGCGAGCTCCGCCGCGTGCTCAGGAACGATGGTGAGCTCCGCTTCTGGGAGCACGTGCGGTCCCCGCATGCTGCGTTCCGGCTGATCCAGCGCGGGGTGGATGCGCTTTTCTGGACGCGTGCCCTCGGCGGCTGCGAGACGACGAGGGACACCGAGGCTGCGATCCGCGCGGCCGGGTTTCGGGTCGCCGAGCTCGAGCGCGGTTTCCACTCGTCGTCCCTGCTGACGATCACCTCAGCGCCGTACGTACTGGGCAGCGCACGGCGCTGAGGCTCTCGGCCGACCCTCTACTCGACGGTGGCCGGCGCGCCAATGCTCGCCGTTTCTCGGACAATCTCGTGAGCTCCGCGGTTAGCCGCGGGGCCGAGCGGCAAGATGCAGGTCATGACCGACCCCTTGCCGCCGGGGGCCACGGCACCGCAACCGGAACGCGACGAGCCGACGCTCTCGGACCCCAGGCCGCGCGACCTCTCCATGCGCGACTACGGCGCCATCCTGATCAGGGCGGTGAAGGAATCCCTGGCCGACCACATCACCAACCTGGCTGCCGCGCTCGCCTACTACGCGTTCCTCGCGATCCCGGCGGCGCTCCTCGTCGCGGTCGGCGTCTTCAGCCTCGTCGGTGACGACGATGTGATCGGCACGATCATCGACAAGCTGGAGGGAGTCGTGCCGCAGGAGGCGTTGACGCTGATCCAGGGCAGCCTCGAGCGGGTGACGGCGAGCCAGTCGAGCTCGGGAATCAGCCTGATCGTCGTCGGGTCGGTACTCGCACTCTGGACGCTCACCGGTGCCATGCAGACACTGATGTGGTCACTCAACACCGCGTACGACCGGGAGGAGACGCGCGGCTTCTTCAAACAGCGGGTGACGGCGCTCGCGATCGTCCTCCTGCTGTTGCTCGCGTTCGCCCTCGCGTTCGGTCTGCTCGTGCTCGGACCGGTCTTGTCCGACGCGATCGGCTCGGCGCTCGACGCCGAGACGCTCGTCGGCTGGCTGTGGTGGACGGCTCAGTGGCCGATTCTGCTGCTCGGCCTCTTCTTCTCGTCCGCGACGATCCTCTACCTGGGGCCGAACATCGACCACCCGCGCTGGCGGTTCATCACGTTCGGAACCGTCATCAGCGTCGTCGTCTGGCTGGTCGCGTCCGCCGGCTTCGCCTACTTCGTGAGCTCGTTCGCCTCGTACAACAAGGCGTGGGGCTCGCTCGCCGGCGTGATCATCATGCTCACCTGGCTCTGGCTCAGCGCGCTCGCGCTGCTCTTCGGCGCCGAGGTCAACGCCGAAGCCGAACGCAGCCGCGAGCTCCGCCGTGGTGAGCCGGCTGAGGTCGAGTTGCAGGCCCCTTCGAAGGACTAGTCGTGAGATAGTCGGCCCGCACGGGGTCGAAGAAAGGGGAGGGACAGATGCAGAGGAGACTGGTTTGGGTCGGGCTCGCGTTCCTTTTGACGCTCGCTGCTGCGAGCGCGGCGCCGGCGGGAAACCGCCACGGCGACGACCGCGGCCACGGCGGCCGCTTGAGCCTGAAGGTGCTCTCGAGCCCCGCGAGCATGGTCACCGGCGACGACGCGCTCGTGCGTCTGACGATCCCCCGAAACATCGCGCTGACGAAGCCCAAGGTCTTCCTGAACGGCAGCGATGTCACTTCGTCCCTCCACCTCGACGCGGCGGCACGCACCCGCACGGGTCTCGTCACCGGCCTCGAGCTGGGCGAGAACTCGCTCACTGCGACCACGAAGGGACACGGCAACGGTCGCAAGACGCGGCTCACGCTCGTCAACCATCCTCTGACCGGGCCGGTCTTTTCGGGGCCTCAGCAGCAGCCGTTCGTCTGCAAGACGCAGACGCAGCAGGGCCTCGGCTTCCCGCTGGTCGACAACCAGGCCGGCATCGGCATGCGGCTCTTCCAGACCCCGGGCAACCAGACGACGCCGCTCATCGGCTGGAGCAAGGACTGCACGGTTCCAACGGTCGTCGACTTCCAGTACCGGAGCACGGTCACCGGCGGGTTCCGGCCACTCCCGGCCGGGCCGCTGCCCGCTGACGTCGCGATGACGACCACGCTCGACGGCGACACGGTGCCGTACGTCGTCCGGCGCGAGCGAGGCACGATCAACCGCTTCATCTACGCGATCTCGATCCTCTCCCCGCCCGGCGAAACGACCGCGCCGCCAGACACGTCGCTTTGGAACGGCCGGGTGATCTACGCCTTCGACGGCGGCGTCGCGATCGGCCACAACCAGGGAACGATCGGCGGCAGCCACCTCTACGACCCAGGCCTGTCCAAGGGCTACGCGATCATCCACTCCAGCGGAACGCGGACGTCGACGCACTACAACCTCGTCCTCGGCGCCGAGACCGCGATCATGACGAAGGAACGCTTCATCGAGGGCTACGGCGTCCCGACCTACACGGTCGGCGTCGGCGGCTCCGGCGGCGCGATTCAGCAGTACGTGTACGCGCAGCGCCACCCGGGCGTGATCATCGACGCGGCGATTCCGCAGTACTCGTACTCGGACATGGTCACGCAGACGATCCATGTCGGCGACTGCGAGCTGCTCGAGCACTACATGGACATCACCGACGGCGCCAATCCCAAGTGGGCCGTGTGGCCGAACCGCACCTGGCTCGAAGGCCTGAACGCCAGCGCGACGAGGCCGAACCCGTACCGCGGCGGCCTGCCCGGCAATAGCGAGTGCGTGAACGGCTGGCGCGGTCTGACACCGCTCGCGCTGAACCCGCACTTCGGCACAGCCGGCGCCGGCACGGAGTTCTACGACCCGGCCGTGATCGCGGCGGTCAAGTGGACGCACTGGGACGACCTGCGGAACGTCTACGGCGTCGGCCCGAACGGCTATGCGCGGGTGCCGTCCGACAACGTCGGCGTCCAGTATGGGCTCCAGGCGGTGAAGGACGGGAACATCACCCCGCCCGAGTTCCTCAAGCTCAACGCCACGATCGGCTCCTGGAAGGAAACGAGCGACATGGTCCAGGAGGGCTGCCCGTTCATCGGCGCCCTCTGCTCCGACCCGGCGCAGTTCGACCCCTGGAGCCGCCGCAACATGCGCCTCAGCCCGGACGGCGGCGTAACGCCGGCGCCCAGGCGTGAGGGCGACATGACGGCGGCGCGGGCGGCGTACGAGTCGGGAATCGTCTTCCGCGGCGACATCGACATCCCGATCATCGACTGGCGCCACTACCTCGAGGCCGAGCTCGACATGCACCACTCGCACCAGTCGTTCGCGACGCGGCAGCGGATGCTGAACTTCGACCACAACGCGTCGAACCAGGTCGTGTGGTTCACCGATGCGCGTCCTGCGCGGGCCTCCGACCAGACGCCGCTCGCGCTCGAGGTGATCGACCAGTGGGAGGCGAACATCCGCGCGAAGCCCTGGCGCAGCGTCGCCCGCAACAAGCCGGACCGTGCGGTCGACTCGTGCTTCGCGACGGACGGCTCGCTGATCCACGCCGGGACCGATTCATGGAACGGCATCCTCGATTCGCGTCCTGCCGGCCCCTGCACTCAGCTGTTCCCGCTCTTCAAGACGTCGCGGATCGTCTCGGGCGGGCCGATCGAGGGCAGCATCTTCAAGTGCGCTCTTCAGCCGGTCTCCAGGGCGATCTCGAAGGGGCTGTACGCGCCCTGGCTGCCTGGCGCCGACGACGTCGCCCGCCTCGAGCAGATCTTCCCGACGGGTGTGTGCGACTACTCGAAGCCGGACGTGGGCCGGCCGAAGAAGTTCAACGACGACGACGACGACTGAGAGCTAGCGCCACACCACCGAGACGACGTCGATCGGCTGCTCGAACCCCCTGAGCAGCTCCGACCGCGGCTCGGAGAGTCGGAAGGCCGTCCCGACACCGTCGAGCGTCTCACGGCTGACGAGGATCTCCGTCGGCGTCGCCGCCGCACCGAGGCGCGCCGCGACGTGCACGCCCTCGCCGCCGTAGTCGGAGTAGTCGGCGTCGGTATGGAACGCCCCACCCGTGTGGGCGCCGATCCTGACGTCGGGCGCGACGATCTCGTCCGCGAGCGCGCGCTGGATCGCCACAGCCGCCTCGATCGCGGCCTTCGGACTGTCGAACGCCGCGAAGAAGCCGTCGCCGGTCTGCTTGATCACGTCTCCGCCGGCCTGGACGATCCGGTCCCGGAGGAGCTCGTCGTGTCGAGCCAACAGCTTCTTCCACTTCTCGTTGCCCAGCGTCTCGAGAAGCCTTGTCGAGTCGACGATGTCGGTGAACAGGAACGTCCGGCGTGTCTGCAGCCGGCCGAGCAGCTCCTCGACACGCGCCGCGTCGAGGACCGCTCCAAGCTGCTCGAAGGTGGAGAGTGCCGCCTCGAGTTCGGCCGTCGCTGCGTCCTCGTCACCCTGGCGGCGGAAGGCGATGCCGAGCAGCGTCCTAGCCTGCGCCGTCTCGTACGGCGCGCCGACCGAGTGCCAGCCGTCGCGAGCCGACCGGAGCTTGTCGACGGCCGTCGCTGGGTCGTCCTCGGCGAGCTTGATCCGCCCGTGGGCCTGTTGCACGGTCGCGTCGAACGCGGGGGCGCGCCGGCCGCCGATCTTGTACGAGTCGACGATGCTCTCGAGCTCGCTCGTCGCCGTCCGCGCCGTCTTCAGGTCGGACGCCGCGATCGCGATGTCGATCTGCGCCGGAAGCTGTCGTAGCCGCGCCAGCGGATCCGTGGTGTCTTGCAGCTTGCGGGTGATCCCGGCGACTGCGGCGTCGATCTTGCCTTCACTTAGCCGAAGGAGGGAACGGCCCGGCTGCGGCTCGCGGCCGAGCTCGTTCGCCTTGCGGTACGCCTCCTCCGCGGCGGCGAAGTCGCCGAGCCGGCGCCGGATCTCGCCGATCTCGTAGTACCCGGCGGCCGTGATCGACCGGTCGAAATCGTGGAGCTCCTCGCACGCCTCCACCGCCTGCTTCTCGGCCGACACCAGGTCGCCGCGGAGGCGGAGGACTTCCGCGCGGTGAATGCGGCAGGCTCCGGGGAAGCCCGAGACGTCGAGCTGGTCGCACCAGCGGTTCGCGGCCTCCGTCCACTCGGCCGCACGCCGGTAGTCCCCGAGGTCCTGACAGGCGCTGATCGTGATGCAGTAGACGAGGCCGGTCGAGTGTGGCTCGAGCTCGCCGCAGACCGCCGATGCGGTCGCCTCGTCGAGCAGCGCGAGGCCCTCGTCGATCTCGCCGCTCTTGACGAGGGAGCGTCCCCTGCCCACGAGTGCGAGGATCTCAGTGTCCTTGTCCCCGAGCCTCTGTGCGATCTCGTACGCGTGGTCGAAATCCGGAATCGCCTCGGTGGGATTTCCCTCGAACATCGTGTTGATCGCCCGGGTCAACACGAGCCGGGCATGCACAGTCGATTCGGCCTCGCCTTCGAGCAGCCGTTCGGCCGTCGCGAACCAGCCGTGCGAGACCGCAAAGGCACCGCGGCCCGACTGATCCCAGGTGAGGGTCAGCGCCAGCCGCGCGGCCGCGAGGCGGTCACCGTCCGCCGAGAAGCGCGCGTACGAGCGCTCGCGCAGGTTGATCGCTTCGTCGAGCTTGCCGCGCCACCAGGCGGCCTCCGCGAACCGCTCGAGGTCCTCGGCCGGGAGCTCCTTCCGATCGAGGCTCGAGTACGCCTCGTAGGCATCGCGCCAGGCGTGACGCCCGACGGCGCTTCGTGCGGTCTCAAGTGAATGGGTCGCTTGTGCCACAGCACTCCATTGTGCGCTTTTCCACCTAGTTCATGACGCGCGGATGGCCGGAACTAATCGCCGGCCGCTACTCGTAGCGCAGGGCGGCGATCGGATCGAGCCGCGCGGCGCGGCGGGCGGGGTAGAACCCGAAGAAGAGCGCGACGACCAGCGCGACCGCGACCCCAATGATCAGAGACGCAGGACTGACGAGCGTCTGCCACCCCGCGATCGAGCTGATGAGCCTGGTCGTCGCCAGCCCGGCCAGGACGCCGGCAATGCCGCCGAGGATCCCGAGGACGAGGGCCTCGATCAGGAACTGGGCCTGAACCTTCCAGGGATCGGCGCCGACCGACTTGCGGATCCCGATCTCTCGTGTCCGCTCGCGGACCGAGACCAGCATCATGTTCATGATCCCGATCCCGCCGACGAGCAGCGCGATCGCGCCGAGCGCGTAGGTGAGCACGCGGAATGTTCCCGTCGCCCGCTGCGCCTCCTTCACGAGCGCGGCCTGGTCCTCGGTCGAGAAGTCGTCTGCGTAGCTCTCGGGCAGCCTGTGCTGCGTGCGGAGCAGATCCTCGATCGCGCCCTGCGCCGGCTCGATGTCGGCCTCGCTGGCAACCTGGACGCCGACGCTCTTCATGCCGGTGCCGCCGAGCAGAACCCCGAGCACGAGCGGCAGGGGCACGAAGACCCGGCTGTCGAGGTTCTCGTCGGCCAGCTGTCCTTTGCGGGCCTGGATGCCGACCACCTCGAACTCCTTGTTCGCCACACGCACCGTCTGGCCGAGCGCGTTCTGGCCGGGGAAGAGCGTCTCCGCCGCGCCGAGCCCCATCACCATCACGGTGCGGCCGAAGGCGACGTCGGTCGCCGAGATCAGCCGTCCCTGCTGGACCGTCTGGTTGTAGATGTCCGAGTAGGCGGGGGTGATGCCGAACAGCCGAGTGGTCGCTTGGTTGCGGCCCGCGGAGATGTTCAGGCCCTCGATGTCCTGATGCGGCGCGACCCTCGTCACCATCGCCAGGTTCGCGATCGCAGCGACGTCCGCAGCCGTGATCGTGCGCTCGGTCGCCGACTGTCCGGTGCCGATGTTGATGAACTCGCCGTCGACGAGAACGACGTTCGCGCCCAGTCGCCGGATGCTGTCCTCGACCTCCTTCTGCGCGCCGGCGCTGACCGCCGCCACGGCGACCAGCGACGCGACGCCGATGATCACGCCGAGCGCGGTCAGGACGGCGCGGAACCAGTTCGCGCGCAGCGCGCTGAGCGCGATCCGCCAGTTCTCGACGGCGGTCGTCATCGCGCCGCTCCCGCCACGAGCGTCCGCTCGACCGGCTCGTCGGCGACCACACGTCCGTCCGCCAGACGGAGGATCCGCGACGCGCGCTCCGCCACCTCGTCCGAGTGCGTGACCACGACGATCGTGGCGCCGCCTTGGTGCACACGGTCGAGGATTGCGAGCACCTCGGCGGCGCTCGTGGAGTCGAGGTTGCCGGTCGGCTCGTCGAGGAGGATCACGCTCGGCTCGACGACGAGCGCGCGGGCGATCGCAACTCGTTGCTGCTCGCCGCCGGACAGCTGGCTCGGACGATGCCGCGCCCGCTCGGAGAGCCCGACCTCCGCGAGCGCCTCAAGGACGCGCCTCGAGCGCTCCCGCCGTCCGACGCCCGCGTAGACGAGCGGCAGCTCGACGTTCTTTTGCGCCGTCGAGCGCGGCAGCAGGTTGTAGGCCTGGAAGACGAAGCCGATCCGCTTGCCGCGGACGCGCGCTCGTCGGGTCTCGTTGAGCCTGGACATCTCTTCACCGTCCAGCCGGTACGAGCCGGCCGTTGGTCGATCGAGCAGGCCGAGAATCCCCAGCAGCGTCGTCTTCCCGGACCCGGACGGGCCCATGATCCCGAGGAACTCGCCTTCCCGCACGGCGAAGCTGATGCCGCGCAGTGCTTCGACGGAAACCTCCCCGTCGCGATAGAGCCTCGTGACGCCGGCGAGCTCGAGAACGCTCGAGCCGCCGTTCTCGGCCACTACTCCTCCCCGGCGGGAGCGGCCTCCGGCAGGACGACGCGCTCCCCGGCGCGAAGGCCCTTCACGATCTGGATCGCTTCGTTGTTCTGGAGCCCGACCGTGACGGGACGTTCGATCTCCTCGCCCGACTCGTTGAGCACTGTCACCGTCGGCTCCTCCGCGTCGGGCGACACTGCTTCGAGCGGGACCTGGAGGACGTCGTTGCGGCGCGCGACGAGGATGCGGACGCTGACGTTCATGCCGGGCCGGAGCCCGGCCGCGCCTGAGAGTCCGACCCGAACCGGGAACGTGACGACGCCGGCGCTCTCACTCCCAGTCGGCGCTGCGAAGAGCACGATGCCCGAGAACGTCTTGCCGCCGAGCGCGTCGACGCTGACCTCGGCCTTCAGGCCGCGGCGCACCTGTGCGACGTCGAACTCGCTCAGGTCGACGCTCACCGCCAGCCGATCGAGATCGGCCACCGTGGCGATCGGCGTCGTGGTGTCCACGGGCGCGCCGCGTGTCGTGAGCAAGCCCGTAACGGTTCCGGGGGAGGGAGCGCGGACGGTCAGCAGGCGCTTGTTGATTCGTGCCACGGCGAGGCGGATCCGCGCCCCGTCGACCCTGAGCCGAGCGAGTGAGATGTCGCCGGTGGTCGCGGGCCCACCGCGGATCTGAAGCGCGGACAGCTCAGCGTCGGCGCGGCGCACGTCGAGCCGGGAGGCCGCGAGGTCGGCCCGGAGCGGCCCCCCCATCAGCTGTGTGAGCTTGGCCCGGGCGGCGTCGACGGCCTGCCGCCCGGCGGCCAGAGCCGTCTTGCTCGGGCCGGCCTCGAGCTTCCGCACCTCGATGAGCGAGCGCTCGAGCTCGAGACGGGCGGCACGCACGTCAGCGGGGTTGGGAGGAGCCAGGAGCTTGTCCAGCTTGGCGCGCGCTGCCTCCACCGTCTGACGGGCGGAATCGACCTCCTCGGCCAGTGGGCCCTTGGGCGGCCGCTGCAACACGGCCAGCTCGGCCCGCGCCCGATCGAGCGCCAGCTCGGCGTCTCTGATTGCGACTTCGTCCGGCGGGACGGCTGCCTGTGCATCCTCGAGATTCGCCCGCGCGACGGTCACGGCCCGCTGAGCGGCGGCGATCTCCTCGGGAAGCGGCGCGTCCGGGGGACGAAGGAGCAGCGCGAGGTCCGCCTCGGCCTTCCGGAGCTCGGCCCTCGCCGCGCTCACGTCCGCCGCAGCCGCCGGCGCGAGCGTCCGATCGAGTTGGTCCTGGGCGACCGCGGCGGCTTGCCGTGCGATCCGGATCGCCTCGGCCCGCTGGGCCGGCGACCCGCCGCGGAGCGTCTCGAGCTCGGCCTCTGCTCGTCTCACGTCGAGCCAGGCAGCGCTCACCTCCGCGGCGAGCGGCGCGCTGAGCAGCCCGGTGAGCTTCTGAATCGCCGACGTCACCGCCGTGCGGCCCGCGGTCAGCTCAGCCGGCGTTGCTTGGATGCCCGTCAGCGGATCGTTCGTCTCCTTCTGCCGCAGCTCCGTGAGCGCGGTCGAGAGGTCGTTCCGGGCCTGGCGGACGCCGGCCGCCGCCGCGCCGCCGTCGTCGAGGACGGCCAGCGGCTGTCCGCCGACTACGAGCGCACCTGGGGCGACGAGAAACTTCGAGATTCGGCCGCTCGCACGCGGGAAAACGGCGTCGGGTGGAGTCTCGGTCGGCGTCGATCCGGACGTTCCCGCGCCACCCGACGCGGAGCTCGGCGTGGCGATCGGCCGAGCAGCCTTCGCCTGGACGATCCTTCCCACGCCGCCGACGGTGACGACGAGGTTATCGCGGGCGGCCGTGGCGGCCGGTACATCCTCGGCAGCCGCGGGCGTACCTCCTTGCAGTACCCAGACCGTGGCGCCGATCGCGACCGGGACCAGCCCGAGCAGGGCCAGAGCCCGTCGCTGCGGCATCGGTCTCGCTGTGATCATGGGTCGTCTGCTTTCACTGCTGCCTCAGATCCTGGAAACGACAGATGAAAACCGGATGAAAGGCGGTCGCTACGCACTGCCGGCGGTGGCGGTAGTGGTGGCGGTCGGGGTTGCCGGCCGTCCGAACCGCAGGTAGAGCGCCGGCACCACGAAGAGATTGAGCAGCGTCGAGGTGACAAGACCGCCGAGGACGACGACCGCCAATGGATGCTCGATCTCGTTGCCCGGGATGTTGCCCGCGACGACGAGCGGAACGATCGCGAGCCCCGTTGCCAGCGTCGTCATCAGAATCGGGGCCAAGCGCTCTCGCGCGCCCCGCAGAACGAGCTTGGGACCGAACGTCTCGCCCTCGTGCTGCTCGAGGTGCTGGAAGTGGTTGATCATCAGGATCCCGTTGCGCGCGGCGATCCCGAAGACGGTGAAGAAGCCCACCAGCGAGCCGAGCGAGAGGATGCCCCCGCCGAGGTAGGCCGCGAGCGCGCCGCCGACCAGCGCCATCGGCAGGGTCAAGAACGAGAGTGTCGCCAGGCGCCAGCTCCCGAACGAGGCCTGGAGCAGCAGGAAGATGATCGCTGCGGCCCCGACTCCGAACAGGAGCATGCGGTTCTGCGCGTCCTGCCGCTCTTTGAACTCGCCGAGCAGCTCTGCGTGGTATCCGAGCGGGAACTTGATGTCTTCGACGGAGTCCTCGAGGTCGCCCGCGACCGAGCCGAGATCGCGTCCCTCGACGTTGGCGCTGACCTCCAGTCGCCGCGAGAGGTCCTCACGCTCGATCGTGTTCGGCGTCGGCGCGACGCGCACGTCCGCGATCTGGTCGAGACGGACGCTGTCGCCGGCCGGCGTGTCGATCGGCAGAGCCTGGACGTCGGTCAGGCTGTCGCGCGCCGTGGGGATGCTCCACAGCTGGACGTCGTAGGCGCGGCCGCCGCTGAAGATGTCGCCGACCTCCTCGCCGGCGAGCCAGACGCCGGACTGGCGCCGCACGTCGCCCGGCTTGACGCCGACGAGCTGCGCCTTGTCGAGATCGACCTTGACCTCCACCTGGGGGATGTCCGAGTGGAGTTCGATCTTCGGTTCGACGAGCCCGTCGATCTTCCCCATCGCCGCCAGGACCTTCTCGGCCTGGGCCTGGAGAACGTGGAGGTCGTCGCCGAACACGCGCACGACGAGCGCATCACTCGAGCCGGTCAAGACCTCTCTGATGCGCTCCTTCAAGTACGTCTGGACGTCGCGGCGGATGCCGGGATATCCGTCGACGACCTCCTGCACGTGGGCGAGGGTCTTGTCGTAGTCGACTTTCGGATCGACGCTGATCCAGTTCTCGCCGAAGTAGATGCCGTACGGCTCGTCGGACATGAAGGCCTGGCCGATGTGCGATCCGCAGTTGCGCACGCCGGGGATCGTCCGCAGCTCCTTGCAGGCGCGGACCGAGACCCGCGTCTCCTCCGGGCCGGACGTGTCGGGTGCGGTCACCCAGTGCATCAGGAAGTCGCGCTCCTTGAAGCTGGGCAGGAGGTCCTGCCCGAGGAACGGCACCACAGCGACGCCGGCGGCGACCGTGAGGGCGACGACGGCGTACGCGCGGCGCGGCCTGGCGATGATCGGCGCCAGCGAGCGTTCGTAGCCCCGCTGAAGCCACTTCGTGAACGGAGACTCGCGCTTCTCGAGCGGCGCGTTCGCTAGCAGAATCAGGCTCATCGCCGGCGTGACCGTCAGCGCCACGACCAGAGAGACCGCGACGGCCAGGACGTAGGAGGTCGCGAGGGGCGTGAAGAAGGCGCCGGTGAGGCCGGTGAGGAAGAAGATCGGCACCATCGCTGCGACGATGATCAGCGTCGCGTAGACGATCGGTCCTCGGACCTCGAGCGACGCCTCCAGGATCACGCGGCTCGTGGAGCGTCCGTCTCCCTCCCGGCGGTGCTGGCGCAGCCGTCGGACGGTGTTCTCGATCCCGACGATCGCGTCGTCGACGACGACGCCGAGGGCGATCACCAGCCCCGCCAGGACCATCACGTTGATCGTCGTGCCGCGCTCATGCAACACGAGCCCGGCGGCGATCAGGGACAGCGGGATCGCGGTCAGACAGATGACGGCGCTGCGCCACTCGAAGAGGAAGGCGCCGAGAATCAGGATCACGAGCAAGGCGCCGATCAGCAGTGCCTGCGTGAGGTTGTCGATCGAGTCCTCGATGAACGTCGCCGGCCGGAAGATGGTCGTGTCGACCTGCATTCCGGGCAGCCCCGGCTGCATCTCCTTCATCGCTTCCTCGACGCCGTTCGTCACCTCGAGGGTGTTCGCCCACGGCAGCTTCTCGACGATCATCATCAAGCCCGGTCCGTCATTGATCACGGCTTCGCCGAAGAGCTGCTGGTGGTCGATCACGAGGTTGCCGACGTCGGCGAGGGTCAGGGGCTTGCCGTTGACCCGCTCGATCGGCACGGTCGACAGGTCTTTCGCCTCGACGATCGGCGCGACGTGCCGGATGCTGATGCGCTGGTTCGGGGTGTCGATGAACCCGCCCGTTCCGATGAAAGATCCCTCCGAGAACTGGAGCAATCCGGCGTCAAGGGCGTTGGCGGAGTCATCCATGACCCGCGTGAGGGAGACCCCGTTGCGCTTGAGCTTCGCCGGGTCCATCTGGAGCTGCTGCATCTTCAGCCGCTCGCCCCAGATCGGCGTGTTGGCGACGCCCGGAACGCGCAGGAGCCGCGCGCGGAGCTTCCAGTAGGCGATGATCGACATGTCCATCAGCGAGAGGCTGTCGGACGTCAGCCCGATCTTCATCACTCGGCTGGTCGACGAGAGTGGCTGGATCATCACCGGAGGCGCCGCCCAGGTTGGCAGTGACGGCGTGATCGTGCCGACCCGCTCGTCGACGACCTGCCGCGCGTGCATGAGGTCGGTCCCGCGGTCGAACAGCAATACGATCTGCGAGAGGCCCGGAACGGACTTCGAGCGGATGATGTCCAGGTTCGGGATCCCCTGGAGCGACTGCTCCATCGGCACCGTGACGAGCTCTTCGGTCTCTTCCGCACTGAGCCCGAACGTCATGGTCTGGATCTCGACCTTCGGCTGCGAGAACTCCGGGAACACGTCGACCGGGGAGTCCCGGAGCACGCCGAGACCAAAGACCATCAATGCCAACCCGGCGACGACGACGAGGTAGCGGAACTTCAGACTCGTTCCGACGATCCAGCGCATCATGGTCGCAAGCTCCTCCCGGTCGGACTCAGTGGCCGGTGTCGTCGATGCCGGACTCGGCCCCGTACAGCTCGGCTACGCCGATCGTGGCGACCTTCGAGCCGGGCGCGGGGCCCTTCGAGAGCATCGCCTGATCGCCCTCGACGCGGTCGACGACGATCTGCTCCCGCACGAACGTGAGGCCTTCCGGATTGGTGTAGGCCCAGGTCTCACCCGTCGGTGAGTAGAAGACCGCGGCGTACGGGATGACCCGCCCCGCGCCGTTCGCGGTCACCGCCGCCGTCTTGATGTCGAGCCGCTCGGCGGCCTCCGGGGTCAGGGTGATCTTGCTCAGGTCTGTCCCGTCGACCTCCTCGACGACCGCGGCTGTCGCGGCCTCGTGCTCGGCCTCGCCTCCGCATGCCGCCAGGAGCAGTGGGACGACGAGCAGTGCGACGAGCGCCCAGGTGTAGCTGTGCCGCTTTCTCATCGTTCTTCCTCCCAGCAGTTGGATGTGACTTCTTCCTCTCATCACGGTCACCCGACCGGAACGACCGGAGCGTCGGGCGCCTCCTCTTCCTCCACAGCCTCCGCTGCGGGGCTAGAGGCGAAGCGCAGGTACAGGACCGGCAGGACGTAGAGCACGACGAGCGCGGTCGCCACCACGCCGCCGACGAGCACCGCCGCCATCGGACGGAGGAGCTCGTAACCGGCTCTCCCGCCCAACACCAGAACGAGGCCGTAGAGCAGCCCGCCCGCCAGCATCGTTGCCAACACCGGCAGAAGCCGCTCGCGCGCACCTCGCACGATCAGCTCGACCCCGAACGGCATCTTCTCGTCCCGCTCGAGCTCCCGCACGCGATCGAAGAGCAAGATGCCGCTCCTGACCGCAAGGCCGAAGATCGTGAACAAGGCGATGTAGGAGCCGAAGGACAGGTCGCCGCCTCCCGGCAGCGTGGCCAGAAGGCCTCCGGCCACGGGCAGCAGGAAGGTCAGGAACGCCAGGGTCGCGAGGCGCCAGCTCCCGAAGTACGCCTGCAGGAGCAGGAACGCCACGATCGCCGCGGTGATGCCGATTGCGAGCAGCCTGCCGACCGGCTGCCGGTCCGCCGACAGCACCTCGGCGTGGTACTCGATCGGGAACGAGCTGGCCGCCAGGCTTCGGTTGACGTCGCCGACTACGTCGTCGCGACTCCGGCCGCTGACCTCTGAGGTGACGTCGAGGTAGCGCGAGACCGATTCACGGTTGACCACCGTGGCGTTCGGCTTGATGCGAACGTCGGCCACCTGTCCGAGCCGCACGTGCCCGCCTGTCGGCGTGTCGATCAGCAGGTTGCCAACGCTCGTCAGGCTCGACCGCGTGTCGGGTGTGCCCCACACGACGATGTCGAAGACCTTCTGCTCCTCGAACAGGCTGCCGACGTTGATGCCCGACAGCAGCGTCGAGGCGGCGCGCCGGACGTCGCCGGGCTTGATCGCGTGGGCGCGAGCTTTCGCGAGGTCGACCTCGATCTCCAGAGTCGGCTCGTTGACGGGCGTGTCGATCCGCGCGCCCGCGATGCCGTCGATGCCGGAGATCGATCGCCTCACCTTCTCGGCCTCGGTGCCAAGCACATCGAGGTCCTCGCCGTAGACCCGGACGACGACGTCGTCCTCGGCGCCGCGTGCCGCCATCGCCTGGCTGACCTTGTCGTTCGAGTAGGTCTTGACCTCGCCGGCAAGTCCCGGATAGGCGGCAACCGTGCGGTTGATGGCGCTGACGGTCGAGTCGTAGTTGGCGCCCTCGTCGATTCCGACCCACAGGTCGGCAGAGTTGACATTGAGCGACGTGTCGCCCGTCACTGCGCGTCCGACGTGGGCGCCGACCTCACGAACTCCGTCGATCGAGCGGAGCTCGCTGCTGACCAGGCCGGTGATCCGGTTCATCTCCGGCAGGGAGGTTCCGGGCGCGGCGTCCCAGCGAATCAGCAGCTCACTCTCCTTGAACGTGGGGAGGAGTGAGTTGTTCATCGCGGCCGGCGCGGCAATCGCAGTTCCGACGAGAACCAGTCCGACGGCGGCGTAGGCGATGCGCGGGCTGCCGACGACCTTGGCGAGCCCGGCGCCGTAGACCCGCTGTGCCCACCGGGCCGGCGCCGTCTCGTCCTGGTCGATTCGTCCCCTCGAGAAGAGCAGGACGCTCAGCGCCGGCGTCAGCGTCAGCGCGACGACCATCGAGGCGACGAGGGCGACGAGGTAGGCCGCAGCCATGTCGGGGAAGAACGCCCCCGCCAGCCGCTCGAGGAAGAACACGGGTGCGATCGCGGCTCCGAGGATCAACAGCGCGTAGAGCGCGGCCCTGCGCGTTTCGAGCATCGCGCGGATCACGACAGCGGCGCTCGAATCCTCTTCCCGCTTCTCTCGGAGGCGGCGTGTGACGTTCTCGACGTCAACGATCGCGTCGTCGACGAGCAGAAGGAGCGCCGCCGCGAGGCCAACGAGGACGATCGCGTTCATCGTCGCGCCGAAGGCGAACAGTGCGAGCACTCCGACGAGAAGCGACAGCGGGATGACGATGAGGGCGATCAGGGCCGTGCGCCAGCGGAAGAACGCCAGGAGCACGAGTGCGATCAGCAGGAAGCCGGCGATCAGCGCGATCTCGAGGTTGTTGATCGAACTGTCGATGTACGACGCCGGCCGGTACACCTCGGAGTCGAACGCGACGCCGGCCATCCCGGGCTCCATGGCGGAGATGGCGTCTTCGATGCCGTTCGTCACTTCGAGCGTGTTCGCCTCGGGGAACTTCTCGACGACGAGCATGAGCCCGCGTCCGTCGTTGACGACGGCGTCGCCGATCAAAGGCTGGTGGTCTTCGACCACGTTGGCGACGTCACCGAGACTCAGCTGGCGGTTGCCGACGTCTTCCAACGTGATCTTGGAGAGGTCTTCGGCGCTCGTCACCGGCGACCGGTGCATGACGCCGAGCCGTTGGTTCGGCGTATCGATGAACCCGCCCGTCCCGGGTGTCGAGGCCTCGATGAACGTCAGCGGCGAAACCCAGAGCGAGTTGCCGGCGGTCTCGACGACCTGAAGCAGGGTCACGTCGTTCTGGCGAAGTTTCTCCGGGTCGACCTGAACCTGAAGCTGGCGGTCCTGCAGGCCCCAGATCGCGACGTTGGCGACCCCCGGGACGCCGACGAGGCGTGGCCCGATCGTCCACCGCGCGAGGATGCCGAGGTCGAGCGGCGTGCGGCTCTTCGACGAAACGCTGATCATCATGGCGCGGTTCGTCGACGAGAGCGGCTGCAGCATCTGCGGCGGCTTCGACACGTTCGGCAGCGCGTGCGCCTGAGTCAGACGCTCGGCGACGACCTGCCGTGCCGTGAAGAGATCCGTGCCCTCGTCGAAGACCATCAGGACCCGCGACAGCCCCGGAACGGACTCGGATCGGATGTCGTCGAGGAACGCGACGCCGTTCAACAGGTCCTGCTCGAGCGGCACCGTGATCAGCTCCTCGACCTCCTCCGCGGAGAGCCCGAGCGCTTCCGTCTGGACCTCGACGGTCGGCGGCGTGAAGTCGGGGAGGACCTCCACCGACGTCTTCGGGAGTTGAGTCACGCCGACGGCGATTGCGCCGGCGGCAAGGGCGACGACGAGCAGGCGGAACCGGATGCTCGAGTCGATGATCGCCCGCATCATCGGAGCTCGCCCCTCTCGGCCGCACGTGAAGGATGGGTCGAGGCCGGAGCCCCTTCGCGAAGCGAGTGGGGGCCAGGCGCGTTACCCTTGCAATAGCCACTCATGACCTGGTCAACCTCCGGGGAATGGTTGGCATCCGGGGCCGGGCTGCTACCCGGCCCCAACTACGGGACTGTGTCCGCCCGCGCGGACAGCCGCGCTAGGGCGGCGCGCGCGAGCAAAGATTTCCGGCGTTCGCCCTCGAGTCGGGAGAACGCACGCTATTTAGGAAACCGGCCGGGCTGCGGTGACGCATCTCACAGCCCCCGATGTCAACCACTAGGCCCATCACGCTCCCCAAGAGGCGCCGCAGAGCCGGTTTCCACAAACGTACAAGTTTCCATACGGTGATACAAGTTTTCCGGTTTCGCCCTCTCCGTCTTCATGTCTGTCTCATCCATGCTCGCTAGTGTCCGGGACCGTACGTAGGCGCGTCTGACAGCGCGTCTTCTGAGTCGACAGCCGGCCGGGCGGCGCTTCCGCTCATGGGTCCAGCCGCCCGGCGGCCGCGCTCTCCAAGCGCCCGGCCGGCTGCCTCACTCCAGTGTGCCGCGCTTCGCGCGGGTTACGCGACCTCAGTCTCCAAGCTGCCTCGCGCGCCCTGTGGCCTTGTAGGCGTCGCCGCCGAACTCGTAGCCACGCCCATCGAGCCTCAGCGCTTCCTCGCGCACCTCCTTCAAGTCGTCGCCGCTGAGCTTCTCCCGCTCGACGAGCGCCAGCGTCTCGCCTGTCGCAGGCTCGACGCTGCCGACCTGAATGATCCCCACACGCGGAGCGTGGTACTTGCTCTGGATGCCGTCTTCCGGAACGAGCACGTTCGTCTCGTTCGTGATCGTCACGTCGTCGAAGCACCCGGCCGGAACGCAGGTCCGTACATGGCGGTCGGCGACCCTCGCGCAGTCCAAGAAGTCGATCTCGGGCGCGAAGCCCTGGACGTACAGTCGGGAGCTCACGCCCCGCAGTGCGGGCATGTGGATTCCCGCTTTCGCGCCGTCCTGCCCTGCGATCCAGGTGCTCGGCGCGCCGACGAACTCGCCGCCCTCGAACTCCTCCGGGTACTCGCCGAGGTTCCAGACGTTCCCGGCCTTGTCCTGGGCGAAGAAGGCGAGCTCCGACTCCACGACCTCGTCCTCGCTCGTGTCCGTGTCCCAAATCACCAACGTGCGGACCCCGGCCATTCGCTTCACCAGGTCGGTAACGACGAACTCCACCTGGTGGGGAACTCCCTCGACGGTTCCCGCCAGGGTCGTCTTCGTGCCGGGAATCAGCGGCAGGAACCTGCTCGTGATCGCAGGCCGGTGCGGAAAGTTGTCGTCGTCGAAACGCGCGCGCTGTGTACAGGGCTTGGTCGTTGCGACGCGGTCGCCGGCTGCGGGTGCCGCTCCCGCCTGGCCGGCACTAAAGCCCGCCATGCCCGCGATCGTCAGGAGCCCCAGCAGCGCAGCCAGGGGCCAGAGAAGCCCAAACCGAATCCGAGGTTCGCCGTTCATCGGAACACCTCCGTCCCCCCGAGCAGCTTGTTGTCTCTTGTTGCATCTACCGCAACTACGCGCCGACGAACCCAGGCGGATGTGAACGAATTTGACACTTCTTGTGTCGTGCGCGCGAACGACAGCCGCGCCGGGCGTCCCTAGGTTCAGGTCATGGCAGGGACCCCCCGAAAGGAGCAGGAACCATGAAGTGGCTCGTCACCCTTCTCACGCTCGTCGCCTTCGCCGCAGTTCCGACCCTTGCGCAGGCGAAGCCGACCCCGTCAACGAGCAACCAGTATTCGGACATCCCGTACCTGAGCCACGGCATCGGCGTCGACCAGGAGAGCTACGGCGGCACCGTCGTGCAGGACCGCCCCAGCGAGATCCCGTACCTCAGCCACGGCGTCGGCGTCGACGAGCAGAGCCTCGGCCTGAGCATCTCGTCTGACCGGACCGGAGTTGCCGTGGACGACCGCGCGGTCCCGAGGTCGACTCCCCAGACGACCCCGATCGTCCTCACCAAGGACAGCGGTTGGAACATCGACTTCGTCAACCCGGGCTTCGCCCTCATCGCCCTCATGCTCGGCCTTCTGGCAGGCGGAACGGCCGCGGCGATGTGGAGCCGGAGGGGCAGGCTCACGCCGGCCTAACCAATTCACGAACGACCCAGGGGCGGGCCGAGAGGGCGGGCCGAGAGGCCCGCCCTCTCTCATGGTCCGCCGGTTGGGCAAGCTTAGGTGGTGCCCAGCGCCGGCAGCCTTGCGCTCTTTGCCGCAGCATCGCTTGCGCTCGCGGTCGTGCCGGGGCCGGCCGTGCTCTACATCGTCGCCCAGAGCGTCGACCAGGGTCGGCTCGCCGGCCTCTACTCGGCGGCCGGGATCGCGGTGGGCGGTCTCGTCCACGTCGTCGCGGCGACAATCGGTCTGTCTTCGCTCCTCGCGTCCTCGGCGACGGCGTTCACGATCGTCAAGTACGCCGGCGCCGCCTACCTGATCCTGTTGGGCATCAGGCGCCTGCTCACCCGCGAGGAGCTCGAGGACGAGATGGTGCGCGACCCGCAGACGCGTCGTCGGCTGTTCGTCAACGGCGTCGTCGTCAATGTCCTGAATCCGAAGACGGCGCTGTTCTTTCTTGCCTTCCTGCCGCAATTCGTCGATCCGGACGCAGGCGCCGCGTGGCTTCAGATCCTCGTGCTGGGGCTGCTCTTCGTCGCGATCGCGCTCTGCTCCGACTCGCTCTGGGCGCTGGCAGCGGGGACGCTCGGCTCCTGGCTGCGCCGCAGTACGTGGTACCTCGGCGTCAAGCGCTGGGTCACCGGGACCGTCTTCATCGGTCTCGGTCTCTCGACCGTCAAGGCCTGAGGCTCACTTGGAGATCGTCCCCGGGCACGGCGCGGAGCAGGTGCCCGTCGTTCGCGTGCTCTTCGAGGAGTACGCGGCCGCGCTCGGAGTCGACCTCGGGTTCCAGGACTTCGAGCGTGAGCTCGCGGAGCTCCCCGGCGAGTACGCGCCGCCCGGCGGGCGTCTTCTGCTGGCGCTCGACCCGGAGCCGGCCGGCTGCGTCGCGCTTCGACCGTACGAGCCGGGCGTCTGCGAGATGAAACGCCTCTACCTGAGGCCGGAGCACCGCGGCACCGGGCTCGGCCGGCGGCTGGCAGAGGCGATCATCGTGGCGGGACGGGATGCCGGCTACGAGCGCATGCGGCTCGACACCCTCCCGCGGATGGAGGCGGCGCGAGCCCTCTACCGCTCACTCGGCTTCGTCGAGATCGAGGCGTACCGCTACAACCCGGTTCACGGCACCACGTACTTCGAACTGGCCTTGTAACACAGTGTTACTTGAGCCGAAACGCCTGAGGTACCAGGCGCTTCGGGGCTTGTAACACAGTGTTACTTGGAGTTCAGGCGGTCAGGTCGGAGGCGAGCTCCTCGAAGACGGCCACGTACGCGTCCGCGTCCTCCGGCTGGTGCGCAACCGAGAGCGTCCACTCCTCCTCGCGGCCCGGGGTCATGAACACGTCCCGATTGACGTTGTAGAGCCAGGCGAGCTCGGTCAGCTCGGCGTCCTGGTGGGTCCGGAAGGTCGTGTAGTCGGTGACCTTCACGGGCGCGAAGGTCACACAGCCCTTCGACCCGATCCCGACCGCGTACCCGGGGAGGCCGTACAGCTCGATCACGCGCTGGCAGCCGGCCAGGAGCCGGTCGTCGATCGACTCGAGATGCGGATAGGCGTCAGGTGTGAGCACCTCGTCGAGCGTGGCGCGGGCGGCGGCCATCGACAGTGGATTGCCGTTGAACGTCCCGACTTGGTGCACGCGATCTGCTGCGACGACCTCCATCGCCTCCTCGGTGCCGCCGACGGCGCCCGACGGGAGCCCGCCGCCGAGTGTCTTGGCGAGCGTGACCAGATCCGGCTGGATGCCGAAGCGCTCGGTCGCTCCGCCCGGCGCAACCGTCAGCCCCGTCTTGACCTCGTCGAAGATCAGCACGACGCCGCGGCGGCGCGTCTCTTCGCGGACCGCCTCGAGGTAACCCGGCTCAGGGAGGACGACGCCGATGTTCATCATCGCCGCCTCCATGATCAAACAGGCCGGCAGCCGGCCCTCCTCCTCGAGCCGGTCGAGCCGGCGGGAGAGCGCCTCGGCGTCGTTGTAGGGCACGGCGACCGTCAGGTCGGCGACCGCCTGCGGGAGCCCCTCGCCGTAGGGAAGCGAGGGGATCTCGTCCGAGTCGCTCCCCTCCCAGTCGAGGCTGACGCCGACGGCGACCATGACAGCGTCATGGTGGCCGTGATACGAGCCGAGCATCTTCATGATCGTGTCGCGGCCCGTCGCCCCGCGGGCGATGCGAATCGCGTCCATCGTCGCCTCGGTTCCGGAGTTCGTGAACCGCCACTTCGGCAGGCCGAAACGCCGGGCGAGCTCCTCCGCGACGAACGCGGCGTCCTCCGTCGGCGCCGAGAAGTGGGATCCGAGTCGCACCCGCTCTTCGACCGCCTTGACGATCGCCGGGTTCGCGTGTCCGACGACCATCGAGCCGAAGCCGTTGTGGTAGTCGATCAGCCGGTGCCCGTCGGCGTCCCAGACGTACTGGCCCTCTCCGCGGGTGAGGAACATCGGCCACGGATCACGCGCCTGGTAGCTCGACGCGACGCCATTCGGCATCGTGCGGCTGGCACGCTCGAACAGCTCGCGCGAGCCGGGCGTCCGCTCGTCCATCGTGCGCTCCTCGCGCTCGGTCAGCTCCTTGATCCTCGTCCGGTCGAGCGTCGTCTCGATGGTCTCGTGGGTCGTCATGCGATTCCTTTCGCCTGCCTGCCTCGTCTGGACTGGATGATGACGTTGATCACCATCGCCGTGATGGCGATGACGAAGATCGCGCTGGCGACGACGTTCACCTGCGGTGGCACTGCGACGCGCGCGGCGCCCCACACGAACAGCGGGAACGTCGTCTCCGAGCCGGCGTTGAAGTACGTGATCACGAAGTCGTCGATCGAGATCGCGAACCCGAGCAGCGCCGCGCTCAGGATCGCCGGGGCGATCAAGGGCAGCGTCACCTTGTAGAACGTGACCCACTCGTTCGCGCCGAGGTCCATGGCCGCCTCCTCGAGGTGCCGGTCGAAGCCGACGAGGCGCGCTTTCACGGTCACGACCACGTAGCTGATGATGAACATCACGTGCGCGATGAAGATCGTCGCGAAGCCCGTGGCGACGCGCAGCTGCAGAAAGAGCGTCAGGAGCGAGGCGCCGAGGACGATCTCGGGGGTCGCCATCGGCAGGAATACGAGCACGTTCGTCGAGCCGCGAGCGCGGAAGCGATGGCGGACCAGCGCGAGGGCGACCAGCGTGCCGAGCACGGTCGCGACGATCGTCGAGATCAGGGCGATCTCGAGCGAGAGGATCACCGCGTCGCGGATCCCCGGGACCGCGTCCCAGTTCGTCCAGTTGTCGAGCGTGAAGCGCTCCCACGTGTAGTTGAAGCGGCCCGACGGCTGGTTGAGCGAGAACAGGATGACGACTGCGATCGGCAGCATCAGGTAGATGAGCGCGAGCACCGAGTAGGCGCCCAGCGCGTGGCGGCGCATGAATGCCCAAGTACGTGCGGCTGCATTTGGCCGTGGGCGCGCAGGCAGCGTCTCGGCAGCGGTCGTCATCCAGTCAGCCTCTCGGTTCCCACGACCCGGGCATAGACGAGCAGCGAGATGATGATTAACGCCATCAGGACGAAGGACAGCGATGCTGCGGCCGGATAGTCGATCAGCTCGAGGTACTTCGACTGGATGACGTTGCCGATCATGTACTGGTTCGGCGTCCCGAGCAGCTGGGCGTTGATGAAGTCGCCGGCTGCAGGAATGAACGTCAGCAGCGTCCCCGCGACGATGCCCGGGGCAGACAGCGGGAGCGTCACGCGGAGGAACGCCTTCGTCTTGCTCGCGTAGAGATCCTGGGCCGCCTCGAGCAGCCGGGCATCGATCTGCTCGAGTGAGACGTAGAGCGGCAGTGCCATGAAGGGCAGGAAGTTGTAGGTGATCCCGGCGACGACGGCGAGCGTCGTCGCCAGGAGCCGGCCGTCGGCGGAGAGCAAGTGCACGTCGCGCAGGAAGCCGACGACCGGGCCCTCGTCGGCGAGGATGTTCTGCCAGGCGAGCGTCCGGATCAAGTACGTGACGAAGAAGGGCGCGATGATCGCGAGCAGCAGCAGGTTCTTCCAGCGCCCGCCGTGGAACGCGATCCAGTACACGAGTGGATAGCTGATCAGCAGCGTTGCGACGGTGGCGATGCCCGCGTAGAGGAACGAGCGGATGAGCTGCTCGTCGTAGCCCGTGATCGCGTCCCAGAAGTTGGAGAACTCCCAGGTGAAGGTGTAGCCCTGCTCGAACGAGCCGGACTGCAAGGACTGGTAGCCGAGGAAGCCGAGCGGAACGAGGAAGAACACGGCCAGCCAGGCCAGCCCCGGTGCGAGGAGCAGCAGCGGGGCCAGCCAGCGGTGGCGGTGAATCAGCGTCACGCTGAGTCGACTAGGCGCCCAGCAGCTTCTGCCATTGCTCGATGTAGGTCTGGTTGTTGAGCGCCGCCGAGTCGAACTGGACGACGTTCGAGAGGATCTCGTCGTCGGGGAAGATGAGCGGGTTGTTCGCCGACTCCGGGTCGAGCTTCTTCGCCTCGTCGATCACGCCCTTGACGGAGGAGATGTAGCCGTTCCCGACCGAGATCATCGCGGCGACCTTCGGGTCGTAGACGAAGTTCATGTACTCCGAGGCCGTCGCCGCGTTGCCGCCGGTCGGAATGAGCATGTTGTCGGTCCAGATGTCGCTTCCGGCCTCGGGGAGGTTCCATCGGAGGTCCTTGTTGGCCTTCAGGCCCGTGGCGACGTCGCCCGACCACGAGGCGGCGGCGGCGATGTTTCCCTTCTCCAGGTCGCTCACGTAGTCGTTGCCCGTGAAGCGCCGGATCTGACCCGAGTCGACCGCCTGCTGGATCCGGTCGTAGGCCTTGTTGAAGCTCTCGTCGGTGACTTTCTCCGGGTCGTCGCCGTTCGCGAGCATGACCATGCTCATCGAGTCGGCCATCTCGGTGAGCAGCGTGACCTTCCCTTTGAGGTTCGGGTCCTCGAGCAGCTGATCGACCGTCTCGACGATCTCGCCGCCGCTCGCTTTGAGGTTCGTGGCGATGCCGGTGATGCCCGACGCCCAGGGCAGGCTGAAGCTTCGGTCCGGGTCGAACGGCGGGCTCCCTTGCGCGGGGATCAGGTTGGCGATGTTCGGGATCCGTCCCTTGTCGAGCTTCTCCACCCACTCCTTCTGGATCAGTAGAGCGGGGAAGCGCGAGTTGTCGGTCATGACGATGATGTCGCGGTCGATCCCGCGCCCCTGCGACAGCGGCCCCTGGATCTTCCCGAAGTACGACGCGTTGTCGTTGATGTCCTCGACGTAGTCGACGTTCACGCCCGTCTTCTGCCGTGAACTGCTGCAGTGACGGGCTCTTCTTGGTCTTCGGGTCGACGTCGATGTAGAGCTGCCAGTTCGAGAAGCGAAGCGTGTCGGCAAGCTCCTGGCTACCGGCTGTCGTGGTTCCGGCGGCGTCGCCGCCGCCGCTGTCGCCGCCGCATGCGGCAAGGAAGCCGGGTATCGAGATTGCAACTCCGCCCAGTGCTGCGCGCCGCAGCAGCTCGGCACGGGTCAGAGCATCGTTCATTCGTTCTCCTCCTCGGTCAGATCGACGACGAAGGCTGCGGCGGGTCGAAGGAGAGCTCGACGCCGAGTCTCGCGCTCCAGCGTCCCGCCCCGGATCTGTGTGTTCTGCGCGAAGACGCTGATGCGCCCGTCCGGCGTCTTCACGGTGTAATGGGTTGCGACTCCGACGTAGGACCTGTCGGCGATCGTGCCGCTGAGGCGGTTCTCGCCGTCGCTCGGGGTCCCGAGGCGGATCTTCTCGGGCCTGATCCCGACCGCGACTCGGCTCCCGCGCGTCGGCAGCGCCTCGTCGATGCGGACGAGCGCGCCGCTCGTGAGCCTGACCTCGCCGTGGCCCTCCACGGCTCCCCGCAGGAGATTGGACGCGCCGAGGAAGCGGGCAACGAAGCTCGTCCGCGGCCGCTCGTAGAGCTCCTCCGGCGGGCCGAGCTGCTCGATCCGGCCGTGGTTCATGACCGCGATCGCGTCCGCCATCGTCATCGCCTCCTCCTGATCGTGCGTGACGTGGATGAACGTGATCCCGATCTCCATCTGGATCCGCTTCAGCGTCAGCTGCATCTGCTTGCGCAGCTTCAGGTCGAGCGCACCGAGCGGTTCGTCGAGCAGCAGCACCTGCGGGTTGTTGACGAGCGCGCGCGCAAGCGCGACCCGCTGCTGCTGGCCGCCGGAAAGCTGGCGCGGCTTCCGGTCGCCCATCCCGGTGAGGTCGACCATGCCGAGGATCTCGCGAACCCGCCCCTTCAGGGTCCCGCCCTTGATCCCTTTGCGCCGCAGCCCGAAGGCGACGTTCTCGAAGATCGAGAGGTGGGGGAAGAGGGCGTAGCTCTGGAAGACGGTGTTCACGTCGCGCTTGTGCGGCGGGAGCCCCGTGACCGGCTGGTCGGCAAGGTAGATCGCGCCTTCGTCCGGCTCCTCGAAGCCGCCGATCATGCGGAGCGTCGTCGTCTTGCCGCAGCCCGACGGCCCGAGCAGGGCGAAGAACGATCCGCGCGGGATCTCGAGCGTGATGCCGTCCACCGCGACGACGTCGTCGAAGCGCTTCGTGACGCTCTGGAGCCGGACGTCGGCGACCGTTGTCTGCGACGTCCGAGTCCGGCCGGTCGTGGTCGCCATCAGGCGCCTGTCGCCTGTGACGAGCCGCCGCCGTAGGGGTACCACCAGTCCTTGGGCGCCAGCGAGGTCTCGAGATGTACGTGCTTCGTCTCCTGGAAGGCTTCGAGGCCCTCCTGGCCGAGCTCTCGGCCGAGGCCCGACTGCTTCATCCCGCCGAAGGGGCCGGCGTCGTTGTCGGTCAGCGGGTCGTTGAACCAGAGCGTGCCCGCCTTGATCTCGCGCATGCAGCGCAGGATCGTGTCGAGGTCCTTGGTGTAGACGTTGCAGCCGAGCCCGAAGCGCGTCGAGTTCGCCAGCGCGATCGCCTCGTCGAGGCTTGTGACACGGACGATTGGCGCGACCGGTCCGAAGGTCTCCTCACGAAGCAGGTCGGTCTCGGGGGCAGCGCCGGTGACGACCGTCGGGGCGTAGAAGTAGCCGGTGCCGTTCCCGCCGTTTCGGCCTCCCGTAACGACCTCGGCGCCCGCCGCAACGGCGGCGTCGACCTGGGCGGCGACGCGCTCGCGCTGACGCGCGGAGACCAGGGGGCCGATGTCCGTGCTCCGGTCGAGCGGGTCGCCGAGCACGAGCGAGTTGGTGTAGTCGACGAACGCTTGCAGGTAGTCGTCGTAGACCGGCTCGAGGACGTAGAAGCGCTCCGCCGAGGTGCAGACCTGCCCGGCGTTCAGGAACGCGGCCCACGCGCCGCCCTTCGCCGCGACCTCGATCGCGCCGGCCACGTCCGGGCAGACGATGAACGGGTCCTTGCCTCCGAGCTCCAGGTTGATCCGGGCGACTCGGTCGGCGCAGATGTGGGCGATCTTCTTGCCGGTGTCGACGGAGCCGGTGAACGCCACGCAATCGACCCGCTCGTCCGAGACGATCGCCTCGCCGATCTCCCCGGCTCCGGCAACGATGTTGACGACGCCGGGCGGCAGGTGCTCGACGCAGTCCGCGAGCGCGAGCGTGGAGAGCGGGGTCAGCTCGGACGGCTTGGCGACGACCGTGTTGCCGGCAGCCAGCGCGGGCGCGACCTTCCAGGCCAGGAGAAGTAGCGGGTAGTTCCACGGCACGATGCAACCGACGACTCCGATCGGCTCCTTGAGCACCAGCGAGAGCTGGGTCGACTCGATCGGGGGGATCACGCGGCCCGCGAAGTTGCGGCCGAGCTCGGCGTAGTAGTCGAAGGCCGCCGCCGTCCAGCCGACCTCGTCGGAGTTCTCGATCAGCGGCTTGCCGACCTCTTTCGTCATCAGCTCGGCGAGCTCGTCGGTGCGGGCCCGCATCCGCGCGGCGATCTCGTGGAGCAGCTCACAGCGCTCGATCGCGGGCGTCGCCGCCCACCTTTGCGCGGCTTCGCGGGCGGCAGCGATCGCGGAGTCCACTTGCTCTGGCGTAGGCAGGCCCACCGTGGCCAGCTCGGACTCCGTGTACGGATTTTCCACGACCAGCGGTCCGCTCTCGCCTGCGATCTGCTCGCCCCCGATCAAGAGCCTGGTCTCGATCAACCCAGCTTCGCCATACGCGTCGTGGCGTTCTGCACGCGCGCGCCCCAGTCGTAGAGCTGTTTCCAGAGCTCGAGGTACAGGAAGCTTTCGGTCGAGACGACACGATCGAGTTCCCGGATGCGATTCGTCAGGTCGAGGAGCTGGCGCCCGTCTGCGCAGACCAACTCGACGAGGATGTCGAACTGGCCGGCAGTGATGACGACGTAGCCGGCCTCCTCCCACGTTGCGATCTCGGTGGCTACCGGCTCCGGCGGTCCGGTCGTGCGGATGCCCACCATCGCCTGCGCCTCGAAGCCGAGCCCGAGGGGATTCGTGATCCCGGTGACCTGGAGGATGTTGTCCGCACAGAGCCGCGCGTAGCGCGCTCGGATCGTCGCCTCGGAGACACCGACCCGGGCAGCGATGCGGCGGAACGACTCCCGTCCGTTGTTCTGGAGCGCTTCGATGATGCCCTGGTCAACGGCATCGAGGCTCCGTGGCAGACTGACCGCGCCCCGCCGCTGGGGCTGCTCCGCAGTTCGCAATGCGAGGCGTTCTTACCACCTTCAGTCGTATTGCGTCAACTTGAGGCGTAGAAGCGCGCAGATGCGCTGCGAAAGTCGATTGCCTTCACCGCAGGAGTGCGAGATGCTCGTGCGAGTCCGAAAGGAGGAGACATGGCGCGGACACCGCTCCTGCGCGCGCTTCGCCGGCTGGCGCGCGATCACGCGGCAGCCGACGAGCTCGGCATTCCAGTCAGGGACCTGCGGGCTCGGCGAGAAGAGCAGACCTACTCCCGAACGGAGTTCCTCAAACGGACAGGCGCCGCGGGCGCGACGATCGTGGCGGCGGGGCCGCTCTCCACGCTGACGAGGATCTCCGAGGCGGCCGGGGGCGGACCTCGAATCGCGATCGTCGGGGGAGGCATCGCCGGCCTGACGGCCTCTCTGACGCTGCAGGACAGGGGTGTGTCGTCGACGATCTACGAGGCGAACTCGCGGGTCGGCGGACGCATGCATTCGGACTGGAGCGATTTCCCCGGCTACTGGGCCGGCGGCCAGACGGGCGAGCTCTGCGGCGAGCTGATCGACACCGGCCACAAGACGATCCGCAAGCTGGCCAAGCGCTTCGAGCTGCCGCTGGTCGACGTGCTCGCTGCACAGCCCGAGGGCTCGTCGGACACGGCGTTCTTCTTCGGGCAGTACTACTCCATGGAGCAGGCGGACCGGGACTTCGGGCCGGTCTTCAACGCGATTCAGAAGGACGTGACCGCCGCGGACTATCCGACCACCTTCGACACGAGCACTCCTGCCGGACGAGCGCTCGACAAGATGAGCGTCTACGAATGGATCGAGTCACGCGTGCCCGGCGGGCATCACTCGCCGTTCGGTCAACTGCTCGATGTGGCCTATCTCGCCGAGTTCGGCGCCGAGACGACGCGGCAGTCGGCCCTGAACATCGTCTACCTGCTCGGCTTCAGCAAGCGCCGACTCTCCGTCACGGGCGAGTCGGACGAGCGGTTCCACATCATGGGCGGCAACGCACAGCTGCCCTTTGCGATCCGGGACGAGATCATCGACCAGCAGGGCTCGGACGCCGTGCGCATTGGGTGGCGGTTGACCTCGGTGATCCGCCGCAACGACGGCAGCGTCGACCTCGACTTCGCTACTCCGGGCGGTCGCGAGCGTGTGCGGGCCGACCACGCGATTCTCTGCATGAGCTTTGCCGTCCTCCGAACGCTCGACTACTCGCGGGCCGGCTTCGACGACCTGAAGCAGAAGGCGATCACAAGGCTCGGGTCTGGTTCGAACTCCAAGCTCGCGCTGCAGTTCTCGCAACGGCTATGGAACACGCCCGGGCCGTGGGGGCTCTCGACGGGCGGGTCCTACTCGGACACGGGCTACCAGGTCGCGTACGACGTCTCCCGCGGCCAGTCCGGTTCGAGCGGGATCCTCGTCGACTATACGGCAGCCGATCTCGCCGAATCGCTGCGGGCTTCGACGCCGTATGCGACCGCGGCGAACGCGCAGGTTCACTCTTATGCCCGTCGCTTCCTCGACCAGCTCGAGCATGTCTTCCCGGGAATCCGGCCGCTGTGGAACGGCCGGGCGACGCTATCGAACCCGATGATCGACCCGAACCTCCTGCTCTCGTACTCGTACTTCAAGGTCGGCCAGTACCACACGTTCGGCGGCTACGAGGGCGTGCGCCAGGGCAACGTCCACTTCGCCGGCGAGCATTGCTCGACGGACTTCCAGGGCTACATGGAAGGCGGCGCTTCGGAGGGCGTTCGGGCGGCCGGGGAGGTCCTCGACGACCTCAGGTAGGCGGCTTCATTCGTCGTCGTCGTAGGGCGGAACGGCCAGAACCGGCCGATCCGAGACCTGGAGGAGCTTGTGTGGGATCGAGCCGAGGATCGCGCCCTTGAGCGGGCTCTCGCCCTGGGTGCCGACGACGATCATGCGCGCGTCGTGCCGGGCGCCGAGCTGCGTCAGCGCCTCGGTCGGTCGCTCGGGGACGAGCGCGACCTCCGCGTCCACCCCTGCGGCGCGGGCCTGCTCGAGTGCTTCGGCGGTCATCCGCTCGCCGATTTCCCCGAGTGCGCGCCGGTGCTCGGCGAACTCTTCGCCGGCGATCTTTCCCGGCGGTTCGTACGCATAAGCGATCACCAGCCGGTCGCCGAGGGCTGTGCAGAGATCGAGTGAAGCCTTCAGCGCGCAGCGGGCGCAGCCGGAGCCGTCGTAGCCGAGAACGATCGTCGCCACTAGTGCCCCTTCCAGTGATGCCGCCGAGGTTCTGGGTCGCGAGCACCAAGCCAGAGGTCGCACTCGACCGCGCCAAGGCTTTGGCGCCGCGTGATCGCGGCCAGAAGCCGGCTGCATTGCTGGATGGGGCACCTACGCCACCAGCTCCGGGTCGGCCGCTTCGAGCGGTTTACGCGAGAAGAAGCGCTCGTGTCCGGCCAGCCGCCAGAGGATGAGAATGACCACGCCGAGGAGCAGGAATCCCAGCCCGATCACGAGCGGAACGCCGAAGCCGAAGAGGTCCTGGCCGGTGTAGGACTCCTCCGGGTCGGCGAAGAGGCGGATCGACTCGATGAAGAGGTAACCGAGCATCGCCGCCCCGACCAGCGGCGCAACGCCGATGAACAGGAAGTTCTTCACCGACTTGGTCAGCTGATGGCGGTAGTAGACGACGCACGCGAGTCCCGAGAGCGCGTAGTAGAACGCGATCATCAGCGACAGCGCGGCGATCGTGTCGAAGAGGAAGTTCTCGCTGATGAAATTGGCCGGGACGTACCAGGCGATCGCGAGCGCCGCGACCACGATCGTGGAGATGTGCGGCGTGCGGAACCGTGGATGGATCGCGGCGAAAGCCCGCGGCAGCGCTCCCGCGCGAGCCATCGAGAACGAGGTCCGAGAGGAGGGGATGATCGTGGTCTGTGTCGAGGCGACCGCCGAGGTGACGATGGCCAGCAGCACGAGCTTGTCCCACGGCGACCCGAGCACGTCGCCGGCGAGGGTGCCCAAGATGGCGTCGTCGTCGTCGAACTCGGCGAGCGTCTCGAGGCCCGCGAAGGCGACGACCGCGACTGTGACCGAGACGTACGTCACGAGCAGGATCACCGTGCTGATCACCGCCGCCAGCCCCGGGGCAGAGCGTGAGTCCTCCGTCTCTTCGGTCAGGTTCACCGCGGATTCCCACCCCCAGTAGATGAAGACGCCGATGAGCAGCGCCGAGACGAGCGTCGCCCGGCTGTCGATCTCGAAGGGGTTGAGCCAGGAGAGCGACGGATCGATCGAGCCGACGCCGGCGTCGTTGCCCCAGACCTTCGCGAGCGCCACGATCGCAAACAGAAGCAGGGCGCCGACCTGCGCCAGGATCATGACCCGCTGAAGCCGGGCGGACAGCTCGGTACCGATCACGCAGATCGCGGTGAGTACGACGATGTAGGCGACGGCGAGCGCCGTGACCGCGACTTTCGACCCGGCTGCGCCGTCGGCGCCGAAGAGGAGGTACGTGTAGCGGGCGCCCACGTCTGCCAGCGACCCGACGACGAGGATCCCCGTCGTGCAGACCGCCCAGCCGCCGATCCATCCCGGCCACGGGCCGAGTGCCCGTGTCACCCACGAGAAGGTTGTGCCCGCGTCCGGATCGGCCTTGTTCATGTAGTAGAAGGCCGTCGCGATGAAGAACATCGGGATGAAGGACGCGAGCAGCGCCGCCGGCGCCTGGACGCCGACGACGACCACGACCGTCCCGATGACCGCAGCGAGCGAATAAGCCGGCGCGGTCGACGCCAGCCCGATCACAGTCGCGTCCAGGAATCCGATCGCGCCTGGCTTGAGGCCTTCGCCCGCCTCGTCCGGGACTGCCGCCTCGTCCGCAGGAATCGCCGTGTCTGTCAACTCAGTCGAGCTTCGCCATCACGTGCTTGACCCGCGTGTAGTCCTCCAGTGAGTAGGCCGAGAGGTCCTTGCCGTAGCCCGACTGCTTGAAGCCGCCGTGCGGCATCTCGGAGACAAGCGGGATGTGATCGTTGATCCAGACGGTTCCGAAGTCCAGCTTCCGCGACGCGTTCAGGGCTCGTCCGATGTCACGCGTGAAGACCGAGGCGGCCAGTCCGTAGGGGACGTCGTTCGCCCACGCGAGCGCCTCGTCGTCGTCGGCGAAGCGCTGCACGGTGACGACAGGCCCGAAGACCTCGCGCTGAACGATCTCGTCCGTCTGGTCGACGTCGACGACGACCGTCGGCTTGACGAAGAAGCCGCGGTCGCCGTTCGTTCCACCGCCGGTCAGGACGTTGGCGCCCTTCGCCCGGTCGAGGAAGCCGAGCACGCGCTCCTGCTGGGCCTTGGAGATCACCGGCCCCATCTCGATGTCGTCGCCCTCGGCGGGATCGCCGACCTGCATCGACTCGACGGCCGGGACGAGCTCCTCGAGCAGCTTGTCGTAGATCTTCGGGCCGGCGACCACACGCGACGCGGCGGTGCAGTCCTGCCCCGAGTTCCAGTAGCCGGCGATCTTGATCGCCTCGGCGACCTGAGTGGGGTCCGCGTCGTCGAAGACGATCACGGGCGCCTTGCCGCCGAGCTCGAGGTGGACGCGCTTGAGCGTCTCGGCGGCGGCACGCGCGACCTCCTTCCCGGTTGCAACGTCCCCGGTCAGCGAGACCATGCGGACGTCGGGGTGACGGACGATGCCGGCGCCCACCGGTTCCCCGTCCCCGGTGATGACGTTGAGGACACCGCTTGGGACGTGCTCGGACGCGAGCTGCGCGAACCGCAGCGTCGAGAGCGGCGTCTGCTCCGAGGGTTTGAGGACCGAGGTGTTGCCGGCTGCGAGCGCCGGCGCGAACTTCCAGACCGCCATCATCAGCGGGTAGTTCCACGGCGCGATCTGTCCGACGACCCCGATGGGCTCGCGCCGGATCCAGGAGGTGTAGCCCTCCATGTACTCGCCGGCCGAACGGCCCTCGAGTATGCGCGCCGCGCCGGCGAAGAAGCGGATGTTGTCCGAGCAGACCGGCATCTCGTCGCGCGCCGCGGCGAGCGGCTTCCCGACGTTCCGCGACTCGAGCTCGGCGAGCTCCTCGGTGTGCTCGTCGATCACGTCGGCGAGCTTGAGGAGTACCTCCGCGCGCTCGGCCGGAGTCGACTCACGCCAGGCGGGGAACGCTTTCTCAGCAGCCTCGACGGCACGATCGACGTCGGCCTGGGTCCCGTCGGGGACCTCGGCGATCGTCTCGCCCGTAGCCGGGTTGAGGATCTCGGCGGTCCCGCCCTCCGCGGCATCGACCCACTCACCCCCGACGAAGTTCTTGAACTGCTGCACCGTGACGCTCATGCGTAAACCTCCTGGATTCGCTGAACTATCTCACTGTCGCGCACCGGCGGCCGTTCCTGCGGTCCCGCCGACGCCGGCGGGTTCGTGGGTCAGCCGCTGCGCGATCCAGACGGGGATCACGGAGAGCAGGATCACGACGACGGCGACGACGTTGATGATCGGCAGCTGCTGGGGTCGTGCGAGGTTGGTGAAGATCCAGATCGGCAGCGTCTGGTCGGCACCCGACGTGAACGTAGTCACGATCACCTCGTCGAAAGAGAGCGCGAAGGCGAGCAGCCCACCGGCCAAGAGCGCCGTCCGCAGCTGGGGAAACGTGACGTAGCGAAAGGTCTGCCAGGCGTCGGCTCCGAGGTCCGACGAAGCCTCCTCGAGCGAGCTGGTCGTGCGCCGCAGCCGCGCGATCACGTTGTTGTAGATGACGACGACGCAGAAGGTGGCGTGGCCGATGACGATCGTGGCGAGGCCGAAGTCGAAGCCGAAGCGGACGAACGTCGAGTTGAGGGCCATCCCGGTGACGATGCCCGGCAGAGCGATCGGAAGGATGAGGAGAAACGAGATCGACTCCCGCCCGAAGAACCGGTAGCGCGCGACGGCGAGCGACGCCAGCGTTCCCAGCACGAGCGCAACCGCGGTCGCCGCCAGCGCGGCTTTCACAGAGAGGGCGAGCGCTTCCCGCACGGAGTCGTCGCGCCAGGCCTCGCCGAACCAGTCGAGCGTGTAGCCGGAGATCGGCCAGCCCTGCGTGATGCTCTCGTTGAACGCGTAGAGCCCGATCACGAAGAGCGGGAGGTAGATGAAGGCCAGCGTCAGGGTCGTAGCGACCCGAAGAAAGACGGCCGCTCATAGGTTCTCGAACGCGCCCGCACGCTTCGCGAGCGCGAGGTAGACGATCATGATCAGCACGGGAACCGTCGCGAAGGCAGCCGCGAACGGGAGGTTGTTCGCAACGCCCACGTTCGAGTACACGACGTTGCCGATGAAGTTCGTGTTGCCGACGACCTGTGGCGTGATGTAGTCCCCGAGCGTCAGCGAGAACGTGAAGATCGAGCCCGCGACGAGGGCGGGGAAGACGAGCGGGAGAACGACTCGCCTGAAGGTACGAAACCCCTTTGCGCCCAGGTCGGACGAGGCTTCGAGCAGCGAGTTCGGGATGCGCTCGAGCCCCGCGTAGATCGGCAGGATCATGTACGGCAGCCAGAGGTACGTGAACACGAGCCAGGTTCCGGTAGTCGTGTAGCCGGGCCCCTCGAGGCCGAACGGCGCGAGCGCCCAGTTGAGGATGCCCTCGCCGGCGAGGATCGTCCGCCAGGCGTAGACCTTCACGAGGTAGCTGGCCCAGAGCGGGGTGAGGATCGCGACGATCAGCAATCCACGGGTGCGCCGCGACGCCACCCGTGCCATGTAGTAGGCGATCGGGAAGGCCAGCACGGCGTCCGTGACCGTGACCGCAGCGGCCAGGCCGACCGTCCGCAGCACGATCCGGCGGTAGACGTCCTCCTCCCAGAGCGTGCGGAAGTTGTCGAGGCTGATGTCTCGCACGACCTCGGACGTGAACGGGTCGAGGCGCCAGAGGGCGGTCGAGAAGAGGACCGCGAGCGAGCCGAGGTACGCGATGCCGAGCCAGGCGATCGGCGATGCGAGCAGCGCTCCGAGCCGCAGCTTTGGATGGCGGAAGAGAAACGACGAGAGCCGCCGCCCCGGGCCCTCCCGAGGCGGCGGCTCTCCGTGCGTGACCGAAGTCAGTTACCTACCCCTTGATCTCGGTCCAGGCTTGCGTCCATTCGCTGTAGTCCTTGCAGACCTCGCCGCGGTCGTCGCCGCAGTCTGCGACCGGGGTCTTCCAGTACGCGACCTTGTCGAAGTACGCCTCGTCCTGCGCGTGGAAGAGCGCGCAGTGGTTCTTCGCCTGCGTCAGAGCGCAGGCCTCGGCGTTGACCGGGGCCTCGCCGAAGTACTCCGTCGCCATGGCGTTCGCCTTCGGCGAGATGATGTAGTTCATCCAGAGGTACATGCAGTTCGGGTTCTTGGCCTTGGAGGAGATCATCCAGGTGTCCGACCAGCCCGTCGAGCCCTCCTTCGGGAGGATCGCCTTCACGGGCACCGGATCCTTCGCACCGCTCAGCTGATTCACCTGGTACTGCCAGGTCGTCCCGACGACCGTGTTCTGGTTCGTGAACGACTGGATCTGCTTGGCGGCGTCGCTCCAGTACTCGCCGATGTTTGCGTTCTGCTCCTTGAGCAGGTCGACCGCGGCCTGGAACTGCTCCTCGTCGAGCTCGTAGGGATCCGTGATGTTGAGCTCCGGCTTCGTCGCCTTCAGGTAGAGCGCGGCGTCCGCGATGTAGATCGGGCTGTCGTACGCGGTCACCTTGCCCTTGTAGGGCGAGTTCGCGTCGAAGACGGCGCCCCAGCTGTCCGGGGCGGGCTGAACGACGTCAGTGCGCCAGGCCAGGAGGTTCGCTCCACGTCCGTGTGGGACGCCGTAGGACTGGCCGTCGACCGTGTTGTGGGGCTGGTCCTTCAGGCCATCGAAGACCTTGGCGTAGTTCTCGATCAGGTCGGTGTTCACCGGCGCGACGTCTTCGGCTGCGATCAGGCGGAGCGTCGCGTCCCCCGAGGCGGAGACGCCGTCGTAGTTGCCGGTCCGCATCAGCGTGACCATCTCGTCCGACGTGGCTCCGACCTTCGAGTTGACCTTGCAGCCGGTCTCCTGCTCGAACGGCGTGACCCAGTCTTTCTCGACGTAGCCGGCCCAGTTGATCAGGTTGACTTGGCCTTCGGGGTCGCCGATCGACGTCGGCAGGTTCTCGGCCGCGGTCGTCGTCGTGCCGCCTGCCTCGCCTCCATCGTCGCCGCCGCAGCTCACAGCGGACAGGAGCGCCACGACCAGGAAAGCCGCCAGCCCGATTGCCTTCAGGTAGCGCCATCGTGCTTTGCTCATTCGTCCTCCGTCTCTCCCCCCGGATCGATTTCGTAGGTGTGTTCTGGACGCCACTCGAGGCGGACTGCGCGCCCGCGCGCCTCGACGATGTCCGCCGAGGTGGTCTCGAGGTTCTGGCGGACGACGGTGAGCGACCCGCCGCCCTCGAGGTCGACGACGTAACGGGTGACCATCCCGACGTAGACGACCTCACGGATATGGCCTCGCTCGCTGTGTACCTTCGAGCCGGCCGCCGGCTCCTCGTCTTCTTCGAGGAGCCGGATCTTCTCAGGCCGAACGGTGAAGCGACGGCCGTCGCGCTCGAGGACGTTGGAGACGCCCACGAAGCCGGCGACGAACTCGCTCTCCGGGTGCTCGTACACCTCGGCCGGGCTGCCGACCTGCTCGATGCGCCCGTCCAGGAAGACGGCGAGCCGGTCGCTCATCGTCAGCGCCTCTTCCTGGTCGTGCGTCACGTAGATGAACGTGATCCCGACCTCCTGCTGAATCCGCTTGAGCTCGATTTGCATCTGCTGGCGAAGCTTCAGGTCGAGAGCGCCGAGCGGCTCGTCGAGCAGGAGCACCTGCGGCCGGTTCACGATCGCCCGCGCGAGCGCGACCCGCTGCCGCTGGCCGCCGGACAGCTGGCCGGGCCGGCGCTCGCCGAGGCCTGTGAGTCGAACCATCTCGAGCGCTTCGCCGGCGCGCTGTCGGCGCTCCGCCTTCCCGACCCGTTTCACCATCAGGCCGTAGGCGACGTTCTGCTCGACGCTCATATGCGGGAACAGCGCGTAGTCCTGGAAGACGGTGTTGACGTCTCGTGAGTACGGCGGGAGGTTGGTCACGTCACGGCCCTTGAGCAGGATGCGGCCGGAGTCGGGTCGCTCGAACCCTGCGATCAGCCGAAGCGTCGTCGTCTTCCCGGACCCACTCGGGCCGAGCAAGGTGAAGAACTCGCCGGCAGGGATCCGGAGATCGACGCCGGCGACGGCCGCAACGTCGCCGTAGCTGCGCTGAAGGCCGACCGTTTCGACGTCGGGGACAGCGGGGTCGGTCGTCGCGGGATCGCTAGACCGTGCGGGAGCTTGCGTCGACAAGCGACTCCTCCAGCAGCTCGAGTCCCTGAGCGAGATCGGCGGCGGAGATCACTAGCGGGACGAGGATCCTGATCACGTTTCCGTCAGAGCCCGCACGAGAGCAGGACGAGGCCCTTTTCGCGGGCGCTTGCGGTCACGGCCGAGGCGAGCTCGGGTGTCTGCTCTTTCAGCTCGAAGGCCAGCATCGGGCCGAGGCCTCTGACTTCCCCGATGACGTCATGGCGGGCCGCGAGCTGGTCGAGCTCGGCGCGGATCGTCTCCCCGAGCTCGCGAGCCCGGGCGAGGAACTCCGGGCGCCGCACCTCCTCGAGCACGGCGATCGCCGCCGCGCAGGCGACTGGGTTGCCGCCGAAGGTCCCACCCAGTCCACCGGGCGCCACGGCATCGACGATCTCGGCCGGCCCGGTGACGGCGCCGAGCGGCAGCCCGCCGCCGAGCGACTTCGCTGAGACGAGGAGGTCCGGCTCGACGCCGTACTGCTCGATCGCCCACATCGTTCCGGTCCGTCCGACGCCGCTCTGAACCTCGTCGGCGACGAAGAGGATCCCATGGCGGCCGAGGAGCTCCTGGAGCCGCCTCGGAAAGTCCGGCGGCATCGGGATGAAGCCTCCTTCGCCCTGGACCGGCTCGATCACGGCGCAGGCGATCGACTCGGGATCGACCTCGGACCGGAAGAGGCTCTCGAGCGCTGCGAGTGCGTCGTCGGAGGAGGTTCCGCGGTACGGGTAGGGCGCCGGTGCCCGGTAGACCTCGGGGGCGAACGGGCCGAAGCCGCGGCGGTAGACCAGCTTGTTCGTCATCGTCATCGTCAGCAGCGTCCGGCCGTGGAAGGCGTGGTCGAAGACGAGGACGGCGGGACGGCCCGTGGCCGCGCGGGCGATCTTCACCGCGTTCTCGACCGCTTCTGCACCGCTGTTCAGGAGCAGGCTTCGCTGCTCCTCGCCGCGACAGGGCGACAGCTCGGCGAGCAGTCGGCAGACCTCGACGTACGGCTCGTAGATGCCGACCATGAAGCACTGGTGGAGGTACTGGTCGACCTGCTCGTGGATCGCTGCGGCGGCGAACCCGTGCCCGGTGTTCTGGCAGCCGAGCCCGCCCGCGAAGTCGATGTAGCTGCGACCGTCGGCGTCTTCGATGCGCGCGCCCTCCGCGCGGGCGACGACGAGCGGCGGCGTCGAGATCCCCCGTGCGACGTAGCGCTCGCGGGCCGCAACGACCGCTTCAGACCTCGTCTGCGCGCGGGTCGACATCTGCCCGCGAGAGCCTACTGAAAGTCCCTCTAACCTTTCACAACCTTGATCGCGGTCATCGGCGCAGCGGGCACGATCGGGCGGAACGTCGCCCGCTTTCTCGATCGCTGGGACGCGCCGTTCGTCCGGCGAGACGCTCGCCTGGAAGGCGACGAGCGGGTCGACGCCGCGGACGCCGACGGCGTCGCCGCGGCGCTGAAGGGGTGCACGGTGTGCGTCAACTGCGTCGATTACCGGCTCAACCTCCCGGTCATGCGCGGCGCGCTCGAAGCCGGCGCGCACTACGTCGACCTCGGCGGCCTCTACCACGTCACGCGGCTCCAGCTCGAGCTGGACGGCCAGTTCCGCGAGCGCGGGACCGGAGCACTGCTCGGGATGGGCTCGGCGCCCGGCAAGACCAACCTGCTCGCCGGCGCGGCTGTTTCGCGGCTGGGGGAGGAGCCGAAGGCGATGGAGATCTGGGCCGCCACGCGCGATCCAGCGGCGGAGGGGCATCCGTTTCCCGCTCCGTACTCGGTGCGCACGCTGCTCGACGAGCTGAGCATGTCGCCGGTGATCGTCGAGGACGGTGAGCTCAAGGAGGTCGAGCCTCTTTCCGGTCAGGCGGTGCGCCGGCTCGCCGATCCCGTGGGGCCCGCGACGGGGATCTACACGCTGCACTCCGAGCTGGCGACGTTGCCGTCGGCGTACCCCACGCTCGAGCGGGCCTCGTTCCGTCTGTGTCTGTCTCCGGGGCTGCTCGAGAAGCTGCTCGCGCTCGGTGAGGACGAGGAGCCCGAGCCCTACGAGCAGTCGGAGGCGTCGGTCGCCGTTCATCTCGTCGACGTGGAGGCGGACTCCGGACAGCGGGTCGTCGGCTGGACGCTGACCCGTGGCGGCTCGGCGCGCTCGACGTCTGAGCCGGCTGCCCGGGCGGCCGTCGAGTTGCTCGAGGGACGCATGCCGCTCGTCGGCGTCAAGGCGCCGGAGGCGGCGATCGCGGAGCCGGAGGCGTTCCTCGCGTTGCTGGAGACCGAGGTCTACTGGGATGTCGCGTAGTCGAGCCAGCGCTCGGCGCAGCGTTCGCTCTCGCCGTCCTCGCTGATCACCCAGGCAGTTCTTCGTCGACCGGCCGGCCGGGCGGCGCCCTCGAATGCGGGGGCGAGCGTTTTCGGGATCGTGACCTCGAGCCCGCTCGCGAGCTCCACGCGGACGAGCTCGACGGAGTCGTCAGCAGGTGCGCCGCGTGGGACGGGCCGGGCGACGACGTCGACGTTTCGTCTCCGGGCGATCGCGGCGAGGTCTTCGTCCTCGTCGTAGACACGGAGGTCGACGCGGCAGCCGGTCTGGCGCTCGAACGCCGTCGTGTCACCGACCAGCCCGGGTGGCGCGAGGAGGCGCACCTCGCCACCGGCCTCGGAGTCGCCGCCGCAGGCAGCGAGAGCGAGCAGCAGGAACCGCCGCGAGGACGAATCGGATGGCCATACTCAGCGGCATTGTGTCGACCTACGCGCGACTCGCCGACCTGCCGCTGACGATCGAGGGCCACGAGCTCGAGCGACTCGAGCAGCCCGTCTCCAGCGAGTTCACGCGCGTGACGACGCTCCTGCGACTGCGCGGATCGGGGGAGGAAGGGATCGGGGAGGACGTCACCTACAGCGCCGAGGACCACGACCGGTTCGCCTCGCACGGCGCCTCGCTCCCGCTCGCCGGGGCGTGGACGATCGACTCGTTCTCCGACCACCTGGACGGGTTGGAGCTCTTTTCCGAGCCGCCCGGCATGGCCGCGTTCCATGAGTATCGGCGCTGGGCGTTCGAGAGCGCAGCGCTCGATCTGGCGCTTCGGCAGGCAGGAAGCTCCCTCGCCGAGGCGGTCGGGCGTGAGCCGCTCCCGGTTCGCTTTGTCGTCTCGATGCGTCTCGGCGAGCCGTCCACCCTCGAGCCGGTCGAGCGGGTCCTCGCGTTGTACCCGAAGACGATGTTCAAGCTCGACGCGGTTTCCGACTGGACCCGCGAGCTCGTCGGCGAGCTCGCCGCGCTCGGCGTGGTCGACTCGATCGACCTCAAGGGTGCCTACCAGGGGACGGTCGTCGACAACCCTCCGAACCCGGAGCTCTATCGCCTCGTCGCGGAGGGCTTCCCCCAGGCTTGGATCGAGGATCCGGCGCTCACCGACGACACCGACCCGGTTCTGGCGCCCCACCGCGACCGGATCACCTGGGACGCGCCGATCCACTCCGTGGCCGACATCGAGGCTCTCCCGTTCCCGCCCAGAACGATCAACATCAAGCCGTCTCGCTTCGGCTCACTGCGGCGGCTCGGTGAGGCCTACGACTACTGCGCGGAGCGCGGAATCGCCGTCTACGGCGGCGGCCAGTTCGAGCTCGGCGTGGGGCGGGGGCAGATTCAGTACCTCGCGTCGCTGTTCCACCCGGACACGCCCAACGATGTCGCGCCGGGCGGGTACAACATCTCGCCGCCGAGTCAGGGTTTGCCGACGAGCCCGCTCGAGCCGGCTCCTGCGCCGACCGGCTTTCGCTGGGGATAGTCCGACACAGAGTCGACACAAACCCGGCACAGACGTGTGGGTCGTTTCGCGCTAGCGTCGTTGCCATGGCAGACATCACAACAGCCTGGGGCAGGGCGACGCTCGTCGACGAGGTCAAGGTGCAGCAGCGGGCCGGCGACAAGCGCTTTGCCTCACTCGTCCAGCTGCTCGAGGACGCGCAGGGAGATCTGCTCGTCCGCTTCGCCTATACGACAGACGGCGTCGTCCGGCGCGGCCCGGTCACGCTGCGCAGAGCCGACCTGGAGCGGCTCCGCAAGGCACTGGCTCAGCATGAGGCATTGGCCGCTGCGCTCAGGCTCGACGGTGGCTAGACGCTCGCCGGGACCAGCCCGGGTGCGGCCGCGCGGGCCGCCTCGACGAGCCCCCCGAGGATCAGCGCGCCGTCCGGCGAGCCCAGCAGCGGATCCACGGCGTGCTCCGGATGCGGCATCAGCCCCATGACATTGCCGCGCTCGTTGCAGACAGCCGCGACGTCGCCGACCGCGCCGTTCGGATTCAGCTCGTAGCGGAGGACGATCTGGCGATTCGCCTCGAGCTCCGCGAGCAGCTCTGTGTCCGCGAACCAACAGCCCTCGCCGTGCTTGATCGGCATCGTCAAACGCTGCCGGGGCTGGCACTGCGCGGTGAACGCCGTATCGGTGCGCTCGACCCTCAGAACGACATCTCGACAGAGAAACGAGAGCGACGCGTTCGGCCGCAACGCGCCCGGAAGCAACCCGGCCTCGCAGAGGATCTGGAAGCCGTTGCAGATCCCGAGTACGAGTCCGCCGCCGGCGGCGAACTCGGCGACCGCCTTCATGGCGGGCGAGAAGCGCGCGATCGCGCCGCAGCGAAGGTAGTCGCCGTATGAGAACCCTCCGGGGAGGATCACTGCCGCTACCTCCGGGAGGCTCGCGTCGCCGTGCCAGACCGGGATGCCGGCAGCGCCCAGCTGCTCGAGCGCGAGCAGCGCGTCGTGGTCGTCGTTGGAGCCCGGGAACGTGACGACGGCGACACTTGGGCGTGGATCGCTCACGTCGGCAGCTCGATCTCGTACGTCTCGATCAATGGGTTCGCGAGCAGCTGTTCGCACATCCGCTCCACCTCGGCTCGCGCCGCGACCGGGTCGGTCGCAGCTAGGTCGAGGTCGACGAGCCGGCCGACGCGCGCGTCGCCGACCGAGAACCCGAGCTCCCGCAGCGAGCTCTCGACGGCCTCGCCCTGCGGGTCGAGGATCCCCGGCTTCGGCCGAACGAGAACTGTCGCCCTCACCCGAGCACCACCTCGGGGTTGTCGATGTAGTCGGCGAAGCGGCGCTCCGTCAGGCGCTCGAACGCTTCGATGTAGCGCGCGCGCGTTCCGGTGACGACCTCGTCGGGCAGCTCGGGGCCGGGATGGGTCTTGTCCCACCCGAGCGTCTCGCAGTAGTCCCGGACGAACTGCTTGTCGAAGGACGGCTGTGCCTGTCCGGGCTCGTACGAGTCCGCCGGCCAGAAGCGAGACGAGTCCGGCGTGAACGCCTCGTCGGCGAGAACGAGCTTGCCCTCGGCGTCGATCCCGAACTCGAACTTCGTGTCGGCGATGATGATCCCGCGCGCATCTGCGTACTCCGCTGCGAGGCGGAAGAGCGCGAGCGAGGTCTGCTCGACCTCGTCGAGCCGCTCCGCCCCGACGAGCTCCGCGGCTTCGTCGTGGGTGATGTTCTCGTCGTGTCCGGTGTGCGCCTTCGTCGAGGGCGTGAAGATCGGCTCCGCGAGACGGTCGGACTCGCGCAGGCCCGGCGGGAGAGCGTGACCGCAGACCTCGCCGGTTGCCCGATAGTCCTTCCACCCTGAACCGGCCAGAAAGCCCCGCACCACGCACTCGAGCGGCAGCATCTCGAGTCGCCGGCACTCGAGCGAGCGGCCGTCGGAGCGGATCGCAAGCAGGTGGTTCGCGCAGAGCTCCTGCGTCCGAGCGAACCAGAACGCCGACAGGCCGGTGAGCACGCGACCCTTGTCGGGGATCTCGGTCGGCAGCACGACGTCGAACGTCGAGATCCGATCGGTCGCCACGAGCAGCAGACGCTCGTCGTCGAGCGCGTACAGCTCGCGGACCTTCCCGCTGCCGAGGTGCGTGGCGGTGTCAGACATGGACGGTCTCCTCTCGTCGGGATAAGGCACGAAGCCGCTCGAAGACGACGTCGACGTGCCGGGTGAACGCGCCGAGGTCGAAGACCTCGTCGAGAGCCTTCTGGGTCGAGAGTGGCGGTGATCTCGGCGTCGCTGCGGACAAGCTCCGCGAAGTCCTGCTCCTCCTCCCAGGCACGCATCGCCGAGCGCTGGACGAGCTCGTACGCGCGCGTCCGCTCGAGGCCGCCCGCGACGAGCGCGAGCAGCAGCCGCTGGCTGAAGAAGAGGCCGTGACTCGCCTCTAGGTTGCGTCGCATCCGCTCGGGGCGGACGACGAGGCCGTCGACCAGCCACGCGAACCGGTCGAGCATGTAGTCGAGGGCCAGGAAGGCATCCGGGATCGCGACTCGCTCGGCGGACGAATGCGAGATGTCGCGCTCGTGCCAGAGCGCGACGTTCTCCAGTCCGACGACGGCCGACGCCCGCACGACGCGCGCCAGACCGCAGATGCGCTCGGCGACGACCGGGTTTCGCTTGTGAGGCATCGCCGACGATCCCTTCTGGCTGCGGCCGAAGGGCTCCTCGACCTCCCGGACCTCGGTTCGCGCGAGATGTCGGATCTCGGTGGCGAAGCGCTCCAGCGACGCGGCTGCCACGGCCAGCGCAGTCAGCAACTCGGCGTGACGGTCCCGCTGGACGACCTGCGTCGCCGCCTCCGCCGGCTCCAGCCCGAGGCGATCGCACGCGACGCGCTCGACCTCGGGATCGGTCGCCGCGTAGGTGCCGACGACCCCGGAGAGCTTGCCGACGCGAAGCCCTTCGACGGCGGCGGCAAGACGTTTCCGCCCGCGATCGAGCTCGAAGGCCCACACGGCGAGCTTGAGCCCGAACGTGGTCGGCTCGGCGTGCACGCCGTGTGTTCGCCCGATCGTCAGCGTCTCGCGATGACGCTCGGCCTGCGCAACCACCGCCGCGAATGAGGCATCGATGCCGTCGAGCAGTAGGGCGCCGGCCTCCTGCACTTGGAGGGAGAGAGCGGTGTCGAGCACGTCGGACGACGTCAGCCCGTAGTGGAACCACCGGCCCACCGGCCCGAGCTGCTCGCTCACCGCGTCGACGAACGCAGCGACGTCGTGGTGCGTTCGCGCCTCGATCTCGGCCACGCGCTCGGGGGTCGGGACGGCTGCCCGATCGCGAATCTCGGCCACCACATCGTGCGGCACCACCCCGATCGCCGCCCAGCCCTCCAGCGCAGCGAGCTCGACCTCGAGCCAGCGCGCGAGCTTCCCCTCGTCCGACCAGATCCTGGCCATGGCCGGGCGGGAGTACCTCGCGATCACCGCTTCGATTCTAGAGGTGGCTCAGGAGGCCGACCCCACCTGAGTGAGCTCACTGCTCCGGCGCGGGCAGCCCGCCGCCCTGGCCGAGGATCCGCGCGGCGAGGATGGCTGCGTTTCTGGCGCCGTCGATGGAGACACACGCCACCGGAACGCCGGGCGGCATCTGCGCGATCGCGAGTAGCGCGTCGAGACCGTCGCCGATGCTCTTGCTCGACCGGAGCGGCACGCCGATCACTGGTAGCTCGGAGTACGAAGCGACCACGCCCGGCAGCGCAGCCGCCATGCCCGCGGCGGCGATGATCACGCGCACGCCGCGCAACGCGGCCGTCGACGCATACTCGGCGACTGCTCTCGGATCGCGGTGAGCGGAGAGCACGTGGAACTCGTACGAGATCGCCCGTTCGTCGAGCTCCTGGAGCGCGGGGTCCAGCGACTCCCGGTCGGACTCCGAGCCCACCAGGATGCCGACGAGCGGACCGGGTGCGCCGAAGTCGACGAGCGCGGCAAACGGCTCAGTCTGGGGCTCAGCCGGCAACGTTCACCTCGCGCGCGGCAATGTCGTGACGGAAGCGCATCCCCTCGAAGGAGATCTGCGCGCACGACGCGTACACCCGGTCGCGTGCCTCGTCGAGCGTGCCCGCACGCGCCGTCACGCCGAGGACGCGCCCACCGTTCGTGACGAGACGTTCGCCGTGCCGTGCCGTACCGGCGTGGAAGACGAGCGCACCGCCCGCCTCGGCCTTCTCGACCCCTTCGATCGGCGTGCCGGAGTCGCCGCCGGCCGGATAGTCCCGCGCCGCGAGCACGACTGTCACGGCGGCCCGATCGTCGACCACGGGGTCGACGGACCGCAGATCCCCCATCGCTGCTGCGGCGAGCGCCTCGAGGAGGTCGCCTTGGAGCCGCGGCAGGATCGACTGCGTCTCGGGATCGCCGAAGCGGCAGTTGAACTCGAGGACCTTGGGGCCGGCTTCCGTCAGCATCAGACCGGCGTAGAGCAGCCCGACGAAGGGCGAGCCTCGACGCTCGAGCTCTGCGAGCACCGGCCTGTGCACGGCGTCGACGAGCTCCTCGACCTCGGAGGGCCCGAAGCCCGGTACCGGCGAGTACGAGCCCATGCCGCCAGTGTTCGGCCCCGTGTCGTCGTCGCCGACACGCTTGTAGTCGCGTGCGGGTGCGAGGGCGACGGCGTTGCGGCCGTCGGCCAGAGCGAAGACCGAGAGCTCCTCGCCTTCGAGCAGCTCCTCGATCACGAGCGGCTGGTCGAGGCGTGCCACCTCGCCGAGCGCTGCGTCGAGCGACTCCTGGTCGGGACAGACGAAGACCCCCTTGCCGGCGGCGAGCCCGTCCACCTTCAAGACGCAGGGAGGTCGCGCGACCGCCATCGTCCCGGCGGTTGGCACCCCAGCGGCTGCCATCACCTCCTTCGCGAAGGTCTTCGAGCCCTCGATCCGCGCGGCTTCCTTCCCAGGCCCGAAGACACCGACCCCGGCGTGGCGGAGCTCGTCACCGACACCTGCGACGAGCGGCGCCTCCGGCCCGACGACGACCAGGTCGACCGAGAGCGAGTGGGCGAGGTCCAGCAGTCCCTCGCCGTCCTCGGCGCGAACGGGGTGACATTCGCCCAGGGCGGCGATCCCGGGATTCCCCGGAGCGGCATGGAGGGCGGTCAGGAGCGGGCTCTGGCTGAGCTTCCAGGCGAGCACGTGCTCGCGACCCCCGGAGCCGATCACGAGAACCCTCACGGCCGTGCGATCGCCTCGAGCCCGCGCTGGGCGAGCACGTCCTCGCGCGCGCGTCCGGTTCCGATCAGCGACGCCTCGACGTCGAGCGCGCGCTCGATGTACTCGATGTACCGCCGCGCGGCCACGGGAAGGCTGGTGACATCGTCGATCCCATCGAGCGGCTCCTGCCAGCCGGCCAGGACGTCGTAGACCGGTTGAGCGTGGTGGAAGTCGCTCTGGTGTGCGGGGAAGTCGACGCTCTCGGCTGCCGTCCGGAAGTCGGTAGGCGGTGCAGACGGGGAGCTCGGCGAACGACGAGAGGACGTCGAGCTTCGTCAGGGCAAGCGAGGTGATGCCGTTCAGTCGACAGGCGTAGCGGAGGCCGACGAGGTCGAGCCAGCCGCAGCGTCGCTCTCGCCCGGTCACCGTCCCGTACTCGCCGCCGAGCTCCCGCACCCGTGCTTGATCGCCGCCCTGGATCTCGGTCGGGAACGGCCCCTCGCCGACCCGCGTGACATACGCCTTGGCAACGCCGAGCACGGCGTCGATCCGCCTCGGTCCGATCCCGACGCCGACCGCCGCCGCCGCGGCGATCGGGCTCGACGAGGTGACGAACGGGTACGTGCCGTGGTCGAGATCGAGCAGCGTGCCCTGCGCGCCCTCGAAGAGCACGAAGAGCCCTTCGCGCAGTGCCCTGTCGGCGAGCAGCGATGTGTCGGCGATGTAGGGGCGCAGTCGCTGCGCGTACCCCTCGTACCGGCTCGACACGTCCTCGAGCTCGAGCGGTTCGGCACCGTAGACCCGCTCGAGCCAGTGGTTCTTCTCGGCCAGTGCGACCTCGATCTTCTGGCGCAGGATCTTCGAGTCGAAGAGGTCCTGGACTCGGATTCCAAGCCGTGCCGCCTTGTCACCGTACGCGGGCCCGATCCCGCGACGGGTCGTCCCGATCTGGAGCTTGCCGAGCCGCCGCTCGCTCGCCCGATCGAGGGCGACGTGCCACGGCATGATCAGGTGCGCGTTCGTCGAGACCCGAACGGTTTCGGTCGAGAGCCCGCGAGCCTCGAGGTCGTCGAGCTCCTCGATGAACACCTGCGGGTCGATCACACAGCCTGCTCCGAGCACGCACTGCTTCCCCCAGAGGATCCCCGAGGGCATGTGCCGGAACTTGTAGGTCTGGCCGTCGGCAACGATCGTGTGACCCGCGTTCGGCCCGCCCTGGTAGCGGCACACGACATCGGAGTGCTGCGCCAGCAGATCGACGATCTTGCCCTTGCCTTCGTCGCCCCACTGGGCGCCGACGATCACGGTCGCTGGCACGTCGCCTGAGTCTGCCCGATCTGTCGGCTACCCGTAGCGCGAGCCGAGTAGATGCTCCTCGGAGCGGCCAGCCCGGATCAGCCGGACGCGGTGGCCGCGAGCGCAGCTTGCCCAACCGGTGTCGTCCTCGAGCCAGAGCTCACCCGAGACTCTGGCGCCGATCCAGGAGTCGTCCTCGAGTGCGGCGAGCTGTTCTTCGAGGCAGGCGTGACACACGGCCGTGAACGAGGTCACCCGATCGGGCAACACGACCGTCTGCTCGGTTGCGAGCATCGCGATCAGGCGCTCCCCGCCAGGTCGGCGAACTTCGCGTACCTGTTCAGCCAGGCGAGCTTCTCGGTCCCCGTCGGCCCGTTGCGGTGCTTGGCGAGATGGATCTCGGCGATGCCCTGCGCGTCGGTCTCGTCGTTGTAGTACTCGTCGCGGTAGATGAAGAAGACGAGATCCGAGTCCTGCTCGAGGGACCCGGATTCTCTGAGATCCGAAAGGATCGGACGCTTGTCGTGGCGTTGCTCGACGGCGCGCGAGAGCTGCGAGAGGGCGATCACCGGTACCTCGAGATCGCGGGCCAGCACCTTCAGGTTCCGGGAGATCTGCGAGACCTCCTGCACCCGGTTCTCCGGGTTTGCGCCCGAGGTCATCAGCTGGAGGTAGTCGACGATGATGAGGGCGAGGTCCGGCTGCTTCGACTTCAGGCGCCGGGCCTTCGAACGGATCTCCATCATCGTGATCGAGCCGGTGTCGTCGACGTAGATCGGCGCCTTTGCGAGCTTGTCGCAGGCGGCGGTGAGGCGCGGCCAGTCGTCGGCGGCGAGCTTCCCGGTGCGCAAGCGCTGCGACTCCACCTTGGCCTCGCTGCACATCAGCCGTTGCGTGATCTCCGACTTCGACATCTCGAGCGTGAAGAGCGCGACCGGAAGCTCTTTGCGGACGCCGATGTTCGCCGCCATGCAAAGCGCGAGGCCCGACTTCCCCATGCTCGGACGGGCGGCGACGATGATCAGATTGCCGGGCTGGAAGCCGGAGGTCAGCCGGTCGATGTCGCGGAAGCCCGACGCGACGCCCGTGATCTCCTCGCCGGCCTCGTACAACGCCGTGATTCGCTCGAAGCTCTCCTTGAGCAGCGCCTCGATGTGCGCGAACTCGCTCGACACCCGGCTCTGAGAGAGCTCGAAGATCAGCTGTTCCGCGCGGTCGACCAGCTCGACCGTCTCGCCCTCGCGCTCCCAGCCGAGCCGGGCGATCTCCTGGCCGGCCCGGATCAGGCCGCGAAGCGTTGCCGTCTCGTGGACGATCCGGGCGTAGTGCGCAGCGTTCGCCGTCGCCGGAACGAGCGCGGCGAGCTCGCCGATTCGGTCGCGACCGCCCGCGCCCTCGAGCTCACCGCGCTCCTCCAGCGCATCGACCATCGTGATCGCGTCGACCGGCTCCCCGCGGGCGTAGAGCGCCAGCGCGGCGCGGTACACCTTCGCGTGGCTCTCGCGGTAGAAGTCGCCGGCGTCGAGGATCTCGCTAACCGCGCCGATCGCGACAGACGACAGCATCATCGAGCCGAGAACGGACTCCTCGGCATCGAGGTTCTGCGGCGGGACCGGCGCCGTCTGTGACGGCTCGGCGACTTGCGCGAGGCGCGCGTTCACTGGCGAATTCATGACGCCACCGGGAGCGGGCCGCAAACCCGTTGTCCCCTATTACTAGGGGCAAAAAGCGGCGATATGCAGGTGGAAGAACACACGTTCCCCACAATTGTCCACGAACCGGCGGACGTTCTCCCCATGGGGGCGGTCCCGGCGGGGGCACGGACTTTCCGCTTCGAGCGGCTTTTTCGTGGCTGTATCCCCAGGCTCTGGAAAAGCCTGTGGATGATTCGACTCTGCTTCGTTACAGCTCGGTGGCTGCGCGCTCTTCCTCGGCCGGCGCTTCGGTCTCCTCCGCGGGCGCCGCTTCGGGCTCCTCGTCGGCCGCTGTCTCTGCTTCGCCGCTCGCATCGGCGGTCTCCTCGGCGAGCACGTCCACCTCGACCTCGACCGCGCCCTCGGGCTCGGCGGCCTCCGCTGCCTCGGCCGCGGCTGCGGCCGCAGCTTCCTCTTCGGCTTTCGCCGCCGCCTCCAGCTCCTCCATCTGAGCGAGGTCGCCGCCCTCGGGCACGACCTCGAGCCGAAGCGTGGCTTCGACGTCGGTGAAGACCTCGACCGGAACCTCGTAGCGCCCGACGCGCTTGATCGAATCGGCGAGCTCGACCTTGCGGCGGTCGACTCTGATCCGGTGATCGGACCACAGCCGGTCGGCGATGTCGGTCGCCGTCACGGAGCCGAACAGCGATCCGGTCGGGCCGGCCTTGACGTCGAAGCGGGTGACGGCTTGCTCGAGCCGGTCTGCGATGTCGCGCGCCTCGTCATGCGTGCGCGCCTCCTGGCGGGCCCGCAGCTCCTCGCGGCGGTGCAGCTCCTCGAGCGCGCCCGGAGTCGCTGTCTGGGCGAGCTTGCGCGGCAGCAGGTAGTTCCGCGCGTAGCCGCGGGCGACGTCGACGACTTCCCCGCGCAGCCCGACCTTCTCGACGTCTTTCAGGAGGATGACCTGCACGACTGGCTCCTAGGTGGTCGCGTACGGAAGCAGCGCCATCTCCCGTGCCCGCTTGACGGCGAGCGCGACCTGGCGCTGGTGCCGGCGGCACGTGCCCGTGATCCGGCGCGAGCGGATCTTGCCCTTCTCGGACACGAAGCGCCGGAGCTGGTTCGCATTCTTGTAGTCGACCTCGTCCACATGGTCGCGGCAGAACTGGCAGGAGCGGCGCTTGATCGGGCCGGTCTGCGCGCCCCGCCGTCCGCTGCGCTGCTGCTCTCCTCGTCTCGACTTCGCCATCAGAAGGGAATGTCGTCGTCGGCGGCGGCGGACGACGAGAAGTCGGCGTTCTCCTCCCGGGCGCCGGAGGGGACGAACTGGCGCTCGCCGCCGTCTCCTTCGCCGCGTCCGCCGATGAACTGGACCGTGTCGGCGATGATCTCGACGGCCTGGCGCTTCGTGCCGTCCTGGGCCTCCCACTCGCGCCAGTCGAGGCGCCCGTCGATTGCGATGGCGCGGCCCTTGGCGAGGTACTGGGCGCAGCTCTCGCCCTGGTTGCCCCAGACGGTGATGTCGAAGTAGTTGGGCTTGTCGCCCCACTCTCCGGTCGACGAGTCTTTCTGACGCGTGTTGACGGCCAGCCGGAGCTTGCAGACGGCGGTGCCGCTCGGCGTGTGCCGGAGCTCCGGATCCTTGGTCAGGTTGCCGACGAGAACGACGCGATTGATGTTGGCCATGCTTACTCCTCCTCTACAGCGGCGACGGGTGCGGACGAGTCGGCTCCATCCTGCCGGTCCGCGGGCGGTGACGCTACCGTCCCGCCTGGACGACGCTCGCTCCGACGCACGGCCATGTGGCGCATGACTCCGTCGGTGATCTTGAGGACGCGCGAGACCTCTTCGAGCGTCTCCGGCTCGGACGAGAAGGTCAGCAGGTGGTAGGCGCCGTCGGTCTTGTGCTGGATCTCGTAGGTGAGCTTGCGACGTCCCCAGACGTCGTGGGCGTCCCACGTCCCGCCTCCGCGCTCGATCAGCTCGCGCGTGCGGGTGACGATCTCGGTCTGCCGCTCGTCCGGAAGTTCCGGGTCGAGCATGAGCAGGATTTCATAGGGATTCACGGTCCCGATCTCTCCTTCCTTCGGTCTTTGGCGGCCACGCTGCTCGTTCTAGAGGTGATCGGGACCGACCTAGAACGGGAGCGGGGCAGGAAGCGGGCGGCAGTGTAGCATCGCCCCCGTGAACCGCCGCCTCGCGCTCCTGACCGGTGGGATCGCCGTCGGGATCGCCGCCGTGTGGCGCACGATCAGGCGGCGTCCAGCGGGGTGGGTCGACCTCGAGCCGGTGGACGCCCGCGCCGAAGAGCTGCGGCAGCGGCTGGACGAGTCGCGCGCCGTCGCCGAGGACCGTGAGGAGTTCGAAGGCGCCGAGACGACAGTCGACGCCGTCGAGGACGTCCCCCCCGATCCCGCCGAGCGCAGGAGCGCTGTCCACGCCGAAGGGCGCGACGCCGTGGAGCGGATGCGCGGCTCTACGCCGGAGGACTGAAGGCGGCGACCCCGGCGGCGAGCCCTCGGGCGACCCGCCACTGATAGCCGCTCGATTGCAGCAGCCTGCGCTCCGTCGGGTTCGAGAGGAAGCCGGTCTCGGCCAGGACGACCGGCACGTCGGCCCAGTTGAAGCCCGTCAGGTCCGAGCGCTCGACGACGCCGAGGTCGCGGGCGCCGGTCGCACGGAGCAGCTCGCTCTGCACCGCGCGGGCGGCGCGGCCGCTGCGGCCGTAGACGTCGTCGGTCCAGCCGCGGCGCCGGGCGGGCGTGAGCGTCGAGATGCCGCGCTGCGTCGAGCTCACGGAGCCGTCGGCGTGGATCCGGAGCATCAGCGCCGCGCCGCGACGGTTGCAGAACTGCGCGCGCTCGATGTTGCCGCCGCGAAAGGTCGAGCCGGTCCGTGTCATCGCGACGCGGTAGCCACGGCGGAGCAGCAGGGCTCGAGTCCGGCGGGCAATCGCCAGGACGACCTCGGCCTCGCCCGCCGCGCCGCCGCCGTCCTTGATCTTCGTCGCGGGAGAGCCCGGCCCGATCGGCTCGCGTTCGCGGCCGATCGCGGGCGCAGTCCCGTGTCCCGGATCGAGGCAGATGAGCGCCGCGGCGGCGAGCGTCTCGACGAGCACGAGGGGATGGTACGGAGGTCAATCCGGCCCTGGATCGACTCCGTACAGGGACACGGGGGAGAGAACCCGCCACGGCGGGCCTTTTGCGGCCTCGCCTCGACTCGACATCGAGACGGAGGTGGGAACGATGAAACGACCACTTCGACTTGCACTCGTGCTCGTCGGGCTGGCGACGGCGTTCGTCTTGCCGGGCCGGGCCGACGCGGCACCCGCGCTGGTCGACCCGAACCTGTCCGTCCGGACGGTGGTCTCGGGCCTCGACCAGCCGATCAGCGTCGCGTTCCTCGGGCGCAACGACATGCTCGTGCTCGAGAAGGCGACCGGCAAGGTGCAGCGGGTCGTCAACGGAACCGTGCAGTCGACGGTACTCGACCTCGCCGTCAACAGCGCGTCCGAGCGCGGCTTGCTCGGGATCGCGCTCCATCCGCACTTCTTCGTCAACGGCCGCGTGTACCTCTACTGGTCGGAGAGCACGACCGGCGCCGACAGCGCAGACCTGGCCACGGTGCCGTTGCTCGGAAACCGCGTCGACCGCTTCTACTGGAACGGCTCGACGCTGACGTTAGACCGCAACATCATCAGGCTCCGCGCCTTCCAGGCCGACGCTGGACAGCCGCTGCGCGCGAACCACGACGGCGGCGTTCTCCGCTTCGGCCGAGACAAGAAGCTCTACGTCGTGAACGGCGACACCGGGCGGCGCGGACAGCTTCAGAACCTGATCGACGGTCCGTTCGGCCCCGGCATCGCCGGACGACCAGTTCGGCGGACCCGAGCCGGACGACGCCCACCTGACCGGGACGATCCTTCGGCTCGACGACGACGGCTCGGCCCCGCGCAGCAACCCCTTCTTCCGCGCGGGCAGGGCGATCGGCGGCGAGGTCGGGGCGAACGTGCAGAAGATCTTCGCCTACGGCCTTCGCAACAGCTTCGGGATGGCCTTCGACCCCGTCTCCGGCGCCCTCTGGGAGCAGGAGAACGGTGACGACAGCTTCACCGAGATCAACCGCGCCGACCCGGGGTTCAACTCCGGCTGGGTGCAGATCATGGGCCCGCCCGAGCGAATCGGGCAGTTCAAGACGATCGAGACGACCGTGACGCCGGTTCCTCCCGATCCGTTCGCGCCGGCCGGCTACTTCGGCCTCCAGCAGATCCGGTGGTTGCCGACGTTGATCGCGAACAGTCCGGGCGAGGCGCTCTCCCGGCTGTTCATGCTCCCTGGCGCCCACTACAGCGCTCCGGAGTTCAGCTGGAAATTCGAGGTGGCGCCTGCCGGGATCGGCTTCCTCTCGAGCCGCGCGCTCGGCCGCCAGTACCGAAACGACCTGTTCGTCGGCGCGGCGCGGGACTTCCTGGAAGGCGGCTCGCTGTTCCGCTTCAACCTGACCAAGAACCGGAAGGCGGTCGCCGTCGACGACCCGCGGCTCGCTGACCGCGTCGCGGACAACGTCCACAAATGGGAGATCACCGAGAGTGAGAGCCTCCGCTTCGGCCAGGGCTTCGGCGTCGGCACAGACGTCCAAACCGGCCCGAACGGAAACCTCTACGTCGTCTCGCTCTCGCACGGCAACGTCTACGAGATCTTCCGCCCGCGGAACCGGGACGACGACGACGACGATCACGACGACGACTAGTTCCGAACGACGATGACACGGTGGCGGCGGCCGCCTGAGTCGCCGCCACCGACAACAGAAAAAGCCGCGCAAATCGATGGTCGGCGTCGATCGGCCTCGCTAGGCTGGCGGAGATTTCTAGCGTGGAGACCGGTGGCGTCAAGACGATCCTCATCTGCGAGGACGACCAGAATCTGCGTCAGCTGGTTCGTGCGGTCCTCGGCGACGGTTACCGGTTCCTCGAGGCGCAGGACGGCGACGAGGCGGTCGCGCTCGCCCTGCGCACCCGCCCCGACCTGATCATCCTCGACCTGATGATGCCGGGCCGGAACGGGCTCGACGTCCTCAACAATCTGCGCGAGGAGCTGCCGGCCGCCGAGACGCGCGTAATCGTGATGAGCGCGTGGGGCCATGCCGATGAGGCGGCGCTCAGCGCGGGTGCCGACCGGTTCATGCCGAAGCCGTTCGAGGCCGATGAGCTGACGGCGATCGTGAAAGACGTCCTCCAGCCGGCGTGACCACCTTCACCCAGCGGATCAGGTCTGTGTCGCTCGCGACCCGGATGATCGTCGCCAGCATCGTCCTGGCGGTGCTCGTCGCGGGGGTTTTCGCCGTCATGATCCAGGCGGTATCGGCGCTCAACAGCGCCACTCAGCGCGAAGTGCGCGCGAACGAGGTGCGGGCGGCGACGTTCGAGCTCGAGAAGCTCGTCCTCGAGTTGGAGAGCGGCCTACGTGGGTTCGCCATCACCGGGGAGAAGCCCTTTCTCCAGCCGTGGGACTCAGCTCGCGACGCGCTGCCGCGGCGCCTCATGGAGTTCGAGCGGATCGCGGGGGGCACGCCTGCTCAGGAGAGCCGCGCCGGCGGAATCGTGGCCGCGATCGAGGAGTACGTCTTCGAGTGGTCGGAGCCGCTCCTCGCGCTCGCGCGGGAAAGCCCCGAGGTTGCCGGCACGTCCCTGGCCACCACAGAGGGCAGGAATCTGACCAACGACATCCGCTCCCGCATCGACACCTTTCTCGCGGCAGAGAACGACCTCGCCGACGCCTCCGCCCGGTCGGCGAACACGCAATACGAGCGCGCGATCACACTCGCGATCGCGGGGCTGGTCGCCTCGGTGCTCCTCATCATCCTCTTCGGCCTCTACCTCGCCCGCTGGATGGCGCGACCGGTCCGCGACGTCGCAGTGGCGGCCGGCCAGGTTGCCGAGGGCGACCTCTCGGTGAGGCTCGAGGAAGACGGTCCGGGCGAGGTCGGCGCGTTGGAGACGTCGTTCAACCGCATGGCCGGGCAGCTCGAACGCGGCCGGGACGAGCTCGAGGAACAGAACGCCAAGCTGCGGGAGAGCGAGCAGTTGAAGTCCGAGCTCGTCAGCATCGTCTCGCATGAGCTGCGGACGCCGCTCGCGAGCGTGCTCGGCTTCACGTCGCTGCTGCTGACCCGCGACATCGAGCCCGAGGATCAACGGCGGTACCTCGAGATCATCGACTCACAGGGCCGGCGGCTGTCGTCGCTCCTCAACGACTTCCTCGACGTCGAACGCCTGGAGGAGGGCCAGCTCGAGCTCGCTCGTGAGCTCATCGACATCAGGACGGTCGTCGGCGAGCAGGCGCGGCTCTTCGCCGGCCAGAGCTCGAAGCACAAGCTCGACGTCGTGCTGCCGCCGAAGCCCCTCCCGGTTCGCGGCGATCCCAACCGACTTGCGCAAGTCGTCGCTAACTTGTTGTCGAATGCGATCAAGTACTCGCCCGACGGCGGGACTGTCGAAGTCGTGGGCGAGAGGTACGACAATGTCGCCCGTGTCAGCGTGCATGACGAGGGTCTTGGTATTCCGGATGAGCTCCAACAGCGGGTCTTCACGAAGTTCTTCCGTGGCAACGCGGGGTCGAGCGGGATCACCGGGAGTGGTCTCGGGTTGACGATCGCGCGGTCCGTCGTCGAGGCCCACGGTGGCCAGATCAACTTCGAAAGTGCCAGTGGAAAAGGGTCGACCTTCTGGCTTGAGCTTCCGATCGCTGCGGGTGCGGAGTGACCTCGCGGCTAACTGAAAGGGGTGGGGGGATGCCTCGCTTGCTGTACGCCGTCATCATCGCCGTCGTACTCGCCGTCACGGCGCTTGTGAACGGGTGGAGCATGATCTCGAGCGCGGGCACCGGGCCTGGGACGATCAGCATCACGAGCCGGGAGATCAGCCGCCAGCGGGTTGATGCCGGCAGGCGGGGACGAGGCGCCGGGGACACGGAGATCATTCGCTACAACCTGTTCAACAAGCGGCTGTCACGGAGGCCGCTCGGGCATGCGGACTATGTCTGCACGTTCGTCACGTCGGGGACCCGCAGCTGCACGGCGACGTTCTTCTTCCCCAAGGGCAGGGTCGTTGCGGGCGGGTCGGTGCGCTATCCGGCGCTCTACGAGCTCGCAATCCTCGGGGGGACGAGGCTCTACGACAACGCCCGCGGCACGATGACCGTGATCCGGACGACCCGGAGGCCGCGAAGGGACCGGATCGTCATTCGGCTGACCGGCTAGCGGCCGCTCGCACGCTCAATGCGAGCGGAGAAAGCGTTCGACGAGCGCTCGCGCCTGCGCGTCGAACCGGACGAGATCGACGCCGTGCCTCCCACCGGGGAGGATGTGGATCGCCTTGTCTGACGAGGCCGTGGCGTCGTAGAGCCGCTGGGCGTCGAGCGCGAAGTCCGTATCGGATTGGCCGGCGATGTAGAGCGCCGGCACTGACAGCTTGGGAACGGCGCTCAGCGCGTCGATCCGGCTGAAGTACGCGGGCCCCGAGAGGCTGATGACGCCGCTGAGCGGCGGTCGGGTGGAAACGCCGGCCGCGATCACGGCCGTGCCGCCCATCGAGGCTCCAACGGCGAATACCTTCTGCGCGCCACGAGCTCGCGCCGCTCTTCGCCGCAGCGGCGACGTCGGCCGAGAGCCGCCCTGCTGCCCTGGCGCCCCGTGCCTGGGAATCGCCGTAGCCGCGGAAGTCGAACGCGATGACGAGATAGCCCCGCCCCGCCAGCCGTCGCGCGTAGGACGCCCACTGGCAGGCGTCGCCGCGCGACTCGTGCGCGAGCACCACTGCCGTCCTTCCCCGCCCGAGCCGATAGCCGGCGAGCCGGGTCCCGTCCGCGGCCTTGAAGCGGATCTCCGCCGTCTTCGGCACGCACGGGTGGCGCGTAGCTCTCCGCCGAGGCCCTTCCGGCGACGCCGACAGCAGCCGCCAGTGCGATCGCGATGATCGTGAGCCGAACCATGTGAGACGATTCGATCATGTCAACTTTGACCTGTCAAATCTGACATGTCGTTGAAGTACGCCTTGCTCGCGCAGCTCGCCCGTGGTCCGCAGACCGGCTACGGCCTCGCCAAGTCGTTCGCCGGGTCGCTCAACTACGCGTGGCCGGCGAGCCGCAGCCAGATCTATCCCGAGCTCGCGCAACTGCGCGAGTCGGGACTGATTCGCCAAACCGGAAGCGGCCCGCGTAGCAGCAAGCTGTACGAGACGACTCCGAAGGGCCTGAGCGAGCTCCGACAGTGGCTGCGCGAGACCGAGCCGGACCGCATCGGCCGCAACGAGGTGCTGTTGCGCATCTTCCTCCTCTGGCTCCTCGAGCCGAAGGAGGCCGCCGCCTACCTGCGTCACGAGCGAGAGCTCTTCGAGCTCGAGCTCGAAGAGCTGGAGGGAATCGCCGAGGAGGACGATCCCCAGACGCCGCCCGAGAAGGCGGCCGCGCTCGCGCTCGAGCACGGTCTACGGATCCTGCGCACCCGGATCGACTGGGTCGACTGGGCGCTCGACGAGGTGTCCGCCTGGCCGGACGCACCCAACGAGGTTCGACCAGGAAGCTAGGGCGGCCGCCCGCGGCAGCCGCCCCGCCCTGCCCGACGTGCGACCCAGCCGGACAGACTACGGTCGAGAGCCCCGCCGCAAGGAGCTCTCGACCGATTCGTCGCGTCTTCGCGCGCTTAGTGGTGGTGGTGGTGACCGTTGCCCGACTTCGGCGTCACCTTGATCATCGCGCGCATCCACGGATGGATGCAGCACTGGAAGAGGTGATCGCCGACCGCGAGGCTGGACAGCTTGACGGACTCGCCCGGCGGGACGCCGATCGAGAATGGGCATTCAGGCGCGCGCGTCAACCCCTGGTTGAGCGGCGGGACGTTGCCGCCGCCGAAGGCTGCGACCTCCGTGAACGTGTGGCCCCGACCGCCCGCGTTCCGCACGCGCACAGCTCCGCCTTCCTTCATGACGAGGTACGACGGGCTGTTTCGCCACGCGGGGTGGCCGACAGTCGCCGTGCTGAGCGGCGAGCCGACAAGGGCGTCGAACTCGGCTCGGTTCACGTTGCCCTTCTTCCGCAGACAGCCGCCGGTCGCCGCCCACCCGTTCACGTCGGTCGGATCGCAGTCGTCACGCATCGCGATGTTCCGGTCACCAGGGGAGTTGTCGTCGGAGCCGCCGGCGGCGTAGGTGCCTGCTGCAGTCGCCGCCACGAGGCCTAAGAGCACGAGCGCGGCAATCCCGGCCCGGAATCCAATCCGCTTCCTCAAGGCTCTCCTTTCGTCTAGGTGCGACCATCGTGCGCCAGCGGTCTTGCGCTCGCGCCGGGGAAATCCCTGGTCTTGTGCCCGGAGGCGCAGTCGCTCACGATTGCTCGGTGCTGTTTGGAAGAGCTGCGGAGCAGCACCGCGTCAAGAATTTGCTGGAAAGTGCCCGAGCCGGATCGAGTGAGACCCTCGTCCTCGTCGGCGAGCCTGGGATCGGCAAGACCGCGCTGCTCGAGGACGCGGCGGCCGCGGCACCCGACTTCGCCGTCGCACGCGCACACGGCGTCGAATCCGAGGTAGAGGTTCCGTTCGCGGCGCTCTACGAGCTCTGCCGTCCCTTCCTCGACCGGCTGGATCTCCTCGCGCCGCCGCAGGCGTCGGCCCTCCAAGCCGCCTTCGGCATCGTCGAGCACGAGACCACGAGGTTCGCGGTCGGCGCAGGAGCGCTGTCGGTGCTCGCCGTCGCGGCAGAGGAACGGCCGCTGCTCCTGCTCGTCGACGACGCGCATTGGCTCGATAGGGGCACCGCCGATGCGCTCGCGTTCGCCCTGAGACGGCTAGGCGCGGATCGCATCGCGGCGCTCGTTGCGATGCGCCCGGGGGAGGGTCGCGCGTTCGAGCGCCACGACCTCCCCGAGCTCGAGCTGGAAGGGCTGGACGACGCCTCATCCGCGGCGCTCCTCGCCGGCGCGGCCGGAGGCACCGTGACCGCCGAGTTGGAGCGCGAGATCATCACTCTGGCGCGCGGGAACCCACTCGCGCTGCTCGAGCTGCCCAAGCGGGTCGAGACGCTCCCCGACGGTGCCGAGCCGATCCGACTCGGAAAGCAGCTCGAGCGTGCGTTCGCCGCGCGCGCAGAGGAGCTTCCGGACGAGACCCGCAGCGCGCTTCTCGTCGCAGCCGTTACCAGCACGCCGAATCTGGCGATCGTGTGTCCGGCGCTGAAGCGGCTCGGCCTCACTCCGGCTGACCTCGAGCCCGCGGAATCAACGGGGCTCGTGTCCCTGGTCGATTCGAAGCTCGAATTCCGTCACCCACTCGTGCGCTCGGCGCTCTACCACGCCGCGGATGCGCCAGAGCGCCGCCGAGCCCATGCCGCGGTGGCCGCAGCGCTCGGCGACGACGAGCGCGCCGCCTGGCACCTCGCCGCGGCCGCGGTCGGAGCGGACGAGGTTGCCGCTGACGCGCTCGAACGTGCCGCTGAGACAGCGCGACGGAGATCCGGGTTCGCCGCGGCCGCCGCCGCCTACGAGCGGGCCGCACGACTGTCGGAGCAGAAGCGGGACCGGGTTAGGCGACTCGGCGCCGGTGCCGACGCTGCGTGGCTCGCCGGCAGAACGGGACGCGCGCTGGCCTTGATCGAGGAAGCGCTCGCGCACACCGCCGACCCGCAGCGCCGGGGCGCGCTTCTGCAGACGCGAGGAACGATCCAGCACTTCATCGGCGACACGCGCGCGCAGTGGACCCTCGAGGAAGCGGCCGCGCTCCTCGTCGATGTCGACCGGCGGAACGCGTGTCTCTCGTTGACCATCGCCGTCGGCTCTGCCCTGACGGCGGGAGAGATCGACCGGGCCGTCTCGCTGAGCGAGCGGGCGTACGAGATCGCGGACCCCGACGAGCCCGATCAGCACCTGTTCGCACTGCTACCGCGTGGCGCCTCGCTCTTGATGGCCGGGCGGCCGGAGGAGGGTCTGCCGTTCTTGCAGGACGCGGCGGCTGCGTTCCGGAACGGCGGCCTGCTCGCGGACGAACCGCGGCATCTCCCGTGGGCGGCGCTCGCGGCCTTCTGGCTGGGCGACGGAGCGTTGATGGCCGAGCAGGCAGGGAAAGCGGTCGAGTGGGCACGCGAACATGCCGCCCTCGCGACACTGCCGTTCGCCGCCCGTCTCCTCGCGCGCGCGCAGCTGATCGCCGGCCAGTGGCCCGCTGCACGCGCGTCGCTGACGGAATCCCTCGAGGCGGCACGGATCTCCGGCCAGGCGATGCACGAGGCCGAGACGCTGAGCACGCTAGCGTGGCTCGCCGCTGCGCAAGGACGGACGGACGAGTGCAGCCGACTCATTGACCAGGGTCGCCGGATCGCAGAGCGCTGCGGGCTTCGGTGGCAGAACGGACTGCTCGGCGCGGAGGTCATGCTCGAGCTTGGGCTCGGCGTCGACAATGGGTCCCCGGGCGTCACCCGCTATCGCCGCTCGCTGGCCGAGCGCCCGCTACGCGACACGCCCGCGAACTCGACGGCGCCCGACCTGATCGAGGCGCTGATCCGCATTGGTGAGACCGGCCCAGCGGAGGAGTTACTCGCACCGTTCACCGACGAAGCCGACCGGCTCGGTCAGCCGTTTCCGCGAGCCGTGGGCCTGCGGTGCCGGGCGCTGCTTGCTGACGAGGCGACGTACGAGCCATTGCTCCAGCGTTCACTTGACCTCCACTCGCTCGATCAGAACGTCTTCGCGGCTGCCCGGACGCGGCTCGTCTACGGCGAGCGCCTGCGGCGAAGCGGCCGCCGGATCAACGCGCGCGAGCAGCTCCACGAAGCCCTCTCGGTTTTCGAGCGTCTCGAGGCTCGGCCCTGGGCCGAGCGCGCGCGGGCCGAGCTGCGCGCGACCGGAGAACGGCTGCGCCGCAGCGACCCGACCACGGACGAGGAGCTGACGCCGCAGGAGCTCCAGATCGCCATGCTCGTCGCGGACGGGAGGACGAACCGTGAGGTCGGTGCGCAGCTCTATCTCAGTCCGAAGACGATCGAGTGGCACCTCGGGCATGTCTACGGAAAGCTCGGGATCCGGTCGCGCACCGAGCTCGGTCGAGCTCTCGACGCGCATGACTCGCTGCCGACTTACGCATAGCTAGGCTCGTCTCCGATGACGACTCCGGAGCTGACGCTGGAGGAGCTGCAGCTCGCCGCACGAAACCACGCGCTCCCGCTCGAGGCGCTGCGCTATCCGGTCACGCCGGTTGGGCTGCATTACGTACTCACCCACTACGACATCCCGGCCGTCGATCCAGACGAGTGGCGGCTGAGCGTGACGGGTCTGGTTGGGCGAGAGCTCACGCTCACCCTGGACGAGGTGCGCGCTCGCCCAGTCGTTCGCCGCTCGGTGACGCTGGAATGCGCCGGCAACGGCCGCGCGCTGCTCGCTCCGCGTCCCTTGAGCCAGCCGTGGCTCCTCGAGGCGGTCGGCACGGCGGAGTGGGGCGGCACGCCGCTCAAGCCCCTGCTCGAGGAGGCCGGCGTCGACGACGCCGCGGAGGAGGTTCTCTTCAGTGGGCTCGACCGTGGCGTCGAAGGCGAGATCGAACAGAACTACGAGCGGAGCCTTCCCCTCGCCGAGGCGGTCCGCGACGAGGTCTTGCTGGCCTACGAGCTCAATGGTCAGCCGCTGCCTCCGCAGCACGGCGCGCCGCTTCGGCTCGTCGTTCCCGGCTGGTACGGCATGGCCAGCGTGAAGTGGCTCGAGCGCATCACCGTTCTCGACCGGGCGTTCGACGGCTACCAGCAGCGCGTCGGCTATCGGCTCCGCCAGGCGGAGGACGAGGCCGGCGAAGCGCTCGGGCGCATGCTGCCGCGCGCGCTCATGATCCCGCCGGGGATTCCGGAGTTCCTGACGCGCGAACGGCTCGTAGATCAGGCGCCTTGTGTACTCGAGGGCCGCGCCTGGTCGGGGTACGGGCCGATCGCCGAGGTGAGCGTGAGCTGGGACGGCGGGGCCACCTGGGATGAGGCCGAGCTCGCCGATCAGCCGACTCCGTGGGCGTGGGCCGGGTGGAGGTACGTCTGGGAGCCGCAGTCGCCCGGCCGCTACGAGCTTGCCTGTCGGGCCCGCGACACCGCCGGCAACGAGCAGCCGTCGAGCCGCGCTGGAACCTCGGCGGCTACGCGAACAACGCGGTGCAGCGCGTCGCCGTGACGGTCCGAGCGCAGAACCAAGACTGAGGCCCGCCGGAGCGGGCCCCAGTCGTCGGTGTCGCTGCTAGGTCGCCTTAGTCGTCGTGATCGTCCCGGTCGTTGATCTGAGCGCGGATCTCGCCGCCGGGGAACTTCGTCGAGTGGACGTTTGCGTACGCCCGTCCCGCGCGAATCGCGGCGACGATCTCCTCGAACTCGCCTGGAGCGATTCCCTGCACCGCGGGGCCGACGACGTGGTCCGCCCCGACGGTGGCCTCCACCGTCCCGGACTGCGGACACTCGGGAACGTCGGGCGAGCCGGCAGGCCGCGGGTTCAGCGCGGTCTCGCAGAGCCAGATCGAGATGCCTCCGTTGACGCTGAGCTGCCCGAAGTGGATGTGGGCCTGGCGAACCACATCTTCAAGCCCCGAGTAGGTCAGCTTGAAATGGATCTCTTGGGCCCTGTCGTCGATCGTCGCTCGGAACCTGCCGGTTGCGACCGACGAGACGGGCCCGCCGGCTGCTCCCTCGAAATACCCGCTCATCGGACCGGCCTTCACCCTGTCTTTCGAGCCGCCGGCGACGGCGTACGAGCCGACGGCAAGCACGACGAGCAGGCCGAACGTCACTGCGAACAGCACACGCAGCTTCTTCATGCCTCACTCCCCTCTCCCCTTGGGTCCGGACCCCAACACCCTCTCTACGGGAGCCGCGCCCGCTCGGATCTACCCGAGGATCGGCTCAACGGAGCGGCGCAGGAGTCGAACCTACCCAGCCTGGGGCTACCAGACCTCACGAGTTTTGAAGACTCGCTGGGCCACCGGGCCCGTGCCGCTCCGCGCCGATGCTATCCCCGGGCGCGGCGCCTGAGCACGCGCTCGTCGCCGACGCGGCGCGTCACTCCGTCGGCGTCGAAGCGCTCGAGCAGCAGCTGCGCGGGCCTGCGTGAGATCCCGAGCAGGTCGCGGAAGCGGGCCAGCGTGATCGATCCGGCCTGGTCGCACTCGGCGACGAGCGTCTCCTTCGCCCGCGCGTAGGCCTCCGGCGAGATGACGAGACCCTGCCCGAGCCGCACGAGCCGTCCGTTGCCTTCGAGGTACCGCGCGAGGTCCGGATCGTCGATCCGGGCTCCTGCAGGCCCCGCCGCCCGCGCCTCCGCGACGATCGCCTCCGCGTCGCCTGATCGCTCGCCGAGCCGCGGACGGCTCTCCGGCAAGTACGCCTTGCCGTCCTTGACCTCGAGGCCGAGCTGCACGCCGGCTTCGGCCGACCAGGCCCGGCCCTGGAAGAGCTCGGACAGGGAAATGCCCGGATCGAGCGGATGAGACTCGAGGCGTTCCTCCAACCGCCGTCGCACGACCGGTCGGGTGGCGTCGACCCAGTCGGCGGGGAAGACCCAGTCGTTCGTGCCCGCAACAGACACAGACTGCAAAGCGACGTCGAGCTCTCGCGGGCTGAGGATCCCTCGGCGACGGATCGCGTCCACGCTTTGAGGTTCAGATGTCAGTGCTCTCACGATCGATACCGGATCACCTCCTCTCAACACCTCGAGCCGTTCTGGATCGAGCCCACGCGGCGGAGCCGGGTCGAGGACGCGTCCGCCGCCGATCGTCCTCCCCGCCCGGAGGACGACCCGGTCTCCACGGGCCGCGACCACGGCTTCACTCAGTCGGAGTTGAGCATAGTTGCCCTGTCGGACAACACGACCGGGCACGGCCGCTGTGCCGATCAAGACGTCCACCGAACCCGGGATCTCACCCTCGACCAGCACGTCGAGGCGATAGCTGACGGGATACGCCCCGTCCTCGATGAGCACGTTGCCTCGCCGAAGCTCGTCACGCGCGACGCCGGGCAGCGCCACTGCGACGCGCTGACCTGCATCCGCGCGCTCGACGCGAGCGTCGTGCACCTCGATCGTTCGCACCCGGACGTCTCGCCCGCCGGGCTCGACGCGGAGCACGTCGCCGGCTCCGATCGAGCCTGACCAGAGCGTGCCTGTTGCCACAGTCCCCGCACCGGCGATCGTGAACGCGCGATCGATCCACAATCTCGTCGGGAGCTCGTCGCCTCTCGCCTGGACGCCGTCCGCTGCCCGTGCGATCGCCTCCAGCAACTCCGCCAGCCCGAGCCCCGTCTTCGCGCTGACCGCGACGACCTCAGCGCGTGGCACCAACTCGTGGGCTTCGGCGACGGCGGCCGCCAGACGCTTCTCGCCGACGGCGTCGGCCTTCGTCACCGCGACCACGCCACGCTCGATCCCGAGCAACCGCAGGATCTGGAGATGCTCGTGCGTCTGCGGCCGCGGGCCCTCGGCCGCGTCGACGACCAGCACGAAGAGGTCGATCCCGCTCGCGCCCGCCACCATCTGCCGGATGAACCGCTCGTGCCCCGGGACGTCGATCAGTGACAGCCGTCGCCCGTCGCGCAGGTCGAGCGGCGCGTAGCCCAGGTCGATCGACAGCCCGCGGGCCTGCTCCTCGGGCAGCCGGTCGGTGTCCTTGCCCGTCAGGGCTCGAACGAGCCAGGTCTTGCCGTGATCGACGTGGCCGGCGGTTCCTACCGTGAGCGGCACGCGCGGACCGCCTCCGCCACCTCGTCCATCTCGGAGTCGTCGAGCGTTCGGCAGTCGAGGAGGAGTCGGCCGTCGCGGACGACGCCGATGACCGGCGGCTCGCCGGCGCGCAGCGCGCCGGCAAGGGACTCCTCGACCGCACACGCGAAACTCGGCAGCTCGGTCAGCGGAAGTGCCCCGCCGCCGACGCGGCCCACGGTCTCCTCCACGTCCCCGTCCACCAGACGCGCGAGGCGCTCGGCACGCGTTCGAACCGACGCCGCCGGCTCGACGAGCATGCGCAGCACAGGCACCTCACGGAGCGCCCGCTCGGGCTCGAGGTACAGCCCGAGCGTGCCCTCGAGCGCCGCCAGCGTCAGCTTGTCCGCGCGCAGCGCCCGCTGGAGCGGGTGGCGCCGCAGGCGCTCGACCAGCTCGGCTCGGCCGACCACGATCCCCGCCTGCGGCCCGCCCAGAAGCTTGTCGCCGGAGAAACAGACGAGATCCGCGCCGGCGCCGAGGCTCTCGCGCACCGTCGGCTCGTCCGGGACATCCACGAGGACGCCTGAGCCGAGGTCGTCGACGAGCGGCACGCCGTGACGCTCCGCGACCCGCGCGAGCTCGTCGACCGAGGGCAGCTCGGCGAACCCAACGACCCGAAAGTTGGACTGGTGCACGCGCAGGAGCAGCGCGGTCTCCGGCCGCACGGCCGCCTCGTAGTCGGACGCGCGCGTTCGGTTCGTCGTCCCGACCTCGACGAGTCGCGCCCCCGAGCGGGCGAGCACGTCCGGGATCCGAAACCCGTCGCCGATCTCGATCAGCTCTCCGCGCGAGACGACGACCTCGCGGCCTTCCGCCAGCGCCGCGAGCGCGAGCAGCACGGCGGCGGCGTTGTTGTTGACGACGAGCGCGGCCTCGGCGCCGGTCAGCCGCCGAAGGGCCGCGGCGACGTGGTCCTGGCGCGATCCGCGCGCCCCCGCAGTGAGGTCGTACTCGAGATTCGAGTAGCCGCGCCCGACCTCCCGCACGCGCTCCAGCGCTGCATCGGCCAGCGGCGCGCGCCCCAGGTTGGTATGGACGATGACTCCGGTCGCGTTGAGCGCGCGCCGCAGGCGCGGCTCGCGCAGCGAAGCGATCTCCTCCTTCATCCGGGCAGCCAGGTCTCCAGGTTCGTGCCCGGCCTTGATCTCCTCACGCGCCCGAGCCAGCACGACGCGCGCGGCATCGACGGCGAGCGGATCGCCGACCGCCCTCGCCAGCTCGTCGACTGAAGGGAGGTCGCGGAGGCGCATGTCGCTATTGCGCGTCGGCCTTGCGAGGCTCTGCCGGCGACTTCAGCGTGCGCTCCGCGTAGGCGCGGACGACGATCTCCACGGCCTCGGCCGGATCGTCGGTCCGGAAGAGCAGCTCGAGGTCGTCGGCGTCGATCATGCCCCGCTCGAGCAGACGCTCGCGAACCCAGTCGAGCAGGCCCCGCCAGTACTCGTGGTCGAAGAGGACGACTGGGAAGTCGAGCACCTTGCCGGTCTGGATCAGCGTCATCGACTCGAACAGCTCGTCGAGCGTCCCGAAGCCGCCCGGGAACATGACGAAGCCCTCGGCCGCCTTCACGAGCATCGTCTTGCGCGCGTAGAAGTGCTTGAACGTCAGCGCGATGTCCAGGTACGGGTTGTGGTGCTGCTCGAACGGTAGGTCGATGTTGAACCCGATCGAGAGGCCGCCCGCTTCCTGCGCGCCTTTGTTCGCGGCCTCCATCACACCGGGCCCCCCGCCGGTGACGACCGCGAAGCCGGCGTCGGCGAAGCGCCGGCCGACGTCCACGGCCGCCTCGTACACGGGATCGCCCGGGGGAACCCGCGCCGAGCCGAAGATCGTCACGCCCGGCCGGTCGATCCTGTCGACGGCCTCGAAGCCGGTCCGAAACTCCTCAGCGATCAGGAAGACGTTGCGCGGCAGGTTGCCGTCGTGTGCCCGGAGGATCCGTTCGTCTTCCACGGCTAGAACTCGCGGTCGACGTGGCTCGCGTCCATACCGAGCACGAGCAAGGCAGCCAGGCCGAAGTAGGCGATCGCGGTGACGACCCTCTGCCAGGGCTGCACTTGGTAGTAGGACGCCGCGTGGGCAAGCCCGCGTTCCTGCCAGCGTCGCCAGAGCTCGAGCCCGACGAAGAGGACGATGATGATCAGGATCGGGTTCGGCGCGATGAACACCAGCCCGAGGAGCGCGACGAAGCCGAAGAGCCAGAGCACGGGGTGCACAGCGGCGACGATGCGACCGCCGTCGAGCGGTACGACCGGCAGCAGGTTGAAGAGGTTCAGGAAGAAGCCGGTGAAGCCGAGCGCGCGGAGGAGATCCGAGTCCATCTGCACCCCGGCGAGCCACACGGCTGCCGCGCCGAGCGAGCCGACGATCGGGCCGGCGATCGCGATCTGCGCCTCCCGCCAGGCGTTCTGCGGGTTCTCCTTCAGCAGGATCGCGGCACCGAGGAACGGGATGAACATCGGGGCGCCGACGTTGAGCCCCTGGCGGCGCGCCTCGACGTAGTGACCGAGCTCGTGGACGAAGAGCAGCAGGATGAATCCGACGGCGAATTTCCAGCCCCAGAGCCAGGCGTACGCGGCGAGCGACACGAGCATCGAGGCCGATGTGGTGAAGATCTTGAACTTGAAGATCGCCGCGAAGATGAACTTGAACTTCCAGAGCATGAGGCCGACGAAGACGAACGGCGCGGCCAGCTTCCGAAGGATCGGGAAGCGCGGCTCGGGCTTGACTGGGCCCCAGTCGGTCGGTTCATACGGCTCATAGCGCGCGTCCGGCTCATACTCGAGCTCGCCGGATCGCTCGCGGCTCTCGTGCTCTGGCGTCAGCTGGCTCACCGGCCCATCGTAGCTCCGGCCCTCTGTGTCGAAAGCAGGCCGAATGTGCGCCTAATGCGCGCAATCTGCCGTGGCTGAGCGCCGCAGCGGCTAGACCAGAAGCGCAGACGCAGTCGACCCGAGGAGGACCCGTGTACAGACGCTCAGCGCTCGTGGCGCTGCTCGTCGCCGCCGTCGCAGTTCCGTTCGGCGGCGGCATCGCCGCGACGGCCGGCGCGGTGGAGGCGCCGGAGGCCAAGAAGAAGCCGAAGTCGAAGCTCATCCGCGGGCCCCGCGGTCGGCGCGGGCCGATCGGTCCGCGTGGGCTTCCGGGCGAGCGCGGTCCCGTGGGTCCAGCTGGGACCGGCGGGTCCGCAAGGGCCGGCTGGTGAGCCGGGCGCTCCGGGACCTCGCGGGGCCAGCTGGGCCGGCCGGGCCATCCGGCCCGGGCGCCGAGCGAATCTCGTTCGACGTGCCGGTGGCCACGGCCGAGACGCAGATCCTGAGCCTCGGCGGCCTCGTGCTCAGGGGCGCCTGCAGCGCCGGCGGCGATCTGTCGCTGGAGGCGGCCTCGACCACGAACAACGCCAGGGCGCGAGCCTCGATCGTCGCGGCCGGAACGCCGGACACGGTCGCCTACGACGAGGACGACGATCTCGACACGACTGACGGCTTCGATTTCGTCGGGGCGGACGACGACGACGCCGTCGGCACGCTCGTGTACCGAGCGCCGACCGGCTCCACCGTCGTCACCGTCGACTTCCTCGTCGAGCAGTACTCGGTTGGCGGAGCGGCCCGGTGCCTGATCGCGGGCGCCGCGGTGGTTGCTCAGTAGCCGTCCGATACACGGCCTGGCGCTGTAATCAGATACACCTAGATGGCATGGTGCGAACGCAGATCCAACTCACCGATGAGCAGATGACGCGACTGCGGCTGGCCTCGGCCGAGCGCGGCGTCTCCATCGCTGCGCTCATCCGCGATGCAGTTGATCGCGCGCTCGCAGAGGATCGGCGCGCGGACGATTGGGCGCTCGCGCTCTCTGTGATCGGCAAGTACCGCGACGTCGACGGCGCAACCGACGTCTCCACCAGACACGACGACTACCTCGCGGACGCGTACGAAGACTGGCGACGCTAGTCGATACCTCCGCGCTCTTCGTGCTGCTCAGCGAGCAGGATGAGAATCACGCGTCCGCTCCAAGCAATCTCACCGGTCTCGCTGCGGAGCATTTGGTCACGCACAACTACGCCGTCGTCGAGACAACGGCTGTCGTCCACCACAGACTCGGGCACGACGCTGTCCGTGACCTCCACACGCGCTTGCTCCGACCGATCGAGATCGTCTGGGTCGACCAGGAGACGCACGAGCTCGCCGTGTCCGCCTTTCTCGCTGGCCCACGGCTTTCCCTCGTCGACAGAGTGACCTTCGAGGTCATGCGCCGTCTGCGGATCGGCATCGCGTTCGCCTTCGACCGGGACTTCGCCGGAGAAGGATTCGAGCTAGCCTCGTAGCGGCTAGGAGTAGGGGAGGTCGATCGGGCGTCCGTCGGCTTCCACGTCGGGCTCGGAGAAGATGCAGTCCACGTGGATCGCGGCTTCATTGTCGCCGCCGTACGACCCCGTATTCCGTCCGATTGCGACATGCGCCGTGTGCGCTGCCTTCTCGTCGAGCATCGTGTGGCCGCGCGGGGCGAGCCCGGGGTGGAGGCCAATCCCGAGCTCGGCGATCACGTCGGCGCCCTCACCGGCGTTGGCGACGAGATCGCGGAGCATCTGAGCGGCGCGGCCGCCCTCGATCGAGGTCACGCGGCCGGCTTCGAACCGGAGCGTGACCGGCTCGTCGACGAGGCCTTCGACCGTGTAGGGAACCGTCAGGTCGGCGACGAGGACGCCGTCAGCGCCGTCTTTCAGTGGGGCGACGAAGACCTCTCCGCCGGGGAAATTGGCACCCCCGCCGGCCTCGAGCGGCAGCGCGTCGCTCAGCCACGGGCGGCCGTCGACGCGGAGCGTGAGGTCGGTGCCGGCGCGTCCCCGGATCCGGATCTCCTTCGTCCCTTCGAGCTCGGCGAGCAGCCGACGAGCCGGCTCCTCGAGCTCGGGCTGCGGCTCGCGAGAGCTCGCCCTCCAGTAGCTCGGGCGTGATCAGGCCGAGGTAGATCTGCCGGCCGCCGTGGCCGGTCATTGTCTCGAGCACCTCGAACCGGGCGCCAGCTTCATCACCGCGCGGCTGCCTGCGAGAGGAAGAAGCAGAGCGTCGCCTCCTTCGCGCCCTCGATCACGCCGGGCGGCGCGTGCTGCGAGCGGCCGGTCTGGCCCGGCCCAGAGCTCGAGCCGCGGCTGCCCACCGGCCTGCCTGACCGCCTCGGCGAGCTGAGAACCCTGCTCGACGAGCGGCTCGTCGACCATCACGAACACCTGCTCGCCGGGCTGAAGCCGCCCGGCCTCGATCAGGTTGCGGCACCAGCCGGGCGTCTCGTCATCCACCCGCGCATCCTCGCAATTTGCCAAAGGCGCAGCGGCCGTGTCAGCCGATGCGCGCATCCGCCGGAAGAAACCGGGCCTCGCCCGTCTTGGCATGAAGGCAATCGAATTGACGGGAGGAGAATCTCGTGAAGCAAACGCTTATGAGACTCGTGCGCGTGTCACCGGCGATGGTGGTCGCGATGCTCGCACTGTTCGTGGCGCTGACGGGAACGGCCGTCGCGACCACATCCGCGTTGATCACCGGCAACCAGATCAAGAACAGCTCGATCACGGGCGCCGACGTGAAGAACAAGTCGCTGAGGCCGATCGACTTCAGAGTTCGTGGGGCGCGGGTGCGTGGCCGGGCCGCAAGGGTCTTCGCGGTCGACCTGGCGCAACCGGGCACCCGGGCCCGCCTGGCAGGACGGGGCTACCGGAAGACAAGGGCGACAAGAGCGACGCTCGGTAGCTCGGGACGACCAAGCGTGGGGTCACGTCCGTCGGCTTCGAGCTGCAAGCGTCGAGTTCACTGGACCGCCGCAGTGCCGCCCTGGCCGATCCAGGGACGTCGTCATCAACTTCGGGCCGGTGCACCTCAGCGCTTGCAGACGCGGATCGTTCGCAAACGTGCCGCGCTGCTACGGCCAACGTTTCCGAGGCACGCGGATAGACGGGATACGGGCGAGGCTCATCATGACCCGTGGCGCGGACGCGCCGACTTCTGGAGTTCGGAGCTGGGATCACGGCCGAGCGGGTGTCGCCGCATGACGGTCTCGGACAACGTCGTGCCAGACCGGCTCAGGTCTGCGTTGCAGCAGCACCTCCGTGACCCCTCTGATCCGCACGCTCAGCCGAAGTGAGGAGATGGCGCCAGGACCTCACGGTCCTGGCGCATCGATGCAGCGCAGGCGACCTGGCTCGGCTCGCTCACGAGCCGCGGCCGATCCATTCCTCGCCGCCCTCGTAGAGCTCCTTCTTCCAGAGCGGGACTCGTTCCTTCAGCTCGTCGATGACGTCGCGGCACGCTGAGAGCGCGTCGTGTCGGTGCGGAGCCGACACCGCGATCGCGACGGACACCTCGCCGACCTCGCACGTGCCCGACCCGGTGGGTCACCGCCACCTCGCACAGCTCGTACCGCGACTTCACGCCCTCGGCGATCTCGGCCATCACCTTCTCGGCCATTCCGCAGTACGCTTCGTACTCGAGCGCGATCACGGTCCGACCACGCGACTGTCGACGCACGGTTCCCTGGAAGGTCGCGATCGCGCCGGCCTGCTCGTCCTCGACCTCCGCGATCACTGCGGCGAGGTCGATCGGCCCGTCGACGAGCCGGAACGCGCCGCCCGACACCGGCGGAATCACCGCGACTTCGTCGCCCTCGGCCAGCTCTCGGTCACGCTCCGCGTACTCCTGGTTGACGGCGTAAAGCAGCCCCGCAGGCTCCTCGCCCAGCCCGAGCGCGGCCCAGACGTCGCCGAGACGCCCACCGGAGACCTCCACCTCCCGCTCGCCCCAGCCTGCGCGCTCGCGCAGTCCCGCGAACAAGCCGGACGCGAACCCTCACGCGTAGACGCGCACGACGGACCCGTAGCCCCACCGGTCGCGGAGCGACGAGGCGATCCACAGCGGGATCCGTACGCAGCCGTGGCTCGCCGGCCACGGGGGTACCTCCGGATACCCGTGGATCGCGAAGCCGCGGAGGAAGTACATCGGGTGGTAGAGCACCCAGTCCCAACCGAAGACCTCGCGGTAGACGTGCCACGTCCCGACCGGCGTGTTCCCAGTCGCGCCGGTGGAGGCGTGGATGACTCGCTCGACCTTGCCGGCGCGCACCTCCATCACGACCTGCCGGGACTTGTCGACCTCGAGGTAGTCGCCGGCGCCGACTCGGGGACGCGGCGCCGATGCCCGCCACAGCGCGCGCCACTCGGCCGGTCCGACCTGGCCCGTGCGCGGGAGCCAATGAACCTTCTGGAACGCGAGCACCGCCTCGTACGTGCGGTACCCGAACCCTGCATCGACCCCCGGGAGCGCATAGTGGAGCTCCGAGAGCCGCTGCTTCAGGGCGAGCACCGACGCGCCGTGCGAGCCCATCCGCAGGCTCGGATACGCGAGCCGTAGGCGCACGCGCCGCCAGACGGTGACGTACCCGCGTGAAGGGCGGAGGGTGACTCGACCGGTGACGTTCGGCCCCCAGGCGGCCGGAACCCGAATGCGGAAGCGCCCGTCGGCGCCGACGCGAGCCGGAGCCCGGCGGCCACGGAATGTCAGGAGCAGGCGCCCGGATCGCGCAGGAAGCAATCGGCCGACGACCAGGATGCGGTGGCCGATCCGGCGTGTCCCGACCGTGCGGCTCCGCAGTCGCGGCTTCACCCGCAACGCGACGGGCGCCGAGTCGCCGAGCAGGCTGCGGGCAACGAACCGACCGGCGCGCCGCGCCCGGAGGTCGAACGAAAACGCGCCGCCGCTCGCTGACGGCCGAAGCGACCACGACGCCGTCGCGGAGGAGCTGCACCTGCTGCGGATCCGGCGTCGCCAGCGTCCCCTTGAAGCGGACGGAGTCGTCGTAGCGGGCGACCCGATGGTCGGACGAGAGCGAGATCTGCGCGCCCCACGCAGGAGCACCCGCGAGGAGCGCCCCAACAGCCACCGCGACCACAACCACGAGCCGCATACCACTCAGTTATAGGGGCGGACGTACGATTCCTCCCATGGCGACCGCCGAGGACAAGCGGGAAACCGACTCCGAGATCGAGATCAAGCCCGTCTACACCGGGGACGACGTGGACGGCCTCGAGCTCGAGGCGCCCGGCGAGTACCCGTTCACGCGGGGCCCGTACAAGGACATGTACCGGGGCCGCCCGTGGACGATCCGGCAGTACGCCGGCTTCGGCTCGGCGGAGGAGACGAACGCGCGCTTTCGCTATTTGCTCGACCGCGGCCAGACCGGGCTCTCGGTCGCCTTCGATCTTCCGACCCAGCTCGGCTACGACTCCGACGACCCCCGCGCGGTCGGCGAGGTCGGCCGGACCGGCGTCGCCATCGACTCGATCGCCGACATGGAGCTCCTCCTCGACGGAATCCCACTCGGAGAGGTCTCGACGTCGATGACCATCAACGCGCCCGCAGCGCTCCTGCTTCTGCTCTACGAGCTCGTCGCCGAGGCGCAGGGTGTCTCCGGCGACCAGCTCCGCGGCACCGTCCAGAACGACGTGCTCAAGGAGTACTGCGCGCGCGGGAACTACATCTTCCCGCCGAAGCCCACGATGCGGATCACGACCGACCTGTTCGCGTACTGCCACGACCGGCTCCCGCGCTTCAACACGATCTCGATCTCCGGGTACCACATCAGGGAGGCGGGTGCGACCGCCGTCCAGGAGCTGGCCTTCACGCTCGCCAACGGCATTGCCTATGCCGAGGCCGCGGTCGCAGCCGGGCTTTCACCCGACGAGTTCGGCGAGCGCCTCTCGTTCTTCTTCAACGCGCACAACCACTTCTTCCAGGAGATCGCGAAGTTCCGCGCGGCGCGCCGCCTGTGGGCGCGGATCATGCGCGACCGCTTCGGGGCCACGAATCCGAAGGCCCAGGCGCTGCGCTTCCATGCCCAGACCGGCGGCTCGACGCTGACTGCGCAGCAGCCGGAGAACAACATCGTCCGGGTTGCGATCCAGGCGTTGTCCGCGGTCGCGGGCGGGGCGCAGTCGATCCACACGAATGCGTTCGACGAGGCGCTCGCCCTGCCGACCGAGCGCTCGGCCAAGATCGCGCTCCGGACCCAGCAGATCCTCGCCCACGAGGCCGGCGGGACCGACACCGCCGACCCGTTCGGCGGCTCCTACTTCATCGAGGCGCTGACGAGCGAGCTCGAGGAGCGAGCGTGGGAGCTGATCGAGCGGATCGACGAGCTGGGCGGCGCCGTCGAGGCGATCGAGCAGGGCTTCGTGCAGCGCGAGATCGAGGACGCGGCGTTCCGCTACCAACAGGCTGTGGAGCGCGGCGAGGCCGTCGTCGTTGGCGTTAACCGCTACGAGGAGCACGAGACGGAACCGATCGAGCTCCATCGGCTCGACCCCGAGGCAGAGCGGCGGCAGCTCGAGCGGACCGGGCGGGTGCGCGCCGAGCGTGATCGCGAACAGGTGCGGCGCGCGCTGGAGGAAGTCCGTCGCGTGGCGAAGAGCGAGGAGAACCTCCTGCCGCCGATGCGTGACGCGCTCCAGGCCCGCGGCACGGTCGGCGAGATCTGCGACGTCCTCCGCGAGGAGTTCGGCACCTACGACGCGCAGCGCGCGTAGCCCACAGACGAATTTAAGTTGACACTTACGTAAGGATTGCTTACACTCGGCGCGTGGAGGCCGTCCTGAGAGCGATCGCAGCGCCGCACCGACGCCAGATCCTCACTCTGGTTCGCGACGGCGAGCTGTCGGCGGGTGAGATCGCGGCGCACTTCGACGTGAGCAGACCGGCGGTCTCGCAGCATCTGAATGTCCTCAAGGAGGCGGGGCTCGTGAACGAGCGACGCAACGGCACCCGGCGGCTCTACCGGGCGAGGCCGGAAGGCTTGGTGCCGGTCAGGTCGTTCCTCGAGAGCTTCTGGGACGACCGCCTCGAAGTACTCAAAGCCGAAGCAGAACGAGAGGAGAGGAAGAAGCGTGGACGCAGCCACTGAGATCAACGCCCTGCAGCGGGAAATCGCCATCGACGCAGCCCCGGAGACCGTGTGGGAGTTTCTCGTCGACCCCGAGAAGGCAACGCGCTGGATGGGGCTCAACGCGTCGTTCGACGCACGGCCGGGAGGTCTGTACCAGGTCGAGGTCATCCCCGGGAACACGGCTCGCGGCGAGTTTCTGGAGCTGGATCCGCCTCGGCGGCTCGTCTACACCTGGGGTTGGGAGCCAGGTGGCATGAACAAGTCGGTGCCGCCCGGGACTAGCACGATCGAGATCGAGCTCGTTCCGAAGGGCGAAGGGACATTGCTGCGGTTCACCCACCGCGACCTGCCGGCCGAGGAGGCCGTCCAGTCGCACGCCCACGGCTGGGATCACTACCTCGAGCGGCTGCGGAGCGCAGCCCAGGGCGGCGACCCCGGTGTCGATCCCTGGATCACAGGTGACATGACCTAGGAAGCGAGCCGGGTAGCTCTAGACTTCGACGCATGCTGCAGCGGCTCTCGGTTCGGGTGGCTCCGATCGCGAATCGCGCCGCCGAGTACGGTCCGGCTGTCCCTGCCTGCTGCAACGTCTGCCGCACGTGCACGACGACGAACCTGGTCGGGCTGGCGATCGCATCACTGACGGCCGCGGGCGTCGGCGCGGCCCGCTTTGCACGAAGCATCGCCGGCCGCACGTAGCGCCGGCCTGAGTGCGCATCCTGCTCGTCTCGCAGATGTATCCGGGTCCGGAGGACCCTGATCTGGGTGTGTTCGTTCAGCAGGTCGAAGCGGAGCTCCGGCGGCGCGGACATCAGTTCGAGCGGGCCGTGATCGATCGCCGCGCCGGTGGGAAGGCCCGCTACCTACGGCTGGCCCGCGAGACGCTCGCCGCGGCGAGCCGCTTCCGGCCCGACGTCGTCTACGCGCACTTCCTCGTTCCGGCGGGCCTGCTCGGAGCGCTCGCCTCGCGTGCGCCGCTCGTCGTCACCGCCCACGGCCAGGACGTCGCCAACATCGGCGCGGTTCCGGGCGTCCGGTCGGCGACGCGATTGGTCGTCCGTCGCGCCGCCGCGGTGGTCGCGGTCTCCGACTACCTTCGCCGCGAGCTCGAGGCGAAGGTTCCCGGCGCGCGGGGGAAGGTAGAGGTCGTCGACTGCGGCGTCGATCTCGAGCGCTTTCGCGTGGAGGCTCCGGCGGAGGGGCCAACGCGGTTCCTCTGCGTCGGGTCCCTGATCGAGCGAAAGAACGTCGTTCGGCTCGCGGATGCGTTCGGACGGCTGGGCGAGGGAACGCTGACGTTCGTCGGCGACGGCCCGCTTCGCGGCGAGGTCGAAGGGCGGCACGGGGCCACAGTCCTCGGGAGGGTCTCGCATGACGAGCTTCCAGAGTGGTACGCCCGCTCGCACGTTCTTTGCCAGCCGAGCCTGATCGAGCCGTTCGGGCTGGCGGTGCTCGAAGCAATGGCCTCCGGGCGATCGGTCGTTGCGACGCGGGTGGGCGGTCCGCCGGAGTTCGTCACTCCGGAGGCAGGGGTCCTCGTCGACCCGGCGGACGAGGAGGAGCTGGCACGCGCCCTGGCGACCGCCGCAGCGCTTCCGCGCCCGAATCGCGCGGCCCGCCTGGCCGCCGAGGCGCACGACGTCAGGCGTCAGGCGGAGAAGGTGGAGGAGATCCTCCTGCGAGCCGTTCGAGGTCGGCAAGACGGCGCTCGACCAGCGGCCTGATCGTTTCCTCGATGCCCGCCTCGCGAGCGAGGGCGAGCGCCTGTTCGTACGAGCCGCGGACCTTGTCTGGAGTCACGCCCTGCTTGAGCCGGTTGTCTCCGGTTACGAGCAGCTTCTGAATTCGTTCACGCGCGTCGGATTCCATAAGAAGCTACTCTTAAAATTCGCAAAATCGGAGTCAATAGTATGGAATCTGCCGCTTCAGTCATGACCCAGCTCGCAGCACCGATCCGCCTCCTGATCGTGGACGACGAACCCCTGTTCGTCGAAATGGTCCAAGCGATGCTCGGCGCAGAGCAGGGCTTCGAGATCGTCGGCACAGCGGCCGACGGCGAGGAGGGCGTGCGGCTCGCCGCGGAGCTCAATCCGGACGTGATCGTCATGGACATCAGCATGCCGATCATGAACGGCATCGACGCGACACGGGAGATCCGGGAAAACGACCCGGCCGCCAGCATCCTGATCCTCACGGGCGGAACGACCGTGGCAGAGATCGACAACGCTCGAACGGCGGGCGCCGGCGGCTACCTGACGAAGGACCGGATCGCGAACGATCTCGTCGACGAGATCCGCGGGCTGGCCGAGCGCTAGGCCGTTGCTATCCTCGACGGCCGAATGCTGCTCGGGGTCCTCGTCTTCTGGCACTTCATCATCTCGCTGGCGCTCATCACGCTCGTGCTGATGCACTCCGGGCGCGAAGCCGGGCTGGGTGGGATGGGCTTCGTCCCGCAGTCGCAGGGCGGCACGCACATCGTCGAGCGCAACCTGACGAGGCTGACGATCGTCGTCGCGGCGGTGTTCGCGCTGAACACGGTCCTGCTCTTCCGACTCCTCGACTGAAACCGGGCGCGGCTACACTGACCGCGCGCGCTGGTGGCGGAATTGGTAGACGCGCAAGGTTGAGGGCCTTGTGGGCTTTGCGGCCCGTGGAGGTTCAAGTCCTCTCCAGCGCATCGGGCCCCGCGAGGGGCCTTTCTCTCGGTCCGTTTTCTTGACGCCGTCCGGGCGCCTCGCTACCGTGATCGAACACATGTTCGCGGAAGGAGGCCCGATGGTGACCGAACGTCAGCGTGCGATCCTCGATTACCTGCGGGAATTCGTCGACGAGCACGGCTACCCGCCCACCGTGCGTGAGATCGGCGAAGCGGTCGGCCTCCGATCGCCGTCGACGGTTCACGCACACCTTGCCCAGCTCGAGCGAGCGGGCCTGCTGCGCAGGGACCCGACCAAGCCGCGCGCGCTCGAGCTCACCGATCGCCGACGCGAGTCCGCGGACGCGCGTTCGGACGTCCACAAGCTGCCGCTCGTCGGGGAGATCGCGGCCGGCGGGCCGCTCCTCGCCGAGCAGAACGTCGAGGACTACCTCAGTGTCCCGGAGCCGCTCTCGCGCGGCGGCGAGGAGTTCCTGCTTCGCGTCAAGGGCGACTCGATGGTGAACGCCGGCATCCTCGAGGGTGACTTCGTCGTCGTCCAGCGCGCGCAGGATGCGCGGGACGGCGAGATCGTCGTCGCCCTGGCGGGGGACGACGAGACGGCGGAAGAGGCGACCGTCAAGCGTTTGTTCCGGGAGGACGGCCGCGTCCGGCTCCAGCCCGAGAACGACGCGCTCGAGCCGATCTACGCCGACCACGTCCAGATCCTCGGGAAGGTCATCGGGGTCTTCCGAGCACTGGCATGACGGAGATCCACTCCCTCAACCGCACGCTCGATCAGGAGTTGCTCGCGCTGATGCGCGGGGTGAGCCTCGAGTGTCTCGTCTGCGGTGAGTTCGTGCTGCATCGTCACGGAGAAGTCGAATGTCCCGAGTGCGGGCTCGCGATTCGCGACCGAAACGCGGGCGAACCCGGGCTACAATTAGGGCTGCAGGCCGGGTGACCGCGGGCCGGCGCGAGCCGGTTCGAGGAAAGTCCGGACACCGCAGGGCAGGACGCTGGGGAAATCCCAGGCGGCGAAAGCCGACGGAAAGTGGCACAGAAAGGAGACCGCCCGAGGCGAAAACTCTCCGGAGACGCCTAGGGTAAGGGTGAAAAGGTGGGGTAAGAGCCCACCAGCGCCGCGGTGACGCGGCGGCTTCCAAACCCCGTCCGGTGCAAAGCGAAGCAGGCTCCGTCGAGGCGGCCCGCCGAGGAGCCGGGTGCGCTGCTCGAGCCGTCGGGCAACCGGCGGCCTAGAGAGATGGTCACCCCCGACAGAATCCGGCTTACAGGCTTGCTAAAGGAAAGCCCCGCAAATGCGGGGTTTTCCCATTCTAGGACACCTTTCAGTGCATCACCGGTGCATCACGAGGAGCGCGTTCGAGAGCCGGGAACGCGCCAGTAAGCAGCCGCTTGAAGACTTCAGGATCGACCTCGTCGGGCACGATCATGTGCGAGTACACGTCGAGCCCATCGCGGGGTCGGGAGTGCCAAGCGCGCTCGGCGAGGCTACCGGAGCCGCGAACGAAGGTGGGCACGTCGCGCTTGCACCGTCCACGGATGAACGACCAGCTCGTCGAGATCCATGACGTCCTCCGTCAGGGCCGTCGGCCCCAGGACTGGATGAGCGTGAACGTAGTGCCCCAGCGGCCCGGTTCGGCCAACTCGCTTTCGGCCTCCCGGCGTATCGAGGCGAGCTCGTCCTCGCTGAGTGTCTCAAGCAGTCGCGATTCGAGCGCGACGCTGAACTGAAGTGGCAGCTGCAAATAGGGGTGGCCAGGTTTGAGCGCGATGACGTGCGCGTCTATCTCGGGCTCCTCAATGCCGATTTCGCGGAGCAGTTCCGGAAGCCCGCGGCCCGCCTCGCCCCCGAGGAGGGCAAAAATCTCCGAGAGCAATCGGATCAGTCGCTCGGCCGCCGGGGCGGGGGGGTTGAAATGCCACGAGCCCAAGTCCCACTCCTCCAGAACAAGTGAGCCACCGGGCCTGACCAACCGCCGATGCGATGCCACCTGCTCACGGCCGCGTCCAAGCGGAGCAATCACGTAGCGGGCATGGACGAGATCGAAAGACTCGGGCTCCAGCTTGCTGTCGAAAAGATCATCGACGGCGAGCTCCACGTTGGCGATCCCTTCTGCCTCCAAAAAGGAACGGGCGGCATCGAGCAGATGCTCGTCTATGTCGCCGCCTACTACCTGGCCGGAGGGGCCGACCCACTCGCTGAGGATCCGAAGCCAGCCCAGGGCTCCGCAGCCGACGTCCAGGGCGCGTAGACCGGATCCGTCGCCGACCTTCGTGAGGAGTCGCCGGCCGCTGGGTTCCCACACGCGCGACTGCAGCTGGAGGCGCTCCAACTCCGAGGGCTGGTCGGCCAGCAGGTACTCCCCACGCGACATCCCCGAGCAGTATCTCCCGTCGGGGCTCAACGCAATCCCCAGGCGCGGCTGAGCTGGCTCGACGACCTCCAGGCCGCGCCGCCCTCGCCGGCCGCGGCTTTCGCTCCTGCTTGCGCGAGAAGGAGGTACCTCGTCCGGAATTCCAGGCTCTCGCAGCGGACGCCGGCCGCTGAGATCTAGCGGCCGGTCACTCGATAGCGGGCCGGGCGATGGTGGGCGGCTCGCGGCCGGCGAGGAGCCAACCGGCCGCGGCGGCCGCCACAGGGATACCCACGACCATCAGGACGAGGTAGAGCACCGGTACCCGCCCGAGATAGTCCAGCTTGTCGAAGTACGTCGCCCCGAGCGCGACATAGGCGCCGGCGACGCCGAGGAGCGCGCCCAGGAGGGCGAGTGCGCCGGCAGTGGCGGCCGTCAGCGTTCGGCGGATCCTGCTGGTTGCTCCGGTCGCGGTCAGGGTGCGGAGATCGCCGGCGCTCTCGCTGCGGATCAGCCCGACGGTCATGGCGAGGATCGCGAGCGCGAGGAGGGCGCCTGCGGCCGTTGTGATGGCGATGGCCGTCGTGAAGGAAGCGCTCTCGCGTCGGGTCTCGATCGTCAGGCCGCCGGCGGCAGCGAGGTCGCGGGCGTCGGCGATCTGTTCGCTCGTCAGCGGCCGGCTCGACTCGAGGAGCCACCCGGACGGAATCTGACTCAAGCCGCGTCGGCGAAGACCGTCGAGCGTGATGAAGGAGGTCGTCGCAAGGGCGGTTTGTCCGCTCGGAGAGCCGAAGAGCTTCCGGCTGCCGATCCTCAGGACGTTCGTGACGGCATGTTCGGTCACCTTTGGTTCTCTGAGGAGTGACTTGGACGTCCTCTCCATGCTGACAGTGACGAGCTCGTTCGTCCGGACGGCCGGGTCGACCACGAAGTCCGTGCTCGGATCGACCACGGATGGGTCGATTCCGAGGTACCTGAGCAGGGCGGGCGTGGCGACGTAGAGGCGCGATTCGGCGACGTAGCAGCTCGCTGGTGGAGGGGCCGGGCAGAAGATTGACCCTCCCCGCACGCTCTCAGGGTCATCGGTCTTCCGTGAGAGAGTTTCCGCGTCGAGGACTCGGATGCCGTCGATGACTCCGGGCTGTTCGCCCGGTTGGACGGCGCTGTGGAGGGGGATCACGGCCGCGTCGTCGAGATCCGCCGCGAGTCGGCGGACGCCGGCAGCCATTCGTTCGAGCTGGGCGGGCGTCTGGATCGGGACGAAGTCCGGCTCCGGCGTAGCACCGGTGTACACGCGGATCTGCCGGTTGGACAGGTTGGGCGCTTCGCCGGCTGACTGCTTCTCCTCGGCCGCCGCGATGATGACGACGGTCGCGGCGATGCCGAGAGCAAGAGTGATGGCGGCGAGTGCCGCACCGGAGCGGGCCTGGTAGCGGGCGAGGTCTCGCAGCGCCAAGCGCACGGCGATCGGAGCGTGCCCGGCCGTCCGGACGAAGAGGCGAATCGCCAATGGACCCAGGAGCAGCGTGCCGAGGATCGTTGCCACGAGCCCGGCGATGATGAGCAGTGGGCGGTCCCGGTCTGACAGGGCGAGACTGCCGATGCCGACCGCAATCAGCGCTGCGGCCGCGATCGCCGAGTGGCGTGCGGGCCTCGGCTTGGGCGGTCGCCCCGAGAGCGCGAGCATGACGGGGAGGCGGGCGATCGTTCGCCCTGGCCACCAGGCAGCGGCCGTTGCCCCGACGACTGCGAGGACGATGGCCAGCGCGATCAGAGCCCAGGGAAGGCTGAGCGGGTCGATGCGATGGTCGACCGCCGACTCGAGAGTCGGGGCGAAAACGACCCAGAGCGCGAGACCCGCGATGGTCCCGATGAATGCGGCGAGCGTCCCGACGACGGCGCCGTTCCACAACAGCACGAGACGGAGGTGCTTCTCCGTGGCGCCGACGGCAGCGAGCATGCCGAGCTGGCGGAGCCGTCGCTGCGCGACGACTGCGAACCCTGCGGCGGCAACCAGCGAAGCAAGGAGGAGGAAGACGGTGGCCACGGAGAACATCAGCAACGTCTCTGCCGCACCGCTGACGTCGCTTCCGCTAACCATGGAGCCCGCCCAGGCCGAGCGGGAGCGGTCATCCTGGGATTGCATGAAGGACTCGGGCACTTCCGTCGTTCCGACGAGAACATCGACGTGGTCCGGGCTGGCGGAAGCGGGGGAGACGAGAGCGAACTCGTCGCTCAGCTTGCTCGGGTTCTCGACGATGCCTACGACGGTTCGTCGTCGCCCGTCGAGCGCCAAGGTTGACCCGATCTCGAGCCGCAGAGACTCCGCCACCCCGTCGGTGACGGCGACCTGGCCGGGGCGCACCGGGTAGTTGCCGCGGCGCAGCGTGAGCAGCTCGCCGCCGTAGGCGCCGCCGGGGATTTGCGACCGGTAATCCACCTTTTCGACGCTGCCGGGGACAGGCACCGAGCGATGGCCGATCACGTCGATCGTTCCGAACGATTTCTTGGCGGCGTCGAGTCCCGCCTGGAGCTTTCGCGGATCGGCGCCGTCGAACGTGAGCACTTGGTTGCCCGAGCCGAAGTCGCTGTTGTCGGCGGGAACTGAGTTGTAGGCGATCGTGATGCTGCCGATTGCGGCAGCGACAGCGACGGTGAGGAGCGTCACCACCAGGAGCTGCTGGCGCCACTCGCGGCGGAACAGGCGCCAGGCCCAGCGGATCAGCGGGCGGCGCGCGGCAATTCCGCCGCGACTCGGTCGTTGCAACGCCGAGCGTTGCGCGAGCGTAGTCATCGCCGGTCACCGGCAGCGAGGAGCGACTCCGGGCCAGGCGGTGCGACCGTCTGGTCGACGATGTGGCCGTCGCGCAGGAAGACGACGCGGTCGGCCCAAGATGCGAGTTGCGCCTCGTGGGTGACGACGACACCGGCGACCCCCCGCTGCGTGGCGGCGCGCAGCAGGCGCATGACGGCCTCGCCGTTCACGGAGTCGAGAGCGCCGGTCGGCTCGTCGGCGAGCAGCAACCCGCGCTCGCCCACGATCGCTCGGGCGATCGCAGCACGCTGGCGCTCGCCGCCCGACAGCTCGTCGGGGTAGCGATCGGCACGGTCGGCCACACCGAGCTCCTCCATCGCCTCGAGGCCCGTCGCGCGGGCGGCTCTGGCGCGGATGCCGTCGAGCTCGAGGGGCAGGGTGACGTTCTCGAGCGCCGTCAGCCCTGCGAGCAGATTGAAGTCCTGGAAGACATAGCCGATCGACCGGCGTCGCATCTGCGCCTGCTCCGAGCGCGAGACGCTCGCGAGGTCGACGCCGTCGACCAACACCTGGCCGCTCGACGGCTGCTCGAGGCTGCCGGCGATCGTCAAGAGCGTGCTCTTGCCGGAGCCGCTCGGCCCCATGATCGCGACCAACTCGCCGCGCTCGACCGAGAGCTCGACGTCGCGGAGCGCGCGCACCTCGGTCGGCCCAGAGCCGTAAGTCTTCGATACCCGGCGCAGTTCGAGTGCGCTCATTGCGAGACCTCCATCGGTTGAGTTGGTTCGAGAGGCAGGTCGGTCACCGCTGCCGGCGCCGGGGACGGCCGCTGCTTCAAGCGGACGTCGGCGGCATCGAGCCAGCGGACGATCGCCTCGAGTCGGAAGAGCTCGGCATCGGCGACGAGCGCCAACGCCGTGTCGTCCTCGTCGGCCGCAGCCTTGACGCGGGTGTAGCGCTGCATGACCTCGATCACGTGCCGACGGTGCACCTGCAGGATCTCGTGGACGTCGGTCCCGGGGACCTGCAGGGCAACGAGCACCTTGATCACGAGCTCGTCGCGCGGGGGCGGCACTAGGTCAGGTGGAGTGCGGAGCCAGTCGGTCAGCTCGCGATCGCCGGCGGACGTGATCCTGTACCGCTTCCGCGAGCCCTCGCCCTCCCCGTCGTCGGTCGCGACGAGCCCGTCCCGTTCGAGTCGCTGAAGCGTGGTGTAGACCTGCCCGACGTTGAGCGGCCAGACCTCACCCGTCCGCGACTCGAACTCGTTCTGAAGCCGCAGGCCGTATTTCGGCCCCTCGCTCAGGAGGGCAAGGAGGGCATGTGGAACGCTCATGAGTGGCTCCAGGCGACGAGCATACTGGGTACTATACCGGGTATAGAGAGCTGGCGCAAGTCTCGATTACAGACGCTGGGCTCGCCCGGGCGAGCTCGAGCTGTCGGCGCCGCCTGTCGCGCCGCGACGCCTATTGGCCCGACGAGATCGGCGCGCCTGCGGCCCGTGCCTCGAGCAGCTCGCGGACACGCACCTGCTCGGTCAGCAGGCGGCGGAAGCGCTCCGGCTCGCCTGCCACGTACGAGCGGCAGAGCTCTCGTCCAGCGGGGTAGGTGACGATGTAGGTCCGCGAGGTCGGCTCGGTGAAGAAGCGGATCATGTGCGCGGCGAGCTTCGGGGTCATCAGACCCCAGCGCTCGAGATATGCCTGCGTCTCGGCCTCGCTCGAACCGCCGCCCTCCAGCATCAGCGCCGCGTTGACCTCGGCCCACCGGCACGGCTCGAGGGTCCGCCTAACGGCGAGAGCGGTGGCGAGATCGAGCTCGATACCGGCGTCGTGCATGACTGCGGCGAGCGCCGCCCCGCCGTCGCCCTCGAGCAACACTTCCGGTGCGAGCCCGGCGATCCCCTCCGCGACGAGCGACTGCGGCGTCGGCACCATCACCAGCGTTTCCTCGAGCAGTCCGCGACCGCGCACGAGCAGGTACTCCTTGCAGCAGCGCTCGGCATGGTGGCCGGGATAGGTCTCGTGGAGCGTGAGGATGAGCAGCTCGATGGCCGACAGCGGCAGGTCGATGTTGACGGCGATCCGGCTGCGCAGGTTGCCGAGGTAGCCGCAGAACGCCATCCAGGGCTTGTCACGCACGATCTCGAGCACGACGCCTTCGCCGTCCGGCAGCTCGACCAGGCGGCGCGTCCAGGCGCGGGCTTCGTCGATCGCCGTCACCACAATGCGCTCGACCTGCTCGGCGGGCACGCGCATCGAGGCTTCCCACCGCTCGTGGCGCTCGCCAAGCGTCCCGTCGCCGGGGAGCAGTTCCTCGAGCCGCTCGTGCGCGGCGGCGAAGACGGCTTCGTCGGTGTAGGTCGGCCGCACGCCGTAGCAGCCCTCCACCTCGTCGGCGTACGAGCCGGACTCCCCCGCCAGCACGCCGGCGTAGGTGCGCAAGCCGGCCGCCTGGTCGCGTAGCCAGCCGTCCTCGAGCTCGTCGAGCAGCGTCTCTGTGTCGGCGACGAGTGTCCGGGGATCTACCGGCGGCTCGGCGTCCACAGCGGCCGCCAGCTCTGCGGGGCCGTAGTAGGCGTCGACGATCCCCTCGACGTGGCGGCCGAGCTGCAGCCCCAGGCGGAGGTAGCGCTCAACAGGTGACGGGTCATCCAATGTGCTCTCAGGTCTCGGCGGGCTCGTGCTCGCCGAGCACTGTGCCACCCCGAGAACGCCCGGGCGGGTCGGTGCGTCGATGAGTTCCCGAGCCGCTCGTCGTCTACAAGACAAACGAGTGAGCGAAGCGGGAAGGGACCCCATGCAGGAGATGACCATCACAAGATCGATCGAGCAGCTGCGCGCCGATCTCAACGGTCGGGTGATCAGGCCCGACGACGATGGGTACGAGCAGGGACGCGCCGTTTTCTACCGCAGCATCGACCGCAGGCCGGCGGCCATCATCCGCCCTCTGGACGCGACTGACGTCGCGCGCGTCGTTTCGCTGGCACGCGAGACCGGGGCGGAGCTCGCCGTCCGGAGCGGCGGCCACAGCCTGGCCGGGCCACGGCGTCTCCGAGGGCGGGATCGTCCTCGATCTCGCGAGAGATGCGGGCACTCGAGATCGACGCTCGAGCATCGCATCGCCTGGGCGCAAACGGGGATGACCGCAGCCCAGTACACGGCCGCAGCAGGGGAGCATGGCCTGGCGACCGGGTTCGGCGACACCGGCTCGGTCGGGATCGGAGGGCTCACGCTCGGCGGCGGTGTCGGGTTCCTGGTGCGGAAGCACGGCCTCACGATCGACGATCTACTGGCCGCGGAGGTTGTGACCGCCGACGGTGAGCTGCTGCATGCGGACGCCGACACGCATCCGGACCTGTTCTGGGCGATTCGCGGCGGCGGCGGCAACTTCGGCGTCGCAACCCGTTTCCAGTTCCGGCTGCACCAGGTCGACAAGATCGTCGGCGGCATGTTGATCCTCCCGGCGACGCCCGAAGTCATCGCCTCGTTCGTCGCCGAGGCCGAGGCCGCGCCGGAGGAGCTGTCGGCCATTGCCAACATCATGGTCGCGCCCCCGATGCCGTTCCTACCGACGGATGCGCACGGCAAGCCTGTGGTGATGGCCTTGATGTCCTACGCCGGAGAGATCGAGGACGGTGAGCGGGCCTACGAGCCGTTCCGGGCGCTGGCCACGCCGCTTGCGGACATGGTGCGCCCGATGCCGTACCCGGAGATCTACGGGCTGTTCGGGGAAGACGGCCCCGGTCCCGCCCAGGAGGTGGCGCGGTCGCTGTTCGTCGACGCAGTAGACCGGAACATGGGGGAGGCGATCCTCGACCACCTCCAGGCTTCGACCGCGCCGATGGCCGTGGCGCAGCTTCGTGTGCTGGGTGGGGCGGCGGCCCGCGTGCCTGCGGAGGCGACCGCGTACGCGCACCGCGGGCGACGGGTCATGGTCGCCCTCGGCGCGGTCTACGAGCGCGCTGACGAGAGCCCGGTGCACGAGACGTGGGTGAACGAGTTTGCGGCTGCGTTGCAACAGGGTGACGCCGGCGTCTACGTCAACTTCGTCGGCGACGAGGGCGAGGAGCGGGTCCGCGAGGCCTACCCGGGACCAACGTGGGACCGGCTCGCAGCCGTCAAGCGCCGCTACGACCCGACCAACCTCTTCCGGCTCAACCAGAACATCCCGCCGGCCGCGGCCTAGTGGCCCGAGATCGCGTGCGGAACGTACGGCTCCTCGAGCCGCGCGATCTCCTCCGCGCTCAGCGAGAGCGCTTCGGCGGCGATCGCGTCCTCTAGGTGCTCGACCTTCGTGGCGCCGACGATCGGCGAGGTCACGCCGGGTTTCTGCAGTAGCCATGCGAGCGCGATCTGTGCGCTCGAGACCCCGCGTGCCGCAGCGACCTCGGTTACCCGGTCGACGACGGTGAAGTCGATCTCCAGCGTGTAGAGGCTCTCGCCGAACTCGTCGGTCTTGGCGCGGGTCGTCAGCCTCTCGCCCTCGCGCGTGCGGTTGCCGGCGAGCAGACCACGGGCCAGCGGGCTCCACGGCAGGACGGCGACGCCCTGATCCAGGCATTGCGGGATCATCTCCCGTTCCTCTTCGCGGTAGACGAGGTTGTAGTGGTTCTGCATCGACGCGAACTGCGTCTTCGCGACGGACTGCGCCTTCGCGAACTGCCAGGCGTACATGCTGCTCGCGCCGATGTAGCGCGCCTTGCCCGCGTTGACGACGTCGTGGAGCGCTTCCATCGTCTCCTCGATCGGCGTGTGGGGATCCCAGCGGTGGATCTGGTAGAGGTCGACGTAGTCGAGCCCGAGTCGCTCCAGCGACGCGTCGATCGAGGCCAGGATGTGCTTGCGCGAGAGGCCGCGGCCGTTCGGGCCGGGCATTGTGCGGCCGTGCACCTTCGTGGCGACGACGTACTCCTCGCGCATCCCGAAAAGCCGCTGCAGCACCCGGCCCGTGACGACCTCGCTCTGGCCGCCGTTGTAAACGTCGGCAGTGTCGAAGAACGTGATGCCGCCTTCCACCGCGCGCTTGATGATCGGCTTCGCCTCGCTCTCGTCCAGCGCCCACGGGCGGCTTTCGTGCTTGCCGTAGCTCATCATCCCGAGGCAGATGCGCGACACGCGGAGCCCGCTCCGGCCCAGGTTCACGTAGTCCATCCGCCGTACGCTATGCGGTCAGCGCATGCTCGCGGCCAAGGACGTCGAGCAGCTGCTCCCGACTCGCGTTGCCGCCGCTCAGGACCAGCGCCACCCGCTTCCCGGTCAGCTGGTCGCGCAGTCGGACGGCGGCCGCAAGTGGAGCCGCGCCCGCAGCCTCGACGAGGTTGCGCGTCGCCTCGATCATCAGCGCCTGAGCCTCGCGGATCTCGTCATCGCTCACGAGAATGAACTCGTCTAGCTGCTCCCAGAGGATCGACATCGGGAGCTCGAATGCCGTGCGCGTCGCCAGACCCTCTGCGAACGTCTCCATCCGATCCTCAACCAGGCGGTGCTCCGTCCACGAGCGAAATGCGGCCGGGGCGGCCTCCGACTGCACGCCGACGACCCTGATCGACGGATTGACCGCCTTCGCGACGATGCACGCGCCCGCCGCGCCGCTTCCGCCTCCGATCGGAACGACGATGACGTCGATCTCTGGCTCGTCCTCGACGATCTCGAGCGTCTCGGTGCCCACTCCGGCGATCAGCAGCGGCTCGTTGCCGGAGTGCACGTAGCGGTGACCGCGCTCCTCCGCGAGCTGCTCGCAGTGCTCGCGGGCGTCGTCGTAGTCCCGCCCGTGGAAGATGAGCTCGGCGCCGAGGCCTTGCATCGCGGCGACCTTGACGGGGTTCGCGTTTTCGGGGACGCAGATCGTCGCCTGCGCTTCGAAGAGACGGGCCGCAAACGCGATCGACTGTCCGTGGTTTCCGGTCGAGGCCGCGATGACGCCGCGCTCACGCTCCTCCGGCGTCAGCTGTGAGACGAGGTTGACGCCGCCCCGTACCTTGAACGCACCGGTCGGCTGGTGGTTCTCGTGCTTGACGAAGACGCTCGCGTCGAGCAGGTCGTCCAGCGGCGGGTAGCGGAAGAGCGGTGTCGCGCGCAGATGCGGCGAGATGCGGCGACGCGCTTCCAGCACGTCTGCGAAGGTTGGCACCTGCCACTGCATCGGTCGCGCGCGACCGTAGCGGAACCCGACGAGGAGTGCGCCCACGCCCTACGCCACGAATCCTCTGGACGGCGTCCGCACCTACTTCGAGGACGCAGGGGGCATGGCGCCGGCTGTCCTGCTGTATACGGGTTTCGCGGATCCGCTCGAGGTTCCGAAGGCGTCGGCCCTCGCCGGGGCACTGGGCGACGACTTTCGCCTGATCTTCGCCGACCACCGTGGTCAAGGGCGCAGCGACAAACCACGGGCTGCCGAGAGCTACGCGTTGTCCACTCGGGTGGCGGACGCCGTCGCAGTTCTCGACACGTTGAGGGTTGACCGCGCTCATTTCCTCGGCTCCTCATGGGGAGCGCGGCTCGGTTTTGCGCTGGGCGAATTAGCACCCGAGCGCCTCCTGTCCCTCATTCTGTGCGGCAACCAACCCTACGCCTGGGACCTCGGCTCGCCGACTGCACATGCCGTCGCGGCTGCGATTGCCGCGTCTCGACGGGACGGAATGACCGGGTTCGTCGAAGCGTTCGAGTCGGGGCTCGACTTTCGGTTCCCTGAACCGGACCGAACGTGGATGCTCGAGAGGAACGATCCTGCCGCACTCGAAGCGGCCTGGCGATCCGTCGCGGCCGAAGGGCCGATTTCGCAGGATCTCAGCAGGTGGCGGGTACCGTGTCTGATCTGCGCGGGAGAGGCAGACGAGATGCACGATGATGCCGCGAGGGCTGCTCGTGAGATCCCCGGCGCGACGTTCGTCTCACTCGCCGGCCACTCTCACATCTCGGCGTTCTACGAAGCGGACGCCGCCTTGCTGCCCCACATCCTCGAGCTGATGCGCTCGACGACACCTGGACGATGAGTTCCCGACAGTTACGGAGTCACTGGTATCCGCTGGTCACGGCTTGCGGCGGGATCGAGCATCGAGTGCTCCGACACCGTGGCCCGATAGAGCCGAAGGTGAGCAGGCGGGACGACCCGGTCGCGCGTCCATGCCTCCGCTCCCTGCGCCTCGGATCTGCGGGAGAAGATCTCGATGCCGCGGTCGAGGTCGTCATCGGAGAGCTGCTCCGCGACGGCCGACATGTAGACGCCCTGCCCGGCTCCGACGGGGACGGTCGAGTCGAAGATCACGATGCCGAGCTCCGGACGCGCGGCGAGGTTGCGCGAGTGCCTGACCTCGGGAGACGAGACCCAGAAGAGCTCCTGGTACTCCTCCGGCGCGTACCACACCGGCGACGCCCACGGCAGCCCGCTCTCGTCGGCCGTCGCCAGCACCATGTAGTCGTTCGAGTCGATGATCGTCCGCGCGATCGCCGCGAGCTCCTGGGGGGTGGGAGTCGCCATCCGCTCGCCTACTGATCGAGAGCGAACGAGCCGTAGTCGGGTCGGCCGGCCGCCTCGTAGGTGTTCATCGCCACGCCGGTGCTGGAGGTCTTCGAGTCGACGAGCTTCAGATTCGTCGGGATGGTCCCGTCGGCGAAGAGTCGCTTGCCGGCTCCGAGCGCGACGGGGAAGAACCAGAGGCGGTACTCGTCGACGAGGTCATGCTCGAGCAGCGTCTGGATGAGGTTCTGGCTACCAGGGACCTGGATCTCGGCCTTCTCGTCTTTTAGCTTCGCGACCTCTTCGGCCACGTCGCCTTTGATCAGGGTCGTGTTCTGCCAGTCCACGCTGTCGAGGCTCCTGGAAGCCACGTACTTCTGGACGCTGTTCAACTTTGCCGCCATCGGGTCGTCGTCGCCGACCTTCGGCCAGTGTCCAGCGAAGATCTCGTACGTCTTTCGGCCGAGCAGCACCGCGTCGGCCTTTCCCATCGATTCCATGATGACCTCGCCCATCAGGTCGTCGCCCCAATAGGGCACCGACCAGCCGCCGTGCTCGAATCCGCCTTCTGTGTCCTCCTCGGGCCCGCCGGGGCCCTGCATCACGCCGTCAAGGGTCAGGAAGGTTCCGACAACGAGCTTTCCCATCTCACTCTCCTCCTCTTGGGTGTCGCTCTACAGACAGTAGGTCGGCGGGAAACTCATCGCTCCGGCTCGCTCGACTGCGCCCAGATGTTGAGCCGGCTCTCCGTTGCGAACTTGTCGATCTCGGCCAGCTCGTCGGCGCTCAGCTCGAGGCGGTCGAGTGCGGCGACGTTCGCGTCGAGCTGTTCGACGCTGCTCGCCCCGACCAGGGCCGACGTTATGCGCTCGTCGCGCAGAGTCCAGGCGAGCGCCAGCTGCGCAAGGCTCTGGCCGCGCCCGGCGGCGATCTCGTTCAGCGCCCGGACCTTCGCGAGTGTCTCCTCGGTCAGCAGCTCGCGTGAGAACGACCCCTCGCCGGCGGCGCGCGAGCCCTCTGGGATCCCGCCCAGGTACTTGTCGGTCAGCAGGCCCTGCGCGAGCGGCGAGAAGACGATGCAGCCGATCCCCTTCGTGCCCAGCGTGTCGAGCAGCTCGGGCTCGATCCAACGGTTCAGCATCGAGTAGGAGGGTTGGTGGATGAGCAGTGGCGTGCCGAGGCCGCGCAGGATCTCCGCGGCCTCTGCGGTCCGTGCCGCCGAGTACGACGAGACGCCGACGTAGAGCGCCTTGCCCTGTCGGACCGCGCTGTCGAGCGCGCCCATCGTCTCTTCGAGTGGCGTGTCCGGGTCGGCCCGGTGCGAGTAGAAGATGTCGACGTAGTCGAGCCCCATCCGGCGCAGGCTCTGATCGAGGCTCGCGAGCAGGTACTTGCGCGACCCGCGGTCGCCGTACGGCCCGGGCCACATGTCGTAGCCCGCCTTCGTCGAGATGACGAGCTCGTCGCGGTACGGACGGAGGTCCTGCCGAAGGAGCGCGCCGAAGGTCTCCTCGGCCGAGCCGTAAGGCGGCCCGTAGTTGTTGGCGAGGTCGAAGTGGGTGATGCCCAGATCGAACGCGCGCCGGATGATCGCCCGGCTCGTCTCGAGCGGACGCTCGTGTCCGAAGTTCTGCCACAGGCCCAGAGACACGGCGGGAAGGAGCAGGCCGCTGCGTCCGCAGCGGCGGTAGAGCATCCGCTCGTAGCGGTCGTCGACTGGGACGTAGGTCATGCCTCGGCCGATCGGTAGAGCGCTTCGATCGTACGGGCCTGGCCGACGGCGTCCTCGCGTCCGAGCAGCGGTGTCGCCTCGCCGCGAATCGCGTCGCTGAGGTTCTCGAGCTCGAGCTTGTACGAGTCGGCCGGCTCGAGCTCGATCCGCTCGGTTGTCCCCTCACGGCGCACCTCGATCACCGGCGTCCGGCAGTGCCACGGGTCGTCGAGGAAGATCGATCCGTCGGAGCCGACGACTTCGAGCTCGTCGCGGAGCGGGAGGTCGAGCCCGCACTCGAACTGGCCGGTCACGTCGCGCGGGAAGCGCAACGTGCCGGCGAACCGCACGTCGACGCCGCCCTGACCGACCACCTGCTCGCCGTCCACCCGGTCGGGCTCGCCCGCGAGCAGGCGCGTGCCGCTCACGCAGTAGCAGCCGACGTCCATCAGCGCGCCGCCGTCGAGCTCGGCGAGCAGCCGGATATTCGCCGGGTTGTCGACGGTGAAGCTGAACGCGGCCCGCACGCGCTGAAGCTCGCCGACGGCGTTCTCCTGGACGAGTTGCACGAGCCTCGCGGTCTGCGGGTTGTGGCGGTACATGAATGCCTCCATCAGATGGCGGCCCGCCCGGTCGGCAACGTCGAAGGCGCGCTCAGCCTCCGCTGCGTGTCGCGTGAGCGGCTTCTCACAGAGCACATGCTTCCCCGCTTCGAGTGCCCGAATCGTCCACTCGACATGCATCGAGTTCGGCAGGGAGATGTAGACCGCCTCGACGTCCGCGTCGGCGAGCAGCGCTTCGTAGCTGCCGTGGGCCCGTTCGATTCCCTGCTCGCGCGCGTACGACTCGGCGCGCCCCACGTCACGGCTCGCGACGGCGACGACGTCGACGCGGTCGGATTTGCGCGCCCCGGCGAGCACGAGCCGGTTGATGCGGGCGGTCGAGAGGATTCCCCAGGAGACCGTCACGGAACGAGGATGAGTTTGCCGGTTGTCCGACGGCCCTCCAGGTCCTCGTGGGCCTGCCGGGCTTCCGATAGCGGGTAGCGGCCGCCGATCCGGATCTCGAGCTTCCCGTCGGCGATCCACCCGAAGACATCGCCGGCGCGCCGGAGGAGTTCCTCGCGCGTCGCCGTGTAATGCCGGATCGACGGACGTGTCAGGTACAGCGAGCCGCCGCTCTCGAGTCGCATGGGGTCGAACGGCGGCACGCGGCCGCTGGCCGCGCCGGAAAGCACCATGACTCCGCGGGGCCGCAGCGACGCGAGGCTCTCGTCGAAGGTCGCTGCCCCGACCCCGTCGTAGACCACGTCGACCCCGACCCCGTCGGTCAGCTCCTTCACCCGCTCAGCGAAGCCCTCGTAGCCGATCACCTCCGACGCGCCGGCCTCTCGTGCCAGCTGCGCCTTCTCGTCCGTCGACGTGGTCGCGATCACCCGGCCGCCGCGCATCGCGACGATCTGCGTGAGGAGCAGGCCAACCCCGCCGGCGGCCGCGTGGACGAGAACGTTCTCTCCGCGCTCGACCGGATGCGTCGACGTGCTCAGGAAGTGGGCGCTGATCCCCTGAAGGAGCGCGGCGCCGGCGACATCGTCGTCCACGCCGTCCGGCACCGGCACGGTGCGATCGACGTCGACCGCGACCTGCTCGGCGTAGCTGCCGGAAGCCGAGACCCACGCGACCCGTTCGCCGCTCTCTACGACCGTTCCCGCTCCCTCGATCCCGATGATCGCCGGCAGGTCGCCGCCGTAGCTGCCGTTGCGCTCGTAGACGTCGCGGTAGTTCACACCGACGGCAGCCACGTCGACGAGGAGCTGCCCGGGTCCGGCTTCGGGGGCAGGAACATCGACGACCTCGAGGACCTCCGGGCCGCCGTGTCGGCTGATCTGCACCGCGCGCATCGATCGGAATCTTCGTCTACGGCTTCATCCGCTGGGCCGAGTACTTGTCTCTATGCGTCAGGCGCGCGCCCACATAGGCTTCACGCCGTGCCGCGTCAGGTCTCCGCCCTCATACCAGTCGCGGCAATCGTCCTTGCGATCGCGGCCGCGGTGCCCGCGGCCGCCCCCGCCGGTGAACGCCAGGCGGCGGCCTCAGTGCGCGTGTACTTCCTTCAGGGCGAGCAGCTCGTTGCGGTCGCACGGCCCGGCTCCACCGTACGCGCGGCTGTGGCCGCGCTTCTCGCCGGGCCCTCCCGCGCGGAGACGGGGAGGCAGTTCCGCACGTACGTGCCGTCCGGCACCCAGCTCAGGTCGGTTCGATCCGCGAACGGCGTCGCGACGGTCGACCTCGGCGAGCGTTTCGCGGCCGGGCGGGACGCCGAGTCGCTGAGTGCCCGCATCACGCAGCTCGTCTACACCGTGACGTCGGTGCCCGGGGTGAAGTCCGTGCGCCTGCTCGTCTCCGGAGGAGTGCCGCTGGGGCTCTTCCCCGGCTACGCGCTCTCACGGCCGGTCACTCGAGCACAGGCGACGCGGCCGATCGTGCCGCCGCCGAGACCGCCGGGCGAGGACGGCGGGCAGCCGAGCCAGGAGACGCGTGCGCTTCAGCAACGGCTCGCCGATCTCGGGTTTCTCGCGCTGAGCAGCGTCGACGGAGTTGCGGGTGAGGAAACCCGGTTCGCCGTCATCGCCTTCCAGAAGTGGGCGCGACTCTCCCGTGACGGGGTCGCAGGGCCCCAGACGAGAGCTGCGCTCGCCCAGGCCGGCCGCCCCAGCCCGATCACGAGCGGAGGCGGCGGCCGGCGTGTCGAGGTCCTCCTCGACCGGCAACTTGCGCTCGCGATCGAGAACAACACGGTCGTCCGCGCAATCCACGTCTCCACCGGGGCGCCGGGCTTCGGCACGCCGGCCGGCTCCTACTCCGTGTTCCGGAAGGAAGTGCGTTCGTGGTCCGTGCCGTTCAAGGTTTGGTTGCCGTGGGCGAGCTACTTCGTCGGCGGCATCGCATTCCACGAGTACCCGGACGTCCCCGTCACGCCCGCGTCGCATGGCTGTGTGCGGACGCCTCGCTACGACGCCAGGTGGCTCTACGAGTTCACCCCGATCGGGACGCCTGTGAGGGTCCTCGCCCGCTCATGAGAGCGCTGCTCGCCGCGGTCGTCGCCCTTGCGCTCGTCGGAGGGGCGTCGGGCGCCGCACCGCCCGCGACCGTCGCGCCCGGCGTCCTGACCGTTGCGTTGAACCTTCCGAGCCCCGGGTTCCAGGCGGGCGCAGTCCGGCCGAACGGGACGGTCGTCGCCGCCCGCGGGCTCGAGATCGACTTCGCGCGCTCGCTCGCCGCACGCCTTGGCCTCAAACGCGTTCGGTTCGTCAACGATCCGTCGTTCAAGCGTCTGCTCGCCCGGGGCCGAAAGCCCTGGGACATCGCGCTGGCCGAGGTGACGATCACCGACGCCAGACGGCAGGCGGTCGACCTCTCGCAGCCCTACCTGCGCGCCGAGCAGGGCGTACTGATGCGGAAGGGGCTCGACGCGCCGCGAACGCTCGCGGCGCTCGCCCGACTTCGCCTCTGCCTCCTGCGCGGGACGACGAGCGTGGCAATCGTCCGCCAGCGGGTTCGGCCCGCTCGCCCGCTCCTCTTCTTCACGAGCCTCGACGTGCTGCTCGACGGCGTTCGCGTCGGCCGCTGCGACGCCGCCGTCCTCGACGCGCCGATCCTTGCCGCCGAGCGGGCAGCAGCCCCGTACCGGTACGGGGCGCTCGCCGGTGTCCTGCGCACGGACGAGCGCTACGGCGTCGTGCTCCAGAAGGGCTCGCCACTGACGCGCCGGGTGAACGCTGCGGTGCGCGCGCTGGTCGCCAACGGGACGCTCGGCCGGCTCCAGCGCCGCTGGCTGCTGACCGACCTCGCGCAACTCCGCGTGCTCGGCTAGGGCCGTTCTAGACTCGGGGCGCGATGGCTGACCTCCAGCTCGGCTTCCGTCTCGACCCCAAGACGGGCAAGCCGGGCAGCGACCCGCTCGTCGTCGAGTCGGGCGACCTCACGACCCACGGGGTCATCGTCGGTATGACCGGCTCGGGCAAGACCGGGCTCGGGGTCGTGCTGATCGAAGAGGCGCTGCTGGCCGGAATCCCCTGCCTCGTGCTCGATCCGAAGGGCGACATGGGCAACCTGATGCTGACGTTCCCCGAGCTCGACGCCGCGAGCTTCCGGCCGTGGGTGAACGAGGACGACGCTCGCAGCGAAGGGTTGTCGCTCGACGACTTCGCCGCCAAGACGGCCGCTGTTTGGCGCGAAGGCCTCGAGGCGCAAGGCATGGGCACAGACCGCCTTCGCGCCCTCCGCGACGCCGCCGAGTTCGCCGTCTACACCCCCGGCTCGGAGTCCGGCGTGCCGGTGAACATCATCGGCTCGCTCCAGGCGCCGACGCTCTCGTGGGAGACCGAGGCGGAGACGCTGCGCGATGAGATCGAGGGCACCGTGACGAGCCTGCTCGGCCTCGTCGGGATCCAGGCCGACCCGCTGTCGAGCCGCGAGCACGTGCTGCTCTCGAACCTGATCGAGCACGCATGGCGCTCGGGTCGGAGCCTCGACCTCGGTGCGCTGATCGGACAGATCCAATCGCCCCCGCTCCGCAAGCTCGGCGTCTTCGAGGTCGACGCCTTCTTCCCGCCCAAGGAACGCACGGAGCTTGCGCTCAAGCTGAACGCACTCGTCGCCTCGCCCGCCTTCGCAGCCTGGGGCGACGGCCAGCCGCTCGACGCGGGGACGCTTCTCCGCACTCCCGAAGGCAAGCCCCGCTGCGCGATCGTCTACCTCGCCCACCTCTCCGACCAGGAGCGCCAGTTCGTCGTCACGCTCGTGCTCTCCAAGCTCGTCACCTGGATGCGCGGTCAGCCGGGCACCTCCGATCTGCGCACGCTCGTGTACATGGACGAGGTCTTCGGGTTCGTCCCGCCGACCGCGGTACCGCCCGCCAAGAAGCCGATCCTGACCGTCCTCAAGCAGGGACGCGCTTTCGGCGTCGGGATGGTGCTCGCGACCCAGAATCCCGTCGACCTCGACTACAAGGCGATGTCGAACGCCGGCACCTGGCTCGTCGGTCGCCTCCAGACCGAGCGCGACAAGGCACGGGTCCTCGAGGGCCTTCGCTCCGCTGCGGGCGACACCGACGTCCAGGCGCTCGACACCGCGATCGGTGGCCTCGACAAGCGACAGTTCCTGCTCGTCAGCGCCAAGGGCTCGCCCGCCCTCTTCGCGTCGCGCTGGGCGCTGTCGTACCTCCGCGGCCCGCTGACGAAGGACCAGATCGAGACGCTGATGCGTGACGCGCCGCAACCCGGTCGCCGAGCCGGCGGCCGCGCAGCACCCGGCGCCCGCGCCGGTCGAGCCGGCCGCGGACGAGAGCGCGGTCGCGCCGACCGTCGCGGACGGCGTCCCCGTTCGCTACCTCGATCCTGCCGCCGCCTGGGCGGCTCAGCTCGGCGCCGAGGCCGGCGGTCGACGGCTCACGGCCTTCCTCGCCGCGAGGGTGAACCTCCGCTTCGACGACACGAGGGCCGGGATCGACGCCAGCGAGGAGTGGGAGGCCCTCTACGGCCCGCTCGACGGCGGGCTCGACCTCGAGCAGGAGACCCCGGTCGACTACGACGAGCGCGACTTTCGCCCGGACCCGCCGGACGGCGCAGGGTATGTCCTGCCGCAGGCGCCGCTCGGCGAGGCGGGCTTCTACCGCGAGGCGATGGCGCAGATCCGCCGCCGCCTGGTCGATCGGCGCTCGCTCGAGGTGCAGCGAAATGCCTCCTTGAAGCTCTACTCGCGGCCGGGCGAGACCCCGGAGCAGTTCGCGCAACGCTGCGACGAGTCCGCCCAGACGGAAGCCGACCGCGAGGCCGCGAAGATCCGCGACCGGCTCGAGGCGCGAGAGGAGCGGCTCAGGTCTGCTCACGAGCTCGCTCAGCGACGGGTCGAGGAGCTCGATGCGGCGCAAAAGTCGCACCAGGCGACGGAGCTCGCCGCCGGGGCGGGCGCCGTCCTCGACGCGCTGCTACGCGGCCGCCGAAGCGCTCGCTCGATCGCGACCAAGATCGGCAGCGCTGCGTCCCGTCGTGGCGTCACGACGCGGGCCGCCGAGCGTCGGCGGACTGCGGAGGAGCGTGTCCAGCAGAAGGCGGACGAGCTAGTGGAACTGGAGCAGGAGCTACTCGACGAGGTCGCGGAGATCAACGCCAAGTGGGAGGACAAGGCCGCGGACATCGAGACCGTCTCGATCAGGGCGGAGGCGACCGACGTTCGCGTGGCCGAGCTCGCCGTCGTGTGGGTACCGGCTTCTTAGATCTGGCCGCGGAACGTGTTGCAGCCGTCGAGGTTCGTGACCTGGAGTCCTCGGGCGAACCAGAACTGACGCTGCTCGGCCGAGCCGTGCGTCCAGGACTCGGGTGTGACGCGACCCTGAGCCCGTTCCTGGATCCGGTCGTCACCGACGGCGGCCGCGGCGTCGAGCGCCTGGGCAATGTCCTCCCGCGTCAGGTCCTCGATGAAGCCGGTGCGCAGCGCGTTCCGCGTCCACAACCCCGCGTAGCAATCCGCCTGCAGCTCGACGCGGACGGCTCCGCTCTGGGGACCGGTGCCGCCGCGCTGGGCGTTCTGAAGATCGCCGAGCAGGTTTTGCACGTGATGCCCGTACTCGTGAGCGAGCACGTAGGCCTCCGCGAGCGGCCCGCCCTGGGCCCCGAACTCCGACTGAAGCTGGTCGAAGAAGCCGAGATCGATGTAGACGTACCGATCGGCCGGGCAGTAGAAGGGGCCGACCGCAGACGTGGCCGGTCCGCAACCCGTCTGGATCGAGCCGTCGAAGAAGCGTGTGCGGGCGGGCTCGTAGCCCCGCAGACCCTGCGACCAGAACGACTGGATACTGTTGACGAAGCCGACGATACGGCAGTCGTCACGGGTATTGGCCTGCTCCCCCGTCTGACATTCGTCGGCCGCCGAGCCGGCCGGCGGTTGCCCGGTGCCGATCGCCTGATCTTCCAAGGCGCCGAGGTCGCCGAGCCCGCCGCCACCGCCCGTGAAGGAGCTGATCAGCAGGACGACGATCGCGATGATTGCCGCGAGCCCGCCGCCGCCGACCGCCATCGGCATCCCCATTCCCCGCCCCGCGCCGCCCTGGCCGCGGTAGTCCTCAACCTGAGAGGGGTCGAGCTTGGCGCCCCGGCGGAATCGCACGACGGAAACTGTACGAGATGATGACGTCGAAATACGGCCGATCGCTCGAGTTCGGGCTCAGCATCACGCCGACCAGCGCCGACCTGGAGACGGCCCGCGCGCTTGCGCACCGGGCCGATGAGCTCGGCCTCGACCTGATCGGAATCCAGGACCATCCGTACCAGTGGCGCTTTCTCGAGACGTGGTCGCTGATCAGCGACCTGCTGGCCCGGACGGAACGCGTCCGCCTCTTCCCGGACGTTGCGAACCTGCCTCTCCGCGGCCCGGCGATCATCGCGAAGCAGGCCGCCTCGCTCGACGTCCTTTCGGGCGGTCGCTTCGAGCTCGGACTCGGCGCAGGCGCGTTCTGGGAGGCGATCGGCGCGATGGGCGGCCCGATCCGCTCCGGGCGAGAGGCGCTCGAGACGCTCGACGACGCGATCCGGATCATCCGCGCCTTCTGGAGCGGTGAACGGACGATCTCTGTCACGGGCGACCACTACTCGGTGAAGGGACTTCACCCTGGCCCGGCGCCTGCTCACCCGATCGAGATCTGGCTCGGTGTCGGCAAGCCGCGTGCGCTGGCGCTGACCGGGCGGCTCGCCGACGGCTGGGTGCCTTCGCTCTCCTGGGCGACGCCGGAGATCGTTCCCGGGCTCCACCGCCGGGTCGACGAAGGGGCGGCCGAAGCAGGTCGCGATCCGGCCGAGATCCGGCGCCTCTACAACATCAGCGGCCGCATCGTCGACGGGCCGACGAACGGGCTGCTCGACGGGCCGGTCGAGCACTGGATCGAGACGCTGACGGGCTTCGCGCGCGAGCTCGGGTTCGACACGTTCATCTTCTGGCCCGCAGACGAGCCGCCTCGCCAGCTCGAGCGCTTCGCCGAGGAGGTCGTTCCGGCGCTCCGTGCTCTCACGTGACTCTCATCGATCGTCTTTACGGTGCCCCGCGATGCGCCGGAACATCCTGCTCCTCGCTGCCATCCCATTCGTGTTCGCCGCCTGCGGCGGAGGGGGCTCGGACAGCTCGCTCCCGACCGGAGCTGAGCCGGCCGATCTGAACCCGGACGACTTCGTCCAGCAGATCGACAACCCGTACTGGCCGATGGCTCCCGGCAGTCGCTGGGTCTTCACGGAGACTGACCTCGAAGGAGGCGAGCAGCGAATCGTGATCACGGTCACCGACCGCAAGAAGGAGATCCAGGGGATCCAGGCAACCGTCGTCCGCGACACCGTCACCGAGGACGGCGCGCTCGTCGAGGACACCTTCGACTGGTTCGCCCAGGACAAGGACGGGACGCTGTGGTACCTCGGTGAGGACACGACCGAGTACGAGAACGGGAAGCCGGTCACGAAGAAGGGCTCATGGGAGACGGGCGTCGACGGCGCGGAGGCCGGGGTCTTCCTCCCCGGCGATCCCGAGGTCGGCATGACCTACCGGCAGGAATACCGAGCCGGCGAGGCGGAGGACCACGCCAAGATCCTGAGCCTCGACGAGCGCGTCGAGGTTCCCGCCGGCAAGTACACGGACGTGCTCATGACCAAGGACTACACGCCGCTTCAGCCCGAGATACTCGAGCACAAGTTCTACGCCAAGGGTGTCGGCCCGGTGCTGCTCGTCGGGATCTCCGGCGGGAAGTTCCTGGAAGAGCTCCAGCGCTTCACGAACGGCGCTAGCTCTTAGGGATCGAGAGCCAGACGTCGGCCCCGCCGCCGTCTCGATTCGCCGCGTGGGCGGAGCCGTGGTGCGCCTCGGCGATCGCCGCCGCGAGCGCGAGGCCAAGGCCGGCTCCGCTGCTCGTGCGAGCGTCGTCCGCACGGCCGAAGCGCTCGAACGCGCGTGGCAGGAACTCGGGAGGGAAGCCTTGGCCCTGGTCGACGACGTGGAGCTCGACCTGGCCGTTGCGGTCGAGGGCGCTCAACCCGACCTCGCCCGAGCCGTGTCGAAGGGCGTTGTCGACGAGGTTGCCGAGCGCCTGCTCGAGGCGAAGCCGGTCGCCGGTCAGCGCGACGCCGTTGGCCCCCTCGGCCTGGATCGTTCGCCCCGTCGCGTCGGCGCGCGCCTGGAACGCTTGCTGGACTGACGCGAGCAGGTCGGCCGCGCTCAGGTCGTCGCGATGCAGCGGTAGCCGGCCGTCATCGGCCTGCGCCAGGACGAGGAGATCCTCGGCGAGGCGCACGAGCCGGTCGGTTTCGGCTGAGGCCGACCGCAGCGCGTCCTCCAGCTCCGGGCCGGTTCTCGGTTTCCTCAGCGCCAGGTCGAGCTCGGCCTTCATCAGCGCGAGCGGCGTGCGGAGCTCGTGGCTCGCGTCGGCGACGAAGCTGCGCTCGCGCGTGATCGCGCGTTCGAGGCGATCGAGCATCGCATTCAGCGTCTCGCCCAGGCGGCGTGATCTCGTCATGCGCCTCCCCAGGATGCAGGCGCCGGCCGGGGTCCTCTCCGGAGATCGCCGCGGCTTCGACGCGCATCTCCTCTACGGGGCGAAGCGCGGCTCTCGACAGCCAGTAGCCGAGCGCGGAGCTGAGCAAGAGCGCAATCGGCGCGACGATGATCAGGGCCGCGAGAAGCTGCCGGAGCGCATCGTTGCGATCGCCGAGGGTCGTTCCGGCCACGACCGTCAGGCGACCATCCTCCGTGTCGATCTCCTGGGCCCGAATTCGCAGCGGGCCGTCGACTCTGGCGACGCGGCCACGCTCGACCTCCAGCGTGCCGGCCTTCGCTTCCTGAAGCTCGGCGGGGGAGAGGACGCTCGAGCTCCTGCCCGCGGGGATGATCTCGGTGAACGCCTCTTCTTCGCGCCGCACCCGATCGCCGATGCCCTCCCGAGCAAGCGCGCTGGCGTCGGCGAGCCTGTTGTCGAGGCTCTCGTTGACGGCTTCGTCGAGCGCCGAGCTGACGCGGAAGTACACGAACGCTCCGGTGGCGGCGAGGACGATCGCCATCGCGATCGCGAACGCGAGCGTCAGGCGCAGCCGGATCGGAAACCGGTTCATGCGTCGCGCAGCCGGTAGCCCGCCCCGCGGACGGTCTCGATCGACTTCCGACCGAACGGCCGGTCGATCTTCTCCCGGAGGTACCTGACGTAGACGTCGACGACGTTCGATCGGTTCTCGTAGCCGTAATCCCAGCAGTGGTCGAGCAGGTGGAGACGTGAGAGCACGTGCCCGGGCCTCCGCATGAACGCCTCGAGGATGCGGAACTCCTTCGCCGAGAGCTCGAGCTCCTCCTCGCCTCGCCACGCCTGGTGCGTGGCCGGATTGAGCCGGAGGTCGCCGACCTCGAGGACGGTCGGGCGCTCGACCGGCGGGCGCCGGGCGAGGGCACGTAGCCGGGCGAGGAGCTCGACGAAGGAGAACGGTTTCGTCAGGTAGTCGTCGGCCCCGGCGTCGAGACCGGCGACCCGGTCGTCGACGGAGCCGCGGGCGGTCAGCATCAGCACGGGGGACCAGACCCCGGTGCGGCGCAGCTCGCGGCACACCTCGAACCCGTTCTTGCCGGGTAGGAGGACGTCGAGGACGATCGCGTCGTACTCGGTCGCCGCCGCCATCCAGAGCGCGTCGTCACCCGTCCCGGTGACGTCGGCGGCATAGCCCTCCTCGCGAAGGCCGCGCCGGATCAGCCCGGCCATCTTCGGCTCGTCTTCGACGATCAGAACCCGCACCAGACAAATGGTGGCAGGAAAAACATGAGAAGTGAATGAGAGCTCTCCGTGCCTAGGAGAATCCGTCCAGCGCCGCGGCCACGAGCGTGGGCAGCGTCTCGAGGTTGTAGCCGCCCTCGAGGACTGCGGCGAACCGGGGCGCCAACGCCGCCGAGCGGCGGGCGAGCTCGCGGAACCCCTCCTCCGTCACGAGCATTCCGGCGAGCGGGTCCTCCTCGTGCGCGTCGAAGCCGGCCGAGACCAGCACCAGGTCGGGCCCGAAGGCGGTCACCGCCGGCGTGATGAGATCGTCGAACATCCGCAGGTAGTCCTCATCCGTAGAACCGGCAGGGAGCGGGACGTTGAGCAGCGTCTCGCCTTGCTCGCCCGGCCCGCCAGTCCCGGGGTAGAGCGGCCACTGATGGAGCGAGGCGAAGAAGACGCTGCGGTCGTCGAGAAAGACGTCCTGCGTCCCGTTCCCATGATGGACGTCCCAATCGACGATCGCGACCCGCTCGACGCCGAGCTCCGCCTGGACGGCGCGCGCGGCGATCGCGATGTTGTTGAAGAGGCAAAAGCCCATCGGCTCCTGCGGAGTCGCGTGGTGGCCCGGAGGACGGACGAAGGCGAAGCCGCCCACCCGCGCCGCCTCGATCGCCGCACCCGCCGCGAGCAGCGCCGCCTCATAGCTCGTTTCCGACGCAACGGTGTCGAGCGTGAGCATCGTCGGCCGTTCGATCGACCGGATCATCTCGACGAGCCCCGGGCTGTGGCAGCGCTCGACATCCTCGGCCGTCGCCGGTGGCCCATCCCGCCACTCGAAGGAGTCCTGGAGCACCACCAGCCGACCGGGCTGCTCGGGGTGATCGCCGGTCGGATGGAGTCGCGTCATGTCGGCGTGGCTGATCACCTCCATCAGACGACCACCAGGTCGGGCAGCTCGAGACTGCTCCAGAGCTCGAACGCGTCGCGCCCGGTCCGGGCGGCCGCGTAGAGGCTGATCACCGTCCCATGCGAGACGACGACGGTGCGCTCGTCGAGCCCTTGCAGGGCCGCCGAGAACCGCGCCAGCGCCTGCGACGCGCTCTCCTCGCCGAAGACGATCTCGCCCGGCCGGTCGAAGAGCACTTGCAGCGAACGCCGGAGCTCCTCCGCGTCCAGCCAGGGCACCGTCTGGCGCGCCGTCTCGCGGAGCGCCGCGGACTCCCGCACCTCGAGGCCGAGCTCGCCGGCGACGAGCTCAGCCGTCTCGCGCGCCTTCGGCTCGGTGCTCGAGACGATCCCCGTCGGCTCGTGCGCGCGCAGCCGCTCCGCGAGTGGCCCGCAGCGCCGCCGGCCCTCGTCGCCCAGCCGCCACTCCTCCGCCGGCACGGCCGGATCGAGCTCCGGGACGCTATGCCGGACCAGCAGCACGGGCAGCGAGGCGCTCGGCGAGCTGGTTCAAGCCCCAGCTGCGGACGAGAGAAGACGCCTCCGCCCAGGTTGGGGACTGATCTTCGAGGGGAGGGAGGGGGGCGGAGGCGTCCAGCGTGGCTATTCGCCGGTAGAGCTCCAACTCCTCCCGTTGCTGGGGGAAGCGGCCCGCCTCGAGCGCCGCCTCGAGCGTTCCGTACTGCTTGAGAGTCGACGCTGCCGTCTTCGGCCCGACACCCTTCGCGCCGGGTAGACGGTCGGAGGGGTCGCCGCGCAGCGCGATGAAGTCAGGGACCTGCTCAGGCTCGACGCCGTAGCGCTCGCGCACCTCTTCGGGCCCGATCCGCGCGAGCTCCGACACTCCACGGATCGGCGTGACGATCACGGTGCGCTTACTGGCCAGCTGGAAGAGGTCGCGGTCGGAGGTGACGACGACCGCGGTGCCCCGACGCTTCTCCTCGGATTTCACCGCGGCCGCGACGAAGTCGTCCGCCTCGTAGCCTGGCGCCTTCGCTGCGGCAAAGCCGAGAGCCGCGACGAGCTCCGGCAGCAGGTCGAGCTGCTCGAGCAACGAGTCGTCGAAGTGCCGTCCCGACTGGTACGCCTCGAAGGCTTCGTGCCGGTAGGTCGGCACGGTCAGCGTGTCCCAGCCGACGAACACGGTCCGTGGCTCCTCCATCTCCCAGAGCCGGATCAGCATGTTCGTGAAGCCGACGACGGCATTCTTGTTGATCGACTTCGGCAGTGCGTGGTAGGCGCGGTGCGCGAGCGAGTCGCCGTCGATGACGAGGAGCGGCCTACTCAAGGGTCTCCTCGAGCCCGTAGATGGCTTCCATCAGCCGCTCGGTGGCGATCCTCGAGGCCCGACGGATGTCCATGTCCTTCAGGTCCTCGAGCTGCACCGGCGGGCCGTAGGCAATCCGGATCGGGCCGAGCTTCATCAGGCTCTCGGTGCCGCCGATCGCGGCGGGGACGAGCGGAACGCCCGCGGCGAGGGCCACGCGCGCCGCCCCGCTCCGAGGGCGCGGCTTGCGCTTCTTGTTGCCCTTGTTGCGCCGCGTGCCCTCCGGAAAGATCGCGATCACCTCGCCGGCCTGCGCGAGCTCGACCGCGCGCTGCATCGCCCCCTCGTCGCCAGTTCCGCGCCGGATCGGGAACGCTCCGGCTCCGTCCAGGATCCAGTTCAGCGGGGGTTTGTACAGCTCAGCCTTCGCCATGAAGCGCAGCTGACGGTCGGGTAAGAGCGGAATTCCCAGTGGCCACGGGTCGAGATTGGACATGTGATTGGCGGAGAGGACGAACCCGCCTTCGCGTGGAAGGTTCTCCTCACCCTTGCTCCTGAAACGAAACAACCTGCTGATTGGCCCAGCCGTCAGGGCCCCGATCAAGTGGTACATGCGCGAGCCCACGGGCGGGCAGTATCACTGGCCGGAAGACTGCCTGGCGGGGAGGCTTCGCTACCCTCCGGCGTTGTGAAGACGCTGGTCATCGCAGAAAAGCCCTCCGTTGCGCGCGACATCGTCGCCGCGCTGCCGGGCACGTTCGACGAGCACAAGAACTTCTACGAGTCCGACGACTACGTGGTCACGTTCGCCGTCGGGCACCTGCTCGAGCTCTCCGATCCGGAGGACTACGACCCTGCCTGGAAGTCCTGGAAGCTCGAGAACCTCCCGATCATCCCGACCGAGTTCAAGGTCCGGCCGCGCGACAAGAAGTCGGCGACGCAGCTGAACCTGATCCACAAGCTGCTCAAGCGGAAGGACGTCGACCGCATCGTCAACGCCTGCGACGCCGGGCGCGAGGGCGAGCTGATCTTCACGCACATCTACGAGACGTCCGGTGTCGACAAGCCGGTGGAACGCCTTTGGATCAATTCGATGACGAGACAGGCAATTCGCGACGGCTTCGAGGGCCTTCGGCCTGCCGAGCAGGTCGAGCCGCTGCGCGACGCCGCCAGGTCCCGCTCGGAGGCCGACTGGCTCGTCGGAATGAACGCAACGCGGGCGGCAACCGTGCGGCGCGGCTGGGGCGCAGGCGTCGTCTCCCTCGGCCGGGTGCAGACGCCGACGCTGGCGATGATGGTCCGGCGCGAACGTGAGATCCAGGCCTTCGTCCCAGAGCCGTACTGGCTCGTCCATGCGACCTTCGACCCGCGCTACGAGGGACTGTGGTTCGAGGGCGACGAGACGCGGCTCAAGGACGGCCAGCGCGCAGACGAGATCGTCGCGAAGGTCAAGGACAAGACCGGCCGGGTCGAGTCGGTCGAGCGCAAGGAGCATTCCGAGCGCCCGCCGCTTCTCTACGACCTGACCTCGCTCCAGCGGGAGGCGAACCGCCGGTTCGGGTTCTCCGCCCGCCGGACGCTCGGCGCCGCCCAGTCGCTGTACGAGGGCAAGAAGGCGATCACGTACCCGCGAACCAACTCCCGTTTCCTCTCCGGCGACCTCGTCCCGCAGCTGAAGCCGACGGCCGAGACGCTCACGCCGATCCAGGAGTACGCGCGGGCCGCGCGCTTCGTGCTCGAGCTCGAGCAGCTTCCGCTCGGACGCGTCGTCAACGACGCGAAGGTCGACGACCACCACGCGATCATCCCCACCGACATCTCGCACGACCTCAGCGGGTTCTCGCCCGACGAGCGGCGGATCTTCGACCTGGTCGCGCGCCGGTTCCTCGCCGTCTTCCACCCGCCGGCCCGCTACGCAAGGACGACGATCGTCACCGAGGTCGAGAATGAGCGCTTCCGCACCCGCGGCAAGGTCACGCTCGAGGCCGGGTGGCGCGGCGTCTACGGCGTCGAGGCCAACGGCAACGCGACGCAGAAGCAAGACGAGGACGCCGAGGGCGAGGGCGAGCTGCCCGCGCTGCAGCAGGGCCAGGAGGTTCGCTGCGTCGAAGCGGAGAGCGAGGCGAAGGAGACGAAGCCGCCGCCGCGCTACACCGAGGCCACGCTCCTGTCCGGGATGGAGACCGCCGGCAAGCTCGTCGACGACGAGGAGCTTCGCGAGGCGATGAAGGAGCGCGGTCTGGGCACGCCCGCGACCCGCGCTGAGATCATCGAGACCCTCATCCGCCGCGAGTACATCGAGCGCGCGGGCAAGGACCTCCAGCCGACACCCAAGGGCCTCGGTGTGATCACGATGCTCGACGAGCATCCGATCACCTCCGCCGAGCTGACCGGCGACTGGGAGAAACAGCTCTCCGACATCGAGCACGGGAACGGCGACCGCTCCGCCTTCATGGACGGCATCGCCGGGTTCGCGAAGGCGACCGTCGAGGAGATCGCCAGCCTGGACGACGAGAAGATCAAGGTCGAGCGTGCCGAGCTCGGGCTCTGCCCTCGCTGCGGCGCCGAGACCGGCGAGATCATCAAGGAGAACGCCCGCGCCTACGGCTGCACGAGCTGGAAGAGCCGTGAGGAGCCGGGCTGCGGCTTCGTGATCTGGAAGCGCGTCGCCGGTCGCACGCTCACTCCGGAGATCGCCCGGCAGCTGCTCGAGGAGCGGAGGACGCGCGAGGTGCTCTCGGGCTTCCGCTCACGCGCCGGGAAGCCCTTCCGCGCCAGGCTCGTCCTCAACGACGAGGACAAGATCGAATTCGAGTTCCCGGTCTCGCGGAAACGCCAGGCGGAGCAGGAAGGCGAGGAGGAACAGACCGCGCCTGCTCCTGCCGCGGCCGAGTAAACAGGGCCGTAACAAACCTTTCGGCCTCGAGTGCGTAATAGTTGGTGGGGGTTTCCTGGACCCTGCGTCCAGCGGAATAGGTTGAGAAAACGGCACGTTTCTCCTACCAAACCCCAAAGCGAGGGTCGGTTACGCCTGGAAAAACGAGGAACGGCAACGCACAATGCGAAGAGAGGTCCGAACCGCCTCTTACAGTTAGTAGGTTGGCGCCGTAGTAGCTGAAAGGACGCAGAGGAAGCCACTTTGACACCGCATCAGCTTCAGGAGCTTTTGGAGAGCGAACAGGCTCGCCCGTTCATCGAGCAGGGTGAGGAGCGCGGTCATATCGAGCCGGTCGAGCTCGAGGCGTTCGCCGTCGAGCACGATCTCGGCGAGGAGGAGATCGAGCAGCTCACGCGCGAGCTGGAGGCGATTGGGCTCGAGGTCCGCGAGGCGAAGGCGGAAAGCGAGAAGGCGGCGGCGGCCGAGAAGAAGCAGCCCGACCCCGAGGCGATCGTTGGCTCGGCCGACAGCCTCCAGCTTTTCCTGGCCGACGTCGGCCGCCACAAGCTGCTGACAGCAGCCGAGGAGGTGGCGCTCGCCAAGCGCATCGAGCGCGGCGACCTCATCGCGAAGCGCGAGATGATCGAGTCCAACCTCCGGCTCGTCGTCTCGATCGCGAAGGGCTACCGGGGCCTCGGAGTCCCGTTCCTCGACTTGATCCAGGAGGGCACGCTCGGACTCAATCGCGCCGTCGAGAAGTTCGACTGGCGGCGAGGGTTCAAGTTCTCCACCTACGCGACCTGGTGGATCCGCCAGTCGGTGCAGCGCGCCGTCGCCAACCACGCGCGGACGATCCGCGTGCCCGTGCACGTCGTCGAGCGTCAGCAGAAGCTGTCGCGGGCCGCGCGCCGGCTCGAGGTCGAGCTCGGCCGCGAAGCGACGAAGGACGAGCTCGCCGAGGCGACAGGGCTGCCGATGCAGCACGTCGACGAGGCGCTCGGCGCCGCCCACGCGTCGGTCTCGCTGAACCAGACGGTCGGCGCGGACGACGAGGGTGAGCTGGGTGACCTCTTCGCCGACCGCGAGGCGGCCGATCCGTTCGACGAGGCCGAAGAGTCACTGCGAAAGCAGGGCGTGCGGCGCGCGCTTGACGCCCTTCCCGAGCGGGAGCGACGCATCCTCGAGCTCCGCTTTGGTTTCGAAGGCGAGCCGTGGACGCTCGAGGCGATCGGCCACGAGCTCGACCTGACCCGCGAGCGGGTCAGGCAGCTCGAGGCGCAGGCGCTGGCCAGGCTGGCTGCGCTTCGCGACCTGGCCGCGGTTTCCGCGAACTAGCGTCTGCCGGGAGTAGTGCCGCCGACCGCGGCGCGCGGTAGATCTGCTATTCGCGCTCGTCGGTCTCGGGAAGCTCGAGCGTAACTGCTCCGCCAGAGGCCGACGGCTTTGGGCGCCGCGGCTCACGCACGCCGATGTCCGGTGGCTGCCTGCGCAGCCCGAGGAACTGCAAGAGGCGAGTGAAGAGGCCTGGTTTCGGGTCGGGTTCCATGAGACCACTGTACGTGTGCTCGGTCCGGTCATTTCGACGGAACGACGCCTGATAGAACGCGGGCGATGCCTCCCACACTGGCACCGGGCAAGATCGCCTACGTCGAGATCCCCGCCACCAACGTGGATCGCTCCGCCGGCTTCTACGAAGCCGTCTTCGGCTGGAACCTCAGACGACGAGGCGATGGCGAGATCGCGTTCGACGACGGCGTAGGCGAGGTGAGCGGCACCTGGATCACCGGCCGCCCGCCGTTGTCGGAGCCCGGTCTCTTGGTCTACGTGATGGTCGACAGTGTCGAGCAGTCGCTCGAGAGGATCGTCGAGGCGGGCGGCGCCGTCGTGAAACCTCTCATTCCGCAGGGCGAGGGCGAGGCGTTCGCGACGTTTCGTGATCCTGACGGAAACGTCCTCGGTGTCTTCGAGCAGCCCTAGGTCGCCGTCAATTCAGCTGCCGCTCGAAGCCGGCGTTCTGGCCTGACACGCTACTCAGGTGATCGGGCTCGCCTGGGCCCGTGTTCGGGAATGTCCCCTGAGATTGATACCGCCACGGCACTGCGGCGCCGAGCAAGTCGGCTGCTAATTCGTCGTGCTGCGCTGCGCCCTCGTCGTGCTGCGCTGCGCCCTCGACCGGCGGTATCCAACTCTCGCGCCGTTTCACCCAGATCTCGTCTTCGGGCTTCAGCTCGAAGGGCGCCTCGTCCAGACTTCCGATCCGAATCTCGATGAACGTGTCGTCGGGGTCGGCTGTGTCAAGCAGCCGAGACCCACAGCGGGGGCAGAAGCCGCGACCGTCATAGCTTGAGATCTCGCCGCTTATCTCAAACGCCTCGACAGGCCAGTGCGCGTACACACTGAACGCACTGCCAGACTCCTTTCTGCAATCCGCGCAGTGGCAACGCCGGACGTGCACAGGGTCACCGCGAACGCTGTAGCGGACCGCCCCGCAGAGACATCCGCCGGTGCGAACTCTTGCCTCCATGCGCGTGGAGGCTACGCAAGACTGCGGCCCTGGGCCAGTGTCCACGAATGACCCCTGAGCCCGCCGAGCGCGACGAGCGTCGTTCTCGACTCCTCAGCGAGCGCTGTCCGCTTAACGGAGGGACGAACGATGACGAGTCTGCCCGCGGGTGCGTCCACCCGATCGGCGTCGAGTTCGAACGACGACGGCCCGTCACTGTACGAGGTACAGCTCCTCCGGCAATTCATGCCCCAGGGAATCGTCGTGCGCGTTGACGAGCCGATCGCCCGCCTGATGAGCTGTACACGCATTGACGACGAGAGCGACGGGATACCGACAGTGGAACCGGACGGGGCCGAGCAAGGACAGCGGCCGTCGCTGATCTCGACGATCTCGTCTATCTGGGCCACCGCGTAACCGCTCATTCGGCCGTCCTCCTTCGGGTTGTGGGAATAAGCAAGCGACTGCCTACCGAGCGCGTCGGCAAGGATCGACCACCTCGCCGCGGCGAGACCGTTGATGGTCGCCTGGGCGAGCGTGCTCTCGCCGGAACGAGTTGCGGGCGATCCCGAAAGCGGCGTTATGCCCTCTTGATCCACGCTACTCAGATCTTGCGGGCCATCTCCAAGGCAGTCGCACTCGGGTTCGAAGGGAGCCAGCTGAGCGCGATCGACCTGCGCCGGCCGTAGACATCTGCACACGCGCCGGTGGGGACCTCGAAGCGGAAGATCGCCGCCTCCCTGACCGTTCCGACGAGGATCTGCTGCAACGGGCTGAGCTCGAGCTCGCGTACGAGGAAGACCGCGGCGACGGCCCAGGCAGGGAGCGTGAGGCCGATCTCGAGCGCGCAGAACGCCGTCGTCGCCGGCACGCGCCTCATTCGAGGCCGCTGAGCGGGAGCGGGGCGACCATCGTGATCGAGATGTCGCGGTACTCGTAACCGAGCAGCTCGTTGATGCGCCGCATGCCTTCATTGCCGCGCTGCGTCCAGGTGACGACTTCACGGAAGCCGTTCTGCGCGGCCCAGGCGAGCTCGATCCGCTTGAGCGTCGTCGCCAGCCCGCGGCGGCGCCAGTCTCGCCGGACGACCGTCAGCCCGTCCTCGGCGACCCCGGGGTTGTCGTGGTCGACGAGCCCGGAGAACCCCACGATCTCGCCGTTAGCGAGGGCGGCGAACGAGCCGCCGGGAAGCAGCGCTTCGTTGTCGCGCAGCCAGTTGTCCAGCGAGACCTCGGCGGGCCGCTCGAGCGCCATGTCGTGGAAGCCCTCCGAGGCGAGCTGATACGCCTCCCTGAGGAGCGACGGTCGGTCGGCGACCGCGATCGCTTCGACGCCCTCCGGAAGCGGAAGCGGCACCGGCTCGTCGCCGAGCCACTTCACCTGCTCGACCTGGCGATCCGTCTCGCGGAACCCGAAGCGTTCCGCGAACGGCAGCGATGCCTCCTCCTCGACGTGGGTGCTGATCCTGTCGCCGGTCGCGTGGGTGACGAGCTCCCGCAGCAGCGCGGTTCCCACGCCGCGGCGGCGAGCGTGCGGGAGCACGCGCACCTTGAGGCTGAAGCGGTCGCCGAGATCGGAGAGGCTGACCAGGCCGCTGCCGACGATCTCGCCGTCGAGCTCCGCGACATAGAAGCGTCGGTCTGCGTTCGTCGCGAGGTCGGCCCGCATGAGCTCGACCGTCCCGCCCGACTCGTTAGGGAACAGCGCGCGGCGGATGCGGATGAACGCCTCCAGGTCCGCGTCGCTCTCGGCTACACGGACCTCGAGGCTCATCCGGGCCTGTTCAGCGTGCCGGCGGCGGAGCCGCCTGGCCGCGGAGCGGACCAGGGGAGGGGGTTTGGGGGAAGCGGGAGATTCCCCCAACTACCCAGAGCGCTTGAGCTTTCCATGACGCGAATGGCCTGTGGGGCAAACCCGCAGGCTTGATCACCCCGTGTCCTGCAGAACGCGAAAGCCATCGCGGGTGAATCTAGCCGTCGGCCTCGATCCTTAAGCGCTGTTCTGACCTCTTGATCCACGCTACTCAGCGCGGCAGGTCATCCGAGCGATGTCAGGCGAGAGCACGCTGGCCCAGCCGAACGCCGCCTCGTTTGCGCGTAGATTGGTGTTGCCATGTCGAGCTGGTACGACGCCTTGGCGGACCGATACGGGTACTGGTCGTCCACTAGCGTCGCTGCTGACGTCCCGTTCTACGTCGGGCTTGCCCGTGATGCTGACGGACCACTGGTCGAGCTTGCAGTTGGCACCGGGCGCGTTGCGATCCCGGTTGCTCAGGCAACGGGCAGGCGTGTAATAGGGATTGACTCTTCGCCGGCGATGCTCGCGCAGGCTCGAGTGCGCGCAGTTGAGGAGGGAGTCGAGCTCGACCTGCGTGAAGGAGACATACGGGAGCTTGAAATCGAGGAACCGGCGGCCTTGATCTACTGCCCTGGGCGGTCTCTGCTGCATCTGCCCACGTGGGCCGATCGTCGCCGCTGCTTCGAGCGGGTCGCGGCATCGCTTCGGTCTAACGGCCGCTTCGCCTGGAACGCGTTCGCCTTCGACCATCACGTCGCATCCGCCATAGACGGCCAGCATGCCGACGCGCACGCCGGCGTCCCGCTGCCGCACACCAACCACTACAGCGTCAGCGATAACCGAGTCGACATCACCTTGGACGATGGTGGAACCGGTTCGCTCTGGTGGGCAACCAAGAACGAATGGCTGGGGCTCCTCGACGTCGCGGGCCTGCGCCTCGAAGCTCTCTATGGCGGATTCGCCGGTGAACCGCTCGACGACGACAGCCGTGAGTACATCTTCGTGGCCCGTCGGTAAGCGCTCAGCCTGGCCGTCACGACAGCGCCAAGGGGCATTCCCGCACACTGGCGCAGGTGACGATCGGCTCGCCCGGCTCCACTTGAGCCAGCGTTCTACGATCGGTCGCGTGGACGAGTTCGTCCCGCGCGACTTCGACGTCCCTCGGCGGATCGAGACGCCGGAGTTCGTGCTCGAGCCGCTCGGCCCCGAGCACAACGACCAGGACTACGACGCGTGGACCTCGTCGCTGGATCACATCCACGCGACACCCGGTTGGGAGGACAGCAAGTGGCCGCGAGAGATGACGCCGGACGAGAACCGGGCAGACCTGCAGCGACACGCCGACGACTTCCGCAACCGCACGGGGTTCACGTACACGGTGCTCGATCCAGTGAGGCGCGACGTGATCGGGTGCGTATACATCTACCCGCTGCCCAACAGCGACTACGACGCCCGTGCACTCTCCTGGGTACGGGCGAGCCACGCGCAGCTCGACACCCCGCTCTGGCGTGCCGTGAGTGAGTGGCTCGCTTCCAACTGGCCGTTCGGCAGCGTCGAATACGCGCCGCGCGCCTAGGCGCCCCAAGCAGCCGCGCGGCTCGATTCGGGTCCGACATTGACGAACGCTCGCCCAGCTGAGATATATCGACATCGGATCCCTCGTGCCTCGCGGACAGGGGGTGATCTTTCGGATCCGCGAGAATGGCCACGTGGCGGTTCAACGGATGGACAATGTCGGCATTGTCGTCGATGACCTCCCGGCGGCGATCGCGTTCTTTCGTGAACTCGGCCTCGAGCTCGAAGGGCGAGCCATGATCGAAGGAGACTGGTCAGGGCGCGTCACTGGACTGCGCGACCAGCGCGTCGAGATCGCGATGATGCGTACGCCGGACGGCCACAGCCGGCTCGAGCTCTCGCGATTTCTCGCGCCGCCTGTGGTCGCCGATCACCGGAACGCCCCGGTGAACGCGCTGGGCTATCTGCGCGTCATGTTCGCGGTGGACGACCTCGACGATACGCTCGCCCGGCTCCGGAAGCACGGCGCGCAGCTCGTCGACGAAGTAGTCCGGTACGAAAACGTGTATCGGCTCTGCTATATCCGGGGGCCCGAAGGACTTCTCATCGGACTGGCCGAGCAAATCGGCTGACGCCCGACACGCTCTGGCGTCATTCCGGAACGCTGGCCCAGGCGGCGCTCACTCCCAGCTGCTCACGCCGCTTCAGGCTTTCGGGTCGCGGCGCCCGACGGCGTCGTGCGTCCAGAACGCCTCTGCGTACACCAGCGTGCCGGTCATCCAAGACTCATAGGTCGGGAGTCGGAGCACTTGGAACGCTGCGTCCGGGATTCGCGACGACGGCTTCCTGAATCCATGGGCTGCGCCTGGCTCGAACCCGAAGCGCGAGTAATACCCCGGTGCCCCTTCCAAGAAGACGAGCGGTACATCGCGTTCGCTCAGCAGCTCGAGGCCGCGGCGGATCAGCGCCGTTCCGACCCCCTGGTTCTGACGCGCCGGCACGACCCCGATCGGGCTCAGCACCTGCACCGGGAGCAAGCGCTTCGGCGCGTCGAGCAGGCTCGGGCTGAACAACACGTGTCCGACAATCTGGTCTCGTTCCGCCGCGACGAGCGAAAGCCCTTCGCCTCGCCTGACAGCGTCGCGTAGCTCGTCGACGAGGTTTGCAACAACCGGGACGTGATCTTCTCCGAACGCCGCGACATGTAACGCCCGCACGGCCGACCGATCTCTGATCGCTTCAGGGCGCACCTCCACTCGCGCGAGCCTAGTGGCGGGAAGGGGCGGCGCGCGGTCGTGCTCTGGTGACAATCCCGCACGCTGGCGCAAGCGAGGGTCACGCGGCTGGCAGCTAGCGGTCGTCCCCGTGGAAGACCGCTTCGACGTTGTTCCCGTCCGGGTCAATGACGAACGCTGCGTAATACCCGGCGTGGTAATGCGGGCGAAGACCCGGCGCGCCGTTGTCGCGGCCGCCGGCTTCGACAGCGGCGCGGTGGAACTTGTCAACGGTAGCTCGGTCGGCTGCGGCGAAGGCCACATGAACGGGAGCGGCCGGGGGTTCCCCTTCCCCGATCCAGAAGTCTCCACCGCCCTCGATGGCGAACCCAGGCCCCTGCGAGCTCTCCACTACCTTCACTCCGAACGGCTCGAGGGCCCGCTCGTAGAAGGTGCGGCTGCGCCTCACGTCACGTACTCGCAGGGCCAAGTGGTCGATGAGGGGAAGCGTCACGGGCAGCGACCGCCCTTCATCTTAGAGCGCGATCTTCAGGGAACATTCCCGAACGCTGGCCCAGGCGATGGTGGGCGAACGGCGAAACGCGAAACGCCTTCCGCCGCCTCTCGCGGATGGCCTTGATCAGGGCGTAGAGCCGGGCACGAACTCGCGAACCTCCTGCGCACAACGGCAGGCGACGGCGATCCTGCCAGCCCACTCCAGCGCCTCCTCGCGTGAGGGAACGTCGACAACCGAGAATCCGCCGATGTACGCCTTGCTCTCAGGGTATGGGCCGTCGGTGACCGTCCCGTCGGTGGCCACCACGCTCACCTCTTCGTGGGAATGCAGCCCGCCGCCGAACACCCAAACGCCGGCGTCCTTTGCCTCTTGCACCACCGCGTGCGCTGCCTCGGCCACGTCGGGGAGATCCTCCTCGGGAAACGTCATTGCCCCGTCATCGAACGAGATCAGAAACCGCGTCATCTCACGACTCCTTTCTCGGCGGCCTGCTCCGGCCGCACCTCACCCTGCTACGGACACACGCGCAATGGAGACCGACAAACCACCGAGAACTCATCGGTCCGGCCAGATCCAGGGCTCTCGGTGCTAGGGGGTAAACAGCCTCCAGTGCCCCTCGGAGACGACTTCGACGGCACCGTCGGTCACTTTGATGGCGGTCTGGTCGTCAATCGCGTACCCCGGCCCCGGCAAGCCGGCGGCCCACTTTTCTGCGCCGGCCATGGAATTGTCCGGCAAGGCCTCGTGATCCAGGTGCGGAAACATCGAAAAATCAACCACGCCCAGCGCTCTGTCGCCACCGGTGGGCGGAGTCCAGCGGACGAAGTCCTCCCCGATGTTGGGGGTCATCACCATGCTCCCGGCGCTCAGTCCCACGTAGACCGCCTCGCGCAGCGAGGGCAAGAGGTCCGCCAGTCCGGACTGCCGCATCCAGTAGCACAGATACAGAGGATCGCCGCCTCCCACCAGCAGGGCGTCAGTCTCCTTAACCATGGGGACCCACTGCGCTTCATCGATGCTGGGCAGCGCGGTGAGCTCCAGCACTCCCAACGACTTCCAACCCAATTCGCACATGGGGGTGCGGTCTTCTCGTCCGGCGATGAACCGCCATGCCGCGCCAGGGCCGGCCATGGGGTGCCCGTACGCCGCGGTGGGAATGCAGAGGGCGCTGGACTCGGCAATCGGTTTGCCCAGGAGGTCGACCAGCGCGTCGTGGATGCTCGTGTTCTTGATGCCAGCGGAAGTGAGAAGAAACCTCATGCTGCCTCCCGGAGTCATTGCTGCAGGCGAGAACGGCACCCGAGCCTAGATAACCAAGCCTGATTCAGGGGTCATTCCCGCATGCTGGCCCAGGCGAGACTCAGCTACCTCACCATGCTCCCTGCTGATGGCGGCACGTGGGCCGAGGGCTGACCGTTAGTTGCCCATCGGCTTAGTGCCGGATCGGTTCGCGGCACGGGAGAGGACTGCCGGTCAGGTGAGAGTCAGCCCGCCGTCGACAAGCTTCATCTACCCCTGACACCGCGAACGCTGACGTAGGGGACGCGACCGTTAGCGCACGGCCGAACTCACTTCGGAAGCAGCCTTCTCGATGAGTTCAGCCACGGCTGCGGGCTGCGACACATAGATCGAGTGGCTGCCTGCGACCTCGACAACGGTCGAGCCCGCCCGCGCAGACATCTCGCGCTGGGCCGGTGGCGGGATCATCCGGTCTTCGGTCGTGACGAGGTACCAGCTTGGCTTGCTCCGCCACGCAGGCTCGCTGATCGTGCCGCTCAGGGCGTCGAGGCCCCACGGGACTTGCGAGTCGGCCATGAACGCCGCCTGTTCGGCGCTCAGGTCGCCTGCGAATGAAGCATGGAACTTCTCCTTGTCGAGGAACAGAAACCCGTCCTGCGGCGGCAGAATCGGCGGCACGGGTGCGCCGGGGGGCGGATCTGCGATGAGGGTGTTGACGGACTCGCCTTTGTCCGGCGCGAAGCCCGCGATGTAGACGAGCGCCGCCACCTTGGGATGGTTTCCCGCCTCGGTGATCACCGCCCCGCCGTATGAGTGCCCGACGAGGATGACCGGTTCGCTCTGCGCGTCGATCGCGCGCTTGGTCACTGCAACGTCGTCGGCGTGCGAGACCGTCGGATTCTGCACGACGGTGACGTTGTATCCGTCGTCTTTCAGTTGGTCGTAGACGCCCTGCCAGCCGGAGCCGTCGACGAAGCCGCCGTGGACAAGAACGACGCTACCCGTTGCTGAGTCAGTAGCCATGATGCTCTCCTTTCCCGGATAAGAGAGGCCGTCGCGATGCTACTAAGCTCCAGCAGCAACGCGGGGTTCGGACACCAAACCGGGACACTGGCAACCGCTTCCACGCCCCACCTGCGCATGCGTCGTTCTGCCCTGTTGATCCTGCCTACTCAGCCCTGATAGGCCGCGGGTTGTTGACGGGACGCCGCAGTGACGACGACCGCCGAGGCGGGCGACATACTGCACGGGTCGTACGCATCGGAGCGCAGAGGAGGAGCAGCGATGGACGACGTCAGGCGGAGCGAAGAAGGCGTACCGCCCGCGGTGGGCATCGCGGCGATTATCGGCTTCGGCAAGGCGGTTTTCGAGGCCGGCTTCGGGCTGCTCGGGATCGTGATCGCGAACAGCCTGGACGACTCCTTCGGAGTCGGCTTGCTGGTTTTCGGGATCGTCTACGCGATCGCCTCGCTGCTGCTCTGGCGCGGCAGCCGTGCCGGCTACTACATCACGGTGGTGCTGTCAGCGCTCGGGCTCATCGTCGCCGTCCTCTACCTCTTCAGGTCGGATAGCGCCGTTTTCGGCGCGACGCTCGTGGCCGGCCTCCTGAACGCTCTCGTGCTCTACCTCTTGCTCTGGAGGAAGAGCGCTCGAGAGTACTTCGCACGCTAGCGGCTGTTATCGCGGAGCAGCGACAGCCGGAGGCGGGCGGTCTGCCCCTAATCACCTAACCGCTGGACGAATCCGGCCCCTCGACGGCGGCTGATCGACGGTTGACGGTCAGAACGACGTTCCCCGTCTTCTGCTCGGTTTCGACGTACCTGGTCGCCTCGACCACGTCCTCAAGCGGGTAGGTGCGATCGATGACCGCTCGGTAGCGCCCCGCCTCGATGAGCTCCTTGACGAAGAGAACGTCCTTCTTCGTGTAGTTGGTGATGCCGAGCCTCACCCGCTTGTCTCCGATCCGCCTGGTGAGCAGGGCCAGGACCGGGACATGCCACATGAAGCCGAGGTCGGTTTCGGCGTAGATTCCGCCCGGCTTCAGCGAGCGTCTGCACCGCCTGAACGAGTGCTTGCCGACGGCATCGAAGATGACGTCGTACGTCTGGCCGTTCTTGGTGAAGTCCTCCCGCGTGTAGTCGAGGACCTCGTCGGCCCCGAGCGAGCTCACGAGCTCGAGGTTCTTCGTGTTGCACACCGCAGTGACGTGCGCACCGAAGTACCTGGCCAGCTGTACGCCCGCCGTTCCGACGGAGCCCGAGGCGCCGTAAATGAGGATGCTTCGACCCTCCCGAAGATCCGTTGTTTCGGAGGCACGCCAGTGCAAGGCTCGCTCCGTCGCAGACCGCCGCAGCCTCCTCGAAGGTCATGTCGGCCGGCTTGTGCGCCAGCGCACCGCTTTCGGGCACGGCAACGAACTCCGCGTGTGCGCCGTGGCCGTTGACGCCGAAGACGTGGTCGCCGACGTCGAACTCGCTGACCGCTGCGCCGACCGCCTCGACTTCTCCGGCGAGCTCCATTCCAAGGATCCTGCGCTTCGGTCGGCTGAGGCCCGTGAAGAAGCGGACGATGAAGGGCGATGCGCCTCGAACACCGCAGTCCGTCCGGTTCACTGTTGTGGCGTGGATCTTGACGAGGACCTCGTCGTCGCTGGGCACGGGTCGCGCCACTTCTTCGAGTCTCAGGACCTCCGGCGGCCCGTACCGGTCGTGGACAACCGCGCGCATGGGTTGCTTCCTATCATCCGACCATGGTTCCCGAGGCTCCGCTCGAAGCAGACCGAGGCCGGGCTCGTCCCCGCCGGGGAGGGCTGGTTCGTCCTCAACGCGCGCGACGCGCGCTGGAACTACCGCCCGGAGCGTCGTAGCGTGACGTTCACCGGCTCGACGGATTTCGAGGCCGAGACGTACTTCCCGCAGCTCGGCGTCAACCTGGCCGTCCTCCAGCCGGGCCAACCGAACTCGATGTACCACTGGGAAACAGAGACAGAGGCCTTCCTCGTGCTCTCGGGCGAGGCGCTTCTGGTCATCGAGGGCCAGGAACGGGCGCTGCGGCAATGGGACTTCGTCCACTGTCCGCCGCAAGCGAACCATGTGATCGTCGGCGCGGGAGACGGACCCTGCGTCATCTTGGCGATGAGCTCGCGCGAGTTTCAAGCGGACGGTCCCTGGGGCTGGTACACGGCGAACGAGGTCGCCCGTCGCTACGGGGCGAGCCCTGACGAGGACACGCAGGAGACTGATGACGCCTACGCGCACGTTCCGGACTCCGAGCCGTCGCGGTACCGCGACGGCTGGCTCCCCGGCTAGTCGCTCAAGCGGCGCAGTCTTCGGCGTCCGCGTTCTCGGCGCCGGGCAGCCGTCCCAGTAGCTCGGCGAGCTGCTCGAGCTCCTCGACGCCGAAGCGCCCGTCGAAGAAGGCCTGGACCTCGGCAAGGTGTGACTGAGACGCGACCTCGAACTTCTCCCGGCCGGTCTCGGTGATGACCGCGTAGACGACGCGCCGGTCGGTCGAGCAGGAGGCTCGCTCGACGTAGCCGGCCGCTTCGAGACCGTCCAGCAGCCGCGTCACACCGGACGCGGTCAGTAGGAGCTCATCGGAAAGATCGACACGGCGCATCCGCCCATCCTCTGCCCGGGCGAGTCGGAAGAGCGCTTCGTAGTCGTTGATCGTCAGGCCGTGCTCGGCCAGCAGGCTGCCGCTCAGTGCTCGCGTGGTCGAGGCGTGGGCGTGGAGCAGCCGGACCCAGGCGTCCAGGGCCACGGAAGCTTGTGTAGACAACACTTGACGACTCAATCTTTCCTCGCTATCATTGCTTGCGTAGTCAACTATAGCGTACTCAAGGAGGTTTCACAATGACCACCACCGTTGATCTTCGTCGATCACTCACGGGAACCTGGGAGCTCGACCCGGTCCACTCGTCGATCGGCTTTGAGATCCCATACCTCTCAGGCACGTTCAAGGGCCAGTTTCGCGACGCCCAGGCGACGCTCGTCGCCCACGACGGAAAGGCCGACCTCGACGGGCTCGCGCGCGTCGCGAGCGTCGACGTCAAGGACGAGAACCTGTCGGCCCACCTGCAGTCCCCGGACTTCTTCGACGCCGAGCGCCACCCCGAGCTGCTCTTCAGCGCGCACGACATCGATCTCGACAGCGAGACGCTCTCCGCGAGCGGCATGCTGACGATCAAAGGCGAGACGAAGCCGGTCGAGGTGACCGGAACGCTGACGCCGCCGATGGTCGACGCCTTCGAGCGGGAGCGGATCGGGCTCGTGCTCTCGACCAAGGTCGACCGTCACGAGTTCGGCGTCAGCTTCCAAATGCCCCTCCCGAGCGGCGAGCCCGCGATCGGGGACGAGGTCGCGATCGTCGCCGAGCTCTACTTCATCCGGGGGAGCTAGAGACCTTGAAGATTCTCGGGATCTCGGGCAGCTTGCGCAGCGGCTCGCACAACACGAACCTGCTTCGCGCCGCGTCAGAGCTGCTGCCGCCGGGCGTCGACCTCGAGCTGTGGGACGGCCTCAAGGCCGTCCCACCCTATGACGAGGACGACGACGTCCAGCCGGCCCCGGCAGCCGTAGCGGCGCTGCGCGAGGCGATCGCCGGCGCTGACGCGGTCCTGTTCGCGACTCCCGAGTACAACTGGTCGATTCCCGGCGTGCTGAAGAACGCGATCGACTGGGTCTCCCGGCCGCTCGCCACGAATCCACTGCGGAACAAGCCGGTCGCCGTGATCGGCGCGAGCACCGGTGCCTTCGGAGCGGTCTGGTCGCAAGCCGAGTTGAGGAAGGTGCTCTCGGCCACCGGCGCCCGCGTGCTCGGTGACGAGGTCGCCGTCGGTCATGCCCACACTCGGTTCGATGACGAGGGGCGCCTGGTCGACCTCGAGCTCCGCGAGCAGCTCGGCGAGGTCCTCGCCGTGCTCGTCGCCGAGGTTTCTGTTGCACCGTCGACCCTCGCCGCGACCGCGTGATGCGCATCGAATCGTCCGTCACCGCGATCACCTGGCTGCCGTTCGCTGCGCTCGACCGGCTGCCAGAGCTCCCGATCGGGATCGCGGTCGCCCATTACGACGAGCCGCCACCCGAGGTGCTCGACGATCTCGACGAGCTGCGGGATGCCGATCGCTTCCGAGAGGCCAACCAGCTCCAGGGCTGGATCGAGGTCGACCGTGGTCGGATCGTCGACTATGGCCGGGACGGACGCAGCGTCGTCATGGGTGCCGGGCTCGACCTCGACGGGGGTCAGATCGCCTTTCCCGCAATCGAGTTCCCCGTCATCCGGCCGGCGCCAGAGATCGGCGACGGCTTCGTCCGGTTCCAGCAGACCGTCGGCGGCCGGATCGGCCTCCCCGTCCCGCGACCGCTGCGCGGCCGCGGGTACTTCCACATCGGGTCGGCGCAGGCGTGGACGACGCTCGAGCTGGTCATTCGTGCCGACGGCTCCTCCGACGGCAGGCTCGTTGCGGCGAGCCCGTTCCCGCACCACTCGATCTACGACGCCGAGGGCACGTTCCTCTCGGAGCACGGACTGACCGACTTCGCCGGCTGGTACCGAGAGTGGCACGAGGAGTCTCCATGGGCCGGCGACGAGCTCGAGGACGAGCTCGACCGGGTCGCCATTCGCAACGGTGCGCACCTGCAGAGGCGCCGGCTCGATCTCGGCGAGACGCTCGTCGAGCAGGGCGATCCGGGCGCACACATGTTCCTCCTGCTCGAGGGCGTCCTCGACGTCGAGATCGACGGCGACACCGTCGCACGGGTCGGTTCAGGCACGGTGCTCGGCGAGCTGGCGGTGCTCGGTAACGGCAGACGCACGGCGACCTTGCGCGCGGCCAGGCCGTCGCGCGTGGCGGTGCTGACGCCAACACACCGCCTCGCCGAGCTCGCGTTGGCTCGGCGTCAAGCGGACGGCTCGTAGTTCACCCGGGCTAGGGCTGCGCCGCGGCCTTGGCCTCTTGCTCGGGGTCGAGCTTCGGAAGCTCTGCGCCCACCAGCCGGTAAGCATCGGCCTGATCGAGCGTCTCGCGCTCGAGGAGCGCTTGCGCGAGCGTGTCGAGCCGATCGCGCTCGCGCTCGAGTAGGTCGGTGACCTCGTCCTCGGCCTCGTCGATGATCCGTCGCGTCTCGTCGTCGACCCGCTGCTGGGTGGCAGGCGAGGCCGGAGCCGCTCCGGGCAGGAGGAAGCCGTCCTGCTGGCCCTCGGCGACGGCCACCGGGCCGATCTCGTCGCTCATGCCCCAGCGGGCGACCATGCTCCGTGCGATCGCGGTCAGGTTCTGGATGTCGGATTCCGCCCCGGTCGTGATGTCTCCGTAGACGAGCTGCTCGGCTACGCGGCCGCCGAGGGCGACCTTGATCTTGGCAATCAAATCCTGGCGGGCGTAGCTGTAGCGGTCGGTCTCCGGGGTCGAGAGCGTTACGCCAAGCGCCTGACCACGTGGGATGATCGAGACCTTGCGAACCGGGTCGGCGCCCGGCGTAAGAATCCCCACGAGCGCGTGGCCGGACTCGTGGTAAGCGGTGCGCCGGCGGTCGGCGTCCGTCATGACGATCTGGCGCTCGGCACCTAGGACGATCTTCTCGATCGCGTCGGTGAAGTCCCGCTGGGCAACAGCGGTGTGGTCGCGGCGGGCGGCGAAGAGGGCGGCCTCGTTCACGATGAGCGCGAGGTCGGCGCCCGTGGCTCCGGGAGTGGATGCGGCGATCTGGTCGAGGTCGATGTCGGGCGCCAGCGGCACCGAGCGCGTGTGGATCTCGAGGATTTTCAGACGTCCGGTCCTGTCTGGTGGTTGGACGGCGATCCGACGGTCGAAGCGGCCGGGGCGAAGTAGCGCCGGGTCGAGAATCTCCGAGCGATTCGTGGCGCCGATCACGATGACGTTCGTGTCCGGTTGGAAACCGTCCATCTCGGTGAGGATCTGATTGAGCGTCTGCTCCCGCTCGTCGTGGCCGCCGCTGATGCCCCCGACGTTGCCCGCACGCGAGCGTCCGATCGCGTCGAGCTCGTCGATGAACACGATCGCTGGGGCGCTTTCCATGGCCTGCTTGAAGAGGTCGCGTACTCGCGAGGCGCCGACGCCCACGATCGCCTCGACGAACTCCGATGCGGACGTGGAAAAGAATGCCGCCTCAGCCTCCCCCGCCACCGCGCGGGCGAGGAGCGTCTTGCCCGTCCCCGGCGGGCCGTACAGGAGCACCCCGCGGGGGATGCGGGCGCCTAGCTTGGTGTAGCGCTGCGCGTTCTTCAGGAAGTCGACGATCTCGACCAGCTCCTGCTCGGCTTCGTCGATGCCGGCGACATCGTCGAAGGTGACGCGTTCCTGCTCACCTCTCTGGACCCGACGGGCCGTGGACCGGCCGAAACCACCAAGCACGCCCCCGCCGCCCGCGCCACCACCGAGCTGGCGGCGCGCGAGCCAGAGGAAGAAGCCCACCAGCAGCAACGCAGGCGCCAGGCCGAGCAGAAGGCTCAGCCAGAACGGTCGGCCTGTGTCCGGCGGCTTTGCGTTGATCACGACCTTCTGGTCGGTGAGCACCCTCGTCAAGCCCGCTCGATCGATGAACGCCGGAACCTGCGTCTTGAACCGGTCGACCTGCACAGGCTTGGCGTCCCCGGGCGGGTCGTAGGTCGCGGGGCGCTTCAACTCGCCTTCGATCGAGTCCTCCCGCGAGGAAATCGCCTGCACATTCCCGGCCTCGACCTGTTCGAGGAAGAACGGCTGATACGGCACCTGTCGGCGGTCTTCGGGCCCTCCGGTGACGAACGAGATCAGGAGATTGAGCGCCAGCAGCCCGACGAAAAACGCAATGAAGATTCGGCTGCGGGGAAACATCGGCGGTTTGGATGTCGGCGGTGCCCCTCGGCCGTCGGCCGCGGGCTCAACACGCCAACCCGGGGAGTCGCCTACGGGACGCTGCTCGCGCCCTGGCGACGATGCGGGAGCTTGGTCGGGCACCCTGCCGACTACTAGAGCAAAAAAGCATCCCGCTCGGGGCAACTCCGCTCCGCCCCGAGTGGGCAGCCCTCCACGAGCGTGCTTCGGTAACGTGGCCTGATGGATCCCGACCGGGCTCGCCAGCTCCTGACCGCCGAGCGCGAGCGGATCGAGCGGACGCTGGCACGGCTCGGCCACCAGGACACCGGTGAGCCGGCGGACGAGATAGATCCGGGCAACGTTGCGTCCGAGCTGTATCAGGATGAGCTGGACGAGGGCCTGGCCGACGATCTACGCGAGCAGCTCGCAGCTGTCGAGCGTGCCGAAGCGCGGCTTGCCGCGGGGACCTTTGGTCTCTCGATCGAGAGCGGCCGGCCGATTCCAGACGACCGCCTCGAGGCTTTGCCGACGGCCGAGCGGACGGCCGAAGAGGAGACGCGGTAGCGCAGCCGGTACGACGAGGCGCGACGGAACAATCGGCGCCCTCGTAGCGTTTACGTAAAGGACGGCCGGACGCCTGACGGCGACCCCGTCTCCAGCTAGGAGGTCACATGACGAAGCATCCCAATCTGCATCACATCGACGTGCGCTGTTCCTCATGCGGCGCATCGTTTGGCATTCGCTCGACCGCGGAGGCGTTCTCGGTCGACATCTGTTCGAACTGCCATCCCGCGTACACGGGGCGCGCACGCACCGTCGCGCAGGGCAACAGGATCGAGCGCTTCAACCGCCGCCGCGTTCTCGCAGCTACCTAAGCAGACGCGGACAGCCGCTCCGCCAGGTAGCGAATCGCAAGCGGATAGCGGTATTCGATGAACGCGTGCGTCGCATCGAAGAGCTCGAAGAAGACATCGGTGACGCCGATGCGCTCGAGGCCGGCGCGGAAGGCCTCGGCGCCGAGATCGAGGTAGTACTCGTCGCGTTTGCCCGAGTCGATGTAGATCGCGCGGAGGCCGCGTAGGGCCTCCGCGTGGTCGTCGACCATCCGGACCGGGTCCCATGCGAGCCAGCGCTCCCAGATCTCGGGGATGAGCCGCCCGGTCGTGAGCTCGAACGGCAGGCGCACCGTCCCGTCCGCATCGGCCGAGTAGCACGCGGCCATGCACCAGACGTTGAGCATGTAGACGTCGCTCTTCTTCGCCAAGGCAGGTCGCGAACGGAAGTCCTCCCAGAATCGGTCGTAGGAGCCGTCGTAGTCGTCCCGTAGTGTCCGCGCGACCTCGCGAAACTCGGGGAGGTAGGCGTTCTCGAACACCGCGTCGCCCGCATGCGTCGCCAGGCCGCCCCACAGGTCAGGCCGGAGCATCGGCGTCACCATCGCTCCATAGCCGCCGCTCGACTTGCCCGTGATCGCTCGGTGCTCGGGCGCGGCCAGCGTGCGGTAGCGGGCATCCACCCACGGCACGACCTCGTCGCAGAGGTAGGTGTGGTAGTTGCCCGTTCCCGGCGAGTCGAGGAACTGGCTGCCGCCGAGCGACGTCCAGGCGTCGACGAAGACGACGACTGCTGGTGGAGCGGAGTCGTCCGCAAACAAGCCGTCGACGAGCTCGACCACCGACGGCCGGAACGCAACCCGGTTCCGCCACATGTCGATTTGGCCGGTGAGGCCCTGGATCAGGTAGATCGAGGGGTACGCCTCGGACGCGTCGTCCTGGTACGCAGGAGGCAGGTAGACCCAGACCGGACGCTCGTGGGGATCGCCGAGCGGATTGCCCCGGAGGGCGTCGCTCGCGATCGTCGATTCCTCGAGCCTTCCTTGTAGCTCGACCGACCAAGGACGCATTGGAACTCCTCTCGAAAGTCGTCTGTTAGGTGGAGGGGCGAGCGCGGTCGCCCCAGTCGAAGTCCTGAAAGGGCCACTCCCGCGCAAGCCAGTCGCGCAGCGCAGCTTCGACGAGCGGGTCGAGACCTTCCTCCCACGCTGACCTGCGCACCCACATCCACACGCGTGCATCGTGCGTTTCTGAGGGGTTGATGTAGACACAGCCGAGCACCTGCGATTCGTCGGGGGCGACGACCGTGTACGCGAACGAGCGCCGCAGCTCGAACTCGTGCTGGTGCCAGCCGAGATCGACGAGGTTCTCGGCAACCGTCGAGACGAATGGCGGCTGTGGCGACCCCTCGCTGTCGACCCGGTCGCAGATCGCGTCGAAGTCTTTCACGACGTCGTCGATCGAAAGCATTCGGAGGCGGAAGCGCTCGTGCTCGATCCCGGCCGGGATCTGGAAGTCGTCCGGAACGAGCTCATACATCAATCGAGTGGTGATTTAGGCATCAAGACCGGCGCTGGGCCAGCTCGATTGGGTTGTTGTCGGGGTCGGCGACCCACGCCAGGCGCAAAGTGCCCTCCAGCCAGTCGTGAGGCTCGGAGAGCGCTCGCGCTCCCGCCGCCGTCAGTCGCGCGAAGGCCGCGTCCGTGTCATCGGTCCACAAGAGGATCTCCATGCCACGACCGAGCTTGCTGAGGTCGAGATCGAGTCCGTGGTCTGCCACGGCCGAGGTCACAGCGGCGACACCAACTGTGAACCCGTCGAGCTCGAGTTCGACGTGGATCGGGGTGCCTTCGCGTGGTGTTCGGAAGGTCTCCTCGAATCCCAGGCTCCGGTAGAACTCGACGGAGCGGGCGACGTCCTCCGAGTAGATGTTGACCTGGGGCGTCGAGAACATGGCCACGCGCGGCTACTCGGGAAGCAACCCGTCGCGGTACCGGGCCGGCTTGCCTTTCGGGAAGCGAGCGTAGGCCTGTTTGGGGTCGGTCGTCTCCTGCTCCACGCCGGCGCCGTGGCGAAGCGCTGCCTCGTCCACCGTGTAGCCGCCCCAGTTCGGGCCGCTGGAGCGGTCTCGCGCGCCCACCGCGACCACGACGCAGGGTCCGTTTCCTGCCCCGACGATCGTGTGCTTCGTCTCGGCGGGACAGTGCGCGAGGTCCCACTGTCGCAACGGGCGCTCCTCGCCCTCGATGATCAGCAGCGCCTCACCGGAGAGCAGCAGGAAGTCCTCCTGATCGGCCTCCCAGTGGTACATCGACATCGGCTCACCCGGCCCCAGAACCTGAATGTTGATCCCGAGCTGGGAGAAGTCCGGCTCGTCGCCCTCGAGGCCTTCGAACTCGCAGTAGGCACCGCGACCCTCGCGGTACCGCCACGGCGCCTCGCGCGCGTTCATCACGAACCAGCCCTTGCCTTTGGGGACTAGCCCGTGCTCGGTCGACTCCAGCGGCGACTCAGGAACCATCGTTCAACCTTTCCTTTAAGGATCTCGTAACGCCGTAGACCGAGTTGGGCAGTCCAACAGGGGATGCTGCCAAAGTGCTCGATTGGCTGCGCGAACAACAGGACGGCGGCGATGAAGAGGGCTAGCCCGGTGGGCTCAAGAAAAGGCGCAGCGCGGCGCGCCAAGCTCAGCCCACAGGCGCCGCGCCTCGGGCGCTTGCCGAGCGAGATCTAGCGGAGGATCTCGAGCGCGAGCTCGGCGCTGCAGCCGCGCTTCACGAGCTCGGCGACCTGGTGCCAGTCGACCCGGCTTGCAAACGTCTCGGCTACCGCCCGCGACAGGCCGAGGATCTCCAGCTGCTCGGCGCGCCACTCGTGCACGAGCTGCTCTGCCTCGGTTCGTTCGAATGCGGCGGCCTCGATGTCCACTTCCCTGTTGTTGATGCCAATTTCCATCGTCTATTGCCTCTCAGATCGAAGATTCGGCGTGCTGTGGTGATCGGTTCGTTGCCCGCAACAATCGTCGAAACACACTGCGCTGTCATCGAGGCCAGCAGCCATCTGCTGTTCCGGCTAGCTGAGCGCTTGATGTGCAGGCTGGCCCGTATGCCGAGATAAGAGGTGTCCGGCGTGCGCGCCTAGACGGGTTTACAGCAGCGCCTGAAACTCGGTGTCGCTCAGTTCGATGTCCCGCGCGGCCAGGTTCTCTCGGGCGTCCTCGTGAGCCTGTTCGTGCCGAGCCCGATCCGGGTGGACCTCGGTGTCTCACGAAGCCTCAGCCTCGGCGTCGCGCTCACGGGCCGACCTCGGCGATTGCCCTGGCGTTTGCGGGGCCACCGTGCAACTCCTTTCAAGCCAATCGGAGATCCGAAATTCGGCTACCGGGTGCTCGCTTTCAGGTTCGGGTTAACCGGAAGGCTGGATGGGCGCCAGCGGTGTTGCCGAAAGCTGTGACGGCGGAGAGTCTTGACGCCGATGTCGATCACAGATCAACTCGAGCTTGCACGAAGGACTCCCGACCAGTCGCCCACGCCCGGCGCGATGCCGGTCGTCCGCGTTGAATCTCTGACGAAGCGGTTCGGTGACGTTGTCGCGGTCGACGATCTCTCGTTCGAGCTCGAGGAGGGAACGATCACCGGCTTTCTCGGCCCGAACGGCGCCGGGAAGACAACGACGCTTCGGATGGTGCTGGGACTCGCCGCGCCGACGAGGGGCCGAGCGCTGGTCTTCGGCCAGGCGTATGCGGAACTCGCAAAGCCGAGCTCGCCGCGTCGGTGCAGTGCTGGAAGCAACCGACTTCCATCCCGGCCGCTCGGGCCGCGACCATCTCCGCATGCTCGCCGAGGCGGTCGATCTGCCGCGTTCGCGAGTCGAGGAGGTTCTGCGCCTAGTCGAGCTCCAAGTGGCGGCGAGGCGTCGTGTCGGCGCCTACTCACTCGGGATGCGGCAACGGCTTGGGCTCGCAGCGGCGCTTCTGGGCGATCCCGAACTGCTCATCCTCGACGAGCCGGCGAACGGACTCGACCCCGGAGGCGTGCGCTGGCTGCGCGACTTCCTCCGCGCCTTCGCAGCCGGGCAGCGGACTGTCCTGATCTCGAGCCATGTCCTCGCGGAGGTCGCCCAGACCGTCGACCAGGTAGTGATCATCAACCACGGCAAGCTCGTGGTCGAGTCGTCGCTCGCGGAGCTCACCGACCGCGCGGCGGGATCGGTACGCGTCCGCACACCGCAGACGGAACGGCTCGAAGAGGCGCTCGGGCAAGCCGGTATTCAGGTCAGCGCCGGCAATGACCATACGCTGCTCGCGTACGGAACGACCAGTGAGCGCATCGGCGACATTGCCTTCGCCGCCAACGTGCCGATCCACGAGCTGGCCGGTGAGAGCTCCTCGCTGGAAGAGATTTTCCTCGGACTGACCGCGGAGCAAGCCGCATGAACGGCCAGTTCAGGGCAGAGCTCTTGAAGATCCGGTCAACGCGGACGACGGCCGGCCTCGTGCTGGGAATGGTCGGGATCATCGTCCTCTTCTTGCTGCTCACGGGACTGCTCACCAAAGCGCCGAATCTCGTCACCTCCGACGACCAGCTGGCGCTGTTGAGCGTGGGCAGCTTCGCCGGCGTCTTCGCCGCGCTCGCCGGGATCATGCTGATAACCAGCGAATATCGCTACGGCACGATCCGGCCCACGTTCCTGTTCACACCCAAACGCTCCCGCGTGCTGGCCGCCAAGGTTGCTGCCGGCGTGCTCGCCGGGCTCGCCTTCGGAATCGTCGGTGCGGCGCTCGGCTTGGGAATCGGCTACGCGTGCCTCGCGGGGCGCGGCATCGACTTCGCGCTGACCGACCGACAGACGACTGTGCTGCTCTTCGGCACCGTGGCCGGCACCGGCCTGTGGGGAGGGATCGGCGTCGCTCTCGGCGCTATTCTCCGGAGCCAGGTCGCAGCGATCATCGGCCTCCTCGCGTGGGGCTTCGTCGCCGAAAACCTGCTCTTCGCCTTCCTTCCCGGCATCGGCCGCTTCGCACCCGTCCACGCCCAAGATGCGCTCATGGGGCTCGCCACCGCGCACCTCCTGCACGCGACGCCCGGCGGCCTCGTCCTTGTTGCCTGGGCGGCCGCGCTCTCACTCGCCGGCATCACGCTCGTCGAGCGACGCGACGTCAACTAGCTGAGAGCAACCGGGTACACATCGTCCCCGGCGACCTCGAGCGGTGCCTCAGGAACCATCGTCGGGATCTTCCAGGATCCCCTTCAGCGTCGCGAGGTTGTCGTCCACTCCCCTCTTGACTGCGCGCCGAGCAAGCTGGGGTAGGAGCGAGGCGAGTCCCCCCAGCTGGACCTCCGCGTCGAGCAGTACGACGGTCTCGTCGTTCTCCGCCGAGAATCGGTACGCGTAGGAGAACGGCGTCGGCCCCGACGTAGTGCGAATCGCGAACTCCCTGGGCCGCTCGAGAGCCACGATCCTCAGCTCGTTCACGGCGCGACCCGTCGGCAGCTGCCGCTCCATCACGTAGGTCGAGCCCGGCTCACTTTCGCGCACCGCGGAGACCGCCGAGTTCCAGGACGGGAAGTTGCCTGGGTCGGAGACGTAGGCGAAGACGTCCTCGATCGGTCGCTCGATGCACACGTCGGTCTCGAACGCGATCACGCCGCCGCCTCCGCCACGACCGGATACACGAACCGCCGCTCGGCGAGCCGCGCCGCCGACTCCGGGTCGTGCGCGACCAGGTACACGGTCGGATTCGCAGCGGCGTAGGCGCGGATCCGCTCGTGCGTGAGCCGGGCCGCCTCCTCGTCCGCGCCGACGCCGTCCACCTTGCCGCGGAGCATCAGCTCCTGCGTGTACGAGCTGTCGCCCGCGAGGAAGACGGTGTGATCTCCGTCCTGGACGAGCACGCCGATCTGACCGGGCGTGTGGCCGGGGACCGGGACGAGGATGACGTCGCCGGCCTCCGTCAACCGCAGACTCTGCGGGAACGGGCCGAAGCGAGTCGCCTGGAGCTCGATCATGGTCGGATCGAACCAGGCCGGCCACTGCTTGTTGGCGACGTAGCCGCGCAGGCGGCCGCGCAGGCCCGACGCGAACTCGAGCTCCGTGCGTGTAACGAGGATCTCGTTGTCGGAGAAGTGGTGGAGGCCTCCCGCGTGGTCGGTGTGGAGGTGGGTCATCACGACCCAGCGGACATCGCCGGGCCGGATGCCGAGTCCGTCCAGCTGCGGGCCGATCTCCTGCTCTGGCTCTACCCACTCGCGGAAGGCACGCATGCCCGGGTGCCACCGTACGAAGTAGCCGGGCCCCGAGGCGCGGGCGGTCTCGCCGGTGTCGATGACGATCACGCCCTCCGGGTGCTCGATCGCGAAGGCGTAGATCGGAAGCGGCTCCGTCCACTGCCGGTCGACGATCGTCCGCAGCAGCCTGCTTTGACCGTGACCGACGCCCTCGCGCCACGCGGTTGTGACAGCGACGGTTCCGGTCTGGATTGCGTGGATCTTCACTGTGCTTGCTCCTTTCGTGCTCTTGAGGACTTGGCGCGGCTCGGCGTGTTCGGTGCGAAGCCGCAGACGATTAGGTCGGCAACGCCTTCGGCCAGCTGCTCGTCGAGCGGGCCGCCGGTGATGAGAAGGCGGTAGAAGAGCGGCCCGCCGAGCACGTCGAGCGCGAGCTCGACGTCGAGATCGGGGCGGAGGTCGCCACGCTCCACGCCGCGCTGAAGTACGGCGGCGAGCGCCGCCCGGCGGCCGGCGAGGAACCTCTCGCGAACCGCATGCGCCAGCTCGGGCCGTCGGGCCATCTCGCCGACCAGCTTCGGCATCAGCCGCCCCGCCAGCGATCCGCAGTACAGATCGACCGCCTCCCGCATCAGCACGAGCAGGTCTCCGCGGGTCGAGCCCGTGTCCGGTATCGCGATCTCCTCGCTCACGAGGGCGGCGACCGCCGCCGTGACCAGTTCGTCCTTCGATCGGTAGCGGCGGTAGATCGCGCCCTTCCCGACCCTGGCGCGGGCGGCGACGTCCTCGGTACGAAACTCTTGGACGCCGACCTCGGCGATCAGCTCGAGCGTGGCGTCCAGGATCGCGCGATCGGCCCGCGCGTCCCGCGGCCTTCCCATTGGACGTTCTGCGACAGCCTCACCCTGCATCGTCTCTCCTTCTGGAACTGATGGGTACCGAAGGTCACTGTACCACATTTCCGGTACGGGCAAGTCTCATAACTCCCACCGATAGGGTCCGAGCGAGTAGGGCACCTAGACGAGGAAGGTTCATGACGACAAGCGGAGACGTGGGCACGGAGTTCGCTCCCGAGGTCGCCGACGACCCCCAGCTCGCCGCTCGTCTGGACGATCTCCTGCACCGTGCCTGCAGCCTCGCGCGGGCCCTGACCGGCGCTGAGCAAGCTGCCCTCAGTGTCGACCTCGACGGTGACGGACATGCAACGCGCAAGTTCTTCAACCTGAGCGCGCAGTACGCGCGCTGGCGCGACTTTCGCGTCGACCCGCGCGGTCTCGGGTTGCATGGCATCCGGTTCGAGCCGGGTGAGGTAGTACGGCTGACGCAGGACGAGGTCGAGGCACATCCCGACTGGGGCGGCTTTGGTGACGTGGCCGACAGCCACCCGCCGATCCGGGGCTGGCTGGCCACGGCGGTCTGCGGCGACGACGGCCGCAGCTACGGGCTTCTCCAGCTCTCCGACAAGTCGGGAGGAGCCGACTTCACCGCCGAGGACGAAGACCGCATCCGCGAGCTCGCCGCGTTCACGGGTGCCACCCTCGACGCTCTCCGAGCTGCCCGACGCCCGCGGTAGGTCCTCAGTCAGTCGCCGCGCACGAGGGCGATTGCTTCATGTTTATTGAGCTCGGATCCGGCCGCGAAGGCGTCCTTGAAGACGTCGGGATCGAGCTCCTGCACCACCCGGGTGGCCAGCTCCGCCTCGCCGCGCCGCATCGATGGCCACGCACGCAAACCCGCATGCCGCCGCAACCCATCGGCCGCACCCAAGGCCATCGCGGCCCGCCCTGCATCTCTTTCCGCCAGAGCGAGCTGGGCATAGGCGACGAGTGAAAAGGTCACGGTCTGGGTGCTGAGCTCGGTGTCCTCACCCGCGTCCACCGACTCCACAAGCTGCGCTCGAGCCTCCTCGAGTTGGCCGGACCTAATCGCAACCAAGGCGAGCTGTGTTCGCGCAGCCGCCTCGAGCCACTTGTTGCCGAACTGGCCGCCGAGCTCGTTGACCTCGGTGAGGTGTTCACGCGCGGCGTCAGGTCGGCCGAGCGTCAACTCCAGCAGCCCAACGGTCAGCGCCGCCCACGCCATGAACGGCTCGTTCTGCCGGCGGAAGCCATCGAGTGCTGTCGACGCGGCCTGGAGCGCGCCATCGAAGTCATCAACGATCGGCAGGATCCACGAAACGGCCAGCTGCGCTGCGCTCTCGAGAAACGGATCGTCGATGCGCCCCTCTAGTCGCTCGAGCCCCTCGACCGCGGCCTGCGCGCTGTCGTCGTCGCCAACCTCGGCTGCAGTTACGGCCGAGCTCAACAACAACTGGGCTTGCGCGCGATCCTCTAATGCATCGGCTCGGAGCAGTAGCTCCTGGGTCCAGGCCCGACCTTCGGGCATGCGATCGCGCATCTGCCAGAAGAGCCAGAGGATGACGAAGATGTTTGGCAGGGGTGCGATGTCATTGGCGAAGAACCAACGGATGGCGACCCCTAGGTTCCCTTCCTCGGTTCGCAATCGCTCGGCCCACTCGGCCTGTCGTTCACCGGGCCAGTCGGCGTCCTCCACGAGCGCACGGAAGTACTCCGCGTGCCGCCGCTCGACGTCCGCCAGGTCCGTGCCGGCGGCAAGCCGCTCGGCGCCCAACTCCCGTATGGCCGCGAGCATGCGGAACCTCGGCCCGACATCGGTCGCATCGACGCTGACCAGGCTGTGCCCGGCGAGGGAGTCGAGCAGATCGAGCGTCCGATCGTCCGTGAGGCCGGAAACGTGTGCGGCCGCCTCGACCGTCCAGCCTTCGACGAAGATCGACAGGGTGGCCAGCATGTGCTGCTCGGCGTCATCGAGCAGCCCGAAGCTCCATTCGACGGTCGCGCGCAACGTGCGCTGACGCTCGGGAAGATCGACCGGGCCGGTACCCAATGCATCGAGGGAACTTCCGAGCCGGGCGAGCAATGCATCTGGTTCCAGCAATCGGGCGCGGGCCGCTGCGAGCTCGATGGCCAGCGGCAGACCATCGAGGCGCCGGCAGATCTCCACAATGGCGAGCGCGTTCTCGTCGGTCAGCTCGAAGTCATGGCGGACGGCTTGGGCTCGATCGACGAACAGCTGGACGGCCGGCAACGTGGCTAGCTGTTCGATCGCCGCCGGCCCCGAGAACGCAGGCACCGTCAGCGGGCCGACCGGGTACTCGCGCTCGGCCCGAAGCCGAAGAACGGTGCGGCTCGTTGCGAGAATCTTGAGACCAGGGCTGCGAGCCAGAAGCTGGTCGAGGTCGGGCGCGACACCGACGATCTGTTCGAGGTTGTCCAACACGAGCAGGGTGGGGGCTTCCGCGAACTGCTCGACCAGGACGTCCAGGGGCGGGCGCGGGCCCTCGATGGTCGCGCTCACCGCGGCGGCGATGCGCGGCAAAACCAACTCGGCCTGAGCGATGGACGCGAGCGGCACAAACACTGTCCCCCGCGGGTAGCGATCGTCCAGCTGCTCACCCACGGCGATCGCCAGCCGCGTCTTGCCGATGCCCCCGGGACCGGTGAGGGTGACCAGCCGGACCTCCGGCGTCTCGAGCAGCTTCGTGACCTCGACGATCTCCTGCTCGCGCCCGATCAACGTCGTCGACGTCACCGGCAGTGAGCGCAGGCCCCGCCGGTCGCTGGTCGACGCGGGCGACGCCGAACTGTCGGCCCGGCTGTCTGCCGCCGCAAACCGCTCGCTCAAGAGCAGGGCCAGGTCGTCCCGCACCAGTCGCCCGAGCTCCCGCGGCGTACCGAAAGTGCGGTACGAGTCGGTCCCCTCCGTTTGGAGCTCGTCAATCATGGCCGTTAGCCCAGGTTCTCGGTCGGGGGCCGGTGTCTTGACGTACAACAGCCGGGGGATCGAATGGGAGAGTCGGAACTCGTCCTCGAGTCCCGAGATCTCCATGTCCGGCCCGACCCAGCCGTAGCGCTGCCAGTACAGGCCGATGAAGATGTCGGACTGCGCCAGGTAGGCCCGGTACAGCTCGCGAGGTGGGTGCGGTCGCGCACCAAGCTCGAACAGAACCGGCGTGAGCCGCAGGGACGAGATGGCACGCGCTACCGCGGCACGTTCTTCGGCGAGCTCGGCCAGCGTGGAGCTCACGAAGACGCGCAGACGCTGGTCCGGGGTGCGGATCGCGCCGTTGCCCGGCTGCTCCTCGGTCATCTACTCGCCTCAGGGATATCCACCGTCGAGATCGTATGGATGCGCCCACGCGGGCCGTTTACGACGCCTTGAGCAGGTGGAGGAATGACTAGCATCGCGCGGTGGAGCGGGTCGTCATCTTGGGAGCCGGGTTCGGGGGTCTCGAGCTGGCCACGGCGTTGTCGGAGACGCTCGGCGATGAAGTCGACGTCGCTCTGATCGACGAGAACGACGCGTTCGTGTTCGGGTACTCGAAACTCGACGTGATGTTCGGGCGTACGACGCTCGACGCCGTCCGCCTCCCGTACCGTGACATCGCGAAGCCGGGGGTGCGATTCCTGCAGGAGACGATCACCGCGATCGATCCCCGGGCGCGCCGCGTGACCACCGACGCCGGTGTCCACGAGGCCGACGTCCTGATCGTGGCGCTCGGGGCCGACTACGACCTGGACGCCACGCCAGGACTCGCCGAGGCTGGAAACGAGTTCTACTCCGTCGCCGGCGCCGAGAGCCTGGCGGAGATGCTGCCGGGGTTCTCGCGGGGCCGGGCGATCGTCGGTGTCTGCGGGACGCCCTTCAAGTGCCCGCCGGCGCCCAGCGAGGCTGCCTTGCTGTTGCACGACTACCTGTCGGCGCGGGGTGTCCGCGAGGCCTGTGAGATCTCCTTCGTGATTCCGTTCGGGACGCCGGTGCCACCGTCGCCGGACACATCCGAGGCGCTGGTCGCCGCCTTCGCCGAGCGAGGCATTGAGTTTGTTCCCGGTCGTCGCGTCGCTGCTCTCGACGCCGGCCGGAGCGTGGCCGTGCTCGACGATGGCAGCGAGATGCCCTTCGACCTGTTCCTCGGCGTCCCCAAGCACCGCGCCCCCGACGTCGTCATCGCAAGTGGTATGACCGAGGACGGCTACGTGCCGGTGAGTTCGAGCACGCTCGAGACTCGCTATCCGGGCGTGTACGCGATCGGGGACGTCGCCACCATCGGCGTGCCCAAGGCGGGCGTTTTCGCAGAGGGAGCGGCGCGCGTCGTCGCCGCCTCCCTGGTCGCCACACTTCGGGGCAGCGAGCCTCCTGGCGCCTATGGAGGACGCGGCTCGTGCTACATCGAGTTCGGTGGCGGCCGCGTGGGTCGCGTCGACGTCGACTTCCTCTCGGGCTCGAAGCCCACCGGCACCTTCCGCGTACCGTCCGCCACCCTCGTCGACGAGAAGCAGCATTTTGGCTCGAGCCGGCGCGCCCGCTGGTTCGGGCGCTGAGTCGCCCCGACGTTGGGCGGGCCGGGCACGCCCGCGTGAACAGCGGCACTCGCCTGCGTCATTCCGCGGCATGACCCTGAGCGCCAGCCTCGGTGCGACTGCATATCCTGGCCCGTCAACTAAGGAGATCCTGATGAGAGCCGTCACCCTCGATGCCTTCGACGCCGCTCCTGCCGTGCGCGACGACCTGCCCGATCCGACAGCCGCGGCTGGCGGCATGGTTGTGCGTGTGCGCGCGTCCTCGGTCAACCCCGTCGACAACGCGATCGCGGCGGGGATGCTGCGGGAAATGGTCGACCACGACTTTCCGGTCGTCCTCGGCCGTGACTATGCGGGCACCGTTGAAGGAATCGGCGCGGACGTCGAGGGTTATGCGGTGGGCGACGAGGTCTTCGGCTTCGTCTTGCACGCAAATCCCACCGTCCACGAGGGAAGCTGGGCCGAGTTGGTCGCACTCACCCCGGAGATGCAGGTTGCGCCGAAACCCGCCTCGCTCGACCTCGCCGCGGCCGGCGTTGCCCCACTCGCTGGCATCGCCGCACTCGCGGCCGTCGACGCGCTCGCGCTCTCCGAGGGAGAAACGATCCTGATCGTCGGCGCGACCGGCGGCGTCGGCAGCTTCGCCGTCCAGCTCGCCGCCCGCGCCGGTGCCAGGATCATCGCTCCGGCGCCCGCGGAGGACGCCGACTACCTGCGCAAGCTCGGCGTCACCGAGCACCTCGAACGTGACGGCGACGTCGTCGCCGCCGTCCGCGACCGCCACCCTGACGGCGTCGACGCGCTGCTTGATCTCGTCTCCTACGCGCCTGGAGCGTTCGACGGCGCGCTCAGGGACGGTGCGCGCGTCGCCTCGTCGAACGGCGCAGCCGGAGAAGGGCCGGGCCGCACCAACGTGATCGCGAGGCCGAGCGAAGACAATCTCCGCCGCCTGGCAGCACTGCTCGACGACGGCACGCTGCAGGTGCAAATCCACGACACCTTCGAATTCGACCGCGCCACCGACGCGCTCCAGGCCCTCGCCACCGAACCCGTCCGCGGCAAGCTCGCGATCAGCGTTGGCTGAGCGAGACTCATCACCCCCGTTCTGATGCGACAAGGGATGACGAGGTGGCCACGGCGAGCGTACTGTCGCCTGATCACGGTCGGGGGGTAAACGCGGCTCTGTAGTTGTGACGGCAGCTAGCGTTACCGGCCGTGCGGGAGGGCTCGGGACAGCTTGTCCTTCGCGAGATCGAAGATCGTGATCTCGGCGTGCTGTTCGAGCACTCGAGCGATCGCGACGCTATTCGGATGGCCGCGTTCACTTCGCCGGAGGCCGATGATCGAACGAGCTTCGAGCGACGGTGGGCGCGGCTGAGGAGCGACGGCTCGACGACGAACAGGGTCGTCGAGATCGACGGTCGAGTTGTGGGTCACATTGCGAGCTTCGACTTGGAGGGTCAGCGCGAGGTCACCTATTGGATCGGCCGTGAGGATTGGGGCCGCGGCATTGCCACGCGTGCCCTACAAGAGTTCTTGCAGCTGGAGGCGACCCGTCCGCTTTACGCTCGCGCTGCGAGCGACAACGCCGCGTCGATTCGTGTGTTGACGAAGTGCGGTTTCCTGATCGTGGGCGAGGGGCGCGGGTTCGCTCATGGGCGCAACGAGGAAACGGACGAGGTCGTGCTCCGACTCGATGCATGACCCCAACTGCCCTCGGCTGGACGAGCGTAGTAGCCGAGCATGTGGTTCCGAGCAGGTCTACGACGTGTGCACGGGATAGCGCAGATGCGTGACACCCACGCCGGTGACGACTGTCGGATTCCCGAGGACGGCCGGTGTGTTCGCGAGGTGGTCGAACAGCCGCACTCCTGCGCCTAGCAACACGGCAGCCAGATCGATGTGGATCTCGTCGAGCAGCCCGGCGTTCAGGAGCTGCTGGATCGTTTGGGCGCCGTGCACTCCCACGGATTTCGGGTCGGCAGCCGATTTCGCTCGAGCAACGGCGCTTTCGATGCCGTCGGTGACGAACTGGACTGTCGAGCCGGGCCGTGGCCAGCCGTCGGGCACGTGGTGGGTGACGACGAAAGCGGGCACATCCCACGGGTGCTGGCCGCCCCAGCCGTCGGCGCGCTCGAACGTGCGCCGACCGGTGAGCATGGCGCCGACCTCAGCCGTCAAGCCCCTCAGGTGCTCGGCGCTTGGCGCCGAGACGTGGAACGTCATGCCCGAGGTCCCGCTCGCTGTGGGGACCTCGACGTCGCCCGAGAAGTACCAGTCGAAAACTTCGGCGACCCCGTCGTTCGCGTCGGCGACGTACCCGTCGAGAGACATCGACATGAGTGCGACCACCTTGCTCATGGTGCAGCTCCAGCGACGGAGACGAGCGTCGTCGTCGTCAGTTTCATGGGTTCGTCCTTTCTCTCGTGGTGACCTTTCTCGTTACGACCGCACCGAGGCGCGCGGCCGCGGGGTCATTCGTCGTCGTGGTCGGCGGTGGCGGGTGCATACTGCGGGCGTCCGGTGGGCCGGTAGACCTGGATGGTTACGCCCTTCGAGTCGGTTCGCGAGTCGACCAGATCTAGCGCAATGTCCGGGCCGGCGTCGGGGAACAGCCGCGTGCCCTGGCCGAGGACGACGGGGACGATGAGCAGGCTGATTTCGTCGACGAGGTCGTTTTCGAGCAGCCAGCGGATCAAGGCAGCGCTGCCGTGCACCTGCAGCTCACCCGCCGGCTTGGCTTTCAGCTCGCCGATGGCAGCCGCGAGGTCACCGGAGAGGTGGGTCGTGTTCGCCCAGCGCGGTTCGGTGAGCGTGGTCGATGCGAGGAACTTGGGCTTCGTGTTCAAGGCAGCTGCAATCGGGTGGTTGCCCGGGTCTTCCGCCGCGGCGCGAGCCCGCTCCTCTGCGCCCCAATAGCCGGCGAACAGCTCGTAGGTGCGCCGGCCGAACAGGAACGCGTCGGCGCGCTGGTAGGTCTGGTTGATGAACGTCATGGTCTCGTTGTCGAACACCCCCATGGCCCATCCGCCGCGCTCGAATCCGTTCCTGCGGTCCTCATCCGACGCGGCGCCGTTTCCCTGCATCACTCCATCGACGGTGACTTGCGTCATGGTGGTCAGTTTCATGGGTTCGTCCCTTCTCTCGTGGTCGTCTATCTCGTTATGACCGCACCGAGGCGCGGAGCTCATCGGTCGCAGCAGAGTCCGTCCGGCCGAATCGAGCCTGAGGATCTGGAATACGAAGCTGACATCGCTCGTCGGGCCTACCGCGCTGAGTAGGAAGGATCAAGCGGGCAGAACAGTCCGCGCCAGGTGTGCAACCCTCGACATCACGAAATCGGGTGCATCAGTGCCGCAACCTCAGCCGACCGTCCCCTAACCGGGCCGCGCGCTGTCGCCCGATCAGGCGAGCCGGTTGACGGCGGTTACGATCGACGATTCCCCATGACCCCCGCAATATGGAGGTGATCGGATGAACGACAACCCGAACTGGCAGGTCGCGCACCTCGACGACATCGAGCGGCGCGGCAGAGACATTCCGGTGCGCGAGCACCTCGGGATCCACGCATTCGGAGTCAACGCCTACACGCCCGGCGAAGACGGCACGCTGATCAATGAGCACGACGAGGCCGGGTCGGGCCAGGAGGAGCTGTACATCGTGCTCGACGGGAAGGCGATCTTCGAGGTCGACGGCGTGACGGTCGACGCGCCGCCAGGAACACTCGTGTTCGTCGGGCCGGAGTCGCGGCGGAAGGCGACCGGGGACGGAACCGTCCTCGCTGTCGGCGCCACACCCGGCAAGGCGTACGAGGGGATCCTCTGGGGTGAGGCGTGGCCGTTCCACAGCGAGTCCATGACGGCCTACGGCGAACAGCGGTACGCCGACGCGCTCGAAGCGGTCCGCGGTGGCCTCGAGCGCATGCCGGACCACGCGGGCTTGCATTACAACTACGCGTGCTTCGCAACGCGCGCGGGCGACACCGGCGACGAGACGTTCGCCCACCTCCGACGGTCCGTCGAGCTGCTCCCCCGGTTCCGCGAGGACGCGCGGAGAGACGACGACTTCGCCGCCGTACGCGACGACCCGCGGTTCGAGGAGGCTCTTCGCTGAGCGCGTAGGTCTCGAGGGAGGCGCTGCTTAGGTGGTCCAAACCACGTCGATTGGTCGGTCGACGCCCGGAAGCGGCAGGGCGTTGGCCTCGGCCTCGATCGCGTCGCGCGTTCCACGCGGGAGACGTGCCCAGGCGTCGATCCGTACGGTGTGGTGCGCCCGCCTCCAGGTTCCGCGGATCTCGCCTTTGACGAGGAGCGCGCCCGGCCACACGCGGGGCGTCCAGAGGCGTTGCCGCTGATCCTCGCGCGGAACGAGTAGCTCTCGCTCTGCTCGGTCGAGCAGAAAGTAGGCATCGCCGCTGGGCAGCAGGCGCGCCGGCGCGGCGACCGTCTCGCCGGCGCGAATCGCCTGCTCGTCTTCTGCGAGCAGCCATTCGTCGCCAAGTGGCGATCGAACCGGCAGCAGCGATGCCTCGAGGGATGAGAATGCCTCCGTCGCCGACCGCCGGGAGATCCCTGCCCAGCGGGCGAACCCCCCAGCCGTCGCGGGCCCGAAAATGTGGATGTAGCGTCGAGCGAGCTCGCGACACGCCTCGGCAGGCTCGATCTCCGCAGCGACGACCGTCCAAACGGTCGGCGCACGCGCGCCATCCCAGCGGATCGCGACCGTGCCCGTCGTCGCGGCGTACCTCATCGCGTTGCCAACGCCGATTCCGCGCCCAACCTCGCGGTCCGTCATCCGCGTGCCGTCGAGGTGGGCGTGCAACCGCTCAGCCATGCGCTCGGCCCGAAGCCGGCTTTTGGCGTTGTCGGGAAGCCTCCCGAGCGAGAACAGCGCGAAGTCGCGCTTCGCGACGACATAGGTGTTGTAACGAGGGCCCCAGAGCTGGGCGAGCGACCGATCCTTCCACGTCGACGGCTCGACCCCGTCTACGCGCGCGTGCAACGAGAGGAGCGCGGCTCTCGGCATGCTGTCCTGCAGGCCGGCCCACGCCGCCCGCCGTAGCGACTGCGAGCCCATTGGCATTCGCTCGTCGAGCGCGCCGACTCGTCTTCGGAACGCCAGGATCTGCTGACGCGTGACCCTGAGTCGCGATTCCACCGAACCCGCCATGCTCCGGGACCCTAGGCAAGCCTCGGCCGTCTCGCCTGGGCCAGTGTTCGCGAATGTCACCCGACGCCTGAGATCAGACAACTTTTCACGGCGCGGTGAGATCATTCAAGGAGTGGGCTAGACTCGCTGCTGTGGCGTTTCCGGCGTAGTTGATCCCGCCTGTATGGCCTTTGGCCGCACATCTGTGCGAGCTGACGTGGGCTGCCTGACACGCACCGGCCGTCGTCGGTGATGTCCGCCGGGTGGCCGGCGAGGAGATCAACTAAGGAGGAAACGTGGTCACTGAAGCCCACCTTGAACGTGTCGCGTCGGGGCTCGCACCAGTCACTCCCGGATGGTTCGTCGTCAACACGGCCGACGCCGCGTGGACCAACAACGACTACTACGGCGGCGTCTGCATCTTCGAGTCCGACGAATTCGTGCTGAAGGGTCGGCCCGATCTGACGGCGTACGAGAAGCCGCATGCCGGGTTCACGATCCGCGTCGTGCCGCCGGGACAACCAGCAACTGGCTACCACGCCGAGTCGGTCCAAGAGGACTTCCTCATCTTGATGGGCGAGTGCGTGCTCATCATCGAAGACCAGGAACGGCACCTGCGGGCATGGGACTTCGTGCATTGCCCGCCGATGACCGCGCATACGTTCGTCGCCAAGGAAACAGGGCCATGCGTGATCCTCGCGACGGGAAACCGCCGCGACGATTTTGAGCGCGTGTCCCCGCGATCCGAGGTCGCGCTCCGCTACGGCGCGGGACCTGAGCGCCGAGGGACCTGGCAGGTTCGGCGTCCAGCACGCTGGGACGAGCTGCCGTGGGCTGAACGGCCGTAGTTCTCGTGGGTGCGCTGCGGCGTTCGGACGGAATGCCGCAGCGCACTTTGACCTTGTTGCGTATCCAGACCGCCAGGCGTAGTCTCGCGCCCAAGTCCCCTACCCACGGAGGTCCTCATGACCACCACCAGCATGCTCCCTGACGTCGGGATCGAGCTTCGGGAGGGTTACGCCGAAGTCGGCGATGTGAAGTTGCATTACGTCGAGGCCGGTGACGGGCCGCTGATCGTTCTGCTGCACGGCTTCCCGGAGTTCTGGTTCGGTTGGCGGCTCCAGATCGAGCCGCTCGCGGCGGCGGGTTTTCGCGTCGTCGCGCCCGATACGCGTGGCTACAACCTGTCGTCGAAGCCAGAGGGCTTCGAGGACTACGCCGTCGACCTGCTCGCCGCCGACATCCGCGGCCTCATCGGAAAACTCGGTGCGGAGTCGGCGCTGTTGGTAGGGCACGACTGGGGCGGATCCATCGCCTGGACCACCGCGATGAACCACCCCGAGGTGGTCGACCGACTCGCCATCCTCAACGCCGCTCATCCGCGGCAGCTCTCCCAGGGACTGCACCACCCGAACCAGCTCCGGAAGTCCTGGTACTTCTTCTTCTTTGCGCTCCCGGGCCTACCCGAGGAAGTGGTGCACCTAAGAGACTGGCACTTCTATCGGCACTTCCTGGAAGACGCGAACCCGCCTTACACCGACCAGGAAATCGAACGCTACGTCGAGGCGTGGTCGCAGCCAGGGGCATCGGCCGCGATGATCAACTACTACCGCGCCTCGGTAAGACAGTCCCAGAAGGAAGCCGCAGCAAAGCTTCGCCCGATTTCGGCGCCGACACTGGTCATCTGGGGGGAGCGCGATTCCTACCTCGGCTCGGACCTCGCCGAGCCCGACCGCGACGACGTACCGAACCTCGACCGCGTGGAGCGCCTGGCCGACGCGTCGCACTGGGTGCATCACGACGAGGCTGAACGCGTCAACCAACTGCTTATCGACTTCTTCGCCGCCGCATAGGCCCTAAATGCGTGGACGCCCCTACCAACCACGGAGGTCGTGATGAGCACCACCGCCCAGACCGCCACCGACATCCGTCCCTTCCACGTCGAGACTCCCGAAGAGAAGCTCGCCGAGCTGCGCCGCCGGATCGCCGCGACGCGCCTGCCCTCCGGGGAGCTGGTCGCAGATCGGTCGCAGGGCGTGCAGTTGGCGACGATTCAGGAGCTCGCGCGCTACTGGGAGACCGACTACGACTGGCGCAAGGCCGAGGTGAAGCTCAACGCCTTGCCCCAGTTCACGACCGAGATCGACGGCGTGGACATCCACTTCATCCACGTCAAATCGTCGCACGAGAACGCGCTACCGCTGATCATGACCCACGGCTGGCCCGGCTCCGTCGTGGAGATGATCGACTCCGTCGGCCCGCTGACGGACCCCACCGCGCACGGCGGCAGCGCCGAGGATGCCTTCCACCTCGTGCTGCCCTCCCTGCCCGGGTACGGCTTCTCGGGCGAGCCGGTCGAGGTCGGCTGGGACCTGGGCCGGACCGCACGGGCCTGGGCCGAGCTCATGCGCCGCCTCGGCTACACCCGCTACGTGGCCCAGGGCGGCGACGTGGGCGCCGGCGTCACCGACGTGATGGGCCGCCAGGCACCCGAGGGGCTGATCGGCATCCACACGAACCTGCTCGTGCCGGCGCTGAGCGGCACCATGCCGACCGACACCGACGAGGAACGCGCCGCGGCCGCCCAGATCGCCACGTTCCAGCAGTCCGGAAACGGCTACTACATCGAGATGGCCACTCGCCCGCAGACGATCGGCTACGCCCTGCTCGACTCCCCCGTCGCCCTGGCCGCCTGGATGATCGACCACGACACCGACGCCTACTACAAGATCGCCCGCGCCTTCGTCGACGGGCACCCCTCGGGCAACCTCACCCGGGACAACGTCCTGGACAACATCACGGCATACTGGCTGACCGGCACCGGCGCCTCCGCGGCCCGGTCGTACTGGGAGGCCTACGGCCCGGACGCGCCGGCCGCGGGCCGCCAACCGCTGCCGCCGCCGCCGATCCCGGTCGGCTTCACGACGTTCCCCGGCGAGATCTGGCGGACTCCGCGCAGCTGGGTCGAGAAGTCGTACCCGAACGTCATCTACTTCAACGAAGTCGACCGGGGCGGCCACTTCGCCGCGTGGGAAGAGCCGGAGCTCTTCTCAACCGAGGTGGGGGCGGCTTTCAGGTCATTGCGTTGATCGGCGCGTGCGA
>CAWICZ010000007.1:0-306552 GCA_963834825.1 uncultured Actinomycetes bacterium | reverse complement strand
GCGGATCGGGAAGATCCCCGCGTTCAGCGGCCCGGTCGCGAGCTCGTAGACGGCGAACCCGGGGTTCGCCGGGAACGGCCGGTAGCGGAAGGCCTCCGCGAAGTGGACGTCCGTCGTGATCCAGACGGTGTTCACGATCCCGCCGGCTCCCCATGCACCGGAGGATGTCGAGCAGCTCCTGCTCGAAGCCTGTGCCTGGTCGAAGTTCGCCCAGCCGTCGCGGCCCGTCCGGCGGCGGGAAGCCGGTCGGGATCGACATCGGCACGCTCGAGACGATCACCTTCCACGTGGCGTCGGAGGCGGCAAGGCTCTCCTTCAGCCAAGTCGAGCTGCTCGCGGCCGAGCATCGTCTTCGGCCGGTCGACGCTGTCGTGGCGGCGTTCGCGTCGCGGTACTGCCGCGTGTCGAGCACGAAGAGCTCGAGGTGCTTGCCCCAGCGCAGCGAGCGGTAGAGCCGCTTCGGCGTGTTCGCGGCGACCGCGATCGGCGTGTAGTCGAGGAATGCCTCGAGGCCGATCGGGAGCAGGTGGACGCCAGGCGTGTACGGCGGCGTCGCACGGGTGTCGCTGAGCGGGCCGAAGTCGTTCACGACCTCGTGGTCGTCCCAGACGCCGACGTAGCTCGTGCTCGCGAGCAGACGCTGGGACGCCGGATCGGCGCGGTTGTAGCGCCAGTGCGCCCAGAACGCGGCGAGGTCGGCCGCGGGGCCGGGCCGCCGGCATCTGCGCGTTGCCGTAGCGGCCGAGCGGGATCGCACGCGTTGTCGGCGTAGATCATGTCGCCGAGGCCGACGAAGACGTCCGGCCGCAAGCGCGCGGATCGTCTCCATGATCGGGAAGCCCTCGCTCGTGTCGCGGCAGACGTTCTGGCCGGCGACGTCGCCGCCGAAGGCGATGCGCACCGCCTCGGAGTCGTCCGGGGCGGGCGCGGTCTCGAAGGTGCCGCGCTCCGAGCCGACGCGATAGCGATAGTCGGTGTCCGGCTTCAGGCCGGTCAGGACGACCTGGCCGGTGTAATCGTCGGCGGCGCGGATCTTGAGCCGCCCGACGCCGTCGTGCTTCCCTCCGGAGAGATGGACCTTCAACGTGCCTTCGCGATCGGCGCGCGCCCAGACGACGGCGGAATGCGCCGTGACGTCACCGACGACGACACCGTGAGTGACGACCGGAGCATCGTGGCCGCTGGCCCGGACTGCCGCGCCGGCGCCGGTACCGGCGAGAGCGAAGACGGCCGCAGCGAGAACCAGGTACGGAATCCTGGACATGCTCAAACCCCCTTCGTTGTATGTAGCCCGGTCCTAGCGCACAACAACGAAACGAACAAGAGCGGGGGCTATCCAGAGAGTGGCCGCAAAGAACCCGTTGTCAATGAGGTCAGCCCTGAAGCTCGAACACGCGCACGGGCGCCCGTCGCTTTCCAGCACGCGTTCGCCCAGATCGCGCAGGCGCACATCGGGTGCGTCCCCCTCCAGCAGCGCCTCCGTCGCGTGTGAGACGAGAATCTGGCCCGGCTCCGCCGCGCCGCACAACACCCCACAATGCAGGGCGACCGACCCCAAGTGCCTCGCCGACGGATCAGCAACGACGCCTGAGTGAATCGCCGTGCGAGCAAGTGGACGTTCGTCGTTTGGGAACCACGCCTCCGTTCGGAGGCGTTCGCGGATCTTTGGCGCGGCACTAAGGGCATCCCGCGGCCGCTCGAAGGTGGCAAGCAAGTCGTCGGCGGCGACTAGCTCGAGCACGCGACCACCGTCGGCTTTAACCGCATCTACGAAGAAGCTCTTGGTAGGCGCGCACAATCACCCCCGCCCTCTCATCTCCGAGTGTCCGGAGCACCCGGTGCCAGCCGACCATGTCTGTGTACAGGAACGTGAGGATCGCGGGCCGAGAACCGATCCGGTCTCGGGTCTTGAGAGGCGGAAACTCCGAGGGGAGACCCTCGCACACGACCTGATAGAGCCGCTGCGGCCCCTCGATGTCTTTCAGTTCGTGCTCACCGAGATCCAGCAGCAGCAGCCCGTCCAGTCCGAGGTCCTCGATGATGCCCGCTGTCGCGTTCGAGATGACGATCTGGCCTCCGTGTGCAGCGGCGCAAATCCGCGCGGCACGATTGACGCCGACACCGACGTAGCCATCGTGGTCCAAGTACGGCTCTGCCGAGTGCAAGCCCATCCGCACGCGGAGCGGCACGTGCTCTAGCTCCGGCTGCTGCGTCCCATGGAGCGCGCGCTGGCCTTCTACAGCCGATTTGACGGCATCTCCGGCTCGCTCGAACACGACAAAGAAACCATCGCCCGCTGTGTCGATCTCATGACCCTCGTGGTGCGCGAACGCATCGCGGAGAACGCGCCGATGCTCGCTGCGAAGGCGGCCGAACTCTGCGCCCACTTGACGTACCGAGCTCAGTCGAGCTCTCGATGTCAGTGAAGAGGAAGGTCACGGTCCCCTGTGGCAGGCCGGGTGCGGACATGGCCATGGCTCGATCGTCTCAAAGGACTGAGCATTCGCCAAGCCTCGGGGCTGGTCCGCTAGTCCGGAATGGATCGACTAACCCGTAGCGCCGCCTCGTAGTCGCCGCGGTCGCGGTGGACTGCGACTGCGCAGAAGTACGCCGCCCGCAGGGCCCGCGGCTCGGGGTTGAGCGCGACCGCGGCGTCGAGTGCTTTTAACGCCTCGTCGTAGTTGCGAGTGTTCCGGAGAGCAACTCCGAGGCACACGAGCTGCCACGCCCGCTCCGTGGCGGTTCGAGGATGAGCCAGCGCGAGGGCGCGGTGCCGCTCTGCGCCTCGCAGGCGTCGTCGAAGCGCTTCGCTGAGTTCCTCAGGTTCCACAGGCTTATCCACAGGTCGGGACGCTCTTCTTTTCCAAAGACGCCGGAGTTCCTGTCAGAAGCCGTCCTTAAGCTGCGACCGGATGCGAGCGGAAGACGTCTTCGCGGGTCTCAACCCGGAGCAACGCGCGGCGGTCGAGGCCGTGCGCGGGCCGGTGTGCATCCTCGCGGGCGCCGGCTCGGGCAAGACGACGACGATCACGCGCCGGATCGCGAACCAGGTCCTGACCGGCGCGTTCCGAGCCGACCGAGATCCTCGCCGTCACGTTCACCGACAAGGCCGCGGGCGAAATGCGCGCCCGGCTTCTGCAGCTCGGCGCGCAGGGCATTCAGGCGCGCACGTTCCACTCGGCCGCGCTGGCACAGCTCCGGCACTTCGTCGGCGACGGCTCGGGCAGGTCCTGCCGTCGAAGGCGCTGACGCTCCAGCCGATTCGGCGGTCGCTCCCGCCGCCGTACAAGTTCCGTCCGCTCGGCGACCTGGCCGGCGAGATCGAGTGGGCCAAGAACCGGCGGCTCACGCCCGACACGTACGTCCAGTCGCTCGACGGGCACGAGCCACCGATCCCGGCGGACCTGATGGTCAGCGTCTTCCGTCGCTACGAGGACCAGAAGGAGCGGCAAGGGCGCATCGACTTCGAGGATCTGCTCGAGCTGGCGATCAGGCTCTACGACGAGAACCCAGCGCGCGGCCGACACGTTCCGCGCGCGTTACCGAGCGTTCACGGTCGACGAGTACCAGGACGTCAACCTGCTCCAGCAGTCGCTCCTCGAGCGCTGGCTCGGCGGCCGCGACGAGCTCTGCGTCGTCGGCGACGACTACCAGGCGATCTACTCCTTCACCGGCGCGACCCCGGAGTATCTGCTGGCCATGCAGGGCCGCGTCTTCCGGCTCGAGGAGAACTACCGCTCGACGCCCGAGATCCTCGAGCTCGCGAACCGGCTCGTGCCGAAGCTCGGCGGCTCGGAGAAGGTCCTGCGCGCGACGCTGCGCGGCGGGCGAGAGCCCCGTCCTGCGCGCGTGCGAGGACACCGAGGCGGAGGTCACGTCGATCGTCGCCAACATCGCGGCCTACCACCGGGAGGGCGTCCCGTACGAGGAGATCGCGGTGCTCTACCGCATCAACTCGCGCTCGGAGGAGTTCGAGGAGGCGCTCGCGGAGGCCGGGATCCCGTACCAGGTGCGCGGCGGCGCGTTCCTGGCGCGGCCCGGCGCGCGCGGGATGATCCGGGCGCTACGCGGCTCGACCGGCCGAACGGACGTTGCCGAGATCGTCCGCGGGACGGCGGAGGCGCAGGGCCTCACGCCCACGCTTCCGGCAGGAATCGGCGAGGAGGAGCTGACCCGCCAGGGCGACCTCGCACGCTTCGTCCGCCTGGCGGAGGAGTTCGGCGACGGCACCGTCGGGGACTTCCTCGCCGACCTCGAGAGCCGCTTCGGCGAGGAGTCGGCGGGCCGTGGCGTGAACCTCCTCACCTACCACCGCGCGAAGGGCCTCGAGTTCGAGGTCGTCTTCCTGCCACGGCTCGAAGAAGGCGAGCTGCCGTTCAAGCGCTCGCGCAGCCCGGAGGCGCTCGCCGAGGAGCGACGCCTCCTCTACGTCGGGATGACGCGCGCGAAGCGCCACCTCGAGCTCACGTGGTCGGGCGCGCCGAGCCGGTTCATCGCGGAGCTCGGCGTCGAGGCGCCGAGCGCCGACCCGACCGTCGCTCATCGCGCTGAAAGCCTGGCGGCTGGAGCGAGCCAGAAAGGACGAGGTGCCCGCGTTCGTCGTCTTCCACGACACGACGCTCGAGGAGATCGCCCGCCGCCGCCCGCGCGAGCTGTGGGAGCTCGCGAAGGTCTCAGGCGTCGGCCCGACGAAGCTCGAGCGCTACGGCGCCGAGCTACTCCAAGCGCTGGGTGCCGCGCAAACCACCGGGTCGTACCTCCTAGGTCGTCATCCCGGTCGGCGGGGCAGGCGGACGGAGAAGGACGCGGCCTCGCCCCACCGGGTGGGCGCCATCGACGCGCGATCCTGCCTCTCGGAACAGGCAGAGGACCCGACCGCGCGGCCGGGCTGCACTCGGGGTGATCAGACCGTTCCAGCCTTCTGACCAGAGCTGTTCACCGACGGCTTGAAAGGGCGGCCAGGTGGCGCGGCCCGGTCGCGGCATTGTGAGTCCCACGCGGGTAAGACGTGCAGCGGTGGCGAGATTCGCGACTCTCACGTCGACGTCCCACTGCCAGAGCCGCCGCGGCATCTGCTCGTCGGGTGGGACACCGAATTCCGCGAGGTGCCTGTACCACTCGGCCCACGCGGTCTCCTCCGAATCTGCGAGATAGAGGGCGGCGATGATCTCGCCGCGTTGCCAGCGGCCGTCCGGCGGAGGATCGTGGACGGGCCAAGCCGGCCCTTGTGCGCGCCCGTGTCTTACCCAGCGACCGCGGACGGCCCTGGGATCGACGTCGAGCGGCAAGAGCTAGACGGCTCCCGGGTCCTCGAGTTCGCTGATCAGCGCGGCAACACGCCGATACTCGCCGCGACGGATCAGGTCGACCGGCTTCTCGTCGTCCAGTGCCTCGATCGGCTTCGACATCCAGACCGGGATGTACTCAGGCCGCAGCACACGCTCGAGACGCTCGACGATCGACGCGAGCTCGGCAACCCGATCGGCGCGGCACCGCTCGGCTCGCTCCGCTTACGTAACCACCCGCGCACGGTGCTCGGTGCCGCACCCGTCGCCTGCGCGATGACGCGGTCGCTTCAGGTTCCCTCGCCGGTGAATGCGTACAGCTTCGTCTGCGAAAGCGGTGCTCACGACCCGACTCTAGCATCTTTACGTCGAGAAATCGTCAGTTTATAGACACACGTCTCGACGCTTTTGCGACATCCGACTTGTGTCGCCGCCTCTTACTCGAGGCGTTCGATCTGCCAGCCGCCCTCGTCGGCGACGAGGAAGACGCCGGCGCCCTTCGCGAGCGGCGCCACGATCTCGCCGGTGAGGCCCAGGACGGCTGCCTCGTTCGTCGGGCTGTGGCCGACAACGAGTGCGCGGCCGCCGTCGGGCAGGCCCGTCGAGGACGCGGCGGAGCGCGGCGCCGAGCCGCTCCGAGTCTTCCGCGACGAGCTCGGGGTCGGCCTCGCGCAACGCCCCGAAGCTCCCGCTTCCCGCCTTCTGGTACGCGGCGCGCCAGCGGTCTTCGACCTGCGACCGCAGGCCCGCCTCGACAACGACGCCGCCCGGCACCTGCTGGCCGAGCGCGGCGAGGAAGCAGGCGAGCGTCTGCGTCGCGCGCTGGGCGCCGGTCGAGACCGCGACGTGGTAGCCGCCGCGGAGGCCTGCGCCGATCTCCAGCGCTGCCTCGACGCCCTCGGCGGTGAGTACGTCTTCCGTCGTTGTCGGTGTGCCGCCGGAGCTCGATCTCCCTGCCCACCGTGGCGACGCTACTACTCCTAGCCTTCGGCGCTGTGTGAAGGCGGCCATTCGGCCAGCGGCCTGCCGATCTCCCAGTGATGTCCGAACGGGTCTTCGATCCGCCCGAGCAGCCGACCATGTTCCTCGGCCACCGGAACGACCTCCCAGGCGCCGAGGGCTACGGCCCGCTCGACCATGGATTGAGGATCCTCGACGACCAACAACAACCGCACCGTGCTTCCGCCCAACGATTCGGGGCTGAAGTTCTTGTGTGGTGGTGACTCGTCGGAAACCCAGAAGGATCCGTTGCCAACCGAGAGCTGGGAGACCACATCCTCGTGCTCGTCCGTGCCGCCCACCCGATAGACCTCGATCGCACCGAAGGCCGCTTTGTAGAACTCGACCGCCGCGCGGCCACGCCGCACCGAGAGCTCGGGCGAGACACCCTCCACAATCGAAACGTAGCGGCCGCAGTTCAGACGAGCTCAGCGCGCGCCACGGCCGCGGCGAGCTGACGGTCGGCAGTCGGGGCTTGAGTTCGAAGGCGTTCCCAAGTCCCTGCTCACCGGACCGCACGCGCCTGCGGCTAATGCCGAACGGATCGACGAGGAGCTACGGTCTCTGCTCGACGGTCTCTGAGACGCGTAGCTGTTCCACGTAGGCGACGAGCAGCGCCGACCGTGGCCGCTCGCGCCGAGTCGATCTCGCTCTCAACTTGAACGCAGGCTGCGGAGAGGATCTTCGAGGCCTCCGGCAGCTCAGCGATAGGAAGTTCCCACGCCAGCCCCCGTGCCAGCCTCCTCGTTCGGCCGATGTGGGCGAAGGACATGAGCGCGTAAGCCACCCCTCGACGGCTGGCAGCGTTCGCGCCGCTTGGCATGCGTCGCGGCAATCCCGGCTGCGGCGGCTTCGTCCCTCGACCACGCCAGCAGAGACGGCACGACCAGCGCAAGCGCGGCGAAGGGCGAGCGCCGGAGCCGGCCTCCTCGAGCACCTCCACCAGGCTGAGCGGTGTCGCTTGCCGCTCGGCGATCGCGGCGCGCAACGCCCCTTTGACGAGCGCGGCCTCCGCGGCGTCACGGTCGGCGGCCGTCTCGGTCAGGGATTGCCAGCGGTCGGCGTAGATCTCCGCCCAGCTGTCCACCAGGCGCCTCCACTCCGGCGCGTCGACGAGCGCAACCCCTTCCTCGAGGAGGTCTCCCGGCGGATCGTCGTCCGGATAGGCGGCCGCCGCCCGTTCGGCGAAGGCGTCGATCTCCTCTCCATGGAGACGGACGGACGGGAAGAGCATGGCGACCGACTCCGCCTCGCGCAGCGCCTGCTCGCGTGCGAACTCGTTCCGCGGATCGCCGTGGCAGCGCGAGAACGGAAGTCCCGAACCGCATTGGCACGTATCCACCGCCTTCGAGCGCACGGCCGCGAGACTAGGCGTGCGCGTCCGGCCTTCGCCAGACGCACTTTCGGGCTCGTCCATTTGGACGACCTGACGATGAGCGCCCTGAGGCGACGACTCGCAGCCTTACCTCGTCTCCCCGGAAACGAGTTGCTGGACACGCTGGTACGACAGCCCGAGGAGGTCGCCGGCGTCCCTCACGCCTAGACCGAGCCGCTCCACGAGCAGCTTGGCCGCCGCGCTCGTCGCGCGTTGCGCGTTCGCGCGGCCATGCTCTGCACGCGTTCGCGCAGCACTGCTACGGCGAATCGCCTGCCGCACGTCACTGGGGAGGCGAATCTCCTCCAGCAGCTCCGCGGCGTCGGCGTGGTCGACCCAGAGACTGAGCGCCTCGCGAATGCGTCGGCGCACTTGGTCGAGCGTTCTCCCATATGTGTGGCAGCCGCGGACCCCGCGAACATGGGCAATCCAGGATCCGGACTCGTCGAGTTCGATCACGACGCGATATGTCTCACTCATGCAGCCACCTCCTTCCCAAGCACGGTTCTAGATCACGCTCGATTGCGCGAAGCGTCCCAGGCGGAAGATCCTGACCACGGTGGATCGGAACAGTCGTCTGACGGCGATCACATCGGACGCGCACGTGGGAGCCACGCTGCCGAATCACCTCGCATCCACGTCGGCGAAGAACCCGCAAGACCTGCCTCCCGGTCAAGCTGCAAGCCTCGCGCCTACGTGACGTTCTGTCTAGTGTACTAGACGGACATGCCTCCTTCGGCCCGCTCGACGAAGCGGCAGAGCGCGTTCGCGAGCCGCATCTGCTCGACCGTGCGGCAGCGGATGTCGAGCAGCTTCGGGCTCGCGACCAGGATCGCCAGGCATCTCGCCCGCGAGATCGCCACGTTCAGCCGGTTGTGCGAGAAGAGGAACTCGAGGTTGCGCGGCACGTCCTCCCCGCTCGACGACGCCATCGAGAAGAAGACGACCGGCGCCTCCTGCCCCTGGAACTTGTCCACCGTGCCGACCGGCACACCCGCCGGCAGCGCCTCGCGCAGGCAGCGCACCTGCGCGTTGTAGGGCGCGACGACCATGAAGTCGCTCTCGCGCAGCGGCCGCGTCCGCCCGTCCGCGTCGGTGTAGTCGCCGCCGAGCATCTCCTCGATCGCCGCCCGCACGCGCTCGGCCTCCTCGACGGACGACCGCCGGTTGCCCTCGTGCTCCACCGGCAGGAAGCGCAGGCCGGTCCCGAACGCCGTCCCCTGCCGCTCGCAGCCCTCGGCGGCGCGGAGGCGGCCCTCGTAGAACGCCTCCGAGACGAACGCCGCCACGTCGGGGTGCAGGCGGAACGTGCGCTCGAGGAAGAGCCCGCGGTCGGGCGGGATCGTGTGCGCATCGCCGAGCAGGTGCTCGAGCACCGACGCGCCCGCTGCCCGGCGGATGCGTCCCCTGCGTCACCTGGGCGAGCTGGACCGGGTCGCCGAGCAGGACGACGTTCCGCGCCGCAGTCCCCACCGCGAGCGCGTCGGCGAGCGAGACCTGCCCCGCCTCGTCGACGAACAGGTAGTCGACGGCGCCGTCCAGCTCGGCGCGCGCGAACAGCCACGCCGTGCCGGCGAGCAGCCGCACCTCGGGATCGGCGAAGGCCGCGAGGTCGCCGGAGCTCTCGATCCGCGCGCCGCTGAAGACCGACTCCGCGCCTCCGGTCGACTTCTTCAGCCCCTTGAAGTCGACGCCCTCCGCGGCGGCCACCCGCTCGACCTCGGCGAGCAGGTTGTGGATCGCCTTGTGGCTCGTGGCGGTCACTCCCACGCGCTTGCCCTCGCGCGAGCAGATGCACGATCAGGCGCGCGCCCGTCCAGGTCTTCCCCGAGCCCGGGCGGCCCCTGGACGACGAGGTGGCTCTCGTCGAGGTCGAGCACGAGCCGCTTCATCTCCTCGAGGTCGGTCGTCTGCGACGACGTCGCGCCCGGCCCGCGGCCGCTCGCGCGCGAGGATGCCCTCGAGCGCCGAGTAGCGACGCGTGCCGTCGAGCAGCGAGCGCGCGAGCCGCGCGAGCGCCTCGCGCTGCGGCTTCGTGTCGAACGGCCCGCCCGGGATCAGCGCGCGCGGCAGCGGCACCTCCTCGAGCGAGGGCCCGCGCACGAGCGTCAGGCGCCCGACGGCGTCGTCGAGCTCGAGGATCTTGCCCGCCTTCTTCCCGGTCGCCGGGTCGAAGACGTCGTCACCGGCCTCGAGCTTGTGCTCCTGCACCGGGTACGTGAATGCGTGCACGAGCGACTGGTGCCCGCTTCACCGGCTCGGAGCCGTCGGGCTCGAGCTCGCCGATCGCCTCGGAGTCGTGGACGAGCTCGGCCGGGCTCTGGCCGAGCCGCGCGAAGAACGCCCACCAGACGGGCTTCGCCTCGCGCCGGTGGTACTCCAGGAGCTGCGCGGCCAGGTAGCGAGGGCGCTGGTCGTCGGTGAGGGCGTTCGGGTCGTCGGGGAGATCGGCGAGCAGCTCGGCGCGCAGCCGCTCGCGCTCCGCGAACGCCTCGGCCGCCTCCTCGCTCACCTCGCGCGGCTCCTCGGGCTCCGCCCACGCGAGCTCCCGCCCGTACTGGGACTCGGCCTCGGCCCGCCGCTCGAGCAGCCAGTCCCTGAGGAGCAGCGTCGAGAGGCAGTCCTCCTCGTTGTAGGCGCGGATCGCCTCCAGGAGCTCGTCGCCGCCGGTGTCGCGCCACTGCTCGTAGAGGAGCACGGAGTCCGCGCCGCCCTTGACCTCGGCCTGGCGGCCGTCGAGGTAGAAGCGCTCGATGTCCTTCAGCGAGTAGGTCGGGTACGAGGCGCGCAGCGCGTGCCGGACGACGGCGAAGAGGTCGACGAGGACGCTCGCCGCGGAGCAGGTCGTCGACCTCCTCCTCGCGCGTGCCGTAGAGGCCCATCAGGCGCTTGAGCACGACCGGCTCGTAGGCCGCGTAGTGGTAGACGTGCATGTCTGGATCGGCGCGCAGGCGCTCGTGGAGGAAGTCGACGAGCTCCTCGAACGCGCGCTTCTCGCTCTCGCGGTCGTGCGCCCAGAAGGGTCGGAAGGCCGTCCCGCCGTCCTCGCGCCAGAGGACGCCGAAGAGGTACTCGAGCCCGCGGTCGGCCGCCCAGAACGGGTCGCCCTCGATGTCGAAGAAGACGTCGCCCGGCGAGGGCTTCGGCAGCAGCTCGAAGCCGCGCTTCGGCGCCGGCTCGAGCAGGTGATACGCGTGCCGCCCGGTCATGCGTGCGCCGTGCTGGAGCGCGGCCTGGTCGCGCAGCGCCTCGAAGGTGCTCGGCGTCATGCGCGGGATCTCGCTGTCCGGCGGCGCGGCGGCGAGCTCGGCGAGCGTGCCGATGCCCGCCTCCTCGAACCGCGGAACCTGGTCGCGGCGCAGGCGCGCGACGAGCGTGAGGTGGTCGTCCCGCTCCCACTGCGCCTGGCAGCGTTCGCGGAAGTCGCAGATCGAGCAGTGCGAGACGGGCAGCGGGTACGTCTCGGGCGGGTCGGCGACGAACTCGAGGAAGCGCTGCCGGACGCGCCGGTAGTAGGCCATGAAGTCGCCGGGCCGGTAGGAGTCGCGCAGCCCGGACCCGAGCAGGACGTGCATGAACGCCGGCTCGCGCCCGGTGACGCGGGCGAGCTGCTCGGTGTAGAAGCAGAGCTGGAGGATGTGAGCCGGCTTCGAGGTGCGGGCGAGCTTCGTGTCGGCCGCCTCGTAGGAGCCGTCCGGCTGCCGCTCGAGGAAGTCCGCGATCCCGCGCCACCCCTCGTGGACGAAGACGCCCTGGTAGACGACGTCGACGCCGGCGGCGAGCGCCTCGCGCGGTCTCGGCGGCGGCGCGCTCCCAGTCGAGCTCGTCGCCGAGCTCGATCTCGGCGATGCGCAAGCCGCGGGCGCGCAGCTCGGCGAGGTAAGCGCGCTCGTGCTCGTCGCCCTTGCGCCGGATCAGCTCGGCCTGCGGGTCGTCAGCGTCCGGTCGGAGGAGCGTGCCGCGCGCGACCGCCGTCTCGAGCGAGGTCAGGTGCGAGCAGGCGAGAAACGCCGTCAGGTCGGACGGCGAGAAGGTCAGCCGGCCACGGTCATCAACGCGCACGTACGCGAATCATGCGCCGGACGGCGCAGTTCGAAGGTTCCCTGCCTATGGCTCTAACCCGATTTTCCAACATCCTGGAAAAATTCCCTGTTTCCACTCTGTTCTGTGAACTTGTGAAATCGACTTGACAAGATGCGCGTGTGAAGCTAGGATAGAACCATGACGTCAATCGAACGCGCAGTCCAGCTAGATCCGCCCAACTCCGCCCGGCTCGCAGGGACCCGGGTACTCCACCTGATAGATGTCGAGAACCTCGCGGGTACGCCCTCGTTCTCCCGGCAGGAGGCAGTCCGCCTCCACCGCGAATACGAGCAGGTAGCACCGAAGGGTCTCGCCGACCAGCTCGTGCTCGCCACGAGCCATCACGCTGCGCCTGCCGCCTGGTTTGGATGGCCTACGACGGCGCGGCGACTCGTCCGCTCCGGTCGCGACGGCGCCGACCTGGCTCTGCTCGACGTACTCGAGCACGAATCCGTTGCGACACGCTTTGGGCACGTTGTGATTGCGTCGGGCGACGGAATCTTCGCCATGCCGGCGGCGCGCCTGCAGGCTGCCGGTATCGGCGTGACTGTCGTCACCCGCCGCGGGGTGCTTTCGCGGCAGCTCCGCGCAGCTGTCGTCGACGTCCGCTATATCGATCCGCTTCCGATCCGCCCGGTGGTCAGCGCGGTCCGGAGAGCTGCGTGAGCGAGGCACTTCGTAGCGGCTCGAACGGCGAGAGGCTCGTGAGCGCCTCAGACATCGCGCAGCTCGCCGATGTCACGCCTTCTGCGGTAAGCAACTGGCGCAAGCGCTTCCCCGACTTCCCGGCTCCGATGGGCACGGCACCGAGCGGCGGCGACTTGTTCTTGCTAGCCGACGTGACGCAATGGCTTAGCACGCGCGATCAGAGGCCAGTGCGCCGCAAGCAGCGCGACGTCACCGACCAGGTCTGGGCTGCGGCAGATCGGTTGCGTGGTAAGGCCCTCGCCGGGGATCTGATCGGCATCCTGGCGGCGAGCGCTGCCCTCCTTCATCTCGCTCGCGAGCACGATGACCCGCCGCCACACGGGGAGGGTCCTCTGACAATGGCCGATTGGGCGCGTTGGGTCATTGATCGGCTTGCTGATGAGCGAGCCGAGCTTGCCAATCTTTTCGCGCCTCTGACGGCGATTGAGCCGGAGTCGCTTGGTCAGCTCCTTGACTCCTTCACACTTTCCGAGAGCCGCGAAACGCTCGCAGACACCCTCGACGACCTACTCGGGCGTGCTTCGCGCTACGGCGAGTTCAGAACGCCAGAATCCGCTGCCGATCTCCTCACCGAGCTCGCGAAGCCGCACGGAAAAGTCTTCGACCCTGCCGTGGGCTCCGGACAGTTCCTGATCAAGGCGGCGGAAGCCGACGACGCGGTCGATCTGTACGGGCAGGAGCTGAACGAGAGCACCTGGCGGGTCGCGATGGCACGTTTGTTGCTCCGCGACCTCGGGACGGAGATCCAGCTCGGCGACAGCCTCGCCGAAGACCGCTTCCCTAACCTCCGGGCAAACGTTGTCATGTGCGAACCGCCTGCGGGTGCACGCACCGCCGATCTCAGCTACGCGGTCGGCGATCCCCGCTGGCAGCTGCTAGGCGGGCTCGAGCCGCCGCGGCCGCGCGCAAGCGATTTCACCTGGCTTGCACACATCATCCACCATCTCGTACCGAACGGGCGCGGCTACGTGCTCCTACCCTTCGGCTCCCTTTTCCGCGGCGGGCCCGAGGCACGGTTCCGCTCCGAGCTGCTCCGCCAGGGTACGATCGAGGCGATCGTTGCCCTCCCCCGCGGCGCAACATCTGTCGCGAGGGCGACAGCGTTCGCCCTCTGGATCGTACGGCCGCCCATGGAAACCCCCTCGTCGGTGCTCCTGATCGACGGTACGGGCGAGCGCGCACTCACGCCGCAGCTGCGAGCGCGACTACGCGAAACAGTCCAGAGCTGGCGCTCCCAAAACGAGCAGTTCCTGCCGACACCGGGCTTCGCCACAAGTGTCCCTGTCCTCGAGCTCCTCGCGGGCGATGCGCCGCTCGTCCCGAGCCGCTGGACCTACGAGCCGGAGATCGTCGATGCGAACGCGCTGGTGGCGAATATTGAACAGGCACATCGCGCCCTCGATGAGGCTCACGCCCAGTTGCCTCGACGCGCACCTCGGTTCGCACTGGCACTCGCCGGCGCGTCCGCAGACACGTGCACGTGTTCGCGACCTAATCGACCTCGATCTCGCGCAGCTTTTGCGCCCGGCCCGCGTCAAGACCGACCACTACAGCGAGGAAGGGCCTGGGTTGCCTGTCTGGGTGCCAGGCGACATCAACGATCCCTGGCGGCGCACCGGGCCATCCCGGTTCATCGCTCCGGATCTCGTCGACAGCCGATCGATCACCGAACCAGGCGACATTGTCATCACCACCATTGGCGGCATCCGCACACGAGTCGACGATGAAGGCGGCCACGTCCTCGGCACATCGCTCCATGCGCTGCGGCTGAAGCCGAACACCTTCGACCCTTACGCTTTTGCTGCGCTGCTAACGAGTGAGCCAAACTCGCGCCTTCTGACCGGTAGCGCGATCCCGCGCGTGAACGTGCTCGAGCTGGAATTCCCGCGTCTTGATCCCGCCACTGCAACCCGAATGGGAAAACTGCTTCAGCGACTCGAAAACGAACTAAAGACGGCACATACCCTTGTGTCCGATGCCGAAAGGCTCCGCCAAGCCATCGTCGACGCGCTATCCACGGGTGCGGTGACCCTCAGCGACCATTCGGAGCACGACCATGATTGAACTAGCCGCACCACCGGTCCGGATCACAGAGCCGAGAACTCAACGCTAAGAGAAGAGGACTTCAACTTGACTACCCTCGATAAGGCGACTGGGACGACACCTCAGCAGCTCGCACGCATCGCGGGCTTCATCTGGGGCATCGCCGACGACGTGCTCCGCGACCTCTACGTCCGCGGCAAGTACCGCGACGTGATCCTGCCGATGACCGTGCTGCGCCGGCTTCGACGCCGTGCTCGAGCCGACGAAGCAGGCCGTGCTCGAGATGAAGGCGTTCCTCGACGAGGCAGGGCATCGTCGACCAGGACGCGGCCGCTGCGCGACGCCGCCGGCCAGGCCGTTCTACAACACCTCGAAGTTCACGCTGCGCGATCTCCGAGTCGCGCACGAGCCAGCAGCAGCTCACGGCCGACTTCGAGGCCTACCTCGACGGCTTCTCGCCGAACGTGCAGGACATCCTCGACGACTTCGAGTTCCGCAACCAGATCCCGCGGCTCTCGAAGGCCGACGCGATCGGCTCGCTGATCGAGAAGTTCCTCGACCCGTCGATCAACCTCAGCCCGCAGCCGGTGCTGAACGGCGACGGCAGCGTCAAGCATCCCGGCCTCGACAACCACGCGATGGGCACCGTCTTCGAGGAGCTCGTCCGCCGCTTCAACGAGGAGAACAACGAGGAGGCCGGCGAGCACTGGACGCCGCGCGACGCCGTCAAGCTGATGGCGTCGCTGATCTTCCTGCCGATCGCCGACGAGATCGAGTCCGGCACGTACCTGATCTACGACGGCGCCTGCGGCACCGGCGGGATGCTGACCGTCGCCGAGGACACGCTGCAGCGAGCTCGCCGCCGAGCACGGCAAGGATGTCTCGACCCACCTCTACGGCCAGGAGATCAACGCCGAGACCTACGCGATCTGCAAGGCCGACCTGCTGCTGAAGGGCGAGGGCGAGGCGGCCGACAACATCGTCGGCGGGCCCGAGCACTCGACGCTCTCGAACGACGCGTTCCCGTCGCGCGAGTTCGACTTCATGCTCTCGAATCCGCCGTACGGCAAGAGCTGGAAGAGCGACCTCGAGCGGATGGGCGGCAAGAGCGGGATCAAGGACCCGCGCTTCGTCGTCGAGCACGACGGCGATCCCGAGTACTCGCTCGTCACGCGCTCGAGCGACGGGCAGATGCTCTTCCTCGCGAACCTCGTCTCGAAGATGAAGCACGAGACGAAGCTCGGCAGCCGCATCGCCGAGGTGCACAACGGCAGCTCGCTCTTCACCGGCGACGCCGGCCAGGGCGAGAGCAACATCCGCCGCTGGATCATCGAGAACGACTGGCTCGAGGCGATCGTCGCCCTGCCGCTGAACATGTTCTACAACACCGGCATCGCGACCTACATCTGGGTGCTCACGAACCGCAAGCCCGAGCACCGCCGCGGCAAGGTGCAGCTGATCGACGCGACGAAGTGGTTCGAGCCGCTGCGCAAGAACCTCGGCAAGAAGAACTGCGAGCTCTCGGACGACGACATCGACCGGATCTGCGAGACGTTCCTCGCCTTCGAGGAGACCGAGGAGTCGAAGATCTTCCCGAACGAGCACTTCGGCTACCGGAAGGTGACGGTCGAGCGGCCGCTGCGCCTGCGCGGCGCCGAGCCCGGCCGCGTCTACACGGCGAAGGAGATCAAGGCGCTGAAGGAGACGGCCGAGCGCGACGAGGACGCGCCGCCGGTGATCCGCAAGATCCACAAGCGGCGCGACGCCCGACCCGCTCCGCGGCCTCTTCGAGACGACGATCGACGGCAAGACGGTCGTCGTCGAGTACGAGCCCGACCCCGACCTGCGCGACACCGAGCAGGTGCCGCTGCTCGAGGAAGGCGGCGTCGAGGCGTTCCTCGAGCGCGAGGTGCTGCCGTACGCGCCGGACGCCTGGTACGACCCGGCGAGCATCAAGATCGGCTACGAGATCAGCTTCACCCGCGAGTTCTACAAGCCGCAGCCGCTGCGGTCGCTCGAGGAGATCCGCGCCGACATCCTCGCGCTGGAGCGGGAGACGGAGGGGCTGATGGCGGAGATCGTCGGCGAGAGCGGCGTGATCGAGCGCCTGGCCGAGCCGTATCCCGCGTACAGGACTCGCGAGTCTCGTGGCTGGAGCAGATCCCGAGCAGCTGGGATGTCTACGCGGCGAAGACGCTGCTTCGTCGAAGCGATGATGAGCGGACCGACACCGGACGAGCAGCTGCTCTCGCGTGACTCGTCGCGAGACGGAGTCGTCGCCGCAGTCGAGACTGCGATCGTGACGATGTTCGAAGCCGAGGCCTAAGTCGGCTACAAGCTCGTGCGGCCCGGCGACCTCGTCGATCAACAGGCTGTGGGCCTGGAGGCGCGGACTCGGGTCTCGCAAGCACCACGGGATCGTAAGCCCTGCATACGGCGTTTACGCGCCTGCGACGGAGTGTGCTGCGTATGCCGGTACTTCGCGCATGAGCTGCTTAGATCTAGCCGCTTCATGACGGAGCTGCAAGTGCGGTCGCGACGGCATGTGGATCGCGCGACTGGAGCTGTCTGCACAGCAGCATTCTCGATGCATCGCTGTCCCGTCCCGCCGCGTGAGCGAGCAGGCCGCGATCGTCCGCTTCCTCGACCACGCCGACCGGCGGATCCGGCGCGCGATCCGCGCCAAGCAGAAGCTGATCGCGCTGCTGAACGAGCAGAAGCAGGCCGTGATCCACCGCGCCGTCACGCGCGGGCTCGATCCGAACGTCCGCTGAAGCCGTCGGGCGTGGACTGGCTCGGCGACGTGCCTGAGCACTGGGATGTCGCACGCGATTGCGGACGTGCGCGTCTTGATCGGGAGCGACGCCGAGTCGAGCGACTCCCGACGCATCGGGTCGAGGGCGGCATATCCCGTGGCTGTCATCGAGGACGTGAACGTCGCGTAATCATCGAGACTACACGGTCATTACGCGCGCTGCTGTGACGCTTGCGAGCATGCATGGATTCGACCAGGTCACCTGCGTGCTCGCGCTCGCGTGGGCTGGCGAATGGACACCGGGCGATGCGTCGGCAACGGCTGCGATTACGATCAGCCTGCTATCGCAGTCACTGCCGCGATCGCAGACCCGCGCTACTCTACGGATCATCGTTCCTCGCGTACTTCTATGCGAGAGCCGTACAGCACGTCCGGAGTCTGACGCTCGGAGCATCGGATGCGCGATCGGCATTGAACCTCGAGCATGTCGAGGCCATCGTCACGCCTCGCCGCCTCGAGGAGCAGGAAGCGATCGCTGCGCACGTCGACACGGACGACAGTCGGATCGAGCGCAGCGTCGTCGAGCCGCCAGACGCGAGATCGCGCTGCTCGCGCGAGTACCGCACTCGCCTGATCGCCGATGTCGTCACCGGCAAGCTCGACGTGCGCGAGGCGGCGGCGCGGTTGCCCGACGAGGTCGACGAGCCGGAGCCGCTCGACGAGCTCGACGTCGAGCGAGCTCGACGAGCCGGACGTCGAAGACCTGGAGGCGGTCGAGGCATGACCACCGACACGAGCGAAGCGCGGCCTCGAAGACCTGATCGTCCGCGCGATGACCGGGCACACCGACCTGCTCTCGCCCGAGCACGTCGCGACCGAGACCTCCGCTCCCGTCGCCGGCGGCACCGGCTGGCTGCTCGGCGATCCGCACCACTACGACCGCGACTACTGCGTCGACCTCGTCCAGCTGCGCGGCTTCGTCCTGGCGACGCAGGAGGACCTCGTCGACGCGCTGTCGCTCGACACGGACGGGCCGACGCGGCGGAGCTTCCTCGCCCGGCTGCAGGGCGAGATCTCGAAGCGCGGCACGATCGACGTCCTCCGCAACGGCGTCAAGCACGGGCCGCACCACGTCGACCTCTTCTACGGCACGCCGTCGCCGGGCAACGCGAAGGCGGTCGAGCTGTTCGCGCGCAACCGCTTCAGCGTCACGCGGCAGCTCCGCTACAGCCGCGACGAGACGCAGCTCGCGCTCGACCTCTGCCTCTTCATCAACGGCCTGCCGGTCGCGACGTTCGAGCTGAAGAACAGCCTCACCAAGCAGACGGTCGAGGACGCCGTCGAGCAGTACAAGCGCGACCGCGACCCGCGCGAGAAGCTGCTTCGAGTTCGGCCGCTGCGTCGCCCACTTCGCCGTCGACGACGCCGAGGTCCGCTTCTGCACGCAGCTCAAGGGCAAGGCGTCGTGGTTCCTGCCGTTCAACCGGGGCTGGAACGACGGCGCCGGCAACCCGCCCAACCCGGACGGGCTCAAGACCGACTACCTCTGGAAGCAGATCCTGACGCCGCGCGGGCCTCACCGACATCCTCGAGAACTACGCGCAGGTCGTCGACGATCAAGGACGAGAAGACCGGCAAGAAGCGCCTGACGCAGATCTTCCCGCGCTACCACCAGCTCGACGTCGTCCGCCGGCTGCTCGCCGACGCCGCGCGAGCACGGCGCGGGCAAGCGCTACCTGATCCAGCACTCGGCCGGCAGCGGCAAGTCGAACTCGATCGCCTGGCTCGCCCACCAGCTGATCGGCCTCGAGCACGACGGCAAGAACGTCTTCGACTCGGTCATCGTCGTCACCGACCGCCGCATCCTCGACCAGCAGATCCGCGACACGATCAAGCAGTTCGCGCAGGTGGGCGCGACCGTCGGCGCACGCCGGAGCACTCCGGCGACCTGCGCGAGTTCATCGAGGGCGGCAAGAAGATCATCATCTCGACCGTCCAGAAGTTCCCGTTCATCCTCGACGAGATCGGCTACGACGCACCGCGGCCGGAACTTCGCGATCGTGATCGACGAGGCGCACTCGAGCCAGGGCGGGCGAGCGACGGCGGCGATGAACCAGGCGTTCGCCGAGGGCGGCGCGACGGACGAGGACGAGACGGTCGAGGACGCGATCAACCGGCTGATGGAGTCGCGGAAGATGCTGCCGAACGCCAGCTACTTCGCCTTCACCGCGACGCCGAAGAACAAGACGCTCGAGATCTTCGGCGAGCCGTTCACCGTCGACGGCGCAGACGAAGCACCGGCCGTTCCACAGCTACACGATGAAGCAGGCGATCCAGGAGGGCTTCATCCTCGACGTGCTCGCCGAGCTACACGCCGGTCGACAGCTACTACCGGCTCGTCAAGACGGTCGAGGACGACCCGGAGTTCGACACCAAGCGGGCCCGCAAGAAGCTGCGGCACTACGTCGAGAGCCACGACCACGCGATCCGGCTCAAGGCCGAGATCATGGTCGACCACTTCCACGAGCAGGTGCTCGCGCTGAACAAGATCGGCGGCGCAGGCGCGGGCGATGGTCGTCAGCAGCGGCATCGAGCGGGCGCATCCAGTACTTCCACGCGATCAGCGCCTACCTGCTCGAGCGCAAGAGCCCGTACCAGGCGATCGTCGCGTTCTCCGGCGAGCACGAGTACGAGGGCGAGCAAGGTCACCGAGGCGTCGCTCAACGGGTTCCCGTCGCAGCAAGATCGCCGACCAGATCCAGGAGGACCCGTACCGCTTCCTCGTCTGCGCCGACAAGTTCCAGACCGGCTACGACGAGCCGCTGCTGCACACGATGTACGTCGACAAGCCGCTGGCCGGCGTCAAGGCGGTGCAGACGCTGTCGCGGCTCAACCGGGCGCACCCGAAGAAGCACGACGTCTTCGTGCTCGACTTCATGAACGACGCCGACACGATCGAGGCGGCGTTCGCCGACTACTACCGCACGACGATCCTCAGCGAGGAGACCGACCCGAACAAGCTGCACGACCTGAAGGCCGACCTCGACGGCTATCGAGGTCTACGAGCCAGACGCAGGTCGACGAGTTCGTCGCGCTCTACCTCGGCGGCGCCGACCGCGACCAGCTCGACCCGATCCTCGACGCCTGCGTCGCGACCTACATCGAGGACCTCGACGAGGACGGGCAGGTCGACTTCAAGGGCAAGGCCAAGGCGTTCGTGCGCACCTACGGCTTCCTCGCGTCGATCCTGCCGTACACGAACGCCGACTGGGAGAAGCTGTCGATCTTCCTCAACTTCCTGATCCCGAAGCTGCCGGCGCCGAAGGAGGAGGACCTCTCGAAGGGCATCCTCGAGACGATCGACATGGACAGCTACCGCGTCGAGAAGCAGGCGGCGATGAAGATCCAGCTGCCCGACGAGGACGCCGAGATCGAGCCGGTGCCGACCAGCGGCGGCGGCGTCAAGCCGGAGCCCGAGCTCGACCGGCTCTCGAACATCCTCAAGACCTTCAACGAGCATGTTCGGCAACATCGCGTGGACCGACGCCGACCGGATCCAGCGGCTGATCACCGAGGAGATCCCGGCGAAGGTCGCCGCCGACCAGGCCTACCAGAACGCCAAGGCGAACAGCGACAAGCAGAACGCCCGCATCGAGCACGACAAGGCGCTCGGCCGCGTGATGACGGCGCTGCTGAAGGACGACACCGAGCTCTTCAAGCAGTTCAGCGACAACGAGTCGTTCCGGAAGTGGCTCCCGAGACGGTCTTCGCGGTGACGTACCAGCCGCCGGAGCGCGACGCGGCGTGACTTCCATGGCCGACGCCGTTAACTCGCGCGTGCGTAGATCAGGGAGGTCCTGGGGACGACTAAGTCGTCGCAGATGGCCGAAACCCGCTACACGTGCTCGGGTTTGGCCGCTGGCGCGTGGAGCTCCAACCGCTGAGTCAGCCGCTCGATCGTGAACTCTCCCTTTTCGCCCTGGAGGCGGCATGCGGTGTTCTGGTTCGCGAACATTCCCTTCTCCCAGAGCGCCTGCTCGACCGGCAGTGTCCGGAGCCATTTGACACGCACGACGTACTCCGAGCTAACGTCGTCATCCGCTCCATCGCCCATTTTCTGTGCTACGAGCGGCGCCTCGAGCAGTGGCATCGAAATGTCATTGATCTCGACCTGAAAATCGCTTATGCGCCGCACTGACCCGACGACCTCTCCGACGCCGACGAAGCCCCGGGGGGGAATGTTCACGAAGACGCGATGCCAGGCTCGAGGCTCTCGAGTGACTGGCTGTACCAGCGTGCTCCGCCGCCGGAGACGAAGCCATAGCGAACGGCGTCTTCCCAGCTGCGCCGCGGGCCCTCACCAAAGGAGACGTAGAAGCCCCGGCCATTCCATTGAACGGGAGGCCTCGACTAGCTCATCAGGCACCTCGCGTCAACCATGAGTTCATCGATTCGGTTGGCCAGTGCAGCGATCTCCTCCGCCTGAAGCGGGTCGGCCCTGCTGGCCCGAGCTGACGTACGACCTCCTGAGGGTCGAGCGCGAAGAACTTCTCGAACGACTCGGGTGCCACCCATAGGTCGACTCGGTCGTCATCGCGCACGGATAGCGTGAAGAGCGCCCGTGAGCGGTTCGCCTGGGGCGCGAACATGAGGCTGTATTTCCAGGGCGCGGATAAAGGCCGTTGCGACGGCACTATCGACAACCTCGAGCAGCACATCCTGGGTCGCCGTGTCGGATGCACGTCGATCAGGCGCTCGACACCGGCCTGGGACCACTGCGGCTCGCCGAAGCCCTCCTCGCTCTGCTTTTCGAAGGACTGCCGGGTGAGTTCCATCACATCATCGAGCATCTCGAGCGAGGAGAGCCTCACCTCCACATTGCCGTTGCCCCAGTGGCCGATGTTGCTGATGTCGTGGGCAAGCTTGTTCGGGTCGTCTAGCTCCTCAACGGTCGTGTTTAGAATCAACCTCAGCTCACTCTTGAGCGGGATAACGTCGATGAAGTTCGTCGCCAGCTTGTAGCCGACGTACTGCTTCTTGATTTCCTCGCGAACGCCGACGTCGAGGTTGAGGACACGCTTGCGCAGCTCGGTAAACACTGGCTCGATTTCCCCTTGGAGTACGGGGTGATCGTCGAGCGTGTAGACGGCGCCTAGCTTGACCTTGCTCGTCCGGTACTTCGCCAGCACCTCGTCGGGCAGGTTCGGCCCCGGCCACACCTGAAGCGCGAGGTCGGCGAGCTGATCGGCCCTTCGCTCGATCTCCTGCTCGTTCCAGTGCTCCAGCTTGGCGAGATACGCGTTGAGCCGGAGCGGGCTGTCCTTGAAGCCGCCCTCCATCGTCAGCTTCTCGTTGAAGGGTCGGTCGCTCAGCTCCGAGTTGTAGCCGGTCAGCGTGAGATTCCCGATCGTGTGCAGGTACCGCTCCTGGACGTCCGCCAGTCGAACCCCAGTTCGTTCTGCCACTCGGGTGAGAGCTCGGGGTTCTGCGGCATGACGTGCTCGATCGTGTAGCTGTCGACGTCGACGCGCTCCTTGCGGTTGTGGTTCTCGAGCTTTCGGAGCAGGTAGTTGCGGCTGCGGAAGTTGTAGACGTCCTTGACAACGAACTCGCGACGGAACTCCTCGTCGCCCGGCATCCGCGCGTACGACTCCTTGAGCAGTAGTGCGGCCTTGAGGCTCTCCATGTAGTTCGCCTCGTCCACCTCGCGCGCGAGGCCCGCGAACGTCTTGTTCAGGATGTTCGTCGGAATGCCGGCGATCGGCGCGGCGGAAGACGTAGCTCTCGACCAGGCGGACGACTTCGATCAGCTGGTCGTGCCTGATTTTCCCCTGCTCGTGGTCCTCGAGCACATCCATCAAGAAGGGAACGCGACGTCGACCTTCAGTTGGGCGAGGTCGGCGAGCGCGTCACGGAGCGCGTCGTCGTCGGTCGGCCGAAGGCGAGCGTCACCCAGTGCTTCGAGTAGTGATAGAGGTCGGCGACAAGCTCGGCCATCGACTTCTCTCCGGTCTGCGACGTACGCCTTGAAGTTCTCGTAGACCTGGTCGATGCGCGGGATCTGGCCGGTCTTCATCGTGAGGTAGTCACGGACGAAGCGGTCGAAGAGCTCGGGCGATCCTCCGGGAACGACTGCTCGAGCGGGAACCAGGACTTCATGTAGATCTCCGCCTGCTGCTTCGGCGGCTGGCCCATCAGCACGTAGTTCCGGATCAGGTCCGCCTGGGACAGATCGAGCCCGGTCGAGTTAAGGCTCTCGAAGATCAGCTGCGGGTTGTCGTGGTCCCGCTCCAGGGAGATATCGACGATGACGAGCTTCTCGACCCCGCCGAGGATCTCGGCTCGAGTGAGAGCGGCGTCCTGCGGATCTGCTCCTCGAAGAATCGGTAGTTGTCGATCAACCGCGGCGCTTCGCCGTCCAGCTCGTTGCCCTCGACAAGTCGCATCAGCGTTTCGCGGTCACCCTTCGTAAGGAGCAGTTTGTACCGCGTCTCGTTACCGTCGTCCTCGTCCTCGTCCTGCAGTAGGTAGTCCTTGATCACTTTCTTCGGCGGCAGTCCGGCGTCGTCGCCCTCGGTTTCGGCCGTTCGCGCGAGTGCGAGCAGCAGGAGCGAGATCGTCGTCAGCCGCTGCTGGCCGTCGATCACCTGGATCGCGTTCGCGCCCGTGACCTGGTAGATCCCGGTGTCGATGTAGACGATCGAGCCGATGAAATGCCCCGACACGTTTTCGTGCGACGCCCTACGACGTCGCTCCAGAGCTGCAGGCACTCCGCTCGCGTCCAGCTGTACGTCCGCTGGTAGATCGGAATGGCGAGCTGGTCGCTCTTCTTGAGGAACTTCAGGAAGTTGGCTTCGGCTGCCTTCATCCGGATCCCTTACTCCGCCATTTGACCATCGGGACATTGTCGCGCCGATCCTTGGAGGTCGCTACCCCGCTTTACTTCCTGAGTCACGCCATTCCGAACTCCTGAGCCGTCGGCGCTACGAGCGAGCGAGCAGACGCTGCGGCGCGATCCTCGCGAGTGCATTCGACCTCTGCGAGCATATCGTCGGGGTTCCGGGTGTGACGTCGAGCGCCGTCACGACGATTGCTTCACAGCCAAACGGATGAAGTGCGAGACGCTCTCGCGGTGCTGCTCGCGGGCGTAGAAAAGCCAACCCTTATCGAGCCCGAATGAAAGCCCGCCTCCACCACTACTTGAGTGTCGCGATCGAGAGCGAGTCCGTAGCATCCAGCTGCGGCGTTTGGGGTCAAATTAGTACAAAGGTAGGAGTAACCCTCGTAGGCGGCCGCTGTCATGACAGCGACGGGTTCGGCACGCTCCTTACATGCGCCACGGCATCGTAAGCGGCTGCCTTCGCCCCGCGTCAGAGCTTCCTCAAATCTGATGAGACCGGAGACAACGTCAAGCTTGGAGAAGATGGTGCGGCTGGTATCACCCATGTCTCCCTACCCAGGAGCCGCTTGAGCGACACAGACGACAACGCGTTACAGGCTGCCGACGACGCGATCGAGCGGCTCGACCCTGAAAACGCCTCGGGATGGATGCAGCGCGGGTTCGCACTCGCCTCCCTCAAGCGAAGCGAGGAAGCTCTCACGGCGTTTACGAAGGCGACCGAGCTTGACCCGGCTAACTCCGAAGCATGGGCGCGGCGCGCGCAGACCCTCCATAACTTGGACCGGCACGAAGAGGCGCTCGAGGCAGCCGACAAGGCCATCCGAAGCTCGACCCCGACGACGCGTACGCATGGATGCAACGCGGGATCGCATTAGGGGAACGGGCTAGACCTGGAGCGACCGGAAGAGCTCGAGGCATTCACAAAGCCACCGAGCTTGACGCTGAGAACCCATCCGCATGGATAGCGCGCGGGTTTGCACTCGGCCTCGAGCGGACTGAGGAAGCGCTCAAGGCGTTCACGAAGGCGACCGAGCTTGAACCAGAACGCGCAGAGATATGGACGACTCGTGCTCTCTTACTCCGTAAATTGGGCCGGAACGAGGAAGCCCTTCGAGGAGGCCGACAGGGCAAGGTCGAGTTCGATCCCGAGGACGCAGCTGCAAGGATTCAGCGGGGGCTCGCACTGGCCTCCTTGGAGCGGAACGACGAGGAGCGCTTGCGGCGTTTACGAAGGCGACCGAGCTTGACCCGGCTAACTCCGGAGCATGGGCGCGGCGCGCCTGGGCACTCGAGAACCTCGACCGGAACGAGGAGGCGCTTGAGGCGGCCGAGAAGGCGATCCAGCTCGACCCCGACGACGCGTACCCGATGGATGCGGCGCGGATTCGCACTCAGCACCCTTGAGTGGGCTCGACGAAGCACTGCGGCAGGCGTTCACGAAGGCGACCGAGCTTGAGCGCCGAAACGCTTGGCCGGCCGCTATTCGTTCTATCGCGCTCCGCAACCTGGATCGAAACGAGGAGGCGCTCGAGGCGGCCGAGAAGGCCGTCGAGATTGGACGCCGCTTACCCATTCGGGTGGATTCAGCGCGGGCTCGCACTGGCCTCCTTGGAGCGGAACGACGAGGCGCTTGCGGCGTTTACGAAGGCGACCGAGCTTGACCCGGCCTACTCCGGAAACCCACCATGGGCGCGGCGCGCCTGGGCACTCGAGAACCTTGACCCGGACGAGGAGGCGCTTGAGGCGGCCGAGAAGGCGATCCAGCTCGACCCCGACGACGCGTACCCGTGGACGCAACGCGGATTCGCACTCGCTAGCCTCGAGCTGGGGACTCGAGGAAGCACTGCAAGCGTTCACGAAGGCGACCGAACTTGAACCCCTGAAATGCTTGGCCGGCCGCTACTCTTGTGCCTTGTCGCGCTCCGCAACCTGGATCGAAACGAAGAGGCGCTTGAGGCGGCCGACAAAGCGATCCAGCTCGACCCCGAGGACTCGGACGCATGGATGGAACGTGCCGTCGTGCTCGCCGACCTCGAGTGGACCGACGAGGCGCTTGCGGCGTTCACGCAAAAGCGACCGAGCTTGACCCGGCTAACGCCCGGGCATGGGCGCGGCGCGCGGACGTTCTTAACGACCTTAGCCGGGACGAGGAGGCGCTTGAGGCGGCCGACAAAGCGATCCAGCTCAAGCCTTCCTCACCCCGAGGACGCGGACGCATGGATGCAGCGCGGATTCGCACTCAGCACCCTCGAGCGGGCCGAGGAAGCACTGCAGGCATTCACGAAGGCGACCGAGCTCTGATTCTGACGAAGCGGTGCTCTGGGCGATTGGCTCCACGCCCTGGCAGATCTCAACCGCCATCAAGAAGCTCTAGAAGCTGCGAACGAGGCGACGTCGCTCGCTCCCGGGGACGCATTGGGGTGGTTTCAACGGGGACTAGCCCTTTGGAATTTGGAGCGCTACGAAGAGTCCCTCGGGGCGATTGAGCGAGCGATCGATGTCTCCCCGCCAGACGCAGAGTTGCTCGTCGCCCGAGCTGTCCTTCTTTCGATACTCGAACAACCGGAGGAAGCTCTTAAAGCTGCAGCTGAGGCCGCCGACCTGGCTCCGGAGAACCTCGAGGCTTGCATGCAGAAGGGCACCGCGCTGATGGCCCGTACCGCCATGAAGACGCTATCGAGGAGTTCAGGAACCTCCTCTTGCGAGGACCCGACCGATCCGCAAGCATGGGCCTATCTTGGCTTCAGCTATGAGGCGTCGATCGTCACGAATCTGCCGATCCGCGCCTTTCGTCGGGGTCTTGCGCTTAGTCCAGGTTCCCCCTCGGTGGTCGCAGGCCTTGCTGCGGCGCTGATAAGTGGCGGGCACGAGGGCGAGGCTGTCCGGTTTCTCCAGGGCCCTGCCAACTCGCGCCTGGTGTCGTCTGATGCAGTCGTCAACTTTGACCTTGGCCTCGCCCTTTCGAGAATGGAGATACACGCTGAGGCAACCTGTCGCCTCTCCGGCACGCGATCGCGACGTGGAAAAGCTCGCCGCGACCGCCCCGCGAAGTCCACGCTGCGCGGGAACTCGTCAAGTCGCTTGAGGCCGGCGTTGGTTCACGCGGCGCATGGTTTGACTACTGGTTCGCGCCCTCGGTCTCGAATGGTCGAAAGGTCATCGGTATCGCTCTGGCGATAGCTCTCGGACTCCTACTCGTTTTGCCGATGGTCAGCAACGTCGATTGGAAAGACATCATTGTTCCGCACTGATCGCCTTCGCTCTAGTCGCGCTTCCAAGCGTTAGCCGGCTCAAGGCTGGGCCCAGCGGTGTGGACATCGAGCCGTTTGCTCCGACGACGGCACCACAGCTAGCCTCAGTGGCAGCGGCCATAAAGCCGTCCTACTCGCCGGGAAGAGTTCAGGCCGTGGCGCTTCGCAAAGCGCGACGAGTCCTCGCCTTCAACCTTTATTAGCGACAGCCGGGCAGAACTGCGCCCAGCTCGGAAAGGGCTAAGTAGCGGAGTCCGTCCGGTGTGCGTGTACCGGAGGACGCTAGCGAGCCGCCGAGAACGGGCCTCGGGAGACATCTCCAACGCTCGCACACAAGCGGTGTCCACCGTCCTGCACTACTTTCGCCCGCGCGTCGATCTGCGACGGGGCTATCCGTCGGCTGGACGGCTCTGCAAACGGTCGGGTTCGTGATGACGTCGCTATGTCGTCCCCGTCGAGCCGCTCTAGGTTGCCGTCGGCTCGGGCCCGCGAGAGAATCCCCGCTCACTGCAGCTTTCCTGCGGAACGGGAGGGGATCTGACCATGACCAAGACGAGGATTGCGCTCGTCGCACTCACCGCACTGCTCGCTCTGCCGAGCGCTTCGCTTGCGCACCGGCCCAAGGCCGAGACCGTGGACGTCGCCGGGCTCGAGCGAAAGGCCACGGTGCTGCGCGACACGTTCGGCGTCCCGCACGTCTTCGCCAAGAGCGAGCACGACGCCTACTTCATGGTCGGCTACCTGCACGCGCAGGATCGGCTGTTCCAGATGGATTCGAGCCGCCGGCAGGCGAGCGGCACGCTCGCCGAGCTGCTCGGCTCGAGCGCGCTCGCGAGCGACGTCCAGCTGCGGACGCTCGGAGTTCGCCGCGCCGCGGTGCGCTCGATGGCGGCGATCTCGCCCGAGAGCCGCGCGACCCTCGAGGCCTACGCGGACGGCGTGAACGCCTGGCTCGCGGCGAACCCGCTCCCCTCCGAGTACGCCGCGCTCGAGCTGACGAAGGCCAACGTGCCCTCGTGGACGGCGCTCGACTCGCTGGCGATCTCGAAGCTGCTGTCGCTCGGCCTCTCGTTCGAGACCAACGACATCACGAACACGCAGCGGCTGATCGCCTACCAGACCGCCGGCGCCGCGGCCGGCTTCGACGGACGGAAGCTGTTCTTCGAGGACGTGATGCGCAGCGAGCCGTTCGCGCACGCGCCCTCGATCCTGCCCGGCGAGACCTCCCAGGCCGGTGAAGAAGCACGGCAAGTCGGCCTGGTCGTCCTCCTCGCTGGCGCCTGACATCGGCAAGGCGGCCCGCGAGGCGCTCGAGAACGTCGACGCCGCGAACCTGCCTACCGCGCCGGCAGACCAGGGCTCGAACATCTGGGTCGTCTCCGGCAAGAAGTCGGCGAGCGGGCGGCCGATGGTGGCGAGCGATCCGCACCTGGCGCTGCCGTCGCCGGCCACCTTCTACGAGGTCGGCGTCGACGTCAACGGCAGGCGCAGCGAGCGGCTGACGCTGTACGGCGTCACGTTCCCGGGCACGCCGGCCGTCGTGCACGGGACGAACGGCCACGTCTCGTGGGGCTCGACCGTCAACCCGACCGACGTCACCGACATCTACCAGGAGCAGCTCACGCTCGCGGGCGGCGTGCCCGTCGCGACGACCTACCAGGGCAACCTCGAGCCGACGCAGATCATCCCCGAGACGTTCCGGGCGAACCAGCCCGGCAACGGCACGGCGGACGACGTCGTCGTCGTGCCGCCCGCCGCCGGCGTCCCGCCGGCGACGATCGTCGTCCCGCGCCGGAACAACGGGCCGCTGCTCAGCGTCACCGGCACGACCGGGCTCTCCGTCCAGTTCACCGGCTTCAGCCCGACCCGCGAGGTCGACTTCTTCCGCCTGCTCTCGCGCGCCGACACCGTCGCCGAGGCGATCGACGCCCAGCGCTACTTCGACTTCGGGGCGCAGAACTGGATGTACGTCGACGACCGCGGGTCGATCGGCTACAAGACGAGCGCCGAGATCCCGCTGCGCGAGGACCTCCAGGCCGGCACCGTCACCGGCCTGCCGCCGTACTTCATCCGCAACGGCACCGGCGGGAACGAGTGGATCGCCGACCCGTCGCCCGCCGAGGACCAGGCGTCGGCCTACGAGATCCTCCCCGTCGCCGAGATGGACGGCCTCGTCAACCCGAAGCGCGGCTGGATCTCGAATGCGAACCAGGACCCGAACGGCCAGACGTTCGACAACGACCCGCTGAACGAGCTCCGGCCCGGCGGCGGCATCCGCTACATCACGCCCGGGCACTCGGACGGCAATCGGAACGCGCGGGTCACGAGGCGCCTGCAGGAGGCGCTCGCCGGCGACGTCTCGTTCTCGGAGATGCAGTCGATCCAGGCCGATCAGCGGCTCCACGACGCCGAGGTGCTCACGCCCTACATCACGGCCGCGCTGCAGGCGGCCCAGACTCCGGGCGCACCGCCGGCCCTCGCCGCGCTCGGGGCAGACCCGAAGGTGCAGGAGGCGGTCGCCCGCCTCGCGGCCTGGCAGTTCTCGACGCCGACCGGCATCCCGGAGGGCTACGACGCGACCGATCCGTTCGGGTTCCGGCTCCCGCCGACCCAGGCGGAGATCGACGCCAGCGTCGCCACGACGATCTACAGCCTCTGGCGCGGCCGTGCGCTGGCGGCGATCGTGGACGGCCCGCTCATCGCCCGTGGTCTCGGCAGCTTCCTGCCGGGAGGCGACCAGGCGATGACCGCGCTCCGGCACCTGCTCGAGACGGGCGGCACCGGGGCCTCGGGGATCGTCTTCTTCGCCGGGCCTGTCGGTCGTGACACCGCGATCCTCGGGGCGCTCAAGAGCGCGCTCGACCTCGCGGCGAGCCCGGCCTTTGCGCCCGCCTTCGGCGGCTCGACGAACCTCGCCGACTACCGCTGGGGCAAGCTGCACCGGATCGTCTTCCGGCACCCGCTCGGCGGGCCGTTCTCGATCCCGACCGGCGCGGGCTTCACCGACCTCGGGCCGGGCCTGCCGGGAGTCGCGACCGACGGCGGCTTCAGCGCCGTCGACGCCTCCTCGCACAACCCGCGCGCCTCGACCCTGAACGGGTTCATGTTCGGCAGCGGGCCGGCGCGGCGCTTCGTCGCCGAGGCGCGGCGCTACGCATCCGAAGGCCGTGCAGGTGATCCCGGGCGGCGAGAGCGGCAACCCCGCCGGGCCGTGGTTCGGCAACCAGCTCGGCCTCTGGCTGACGGACGACTACCACGAGGCCACGACGCGCCGCGGCGACATCGACGTGGCGCAGCGACTTGAGGTTCGAGCCGGCGAAGTAGCGCGGGATCGCTCGCCAAGCCCTACCGGATGCCGGGCCGAGCGGGTCTGTTGACCGCCTCCCGCGGGGAGGGATCATGTTGCACCCGCGAGATTGGTAGACAGGCCCGAAAACGTGAAAAGCGGCCCGATGGGCGGCTCGTAGCGGCTCGGCCTATACGAACGGCGTATGGAAATCGAGCGCGCAGCCGGAGAGGGTTTGCCTGATGCTGCGGCTAGGGGTCGTGCTCGGGCTTGTGCTCGCAATGGTGACTGCGATGGGTGCTTCGGGCGCTGTGCGCGAGACGCATGGGCTTGAATCAATGACCGCGCAACGACAGTACGTCGCCGGCGAGGTTCTCGTCCGTTTCAAGCCGGGCGTGAATCGCACAGGCCGTGCCGGGGTTCTCGACGATACAGGCGCGACGCGTAAGCAGTGGTTGCGGCTCCCCGGTGCAGAGCTCCTTGAGGTTCCGCGGGGAACCTCAGTCGAGGCCGCCGTTCGCGAGCTCGAGTCGAAGCCGGAGGTGCTCTACGCCGAGCCGAACTTCATCTACCAGCCCGCGCTCACGCCGAATGACCCGAGATTCGGAGAGCTTTGGGGCCTGAACCAAGGGAGCGATGCCGACATCGACGCACCAGAGGCCTGGGATCTGACCACAGGTAGCTCAAGCGTGGTCGTCGCCGTCGTCGACACCGGGGTTGCGTACGACCACCCGGATCTCGCGCCGAACATATGGACGAATGCGGGAGACCCACCGGGGGGCGGCGACGACGACGGCAACGGGTTCCTGGACGACACAAGAGGCTGGGACTTCATCTCGAACGACAACGATCCACGCGACCTCGAGGGTCACGGAACTCATGTCGCTGGAACAATCGGCGCGAAAGGGAACAACGCAGCCGGGGTGACTGGCGTGAACTGGAACGTCCGCCTCATGCCGGTTCGCGTGCTGGGTCCGAACGGCGGCACAAACGCAACGGTCACGAACGGCTTCGACTACGCCGGCGACATGGGCGCGAGGGTCGCCAACGCGAGCCTAGGTGGCGGTGGCTTCTCCCAGGCAATGAAAGACACGATCGACAGCCATCCCGGCACCCTGTACGTCGTCGCGGCGGGAAACGGCGGCGCGGATGGAGTCGGCGACAACAACGACGTCACGCCTGCATACCCCTGCAACTACACCTCGGTGAACTTGATCTGCGTCGCGGCGACAACACCGGCCGACGCGCTCGCGGGCTTCTCCAATTACGGCGCGGCATCCGTTGACCTCGCCGCGCCAGGAACACAGATTCTCAGCACGTGGCCCGCGTACGACTCTCTCTTTGCGGACGGTTTCGAGACGGCCGGCGTCTGGACCGCCGGCGGTTCGCCAAACACCTGGGATCGGACCACCGAGTCCTTCGCTTTTGGTGCTCACAGCGGCACCGACTCGCCCGGCGGAAACTACGCGAACAGCACCAACAACTGGCTCCAGACGACGTCCGCAACGAATCTAGGCAGTCGGCAGGGTTGTCATGTCCAGTACTGGCTCAAGCTACAAACAGAGTCTGGCGTCGACGGCTTACTCGTCAGCGGTTCGACGAACGGCACCACGTTCACCAACGTCGCGGGATGGAGCGGCCAGACGACCAACTTCGATCTGAATTGGTACTGGCTCTTTGAGGAAGACCTGTCGCAGTTCGACGGGGCGTCGAGCTTCTACCTGCGCTTCGGGATCCAAAGTGATGCCTCGATCGCCTTTGACGGCGCGCACGTCGACAACGTTGACGTGCGCTGCATCAGCACGGCGTACGACAGCAGCGACTACGACTCGATCGCGGGTACGTCGATGGCGACGCCGCATGTCGCGGGCGCCGCGGCCCTACTGCTGGCGCATAAGCCGGCGGCCACAGTTGCCGAGCTGCGAACAGCGCTATTGGGTTCTGTTGATGTCCTTCCTGGGCCTCTCCGGCAAGGTGTTCTCCGCAGGCCGCCTGAATGCGCGGCAGGCGCTCATTGCCCTGGATGCTGGACCGCCTCCTCCACCTCCGCCGCCTCCGGTCGAGCCGCCGCCGCCACCGCCGGTGAGTCCGCCGCCTCCGCCAGCTCCGCCTGCGCCGCCGTCATCACAGAAGAGGTGCGTCGTTCCGAAGGTGACAGGCAAGACTGTTGCGCAGGCACGCCGATCACTGATTGCGAAGAGTTGCGCTCTCGGGAGGGTCGCTCAAGCGTACTCAGGAAAGGTCAAGCGAGGCCGCGTGATAAAGCAGAGCCGGCGAGCCGGCTCCCGGCTGTCGCGCGGAACGCGCGTCAACCTCCTCGTGAGCCGCGGTCGCCGCCGTTGACCCTCGTCGCGGGAAGGCGTATGTGCTGCGCTCTGAGCTCCGCCGAAGCCTGATTCATTTCACTTTGTAGCTCGAATCTCAGTCCGCGAAGCCGCCTTAGAGCGCTAGATTCGCGCACCATGATGCGACACGCCGTGCTCGGCGCCGGCGGTGTCGGGACCTTTCTCGGCGCTGCCCTGGCTCGGGCGGGGCGAGACGTTCTGCTGCTGATGCGCGAGGAGTCGCTGGCGCGCTACCGCGGCGTCGTGCACGTCGAGAGCGTCCTCCTCGGCGACTTCGAGGCCGAGCTTCCGGCCGCGTCGACGCTAGAGGCGCCGATGGACGTGGTCTGGGTAACGACGAAGGCGTATCACCTGGCGGAGGCGCTCGATCGCGTACCCAAGGCCGCGGCGGAGAACTCGGTTGTCGTGCCGCTCCTCAACGGACTTGACCATGTCGAGCTGCTCCGCCGATGGTTCGGCCCCACGAGCGTCCTGCCGGCCTCGATCGCGATCGAGTCGGAACGAGTCGAGCCGGGACTCGTACGTCAGCTGAGCCCATTTGCCATCGCCAGGCTGTCGCCCGGTCCGCAGGCGGAGGAGCTTCGGGAAGAGCTCGAGGACGCTGGCATCACGGCGTCCGTCGGGGAGAGTGAGGCCGGCGTCCTCTGGGGGAAACTGTCATTCCTCGCGCCGATCGCGCTGACGACGACGCTGCGTGGCTCCGAGCTGGGCGGCGTCGTGGCCGATCCGGCCTGGCGACGCCGGCTCGAGGAGTGCGTCCGCGAGGTCGTGGCGGCCGCACATGGAGACGGCGTGGTGCTCGACTCCGAGGCATTGATTGCGCAGATCGAGGGTTTGCCGCCCGGGAGCCGCTCGTCGATGCAGAAGGATCGGGAAGCCGGCAGGCCGACCGAGATCGATGCGATCGGTGGTTCCGTCCTCCGCGCCGCTGCTCGTCACGGGCTCGATGCGCCGGCGACCCAGGCGCTCGTGGATGGCATCCGCGCCGGCGAGCCGTAGGCATGGCCAGAGCCTCACGCCGGTGGTCGCGGTTCGAGTCCCAGCATGGGCGCGAGCAGCGGCGCCGAGTCCTACGCCAGCGGACGACCGGGCTCATCGCTCCGGACCGTGCCGACATGGAGCGTCACGATCCCGCCCGACATCGGGTGCCAGGTGACGTCCTTCAGGCCCACCTCGCGCATGATCTCGGCGATCCGGTCCGGGCTGGGATAGCTCTTGACGCTGCGGACGAGATAGCCATATGCCTCGCCCTGACCGACGATCCGGCCGAGGACCGGGACGATCCGGTCGAACCAGAACTGGAGGATCCTTGTGAGTCCGACTCCGGGGCCGCGCGATCTCGAGGCACACGACGCGGCCGCCCGGTCGGACGGAACGTGCCAGCTCCGCGAAGCCCTGCTCGTAGTCGGGCAGGTTGCGCATGCCGAAGGCGATCGTCGCCGCGTCGAACGTCGCGTCCTGGGTCGGCAGGGCGAGGGCGTCGCCGACGACGAATTCGAGCCCGAGGCGGTCCCCGAACCGCTGTCTCGCCACACCGATCATGCGCGGCGAGATGTCGACCCCGAGGACGTTGCCGCCGGGTTGCGCGCGGGCGTGCAGGTCGGCGGCCACCTTGCCGGTACCGGTCGCCACGTCGAGGAGCCGATCGCCCGGTCGCGCCGCGGTCAGCTTGACGGCCCGCCTTCGCCAGCGTGGCTCCTGGAACGCGGAGATGACGAGGTTCATCGGGTCGTAGACGCCTGCGATACGGTCGAACATCGCCCGCATCTCCGCCGGCGACGCGGCGTTCCCGCGATCGGTCGCGCGGCCCGAGGGCGCCTCGTCCTGGTGGGGGCTCATGCGTCGGACTCCTCAGTGGCGCCGGCCGTGTGGGCCGTGGCGACGACGCCAGCGGCGGCCAGGGCCGCCGTGACGGCCTCGGCGATGGGGGTCGGGTCGGTGATGGGCGAAGCATGCGTCATCCGGGGTAGGTGCACGTGTCGCGCGCCCGGGATGTGATTCACGAGCGCGCCGGCGATCGGCCGATAGAACGGGTCGCTGGCGTCCCCGGTCACGATCGTGGCAGAAACAGCGATCCGAGAAAGGCCGGTCGGGTCGAGGCCGAGCTGGCTGGCATCGACGTACGCGCTGTCGCCTTCGCCCGCGAGGAACGCCCGGGTCCGGTCGGGGAGGCGGTCCCAGGTCTCGTCGCCTGCGACACCGCGCATGAACGCCTCCGCGGCGGAAGAAGCGCCTCCGGCAGCGTAGGCGCGCTCCGTGGTCGCCGCGACGGCCGCGAAGGCACGCCGGGTCGCGGAATCGGCGAGTGCCTCGTATGGCGGCTCGTACGCGACGACCGCCAGCGCACGCTCCGGCATGCGAGCGGCGAACTCGAGTGCGACGATGCCGCCGAAGCTCACCCCGACCAGCGCTGCGGCGCGACAACCCTCGGCATCGAGCACAGCGGCGAGATCGTCCACGTGAACCTCGACGGCCAACGGCGTCGGGTCGGCGAGCCGGCTGCCGCCGCTCCCACGGCGGTCCACGGCGTGGACCGTGAAGGCGCCCGACTCCGCGAGCGCGCGGGCCAGGGCGCCAAGCTGGCCTCCGGTCGAGAGCGTGGCGTGGAGGAGCAGCAGGTGGACCGGGCCGTTCCCTAGGCTGCGATACGCCAGGCGCATGCCTCCGGGGCGCTCCACGTGGCGATCTCGGGGTGACGCGCCGGCGGCCGGATCCAGCCTCGCCCGCAGCTCCGCGCGACGGACCTTGCCGCCGGCGGTCCTGGGCAACGCCTCGAGGCGAACGAACGTCGAGGGCACTTTGTATCCAGCGAGGCGATCCCGACAGAAGCGGGTGAGGGCGTCGTCGCCCGCGTCGGCGGCGTCGCGGGCGAGGACGATCGCCGCGATCGGCACATGGCCGAACGTCGCGTCCCGTCGGGCGACCACGGCCGCCTCGGCAATGGCCGGATGGCCGAGGAGGACCGCCTCAACCTCCGCCGGCGAGATGTTCTCGCCGCCCGCCACGATCCGGTCCGTCCGCCGGTCGACCACGGTCAGGTACCCCTCTGCGTCCAGGCGCCCGAGATCGCCGGTCCGCAGCCAGCCGTCTCGCGTGAGGGCCGCAGACGTGCCGGCGGGGTCGCCGAGGTAGCCCGTGAAACGCGCCCGAGTGCGGACGCGGATCTCGCCGACACCGGCGTCATCGGGCTCGCCGATCCGCACCTCGACCCCCGGCAGGGCCCGGCCCGCGCTGTCGGGGCGTGTCGCCGCCTGGTCTGACGGGAGCGCGGTGACACCGGACCCCGCCTCGGAAAGGCCATAGGTCGGCACGATCGGCCAGCCCGCCCGAAGGGCCCGCTCGACCAGCTGGGGCGGGATCGTGCCGCCACCCAGGAGGACCGCTCGCAGCGTCGGCGGTGGCGGAGCATCGGCGACGGTGTCAAGCAGCCTGGCCAGCTGGGTCGGCACGAGCGACCCGTGGCTTGGCGCGAGGTCACCTGCCAGGGACGCCATGATCCCCGCCGCGTCCGCGCGGGGCAGCACGACCAGCGGTACACCCGACAGAGCCGCTCGCCAGACGACGCCGAGTCCGGCGACATGACCGAGCCCGAGCGCCAGGAACCAGCCGGTGGCCGGCGGCAAGGCCGCCAGCCACGCCTCCGCGCTGGCGACGAGAGCCTCGGTCGAGAGGACCACCGCCTTCGGGCGTCCCGTGGTCCCAGAGGTGAGGACGACGACGGCCGGCGCGATGGGATCGGACGGCGGAAGGACGACAGGCTCCGGTCTCGGCCGAGAGGCGATGAGGTCGGCAAGATCGAGTACCGGTCGGTCGAGCGCGACCGCCGTGGTCTCGAGACCGTGGTCGTGGACGACCAGGTTCGGGTCGATCACGTCAGCCGCGGCGGCCAGCTCCGTCGCGGTCAGGTCGACTCCGAGCGGCGCCACGACCGCGCCGATGCGGGCGACGCCGTGGAGCGCCGCGATCGCAGCCGCGGATGGGACCGCCAGGAGCGCGACCCGGTCGCCCACGCCGACCCCCGACCTGACGAGGCCCCAGGCGACCGAATCGGCGCGCTCGTCGAGCTCGTTCCAGCTCCAGCGGATGTCCCCATCCACGACCGCAGTGGCCGTCGCGTCGGTGGTGGCCCGCCGCACCGAGTCAGCGAGGCATGGCAGGGGGCTCATCCGACCGAACCGACAGATTCGGCCCGGAAGCGGTCGAGCGCACGAACGTCCAGGACGATGCCGAGGCCGCCACTCCCCGGACGAGACGGGGCGTGCATCCGGCCGCCCACCACGATCAGCGACTCCTCGAGCAGATCGTGGTCCAGAAGCCCGGCAGTCGCTAGCCCGTGGTCCGGCGGGGAGGCCCATCCGTCCGGCAGGATCTCCGGCAGATCGGCGGCGATGGCTAGCGCGGCGGCGATCCCGACCCCGGTCTCGAACTGGGTGCTGATGACCACCGGCACGCCCCGGTCGGCGGCGAGCTCCGCGATCTCGGCGACAGCGGCCGGCCCGCCGACACGGGCGGGCTTGACCACGAGCGCATCGACGGCGTCGGCCGCCAGCAGCGCCCGGGCCGCTTGCACAGATGCGGCGGCCTCGTCGGCGGCGATCGGGACGCGGACGCGGCGGCGCAGCTGGGCGAGACCATCCACGTCATGGCCGGCCAACGGCTGCTCGACGTATTCGATGTCGAACCGCGCGACGGCCGAGATACGATCCTCGGCGGTCGCAAGATCCCACGCTCCGTTGACGTCGAGCCGGAGCCGCACGTCGGGCCCGATCGCCTCACGAATGACACGGATGCGCTCCACAAGGAGAGCGGTTTCGCGTTCCGCACCGGCCTTCACCTTGAGCGTCGTAAAACCCGACTCCACCGAATGCCGCGCCGCCTCGGCCGCGGCCGCAGCCGCCAACGACGGGATCGTTGCGTTGACGCCGACGCCGTCGCCATCGGGCGCGGTCTCAGGCAAGGCGGCGGGTCGGTCCAGGTCGAGTCGAGCGCTATCGATCGCTGCGTTGAGGGCACGGCGGGGCGCGCCATGAAGCTCCAGCTCCGCCGCAGATGGCAGCTGTCCGGTGCGCACACCATCGGCGGCTTCGCGGATCAGCGCGGCCAGGATCGTCTCCGCCACGTCGGCGGCGTCGGGCTCGAGGACCGCCTCGCCGAGACCGACCCGGCCGTCCGCGTCGAAGAGGCGAATGAGCCACGTGTCGCGCTCGAGCCAAATCCCGGTCGCCGTGGGGAAGGGTCGCCGGAAGGGGATCCGGACCCGATCGGCGACGAGGGCGCGGATGACCGTCACGACAGCGCGAGACCGATCGCAAAGAGCAGGCTATGGACGAGCGCCAGACGCGCGGTCGCCTTGAGGACCGGGTTGAGCTGGCGCGGCTCGGTGTATGTCCGGACGGTTCCGAACGGGCGCCACGCGAGCGGGACGGCCAGCAGTGGGAGGAGGACGGGGACGCCACGGCCGGCCGCCGCGAGTGCGACGGGCGCGACGAACGCCATCAACAGGAGGACGGCGTACTCGACCGTCGTGGCGCGCGGACCGAGGATGACCGCCAGGGTGCGCTTGCCGGCGATCGTGTCGGTCGAGATGTCGCGGAGGTTGTTGACGACGAGGATCGCGGTCGTCAGCGCGCCGACCGGAATCGCGGCCGCGACGAACAGCGGCTCCATCCGGCCGGCCTGGAGGTACGCCGTGCCCGCGACGGCGACGAGTCCGAAGAAGACGAAGACGAAGACCTCACCGAGCCCTCGATAGCCGTACGGCCACGGGCCACCGGTGTACGCGAGCGCCGCGACGATGGCCAGGGCGCCGAGGGCGAGCAGGATCGGTCCGCCGACGACCGTCAGCCACAGCCCGACGATGACGGCCAGCGCGATCGTCACGACGATGGCGACCTCGAGCTGGCGCTCGGTCACCAGGCCGGCGGCGGCGACCCGGATGGGCCCCGTCCGCTCCGGCATGTCGGCGCCCTTCCGGAAGTCGGACAGGTCGTTGGCCAGGTTCGCGGTGATCTGCAGGAGGAGCGCGACGGCGAGGCAGCCGACCGCCGTGTCGAGACGGAAGGGCGCACCGACAGCGAGCGCGGCCCCGAGACCCACGACGACGCCGCTCATGGCTGCGGGCAGGGTCGCCGGCCGGATGGCGAGGAGCCAGATCCGGAACGTGGATGGCCGCCCAGAGGCGGCGCCGGCGGTCACGCTCGTCACGGGCGGCGCGGAAACCGGGAGAAGTCCGGGGGACGGTGCTCTAGGAACGCCTGGGAGCCCTCCTGCGCTTCGTCGGTCGTGTAATACAGGCCCGTCGCATTGCCGGCGAACTCCTGCAACCCGGCCAGTCCGTCGGTGGCGACGAGGAAGGCCGACTTCAGGAACCGGATCGCCGTCGGGCTCATGGCCAGGATCTCGTGCGCCCACTCGACGCCGGCGGCCTCCAGCTCCGCCAGCGGGACCACGCGGTTGACGAGGCCCATCTCGAGGGCCTCGGCCGCGTCATAGCGATGGCACAGGAACCAGATCTCCTTGGCCTTACGGTCACCCACCAGCCGCGCCAGGAGACCGATCCCGAAGCCGGCATCGAAACTGCCGACTTGCGGACCGGTCTGGCCGAAGATGGCGTTGTCGCCGGCGATCGCGAGGTCGCACACGACCTGCAGCACCTGGCCGCCGCCGATGGCGAAGCCGTTGACGAGCGCGATGACCGGGATCGGCAGCGACCGGATCTGGCGCTGCAGGTCGAGCACGTTGAGCCGAGCCAGGCCGTCGCTCCCCACGTACCCGCCGCGGTCCTTGTAGCGCTGGTCGCCACCGGAGCAGAAGGCCTCATCGCCTGCGCCGGTAAACAGGACGCAACCGATCGAGGGGTCGTCGCGGATCCGCGCGAACGCGTCGATGAGCTCCTGGATCGTCTCGGGTCGGAAGGCGTTGTGGACCTCGGGGCGATCGATCATCACCCGGGCGATCCCGGTCCCCGACTGCTCGTAGCGGATGTCCTCGTAGTCGATCGAACGGGTCCAGGTGACGGCGGCGCTCATGTGGCGGAGTCCTCCTTCAGGAATGCGAGAGAGAGCGAACGGAAGATCGTGGGCGTCTCGATGTGCGCGGCGTGGCCGGCCCCCGCGACGATCTCGAGCCGCGCCCCGGGGATGCCTGCGGCTACGGCCTCGGCGCGTGCCCGGCCGGTCGGGTCGAGGGCGCCCGCGATGACCAGCGTCGGCGCCTTGACCCCCGCGAGACGTTCCTGCAGGGGCTCCATGCTGCCCTGCCCGGCACCGCGCAGGCTCGTGGCAAGGCCCGTCGGCCGGTTCCGGAGTCGCTCGGAACGGAGTCGCGCCGCACGCGCGGATGGTAGGCCGGCCTGGCTGGCGAAGACCGGCTCGCGCTCCCATTCGTCGACGAACGCGGTCATCCCGTCGCGCTCGAGCCGGGTTGCGCGGGCCTCGTCCGCGGCGCGACGGGCGCGGCGCTCCGCGTCGGTGGCGAGGCCGACCGACGGACTCTCGATGACCAGACGCCGAAGCGCCTCCGGATAGGCGGCCGCCAGCCGCAAGGCGATGCGCGCGCCGAGCGAATAGCCGAGCACGTGCGCCGGGGTCCAGCCTTCACGCGCCAGGATCGTTGCGAGGTCGTCGGCTGTCCGCTCGACGCTCGCGCGGGCGGGGTCGATCGGGCTCCCCGAGCGACCGTGGCCGGGAAGGTCGACCACTACGAGGCGAAAATGCCTGGCGAACGCCCTCGCATGCCCGCCCCAGCTCGACCCCCGGCCCATGAAGCCATGGAGCAGCAGAAGTGGGAGCCCCGCGCCTCGGGCCCGGACCTCCCAGTAGAGATCGTCGACTTCGACGCCGCTCATGATCGTGACAGCACGTCGGCGACGGCGGCGGCGGCCTGGCGATGGAGCTCGACATTCCGTCCGCGGTCCGTCCGAAAGCTGAGGACCTGGACGCCGGGCTGGTCGATGGAATCGGCCAGCGCCTCGCGCAAGGAGGCGGAATTGACGGATCGGTAATCCCCTCCGAGCGCCGTGACGATCGGGCCGACGTCGATGCCGTGGGGCGTTCCGAACAGTTCCTCGTAGTGGTCGGGCAGGCCGACCTCGGGTGCGTCCGTGGCCGCCTGCGGAAGGAACGAGAAGATCCCGCCGCCGTCATTGTCGATGAGCACGATCGTCGCGGACAAGCCGTGCAGCCGAGCGGCCACGAGCGCGTTCAGGTCGTGGAGGAACGAGACGTCCCCGACCACGAGCGCCACCGCGCCGATGCCGGCCGCCGCCGTCCCGAGCGCGGTCGAGACGACGCCGTCGATCCCGTTCGCGCCTCGGTTGGACAGCGGCCGGATCGCCCGGTTGCTGGCCGGGAGCCAAGCGTCGAGATCTCGGACGGGCATGCTGTTGCCGGCCCACAGGAGGGCGCCGTCCGGGAGCACCCCGCCAAGCAGCGTGAACGGCAATCCCTCGAAGAGCTCGTCACTTGCCTCCACGCGAGACAGCCAGTCGAGGAGCGCCCGATCGGCCGCCCGGTCGGCCTCGGTCCAGGCAGTCGCCCACCGCGCGTCAGGCACACGACCCGCGGCGGACCCGATGGCCGCCATCTCGTCAGCCAGCGCGTTCGCCGTGTCGGTCGCGTCGGCGTGGACGAAGGTCGTCGGGACGATCGCGGGGTCGCTCCAGCCTCGGTCCCCGTCGACCACGATCTGGGTCGGGATCGCCTCGCCGAGCAGCGTCAGCAGCGGCTTCGACGTCGGGGTCGCCCCGAACCTGATGACGAGCTCGGGGAGGTGGGCGTCGCGCCATGGCCCGGGGCGGACGAGGTGGTCGGCGCGGGCCAGGACGAGCGAGCGGTCGTGCGGTCCGCAGCGAACCCCGGACAACGGGTCGGCGACGATCGGGTAGCCGGTCGCCGCCGCGAGACGCGCGAGGGCCGCCGGGAGGTGCGGGTCGTCCTGCGGTCCGGCGACGATCAGCCCGCGCTCGACCAAGGCCAGGCGCGTGGCGAGGTCCGCCAGATCCGCCGGGGCCAGCCCGGGCGGTCCGGCCACGACCTCCGTGAACGGACCCGCAAGTCGCTGCCCGTCGTCGGGTGATGCGAGCGGTCCGAGTGCGGCCGACGGGACGAGCGGCTCCCGGAACCCGATGTTGAGATGGACCGGACCGGCCGGACCAGCGCGTGCCGTGGCCACCGCTCTGCCGACGACCGAGCGGACGTGCCGCTGCGTCTCCGGCGCGCCGTCGAGCAACGGCACCTCGGCGAACCAGCGGACGTAGCCACCGAAGATGCGGACCTGGTCGATCGTCTGGGGCGCGCCCCGATCGCGCAGTTCGGGCGGTCGATCGGCCGTCAGCAGGACGAGGGGGACACGCGCGAGCGACGCCTCGACGACCGCCGGCAGGAGGTTGGCCACAGCCGTCCCCGAGGTGACGACGACGGCCACCGGACGGCGCGAGGCCCGGGCCAGCCCGAGCGCGAAGAATCCTGCGGACCGCTCGTCCAGCAGGACGCGGACGCAAAGACCCGGGTGTGCCCGAGTGGCGAGAGCGAGCGGCGTCGAGCGCGACCCGGGGCAGACGATCACGTCGGTGACGCCCGCTTCGACGAGGGCCTCGACCATCGCACGGAGGGCGAGGACATCCGTCATCTCGACCGCTCGACGACACCGCCGAGCGCGGCGATCATCGTCCGGAGCTTGAGTCGGGACTCCTCCCACTCCCGCCCCGGGTCGGAGTCGGCCACGATGCCGCAGCCGGCGAACAGCGTCGCCTCCGCGTCCCTGACGAGCCCGCACCGTAGCGCCACCATGAGTTCACCGTCCCCGTCAGCCCCCAGCCAGCCAATGGGCCCCGCGTACCAGCCGCGGTCGAATCCCTCGTACTCCTCGATGAGTGCGAGCGCGACGTCGCGCGGCGCCCCGCCCACGGCGGGGGTCGGGTGGAGCTGACCGGCGAGTGCGAGCAGACCGGCCTCGTCGCGGGTCGTGCCCGTGATCGGGGTCACGAGGTGCTGGAGGTGGCGGAGCGGCAGGATGGCGGGGGTCTCCGCGAGCTGCAGTGTCTCGACGATGGGCGTGAGGCTGGAGCGGAGCATGTCCACGACCACGGCGAGCTCTTCGCGATCCTTCTCGCTCGCGAGCAGGGCGGCCGCGAACCGTTCGTCCTCGCTCGGATCCACGCCGCGCGCGGCGGAACCCGCGATCGCGACGGTCTCGAACGAGCGCCCGGCCGTGCGGACGAGACGCTCGGGCGTCGCTCCCAGAAACGTCGTTCCGCCCCGGACGAACGCGAACGTCGTGCTCTCTGGTGCGGTTCGGGCAAGGTGCCGGAGGGCCGCCAAGACGTCGAGGTCGGCTGCAGCGCGGAAGACGACCCGTCGCGCCAATACGACCTTGTCGATCCGGCCGCGACCAACCGCCCCGGCGAACAAGCCGACGGTCCGCTCCCATCCGGCTCGACCTGGCCGCTCATCGACGACCTGGAGCGTGTCGGACTCGAACCATGCCGCCCCCTCGGTCGCGGGCGACCCGCCCGTCGAAGCCTCGCGCTCGCGTGCGTCGCGCGCCAACGCATCCCACGCGAGCTCGACCTCCATCGGGTCGGGATCATCCGGGCGATCCGGTGCCAGGCCAACGGTCAGCATCGTCGATGGCCCGCTCCGAGCGACGGCGAAGGTTGGCAGCACGAGCGATGACGGTCCGAACGGCTTCCATGGATCATCGGCCTCGGGGGTCTTCCCCGTGAACCCGAGCCCGCCGAGGAGCGTCGGGCCGATCCCGCGCGTGTCGGAGGTGGGACTCGACCCGACGGCGTCGGCCAGGACCGCTCGCCAGGCTGCGGTCGTCGCCGCGAAGCGATCGACTCCGGCGGCTTCGACCGCCCACGCCCGCCCGATTCCGACGATCGACCGCTCGGCCGTGGGCTGGAGCCACAGCGCGGCTTCGAAACCGAGCGCCCTCGCGGCCCCGAAGAGTTCGATTGGGTCAATGGCGGTGATGGGGAGCGTGGTCGAGATGAGGGGTCGACTGCCCCGTTTGCGTGCCGACGCCAGCAGCGGGCGCAACGCGGAAGCGATGGGAACCCGACCCCCGATCGTCGAACGCCGGTCGGCGACGCTCACGTCGAGAGCGCCGAATGGTCGGCGATGCGCGCCTCGTCCACGCGGACGCTGCGAAACAGCAGCGCGCGGAGCGTCGGATAGACCGTCTCGAGCGGCTCGGGGTCGTCCACCAGCAGCCAGCGGGCGACGACCTCGTTGACCGCCCCGAACCAGGCCACGCCGGTCAGCGCGGCATCGATCGGCGGGATCGTGCCGGCCTCGACCGCCTCATCCAGGTAGCCCGCGATCATGCCGGCGAACCTGTCGTGGAGCGCGTTCGTCTCTGCGTTGAACACGCGCCCGGCGCCCATCGCGTCGACGAACAGCAGGCGCGCCATCGTCCGATGGCCGGCGAACGTGACGAGCACGGTCCGCAGGGCGGCGTCGGCACGGGCGATCGGTTCGGTCTGTTCGGCGACTGCCTGCTCCACCTTCGCGGCGAGCCGGTCCGCGGTCGTCCGGACCAACTCGCGGAAGATCGCCTCCTTGGTCGGGAAGTGGAAGTACACCCCGCCCTTGCTGGTTTCGGCGGCCGCGGCGATCTCATCCACCGCTGTGTCTCGATACCCGCGCCGGGTGAACGTGTGGAACGCCGCGTCGAGGATCCGCTCCCGGCGCGCCCGACTCCGCTCAGCCTGTGTGAGTCCTCGGCCCTCGTTCCGCCTCATCGCGACTCCACCGCATAAACCGACCGACCGGTCGGTATGTTCGACTGTACCAAGTCGCGTAGGGTGCCCTGGGCGGAAAGCACCGCTCGGGCGCCTCCGCGGAGCGCGTGCGCGCCGTCGACGGCATCCGCGCCGGCAAGCCGTAAGGTCCGAACATGGCCGAGCTGATCTACCTGACGATCATGTCGCTCGACGGCTATGTCGCGGACGAGGATGGCAAGTTCGACTGGGGTGAGCCGGACGAGGAGGTGCACACCTTCGTCAACGACCTCGCGCGGCCGGTCGGCACCTATCTCTACGGGCGACGGATGTACGAGGTGATGATCGCCTGGGAGACGCCCGAGCTCGCCGATCAGCCGCCGTACATCCGTGACTTCGCGGAGATCTGGCGGGCGGCCGACAAGATCGTCTACTCGAAGACCCTGGAAACCGTTTCCAGCGCAAGGACGCGACTCGAGCGAGAGTTCGAACCCGAGGCGGTCCGGCAGCTGAAGGCGTCAGCCGAACGTAATCTCGCCGTCGGCGGTCCCGAGCTCGCGGGTCAGGCGATCAGGGCCGGGTTGGTCGACGAGCTCCAGTTGTTCGTTGCGCCCGATCATGGTCGGAGGCGGCACGGAGGCCCTCCCCGACGAGGTTCGTGCGGAGCTCGAACTGCTGGACGAACGCCGTTTCGGCAACGGGATGGCGTTCCTCCGCTACCGCGCGCACTAAAGGCAGGCGATCAAGCCGTACTCGATGGCCGTCGCGGCGACGACGGGGACAGCGGTCACGGCGACGGCGAGCATCGCGACGAGCGTGACGCCTAGGGATCCGAGAATCGTGCGCATCGTTGACCTCCAACTGGTGGTAGACGGCGGGTGCACCGCTGATTCGCACCGGCTTGCCTCGGCGGTTCAGTGGACGGCCGTCAGCTCATGCCCCTGGCTCAGCGCCTCTCGGAGCCGCCTGAGAGCGCTGAACGTCCGGCTCTTCACCGTCCCGGACGGGATGCCCAGCTTGGTCGCGATCTCCGACTGGGTCAGGCCGCCCCAGTAGGCGAGGTCGAGGACTTCGCGCTCGGCCTGCGACAGCGTTGCCAGCGCCGCCTGAACCTCGCCTCGCGCCTCTCGAAGTACGACGTCGTCGTCGGCGCTCTCGGCGACGACGGCCTGAGGAGCGATCACCCCGAGCTGCTCGGGAAGCTCGCTGAAGCGGGCCTGGCGGCGCACGAGGTCGACGGCCCGCCGGTGGACGAGCGTGAGAATCCAGGTCGACGCCTTTCCGCGAGAGCTGTCGAAGCTCGCCGCCTGCCGCCACACGGCGAGGAACGCCTCCTGCACCGCGTCTTCCGCCAGGGCGGCGTCGCGCAGGACGCGCAGCGCGAGACGGTAGGCGACCGTCCCGAACCGGTCGTACAGCGAACCCAGCGCCTGCTCGTCACCCGCTGCGCACGCGGCGAGCAGCTCGTGATCGTCACCGATCGAAGGGGCCATACCAGGGTAGAGACGCGACCGCGTCGGGTGTTACGGATACCGTTTGGTCCGTGGTCGAATCGCGGACCGTCGCGATCGAACGCACGGAGGAGCAACTCCTCGCCCAGCTGCGGGAGGGAAACGAGGAAGCCTTCTGCGCGCTCGTTCGCAGGCACACGCCGTCGATGACGCGGGTCGCGATGGCGTTCGTCTCGCGCCGCGCGGTGGCCGAAGAGGTGGTTCAGGAGACGTGGCTGAACGTCGTCCGAGGCCTCGACGGGTTCGAGGCGAAATCGTCGCTTCGGACGTGGATCTACGCGATTCTCGGCAACTGCGCGAGAAGGCGGGCGGAGCAGGAGCAACGGCTCGTGCCGCTGTCCGAGCTCGCGGCGGACGAGGCGTCGGGCGACGACCTCGGCGTGAGTCACGACCGGTTCTTCGACGAAGGCCGGTGGGCCGGCATGTGGTCGAGCGCCGTCCCGCGCTGGGACGGTGTTCCCGAGGAGCGCCTGCTGTCGAGCGAGGTGCGCACCGCGCTCCTCGAAGCGATCGACGCCCTGCCACGAATGCAAAGAGCAGTGATCACGCTTCGCGATGTCGAGGGCTGGTCTCCGGACGAGGTCTGCGAGTACCTTGGCGTCGCGGACGGCAACCAGCGAGTTCTCTTACACCGCGCGCGAGCCGCCGCACGCGCCGCGATCGAGCGATACCTCGAGGAAGGGACGGAGTGATGCTGACCTGCGCCGACATCGTCAAGCTCGTCACCGACTATCAACGAGGGGCGGCTCACGTCGACCGAGCGTCGCCGCTTCGAGGAGCACGTTTCGATCTGCCCGCCGTGTCGTTCGTTCCTCGACCAGACGAGGACGACGGTCGAGCTGGTCGGAGAGCTGCGTGAGGAGGATGTCCCGCCGGCCATGGAGGAGCACCTCCTCGCCGCGTTCCGTGACTGGAAACGGGTCGAGTGATCGCGTACAAGTTCCTCTCGTCCGATCGCGTGGGGCTCTTCAGTGGGGTCAGATGGCCGGAGCCGGGAACCTGGCTCGAGGCAGACGCGGAGGTCGAGCGGTGCATGTCGGGGATCCACGCCATGCACGCTGAGGGGCTCCTCGGTTGGATCGACGACGAGCTGTGGACCTGCGAGCTCGCCGGCATCGTGGAGGACGACGGTCAGGAGCTCGTCGCCGAGCGCGGCCGGCTGTTGGAGCGCGTGGCGGCCTGGAACGACGACCGCGGCCCACGACTTCGCCCGCGCGTGCGCGGCGAGAGGGCGCGAGCATGTCGTCGAGGCGCTGCGCGTGGAGGGTCACGACGACGAGGCGCGGGAGCTCGGCGGTCTCGACGCCGAGAGCTACGTGAGGGCCGCACCCGGTCTGGCAGCACGGCTGCCGGCCGAGATCGCGGGTCTCGTGCTCATGGCTGCCGACACGACGGCGCTCGCCGACGGTCGTCAGCTCGAAGTCCGCGAGCCGCAGCTGCAGCTCGCACCTCGAGGCGGTCGCCGCGGGTGACGCGACGCATGGCGCAATCGCTGCGAACGTGGCCTTCATCGTCGCCCACTCGACGGCGGGCCTCCACCCGGAGGGATACGACGCCGGGTTCGCGGAGGAGCGCGCGTGGCAGCTCGAGCGTCTGGTCGAGCCACTCGGTCTCGCCGTCTCCGTCTCCTAGGTCAGCGGTCAGCGAGTCGACCCAGGAACTCGCGCGGGGAGGAAACCGGCGCACGGTCGCGGAGCGCCAGTAGGTGATTGTCGCCTGAGATGAGCGGCACCTGTTCGCGCGCCGCGAGCGCAAGCAGGTAGTCGTCCCCCGGATCCGCCGAACGCACCGGAGGCTGGTCGGTCCGCGATCGGGAACCATCTCCCCGAGCTCGCTCAGCAGCTTGACGAACCCCTGCGCATCGGTCGGCTCGATGCGAGAGCGCAGTTTCGGATGCGCGAGTGCGCGCTCCACCTCGCCCAGGAGCGCCGGACACACGATGAGCTCAAAGGCGGCGTCGAGCCACAGGGTGACGAGGCGAGCAGGCGTCCCCGTCCGAGAGAGCAGCGCTGAAACGAGGACGTTGGCGTCGAACAGCGCCCGCACGCGCTACGCGTGTCGGGATTCGTGCTGCGCCTCGACGGCGAGCGGCATCGCCTCGTCCTCGTCGAGGTCGGCCGACGCCCAGATCCGCTCGAGCAGGTCGAGACCGAGATCGCGCCGAAGGGCTTCCTCGATCACCTCACTGTCGCGCCGCCCGGTGCGGGCCGCCTTGATGCGAACCGCTCGGAGCACGCGCTCGTCAAGGGTGACGGTGGTTCGCGACTTCGGCATCACGGCATCATAGCATCATGATGTAGCGCTCGACCAACCCCGCCAACGCCCGACCTGGACCGCGATCACTGCTCCCGTCGGCGGCTCGGCACGGTACTGCTCGTACTTCGCCTGCAGGAGCGCGAGCGCGTGTTCCCGGTCGGGCCCGTCCTCGAGCACCTTTGCCGATCCGTCCAACCGCACCCACCAGAGCCGCGACCAGTCCTCCTCGTAGTGGTCGACGAGAACGGTGACCTCCGGGCGGCGCCGGATGTTCTCGAGCCGCTTGAGTCGCTTCGACCGCTTCGGCTTCTCATCGACGGCCGAGTAGAGCGTCTCGCCCTCGAGCACGAAGCAGATCGGGACGAGGTGCGGGCGGCCTTCGGCGTCGATCGTCGCCAGCCGGCCAACCCGGGCGTCTCGGACTCGCTCGCGCATCTCCGTCTGATCCATCACCCTGGAGAATGCACGGGTGATCTTCGAGCCAAAGCTGGAGACGCTGCCGCGCGGGCTGCTCCGCGAGCTCCAGACCGCGCGGCTGCGGGCTCTGATCGCCTACGTCAAGGAGCGCGTCCCGCTCTACCAGGAGCGCTTGGCCGACGTCGAGCCCGCCCAGATCTCCGACATCGACGACCTTCGGGAGCTTCCGTTCACGCGGAAAGACGACCTTCGCGACACCTATCCGTTCGGCATGTTCGCCGTCCCTCGGGAGGAGGTCATCCGCATCCACGCCTCCTCCGGGACGACGGGCAAGCTGACCGTGGTCGGCTACAGCGCCGCCGACGTCGACCTCTTCGCCCGCGTCAACGCCCGCTCACTGGCGATGGCCGGCGCAGAGCCGGGCATGGTCCTCCACAACGCCTACGGCTACGGGCTGTTCACCGGCGGGCTCGGTCTCCACGCCGGCGGCGAGCTGCTCGGCATGGCGGTCGTTCCCGTGTCGGGCGGGATGACCGAGCGCCAGCTGATGCTGATCGAGGACTTCCGGCCCGACGTCATCGCCTGCACGCCGAGCTACGCCTTGACGCTCGCGCAGAGCTTTCAGGAGCGCGGCATCGCGCCCGACGAGATCAGCCTTCGCTTCGCGCTCCTCGGCGCCGAGCCCTGGACGGAGGCGATGCGCCGCGAGATCGACGCCGGCCTCGGCGTGCGCAGCACGAACATCTTCGGGCTCTCCGAGGTGATCGGCCCAGGCGTCTCGTGCGAGTGCGTCGAGGGACGCGCCGGCTCACACGTCAACGAGGATCACTTCTTCCCCGAGGTCGTCGACCCCGAGACCGGCGAGCCGCTCCCCGAGGGCGAGGAGGGCGTGCTCGTCTTCACGACCTTGACGAAGGAGGCGCTCCCGCTGATCCGCTACTGGACCGGGGACATCACGAGCCTGACCTCGGAGCCGTGCGTCTGCGGGCGGACGCTCGTGCGGATGGACCTGATCAAGGGGCGCGCCGACGACATGCTGATCATCCGCGGCGTCAACGTGTACCCGACGCAGGTGGAGGCCGCGCTTCTGGAGCTGCCGGAGCTGACGCCGAACTACCGCGTCGTCGTCAGCCGCAGCGGCACGCTGGACGAGGCCGAGGTGGAGGTCGAGGTCAGCGAGGCGTTCCTGCGCGACGCCGGCACGGACAGCCTGGGCGGCGAGCTCGACCACGTGCGGGAGCTCCGCGAGCGGGCCGAACGTCACCTGTGGGAACGCGTCGGCTGCTCACTGCCCGTCCGCCTCGAGGCACCGGGCACGGTGCCGCGCTCTGAAGGCGGAAAGCTCCAGCGCGTGCTCGACCGCCGCACACTGCGCTGAACCTTTACGAAAGATTGATCGTTTGGTGCAAACCGTCGCCGCAGGTGGCCGTTTAAGCACGTACGGTGTTCGGTGCCCTCCCGGAGTCGCGTTTCCAGCCCTGTCCCGACTGTGGAGCCTCTGTCGAGCGCTCGACGATCCCGGCTCACATGTGTGAAGAGATGCGGCTGCTGGACTTCCGCCTCCTTCAGCTTCGCGACGAGATCGAGGCGTTCGACGACCAGCTGAGCGCGTGGCTGCGGACGGCTCGCGGACGTTTCGCGACCTGGCTCGCCGTCCGTGACCGGACGCTCGGCCAGGACAGCTCACCAGCCTGATCGGCTGATCCAGAACCTTCACCGATGTGAAGCCGACACACGGTGGGAAACCACTAGCATCGAGAGGTTGGAGTAAAGCCGCCGAAAGGAGAACTCATGGCCGTGCAGCCAGTTCCGGAGGGGTACAGCACCGTCACCCCGTACCTCGCCGTCCCGAACGCCGCTGAGGCGATCGACTTCTACACGCGCGCGCTCGGCGCCAAGGAGACCGTGCGCATGGACGGGCCGGGCGGCTCGATCATGCACGCGGAGCTCAAGCTCGGAGACTCGCTCATCATGCTCTCCGACCCGTTCCCGCAAGCGAGCACCAAGACACCGAAGGAGCTCGGCGGGACGAGCGTCAGCATCTTCGTGTACGTCGACGACATCGACGCGCTCTACAAGCAGGCGATCGATGCCGGTGCGACGTCGCTGATGGAGCCTGACGACATGTTCTGGGGCGACCGCTTCGGGTCGATCCAGGACCCGTTCGGCCATTCGTGGACGATCGCCACCCATATCGAGGACGTTTCGCCTCAGGAGATGCAGAAGCGCTCCGAGGACTTCATGGCCTCGATGGCGACCAGCTAGCGGACTTTGTGAGGGGAGGGCCGACGCGGTTGCGGCCCTCCCCCACGCACCACGCGGACCATGTTTCCGGATTGCTACTGGGTCCAGGAGGGTCGCCTTCTAGCCGGCGAGTATCCGGGCCGCGCCGCCACGCCTGAGACACGGCGAAGCATTGCCCGGCTCCATGAGCTTGGAGTCACGCTGTTCGTCGACCTGACCGAGCCGGGCGAGTACGGGCTCGTTCCGTATCAGCCCGAGCTCGACGAGGGCCTGCGCGCAATCCGAAAGCCCGTGCCCGACTTCGGCTGCCCAAGCACGACCGAGATGGGCGAGATCCTCGATCTCATCGATGAGGAGCTCGCCACGGGCGGCGTCGTGTACGTCCACTGTTACGGCGGAGTCGGGCGCACCGGGACGGTCGTCGGCTGCTTTCTCGTGCGCCATGGCGCGTCGCCGAAGGACGCACTCGAGGCCATCTCCCGCCTTCGCGCCGGGACGAGGACGGCGGCTCGCAGCTCGCCCGAGACCGCGGTACAGCGCGAAATGATCGTCTCCTGGGCCGATTGAGGCCTACGGCAGAGCACTGAGGCGGCGCCCCGGGTCGAGCTCCGTGCGCCTGCACTCGCCCCACAAGCCTCGCCGCTCGGCCTTGGCCTCTTGGGCCGCGTCGAGCAAGTCATCCGCGTAGCGGCCGTGCTGGCCGGCGAAGAACCACGGCGCCGCGGCGCCCAGCTCGACCAGCGCGAGGTTGACGAGCGTGCCATCCCGGTCGACATACGCGAGTGTGCGGCCGAAGCGGTCGATTCGGTCGAGGTCGGGCTCGACCTGGACGGGGGTGCCCGCGGGCAGCAGCCGCCGGAGCTCGCGCAGGGCAGCCGCCGAGTAGCACTCACCTGTGCCCAGCTCCGGTGCGTCGATCTGGACGAGGCGGACGCGCTCGCCGTCGCGCAGCTGCACGGTGTCGCCGTCGCTGACACGCGCGACGACGCCGTCGTGCGCGTTGGAGCCGCCGTCGTCATCGCGTGCAACCCAGACCGCGACTGCGATTGCGACGACGAGGACGAGCCCCGCTGCAACCGCGAGCCTCACGACCGAACGATGCCAGACACTCTCAGAGCGGAAGGCGTACAGTTTCAGCAGGAGGTGAGCGCCGCATGTGCCATTCCCAGAGATGGCAGGAATGGGAGCTTCTGCAAGAAGAGGAGCGGCGCAAGGACGAGGAGCCGCGCGTAATCGAGGTCGTGCACGAGCCCGAGGCCGAGGAGCCTGAGCTCGAGCGCGAGCCCGAGCGGGAGCTCGTCCGAGCCTGATCCTGTGAGCCGGCGGGCCGTCCGGCCCGCCGGCTCCACCTCCGACGCCTTCGTCAAGCTGCGGCCGATGAGGAACGGGCTTGCCCGCGTCGTCGACGCGCCGGCGTTCACGGCCACGGTTGTCGTCGTCATCCTCGCGAATGCCCTCGTGCTCGGGCTCCAGACCTACCCGGGGCTCGAGCAGGAGCACGGCGGCACCCTCGACCTGCTCAACAACCTCTTCCTCGCCTTCTTCGGTGTCGAGCTCCTGCTCCGGATCGCCTCCTATCGGCGGCCCGTGCAGTTTTTCCGCGAGGGCTGGAACGTTTTCGACTTCATCGTCATCGGAATCGCGTTCCTCCCCGGCTTCGGCAGCAACGCAACGATCTTCCGTCTCGCGCGCCTGGCGCGGATCGTCCGTGTCGTCCATCTGCTTCCGGACGTGCGCATCCTGATGACCGGCGTGATCAGGAGCCTGCCGCCACTCGGCAGCATGGCGATCCTGACGACGCTGATCCTCTTCGTCTACGGGATGGTGGGCTGGCAGCTCTTCAGCGACGAGCTGCCGCAGCAGTGGGGAAACATCGGCGAGGCGATGCTGACCCTGTTCGTGATGCTGACGCTCGAGGACTTCCCGCGATACATGGAGGCAGGGATGGAGATCCACTCGTGGTCGTGGATCTTCTTCGTCAGCTTCATCCTCATCGCGGCGTTCGTCGTCATCAACGTCTTCATCGGGATCGTGCTCAACTCGATGGAGGAGGCGCGGGAGCTGGAGCGCCGGCCGGTGGTTCGCCCCGACGAGGTGGCGCCCGTGGCGGAGCGGATCGCGATCCTGCGCTCGGCGCTCGACGAGCTCGAGCGCGAGCTGCACGTGCGCGACGCGAAAGCGGGCTGACCCTCGGCGTACCTGTGGAGCAACAGTTACAGAGTTGGCACGAAGTCGTCTTGACACAAATTGGTGTCTGACACCGAGACCGGTCCCGGCAGGACGGCTTCGAGAGCTCGAGCCTTGACCCGGCGACACCTAACCCACTTTTCAAGCCCCCCTAACAACATCGCGGTACCTTTTGTTAATGGGCCGAGCGACGCTGGTCGCAATTGTCGGCGCGGCGGTGCTCGCCACCCCCGCGGCCGGATCTACCTCGCTTCAGCTCGGCCTCGTCGATACGCAGGAGGCGCTCGGCAGCCAGCAGCGCTTCGGCACGACGCTCGGCACGCTGCGGCCACAGATCGTTCGGATCACGCTCGCCTGGGGCGGGCAATACGGCGTCGCGCGCGAGCGCCCCGACTACGGCACCGACCCGGGCGACCCCGCCTACGACTGGGCGCAGTACGACGCCGCGGTCCTGACGGCGTCTAACCGCGGCGTTCGCGTCCTCTTCACGATCTTCGGAACGCCCTGGTGGGCGAACGGCGGGCGTGATCTCAACGTGGCGCCGCAGAACATCGTGCGGCTACGTGAGTTCGCCTACGCGGCGGCGATCCGTTACAGCGGCCTCTACCGGCGCGCCGACGGGATCGTCCTTCCGCGGGTCTCGCTCTGGACAGCCTGGAACGAGCCGAACATCCCGCTCGGACTGAAGCCGCAGTGGCGGCGGATCGGCGGGCGGTGGGTCGTTCAGAGCGCGCGGGACTACGCTCGGATCTGCAACGCGATCTACGACGGGATCCACTTGACGCTGCTGCGCGGCGTGCAGGTCGCCTGCGGCGTCACGACCGCTCGCGGGAACAACGCACCGCGTACGAAGCGGCCGTCGGTGGCCCCGATCGGGTTCCTGCGCGCGGTGAAGGCCGCCGGGCTGCGGAATTTCGACGCCTACGCGCATCACCCGTACTCGGGCGATCCCAAATTTGCGCCCGGCGCGAAGCCGCGAAACCCCCGCGCGGTCACGCTCGGGAACATCCAGCGGCTCGTCAGCGAAGTGACGAAGCTCTACGGGCGGAAGCCGATCTGGATCACCGAGTACGCCTACGAGACGAGCCCGCCCGACAGGATCTTCGGCGTGGCCTGGGCGCGGCAGGCGACCTACCTGCGCCAGGCCTACGGGATCGCTCGCCGGAACCCGCGGATCGAGATGCTGCTCTGGTTCCTCGCGCGCGACGAGGCGCGGCCGACCGGCTGGCAGTCCGGGCTCGTTTCAGCCGGCGGGCGCCGGAAGCCCAGCTTCTACGCGTTCCAGTCGCTGGCGCGGGCGGCCCGCAAGCACCAGGTCGCCATGACGCGTTCCGTGCGTCGGGTCAAGCCGCGGGGGCTAAGGGATCTCCTCGACGGCGCCGTGGGGGACGGCGGCGGCGACCACCGCAGCTGGCTGCCCGTCGGGCCTTTTCTTTCGGACTCCTAGCTCTGGCTCTCCGGCGGTGACGCGGGTGCCGCGGGGGCGGTCGCGGCCGGCGCGGCAGTCTCGGCCGGCGCGTGCGTACCGCCTTCGAGCGCCGCCTTGATCTTGTCGATCGCACCGGTCTCGGCTGCACCGACGTCCTTCGCGGCGTCCCCCACAGCCGTCGCGACCTCGATCACGAATGCGCGATAGGCCTCGAGCTCGTCTGGCGCCTTCGCCTGCAGCGTGGCCGTCGAGGAGCGCAAAGCTTCCATCGCCCCCTTCTCGACCTCATCCGGCGACGAGGTCAGCCCGAACCCGGTGCCGCGTACCGCGGCGAGCTCGCGAATGAGCGGGCTCGTGCTCTTCTCCCGCGCCTGGGAGAGGTACTTGCCGAGCGCACCCACCTCCTTGAATGTGTCGAAGAAGCCGCGATCGGCGAGCGAGACCAGGAACGCGGCTCCCGTCACGCCCTTCTGCAGCGTCTCCCACTCCTGCTCGGTGAAATCGGCCTTCCCAGCCATCTCCACTCCCTCCTCTCGTGGGGCTGAGACAGAGTACGTCAGGTCAGTTTCGATCGCTGCGAAGGGCGAAGCGCCGGTCGGACGTCCGCGCGAAGACACGCTCGGCACGGCCGTCGAACCAGCCGGACCGAACGTCCCCGGTCGGAGTGTCGAACAGCGGCACGAACGGCTTCAGGTCGAGCACGGGTGTTCCATTGAGGAGGTCGAGCCCCTCCACCACGACCCCGGACGGCTCGACGGAGACGATCCGGGCGAGCGACAGGCCGATCGGGTTCGGCCGCCGAGGCGAGCGCGTGGCGAACGTGCCGTGCGTCACCTCGTCGAGGAACACTCGCACCCTCGAGTTCCACCCGATCGTCTCGTGCAGATGCGCGAGCACCCAGACATGCGTGAAGCCGTCGAGATCGGCGAGGCAGCCGACGTGCTCCTCCCCCACCTCGATCGTCGACGCGCCCTTGGTGTCGGCCATCGCCTGAAGGGGCATGCCGTCCATCTGCTCGTGCGGCGAGACGACGTAGCCGATCGGTTGGTAGACGACCGGCTCGGCCGTACGGCTCTCGAGCAGCCCGTCGACGAAGGAGAGCGCGCCGCGACTCGCCGACAGGCGCCAGAGCGCGAGCGTCCGATCGAACCCCGACGCCGACGCGAGTTGATCCTCCAGCGCTCGCTCGATCCGCGCCAACACGGTTGCCTGACGGCCGAGGAGGAGCTGCGGGTCGAGCTGCGCGCGCTCGTGGAAGAGCAGCTTCAGCATCAGCTCCGAGCGCAGGTCGCGCACGTGAGCGACCGGCCGGCCACGCCAGCGGACGAACTTCGCGCGACCGCTGCGCGTGGGACCGAGCGTCGTGCGCGCGGGGCCCTTCTCACTCGGGCTCGTGCGCCGCACCTCGGCGAGACCTGCGTCGCGCAGCTGCCGGAGCGCGCGATAGGCGAGCGCGCGGGTGCACGAGTAGACGCGGCCGATCGAGCCTGTCGGGCTGAGCTCCTGGGCTATCGCCCAGCCGTGGGCCGGCTGCTCGCAGAGCAACCCCAGTGCCGCCCACTCGGGAAGCGAGGGCTGCGTTGGCGGTCGTCGAGGCATCCGTGCGAATCGTACGCGACCGGTAGTCAAAGAATTTCTACCGTGTGGTAGGGTCGCCGCGCGTGAACCGGAGACGCTTCCTTCTCACCTCCGCCGGCGCCTCGGCGGCCGTCCTCGGCGGCCCCTGGGTCGGCGCAGCCGGCGCTGCGACCGAGGAGGACATCGCCTTCGCGAACTTCGGTGTCTCGGCCGAGTTCCTGCTGAAGGACTTCTACGGCAAGGCGCTCGCCGGCAAGCAGTTCCGCGGGCTTCGCGCCGACACCTTGCGCCAGGGGCGAACGACGGCCACGAAGCACGCCAAGGCGTTGAGCAGCCTGCTCGTCAGCTTTGGTGACACCCCTCCGGCCGAGCAGGACTTCGAGTTCGCCTGGCCGAGGCGCACCTTCTCGAAGGCGCCGACGACCGTGAAGACCGGTCTGGTCGTGCTCCGCGCACTGCTCGGCTCGTACCAGTCCGCCGCAGCGTCCGCCTCGGTGATCGACTATCGCATCCTGTTCGCAAGCCTGGGCGCGAGCACCGCCCAGCAGATTGGAGCCCTCTCCGCCCTCTCTGGACAGGTGGGCGCCAAGTCGTTCCCCGTCGCTACCGACGTCGAGACCGCCAGTGCCGCCATCGAGGCGTACCTGGGGTAGGAGGACCGGATGAGAACTCGCTTCGCTGCACTGCTCACGATCGCGCTGATCGCCGCATCGTCGCTCGCCTCGAGTGCGGGCGCACGTCGGCAAGCGGATCCACTGACGATCTACGCCGCCGCCTCCCTGACCGAGGTGTTCAGCGCCTTCGATCGGGCGCAGCGCTACAACTTCGCCGGCTCGAACGCGCTCGAGACGCAGATCAGGAACGGCGCGCCGGCGGACATCTTCGCCTCGGCGGCGCCGCTCAACACCCAGCGCCTCTTCCAGGCCCGGACCGTCGAGCGGCCGGTCACCTTCACGTCGAATCGCCTCGTGCTGATCGTGCCGAGGTCGAACCCGGCCGGGATCCGAACGGTCTACGACCTGAAGCGGAAGCCGGTGAAGCTCGTGATCGCCGGGCCGGCGGTGCCGGTCGGCGGCTATACGCGCACCGTGCTCCGCAAGATGGGCCTGACCTCGGTGCTCTCGAAGGTCGTCAGTCAGGAGTCGGACGTGAAAGCGGTGACCGGAAAGGTCGCGCTCGGTCAAGCCGACGCCGGTTTCGTCTATGCGACCGATGCGCGGCCGGTCCGCGCGCAGGTGACGGTCATTCGCATCCCGGCCTGGGCGCAGCCGCGCATCCGCTACGAGATCGCAGTCGTGTCGCGGTCGTCCCACAAGGCGCTCGCGCGGGCCTGGATCAAGAAGCTCCTCTCGCCGAGAGGGCAAAGAGCGCTGAGGAACGCCGGGTTCCTCCCGATCCCGAAGGCGTCCCGGTAGCCCGGCTCTTTCGCGCGGCGCTCCTCGTGACGACGGGCGCCGCGCTGCTCTTTCTGACGCTGCCGATCGTCGCCGTCTTCCTGCGGGTGCCGCTGAGCGATCTCTGGTCGGCGCTCGGCAGCAGGGCCGCCCTCGACGCGATTCGGGTCACGGCCGAGACGATCGCGCTCTCGATGGCGCTCATCCTCCTGTTCGGGACGCCGGCCGCGTACTGGATTGCGAGCCGACGCGGTGCAGCGCGGGACGTCGTCGTCACACTCGTCGAGCTGCCGCTCGTGCTGCCTCCTGCCGTGGCGGGCATCGGGCTCCTCGTCGCCTTCGGCCGGGCGGGACTGCTCGGCGGCACGGTCGACGCGCTCGGGATCGACATCGCGTTCACGAAGGTCGCCGTCGTTCTGGCGGTGACGTTCGTCGCGAGCCCCTTCTTCCTGCGCACGGCGATCGCGGCCTTCGAGGCCGTCGACCCCGCGCTGCCGGCGGCCGCGCGCACGCTTGGAGCGGGCCCCGGCCGGGTCTTCTTCCGCGTCATGCTCCCGCTCGCCAAGGGCGGGCTCGGCGCCGGCGCCGCGCTGGCGTTCGCGCGCGGCCTCGGCGAGTTCGGCGCGACGATCATGTTCGCGGGGTCGCTGCAAGGCGTCACGCAGACCCTGTCGCTCGCGATCTACGAGCAGTTCGATGTGGATTTCAACGTTGCGCTGGCGATCAGTGCCCTCCTGATCGTCGTCAGCGCGGTCGTCCTCCTGTCCGTCAAGCTCATGACCAGATGGCACTCAGCGTCCGGTTCACTCATCCTCTCCGCTCCTTCGTCGCGTCAGCCGAGCTGACCGTCGGGCAGGGCGAGACGCTTGCGCTCGTCGGCCCGTCGGGCGCCGGCAAGACGACGACGCTCCGGGTCGTCGCCGGACTGCTGCGGCCACGGTCGGGCAGCGTCAGCGTCGGCGAGACCGTGCTGCTCGACACCGAGCGGGGACACGACGTCGCGCCCGAGCACCGTCGGGTCGGCTACCTCTTCCAGGAGTACGCGCTCTTCCCGCATCTCGACGTCCTCGGGAACGTGCGCTTCGGCGCCCGCGACCGGTCGAGGGTGGACGACCTCCTCGAGCGCTTCCGGATCGGGCACCTCGCACGCGTTCGCGTCAACGAGCTCTCCGGCGGCGAACGCCAGCGCGTCGCTTTGGCACGCGCACTGGCGCGGGACCCGGCCGTCCTGCTGCTCGACGAGCCGCTCTCGGCGCTCGACGCCCACACGAGGGCCGGAGTCCGCGCCGAGCTGTTCGAGCTGCTCCATTCGCTGGCGCTCCCGACGCTGCTCGTCACCCACGACTTCGAGGACGCCGCGACCCTCGCCGACCGGGTCGGCGTGATCAGCGAGGGCCGCATTCTCCAGCTCGGCAGCCCGACGGAGCTCGTCTCGGTGCCCGTCGATCCGTTCGTCGCGACGTTCACCGGCGCGGTGCTGCTCGCCGGCAGTGCAGTGGGGAGTCACGACGGCCTGACGGAGGTCGCGCTCGACAGCGGCTTCACCGCCTGGAGCGCGGACAAGGCGGTCGGGCGGGTCAACGCCGCCGTCTACCCGTGGGACGTCTCGCTGGGCCCCGTCGTGCAGGACGACTCCCGCCTCAACCATGTCAGCGCGCCGGTCACGTCGATCGCGCCGATGGGCAACCGCGTCCGGGTCAAGGTCGGTCCCGTCGTCGCCGAGATCACGAGTGCGTCGGCAGACCGTCTGCAGCTCCGCCCGGGGATCCGCGTCACCGCCTCCTTCAAGGCGACCGCGACGCGGCTGTTCCCTGCGGCCTAGCCGCCGCGTGGCGGCTCGAAGACCTGCTGGGTGAGCCCGCCGTCGACCAGGTAACTGGCGCCGGTGACGTAGCTCGCCTCGTCCGAGACGAGCCAGGCCACGACGGCTGCCACCTCCTCCGGCGTGCCGGCTCGCTCGAGGGGAATTTCCGGGCGGAGCTCCTTTGCCTCGACGTTCCGCTCTGTCGCAATCGCGCCGGGGGCGACCGAGACGACGCGGATCCGGGGGGCGAGCTCGAGCGCGAGCGAGCGTGTGACCATGCCGAGCGCCGCCTTCGCCGGCGCGTACAGCGCGAACCCGGGCCTCGGGACGTGCTCGTGGACGCTCGTGATGTTGACGATCACCCCGCCCTCCCCCATCGCCTTCGCCGCGGCCTGCGCGCAGAGGAACGCACCGCGAACGTCGATCGAGAAGATCGCGTCGAAGTCCTCCGCGGTCAGCTCGAGCGCCGGCTTCGAGACCGTCCGCCCGGCGTTGTTGACGAGCACGTCCAGTCGACCCAGTGCCGCCGTCGTCTCCGAGACCAGCCGGGCCGGCACAGTTGGATCCGAGAGGTCGCCGCTGACAGCGTGGACCCGGCCCCGCTCCGCGAGCCGCGCCGCGGCCTTCTGGTTTGGCTCTCGGGTCGCGAATCCGACTGCGTAACCGTCGGCGAGCAGGCGCTCTGCGACAGCGAGCCCGATGCCCGAGTTCGCGCCGGTGACGAGCGCGACCCGAACTGCCGCTACGAACGCACCTCCCGTCGCTGCCTCGACGCGATCGCGGCCAGCTCGGATTGGTCGAGCTCTTCTTGCGGGATCACGACCACGCGGCAGCGCGTCGCCGCGCGCAGCGTGGAGGTCCGCATGCCGCCCTCGAGCGCAGCTCGCACGCCCAGGATCGCGCCCGGCCCGACCTGGGCGACGATCTCGCCGTCGACGTCGACGTCGAGCATCCCGTCGAGCACGAGGAAGAGCTCGGTGCCGGTCTCGTCCTGCTGGACAAGCACTTCTCCCTCCTGCAGCTCACGCCGCGCGAGCCCCTTGGCATCGTGCATGAGCAGGCGGGAGAGCTCGCGCTCCAGCTCCGACTCGGCCGCCGCGATCAAGGCCGGCGAATCCTCGCCGCCCCACGGCATGTTCGGCCCGAACGACTCGCGCCACCAGCGCTCGAAGTCGACTGTCCCGCTCTTCTCGGTGAGCATGCCGTCGTCGTCGTAGATCCAGTGGCGCGGGAAGTGGCTGGCACCGGCGAGCTTGTGCTTGGCCGTCCCGTCGGCGTAAATGATCAGCTGGAGTGTCGTCCAGGCCGAGGCCGACGCGACCTGGAAGAAGGGCTTGCCGCGCACGCGCCGCGGCGCCGGGATGCCCATCCGCCCGCCTGCGGTCTGGATGAACTTGACCCAGTCGGGGCCGACCTCGGGCTCGTCCTGAAGCAGCGGGTAGCCGACGCCGGGGAAGCCGACCGTCTTCGGACCGATCTTGACGTGCGTCGTGCCGATCAGCGCGCCGCCCGAGTAGCCGGCGCCGACGATCTTGCCGTCGTCGACGTCGATCCACGCCCGTAGCTGATTCGCCTCGCGGAAACGGTCGGCGTCGCGCAGCGCCTCGAGCTCGCCCTCGCCGATCTTGTCGGGCGGCGGATCGTCGTAGTGCGTGATCCCGAGCTCGAACGGCAGCTTCGGCATACCCTCGATCGCCTCAGAGGGGATCCATGTAACGGCTGTGACGGACTTCTCGATCCTCATTCCGACTCTCCTCATCGAGTTCAGACAATCCTTACCACTTTCGAGCATTCCACTCGAATTCGGCGGGAACGCTTCCCAGGTACATCGGAGTCCGATGGAAAAGGGGGAAGCATTCAATGAGGAAGCTGCAACTCGTCCTCGTCGCCGGTGCGGCGTCGATCCTGACCGCCCTCGCCACGGTGGCCGGGCTCGCCGAAGCCCAGTCCGCGGTCCCGCCGAGCAACACGGAGAACCCGGCGGTCGTGGGCACTGCCCAGGACGGCGAGCTGCTCATCGCCAAGGACGGCGAGTGGGCAGGCACGAACCCGATGACGTTCACGTACCAGTGGCAGCGCTGCACCACCGCCGGCACCGTGCGCGGACATCGCCAACTCGACGGCGAAGTCGTACCGCGTCGCGACGGCGGACGTCGGCTCGCGCCTGCGGGTGAGGGTCGTGGCTCGGAACGCCGACGGCTCGGTGGGGGAAGCAACCGCCCAGACCGCCGTCGTTGTACCGCCTGCCGGCGCAACGCGCCTCCAGGACGGGAAGACGTCGATCCCGGCGTCCAGCGTCAACCTGCCGGATCGGCTCGTCCTTTCGGGGCTGCAGTTCACGCCGACGGTCCTGCGGTCGCGCCAGCCCTTCACGGGGCGCTTCCGCGTGACCGACACGCGCGGCTACGTCGTGCGTGACGCGATCGTTCTCGTCACCGGCGTGCCGCTCGGCTGGATCACGCCGTCGCAGGAAGTCACGACGAACGTCGACGGCTACGCGACGATCCAGCTGCTGCCGACCACCCGCCTGCGGCTCGTCCGCGGCGGCTCGATGGTCATGTTCGTCCGGGCCCGCAAGCAGGGCGACGACCTGCTCGCAGGCATCTCGACGCGGCGTCTCGTCCGCGTCCGGACCGCCTCGCCCGCTACCGCCTAGCGGAACCGCCCGAGAGCGGCGGCGGCGAGGTTAGGTCTCCTCGTCGTCGCCGCGCCGGCGGCGCCAGAACCAGACCGCGCCTCCGGTCGCCGCAAGGCCGGAGAGGACGGCTGCCCGCTTGCCCGGCCTGCCATTCCCGTTCTCCGGCTTGGCCGCCTGCTTGGCCTTCCTCTTCGCGGCCGTCTTGCTGATCGTCCAGACCGTCCAACCGAGGACTGCGTTTCTCCTGTTGACAATGCTCATGGCCGGGAGGTTACTGAGCCTCGGGTCGGAGCGTCAGAGGCGCCGCTAGGCGGTTGCCTTGGCTCGCTTTCGATTCGGCAGGTGGATCGCCCGTCCCAACGCCACCAGACCGGCTTCCTTGACCGCCTCGGACAAGGTCGGGTGCGCCGCCATCCCGTCGGCGACGGTCTCGACCGTCGATTCGGCGTCGAGCGCGACGACGCCGGCCTCGATCAGATCGGTGACGTGCGGCCCGACCATGACGATTCCGAGCAGCTCCCCGTACCGGCTCTCGTGGATCGACTTGACCCAGCCGACGGTCTCGTTCTGCATCACGGCGCGGGCGTTCGCAACCCAGGGGAAGACGCCGACCTCGACGTCGTCGCCGTGTTGCTCCCGTGCCTCGGCCTCGGTCAGGCCGACCGCCGCGACCTCGGGGTCGGTGTAGATCGGCCGCGGGACGCCGCGGTTGTCGACGATGGCCTCGTGGCCCGTCGCGTTCTCGGCCGCGACCTCGCCCTCGCGGAACGCGGTGTGGGCGAGCTGCCAGTAGCCGGCGCAGTCGCCGACGGCGTAGATGTGATCGACGGTCGTGCGGCGGTGCTCGTCGGCCGCGATCCCCGTTCGCTTGTCGAACTCGACGCCGATCTCCTCGAGACCGAGGTTCTCGACCAGCGGGCCGCGTCCGACGGAGACGAGCATCAGGTCGGCCTCGACCGTCTCGCCGTCGCCGAAGTGGACGGTGAGCTTCGAGCCGTCGTCCTCGACCTTCGTGCACTGCTTCTCGAGGTGGAGGGTGATGTTGCGGCGCTTGAACTGCTTCGCGAGCTCCGCCGACGCGTCGTCGTCCTCCATCGGGATCAGCTTCGGGAGCATCTCGATGATCGTCACCTCGGAGCCGAAGCGGCTGAAGATCGACGCGAACTCGCAGCCGATGATGCCGCCCCCGAGGACGACCAGCCGCTTGGGAACCTCCTGCTGGGCGAGCAGGCCGGTCGAGTCGACGCAGCGAGGCGAGTCGAGGCCCTCGATCGGCGGCCGGAGCGGGAAGCTGCCGGTGGCGATGACCGCCTGCTTGAAGGTGACGTCCTCACCGCCTTCGACGGCGATCGTGTTCGCGTCCTTGAAGCGGCCGGTGCCCTTGACCCACTCGACGCCGTTGGCTTTGAAGAGCGACGCGACACCGCTGGTCATTTGCTTGACGACGCCGTCCTTCCACTGGTTCGCGGTCCCCAGGTCGAGGCTGGGCTCTCCGACCTGGACGCCGAGCTTGGCGAAGGTCTCCTCGGCTTCTTTCATCGCGAAGGCGGTCTGCACCCAGGCCTTGGTCGGGATGCAGCCCACGCGGAGGCAGGTTCCGCCCAGCTCCGGCTCCTTCTCGATGCAGACGGTGGTGGCGCCGAGCTGCGCCGCGCGAATCGCGGCCGTGTAGCCGCCGGGACCGCCCCCCAGGACGGCAACGTCAGATTCCATCGGTCTCTCGCTCCTTCGTCGTTGTCTGCGTTCGATCCTACTGGCGGAGCCCGAGGCAGGGCCGCTTCCGACACTGCCGGGACGTGTCCGCGTTCCGGCGTGTGGCGTGGACGCCGAAGAGGTCAGACCGCATGCTTCCTCGCGATCGCGCCTCCCGTCCTGGCCCCGGCAGCCGTGTCCGGTGTCTGACACCGGACACGACCCGGCACAGACGTCTGCTCAGGACAGGTCGAGATGCATCGTCCACGAGCCGTCGGTCTCCTCGACCCGCTCGAAGCCCTGCTTCTCGAAGACGTGCATCGCCGGGGTGTCGTCCGCCGCGACCGTGAGGCTGAGGCCCTTGTACCCCTGCTCCCGCGCTTGCTCGACTAGGGCGTCTAGGAGCTCGGAGCCGATCCCCCGTCCCCGGCGGCTGGGCACGACGGCGACCGCGACCTCCGGCGTCTTTTCGTCGATGAACCCGAAGCCGGGCTCGTCGCGGGAGAACAGCCGGTACCACGCCGCGCCAACCGCGAAACCGGCCTCGAGCGCGATTACCGCGGCATCGCCGCGCCGCCCCCAACCCGAGACGTAGCGCCAGAGCGAGGACTCCTCGACCGTTGCGCCCGACCGCCAGTAGAAGGCGTGGCGAAGCATGTCGCGGAGGAACCGAACGTCCTGTGGATTGCCCCGCCTAATCACGACGGAGCTGCTCGACGAGCTGCACTCGATTCCCGTCCGGGTCGAACACGTCCAGCAGTCGGACCTCGTTGTGGATCTCGAGCACCGTGCCGACCTCGACCTCCTGCGAGCGGAGCCGCTCGGCCTCCGCCTTCGCGTCGTCGACGTCGATCGTGGCGACCCCTCCCTCGATCGGATCCCCCTCGGTCAGGGCGATCCGCATCTCGTCGCGCTCGAGCTCCGCCCAACGTTCCGCCTCGTCGAAGGCGGTCTCGGTGAAGCCCAACTTGGCCGTGTAGAAGGAGCGACCCGCCTGGAGGTCCCGGACGCGGTACCAGACCCGCACGGCCTCGACTCTAAAGCGCGAGACCGGGTTCTTCTAGGAAGGCGCGAACCGTGCCAAGGAACTCGGCCGCCACGGAACCGTCGATCGCGCGGTGGTCGCAGGTCAGCGTCAGGCTCATCATCGGTCTGATCTCGAGGTCGCCGTCCGCGACGACCGGTTTCTCGTCGATTGCCCCGACGGCGAGGATCGCGACCTGCGGCGGGTTGAGAACGGCGATGAACTGCTCGACGCCATACATGCCGAGATTGGACACCGTAAAGGTTCCGCCTTCGAGATCAGCCTGCTGGAGCTTCGCGTCGCGCGCGCGGCTGACGAGGTCGGCGCGGGCGGCGGCGATCTCGGCGAGCGTGAGTCGATCGGCGCCGTGGATGACGGGAACGAGCAGGCCGCGGTCGGTTGCGACCGCCATGCCGACGTGGGCGGTCGGGAAGCGCTGGACCGCCTGGTCGGCGTAGTGCGCGTTCACCTCCGGATGGCGCATCAGCGCCGCGGCGCAGGCCTTGGTCAACACGTCGGAGATCGTCGGCTTCATCTCGCCCTCGCGAGTCAGCTCGACGAGGCGCTCGCGGAGCTCCTGCGCGCGGCCCATGTCCGCCGACATCGAGATCTGGAAGACCGGCGCCTGCCAGGCCTCGGTCAGCCGCCGCGCGATCGTCTTGCGGAGCGTGGTGAGCGGCGTGATCTCCGGCTCGGCCGGCAGGGGACTCGGTCCCCGCGCGGGTGCCGGCGCCGCGAGAGCGCGCTCGACGTCCTCGGCGACGATGCGACCCTCCGGGCCGGTGCCTCGGATCTCGGCGAGCTCGAGCCCCTTCTCACGGGCGATGCGGCGCGCGAGCGGCGATGCCTTGACCCGGCCGTCCGTCGTCGTCGGCTGAGGCTCGGCCGGCGCCGGCGCCGGCTCCGCGGCGACCGGCGCTTCGCGGCCCCGCTCTCGCTCCTCGTCCCGGGCCGGCGCCCGCGAGCCCTCCTCCTCGGGCGCCCCGTCCACGTCCGGCGCAGCCGCGGGCTCGGCGCCTCCGGCTCGGCCTCGGGCACCGCCTCGCCCTCCTCGCCGATGACGGCGATCGTCTGGCCGACCGGGACCTCGCCCTCCTGGACGGTGATCTTGAGCAGCACGCCTGACGCATCGGCCTCGACCTCCTGCGTCACCTTCTCGGTGTCGAGCTCGTAGAGCGGCTCGCCCTTCTCGACGCGCTCGCCCTCCTGCTTCAGCCAGCGGACGACAGTCCCGGACTCCATGCCCTGGCCAAGGCGCGGGAGCTTGATCTCAGTTGCCATCGCGTCCGACCGTTCGCAGAACCGCCTGGAGGACGTCGTCGGCGTAGGGAATCACCCACTCCTCCATGACCGGCGCGAACGGGAGCGGCGTGAACTCGGCGCCGACGCGCTCGATCGGCGCGTCGAGCCAGTCGAAGGCCTGGTACTGGACGACGGCGGCCACCTCGGCCCCGAAGCCCATGCGTGTCACCGCCTCGTGAGCGACGACGGCGCGGTTCGTCTTCTTCACGGAGTTGACGATCGTCGCGTCGTCGAGCGGCTGAAGCGTGCGCGGGTCGACGACCTCGACGGAGATCCCCTGCTCCTCGGCCTGCTCGGCGGCGGTGAGCGCCTCATGGACGAGTCGGCCGGTCGCAACGACCGTGACGTCCTCGCCTTTACGGTGCACCCTCGCCTGGCCGAGCGGGATCGGTTCGAGCTCCGCCGGCACGTCCTCCTTGAGCCCGTAGAGCGTGCGATGCTCGAAGAAGATGACGGGGTTGTCCTCGTAGATCGAGGCGTAGAGCAGCCCGCGCACGTCGGTCGGCGTCGACGCGAAGACGACCTTGAGCCCTGGGATGTGGACGAACCACGCCTCGAGCTGCTGCGCGTGCTGGGCGCCAGGCGACCAGCCGGCCCCGCCCTGCGTCCGGATCGTCAGGGGCACCTTCACCTGGCCGCCCGACATGTAGCGGTGCTTGGCCGCCTGGTTGATCACCTGCTCGGCGGCGAGTGTCAGGAAGTCCTCGTACATGATCTCGACGACCGGCCGCAGGCCCTGGATCGCCGCGCCGATCGCCGTGCCGACGATCGCGGCCTCGGAGATCGGGGTGTTGCGCACGCGCTCGGGGCCGAACTCCTCGAGCATCCCCTGGGTGACGCCCATCGAGCCGCCCATCTCGGCGATGTCCTCGCCCATGATGAAGACGTCCTCGTCCTCACGCATCGCGTTCGAGAGAGCGTCGCGGACGGCTTCGCGGTAGCTCAGCTCAGGCATAGACGTTCTTGAGCGCGTCCTCCGGCTTAGGGTCCGTGCCCGCCTTCGCGAACTCGACGGAGCCCTCGACGAGCTCGGTCACCTCGCGGTCGAGGTCTTCGAACTCATCGTCCGAGAGGTCGAGCTCGGCGCGCAGCTTGTCGAGCGGATCCTGCGTCTCGCGCAGCTTCTTGAGCTCGTCCTTCGGGCGGTAGACCTGGGGATCGCCGACGTAGTGGCCGGTCAGCCGGTAGGTGTTGGCGACGAGGAGGACTGGGCCGCGGCCCGATCGGGCGTGCTCAATCGCCTTCGTGGCCGTCTCGTAGACCTGCTGGACCTCCTGGCCGTCAACGGTCATCGACTTCATCCCGTAGGCGACCGCGCGCTTGGTCAGATCCGTGATCGGCATGTGCTGGCTCGCCGGCGTCGACTCCGCCCAGTGGTTGTTCTCGAGGACGAAGACGGCGGGCACCTCCCACAACTGCGCCAGGTTGAGGGACTCGTGGAATGTGCCGATGTTCGTCGCCCCATCGCCGAAGAACGCGACGGCGACGCGAGGCTCGTCCCGGAACTTGAAGGCGAGCGCGGCACCGACGATCGCCGGGAGCCCGCCGCCGACGACTGCGTTCGCGCCGAGGTTGCCGCGCTCGACGTCGTAGAGGTGCATCGAGCCGCCGTAGCCGTGGGAGCAGCCCTCCAGCTTCCCGTACAGCTCGGCCATGACCTCGTTCGGGTGCGTGCCCTTCGCGAGGGTGTGCCCGTGGGCGCGGTGCGTCGAGCCGATCACGTCGCCCTCCTCGAGGGCGCGGCAGACGCCGACCGCAACGGCCTCCTGGCCGATCGCGACGTGGAGGAACCCCGGCAGCTCGCCTGCGCGGAAGCGCTCCTCCACCTTCTCCTCGAAGCGGCGGATCAGCAGCATCTCGCGGAGAAACTCCCGCAGGAGCTCAGGCGAAACCGCCCCCTTCCGTTCAACCTTCGCCATCGGCCGCAGTCTATGCTCGGGCCCATGCGCGTCGTCGACCAGTTCCGCGAGATCGAGTCGCGCCTGCCGGCCGAGTGGGCCGACGTTCGCCTCGTGCTGACCGTCGACGACCCTGAGCAGTCCGAGCGCGCCGCCGCGCTGCTGGCACCGCTCGGGCCCGGCCGCGCTGGGAACCGCATTCAGTTGTCCGTGCCTCGGGCCGGCGGGCGCGTCGAGCTCCTCCGACGGCTGCTGAACCGCGTCGACCGCGACCGGATTCGCGGGCAGCTCGAGCTCGTCACCTTCTCCGACGCCGCCCCCGAGCGGCCGGCGGCCGAGCGCCGCGCGACGTGGCCGCCACTCGCGGACGCCTGGCTGTCGGCGATCGCCGCCCTCCCGGAGGATTGGAGCGATCTCTACGCCGAGGTCGAGCTCGCATCGAGCGCCGAGCTCGATCGCGGGGCGCTGCTCCTCGCCCCGGTCAATCCTGCTCGCCCGGACCGTGGGCTCGCGTTCCGGTTCCGCGTCGCTCGGACCTTCGGCTACGGCGCTTCGGCGAACATGACCCGACGATGCCTCGAGCGGTTGGACGGGGAAGGGATCACCGGACGGCTGCTGATCCTGCGGGCATTGTCGGACACGAAGGCGGTCGCGACCCAGGGCCCGGTCTGGTACGTCGACGGCAAGGCCACCTAGTCAGTGCCCCATCCAGCAATACATGCCGGCTTCTGGCCCGCGATCACGCGGCGCCAGAGCCCACCCTCCTCCTTGCCAAGGCTGTCCAGCCTTGGCGCGTCGGACTGCGGCCTCTGGCTTGGTGCTCGCGACCCAGAAGCTCGGCGGCATCACTGGAAGGGGCACTAATGCCAGACCCCGTTTCGTGGCTGGTGGTCGAGCCGGGATGGGCGGTGGTCGGAAGCGACGGCGCGGAGATCGGGAAGGTCGAGGAGGTGATCGGCGACTCGGGCGAGGACATCTTCAACGGGCTCGCGGTCTCGAGCAGCCTGCTGGGCAAGCCGAAGTACGTCCCGGCCGAGCGCGTGACCGGGATCGTCGAAGGTGAGATCCGGCTCGACCTCCCTGCCAAGGAGATCGAGCATCTCGGCGACCACGAGCAGCCGCCGCCCTCGGCCGAGTTCCGGGCGTAGCGAAAGTCACAGGTTCGGCGCAGATCCGCGCGTGTTCGGCGCGCGTTTCACGGCTACGATCGCCGCGGGGAGGAGGCCGGGCGAACCTGAGTTAGGGGACCGCCCGTCGTGGAGTCGACCCAGCCACGACGCGCGACCCGGCGAGAGCGCGGCCCGGCGTCAAAGCGCCTCGGTCCACACGAGCGCCGTCCCGTCGAGGACGACGGTGCCGTCCTGGTTCGTGATCGTCGTTCGCAGCCGAGTGAGCGGTTTGTCATCGCGCCGCTCGAGTACCTCCACCTCGGCGGTGATCTCGTCTCCGGGGCGGACGGGAGCCTTGAAGCTCCAATCGACATGGAGGAACACGCTGCCCGGCCCGGGGAGATCCTCCGCGACGACGGCGTTCAGCAGCCCCGACGTGACGCCGCCCTGGACGATCAGCCCGCCAAAGCGCGACCGCTCTGCCGCCGCCTCGTCGTAGTGGAGCGGATTCCGGTCGCCCGTGAGCTCGGTGAAGAGCTCGATGTCCCGCTCCGTGATCCGGCGGCTCCGGCGCGCCGTCGCGCCGACCTCAGCCAAGGATCTCCCCGAGCTCCCGGGCGAGTGCTCCGGCGCCCTGCTCGTCCGCCGCGATCAGCAGGCACGTGTCGTCGCCGGCCAACGTCCCGACGACGAGCGGATGGGCGAGCCGATCGATCGCCCGCGCGATCGCAGGCGCCGAGCCGAGCTCCGACTGGACGACGACGATGTTGTGCGCGGCCACGACGTTGCGGCCGAACTGGGACAGGACTGCGGCCAGTGCTTCGCGAGGATCCGAGCGCCGGCCGTCCTGCGCCAGCATGTACCGAGGGCGGCCGAGCTGGTCGCGGGTCTTCTCCAGCCCGAGCTCGCGGATGTCGCGCGAAACCGTCGCCTGGGTCGCGAGACACCCCTCAGCGGCCAGAGCCGCGAGCAGGTCGTGCTGCGTTCCGATCCGCCGTCGTGACACCAGACTGGCGATCAGCTTCTGGCGCTCGGCCTTCCCGAAGGCGCGTGCATCGGACTGCATACGCGGAGAATAGGTTTCCGGCCCACCAAAGCGCGGTAAGTTTCCCGCATGCTTCGGAAACTCGTCTGGACCGCGATCTACGGCCTCTTCGCCGCGCTCGCCACGCTCGTCGCCCGCAAAGCGGCTACCGGCGTCTACAAAATCGTCGCCGGCGAGGAGCCCCCGGTCCGAAAAAAATGAACAAGGCAGACCAGCTCGTCGAGCGCGCGGCGGACCTCGTGCGCGAGGCTGCCGACAGGGCGTCTGCCCAGGGAGGCATCGTCGCCAAGCTCGGCGACGAGCTGGCCGACGACGCTGTCTTCCTTCGGAAATTGAAACCGAGCCTGATCATCGCGCGGGCGAAAGGCGAGGCGCCGACCGACCTCCCACCCGGCGCCGCGCCGCTCTCAGCGCCGACCACCCCACGGCCCAACCCCGGCGCGCAGAAGGCCGGAAGCGGCGTCAACCCGCTGTTGATCGTGGGCGCCGCGCTCGTCGCCGGCATCGTCCTGGCGAAACTGATCGACTGGAGAGGCCATGCCCACCCCAGAGACTGAGAGCCTCGGGGCCGCCGCCAAGCGCCTGAGCGAGAAGGCGAGCGCGATCGCTCGGCTCGAGCTCGAGCTCGCGTCGCTGGAGCTGAAAAAGAAGGGTGCAGCGCTCGGCGTCGGAGTGGGGCTCGCCTTCGGCGCTGTGGCCGTCGGCCTCTACGGAATCGGCTTCCTCTTCGCGACGATCGCCGCCGGTCTCGCCGAGTTCATGCCGGTCTGGCTCGCGCTGCTCATCGTCACCGTCGCACTGTTCCTCGCGACGGCGATTCTCGGGTTCCTCGCTACACGCTATTTCCAGCGCGGGAAACCGGCGCTGCCGCAGCAGGCGATCGACGAGGCCAAACTCACGACCGAAGTGCTGAAGGGCAATGGCGGAACGTAACAGCCGGACCACGGAGGACATCCGCCGCGAGCTGGAGGCGGAGCGCGAGGGGCTCGCCCAGGCCGTCGACACGCTCCGGGCCGGCGTGAAAGAAGCAACCGACGTGGGCGCCAAGGTGCGGGACAACCTGCCGGTGGCCACCGCGGGCGCGCTGGCCGTGGGTTTCCTACTCGCCGGCGGTATTGGCGCAACGATGCGTTTCTTCGCTCGCCGTTCGCGAGAGGGAGACGTGGTTGCCCGCTTCGGCCGCTTCACCGTCGTCGACCGCGAATGAAGCTCTCGCGGCGGAACGGGCAAAGCCCGTTCCGCGGCGAGTGGATTTCTCTACGTGACTCGGAAGCTGCCCTTCAGGGTTCGCGCCTGCGGGTCGCAGACGTAGCGGTAGCTCCCTTTCCGAAGCGTCAGCGTCCAGGTCTGGGTTCCTCGGAAGCCCATGGTCGTCTTGCGGTTCACGCGCGGTCCGATCAAGTGGAAGTTGAGCTTGGCCGACCGATCGCGCACGACGATCCGGTAGCGGCCTGCGCGTAAGCGGGAAGCGCGACGACCGTTCGCCGTCCGAAGGGAGATAGTCGACCCGGGGCCGACCGTTGCCGTCAGCCTCTGGACGGGCGGCGGAGGCGGCGGGGGCGGCGGTGTCGGCGGCCCGCCTCCGGTCGTGAAGCTGCCGTTCATCTGGCCGGCATGCGGATCGCAGACATAGCGGTACCGCTGCCGATCCTGGAAGGTGACCGTCCAGGTGACGGTGCCGATGAAATCGACCTCGGTCGTCTGATTGACGCCCGGCCCCGACAGATGGAAGTTGTGCAAGTTCGAGTGGTCGCGGACTTCGATCTCGTAGGTGCCGGCGGGGATATCCGTGACGCGCGCGCCGGCTTCGTTGGTGAGCGAGATGGTGAACCCGTCGTTCTGTCCGACGTTCGCGATCAGCTTGGTCTGGGCGAACGCCGCCGTAGGCGAGGCGAGCACCGCGCCGGCGGCAAGTGCAAACAGCAGTAGGCGAATGGGCTGAGTCATGCCTGCTAGTACGTCCTCCCCCTGTACTCGGATTCTCTCTCCGAATTAAACTCGTCTTTCGATGCTTCGCAAGAATGCCAAGGTCGAGCTGATCAAGGGCGTCCCGCTGTTTGCTGAATGCTCGAAGAAGGAGCTGGACGAGGTTGCCGGCATCGCCGATGAGATCGACCTGAGCGAGGGCAAGGAGCTGACGAGGCAGGGGAGCTCCGGCCGTGAGTTCTTCGTGCTCGTCGAGGGCACGGCCGAGGTGAGGAAGGCCAATCGCCGTGTGAACATGCTCGGCCCGGGCGACTTCTTCGGCGAGATCTCGCTCATCAGGCACACACCGCGTACGGCAACCGTCGTCGCGACCTCACCTGTACGCACCCTGGTGATCACGGAACGCAGCTTCCGCGCGCTGCTCGAGCACCAGCCCGGGATCCAGACCAAGGTGATGAGCGCGCTAGCGGCGCGCCTCGCCCCTGACGAACCAATCTAAGCGCGCAACTCGGCGCCGAAGCGTTCCTTCAGCGCGTCCACGATCTTCTGGCGCAGCCCAGCTGCCTCCTCGTCCGTGAGCGTCCGCTCGGGTGACCGGAACTCGACGCGGAACGCGATCGACTTGCGACCCGGCCCGACCTGCTCCCCGCGATAGACGTCGAAGGGGACGATCTCGCGGAGCTCCGGGCCAGCCGCCTCGCGAGCTGCAGCGACCAGGTCGCCCGCCGTCACGTCCTCCCCGACCGCGAACGCGAGATCCTGCTTGACGGCCGGGTACGTGATCACGTCCTCGTAGGTGACCGGCTCCCGCGAGGCCCTGACGAGCTCGTCCAGCTCGAGCTCGAACGCCGACCAGGTGCCCTCGAGCAAGCTTGGATGCACTTCGCCGAAGATCCCCGCTGCGGTCCGAGCGGCCTTGCCCGGATGGAGCAACGGATCCTCGACGCGCTCGACCTCCAGCTCGGCTTTCAGCGCCGCATAGAGCGTTTCGACCACGCCTTTGACGCGAGCGAAGTCACCCTCGACGATCCCGGCCACGTGCAGCCGCTCGTCCGGCAGCTCGTCTCCGGGGAGGTAGACGCGGGCGATCTCGAACAGCGCGATTCGGCCCGCTCCAACCTCGGCGTTTCGCCGCGCCGCCTCGACGAGGCTCGGCAGCAGCCGCGTGCGCAGCGCGGTCAGCTCGACCGAGATCGGCTCGTCGAGCTTCCAGCTCGTCTCCTCGTCCGGCCGCAGGGACGGCGTGTACGTCTCGACGAAGCCGAGGCCGACGAGCGCGTCCTCGACACGGCGCCGCACCTGCTGCTCGCGCGTCAGGCTGCCGAACATCGCGCTTCGCTCGGGCAGCGTGAAGGGCACCTCCTCGAGACGGAAGCGCGCAACCTCCTCGATCACGTCGACCTCGCGCGTGACATCGCGGGCACGCCAGGTCGGCGCGATCACCCGGTCGCCCTCGAGGTCGAAGCCGAGGCGGCCGAGCAACGCGTGCTGCGCCTCGGCCGGCGTCTCGATGCCGATCAGCCGGTCGGCCCGCTCGGGCCGGTAGGCGAATGACCGGCCGCTCCGGAAGCTTCCCGTGCTCGTCCGTGTGCCCGACCCAGCGCGCTCCGGCAAGCTCGACGATGAGCTGGGTCGCGAGCGTCGCCGCGGGCTCGGCGAGGTACGGATCGACGCCCTTCTCCCAACGGTTCGAGCCCTCGGTGCGAAGCCGCAGCCGCTCCGACGTGCGGAAGATCGTGAACGGCTCGAAGTTCGCCGCCTCGAGCAGCACCTCCGTCGTCGACTCGCCGATCTCGCTCTCCTCGCCGCCCATGATCCCGGCGAGCGCAACAGACCGCTCGGCGTCCGCGATCATGAGGTCGTCGGGGGTGAGAGCGCGGTCGACGCCGTCCAGTGTCCGCAGCGTCTCGCCCGGCTTCGCGCGCCGCACCACGATCCGGCCGCCGCGCAGCGCGGCGAAGTCGAAGGCGTGCAGCGGGTTGCCGAGCGCGAGCATCGCGTAGTTCGTGGCGTCGACGACGTTGGAGATCGGCCGCATGCCCGCGGCATTGAGCCGGGCCTTCAGCCAGATCGGCGAGGGGCCGATCTGCACGTCGCGGAAGAGCCGACCGATGTAGCGCGGGCACCCCTCGAGGTCCTCGATCTCGACGTTGACCGGCTCCTGGCCGGCCTGCTCCGGCTCAAGGCCGGGGAACGGCGCCAGCTCGAGGTCGTAGAGCGCGGCCACCTCGCGCGCGAGCCCGTAGACGGACAGCAGGTCCGGGCGGTTTCCCGTCGCCTCGACGTGGAGCACATCGTCGACGAGCGGCAACACGTCCGCGAGCGGGGTGCCCGGCTCCCAGTCGTCCTCGAGCACCATGATCCCCGTGTGGTCGGGGCCGAGCTCGACCTCGTCCTCGGCGAGGATCATCCCGTTCGAGAGCTCGCCGCGAACCTTGCGCCGCTCGAGCTCCAACCCGCCCGGGAGCACCGCTCCGGGGAGGGCGACGGCGACGGTCGCGCCGGGCCCGAAGTTCCAGGCCCCGCAGACGATCTGGAGGGGCTCGTCGTCCCCCACGTCGACGCGGCAGAGCTGGAGGCGGTCGGCGTTCGGATGCTTGACCGCTTCGACCACTCGGCCGACACGGAAGCGATCCAGGTTTCCGTCGAGGTCGGGGACGCCTCGGCGCTCGATGCCCTCGACTTCGGCGGAGGAGACCGACAGGCGCGTGGCGAGGTCCTCGAGCGGCATTTCGAGCGGCACGTACTCGCGCAGCCAGCTGACCGGGACGCGCATCAGAATTGCCCCAGCGCTCGGAGGTCGCCCTCCCAGAGCACGCGGATGTCGGGGATGTCGTGCCGGAGCTGTGCGGCCCGCTCGAGCCCGCAGCCGAACGCGAAGCCGGTCCACTCCTCCGGGTCGAGGCCGACGTTCTCGTACACGCGTGGGTCGACCATGCCCGCGCCCCCCATCTCGATCCAGCCCGAGTACTTGCATGTGCGGCAGCCCTTGCCGCCGCAGATCCCACACGAGACGTCGGGCTCGATCGAGGGCTCCGTGAACGGGAAGAAGTGCGTTCGAAAGCGAACCCGTCGCTCCGGGCCGTACAGCGCCCGCATGACGTGCAGAAGCGTCCCCTTGAGGTCGGCGAGCGTGATGTCCTTGTCGACCGCCAGCCCTTCGAACTGGTGGAAGATCGGGTACCGGGTCGCGGTGATCGCGTCGCGTCGGTACACGCGGCCGATGGAGACCATGTAGATCGGCGGTTCCTTCTCTTCGAGGATGTGGATCTGCGACGGAGACGTTTCCGTGCGCAGCACGTGGGTCTCGTCGAAGAAGAACGTGTCCCGATGCGACCGGCTCGGATGTGTCGGCGCGAACGCGAGCTTGTCGAAGTTGTATTCGACCGTCTCGACCTCTCGGTCGTCGCGCACTTCGTAGCCGAGGCCGAGGAAGGCGTCCTCGACGATGCGGCGCACCTGCGTGATCGGATGCAGGCTTCCAAGCGGCAGCTCCTCGCCGGGAAGCGTGACGTCGACCACGTCTTCGGTCAGCGCGCGGTCGAGCTCGGCGCGCTCGAGCTCGGCCTGCCGCGCCTCGAGCGCCGCCTCGATCGCCTCGCGGGCAGCGTTCAGGGCCATCCCGGTCTCGCGGTCGCGGACCTCGCGCAGCGCCTGTTTCAGCTCGCTCTTGCGGCCCAGATAGCGAACGCGGGCCTGGTCGAGCTCGGTCGGGTTGGGCGCCTGCGTGACGGCCTCCAGGGCTTCCTGGCGGTAGGCGTCAGCGTCCAAGACGGCCCCGGGTCGAGTCTCGACGGATCGGCGGCGAGAGCGTCAGCGCCGGTCCCCGGACACGAGCCGGGGCCGGGTAAACGGGGAATCCGAACGCCTCATCGCCATGCCGACACGATAACGGAGAATGGCGGCATGGACGTCTACGCGCCGTTCGTCGACATCTACGAGGAATGGTCGGCCCCGATGACGGAGGACATCCCGTTCTACGTCGGGCTGGCACGCGAGGCCGACGGCCCGGTCGTCGAGCTCGCGGTCGGCTCCGGGCGAGTCGGCGTGCCGGTGGCGCAGGCGCTCGGCCGTCGCGTGATCGGGATCGACCGCTCGCCGGGGATGCTCGCGAAGGCGCGCGAGGCGGCCGCGGCTGCCGGTGTCGACCTCGATCTCCGGGAGGGCGACATGCGTGAGCTCTCGCTGGAGGAGCCGGCGGCACTGATCTACTGCCCCTACCGCTCGCTGCTCCACCTGCCGACCTGGGCGGACCGGCGGCGCGTCTTCGAGCGCGTCGCTGCCTCGCTTCGGCCGGGCGGTCGCTTCGCCTGGAACGTGTTTGTGTTCGATCCTCACATCGCCGTGCGGATGGACGGCGTCGCGCGGCCCCACATGGACTCCGAGACGCTCTGGGAGTACGCCGCCCACCACCCCGAGGACAACCGGATCGACATCACCGCGTACGTCGGCGAGCCCGGACAGGACCCGCGCAACCTCCAGCTCTGGTGGCTCACGAAATCCGAGTGGGAAGGCTTGATCGACGTCGCGGGGCTCGAGGTGGAGGCGCTCTACGGCTGGTTCGACAAGAGCGCGTTCGACGACGAGAGCCGGGAGTTCGTCTGGGTCGCCCGGAAGCCGGCTTGACGACGAGCCCCTACGACGCGATCGCCGACCTCTACGACCCGTGGAGCCGGAGCGTCACCGAAGACGTGCCGTTCTACGTCGCCGAGGCGCGCAAAGCGAGCGGCCCCGTCGTGGAGCTGGGCGTGGGGACCGGTCGGATCGCTGTGCCGACGGCCGTCGCCGGCGTCGCGGTGATCGGGATCGACTCGTCCGCGGGGATGCTCGAAGTCTGTCGCCGCCACGCGAGGGCCGCCGGCGTGGAGGGGCTGCTCGACCTCCGACTCGGCGACCTGGCCGCGCCGCCTGTCTCCGAACGGGTCCGACTCGTCACCTGCCCGTTCCGGGCGTTCCTGCACATGCAAGACGATGAGTCGCGACTGGCCGCGTTCGGCGCTGCGCGAGAGCTGCTCGCCCCGGAAGGACAGCTGATCTTCGACGTCTTCGCACCTCGCCGAGACGACATCGAAGAGACACACGGCCGTTGGATCGAGCGCGAGCCCGGGATCTTCGAGCGCGCCGACTGGGACGAGGAAGACCGCACGCTCGTGCTCTCGGTTCGCGGAGAAGGCGGCGAGGCGACGATGCGGCTCAAGTGGCTTGCTGCGCCGGAGTGGCGCCGAACGCTCGAGCAGGCCGGGTTCGACGTCGAGCGGGTCTACGGCTGGTTCGACTACCGCCCGTACCGCGGCGGCGAGGACATGGTGTTCGTCGCGAGGAGGCGGGACTAGAGCAGCTCGACGTCGTCGCCTGCGGCGACCTCGCCGCTCTGAACGACCCGGGCGAGCATGCCGCGCTTGCCGTCGAGCTCTTCCTGGAGGCCCGGCCGGATCTCGTCCATCCGCGAGCACGGGTCGCAGACCATCGTGATCTCGAACTCGGCCGTGCCGACCGCGACGCGCTGGCCCACCGGCCACTCGTGGACGTCGGTGCCCTCGATCGTGAAGTTCTCACGGATGCGGCCGTACTCGACGCCGAGTGCTTCGAGATGCTGCGCGGACGCGAACAGCACCTGACGCTTCGTGCCGGCGCGCGCGTGCGCGCAGCCCTCGAGGCCGTGACCCTCGATCGCCTGGACGCGCTCGCGCGCGTCCATCCGGCCGCTGTTCTTGGCCGGAGAGGTCCAGAGCCCCGCGACTCGCGCCATCGCTTTCGACTCTACCTGTGCCCTCGGCGGTCCCGAAGGCGCCACTCGTAGAGCGCGATCGCCGCGCTGACGGCGACATTGAGCGACTCTGCGCCCGGCACGAGTGGGATCGTCGCCGTGTGCTCGGCGTCGGCGACCACGTCGTCCGGCAGGCCCTCGCGCTCGGCGCCGAGGAGGAACGTGGAGCGCCGAGGGAGCTCGAGCTCCGAGAGATCGACGCCGCCGTGAGCGACGAGCGCCACGCGGGGCCGCGGTGCGTCGTCGAACGACACGAGCGGCACACGGAAGATCGCACCCGCCGACGCGCGTAGCGCCTTCTTCCCGGTCGGGTCGGCGCAGCCCGCCGAGAGCCCCACGAACGCCGGCCCGAGTCCGTCCGCCGCCCTCAGTATCGTTCCGACGTTGCCTGGGTCGACAACATGCCAGAGCGCTACCCCGACCGGGGGCGGATCGGCAGCCGCGGCCTGCGGCAGGTCGGCGCGGCGGAAGATTGCGAGAACGCGAGGTGGATGAGCGAGCCCTGAGACCTCGGCCAGCAGCTTCGGCTCGACCGGCTCCGCGTCCTCGACTCCTTCGAGCACCGGTCGGCGCTCAGCGTCAACGAGTGTCTCGACCGGGTGAATGCCGGCCGCGAGCGCCGCCCGAACGAGGTCCTCACCCTCACAAACGAAGAGCCCGAGGCGTTCGCGTTGCCTCCGCGACGCCAGTCGGCGGACGAGCTTCAGGCGGGGATTCGCGGCGGAGGTGATCAAGCCAGCCACTCCAGCCACTGCCCGTGGAACCCCGAGTGGGCCAGCAGGCGCTTCTCTCCGTCGGGCCAGAGACGGAGCCAGAGACCCCAGTACCTGTGCTCACCGGCAGCCGGCCGGCTGACCGAAACGAGGGCGAGCGGAAACTTGCGGCCCGCGTCGTCCAACGCGGTCAGGACCTCTTTCCAGGCTGGTCGACTGAGATAGCCGCGGACTGCCGTCTGGAAGACGATCGTCAAGGCACCGGGAAGACGCTCGGCGAGCAGCGCCGGGAGACGCTCGACAACGTCGCCTTGCTCGAGCTGCGGCGGATCGCCTCGCAGCGTCTCGAGGGCGCGGTCGAGACGCTCGAGCCGATCGACCTGGTCTGCCCAGACGAACGACTTGAGTAGCAGCGCATCCTCCGGGCGGGTGACGTCGAGCGGCGCGAGGTCGATGCCGCGGCGCTGCCGCACGCGCGGCATGAGCCGCAGCAGCTCGCCGGGCACCGGGCGGCGCTCCTCACCGGTCAGGGCGAGCGGTGCGTCGGAGGCACCCCACGTCCCCTGCTCGTAGGCGTAGCCGTATCGGTCCCAGACGAGGTTGAGCCCCGCGCTCGGGCCGAGCTCGATCAGATCGAGAGTCTCGACGCCGGTCCGGAGCGCGACCTCGAGGAAGCACGGCAGCAGCATCCAGCTGCGTTGGACCTCGTTCGTCTGGACGGTCTGCGTGCGAATGAAGCGCCGCAGCCAGTCGCGCCGCTCTGCGAGCACCGGTGCAGGATCGCTCCACGGGTCGATCCCTTCGCTGAGCGCCAGGTAGTGGAGCCCGCCGAGAAGCTGCAGCGGACGGTCCCAGCGGTCATCGTCGACGATCTCGGCGACGAGCGGCTCGCGCGCGAGCCGCCGGCACAGGTCGGCGTAGAGCGGCGAGCCAGTGCGCTCGCACTGCTCCGCCTGGTGGAGAAAGACTTGCTCGAGCTCGGCGCTCAGCGCTCGAGCGCGGCCTTCGCCTGCTCGGCGATCTTGCCGAACGCGGCCGGATCGCTTACGGCGAGCTCGGCGAGCACCTTGCGATCGAGCTCGATCCCCGCCTTGCGGCAGCCCGCGACGAACTGGTTGTACGAGAGGCCCTCGGCGCGCGCGGCAGCGTTGATCCGGATGATCCAGAGTCGACGGAAGTTGCGCTTCTTCGCCTTGCGGTCGCGATAGGCGTATTTGAGCGAATGCTCGACCTGCTCCTTCGCGGCGCGATAGGTCGTGCTTCTCCGCCCGACGTAGCCCTTGGCCGCCTCGAGGACCTTCGCCCGCTTCTTGCGAGCGTGGACCGATCGCTTGACGCGCGGCACCTAGGATCGGCCCTTCCGGAGCCCGAGCATCCGGCGCACCTCGCGGGCGTCCGCGCCGGAGACCTCGTCCTGCTGGCGGAACCTACGCTTGCGCTTGGCGGATTTCTTCTCGAGCAGGTGACTCTTCATTGCGCGGCGGCGCAGGAGCTTCCCGGCTCCGGTCACCTTGAAGCGCTTCTTCGCTGCTCTTGACGTCTTCTGCTTTGGCATCTCTCGAAACTCCTGCGTTCTTCGAAGGCCCCAGCACCATGACCATGTTGCGCCCGTCGAGGAGCGGCGGCGACTCGACGACGCCGAGCTCCTTCACGTCCTCGGCCAACCGCATCAGCAGGTCGCGGCCCCGCTCCGGATGGCTGGTCTCCCGGCCGCGGAACATGATCGTGACCTTGACCTTGGCCCGCTGCCTGAGGAAGCGCAGGACGTGGCCTTTCTTGGTCTCGTAGTCCTGTGTGGCGATCTTTGGCCTGAGCTTGATCTCCTTGACCTGGACCTGGGACTGGTGCTTGCGGGCGAGCTTGGCCTTCTGCTCCTCCTGGTACCGGTACTTCCCGTAGTCCATGACTCGGGCGACCGGCGGTTTGGCCTGGGGCGCCACCTCGACGAGGTCGAGGTTTTTCCCGTACGCGTACTCAAGCGCCTCGTTCGTGGGCTTGATCCCGACCTGCCCACCGTCCTCGTCGATCAACCGCACCTCGGAGACCCGGATCCGCTCATTGATCCTGGTCTGGGGTTCCGGGGCCGGCTCGGGACGGACGAACCGCCGCGGCCTCACCTAGTCGTCACCAAGCTCTTCTCGTCCTCCTTTTGAAACAACAAAACCGCTGCAAACAGCGGCCTTCTCCGTGTCCCCGGCTCGCTTGAACCTTCGCTGGGCTCGAGGCCCCGAAGGTGAGGAACGGATGCCGCCCCTGCTTGCAGGCTCACAGGGTAGCACCCAGCTCTGCGACCAATTCGTGGAGGCTTCGTGTCGATTGCTCGCCCCCGCGCTCGCGCACGGCAAGCGCCTCCTCCGACTCGCGATCGCCGTAGACGACGACGAAGGGGATCTTCTCGATCTCGGCATCGCGGATCCGCTTGCCGACGGTTTCGTCACGCTCGTCGACCTCGACCCGGAAGTCCCCGAGCTTCTCGGCCAGGGCCTTCGCGGCGTCGCGGTGGTCCTCCCCCACCGGGACGATGCGGACCTGCACCGGCGCGAGCCAGACGGGGAAGGCGCCGCCGTAGTGCTCGATCAGGATCCCGATGAAGCGCTCGAACGACCCGTACAGCGCACGGTGGATGACGTAGAGCGGATGCTCGTGGTTGTCCGGCCCCATGTACGTCAGACCGAAGCGCGACGGCATCTGTGAGTCGAGCTGGATCGTGCCCATCTGCCACTTGCGCCCGAGCGCGTCCGTCATGTGCAGGTCGATCTTCGGGCCGTAGAACGCTCCTTCGCCCTCCGCGATCTCGTACGGGATCTCGTTGAGCTCGAGGGCGGTGCGCAACGCGCCCTCGGTCATGTCCCACTGCTCGTCGGTGCCGAGCTTGTTCTCGGGCCGGGTCGAGAGCTCTGCGCTCGCAGTCATGCCGAAGAGCTCGTACAGGTAACGGGCGTAGTCGACGACCGCCGCGATCTCGTCCTGGATCTGCTCCTCGGTACAGAAGATGTGCGCGTCGTCCTGCGTGACGTGGCGGACGCGCAGTAGTCCGTGGAGCGTCCCGGTTAGCTCGTTCCGGTGCAGCGGCGCCGGCTCGGCATACCGAAGCGGCAGCTCCCGGTAGCTACGGAGCTTGCTGCCGAACAGAATCATGTGCCCGGGGCAGTTCATGGCCTTCATCGCCCAGCGCTCGTTGTCGACCTCGACCTTGAACATCAAGTCCTCGAATTTCGGGAAGTGCCCGGACGTAATGAATGTCTGCTCGTCGTAGAGGATCGGCGTCTTCACTTCGAGGTAGCCGCGCCGTGCGTTCTCCCGCTGCCGGATCTCCTCGAGCTGCTGCCAGATCGCCATCCCCTTTGGGTGCCAGAGCGGCGAGCCCGGTGATCGCTCGGAGAAGTGGACGAGGTCGAGCTGCTGGCCGAGCCGTCGGTGGTCGCGCCGCCTCGCATCCTCCAGGCGGTCGAGGTACTCCTTCAGGTCGGCCTCGTTGTAGAAGGCGGTGCCGTAGATCCGGGTCAGCTGGGTGTTCTGCTCGTCCCCGCGCCAGTACGCGCCGGCGAGGCCGGTCAGCTTGATCGCCTTGATCGGCGCGGAGTTCTGGAGGTGTGGGCCGCGGCAGAGGTCGGTGAAGTCACCCTGCGTGTAGAGCGAGATGTCGCCCTCGGCCGTGTCGACGAGCTCGACCTTGTAGTCCTCGTGGCTCTCGAGGAAGCGCTGTCGCGCCTCTTCGCGCGAGATCTCTTCACGGCGCCACTCTCGACCCTCCTCGAGCTCACGCCGGATCTCGTCCTCGATCCGCTCCAGCGCGTCCTCGCCGATCGGCTCGGGGAACTCGAAGTCGTAGTAGAAGCCGTTCTCGATCGGTGGCCCGATCGCGATCTTGACGCCCGGGTAAAGGCGGCGGACGGCCTCCGCGAGGAGATGAGCCGCCGAGTGGCGAAGCACTGCCAGCGCGTCGGGATCGTCCTTGTCGCGCGTCGTCAGGATCTGGATCTGTTGCCCGTCCGCGAGCGGCAGCCGCAGGTCCTGCACGCGCCCGTTGGAGCGGACGAGCACCGCCTCTTCGGCGAGCTTCGGCCCGATCGCGGCCGCCGCGTCGAGCCCGGTTGCGCCCTCCGGAAGTTCGAGTTCGGACGAATCGGGAAGAACCACGTGCATGGATCAGAAGGTACCCGAGCACCCCCGCGAGGACGATCGCAACGACGAGGTCGAGGGATCGCCGATCCCGGACCCCGAAGAAGAGACGGGGACCGCCGAGGACGACCCGGGGGCCGACTAACGGAAATTCGCTGAAAGTACGACTTTCAGCGACCGGTGGAGGCCTCCGACGCTCGGCGATACGTCGTCTCTCCGACGGCCGGCACTGGCGGAACCGACAGAGCCGCTTCCACGGCAGCAGGATCTAAACGCGCTGATGACTGTCGGCGTGGGCGCTTACGGCCACACGGGGCCCTTGCCGAGAAACACGGCAACGACCACAAGCGCCGCAGCAATGAGTGCTGGACGAGCGAACACCTGGACCTCCCTTCCAACACGAAAATGTGATTTCGGGCCCAAGGGGGCATTAGTATACGAGCGACCCTGCATTGCCCAGACGAAAGTCAACACATGTCGACGATCCTGCTGCCGTCGGCAGACGCCTCCGCGAAGCACGCGAGCGCGCCGGGCTGAGCCAGCGCCAGCTGTCGTTCGAAGGCTGCTCCCCGGCCTACATCTCGCGCATCGAAGCCGGCGAGCGAATTCCCTCGCTCCAGCTCCTCCGTGAGATGGGTCGCCGCCTCGGCGTCAGCGAGGACTGGCTCGCCACCGGCCTCGAGAGCGACGTCCTCGCCGAGGATCGAACGCTGCTCGACGCGGAGATCGCACTCCGCTTCAACGAGATCGAGACCGCCGAGGGGCTCTACTCGCAGGCGCTCGAGGCCGCGACGACCAACGCCGAGCGAGCGCGCGCGTTGTCCGGCCTCGGTCAGATCGCGTTCGAGCGCGGCGAGCCGCGGCGAGCCGCCCAGCAGCTCGAACAGGCGTTGACATTGTCCGGTGAGGAGGCGGCCGAGCAGCCTGCCCTCGCAGACATCCTCGGCCGGGCCTACGCGATGCTCGACGACCTCGAGCCGGCGATCCGACTCTTTCGCCAGTCGCTCGAGCGCGCGAACCAGCGCAAGAACTCTCCCGAGTCGGTGCGCTTCGGCGTCCTGCTGGCCAACGCCTACATCGACAACAACGAGTTCGACGAGGCAGAGAAGGTTCTCAAGCAGACCGTCGAGAAGGCGGAGAACGCGCGCGACCCTGTGTTCCGCGCCCGCATCTACTGGTCGCTTTCTCGCCTGCATGCGCTCCAGGGTGACGCGAGCCCGGCCGTGCGGTACGGGCGGAAGGCGCTGGAGCTTCTGGAGCTGACCGAGCACACGACCTACGCCGCCCGGGCGCATCAACTCCTGGCGCACGTCGAGCTCGATCGTGGAAACCCCGGCGAGGCCCTCGCTCTCCTCGACCGTGGCCTGCCGCTGATCGAAGGCGGCTGGAACCAGGTCGAATCGGCGCTCTTCCAGCTCGAGCGGGCGCGGGCACTCGTCCGGCTGGGCCGGCGGGAGGAGGCGGGCCGGCTCGCCAGCGAGAGCGCCAAGCTGCTCGAGGAGGCGGGCCCGACCGACGCCGGTCGCGGCCAGGTCGTCGTCGGCGAGGTGTACGAGGCGCTCGGCGAGCGAGAGCGGGCGATTCAGACCTATGAGCGCGCCGCCGAGCTCCTCTCCGTGAGCCCGAGCCGCTACCTGGTCGAGGTCTACGCCAAGCTGGCCGACCTGCTCGAGGCGGAGGGACGCAAGGACGACGCCCTGGCGGTGCTGAAGAAGGCCGTCGGCTCTCAGGCCGGAAACGGCTCGCTGCAACGGCGCCAGAGTCCGGTCTAGCCCGCACGCATAGGATCGGCGGGTGCGCCCCAGGCCGGCACGGCTCGACCGGCTCCCGCAGCAGTACTTCACCGCGCTTCTCGCCCGTGTGTCCGCCGCGGCTGCGACCGAGGGCGAGCCGCTCGTCGATCTCGGCCGCGGAAACCCGGAGGTCGGCCCGCCCGACCACGTCATCGCGCGGCTCTCCGAGACCGCCCGTGAGCAGCGGGCTCATGGCTACCCGCCGTTCCGGGGCCTGCCGGAGCTGAGGGAAGCACTCGCCGCCCGCTACGGGACGCTGTACGGCGTCGAGCTCGACCCTGCGAGCGAGATCGCCGTCCTCCCCGGTACGAAGACGGCGCTCGTCGAGCTCGCGATGGTGCTGGCCGAGCGCAGCAGCCGCATCCTCCTTCCCGATCCGGGCTACCCGGACTACCCGTCCGGCGTCGCGCTCGCCGCTGCGCGGCTCGAGCCGCTGCGCCTCGACGCGGAGACGGGCTGGGCTCCACGCTGGGAGGAGGCGCCGCGAGACGAGGTTGCCGCCGTGTACCTCAACTACCCCTCGAACCCGTGCGCCGTCGCCGCGCCGTCGGGCGTCTTCGCCGACGCGGTGCGCTTCGCGGCCGAGACCGGCGCGGCGATCGTCCACGACTTCGCCTACGGCGATCTCGTCTTCGACGGGCGGCGGCCCGAGAGCTTCCTCGCGACTGATGGCGCCAAGGAAGTCGGCGTCGAGATGTTCTCGATGTCGAAGACCTACGGGATGGCCGGGTGGCGGCTCGGGTTCGTCGTCGGGAACGCCGAGATCGTCGAGCGGGTCGACCTGCTCCAGGATCACGCGCGGGCGGGGATCTTCGTGCCGGTGCAAGAGGCCGGTATCGCCGCGCTGACGGGACCGCAGGAGTCGGTCGCCGAGCGGCGCGACGCGTACGAGCGCCGGCGGGATCGGGTACTCGAAGCCCTGGCGGGGACGCGCGTGCGTGCGCCGGTTTGCGAAGGCACCTTCTACGTCTGGATCGAGCTCCCCGAAGAGGTCACGCTGGAGCGTCTGCTCGAGGAGTACCGGGTTGCCGTCGCGCCGGGCGAGGGGTTCGGCGCGACGGGCAAGGGCTGGGCGCGCCTCTCGGTGGCGGTGACGGACGAGCAGCTCGAGCGGGGGCTCGAGCGGCTCGTCCGCGCGCTCAGCTAGACGGTCGTCGAGGCGGTGCAGACCTCGCCGCCGCGCAGGGCACGTGCGGTGGCGACGATTCGGTCGCGACCCGGCCCGTTGCCCAGGAAGCGCCTGAGCTCGAAGGAGCCGCTCGGGCCCCTCGTCGTCCGGACGCCGCGGAACACGACCCGGCCGTTGCGACGGAGCACGACACTCCACTGTCGTCCGTTTCTGTTCTGGTCGACCTCGAACTCGGACTCGATTCGGCCGTCGTCGAGCTTGGCCTTGATCTTCGAGCTGCTCGGGCCCGTGCACTTCCCGGGCGTCACCGGCGCCCGATCGGCCGAGGCAGTCGGCGCGGCGGCCAGGACTGCACCGGCGGCCAGCGTGCAGAGAATGATCATGGTGCGCATCGGGATTCCTCCTTCTCGCTTGCTCTGAACACGTTACGAGGAGGTGTTCCACGCGCCGGTTCCGCCTTGGCAAGGCCTCGGCGTGGGGTTGGTTAAGCCTTGTCTAAGTGGCCTGTTCGGCGCGGCGCCAGAGGGTTCGGAGCGAGCTCGCCAGTCGCTCGGGCTCGATTCGGTGCGGCGGGTCGAAGTGGTGGCGCTCCTCGAACACCTCCAGCTCGAAGTCCCGGAACACTACGCCTAGACGATTCGCGATCTCCCCGTACTGGTCCGGGTTGCTGAGAGCACCAAGCGCGAGGTAGACCGGGCGATCGAAACGGCGGAGCGCCTCACGGTCGATGTCGTCCCTCTTGAATGCGCTGGTGAACGCGCGGATCCCTGCGGGGCGTTTGGCCATCCAGGGCGGCGTGTCGCCGGGCGGGGGCGCCGGGAGCGTGACACCCGGCTTGACCCCGAACTGCATGAAGGCCGGCATGAACTCTTCGACCGGGAGTCGTTCGAGCCGGTCGTACTCGAGCAAGACCGACTGCTCCGCCGGACTCAGATCCCAGTTCCCGGCCCAGGCCGGCTCAAGCAGCGCCAGGCTGGCGAGCCGCTCAGTTCTGGCCGCGGCAAACGCGAGCGCGGCAGCTCCGCCACCCGAGTACCCGACGAGATGAAACCGCTCCCAGCCGCGTGTGTCGGCCTCGCGCAACACGGCCGCGATCTCGACCTCGAGGCCGTAGTCTTGGGGCGGTTCGGGTGTTGCGTAGAGCTCGAGATCCTTCGCGACCGCCTCGACGTCCGGGCCGAGCGCCTCGAGAAGTGCGGCGTAGGCAGCCGCAGCCGGAAGTAAGACCCCCGGAAGCAGGATCACCGGGAGCGTGGACAATTACGGCGCCTCGAGGGCGAGCAGGTCGTCCAGGGTCTCCCGCCTGCGGATCAGGCGTGCGCGTCCGCCCGCAGCTAGCACGGCGGCCGGCCGCGGCAGGGCGTTGTAGTTCGAGCCCATGCCGAGCGTGTAGGCGCCCGTCCCCGGCACGGCGAGCAGGTCGCCGCGGCGTGGCTCGGGCAGCGCGATGCGCTCGATCAGCACGTCGCCGGACTCGCAATGCTTGCCGCAGACGGTGTAGGTCCCGGACGGTTCCTCGTCCGCGCGCCCCGCAAGCATGGCTGCGTAGCGCGCGCCGTAAAGCTGGGGGCGCGGGTTGTCCGACATCCCACCGTCGATCGAGACGTAGGTCGTCGTCTCCGTCGCCCGTTTGACGACCCCGACGCGATAGAGCGTGACTCCCGCACTGCCGACGAGGGAGCGACCCGGCTCGAGGACGAGCGCCGGCAGGGGAAGACCGTGGAGCTCCCACTCGTGCTCGAGCCGCGCGATTAGGCCCGAGACGAAGTCCGCGATCGACGGTGGGGCTTCACCCTCGACGTACTGGATGCCGAGCCCGCCGCCGAGGTCGACGACGGCCGGCGTCCAGTCGAGCTCGGCCCGGCAGGCTGCCGCGAACCCGGCGAGCCACTCGACACTCGTCCTCGCCGCCTGGGCATCGAGAAGCTGCGAGCCGATGTGCACGTGCAGGCCCTGAACGTCGAGGCCGGCCCCGAGCGCCTGAGCGAGAGCGGCGATCGCCTGCTCGGGCGGCAGCCCGAACTTCGACCCGTGGTGGGCCGTCCTGATCGCGGCGTGCGTGTCGGCGTCGATGCCCGGCGTGACCCGTACGAGAACCCCGCGAACGCCGGCATCAGCCGCTCGGTCGACCTCGTCGAGCGCGTCCAGCACGACGAAGCGGACGCGGGCCTCGGCGGCCGCGCGAAGCTCGTCGTCGCTCTTGTTGTTGCCGTGCACGACGATGTTCTCGCCGGGAACTCCCGCCCGCAGGGCGAAACCGAGCTCGCCGAAGGTCGACACGTCGGCGCCGAACCCCTCGTCGGCGAAGAGTCGCAGGATGGCGAGACTCGGGAACGCCTTGACGCTGTAGGCGAGAAACGCTTCCGGCGCCGCGGAGCGGTACGCCCGCGCGCTGGCGACGAGCGTCTGCTCGCAGTAGACGACAAGCGGCGTTCCGTACTCCTCGGCGAGCGCCGAGGCCGGTACGCCGCCCAGCGAGAGCTCGCCGGACTCGATCGTTGCGCTCTCTGGCAGGAGCTCGAGCATGCGCGCCAATCTACGTCAGCTGAACGTGACGAGCGCCTCGTTCATGCTCCGCGCACCGGCGCGGCAGTGACGGCGCGCGCCCGGCCGGAAGTCGCGGGCAACCCGCTCGTTCGAACCCACCGTCTGTCAGGACGGCGAGCGTTTTTCCCAGCCAGCGGTAGCACGCTGCTCGAGCAGCGCGGACGAGGTCGCAGCGGCCGATCAGATCGCACGAAGGCGTCGGTCGGGTAGCCGAGCAGGTTCTGCACCTTCGTCCCGCGAACGCAGCTCTCGGCATCCGCGGAGTCGGTCAGGCCGGCGCAGAGCTGGAGCTGGACCGCGGGGTCCGGCGGCCCGATGACCGAGGCCGCCGTCACGCAGGCCTCCCGCTGAAGCCCAGCGAGGCCCCCGCAGAGGGAATCGAGGTCGCGCGGCGACTGCACCTGGAAGCCCTCGGGTCGGTTGTCGACGAAGGCCCGGTACCAGCACGGCCGCACGAAGATTCCCGGCTGCGCGCCGCAGAGCTCCCGCGGATCGGTCACCGCCTCGCCCGACAACGTCGCGTCATCGGCGCCGACGACGGCGAACCAGTAGTCGTGGTACGCGCCTTGCGCGCAGTCCGGGGCTGCCTTCGGCCCGAGTCGGCGACAGAGGCCGAGCGCCGGGCCGAGCCGATCGTCGTAGATGCGCATGAAGGCGTGCCCGAAGCCGTGGGTGCAGCTGTAGCGCTGGTAGCGCGTGCCGGCGTTCGCACAGACACTCGCTGCCTGAGTCGGATGCCTCGGATCGATGTCGGGTGCCACACCGGTGACAAGGCCGTGGGCGAAGCCCGCGGTGCAACCCGGGTCGTTGCTCCTCGGCAGGTACTCCATCAGCGTCGAGAGCGAGACGTCTGCCCGGGCGGCATAGGTGCGCCCGACGGTGTGCATGATCCCGTGGCAGTTCGTGAGCAGGAACCCGCCTTGGCTCCAGGCTGAGTCGGCGATCTGCTCCACGGCCGGCCTCGGGTCGTCCCGACCGTCGACCATCGCGCTGAACGCGCGCGTGTAGCAGGCTCGGGCGCGCGCGGCCTGGAGGCCGACACACTCGGTCGGATCGGTCGCTTCGCGCGCCGAGCCGGAGTCGTCGCTCGCCACTAGCGAAGACCGCCACCGCCGACCCCACCGCGAGGGCGCCGACGACGGCGACCACGAGGAGGCGGAGAGCGGTGGACGGAGTCTTGGCCATGAAGGAGCGAGCGGCTCGCCGAGGCGAGCCGCTCGCCATTGCTCGTTGCTAGTTGCTACCCAGGATCACGAAGAGATGCACGCCCTGGGAGACGTTGCCCTTGATGTCCTCGGCACGCCACCTGAACATGGTCGTCTTCGTGAGGTGGAACGTCTCGCCCGGCTCGCGCGGCCCCGTGGAGTCCCAGAGCGCGGACGCCTCGGTCGGCCTCGAGCCGTTGGTGGTGTAGTGGATGACCGACGGCTCGTTCACGAACTCGAACGTGGTCTCGATCGGCGAACGAGACACGATCGGGCCGGTCATCCGCACCCGCGGCGGAGTTGGTCGCGGGCATAGTCGAACGCCGACTCGAGCAGGCCGTAGTTTCCGGCCGCGAACTCGAGCGCTTCGTGCTTGCCCTCGGTCGAGTAGTCCGGCTGGAAGCCGACGCCCTGCTGGAGCGTCCCGCCGCCGAGCACCGCGCCGACCGCATGGGCCTGCGAGAGCGGCTCGGTCAGGAGGACGTTCGGGGCCGGGCTCGGTGGATTGGGGTTCACCACCGAGGCGACGATGCGGGTCTCCGCGTTCGCGGTCCCTTCATCCACCACGATCTGGTCGCCCGTGTCGTAGCCGTTCCGGTTCTGCGCCCGGATTCCGGTCGCCTCGGCGTCGGACGCGACGCTGAGCGACGTGTTGACGTAGCGGTCGGCGCCCGTCTCGAAGCTGTAGGCGATGACGTTGCGCCGGTACCAGTGCTCGTCCGCGCTGTTGCCCCCCGCGGAGTAGAGCACGTCGGCGATCGGCCCTGTGCGCTCGGGAAGGATCGCCGTCGCCCGATGCTCCTTGATCCGGTTCAGGATCCGGTCGCCGGCGGCGAAGAAGTACTTCTCGATGCCGATGTTCGCGTGGACGGCTTCGCCTTCCGAGCGGTCCGGCAGGTACGTGCCCGGTGCCCACATGAAGTAGCCGCCGAAGCTGTGGATGTTGTTCGAGAACTTGATGTTCTTGAACGTGTCCGCGACCCAGAGCTCGTTCTTGATCTCCGGCTCGGAGGCCTCGGCCGGGCCCGTGAAGACATCGCTCGTGCACGAGTACGACGCGCCGATGTAGCCGTCGAAGATCGTTCCGACGGTGTTGTTGCGGTTCTCGTCGACGCCCCACGCGTTCCGGGAGGCCGGATCGGTGTTGACGTACGGGAGCCCGGTTCCGGGGTTCACCCTCGGCGCCCAGAAGTTCGGCGCGAACGGATCGTCCGTCTCCTTCCCGCCCTCGACGCAGTAGTTCGTCATGTTTTTCCGCTGCGAGTTGAAGTTGTGGATCGAGTAGTGCGCGCCGTCCGGGTTCGACGACGGGAGGATGAAGATGTCGAGGTTGTCGACGAGCTGCCGCGTCTTCGGGTCGATGGCGTAGTTGCGGAGCAGCTGCTCGGCGGTCTCGAGACAGGTCAGCGGCGTCGCCCACTCGCGGGCGTGCTGCTGGCAGTAGAGGAACACGCCGACCTTCGAGCCGTCGCGCCTCTTGCCGATCCGCAGGACCGAGTACTGGAACGGCCCCCGCGGGACGTGGGCGTTCGTCGTGGTGGTCAGGAAGTCCGACAGGTTGACCTTCGCCCGGGGCTGGACGATCCCCGCGCCGACGTTCCCGCGGAACGTCTGGGCGACGGCGAGCGGCGTTCGCCGCTGAGTTGGCGTTGATCGCCGCGACGACCTGCGCGGCCGTGCTCGTGAGTGCTCCGGCGGCGTCCGTGGCGAGGCTGACGACGATGTCGTTGCCGGTGACGGTCACGCTGAGCGGCGAGTTCGGCGACGCCGGGGTTGCGGAACTCGGCCGTGAGGTCGTTCCCGCCCTCGTGGCCCAAGGCACGCGAGGTGAGCACGACGGCCCCGCCCTGCTGGGCAGTCGGAGGTGTGCTCCCCGGGCCCGTCGTGCCGCTCATGATCGCCTGCGCCCTGCGCTGGTAGCCGTTCGTCCGGTTCGGCAGCGTGATCAGCTGCGAGATGTTCGGGAACTCGGCCGCGAGGTCGCCGAAGCGTGCGTAGACCTCGGTCGGGTCGAGGTAGCGGGTCGTGAAGTCCTTCAGGAAGCCGGCCGCTCATCGGAGGCAGGCCGCCGCCGAGCCACGACGTTGACGTCGGCCTCGATCGCGACTCCGGTGCTCGAGCCGATCCGGATGCGGGTCGGCCGAGCCGGATCGGTGCTGCCTGCACCGCCGATCCGGACCAGCTCCCGATGCTCGATGTACGTATCCGGCGTCGTGTCCGGGTCGATGTTCACGCCCATCACTCTCGGCGGGGAGGCGATGGGCCCGTTGCCGATGTTCCACGACAGTGACAGCGCCGGGCCGACGTAGTCCGCGCCGGTCTCGGTCGAGCCGCCGAGGCGATCCTTGGCCTCGACCGACAGGAAGCGGCCGGCGTAGTTCTCGAAGTAGTCGACCCGCAGGACGACGATCTCGTCCTGATGGGACTGCGGCGTCACGCTCTCGTCGAGCGCCGCCGACTCCGCACGGCTCTCCGCGCGGACTTCGGTCTGAAGCTCCGCGACCCGAGCCCGCCAGATGCGCGGGCCCTCGATCGCCTCGCCGACCTCGTAGCCGGCTGCTTCGAGCGCAGCGAGCTCGTCGTCGGTTCCGAAGACGGTGACCGTGACGGTCCCGCTCGGGTTGTGGCGGAGGTAGTGCTCGTTGAAGGCGACGCCGTACGACTCAGCCTCGTTGCTGGAGCCGCTCGGCTGCCGCCTTGCTCTGAAGAGTGACCTCGACCAGGCTCTCGCCTTGGTTCGGGTCGATACCGCGGGCCTGGTCGTTCTCAGCCGCCGCGGCGCCGGTCAATCCCAGCGCGCACAGCGAGAAAACGGCGAGCGCCCGCCGCATGGCTCTTAGGCTCATGCTCGGTTCCCCCTTTTGTTCGAACTGCGGCGTTGGTTCGGGCCTACCCGTCGCCGTGCGTTCACAAACCTCAGCCAAGGCCGAGGAGCGGGCCCAGATCAGGTGGGCTGGACGAACATCCAGCGGTGGCCCTCGACGTCCTCGACGCGGTACTGGCGCTGGCCGACGTTCACGTTGTCCTCGAGCTCCGTGAGGATGGTCGCCCCAGCCGCGCGGGCACGCTCGAAATGGGCGTCGACGTCGTCGACGTAGACCATCACCCCGTCGACCACGTACGGCGTGTCGAGCATCTCTCTCGCAATCTCACACTCCTCGGCGTGTCCCTTCGGGCTCCGGTAGCCGCCACCCGGCCAGCCCAGGAAGACCACGGCGTCGTCGAGCGCCATCGTCACGTGGCTGACGGTTCCGTCGTCCTCGGAGAACCGTTCGCGCTGCTCGAACCCGAACGCCTCGGAGATCCAATCGGCCGCGCGTCCGACATCCTCGTACGACAGCATCGGGATCACTCGCTGCTCGATCGACGGCATGAGGCCACCATTATCGACTGGAGGTTCGAATGAGCGTTCGGCGTCTCGACCAGATTCCCGGTTTCAGCATCGATCGTGTCGCGGCGGCCGCGGGCGACGACCCGGACGTCCTTCGCCTCGAGAACCTCGACACCGACATCCCGCCGCCGGCTGCGGCGATGGCTGCGACCCGGTCGGCGATCGGCGAGGACGAGGCGAACAGCTGGCTCCCGTTCACGGGGCGCGATGACCTGAAGGAGGCAGTCGCGGCGTTCATCGAGGGGCGCGGCGGACCTCGCTACGACGGTCGGCGGGAGATCGTCATCGTCCCGGGGGAAGGGGTGGCGATGCTCGACGCGCTGTACGCGGTCACCGACCCCGGCGACGAGGTCATCGTGACCGACCCGACCTACGCGGGGATGATCAACCGCGTCCGGCTCGTCGGCGCCGTCCCACGCCTCGCGCCGCTGCGTGTGGTCGACGGCTGGTGGCGCCTCGACACGGACGCGCTCCGAGCGGCGGTCACCGACCGCACGCGCGCCATCTTCGTCAACAACGCGTCCTTTCCCAGCGGCTGGGTCGCGTCCCGCGAGGAGTGGGAGGCGATCGTGGACGTCGTGACCAGCCGCGATCTCCGGCTCGTCTACTGGGCTACCTACGAAGGTGTGCTGTTCGACGCCCGGGAGGTCATCCACCCTGCCGCCTTTCCCGGCATGCGCGATCGGACGATCACCGTGGGTGACGTCCTGGCGGAGCAGCGCATGATCGGTTGGCGGATCGGCTGGGTCGTCGCTCCCGGTGAGCTCGTGAACGACGTCGCCCGCGTGCACATCTACAGCGGTCTCTTGGCCAGCGGCTTCGCCCAGATCGGCGCGCGCGTGGCGCTCGAGCTGCCAGACAACGGCCTCGCCGAGGCAAACGCCGAATGGCAACGGCGGCGCGACGAGACTCTTCGTCAACTCGACGGACTTCCGGTCGCGTCCGCGGCGGGCGGCTGGTCGCTGCTCCTCGACGTCGCGGCCCTTGGCCTGGACCCTGTGCAGGTCTCCGATCGTCTGCTCGAAGAGAAGGTCGCCGCCACGCCGATGGGCGGGTGGGGCGGCGAGGTCGCCGATCGTCAGGTCCGGTTCGTGTTCAGCAACGAGCCGGTCGAGCGGCTGGCACTCCTTGGCGATCGCGTCCGCCGGGCACTGGCGACCGCGAGCTGAGAGCCTGCGGACGCCCAGCCCGAAGTGTGACGGGCTTGACGCTCGCTGGGTCTTCTTCGTGAACGACGGCGGGAGCCGGGCGCCGTACGGTCGTTGTATGTGGGATAGCGAAAGGAGATGCGAGCGATGGGTCTTGTGAGTGGCAATGCGGTGGCGGACGCCGTCCCAGGTCAGCCAATAAGGCTCCCGGCGCGGTTGAGGACGTTCGTTGCCAGGACGCCCGATTTCCTGACGCCGGACATCACCTTCGAACCGCGGCCGATAGGTCGAGAGACCGGTCGGTACATACGCTCGTTCTTGATCCTGCGCATCGTTGTCGGTGCGCTCGGCGTCGCGCTCCCACTCTGGCTCGTGCTCGGCGACCTCTGGTTAGGTGGCGACCTGCGCGATTCGCTCAGTGCGTACTACTACTCCGGGACGCGGGAGCTGTTCGTCGGTGTGCTGAGCGCAATCGGGGTTTTCCTCTTCACGTACAAGGTTGCCGAACATTCGTTGGACAATACGCTGAGCATCGTCGCCGCAGTTGCCGTGCTCGCCGTGGCGGTGTTTCCGACCGGGCTGCCGACGCAGGTGGCCAAGCCCACGCCGCTTCAGGAAAAGCTCGGCGAGGCGAGCGTGGAGAGAGTCCACTTCGGCGGTGCCTTTCTCTTCATTCTGTCGCTCGCTGTGATCAGTTTCTTGTACGGAGTGCGGGAAGGCCGCCGACCTGCTCAGCAAGGGAAGCGCTCGCCGAGGTTCTGGCGGTGGTACCACTGGGGTTGCGCCATTTTCATCGTCGCGGCGCTGGTCGGGATCGGCGTCGACATGCTCACAGAATGGGGGCCAAGCGAGTCGCTGCTGATCGGCGAGTGGGTGGCGGTCTGGGCGTTCGGCGCCTCGTGGCTGATGAAGGGCCTGGAGCTCGACTACCTTCGAAGACGGGCAACAGCGCCCGCGTGATCGTCGCTAGAGCGGCGTCACCCGCGGGAAGGGTCGTCGTCCACAACCAGGATGGGGGCCCCGCTCAGAGACGACCGTTGGCCCGGAGGGTGCGGAGAGCGTCCACGGTGCGCGACCCGCGCCACTCGCTCGCGGCGACCGGCGACCAAGCCAGCCAGTTGAACGTCCAGCCTCCGTCGTCTGCCTGACTCCCGGCGAGGTGGTCGAGGTGTGCCTCGATCGTCGGCTGGTCGAAGAGACGACGGGCGATCGAGTCGGGGTTCGGGGCGAAATCGAGCGGCGTGTGAACCTCGCCCTCGGCGTCGGGGTCGAGCGCGACCATGTCCCGGTCGAACAGCAGCCTCCCGACGCGCTCGAAGGCCTGCTCCGCCCGGCCGCGATCGGGCACGTGCTGGAGGAACTTCAGCACGCCGCGGAACGCGTATGGGCCTGGGTCGTCGAGCTCGTCGATCCGCCGCCAGAGCAGGTCCGTGGCGGGATCGAGCCACCGATGCTCGACACGGCGCGCATGCAGCGTCGCCGCGATATCCCCGGTGGTGAAGAGTGATGCCGGCCGCTCATCCTCCGCCTCCCACCACGGAGCGCGCGGCCAGCCCTCGACCGTCGGCTCCACGAACGAAGCTCCGCCCTCGGCGGGCGCGTTGGCCGTGAGCCACTCACATGCGCCCGCGACAAGCTCCTCGTCCCATGCGTCGGCCTCGTCGAGCGTGCGCAGAGCCATCGCGACCGCGGGCGGCTGGCTGGCCGGCATGCGCCCGTCCGGCTCGAGCGCGTGACCGAATCCGCCGTCGGAGTTGCGGAAAGCGGCGACTGCGTCGCGCACGGATCGAGCGTCTCCGTCGGAGAAGAGCCGCTCGAAGCGACGACGGTCGAGGACCCGGGCGTGGCCGGCGAGAAACCGGGCGGCGGCGTCGACGTCGACGTACGTCGTAGGCTTCGCTTGCATCGAAGGTGAGCCTCCTTCGGTGTCACAGGCGGCTGCGGCAGCCGCGCCGCCCTCTTTTCGCGGCGATGCTCTCACTCCTGGCGCCCGTCTGCTGCCCGCTGCCGGACAGGCGGTCGTCAGTCCTCCGCCGCCTCGGCCATCGTCCGCGGCGCGGGCACGTTCTCGAAGCGGACGTTGCCCGCGGGAACCATCCACGTCATCACCTCGACCGCGAGCCGGCCAGCCCGGACCGCCGGGTCCTCGTTGCTGAGCCGACGCGCCGTCTCAGGGTCGCACATCATGATCGAGATGCCGCGCAGGCGCTCGTCGTCCTGGTCGACGAGCGGCCCTCCGCCGATGAGGTAGCCGCGGTCGCGCAGATCGGCTCGGTAGGCGAGATGCCGATCCTGGAGCTCGGCCGCCTCCTCGTCCGTGAGCTCCGGTGCATCGGGCGGACGCACGAGCAGCACGAGCGTGTGCCGGTCGAACTGCATGAGGCCCCTGCCCCTACCCGGGCACGGCGACAGCGTTCGCCGCAGTCACTATCCGCTCATGCGTCTCCTCCGGGTGGGAGACCATCGCGCAGTGTCCGCTCACGACCTCGATCGTGTCGGCGCCCATCCGCTGTGCGAACTGCCTCTCGGCATCGGGTGGAATCACCTCGTCGTTCTCGGCGACCAGATACCACGAGGGCAGTGACTTCCACGCTGGGGTGCCCATGACGTCGTCGAACGTGGACAAGGGCAGAGGCTGCTGCACGGCGTACATGACCTTCGCCTTGACCGGGTCGATATCGGCGGCGAAGTGACCGAGGAAATCGTCCTCGGGGAGCCAGGCGAAGCCCTTCGAGTCGACATCGATATTCGCCAGTGCCGGGGTCGGAGGACCCCCCTGTAGCAGGGCGCCGATCGACTCACCCTCGTCGAGCCCGAAGGCCGCGATGTAGACGAGGCCGACGACGTTCGGTGCGTCAGTGCCGAGAGAGGTGATGACCTGGCCTCCGTAGGAGTGGCCGGCGAGGATGGTCGGGCCGCTTTGGCGGGTGAGCACGTGGCGGACCCTCGCGACGTCATCCGCAAGCGAAGTCTCCGGAATCTGAGGGGCGGTGACGTTATAGCCGTCGGCCTGCAGGCGCTCGATTACGGCGCTCCAGCAAGAGCCGTCGGCCCAGGCTCCGTGGACAAGGACGATGTTCGCTGATGCGGCCATGAGTCGCGTCCTTTCGTGGGGACAACGACCCTACACACCCGGTCTCGCTAGTCGGCTGCATGACCTAGGCCCGTACACCGGTCCGATACACAGGACGACATCGCGGTTCGCGTACCGTCCCACCATGTCTCTGTGGCTTGCCCGGCACGGCGAGACGGAGGAGAACGCGGAGGGGCGGATCCTTGGACGGCGCGATCCGCCGCTCAGCCCGGCGGGGGTCACCCAGGCCGAGGCGCTCGCCGGACGCCTGCGGGATGCCGGGGTCGTGGCCGTGTGGACCTCGCCGCTGCGGCGCGCGCGGGAGACGGCGGAGGTCGTGGGGCGGACGCTCGGGCTCGAGCCGGTCGTGCTCGATGAGCTCGTGGAATCAGATCGCGGGGACTGGGAGGGCCGGCGGATCGTGGACCTTGCGGAGGAGAGCCCCGACCTGCACGCGGCCTTCATCTCGGGTGACCCCTCGTTCCGGTTCCCGGGCGGTGAGTCGATCGCCGAGCAGCGCGCGCGCACAAGGGCGGCGCTCTCAGAAGTCAGGGCCGGGCCGTCGCCGGCGCTCGTGGTCGCACACGCCGGCACGATCCGCGCCGCGCTGGCGGACTCCGGGGCGTCCGTGCCCGCAGAGTCCGCGCTGGCGCACGGCGCGGTGCTGGAGCTACCGCTCTAGAAGACGCGAGCCGCGATCTCGGCCGGCGCCTCGAGCAGCCCCTTGAGCTCGTCGTCGACCTTGACGAGGGTCACCGATGCTCCTGCCATGTCGAGCGACGTGCAGTACTCGCCCACGTAGGAGCGCCACACATTGACGCCGCGCTCTTGCAACTGTTCGTGCGCGCGCCCATACAGGATGTAGAGCTCCGAGATCGGCGTGCCGCCGAGGCCGTTGATCATCAGCGCGACCTCGTCGCCCGACTCGTAGGGCAGGTCGGTGACCACCGCCTCGAGCATCTCGTCGATGATGTTGTTGGCGGTCGTCAGCTTCTCGCGGCGGCGGCCGGGCTCGCCGTGGATGCCGACGCCCATCTCGATCTCGTCGTCGCCCAGGTCGAACAGCGGTGAGCCCTTCGCGGGAGGCGTGCAGGAGGTGAGCGCCATGCCCATCGACCGCGTGACAGAGTTGACGCGTTCTCCGAGGGCAACGAGCGACTGCAGATCGTCGCCGCGGTCCGATGCCGCACCGAGTGCCTTGATCACGAAGAAGTTGCCGGCCACGCCGCGGCGCCCGACCGTGTAGGTGGAGTCCTTGACAGCCACGTCGTCGTCGACGATTACCGTGCCGATCTCGATGTCCTCGGCCTCGGCGAGCTCACGGCCCATGTCGAAGGCCATTCTGTCGCCGGTGTAGTTGTTGATGATGTGCAAGATGCCCTTGGGGCTGTTCAGGAGCTTGCTTGTCTCGTAGACGTAGTCCGAAGGTGGAGCGGAGAAGACGTCGCCTGGGCAGGCCGCGTCGAGCATCCCGGGGCCGACCGCCATCACGTGAGCGGGCTCGTGCCCGGAGCCCGAGCCCTGGATGATTGACACCTTGTCGTCGCGCGGAACGTCCGTCCGCATGATCAGGTTGTACTCGGGCACATAGCGCAGCTTGCCCGGATTCGCCAGCTCGATTCCCTTGAGCATCTCGGGAACGAACTCCTGCGGATCGTTGACGAACTTCTTCATGTAACTCCTCCTCCGCCCGGTCGCCCGGGCCTAGACGGTGGTGGGACGCCAGGCGGTGCTGACGCGCTCGAAGAGCACCGCGATCGCGATGGCGCCGGCGTCGACGGACTCCCTGCTGCGCTCGCCCGAGTACGCGGCTCGGCCCTTCTTGGCGAGCATTCCCTTGGTCGCTTCGGCGCTCTCGCGCGCGGTCGCGGCGGCCGCCGCGAGGGCGTCCGATGCGCTGGCGCCGCCCGCGAACTCCTGCTCCAGCCGGTCGGTTGCGGGGATTAGGGCGTCCAGCAGGGTCTTGTCGCCGAGGTCCGACTCCCCGCGCTGCTTGATTCCTTCGATCGCGGCGCGGAGCGCAGCGACCGCATCCTCTGCCGAAGGATCCGGACTGTCCTTGAGCGCCGTGCCGGCGCGCAGGAACGCGGTACCCCAGATCGGACCCGATGCCCCTCCGACACGACCCGAAAGCACGAGCGCCGTCTTCTTGAACAGACCGGAGACGTCTTCGTACTCCATCGCGTCCCAATCGTCGATCACCTTGCCGAAGCCCCGGGCCAGGGAGTAGCCGAAGTCTCCGTCGCCGACCACAGCATCGAGGTCGCAGAAGTACTTCTCGTTCTCCACAGCTGTGTCGGCGATGGTTCGCACCAGTTGCTCGGCGTCGCGCAGGGCGGTGTCGCTCATGTGACCTCCCTTGGGGCAGGGACCCGCAGGCACGCCTGAAGGTCGTCCAGTGTGAGGTACGGCCCGGGTTCGGCGGGGCTTCGATTGGCGAGGACCTGAGCCGGTTCGCCCGGGTCGCCGAGGCTCGATACCACGAGCACGGCCTCCGAGAAGTCCTCGGCACCCGTGTAGCTGCTGACGGTGACGACGCAACGCAGGCCCGCGGCCACCGCCGCGAGGAGACCGTTGCGCGAGTCCTCGATGACGACCGTCTCGTGCGGGTCGGCCCCGGTGCGCTCCAGCGCCAGCAGGTAGATGCCGGGGTCGGGCTTCTTGGCCGGCACGACGTCGCCGGCCAGCACGCTGAAGTGGGCTGCCTTGTCGTCGCCGACGGCGTGCTCGAGGGTTGCGCGCACCGACTCCTCCGCCGACGTGGAGGCGACCGCGAGGATCCACCCGGCCGCGAGCGCCTCGTCGACGATGCGGGCCACGCCCGGACGGCCGGGCACTTGGCCGGCGTGAACGCGAGCCTTGTAGGCCGCGGTCTTCGTCTTGTGCCAGCGGGCAATCAGCTCCCGCTGGCCCTCGGGATCGGCCGGCAGTCCGTTCTCGCGCACGAACTCATCCGTCAGCAGCGACGCCATGCGCTCCTTCCCGCCGGCGATCAACAGCTTCTCGGCGTACTCCGACTCCGACCAGCGGACCGGCAGTCCCTCCTGCGCGAACGTCTCGTTGAACGCCGGCAGATGCCCGAAGCGCTCGGTGTCCGCGAGCACGCCGTCGCAGTCGAAGAACAACGCCGGCATCAGCCGCCTACGACTGTGCGCGCCTTGCCCACCGAGCCGAAGGTCCGCATGTGCTCGATGGCCATCGCCCGCACCGCGTCGCTCGCGCTCTTCAGCAGCGACGGGGGATCGTGCTTGGTGGGATTTGCCTCCAGGTACTCGCGGAAGGAGTCGACGAAGGCGATCTTCAGGGCTGTCGAGATGTTCACCTTGGCGCAGCCGCGCGAGATGAGATCCTTGAACTGCTCCGGTGAGAGCCCGGTTCCGCCGTGCAGCACCTGGGGAATCGGCGCCCGCTCGACGATCGCAGTCACCCGCTCGGGCATGAGCTTGGGGCTTGACGCATAAAGCCCATGCGCCGTTCCGATCGCCGGCGCGAACGCGTAGACCCCGGTCTCCTCGATGAACTTCAGCGACACCTCGACCGGATGTACGTCGCCCGCCTCGTCGGAGCCCACGTCGTCCTCGACCCCCCTGACGCTCTCGATCTCACCCTCGACGTCCGCGCCGTATTCGCGCGCCTCCTCGACGACCTCGGCCGTCTGGCGGGTGTTCTCCTCGATGTCCAGATGGGAGCCGTCGAACAGGACCGAGTTCCAGCCCGTCTTCAGGCAGATGGTCGCCCATTCGCGGTCGGGGCAGTGATCGAGGTGAAGAGTGATCGGCACGGGTGCATCCTCGGCCATAGCGCAGAACATCTCGTAGAGCACCTTGGCCCCGATCGACTTCACCGTCTTGAGGGACGTTTGGACGATCAGGGGGGAGTCGAGCTCGGAAGCCGCGTCGATCACCGCCCGCAGGCTGACGTCGTCGACGACGTTGAAGGCCGCGACGCCGTACCTCTCCTCGAAGGCGGGGTCGAGAATGTCTCTGAAGGCGACGACGGGCATTTCGACCGCGCGAGCCTATCCCGAATCTGCCCGTTAATGCACCAATCCGACCAAAGCCAACTCGCAAGAACGCCCCGCGAAACCTACGCGCCACCCGAGACCGCTGCGGAAGCGGTCGCGCCAGCGCGAGCCTCTGGTCGCCTCGATCGGTGCCGCTCTGCCGCGGCGAGCGAATTACGGCGTGTTTGACCTCGTGCTCATCCCTCAGCCCTCGGATTTGGAGCGGGCCTTCATCGGCGGGGTGTGCAGGCACTCGGCGAAGCTGAAAGGCCGCGTGACGAGCGGTGACACTCGCGCCGCATCGGGGTGAGCTGGGTTCATCATCACGACGTCCGCCTCGGGCAGGACCTTCGAGCGCACCGCGGCGAGCAAGGAGCGGCGCTCCTCCAGCCAGCGAGTGACGAAAACGCGGCTCGCCTGCTCGCCCTGCTCGTCCGGGACGCGTTCGGGAGTGGCATCGACCTCGGTCCACCCGAGCACGTAATCGTCGGGAGCCCCGGCCGGATCGCCGGGCAGGTAGCGCAATGCCACCAGGACGGCGAGGCCGGCCTCGGAAGCGAAGTTCACCACCGGCACCCCCGGCGGCGAATAGCGCCCACCATGCCGCAGCGTCCCCGTCCCGTCGAGCGCAGTGTGGCCCGCGCGGGTGAGACGCCAGAGCTTCATCCCCCGAGTTTGAATGACCCGAAGAAGCCCCGCGTTTTGCGGGGCTTTCCTACGTGGGTGGTACTCGGCTCGAACCAGTGACCCCAGCTTGTCGAGGTATGGGAATCGAGGCGGCCGGCGGAGTTCGTCCATCACTCGGCGTTCGGCTACTGCGGCGGCGGCCCGATCGAGCTGATGGAGATAGTCCGCCTCGTTCCGGAGCGGATCGAGGGCCGCTTCTCAGGCGTCCGACCAGGGGTTCATCACGTCGCCTGGGCGGTACCGCCGGCATCAGTAGAGGACCTTCGGCGCGAACTCGAGGACCGCGGGCTACTGGAGTACCTCAGCGCCCAGCTCGGCGAACTCGACATCACCTTCCACGATGCGTCCGCCTCGTTGGGCCACGACATCGAGGTCCACGTCGACAGCCAGGGACTGCGCGACTTTTTCCAGATGGTGCGCGGGGGCGCCGAGGGTTGGGACGGGTCGGAACCGCTTCGTCCGGCCGCCACCTGACTCGGGATCGCACGGCGGCGGCCAGGATGGCGCGCAAGATCGCAGTCCAGGATCGCCACTGGCCGGCGGCAGTTACCCGGCCCGTGAATACACTTTCGTGATGGCGATGGAAATCGCCGTGCAGCGGCTCGAGATCGAGGATGTCGTGCTGATCGACTTCCCGGAGGAGGGAGGTGAAGTCGAGGCCAAGGTGGTGCGGCCGATCGATCGAACCGAAGCGACCGTCCGGGTTTCGCTGCGAGTGGAAGGGCGCGAGGACTTCGTCAAGGAGTGGCCTCTCGGCGAGATGGTCACCGTCATGCGCGGTCCGTGATCCGCCTGATCGCCGCGGCGCGGCTCCACCCACCGCGGCGCGCAAAACGGCGTCAGGGTGGCCGGGACGATCCGAACGCACTTCTCGCTGACGCCGAGCCGGCCCCCTTCTTCGAGCCTAGGACGAACCGAAGCTAGGCGCTAGCGGCCCTTTCAGCCACGTCGAGCATGTCGCCTGGCAGGCGCCTAGCCCAGCCAGCGGTGCACAGGGACGGACGGGAGCTCGCCGACCTCGTCCTTCGTGAGCGTCAGCGTGACCGCGTCCGTGTCAACACGAGCAACTGCGCCCATCGGGATCGTCACTTCCCGCTTGCCCCACAGATGGCCTCGTTCGAGAACGAAGTGGGTGATGGCGTCCCCGCTGTCGACGAGGAACCCGTCGACGTGGCCAATGTAGTGGCCATCGGCTGAAGTGACCTCGCTTGCCCGCCGGATCTCGACCTCTCCCTTGGGGATGCGGTCGTACGTCATCGAGACGTGGGGGTCGGGCTCGATCGGTCCCATTTCGTAGCCGTATGGGGTGCCGTAGCCGTAGTACGGCTGCGCGAGCACGCTCTCGATGCCGATGTCCCATCCCGGATCTTCTTTCGGCGCTTCGCCGAGTCGGAGGTAGGCGAACTCATTCACAGGCTCGAGGCCGCGGGCCTCCTCCACGGTGCATCCGAGCGCGACGGCCGGAGGCGGCCCCTCTTGGGCGCTGACGAGCTCGATCGGAACGAGCCTCGCAGAGCCGTGATCGTTGTGGGGCTCGACAACCAAGTGGGTGAGGCGCCGCTTGGTCGGATCAACGACGACGTCGGCGACCTCACCGAAGGGCCCATCGGTGCAATGCACAGGGCTGCCGAGTTCCAATCGCACGAATTACCTCCGCTCACCAAGACTGGACTAAGCCAACATTAGTGTCATTCTCGCGTCCGAGGACGTCGGCCATCTACCGTGGGCCTCCCGGCGAGCCGAAGGTTCCCCACTTTGTGGTCGGCGGAGAAAAACGAGGGGCCCGGGTGCCCGCCCGCCTCTTGCCGGTTCGCTAGCTCGGTTCGTGGACGACGACCACCGGCCTCTTCGAGCGGCGGACGACGTCGGCCGACACGCTTCCGAGAAGCGAGCCGGCGATGCCACCGTGGCCCCGGGTCCCCACGACGACGAGGTCGGCGTCCCGGCTCTCGGCGATCGTCGCCATCTCCTCCGCTGCGTCGCCCTCGAAGACCTCGAACTCGGCCTCGACTCCGGCCTTTTCGGCCATCGTCCTCGCGGCGTCCAGGGCTGCGCGGGCTCGGTTCAGGTGGTCGCTGACCTTGTGCTTGTAGACGGAGCCACCCAGGAGGTCGGATGTGTGCGCCGCGACGGCTACGACCAGCACCTTTGCGCCCAGCCGCTTGGCGAGGTCAAAGCCCTCCGAGAGGGCCGCCTCGGAGCCCTTGGACCCGTCCGTTCCGACGACGATCGTTGCCATCGGTCCCTCCTTCCGTTCGCCGGCCGGGACGTTCCAGGCAGAATCGCGCCCACCCTACAGCAGCCCCAGCGTTCGCCGACACGCCGACGTGACCGCCTTCCCACGGCCCTCGTCGGTGAGCCCCACCTAGAGCCCGAGCGTCACCTTCGGGTTGGCATGCCGGGCAAGCGCAGCGATCTCCGGGGCGGTGAGCTCCCGGTCAAACGCGACCGCGACGAACGAGTGCCGCAGGTCGTGCAGCCCCACCGGTCATGTTGTCGCCCATGACACCATTCTGGCCTGTCGGATCGGATCGCCACACCGGGTCCGGAGGGCAGGCGGCCGTGCCTAAGGCTGCTGCTACTCGCCAGCCGGAGGCGGACGAATCCGCATGCTGGCCGCGACGACAGGCTTGAGTTCATCGAACGTCGGCTTTACGTCGGTGTTGCTTGGACCGGACGCCACCCAAAAGGTGAATCCCTGCGCGTTCCACGAGGTACGAACGCCATCGTCAACGGGCTGACTGTCACCGGCTCCCGAGCTTGTCGCCCAAACGTAGAACGCCCGGCCCCGGCCCTCCGAAATTAGCGCAGACCCCGTCCCGACGCTATCTCCGATCCGGTAACCGCCCGCTTCGACAACCTGCTCGACCCACCGCGCCTCCGCGCAAGCCGTCCATGGTCCCGGCCAGTCGGGGGGACAGCCGCGGATGCCCTCCTCGTCGCTCCCACCACCTGAGCAAGCGACAGCCAGGAGTCCGACGAGCACTAGGACGCCACGCACCGCGAGCAATACGTTCGGAAGGATGCCAGTACGTGCTCTCTCTCTGTCAAGAACCCGGTGCGGACATTTTGCGGACACGCCACAGATCGTGTTGCCGTCCTGGAAAGCGAAAACCCCGCCTCAGCGGGGCTTTCCTAGGTGGGCGGTACTGGGCTCGAACCAGTGACCCCCAGCTTGTCGAGCTGGTGCTCTCCCAACTGAGCTAACCGCCCTGGCTCTCGATTGTAGCCGGTTGAACACTCGCTTCACGCCGGCGCACCGGCAACGACGGGCGGCGCGCGATCACGACTCCGGCGAGGCAGAGTGCGCCGCCGAGGAGGGCGAGTAGCGCGGGCGTTTCGCCGAGCATCGTCCAGCCGAGCAGGATCGCAAGCGGCGGCACGAGGTAGGTCATCGCCCCCATCCGGCCCGCCGTCGTCCGCGAGAGGGCGTAGGCCCAGGTGGTGAAGGCCACCGCCGTCGGGAATGTGCCGAGATACACCATCCACGCGATCGAGCTCGGGCGGGCGGTGCCCAACTCGTCGACGAGCTGCGGTGCGAAGGGAAGACAGACGACGAGACCGATCAGACAGGCGAGCCAGGTGATGTGCAGCGCCGAGGCTCGGGAGAGCAACGGCTTCTGGGCGACCACCCCGCCGGCGTAGAACGCGGCCGCGGCGACGCAGAGGACGCTCCCCCACCCCGCCGCCACACCTCGCTCCGAGGTCGCCAGACCGATGACGATTGCGCCTGTCAACGCGACTGCACAGCCGACGAGCAGCATCCGTGGAAAGCCCTCCCCGAGGAGAAAGCCGGCGAGCAGCGCGATCAGCACCGGACCGACGTTGATGAGCATCGCAGCCGTCCCCGCGTCGACGCGCTGCTCGGCCTCGTTCAGTGCCAGGTTGTAGAGGCCGAACCAGAGCACCCCGAAGGTGAGAAGGAGCGGTAGCTCAGGTCGACCGGGCCAGCGTCCGCCGCGTGAGAGCGCGAGTGCTCCGAGAAGGAGGCTGCCGATCGCCAGCCGGCCGAAGCTCAGCGCGCCGGGCGAGAGATCCTCGCCCGCGGCGCGAATGCCCACGAACGCCGAGGCCCACAGCAGCACGGTGACAAGCGCAGCGAGAAGTGCCACTCCAAGTGAAACGAACGACGACCGCTGGTTTGTGAGTCCCGGCTAGTCCGTCTCGGTCTCGGTCTCGGTCTCAGCCGTCGTCGTGTCTTCTGTGGTGGTGTCTTCCGTGGTCGCACCGTTCGTGGTGCCGTCGTTGGTCGTCGTACCCGCGGTCGTGACCGTTTCCGTAACCGTCGTCACGCTGCCCCCGTTGCTGTCGCCGCACCCGGCGAGCGCGAGGACGAGTCCCGCCACGAACATCGCCGCGAGCGCCGCTGCTTTGGTCAGAAGATCTCGGGGCACCATGGGTAACGGTCGACTCGGAAGAGCGCGTCTGCCCGGTCCAATGCGCCTTCGACGAGAACCTTAATCCTCCCCGCCCGCGCCAGCTCGCCGAAGGTGAAGCCGCCCAGATACACGGAGCCGAGCGCGGACACATCGAGTCGCAGCTCGGGCTCGCCAGTGCTTCGTACAGCCCCGTCCGACCCCAGTTGCCAGACGCCCGCGTTCCACGGGCACAGCTCATCCGCGACCTCGATGGTGAGCGGATCGCCCGGCTTGTAGGTCCGCGCGTTCAGCGCCGCCTCGACGTCGACGAGCCGCACCCAGAGGCCGTCGCGGTAGTTGAACGCGAGTCGCCGCGGCTCGCGGAGGAGCAGAAAGAGCTCGTGGTCGAGCGGCAGCAGCCCGGCACGTACCCGCTCCATCCAGTCGATGTCGAGCAGGTACCGCCAGATCGCTCGGGTCGCCTCCGCTGAATCGCCGACCGCCTCGATCACGCTCGTGAACCCTCTGGGCACGCCCCGATCGGCCGAAAAATGCAGGCGATAGAGCGCGTAGGCAGCGGGGCGCCCGTCGAGCTCGAGAAGGGCGCGCATCATCTCTCCGCCCCCCGCGCGACCCGACTCCGGATCCGAGAGACGCTTGTTCCGCCACCAGTCAGGCGTTCGGACGAACATCCCCGGATGCTGGGCGGCGGCTCGGCGCTGGACCTCGCTGAACGGCCCGATTGCCTCCTCCACGTCGACGAGCCGGATCGTGCCCGCCGGCTCGAACTCGCGGTAGAACACGGCGCGGTCGCGGGGCACTTCGACGTTGCCGCTGAACGATGCGATCCCGTAGCCGAAGCGTCCGTAGAGCGCGTCGTCGGAGGCCCAGAGGTAGGCGATCGGTTCCCCGCGCTCGTGGACGTCGTCGAGCTGAGTGCGCATCAGACCGCTGAAGACGCCGCGACGCCGATGCGTCGGCAGCACGCCGACCATCGTGACGCCGGCTGCGCGGACGAATCCGCCGGGGACGCTCATCTCGAACGGAAACGCTCCACCGCTGCCGACGATCGCGCCGTCGTCGAATGCGGCATGCATCCGGTCGGCCGGCAGGAGCGCCTCGAAGCGGTCGACGAACTCCTGGGTCGGAGCACGCCCGAAGTAGTGGCTGATCGGCGCCGCGGAGACCGGAAACTCATCCGGCCGGATCGCGCGGATCTCGATGCTCAAGCGATTCGCTCCAGCGGCGCGTAGTCGAGGACGAGCCGACGGTCGGTCCCCTCCCCGGCGAAGCGGACGCAGACGACACCGCCGGGCTCGACCGCCGTCACGATCCCCTCGCCGAGCGTCTGGTGCCGGACGGAGTCGCCGGTCGAGAGGGTCGGGACGTCGCCGCGCGGCTGGATGCGCGCGGTCGGGGATCCATAGCCGGACCAGGACGACGGCCGCAGACGCTCCCGGTGGATCTCGTCCTGCGGCAGCTCGTCGAGGAAGCGCGAGGGCAGGTTGTAGTTCCGACTGCCGTAGAGCGCCCGGGCCGAGGCATGGGTCAGCGTCAGCCGCTCCCGGGCACGGGTCATGCCAACGTACGCGAGCCGGCGCTCCTCCTCGAGCGAGTTCTCCTCGATCGAGCGCGAGTGCGGGAAAATGCCCTCCTCCATACCGATCATGAAGACAGCGTTGAACTCGAGTCCCTTGGCGTTGTGCAGGGTCATCAGCGTGACGAGGCTCTGCTGGTCGCGAAGCGCGTCCTGGTCGGAGAAGAGGGAGATCTCCTGGAGGAACGTGGAGAGGTTCGGATCCGGAGCGGTCGACTGGTACTCCTGCGCGACGCCGACGAGCTCCTGGAGGTTCTCGATCCGGCCCAGGGCCTCGATCGTCCGCTCCGCCTCGAGCGCGGCCACGTAGCCGCTGCGGTCGAGCGTGCGCTCGACCAGCTCGTCGACCCGAAGCTCCAGCGCGCCGGCCTGGAGCGATTGCATCAGCGTGCGGAACCCATTGACCGCGCGGGCCTGTGCCGGGCCCAGGCCGGCCTCCTCGGGGAACTCGAGCGCCTCCCAGAGCGAGCGCCCGTGGCCGTCGGCGTAGCGTTGGAGTCGGGCGAGCGACGCGTCGCCGATGCCGCGGCGCGGTCGGTTCGCGATCCTCTGGAGGCTGACGGTGTCGAACGGGTTGTCGATCACCTGGAGGTAGGCGATTAGATCCTTGACCTCGGCGCGCTCGTAGAAGCGTGGGCCGCCGATGACCTGGTACGGGATCTCCTGGCGGACGAGGATGTCCTCCAGGACCCGCGACTGGGCGTTCGTCCGGTAGAAGACCGCGATCTCGCTCGCGTTCACGCCCTCGTCGACGAGGCCCGCGATCTCGGAGGCGACGAACCGGGCCTCGGCGTGCTCGTCCTCGACCTCGAGGACCCGGACCGGCTCTCCGTCGCCGAGCTCGGACCAGAGGCTCTTCGGCTTGCGCTCGCTGTTCTGGGCGATGACGGCGTTCGCGGCGCGGAGGATCATGTTCGTCGAGCGGTAGTTCTGCTCGAGCGGGATCACGGTCGTGTCGCGGAAGTCGCGCTCGAACTCGAGGATGTTGCGAATGTCTGCTCCGCGGAAAGCGTAGATCGACTGGTCGGGGTCGCCGACAACGCAGACGTTCCTGTGCTTTTCGGCCAGGAGCTGGAGCAGTCGGTACTGCGCGTGGTTCGTGTCCTGGTACTCGTCCACCAGGATGTAGCGGAACGCTTTCTGCCAGCGCTCCTTCGCTTCGGGGAAGCGCTCGAGCACCTCAACCGTCAGCATCAGCATGTCGTCGAAGTCGACCGCGTTGGACTCGAACAGCCGCCGCTGGTAGAGGTCGTAGACGTCCGCGACGGTCTGGTCGTAGAACGAATCGACCCGATTCCGGTACTCGGCCGGGCTGATCAGCTGGTTCTTGGCCGTGGAGATGTGCTCGTGGATGCCCCTGGCCGGAAACCGCTTCGGGTCTCGCTCGAGCTCCTCGAGGCATTGCTTCACCAGCCGGACCTGGTCGGCCTGGTCGTAGATCGTGAAGTTCGTCCGGTAGCCGAGCCGGGGAGCCTCGCGGCGGAGGATCCGGCCGCAGGCCGCGTGGAAGGTGAGGATCCAAATGCGGCGCGCAACCTCGGGAAGCAGGTCCTCGAGCCGGGATCGCATCTCCGCCGCCGCCTTGTTCGTGAACGTGATCGCGAGGATCTCGTTCGGCTGGACGCCGACGGCGGCGATCAGGTGCACGACGCGATGCGTGAGGACGCGCGTCTTGCCCGAGCCCGCGCCGGCGACGACGAGCAGCGGCCCCTCGGTATGCAGCACGGCCTCCCGCTGGGCGGGATTCAGGTCTGCCAGGTAGGTCTCGGGAGACGCGACGGCCATCGCGCCGATGCTAGCGCCGGACCTCCTCGGCGCAGGAGTTCCCCACAGGAGACACGACCGGTGTCAGACACCGGACAGTGCCCGGCGGGGACGTGGCTTAGCGGAACGGTTTCCGCGCCAGCGCCGGCAGCACCTGCGCGGTGACGAGCGCCGGCGTCACCGCGTAGCGCTGCGAATAGCGGAAGCTCCCGTCCGAGCGGCGCAGCGACGACAGGAACCGGAAGGCGGCGGGCGGTGGCCTGCTCCCGGCGGCGACGTACGCCTGGATTGCCCACGCCGTCGACTGGGCATCCGGCGCGCGGCCCGGGACGAGCCGGACGCCGCCGCTCGGCGCGGTCAGGCGGCGGATGTAGGCGAGCCCGCGGCGGATCGGGCGACCGCGCACCCCGGAGGCGCGAAGCGCCTGGATCACCGCGGCGGTGTCGTTGGAGTCGGGCGCGCCGCGCGGGAGCCACGACCAGCCGCCAGAGCGGTGCTGCGCCCGCAGCAGATAGCGGATCGTGGGCCGGCCGGGCCGGCCGAGCGCCAACGCCGCCCACGCCGTCGAGTTGACGAGTGACCCGATCCGCCCGTCGGGACGGCGCTGGCGCTCCAGCCGCGCGGTCAGCTCCGCAACGTCCGCGCCGAGCGCCCGCAGCGCCATGATCCGAAGCGCGAGGTCGGTCGTGTCCTCCGCCGGCGCATCGCGCAGGTACGCGACCGGCGAGCGGGCCGGTTGCCGCCCGCCGGCGTGGAGCCCGAGCACCGCCCAGGCGGTCAGCGCCGGATCGGACCGGCCGCCGGGCTCCGCGAAGCCTCCGTCCGCCTGCTGGCGGGCGGCTAGATAGTCGGCCGGTGCCGCCGCGAAGACCGCGGCGACGGCCAGCGCTGCGAGCTTGACGCCCACACCACCTCCGTCCGAAGTCGCTTGCCGTACCGCTCCAGCAGCCGCCTGAGCTCGGGGCCGATCGCGAGCGCGAAGACCACGTTCCCGATCGCGTGCGCGGCGCTGAACCAGACCCCGCGCCCGTAGACGACCGTCAGCGCCTGCCAGGTGTGCGGCCAGAACGTGTACCAATGCCAGAGATCCATCGCGCTGCTGAAGGCGAAGCCGAGCGCGAAGCACAGCGCGGCGAACGCCCAGCGCCGGCGGATCAGCCCCGCGGCCAGCGCGCCGACGACGCCGCAGCCGCCCCACGCGAGCATCTGCCACGGCGTCCAGATGCCCTGGCCGAGGTAGAAGTTGGAGACGAGAGCGGCGACCGCGCCGACACCGAACCCGACGCGGGCCCCGAGCGCGGCGCCCGCGGCCACGGTGACGACGGTCACGGGCTGGACGCCGGGCACCGCGGTGAACAGCACTCTCCCGGCCGCCGCAACACCGCCGAGCACGGCGACAAGTGCCACTTCCTTCGCCGATCCCGGCCCCGACTCGAGCCACGCGAAGCCGAAGGCGATGAGTGCGACCGCGACGAGGAGGAGCGACAGTCCCGCGTCCTCGGGTGAAAGGGCAGCCAAGGCGCCGCCCGCGAACGTGAGCATCGCGGCTCCGAGGAGGATCGCCCTAGGCACGAACCGGCTCCCGCACAGATTCGGCCGAGACCACTCGGTCGGCGAGATCGGCCGCGAAGACGAGATCGTGCGTGACGACGAGGGTCGCCCGATCGTCCGCCTCGGAGCGCAGCAGGGCGGCGAGCTCGAGCTTGCGCTCCGGATCGACTCCACGCGTCGGCTCGTCGAGGACGAGCAGGTCTGGCTCGGTCACGAGGACCGAGGCCAGTCCCAGTCGCTCGCGCTCGCCGCTCGAGAGATCGCGGGGATGGCGATCGTCGTACCCCGCCAGGTCGACGGCCTGGAGCGCCCGACCCACCCGGCCGAGATCGCCGCCGACCCCGAGCCCGACCTCCTCATCCACCCGCTCGGCGACGACGTAGCGCCCCGGATCCTGGCTCAGGTAGGCGGCTCTTCCCGAGCGCTCTACCCGACCGCTCTGAGTTTCCAGCAGCCCGGCGGCGAGCTTTGCGAGCGTCGTTTTGCCCGAGCCATTCGGACCGGTGAGTGCGACGACCTCGCCGCGGCGCAGCTCGAGATCCGGCACGTGCACGACTCGGTCGCCGTACGCGTAGGACGCACCGGCGAGCCGGCAGACGCGCTCGCCGATCGCGAGCTCGTCGTCAACCTGAACCGGGTCGTGCGCGAGGAACGCCGGATGCTCGGCCTCGAGCCACGCGACGCCGTCCGGCTGCGGCGCATCGAGAGCGATGCGTCCCCGATCGAGGAAGACGACGCGGTCGCAGCGCTCGAGCGGGAGCGCGGGCCGCTGCTCCGAAACGACGACGGCGCAGCCAAGCGCCGTCGCCAGATCGAGCAGTCCCTCGGCCGCCGCGGGATCGAGCTGCGAGGTCGGCTCGTCGAGCAGCAGGAGCTGAGGCTGGAGCGCGAGCGCCGAGGCGACGCAGACACGCTGGAGCTCGCCCGCCGAGAGCTCATTGGTGCGGCGGCCGGCGAGGTGCGCCGCGCCGAGACGGTCGAGCGCGACGAGCGCCCGCTCATGGATCTCGTCGGGAGGGACGCCGATGTTTTCCAGCCCGAAGGCGACCTCGGCCTCGACGCCGGAAAAGACGACCTGGTCCTCCGGATCCTGGAAGGCGATCGCGACGGTGCCTGCCAGGTCGCTGGGCTTCGTGCTGCGGGTGTCGCGGCCGGCGACCTCCACTCGACCGGAGAACGACCCGCCGTGGAAGTGCGGAACGAGCCCGGCGAGGGCCCGCAACAGCGTCGACTTGCCCGATCCGGACGAGCCGAGCAGGCAGACGAGCTCGCCCGGCCGGACGTCGAGTGAGATGTCCTCGAGCGCCGGTCGAGCCGCCCCCGGATAGGCGTACGTGAGGTCCTCGACCCTGGCTAGAGCCACAGTGCTCCTCCGATCACCGCGAGCGCGGCACCCACGATCGCGAGGCGGTCCCAGAACGTCCACGGCGGCGAGGGCGCACGGGTCCGGCCCGGCCGTCCGAAGCCGCGAGCCTCCATCGACTCCGCCAGGTTGAGCGAGCGCTCGAGCGATCCGGCGACGAGCGGCGAGATCAGCCGTGCCCGTCCACGCACTCCCTCGACGGCCACTCCCCGCCCGCGCAGGGCCTCGACGAAGCCGGCGGCGTCGCGCTCAAGCGTCGGCACGAGCCGAGTGGCGAGCGCGATGGCGAGAACCGAGCGCCGAAGCTGCCCGCCCGCCATCAACAATCGATCGTGATCGATCAGGAGCGCGTAGGCGGCGAACGCGAGGCCGACCGCCGCGAACCGAAGACTCTGGAAGAGCGCGTAGGAGAGCTCTTCGCTCGTCACGTCCAGCTTGCCGATGACCGGGACGGACGGGCCTTCCCAGTAGACGATGCCGCCGTAGCGGGCGAACAGCGGGCTGAAGATGAAGAGCATCGCCGCCCCGGTCAGCGTCCCGAGCAGGTAGGGCCAGCGTCGACCGCGCGGCGCCCGGGTGCAGACGGCGAGCAGGCCGGCGGCGATCACCGCGACGGAGATCGTTCGATCGGCCAGCAGCGCAGCGGCCGCAAGCGCAGCGAGCACCAGAGCCGCGGGTACCGGGCTCACGGCAGCCCCTCGTAGCGGTATTTAGCGACGGACGGCTCACGGAGGAGCCGCTTCGCGTCCCGCACTCCGAGCTCGAAGACGACCGGGTCGCCCGCTGCCCCGTTGACGCGGGCCCGGAAGCCGGAACCGTCGACGAGCTGCAGCGTGTTCGCGCCCTCGCGCTCCTTGTTCAGCGAGCCTCCGATGAGCTCTGCGAGCCGCTCGCCCGTCTCCCCGGGCGGCCCGCGGACGACCGCGGGGCGCCGCTTCCCGTCCCAGCCGTGGAGAAACGGCTCCGGGAAGGCGCCCACGACGACCGGCTGTCGCAGCTGCGCCGCCCAACTGCGGTGATCCCACCAGAGGACGTCGCCCTCGTGGAGGTCGTAGTCGGCGGCGCTCCGGTCGCCCTCATACCCGTTGACGAACCAGAACCAGTCGCGCCGCGCCGAGAGATCGCCCTCGATGCCGTTGATCGACTGGACGAAACGCCCGCCGTACCGGGTCTCGACATCGGTCTCGCGCCGGAGGGCTTCCAGCGCCGAGATGCCCGCGGGGACGGTGGCCGTCAGCACGACCTCCGATCCACGGTCCCGAGTGATCCACAGTTGAGCTGTGCCTTCGCCGGCCGCCTCCTCCCCGCACCCCGCGAGCAGGCAGGCGGCGGCGAGGAGGAGGACGAGCCGGCGCACGAGCTACCTCAGCGCGTTCGAGCGAACCGCACCGGCCATCGTCGCCCGGACGAGCCCCGTGTGCCGTCCGACGCAGGCGCGGCCGGCGCGGGTGCGAACCCGCCGGCCGTCGACGAGAAGCTGCGCGCCGGCTGCGGCGCGGTCCGCGCCCTGGTCGTTCTCCGCGACGACGCGGTAGCAGTTGCGCCCCGTTCGGGCCAGCAGCAGCGTCGACGGGCCGCCGCTGGAGCCGAATGTCGCCCAGTACCAGAGCACGCGGTCGCCGTCCCGGAGCTGGACCTGGTCGGCTCCGACAGGCGGTGAGACGCCGTTGACCTTGAACACCCACCCGCTCGTCGCCTCGGCCGCGTATCGGCCGATCTGGTCGATGTACGGGCCGAACGAGGTGGGTGTGACGTGGTAGTAGAACTCGCCGCGCAGGCTGGCCGAGTCGAGCGCCGTCATCGCATTGGCGCCCGCCTCGAAGCGGGTCTCGAGCGCGCCGTAGAGCGACTGCGTCCGCCCTTCGACGCGCACCGACACGCGGGCGGCCAGAGCAGCCGGGACGAGCGTGGCGGCAAGCACCGTCAGCGCAACGAGCGTGAGAAGTGTTCTCCGCACGAATCCTCCTTCCGCGAGGGGTTCGAATGCCAGGCGGGCGGCAGGTCTTCTGACTCGAGGCTCCCTCTCGCGCCGCCTTCCCGGCCCACAGGCCAGTGGCGTTCCGGCGGAGAGCGTCTCCTCTTACAGCGGCGGGACCGTCCCGGACTCGCACCGGGTTCCCTCTCCGCTCGCCTGTTCTTGTCGGCCGTAGTATGACCTCGGTGCAGGCGGCCGTTTGGCGTTGGGCATCCGTGGTCGTCTGGGCGGGGCTGATTTTCGGCCTCTCGTCGATCTCCGCGCTCGGCACCGATCTCGGCTTCTGGGAGTACGTCCTGCCCAAGACCGTTCACATCGTCGAGTACGCGGTGCTCGGCTTCCTGCTCCTCTGGGCGACGCGGCGCGACGGCCTGGCGTTCCTCCTCGGGCTCGCCTACGCGGCGAGCGACGAGGTGCATCAACGCTTCGTCGAGGGCCGCCATGGGTCGCCGATGGACGTCGTTATCGACTCGATCGGCCTCGCCATCGGGATCTACCTGGCGCGGCGGGTCGGCCTTAGCCGGGTCGGCGACTAGCATGGCGTCATGGACGGTCCCCGCGATGTCGGCGACAGGCAGCTCGACGCGCTCCTCGAGCGCCTTGACCGCCTGACTGACGAGCTCAGAGCGCTCAACCGCCGCCTCGACAACGCCGAGCACCTGGCGCCGGTCGTCCGCGAGCTCGCGCTTCTAAACGACTCGCTGCAGGCGCTCGCGTACGCCTCGCTGGGCCAGCAGGGCCCGCAGGTCCGGCGCCGCCGCGCCGGCTAACGCGCTCGGAGCTGGTAGAGCCCGCCGCGGAGGCCGACGGCGTAGAGCTCGCCGCGCCCGTCTTGGCCGAACGACGAGACGTTCGGGATGTTGACCGACTCCTGCCGCACGTCCCGCGCGCGCCCGCCGACGATCCGGAGGCTCCAGATCTTGCCGCTGCAGTTGTCGCCGTAGAAGTACCGGCCGCGCGCCGCCGGGACCGCTCTCCCGCGGTAGACGTAGCCCCCGACGACCGCGCACTGGCCGCCGCCGATCGCGTAGACGTTCACAGGCCGTACGAGCCGGCCTCGCGGGTTCGGCGCCTTGCTCTCGTACTGCGCGCGCCCCTCGAAGACGTCCCAGCCGTAATTCTCGACGCCAGGGCTTCTGCGGGGCGTGAAGTCGATCTCCTCCCAGGAGTTCTGGCCGACGTCGCCGATGTAGAGGTCGCCGGTCTGCCGGTCGAACGAGAACCGCCAGGGGTTGCGCAGCCCGTAACCGGCGATCTGCGGCCGTGGGCTTCCGCGATCGACATTGAAGGCCAGCAGCTTCCCGAACCGGGAACCGAGGTTCTGCGCGCGGTTCTCCGGGTCGCCGCCCGCTCCCGCGTCGCCGGTCCCGACGTAGAGGCGCCCGTCCGGGCCGAACATGTTTTGGCCGCCGTTGTGGTTCGAGTACGGGTCGGGAAGATCGAGCAGGGTCCGCCGAGCGCGCCGGCCGCGGTACTCGACGACTCGGTTGTTCGGCGCCGTGTAGTTGACGTAGAAGCGTCCGTTGCGCGCGTAGCGCGGGTGGAACGCGACGGAGAGCAGGCCCTGCTCGCCGCAGCAGACGACCCGGGAGCGGATGTCGAGGAACGTGCCGGTGATGCGGCCGCCCTGGACGGTCCGGATCCGGCCCGGTTGCTCGACGACATAGAGCGGGCTGGTCCGGCCGGGCGCCGTCGTCACGTGGACCGGCTGATCGAAGCCTGAGGCGATCTGGGCGAAGGTGTAGCCGCCCGGCGCCGCGGGGCCGGCCTCCTCGGCGGCATCGCCCCCGCAGCCCGCCGGCAGGAGCGCCGCGACCGCGAGCAGGCAGGCGAGCCGCGCGCTCACTTGCCCTTGAGCAGCACGCTCCGCAGCTCCTCCTCCTTCCCGGGCTCGAGCACGGCCAGGACTTGATCGCCGGGCTCCAGACGCGTTTCACCGTCGGCCATCTGGGCCTTTCCTCCCCGCATCACGGTGATCAGTCGTGAGCCGCTCGGGAGCTGGATCCGGGAGATCTCCTTGCCGATGCAGGGCGAATCGGACTCGAGCTGGACCTCGACGATCTCGAGGTTCTCCTTGCGGAGCTCCAGCAGGTGGATGAGCCCGTGCTCCGGGACCTCGTGTTCGATCATGGCGAGGATGATCGAGGTCGCCGACACCGTCGGCGAGATGCCGAGCAGATCGAAGTGCTCCTGGTTGCGCGGGTCGTTGACGCGGGCGATGACGTTCTCGACGCCGTACCGCTCGCGGGCGATCTGGCAGATGATCATGTTGTCCTCGTCGTCGCCGGTGACCGCCACGACGAGGTCCGGCGGGCGTGCGATCCCGGCACGCTCGAGCACGAACAGCTCGGTGGCGTCGCCCAGCTGCACGTGGTGCTCGAACTCCTCCTCGAGCAGCTCGAAGCGCTCGCGCCGCTGCTCGACGAGCGTGACCTCATGGCCGAGCTCGAGCACGCTCTCCGCCAGGTTCGCACCCACCTTGCCGCCCCCCGCAATCACGATGTACATCGGTTTACGCGGGGGCCTCCGCGCGCGCCGCCGACGACGCGACGGCCTCGGTCAGGATCTTGATCGCGGTCTGGGTCGGACACACGGTCCACAGCCCCAGGTTCTCGTAGAGCACCGCGCGGGCTGGGTCGAGCACGCGCACGACGGTCGTCTCGATCCCGAACCGCTTCTTCGCGACCTGGCCGATGACGAGGTTTGTGTTGTCACCGTCGGTCGCGACGACGACGGCGTCCGCCTCGTCGATGCCCGCCTCGCGGAGCACGGCCAGGTCCATGCCGTGTCCTACGACAAATCCGCCCGACCAGTTCTCGCCGAGGCGTTGGAGGGCATCTTCCTTCTCGTCGATCGCGGTCACCTCCCAACCCAGACGGTTGAGCTCGAGAGCGACCGACGATCCCACTCGGCCACAGCCTATGACCAGGACTTTCACGAGCCGGAGGTTACCGACAGCGTTTCCTCTTCCAGCACTCCCTGCGGGTAGGCGATCACCATCACCTCGCAGGGTGCATGGCGGAGGACGTGGTCGACCGTCGGGCTGAAGAATCGCGACTGCCGCCGCCAGCGCGGCGCCGAGCCCATCACGATCAGGTCGACGCCCTCGCGCCGAGCCTCCTCGACGATCGCTTCGCCGATCGAGCGGGCACGCGCGACCTTCCCTTCGACCGTGACGCCGTGCTCCGAGGCGAGTAGCTTGGCCTCGGCGAGCGACGCCTCGGCTCGTTCCTCGGCGTCGAACATTGACGCGTCGAGCGGCTTGTCGAGCGGCACTCGGATCACGTGCAGTGCGCTGACGGTCGAGCCCTGCTCTTCGGCGAGCTTGATGGCCGTGGCGATCACCTCCTCGCCGATCGGCCCCAGCTTCATCGGCACCAGGATCCGGTCCCAGGCGCCCTCGATGTCCGGGACGAGGTCGGGTTCCGCCGGCAGCACGCGGCCCAGCACGCGCCCGGGGCCGGCCAGCCTGGTCGCGACGAACACGACCGCGCCGAAGAGCAGCCAGAGCGGGCCGGCAATGCGGGTCGCGTCGTGCGTCACCATCGTCACGATCCAGATCGCGAAGGTGAGCGGCGCGCCGACCAGAGCCGGGATCGGGACGTCTGCTCCCCGGATCCGCACGTTGAACGGGACGCGGAACGGCCGCTCCAGGCCAGGCTCGGAGAAGCGGAGCTTGATCACGGCCAGCTGGGCCGCGGTGAAGGCGAGCAGAACACCGAAGCTGAAGAGACCCGCCAGGAAACGCACGGCCTCGGTGGGGATGAAGTGTCCGATCACGAGCAGCGCTGAGGAGATCAGCGCGGCGCTGACGATGGCCGCCGGCGAGATCAGCGTCCTCCGGTTCAGCGTGCCGAAGGTGTGTGGCAGCATCTGCCGCCGCCCCATCGAGTACGCCAGCCGTCCGGCAGCGGAGATCGACGTCGTCACGACGACGACGAGGACGAGTGCGCCGGTGAGGCCGACGAACACACGGACGGCGTCGGCGGCGAACGGCGGCAGCGGCCCCTCGAGCGCAGCGGCGATCCCCATCAGCGGCGCGCGGAGCCATTCGGTGCCGAGGTCGCTGGCCCAGCCGCCGACGCCGTCCGGGTCGGGATGGGCCGGGTAAGCCGAGATCCCGACCAGCCCGATCGCGAAGGAGACAGCGACCACGAGACCGATGCCCGTGAAGAGACTCCGTGGGAGCGTCCTGCCCGGCTCACGCGTCTCGGCTGCAAGGTTGGCAACGGTCTCGAGGCCCGTGTAGGCGACCATCGCGAGCGGGAGCGCGAAGGCGATTGCACCCCACGTCGGCGCCGTCCCCAGATCCACACCCTCTGTGAGCGCGTCGGTCGAGAAGAGGAACGCGAAGCCGAGCACGATCAGCAGCAGGTGGGAGGCGAGGGCCAGTCCGGCGATCAAGATCGCGCCGCGGTAGAGACTCGTGCGCCGAACGAGGCGCGACACCGCGATCCCGAGGATCACGAGGACGCCGACGACGGTGTCCCAGGGCTCGTCGGTCAGCCACTCCCAGCCGATTGCATTCCCGAGGTACTGCGGGACGAAGAGCCCGGCCAGGGCCATCACGATCAGGTAGTCGAGGATCAATGCCCAGCCGGTGAGGAAACCGGCCTGGTCGTTGAAGGCACGACGGACGAAGGTCGCGGCGCCGCCCGGCTCCGGGATCGCGCTCGTGCCCTCGGCATACGACAAGGCGACGAGGAGGAAGAGCAGCCCGACGGCCAGGAGGACCCACGGCGTAAAGCCGAGCGCGAACAGGGCGACGACCCCGAGCGCGAAGTAGAGCGAGGAGGCGATCTCCCCGTAGGCGACCGCCGCCAATGAGGGAACGTCGAGGACGCGCTCGAGGCCTGGAAGCTTCCTAGCCACGGTGTCTCAGTAAGTACACCCGTAACCCGCCCGCAAGGATGAAGAGCGCGCCGATCACGAGCCCGAGACCGCCGCCGACGCCGGCCGCGATCGTCCGGATGATGATCGCTACGCCCAGAAGGACGAGCACGACCGAGATTGCGAGCGTGGTCACGCCGCCCGGCGGCCCGCGGCGATCATGACCCGCGTCGGACTGTGCTTGAGCACGTAGTCGACGGTGCTCCCGAAGATCCTTCTGCGGCCGATGCGCGCACGTGGGGCGCCGAGGATGACGAGCTCGGCGTTCCGGCGGTCGGCCTCCTCGACGATCGCCGGGCCGGCGGCGCGCGCGCGGACGAGCCGAACGACCGCCCGCACGCCGTAGCTCTCGACGAGCGCGGCGGAGCTGTCGAGGATCTCGTTCGCCGCCTCCTCGACGTCGGGCAGCCGGACGTCGAGCGGGAGGTCGAGCGGGAGCTCGATCACGTGCACGATCGCGACGGTCGCCGCCCGTTCGTCGGCAACCCGAGCCGCGGCGACGAGCGCTTCCTCGGACTCGGCCGTGCGCACGACCGGGACGACGACCGTGCGGTACTCGACCGTCAGCGACGGCCCGAGGACGATGGCCGGCGCGCGGACCGTCTCCCCCATCGGCGCCCGGACGACGAATCGGCGGTAGACGGCGTAGCCGACGAAGCCGAAAGCGAGCCACCCGAGCCCCGCCCAGCGGGTATCCGACTCCTGGACGACGATGACGAGCCAGGCGAGCGCCGTCGCCGCGCCGCCGACGATCGCGAACAGCGGCCAGTCGACCCCGTGGATTCGGAGATTCGGACGCGCTCTGTAGACCAGCTCGTCGTCCGGCCGCCGGTAGCGGAGGCCAATCACGGCCACATGCGCGATCGTGAACGAAAGCATCGCGCCGAAGGCGTACATCGTCCCGAGGAACGTCGTCCGTCCAGGGAGCAGCGTCAGGATCGACACGACCCCTCCGAAGACGACCAGCGCGAGCCACGGCGTCTTGAAGCGCGGATGGAGACGGCGGAAGACCTCGGGCAGCTGGCGGTACGTCGCCATCGCATACGTGATCCGCGACGCGCCGATCACACCGGCGTTCGTGGCGATGAAGAGGATCGTCGCGGCAAGGATGCCCACGTAGATCTCGAGCCCGCTTAGAAACGCCCCCTCCGACAGCCCGAGGTTCTGGACGACACCCAGGATCGGGTCGTTCTGAAAGCCGCCCTCGTCCGGCGGCAGGCCGAGCAGCGTCTGGAACTCCCCGCCGGCGACCTCCACCGGCAGCGCGGAGAGGGCGACCACCGGGAGCGTCAGGTAGATGACGAAGACGGCAATCGCAACCCACCTGAAGGCGCGGGGGACGTCATTTGGTGGGTCTCGCGTCTCCTCGGCCAGGTTCGAGATCGTCTCGAGGCCGGTATAGGCGATCATCGCCACGGGAATCGCGAGCAGGAACTGCGTCCACGTCGGCGCCACGCCGAGCTCGACGTTGTTCACGAGGGTCTCCGGGCTGAGGATCAGCGCGAAGCCGAGGAGCACGAGCAGGAGCTGGGTGGCGAAGTCGGCGACCGCGAGGAAAATGTTGAGGCCTGCCGCCTCACGAACGCCGACGACGTTCAGGGCGACGAGCAGGATGATGACGATCGCCCCGCCGACGATGTCCCACGGGTTCTCCCGCAGCGGATCCCAGAAAACCGACAGGTAGTGCGGCACGAAGAACGCCGAGATGGCGATCGTGATGATGTAGTTGAGCATCTGGGCCCACGCCGCCCCGAAGCTCACGCGTTCGTCGAAGGCGTGGCGCGCGAAGCTCGACGATCCGCCGGCCTCCGGGTAGCGGACGGTTCCCTCGGCGTAGGTGAGGGAGGTCGCGATGTAGATGACGCCCGCGACGAGGAAGACCAGCGGCGTCAGTCCGAGCGCGAAGGCCGCGGTGACGCCGAGCGCGTAGTAGATCGACGAGCCGACGTTGCCGTAGGCCGTGGCGAAGAGCGCGGGCGTCCCGAGCACCCGCTCGAGTCCGTGCTGCCTGCGCCGCCGAGGCACCGCCGGACTCTACTCACGCGGGTCGGCCGGACTCGCCTCCTATCATCGCGCGGTGATCCACGTGCGAATCGTGGCTCCCGGGGAGCTCGCCGAGCGGGTCCTGGCAGTGCTCGAAGCGGTGGCCCGCGGTGCTGAACGTGGTGCGGCTTCCGGACGCAGCGCGGCGGCCCCGCGGCGACATCATCCTCTTCGACGTCCCGCGCGAGGATGCGAGCGTCCTGGTGGCCGAGCTGCGAGAGCTCGGGATCGAGCGAGACGGGACGATCTCGATCCAGGAGATCCAGTCAGCTCCGTCGCGACTGGCCCAGCAAGCGGTGGCCGCTGCGCGCGGGTCGCCGGCAGACGCCGTCGTCTGGGAGGAGGTCGAGCAGCGCACGTCCGAGAGCGCCGAGCTGTCCGGCCTCGTTCGTCGCGTTCATGGTGATCGCCACGCTGATCGCGGCGGTCGGCATCCTGACCGACTCGGTTGTCCTGATCATCGGCGCCATGGTGGTCGGGCCGGAATTCGGTCCGCTTGCCGGCGATCTGCATCGCCGTCGTCGAGCGTCGCTTGCCGCCTGGCTCGTCGCTCGTTCACGGCTCTCGCGCGTCGGCTTCTCCACGGCGATCGCGGTCACGCTGGTCGCGACCGTCGTCTTCCGCGCCCTCGACCTTGCGCCCGACGCGCTGGGTGCCGTGAGTCATCCGACGACGCTCTTCATCTCGGAGCCGAGCACGTTCTCGGTCATCGTCGCGCTCCTGGCCGGAGTCGCCGGCGTGCTCTCGCTGACGACGGCGAAATCAGGTGCGTTGATCGGTGTCCTGATCTCCGTGACGACGATCCCTGCCGCCGCCAATGTGGGGGTCGCCTCTGGCCTACGCCGACTGGAACGAGTTTGCGGGCGCGCTCGCTCAGCTCACGATCAACCTGGTCTCAATCGTCGTCGCGGGCGTGGCGACGCTCTCGCTGCAACGCGCGGCGTACGCGCGCCGACGTGCCGCCGCCCAAGCTCAAGGCTCGAACCGGTAGCCCATGCCGGGCTCGGTGACGAAGTAGCGAGGCCTGGCCGGGTCCGGCTCGAGCTTCCGGCGGATCTGGGCGAGGTAGACCCGGAGGTAGTTCGTCTCCTTCTCGTACTGCGGTCCCCAGACGCTCTGGAGCAGCTGCCGCTGGCTGACGAGGCGGCTCGGGTGGCGGACGAGCGTCTCGACGATCTGCCACTCCGTCGGCGTCAGCCGGATCTCCGCGCCGTCGCGCTGCACGCGCTTCGCGGCGAGATCGACGCGGAAGTCACTGCGTCTCGACGACCGCCTCCTCTTCTGTCGGAGCCCCTCGCCGGAGGGCGGCCCGCATCCGAGCCAGCAGCTCGTCCATGCCGAAGGGCTTCGTCACGTAGTCGTCGGCCCCGGCATCGAGCGCCGCGACCTTGTCGCCTTCACGCTCCCGCACGGAGAGGACGATGATCGGAACCGTCGTCCACCCGCGCAGCCCGCGGATCACCTCGACGCCGTCGATTCCGGGCAGACCGAGATCGACGATCACGAGATCCGGATGCTTGCGGGCGGCGAGGGTCAGCGCCTCCTCCCCGGTCTCGGCGAGATCGACGTCGTACTCCCGCGCGCGAAGGTTCGTCCCCAGAGCACGCAGGATCTGCGGCTCGTCGTCGACGACGAGAATGCGGGTCATGCGATCGGGAGGCGGACGACCATCGTCAGTCCTCCCCCCGGGGTCTCTTCGGTCTCGATCTCCCCGCCGATGGCCTCGACGAAGCCCTTGGCGACCGCGAGGCCGAGCCCGACTCCGTCGTCACCCGAGTCTCCGAGCCGCTGGAACGGGAGGAACATCTCACGGCGCGCCGGCTCCTCGACGCCGGTGCCACGGTCGACGACGCGAACGTCCACGCCGCCGTTGACTGCGTCAGCGAGCACCCGGACCGTGCGCCCCTGCGGCGAGTGGCGGATGGCGTTCCCGACGATGTTGGCGAGCGCGCGCTCGAGCAAGCCGGCGTCGGCGAGCACCCTGGGCAGGGTTTCCGGAACCTCAAGCACGACGCCGTCCGCCTGCGCTCCCAGGCTTCTCAGCGCAGCAGGAACAACCTCCTCGAGCCCGACCGGCTCCCGCCGAACCTCGACGGCGCCCGCCTGAAGCCGACTCATGTCGAGAAGGTTCCCGATCAGGCCGTTGAGACGGTCGACCTCCTCGTCGATCGTGTTGAGAAACTCCCGGCGTGCCTCCGACGTCCAGTCGACGTCCTGCTGCAGCAAGCTGGTCACCGACGCTTTGATCGCCGCGATCGGCGTGCGGAGATCGTGTGAGACGGCGGAAAGCAGCGCAGCCCGCAGCTCGTTTGCAGAGGCGAGCGCGCCTGAAGCTGCCACCTCGGCCTCGAGCTCGCCGAGCTCAACCGACGCCGCTAGCTCCCTTGCGAACGCGCCCAGCACACGCTGATTCGAGCTGGCGACCGGCTCGCCGGTGAGCGTCAACACATGCTCGCGGTCGAGCTCGATCGTCGTGCCGGCTGCTTCAGGAGTTTCCGGGATACGTGTGCCGCTCGCCGCTTCCACCCGCCAACCTCCCTCGTGCCGGTGGAGCAGGGCTGCCCCGTCCAGCTCGAGCACGCGCCGAAGGGTCTCGAGCACCGCCGAAGCAGGCGCGGTGCCCGCCAGGCGAGCCAGCGCCTCCGCTTCGGCGCGAGCCCGCGCGCCCTCGGCCGCGCGTCTGGTCGCAAGCGAGACGAAAGCCGCTGACGATTGCGGCGACCGCCAAGAACACCGCGAGCGCAAGGAGGTTCTCGCCCTCCGTGATCGTGAACGTGTAGAGGGGCGGCACGAAGTACCAGTTGACGAGCAGGAACGCGGCGACGGCAGCCGCGAGCGCCGGCCAAAGGCCACCAACGGCCGAGACGGCGACAACGAGCAGAAGGAAGAGCAGCAGCACGCTCGGCAGCTCGAGCTGGCCGCGCAGCTGAGCGAGCACCGCGGTGAGGATCGGCAGTCCTACGACGGCGACCAGGGCGCCAATCGCCTGGCGGCGGCGCGGCAGAGCGGCTGGCCGCCTCGTGCGGGGTGTCGTGAACGCCTCCTCCGAGCGCCCTTCGGGATGGCTGACGACGTGAACGTCGATGCCGGTGCCCGACTCGCGGATGACCTTGCCGATCACAGAGCCCCGCGTGATCCGCTGCCAACGGGAGCGGCGGCTGGCACCCATGACGATTTGCGTCGCGTTGAGCGACCTCGCTGCTTCGAGGAGCGCGTCGCCGATGTCGGCGCCGACGACCTCGTGATAGGTCCCGCCGAGCTCGTCCACGAGCTCGCGCTGTCGCTCCAGTAGCTCCGCTGCGGGCGCGGCGAGACCGTCCTGCGGGATCACGTGGACGGCGACGAGATCGCCCTTGGTCCGTTGGGCCACTCGCGCGGCGCGGCGGACGAGGCGCTCACCGTCCGCCGAACCGGTGAGGGCGACGAGCACGCGCTCACGCGTCTCCCAAGGCTGCGTGATGCCGTGCTCCTCGCGGTATTTCGCTAGCGCCTCGTCGACACGGTCCGCGACCCAAGCCAGAGCGAGCTCGCGCAGGGCCGAGAGGTTGCCGGGACGGAAGTAGTTCGCTAGCGCAGTGTCGATTCGCTCCGCCGGGTAGACATCGCCGCGGGCGAGACGATTCCGAAGCGCAAGCGGCGTCAGGTCAACGAGCTGGAGCTCGTCGGCTCGGCGCACGACCTCGTCGGCGATCGTCTCCTGTTGCTTGACGCCGGTGATCTGCTCGACAACGTCATTGAGGGATTCGAGGTGCTGGATGTTGAGGGTCGAGATGACGCTGATCCCGGCCGCCAGCAACTCCTCGACGTCCTGGTAGCGCTTTGGATTTCGCGAGCCGGGGACGTTGGTGTGGGCGAGCTCGTCGACGAGTGCGACCTCAGGGCGGAGGGCGAGGATCGCGTCGACGTCCATCTCTTCGAACTCGGCGTCGCGATAGCGAACTCGCTTCCGTGGAACGACCTCGAGGTCGCCGATCTGATCGGCCGTCTTCTGCCGGCCGTGGGTTTCGACGAAGCCGACAACGACGTGCTCGCCGTAGTCGCGGCGCCGCCGGCCCTCGTTCAGCATCGCGAACGTCTTGCCCACGCCGGCCGCGGCGCCGAGGTAGATGCGGAGCGTCCCGCGCGCCATGGACTAAGGCTACGCCCGGTCGAGCGCGAGATTGAGCTCGAGGACGTTCACGCCCGGCTCGCCGAGGAAGCCGAGCGAGCGGTCCTCGGTGTGGTCGTCCACGAGCTCGAGAACCTGCTGGACGTCGAGGCCGCGGGCCTCCGCAACGCGCGGTGCCTGTCGTCTCGCGTTCTCGGGTGAGATGTGCGGGTCGAGGCCGGAGCCGGACGCGGTCAGCGCGTCGATCGGCGGCTCCTCGCCGTTCGTCCGGGTGTACGCCGCCCGCCGCTCCTCGACGGCGGTGAGCAGCTCCTCATTCAGCGGCCCGAGGTTCGACGCCGAGCTCGACATGGCGTCGTAGCCGTCGCCGGCCGCGGACGGCCGCGGGTGAAAGTAGCGCTCGCCCTCGAAGCCCTGGCCGATCAGCTTCGACCCGACCACCGTCCCGTCGCGCTCGATCAGCGAGCCGTCGGAGCGATTAGGAAACGCCACCTGGGCTGCGCCCGTGATGACTAGTGGGTAGACGATGCCGGTCAGCACCGTGAAGAAGAGCAGTGCGACGACGGCCGGAACGAGCTGGCGCCTCATACGATCCCCAGCCCTCCGACGATGAGGTCGATGGCCTTGATGCCGATGAACGGCACGACGATGCCGCCGACGCCGTAGATCAGCATGTTGCGACGCAGCACCGCCGCTGCGGACAGCGCACGGAACTTGACGCCGCGAAGGGCGAGCGGGATCAGTGCGACGATGATCAGCGCGTTAAAGATGACTGCGGAGGTGATCGCCGACTCAGGGCTGTCGAGCCGCATGACGTTGAGGCGGTCGAGGACCGGGAAGACCCCGGCGAACATCGCCGGGATGATCGCGAAGTACTTCGCGACGTCGTTGGCGATTGAGAATGTCGTCAGCGACCCCCGCGTGATCAGAAGCTGCTTGCCGATCTCGACGATCTCGATCAGCTTGGTCGGATTCGAGTCGAGATCGACCATGTTCCCGGCCTCGCGCGCTGCCTGGGTCCCGGTATTCATCGCGACACCGACGTCAGCCTGAGCCAACGCGGGCGCGTCGTTCGTCCCGTCGCCCGTCATCGCGACGAGGTTGCCGCCGGCCTGCTCACGGCGGATCAGCTCCATCTTGTCCTCGGGCGTCGCCTCGGCGAGGAAGTCATCGACCCCAGCCTCCTCGGCGATCGCGCGAGCGGTGCGCGGGTTGTCGCCGGTGATCATCACGGTGCGGATCCCGAGAGCGCGCATCTGCGTGAACCGCTCGCGGAGACCTTCCTTGACGACGTCCTTGAGGTGGACAACGCCGAGGGCGCGTGAGCCGTCGGCGACGACGAGCGGCGTCCCGCCCCCAGCCGCGATCCCGTCCACGACCTGATCGAGCTCGGCGGGAAGCTCACCTCCGTGCTGCGAGACCCAGCGCCGGATTGCGTCCGTTGCTCCCTTGCGGATCTGACGGCCGTTCAGGTCGATGCCGCTCATACGAGTCTCGGCGGTGAACGGGACGAGCGTGCCTTCGTGCACCTCACGCTCTCTCAATCCATACTGGTTCTTCGCCAGCACGACGATCGAGCGGCCCTCGGGCGTCTCGTCCGCCAGGCTCGCGAGCTGCGCCGCATCGGCGAGCTCCGCACCGGAGACTCCTTCGGCCGGGATGAGCTCGGTCGCCTCGCGGTTCCCCAACGTGATCGTGCCGGTCTTGTCGAGGAGCAGCGTCGAGCAGTCTCCCGCAGCCTCGACTGCCCGCCCCGAGAGAGCGAGAACGTTCCTCCGGATCAGGCGGTCCATCCCGGCGATTCCGATCGCCGAGATCAGGCCGCCGATCGTCGTCGGGATCAGACAGACGAGCAGGGCGACCAGGACGACGAGGCTCTGCTCCGCGCCCGAGTAGATCGCGAACGGCTGGAGCGTGACGACGGCGAGGAGGAAGATGATCGTCAGGCCGGCGAGGAGGATGTTGAGCGCGACCTCGTTCGGTGTCTTCTGTCGCTCGGCGCCTTCGACGAGCGAGATCATGCGGTCGAGGAAGCTTGCCCCCTGAGGCGCCGTGATCCGGACGACGATCTGATCGGACAGGACCCGGGTGCCGCCGGTGACGGCCGAGCGGTCACCGCCCGACTCGCGAATCACCGGCGCCGATTCGCCGGTGATCGCCGATTCGTCCACGCTGGCGATGCCCTCGATCACCTCCCCGTCGCCGGGGATGATCTCCGCGGCCGCGACGACGACCTCGTCGCCGACGCGCAGGTCGCTCGACGGGATGTCTTCGAGGCCTGCCGGGCCTCGCCGATGCGCGACGGTCTCTGCCCGCGTCCTGCGGAGCTCGTCGGCCTGCGCCTTGCCGCGGCCCTCCGCGACGGCCTCGGCGAAGTTCGCGAACAGGACGGTGAACCACAGCCACGCCGCGATCAGCCAGGCGAAGACGCTCGGATCGGTGACCGCGAGGATCGTGACGAGGACGCTCCCGATCTCGACCACGAACATGACCGGGTTGCGAACCATGTGGCGCGGATCGAGCTTGCGGACGCTGTCGGCGGCGGCGCGGAGCAGCAGGTCCCGGTCGAGTAGCGTCGATTCGTGTGTCACAGGGTCAGCTCCTCGAGCAGCGGTCCGAGTGCCAGCACCGGCAGGTACGTCAGGCCGACGAGGATCAGCACCACGCCGACGAGCAGGCCCGCGAAGAGCGGCGTGCCGGTCGGGAAGGTGCCCGCCGTCGCGGGAACCGGCTGCTTGCGGGCGAGCGAACCGGCGATCGCGAGGACGACGACGATCGGGAGGAACCGCCCGCCGAGCATCACTAGCCCGAGCGTCGTGTTGAACCAGTCCGTGTTCCCGGTCAATCCGCCGAAGGCCGAGCCGTTGTTGTTCGCGGCCGAGGTGAATGCGTAGACGACCTCGGAGAGCCCATGCGGCCCGGGGTTCAGGATCGATGCCTTCGCCGTATCGAGCAGAACCGAAATGGAGGCGAACGCGAGAATGAGCGTCGGCACGACGAGCAGGTAGAGCACGACGAGCTTCATCTCTGTCGCCTGGATCTTCTTGCCGAGATACTCGGGCGTACGACCGACCATCAGCCCTGCGATGAACACCGCGAGCAGCGCGAAGACGAGCATGCCGTACATGCCGGCGCCGACCCCGCCCGGGCTCACCTCACCGAGCATCATGTTCACAAGCGGCACAGCGCCACCGCCCGGCGTGAAGCTGTCGTGCGCGGAGTTGACGGCGCCGGTCGACGTCCCCGTCGTCGACGCGGCGAAGAGGCCTGAAGCGGCGGCGCCGAACCTGACCTCCTTGCCCTCCATGTTCGGCGCCGAAGCCTCGATTCTCGGGTTCCCGTCGAGCTCAAAACCGGTCGCGACGAGCACCGAGCCTCCCCAGAGGACGAACATCGCGGCGAAGATCGCCCAGCCCTGGCGCTGATCCCCGACCATGCGGCCGAACGCGTACGTGAGGGCGAAGGGGATCAGTAGGAGCGCGAAGATCTCCACGAGGTTCGTGAACGCGGTCGGGTTCTCGAACGGGTGGGCGGAGTTTGCGTTCACGATCCCGCCGCCGTTCGTGCCGAGCTCCTTGATCGATTCCTGGCTCGCGATCGGGCCGCGGTAGATCTCCTGGGCGGCGCCTTCGACGGTTGTCGCCGACGCGCTGCCGCGGAGCGACTGCACGACCCCCTGGCTCGCCAGCAGCAGCGCGACCACCGTCGCGAGCGGCAGCAGGATCCGCGTCGTCGACCGCGTTAGGTCGACCCAGAAGTTGCCGATCGTCTCGGAGCGCCGTCGCGTGAGTCCACGGATCAGCGCGACGGCCACAGCAATCCCGACCGCGGCGGACGCAAAGTTCTGCACGGTCAGACCCGCCATCTGGGTCAGGTGGGCCATGGTCGACTCGCCGCCGTAGTTCTGCCAGTTCGTGTTCGAGACGAAGCTGGCAGCTGTGTTGAAGGCGAGCGCGGAAGGGACGCCCGCGACGTCGGTCGGGTTCAGCGGGAGGCTTCCCTGGATCCGCTGGAGTAGATAGAGGCCGATGACGGAGACGCCGCTGAATGCGAGGAGCGACAGCGCGTACACGGTCCACGGCTGCTCACGTGCGGGATCGACTCCTGCCGCCCGGTAGAGAACGCGCTCGACCGGCAGGAAGACTCGATCGCCCGGCGCCGGCCCATCGCCGAACACCCGCGCCAGGTAGGGGCCGAGCAGGCGCGTGCCGACGGCAAGTAGCGCGACAAGCGCGAGCAGCTGAAGCCAGTTGTAGACGCTCATCCGATCCGCTCAGGTCGCAGGAGCGCGTAGAGCAGATACGCAAGCACAATCACCGAGACGATCAGCCCGACCGCGTTCTCCCAGCTCACGGCGAGTCCGTCGGATCGAGCAGGCGAGCGCAGCCCGCGACGAGGAGCGCCGCGAGCGCGAAGTACGCGACGACGATCGCGACGAAGAGGACGTCTTGCACAGGTGCGTTCTAGCGCGCCGGAACGGACGGCAGAGCGTCCCTGACGGAACCTCTACGGAAGGGCAAGCAGTCTTGACGCGCTCTTAGCGCACCGCAGCACGGAGAGCAGAACCAGACGCCGCCGGAGCGGGGCTGTGCCCCGCGGGAGGCAACCAAACAAAGAAACGGCGGACGCAGCAGCCGCTAAGCCGGCTCCGACCACGCTCGAGCCAAGCCGCCGCCCGCAAGGAGGGGCGCGTGGGGGAACCAGGGGTTCCCCCACGGTGGCTAGCCGTGGATCGAGACGATCAGCGGGATGATCAGGATCGCGACGATGTTCGTGATCTTGATCATCGGGTTGATCGCGGGGCCGGCGGTGTCCTTGTAGGGATCGCCGACGGTATCTCCGGTGACGGCGGCCGCGTGGGCTTCCGAGCCCTTGCCGCCGTAGGCCCCGTCCTCGATCAGCTTCTTCGCGTTGTCCCAGGCGCCGCCGCCCGAGGTCATCGCAATCGCGAGGAAGATGCCGGTGACGATCGTCCCGATCAGGAGCCCGCCGAGCATCTCCGGGCTGATGATCCCGACGACGATCGGGAAGAGCAACGGGATCAGGCTCGGGAGCAGCATGTTCTTGATCGCCGCGCCGGTGACGATGTCGACCGTGCGGCCGTATTCGGGCCGGCCGGTGCCCTCGAGGATCCCTGGGATCTCGCGGAACTGCCGGCGCACCTCCTGGACGACCTGACCGCCGACGCGGCCGACCGCCTGCATGGCGAGGGACGAGAACAGGAACGGCATCAGGCCGCCGAGGAAGAGCCCGGCGATCACCCACGCGTCGCCGAGGTTGAACTGGATGTTGGTCAGCCCCTCGTCCTGGAGCTCCGTCGTGAAGCCGTCGAACAGTACGAGCGCCGCGAGCCCCGCCGAGCCGATCGCGTAGCCCTTCGTGACCGCCTTCGTTGTGTTGCCAACGGCGTCGAGCGGGTCGGTGACGGCCCGAACGGACTCGTCCAGGTCCGCCATCTCGGCGATGCCCCCGGCGTTGTCGGTCACCGGGCCGAAGGCGTCGAGGGCCACGATCAGGCCTGTCATCCCCAGCTGCGCCATCACGGCGACGCCGATCCCGAACAGGCCCTCGATCTCGTAGGCGGTGACGATCGCGGCAGCGATCACGAGGACGGGCAGGGCCGTCGCCTGCATTCCGACCGCGAGCCCCTCGATGATGTTCGTCGCGTGACCGGTCAGCGATGACCGCGAGATGCCCTTGACCGGCCGCCAGCGAGTCCCCGTGTAGAACTCGGTGATCGCGACGAGCAGGAAGGTCACGGCGAGACCGACCAGGGTGCAGCCGTAGAGGTTCCAGAAGGGAAACCTCTCGCTGTCGTATGCCATCGTCACCGGAATGAATCCGATCGCAGCCAGGACGGTGGCGACGGTGACGGCCTTGTAGAGCGCGCCCATGATCGAGCCCCTGCGGCCGATCCGGGCGAAGAAGGTGCCGATGATCGACGCGAGGATCGCCATCCCGCCGATCGCGAGCGGGTAGGTGACGATCCCTGTCGCGGGGAAGTTGACGGCGCCGAGGAACATCACGGCGACCGCGGTGACCGCGTAGGTCTCGAACAGGTCGGCGGCCATGCCGGCGCAGTCGCCGACGTTGTCGCCCACGTTGTCTGCGATCACGGCCGGGTTGCGCGGATCGTCCTCGGGAATCCCCGCCTCGACCTTGCCGACGAGGTCGGCGCCGACGTCCGCGGCCTTCGTATAGATGCCGCCGCCCAGACGAGCGAAGACCGAGATCAGCGAGCCGCCGAAGGCGAGCCCGATCAGATGCCGCGTCGCCTGGTCCTGGGTCTGGTCGAACCACTCGGTGAGGACGCCGTAGTAGCCCGCGACGCCGAGCAAGCCAAGGCCGACAACAAGGAGCCCCGTGACCGAGCCGGCCGAGAAGGCGACCCGGAGCGCCGGCGCGACGCCGCGCTTCGCCGCCTCCGCGGTGCGGACGTTCGCTCGGACCGCGACGTTCATCCCGATGAAGCCGGCGGCGGCCGAGAAGACGGCGCCGATCAGGAAGCCGACCGCCGTTCCCCACCCGAGGTCGTTCCAGAAGCCGATGACGAGGAAGAGGACGATGGCGACGACCGCAATCGTCTGGTACTGCCGCCGCAGGTACGCGGAGGCGCCTTCCTGGATGGCCTTGGCGATCGCCTGCATGCGCTCGGTGCCTGCGGGGAGCCTGAGCAGCCAGAACGTCAGGACGACGCCGTACACGATCGCGGCAGCCGCGCAGATGAGCGCAAACAGGACGGGATGGTCTTTGAAGAAGTCCAAAGTGACGGTCTCGAGAGCGGCGCGCGGATGCTCCGGCGACGCGGTTTTCTACCACACCGCAGAACGACGTCGCTTAGGCGCCGTGTCTAGCGCCGTCCGCGGCTGAGCACGACGCCGACCTTCGCACCGCGCCTCAGTCGGAGCCCGGGCGTCCGTTTCTGCGCGATCACGTGACCGCGCGCGACCCGAAGCGAGTACGCCCGCGCGATGCGTCCGAGGGCGCAGCCGCGCTTGACGAGCAGCCGCTTCGACCCGATGAGCGTCAGACCGCGCAGGCGGGGCACGTTGCACGCCGTGGGAGCGCCGCTGATCAGCAACGGGCCGAGGACGACGGTCCGGCTCCAGTTCCCGGCGTTGTCCCGCGCCCTGATCCCGAACCACCAGGAGCCAGGGTCGAGACGCCTGCTCCTCGTCCGGAGCACGCCCGCCTCGACGTCCTTGACCCTGTCGACCACGACTTGCCGGCGCCGGGCCCAGGCATACGAGAAGCCGTCGAGGCCGCTGGTGGAGTCACCCGCCGACGTCCAGCTGACCTGGATCCTGCGAACGGCCGACCGGACGCGAGGGCGATGCGTGGGGCTGGAGAGTCCCGGCCGGGCCGGCGCGAACGTGTCGATCATGAACGGGCCCAGATGCTTCGCGGGGCCGAAGTTGCCGTAGACGTCGGCCGCCCGGATATGGAACCACTGCTGGCCGTCCGGCACGACCGAGGTCAGCGAGGTGACGTTGCCCTCCACCTCCTTCGTCTCGTCCGGCTCGAACGTCGGGTCCGTCGACCAGCCGTACGAGTATCCGCCGATGCCGGCCGGGTCGGACGAGCCGCTCCAGGAGACCGAGATCGTGCCGGTGTTCACCCACGCGCCCACCCGAGTCGTGCTGGCGATGGTGAGACCGCTCGGCGGGTCGACGTCCTGAGTCAGCGCGCGGGCGGCGTTCAAGCGTCCCGTCGCGACGAGACCCGTCAACGACGGCCTCGAATCCGTGCTCAGCAGCAGGGCCTGGCGGACCTGGATCGGCGTCAGAGCAGGTCGGCGGGCAAGGACGAGAGCCGCCGCGCCGGCCACGTGGGGCGCCGCCATCGACGTCCCGTCGAAGATCGCATAGCTGTTTCCGGGGTACGTGCTGAGGATCCCGGTCCCGGGAGCGGCGAGCTCGACGCTCGCGCCGTAGTTGGAGAACGGGGCGAGCTGGTCGTTCTGGTTGCTGGCCGCGACGCAGACGACGTTCCTGCTCGGGTCGTTGCAGGGGAACATCGGCCGAGCGTCGTTGTTTGATGCGCTGTTGCCGGCCGAGAAGACGAAGAGCGTGCCCGGGCAGCTCGCGATCGCGTCGTGGATCGCGGTCGAAGAGCCGACGCCGCCAAAGCTGCCGTTGACGACCCTCGCCCCGTGCGTGCAGGCGTACCGGAAGGCCTCGACGACGGCGGCGAGGGACAGGGTGTTCGAGCCGCCGACGCGGAGGGGCATCACCTTGACGCGCCAGTTCACTCCGGTGACGCCGAGGGCGTTGTTCCCCCGGGCGCCGATCGTCCCGGCGACGTGCGTCCCGTGCCCGACGGTGTCCGTCGGATCGCTGTCGTTGTCGAAGAAGTCCCAGCCGGGGACCATGTTCGGCGCCAGGTCGGGATGGGCGTAGTCAACGCCTGTGTCGACGACGGCGACGGTGACAGCGTCGCTCCCGGTCGTGAGGTTCCACGCTTCGGGCGCATCGATGTCGGCGTCGTTCGCCTGGTTGAGCCCCCACAGCTCGTTGAAGCGCGGGTCGTTCGGCGTCGCGTGCAGGCTGTAGCGGTAGTTCGGCTCGGCGTAGCGGATGTCGGAACGCCGCTCCAGGGCCGCCTCGGACTCGACGAGGGACGTACCCGGCTCGAGCTCGACGCGAACGAGACCCGGGAGCGCCAGCCGTTCGACGACCTGGGCGTCGATCGCGTTCAGCGCGGGAGCCTGAGCGGCGCCGGGTTCGAACCGGACGAGCAACTCGCCGGGCTCAGACGGCGCAGGCGCTGCTGCGCCGGACCCCGACACCGCACCGGGAAACGCGAGCAGCGCTACAACCGAGAGAGCGGCGGCTAGACCCCCCATTTGACCGAGGGTGACAGATGTCGGCGCGTGTTGCTAGTGCCCGTTACCTGCGGCGTTTGCCGCGGCTCACCACTACGTTCACGCGAGTGCCGCGCGCGAGCCGAGCGCCGGGTCGGCGGCTCTGGCGGATGATCCGTGCAGTGCGCACCCTCGCGGAGTAGGCGCGGGTCACGCGGCCCAGCCGGCACCGCCGCCGAGTGAGCGTAGTACGAGCTGTACGAACGGTCTTGCCCTTCACGTTCGGCACGACGCAGCGGACGACCGTTGGTGGTCGCGGCGGAGGTGCCGCAGGCGGTGGAGGCGGCGGCGGCGGCGGCGGCGACGGCGGCGGCGGCTGCGGCGGCGGCGGCGGAAGATTTCCTCCTGAGATATCCAGAAGGTAGGGACCACTGCCCTCGATGGACTCCACCTTGAGGAAATAGGTGCCTGCTGTCCCGGGAAGAGCGCCTACTTCCTCCTGCCTGGTGTCGAATCGTGAGTCGAGGAGCAGCGTGCCGTTCGGCGCATAGAGGAAGAGGTTGAAGTCGGGTTGCCCCGCCGCGAACCCGGTTATGAGCAGGGTCGCGGCGATTGGGAACTCCGTCGTCGGCACCTCCACCGAATAAATTGCGGCATCGCCAGCTCCGGCAAGCGCGCCCCCGAGCAGGAGGTGCGATGGCGCCGTTGGCGGGGCGCCGAGACTCGTGCCGCCCACAGCCTTGATCGCCGCGAACGCGTCGAGGCGACCGGCTCCATAGTCGTTGTCGGAACCGGACGGACCCCAGTCAACGGCGGTCGACATCAGCATCGACTTGATCGCCGAGTTCGTGAGCGAGATCTCGTGGTCGAGCATCAGCGCTGCGACACCGGATACGAAGGGCGTGGCCATGCTCGTCCCGCTGAACGTCTGATACGCACCGCCGCTATTGGCGTCTGCAGACGTGATCTGGGCGCCGGGCGCGGAGATGTCTGGCTTGGTGCGACCGTCGAGAGTCGGCCCCCGACTGGAGAAGTAGGCCTGGTTGAAACCCGGCACTTCCTCTCGGCCGAAGCCCAACGTGACGCCTGTGTCGGCCATCGCGCCGACGGTGATGACGTTCTGCGCGGAGCCCGGGGAGCCAATCGTGCAGGTGTCGGGGCCTTCGTTCCCGGCCGCGACCACTACGACCAGGGAGCCCGCCGCGGCGTTCACAGCAGCCGCTGCTGCATCCGTGCCTGGGTTGCAGCCAGAGGAGCCGAGCGAAAGGTTGATGACATCGATGCCGTACAGAGCGCGGTTGGCGACAGCCCATTGAACGCCTGCGATCGTCTCGGCTTGCGTCCCCGACCCGTCTGAGTCGAGGACTTTGATGCCGACGAGTCCCGCCGCCGGCGCGACGCCTTTGAAGTTGGCATCGTTGTCCCCGTCACCGGCAATGCTCCCCGCGACGTGGGTGCCATGGTCGTTGTCATCGACGGCGGTTGTCGATGTGCAGGTGCCCGACACCGGCTCCTGGCAGTTTACGAACGCCATCACCTTGCCTTCGTCGAGCTGAGGATGGGCCGCGTCGATGCCGGTGTCGATGACCGCAACGACAACGTCTTGCGGGACGTACTGATCGACATTGCCATTCCTGTCACCGTCCAGGCTCGGCTGCTGGAGCCGCGCTTGCGCTACGCCGAACGAGACCTGCGCCGAGTTGTTGAGCGCGTGGACGGTTCCGTTCTTCTCAACTGACCTAACGCCGTCGAGGCTCGCCAGTGCAGCAACCTGCGACGGGGTCACAGTCGCAGCGAAACCGTCGACGATGGGGAGCCAGGCGTCGTACCGGAGAGCGCCCACCGACTGCTCGATTGAGTCGGCTCGAGCCCTGGTCAGCTTGTCGCTGAGCCGAACGATCACACCGACGAGGTCGCCGGCATCGGCTCCTCCGAGTTCTTCGGTGAGGTCGTCGAAGACCTTGTCGCCGTCGAGGTCAGCGCTCGCCGGTGTGCTCGGATCGGCGGCGGGGGCCGGTGCTCGTGTAGACGGCGTAGCGATCGCGACGCCGGAGACGACGAGAACGGTCATCGCGCTGAGCGCGCCGACGGCAAGGCGCAGCCTCACGTGACAATAGTTACACAGCTATGAAGGCGGCTCCAGGTTTTCGTCTGAGCCCCCGGCGGCCGATGCGTACGCGAGCTGCAGGTTCGCCACGACCTGGTTGAAGTCCCGCAGCACCTCGTCCGGGACGGCGCCCTCCAGCGCGCCCAGCAGCGCCTTCAGCCCTTCGATCGCGAGCCGTGCCTGCTCTAGGTCCCGCGTCGATTCGTCGAGCTTTGCGAAGCCGAGCTGGGCCAGCGTCGCGGCGGTCGAGAGGAGCAGGTCGGAGACGCGCATGTTCCGGACGGCCTCGAGCAGCTCGTCGGGCGTCGGCTCCTTCGGCTTATCCGCCAACCGGCTCCCTGCGGCGAATTTGCTCGGCGTAGATCTCCTCGAGCGTCGCGCCCTCCTCATACCTCGCGATCTGACGCTCGGCGGCGTTCGCGGCCGGCACGGCGAGGAACGGCGCGGCGCCGATCTCCTCCGCGACGGGCTGCACCCACTCGATCAGCTGCTCGATGCGCTTGCGCTTGTCGACGAGCTCGCCGGTCTCGAGGTCGATGAAGTCGCCGACGAGGCCGTGGCGGATCGCCCGCCAGAAGTTCTCCTCGATCAACCTGTGCGGCGGCAACGGGAGCGGCTCGCCCTCGTCGAGCGCCCGCGCGGTTCGCACCGTCAGCGCGTACGAGAGCGCCGCCAGCGACCGGGCCTCCCCAAGGTCGGGCTGCGCGTCCATGATCCGGATCTCGACCGTCGGGAACGCGAGATGCGGCCGGATGCTCCACCACATCTGCGTGTGTTCGTCGATCGACTTCGTCCGGTAGAGGAAACGGACGTACTCCTCGAACTGCGCCCAGCCGCCGTACGCGTCCGGGATCCCGCAGCGCGGGAAGAGCTTCGTGAAGATCTCGGTGCGCACCGAGTGCAGGTGCGTGTAGACGCTCTCGAGGAACGGCGAGCTGGCCGAGAGCGCAAGCAGCTCGGGCAGCAGGTGCCGCATGTGGTCGCAGACGCGCACGGCGCGGTCGGCACCGTTCACGGCGACATGGACGTGGAGACCGAAGGAGTTGTTGCGCCAGACGACCCAGCGGAGGATCTCGTCGTTCCGCCGGTAGTGCGGCGTGTCGATGATCCGCTGCTCCTGCCACGGGCTCCACGGATGCGTTCCGGTGGCGCCGAGAAGCACGCCGACCTGGTCGGCGAGCGCCGCGAGCTGGTCGCGTCGGTCGCCCATCTTGGCCGCGGCCTCGCCGAAGCCCTCCGATCGCCCGGTGCGCACCTCGACCTCGGAGGCGATCAGCTCTCCGACGAGGTGCTCCTCGAGCGCGGTCCCGCGCGCGGCTGCCTGCAGCTCCTCGAAGCGGTTGGTGAGCGACAGCGTCTCCGCATCGAGGATGGCGAACTCCTCCTCCACGGCGACGGTGAAGTTTTCGGCTGACTCGAAGCCGTCGCGGGCGATCCGAATCAGCTCGTCCGAGTTCGGCACGGGCTCGACGGCCATGGGGCCGGAAGGTTACGTAAACCGTTCCACGAGGCGGTCGAGCGCGACCATCACGCCCGTCCTTTCAGGTCATTGTCCGGTGTCTGACACCGGACAATGGCCCCGGCGGTCAGGTCAGGTGGAAGTAGAGGGCGTAGAGGAGCTCGACGGCGGGGTTGCTCGTATGGACCGCGACCTCGGACGGGACGTCGAGCAGCGCTTCGGAGTAGTTGAAAATGATCCGGACGCCGGCGTCGACGAGATCGTCGGCCGCGGACTGCGCGCTGTCGGCGGGTACCGCCAGCACTCCGACGACGATGTTCCTCTCGCGCACCGCGTCGGCGAGTCGGACGTACTCCTCGACCGCGACGTTGCCGACGGTTCGCCCCACCTTGTCGGGATCCTTGTCGAGAATCGCCGCGATGTTGATCCCGTGCTCGGCGAAGATCGGTGAGCTGGCGATCGCCTCCCCGAGCCGCCCAGCGCCCACGAGGGCGATGTTGTGCTGGCCCTGGGTCCGCAGAATTCGCCGGATCTCGCCGAGCAGGCCGTCGACGCTGTAGCCGACTCCCCGCTTGCCGAACTTCCCGAACGCCGAGAGATCGCGCCGGATCTGCGTCGCGTTGATGTTCGTGTAGTCGGAGATCTCCTGCGACGAGATCCGCTCCTTGCCCATCTTGCGAGCCTGCGTCAGCACCTGGAGGTAGCGGCTGAGCCTGGCCGCGACGCCGACCGTCAGGCGGTCGGGGACCCCGGTCTGCGGCGGAGCTTGTAACACGACACAAGGATAGCGCCAAGCGGCCTGATTGCGCGGCAGACCGAGTCACAAAGTCCGTCCTCAGCCGCGAGCTTGTGCGAGCTTTCGACGCAGCGCGTCAGGCGGCACGAAGTACGTGAACGCGAGCTCGCCGCCGATCTCGACCACGGGCAACGATTCGCGGTAGCGGCGCTCGAGCTCGGCATCGCCGGAGATGTCGACCTCCTCGAGCTCGAACGGCTCCTCGGCGCGAACGGTCTCGAGCACTCGCCGCGCGGCCGCACACAGGTGGCACTCCGGAGCGTGGTAGAGGACGACCCGGGTTACGGGTAGAGCCCGCGGGTCATCGTCGCCTCGGAGACCCGCTGGACTGCGAGCCCGTAGGCGGCGAACCGCATCGTGGTCGACTTCGCCTCGTAGGTCGCCCAGGTCTCGTGGAAGGCGCGCGACGTGATGTCGTTGAGCCGGGCGTTGACCTCGTCCTCTTTCCAGAAGTACTCCTGGAGCCCCTGCACCCACTCGAAGTAGGAGACGACGACGCCGCCGGCGTTCGCGAGGACGTCAGGAAGGACGAGCACGCCGCGGTCTTCGAGAATCTCGTCGGCCGTGGGTGTCGTCGGGCCGTTCGCACCCTCGACGATCAGCGACGCCTTGATCTTGTCGGCGTTGTCGGAGGTGATCACCTGCTCGAGGGCGCACGGCGCGAGGATGTCGCAGTCGAGCAGGAGCAGCTCGTCGTTCGTCACCGGCTCTGTGTCCTTGAGCCCCTCGAGCGCGCCGGTCTCCTGCTTGTGCGCGAGCGCGAGGGCGACGTCGATTCCGTTCGGGTTGTAGACGCCCCCGACCGAGTCCGAGAGGGCGATGACCTTCGCTCCGTCCTCGCTGACGAACCTCGCCAGGTAGCTGCCGACGTTCCCGAAGCCCTGAACTGCGACCCGCATGCCGTCCAGGGACCGGTCCTGCTTCTTCATCGCCTCACGGACGCAGTAGTGGGCGCCGCGGGCTGTCGCCTCCAGGCGGCCGAGCGAGCCCCCGAGATTGAGCGGCTTGCCGGTGACCACGCCGAGCACCGAATGGCCCTTGTTCATCGAGTAGGTGTCGAAGATCCAGGCCATCACGCGCGGATCGGTGCCCACGTCCGGCGCTGGTATGTCCTTCTCCGGGCCGATCTCGTTGACGATCTCCGAGGTGAAGCGGCGGGTCATCCGTTCGAGCTCGCCCCGAGAAAGCTGCTTCGGATTGACGACGACTCCGCCCTTGGCGCCGCCGAACGGGATCCCCATCAGCGCGCATTTCCAGGTCATCCACATCGCGAGGGACTTGACCTCGTCGAGCGTGACGTCCGGGTGGTAGCGGATCCCGCCCTTGGACGGCCCCCGTGCGATGTTGTGCGTGACCCGGTAGCCCTCGAAGACCTCGATCCGCTCGTTGTCCATGTAGACCGGGATCGAGACGACGACAGCCTTCTTGCACCGCCCGAGCACCCGGATCAGGTTCGGGTCGATCTGGAAGACCTCGCCGACCCGGCTGAGCTGGAGCTGTGCCAGCTCGAATGGGTTCTCGCGTAGGTGGCTGGTCCGAGCTTCGACGGTCGTCACGGGCCGGCGCAGTATACGACGCTCCCGCGGATCTACTGAATCTCGAACGAAACGTTTTGCCTGCTCGGAGGCCCTTCTCCGGGCGGATAGGCGAGGAGGCGCAGCCGGTAGCTGCCCGGGCGCAGCACACGACCTCGCGGGCCACGCCCGGTCAGACCGAACGTGTACCGGCCGGGGAGCAGGTTGCGCAGGCGTGCCAGTCTGCCCATCCGCTCCTGGCCGCGCCAGAGCTCGAGGTCGAGGTAGGAGACGGGCAGAACCTCGGTGACGCCGCCCCGGTCGACCAGCCGTCCGGCGCGAACCTCCAGGAGCACCGGGGCGGTGTCCGAGGGGCGAAGGCGGTTCGACGAGAGGCGGACGCCGCCGAGGAGATGCCGCGGCGGCGGTCCAAGGATCACCGTCCACGGAACCCGCACCGGCTCGCCGCCCCCGCCGCGGAGCTCGAGTGCCGCGCTCACGACCTGCGTCTCCGGCGGCGCGAAGGCGAGGCGAGCCGCGAGAAAGACACGGGCCTGCCCGCTCGCAGGCAGGATCAGGCGGGACGGGGAGACTGCGAGCGCGACGCCTCCGAGCTCACCGAGCCGCCCCACCGAGATGTTCACGCGCAAGCGGCGGCTCGACAGGTTCCGGACGACGAAGGGCTGCGTCGACGACCAGCCGCGGCGGTCGGCCCGCCCCAGCGACAGCGTCGCCGGTTCGGCGACGACCTCCGCGGCCGCGGCGGCGCCGAGATCGAGCAGCCCGCCGGGCTCGGCCGTACCGACCAGGGCGCCCTTGAGGGCCGCGGCGTCGAGATCGGGCCGAGCCTGCGCGAGGAGCCCGCCGGCGGCGGCGACGACGGCCGACGCGGCGCTCGAGCCGCTGATCGTGCCGAACGCCGGGGAGCCGTCGGGCGCACGGCCTGGATGGGCGGTCAAGAGCGCGACGCCGGGCGCGGTCACCTCCGGCTTCAGTCCTCCGTCGAACGCCAGTCCGGTCGACGAGAACGCAGCGGCGCCGGCAGCGTCCGGGTTGTCGCGGTCGCGGGCGGTGCCGATCTCGATGATCGCCTCGTCCCCACGCCGGAGCAGCTGCTGGGCCGCGCCGGCCGCTGCGTCCGGGATCGAGACCACCGGGACGCCGATCCGCTCATCCAGGCCGAGGCTGCCCGCCGGCACTGTGGTGCCGTGGAGAACGGCCGCGTCGGCGCCAGCGCGGGCCGCATTCGCGGCCGCGGCGTCCGGTGAGCCGCCCGCGGGCGTCAGCGCCGCTTTGCCGGCAACGCGGCTGTAGCCGCGGGCGTCGAAGAAGTCGGCGAGCGTAAGCGACGGGGCTGCCTCACCGAGCGCCGCAGAGGGGAGTGGCTCGCGGGCGGTCGGCGCTGCGAGCTCGAGGCGAAGCGGCGAGCTCGGCGCAACCGCGCCGGCGAGCGGAACGTTGCCGTCGAAGAGGACGCGAAGACCCGAGCGGAGCATCACGTGAACCTGATCGGTCTCCAGCCGCAGGTCGGCACCGCCGACGGTCAGCGCGTCGGCGGCCCCGCCCGGGCCGGAGATGCTCCCGTAGACCGGCCCGGCCGGGCCGTCGTTCCCGGCCGGCGCCACGACCAAGGTGTCGAGCGCGAGCGCCCCGTGGACCGCCCGGGAGGAGGGACTGTCGGGGAAGGCAGCGTAGGGCTCCGCGAACCCGACCAGCGCGATGCGCGCGGCATCGTGCGCGTTCCCGTCGCCGTCCGGGTCGACTGCCCGCTCGAGGCCGGCGATCAGCTGGTCCGTCCGCGAGTAGACCGCCCAGCGGCCGGTGACGTCGCGCTGCCAACCGCCGGCCCGGATCGGGAGCAACGTCGCGTTCGGAGCGACACCCCTCAGTCCTCCGGGCCCTCCCGCGCCCACGATCAACCCGGCGAGCTGCGTCGCATGGCGCTCGAGCTCGGCGGGCTCATCAGGCTTCGGCTCCGCGGCGGCAAGATCGTCGCGCTCGAGCACGTCGACGCCGTCGAGCAGCGCTCCGGTCAGGTAGTCGTGACCGAACTGGACACCGGTGTCGAGGAGCGCGATCGTGACTCCGCGCCCGCTCGAGCCGGGCAGCGTCACCTGGGGTCGGTAGCCGGAGCCGGCTGCAAGCTGTTGCCGGTCGAGGAGCGAGCTCGCGAGTGACGCCGGGTACGCAGTCCGCACTGGGTACACGCCCTCGACCTCCGGGAACTGCTGCAACAGCGCAATCGCGCGCGCGTCGAGCGGAGCCGAGAAGCCTGAGAGCACGCGCGTGTAGCTGAACTCCGGCCGCAGGCGCAACCCCGCCGCGCCCAGTTGGGCGATCAGCTGCTGCTGCGCCGCCAGCGCGGCCGCGTTCCAGCGCACGTGCTGGGCCTCGCTCGCGAGGCCGCCGGCGCGGGCGACGCGGTCGGCGAGCGACGGCGTCCGCAGCACGACGATCATTCGCTGCCCGACCGCCACTTCCGGACGCGGCCCGCCGACGAGCCCGCTCCACGAGGTCTGCTCGACCCCGGCGCCACCGCCGCCTCCGCCGGTCGCCGCTGCCACGGACACGACCGTCGCAGTGATCGCGACCAGCGCGAGCAGCCCGAGCTGGGCGAGCCGGCTAGGCGAAAGCGTCCAACGCAAGATAGGAAGGGTAGGGAATGGGGTCGGCGTACCTCGCGGCCGAGGCGATCATCGCCGCGTTGTCGGTGCAGAGCTCGAGCGGCGCCGCAGTGGCCTCAGGCAGCGTGGCTCGAAGCTCCGAGTTTGCGGCAACGCCGCCGACGATCGCGATCCGCTCGGCCCCGAGCTGCTCGGCCGCGGCCCGTGTCCGTTCGACGAGCGCGCGAACGATCGCCCGCTGATAGGAAGCGGCGAGATCGGCCTTGCGGCGCTCGGCCTCCTCGCCGAGATCGCGGACGGCGTAGAGCAGCGCCGTCTTCAGTCCGGAGAACGAGAAATCGAAGCCGGGAACGCGGGCGACCGGGAACGAGAACGCCTCCGGATTGCCTTCGCTCGCGAGCCGGTCGATCTCGGCACCGCCCGGATACCCCAGGCCGAGCAGCCGAGCGCCCTTGTCGAACGCTTCTCCGGCGGCGTCGTCCAGTGTCGTCCCGACGACCTCGAAAGCGCCGGGGTCGCGGACGTCGAGCAGCTGCGTGTGCCCACCGCTGGCCAGGAGGCACAGGAAGGGCGTCTGAAGCGGGTCGGGTGCCGTGAACAGCGACGCCACATGCCCGTGCAGGTGGTTCACCGGTACGAGAGGCAGCCGCCGCGACCAGGCGAGCGCTTTGGCCGAGGAGACGCCGATCAGGAGCGCGCCGATCAGGCCCGGCCCCTGCGTGACGGCGACGCGCTCGACGTCTCCGAGGGCCACACCGGCCTCCTCGAGCGCCCGGCGCAACGCCGGCAGGATCAACTCGAGGTGATGGCGCGACGCGACTTCCGGAACGACGCCGCCGTAGCGCGCGTGCAGCTCGGCCTGCGAGGAGACGACGTTCGCGAGGATTCGGCCGTCCTGGGTGAGGAGCGCGACCGCCGTCTCGTCACACGACGTCTCGATCCCGAGAATCAAGCGGAGGCCGGTTCCCTGACGGGGTCCTTCCACATGATCAGGGCGTCCTCGCGATTGTCCGTGTAGTAGCCCCTGCGAATGCCGCGGGCGACGAAGCCGAGCTTCTCATAGAGCCTGATGGCGCCGCTGTTCGAGACCCGAACCTCGAGCGTGTACCCGCGCCGGCGGTCGCCCGCCGTCAGCTCGAACAGCCGACCGAGCAGCTTGGTCGCCACCCCCTGCTCCCGATAGTCCTCGTGGACGGCGACGTTCATGACGTGCCAGGCGTCGGCATAGCGGGAGATGATCAGGTAGGCGACGAGCGCGTCGCCGTCGTCGGTGTCGACGGCGCCGAGGCAGATCGAGGAGCTCTTGGCGAGCTCGCTGGCGAACATCGACCGCGACCACGGCGTCGGATAGGCACGTTGCTCGATCCGCTCGATGGCGGCGAGGTCGGCCAGGGTCAGTCGGCGGAGCTCGATGTTCACGGGCGTGTGCGGTCGACGTCCGGTACACGAAGGTACATGGGCTGGACGAGGTCGGGGAGGCCGAAGTCGCGCCCGAGCAGGGCGTGGAAGCGCGCGCGCGGCAGGTGGAGGTCGCTCTCCTCCGGTGGGACAAGGCCGCCGGCGGTCTCGATGACCTCGCGGTAGCGCACGGCGCCGTCGCCCACGTACTGGCCGCCCCGCTCGATCGGCAGGTCCGCCGGCGGGAGCACCACCGCTCGACCGCGGACGAGCGCGAAGACCTCGCGGCGGCGGGCGTCGATCACAGGGGTCGCGTCGGGAGCGCCGGCCGCGAGCGCCTCCAGCGTCGAGACGCCGGCGAGTCCGATGTCGAGCGAGAACGCCAGCGTCCGTGCCGTCGCCAGCCCCATGCGCAGCCCCGTGAAGCTACCCGGCCCCGTTCCGACCACGAGTCCCTCGAGCTGTGAATCCCGCACGCCGCCGCGCCGCAAGAGCGCGTCGAGCGATTCGAGCACGGTGACCGGGCGAGAGCTGAGCTCGCCGAGCACCTCGCCGTCCCAGACGAGGGCGCTGGTGGCGACGTCCGTCGCCGTGTCGAACGCGAGGATCAGCACGGTTCCACCACGATCTGGCGCCTCTCGTCGCCCGCGTGCCGGAGCGTCACGGCGAAACGCGCCGGCGGCAACACGCCTTCGCCGGCCTCCGGCCACTCGACGAAGCAGACGGCGTCGTCGAAGTACGGCTCCAGGTCGCCCCATTCCGCGGCCGACACGCCGGCGAAGCGGAAGAGATCGAGGTGCGAGACGGGGACGCGGCCGGCGTAGCGATGCCCGACGGTGAACGTCGGGCTCGTCACCGGGTCGACGACCCCCAGCGCACGGCAGGCGCCGCGAACGAACGTCGTCTTCCCCGACCCCAGCTCGCCTGCGACGGTCACGAGGTCGCCCGGGTGCAAGTCGGCAGCGACGCGGGCGCCAACAGACTCGGTCTCCTCCGCAGAGGCCGACTCCAGCTCCATCGTGCAGAGGCTAGTGCCGCTTCAGGTGATGCTGCCCCGCTTCTCGGTCGTGAGCACCAAGCCAGAGGCCGCACTCGGCCGCGCCAAGGCTTGGCTGCCTTGGCAAGGTCGAGGGTGGGCTCTGGCGCCGCGTGATCGCGGGCGAGAAGCCGGCGTGTATCGCCTGATGCGGCGCTAAAAGAGGCCGAGTTGTACGGCGGGCTCTGACGCGAGCTCGCGCGCCGGCTCGGGCTCGGGCGGCGCGTCGGCGCGGCCCATCAGCTCCGGGATCCGCGCGAAGTCCTCCTTCAGCACCTCGAGCATCGCCGGCGTGTAGAGCGCGGCGGCCGGATGATAGAGCGGGTACAGGAGGACGTGGTTGCCGCCGACCGTGGTCTCCTGCTGGACGCCGTGGACGCGGGTGATCCCGGTCTGCTTGCCGGACAGGAGCTTCGTCGCGAAGTTGCCGAGCGTCGCGACCACCTTCGGCTGGATCAGCCCGATCTGGCGGAAGAGGTGCGGCTCGCAGGACTCGATCTCGTCCGGAGCGGGGTCACGGTTGCCGGGCGGCCGGCACTTGAGGACGTTCGCGATGTAGACCTGCGAGCGGTCGAGGCCGATCCCGGCCAACAGGTTGTCGAGCAGCTTTCCGGCCTGTCCGACGAACGGAAGGCCCTGCTTGTCCTCGTGGAAGCCGGGCGCCTCGCCGACGAACATCAGGTCGGCGTGCGGGTTGCCGACGCCGAAGACGACCTGAGTACGGGTCTGCGCGAGCCGGCAGCGCGTGCATCCGGAAACCTGTTCGCCCAACGCGTGGAGCGTGTCCACGCGGGCGAGTCTAGGGACGGCAGCGGACAGTTCCCGCATCGCCCTCATCTTGACTCATTCGCCGCGGAACGGGCTGTGCCCGTTCCGCCGCAAAGGCGGCTCGTGAAGGAAGCGCCGCAATGCTTCTGCTCATGCGGTCGCTGAAAGTCGTGAGACTTTCAGCGAAACTAGCCGCAGCCGCAGCTGCCGCCGCAGCAACCGCCGCTACGCGGGGCCGGTCCGGCGTCGAGGCTCGTCGCGGTGCTGGTCGAGCTGTGTGCGGAGAAGACCGAGAGTTGCTTGCGCACGTTCTGGTGGCCGCACTCAGGGCAGGGCGGCTGCTCGCCGTTGCGGACGAGCTCCTCGAAGTGCGACTCGCACTGCATGCAGACGTACTCGTAGATCGGCATGGCCTCAAGTCTACGCCGAAACGCGGCGGCCCCACCCGAAGCTACACTCGCGCTGCCCGGTATCCCCAGCGGAACTGGAGCGGAACGTGATCGAAAGTGTGAACGTGATCGGCGCCGGCCGCGTGGGCTCGGCGGTGAAGGCACGCCTCGCCGAGCGTGGCATCGAGGAACGCCCCGACGCCGACGTCATCCTCCTGTGTGTTCCAGACCGGGCGATCGCGGACGCTGTCCGGGGTCAGACACCGGGCACGTCCCAATGGGTCGCCCATACGAGCGGCGCGACGCCGCTCTCGGCGCTCGACCCGTACACGCGTCGCTTCGGGCTCCACCCGCTGCGCAGCTTCACTCGCGCGCGCGGCCCTGAGCAGCTGGACGGGGCGCCGGCGGCGATCACCGCCGAGACCGACGAAGCCCGTGACGTCGGCTTCGAGCTCGCGCGCCTGCTCGGACTCGAGCCGTTCGCGCTCGCCGAGGAGGATCGCGCGCTCTACCACGCCGGCGCCGCGATCGCCTCCAACTACCTCGTCACGCTGCACCGTGCGGCGGCCGAGATCTTCCGTGAGGTCGGGGCTCCCGAAGCGGGCATTCGCTCGCTGATGCAGAGCGTGATCGACAACGGGTTCGAGCTGACCGGGCCGATCGAGCGCGGCGACTGGGAGACGGTCGACCGACACCTAGCTGCGCTCCGGGTGCGAAAGCCGAAGCTGGTGCCGCTCTATCGCACCCTCGCTGAGGCAACAGCGTCGTGAGGACCATGAGGACGATCTCCGAGCTCACGCAGGCGCTCCGGCCGCTCCAGGGAAGCTCGATCGGCTTCGTGCCGACGATGGGCGCCTTCCACGAGGGTCACCTCTCGCTCTTTCGGGCCGCCCGCGAGGAGTCGGACGTCGTCGTGGCGAGCCTCTTCGTCAACCCGACGCAGTTCGTCGCCGGCGAGGACTTCGAGCGCTATCCGCGCGACGAAGAGCGGGATCTGGAGCTAGCCGAGCAAGCGCACGTCGACTTCCTCTTCGCACCCAGCGCGGACGAGGTCTTCCCGCCTGGCTACCAGACCTGGGTCGAGGTCGAGAAGCTCGGCCGAGGCCTGGAGGGTGAGGTGCGGCCAGGCCACTTCCGCGGCGTTGCCACCGTCTGCCTCAAGCTCTTCAACCTCGTCCGACCCAACCGTGCGTACTTCGGCCAAAAGGACGCGCAGCAGGCCGCAGTCATCCGCCGAATGGTCCGTGACTTGAACGTGCCGGTCGAGATCCGCGTCCTCCCGACCGTCCGCGACGCGGACGGTCTGGCGCTCTCGTCTCGGAACGTCTACCTGTCCCGGGAGGAGCGCGAGCGCGCATTGGCCCTCCCCCGCGCGCTCGCCACCCGGGACCCCGAGCGCGCGCGCGAGCTGCTCGGCGAGCTGGACGTGGAGTACGTCGAGGTCGCCGACTTCGACCCGAAAGTCCTCGCTGCGGCCGTTCGTGTCGGCTCCACGCGTCTGATCGACAACGTCGTCCTGGAAGGAGAGACCACATGAAGCTGTCCCTCACGGAGCTCGCAGAGCGCAAGCGTCACGGCGAGAAGGTCGTCATGGTCACGGCCTACGACTATCCCGGCGCTCGGCTCGCCGACGCCGCGGGAATCGACCTGATCCTCGTCGGGGACTCGGCCGCCGACAACGTGCTCGGCTACCCCTCGACGGTCCCGGTCACCGTGGACGAGCTGCTCGTGCTCGTTCGCGCGGTGTCGCGCGGCACTGAGCGCGCCCTCGTGATCGGCGACATGCCGTTCGGCTCGTTCCAGGTCTCGGACGAGACCGCCGTCGCCAACGCCGTCCGCTTCGTCAAGGAGGCCGCTGCGGACGCGGTCAAGGTCGAGGGCGCGGGGCCGATCCTCTCGCGCGTGCAGGCCCTCGTCGGCGCCGGGATCCCGGTGATGGGGCATCTCGGGCTGACGCCGCAGTCAGCGACGATGCTCGGCGGTTTCAAGGCGCAGGGCCGGACCGCTGCAAAGGCGCGCCGCCTCCTCGCAGACGCCCGAGCGCTCGAGGCCAGCGGCTGCTTCGCGGTCGTCCTCGAGGCCGTGCCGGCGGCGGTCGCCCAGCGGATCACCGAGGCGCTGACGATCCCGACGATCGGAATCGGCGCCGGGCCGGGCTGCGACGGCCAGGTGCTCGTCTGGCACGACCTGCTCGGGCTTTCCGACCGCAAGCCGGCTCGCTTCGTCAAGCGCTACGCGGACATCGGCAGCGAGATCACGCGGGCGCTCGAGCAGTACACCGCCGATGTGCGCGCCGGCACCTTTCCCGCCGACGAGCACACCTACTCGATCCCGGACGACGAGCTCGAGCTATTCGCCAAGGCGACGGAGGAGCGCGAGCACGCTGAGCAACATGACGCCTAGCGCCGCCAGCCAGACGACGGCCAGGGCGACGGCACCGATCGCACGCTCCGTCGCCCAGCCATAGACCTCGCGGAGGCCGAGGACGAGCAACGCGAGGCTCATGGCCGCGAGGCCAAGCAGGAGCGGCGGGTAGATCAGCCACACGACCAGCCCGAGGCTGAGCGGCGCGAAGGAATACGCGAGGACATGGCGGGCTCGGCGCGAACTGCCGACGCCGCCGAGTCGACGCACGACGAAGGCGAGCGCCCAGCCGAAGATCCAGTAGATCGCGAACCCGAACGCGGTGCCCGTGACGAAGATCCAGACGAGCGAGTCGAGCGCGTCGAGCTCGCCCAGCTCCTCGCCTCCCGCCCCGAGCGCCGCCGCCACGCCTGCCGCGAACGCGAGACCAGTGACGAGCTCGGAGCGGTCACCGGGCTGCTCCGGCGATTCCCGCAGGCGCTCGAAGATCTGCACGGGTGGGATTACAGCCCGTCGGCCCGTTGCGCCACGACCGTGATCCCTTCCCTGAGCGTGGACGGCAGCACACGGCCGGCCGCGCGGTACGCGCGGTTCTTGCGCGAGCCGTGATCGAAGTAGTTGGCGGTGAGCAACCGGGTGATCTCGAGGCCGGCGTCCACGACCGCGGCTCTGAGCTCGGGAACGGTGTATTCGTGGAAGTGCCCCGGGTTGCCCGGCTCGTCGCGGATCGGCTCGTACGGGTTGCGGCCGAGCAGCATGCGGATTCGCTTCGGCAGCGCCGTCGCGTTCGGCGTCTGAAGGATCAGGTGACCGCCCGGCGCCAAGCCGGTCGCCAGGAAGCGAAGGACGCCGGTCGCCGGGACGTGCAGGTGCTCGATCACCTCACAGCACACGACAGCGTCGTGCGGCTCCAGCGCCGGATGCTCCCCGGCGTTCAGGTCGAGCTCGATGTGCTGCTCGCCGTCGCGCAGCGGAAAGCGGTGGTCGAGCCACCCGAGCGTGTTCACCGTCGCGTCTTCGAGCCGCTCGCGCAGAAGCGCGCTCTCGAAACTCGGTCCGACGACGAGGATCCGCTTCGGCGCCAGGTCCTCGATGAGGCCGAGGAGGACCGCGTAGCGCCGCCCGTGAGTGCGGAGGTAGACCTGCTCGTCGGGGCTACGCGGCGGCTGCTGCAAACGCGGGAAGGACCTCGCGCAGGAACTGTCCCGTGAACGAGCCGTCGACCTCGGCGATCTGCTCCGGAGTGCCGGTCGCCACGACCTCTCCGCCCGCCTCGCCGCCCTCGGGACCGAGGTCGACGATCCAGTCGGCCTGCTTGATCACGTCGAGGTTGTGCTCGATCACCAGCACCGTGTTGCCGCTGTCGACAAGCCGCTGAAGCACCTCCAGCAGCTTCTCGATATCGGCGAAGTGGAGGCCGGTCGTCGGCTCGTCGAGGATGTAGAGCGTCCGGCCGGTCGCGATCTTCGACAGCTCGGCGGCCAGCTTCACCCGCTGGGCCTCGCCGCCCGAGAGCGTCGTCGCCGGCTGGCCGAGCTTGACGTAGTCGAGGCCGACGTCGTGCAGCGTCTGGAGGCGCCGCCGCAGCTTCGGAATCTTCCCGAAGAACTGCAGCGCCTCCTCGACCGACATCTCGAGCACGTCGGCGATCGACTTGCCCTTGAAGCGCACCTCCAGCGTCTCGCGGTTGTAGCGCCGCCCGCCGCACGTCTCGCAGGGGACGTAGACGTCGGGAAGGAAGTGCATCTCGATCTTGATCGTCCCGTCGCCCTTGCAGGTCTCGCAGCGGCCACCGCGCACGTTGAACGAGAAGCGCCCGGGCTTGTATCCGCGCACCTTCGCCTCCGGCGTCAGCGAGTAGAGCTCGCGGATGTGGTCGAAGAGCTTCGTATAGGTCGCCGGGTTCGAGCGGGGCGTCCGTCCGATCGGTGACTGGTCGATGTCGATCACCTTGTCGAAGCACTCGATCCCCTCGACGGCGTCGTGCTCTCCCGGCTTGATGCGGAACCGGTGGAGCTTGTTCGCGAGCGCCTTGTAGACCGTCTCGTTGACGAGGGTCGACTTGCCCGAGCCCGAGACGCCGGTGACGGCGATGAACTTCCCGACTGGAAACTCGACGTCGATCCCCTTCAGGTTGTGCTGCGACGCCCCGAGCACGCGGAAGGCGCCTCGGTCCTCGGTGCGGCGTTCGGGAACTGGGATCTCGCGCGTGCCGGCGAGGAACTGGCCGGTGACGGATCTCGCGTTGCGTTCGATCTTGCGGGCGGGGCCTTCGGCGACGACATAGCCGCCGTGCTCGCCGGCCCCGGGGCCCATGTCGACGAGCCAGTCCGCGGCGCGCATCATCTGCGCGTCGTGCTCGACGACGAGCACGGTGTTGCCGAGGTCCCGCAGCCGCTCGAGCGTCGTGATCAGCTTGGCGTTGTCGCGTTGGTGGAGGCCGATCGAAGGCTCGTCGAGGATGTAGAGGACGCCGACGAGCTGGGAGCCGATCTGCGTCGCGAGCCGGAGGCGCTGCGCCTCGCCGCCGGAGAGCGTCGCGGAGGCGCGGTCGAGCGCCAGGTAACCGACGCCGACGTTGTCGAGGAAGGTCAGCCGCTCACGGATCTCCTTGACGATCCGCGCGCCGATCAGCCGCTCGGTCTCCGTCAGCTCGAGTTGGTCGAGGAAGGCCAGCGCACGCGTCACCGACATCTGGGTGAACTCGTGGATGTTCCTGTCGCCGACGGTGACGGCGAGCACCTCGGGCTTGAGTCGAGCGCCGCCGCACTGCGGGCAGGGACGGAAGCTCATGTACTCCTCGATCCGCTCCCGCATCGAGGACGAATCCGTGTCGCGGTAGCGGCGCTGGAGGTTGGAGACGAGGCCCTCGAAGGCGAGCATGTACGACCGCTTGCGGCCCATCCGGTTCCGGTAGGTGACGTAGACGCGCTCGCCGCCCGTCCCGTACAAGAACAAGTCCTGCTGCTCCTTGGACAGGTCCTGCCAGGGCGTGTCGAGATCGAGCTCGTAGCGGTCGGCGATCGCCTGGATCACTGCCTCGTACCAGTTGCCGGACAGCGGGATGAGCGCCTCGGCGAGCGGCCGCGTCGGGTCGGGGACGAGCAGGTCGGGGTCGATCTCCTGCTGGGCGCCCAGGCCCGTGCACCGCGGGCAGGCGCCGTGGGGCGAGTTGAAGGAGAAGATGCGCGGCTGGAGCTCGGGGAGCGAGACCCCGTGCTCGGGACAGGCGAAGCGCTCGGAGAAGATCAGCTGGCGGTCCTCGTCGATCAGGTCGATGACGACGAGGCCCTCCGCGAGGTTGATCGCGGTCTCGACCGACTGGAAGAGGCGTGTCCGGAGGTCGGTCTTCATCCGGAGGCGATCGACCACGACCTCGATCGTGTGCTTGAACTTCTTGTCGAGGACGATGTCCTCTTCGAGGAGGCGCTGCTCGCCGTCGATCTTCACCCGGGTGAAGCCGTCGCGGCGGAGCTCGTCCAGGAGGTCCCGGAACTCGCCCTTGCGGTCGCGGACGACGGGTGCGTTGACAGTGAACCGTGTCCCGTCCGGCAGCTGGAGGATCTGGTCGACGATCGCCTCGATGCTCTGACCGGCGATCGGCCGGCCGCAGACCGGGCAGTGCGGACGCCCCACACGCGCATAGAGCAGGCGGAGGTAGTCGTAGATCTCGGTGACGGTGCCGACTGTCGAGCGCGGGTTGCGAGACGTCGTCTTCTGGTCGATCGAGATCGCAGGGCTGAGGCCGTCGATCGAATCGACGTCGGGCTTCTCCATCATCTGAAGGAACTGACGCGCATACGCGGACAGCGATTCGACGTACCGGCGCTGGCCCTCCGCGTAGATGGTGTCGAAGGCAAGGCTGGACTTTCCGGACCCGGAAAGGCCGGTGATCGTGACCAGGCGGTTCCGCGGCAGCCGCACGGTGATGTCTTTCAGGTTGTGCTCGCGGGCGCCGTGAACTACCAGCTCGTCCTGCGCCATAACAGGCCAGTCTAGCCGTGTGAGGGCGTGCGAACAAGTGTTCTGTTTCGGGCACCTCGGCGCTCCACGGCCAGTCGGACGGGCGTCGGACGAGGCCGGCGCGGACGGGGTTCATGCGGACGTAGTCGAGCGCGCGGTGGTAGTGGTGCTTCGTCGCGGATGGCCCAGGATTTGAAGCGCTCGCGAAAGAGGGCTCCGATGCGTTCGTGAACGGCGTTGTGCTCGCGGGCGTAGGTGCTATGCGCGCGATGGAGGGCGTTGGAGAGGTCCTCGGTGCGGCCTGAGACGACCGCGTGGTAGTGCGTGCCCATCAGGCAGTAGGAGTAGAGCGCGATCGAGTGGCGCCGGAAGGCGGAGGTGAGCAGCGAGAGGAAGAGAAGGCGGTCGGCGTCGGTCCGAAACAAGAAGGTCTCGTGCACCGAGTTGGCGGTGATGTGGAAGAAACCGTCCGGGAGCGTCGAGCGGAGAATCCGTGTCACGAGCCCACGGTACGGGCGGAACGAGCCCGCATTCACCCGCCGCGACACTTCTGACGCACTTCAGACACGCCGATGCGAGCCGCGTCCGGTGTCTGACACCAGCCGGCCCGTCGCGAACCTTTGCCGTCAGCCGGCGAGCCGTTCGAGCAGCCGGTAGAAGCGCTTCGGTCGCGGGACGTGGTCGAGGGCCAGCGAGCCGACGACGACTGTTCCGTAGCCGAGGAGTTGACCCGAAAACGACTGCTCGAGCTCGACCGCCTCGACCGCCGCCAGCCGCACCGCCCGCGCTCGGCGCCGCAATGTGCCGTTCACGACGAGAACCCGCTCCGTCGTGACGACCATCCGCGTGCGCTCCCACTTCCAAACCGCGCGGAGCGCGACCACGGCACCCACGGCGACGACGACCGCACCCGCAGCCGAAACGGGCCACGGCAGCGTCAAGAGCACGCCACCGACGCCGCCGAGGGCGATCGCCCAGGCGAGGGGCCGCACGAGCACGATGCCGTGGCGGCGCGCCTCCAGGTAGACCTCCTCGTCTTCGTTCGCGAGCATGCCACGCGGTTCGCCGTCGACCGGCGCGCTTCCTGCGCCTAAGGGCGCCGACCGAGCCGGTGCGGCCCTACGCGCGCCGCCAGCGGCCGAAGATGAGGCCGCCGATGGTGAAGCCGAGACCGAAGGTGCCGAGCGTGAAGGCGCCGAGCGCGACGACCTTGCGCGCCCGACCCAGGCGCTGCCAGCGCCCGAGCGCCTCTTGCTCTTCGCTCGTGAGCGGCTCGCCGCGCCGTTTCTTGCGCAAAGCCCCACCCGCTCGGAGCCCGAGATAGAGGTCGTCGAAGATCTCGGCAGGCTCGTCGACCACGGTCTGAGTGTATAGCCTCACCCGGCGGTGGCCGGGCTCCGGACACGACTCCTTCACCTCTCGGATCTCCATGTCGGCAGCCGGGAAGAAGAGCAGTTGGAGTCGGGTCTCGCCGGCCTGGTCGAGCGGCTCGAGCCAGAGCTGATCGTGGCGAGCGGCGACCTGACGCACCGTGGCCGCCCCGACCAGCACGACCGTGCCGCCAAGCTCCTCCACGGTCTCGGCCCGCCCGTTCTCGCGGTCCCCGGCAACCACGACATCCCCTACACCCCGCTCGCACGCTTCACGCGCACCTTCGAGCAGTTCGAGCGCTGCTGGCAGACGACCGAGCCCCTCTACAGCTCGGAGCAACTCCACGTCGTCGGCCTGAACTCCGTGCGGCCTTGGCGCCACCAATCCGGAGGGATTCGCGCGGCGCAGATCGAGCACGCGGCCGCGCTCCTCGCAGAGGCCGCGACCGGCGCACTCAGGGTGGTCGTCTTGCACCACCACCTGCTCGGCGCTCCGTGGCGTTCACGGAAGAAGCCGGTCAGCCGGCGGAGCAGCGTCCTCGCCGGGCTCGTCGACGCCGGCTCCGAGCTGATCCTCGCCGGCCACATCCACCAGGCCGCGGTCAGCGAGCGCCACGAGTTCGAGGTCGTCACCGACAACATCGGCGGCGTCACCGTGGCGATCGCGCCGGGGCTCGGCCAGCCGCGACCGAACAGGCGCGGTGAGGCACGCGGGCTCCTCGTCTACGAGAGCGAGGACGACTCGCTCTCGGTGCGCACCTACATCTGGCGCGAGGACGACTGGGGGCTGACGGCGATTCGACGCTTCCCGCGCGGACGCGAGCCGCTCGCCGCCCAGCCGTCTCCCGCGGAACTCAGTACCAGCGGCCCCTAGCGAATCCGCCGAAGGCGATGAGGCCGATCAAGGCGACGATCAGGCCGATCCAGAGATTCCAGAAGATCGCGAGCAGGATGCCGACGATCACGAGAATCCCGCCCAGACCAATACCACCCATGCTGCTCCTTTCCGCCCCGCGGTCCGGGGCTACGCCGTCAGCCGGTTGCTTCGGGTCTCCTCGGAGATGACCTCCGCACCATTCCCCATCAAGTACGGCCGGAAACTACGGGATCCTCCTGGCATCGGGCCCACTGATCCCTCGTTTCTGGACGATTCGCCGGTACGCGATCACGATCAGCGTCGCGGCGAGCACGGAGAGGACGAAGACGCCGCCGCCCCCGAACCCGAGCGCGACGGCGGCCGCGCCGCCGACGATCGAGCCCACGATGCCGAGCAGGATCGTCATCCAGATCGGCATCGGATCCGGCCCCGGAACGGCGAGCCGCCCGAGGGCGCCGATCACGAGGCCCGAGAGGATGATGACGACGATGTCGCCGAGACCCACCGGCGCACCCTAACGAGGAGCCCGCCGCCGAAGCGGCGGGCTCCTCACTGGTTCGATCTATTCGCCTAGGGGCAGGCGTTGCCGGTCGTCGGATCGCTGTCCGTGCAGGTGATGCGACCCTGGAGCGTCGGCGTGAGCGGCGAGTTCGCCGTCGCGTAGTCCGCCAGCACCTGTTCCATGATGTCGAGTGTCGCTATCCGAGCCGAGAAGTTCGGATAGCCGTCACCGCCGTTCGCCATGAAGTCGTTCTCCAAGAGCGAGTACGGGCCACCGGCGGCGGTCAGGTCGACGGGGGCCCCGGTGCACGAACCGTCGGCGGCCTGCCGGACGGCCTGTGTCACCCGGCTTCCCGCCGCTTGCTGGATGTCGTACCGGAAGCAGAGGCCGGATACCTGCGGGAATCGCCCGTTCTCCGCCGGCATGGACGAGACACCGTTCTCGAGCATCGTCTTCAGCTCCGCGCCGTTGACGGAGAGCGTCACCACGATGTTCCCGAACGGCAGAACCGCGAAGTTCTGGCCGCGGGTGATGTTGAACGGCGGTGGCTGACCGGCCGGATACGCCGGGCAGAAGTCTCCGGCGATGTCGGTGGCCGGGCAGGTCAGATCGGCCCGCAACCCGCCGGAGTTCGTAATCGCGAAGTCCTTCGCGTACGACAGCCGGAGCGCGTCGGTCACCGTGTTCCCGATCAGCGACTCGCAACGCCGGCCGTTCGGATTCGCGCACGAGTCAGCCCGCGGAATCGCGACCGTCGAGCTGCCGATCAAGGTTCCGAAGATCGGCTGGAGCTGGGCGTTCAAGGCGTCGATCCGGGCCTGGATCGCCGGATCGGGCGTGACGCCGATGTTCCAAGGCCGATGGAAGTCGGCCGTCTTGTAGACGACCTTCTCGTCATCCTCGTCGATGACGAGCCGGATCCTCGTGAAGCGGATGCCCTTCCCGCGGTTCTCCGTGACCAATACGCCGTTCGGCCGGTACGACAGCACCTGGATGTCGTTGTGGTCGCCGATCACCGCGTCGATCGAGCTGTTGACGTTGTCGGCGATGTCGATCAGCGGACCGGTGGCCGTCTGGAGCGCGCCGGCGTTGGCGCCCTCGTGGCCGAGGGCGATGATCGCGTCGACCGACCGGTTGATCCGGTTCGCCTCGGCGTTGATCGGCGCGAGCGGATCGTTGACGACGAACGGCCCGAGCCGACCCGGGAACAGGAGCTGGGGCGTGTCCTTCGTCGTGAAGCCGACCACGCCGACCCTCACGTCGCCGAAGCGGTAGGTCGCGGACGGGTCCCACTCGGCCGGTGTCCGGCCGGTGGTGCCGTCGACGACGTTCGCCGAGAGGATCGGGAAGTCGGCGAGCGGAATCAGCTCGTTCCGGAGGAACTGCTCGCCCCGGTCGAACTGGTGGTTGCCGACCGCCTCGCCGTCGACGCCCATCATGCTCATGATCGGCGGCGTCGGCTTGTCGTCGAACGCGTTCGAGATCGGAGGCGTGGCGCCGCCGAAGGAGTCACCTCCGGTCAGCGTCAGCGATCCGTCCCGCGCCTCGCTGCGGTAGACGTCGAACCAGGTCTTGAGGAATGCGGCCCCGCCGAGCGGGAAGACTGGCCCGACGGTGTCGGCCACTTCGGTCAACGGAGTCAGTTGCGCATGCCAGTCGCTGATGTTGAGCACGGTGATCTCGCGCAGGTCTCCGCTGTCCTCGGTGATGTTGAAGAGGATCTTGCCGCGGGCGTTCTGCGGCCCCTGCATGCCCAGCACGTACGCCAGGGTCGGCGCGACGTCGATTGCCCGCACGTCCCGGACGGGGCTCCGGTGCCGGATCCCGGGGCCGGCCGCGACGAACGTCCCGTGCATGTTCACGCTCCGCTTGAGGTTGACGAGCTCCGGCAGGTAGCCGTGCTGTCCGAAGAACTGCGAGAACGCGATGTTCTGGCCGTTCGTCGCCGCGTCGAACTGGTAGGGCGGCCGCGAGACGACGACGACGTCGCCGCTCCGGGTCGGATGCAGGGAGTCGGTGCCGTCGACGTTGCGCAGCTCCTCCTTGTTCAGGATCTTGAGAATCACCTGCGCGTTCGTGGAGCTCGGGCGCGCTCCGGGTCCGGTCGCCTGGCCGGGATCGGCGAGGTTCGCGAACGCGTTGCGGACCGCCGTCCGGACGGCTTCGTACGTGATTCCGGCCGGAAGCGTCGGGTTGATGTAGATCTGGGTCGTCCCGCCGGCCCAGCACGCCTTGGCGAGGTCGGCAGCGCCGGCCTGCGCCCGGCAGTTGCTGAGGTTCGTTCCCCCCGGCGGGTTCGGGAACACTGCGGCCGGGTCGCCGCTCGGATGCACCGAGACCTGCGCGCCGGTGACCGTGTTCGTCACCTTCGTGTCGAAGAGGATCTTCCGCGCGTTGACCGCGAGCCACTGCGGTGCGAAGCCATGGTCGGACGACGCCATCACGGTCGTGTCCTTCTTGCCCATCAGCTGACGGCCGAGCGCGAGCGTCTCGTCCGCCTCGTGGTACGCGGCGCGGATGTAGCCCTCGCGCTCATCGAGGCGATGGTCCCGGACGCCGTCGCCGTTGACGTCGTCGAAGTACGGGTTTTTCCGCCCGTCGATGTCCTTCGGAATCAAGAGCCCGAGGAACTGGTGGCTGAACTCGTCGGTGCCCGGGTTGCCCAGGAAGAGCAGGTCGGCATCGACGTTCAGCGTGTTGAAGATGTAGCGGAGGTACGCGAAGTGCGCGTCCGACCACTTCAGGCCCTGCTCGGCGTACGTGTCCTCGTCGACGATCAAGGCCTCGAGCGGCGCGAAGTCGCCCGCGGTCGAGGTCGGGAAGTCCCGCGCGAGCGTCTCGGCAAACTCCTCCGAGCCGGCGGGCCCGAGCGCGTTGTAGCTCGCGTTGACGCGCTGCACGGACGTGAAGTAGATGCGGAACCGCGACGCGTCCGCATTGAGGTCGATCAGCTTCGTGTAGAAGCCGGCCGTCCTGCCGGCAAGCGAGCCGGACGCGAGCTTCAGCTTCGCGTCGGCCCACTCGCCGCGCGCGATGTTCGCGACGGCCTTGCTGCCGTCTTTCGCATCGGCGCTGTTGACGATCAGCACGCGGTTGTAGTTGACCGTCCCGTCGTTCGTCGAGTCGAAGATGTAGACGTTCCAGAGACCGTTGCCGGGGATCTGGCTGTTGTTCTGGGTGAACGTCCCCTCCTTCGCGGGGCTGTTGGAGGTCGGGACGTTCGTCCACCCAGTCGCAGCGGCCAGGTCCTGGCGCTGATACTGGACGCCGAAGCTGTTCGCCAGCGCCGGCTGGCCCGGCAGGTCGAAGTTGAGAGCGATCCCGCGACCGCCGATGAACGTCCTGAAGTCGATCACGGGCCCCTGGAGCGCCGGGTTGAGGCCGCGCGCCGCGACCCACTCGAGCGCCACGACCGTCTTCCCCTCCCGCTCGGCGGCCTGCAGGAGCGTGTCCGCCTGCAGGATGCCGGGCGTCGCGAAGCTCGTCGTCGTGTCGAAGCCGGCGCCCGTGCGATGGAAGGTGTTGTTCGTCGAGCCGTGCTCGCCCGGCCACGTGCCGGTGGCGAGCGTGTGCCAGCCGACGCCCGTATTCGGCGGGAAGCCCTGCTTCAGGCCGTTGCGGCCCCGAACACCCTTCTTCATCAGATCCTTGAAGGTGGGCATGAGCCCACGCTGCGCGTAGCGCTGCATCAGGTCGGGACGCATGCCGTCGGAGGCGAACAGGATCGCCTTCTCCGACATCGGTCCGTCCTTCGATTTGTGCTTGCTGCCGCCGCCGGCCGACGGGCCGGCGAAGACAAGAACTGCCAGGGCGCCCACAGCGACGAACGCGGCAAGCGCCGGACGGCTAAGTCTTTTCACAGTTCCCTCTCCCTCTCGAGGTACCCCTGAACCAGAATGTGAACGGCCCGATCCTACGCAGATCCGGTGAAAACGGGTAGTGAGGAGCCTGTCGAAAGGTGGTGAAGCCCGCTAGGCGGCGGCTTCCACAGCCGCCTGGAGCTCCCGCCGCAGCTCCTTGATCTCGTCGCGGAGCTTCGCTGCGTACTCGAAGCGGAGCTCCTCGGCTGCGGCGAACATCTCCTCTTCGAGCGTGACGATCAGGCGCTCGAGCTCCGCCGGGGTCATCTCGCCCGCCTTCATCCGTCTCGCGCGGCGGCCCTTCGGCACCGTCGGCGCCTCGAGCGAGAGGAACTCGGCGATGTCAGAGACGCCCTTCTTGATCGACTCCGGCGTGATCCCGTGCTCCTCGTTGTAGGCGAGCTGAACGGCTCGGCGGCGATTCGTCTCCTCGAGAGCTCCCGTGATCGCCTCGGTCCGCTTGTCCGCGTACATGAGCACCCGGCCGTTGGTGTTCCGGGCGGCTCGGCCGATCGTCTGGATGAGCGCGGTCTTGCCGCGCAGGAAGCCTTCCTTGTCGGCGTCGAGGATCGCCACGAGCGACACCTCCGGCAGGTCGAGCCCCTCCCGAAGAAGGTTGATGCCGACGAGGACGTCGAACTCGCCCAACCGGAGCTCTCGGATCAGCTGGATCCGGTCGAGCGTGTCGATCTCCGAGTGGAGATACCGGGCCTTGACGCCCGACTCCAGCAGGTAGTCGGTCAGGTCCTCGGCCATCTTCTTCGTCAGCGTCGTCACGAGCACCCGCTCGCCCGCTTCCTCGCGATGGCGAATCTCGTTCAGGAGATCGTCGATCTGGTTCCGCGTGGCCCGCAGCTCCACCTCCGGGTCGACGATGCCGGTGGGTCGGACGAGCTGCTCGGCGACGCGCGTCGAGTGCCGTAGCTCGAAGGGCCCGGGCGTCGCGGAGACGAACACGAGCTGCGGCACCTTCGCCAGGAACTCGTCGAAGCGCAGCGGTCGGTTGTCCAGCGCCGAGGGCAGCCGGAATCCGAAGTCGACGAGGGTCTGCTTTCTTGAGCGGTCACCCTCGTACATCCCGCCCACCTGCGGAACCGTCTGGTGAGACTCGTCGATGAAGACGACGAAGTCGGAGGGGAAGTAGTCGATCAGCGTGTACGGGGCCGAGCCCTCCGGCCGCCCGTCGAGGATCCGCGAGTAGTTCTCGATCCCGTTGCAAAACCCGAGCTCCTGCATCATCTCGACGTCGTACTCGGTGCGCTGGCGCAGGCGGTGCGCCTCGAGCATCCTGCCGTTCGACTCGAAGAGCTTCACCTGGTCCTCGAGCTCCGCTCGAATCTCGTCGACGGCGCGCTCGATCGTCGGCTTCGACGTCACGTACTGGGTCGCGGGAAAGATGTTCAGGTACTCGAGCCGCCCGTGGACCTCACCCGAGAGCGGGTCGAAGTGCGTGATCTCCTCGATCTCGTCGCCGAACATCGAGATCCGGTACGCCGACTCCTCGTAGGCGGGCTGGATCTCGATCACGTCGCCCTTGACGCGGAAGCGGCCACGCGCCAGGAACGCGTCGTTCCGCGTGTAGTGGATGTCGATTAGCTTGCGGAGCATCGAGTCGCGATCCTGGTCTTCGCCGACGTGGAGGGCGACGAGGCGCTTCTCGTACTCCTCCGGAGAGCCGAGGCCGTAGATCGCCGAGACCGACGCGACGATGATCGTGTCCCGGCGTGAGAGCAACGACGAGGTCGCCGAGTGGCGCAGGCGGTCGATGTCGTCGTTCCGCGAGCTGTCCTTCTCGATGTAGAGGTCGGCCTGCGGAACGTAGGCCTCCGGCTGGTAGTAGTCGTAGTAGGAGACGAAGTACTCGACCGCGTTCTCGGGGAAGAACTCGCGGAACTCGTTGCAGAGCTGCGCGGCCAGCGTCTTGTTGTGGGCGATCACGAGCGACGGCTTCTGGACCTGCTCGATCGTCCACGCCATCGTCGCCGTCTTCCCCGTTCCGGTGGCGCCGAGCAACGTTTGGAACCGATCGCCGCTCCTGAGTCCCTCCGCGATCGTCGCGATCGCCTGCGGCTGGTCGCCGGTCGGCCGATACGCGGCGGATGTCTTGAACGGCGCCATCGGGGAAGGCTAGCTCCGGTGGCCGTCCAGACCGATAGACCACCCCACGAGGCGTACGCCGCGATCGCCGGCGCCTTCGTGGCCGGTCTCGGGACCGTGGCTGCGCTCGCCCGCCGTCCGCCGCCGCCCGGCGAACGTGGCGGCGGATGCCTGGCCGCGAGCAGCTCTGGAACGACAACCGCGAGTCGCTACGGTCGGTCATCTTCGCGCGTGATTGCTCTTCGTCTGGGCCCTCCGCTCTCACTTCAGACGGCGCAGAGAGTGGCCGGAAGCGCTGTGGCGCTTCCCTGTCGTGCGGCTCCGCACACCCACTGACGTCGAGCGGTTTCTGAGGCACGCTGACCCGTTACCCCGTCCACTGGAGTGAGTCTCTTGTGAGCGCGGCATGAGAGCCGCGAGCCACGCTGACAGCGGGTTTCATGAACTCGAGGAAAAACCAGCCGAAAAGCGGCGTTTATCCTGGTTTGCAGGGACGCTCGAGGGTGCTACAAACCTCCCATGCTTGAGTTTCGGATCCTCGGTCCGACCGAAGTCTGGAACGAGGACCAGCAGCTCCAGCTCGGTGGGCCGAAGCAGCGCGCAGTTCTCGCAGTCCTCCTCCTCGAGGCCGGTCGCGTCGTTTCGACGGACCGCTTGATCGATCTGTTGTGGGGCGAGGAGCCGCCCACGACCGCGGCGACGTCGCTTCAGAACTTCGTCTCCCAGCTCCGCAAGGTCTTGGGCGCGGAGACACTCGCCACCAAGCCCCCGGGCTACCAACTGCAGATCACTTGGGACCAGCTCGACCTGGAGCGCTTTCGGCGCCTCGTCGAGGCCGCAAGAACGGGGCCGCCCGAGGAACGGTCGGCCAAGCTGAGAGACGCGCTGGCGCTGTGGCGGGGCCCACCCCTAGCGGACTTCGCCTTCGAGGCCTTCGCGCAAAACGAGATCGGGCGGCTCGAAGAGCTTCGCCTAGCGGCGCTCGAGGAGCGGATGCAGGCCGACCTGGAGGCCGGCCAGCACGCCGAGCTCGTCGGGGAGCTGGAGGCGGTCGTGCGCGAACATCCACTGCGGGAGCGCCCTCGTGCTCAGCTCATGCTCGCGCTCTACCGGTCAGGAAGACAGGCCGAGGCACTTCAGGTCTACCAAGACGCACGGAGGGAGCTCGTCGACGAGCTTGGGATCGAGCCAGGCTCGTCGCTCCAGCAGCTCCACGGCGCGATCCTGCGGCAGGACGCTCGCCTCGAGCTCAACGGAGCCAGCACGGCCACCAGCCAGGATCGCCTGCGGGAGGTGGTCGAGACGATGCTCGCCGGCCGCCTCGTACCAGTGCTCGGCGCGGACGTCGCCGAGCTGACGGTTCAGCTCTCGCAGCGCTTTTAATACCCGCTGGAGACCTCGGACCTCCCGCGGGTGCCCAGTACGTCGCGGTGATGAGGGGCCTCGGGCCACTCAACGACGAGCTGCACACGCTGTTGGAGCCGGCCCTGCCACCCACAGGCGTGCATCGGTTCTTCGCAGCGCTCCCGCCGATCCTGCGCGAGCGAGGCATGCCGCACCAGCTGATCGTGACAACGAGCTACGACCTCGCGCTCGAGCAAGCGTTCCTCGACGCGGGGGAGGAGTTCGACGTCGTCTCCTACCTCGCAACCGGCCGGAATCGAGGCAGGTTCTGTCACATCGACCCGGACGGGCGAGGAACGCTGATCGAGCTGCCCTAACGAGTATGCGACCGAGCTCTCGCTCGAGCGGCGCACGGTGATCCTCAAGCTCCATGGGCAGGTCGACCTGACGACCGAACGGGAGTGGGAGAGTTTCGTCGTCACCGAGGACGACTACATCGACTATCTCCCACAGACGCGAGGTTGCGAGCGTCGGTGCCGGTGTCGCTGGCCGCGAAGCTCCGGCGAAGCCACTTCCTCTTCCTCGGCTACACCATGGCCGACTGGAATCTCGCGTCTGCTGCTGTACCGGCTGTGGGGTGACCAGCCGCTCAGCTACCGGTCCTGGGCCGTGCAGCCCGAGCCGAAGCCGTTCGAGCTCGAGTTCTGGCGCCGGCAGACGTCGACGTCATCGACGTGCCGCTCGAACGGTACGTCGATGCACTGGCTCGCCACACCGACGTCGAAGCGGCCGGAGCGCTCGAATGACTCACACTGGAGTCGCAGCACCGCCTAGTCCGTACAAGGGCCTCGCGGCGTTCTCTGACTCCGAGCTCGACGCGCTCCTGTTCTTCGGGCGGGAGCGTGAGATCGAGGTCGATCAAGGCCAACCTCGTCGCCGCGCGGTTGACAGTCCTCTACGGGCCGAGCGGAGTCGGCAAGACTTCCCTGCTTCGCGCCGGCGTGGCCCACGACCTGCGGCGTGACGACGATGCACCAGTCGTCGTGTTCTCGTCCTGGAGCGGCGATCCGATCGAGGACTTGCTCGCGGCTGTGGACGAGGAGGTCCGGCGGCTACGCCCGGACGGAGGCCCTGTCGTGGGCCGCTCCGTGGCCGAGACCTTCGCGGCGTGGACGCGAGGGCTCGGCACCGATCTTTACGTGGTGCTCGACCAGTTCGAGGAGTACTTCCTCTATCAGCCGGACCTCCAGGACGGTCGCCCGTTAACGGAGCTCGCGGAGGTCGTGCGACTCCCGGACTACGCGCGCACTTCCTGATCAGCATCCGGGAAGACTCGCTTGCCCAGCTCGATGCGTTTAAGGCCCAGATTCCAAACTTCTTCGCCAACTCGCTCCGGCTAGACCGACTCGACCGAGCCGCCGGCAAGCGTGCGATCCTCGATCCGCTCGGGCGTACAACGAGCTCGTCCCTGGACGAATCTGCCGAGGCGGATCCCAGCTCGTGGAGGAAATCCTCGACCGGTGGCTGCGGGACGAATCCAGCTCGCTTCGTCGGACGCGGCGGCGCCGAAGACGCGATTTCCGAGCACGGTGCGGTCGAGGCGCCCTATCTCCACTCGGCTCGAGCGCCTCTGGGAAGTCGAGGCGGATCGCGGCTCGCGTCGGCTACGGCTCGAGACGCTCGTGAGCTCGGCGGAGCGGCTCACATCGTCGAGGACCACCTCGAGCGCGCGATGGCCGGCCTGTCAGCGGAGGAGCGTGACGCCGCAGCGGCGATGTACAACCACCTCGTCACGCCCTCCGGAACGAAGATCGCTCACCGCGCGAGTGACCTTGCCGGCTATGCGGCTGTCGACGAGGCCGAGGCCGAACGCGTTCTCGATCGACTGACGAGCGAACGAATCGTTCGTGCCGGCGAGAACGGCGCGGCGGGGCCGAACTACGAGATCTTCCACGACGTCCTCGCCGACGCCGTCCTCGCGTGGCGGACGCGGCACGAAGCCGAACGGCGCCTCGAGACCGAGCGAAGAGAGGCGGCGCGGCGGCACCGGCGCCTCCTCGGTCGCCGGACTGTCGGCCCTCGCCTTCGCCGTGCTCGCCGCGATCGCGGTTTACGCAGTCACCCAACGCAGCTCCGCCCAAGACAACGCGCGGCAGGCGCGGGCCGGCGACCTCGTTGCTCTGGCGGAAGCCGGACTCTCCACCGACCCGGTCCGCAGCCTGGCGCTTGGAGTTGAAGCGAGCAGGCCCTCCCAGTCGCGGCCGTGGATGACCTGTTGCGGAGAGCTCTGGCGGTCTCCGCACGACGCCGTGCTCCGCTCGCGACTCCTGCGAAGACATCGCGTTCAGCGCCGACGGCAAGTCGCTCGTCGCGGCAACGGGCCCCGAGGCAAGAATCTATTCGGAGGACGGCAGGCAACTCCTGAGGTCGCTCCGCCATGGGGCCACCGTCACGGGAGCGTCGTTCAGCCCCGGCGGAGACCGTGTCGTGACTCCCGGCGACGATGGGTTCGCTCGCGTCTGGAGGACCGCAGACGTCCGCCAGATGCACGCTCTGCGCCACGGGGGTCCTGTCACCGCAGCCACCTTCGCGCCGCAAGGGCCGGTCATCGCGACGACGAGCGAGGACGGGACCGCCCGCATCTGGGACGCTCGTACCGGCCGTCTTCTGCATCGGCTAGCTCATCCACGCGCGGTCCGCGCCGCCTCGTTCAACCGCCATTGCCGGCTTCTCGTCACGGTCGCCACGACGGTTTGGCGCGTATCTTCGACGTCAGCACGGGCCGCCTGATCGCGAGGCTCACGCAACCCGGGCGCGTATTGGCTGCGCGGTTCTCGCCGACGAGCGATCTCGTCGCCACCGAGGCGCGGACAAGCTGGCGCATCTCTGGAATGCGGACACGGGCGAGCCGGTCGGCGCCGCGCTTTCGGGCCACTCAGGGCGTGTCATTGACGTCGCCTTCAGTCCGAAGGATGAGCTTCTGGCGACGGCGAGCACCGACGGGACGGCTCGCGTCTCGAATACGAGCGACGGCGACCTTGTTGCGGTTCTTCCCGGTCACGCAGGCTATGTGGAGCGGCTCGCCTTCAGCCCCGACGGGCAGACGATCGCCACCGCAAGCCGGGATCGAATGGCGCGCTTGTTCGACGCCGACTCGGGAACGCTTGTCGCGACCTTCGCCGGCCACGCCGAGGCGGTGAACGATGTCGCGTTCAGATCCGGTGGGGGAACCGCGGCAAGCGCAAGTAGCGACGGAACCGTTCGACTTTGGAACGCGCATGCCTACCCCGAGCTCGAGTTGCTCGGACGGCACCCCAAGCGGGTCACCGCCGTCGGTTTCGCGGAGAACGGCGAGCAGGTGGTGAGCGTGGCCAGGAAGGCTCGGCGCGCGCGTGGAAGGTTTCAGGTGGGATCGCTTTTGCCGAAGCGCTTCCGAGAGTAGGCGACGTGAGCACCGCTGTCCTGGGCGGCGCTGCCCGGGTTCTGGCAACGGCCGACGACGACGGCGTTGTGGAGGTCTGGGACGTTCCATCGCGCCGCCTCGTACGGACACTCGACCGAGCTGGGGCGGCTACTGCTCTGGCCGTGACAGAGGACGGCAAGACGATCGTCGCGGGGACCGCCGACGGAACCGTTCGGTCGCTGAGAGTCCGTGACGGCGAGGTCGAGCGGACCGTCCACGGCAAACCAAACGTGACGGCAGTGGCCATTTCCCCAGACGGACGTCGGATCTTGGCCGCAGGCGACGATTACATTGCGCAAATCTGGAACGCCAAGACGGGAATGCTCCAGCGCCGGCTGGAGCCACACGCTGAAGACCTAACGTCCGCGTCCTTCAGTCCGGATGGCCGTTTCGTGGTGACGACGAGCCTTGACCAGAACGCCCGTCTCTCGGACGCCGCGACTGGGAAGCAGGTCTGGCTGTTGTCGCATGCCTCGGCCGTCAACGCCGCCGACTTCAGCGCGGACAGCCGCTGGGTCGTCATCGCTGGGCCGCGAGTCGCGGGCATCGTGAACGCGCAGACCGGAGAACGCATCCTGCGCATCACGGGACGCGACTCCCAATTGACCGCCGCGGCCTTCTCACCGCAGGGCTATCGCATTGCCACCGGCGGCAACTTCGGTTCCGTCGAGACCTACGAGTGCCGGGTCTGTGGCGGTAGCGAACGGCTCGTGAACCTCGGTGAGCAACGTCTCGCCCGACTTCGCGAGACGCCCTAACTCCTCCCAAACAAAGCCGTTAGCCGGCCGTTAGCCGGCCCGTAGGGAGCGCTGACCCGCCCCTCCGACGCTCGACCCGTGATCGAGCCAAGGAGGCAAGCGGTGTTCATTCCATCCCTACTTCTGGCCGGCGTCGTGCTCCCGCTGGCCCTGTTCTCAGCAACGGCAGCGCCCTCAGGACAAGCAACGGCGCAGCTCCTAGAGCTGTCGGCGGCGAGCGGATCGGCTCCGTTTGCGGGCGACAGGCGCCTGTTGACGACGATCAGCCCGAACGGCGACGGCATCCGCGACCGCGCGGCAATCCGGATCCGGCTCAGGAAGCCGGCGACCGTGACGCTGACGATCGCGAAGACCGCGCGACGGGCGACGCCCTTCCATGCCCGCATGTACCGGCTTCGGGCGGGAAGGCACACGCTCTACTGGGCTCCACCGGCGAAGACTCCGGCCCGGACCTACCTCGCCTACCTCCGCGTCAACGGCCGCACGTACGGGACGCGCGACGGCGGCCCGCGGCGCCGGCAGGAAACGCCGGTCATCCGTGTGCTCGGCGTCGAGGCGGCGTTCGCTCGCGACAGCTACGGCGCGGCGAGCGTGCGCGCCTACGCGTCGCCGCCGACGCCACGTCGCTGACCGTGCAGATCTTCCAGTGCGGCCCTGAGCGGATCAGTACCCGTCGAAACGACGAGCTGAACGGTCTCCCGGTGACGAAGCCCGTGCGCTACGCCTGGGGCCGCCGCCGGAATGCAGCCCAGACCCTCGGCCTGCGAATCGCACGTTGGCCCACAGGCGTCTACTTCGCGAAGCTCACCGCGGGTGACGGCCGCGTCGGGTTCGCCCCCTTCATCGTCCGCCCAACCGCGCTGGGCGCCCATCGCGTGGCGGTCGTGATGCCGACGAACACGTGGCAGGCGTACAACTTCCACGACGACGACGGCAACGGCTGGGGCGAGACCTGGTACGCGCACCAGGGCCAGCCCACGGCGGCGCTCGGGCGGCCGCAACTCGATCGCGGCGTCCCGATGCGCTTCCGGTCCGTACGACCTGCCGTTCCTGCATTGGCTCGCCTGGAAGAACCGGCCCGTCGACTACCTCGCCCAGCGGGACGTTCGCAGCAGCGAGTGCGACGGACGCTGCGCCGCGCCTACGACCTGCTCATCTTTCCCGGCCACTACGAGTACGTGACCAGGGGCGAGTACGACGCGGTGACGCGGTTCCGCAACCTCGGGGGCAACCTGATGTTCCTCTCCGCGAACAACTTCTTCTGGCGTGTCGACGTGCGCGGGAAACGCCTGTACCGGATCCGCCAGTGGCGCGACCTGGGCCGGCCCGAAGCAGCGCTGATCGGCGTCCAATACATCGGCAACGACAGCGGCCGGCGCGGCCCTTACCTCACCACGAACGTCGAGGCCACGCCCTGGCTGTGGGCGGGAATGGGCGTCGGGAACGGCTCCCGGGTCGGAACCTTCGGCATCGAGATCGACAAGACGGCGTCGAGCTCGCCGCGCGGCACGCGGGTCGTTGCGCACATCCCGAACCTCTACGGGCCGGGCATGACGGCCCAGATGACGTACTACCGGACGAGCGCGGGCGCAAAGGTTTTCGCCGCCGGAGCGTTCACCCTGGCCGGTTCGGCGACTCGCCCGTACGGCGAGCGACTGCTGGACAACCTCTGGCGGCACATGGCCGGCGACAGCGACACGCTGTCGTCGTCTTGGAGCTTCGCTTCCACCACCCGCCGCAGGCCGTTGGAGGCCGCGTTCGCGCGGGAGAGCTACCGGCCGGGTGCGCCGGCGCAGCTCGCGCTCTGGGGCAGCCCCTCGCGCCTCGTCGTGCAGATCTTCCGCACCGGGCCCGAGCGCCGCGAACGGCTCGAAACGACGAGCTGAACGGCGTCCCTGCTTCCAAGCCGATCGAGTACGCGGGACGACGCCGGCTCACCATTCGAATCGGGAACTGGGCGACAGGCATGTACTTCGCGAAGGTGCGGGCGTCCGACGGTCGCGTGGCGTACGCCCCCTTCGTCGTCCGGCCGCGACGGATCGGCCTGCATCGCGTGGCCGTCGTCATGCCGACGAACACCTGGCAGGCCTACAACTTCCGCGACGACGACGGCGACGGTGCGGCCGACACCTGGTACGCCGACCGCTCGCGACGGACTCTTCGGATGGCGCGGCCGTTCCTCAACCGCGGCGTCCCGATGCGCTTCCGCTCATACGACCTGCCCATTCCTGCACTGGCTGGCCTGGAACCGCAGGCCGGTGGACTACCTGGCCCAGTCGACCTCGAGCGGATGACCAGCCCGAAGGGCCTCCGGCGCGCCTACGACCTGATCATCTTCCCCGGCCACCACGAGTACGTCACGGCGCGCGAGTACGGCTTGATCACGGCGTACCGAAACCTCGGCGGGAACCTCATGTTCCTCTCGGCGAACAACTTCTTCTGGCGGGTCGAGCGTCGCGCTGACCGCATGAACCTGCTCGCGATGTGGCGCGAACTCGGCCGGCCCGAAGGCAGCGCTCGTCGGCGTCCAGTACGTCGCGTACGGAAGCCACCTGCGCGGCCCGTACGTCGTCCGCGACGTCCGGCGAACGCCCTGGCTCTTCCACGGCACGGGGCTCCGCAGAGGCTCCAGCTTCGGGACGTTCGGAATCGAGATCGACCGAAAGACCGCCGCCTCGCCACGCGGCACGCACGTGATCGCCGAGCTCCGGAACGGCCAGGGCGCCGGGCTGAGCCGCCCAGATGACGTACTACACGCGCGGCGGCGCCAAGGTCTTCGCGGCCGGCGCCTTCACGCTCGGCGGCTCGGCGACACGAACCTACGGCGCCAAGTTGCTCGACAACCTGTGGCGCCACTGAGTCGCGGTTAGCGAGCCGTTAGCCGACCGCTAGGGGGCCGTGACCGCCTCCTCCGACGCTCGGTTCATGAGCGATCGAGAGGAAGGAGGGCAGGCGATGTCGAGGCAGATTCTCATCATCCTCGCCAGCGTCGCGGCCGCGCTGTCGGCAGCGAACCTCGGCGGCGGCGGCGGCCCGTAATCGACGCGTCCACGCCGGACGACGAAGCGCCCCGATGCCTCGGGGCTCTTCGTCTGCTCGGATCAGACCGCAATCACGTCTGCGAGCACCGCGCGCGCCAACCTCGCCGAAGCCTCGTTGCCCTTCTGCTCGAACAAGTGCGAGGGCTGCCTCCGCTCGCTCGCCTGCCTCGACCGTGCGGCCACCCAGCCGCAGGACGTGCGCGTACTCGAGGAACGTCTCGCCCCGTTCAGTCAACGCGTCCGTGGTCTCGGCCAGCGCAATCGCCTCGCGGGCAAGCCGATCCGCTTCCTCAGCATGACCGGCCTCCGCGAGCAGGCGCCCATTGACTCGCCTCCACGAGAACTGCGCGATCACATCGCCAACCGGGGCGCGTTCTTCCGCAAGCTTCGCCCACCGCGCCGCGTCGGACGTGGAGCCTAGTTCGTTGAGCGTGTGGGCGAGCTCCGCCGCTACGGACGAAAGGGCGGCCTCGTCGTGCAGCTGCTCGAGTGTCTCGCAGCACTCGCGGAGCGTCTTCTGCGCGGACTCGAGATCGCCGGCGATGCGTTGACTCCGCCCAAGGATCCGGCCGCTGTTGTTTGCTCGACTCCAGACTTCGCCGAGTTCCCCGTAGATCACGTCTGCCTCGCGAAGAAGCGCGAAACCCTCGTCGAAGCTCGTCGCCAGCGCAGCCAGCCCGCCGAGAAACGCGAGCACGTTCGCCCGCCCGAGGCGGTCCGTCGTCTCACTCAAGAGCTGTTCACTCCGCTCAGTTGCCTCGAGAACCGGCGTCGGCCCGTAGTAGAGCGCGGCTGCTGCTTCTGCGAAGTGGCCGGCCGCCGACCAGCCCGATCGGCGGTAGTGGATCGCCGCGCGTTCTGATGCTTTCAACCAGTCATCGCAGCGGCCCTGCAACGGTCCGCGGACGTACCCGATGATTCTCCAGGCCCGACCAAGAGCGCGTTCGTCGCCGAGATCTTCGAACGTCGGAATGGCATCCTGGGCCGCTTCCACAACGGCGGCCGCGTCGCCGGATGGGTCTGTGAAGAGCTCGATGTACGAACGTTCGAGTCGAGGCCGGAGCAACGGCTCAGGACGGAAGCTGTCGGCGATCGCCACCGCCTCTCCCAGAGCGTCGAGCGCCGCGGCAGCATTGCCCGAGTTCCACTGAGCTATTGCAAGCTCGCACAGAATCTCGGCGCGGCGGCGTTCTTCGCGCGGAAGCAGAACGGCGGCGCGAGTGAGCAGATTGACGGTGGCCGCTGTGTCCGCCCGCCGGAAGGCGCGGATTCCGGCGGCCGCGAGGCTGGCGCCTGCGCGCTGTGCGAGCTCCATCAGCTCGGGATCGCCCGGCCGCACCTCGCCTCGGTACCGATGAGCCTGCTCGAGGTGGTATCCGACGAGCTCATCCGGGCCCTCGCGCTGTTCGAGCCAGGAGCCGCACCGTTCGTGGAGGTCGGCGCGCGCCTCCTTCGTCATCCCGGCGTAGGCGACGTCTCGGACGAGGACATGGTGGAAGCGGTACGCGTCGTCGTCGCCACCGCGCAGCGCACCGACGAGACCCCGGCGGGCGAGCGCCGTTAGCCGCGAGTCGAGTGCCGCGAGCTCCTCAGGCGGCGACAGAGTGAGGAGCACGCCGCGCGAGAAATCCCGGCCCGCGACTGCCGCACGCTCTAGCAGCGCCCGCTCGCCTGTGTCGAGTAGCTCGAGCCGGCCCGCGAGCAGCGCTTCGACCGTCGGCGGAACAGACCCGAGCGCCGCCGGGCCGGCCTCTTGGACGAAGGCGAGCAACTGCTCGAGGAAGAGCGGGTTCCCCTCGGCGATCTCGAGAATCTGTGTCCGGGCGTTCTCCTCGAGGCCGCCGGCCGCGATGTCCTCGACGAGCGCGCCTGCCTCGGCCTCAGCCAGCGGCTCAAGGGCGAGAAGTGCGTTTCTCGAGCCCCATCCGGGGCGTTCGTCGAGCAGCTCGCCGCGTGCGAGGCAAAGCACGAGGAGCGGCGCTTCCGCCGGCCACGAGTCGAGATACTCGACGAGGTCGAGGAGCGTGGGCTCGGCCCAGTGAATGTCCTCGAGGACGACGACGACCGGTCGATCACGCGCCAGCGCCTCGAGGAAGCGCCGCATGGCCCAGAACACCTCGCCGGTCGAGGCGGCGCCGTCGGCCGGTTCCGTCAGCTGGGTGACCCGCTCGGCGATCAGGGGCGCCTGGTCGTCGCCTTCGAGCAACCCCAGAATCGCTGCGCTCGGTCGCCCCGGAACGGCCTGACGAACGACCTCGGCGAGCGGGAGAAAGGTTGCGCCTTCACCGTAGGAGACGCAGCGACCCATGAGGGGCTGCTCGCCGGTTGTCGACGTGAACTCCTGCGCCAGCCGGCTCTTCCCCAGGCCGGCTTCGCCGAGCACGGTCACGACCCGGCTCCGGCGCTCGGCCTGCACGCCTGCGAACGCGGCTCGCAACCACGCCAGCTCATCGTTCCGGCCCACAAATGCAGCTCGGCCAAGAGGCCGGGCGGTTTCTCCGAGGCCGCCGACGCGGAAGACGGACACTCGACCCAGTGCACCGCCGAGGTCGACCGGATCTACAGCCTCGCCCTCGACTGCGTGGCTGACCAGCCGGTACGTGGACTCGCCGATGAGGATCTCGCCGGGAAGGGCGGCCTCCTCGAGCCGCTTGGCGATGTTGACCGCGTTTCCGGTGGCGAAGGACTCGCCGGATTCGCCGGCGCGGACGAAGACCTCGCCCGTGTTGAGCCCGACCCGAACCTGGAGCGGGAGACCGTGCCGGCCGGTCAGCTCCGCGCTCGGCTCGGCGAGCGCGTCCCGAAGCTCGCTCGCTGCTCGAACGGCGCGGATTGCATCGTCCTCGTGCAGCGCGGGGATCCCGAAGACCGCCATGGCCGCATCGCCGATGAACTTCTCCACGACCCCGCCGTGCCGCTCGACCGCTTGCCGCAGGAGCTCGAAGTAGCGGTCGAGAACGCCGCGGAGGACCTCCGGGTCGAGGCGCGCCGCGAGCTCCGTCGAATCGACGAGGTCGGCGAAGAGGACTGTCACCGTTTTCCGCCGGTCCGGCTCCGACACCGGCACACGTTTGCGAGGTGCTTCGGGAAGATCGAGCTCCGGGTCGTGGCGCAAGATCGCCTGCTCCAGACGCTGGAGCTCCGGCGACGGATCGATGCCGAGCTCCTCCACGAGCGTCTCGCGGGCTCGGCGATAGGTTTCGAGCGCTTCCGACTGTCGGCCTGCGCGGTAGAGCGCGAGCAAGAGCAGCCCGATCGGGCGCTCGCGGAGCGGATGCTGGGAGATGAGCGACTCCAGCTCGCCGATCGCCTGCGAGTGGTGGCCCAGCTCGAGCTCGGCCTCGAGCCGATCCTCCCAGGCCGCCACGCGAAGCTCCTCCAGGCGGGCGGCCTCATCGGCTGAGGTGTGCTCGAGCTGGACGTCGGCCAGCGCCGGGCCGCGCCAGAGCGCGAGGGCCTCTCCAAGCTGCGTCACTCGCTGCTGCGGATCCGCGTCTCGCGCTTCACGGGCGAGCCGTTCGAACCGGTGTGCATCAACGGCGTCGCGCTCGATGGCGAGCATGTATCCGGGCGCCCGCGTGACCAGAACGTCCGGCGGAAGCACTTTGCGGAGCTCGGAGACGAGGTTCTGAAGCGACCCCACCACCGCCTTCGGCGGCGCCTCGCCCCAGAGCTCGTCGACGAGCCGATCGGTCGAAACGACCTCGCCCGCTCTCAACGCGAGCAGCGCGAGGAGCTCGCGCTGCTTCTTCCGCCGCAGCTCGATTTGGCGTCCCTCGACGTCGGCTTCGAGCGGCCCCAATAGCCGGAGCTCGAGATTGGACATCTGTTCACCGGAATTGAACACCCTTCTGGCTGCGCAGTACAGAGCCAGAGCCGTACGAGCACGAGTTTCGACTAGGCAGGTCAAGCGACATGAGCCACGCGTGAGGCATGTCGTGCTCGGGTGACACGCGTGAGCGGCGCGTGAGTCCCGCGTGAGCGGACGTCGGGACGATCGGCGCATGAAAACTTTGCTCACAGCCCTCGTAGCACTTGTACTGGCGGCCCCCGCCGCTGCAGCGCCTCCGTCAAACGACAACCGTGACCGCGCCGAGCTCCTGCCCACGTTCCCGTCTAGCACGCACGGGACAACGGCTCAAGCGACGCTCGAGCGCCTCGACCCGCAGGTTTCGCGGTGCGGACGCATCGACGCGACGGTCTGGTACGCGATCAACGCCGCGCCTGACGGCACGATCGTGACGACCGTGCAGGCGGCGGCCCGGTTCGCACCGGTCGTCCGGGTCTATCGCCGAAGCGCCTCTAACATCGAGGAGGTTGCCTGCGGCACGGCGACGGCCGGGAAAAGAGTCGTGACGTCGGTTTCGACCGTCCGGGGAGCCGACTACCTCGTCGTCGTGGGCCGTCGTCCGGCAGCAGCCGACGGTGAGTTCGACCTGCGCTCGGAGCTCTACGCGCCTCCGGAGAACGACGAACGCGACGAGGCTGCTCCCCTCGGCCGCCTCCCGGCACGGGTGCACGGGACGACGCTCGGCGCCGGCCCCGATTCAGGCGGCGGGTGCCGCCTCGGCGGCCCCGGGGTCTGGTACCGGTTCAAGGGCCCGGCGACTGGTCGGACGATCGTGCAGCTCTCGACCGGCGTGCGCGACGCCGCTGTGGTCGCGTATCGCAAGTCGGGCCGAGCGTTCAGCCCGCAGCACTGCACGCGCACAGATGAAAAGGGAAGCGCGGCCTTCGGCTTCCCAACCCAGCCGGGTGCTGACTATTTCCTGCTCGTCGGCGATCTCCCCGGCTCGAGCCCCGGCAACTTCACGATGACGATTCGGGCAGGCGCGGTGCCGGAAACGCTGCCCGGCCGTTCGCTTCCGCACCGCGGGGCAAGCGAATCAGTGAGCCCGCTGACCGACGTGAACGACGTCTGGTCCGTGCGGCTCGCGCGGGGCACGACGTACCGGATCGCGTTCAGCTCCAAGAACTGTGCGAGGGCGACCTTCCGCAAAGGGCAGAACACGCTGCGGCGATTGGGCTGCCGCTCGTACTACTCGTTCACTCCGGGCCCCGACGGCGGCGGCCGTTACTCGATGGAGGTCGAGGCCTCGGAGAATCCGAAGCGGCAGGCCTACACCCTCCGAATTGCCCGCGCCGGCAATGACGACGTCGGCGTCGGTTCGGAGCTGTCCTCGGGCTCACCGAGGCGCGGACGGCTGACGCCCGCAGGAATCGATGTCGTCGACCTCTACCACTTCGCCGTGCAGCGCCTGAGTGACGTTCGTCTGAGCCTTGCGCAGCCCTCCGGTCGCTCGTTCTCGCTGGTCCTGCTCAGCGACGAAGGGCGGCGGATCGCCGGCGATTCCGGCAAGGTGCACCGACGGCTCGGCCGTGGTCGCTACGTAGTGGCAGTTCAGGACTACAGCGGTTATCGGAGCGGTCGCTACCGCTTGGCTCTCCGCCTTCGCGACGTGACCTCCACCGCGGTGCTGATTTCCGGTCAGCGCACGACTGAGGTCTCGCCGGGCGCCTCGGTGACGATCGCCTCCGTGGTTTCGCCCGCTCCGTCAGGTGGCCGAGTCGAGCTGCAGATCGACAGGTTCGATCCGCTGACGGGCTGGCACTTCTATCGCCGGCTGCGCATCTCGGCCGGCACACAGGTCGCCTGGCGGCCGCCGGCCGCAGGACGCTGGCGCGTCCGAGCACGATTCCTCGGCACGTCGACCTCGAGTGGCAGCCGCAGCGGGTACGCCCACCTCGTCGTCGCGAAGCCGCTTCCGTAAGCGCCGGAGCTGCGCGACAATCGGGGTTGAGCAGTGACAACACATCACCACGAGTGGGCGCGCCGTTGACGGCGCGCCCACTCGGCTTCCGAGCCCGCGTGAGGCGCGTGTGAGCGGCGTGTGAGAGCCGCGGCGCAAGGTTGGAGCCATGACGTCGGGTCAGGACCAGCACTTCGGGAGCATCTACCTCGTGAACCTCTCAAACACGGAGCCGGCCTCGGGCAGTGCCCAGGCCGTCTACTTGAAGTGACGCTTCGGGGACGAGCTGGCTCCGAGAGCGGCGGAGGCGGAACTGCGGCGCCGCCTCCGCCGCCGAACGATTCGGTCGCTTCAGTCCTCGCCCGCGAGGCTCAGCGATATCTCGCAGTCGTCGAGGCCTTCCGCCGTGAGGGCTGCGAGCCCCATTGGCGCCCGGAGCCCCACGCGTTCGCACAGCCGCTTGAAAGGAGCAAGAGATGCCCGAGCTAGGACGTGCCCTTGTCTGGGGAACGAAAGCGATCGTCGCGCCAATTGCGGCGCTCGCTGTGCTCGTCACCGCCGGGGCGGCGGTCAGTGCGCCTCCGCCGCCGAACGTCCTCCAGATCGACCTCAGCGTCGATATCGACTACGTCGACCCGGCGCTCTCGTACTACGTCCCCGCCTGGCAGATCGAGTACTCGACGTGCTCGCGTCTCGTCAACTACCCGACGCCCCGCGCCCGCTGGCGGGGTGTCCTCCAGCCGGAGATCGCGGCCGGGCTGCCGACAGTTTCGCCAGACGGACAGACGTACACATTCACGCTGCGCAACGACTACTTCTTCTCGCCGCCATCGAACGAGCCGCGTAACCGCGGCCCACTTCAAGCACGCGTTCGATCGCTTCGCTCAACCCGAGCATGAACTCGCCGGCTCAGCCCTTCATGAGCAGACATCGTCTGCGCCGTCGAGGTGATCAGCGGCCAGGCGACGAGCGTCTCCGGAGTGATCGCCAGCGGCAACACGCTGACGATCACGCTCAAGCAGCCGGCTGGCGACCTCCTCGCGCGGTTGACGATGCCGTTCTTCTGCCCGCTCCCGACGTCCGTCCCGATCAACCCCTACGGCATCGGCGCGCCGGTTCCTTCAGCCGGGCCGTACTACGTCGACCGCTGGACGCGGAACCAGGAGATCGTCTGTCCAGGAGAACCCGAACTACGCCGGCGACCGGCCTCATCACTTCGACGAGATCCACTACTCGATCGGGCTTCCGCTCGAGACGATCAGGCTCGGATCGAGGCGGGTGATGCCGACCTCGGAGACGTTCCCCCGCCGGCGCACGCCGAGCTTGGTCCAGAGCTACGGCCCCGGCAGCCCGCGCCGCTGGTCCGGGACGGCAGCGGTACTTCCTCTACCCCTCGCCCACAGTCCTCTACCTCGCGATGAACCACGACCGGCCGCTCTTCGGCTGGGAGGCCCGCGCGGCAACGTCAGCCTCAAGAAGGCAGTGAACTTCGCCATCGATCGCGAGCCGCTCATGTCGCAGCGCGGCGCCTACGCGGGCACTCCGACCGACCAGCATCTCCCGCGCGGCATGACCGCGGATTCCAGCGACGTCGACATCTACCCGTCACGGCCCGACCTCGCACCGAGCGCGCGAGCTTGCCGGCTTGGCCACCCGGGGACCGAGCCAAGGCGTCTCTCTACTGCGCCGAACCGCGCACCGGCGCCGCAGATTGCCAGATCGTCCAGGCCAACCTGCGGGAGATCGGGCTCGAGATGGAGATCAAGCTCTTCCCGCGCGCGGAGCAGTTCGAGCTCGCACGGGCGCCGCGGCGAGCCTTTCGACATGACGCTCGAAGGTTGGCACATGGACTACTACGACCCGTTCGACTTCCTCTTCCTCCTCGACGGCACGCACGCTGATGCCGGCGAACAACCTCAACTTCGCCTACTTCAACGACCCGGAGTACAACCAGCCGGATCAAGGCGCGCGCCAACCTCCTAGGCGGCGATGCGCGCGCGCACGCGTTCGGCGACCTGGACGTCGAGATTGCGCAGAACGCCGCGCCGTGGGCCGCCGTACGGCGATCACGAACGATCGCTTGTTCTTCTCCGATCGCGATCGGCTGCCAGACCTACGTGCCCGAAGTTCGGAATCTCGCTCGGCGCGCTTTGCCTGCGGCCGGTTTCGATCGACGACGCAGCGGTCATCGGAGGGGACGCCGGTTCACACGGGCGCCTGTTCACGGTCTCGCTCGCCGACGCGCGCCTGCCGACTATCCCGTCACGGTCACCTTCAGACCTCGACGGCACGGCGACGCGACGGCGACTACCGGCCAAAGTCCGAACCTTGACGTTCGAGGCGGGTGAGACCACGAAAGACGATCTCGAGTCGATGTCATCGGCGACACGACCGACGAGCCCGACGAGACGTTCTTCGTGCAGCTCTCAGCCCGACTCAGGGAACCGTCGTCGAGAGCGCCGGCGTCGGCACGATCAACGACGACGATGAAGCCCCGCCGCCGCCGCCACCGCCGCCACCGCCGCCGGCCGTCGACACACAGCCGCCGACGGACCCGGTCGTCCAGAGCACGAGCCACAGGCTCGGTGTCGCCTCGCGCGATCGCACGGTCGACCTCACCTGGAGCGGGGCGGCCGACAACCAGAGCGGCGTCGACGGCTTCTCATACCTCTGGGACAACCATGATGCGACGCTGCCGGACAAGGCCAAGGAGGCCGAGGAGACGGCGTCGGGTACGACCAGTCCCACGCTTGCGAAGGGCCGCTGGTGGTTCCACCTGCGGACGCGCGACAACGCGGGTAACTGGACGTCGACCCGTCACCTCGGGCCGTTCGTGATCGTCTCACCGCCGGCCGGCTGCGTCGTGCCGAACGTCAAACGAAAGACGGTCATGCAGGCGCGCCGAATCCTCGCCTCGAAGCGATGTGCGCTGGGTCGAGTGACTCGGCGTCTACTCCGCGACAGTGAAGCTGGGAAAGATCATCAGCCAGAGCCGACGGCCGGCGGCCCGGCTCCCGCGTGGCACGCGGGTGCACGTGCTCGTGAGCCGAGGTCGGCGCCGCTAAGCGGTCGCGGTCTCGGAGGCCTTCGGGCCTCCGGGACCGCCGGCGCCGCCGTGACTCGGCGCGGCCGCCTCGCCGCGAGCACGAACCGCTGCGAGAGCCAGGCCCGCCATCGCGACTGTCTGGATCGCCGCAGTCCCCATGAAGACAGGGCCGACGCCGTACGCGTCCAGCAGTGGACCGGCGCCGAGGAGCCCGATCGGCATCGCCAGCGAGTGCAGAGTCATCAGACCGGTAATGACTGACGGGCGCAGCGCCGCAGGGATCCGCAGCGTCATGATCGCGTGGAGGCTGGGGTTGATCAGGCCGTTTGCGACGCCGGATGCAAAGAGCGCGCCGACCGCTGCCGTCGCCGGCAACTCGAAGACGAGCAGCCACAAAGGCAGCGCCTGGCCGAGAGCCACCGTCGCGATCAGCCGCAGTCCGTCGACATCGCGGACGAGCCGGTAGGCGGCGACGTTCCCCAGCACTGCGCCGACTCCGAAGGCTGCAAAAAGCGCACCGACGATCCGGGGATCGGAGTCGTAGCGTGCAACCACGAGCACCGGCAACGCGATGAAGATCGCCTGCCACGCCGCATCGCCGACGATGAAGCAGAGCCGCCAAGCCCGAATCAGCGGATCCCGGGCGACCCAGCGAAGCCCGGCGATGACGCCTCGATCCTGTCCCTGCTCGGCCGCCGGCTTGGTGGCGGGCACGAAGAAGGCGACGAGCGCCACCGCGATGACGTAGGTGGCCGCGTCGACGACAAGGACGGCGGGCGCGCCGATCACGCCGATCAGGACTCCGGCGGTGACAGGCCCCAGCAGCAGCGTGATCCGGGTCGCTCCTTGGAAGAGCGCAGACGCCTGGCTCATCGTCCGCTCGTCTTCGCCGAGGAGCTCCGGCAGGATCACGCGGCTCGCTGTGAAGTACGGTGCGCTGAGCGCGCCGATCGCGAATGCCGTGGCGACAAGCGACGCGAACGGCAACGCATCCAGCCAGTGCAGCGCCGGCACCAGCAGCATCACAGGCGCGCGGGCAGCGTCGCAGACAAGCATCGTCCGTCGAGCTCCGAGGCGCCGGATCAGCCAGCCGCCCGGGAGGCCGGCCAGCGCGAGCCCGATCAGCTCGGCCGCCATCACGAGACTCATCCGCGTCGCCGAGCCGGTCGTCGTGAGCACGAACCACGGCAGGGCGATCCAGGTCATCTGCGCGCCGGTGGTCGAGATCACCTCGGCCGCGAGCAGGGCGCGAATCGGGCCGCTACGGAGCGCAGTCGTCTCCACTACGCGGCCTCCGCGACCTCGCGCAGCCTCGGGATCGGCGAGAAGACGAGCCAGATCACGCCGGCAAGCGCGCCGATAACGCCGATCCAGAGTGCGGCCTGCAGGCCGAGGACCGTGCCGAGCAGGCCGCCGAGCAGCGCGCCGATCGGCCTGATGCCGTAGTTGACGAAGCGGAACGTCCCGGCCGTCCTGGCCCGAATTCGATCGGGCGTCCGCAGGAACGTCATGCTCGCGGCCGAGACGTCGAAGATCATCACCCCGACGCTGGAGAAGAACTCGGCCGCGGCGAGGATCAGTCCCAGCCGGAGCTCCGACCCGGACGCGATCGGAACGAGGATCAGCGGGGCGGGGAAGAGCACCGAGCCGAGGACGACCGAGCGCCCGATTCCGATCGCCTGCTCGAGCCTGGGCGCAATGAGTGCGCCGAGAATGCCGCCGACGGCGCCGGCGCCGAGTGCCACTCCCAGCGTCCCCGGTGCGACGCCGAGCTCCCTGGTCGCGTAGAGCACGAAGATCGCGTGGAAGACGAAGTTGAAGAGGTTGATCGTGGCCGCACAGGCAAGGTCCGCACGAATCAGCTCGTCGCCGAGGACGAACCGCATCCCGTCCCGAAGGCTCCGCACCACGCCGTTACCGTCCCTCTCGACCGGAGGCTCCTCCGCGCGAATGCGGGTCAGGAAGAGCGCCGAGCCCAGGTACGAGAAGGCGTCGACGAGCAACGTGACCGGTGCGGTGAGCACCTGAACGAGGACGCCGGCGACCGACGGCCCGACCACGAACGACACGGAGCGGCTCAGGCTCATCTTGCTGTTGGCGTCGACGACGTCCCGCCGAGGGACGACGGAGACGAAGAGCGTCGACCAGCTGACCTCGAACATGACGGCGAAGGTCCCGACCGCGAAGGCGACGGCGTAGAGCTGCGGGAAGCTCAGAACGTCGAACGCGGCAGCGACCGGAACCGAGAAGAGGAGGCAGGCGCGCGCGACGTCCGCCAGGATCATCAGTCGCCGCCGTTGCTGCGACCGCTCGATCCAGACGCCCGCCAGCAGAGAGAAGAAGAGGTGAGGCAGGAGCTCGGCGGCGATGAGGAAGCCCATCTGGGCGGCCGAGGCGTCCAGGGTCAGGACGGCGACGAGGGGGAGCGCGAGCAGGGTCACCTGGTCGCCGAGCTGGGAGATCGACTGCGCCGCCCACAGCTTCAGGAATTCGGGCTGCCTGAGCAGCGGAGGCGGCTCTGAAGCCGCCTCCGGCGTGACCGGGTGGCGCTCGGTCATGCCCGGCGCACGGTGATGTCGCCGCTCATCGTGACGGCGCGGAGCTCGATGAGCGGGCCCTCGTCGGTCTCGATCGGCGCGCCTGACTCGAGCTCGAGCTCGGAGGTGGTGTCGCCCGAGAGGGATTGGGCGTCGACCCAGAGGCGCGAGCCCTTCGCGATCCAGACGTCGATGTCGCCCGAGGCGGAGTTGGCCTTGATCTCCCCTTCGACGACCCTGCGAAGCTCGATGTCGCCGGAGGCGGTGTTGACGGAGGCGTCGCCGGCGGCTTCGCCGATCTCGACGTCGCCGGACGCCGAGTTCACCTTCGCCGACCGGACGAACGCGATCTCGATGTCTCCGGAGGCGGTGTCGACCTTGGCCTCCCCGTCCACGCGCTCGAGCTCAACGTCGCCCGACGCGACATTGACGTCGACCTCCTTGTAGCGGCCGCGCGCGCGGATGTCGGCCGAGGCCGTGTCCGCACTCAACTCGGCTCCGTGAGGAACCGTGATGTTGAGGTCGTAGCTGCCGTTCCGTCGGAAGAGCCCGAGGCCACGGCCGCGCGGGGCCTCGATCACGACCTCGAAGCCGTCGCCGCGCGGCCGCGACTCGATCCTTGTCTCTTGCTCGAGCTGCTCGCGGTCTCGACCCCCGACTTCGAGCTCGACCGTCGTCTCCTGGACGTCGCCGGTCTGAACGTCGATGTCGCCGGAAGGGATCTGGATCTCAAGGCGCACAGGACCAGGCGTTGGAAAAGTCTCGGTCCTCACGGCCGCCTCCTCGGCCGTCGCCGCGGCGGCCGCTGGTCGATCTTCACTTCGACGTGACCGAATGGGAGTTGGAAGAACATCTGTCCTCCTCTCAGCCCCGGGCGTAGCCCGACAGGCGATTGCTCGTGCGGCGCGGCGGGGGCGCCGTGCTGCTGGTGAGTGCCCGGACGAGCCAGGCGTTGAGCGAGACGCCAACTTGGCCGGCCGCGACCTCGAGGTCGCGCTTGAGGTTCTCGGGGAGCCGCAGGGTGATGCGCGCGGTGAGCGCGTCCTCGGGGCCGACCGTCGGTGCTTCGGCCGGCTCGGCCGGAACGTAGACGAGCTGGGGATCCGGGCCGACGAGGCGCACCTCGACGTGACCGTCCGGAAGCTGTGCGCTGATCTCCAGCGCGGCCTCCCCGAGTGCCTCCATCAGCCGGAGGCCGGCGGAGCCGCGGAGCGCCTGAATCAGGCGCTCCGCGGCGTCGGCGACCGCGTCTCCCCCGAGTGCAGCCACCGAAGCGAGGTCTCGCTCGAGCTTTTCGACGAATTTTGCTGTCTCCATGATGTCATTATGACATCACTCCGGCGTCTGTCAAGCATCACCGTAAGATCGGCTCATGACGCGGTGTCCGAGCTGCGGTCAGGAGAACCCCGAGGGGTTCCGCTTCTGCGGCGCCTGCGGAACGGCGCTGACCGTGGCTGCGCCGGCGCGCGAAGTGCGGAAGACGGTGACCGTGCTCTTCTGCGACGTCGCCGGCTCGACAGCGATGGGCGAGCGGCTCGACCCGGAATCGACCAGGCGTGTGATGGCCCGCTACTTCGACGCGATGCGAGCCGCGATCGAGCGCCACGGCGGCACGGTCGAGAAGTTCATCGGCGACGCGGTCATGGCCGTCTTCGGCGTTCCGGTCGTGCACGAGGACGACGCACTCCGAGCGGTCCGGGCCGCCGCGGACATGCGCGCGGCCTTGACCGAGCTCAACGAGGAGCTCGACCGGGACTGGGGCATCCGAATCGAGAGCCGGATCGGCATCAACACCGGCGAGATCGTCACCGGCGAGGGCGACTCCCTCGCGACCGGAGACGCCGTCAACGTCGCCGCGCGGCTCGAGCAACTGGCCGCACCCGGCGAGACGCTGCTTGGCGAAACCACCCACCGTCTCGTGCGAGATGCGGTGGTCGCCGAGCCGGTCGAGCCAGTGAGCGCCAAGGGAAAGTCAGAGCCGCTCACCGCCTTCCGACTCACCGGTCTCATCGAGGGCGCCGAGTTCATTGCGCGCCGGCTCGACTCGGCCCTCGTCGGGCGTGAGAACGAGCTGGCGCAGCTCCAACGGGCGTTCGACCACGCGGTCTCGGAGCGGGTCGCCTACCAGTTCACGCTCCTCGGGCCGGCAGGCATCGGCAAGTCGCGGCTCGTCCGCGAGCTGCACGGCAGGGTCGACGCGACGCTGCTCGCCGGCCGCTGCTTGCCCTATGGCGAAGGGATCACCTACTGGCCGCTCACCGAGATCGCGCCCCTCGCCGCGGAAATCGACTTCGAGGCGAACCGGGACGAGATCGCCCTGGAGACACGCCGCATCCTCGAGCGCCTTGCGCGCGAACGGCCGCTCCTGATCGTTTTCGATGATCTGCAGTGGTCTGAGCCGACCTTCCTCGACCTGATCGACCACATCAGCGATCTGGCTCGAGACGCGCCGATGCTCCTCGTCTGTCTCGCCCGGCCGGACCTACTCGACCTTCGGCCCGGCTGGGGCGGCGGGAAGCTCAATGCGACGACGATGCAGCTCGAGGCCCTGACGGAGGCTGAGGCTTCGGAGCTCGTCGACAATCTCTTCGCGTCCTCCCTCGAGGCTGGAACGAAGAGCCGGATCGCTGCCGCCGCGGAGGGCAACCCCCTCTTCGTCGAGGAGATGCTCGCGATGCTCACCGAGAACCTCGACGGTGACCACCTCGCGATCCCGCCGACGATTCAGGCCCTGCTCGCGGCGCGGCTCGATCGCCTTGGGCCGGACGAGCGCACGGTCGTCGAATGCGCCGCAGTCGAGGGCCAGGAGTTCCGCCTGGACGCGCTCGTCGCCCTCGTGCCAAGCCAGTTGCCGCTGAGCGACACGCTGCACTTCCTGGTCAGGAAGGATCTGATCCGTCCCGCCGGCGACGACACCTTTCGGTTCAAGCACCTGCTACTGCGAGACGCTGCCTATGAGACTCTCCCCAAGGAGCAGCGGGCGGACCTCCATGAACGGTTCGCAGCGTGGCTCGAGTACGCGAGCCCCGAGCTCGGTGAGATCATCGGCTACCACCTCGAGCAGGCGTACGGCTTCCGAGCCGAGCTGGGGCCCGTCGACGAGCGCGCACAGGAGCTTGCGAGCCGGGCCGCGACGCTGCTGGCAGCAGCCGGACAAAGAGCGTCAGCCCGGGCAGATGTCTCAGCGACGATCAACCTGCTCGAGCGCGCCGTGCGGCTGCTCCCCGATCAGGACACCGACGCCGTCGCGCTCTATCCGGACCTTGCCGCTGCGCTCGCCGAGGGAGGCGATTTCGAGCGCGCCGAGGGCCTCTATCGCACCGCGCAGGAGCTGGGCGACCCGCCAACGGCGTTACTGGCACGCTTACGCGGAGTCTGGCTCGATGTGATGCTCGGGGCGCCTCAGGCGGTCTCCGTTGCCTCGATCGAAGCGACGATCGCCGAGGCCGAACGACTCGGGGAACAGGCGATCGTCGCCGAGGCGCTCTGGCGGCTTGGGGTGGTGAACACCTGGCTCGGAAACAGCGAACGCGGAGAACAGCTGCTGCTGAGCTCGCTCGAACACGCCGAATCGATCGGCAACCGGCAGCTCCAATCCGAAGTCGCGTTCTGGATCGGACTCCGCCTGCTCTGGGGCTCGACGCCGGTCGATGATGCACTTCGCGAATGCGAGAGGCTCTCGCAGGCGGTCGCGCTCGAGCAGCTCGCCCGGACTGAGCTACTCGTCGTCCAGGGAGCTTTGCTCGCTCTACGCGGCGAGTTCGCGGAAGGGCGACAGCTGGCCGCCGAGGGGCGGCGCGGCCTGCTGGAGCTCGGGCAGAAGGTCCAGTACGCAGGGATCTCCCAGCCGGTCGCCATCATCGAGCTGCTCGCCGGTAACGCTGCAGCCGCCGAGAGTCTTCTGAGTGAAGCTCGTGCTGTCCTCGTTGCCGCCGGAGAGCGTGGCTTCCTCTCCACCGTCTCCGGGCTCCTCGCGCTCGCGCTGGCGAGACAGGAACGCTATTCGGAGGCTGACAAGTTCGCCGAGGAGAGCAGACGTGTCGGCGCCGAGGACGACGTGATCACGCAGATCTATTGGCGAGTCGCCAAGGCGAAGGTGGTCGCCGCCAACGGGGAACTCGACGAAGCTCGCCGGCTCGCGGCCGAGGCGATCAAGCTGGCAGCGGATTACGACAGCTTCGACGGTCCGATCGCGATCGTCGAGGTCGCATCGCTCCTCGAGCCGGCCGCGGCTCGAGCGGGGCTCGAGCGGGCGCTTGCCAGCGCGTCGGCGAAGGGAAACGTCATCACCGCCGAACAGGCTCGCGGGAAGCTCGCAGCACTTCCATGATGCCGGCGATCCAGGCGTCGAGGTCCTGGAGCGTGCCGGTATTCACATACGAGTAATCGGCCCGCTTGACCTTCTCATCGTCCGGTAGAAGCCGGTCGGTGCGTCCGGCGAGCGGGACCCGCGCCCTGGTCTCGCGCAGCTTCTGCGGCGCCGTGATCACGACCACCTTGTCGAAGCGGCTCTCCCCGCCGACCTCGTAGAGGAGCGGAACCTCGGTCGCGCACACCTCCGGCGGGTTCTCGAGCCGGCCCAGCTCTTCGCGCCAGGTCAGGTACTCCGCCGAGACCTTCGGGTGAAGGAGACCTTCGAGCCAGGCGAGGGCGTCGCGGTCGCCGAAGACGCGGTCGGCGACACGGCTGCGGTCGATGTGCCCGTCCGGGCCGAGAATCCCCTCGCCGAGCCGCTCGACCATCGCGGCCTTCACCTCGGGGTCGGAGCGGATCAGGTGGTGGACGATCTCGTCGCTGGAGACAACGGCGGCGCCGTGGCCCGCGAAGGCCCTGAGCGCCTCGCTCTTCCCCGCCCCGATGCCGCCCGTGATGGCGACCGAGATCGGGGGCCTATTGGGGCTGCTCGTCGCTCTCTTCCGGAGCGGGCTCGGGCTCAGGCTCCGCAGACGCCTCGGGCTCAGGCTCCGCAGACGCCTCGAGCTCAGGCTCCGCAGACGCCTCGGGCTCAGGCTCCGCAGACGCCTCGGGCTCAGGCTCCGCAGACGCCTCGGGCTCGGGCTCCGGCGGCGCCTCAGGCTCGAGCGCGGGCTCTTCCTGCGCGGCAACCGGCTCGGGCGCGGGCTCGGCGGCAACCGGCTCGGGCGCGGGCTCGGGGTCTTCCTGCTCGGCAACCGGCTCGGGCGACGGCTCCGACTCGTCCTGCTCGACAACTGGCTCGGGCGAGGGCTCGGCGGCGCTCTGCTGGTCGCTGCCGAAGACTTCGTCGGAGAGGCCCAGCTCGGAGGCGGGGGTCGGCCCTTCGCCCTCGACGCGCTTCAGCGACAGCGAAAGCCGGCGGCGCTCCGGGTCGACCTCGATGATCTTGGCCTGTACCTGGTCGCCCTGGGCGACGACCTCGCGCGGGTTCTCCACGTGGTGCTGTGCCAACTCGGAGATGTGGACGAGTCCCTCGACCCCGGGCATGATCTCGACGAAGGCGCCGAAAGTGACGACCTTAGTCACCTTCCCCTCGACGACGTCGCCCTCGCTGTACTGGTCGAGCACCTGCTGCCAGGGGTCGCTCTGGGTCTGCTTGAGCCCGAGCGAGATGCGCTGGCGCTCGCGGTCGATGTCGAGCACCTTGACGCTGACGGTCTGGCCGATCTCGAGCACTTCCGAGGGGTGGTTCACGTGGCTCCACGAGATCTCGGAGATGTGGATCAGCCCGTCCATGCCGTCGAGATCGACGAAGGCCCCGAAGTCGACGATGTTCGAGATCTGGCCCTCGACGACGTCGCCCGGCTGGAGCCGATCGAGGATCGCCTGCCGCATCTCCTTGCGCTCGTCCTCGAGGACGGCACGGCGCGAGAGGACGACGTTGTTCCGTGAACGGTTGAGCTCGATCACCTTGCAACGGAGCGTCTGTCCGAGGAACTCGTCGAGATCCTGAACTCGGCGGATGTCGACGAGCGACGCCGGCAGGAAGCCGCGCACGCCGAGATCGAGGATCAGGCCGCCCTTGACGACCTCGATCACGCGGCCGTCGATCGCCTCTCCGGTCTCGGCCTTCTGCTCGATCGTCTTCCAGGCGAGCTCGAAGCGGGCGCGCTTCTTCGACAGGATCAGACGGCCCTCGGCGTCCTCCTTCGTCAGGACGAGCGCGTCGATCTCCTCGCCGATCCCGACCTCGTCCTCGGGATTGACCGAGCGGCGGATCGAGAGCTCCGAGACCGGTATGACCCCCTCCGACTTGTAGCCGATGTCGACGAGAACCTCGTCCTTGTCGACCCGGACCACGGTGCCGTGCACGACCTCGCCCTCGTTGATCGTCGGGAAGGTCGACTCGTAGTCGGGGATCAGTTCACCCTCGGGCCCGGTTGTCCACACCTCGGGGTCGTCCACCTGCTGTCGCATGTCCGTCTCGCTCATCAAGAGCGGCGCAGTATATCTGCGCCTTTTCGACTACCCCAGGTCGCCGAGAAACGTGTCAACGGCGCCTAGATAGGCCTGTTGCGCCTCGATCATGCACATGTGGCCGGCACCGTCCAACACGGCCAGCTGGCTCCCCGGGATGCCGCCGTGGAGGACACGGCTCGCGCGGGGGGTGGTCGTCCGGTCCTCGTCACCGACGACGACGAGCGTCGGCTTCGAGACCCGCCCGAGGTCGGGCGTGTAGTCGAACTCCCCGTACCCGGTGTTCGCGAAGTGCCGCAGGACGTCCGGGACGTAGACGGTCTCTGCACAAAAGTCGGGCGGCGGCGGGCCGTGGAAATGAAAGGGCGTCTGGATCCGCATCAGCTCGGCGCACTCTTCCGGCGTCTCGACCGTCTTCTCCCACTCCCACGACTCGGCGATCGGTTTGCCGGGCTCGCCCATCGCCTCGAGCGCGGCGTCGACGTCGGCGAGTAGCTTCTCGCTCGAGTCGCCGCCGCCGGAGATCACGTACGCCTCCGCCGTCCCGAGGTTGATCGCGTGCCAGGTGGTGATGAGCGCGCCGAACGAGTGCCCGAGGAGCACGAAGCGATCGAGGCCGAGCGCCGCGGCGAGCAGGTCGACGTCGCGCGCGAAGACCTCGAGGCTGAGCGTCGCCGGGTCGACGCTTTCGGACCGCCCCTGGCCGCGCTCGTCGACGTAGATCAGGCGCCGCTCGTCACCGAGTGGGTCGAGCCAGGGCCGGAGGTGTGTGTGGTCGAGACCAGGCCCGCCGTGGAGGACGATCAACGGCAGACCGTCAGCGCCGACCTCCTGGACGTGGAGCGTGTAGCCGTCAGAAAGCTGGACGTTCAACTCTTGGCCTCGTGCCATTCCTCGCCCACCCCGACGTCGACGGCGAGCGGTGGATCGAGGTCGTAGGCGCCGCACATCTCCTCGCGGACGAGCTCCTTGATCGCCGAGACCTCGTTGTCCGGCACCTCGAGCAGCAGCTCGTCGTGCACCTGGAGGACGAGCCGTGCGCCTCTCCCCTCCTCGCGGAGCCGTGAGTGGATGGAGACCATCGCCTTCTTGATGATGTCCGCGTTCGAGCCCTGCATGACGAAGTTCACCGCCAGGCGCTCCCCGAGCGACCGCGTGGCGCGGTTCGAGGCTCGAAGCTCTGGGACCGGCCGGCGTCGACCAAGCAGGCTCGTCGAGTAGCCGTCCTCGCGCGCCTGCTCGATCGTGCGCTGGATGAAGTCCTGCACGTGCGGGAAGCGGGCCAGATAGGCGTCGATCAGCGCCTGCGCCTCCTCGCGCGAGATTTCGAGGTTCTCCGAGAGCCCGAAGGACGAGATCCCGTAGACGATCCCGAAATTGATCATCTTGGCCGTCGAGCGGTCGCCCGTCGTCAGCGTTGCCGGATCCTTGCCGAGCACCTCCGCGGCGGTCGCCGTGTGGATGTCCTCCCCGCGCGCGAAGGCCTCGCGGAGCTTGGGCTCGCCCGAGACGTGCGCGAGGATCCGCAGCTCGATCTGCGAGTAGTCGGCCGAAAGCAGCTTGTGACCCGGCTCGGCGACGAACGCCGACCGGATCTCGCGGCCCAGCTCGGTGCGGATCGGGATCGCCTGGAGGTTCGGGTTGGTCGTCGAGAGGCGCCCGGTCGAGGCGACGGCCTGGTTGATCGTCGTGTGGAGCCGGCCGTCCTCGCCGATCAGCGCCGGAAGTGGGCCGAGATACGTGTTCAGCAGCTTCGAGTACTCGCGCCACTCCTCGATCACGCCGACGATCTCGTGCTCGTGGCGGATGGAGCGCAGCACCCGGGTGTCCGTGGAATAGCCCGTCTTGCCCTTGCGGCCGGCAGTCAGACCGAGCGTCTCGAACAGGATCCTCCCCACCTGCTGCGTCGAGCCGAGCATGAACTCCTCGCCCGCGAGCTCGTAGGCCTTCGACGCCAGCTCCTCGACCCGCTCGGCCAGCCGGGCGGTGATCTCGCCCATCCGGTAGGTATCGATCTTGACTCCCGCCTCCTCCATCGCCGCCAGCACCGCGGTCAGCGGCAGCTCGACGTCGCGGTAGAGCGGCTCGAGGTCGCGCTCCCTGAGGCGGGTGAGCATCGGATCGACGAGCCGCAAGGTCGATCCGGCGTGGCGGACGAGCGCGCTTGTCTCCTCGTCTGCCGGAGGCTCCGGAACGAGCTCGATCCCATACTCGGCGGCGAGGTCGTCGAGCTCGTAGGTCGCGCGACCGGGATCGATCAGATAGGCCGCGATCAGCGTGTCGTCCGCCGCCTCGAGTCGCTGCTGCTTCGCGTCGTGCGCAACCAGGTCACCCTCCAGCCGGGAGGGACGCTCGGCGACGATCACCTCGTCGGCGGTTGCGATCGCGACCCGACCGTCCTCGGAGGCAATCCCGACGCGCTCGTCGAGCACCGCCAGGCCTTCCCGCCAGGGCACGGGCACTCCAACGACCTCGATCTCGGCGGCCGGCAGAGCCTCATCGAGCGTGTCGACCCGGCTGAGGAGGCCGCGGAACTCGAATTGCCGGAACATCTCCTTCATCCGCGTCCGGTCAGGCGGTGAGAGGACGAGCTCGGACGGGTCGCAGTCGAGCTCGAGGTCGCGGCGCATCGTCGCCAGCTGCTTTGAGGTCCGGGCCTGCTCGGCGTGCTCGGTGAGGTTCTTCCGTCGGGCCGGGGTCAGCTCTTCGACGTGCTCGAGCACGTCCTCGAGCGAGCCGTACTGCTGGATCAGTTGAGACGCGGTCTTGTCGCCGATCCCCGGGACGCCCGGGATGTTGTCCGACGTGTCGCCCTTGAGCCCGATGAAGTCCGGGATCTGGTCCGGCGTGATCCCGAGCCGCGCCTCGACCCGCTCGGGTGTGTAGACGTTGACGTCGGCGACCCCGCGTGGGGTCATCATCAGCACGACGTTGTCCGTGACGAGCTGGAAGGCGTCGCGGTCGGTGGAGACGACGGTCGTCTTGATCCCCGCCTGATCGGCGCGCGTCGCCAGCGTGGCGATGACGTCGTCCGCCTCCCAGCCCTCGAACTCGAGGTTGCGGTAGCCGAAGGCCTCGACGATCGGACGGAAGTGCGGGAACTGCTCGCGAAGCAGGTCGGCCATCGGCCGGCGCTCGGCCTTGTAGGTCTCGTCGAGCTCCATCCGCTCGACCGGGCGCGTGTCCCAGGCGACGGCGACGCCCTTGGGGCGGTAGTCGGTCAGCAGCTTGAAGAGCATGTTGGTGAACCCGAGCAGCGCGTTCGTCGGCATGCCTTCGCTCGTCGCCAGCTCCTCCGGGAGCGCGAAGTACGCGCGGTAGGCGAGGTTGTTGCCGTCGACGAGGAAGAGCTCGGAGTCGCGGGCAGGCCCGTCGTCGAGCTGCAGTTCCTCACCTGTAAGGGTTTTCGGCACGGTCTGAGGCTATCGTCCTGCGCCGATGCCGGGACTCGAAATCCAGCCCTTCGCCGAAGAGCATCTGGACGCTGCCTCAGAGCTCCTCGCCGCTCGCCACCGGCGCCACCGCGAGGCCGAGCCGCTGCTCGCCGCCGACCACGACTTCCGTTCCGAGATCGTGTCCCTGCTCGACGCAGACGACGTGTCGGGCGTCGTCGGCCTGCGCGACGGGCATCCAGTCGCGTACCTGCTTGGGATCCGAAAGTCCGACGAGACCTGGGGCCCGAACGTCTGGGTCGAGCCGGCCGGACATGCGGCCGACGAGCCGGAAGACATTCGAGATCTGTACGCCGTGGCCGCCGCGCAGTGGTTCGACGAAGGTCGCACGCGGCACTACGTGGTCGCGCCTGCCTCCGATGCTCCGTTGCTCGAAGCGTGGAACCGGCTGAGCTTCGGGCGCCAGCATGCGCTCGCGGTCCGTGAGATTCCCGAGCTCGTATGGCCCGAAGGGGTGCGGCTCGCGAACGAGCACGATCTCGACGCGATCATCGACATCGCTCCAGTCCTGCCCGACCACCAGGACGGCTCGCCGGTGTTCGGCAACGTCCCGCGTGAGAGCGAGGAGGAGCTCCGGACCGAGATCGCCGAGGATCTCGAGAACCCCGAGATCGCCAACCTGGTCGCAGAGATCGACGGCCGTGTGGTCGGCAATCTCGTCATCGCCCCGACAGAGCTCTCGTCCATGCATGCCGGCCCGGCGCGGGTTCCCGGCGCCGCGTTCCTTGCCTACGCCGCCACGAAGCCCGAGGTTCGCGGGCTCGGCACCGGCGTCGCGATGACGAACGCCGGCTTTGCCTGGTCGCGCGAGCACGGCTACGAGACGATGGTCACGGATTGGCGCGAGACGAACCTGCTCTCGTCTCGCTTCTGGCCCAAGCGCGGCTTCCGGCGCACGTTCCTGCGCCTCTACCGCTCGATTCCGTAGTGCCCCGTCCAGTGATGCCGCCGAGGCTCTGGATCGCGAGCACCAAGCCAGAGGCCGCACTCGACCGCGCCAAGGCTTGGCAGCCTTGGCAAGGGCGAGGGTGGGCTCTGGCGCCGCGTGATCGCGGGCCAGAGGCCGGCATGCATTGCTGGGCGGGGCACTAAACATGCGGCTGCCGCTGCTCGCCGGCTCGCGACTTCAGGTCGTTGCGGTCCCCGACGACGCCGTGGTCCTTCGTGCGCCCCCTCCGGTCGAGGCGCTCGCCGACGTGGGCGCAGCGGTCCACGAGGCGTTGCGTTTTCCGCTCTCGGGCCCGGGAATCGAAGACCTCGTCCCGCGAGGAAGCCGCGTAACGATCGTCGTCGAGCCACCGGCGCTCCCGATCCCGAGCGCGGCTCGCGACCCGAGGCAGGTCGCGTTGGCGGCGACGATCGCCGAGCTCGAACGGATCGGCGTTCCGCTCGAGCGGCAGACCCTGCTCGTCGCGGCCGGCCTGGCGCGGCGGCCGGCTCACGGGGAGCTCGAACACATCGTCCTCCCCGACCTGGCACGGCGCTTCTCGGGCACCGTCGAGATCCATGACGTCGAGCGTCCCGACCTCGTCGAACTCGCCGTCGACGGCCGCGTCCCGCTCCGCGTCCATCCGGCGCTCGTCGAGACCGACGCGGTCGTGGTCGTCTCGTCCGCCGAGACGCTGCTCCACGGCGGCGCGGCCACGCTGCTGGCGGCGTCGTGTGCCGAGGCGCTTCGCGCGGCGGGTGCGCACTCGCTGCTCGAGACTTCGGCGTCGCAGGGCTGGCAGATCGCCGTCGCGCTCGAGCGTGCGCTCGCACGCCGGGTGCCGGTGATCGCCGCAGTTCTGACGTTGAACCCGCCTGCGTTGACCGGCGCCTTCCACGGCTACCCGCACGACAGTCGGGCGCTCGAGCGGATCGCTGCCTCGCCGGTGCGCATGCTCTTCCGGGTTGCGCCGGGCGGCGTTCGCAGTCGCCTCCTCGCCTCGCTCCCGCGCGAGCTGACTGCGACGGCCGCGTTCGGCGGGGCGCCTTCGGTCGCACACGTGGAGGCCCTGCTCCGAGGTATCGACGCACGCTCGGCGACGCTCGACGAGCCACTCGACGTCGCCGTGATCGGGCTGCCCGCGACGACTCCGCACCTGCCACGCGAACGCCCCAATCCGGTCCTGGCCGCCCACCTCGGCCTCGGGCTCGCGTTGCGGCTGTGGCGCGACCGGTTTCCACTGACGGATGGAGGAACGGTCATCCTCGTCTCGCCGTTCGACCGCCGGTTCCCGCACCCCACGCAGGCGCCGTACCGGGCGTTCTACAACGCGCTTCGCACGCTCGGCACGCGGGCCGCCCACGAGCCGTCCGCGTGGGCCGACGCCGAGCGGGCGGCCGCCACAGACACACGCGCGCTCGAGGCGTACCGGCAGGGCCACTCGTGCCACCCTCTCCTGCCCTACGCGGACTGGGCGGCGTGCCTGCCCGTGCTCGACCGCGTCGGCGCCGTCCTCGTCGGAGGCTGCCGCGACGCAGTCGCCGCCCGCCAGTTCGGCTTCGTGCCGACCCGGAACCTCGCGGCTGCGCTCGCGATGGCGCGTGGCCGCGCCGAAGGCGAGCCGCGGATCGGCTACTTCGTCACGCCGCCGTACTTCCCGATCAGGGTCGCGACCGGCTAGTCGACGCCGAGGTAGGTGTTGCGTACCTGCTCGTTCTCGCGCAGGCTCTTCGCGTCGTCGGCGAGGACGATTCGCCCCGTCTCCATCACGTAGCCGCGGTCGGCGGTGTCGAGCGCCATTAGGGCGTTCTGCTCGACGAGGAGGATCGGCGTGCCCTGCTCGTTGATCTCCCGGACGATCTCGAAGATCTTCTCGACGAAGATCGGGGCGAGGCCCATCGACGGCTCGTCGAGGAGCAGGAGCTTCGGCTGCGCCATCAGCGCGCGGCCGATCGCGCACATCTGCTGCTCGCCGCCGGACAGCGTCCCCGCCTTCTGGTTCTTGCGCTCCGCAAGCCGCGGAAAGAGCGCGAACACGCGGTCGAGCGACTCGCGGATCCCCGCCCGGTCGGCGCGCTGGAACGCGCCCATCTCCAGGTTCTCGAGCACGCTCATCCTCGGGAACAGCCGACGTCCCTCGGGCGACTGGCTGATCCCCATCTTGACGACGTCGTGAGGGGCCTCGTCCGTGATGTCCCGGTTCTGGAAGCGGATCCGCCCGCGACGAGGATGGTTGAGCCCGTTGATCGACCGCAGTGTGGTCGACTTGCCGGCGCCGTTCGCCCCGATCAGCGTCACGATCTCCCGCTCGCCGACGTCGAGGGAGACGCCCTTCAGCGCCTCGATCGAGCCGTAGAAGGTATGGACGTCCTCGACCTCGAGGATCTTGGCCGCGGTGCCTGTCGCGGTCGCGCTCACTGCGCCACCGCCGCCGAGCCAAGGTAGGCCTCGATCACCTTTGGGTCGCGCTGGACCTCCTGCGGCAACCCTTCGGCGATCTTCTCCCCGTAGTCGAGCACGGTGACGCGATCGGACACGCCCATGACCACGCGCATGTCGTGCTCGATCAGCAGCACGGTCAGGCCCTGCTCCGCGCGCAGCTTGGCGACGAAGCCGGTGAAGTCGGCCGTCTCCTGCGGGTTCATGCCTGCCGTCGGCTCGTCGAGGAGGAGCAGCTTCGGTTCGGTGGCGAGCGCGCGGGCGACCTCGAGCCGGCGCTGGTCACCGTAGGAGAGGTTCCGTGCGTACTCCTCCCACTGGCTGCGCGGGACGCCGCAGAAGCCGAGCAGCTCGCGGGCGCGTTCGGCCGCGGCCCGCTCCTCCTTCTTCACGCCGGGCGTGCGGAGCACGCTCTTGACGATCCCGCCCTTCAGCCGCGCGTGCATGCCGACCATCGCGTTCTCGCGCGCGGTCATGTTGTGGAAGAGGCGGATGTTCTGGAACGTTCGCCCGATGCCGCGCTCGGTGACGGCGTGCGGCGGCTTCCCAGTCACATCCTCCCCGCTGAGCACGATCGTGCCGGCCGTGGGCTTGTAGACGCCGGTGAGCATGTTGAAGAACGTCGTCTTGCCGGCCCCGTTCGGGCCGATCAGGCTGATGATCGCGCCTTCCGGAATCGTGAAGTCGACGTCGTTGACGGCGACGAGGCCGCCGAACTCCTTGCGGAGGCTCTCGGTGACTAGCAGCACGTTCGTGCTCACTCGGGCGCACCTCGCACGTCGTAGAGGTACGGCTTGTCCTCGATGCCCTCTTCGAACTCGGCCTTGCGGCGGGCACTCGGAATCAGACCCTGGGGCCTGAAGAGCATGACGAGCACGAGAATCGCGCCGAAGATCCCGAACTGGTAAAGCGGGACGTCGATATTCGTCCCGAAGGTCTGGTTGATCTCGGCGCCGATGTTCCCGAGCCCCTCCTGGTTCAGGTAGGCCAGAAAGCCGCCGCCGACGATCACGCCCCAGATGTTCCCCATCCCTCCGAGGATGACCATGCAGAGGATGAAGATCGAGATGTTGAAGAAGAAGTCGTCCGGGAACACGGCGGCCTTGAAGCTCGCGTAGTAGGCGCCGGCGATCCCGCCGAAGAAGGCCCCGGCTGCATACGCCCAGGTCTTCGTCCGCATCAACGGCACCCCCATCGCGGCGGCCGCGGTCTCGTCCTCGCGGATTGCGATCCAGGCCCGGCCCAGCCGCGAGTCGCGCAGCCGCACGGAGCAGAAGACGGTGAAGAGAAGCAGCACGAGGGCGGTCCAGTAGAAGAGATTGATGGCGTTGGAGGCGGTCAGGTAGTCCGACGGGAGCCCGAGCCAGCTGTTCAAGCGCTCGCCGAACCCCGGCGGGTCGACCGGGTTGATCCCCTGCGCGCCGTTTGTGAGGTTGAAGCCCGTGCCGAAGAGGTTGTCGCCGTTGCGGGCGATCTGAGGCATGATCTCGCCGAATCCCAGCGTCACGATTGCCAGATAGTCGCCGCGCAGACGCAACGTCGGTAGGCCGATGAGCACGCCGATCATGGCGGTGAGGAGCCCGGCGGCGAAGACGACGATCCAGATCGAGACGTGGAAGCCGGCCGCGTTCGGGTTCACGCCGACCGCGCCGACGTGCGCCGTCACCGACTCGCCGAAGTGCGGCGAGGCGAACCAGGCGGCGGTATAGGCGCCCACCGCGTAGAAGGCGACGTAGCCGAGGTCGAGGAGCCCCGCGTACCCGACGACGATGTTCAGCCCGATCGCCATCATGATGAAGATCGTCATCGTCACCGCGGTGTCGACGCTCGGAAACTCGCCGAACACCGGAATGTTGGGCAGCGAGTCGTGGTAGTACGGGTAGAGAAAAGCGAGCACGATCACCGTGGTGGGCAGGGCGGCGCTCCGCACGCGCCGAGGGAGGCGTCTCCACTGCGCCCGGATCACGTCGAACCGCAACAGCTCCGACGCGCGGCTGCTCAGCTCCTGGCGGCGCGTCCTAGCCACCTTCGGGCGTCCTCTCTCCGAGCAGCCCCTCGGGCCGGAAGACCAGGATGATGATCAGGATCGCGAAGATGATGGACTGCGTCCAGTCGCTTCCCGGGGTCGCCCAGCCGAGGCCGTTGTTGAACGACTCGATCATCGCGATCACAAGCCCGCCGAGCACGGCGCCGGGCAGGTTGCCGATTCCGCCGACCACAGCGGCCGTGAAGGCGATCAGCCCGAGCCTGAAGCCCTCGTCGTAGCGCACATTCGTGATGTAGAGCGCGTACAGCAGGCCTGCGGCGCCGGCGAGTGCGCCGGCCAGGAGGAACGTGAACGAGATCGTCCGGTTCACGTTGATACCCATCATCGCCGAGGCATCGCGATCCTGGGCGGTCGCGCGCATGGCCTTGCCCTGCCGCGTCCGCTGCACGAGCAGCATGAGAACGACCAGGACCGGAACGGTGAACAGGATGACGATCAACTTGTCCCAGGTGTACGGGACGCCGCCGATCGTGAAGACCTCGCCGCGCGGGAGGATCGAGTCGACGGACGTCGGCCGCGCGCCCTTCCAGACGAGCGCGATGTTCTGGAGGATGAACGACATCCCGATCGCAGTGATCAGCGGCGCGAGCCGGGGAGCGTGACGTAACCGTCTGTAGGCGACAAGCTCGATCGTCGTGTTGATGGCCGCGCAGAACGCCATCACGATCACGAGCATCAGCAGGATCATCGACCAGAGGAAGATCCCGGAATCGCCCGCGAGGCCGAAGCTCGAGACCATGGTGGCGACGAGCATCCCGCCGAGCATGAAGACGTCTCCGTGGGCGAAGTTGATCAGCTCGAGGATGCCGTAGACGAGCGAGTAGCCGAGCGCGACGAGGCCGTAGATGGCGCCGTTCGTCAAGCCGATCAGGAACAGCCGATAGAACTCGGCCGGGGTCTTGATCAGGTTGACGCCGAGCCAGATGATGAGCAGGGCGACGAGCAGCGTCGCGAACGCCGGCATCAGGAGTTGAGTTAACGAGCGCCCGGCTAGGGTCGGGAACGGAAGGCTGCGCGCCTGCGTGGACATGGACCTCCTAGAAAACGCGCTGGGGGAGGACGATGTCCTCCCCCAGCTCTACTCCTTGCGTTTCGTGTTCCCTACCCCGCTTCGACGAAGCTCAGCTCCGGGGTGATCGTCCTGACGAATGTCGATTCGCCGTCCTTGATCTGGTTGACGGCGACCGTGCCGAGCGTGGTGTCGCCGTTCTCGTCGATCTGGAAGCTGCCGAGGATGCCGTCCGAGACGTCGGTGTTGAACAGCTCCTCGGACACCTTGGCCCGATCGTTGCCGTGGACTTCGATCGCGTCGAGTAGCACGACGGCCGCCTGCGCGGCATAGACGGTGTACGGGTCCGGTGCCTTGCCGAACTCCTGCTGGAAGGCGTCGACGAACTCCTTGCCGGCTCCCTTCAACTGATCGACGGGGATGCCCGGCTGGGTGATGTACATGTTGTTCGACGCGTCTCCCGCACCTTCGATCGTGGCGGAGATCGGCGTCCACCCGTCAGGCCCGACGAGCGTTACGTCGGGGCCGAGGCCGGCGCGGAGATCCTTGATCAGCTTGCCGCCGTTGTTGCAGACGATGCCGCCGAGGAAGACCGAGTCGGCGCCGGACGCTTTGACCCGGCTGGCGAGGGACTCGTAGCTCGATGCATCCTTGTCCCACTTCTGGTTGCCGAGGATCTGGATCCCGAGCTTCTCGGCGTAACTGGAGAAGAGGGTCGCGATCCCGAGCCCATAGGTCTCGCTGTCGTTCAGCACGAAGACCTTCTTCAGCCCGAGCTCCTGTGCGAGCTGCGCGCCGGCCGCTCCCTGGAACTGGTCGTTCCAGACGACCCGCGCGTAGTTGCGCTTGCCGGTCGGGTAGTAGTTGTCGGGCTCACCCTGCTCCGTTCCAGGGCCGCCCTCGGTCAGGCCGGGGTACGTGTTGGCCGGACTGACCATGGCCAGCGGGCCGTTGGGAGCGCGGTTCGCAACCGGAATCACCAGCTTGGCACAGCCGGAATTGAAGGTCCCGACGATGCCGATCACGCTCTCGTTGTTCGCGTACGCCCGCGCATTGGACGAGCACTTGGCCGAATCCCAGCTCCCTGCCTGGGCGGTCGAGTCGTCGCATGACTGGTAGCCGACAACCAGGTCGCCGACCTTCCACTCCTTCTGCTGGAGCACGAGCTCGATTGCATCGGCCATCTCGGTGGTCAGCGCGCGGTTTGCGCCCTGGAGCGGAAGATCCGACGCGATCAGCACGTCAGGCGCGTCGTCGCCCTGACGGATCGGGCCGCACGATGCGGATGGGAGAGCTGTCGCCTCGCCCCCGCCGCCACCGTCGTCACCGCCGCACGCGGCCGCCGCAAGGCCGAGCACGGCTATGAGCAAGGTCATGAAACCTAGTAAGCCACGCTTCTTCAACTACGCCTCCTCCATCCGTTTTCTTCTGGGCGGAAGGACGGAGTGCCGCCGCCGATCCGCGCTCCGGGCGGAAAGTATCCGCGGTCCCGGACCCAGCCGCAACTTGGAACCCATCTCGCTGAAAGTCTCACGACTTTCAGCGACCCTTTCGAGACCGGGCGGCGCTTCGCGCCGCGCGGCCAAGATGTGCAGCCACACTTCCTTCTCGATGGGCCGCAGAGGCGGAACGGGCAGAGCCCGTTCCGCGGCGAAACCCCCCGATGCCGAAGGTGGGAATCGAACCCACACGAGGCTCACGCCTCACCGGATTTTGAGTCCGGCGCGTCTGCCAGTTCCGCCACTTCGGCTCGACCTCTAGGGTAGCCCGGTGGCCGAGCGGATCGGAATCCTGACCGGCGGCGGCGACTGTCCCGGTCTCAACGCGGTCATTCGCGCGGTTACGCGCCGGTCGCTCGATCGTGGCGCCGAGGTCGTCGGTGTCCGCGAAGGGTGGCGCGGCCTCGTCGACGGCCACCTTCAGCCGCTCGGCTATCGCGAGATCTCGGGGATCCTCCCGCGGGGCGGCACGATCCTCGGCACCACGCGAACGAACCCGTTCAAGACCGAGGGCGGGGTCGAGCGCGTGCTCGAGACGTTCCGGACCGATCGGCTCGACGCGCTCGTCGCGATCGGCGGCGAGGACACCCTCGGCGTCGCGGCCAGGCTCTACGAGGAGCACGACTTTCCCGTCGTCGGCGTCCCGAAGACGATCGACAACGACCTCTCGGGAACCGACTACACGTTCGGGTTCGACACCGCAGTCTGGATCGCGACCGAGGCGATCGACCGCCTGCACACGACGGCCGAGTCGCACAACCGCGTGATGGTGGTCGAGGTGATGGGCCGTCACACGGGCTGGATCGCCGTCATGAGCGGGATCGCCGGCGGTGCCGACATGATCCTCATCCCCGAGGAGCCCGCGACCGTCGAGCAGGCGTGTGCGGAGCTCCGGCGCCGCCACGAGCGAGGCAAGGACTTCTCGATCGTCGTCGTGAGCGAGGGCTACGAGCTCACCTACGACTCCGGGGAGAAGCGGGCCGTCACGCAGGCGGCCGAGACAGACCAGTTCGGTCACGTGCGGTTCGGCGGCGTGGGTGAGGCGCTCGCCTCGGAGATCGAGGAGCGGACGGGCTACGAGACCCGCGTCACCGTGCTCGGGCACGTGCAACGCGGCGGGAGCCCGACGCCTCGCGACCGGGTTCTCGCGACCCGGTTCGGGCTCAAGGCCGCCGACCTCGTCCACGAAGGGCGGTTCGGGCGCATGGCCGCGCTGCACGGCGACGAGATCGTCGACGTCGCGCTCGAGGAGGCGACCCGCGAGCTCAAGCGCGTGCCGCCCCAGTGGCACGCCGTTGCAAGGGCTTTCTTCGGTTAGCTGCTCAGGAGCTCGCTGAGCGGAAAGCTCCGGCGCGAGCGCGGTGGGACGAGGAAGTTCTGGCGGTGCGTCGTCCGGAGGACGGAGTTCAGGCCCTGGGCGCGGCCCCTCGGCGGGATCGGCAGCCGCGTTCCACCGGGCAGCACGCCGTCCATCGCGAGCCGGTTGCGGTTGAAGTCATCACTCGACGGATTGAAGGTGACGAAGTGGACGCCCGCAGACGGGCGCTCGTCGAAGCCGTCGCGTACGGGGTCTGCCGTCCAGAAGAACGGGTTGTCGAGCGTGTTGAAGTCGGCGCGCAGCGGGATCGCGCTGCCCTTGCGGTAGAGCTTTCCGTCGGCGCCGCGGATGTCCATCTGCAACCGGGAGGTCGGCTGAATCGACGAGCCGTGGCCGATCGCGCCGGCGCGCCTGAAGTCGTTCTCGACCTCGGCCGCGCCGACCGCATCCTCCGGCGGCTGCGCCAGGGTCTGCGCGCCGTCGGACGCCTTCTGGCCGGGCCGGAACGTCGTGTCGACTCGCTCGCGGAAGTCGAAGTCGAGATACCAGGCCTCGAGATCCTCGTTGATGTGCGAGAGGTGCATGTGCGTGCCGCCGCTGAAGTAGCCCGTGCGGAGGTCGATCAGCCCCAGGGTCTCGAAGTTCGCGATCGCCGACTGCCCCTGGGTGTGCGTCTGGGTCGACGTGAAGCCGAGGAAGAGCTGCGCGGTGTCGGGGATCAGGTCGGCGCCGGGGACGCCGGCGGCGGTCGCCATCGCCTTCGGAAGACTCGTCGCGCCCCCGAAGCCGCCGCCCTGGAAGCCCTTGCGAATGCTTGTGACCTCGAAGAGCTCGGCCGTGTCGTCGAAGAGCCTGCTCGCGCCGTCGGCGACGTGCTCGCGGTGGTCGCTGCGAAGGAGGATCGCGACGTCGTTCGACTCGAGGATCGTGTCGTCCGGATCGCTCGGGAAACGAGTCGCGTCGAGGAAGGCCGAGACCGGACGCGCAGTGCTGCGGGTCGCTCGCCGGTCGTACGGAATGTGCGAGCGCCCGAGCTCGGGGACATACCGGTCGAAGTACGACCGCCCCCAGGCGACGATGACAGCCAGTCCGGCGGGCGTGAGGTCGTAGCTCCGTTCAAGGTCGCGAAGAGCACCCTCGAGCGTCTCGCGGGCGGCGTCCAGCGCCCGCGGGTTCCGCTCGACGCGGAGCTTCGCCGTGACGACTTCATGGTGGAGCGGCGGCTCGATCACCTCGACGCCCTCGTGCTCGAGCGTCTTCATGCCTGCGAGCAAGTGCTGCTCGGGTGGGAGCTCGGCCGCTCCGGCCCGCTCCGGCGAGTCGGCCAGCTGGTCGACGAGCTCGTAGATCCCCGCCGCGCCGAGTGCGCCCGCGGCCGCGCCGCCGAGGAGTTGCTTGCGTGTCAGCCTCATGACTACGCCGGTGCGGTCGGTGCGATCAGCTCCAGCCCGCCGACGAGCCGGTCGAGGTTCGCCACCACTTTGCGGAAGTTGAGTGGCGGCGCGACGTGCTCGCTGACCGTGTAGAGCGTTCCGTCGCGGCGCCAGAGGTAGGTGACGTGCCACTGGTCGGCGTCTCGGGAGACCGTGTAGACGGTGACCTTCTTGTCGCCGATGCGACGCGTCCCGCGCGGATCGCTGAAGCAGGGGATCGGGCGTCGCCCGTCCAGGCACTGCGGCATCGCCGTCTTCCCGGGGAACCCGCGGAAATTGACATGGACGTCGCCGCTATTTGCCTCATGCCAGAGGAACCCGACGAGGAAACTGCGGTCGCGGTTGACGATCGGGCCGCTGCTGTTCCACTGGCCGTTGAGGTCGGCGTCGAGCGGGCTCGGCATCCAGTTCGGGCAGTAGACCGGCGCGCCCACCCGATTCGCCAGCTGCTGCCACTCCGGCTTCAACGCCGGGGGCAGCCGGCCGGCCGCGCCGACGCGCTGCTCTCGATTTTCTCGTCGCCCGAGCAGCCGGCGAGCGCGGCACCCAGAGCGACGAGCAGAACGAGCTGTCCGAGACCCCTCACTCGATCAAGAGTAGTGCGTCCGTTGGGGCGTACTGGTCGGTGAGTGTCGGTACGCCCTCGAGCGGGATCGGGCGGTCGTGGCGATCCCGGATCTCCTGCGTCAAGTCCGGAGCAAGCGGGAACTGCGATCGAATCTCGTTCCAGCGGTCGACGAGGAACGGCTTCGCCGGCGCCGCACCCTCGGTCGCGACCAGGATCAGGTTCCGGACCGCGGTGTCGTCCTCGTCCCCGCCGAGGATCACGGGATGGACGAGGACGGTGGGGAACACAGCACGGTAGGTGCGATAGACCGACCGGAACAGGCGCGAGCGGGGGCCGGAGATCGAGCCGATCGTGTTCGTCATGATCACGCCGCCCGGGTTCAGTCGCGAGCGGGCGAGCTCCATGAACTCGGTCGTGAAGAGGTGGAACGGGATCGCATCGGCGAAGAAGGCGTCGATCAGGATCGCGTCGTAGCGCGCCTCGTTGTCGTCGAGGTAGCGACGTCCGTCCTCGATTGCGACCTGGAGACGGTCGTCGCGCGGCAGCTCGAAGAACCGGTAGGCGACGTCTGCAACCACGGGGTCGAGCTCGACCGCCTGGAGCCGCAGATCGGGGAAGTCCCGCCAGAGCCGCTTGGGCGAGGAGCCGCCGCCGAGGCCGATGAACAAGACGCTGCGCGCGTTCGGGTTGTAGGCCCTGAGCAGGTGGAAGAAATCCGCGTACTCGAAGGCGGTCGCGAAGGGCCGGTTGATGATCATCCCGCTCTGGTAGGTGTTGTCGAAGCGCAGGTACCGGGTCGTCTCGTCGTCGGCGACGCTGAGCCGGTGGTAGCGCGTGTCCTTCGAGTAGCGCAGCCGCAGGCCGGTCGTGTCCGTCGGCTCCTGCCCGCGGACGTAGCCCGCGGTGCGATAGAGCGGCGACCAGTTCCGGGCTTGGACGCGGCTCAGCGTCCCGCCCGTCTCGGGCGCCAGCTCGACGGCGGCATAGCCCGCGAGCACGACGCCGGCGGCGGTCAGTGCCGTGATCAGAATCAGGCGCTCCGACAGGGCGACGATCGCCGCCGCCGCGAAGAGGGTCGCGGCCGCGATCCCGAGCAGCTGGTCGGTCCCGAACTCGGGGATCAACCAGAAGGAGGTGGCGAAGGTTCCGGCGATCGAGCCGGCGGTGGAGATGGCGAAGAGGCGGCCGGCGGTCTGGCCGAGCGTCGCCAGCGAGCGGGCCCAGAGGCGCACGGCGATCGGCGCGACGCCGGCGAGCACGACGCTCGCCGGCCCAAAGAGCGCAATCGACGCGAAGAGCGGGTTCAAGCGCGGCCCGGGGTCCCAGTTGACAATCGCTTCGAGCACAGGCTCGTCGAACACCGGGATCGCGAGCACGAGCAGGGCTCCGAGACCCATGACGGCCGCAAGCAGGCTCGGCGTCGGCCAGCGGTCGGCGAGCCAGCCGCCGACCCAGTAGCCGATCGAGAGCCCGGCGAGCACGACGCCGATCAGCGAGCCCCAGACGAAGAGCGAGTTGCCGAAGAACGGCGCGACGACGCGCGAGGCCGCGATCTCCATTCCGAGCACGACGGCGCCGGAGACGAAGACGGCCGCCGCGACGATGAAGGCGCGCCGCAGCACGACCGGCGCCGCGTCTACAGCTCGTACACCGCTACCCAAGGTCCCGCCAGTTTGCCGACATCGTCGCGATAGAAGCGCCGGTTCCCCTGCCGCTCGAGCTCGTCGTAGAAGGCGTTCTCGGCCGGATAGCGGTCGCGCGCCGCCCGGACGCGGTCGGCGACAGCGCCCGTGACGAGCACGTAGCCCACGTTCAGCTCCCGGAGCCGTGAGACGTCGCGGTCGGGGTCAGGGGGCCGCCCCGGCCCGGGCAACGCGAGCCGAAGGACGCGCACGTCGTCCGGCGGCGCGGTCGACGGATCGGCGGCGACCAGCACGCCGGGGGTCAGGTTCTCCTGCATCCAGTCGTGGGCCACGACACGCGTATCGGTGCGTACGAGCGGCCTCGTCTCTCGGATCGTCCAGACGAGAGGGACGACGAGCAGCAGCAGCGTCACCGGCGCCAGCGCGCGGAAGCGGCCGGCGAGCGCGCCGAGCGCCGGGATCAGCGGCAGCACGTACCGGTCGAAGTGCGCTTCGAGCGGAAGGAGCGTGACGAAGTAGGCGGCGACGAACGCCACGAGGACGCGGTCGGCGAGCGTCCTGTGGACGACGGCGAGGACGAGCCCCGCGAGCGCGATCAGCAGGACGGGACCCATGCTCTCCCAGAGACGGTCCAGGAACGCGATCGGAGTCCAGGGGTCGTCCTCGAAGCCGAGCCAGCCGCGACGTCCGTCGCGCTGGACGCGCAGGACGTCGTCCACCGCCGAGGCGAGGTGGACGGCGAAGTACGGGCTCGTGGCGAGAAACGCGACGGGTGCGAGCGCAGCGGCGACCGCGAGCCGCCGCCACTGCCCCCAGGCGGCGACGACCAGCGGGACGAGGAGAACGAACCCGGGGTACTTGAAGCTCGCCGTCACTCCGATCGCGATCCCGGCCGGGATCAGTTGCTGCCTGACGAGCAGCGCGAGGGTGACGGCGACGCCCAGGGTGAGCGGCACGTCGGTCACCGCCATCCGCGAGTACGCGACGTGGACGGTGGCGAGCGCGGTGACGGCCGCCGCGACGAACCCGGCGAGCAGGCCGTAGGCGCGCCCGCCGAGCCACCAGGCGGCCGCGATCCCGGCCAGCGCGAGGACGACGAGGACGAGGCGCGCCGCCAGGTACGACGGCTCGTCCGACCAGTTCTGGAACGGTGCGAGGACGTACATCAGCAGGCTGGGGTAGTCGAACCAGTTCGGATCGAGCCCGCCCCCGTGACTCATCCGCCACGCGCGCGGGACGATGTTCTCCTCGTCCGGGTTCAGCAGCGGGAACGGCAGCCCGTACTGAATGCCGACGAGCCGGATCGCGGCAGCGCCCGCGAGCAGAGCGAACAGGGCGAGCCACGGGCTGCCCCAGCGGGACTCCCGCATTAGTGCCCCTCTAGACCTCGGGCGGAGCGGCGCCGACGAGGCCGGGGGCATACGCCGCGGCGACGATCACGCCGTCGATTCCGGCCCGCTCGAGCTCCTCGACCTCATCGCGCGAGCGCGACTGGATGTCGGCGATCGCCAGCTTCCCTGCCGGCACGTCCGGCAGCAGCTCGAGGACGCGCTCGAGCGGAGCTCGATCGTCCGAGGGGGCGGCGAGGACGAAGATCTCGGGATCGAATGCGTCGAGCACGAAGGTGAGGTGCTCCTCGCTCTTGATCCGGAACGCCAGCTCGAAGCTCTCGCCGAGCGCCTGCTGCACCTCGTCGAGCGGCGCCCGGTCGTCGTCGCTCACTTCGACGATGCAGGCATCCGCTCCTTCGATGGCGGTCGCTGCGGCCCCCGCGCCGAGGACGGCGGCAATGGGCAGATCGGAGGCGCCGCGGATCGACGGGAGCTGAGCACGGGCGCTGTCGGAGATCAGGAGCCCTTCGGCGCCCGCATCCTCGGCGTCCCGTGCCGCTTCGGGCCCGTCGACCTCGACGATCACTGAGATCCCGTCGCCCTCGGAGATCGCCTGGCTGAGCCGGCGCGGGTTCATCGCCGCCGCCGGCGGTGGTGGCCGCGCTCCTGTGGAGCCCTGTTCACGCTTTCGACCCTATTCCGTCACCCACGCGCGCGCCGCTCCTCGCTACGGTCGCATCGGGGAGGAGGCCGGGGGAACCTACCAGCGACCGCCGCGCGTCAGACGCCGATCGGGTGCCAGACGGTCTTGAGCTCGAGGAAGTTCGCGATCTCGTACGGGCTCTGCCGGTCGGCCTGGCCCCGCACGACCCGCTTCACGTTCTCGGCGGCGAGCCGCTCCAGCTCGGGTACATCGCCGTCCGCAGCGCCGATGTCGAGCGCGTTCACGTCCATGTGGCCCGCGAGCCACGGCGCCAGCTCCGAGCGGTGGCCGGTGAGGATGTTGACGACGCCGCCTGGCACGTCTGCCGTCGCGATCGCCTCGGCGAGCTCGATCGAAGCCAGCGGTTCGGCCTCCGGCGCGAGCAGCACGGCGGTGTTTCCGCCGACGATGACCGGCGCCAGCCGCGCGACGACCCCTCCGAGGACCGGCGACTCAGGCGCCAGCACGCCGACGACGCCCGTCGGCTCGGGCACCGTGAAGTTGAAGTACGGCGCAGCCACGGGGTTCGACGACCCGAGCACCTGCGCGTACTTGTCGGCCCAACCCGCGTACCAGACCCAGCGGTCGATCGCGTCCTCGACCTCGGCGCGGCCCGACGTGAGCTCGGCGAACTCGCGCCGTGCGAGTCTCCATCATCTCCGCGATCCGGTACAGCACCTGACCGCGGTTGTACGCGGTCATCCCGGCCCACTTCGGGGCCGCGGCGCGAGCGGCACGCACCGCGTCGCGGACGTCCTTCCTCGACGCCCGGGCGACGTTCTGGCCCTGCGCCTCGTAGGTCCGTCCCGACTCGGAGCGTGGGAACTCGCCGCCGACGAAGAGCTTGTAGGTCTTCCGAACGGGAAGCCGGCTCATCTGCCCCGCGCCTTGGGCTCGTCGAACTGGAGGTACGGCTCGAGCCCGTGCAGGCCACCTTCACGACCGAAGCCCGACTCTTTGTAGCCGCCGAACGGTGAGCTCGGATCGAAGCGGTTGTACGTGTTCGCCCAGATCACGCCGGCCCTCAGCTTCTGGGCGATCGAGAGGATCCGCGAGCCCTTCTCGGTCCAGACCCCCGCGGACAAGCCGTACGGCGTGTTGTTCGCCTTCTCGACCGCCTCGTCCGGGGTCCGGAAGGTGAGCACGGAGAGGACCGGCCCGAAGATCTCTTCCTGCGCGACCCGGTAGCTCTGGGCGACGTTCGTGAACACGGTCGGCACGAACCAGTAGCCGCGCTCCGGCAAGCGGCACGGGGGCTGGTAGATCTCGGCGCCCTCCTCCTCGCCGATTGCGACGAGCTCCTGAATCTTCTCGAGCTGCTGTTTCGAGTTGATCGCGCCGATGTCGGTGTTCTTGTCCAGTGGATCGCCGAGCCGCAGCGTCTTGAGCCGGCTCTTGAGCTTCTCGATCACGGGCTCGTAGATCGACTCCTGAACGAGCAGCCGCGAGCCCGCACAGCAGACGTGTCCCTGGTTGAAGTAGATCCCGTTGACGATCCCCTCGACGGCCTGGTCGAGGGCCGCGTCGTCGAAGATGATGTTCGCCGCCTTGCCGCCGAGCTCGAGCGTCAGCTTCTTGCCGGTGCCCGCGAGCTCGCGCTGGATCGCCTTGCCGACCTCCGTCGAGCCCGTGAAAGCGATCTTGTCGACGCCCTCGTGCTTGACGATCTCGGCGCCGGTCCGCCCGTCGCCGGTGACGATGTTGACAACGCCCGGTGGCAACTCGGCCTGGCGAAGGACATCAGCGAAGAGCAGCGCGGTGAGCGGCGTCGTCTCGGCCGGCTTCAGCACGACCGTGTTCCCGGCTGCCAGGGCCGGCGCCACCTTCCAGGCCAGCATCAGCAGCGGGAAGTTCCACGGGATGATCTGGCCGGCGACTCCGACCGGGCGCGGCTTGCGGTTCGGGAACGCGTACTCGAGCTTGTCCGCCCAGCCCGCGTAGTAGAAGAAGTGCGCGGCCGAGAGCGGGAGGTCGACGTCGCGGGACTCCTTGATCGGCTTGCCGCCGTTCAGGGACTCGAGCACGGCGAATTCGCGAGAGCGCTCCTGGAGGATCCGCGCGATCCGGAACAGGTACTTGGCGCGCTCGGCCGGCGAGAGGTCCGACCAGCCGTTCTCGAACGCGTCTCGGGCGGCCCGGACGGCTAGATCGACGTCCTCCTGGCCGGCCTGCGCGACCTCGGCCAGCGGCTCCTCGGTCGACGGATCGATCGTCGCGAAGTACTCACCGGACTTGGGATCGACGAGCTCCCCGCCGATGAAGAGGCCGTAGCGCTCCTGCAGCGTGACGATGTCGCGCGCCTCCGGAGCGGGCGCGTAGTCCCAGCCGGATGGAACCGGCGCGCGGTCCTGGCGTCGCTCGAGGTCAGTCATCCGCCATCAGTCGATCGTGAAGTAGTCGGGGCTCTGGTAGCGGCCCGTCTTCTCCTTCCGGATCTGCATGAGCACGTCATTGAGGAGCGTCGAGGCGCCGAGCCGGTACAGGTCGGGCGTCAGCCACTCGGCGCCGAGGGTCTCGTAGAGCTGAACGAGGTACTGGACAGCCTGCTTCGACTGCCGGATCCCGCCCGCCGGCTTCATCCCGACCTTGCGGCCGGTCTCGTCGTAGACGTCGCGGATCGCCTCGAGCATGACGAGGGTCACGGGCAGCGTCGCGGCCTGCGGCAGCTTGCCGGTGGAGGTCTTGATGAAGTCGGCACCGGCGGCCATCGCGAGCAGCGAGGCGCGGCGTACGTTGTCGTAGGTCCCGAGCTCGCCGACCTCGATGATGACCTTCAGGTGGGCCCGACCCACCGCCTCCTTGACCTGCACGATCTCGTCGTAGACCTTGGCGTAGCGGCCCGAGAGAAACGCGCCGCGGTCGATGACCATGTCGACCTCGTCTGCACCCATCTCCACGACGTCCCGTACCTCGGCCACCTTCAGGTGCGTGGGGGCCTGTCCCGAGGGGAAGGCGGTCGCGACCGACGCGACCTTCACGCTCGAGCCCTTGACCTTCTCAACCGCCGTCGGCACCAGGTTCGGGTAGACGCAGACGGCGGCCACCGAGGGGACCGTCGCATCCGACGGGTCGGGACGGATCGCCTTCGCTGCCATCGCAGCGATCTTTCCTGGCGTGTCCTGGCCCTCGAGCGTGGTCAGGTCCATCATCCGGACCGCGAGATCGAGCGCGAACAGCTTGGAGTCGCGCTTGATCGACCGTCGCGCCAGCGACGCGGCCCGTTCTTCCACTGCGACCTGGTCGACCGAGCCGATCCGAGGCAGCCGCGGCTCGAGCGGGAGCTCGAAACCGGACGGGAGAGCCGGTGCCTTCGCCATCGAGTTGAGTGTAGCCCCGTCGTGGTTTGCCACCACTCGGCCCGGAAGGCCGGGCTGCAGCACGAGCCGAAGCGTGCCGCGGGAGCCCGCCGCCTCCTCCCAACGGCGATCCTAGGTATGGAAAAGCGCGCCTGTCTGTGCCCGCTCCGGGTCGAGACCGCGACGGTTCAGCCACAGCTCAGAGACCCAAGCGCTCGAGCATGCGCTCGTCTCGCCGCCACTTCGGGCGCACCTTGACCTGCACCTCGAGGTAGACGGAGTGACCGACGAGCGCCTCGATCTCGGGTCGGGCCCGGGTTCCGATCTCGCGCACCATCGCGCCCCCCTTGCCGACGAGGATCTGCTTCTGCGACTCCGTCTCGACGTACACCGAGACGCGAACGACCCGCTCCTCGAGCTCCTCGACCTCGGCCATGATCGAATGCGGCACCTCGTCACGGGTCAGCTGGATGGCCTTCTCGCGAACGAGCTCGGCGATTTGCTCCTCGACCGAGAGATCCGTGCGCTGTTCGAGCGGGAAGTACTGCGGCCCCTCGGGCAGAAGCCCGACGAGCTCTGCGCGCAGCTCGGCCACCCCGTCCCCCGTCTTCGCGCTCACGGGATGGAGCGCGTGGAAGTCTCCGAGACGCGATCCGGTTGCCATCTGGGTGGCGATGTGGCCGGGTTTCAGCCGGTCGACCTTGTTCAACGCGATCACGACCGGAACGCCCAGCGCAAACACCCGCCCAGCGATGAAGCGGTCGCCGGCGCCGATGCGATCGCGCGCGTCGAGGACGAGGAGCACGGCGTCGATGTCCTCGAACGACGAGTCGACCGTGCGCTGCATGTGCTCTGTCAACGTGTCGCGCGGGCGCTGGAAGCCGGGCAGGTCCGCCAACACGAGCTGGTAGTCGTCGCCGTTCGCGATGCCGAAGATCCGGCGCCGCGTGGTCTGCGGCTTGTCGGACGTGATCGCCACTTTTCCGCCCGCGAGGGCGTTGACGAGCGTCGACTTGCCGACGTTCGGCCGCCCGGCGGCGGCGACGAAGCCCGACCTCAAGGCTCGAGCTCGAACGTGTCGGGTAGGAGCTCCGCAGGCGTTGCGACGACGACCTCGCCGTTTGCCCGCCGGTAGACGATCCGCTCGATTCGGAACTCGTGGAACCACTGGCGGCAGCCGCCACATGGTGACGCGTTGACTGCCAGGGCCTCGACCTCGCCGGGCTGCACCCCGTCCGAAACCGCGCGTGCCAGGGCAGTCTTCTCCGCGCAGATTCCCAGCGGGTACGCGGCGTTCTCGACGTTCACGCCCTCGAAGACGCGACCGTCGCGCGTGCGCACAGCGGCTCCGACGTGAAAGTCCGAATACGGCGCGTACGCGCGCTTCGCGACGGCGTCGGCCCGTTCGAGCAGCTCGCGGTCGGCGTCGGTCACGACCAGAAGAGCTGGAAGAGGACGAGTGTGACGAGCGCGCCGAGGACTCCGCCCGAGACGACCTCGGCGAAGGAGTGGATCCCCGACTCGATTCGAGTCTGCGCGACGAGCAGCGCCATGATGAAGGTGAGCGAGGAGATCAGGAACCAGTGCGTCGAGTCTCCGAGAATGTAGGTCGCGGCCATCCAGCCGGCGAACGCGACCGCCGCGTGTCCCGAGGGCAGCCCGCCGCTGAGCGGCCTCCCGCGGCGCGTGTAGGCCTTTGCGGCGATCACGATCACGGTCGTCAGCACGAGCGCAACCAACGTCAGCTCGGCCGGCCCCTCGCGGAGTGTGTCGAGCACACGGGAGCTCGGGTCCTTGATCCGTTCGACGAAGACGAGGTAGCCGACGGCGACGGCGTTCACAGTCGCGATCAGGACCGCTCCCGCCGCGATGTCCTTGGCCAACTTCGCGAGCGGGTCGAATGACGTCGTGGCAACGTCGATCCCGGTCTCGAGCGCGGTGTTCAACATCTCTGCGATCAGAACGAACGAGATCGCGAGCAGGAGCGCGACGAGCTCGAGCCGGCGGACGCCGACCGCGAGCGCGGCGATCAGGACGGCGACCGCAATTGCGAAGTGGATCCGCATGTTCCGCTGTGTGCGGAGCACGTGGATGATCCCTTCGAACGCGAAGTTGAAGCTTTGGAGGAGGGACGGGCTACGGCCGACGTTCATGACGCGCCGGCGGCCTCGCGCGCCTCCATCTCCGTGCCGTGCTCGTAGCCGACCAGGTGCAGGAGGCCGTGAACGAGCGGCTCCCGCCAGTTCTCGCCGACGAGCTCCGGGCAGATGACGACGTCTCCGAGCTGGCGCGGCACGCCCGACGGAAGCTCGTCGACACCGTCGATCGGGAAGGCGAGCACGTCCGGTGTCTCATCGACGCCAAGATGCTCCTGCTTGAGGCGGCGGGCCTCGTCCGGGCCCACGAACACGAGTCCCAGGTCGCCCTCGTCGACGCCCTCCGCCGCCAGGACCCGCCTGGCCAGGTCGACCACCGCCGGCTCGTCGACGGCGGCCCCGCTTCGGTTCGCCACCTCGACCTCGACCATGACCGCCTACTTCCGGCGCTGCGTGCCGGTTTCCTCTGCGTGCGACTTGTAGGCCTCGACGATCCGCTGCACCAGCTTGTGCCGCACGACGTCCTGGTGCCCGAACTGGATGAACGCGATCCCGTCGACCGTGCCGAGGATGTCCTGCACCTGGATGAGCCCGGACGCCTGCTCCTTCGGCAGGTCGACCTGCGTGACGTCTCCCGTGACGACGACCTTGGAGCCGAAGCCGAGGCGTGTGAGGAACATCTGCATCTGCTCGGGGCTCGTGTTCTGCGCCTCGTCGAGGATGATGAACGAGTCGTTCAGGGTGCGCCCACGCATGAACGCGAGCGGCGCGACCTCGACGATCCCGCGCTCCATGTATGCGTTCAGCCGGTCTGCCTCGAGCATGTCGTACAGGGCGTCGTAGAGCGGCCGCAGATAGGGGTCGACCTTGGCGAGTATGTCGCCCGGGAGGAAGCCGAGCCGCTCGCCTGCTTCGACGGCAGGCCTGGTCAGAATGATCCGGTTCACTTGCCGCTCCTGAAGGGCGGCGACCGCGAGAGCCATGGCCAGGTACGTCTTGCCGGTTCCGGCGGGGCCGATCGCGAAGGTCACGGTATGGCCGCGAATCGCATCGACGTAGCGCTTCTGCATCACCGTCTTCGGCGCGATCTCCTTCCCGCGATGCCGCCAGACGACGTCCTCGAAGACCTCACGGACGTCCTCCCCCTCGTCGATCGCCCCGAGGACAGCGTCGACCGTCGACGGGCCGATCTCGTGCCCGCCGTTCACGAGCTCCACCATCTCGTCGATCACCGTGCGAACCTGCGCGACGTGGTCGTCTTCGCCCTCGATCGTCAGCTGATTGCCGCGCAAGTGGATCGCGACGCGCAGCCGCTCACGCAGGTGGTCGAGGACGCCGTCGCCGATCGCGGCGAGCTCCGCGGCGACTGCGTTGGGAACGGACAGCGTCTCTTGCATCGCTCTCAGTGTAGGTTCGATGCATGCCCGATCCACTGGAGCTGAAGCGTGAAGAGGACGGTGTGCTCGAGCTCGTTCTCGACGCGGCGAAGGTCTACTTGCAGGAGCTCGACGATGCTCCGGTGCTCGCCTCGCGTGAGCGGCGCTTCGGCGGGCCGCTCCCCGAGGAAGGCAGCGGAGCGGCGTCGGCGCTCGCCGAGCTCATCGAGGGCGCCGACGTTGCGACCCGGTCGTCCGGGCCTCGGTTCTTCCACTTCGTGACCGGCGGGACGACGCCGGCCGCGCTCGCGGCCGACTGGCTGACGTCGCTCTACGATCAGAACGCGTTCTCTGCCGTCAGCTCGCCGCTCGGCGTCGAGGTCGAGGAAGTCGCGGTCCGCTGGCTGCGCGAGCTCTTCGAGCTACCCGAATCCTGGAGCGGGGTGCTGACGACGGGAGCGACGATGGCGAACTTCGTCGGGCTCGCGGCCGGCCGTCGCTGGTGGGCGCAGCAACACGGCGTCGACGTCGACGAGAGCGGACTGGCCGGGCTGCCTGCGGTGCCGATCTTCTCGACCGACGCCATCCACGTCAGTGCGCGCAAGGCGCTCGCAATGCTGGGGCTCGGCCGCGAGACCGCACGACTCGTCGACCTCGACGGGCTCGAGCGCGGGCTCCAGGAGGGCCCAGCGATCGTGATCGGGAACCTCGGCGAGGTCAACGACGGCCGGATTGACGACCTTCGCCGGATGGCTGACCTCGTCGAACGGAACCGCGCGTGGCTGCACATCGACGGCGCGTTCGGGCTCTTCGCCCGAGTCACGCCACGGACCGCGGCACTGACAGAGGGCGTCGAGCGCGCCGACTCGGTGATCTCGGACGGGCACAAATGGCTCAACGTGCCGTACGACTGCGGCTTCGCCTTCGTCCGTGACCTCGAGCTGCTGAAGGAGCCGTTCCGGCTGACTGCCGCCTACTTGCCGAGCGACGAGACCCCGAGCCCGGAGGCCTCACGCCGGGCTCGCGCACTGGCCGTTTGGGCCACGCTCGCCGCGTACGGGCGCAGCGGCTACCGAGCGATGGTCGAGCGGCATCTCGACTTCGCCCAGCACCTCGGCCGACGGGTGGAGGAGGAGCCCGAGCTCGAGCTACTTGCGCCGGTCACGCTCAACATCGTGTGCTTCCGGTACCGGCCGGTGGGCCCGAACGAGGACGAGCTGAACGAGCTGAACGCCCGGCTGGGCGAGGCCGTGCTCGCCGACGGGCGCGTGTTCTTCGGCACCACCCGCTACGGCGGCCGGGTCGCATTCCGGCCGGCGATCGTCAACTGGCGGACGACCGAACGGGACGTCGATCTCATCGTTGACGTACTGCTCGAGCTCGCTGCGAAACACGTGCCGTAACGGGCGGTGGCGGCCGAGTAAAGTCGTCACGCTTTCGGCACGCTCACGTGACCCACGCGCGCGCCGCCCCTCGCTACGATCGCCGCGGGGAGGAGGCTGGGTGCGCCTACCTAAGCCGCCGGAATCGAGCCGCGCGGCTCAGGCGAGTTTTTCGCGGACGAGCTGGCTGACCTCGGAGCCGTCGGCGCGGCCGGCGACCTGCGGCATCACGTCGGCCATCACCCGGCCGAGGTCACGGAGGCTGGTGGCGCCGTTCTCGGCAATCGCATCGTCGATGATCTCCTCGAGCTGAGCCTCGCTGAGCGGCTCGGGCATGAACTCCTCGAGCACCTCGAGCTCGTAATCCTCCGTGTCCGCCTGCTCCTCCCTCCCGGCTGCCCGGAACGCCTCCTCGGCCTCGACCCGCCGCTTGCGCTCGCGCTGGAGCACCTGGAGCTCCTCCTGGTCCGTCAGCGGGCGCTGAAGCTCCTTCTCGGCCGAGCGAAGGCTCGCGAGGATCAGGCGGAGCGCGTCTCGGCGGTCGTTGTCGCGCTCCCTCATCGCCTCCTTGAGCTCGTCTTCGATGCGCGCGATCAGGCTCACTCCGGCATCCCTTCGATTCGGCCTCCGAGAAGATGCCAGTGGAGGTGGAAGACCGTCTGCCCTCCGCCCGGCCCGACGTTGACGAGGACGCGGTAGTCGTCCAGGCCCGCCTCGCGGGCAGTCTCGGCGACGAAGGTGAGCATCCGTTTGGCCTCGTCGGGCGGGAAGGCGTCGACGTCTCGGAACGTGTCGACATGCCGTTCGGGGAGGACGAGCAGGTGCGTCTCCGCCTTTGGATTGATGTCGCGGATCGCGACGAAGCCGTCGGTCTTCGCGACGTGGTCGCCGTCACGGACAAGCTGGCAAAAGAGGCAAGCGTCAGGCAGCGATGATCCCCTCCTCCGTGACCGCCGCGCCGCGCACGCGGACGAGGTCGCCGATCGGCCCCTCGTCGCGGAGGAGCCACGGCGAATAATCATCGCCGTAGCCACGTCCGGGGCGGTCGATGAGAACGACGTCCTCGCGGCCGACCTTCTCGCGCCAGCGAGCGAGGCACGCCTCGTGGGAAGCGGCCCGAATCCGCGCGCCGCGCTCCTTCTTCACCGCCGGAGGAACCGTGTCGGCGGCGGCCGTCGCCGTCCCCGGTCGCGGCGAGTACGGGAAGACGTGCACCTTCGTGATTCTCGCCCGGCGGAGGAGCTCGAGCGTGTGTGCAAACGCGGCATCGTCCTCGCCGGGGAAGCCGACGATCACGTCTGTGGTCAGGTTGAAGTCCGCGAGCGGCCCCACGCGACGGAGGTAGGTCTGTGCCGAGTAGCGCCGTCCCATCGCGCGCAGGATCTCATCGTCGCCCGACTGGAGCGGCACGTGCAGGTGGCGAGAGACGATTGGCGTCTCCCGGAGCGCCGCAACCAACTCGTCGTTCACGTGGTTGATCTCGATCGACGAGAGTCGCAGGCGCTCGAGGCCCGGGACCTCGCCGGCGGCGCGGACAAGCCGCGCCAGCGTGTAGCCGGCGTCTCGGTCGCGGAAGCAGCCGAGATTGATCCCCGTCAGGACGACCTCGCGGTGGCCCTGGCGCACACGCTTGACGATCTCGGCGAGGACCGCGGCCGCGCTCCGGCTGCGGGAGCGGCCGCGCACGAGGGGGATGACGCAGAAGTTGCACGAGAAGCTGCAGCCGTCCTGCACCTTGACGAAGGCGCGCACGCGGTCGAGCCGCGCATCGGCCTGGACGCAGCCGATCGGCCCCACGTCCCGGGCGACGAGCCGCGGTGTCTGCTCGGGCGTCGCGCGGACGACTGCGACGTTGTCGGGGAGCGTCGCGAAGGCCTCCCCGGCGAGGTTCGCGCCGCACCCCGTGACGTAGACGCGGCCGTTGGCGCGCGCGGCCCTGGCGGCAGCCTGGCGCGACTTGGCGACCGCCTCGTTCGTCACGCAGCAAGTGTTGACGACGGCGACGTCAGCCTCACCGTCCCGCTCCTCGTGCCCGTCGGCGAGTAGGCGCTCGCGGAGGGCTTGGGCGTCGGCGTGCGAGACCTTGCAGCCGAGGAAGCGGACGGTGAACGTCGCCATTCGCAGGGAAAATCTACTGCCGGTCGAACAGATCGGCCGCCCAGCCGCCGTCGATGCGCCGGTCGCGGTGCGCGTAGCCCGCGAGCTCGGGCCTCCGCGAGTGGAAGTAGCCCGCCGTGACGAGCAGGCCCACGTCGAGCCGCGGTGCGAGCGCCTCGACCACGGCCAGGTCGATGTTGGCGAGCCCGACATCGGCCGCCGGAAGCGCCGCGGTGACCGCGTCGACCCGTCGCACGTCCACGACAACGCCGTTCGCACTCGCATTCCGCCGCGTCGCCTCGACGGCGGCGGCGTCGTGGTCGACCGCGACGATCGGGTCGAAGCCCAGCTTCGCGGCGGCGACGGAGAGGACGCCGGAACCGCACCCGATGTCGAGGAGACTGCCCCGCGAGAGCTCGTGCAAGAAGCTCAGGCAAAGCTGAGTGGTGGGATGCGAGCCGGTCCCGAATGCGCGACCGGGGTCGATGATCACCGCGGTCGCGCCGTCCGGAGGCTCCTCCCACGGCGGGCCGATCCAGAGCGGGCCGACCCACACCGGCTGGTGGAACTCGCGCCAGCGCTCCTCCCATCCCGGCTCGACCGGCGCCGCCGTGACGCCGTCGAACTCTTGTGCGAGGCGCTCCTCGCCGGCGGCATCGGTATAGACCGCAAGCACGCCGTCGCCTTCCTCGAAGCCCTCGGGATGGAGCTCCAGCAACCTCGCCAGTGCCTGTTCGAGCTCCTCGGCGGGAACCGGGATCACCACCCGCCGGAGCTCGCCCTCGCTCAGCGGAACGCGCTCTTCAGCTTGTCGAAGAAGCTCTCGTCGGTCTTGTAGGTGTCTTCGCCGGCCGTTCGCTCGAATTGCTCGAGCAGGACGCGCTGCTCGTCCGTCAGCCGGCGCGGGACGCCCACGCTGACGAGGACGCGCTGGTCGCCGCGCCCGAAGCCCTGGAGCACCGGCATCCCGCGCCCGCGGAGGCGCACGACCTCGCCCGGCTGTGTTCCGGGCGCGAACTCGAGCTCGGTCTCGCCGTCGAGAGTGGGGACCGCGACGCGCGCGCCCAGCGCCGCCTGGGTCATCGTCAGGTCGACCGTCGAGAAGATGTCGTCGCCCTCGCGGACAAAGCGGGGATCCGGACGGACCCGCACCCGCACGTACACGTCGCCCGCCCGTCCGCCGAGCACGCCCGAATGCCCTTCCCCGGAGAGACGGATCCGCTGCCCGTCGTGGATGCCCGGCGGGATCTGGACGTCGAGCGTCCGGCCCTCAAGTCGGTGTCCCGAGCCGTTGCACTGCGAGCACGGATACGCGATCAGCCGACCCGTCCCGCCACAGTCCGGGCACCCCTGGGTGCGAATGAACTCGCCGAAGGCGCTCCGCGAGATGTGCTGGATGCGACCCATCCCGGCGCAGGTCGGGCACGTCGCGACCTCGGTTCCGGGCTCGACGCCGGTCGCCTCGCAGCGGTCGCAGGGAACGCTGACGCGATAGGGGACCTCACGCTCCGTGCCTGTCGCGGCCTCGGCCAACTCGATCTCGACGTCGGCGGCGATGTCGGCGCCCCGGCCACCACTCCGCATCCGGGTCGAGAGCAGATCGTCGCCGAAGAACGCCGAGAAGATGTCGGCGAGGCTCCCGAAGTCGAACGTCGTCGGGCGAAAACCGCCGCTCCTCAGGCCGGCGTGCCCGAAGCGATCGTAGAGCTCGCGCGTCTCGCTCTTCGAGAGCACCTCGTAGGCCTCAACGGCCTCCTTGAAGCGCTCCTCGGCGTCGGGCGCCTCCGAGACGTCGGGATGCAACTCGCGCGCCAGCCGACGGAACGCCTTCTTGATCTCGGTCTCGTCCGCATCCCGCCGGACGCCGAGGACCTCGTAGTAGTCACGCTCCGCCGTCGCCATCACCGCAGCGTAGCCAGCGCCTCGGGCGCTAGTTCTCGACGTAGATCTCCTCGACGAAGTGGGAGAGCTCGCGCGCGGCGGCGCGCACAGACCGGATCGCCGTCTCGTAGTCCATGCGCAGTGGGCCGAGCAGGTTGACGGTGCCCAACCGCCGGTGATGCAGCCCATACGCGGCTCCGACAAGCGAGGCGTGGCGCAGGCCCGGATGCGCGAGCTCGACGCCCAGGCGGACGAACGGCCCTTCCCTGCCGAGCGCCTCGCCGAGCAGCGCAAGCAGGGCGGCGCGCTGCTCCAGCGCCCCGAGCAGGGCGCGGTATGCGTCGAGGTCCTCGGATCGCGCGTCGCCGAGCAGATGCGCGGCGCCGCCGACGAAGAGGCGCTGCTCCTCGGAGCCGGCAGCGTCGGTGAAGGCAGGTGCCAGCAGCTCCAAGAAGGCGCGCTCCCGCTCGGAGAGCCCCGGCTCTGCGAAGGCCTGTCGGAGCCCGCGCGATCCGAGTGGGCGGCCGGTCGTGCGCTCGTTCAGGTACTCGGCCGCCCACGTGACCAGGCCTGGGTCGATCGCCTCGTCGAACGCGAACACGCGCTTCGTCACGCCCCCGGTCGAGGTGATGACGACCGCGACGACGACCTGCGGTTGGAGCGCCAGCACTTCGACGTGGCGCACCGTCGCCGCCTCGAGCGGCGGCGCCGAGACGAGGGCGAGCAGACGCGTCAGCTGCGCGAGCGCCTCGGTCGTCGCCTGGAGCGCCGGCTCGACCTCGGTGCCCGCACCGGCCAGATCGATCTCCAGCGAGCCGGGCCTCGGCTCGAGCCGGTCGAGGAGCCCCTGCGCGAAGAGCCGGTAGCCCTCCTCCGTCGGCATGCGCCCGGCCGAGGTGTGCGGGTGGGAGAGCATTCCGAGCCGCTCGAGCTCGGCGAGCTCGCCGCGCACCGTCGACGGTGAGACGCTCAGCGCCGCACGCTCGACGAGGTGCTTCGAGCCCACGGGCTGTCCGGTAGCGATGTACTCCTCGACGAGGCGCCTGAGGATCTCGCGTTGCCGTTCGGTGAGCTCGACGATCTCCATTTGCAGGGATTTTAGGCGAGCAACTCCGCCGTGACCCCGTCGCCGAGCAGTCGGCCCCGCTTCGTGAGCGTCAGCGCGTCGCCGCCGTTCCCGCCGGCGGGGCGGACGAGCAGGCCGAGCTGCTCGAGTCGCACGAGCGCCGCGGAGTCGACGACGTCGGCGACCGGCTCGAGTCGGAACGGCTCGTCCAGCCGCAATCCGAGCATCAGGCGCTCGCGCTGCCGGACGTCGGGCCCGAGCTCCTCGACGTCACGCGCCGGCCGCGCACCGCTCTCCAGCGCCTCCAGGTACGCGGGGAGTCGCGGCGTGTTGCGCCAACGCCGTCCGGCAACGGTCGACACTGCCCCGATCCCGAGCCCGAGGTAGTCCCGCCCCAGCCAGTACGCGAGGTTGTGCCGCGACCGCAGGTCGCGCCCGCCGTCGGCCGTCGGAGCCCGGCAGAAGTTCGCGGTCTCGTACCAGCGGTAGCCGGCGGCGGTCAGCCGGTCGACGACGGCCTCGAAGTAGCCCTCGAGCGCCTCGGCCTGACGCTCGAGCTCCACTCCGTGAACGTGCGTGAACCGTGTCCCGCGCTTCGCCTCGAGCTCGTAGCACGAAAGATGCTCAGGGCCGAGAGCCAACGCCTCGTCGATGTCGGCTTCGAGGTCGGCGGCGCTCTGGCCTGGGATTCCGTAGATGAGATCCAGCGAGATGTTGTCAAATCCGGCATCACGCAAATGGTAGAAAGCCCGCCGGACGTCCTCCGGACCGGCCTGCCGCTCCAGGACATTGAGCAGGTGTGGACGGAAGCTCTGCGCCCCCAGTGACACGCGCGTCACGCCGCCCTCGCGCAGAAGCCGGGCGAGCGCGGGCGTGACCGTCTCCGGGTTTGCCTCCACCGTGAGCTCGTCCGTCGGCGGAAGCATGCGAAGCATCCGTCGAAGCGCACCCGGCTCGGTGAAGGTCGGCGTTCCGCCACCGAGGAACACCGTGTCGAGCCGAGGCGCGAGCACGTCACGCTCGAGCCGGAGCTCCGCGGCGAGGGCGTCCACGTAGCGACCGTGGTCGCCGGCCCGGCCCACGATCGTGACGAAGTCGCAGTAGCCGCAGCGATGCGCACAGAACGGCAGGTGGACGTAGAGGTGACGAACAGCGCCCATCAGCGGCCCTCGTCCAGATTGAGCACGGCCAGGAACGCCTCCTGCGGCACCTCGACGGCGCCGACCTGCTTCATCCGCCTCTTGCCGGCCTTCTGGCGCTCCAGCAGCTTGCGCTTCCGTGTGATGTCGCCGCCGTAGCACTTGGCGAGCACATCCTTGCGCTTCGCCTTGATCGTCTCGCGCGCGATCACCCTCGACCCGATCGCGGCCTGTACGGGTACGTCGAAGAGCTGGCGCGGGATCTCCTCACGAAGCTTGTCGACGAGCGCCCGGCCCCGTCCGTAGGCAGAGCTGCGGTGGAGGATCAGGGACAGCGCGTCGACGGACTCGCCTGCGATCAGGACGTCGAGTCGCACGAGGTCGCCTTCCCTGAACCCGATGATGTCGTAGTCGAAGCTGGCGTAGCCGCGCGTGCGCGACTTGAGCTGGTCGTAGAAGTCGACGACGACCTCCGCGAGCGGCAGCTCGTAGATGAGGACGACCCGCTCCTCGGAGAGGTACTCCATGTGGTCGAATCGCCCCCGGCGCTCGGTGCACAGCTCCATGACCTGACCGACGTATTCCTTCGGGACGATCACGGAGGCGCGGATGTACGGCTCTTCGACCTGCTCGATCTCGGCCGGCATCTCGGCGGGGTTGTGCACCTCGACCTCCTGACCGTCGTTCGTCCGAACGAGGTAGGCGACGTTGGGCGCGGTCACGAGCAGGTCGAGGTCGAACTCGCGCTCGAGGCGCTCGCGGACAATCTCCATGTGCAGCAGTCCGAGGAAGCCGCAGCGGAAGCCGAAGCCGAGCGCCTGAGAGGTCTCGGGCTCGTAGACGAGCGCCGCGTCGTTCAGCTTCAGCCGCTCGAGCGCGTCGCGCAGGTCGGGGTAGTCGTCCGAGTCGGTCGGGAAGAGACCGGCGAAGACCATCGGCTTCACGTCCTTGTAGCCCGGCAGCGGCTCGGACGCGGGCCGCGCGACGGAGGTCAGCGTGTCGCCGACCCGGAGGCGGCTGACGTCTTTCAGGCCCGTGATCACGTAACCCACTTCACCTGCGGAGAGCGTGTCGGCGGCGCGCATGGTCGGCGAGAGGAAGCCGAGCTCCTCGGTCTCGAAGCGCGTTCCCTGGGCCATCGCGAGTAGCCGCTCGCCCGTCTCGAAGACGCCGTCGACGACGCGCACGAACGCGACCACGCCGCGGTACTGGTCGTAGGACGAGTCGAAGATCAGCGCGCGCGGCGGAGCGTCGGCATCGCCGGCGGGCGAGGGGATGCGCTCGATGACGGCGTCGAGGATCTCGTCGATCCCCTGGCCGGTCTTCGCCGAGACGCGCAGAACGTCGTCGGGGTCGCCTCCGATGAGTTCGGCGAGCTCCTTCGCGGCCTTGTCCGGGTCCGCCTGCGGAAGGTCGATCTTGTTCACGACCGGCAGCAGCTCGAGCTCGTTCTCGATCGCGAGGTATGCGTTCGCGACCGTCTGGGCCTCCACCCCCTGCGCCGCGTCGACGACGAGCACGGCCCCCTCGCACGCCTGGAGGGAGCGCGAGACCTCATACGTGAAGTCGACATGGCCCGGTGTGTCGATCAGGTTCAGCTGATGGCCTTTCCAGGTCACCCGGACTGCCTGCGCCTTGATCGTGATCCCTCGCTCGCGCTCCAGATCCATCGAATCGAGCAGCTGCTCCCGCATCTCCCGGCCGGAAACCGTCTCGGTTACCTCGAGGATCCGGTCTGCGAGCGTCGACTTCCCGTGGTCGATGTGCGCGATGATCGAGAAGTTGCGGATGCGGTCCTGCTGCATGAGTTAGGCGGACGGGCGGGAGCGGGCTCGCAACGATAGCAACGCGTTCAACTCACGAACTCCCAGCAAACGGCACGAAAAAAGGTATGCGGCCCCGCCGAGGAAGAGGCCTGCCGAGAGCGAGACCAGCTGCCCGCCAAACGATCTGCCGAGTGCCTCGTCGAGCGCCCACCAGACGACGAAGGCGACGAGGCCGAACACGGCAGAGGCGATGGTGATGAGCAGCGTCGAGCGCGCGGTCTCCCCGGCCTCGATCCGGCCGAGGCGGCGCCGGAGCAGGTAGAGCAGTGCAGCGGCGCCGGCGACGTTCGCGAGCGAGATCGCGAGTGGGATCCCCCAGGTGCCGACGCGGTAGAAGACCACGAAGAGGGCGGTGTTGAGGAGCAGGTTCCCGAGCGCGACCCAGGTCGGCACCCACGGGGATTGAAGGCTGAAAAAGGCGCGGTTCAGCATCAGCATCGCGCCGTTGAAGAAGAGGCCGAGCGAGAAGGCGGCGAGGGCGGCTGCCACGACGTCCGTCGCGCGCGGGCCGAACTCACCGCGTTGGTAGAGGAGGCGGACGATCGGCTCGGCCAACACCGCAGAGACGACGCTTGCGGGGATGAGCAGGAAGGCGATCTGGCGCAGGCCGAGCGCGACGGTGCGGCGAAAGCCCTCGACATCCGCGCGGGCGGCGAGGCGAGCCAGCGCCGGGAAAAGTACTGTCGCCACCGCCACGGAGAACATCCCCTGCGGGAGCATGTAGAGCCGGAACGCGGCGTCGATCGAGCTCGGGGACAGGTCGGGGTCGATGTAGCGCGCCGCAAACAGGGTCCCAATCAGTGCGTTGACGTTGATCAAGCCGAGTCCGAGTGCCACCGGCAGCATCAGCACGAAGACCCGCTTCACGGCGGGATCGCGCCAATCGATCGCCAGCCGCAGCCGCCCGTCGAGGCCGGAGAGCCAGGGCAGGGGCAGGAACAACTGGATCACCGTGCCGACGACGATCGAGCCGGCGTACACGTAGAGCGCGGCGTCCTCGGAGCCTGCGCGCGGGACGCCGATCAGCAGGCCGACGATGATGGCGACGTTCCAGAAGACCGGTGTTAGGGCGGGGACGGTGAAGTGCTCGTAGCTGTTCAGGATCCCCACGACGATCCCTGAGATGCCGAGCAGGATGACGGTCGGGAAGAGGATGCGCGCGAGGGTCACGGCGAGGTCGCCTCCCTCGCCACTTCCATAGCCGAACAGCGACATCACCCACGGCGCGGCAAGCATGAAGACCGCTGTGATCGCCGTCAGCCCGAGGAGCAGGATCCAGATCAGGCTGGAGGCGACGCGCCAGGCCCGGGCGCGCTCGCCTTTCTCGAGCAACTCGCTGAAAACCGGGACGAAGGCGGACGAGAGCGCAGCGTCGGCGACCAGCGCGCGGACGAGGTTCGGCACCTGGAACGCGACAGTGAAGGCGTTGATGCCTGCGCCCTCGACGCCGAAGTAGCGCCGCACCACGATCTCCCGGACGAGCCCCATCACGCGGGAGAGGCCGGTCGCGGCCGAGAAGACGGCCGTGGACCAGGCCAGCCGTCGCGCCGGGAAGGTCGGCGCTTGCTGCGCCTCGCTCATGGTCGTTTCACCACGAGGTGAGCATACGAGCGGATCCCGCCGGCTCCTGCGGCGGCCGAGGGTCGGCTCGGGGGTCTGGTACCATGCCGCCGCCCGCAGGAGCGGGCATTTTCACGTCATGGCAAACATCAAGCAGCAGAAGAAACGGGTTGGGATCGCGGCGCGGCAGCGGCTCCAGAACCTGCACTACCGCTCGACGGTGAAGACGCTGACCCGCCGGCTGAGCAGCGCAGTCGAGGACGGCGACGCCGACCGCATCCGCTCGGCCCATCTGGAGCTCCAGCGGTGGATCGATCGTGCCGCCTCGCACGGTGCACTGCACCGCAACGCCGCGGCGCGCAAGAAGGCGCAGGCGGCGCGGATCGCCTCCGGCTCCGACTCGGACTCCTAGGTCTCAGTCGCCGGACGGCGACGGCTCCGGCACTCCGGTCAGATCGACCAGCGCCCGGGTCAGCTCCAGCTCGCCCGAGAGGCGGCTCGCCCCCTTGATTGCGGCGTCGAGGTCGGCGAGGCGGATGACGGCGGCGTCGAGCTCGTCCTGCGTATACCGGTCCGCGTGAGCGAGCGCCTTCCTGATCCGGAACTCGTGCACCTTCAGGCGCTTCGCGATCTCTCGCGCGTTGACGCCCTCGGCTGCGAGTAGGCGCGCGGCCCGGACGAGGGCGACGTGCGATGCGAGTCGCGTCGAGATTGCGAAGGGATCGCGTCGGCCGAGCTCCGCTTCCGCTGCGGTGAGCAGCGCGGAGAGGTCACGCTCGCCCCAGGCGTCGGTGATCGCCCAGGCAGTCGCTTCGCGCGCAGGCGTCGCCAGCCCCTCGATATCAGCGCGGGTAATCGGGTCCCCGCCGGCCCAGGTCGTGGCCTTGTCCACCTCGGTGGCGAGCGCGTCGAGATCGTCGCCGACGATCTCGACGAGCGCGCGCGTCGCCTCGTGGTCGGCCGTCGCGCCCCGCGCCTCGAACTGCGCCCGGACCCAGCCTGGAAGGTCGCGCGGCCTCGGTGCCGCATACGTCAGGACCTGCCCCACTTTGGCGACCGCCTTGGCAAGCGTGTCCGAGCGCGGTGCCTGGAGCGCGACCAGTGCGAGGACCGCGCCCGGGACCGGATCGGCCAGGTAGCCGCTGATTGCGTCGACGTCCGCCTTCTTCCAGCGCTCGACGCCCTCGACCAGGACCAGTCGTCCTCCCTCGGTCCCGGCGAAGAGCCCGAGAGCGTTGCAGGCCGCAACCGCGTCGGCGCCGCTCGCCGAGTCGGCTGCGAGCTGTTCGACCGACTCGTCTCCGAAGCGGGCGCGCAGACGGCGGAGTGCGCGCACGATCTTCGGGTGGTCGTTTCCGGTCAGCAGATAGACCGGCAGCAGCGGCTCGTCGGACACTTGACGCCAGCCTAGTCTGCCCAACACGCCTCGTTGCGGCCTGCGCGGTCATCGCTGCGACCAGGTCGTGATCCGCTCACCGTTCGTCTCGATCACGACGCGGCCGTCGCGGTCGGTCCGGAAGATCTCGAGCCCCGGTTGGGCGTCGAGCGTCGCCATCGTCGACGGCGTCGGGTGCCCGTAGTCGTTGTTCCGTCCGCACGAGACGATCGCGACGCGCGGCTTGGTCAGCTCGAGCAGCCGTCCGAGGCCCTCGTCGGCAGACCCGTGGTGGGCAACCTTGAAGATCTCCACCGGCCGTGGGTTGAGCGGAAGCGTGACCTCGGACTCCGCGTCGGCGGTCAGCAGGGCGTCGACTCGGCCGTAGCTGGCGAGGATGACGGTCGCACGGAGGTTCGGGTCCTCGCCGGCGGCCCCGGGCCCATCCGGCCAGAGGATCCTCAGGCGAAGCTGACCGAGCCGGAACGTCACTCCAGCGCGTGCTGTGCCCACGGGGACGCTCCGCTCGCGGGCCTCGGCCAGTGCCGCTGCCTGGTCCGGACTGTCGGCCGGGAGCGTTGGGTCCAGCACCCGGTCGACCTCGAGCCGCTCGAGCACTTCGGCAGCCCCGCCCACGTGATCGCGCTGAGGGTGTGTCAGCACGAGCAGCGCGAGCCGCCGGACGCCGAGGCGGCGCAACTGATCGTCCACTTCTGCCTCCGGCGGGCCCTGGTCGACCAGCACGGCGCCTTCGCGGACTTGGAGCAGCAAGGAGTCGCCCTGGCCCACGTCCAACGCGGTCAGCCTGAAGCCGTCCGGAGGTGGAGGTGCGGACTCCGGTTTCAGCTTCCAGCCCGCGAGGACGACGGCCGCAACGCCGACGATGACGGCGAAACCGGGCCGCCGCCAGGCCGGAAGCCTGGCACCAACGATGAGCAGGCCAGCGAGAAGCCCGGAGAGCGCGAGCACAACGACGGAGCTCACCTCGGCGCCGGGCAGACCTCCGACAAGCCGGGCGCAGGCTGCGATGTACGCGGCGAGCCACCCGTTGAGCCAGGCGGCGGCTACGGCCGCTTCAGGCAACAGGTGGTCGAGGAGCGCGGTCAGGAGGGCCAAGCCGAAGCACGGCGCGACCGCGACGGCTGCGAGCGCATTGCTCGGGATCGAGTAGACAGGCACCGATCCGAACTGGAGGAGGAGGATCGGCGCCGTGGCGAGCCCACAGGCGCCGGAAACCGCGACGATCCCCGCGAGCCCACGCGGGAGCGGGTACCCCTCGAGGACGCCCTCGAGCCGCGGAACCACCAGGAAGATCGCAGCGACGGCCGCGAACGACAGCTGGAATCCCGGCTCGAGCAGGCTGTACGGGTTCCAGGCCATCAGCACGGCCGCGCCGAGCAGCAGGAAGTACCAACGGTCGCGCGGACGCGAGACGAGCCATGCCAGCGAGGCGAGCGCACCGGCGACGCCCGCTCGGACGACCGAAGGCTGCCAGCCCACCGCCATGACGTAGGCCCCGATCGCTGCGAGTGCGCCGACCTCGGCAGCGAGCCTCGAGATCCCCAGCAGCCAGGCGATGAGGAGGACGCCGCCGGCGACGAAGGCGACGTTCTGCCCCGAGACCGCAAGCAGGTGGTAGAGCCCGGACGAGCGAAAGCGGTCGCGCAGCTCTTGACTGAGACCTTCCTCTTCGCCGAGGACGAGGCCGGCGAGGACCGCGCGCCGTTCTCCCGACAGACCGGGTGCGATGGAGCCGGCAAGCTCGCGCCGGATGCGGTCGGCGACGCCGGCGATTCCGCCTCTGTGGCCGACGATCCGCCAGCTCCGCCCGCGGGCGACGACGTGCACGCCGCGCCGGCGTAGGAGCCCGCGCTCGTCGAAGCCGTCGGCCGGACCCCGCGGGGGACGCAGCTGGACGACGGTTTCGATCAGCGCGCCCTGCGGAGGCGCCCGCCCGAGTGGAAGCTCCAGAAGCACTGCTTCACTGACCACGCCTTCGACGGAACTCGCGTACCTTCCCGGGCACCCGCAGGCGAAACGGGGTTCGGCGCGCGGGCCCGGTGATCTCGATCAACGACGACCCCACCTCGCCGGTCCGCGGCGCGAGCACGCTCCGGTCGAGAGCGTCGAGGCGGACGCCTCCCCACCAGAGCCCGCCAAGTGCCAGGGCGAGCGCCAGCGCGACAAGCCGGCGCCGGTCGTCCTCGAGCGCAGCCGACACCACGACCGCCGTGAGCGAGGCCATGAGCAGCCAGACGCCCGTCCGAATCGCGTTCGCTGCGGCGAGGCCGCCGCACAGCGCGGCCGCGAGCACGTGCGGTGCGTAGCGGTCGAGGAACGGCGCCTTCATGGTGCAACCAGCTCCCGGAGCTGCTCGAGGCGGGCCGGCCCGATGCCGGGGATGGCGTCGAGGTCGTCGACCGAGCTGAAGGCGCCATGCTGCTCTCGCCAGTCGACGATCTTCTGCGCGGTGACGGGCCCCACGCCGGGTAACTCGTCGAGCTGGTCCACGGTCGCCGTGTTGAGATGAACCGGACCTCCGGCTGGGGCGTCACCCGCTTCTCCGCCGCCCGCCTCGGCGGCCGAGACGCGCCGAGGCACGACGACCTGTGTGCCGTCGGAGACGGGGGCGGCCAGGTTGACGAGGGTCAGGTCCGCGCGCCGCGTCGCGCCGCCGGCGCGACGAAGCGCGTCGGCGATCCGCGCGCCGTTCGCGAGCCGATAGAGCCCCGGTCGCCTGACCGCACCGACCACGTGGACGATCAGCCGCGGAGCCGGCTCCGCGCGGAGCTCACCCGACGCAGGCTCGGCCGCCGTGGTCTCCTCCGCCGCGCCGGCGCCGGCCAGGTAGCGGCCGGCGATGAAGAGCGCACCGATCAGCAGGAGCGCGCCCACGATTGCGCGCCCGCGCGAGAGCCCGAAGAGATCCACGTCGCCTATGTTGGCAACGCGCTGGTCACGGCGGTGCGACAGGACGGTGCCAGATGTGCGCCAAACGTGATGTGACGGCCAGGGCTGCTGTGGCGTATACCGAGTACGTGACCGACGTGACGAAAGCTCCCGAGAGCTTCGCCTCCGTCGCCGAGGCCCACCTCGACGACGTCTACCGCTACCTGCTCTACGTGACCGCGAACCCGTCCACAGCCGAAGAGCTCACCTCCGCGACATTCGAGCGGGCACTCGGCCGCTGGACCCGCTTCGACCCGCGGCGGGGTACCGCCCAGACGTGGCTCTGCCAGCTGGCGCGAAGTGCGGCGCTCGACCACTTCCGCGCCGAGAGCCGCCGGAAACGACGCGAGAGCGCCTTTGCCGCCCAAGCCGACCCGAGCGCTGCCGAGCTCGAGCTTCCGGACGAGTACGGCCCCGTCCTCCGCCAGGCGCTTCGAACCCTCTCCGCCGCCGACCGCGAGGTCATCGCGCTCCGCGTTGTCCTCGAGCAAGACGCTCAGACGGCCGCTCGAGTGCTCGGGATCTCCCCTTCGGCCTGCACGACGCGGCTCAACCGAGCACTCGAGCGGCTCGAGCAGAAAGTGAGGCCCCGCCTTGTCGCCTGACCTCGCCACGGCACTCCGCAGCGAGACACCGGGCGCACCCGACCGGCTCCGCGAGCGGGTCGCGCAGATCGCTGCCGTTCCGCCGCCCTCACCCCGGCGGGCGATCTCGCTGCGCCGCATCGTCCTTGTCGGCGGATCTGCCGTCGCGACGGCATCGGTCGTCGCGGCCCTCGCCGTCGGGATCAAGACGGCGGCCGTGTCCGAGCCTCCGTCGGCCGCGCGCAGTTCCGTCCCGACGACCCCGCCGGCACCCAAGGTCGAGGACGGCCCGGCCCACGCGGTCCCACTTTTGCCTGCCCAGCAGCGCGCTCCGGACCTGCGGGCCGCCGCCCCAGGCCCCAGCCAAACCCGGGCTCAGGACGTCGCTGCGACGCTCACCGTGCTCGTCGATGGCACAGACGACCTCTCCGCCACCACCCAGCGTGCACTTCGCGCCACCCGGCGGCTCGGCGGCTACGTCGTCAACGTGCAGTACGGAACGCCGGAGCCGACCGAAGGGACCGCGACGCTTCGCGTGCGCATCCCGGTCTCGCGCGTCCAGGCCGCGATCGTCCAGTTCAGCGACCTCGGGCGAATCCTCGCCCAGCAAGTCCAGATCTCCGACCTCCAGCAGCCGCTCGACGAACTGACGCGGCAGATCCGACGTCTCGAGCGCCTCGCCGCCAACGCGCAGGGCGCAGAGCTCGCGCGGATCAAGCAAGAAATCGCCGCTCTCCGCCGCCAGCGCGCCGAGATCAACCGCAGGGCCGCGTTCGCCACTGTCGGCCTCGGCCTCACTACCCACGAGCCGGAGAAGGCTGCGGCGCCGCCCGGCCGCCTGGAGCGAGCGATCGACGACGCGACCGGCGTCCTCGCGGCCGAGCTCGCCGTCGGCGCCTATGCGCTGATCGTCGCCGCGCCGCTCCTCCTCCTACTCGCCGCCGCCTTATGCGGCCACCCGCGGCTACCGGCGCTTCGCCGACCAGCGCCTGATGCAGCGGGTCTGACGCGCGGCGTCGCGGGCCTAGCCCGCGACGCCGGCGCCCAGCTCCTCGTACGCCCGCTGGAGCCGGGTCTCGCAGGCGGCGAAGGCGCGGACGACGTCGGGGTCGAACTGGCGACCGCTCTGCTGGGCGAGCTCCCGGGCAGCCTCCTCCCAGGGCCGCGCACGGCGGTACGGCCGGTCACTCGTGATCGCGTCCAGCGCATCGGCGACTGCGAACACGCGCGCGGAGAGCGGGATCTCCGTGCCGGCCTTTCCGTCCGGATAGCCGCTCCCGTCCCACCGCTCGTGGTGCGAGCGAACGACCCGCAGTCCCTCGCCGCGCAGGAACGCGACTCCGCCCAGCACCTGCTCCCCGAGCACCGGATGGGTCTGCATCAGTTTCACCTCCGAGGGGGTCAGCGGCTCCGGCTTCTGCAGCACCAGGTCGGGGATGCCGATCTTGCCGACGTCGTGGAGCAGGAAGCCGTATTCGGTGCTCGGATCCTCCAGCAGGGTTGGAGCCACTTCGCGGGCGAGCTCCAGCGCGTACCGCTGCACACGCTGCGAGTGGGCGCGCGTGCCGGTGTCCTTGGAGTCGAGCGCGCTCGCCAGCGCCGTCACCGTCTCGAGGTAGGCCTCTTGGACGAGCGCCCGCTGCTCCTTCTCGAGCTCGAGCACGTGCCGAAGATCGTGCGCGTAGAGCAGCAGCTGCTCCTGTGGGTCGTCCGTCCGGACGGAGCGGAACGGCACGCCGTACTTCGTGCCGGCGAGCCGCTCGACCGCCGCCAGGAGCTCGAGCGGGCTGAAAGGCTTGCGCAAGAACGTGTCGGCTCCGACCTCCTCGGCCAACTCCTGCGTGCCCCCCTCGGATCCGGTCAGCAACACGACACCGAGCCCGTCGTTGGCGGGATTGGCCTTCAAACGGCGGCAGTACTCGAGCCCGTCCATGCCCGGCATGCGCACGTCGAGGACGACGACCTCGGGCTCGAACGTTCGAACGGCGCGATCGGCCTCGGCCGCGTTCCCGGCCTCCTCGACGTCGATGTCGAAGACCTCGAACGTCGTCCGCAGCAGCATCCGGAGCCCTGCGTCGTCGTCGACGAGAAGAACCCTCATGGCAACAGGATGAACGCTTTTAGCGAGTGACGATGTTGACGAGCTTTCGCGGGACGACGATCGTCTGTGCGATCTCGTTTCCGTCCAGGTACGCCTGGACCCGCGGGGAGGCCTTGGCCCGCTCGACCAGCTCGTCCTCGGGCAGGTCGGACGGGACCTCCACGCGGTCGCGTACCCGCCCGTTGACCTGGATCACGAGCTCGAACGTGTCCCGCTCCAGGAGCGCCGGATCGGGCTGCGGCCAGGGCTCCTCCCACAGCCGTTCGTGGCCCAGCCGCTCCCACAGCTCCTCGGCGACGTGCGGCGCGTAGGGCTGGATCAGCGAGACCGCCGTCTCGGCGGCGAATCGCGCCGCGGGATCCTCGGGCGCGCGCACCAGCTCGTTCGTGAGCTCCATCACCGCCGAGATCGGCGTGTGGAACTGGAAGCGACGCTCGATGTCGTCCGTGACCTTCGCCACCGTCGAATGCGCCTTGCGCGCCAGCGGCGTGTCCTTGTCGCCGTCGACTGCCGGCTGCTCGGCGATTTCGAGGACGACGCGCCAGAGCCGCCGGAGGAAGCGGACGATGCCTTCGATCCCGCTGTCGGTCCACTCCATGTCCTGGTCGGCGGGGCCCATGAAGAGGATGTAGGTGCGCACGGCGTCGGCGCCGTACTCCTCGACCAATGCGTCCGGCCCCTCCACGTTGCCGCGCGACTTCGACATCTTCGAGCCGCCCATCTGGAGCCAGCCCTGGTGGAACAGCCGGGCGAACGGCTCGCCGAACCCGACCAGGCCCATCTCCTTCATGACGCGGACGAAAAAGCGCGAGTAGAGCAGGTGCCCCGTCGCGTGGTCGATCCCGCCGATGTACTGCGAGACCGGGCACCAGTAGTCGACGAGGCGACGCTCGAACGGCTCCTGGTCGTTCCGGGGATCGACGTAGCGCAGGAAGTACCAGGACGAGTCGACGAAGGTGTCCATCGTGTCCGCTTCGCGACGCCCCTGCTTGCCGCAGCGAGGGCACGGCACGTGCAGCCACTCCTCGTTGGAGGCGAGCGGCGGAACGCCCTTCGGCCGATAGTCGTCCACCTCGGGCAGGACCACGGGCAGGTCGGACTCCGGCACCGGGACGACGCCGCACTCGTCGCAGTAGATGATCGGGATCGGGCAACCCCAGTAGCGCTGGCGCGAGAAGCTCCAGTCGCGCAGGCGGTAGCTGACTGCGGGGCGGCCCTTGCCCTGGTGCCGCGAGCCACTGGACGATCCGGCGCTTGCCCTCGTCGGCGTCCAAACCCGTGAACTCGCCCGAGTTCAGCAGCACGCCGTCCTCGTCGATGACCTCGCGAATCGGCAGGTCGAACGCCTCCGCGAACTCGCGATCGCGCTCGTCGTGCGCGGGGACGGCCATGATCGCGCCGGTGCCGTACTCCATCAGGACGTAGTCGGCGACGTAGACGGGCAGCCGCTCCCCGTTGACGGGATTTGTCGCGTAGTACCCCGTGAACACGCCCGTCTTCTCCTCTTCGGTCGCGCGGTCCTCGCCGCGGCGGGCCGCGGTGCGCTTCACGTACTCGCGCACTTCATCGGTCGCGATCCGCTCGACCAACGGGTGCTCAGGTGCGAGCACGAAGAACGTGGCGCCGAAGAGCGTGTCGGGTCGGGTTGTGAAGACGGGGACGTCGACGTCGAGCTCCTCGATCCGGAACACGATCTCGGCACCCTCAGAACGGCCGATCCAGTTGCGCTGGATCGTCTTCGTCCGCTCTGGCCAGTGGCCCCACTCGGGCAGGTCATAGCGGAGCAGCTCGTCGGCGTACGCGGTGATCTTGAAGAACCACTGCTCCATCATTCGCGCCTCGACCAGCGTGCCGCAGCGGTCGCAGCGCCCGTCGACGACGTACTCGTTGGCGACCACGGTCTGGTCGTGCGGGCACCAGTTGACCGGCGCAGCCGCCCGGTAGGCGAGGCCGCGCTCGAAGAACTTCAAGAACAGCCATTGCGTCCAGCGGTAGTACTCGACCTCGTGCGCGGAGATCTCGCGCTTCCAGTCGATCGCCCATCCCAGCCGGCGCATCTGGACCCGGATGGCGGCGATGTTGCGCTCGGTGATCTCGCGCGGGTGCCCGCCCTCGGTGATGGCGGCGTTCTCGGCCGGCAGGCCGAACGAGTCGAAGCCCATCGGGCGCAGGACCCGCAAGCCGTTCCGGCGGCGGAAGTGCGTGGCGACGTCGCCCATCGTGTAGTTGAGGACGTGCCCCATGTGCAGCGTTCCCGACGGGTACGGCAGCATCTCGAGCTGGTACCAGTGCGGCTCGTCCGCCGCGTCGGGCGGAGGATTGGGCGTCTCGAAGACGTGGTCCGCCTCCCAGACCTGCTGCCACTTGGGTTCGATCGTCTTCGGGTCGTATCGCTCCATCACCGTCTCCAGAGACAAGAAAGCCTCTCACTTGGAGAGGCCGAGGGGAGTCGCCGCGGCGGCGCCGCGTTGGCTCCCTGGACTACTCGAGGAGGCTTCTCATCGCCCTGACGATACCACCCGTGTAGCGTCGGGGAAACCTCCCGAAAGGAGTCCGTATGGCGGCGTACACGGTTGTGAAGGTTTCGGACGTCCCCGACCAGGCCACGAACCTCGGCTTCGATCCGACGCAGTTCGAGGTGCGCTTCCTGCGCAACGACCTTGGCTGCGAGCACTGCGGGGTCACGTTCGCGCGCTACAGCAAGGGCTTTTCCCCGCCCGGGCATACGCACAACCGCCAGGAAGAGATCTACGTGCTGGTCTCGGGCCGGGCCCAGGCGCTCGTCGGTGACAACGAGTTGGTCGATCTGGAGCCGTGGACGGCGCTCCGGGTCCCGGCGGAGACACCCCGCGCGCTGCGTGCCGTCGGCGACGAGGACGCACTTTTCATCAAGGTCGGCGCGCCCAATACCGGTCCCGGCGACAGCCGCGGCGTGCCGGACGACTTCGCCTGGCCCGACTGACTGTGGCCAAGCTTTCCGAACAAGAGGTAGCCGAGCTCGTCCCGTGCCCGCCGGGTCAGGTCACTCGCCTCGTCGAGCTCGGCCTCCTCACGCCGGACGACGAAGACGGCCGCTTCCCCCCGTCCGACGTCCACGTCGTCCGGCTGATGGCCGCGTTCGAAGTGGCAGGCATCTCCCTCGACGACGTCGCCCGCGGCGTGGCCGGCGGAGAGTTGACGTTCCCGTTGGAGCTCTTCATGCCCGACCCGGTGGGGACTCCGGTGACGTACGCAGGTCTGGCTCCCGGGCTCGGTCGTTCGCCCGAGCTCCTTCGGCGTCTGACCAGGGAGATGGGCCTGCCGCCGCCCGACGACGACCGAGTTCGCGCCGAGGACGCGGAGATGCTGTCGCTGATCGTGACGAGGCTCGACCTGGCCGATGACGACGACCTCTCGCGCTTTGCTCGGCTCTACGGCGGGAGCATGCAGCGGCTGGTCGCCGCCGGGCTTCAGTTGTTCGACCGTGCGATTCGCGAACGCGTGGACACCTTCGATCACCTCTCTCCCCGCCAGAGGGACCAGCTCACGTACGAGAAGGGGGCGGGATTCAGCGAGATGGCTCAGACGCTCGTCCCGTGGCTCCAGCGCCGGCACCGTGAGCGTGTCGTCCTGGACTACCTCGTCGACCGGACCGAGAATTGGCTGGAGGAGCGAGACATCGCACCGAGGCCCACCAGACAGCCGCCGGCGATCGCGTTCCTCGATCTCACGGGCTACACAGCACTCGCGGAAGAGCGCGGAGACGAAGCCGCCGCGGCGGTTGCCTCGGACCTCGCGGGCGTCGTGCAGGATGCCGCTCGGACTCACGGTGGCCGACCGGTGAAATGGCTCGGCGACGGCGTCATGTTCCACTTCCACGACCCAGCCGGGGCCATCAGGAGCGGCCTCGAGCTCGTCGAGCAGACGGAGAGCGCGATCTCCGTGCCGGCGCGCATTGGCATCAATGCCGGTGCGGTCATCGTCCGGGAGGGCGACTACTTCGGCCGAACGGTGAACGTCGCCGCCCGGATCGCCGACTACGCCGGCCCTCGCGACGTCCTCGTGAGCGAAGAGGCACGGCAAAACGCCGACCTCGCCGATGTCGACTTCGAGCTCGTCGGCGACGTGCCGCTCAGGGGCGTCTCGAAGCCCGTCCGGCTGCACCGGGCGACCCGAGCAGTCACGCGCTGAGCGTTTGCAGCCCCGGCCGAACGAGCTTCGGCGGGGGAACGAGGCCGGCCTCGTTCGCCGGGGGGTTGAGCGGCTCGGAGAGCGGCGGTGCGCCGAACGACGCGGCGACGCGCTCCGCCGAAGCGTCACCGTAGAGCGTCGTTCGCTGCCGGGGCGTGCGGCCGATGGCCCGAATCGCGTCCTCCATCGCCTCGGGCGGCATCTCCTGGCCGTGGTCGGCACCGGCAGCGCGCGAGATCGACTCGTTCATCAGCGTGCCGCCGAGGTCGTTCGCACCGGCTTGGAGCACGGCCTGCGCGCCCTCGGTCCCGAGCTTCACCCACGACGCCTGGACGTTCGTGATCCACGGGTGGAGCGCGAGGCGAGCGACGGCGTGCATCAGCAGCACCTCGCGGAACGTCGGCCCGGGGCGGGCCTTGCCCTTCAGGTAGATCGGCGCCTCCATATGCACGAAGGGCAGCGGCACGAACTCGGTGAAGCCTCCGGAACGGCGTTGCTGTTCGCGTAGCTCCAACAGGTGGCGCGCCCAGTTCCGCGGGCCGTCGACGTGCCCGAACATGACCGTCGTCGTCGAGTGGAGACCGACGCGGTGGGCTACGTCGTGGACGCGAAGCCACTGCGCGGTCGTCACCTTGTCCGGGCAGATGACCCGACGGACCTCGTCGTCGAGCACCTCGGCGGCCGTGCCCGGCAGCGAGGAGAGCCCGGCGTCGCGCAGTGCGCCCAAGTAGTCCTCGAGCGAGAGCCCCAGGGTCGCCGCGCCTTGCCAGACCTCGAGCGCCGAGAAGGCGTGGACGTGGAGACCGGGCAGCTCGGCCTTCAGCGCGCGGCAGATGTCGAGATAGGTCTCGCCGGTGAACCCCGGATGGATGCCGCCCTGGAGGCACATCTCGACCGCGCCGCGATCCCAGGCCTCCTGCCCCCGCCGGACGATCTCGTCGAGCGGGACGAGGTAGGGCTTCCCCCGGAGATTCGCGGCGAGCCGGCCCTTCGAGAAGGCACAGAACCCGCAGCGGAAGTAGCAGACGTTCGTGTAGTTCACGTTCCGCGTGACGACGTAGCTGACGGTGTCGCCGCAGACCTCGCGGCGCAGCGCGTCGGCGGCTGCGAACACCCGGTGCGCGTCCTCGCCGCGCGCCGAGAAGAGACGCACGAGCTCCTCCTCGCCCAGCCCGTCGCGGCTGTCGATCGGCAGCGCGTCGCGGGGGACGAACGGGACGGGCGTGTGCGTGCCGGCCGCCCAGGCGTCCTCTCGGGCGAGGCCGTCGGAGTCGGACGCCCGGAGGACGTGCGGTGTGACGTCGGGGTGGATCCAGCGGCCGGCGTCCGCGACGAACTCGGGGTACACGGCGAGGCGTGGCGCGAGCGTGAAGCCGCGTGCCTCGGTCTCCCGGGCCAGGCGCTCGAGCTCCGGCCAGGGCGCCTCGGGGTTGACGTGGTCGATCGTCACCGGCGAGACCCCGCCCCAGTCGTCGATCCCGGCGTCGAGCAGGCGGCCGAAGTCGTCGCCGCTGAGGTTCGGCGGACACTGGACGTGGACCTCCGGCGGCAGGACGAGGCGCGCCGCTGCCGCTGACCAGAGCAGCTCGTCGAGTGTGGGCTCGGGATGGTCGGCCATCTTCGTCCCGGGCTTCGCGCGGAAGTTCTGGACGATCACCTCCTGGACGTGGCCGTACCGCTCGTGGAGCTCTCGGATCGCGAGCAGCGCCTCGATCCGCTCAGGGCGGGTCTCGCCGATCCCGATCAGGATCCCGGTCGTGAAGGGGATCCGAGCCTCGCCGGCGAGCCGAATCGTCTCCAGGCGAACCGACGGGAGCTTGTCGGGTGAGCCGAAGTGTGGGCCGCCGCGCCGCGACAGCCGGTCCGACATGGTCTCGAGCATCAGCCCCTGCGAGACGCTGACGGTTCTGAGGAGTGCGAGCTCCTCGCGGGTCAGCACGCCTGGGTTCGTGTGTGGGAGGAGCCCGGTCTCCGCCAACACGAGCTTCGCGCAGCGGGCGAGGTACTCCACGGTCGTCGCGGAGCCGAGCTCGGCCAGCTCATCCCGAGCGGCGCGGTAGCGGAGCTCAGGCTTGTCGCCGAGCGTGAAGAGCGCCTCGCGGCAGCCGGCCCGCGCACCGGCCCGGGCGACCTCCAGCACCTCCTCCTCCGACATGTACGCGCGCTGACCGCGGCGCGGCGGCCGGGCGAAGGTGCAGTAGTGGCAGACGTCCCGGCAGAGCTTCGTCAGCGGGATGAAGACCTTCGGCGAGTAGGTGACGACCGTCCCGCGCCGAAGGCTCCGCGCGGCGGCGCAGAGCTCCTCGGTCGTCGCGGCGAGCAGCGCGTCGGGATCCACGCGCGGAGCTTACGCTCTGTCAGAACGCGTCTAGCTGCAGCGGCGGAGCGCTCGATCGAGCGACACCGTTCGCCCGTCCCTGAGCGTCACGAGCGCCAGGACGCGCGTCGGGGTGCGCACACCGAGCCGGCGGCGCGAGACGAGCGTGGTGTACGGCGAACGAGCGTCGCGCTTGATCGCGCGACTGCCGCGATAGAACGTCACGTTGGCGATCCGCGACGCGGACGAGCCGTCAACACGAACCCTGACGTTCGTGCGGGCGCACTTCGCGCCCCCGCTCCGGTAGAGCAGGCGCAAGCGGAGGTCCGGGCCACGCCGGCACGCGTCCCCCGCGCACGTTCGCAGCCGCGCGAGCCGCGCGGCGAGGTCCGCCTTCAAGGCCGCAAAGCGAGGATCGGCGTGCAGGCTCTGGAGCTGGTTCGGGTCGGCGGTCAGGTCGTAGAGCTCCTGCTCACCCGACGAGTGCTGGACGAAGACGTGGAGCGGCGTGCGGATCGCGCTGTACGTCGGGGTCTCGAGCAGGATGTCGCGCCCGGACCGGACGAGAGGATCCCGTGCGAACGGGAGCATGGAGCGCCCATCCATCCGGCGGTCCGCCTTCCCGCCGGCGGCATCGAGGATCGTGGCCGCGAGATCGACGTTGGCGACGAGATTCGTTCGCTGAACGCCACGCGGCAGCCCCGGGCCGCGCACGATCAGCGGCACGCGAACCGAAGGCTCGTACACGAGCACCTTGCCGTCCGGGATGCGGTGTTCGCCGTGGAAGAACCCGTTGTCGGACGTGAAGACCACGAGCGTCCGACTGAGCTCGCCCGTCGCGTCCAGCGCGGAGAGGATGTCGCGCACGGCCTCGTCCACGGACAGCAGCGACTCGAGGCGCTGCTGGTAGTTCTCGCGCATCGCGTTGAGCCGCGCCGGCGGGATCAGACGGCGGTTCCGGATCGCGGCCGGCTTGTCCGAGACGTCTGCCTCGTTCAGCGACGGCGGCGCGGGCAGAGGCTGGTTGGCGAACGCGTTCCGGTGCCGCGGCGCCGGTGACGGCGTTGCCTGGTTCCCCGGGTCGTCGGGGTCGCGCGGCCCGCCGCTGTGCGGCGCGAGGAACGCGACCGAGAGGAAGAACGGCTTGTCGCTCGGCGCGAGGCGCCTGACGAGCTCCACGGCCTTCCGGTTGTAGACGTCGACCTGGTAGTTCGCCGCGCCTGTCCCGTAGGTCACGAGCCGCCCGTTCTCGTTCAGCGTGTAGTTGTAGAACCGGTACGTCGACGGGTCGATCGAGCCGTACCACTCGGTCCAGCCGGCAGGAATCTCGAGCGGCCGTGCGGCGCCGTACCCGTTCAGGTACTTGCCGAGATGCACTGTCGTGTAGCCGGCGCGCTGGAGCCACGCGGGGAGCGAGTTCGCGTGCGTCGGCGCCAGCTTGTCGTAGCCTCCGGCAGGCGGCGCATTCCCCATGATCGTGTGGTTGTGCCCGTACTGGCCGGTGATGTAGGTCGTCCTCGACGGGCAGCAGAGCGGGAACGAGGCAAAGCTGTTCGTGAACGTCACGCCCTGACGAGCCAGCAGCGAGTTGACGTTCGACATCACGCGCAGCGACTCGACTGTCTGGTCGTCCGTCATCAGGACGAGGATGTTCGGCTTGGCCTGAGCGACTGCCGTGCTGCCGCTCTGGACAGCGAGCAGGGCCGAGAGCGTTAGCGCCACGAGTGCGGCTGCCAAGACCCCCGTCGCCCTCGGCCTCATGCTCGCCATCTTGACCTGAAGACGCGAAGCCTCAGTTAGAGGTTTGTAAGGCGTTTCGAAAGGTTCTCGGGTCGGTGGCCGGTGCCTTGCAGGCGAAACTCTCGCACACGTAGACAGCCGGCCGCCCGTCGACCAGATTCTTGCCCTCGAGGAGCGGCACACCGTCCCCGGGACCGACCGCGACCACGGTGTTCGGCTGGAACGGCTCCAGCGCGGCCCGCGCCACATCGCTCTCCACGGGCCCGAGAACGGCCAGCTCTCGCGGCGGCGAGAAGTGCAGGTCGAGCGCGCTGAGCGCGTGCCCGAACGCGTGGGGCGCGCGGGCGAGCGCTTCGCGGGTCAGGCGGAAGACGCCGACGGCTCGGCGCGCCAGGTCGTCGTCGCCGTAGATCCTCTGGAGGCGCAGGAGATCGAAGGCCAGCATCGAGTTCCCAGAGGGTGTCGGATGGTCGTCGAAGCTCTTCTGGCGGGCGATCAACTGCTCGCCGTGAACCGGCGTGAGGAAGAAGCCGCCGCGCTCGTCGTCCGCGAAGAGCTCGACGGCGAGCCGAGTCAGGCGGTTCGACTCCTCCAGCCAGCGCAGCCCCCCCGTCGCGACGTGGAGCTCGTAGAGCCCGTGCGCGACGTCCGCGTAGTCCTCGAGGTAGCCGGTGTTCTTCGCCCGGCCCTCTCGGTACGTGCGGTAGAGCCGGCCCTCGTCGTCCGAGAGCGGGCCGAGCAGGAACTCGCCCAGGCGCGTCGCGGCCTCGAGCCAGTCGGCGCGGTCGAGCCGCCGGCCGGCCTCGGCCAGCGCCGCCAGCATCAGCCCGTTCCAGGACGCGATCGCCTTGTCGTCACGGAGCGGCTTCGGACGCTGCTCGCGGCTGGCGAAGAGCCGCGCACGCAGCTCCTCGTCCAGCTCGCCGCGGATGATCGAGCGGCCGTCCTCGAAGGGCTGGAGCAACTCCTCGGGCACGCCTTCGGCCGCGGTCCAGGTGAACGTCAGGCCCTCGACTCCGTCGGTGTCGGCGTCCTGGGCCGAGGCGAACGCGCCCTCGGGCAGCGAGAGCTCCCGCAGCACGTAGTCGAGCGTCTCCTCGACCACATGGCGGTAGCGATCGTTTCCGGTCACGACCCAGCCGTGGAGGTAGGCGGAGACGAGCAGCGCGTTGTCGTAGAGCATCTTCTCGAAGTGCGGTACGAGCCAGGTGCGGTCGACCGCGTACCGGTGGAAGCCGCCGCCGACGAGGTCGTACATCCCGCCGGCCGCCATCGCGTCGAGGGTCTTCGTGACCATCGGCAGGGCCTGCTCGTCGCCGCGCAGGTGCATCCGGAGCAGGAACTCGAGCGTCGACGCGGGCGGGAACTTCGGCGCGCCGCCGAACCCGCCCCACTCCGGGTCGAACTGCGAGCGCAGCCCGCGGGAGGCGTCCCGGAGCAGCTCGTCGGTGAGCGGCTCCGCCGAGGGAGCAGCCAGGCCGGCCCGTCCGAGCGCCTCCTCGAGGCGCTTCGCCGTGCCTTCGACCTCGCCCCGCCGCTCGCGATAGAGCTCCGAGATCGCGCGGAGGACGTCGCGGAACGCCGGCATGCCGTGAGCAGGCTCCGGCGGGTAGTACGTGCCGCCGTAGAACGGGACGCGCTCAGGCGTCAGGAAGACCGTTGTCGGCCAGCCGCCCGACCCGGTCATCGCAATCACCGCGTCCAGGTAGAGCGCGTCGACGTCGGGCCGCTCCTCACGGTCGACCTTCACGTTCACGAAGCGCTCGTTCATCAACCGCGCGGTCTCGTCGTCCTCGAACGACTCGTGCTCCATCACGTGGCACCAGTGGCACGCCGAGTACCCGATCGAGAGCAGGATCGGCTTGTCCTCGGCCCGCGCCCGCACGAAGGCCTCGTCGCCCCACGGGTACCAGTCGACGGGGTTGTCCGCGTGCTGGAGCAGGTATGGACTGGTCTCTTGGGCCAGCCGGTTCACCTGTCTAACCTAGCCGCGTGAGCACGCTCCCGGGCGGCACGGTCACGTTCCTCTTTTCGGACATCGAGGGCTCGACGCGCCTGCTCGAGCAACTGGGCGACCGGTACGAGGAGGTCGACCGCGCGCACCGTCGGATCCTCCGGGAGCGGTTGAGCGAGGCGGGCGGCCTGGAGATGGACAACCAGGGTGACGCGTTCTTCTTCTCCTTCCCGCGCGCGAAGGACGCCGTCGCGGGCGCGGTCGACGCTCAGCGCCACCTCGCCGAGTACGACTGGCCGGACGGCAGCGAGGTGAAGGTCCGCATGGGCCTCCACACCGGCGAGCCGAGCGTCGGCGAGGAGGGCTACCTCGGCATGGACGTGGTGCGCGCGGCGCGAATCTGCTCAGCGGGCCACGGAGGCCAGATCCTGCTCTCGGAGACCACTCGCGCACTCGTCGGCAACAACGTCCCCGACGGCGTCTCGATCCGCGACCTCGGAGAGGCGCACCTGAAGGACATCCAGCACGAGCGGATCTACGAGCTGTCGCTGGCCGATCAGCCCGGCGACCACCCGCCGCTGAAGACGGCGGCGCCGAAGACCGCCGCCGACGACCTCGCCGCCCAGATCGAGCAGAAGGTCCACGAGCAGATTCTCGCGGGCTTCGACATCGGCGAGGCGCCACGCGCCACACAGGCACCGACCACCAAGCTCGTGAAGCTGTCGGCGGTCGGGCTCCTCAACCTCGTGCTCGTCGTTGCCGCTGCTGTGGCGATCTTCCTGATCGTCAGAGCCGTGCTCTGAACGGCCCGGCGCGGTAGACGTAGCCTTCGAGCCGCCGCCCGAGCAGCTGCTCCAGCCACTCGGAGACCGCGATCAGCGCCTCGAGGTCGACGCCCGTCGCGATCCCCTCGCCCTCGAGCAGGTAGACGAGGTCCTCGGTCGCGATGTTCCCGGTCGCCTTCGGCGCGAACGGGCAGCCTCCGAGCCCGCCGACGGATGCGTCGAGCGTCGCCACACCCGCCTCGAGCGCCGCGTACGCGTTCGCGAAGCCGGTGTTCCGCGTGTTGTGGAAGTGACCGCCGACCGGCTTCCCGAGATCGATCACGCGCTTCAGCAACCGCCGCGCCTGGGTCGGCGTCGCCACGCCGATCGTGTCGGCGAGGACCAGCTCGTCCGCGTCGGTCGCCGCGAGCCGCTCGGCGATCTCGACGACACGATCGGGATCGACCGGCCCCTCGAACGGACAGCCGAAGGCGACGGAGATCGTCAGGCTCGCGCGCAGCCCGTCCGCACGCGCCCGCGCCGCGATCTCCTCGGCGGCGGCGAGGCTCTCCTCGACCGACGCGCCGGCGTTCCGCTGCGAGAAGCTCTCGGTCGCGGCCAGCGCGAAGCTGACTTCGTCGAGGCTCGTCTCGCGGAGTCGCTCGTAACCGCGCACGTTCAGCGCGAGGCCGGCGTACTCGACGCCGTCGTCGCGGTCGAGCGCTGCGACGACCTCCTCGGCGCCCGCCATCTGGGGCACGCGCTCGGGATTGACGAAGCTCGCGGCCTCGATGCGCCTCAGGCCGGTGCCGGCAAGCCGCCGAACCAGCTCCGCCCGGGTCGCGGGCGGGAAGATCTCCTGCTCGTTCTGGAGCCCGTCGCGCGGGCCGACCTCCCGCAGCGAGGGGCCCACGTCAGACGCCGCGCGCCGTGACGCGTTCCGGCTTGATGCGGACGATCAGCCGCTTCTCGCCCGGGACGTAGGAGTAGTCCCGGCCCACGTACCGGTGCGCAAGCTCGTTGATGTGCTCCTCGGCCCCGTCTTCGACGATCTCGGCCGGCCCGGTGACCGCGATCCAGCGATAGGGATCCTCATGGTCGATCACCTGCACGCTGACGACCGGGCGCCGCCGGATGTTTCGCGGCTTGACGCGCCCCTCCGCTGTGTTGAAGACGACGTTCTCGCCGTCCCAGTCGATCCAGACAGGCGTGAGCTGGGCGGACCCGTCGCCGCGCGTGGTCGCGATGGTCGCGAGATTCGTGCCCTTGAGAAGCTGTGCTTGCTCGTCGGTCAGCGTCGCCATCGCTGCCGTAGGCTAACCCCGGATGGGTGCGCTGCTGCTCGTGGGAACCCGCAAGGGCCTCTTCCTGTTGCGCTCGGACGAGGGACGACGCGACTGGGAGCTCGAGGGCCCGCTGCTCACCGGCTGGTCGGTCTTCCACGCGATCCAGGATCCGCGCGACGGCGACGTCTACGTCGCGGGCAACAACTTCGTCTACGGCGGCACCGTGCAGCGATCGAGCGACCTCGGGAAGACCTGGCAGCGCTCCGAGGGTCTCGGGCTCCCGGAGGAGACCGGGCTCGAGCTCGCGGAGGTCTGGCACGTCGAGCCCGGCCACCCGAGCGAGCCGGACACGCTCTGGCTCGGCGCCACGCCCGGTGCGCTGTTTCGTTCCGGCGACAAGGGCAAGACCTGGGAGCCGGTGCTCGGCCTCGTCCAGCACAAGACCCGCGAGCAGTGGGAGCCCGGCGCCGGCGGCATGTGCTGCCACTCGATCCAGATCCATCCCGACGACCCCAGTCACATGTACGCGGCGATCTCCGCGGCCGGCACCTTCCGAACCGACGACGGCGGCGAGACCTGGGCCCCGGCGAACAAGGATGTGGCCGCGGACTTCCTCCCCGACCCGTTCCCCGAGGTCGGGCAGTGCGTGCACAAGCTGCTCCTCCACCCCGGGCGCCCCGACCGCCTCTGGCAGCAGAACCACTGCGGCGTCTATCGCTCCGACGATCGCGGCGACAACTGGGCGCGCCTCGAGGGCAACGGGCTGCCCAGCGGCTTCGGCTTCCCGCTCGCCCTGCACCCGCGCAATCCGGACGTTGCCTTCGTCATCCCTGAGGAAGGCGCCGAGAACCGGGTGACGCCGGACGGTCGGCTCGGCGTCTACCGGACCGACGACGGCGGTGCGAGCTGGCAGCTGCTGGAGGACGGGCTCCCGAAGCCCGCCTGGGGCGCAGTCATGCGCGAAGGCTTCGCGTCCGATGCGCGCGACCCGGCCGGGATCTACTTCGGCACCCAGAGCGGCTCCGTCTTCGTCTCGGCCTCTGAAGGCGAGGACTGGCAGGAGGTCGCCCGCCAGCTGCCGCCGATCCTCTCGGTGGAAGTGGGCGATTGGTCGTAGTCAAGCTGCCGTCGCTCCTGGCGGAGCAGGCGGGCGGGCGGCGAGAGTTCGACGTCGAGGCGGCGACGGTCGGCGAGGCGCTCCGCGCCCTCCCCGTCTCCGACCTCCTCCTCGACGAGCGCGGCAACCTGCGCCGGCTCGTCAACGTCTACGTCGACGGCGAGGACGCGCGGCGGGCGAACGGGCTCGAAACGCCGCTCGCCGGCGCGCAGGAAGTGCGCGTGATCGCTGCCGTCGCCGGCGGCTAGAGACTCGTGGGAACTGTGATCTGACCGGTGCGAAGGCGCCGCTCGACCTCGCCGAGCGCGTTGAGATCATCCTGCGGCACCTTTGGGCTGATCTTGCCGAGCGCGACGCCGTCCTCTGCCAGGCCGAAGGTGACGTTGAGGCCACCCCGCCAGTTGCCGTCGACGACACTCCTAATCGTTCGAAAGACGCCCTCATCGACTCGCTTCTGGGCGCTGGTCAGGACCTGCGGGCCGAGGAAGGACTGGTCGGCGTCGACGCCGATCCCCCAGACGTTCTTCTCCCTGGCGGCGTCGAGGGCGCCGAGACCGCATCCGCCGGCGACCTGGAAGACGATCTTGGCGCCGCGGGCGATCTGGTTCAGTGCGAGCTCCTTGCACTTGGCCTGATCGTCCCAGTCCAGGGAGTAGCCGTTCAGGGTCTTGATTCCGGGCATCGCCTCCCTGGCGCCGGCCTGGTAGCCCGCGATGAAACGATCGACCGGCGGCTCCTTGAAGCCCCCCACCGAGCCGATCGTGTTGGCGTGCTCCCGCTTGGCCTCGAGGCCGGCCAGGTAGCCGGCGAGGTAGCCGGCCTCCTGCTCCTTGAAGAGCAACCCGACCAGGTTCTTCGGTTTGTGCTTCAGGGCGGTCTGATCGACGTCGACGATCGCGAACTTCGTGTCCGGGAACCGCGTCGCGGCGGTGTCGATCGCGTCCCCCTGCGCGAAGCCGACCCCGACGATCAGGTCGTAGCCCTGGCGAACGAGCGAGGCGTAGTTGGGCACGTAGTCCGCGGTCGACACGGACTCGACGACCCGCGTCTCGATGCCGAGCTCGCGACCGCCCCGCTTCAAGCCTTCGTACGCGAGTTGGTTGAAGCCGCGGTCGTTCAGTTGCCCGACGTCTGTGACGAGCGCGACGCGGACATCCGACTCGGCCTGTGTGGTCGTCCCGGCGCCTTCGTCGTCGCCGCCCCCGCCGCAGCCGGCGAGCAGCAGGCCTGCGGCGAGCGCCACTGCGAGTCTGGTCGGGAGGTTTTCGCCTGGTAGTCTCAAACCTGGTGGCTGAGTCTACCCGACCCGCCCCGCTTCACGTCAGCCTTGCCGTCGTCTTCCAGGTGCGCGGAGGTGCGCTGCAGGTGTTGATGTGGGAGCGCGCCCGCGATCCGTTCGCGGGCCGGTGGGCGCTGCCTGGAGGTTTCCTCGAGCCGGGCGAGACGCTCGAGGAGTCGATCCGCCGCCATCTCGCAGCGAAGGTTGATGTCCGCGAGCTCGCCCACATGGAGCAGCTGGAGACGCGGAGCGACCCGCTCCGCAACCCACAGAGCTGGGAGCTAGCCACGGCCTATCTTGGCCTCGTGCCGGTCGACGTCGACCCGGAGACGCCGTCGGACACGGCCTGGCACCCGGTGGAGGACCTTCCGCCCGCCGCGTTCGACCACGGCGAGATCGTCGAGGAGGGGCTCCGGCGCCTGCGCGCGAAGCTCTCGTACACGAACGTGGGCTTCGCGCTTGCACCGGAGACGTTCACGCTCTCCGAGCTGCGCTCGCTCTACGTCGCCGCGCTCGGCCACGACGTGTCGACGACGAACCTCCAGCGGGTGCTGCTGCGTCGTGGTGTGCTCGAGCAGACCGGCTCGAAGCGCGAGCCCGGCCGGACCGGTGGTCGGCCGGCGGAGCTCTTCCGCTTCAGCTCGCCGCGGCTCGAGGTGACCGATCCGTTCGCAGTCCTGAGGCCGCCGGTACGATCGATTCGTGCTGGAAATCGCCCCTGACCTGCGCCGCTGGCTGTCGCGCGGCGAGAAGATCGCGCTGGCGACGGTCGTCGCGACCAGGCGCTCGGCGCCGCGGCCGATCGGCGCCAAGCTCGGCGTCTCAGAGGGCGGCGAGCTCGCGGGCTCCGTCTCGGGCGGGTGTGTCGAGAACGAGGTCTACGGCTTGGCGAGAGAGGCGCTCGCCGGCGGCCCTCCCGCGCTCGCGTCGTACGGGATCTCCGACGAGCTGGGCCTCTCGGTCGGCCTCCCGTGCGGCGGCGAGATCGACGTCTTCGTCGACGCGTACGAGCCCGAGCTGATCGAGCGCTTGATCGACGCAGCCGAGCGCGAGGAGCCGGCGGTGCTCTACGAAGTGGTCGCGGGCGAACCGCTGGGCGCGAAGATGTTCGCGCTGGAGAGCGGCGAGATGATCGGCGACGGGCTGGGCGACCCGCCGCTCGGGGTTGACGAGCTGCTGCGCGGAGGACGAAGCGTCCTCGTCGAGGAGAATGGGCGAACGGTCTTCTGCGACGTCTTCGGACGTCGTCCGCGGCTGGTCGTCTTCGGCGCGGTCGACACCGCGGAGCACCTCTGCCAGGCCGCGCGCACGCTCGGCTGGCGGACGATCGTCGTCGACGCCCGCGCCAGGCTCGCGACCGAAGAACGGATTCCAAGCGCCGACGAGCTGCTCGTTTCCTGGCCCGAGGAGGCGCTCGAGCAGATCAAGCCCGACCACGCGACGTCGATCGTCGTCCTCACACACGAGGACCGCTTCGACGTCCCCGCTCTCAAGGGCGCACTGGCGGGCGACGCGTTTTACATCGGTGCGCTCGGGTCGCGGCGCAACCAGGACCGGCGGCGGGAGCGCCTGCTCGCGGAGGGACTCGACGAGGAGGCGCTCGAGCGGATCTCGGGCCCGAGCGGGCTCGATCTCGGCGCCTCGACCCCGGCCGAGACAGCCGTCTCGATCCTGGCCGAGATCTTGGCGGTGCGGGCAGGCCGCGAAGGCGGGCGCCTCAAGGGCGCCTCGGGCCGCATCCACGCCGAGGTCTAGAAGAGCTTCATCTCGAGGCCGGCGAGCGGCTCGCCGCCGTCCTCGGTGACCAGCCACGTGTCCTGCATGTACAGGCACTCGCGGCCGTCGTCCGCGATCGCGTGCGGATGCATCGAGAAGACCATGTTCGCCTCGAGCTCGGTCTCGACCCCTTCGCCGATCTTCGGGAACTCGATCATCGTCATCCCAATCGAGTGGCCCGTCACGTGCCCGAGGTGGTACCCGCGGTCGAGAAAGCCCTTGGAGACCCTTCGGTGCACGTCGTGGGCGGTCGCGCCCGGGCGGAGGGCAACCTTGGCGGCCTCGAAGTACTCCTCGTACGCCTCGAGCATCCGGGCGACCTCGTCGCTGGGCGTTCCGAGCGCGCGTGACACCTCCACCCAGTGCCCGCCGGGCCCCGCGATCTCGAGCGACGGGATGCAGAAGTCGCCGAGGACGAGGTCCTTGCGCGCGATCGCGAACTCGGCCCCGACGAGCACCATGTTCATCGTCAGGCGGCCGCAGCCCTGCTCGACGAAGATCCGCTCGGCGGGAGCGAGTACCTCGGCGGCCGACCGTCCCGCCGCATAGGCGTCGCGGAAGGCCCAGAAGCCCTCGGTGTTGATGCGGACGCTGTCGCGCACGGACTCCAGCTCCTGCTCGCTCTTCACCGCTCGGGCGTGGTCGAACTCGACCTCCCAGGGCACGAGCTCGACCGCGTCCTGCATCGCGGCGAAGTCGCGGACGGTCATCGCGTAGTCGAGGCCGTAGACGCCGACCCGCCGTCCACGCAGCCGATCGGCGAGCCACTCGCCAGGGTGGTCCGCGAAGACCTGGTCCTCGATCCAGGTCGTCCCGTGCTCGCCGACGTAGCGGGCCTCCGTCGGGAAGACGATCGTCGGCTCGCCCTCGAGCGGGAGCAGGACGTACGCGTAGCGGTGGACGATCTGGAAGCCCGAGAGGTAGGTGACCTGGCCTTCGAAGCCCGTGTACTCGGTGCCCGCGACGAGCGCGGCGTCGAGCCCGTCGCGCGCGAGCGCCTCGCGGACGCGGCCGTACCGGCGCCCTACCTCGCCCACGATCGCTCCAGCCCCTTGATCAGCGCTGTAACGCCTTCGTTGAGCGGCGTCGGCACCCCGTGTTCCCGCCCGAACCGGACGACCCCTCCGTTGAGGAAGTCGATCTCGGTCTCTCGTTTGGCCTCGACGTCCTGGAGCATGCTCGCCTTGTGGTCGTAGGCCACCTCGGGCCTGGCCGCGTAGTCGATCAGCTCCTCGGGATCTTCGTCGAGCTCGATCCCCTGCGCTGCCGCGACCGCCTTGCCTTCGTCCACGAGGGCGCTCACGAGCGCACGCAGCGCCGGGTCCTCGCACACGCGCCCGTGGGTCAGGCCCGTTAGCGCGCCGATCGGGTTCGTGGCCGCGTTGAAGATCAGCTTCCGCCACTGCGGCCCACGCGCGTCGGCCACGGCCTCCGTCGGCATTCCGGCGCGGGTACAGGCGTCGGCGAGCCGCTCGACCTCCCCCATCGGCGCTGGGCGCGGCTCGAACGGACCGATCGTCGTGCCGCCCTTGACCTCCCAGCGCACGTGGCCCGGCTCGACAATGCCGCCGGCTGGGAAGGTCGTTCCGCGGATCACGCGCTCGACGTGCTCCGCGATCGCCTCTTCGTTCCCAACCCCGTTCTGCACCGAGCAAACGCTGCCGGACTCGAAGGCATGAGCGGCCGCGGCCACCGCCGTCCCCGTGTGCATGCTCTTCGTCGCGACGATCCCGAAGTCGCAGGGCGGAAGCTCACCGGGATCGGTCGTCGCCCGGAGCCGGCCGACGACGTCGGCCGCGCCCGACAGCCGCAGGCCGTGCTCGTTGATCGCGTCGACGTGCTCGGGCCAGACGTCGTAGCCCCAGACCTCGACGTCGTCCAGCTGCGCCAGGTTGGCGGCGAAGAGCGCTCCGATCGCGCCACAGCCGACGATGCCGATCCTCATCGCACGAATCGGAGCGAGAACTCCCGCCCGCCGGTCAAGCCGCTGGGGCGCAGGATCAACATGAGCGCCATGATCGCGCCCAGGAAGATCAGGCGCGTGCCCTGCGGCAGGTCGAGCGTGAAGCCGATCCCTACGCCCTGCTCCGCCTCGATCAGGAACGAGTCCAGCGCGCTGACGGCGAGCGCGCCGACGACCGCGCCCCAGAGGCTCGTCAGGCCGCCGATGACGAGCATCGCCAGCGTCAGGAACGTCAGCTCGAGATACACCTGCTCCGTGGTGATCGACCCGAGCAGGTGCACGAGCAGCGCGCCGGCGAACCCGGCCAGCGCGCCCGAGACGGTGAAGGCCCAGAGCCGTTCGCGGTGGACGCCGACGCCGACCCCGCGGGCGGCGGCAGTGTCCTCGCGGGAAGCCCTGAGGCGCCGGCCGAACCGGCTCCGCTGGTAGGCAAACGCGGCGGCGATGACGCCGAGGACGCCGACCGTCGCCTGCAGCGCATCGGTCGTCTCCGGGACGAGCGAGAGGGTCGTCGCACCCGGCCCGATCTTCGTCCATTCGCGGAGGATGTTGTGCGTCACCTCCAGCACGGCGAACGTGGCAATGCCGGCGGCGAGACCGGAAAGGCGCATCAGCGGAAGCCCGACGACGAGCGCGAAGAGGCCACCGGCCGCGGCCCCGAGCAGCAGCGAGACGAGATTGCCGACGGTGTGGTCGCGGAGGATCGGGAAGAGCTGCGGCAGGACGCCGGTCTTCGACTCCAGCGGAATCGTCATCACGCCGGCCGTGAACGCCCCGACGGCGACGAAGCTGATCTGCCCGAACGAGAGCACGCCCGAGTTGCCGATGAAGACGTAGATCGCGACGACGATCGCGACCGAGACGAGCGCGTTCAGGAAGTAGATCTCGTTCGACCGACGAGACGAGCGTCGAGCCGATGCCCGACCGCGACGACCAGGATCGGCGGGCGCCGCGAGCTGGACGAGCGGCTCGAGGAAACGCCTCAAACCCGCTCCACGGCCGGCCGCCCCCACGCGAACAGGCCCGCGGGGCGCAGCAGGAGAACGAGGATGACGAGCCCGAAGACGACCGAGGGCAGGAAGACGGTCTGCTCCGTCGGCAGAGCGCCGTTGATGACGCCCGTTGCGAAGCCGATGGCGAAGCCCCCGAGCGTCGCCGTCCAGAGCCGGTCGATTCCGCCGACCACGACGCCGACGAGCACGACGATCGTCTCGCGCAGCGCGAAGTCCGGGCCGACGAAGGGGAACTGAACGGTGAGGAGCACGGACACCGTCGCGGCGAGCAGGCCGGAGAGCAGCACGGCGAAGGCGATGACCCGGTTCGCCTGGACGCCGAGCATCCGTGCCGTCGGGAAGTCGGCCGCTGCGGCGCGCATGTGCAGCCCGATCGTCGTGCGCAGCAGAAGCAGGGCAAGCAGCCCGAGCGCGACGGCGGCGACGACGACTGCGACGATCGTGATCTTGCGGATCTCCACGCCACCGACCGTGATCGCCTGGTTGAGTGGGGCGATCGACGTCGCGACTTCACCGATCGTGTTGTCTCTGATGTCAACGAGTAGCGCGACCGCCTGGAGCATGAACGCGATCGCGAACGTCGTCACCAGCATGACCGCCGGTGACGCGCCGCGCAGCGGACGGAAGACGGCGCGCTCCATGGCCAGCGACAGCGCGACGACGACGATGACGCAGGCGACGATGCTCCACACGACTCGCCAGTGCGCCGTGAAGGCGAGCGTGTACGCGCCGGCCATGATCAGCTGCCCGTAGGCGAAGTTGACGAGGCGCAAGACGCCGAAGACCAGGCCGATCCCAACCGCCATCAGCGCGTAGATGGCACCGAGCCCGACCGAGTCGGCCAGGGTCTGCGCGTCGAGGGCGGCGACGACGGTCGTCATCAGCCGGCCAGGTAGGCCGCGACCATCTTCTCGGTGTCGTCGGCGTCGGCGGGACCGAGGATCAGACGGAGCTCGCCGTTGGCGAGGACGTGCGTCCGGTCGGCGAGCGCCACGGTGCGCTGGGCGCGCTGCTCGACGAGCAGGACGGCGAACCCGCCGTCGCGGATCTCGGCGAGGGCGGTGAAGACGTCGTCGACGAGCGAGGGGGCGAGCCCGAGTGACGGCTCGTCGAGAAGCAGCACGTCGGGCTGCGCGACGAGCGCCCGCGCAATCGCGAGCTGCTGCTGCTGGCCGCCGGAGAGCACGCCCGCCTGTCGCCGACGGAACTCGTGCAGAACGGGAAACAGCTCGTACGCGCTGGACAGCGCCCCCCGGCCGGCCCGCCCGCGCCGAGCGGCAAGCCCGAGGCGGAGGTTTTCCTCGACGGTGAAGTCGGCGAAGATCCGGCGCCCTTCCGGGACGAGCCCCACGCCGGCCTTGGCGATCGCCTCCGGCGAGCGACCCAGCATCTGGGTGCCCGCCAGCGCGACCGAGCCGCTCCGCGCCGGCACGAGCCCCATGATCGCGTGCAGCGTCGTGATCTTGCCGGCGCCGTTCGGGCCGATCAGGCCGACGATCTCACCCTGCGCAACCTCGAGCGACACGTCGCGGACGGCGGTGACAGCGCCGTACCGCACCTCGAGTCCCTCGACCGCGAGCGCCGCCTCAGCCATCGTGCTCCTCCACGACTGCCGTCTCGCCGAGGTACGCCGCCGCGACGTCGAGGTTGCCGCGGATCTCGGCGGGCGTCCCCTCGGCAAGCGTGCGGCCCTGGTCGAGAACCTGGATCCGGTCGCAGACGCTCATGACGAGCGCCATGTTGTGGTCGATCAGCAGCACACCGGCGTCGTGGGAGTCACGGATCGACTGCACGACGGCGGCGAACTCCGGCACCTCGGCCTCCGGCAGGCCCGCCGCCGGCTCGTCCATGAGCACGAACTGCGGCTCGGTCGCGAGCGCACGGGCGACGCCCAGGCGCCGCTCGTCGCCGTGAGCTAGCACGCCCGCCGGCGCCGAGGCCTGCGCCTCCAGACCGAGCAGCCCGAGCAGCTCGTCCGCGCGTCGCCGCGCGCTCCTCGGGCCCGCGCCGACCCCGAGTGCGGCGACCTCGACGTTCTCGCGCACGGACAGGTCCCGGAAGGAGCGGCTGTGCTGGAACGTCCTCGCGAGCCCGGCGCGGGCGCGCCTGTGGGCGCTCCAACGGGTGATGCGTCGACCCGCGAGCTCCACCGAGCCCTCCGTCGGGCGGTCGAAGCCGGTGAGCACGTTGACGAGCGTGGACTTGCCGGCGCCGTTGGGGCCGATCAGGCCGACGACCTCGTGCCGGTGCAGCGTGAGCGTCACGTCCTGCAGCGCGCGCAAGCCCTCGAAGGACCGCGAGACGGAGGAGGCCCGGAGGATGTCCCCGGGCCTCCTCTCCGCCGCTCCGGCGGGGGCTTCCGTCCCCAACCTGCCTAGAGCTTCGGAACGACCTTGGCCGTTACCAGCCCGACTCTGCGGCCGCGGTTGTTCTGCACCTGGATGACCCGGTACTGGCGGCCGAACACCGTGTGCAGCGATCGCGAGAAGCTGACCCGTCCTGAGATCGTCGGCACCTTCTTGAACCGCTCGAGCTGCGTCGCGAGCGCCGAGCCCTGTGTCGAGCCGCCGGCGCGCCGGATCGCAGTCATCACGCCGTCGATCGCGGCGGGGCCGGTGACGAAGCCGCCGGTTCCAGCCTTGACCTGAACGGCTAGTCGCCGGACCGCCGGGTTCGGGTCGTCCCCGAACACCGAAGCGAACGTCACGGCGTAGTAGTTCGTGATCTGCGGGTTCTGCGTGACCCAGTACGTGCCGTCACCCGCCCAGGAGTTGAGCACCGGCGTCTGGTTCCCGAGTGAGCGGAAACCAGAAGCGAATGCCGGCAGCTCGCCGAACGCCGTCGAGGTGACGTACACCGCGGCGCGGCGCTGGTTCAGCCGGGTGACAGCTGCCTGGACGTTGTTCGCGCCGGTCGAATAGCTCTCGCGGCCGACGATCCGGCCGCCGAGCTGCGTGTAGCGCTTCTCGAATGCCTGGACGACGTTCCTGAAGTAGACGAGCAGCGTGTTCGTCCCGAGCCCCGCAGTCCGCCAACCGCGCCTGATCGCGTACTCGGCCATCGCCGAGCCCTCGTCCTGCGCGACGTTGCCGAAGCTGAACGCGAGCCTTCCCTTTGCCCGCCCGAAGCGCTTCGGTCCCATCTGATCCGTCCCGATGCAGGGAGCGACCGCGAGCTTCCCGCGGTTGATCGCCTCCTGGACGACGGGAGTTGCGAAGTCGACGTCACACGTCACGAAGATCACGTGCGCGCCCTGGCCGAGGAGGTTCCTCGCACACGACTTCGCCCGCGCCGGGTTGTTGTTGTTCGTGTCGCAGGTGATGATCCGAACCTGCCGCCCGCCCCGCCTGTTGAGGTTCCCTATGTGGATCCGTGCGGCCGCCAGTGCGGGGCCGTCGAACGGCGCCATCTGGCCCTTGCTGTCATAGGCCCATCCGATCACGACTGCCGGCCGCGTTGCGGCCGACGTGTTTCTGCTCGCTCCCGCGAGCGCCGCGACCGTGATGGCCGCGATCAGGAGCGCCGCAGCGGCACCCCACCTTCTAGACCCTCTCTGGTGCATCCTCACTCCTCTCGCGCCACATCACGCGTTGGTTTTTGGGAGATTGAGGCAGATATTGAACGTGCAACCGGGGCCGGTCAATTCGCCCACGAGGCTTCTCGCGCCTTGACGAGCCTGTACATCGCCGTCTGGAGCGGGACTTCGACGCCCAGCCGCTCGGCCTCGCGAACGAGCGCGCCGGTGATCTGGTCGACCTCGGTCGGGCGGCGGGCCTCGACGTCCTCGAGCATCGACGGGTAGTGGCGGCTCCCTCGCTGCGTAGCGAGGACGTTCATCTCCCAGGGGTCCTCGTACAGCTCCACGCCCGCCGCCGCCGCGACCCGCTTCCCTTCCTCCATCAGGTCGTAGACGAGGTGGCCGAGCTGATCGAGGCGGTCCCGCTCCGCGAAGTGCCGGTCGTGCGGGAGCCCGGTGAGCGCGGCGACCGAGTTGACCGTCGAGTTGAAGATCAGCTTCGACCACTGGGCCGGCCGCAGGTCGTCGAACGCCCTCGCCTTCAGGCCCGACTCGACGAGCAGCGCGGCGGTCTCGTCGACCAGAGCCTGCGGAGCGCCGCCGTAAGGCCCGAGCCACGTCTCGGTGTCGAGGATGTACTCGACGTGCGTGTCGGCATGACGCGTGCCGCTCATGAACGTGACCGCCGAGATCAGCGTCCATTCTCCGTGGCGCCGCACGATCTCCTCCGCGCCGAGCCCGTTCTGAACGGTCATGACCGCGGCCTCTGGCCAATGCCCTGCCAGGCGCGATGCGGCGGCGTCGAGCTCCGTCGTCTTCGTCGCGACGATCGCCAGCTCGGCCTCCGGGAGCGCGCCGGGGTCGGTCGCGGCGCGAAGCTTCGCGGTGAAGTCGTGTCGGCCGGACACGCGGAGGCCCTGCTCGTTCAGCGCCCTCGCGTGCTCCTCGCGCCGGCAGAGGACGGAGACGTCCGCGACGCGCGCGAGGTGCGCGGCGTAGAGGCTCCCGATCACGCCTCCGCCGACTACGCACACACGCTGGATAGCGCCTCCACTCCCCGCCGTGCGAGGTCACGCGGGTCGTCGCGCCAGAGCGAGTCCGGCAGCTCGGGGTCGGAGAAGATCTCGAGGTCGTAGAGCCCTTCCCAGCGCAGGGCCTCGAGGATCGGGCCGAACTCCACGCCGCCGTCGCCCGGAAGCACCCGGTCGTTCGTGTTCCTGGTCGGCCGCCGCCAATCGGAGACGTGAACGGCGGCGATCCGGTCGCGATGACGCTCGATCTGCTCGAGCGGCTGGTTCCAGAGGTGCCAGACGTCGTAGATGAGCCCGACATCCGGTCGTCCGGCCTCCTCGAGCAGCGCCGCGGCCTCGTCCAGCGACGTCGGCAGCGACCAGAAGTGGGCGAACTCGCGCTGGATCGGCTCGAGCGCGACCCGGACGCCGGATCGCTCGCCCTCGTCGGCGATCGCGCGGATGCCCTCGATCACCGCCTCCCGGTCGTCGCCGGGGCCGGTCAGGAAGAGAACGCAGGCCGGGCCGAACGGCGCCAATCGCCGGATCCCGGCGCGGATCGCCTCGACGCGCTCCTCCGGGTCGGCCGGCCCCTCCATCAGGGGCAGGGGCAGGATCGAAGGGACTTCGGGGACGGCTGCAGCCCCTTCGAGCCCGGACGCCCGAAAGCGCTCGAGCGAGTCGTCGCCCAGCTTCATCTCCCAGATCCCGATGCCCGCGGCGCCGGCGGCACGATAGGTGTCGAGGTCGTCGGCGAAGGACTGGCCGACGGTCGTGATCTGGGAGATCGAGAACCGGGGCGTCATCGACGGACGAGGCCGCGGGCGCGCGCGAGCGCGCGGGCTGGAAGCGCCGGCTCGAGCAGCTGTTTGGCGACGAGCGTCCCCGAGCCCGCGCCGAGGCCCGGGCCCGGGTGCGTGCTCGCGCCGATGTGCCAGAGCCGGTCGACCGCGGTTGCGTGGCCCGGGCTCGCAGGGAACGGCCGCCAGAGGAAGTTCTGGTCGAGCGCGAGCGAGCCCGAGTATGGGTCGCCTTGCTGGAGATTCATGTTCGCGGCCTGCAGGTCGGCCGGCGAGAGGGCGACGCGCTTGCGGACGGCGGAGTCGAGGTTCGGGATGTGCCGGGCGATCCGCGCCTGGATCCGGTCGGCGTAGCGCTCCCTCAAGCGTCTCCGTCCAGCTCCCGTCGCCTACATCGAGCTCGCCGGCGGCGTCGCCCTTCACGTGCCAGGGGAGCTCCTGGAGCTGGATCCAGAGCAGCCCGGCGCCGTCCGGCGCGCGGCTCGGGTCCATGGTCAGCGGCTGGCCGACGACGACCGTGGCCTCGGCCGGCAGGAGCCCGCGGTCGGCCTCGTTGACGGCGCGCGAGACGCCGTCGAGGCCGGGCGTCAGGTGGACGATCGCGGTTTTCGCCAGGCGCTCGTCCCCCTCCCAGCGCGGCGGCTCGGAGAGCGCGAAGTGGATCTGCATGTCGGCGCGCCCGTACCGGAATCGGCGTCCACGCTCGGCAACCGCGTCGGGCACCGCGCCGTCGGAGAGCAGGCGGCCGTAGAGCTGCGTCGGCGTGACGTTGGCGATCACCGCGCGCTCGGCGCGGATCGTCTCTCCCTCGGCGAGCGCGACGCCCACCGCTGAGCCGTCCTCGACGAGCACGCGCTCCACGTCGCGGCCCGTTTCGACGAGGCCGCCGTGCTCGCGGATCAGCCCGACGAGCGCGTCGACGAGCCTCGCGCCGCCGCCGCGGGGGATCGGCATCCCGCCCTCCTGCACCGCGACGGCGATCACCTGCGTCATGAAGCCGGACGCGGCGGCGTCGGGGCCGAGGCCGGTGTGCAGCACCCACGGCGCGAGCAGGCCGTGAGCGCGCTCCGACTCGAACGTCCCGGTCAGCCAGTCGCGGCTCGAGACGACCCGCTCGCCGACGAACTCGGCTGCGCCGCGCCTCCCGAGCCGCCGGTAGAGGCGCGCGCCCAACCCGAGCCCGGCCCGCGACCAGAGCTCGGTGCCGAGCACGCCGAACGCGAGGTCGGCGGTCGGAAAGAAGGTTTCGAGCATGCGTGTCCAGGCCGCGCCGTCGCCGGGCGCGTGGCGGTCGAGCTCGGCGGCATTCGCCTCCGCAGTGCGCAGCAGGAAGGCCGCCTCGCCGTCGGGATAGGCCGTCGCCGTCGGCAGTTCGGTGTTCAGGTATTCGAGGCCGTGACGAGCCAGATCGTCCCCGAGCTCGGCGTGTGCCGCGCCGCCGACCCAGAGCGGGTGCCAGGCGCTGAGGACGTCGTGCAGGTACCCGGGCTCGGTGAGCTCGGCCGTCCTGATCGCACCGCCGAGCTCGTCCTCCCGCTCGAGGACCGCGACGCCCCAGCCGGCCCGTGCGAGGAGCGCCGCGCACGCCAGCGAGTTGACGCCGCTGCCGATAACGATCGCGTCGTAGGTCGAGCTCAGGAGAGCACCGCCGTGCACTCGATCTCGATCAGGCAGCCCGGTACGGCGAGGCCGGTGATCCCGACGATCGTCTGCGCCGGGTGCTCGGCGCCGCCCGTGACCTCGTCGATCGCCCGCGTGATCGTCTCGTACTCGGTCGGCTCCGTCGTGTAGATCGTCCGGCGGACGATGTCGTCCCAGCCGACGCCGGCCGCGTCCATCGCCACCTTCAGGTTCCGCATCGCCGCAGCGGTCTGCCCGTGGAGATCCTCGGCGACCAGCGAGAAGTCCTGGCCGATGCCGAGCTGGCCCGCGAAATGGACGACCTTCGTGCCCTGGGCGACCGCGACATGGCTGAATCCGGGTGCGGGATGCAGGTCGGGGGGGTTGAGCAGCTCGCGATGGTGACTCATGCAGTTCCTCCTTCCGCGACGAGCCGACGGAACTCGTCGTCCGTGACCAGGCCGCGCTTGTCGGTTCCGAGCTTCTTGACGGCGTCCAGGAGAGCGCGCTGCGCCTCCTCCGGGACCTCGAGCCCGAGCTCCTCGCACTTGATCCGGATCGAGTCGATGCCGCTCTTCTTGCCGAGGACGATTCCACGGTCGGCGGCGACGAGCTCCGACGAGTACGGCTCGATGGACGGCGGGTCGTGGAACTGGCTCGCGACGGCGCCGCTCTCGCGCCGGAAGAGGTTCTCGCCGACGAGCGGCTTCCAGGGCTCGAGCGTGTAGCCCGACAGCTCGCGCACACGGTCGGACAGCTCTCGGGCGCGGCGCAGGTCGAGCGCGGTCTCGACCCCGTAGACCGCGCGCAGGGTGAGCGCGACCTCGCCGAGGTTCGCGTTGCCGGCCCGCTCGCCCATCCCGTTCAGCGTGCAGTGGATCCACTGCGCGCCGGCGCGGACGGCGGCGACGGCGTTTGCGGTCGCGAGGCCGAAGTCGTTGTGTCCGTGGAAGTGGATCGGGATTTCGGGCCCGAGCAGGTCCCGGGTACGGCCGACGAGGTCCGTAACCCCCTCAGGCCCGGCGACGCCGATCGTGTCGACGACGACGACCTCCAACGCGCCGGCCTCGACGGCCACCGAGTAGGCCGCGTCGTAGAAGTCCGGCTCGGCGCGCGTCGAGTCGACGCCGAAGTAGGCGACGCGGATCCCGCTGCGGGCGGCGTAGGCGACGGCGTCGCGGATGCGGCGGAGCATGTCGTCGCGCGAGACGCCGAGCGCTCGCAGCTTCAGCTCCGAGATCGGCGACTCGACCACGCTTGCGCCCACTCCCAGCTCGACGAGCGCCTCGACGTCGGCCTGGACGGCGCGCGAGAAGCCCCAGATCTCTGCCTCGAGGCCGGCCTCGGAGATCAGCCGCACCGCCTCCCAGTCGTCCGCCGAGACGCGCGGGAAGCCCGCCTCGATCCGCTCGACGCCCGCCTCCGAGAGCGCGCGCGCGATCTCGAGCTTGTCCTGCGGCATGAGCACGACGCCGACCGTCTGCTCGCCGTCGCGCAGCGTCGTGTCGTAGAAGCCGACCCTCGCCTCGAGCTTGTGCGGCCGGTTGAGCTCGCCGGTCCAGATCACCGTACGACCCCGTCCGGGAAGGGCGAGAGCTTCTCCGCGCCGTCGGCGGTGATCAGGAAGTTGTCCTCGAGACGGAGGCCGCCGCCGCCCTCCCAGTACGCCCCCGGCTCGATTGCCAGCACCATGCCCTCCTCGATCGTCGCAGGCGCGGCCTGGTGCGCGTACGGGGGTTCGTGAGCGCGCGCACCGACTCCGTGGGCGACCGGGTGGGACGGCTGGCCGGGGTAGCCGGCCTCGGCGATGCCCTCGCGGATCAACCGGTCGAGCTCGTCGAGGCCGGCCCCGGGCCGACAGTGCTCGATCGCCCGCCCGTAGACCGCGGTCAGGTCGTCGAGCAGCCGCTGATACTCGGGCCGAAGCTCCCCGGGGCAGAGGTTCTTCGTGTGGTCGCACCAGTAGCCGTCGGCGCAGACCCAGATCTCGAAGAGGGTCGGCTCGTCCGGCTGGACGGGCCGGTCCGCGGTCGCCGTGAACGTGCGGATTCCCGGGCCCGACCAGACGAGCGAGAACCCGTACGCGAGCGCAACCTTCCCGTTCCAGCCGGTGCCCTCGGCGTGGACGAAGCCGTTCCAGAGCGCGGCCGCTTGGCTCTCCTTCATCCCGGGCCGCAGTCTTCCCCGGACCTGCTCCATGGCGGCGGCAGCGATCTCGTTCGCGAGCCGCATGCGCTCCAGCTCCTGCGCGGTCTTCACCGCGCGCGCCTGCGCCAGGAGCGGCGTCGCGTCTGCGGGATCCGGCCAGGCGGCGAACCAGGCCTGCGTGTACGTCGTCGGCTCGCCGACCATGCGATCGGCGGCCTGCGTGCCGAGCGAGAGCTCGAGCCCGACGCGCTCGTACGGTTTCGAGGCTGCGAGCGCGACCTCGAGCGCGCGTGCCTGCGGCGGCCGTGGGTCGCGCTCGTCGTAGCCGCGGAAGAGCCGCACGTCGTCCGTCCAGGCCGTCCGGGCGGCGTCGTCGGCGGAGGCCTCGAGGCAGATCAGCGTCGCGTCGCCCTCGCGAGGGAAGACGACAGCGTCGTAGCCCTTCATCGCCCAGAAGTTGCTCAGGTAGACGACGTTGTCGGGAGCTCGGACGACGAGGGCGTCGAGCTCGTGCTCCGCCATCAGCGCGCGGACCCGGTCGAGCTTCGCGTCGTCCCGCGGCCAGGCCGTCACGCCGCCGTCCAGAGCACGCGATCGCCACGACGCACGACTCGGCCGATGCCCCCGCCCGGGTAGTGCCCGCACACGACCAGGACCTCCTGGTCGACGAGGGTCGGAACGAAAGCCCTGCGGGTCTCGACCGAGGCCTCCTGGTCGATGTCGAACGCGTAGATGTCGCCGGGCCGGTCGAGCAGCATCGGATTGACCGCCGCGTCGGCGATCAGCAGCGCCGTCTCTCCTCCGGATTCCACGCGCACGCCCATGTGCCCGGGAAAGTGCCCCGGCAACGGAAACGCCGTGATGCCCGGTGCGAGCTCGCTCTCGCCGCCGAGCTCCTCGAACTCGACCGGCTCGAGCGCTCGCGCGACGTGAGGCCGCGTGCTCTCGCGTGCGAATGCGAGCGCGTCCCGATGCACGACGTAGCGCGCGCGCGGAAAGAAGAGCCGCCCGATCCGGTCCGTGTTCCAGCCGACGTGGTCGACGTGCAGGTGCGTGAGGAAAACGAGGTCGACATCCCCGGGGAGGACGTTCGCGCGCGCCAGCTCACCGGGCAGGCCTTCCTCGCTGACGGCATCCCACTCCCAGAGACGGGCAGGCCCGACCGCCGTGTCGACGAGGAGGTTCGAACCGCCGACCCGAAGGAGGTACGCCGCGCACGGCAGCAGCCAGCGCGAGCCGTTGAAGAGCTCCGGGTAGGCGTGTCGATAGGGCGCCCAGTCCGTCGTCTCGGGGAACAGCTCGGTGAGCTCGCCCAGCTCGCCGGTCGCATCGAGGAGCGGAACGAGCTCGATCTCTCCGACTACCACCGCACCCGCGGCGGCGCCGGCTCGCCGTGCGCCTCCTCCCACGAGATCACCGGGTTGCGCAGCACGCCGATCCGCTCGATCTCCGCCTCCATCACGTCGCCGGGCTTCAGGTAGAGCGACGCCGCGTCCTCGCTGAAGCCCGCGACCCCGCTGACCGTCCCGGTCGAGACGACGTCGCCGGCGCTGTAGCCGAGCGGGGAGTAGTGCGCGAGGATCTCCGGGATCGTCACCGACATCCGGCCCGAGTGGGACGTCTGCCGGACCTCGCCGTTCACACGCAGCTCCATCGCGAGGTCGTGCGGATCCGGGATCTCGTCGGCCGTGACGATCCAGGGCCCCAGCGGGCAGAACGTGTCGATCGCCTTGCAGAACGAGAAGACCCCGGACTCCATCTCGCGGCGCTGGATGTCGCGGGCGGTGATGTCGTTGAAGATCACGTAGCCGGCCACGTAGTCCATCGCCTCCTCGGCCGGGAACCACTTGCCCGCCTTGCCGATCACGACCGCCAGCTCGAGCTCGTAGTCGAGCTCCTCGGTGAGGTGCTCCGGGTAGACGACCGGGTCGTCCGGGCCGACGATTGCGTCGACGTTCTGGAAGAAGACGATCCACGGCGCGATTGCGTGCGACCAGTCGACCCGCTTTGACTCCTCTTCGTGCTCGCGGAAGTTCCCCGCCGTGTGGAAGAACTTCTTCGGGACGATCGGCGCCTGGAGGTCGGCGCCGGCCAGCTCCCGTCGCTCGTCCGCGTCGTCGGCGCCGCCGCGCTCGAAGTACGTCCGAAGGTCGGGCACGTCGAGGCGGACGATCTCTTCGCCCTCGATCCGACCGACCTTGCCCCCGTCGTAGGTGACGAGCCTCATCCGCACACCGTCCTCGCCGCCCGCGCGTAGACGTCAGCGGTCTTGACCAGCCCGTCGATCTCCAGATTCTCGCCCAGCTCGGCGTCCGGAAGCCCGGAGGAGGTCCCGTAGTTGAGCGTCGCGACGCCGTAGCGCGTCAGCACCGACGCGTCGGAGAACCACCGGGTGACGTCCCGCTCCGGCGGTGCGCCGAACACCTCCTCATGTGCTGCGCCCACCGCAGCGACCAGGGGATGCGCCTCGTCGATCTCTGCACCGGGCGCCGTCACGTAGACCTCAGCCTCGACTCCCTCGAGCCCTCGCGCGAACTCGAGCGCGCGCCGTCTCGCGTCGGCCATCGGCACATCGGGCGGCACGCGCAGGTCGACGAACAGGTCGGTCTCGTGCGGCGTCCGCGAGACGCGCCACCCGAAGCCGCCCTGGATCGCGCCGACCGATGCGACACCACGGACGTCGCCGTACGACATCTCCTCCTCCCACTGGGGAAGCCACTCGAGGACACGGTCGAGGACGCCTCGCATGCGCACGATCGAGTTCTCCTCGATCCGGCCCAGCGAGAACGCCGTGTGGATGAACGGGCCGCGCACGCGGAGCCGCAGCCAAAGCGTCCCGAAGTGCGCGAGCACGAGCTTGTTCTCGGTCGGCTCGCCGAGGATGCAGACGTCGGCGGCGCCGCCGTGCCCGACGAGGTACCGGGAGCCGGCCGCGTACCCCCGGTACTCCGCGCCCTGGGCCTCGCCCTCCTGCGTCTTCTCGATCTCGCCGCAGACCGCCGCGATCAGCACATCGCCCTTCAGGCGAACGCCGTCCTCGATCAGCGACCGGACCGCTTCGACGTACGCGGCCAGCGCACCCTTCATGTTCGAGATGCCGAGGCCGTAGATCCGCCCGTCGCGCTCGAACCCCTCGGGCCGGAAGCCGGGGATGTCCCGCAGCCACGGCTCCTCGCCGGAGTACGACGTGTCCAGATGACCGTTGAACATCAGCGTCGGCCCACCGCCCTCCCCCGGCCACGTCCCGACCACGTTGGCCCGCCCGTCCTCGACCTGCTGCCACATCACCTGCAGGCCAAGCTCCTCGAGCTCGCGTTCCATCACCCGCGCGCAGGCCTCCTCCGAGCCGGTGAAGGACGGCGTCGAGACGAGCCGCAGCGCGAGGTCGACGAGCCGCCGTTCGTCGATCACGCGGGCTCGACCTGAAACGTGACCGAGACGGTGCAGGCGACGGTCAGCTCGCCCGCTTCGATCGGAGGAGCGGCGTCGGCCATGACGGTGATCGTCGCCATCAGCCGCGGAACTCCGGCAGCACCTTCTCGCCGAAGAGCCGGATCTGCTCGTGACGGCTGTCGCCCCAGAGCTCGAGCATCACATGGGTGCAGCCGGCGTCTCGATACTCCTCGATCGCCTCGATGCAGTCGGCAGACGTGCCTGCGATCGGCTTGCACTTGTCCAGCAGCTCGTCGGTCACCTGCTCCTTGGCGGCCAGACGCCCGCCCCGCTCCATCGCCTCGGCGACAGGGCGGATCTCCTCCTGGTCGATGCCGGCAAGGTCGAGCAGGGTGTCGGCCGCGCCCTGGATGTTCTGCACCTTGTTGGCGAGGTACATGCCGGCGATCTCGCGCGCACCGTCGCGCCCCTCACCACGGTCCTCTGCGATCGAGGCGACGATCGTGCACCCGATGTCGATGTCCCGCCCGACGTTCTCACGCGTGTAGCGGACGAACGCGGGCGTCGTGATCGACGGGGTCAGGCACCCGTCGGCGATCTCCCCTGCAAGCGCCTGCATCTTCGGCGCCGTCGCCGCGACGTAGACGGGCGGCACGGCCCTCGGCGTCTCGGCCTCGGCCTGAAGCGCGGGGACGTCGGCGCTCCAGGTGTCGCCGTCGTACCGAAACGCCTCGCCGGAGAGCACACCCCGGACGATCGTGACCGCGTCGCGCATCGGCCCGAGCGTCCGGTTCGTCTGCTGCTTCGTGTTGTTGAGGAAGATCTTCGAGGTGCCGAACCCGAGCAGAAAGCGGTCCGGCCCGGCAGCCTCCTGGACGACCCGGGCGTCCATCGCCGCCTGCACGGGATGGCGCGTGAAGGGCGAGATGATTCCCCAGCCGATCGTCAGCCGCTCGGTCTCCCGTGCCATCAACGCGGAGACGACCGTCGAGGAGCGGGCCTCCATCCCGTGTTTCCGCCACCAGGGGTACGCCTCGGCCAGCCAGACCGTGTCCATGCCCGCCTCGTCCATCACGCGGGCCGACGCGAGCATCTCCTCGAGCGGCTCCATCGTCAGCTGCATGACCCCGATCCGAAACGGCGGCATCGAGACGATCCTCGCACAGCCGTTAGTGCGAGAATCGCACCGTGCAGATCGGCGACCGCTTCCCCGTCGATGAGCTCGGCCTCTCCGATGGGGACGGGCCCATCGTCGTCTACTTCTACCCGCGAGCCGGAACGCCGGGCTGCACGGTCGAAGCCCAGGAGTTCAACCGCCGCTACGAGGACCTGGGTGAGGCGGGCGTGCGCCTGGTCGGGGTCAGCGTCGACCCGGCGGACGCGAACGCGTCGTTCGCGGAGGAGTGCGACCTGCGGTTCCCGCTCGTCTCCGACTCGAGCGGCGAGCTGACGACCCGGCTCGGGCTGATGAAGCGCTACGGCGACTACGGGGAGATGGCGGCCCGCGTCACCGCTGCTCGTGGACGAGAACGGGGTCGTCGAGGAGATCTGGCGCGTGGAGGACGACATCCCGGCGCATGTCGAGGAGGTGGTCGAGCGATCGACACGGCGACCGTAGAGGTGACGATCGACTCGAGCGACGGGTCCGAGCACCTCGCGCAATCCGTGGTCCGGTTCGCGCCCGGTCGTTCGAAACCGCGGAGCCTGACCGGGCGGCAGGAGCTCCTCTACGTCGCCTCGGGCGTGGGCACGCTGCACGTGGGCGACACGAAGCACGAGCTCGAGCCGGGGATGGGCGTCTATTTGGTCGACGGCGAGACCTACGAAGTCGAGAGCCCCGGCCCCGCCGACCTCGTGATCGTCGCCGTCGAGGCTCCGCAGGAGGACCGCCGGACGGTCGATCCCGAGCTCCGGACGGTGCGGTACGCCGACCGGCCACCCCTCAAGGCCGGCGTGGATCGCGAGTTTCGGTACCTCGTCAACCAGGATGTCGGGTGCTTCGACGTCACGCAGTTCGTCGGTCTGATCCCGCCGGGACGCGCGCCCATGCACAGCCATTCTTACGACGAGATCGTCTATGTAATCGATGGAGAAGGAAAACTGCACCTCGACGGGCGTGAAACGCCGATTGGCCCGGGGTCTGCCATGCACCTCCCGCCGCTCGCCGAGCACTGCTTGGAGAACACCGGAAAGGGGTCTATGAAAGTACTTGGGGTGTTTCATCCCTCGGGCGATCCAGCCTCGAGGGCGTACGACGAGTCGTCATAATGCTCAGTTTCCGTAAGAAAGAAGGAGGAAGGATGAGGAAGGTTTTACTGCCGATCCTCTCGGCGCTCGCGGCATTGGCGGCACTCGCCGTCGCCGCCACGGGCACCGCGGGGAGCTCGACGCCGGCTGCGGCAAAAGCCCCGACGGCGAGTGACACGGCGCTGATCACCTGCGGGCGGACGCGGTCCCTCGGGGTTGCCGCGCCGATCACCGGTGCTGCGGCCTCGATCGGCTCTCAGCAGGGAAGATGGGCCCGCTACTGGGTGACGCGCTACAACGCGACTCACCGCAGGACGAAGTTCCGCGTCGTCCTCGGTGACACTCAGCTGCCCGATACCGCGCAGGCGATTCAGGTCGCCGAGCGGCTGGCCTCCAACTCGCAGGTACTCGGCATGGTCGGTCCGGCGGGAAGCCAGGAGGTTCAGGTCTCGACGGCACCGCTGCGCCGCGGTGGGCTCGCGTTCGTCTCGGGCTCCGCGACCCGCACGAGCCTGACGACCGACGGCACCCGGCGCGGGTACTTCTTCCGCGTCGTCCCGAACGACGACCAGCAGGGCCCGAGGGTGGCGAACTACATCCGCGGCACCCTGCGGCACTCGCGGGTCGCCGTCGTGGACGCGCAGAACTCGTACAGCACGGGTCTGTCCGACACGGTTCAGAACGTTCTCCGGTCGCGTGGAGTGACCGTGCAGCGTGAGTCAGTGAACGAGGCGGACACGACGGACTTCTCGTCGCTTGCCGCACGGATCCCGGCCAACACGCAGTCGGTCTACATCCCGTGGCAGCTGGCTCCGAAGGCACAGCTCTTCGGCCAGGCGCTTCGCTCGCAGGGCAAGCAGGCCGTGCTGTTCGGCTCGGACGGGCTCTTCGACCCGGACAACTTCCGGATCCCGGGCTCGTACGTGTCGTTCTTCCCGATCAACCTGACCAGCCCGGTCATCGCCGCGTACCGGCGTGGCCCAGGGCGCGGCAAGAGCGAGCTCTTCGGGCTCCCGAGCTACGCCGCGGCCGATGTGGTCGGCAAGGCGATCGACAAGGCCTGCGCCAACGGCCAGGCCACGCGCGCAGAGGTGCGGCGCTTCGTCAACCAGACGCGGATCCCGAAGGCACAGTCGCAGCTCGGGTTCGCGATCAGGTTCGTCCAGCGCCGCCGGGGTGTGCTCGGCCCGGGCGACATGGAGACTCCGGCCAACTTCGGCATCTACCGGATCAACAACCGCGGCGGGTACGTCCGCGTTTCCTAAGCGGTTCGAACGATGACCTAGACGTGCGGCCCATCGAGTCGATGGGCCGCACGTCGGTTTGAGAGTCTTCCCCTCCCGTGGACCTCCCCCTCGCGTTCAACTCCGAGCTGTTCACCCAGTTGCTCGTCAGCGGGATCACGCTCGGGAGCCTGTACGGGTTGATCGCGATCGGCTACTCGATGGTCTACGGGATCCTCAAGCTGCTGAACTTCGCCCACGGCGACGTCTACATGATCGGCGCGTTCGTCGGCTACGGCGTCCTGACCCTGCTCGGCGGCCCACTGTCGCCGAACGTCGCGCTCGGGCCGCTGATCGTGCTCATGTTCCTCGGCGCGATGCTCGCGTCCGGCCTGCTCGGCGTCGTCATCGAGCGGTTCGCGTACCGGCCGTTACGCGAGGCTCCTCGGATCGCGCCGCTGATCAGCGCGCTCGGCGTCTCGTTCTTCCTCCAGAACAGCGCGCTGCTCCTCTTCGGCGCCCAGTTCCGCAGCTACGACTCCTTCGTGCTCGGCTCTGCGAATCCGGAGTTCTTCGAGCCGGGGCCGCTCACGGACCCCGTCTTCGTCGTGAACGGCGTGAACGTCCAATTGATCCAGGTAATCGTGCTGGCGACCACGGTCGGGTTGATGGTCGCGTTGACGCTGCTCGTCGCCAAGACCCGGATCGGGAAGGCGATGCGTGCGACCTCGTATGACCGCGAGGCCGCCGCGATGATGGGCATCGACACCGACCGCGTGATCGCGTCGACCTTCTTCATCGGCTCGGTGCTGGCGGGCGCCGCGGGTGTCATGTTCGGCCTGCTCTTCAGCCAGGTCTTCCACTTCATGGGCTTCCTCGCCGGGCTCAAGGGGTTCACCGCTGCCGTCGTCGGCGGCATCGGCAGCATCCCCGGCGCGATGCTCGGCGGTCTCCTCGTCGGGCTCGTCGAGTCCTTCGCCGGCGGCTACCTCGGCGGCCGCTGGTCCGACCTGACCGTGTTCGGGATCCTCATCCTCGTCCTCCTCATCCGCCCCAGCGGCCTCCTCGGCACGCGGGCGATCCAGAAGGTGTGATGGAAGCCGGCGGGGACAAACCGCGCGTCGGCGTCGACGATTGGGTCGCGAGCGTCGAGACCCGAAAAGAGCGGCGCGGTGGCTTCGCCGCGATCGGCCGGTGGATCGACGCCCTCCTGCCGCCGTGGGCGCGGCTCGCGATCTTCGCGGCCCTCGCCGCGACGTTGCCGCTCTGGATGGATCGCGGCGACCTCTTCGTCTACGGGATCTTCACGCTGATCTACATCCTCCTCGGCCTCGGCCTGAACGTCGTCGTCGGGTACGCCGGCCTGCTCGACCTCGGCTATGTCGCACTCTTCGGCTTCGGCGCCTACTTCTACGCACTGCTCTCCTCCGAGCAGTACGGCATCCACTGGCCGTCCTGGATCTCGATCCCGCTCGTGGTCGTCTCGACGGCGCTGCTCGGCCTCGTCCTCGGGGTGCCCTCTCGCCGACTGCTCGGCGACTACCTGGCGATCGTGACCCTCTTCTTCGGCCAGGCCTTCGTCGTGTTCGTGAACGCGGCCAACCCGACGGTGGCCGGCAAGGGCCTGACGGGAGGACCGAACGGGATCGCCGACATCGACCCGAACGACATCTTCGGCTATGAGCTCGTCTCGAGGACGCAGCAGTACTACTTCATCCTCGGCGTCGTCCTCCTCATCCTCATTGGGCTCCATTTCCTCAGCGAGTCCCGCACCGGGCGCGCCTGGCGGGCGCTGCGCGAAGACCCGCTGGCCGCCGAGGCGATGAGCATCCCGGTCAACCGGTTGAAGCTGATGGCGTTCGCATTCGGCGCCGGCATCGCCGGGCTCGCCGGCTGCATCTTCGCGGCGGTACTGACGGCGGTGACCTCGGGGAACTTCGGCCTGCCGATCCTGATCACGATCTACGCCGTCGTGATCCTCGGCGGGATCGGCTCGCTGACCGGGGTCGTGATCGGCGCGATCGTGATCAACGTCTCCTTTCAGTTCCTCGCGCCCGAGAACCCGCAGGACAACGCGCGGATCCTCTTCTACGCGGTGATCGTGCTGCTCCTCGTCCTCGGGGTGCGCCCGTGGTGGCGGCTCAGCGTCGTGTTCGCGGGCGTGATCGCGCTGGGCTTCGTCGCCCATGCCGTTGCCGGGGCGATCGACTCCTCCTGGACTTCGGGCGCGGTGGTCGAGGGCGGGCGCCTGGCGGGGGTGATCTCCGACTGGGTGATCATTCCCTCGGGTCACGCCCGTTTCGCCAACGCCGCCTACATCGCGCTCATCGTCCTCGTGCTGACGCTGACGCGCGTCCACGGCTGGTGGCGAACGGTCGTGATGATCCCGACGATCTACCTCTCGGCCGTGGTCTGGGAGACGAGCTTCGTCGAGCAGCCTGCCGTCGCGCGGTGGATCCTCTTCGGCGCCCTGCTCGTCTTCCTCATGACCGTGCGCCCGCAGGGGCTGCTCGGGACTCCGAAGGTGGAGATCGTGTGACCAAGGAGCCGCTCTTCGAGCTGCGAGACGTGACGAAGTCGTTCGGCGGTCTGACCGTCGCCGACCACCTGAACCTGCATGTCGACCAGGGCGAGATCGTCAGCCTCATCGGCCCGAACGGCGCCGGCAAGACGACCGTCTTCAACCTCGTCACCGGCATCTACCGGCCGGACTCGGGCGAGATCATCTTCGACGGCCGGAACATCGTCGGGCTTCCGCCGCACAAGATCACGCAGCTCGGGATCGCGCGCACCTTCCAGACGCTGCGGCTCTTCCTGAACATGAGCGTGAAGGAGAACGTGATGGCCGCGGCGTACGGGCACACGCGGTCGACCGTCGTCGAGGCGATCTTCCGCCTGCCGCGCGCCCGCCGCGAGGAGCGCGAGATCTCACAGCTCGCCGAGGAGAAGCTCGCGTTCTTCGGCGACCGGCTCGTCGGGTACCGCCACGACCAGCAGGCCTACAACCTCTCCTACGCGAACCGCAGGCGGCTCGAGATCGCCCGGGCGATGGCGACGAACCCCAAGCTGCTCCTGCTCGACGAGCCGGCGGCCGGAATGAACCCCGCCGAGACGCAGGAGCTGACCGAGCTGATCGGCCGGTTGCGGACCGAGGGCGGCTACACCGTGCTCGTGATCGAGCACGACATGCACGTCGTCGAGGGGATCTCGGACCGCGTGATCGCGCTCGACCATGGAGTCAAGATCGCGGAAGGCTCGTACGATCAGGTCGCAACCGACCCACTCGTGATCGAGGCCTACCTCGGCCTCCAGGGAGCGGCATGACGCTCCTCGCGCTGAAGGGCGTCGACACCTACTACGGGGAGATCCACATCCTCCAGCAGCTCTCGCTCGAGGTCGCGAAAGGCGAGCTCGTCTGCCTGCTCGGCGGCAATGCCTCGGGCAAGTCGACGACGCTGAAGACGATCCTCGGGATCGTCCGGCCGCGGCGCGGCTCCGTCGAGCTCGACGGCGAGGACGTGACCAAGCGGACGACGAGCTACCGGATCGCGCGCGGGATCGCGATCGTGCCCGAGAACCGCCGCCTGTTCGCGCCGATGTCCGTTTACGAGAACCTGGAGATGGGCGCGTACCTGCGCGGAAGGGACGGCTTCGACGACGCGCTCGAACGGGTCTACGGGCTCTTCCCGGTGCTGAAGGACCGCCGCAAGCAGCTGGCGGGGACGCTGTCGGGCGGGGAGCAGCAGATGGTGGCAATGGGCCGCGCGCTCATGTCCGACCCCAAGCTCCTGCTCATGGACGAGCCGTCGATGGGCCTTGCTCCGATCCTCGTCGAGCGGAACTTCGAGATCATCCAGCAGGTCCACGAGGCCGGGGTGGCGGTGCTCGTGGTCGAGCAGAACGCGAACGTCTCGCTCTCGATCGCCGATCGCGGGTACGTGCTCCAGACCGGCAGGATCGTCCTCGCCGACACCGCCAAGCGACTGCTCGCGAACGAGGACCTGAAGAAGGCCTACCTCGGCCGGTAGCGCCTAAGCGTGCAGGTCGAAGCGCCAGTCGTTGCAGCGCATGACGTTGCCCGGCGGGTACTCGAACTCCAGTCCTAGCAGCCTGAACCGAGCTTCGGCAGATGGCATTCGACGGCGTTGTCGACCGAGGGGAAGGCGTGCGACCGATGCTTCCCCCGACCTGGCTCGGCGAGACCTGCGCGGCCTCGCGAGCACGCGCCCAGGAAGGCCGACGGACCAGCCGATCCGTCCTCCTCGGTCCGCTGCGTCCACGACCTTGAACACGCGGGTCGTGTCGGAGTCCGCGGCCCGCTCATAGCGCGCCTGGCGCTCTGCGATCTTTTCCGGGCTCTCCGGTCCACCGAGGTGCTCCGTCATCTTCGGGTCGCCGAGCAGCTGCTCGAGGAGCGGAAGGTCTCGCTTGCCCCACGGCTCGAGACGGACGGCGCTTCGCGTTGAGTTCGTCGCCTCCCTCAGGCGTCCGAGTCTACGTTTCGGAGATCATCTGGCGATGACGAGGCCATACCGCAGCCGGCCCGCTCCCGGACCGCATCCGCCATCGGTTCCCGATCTTCGAGCGCCTCGTCTACGTCAACTCCTGCTCGCAGGGCGCGTTGTCCGACGCGGTGCGCGACTCGTACGCCGCATACCTCCGCGACTGGGAGGAGCAGGGCGCGCCGTGGGAGTACTGGGTCGAGCGCGAGGAGGCGGCGCGGGCGGCGTTCGCCGGGCTCGTGAACGCCGACCCGGACGAGATCGCCGTCACCACGTCGTTGTCGGCCGGCGTCAGCGCGCTCGCCAGCGGGCTGCGCTACGCGCGGCGGTCGAAGATCGTCACCACAGAGCTCGAGTTCCCGACCGTCGGCCAGATCTGGCACGCACAGGAGTCCCGCGGCGCGCGGGTCGTGCACGTGCCGCTCGACCAGTTCGAGCGGGCGATCGACGACGACACAGCCGTCGTCTCGATCACGCACGTGTCCTATCGGACGGGCGAGATGATCGACGTCCAGGAGGTCGTTCGGCTGGCGCACGAGCGGGGCGCGTTGGTGCTGCTCGACGCCTACCAATCGGCCGGCTCGGTGCCGCTCGACGTCAAGGAGCTCGGGGTCGACTTCCTCGCCGCCGGGACGGTCAAGTACCTGCTCGGCTCGGCCGGGCTCGCCTTCTTCTACTGCCGCCGCGAGATCCTCGAGAGGGCGTGGCCGACGGCGACGGGGTGGTTCGCCGACGAGGACATCTTCGCGATGGACATCCACGACTACTCCCCGGCACAGACCGCACGGCGCTTCCAGGCGGGAACGCCGCCGATCCCGTCGATCTACGCGGGCATCGCGGGCATCGAGCTGATCGAGTCGATCGGGATCGAGGAGACCCGGGAGCATGTGCTGAACCTGAACGCACATCTGATCGCGGGGGTGGACGAGCTCGGCGGGACCGTCGTGACGCCGAAAAAGCGCAAGCGCCACGGGGCTCTGATCTGCGTGAAATCGACGGACGTGAACGAGCTTGTGGCAGCGCTCGGCCGTTGGGGGATCGTCACCTCGGAGCGCGACGGCAACGTGCGGATCTCGCCGCACGCATACAACTCGCTCGAGGACATCGACCTCGTCCTCGAGGCGCTCGCCGCGAACCGGGAGCTGTTGGCCTAGGCCGCGATGAACGCGCGATAGCGGCGCTGCCAGTCGTCGCCGTCGCCGAGTGCGGCGCGCAACGGGCCGGGGTCGAGGGGGATTGCGGGTACAACGAGGCCCGCGCTGGCGGCGGTGCTGCTCCACGGCCAGGAGAAGGGATCGTCGCAGAGGCCGGCTTCGACCGGGTTATGGGCGACGTATCGGCATGTACCCAGGAGGTCTTCGTCGCTCGTGAGCTCGCGCGCGAAGAAGTGGGCGCGGAAGAGGTGCGCGCTCCGTCTGTGGCGGCGGTTGTGCCTGAGTGAGTACCAGCCGTGGAGCTGTTGGAGGGCGCTCGAGACTCGACCGCCAGGCGTAGCGAGCACGACGTGGTAGTGGTTGCCAAGCAGGGCGTACGCGATCGCGCGGAGCTCGAACCGTGCGATGACGAATGCCAGCCGACCGAGAAAGGTCTGTCGGTCGTGCGGGCTCAGGAATAGGTAGCGGGTGTCGCTTCCGTGCGAGGAGACATGATGGAGGCCCTCGACGAACGAGCGTGGGGATCGCGGCATGTGATCCAGCCTAGGTGCATGCCGTGCCTGCGCATCCGAGCAGGGAAGAGTCGTCACACTCTTGGCACAGCCTGCCCTTGACACCGAACGGTGTCTGACACCGAGACGTGTCCAGTGCAGGCAAGGGCGAGCGCGCGACCCACGCGCACGCTCCCGAGACCGGCGTCGAAGGGCCGATGTCCAGCTAGAGAGACCCCGGCGCGGCGTAGCGGTAGAAGAAGCGGCCGAGCCCACCCTGGTTGATGGCGCCGCTGAGCGTCAGGTAGTCCTCGAGCAGGCGCGCGTTTTCGAGCCCGCCGATGTAGACCGGGTCGAAGCCAGCGTCGCGGACCAGCTGCTCCGTCACCGCACGCGCCTCATCATCCGCCGCGTAGAGGTTGCTCGGAGGAACGCGCTGCTCGTCGATGTGGTCGTAGAGCACGGCGAAGTTCGTGTTGAAGGACTTCGCGACGGGCCCACCGACAATCGACTTGACCTCGTGGGCAAGCGACTCGAATTGCTCGTTGCGGCCGCCGAACGCGTTCGTGGCGTCGATTGCGGTCTTTCCGTCCAGCCCGGCGACCTTCGCGAGGGCATCGGCGATCTCGCCACCCGGCACTGCGACGAGGACGACCTCGGCTTCCGACGCGTCGCCGCCGTCGCGGCCGAGGGTCGTGACCGTGTGTCCGGCCTTCTCCCAGCGGCGCGCGAGGCCGCCGCCGATGTTTCCTCTGCCGATCGTGGTGATGTTCATGGCGTTCCCCCCTCCAGGATCGTGGTCAGCTTCGAAAAGTCGATATTCCCGCCCGAGACGATGCACACGATCTTGCCGCCGCCGGCCCGACCGGACAGCGCCGCAGCGGGGGCGAGCGCCCCGGCCCCTTCGGCGATCACCCGGGCCCGCTCGGCCATGAGGCGGATCGCGGCGGCCGTCTCGTCGAGCGACACCGTGTAGGCCCCGTCGAGCAGCGGTTCTGCGAGCCCCCACATCTTCGGAAGCAGCGCCTTCGCACCTGCGCCGTCGACGAACGTCGTCTGGTACTCGATCTCCCGCAGCTCTCCGGCCTCGATGGTCGCGTTGAGCGGCGCAGCGGTGTCGATCTCGCAACCGAAGAGCCTCGTCTCGGGTCGCAGAGCCTTCACGGCGCTCGCGATCCCGGTGAAGAGGCCTCCTCCGCCCCACGGGACGAGCACCGCATCGGGGTCGGGCAGGTCCTCGAGGATCTCGAGCCCGATCGTGCCGTTCCCCGCCATGACGTCTTCGTTCTCGACCGGATGTAGGAAGAGCCCGTCGACGCCCTCGTACCGCGACTCCTCGATCACGGTCCACCACTCGTCGAACGGCAGCTTGATCACCCGCCCGCCGAGCCGCTCGATCGCCGTGACCTTCGCATCAGGCGCGTGGTCGGGCGCGATCACCGTGCACGGGACGCCCAGCTCGCGCGCGGCCCAGGCGACCCCCTGCGCCATGTTCCCGGCGCTCGCCGTGACGAGCCCGGCCGAAACGTCCTCGGCCTTCCTCGCGGCGTTGTACGCGCCGCGGATCTTGAACGAGCCGATCGGCTGGAGGTTCTCGAGCTTGAGGTAGATCTCCGCCGGCGCCTCGGGCGCGTTCAGGCGGACGAGCGGCGTTCGGACGGCGGTGCCCGCGATCACGTCGCGGGCTTTCCTGATCTCCTCGACCGGGATCAGAAGGCGACCTCGGTGCCGGCTCCTTCCTCGCGGGCCCGGCGCACGACGTACTCGGCGGCGGCAAGATCCTCGACCGCGAGCCCGAGCGAGCGGAAGATCGTCAGCTCCCCGCCGGCGCGGCCCGCGCGCGGAGCCGATCAGCACCTCGCCGATCTCCCCCCGGATGTGATCCGACCCGATCGCTCCTTCCTCGAGCGCCCGACGGTAGTCGCCGGCCTCGTTCTCCGCCGACTCGCGCCGGTCGACATAGAGGGCGGCCGCCGCGATCGTCTCGGGATCGAGCTCCGTCATCTGCGGCGGCCGCCCGCCGACCGCGTTGACGTGCGCCCCTTCCTTCAGCCACTCCCGACGAAGCACGGGCTCGGTCGCGTTCGTCGCCGTGACGACAACGTCGGCGCCGCGAACCGCCTCCTCCGCACTTCCCACCGCTTCGGCCCCACCTTCCTCCGCAAGAGCCCGCGAGTGCTCGGCGGTCGGGCTGTAGATGCGGACGCGATCAAAGTCGCGCACTAGCCGCATCGACTCGAGGTGCGTCCGCGCCTGGACGCCGGCGCCGAGAATCGCCAGTTCGCGCGTGTCCTCGCGCGCCAGCAGCCGGGTGGCGACCGCGGACACCGCCGCCGTCCGGATCGCGGTGATCGCCGAGGCGTTCATCAGCGCCCTGACCTCGCCGGTCTCGCCGTCGAAGAGCGTGACCGTCCCCTGGTGGGCGTCGAGACCGCGCTTCGGGTTGTCAGGGAAGACCGCGACCGTCTTCAGCGAGTAGAGCGGCGAGCCGCCGCCGCGATGCGCCGGCATCAGGCCGAGCAGGCTGGCGCCGTCCTCGGGGCTGAGGATGAAGCGGAGCGGGACCTGCACCTCGCCGCGCGCAAGCGAGCCGAGCGCGTCCGCCATCGCGTCGATGCACCCCTCCATGTCGAGGAGCCGCTCGACCTCCTCCTGATTGAGCACGAGCACGCTCATGGAAACAACGACGCTAGTTGATCGCGCTCGTCGGGGGACAGCCGGAGGTCGAGCGCAGCAAGAGCCGGGTCGAGGTGCTCGGGCCGCCGAGGCCCGGCCACGACCGCCGTCACGTCGGGATTCGAGAACAGCCAGGCGAAGGCCAGGCTCGGCATGTCCACGCCGCGCTCGTGCGCCGCCTTCTCGAAGCGCTCGAGCCCGTCGTAAACCGCGTCGTCCTCGAAGTGCGCGTAGCCCGCGGGCCGCTGGGTCATCCGCGATCCCGTTGGAGGAGGCTCGCCGCGCCGGTACTTGCCGGTCAGCCAGCCGCCGGCGAGCGGTCCGAAGACGGTGAAGGCGATCCCGTGCTCCGCGCAGTACGGCAACACCTCGCGCTCCGGATCGCGATCCAGCAGCGAGTAAGAGTTCTGGACGACTGAGACCTTCCCCGGCGCATCGGCCTCCTCCAGCCACGCCCGGTCGACGTTGCTCGCGCCGATCGCGGCCACCTTGCCGGCCGCGACGAGCTCGCCCAGCGCGCCGAGCGTCTCCCCGACCGGCGTGTCCGGATCGGGCTCGTGGATCAGGTACGTGTCGACCCGGTCGACGCCGAGCCGCTCGAGACTGCCGTCGATCTGACGGAGGATGCGCTCCCGCGAGAGCCCGCGGTCGTCGGGATCGCCGACTACGGAGTGGAAGACCTTGGTCGTGAGCGCGGGCCGACTCCCACGCGCGGCCATCCACCGCCCGATCCACGTCTCGCTGCGGCCGCCCCCGTACGCGTCCGCGGTGTCGAACGCACGGATTCCGCGTTCCCACGCGGAGTCCATGATCGCGAACGCCTCCTCCTCGGTGTCGCCCTGGCCGAAGAACGCCGGCGCCGACCCGATCCCTCCGAAGTTCCCGCAGCCAAGAATCAGGCGGGCCGTCAGTTCGCCGGCTCGCCTCCCGCCTTCGCGACCTGGGCCTCGAGGGCCGTCAGCACCTGCTTTACCTGCTGGTTGACGATCGGTTTGAGGACGCGTTGGCCCATGCTCCCCACCGGGCCGGCAATCCGAACGTCTGCCTCCCACGCCATTGCCGTGCCGCTGTCGACTTCGGTGAGGTGGAACTGCGTGACGAGGTTCATCAGCGCGCCGACGCCCGTTCCCTTCGCGCTGAGCTGCGAGAACTCCGGCTCGCGCTCCTCCAGCTTCTCGAAGTTGATGCTCATCCGGAGCGAGCCGAGCCCGAGCGGGATCGCGACGTTGGCGCGCCAGTGCCTGTCGTCCTCGATGTCGAAGCTTTCGACGCCCGGCATCACCTCCGCCATCTGCGCCGGGTCCTGGAGGACCCGCCAGACCGTCGCGCGCGGCGCGGCGAACGAGCGCTCGCCTTCGACCTTCACCGCTCCTCGACCTCGACGAGTGCCCGGCTCTCCTCGGGATTGCGGAGGAGCTCCCACACCCGGTGGTACGGGTTCGAGCTGTCGGTGACGATCGGCTTCCCCGAGCCGCGGAGCGCGTCCTGGAGCGCCGACGCGACCGCGCTGATCCCCGCGCCGCCGCCCTCCCCCATCCCCTTCGCGCCCAGCGGCGTGAACGGCGACGGCGACTCGATCGACGTCGTCTTCAGCGGCGGCATGTCGAGCGCGTGCGGAACGTGGTAGTCGTAGAAGTTCGGGGTCAGCAGGTTCCCGTCCTCGTCATAGGGGAACGTCTCGTGCGTCGCGGCGCCGATCGACTGGGCGGCAGCGCCGTGCACCTGACCCTCGACGATCTGCGGGTTGATGCGGACGCCGCAGTCGTCGACGGCGCCGTAGTCGACGAGCTCGTAGACGCCGGTCTCCGGGTCGACCTCGACGACGCAGGCGTGGATCTGGTTCGCGTACGTCAGCGTGAGATTGCCGTACTTGCGTTCCTTGTCCGGCAGCTGGTGCGGCGGAACGTAGACGTAGCGGCAGTTGAGCGTGATGTCGCGAAGCTCGAGCGGCAGCACGGCGTTGTTCGCGTTCACGATCGCGCCGCACGCCATGAACGGCAACGCCGCTTCGGGGTTGTCCTTCCGCCGCACGAAACCGTCGGCGAGCTCGACGTCGTCCGGCGAGTCCGCGCCGAGGACGCCCGCGCCGATCTTCTTGATCTCGGCGGCAAGCATGTCCGTCGCGCCCTTGACCGCGCCGAGGCCGGTGACTGCGAACTGGCTCGCGTAGGTGCCGGAGAAGCCGGCGTGCGAGTTCCAGTAGCTGTCGTGGCCGGCGCGGACGTTCACGTCGTCGGGCGTAACCTTGAGGATGTCCGCGACGACCTGGGCCGCGGTCGTCTCGTGGCTCTGGCCCTGGGGCGTCGTCCCGATCGTGACGACGATCTCGCCGAAGATGTCGAGCTTGACCGTCGCGACTTCGTTGTTCCCGGAGAACTGGAGCTCCGGGTTCACGAGCGTCGACTGGCCGAAGTTGTTCGTGCCGGAGTCGAGCGTCGAACCGATGCCGACGCCGAGCAGCTTGCCGCGGGACTCGGCATCGCGCCGTTTCTCCTCGATCGAGTCGTAGTCGATCAGCTTCAGCGCCTCGTCGAGGCCGCGCGCGTAATCCCCGGAGTCGTAGACGCAGCCGTTCGGCGTCTCGTACGGCATCTCGTCGGCGCGGATGTAGTTGCGCTTGCGGATCTCGACCGGGTCGGCGCCGAGCTCCTGCGCGACGATGTCCATCACCCGCTCCGTGAACCACAGATGCTGCATCCGCGAGTAGCCGCGGTTCGGGCCGCAGGGAGACTTGTTCGTGCAGACCTGCGTGAAGTCGACTCGAACGTTGCGCCAGCGGTAGACGCCCGGCGTGACCTGCGCCCAGATGATGCAGCCGAGCGGCTCGTAGCGCGTCCAGGCCCCGCAGTCGTCGATCGCCCTCGCCTTGAAGCCGAGCATCGTTCCGTCCGCCTTGACCGGCACCTCGACGTCGAGGAAGACACGCTCGTTCCCGTGCGAGTTGGCCATGTGCTGATCGGTGCGCCACTCGGTCCAGTTGACGGCGCGCTTGAGCTTTCGCGCGAGCAGGCACATGGCGACGAGCTGGACGTGGGTGCAGATCTTGTTGCCGAAGCCGCCGCCGATGTCCTGGGAGACGAAGCGGAGCTTGTCCATCCCGACCTTGAGCGCCGGCGCCATCATGATGATCGCGAAGCCGGGGAACTGGTTGTTCGAGTGGATCGTCCACTGCCCGGTGCCGCGGTTGTACTCGACGACCGCGCCGCTCGTCTCCAGGGGAGTCGAGGAGAACCGGTGGAAGTGCAGGCGCTTGATCCGCACGACCTTGTCGGCCTCGGCGAGGGCGGCGTCGTAGTCGCCGTAGTCGAAGTTGCCCTGCCAGATCGTGTTCGACGGCACCTCGTCGTGGAGCTGCGGCGTTCCCGGGTCGGCCGCGTGCTCCGGGTCGAGGACCGGCTCGAGCGGCTCGTAGTCGACCTCGACGAGCTCGGCGGCGTCGCGGGCCAGCTCGCGGGTCGTGGCGGCGACGGCGACCACCGGCTCGCCGACGTGGCGGACACGCCCGACCGCGAGCGCGTAATCCTTCAGGTCTCCGCCCGGCGGTGGTGCGATCTGGAAGAACGGGTCGGTCTCGGCTGCGACCTCCTCGCCGATCAGCGTCCCGTAGACGCCTTCCAGCGCCGTCGCCTTCGAGACGTCGATCCGGCTGATCGCAGCGTGCGCGTACGGCGAGCGCACGAAGTGGACGTACGCCATCCCGTGCCGCTTGACGTCGTCGACGAAGAGCCCTTCGCCCTGGACGAGGCGCTTGTCCTCCTTCCGCGGGACGTTGACGCCGATGAACCCCGGCGCGGTCTCCTGCTCCTCGACCGTGATCGGCTTGTCGGGCGTAACGGTGGTCTCGCTCACCGGCCTCCTCCTTTGGCGGCCGACGCGATCGCCTCGACGATGTTCACGTAGCCCGTGCAGCGGCAGATGTTCCCCTGAATCGCCCGGCGAATCTCGCCCTCGGTCGGCTCCGGGTTGTGATCCAGCAGGTGCTTCGCGCTCATCAGCATCCCAGGCGTGCAGTAGCCGCACTGGAGCGCGTGGAAGGAGCTGAACGCCTCCTGAAGCGGATGGAGCTCACCGTCGGGCGACAGCCCTTCAACCGTCTCGACGCGCGCCCCGTCCGCCTGGACGGCGAGCAGCATGCAGCTCTTGATCGCGACGCCGTCGAGCAGGACCGTGCAGGCGCCGCAGTTGCCCGTGTCACAGCCCACATGGGTACCGGTCAGGTCGAGGTCGTCGCGAAGGAAGTGGACGAGCAGCCGGCGCACCTCGACATCGCGCTCGTGGCGCTCGCCGTTGACATCGACCGAGATTCGCAATCCGCGGACCGGCTCCATCAGGCCGCCGCCTCCTGAACCGCCCGCACGGCGACGACCTCGGCGAGGTGGCGACGGTAGTCGGCGGAGGCGTGGACGTCCGAGGGCGGATCGATGTCGGCGCCCCGAACGGCGTCGCGGACCGCCGCCTCCTCGGCGGCCGAGCTCAGCACCACGGGGACGGCTTCGACGCAGCCGAGCGCGATTCGCGCCTGCCCGCTCTCCACCGAGGCAGCGGCGTTGCAGATGCACGTGCCGTCGCGGCCGATCGGGATCGACGCGAACCCGTCGCGCGCTCCGCCCGCTGCCGGGACGGTGATCTTCGTCAGTAGCTCACCCGGCGCCACGGCCGTCATGTAGACGCCGACGAAGAACTCCTCCGACGAGACGGTCCGCTCTCCGCCGGCGCCGCGGATCGTCATCGTCGCGTCGAGCGCTGCGACAACGGGCGGCAGGTGGTTCGTCGGATCGTTCGAGCAGATGTTCCCGCCGACCGTCCCGCGGTTCCGGACCTGGACGTCGGCGATCTGCGCGGCGACCTCGGGCAGGATCGGCCGCGCCTCGGCGGCGTCCGGCGAGCGGATCAGATCGGAGAGCGTGACCATCGCGCCGAGCTCGAGGCCGCCGTCGGCAGTCCGCGAGATCTGGCGCAGCTCCTCGAGGTCGTTGAGGTCGACGAGGACGTCGGGCGCCGCCGCCCGTGCCTTCATCACGTTCGTCAGCGTCTGCCCGCCGGCAAGCGGTCGCGCGCCGTCATGCGCAGAGAGCAGCCGCACCGCCTCCTCGACGGTCGACGGCCGCGCGTACTCGACCTCAGCGAGGAGCATGCGAGTGATTCAACGCACCGCGCGGCGATGTTGTCAAGAACGAACCTCGCGACGACGATCACAAGCCGGTGTCACGCGGTGGACGGCAGACGCCACCGGCGCAGGATTCGCCACTGCGCGAAGACGATCAGCGCGGTGATCGCGAACATGACGATCGTCGCCGCGGCGGCGTAGCCGTACCGCAGGTACTCGAACGCGTTCGTGTAGACGAAGAGCGGTAGGTAGGTGGTGGCGAAGGGCGGCGGCCCGCCGTCGAAGATCAGGAGCGCCGGGACGAAGTTCGCCTGGAAGCTGTAGATCGTGTCGCGGGCCAGGAGCAGAAGCAGCGCCGGCGCCATCAGCGGGAACGTCACCCGTGCGAAGACGTACCACGGCGGCGCGCCCTCGATCTCGGCGAGCTCGTAGAGGTCGGCGGGGAGGCTCTGACGCACGGCGAGCGCGATCACGAACCCTTCTCCGATCTGGAACAGGCTCATCCACACGACCGCCCAGCGCGCGTCGCTCGGGTCGGTCAGCCACTGCGGCGGGGTGAAACCGGCGGCGTCGAGCGCCACGTTCAGCGGTCCGTAGATCGGGTTGAAGACCCACAGCATCAGGAGTGCGAAGGCGACGTCCGGGATCACCGTCGGCAGGTAGGTCACGGCGCGGTAGGTCGAGGCGCCGCGGAACTGGCGGTGCAGGAGCAGAGCGAGCAGCAGCGCACCGAGCAGCCGCAGTGGTACCGCAGCGACCACGAACATCAGCGAGTTCCGGATCGACCGGCGAAAGAGATCGTCGTTCCAGAGCTCGCGGAAGTTCGCGAGCCCGGCCCACTCCGGCGACGTGATCAGGTCGTAGTGGAAGAGCGCGAGCCCGAACGTGATCACCGCGGGGGCGAAGACGAGCAGGGCGAGGCCGAAGAGGTACGGCGCCAGCAGCAGCGCCAGCCCGCGCCGTTCGCTCACTCGACCCTGTTCCCGTCGGCGTCGAACCGGTGGACGTCGGCCGGACGGACTGCGACCCGAACGCGCCGGCCCACCTCCGGGAGCTCCTCGGGCCGCACGCGCGCGACGAGGCGCACGCCGGCCGCGTCGAGATGGGCGAGCCCCTCGCTGCCCGCGGGCTCGACGACCACGACCTCGCCCTCGACTTCCCCTTCCCCCAGCCGAACGTGCTCGGGCCGGACGCCGACCTCGCCGTCCACCGCCAGCCCGAACTGTGCAGCCGTCTTCGGGGGAAGGAAGTTCATCGCCGGGCTGCCGACGAAGGAGGCGACGAAGCGATCGGCCGGCCGACGGTAGATCTCGTCGGGGGTCCCGACCTGAGCAACGACACCACGGTCGAGCACGGCGACCCGGTGGCCGAGCGTGAGCGCCTCGGCCTGATCGTGAGTCACGTAGACCATCGTCCTGCCGAGCTCGGCGTGCAGCCCCTTGAGCTCGGCACGCGTCTTCGTCCGCAGCTGGGCGTCGAGGTTCGAGAGCGGCTCGTCGAGCAGGAACACCTGCGGGTCCCGGGCGAGCGCGCGGGCGAGGGCGACGCCTTGGCGCTCGCCGCCGGAGAGCTCGTGCGGCCGGCGGTGCAGGAGGTCGACGACGCCCACGAGCTCCGCGGCCGCACGCACGCGCTCGTCCACCTCGGTCCGCGACATCCCCCGGGCCCAGAGCCCGAAGCCGATGTTGTGCGCGGCGTCGAGGTGCGGGAAGAGCGCGTAGCTCTGGAAGACCATCGCGACGTTTCGTCTCGCAGCCGTGATGCGGGTCACGTCGCGGCCGCCGATCCGCACCGTTCCGGAGGTCGCCTCCTCGAGGCCGGCGATGACGCGCAGCATCGTGGTCTTCCCGGAACCGGACGGACCGAGGACGACGAGCAGTTCCCCTTCCTCGGCGTCGAGATCGAGTCCCCGCAAGACCTCGACATCGCCGAACGTCTTGCGAACGCCGGCGAGCTCCAGACCTGCCATTAGTGCCCCGTCACTAGCGGCCGAACCAGCTCGCCGGACGGTAGCCGGAGAGGAAGTAGCGCTGTGCGACGAGGAAGGCGACGACGACCGGCAAGTCGCCACCACGGCCCCGGCGAGGAGGAGCGGGAAGTTCTGCGGGTCGAGCTGTCTGAGCAGCTTGAGCCCGAGCGGGAGCGTGAAGCGGTCCTGGTCGAAGACGTAGATCAGCGGGTCGAGGAAGTTGCTCCACGAGACCACGAACGCGAGCAGCGCGACGGCGAACGTCACCGGGCGCACGAGTGGCAGCCCGACGCGCCGCCAGGTCTGGAACGGGCTCAAGCCCTCGAGCCGCGCCGCTTCGTACAGCTCCTCGGGGATCCGCTGGAAGGCCCAGAAGAAGATCAGGACGTAGAACGGCGACATCCCGATCAGCGCCGGGGCGATCAGCGGCACGTAGGTGTCGATCAGGCCGAGCTCCTTGAAGATCACGAAGCGGGGGACGAGGAGCGCGGTGACCGGGACCATCAGCGCCGTGAGCGAGAGCGCGATCAGGAGGGTGCGCAGGCGTCCCCCGAGGCGGGCGACAGCGAAGCCGGCCCACGAGGCGACCAGCACGCTAAGCGGCACGGCGAAGGCGGCGACGATCAGCGAGTTCACGGCGTAGCGCGGGATGTCGACCAGCTCGAACGCGCGCTGGTAGTTGTCCCAGGCCACCGGCGAGGGCAGAAGCTCGGGCGAGCGAGGCGGCGGCAGCCCGGCCTTCCGCAGCGAGCCGGTGACCATGTAGACGAGCGGCAGGAGGAAGACGAGGGCGGCGAGGAGCGCCGGGCCGTGCCTCCAGTTCACCCGTCTCATCGGCGCGAGCTTAATCCCGAGTACGGCGGCGCTGGACCCCGAGGTTCAAGCGCCGGCGGCGCTCCGTCTGCCTTGTAACACAGTGTTACTTGGGGCCGGAACGCCGAGCTACCAGGAGGTTCTGGGTTAGTAACACTGTGTCACTTGCCCATCGCGGCGCGACCCCGCTCGCCCGCCCGCCGCGCCGCGCGGGGAGGAAGCTCAGGCCGGCGTCGCGGCGTCCTTGCTCTCTGCCGCCGCTCCGGGCCAGCCCTGGAGCGCGACGCCGAGCAGCTCGGCGAGCTCAGTCGCTGCGCGCGAGAGCTCTCCCGCCGTCGCGATCGCGAGGCGGAACGGCGGGAGGATGTCGCGGAGGGGTCGAATGGCGACTGTGGGCCCGGCCGACCCGGCGAGGACGCTCGGCACGACGGCCGCGCCGGCTCCACCTCCGACGAGCTCGAGCGCCATCTCGCAATCGGCGGCGACGATCGGTGCCTGCACGTCTTCGGCGTAGGCGGTTCCGTCGGTCGTCGCGATCCGCGGGTGCTTCGCGATGTCGCAGAGCGCGAGGCGACTCTTCGTGCGAGCAAGCGGCGAGGACGCTGAGACGGCGAGGACGTACGAGTACGCGGCGACGTCCTGCAGGCCGACACCTTCCGTCGAGGCCGGGCCGCGGACCAGCGCGAGGTCGAGCGCGCCAGTCTCGACCAGCCGGAGCAGGCGCTCATCCTCGATCCCGCCGACGACCTCGACGACCACCCGCGGGTTCCGGACGCGCAGCGCAACGACCGCCTCCGAGACGTGCGGCAGCGTGAAGGCCGTTCCGACTCGCACGACATGCCCGACGCCGGCCGCCGCCGCGGCGACATCGGCGCGAGCAGCCGCCATCGCATGCTCGACGGTGTCGTAGAGGCGTCGGAGGCGACTGCCGATCTCGGTCAGCGCCAGCGGCCTGCCCCGCGACGGGCGCTCGAGCACGGGGAAGCCGATCGCTCGCTCGAGTGCGGCGATCTGCTGACTGATCGCCGACTGCGTGTAGCCGAGGCGTCGGGCCGCCCGGCGAAAGCTGCCCTCGTCGGCGACAACCGAGAGCGCCTCCAGGTGCCGGAGCTCGATTCCCGGCCAGCGCCTCAACGGCTGCATGAAGCCTCCAGGCGCACGCCGCCGCGGCGAGCGCCGCCAAGAGGGCACGCTGGGGTCGAACGGCCCATCCGCTTACGTTGACGCCGATTTGGCCGGAAAAGATTGTGGATCCTCGATTAAGCGCTCTGAACACGACATTCATGTCGCTTAACGAGATCTAACAACCTCTATTTCACGGCGTTGGAGGGGCCGAAGGACGCAAATCGCGTTCCCGAGCCGGTGCAGGCGGTTGCGCCGGCTCGCCAATGCGGAAAGGAGTCTCATGCACAGACGTCTCATGCTGTCGGTGGCGATGCTCCTGGTCGGCGCCGGCCTCCTCGCCGCGTCCGCTGTCGCGGGCCCGTCGGGAAGCGCCGGCCCTCAGGCATCGTCGTCCGGCCAGGCCAGGGTCGGCGGAACGTTCAAGCACAGCCTCTCGGTCGACATCGACTACGTCGACCCGGCGCTGGCCTACTACGTGCCGTCGTGGGCGATCATGTACGCGACTGCCGGGATGCTGATGAACTATCCGGACGCAGCAGCACCTCGCGGCTCCCGGCTCACGCCCGAGATCGCGGCCGGCTTCCCGCGCATCGCGCGGAACGGTCTGACCTACACCTTCCAGCTCAAGAAGACGTACCGACTGAGCAACGGCCAGCGTGTGACCGCGGCCAACTTCGTCTACGCGTTCAACCGCAGTCTGAACCGGCGGATGAGCTCGCCGGCGCAGCCGTTCATCGAGGACATCGTCGGCGCCGAGGCCGTCATTGCCGGCCGCGCTCAGCGGGCGACGGGCGTCAGGGCCGTTGGTCCTTACACGCTGCAGCTCCGTCTTACCCGGCGCGCCCCGGACCTCCTCGCCCGACTGGCGATGCCGTTCTTCCAGGCGATCCCGACGAACCTGCCGATCGAGCCGCAGGGTGTCCGCGCCCCGGTGCACTCGGCCGGTCCGTACTACATCGCCCGCTGGGAGCAGACCCGGCAGGTCGTTGTGCAGCGGAACCGCTTCTATCGCGGACCGCGCCCGCACAACGTCAACTCGATCGTGATCGACGTCGGACTCCCGCTCGAGACGATCAAGCTGAACATCGATCGCGGCGTCACGGACACAGGTGACATTCCGCCTTCGGCGCATGCTGAGCTTGGCCGCCGCTACGGCGTCAAGAAAGGCTCGCCCGGGCGGTACTTCGCCAATCCCTCGGCCGCAGTCGACTTCCTGTCGATGAACCACGATCGTCCGCTCTTCGGCGGCGGAGGCGTCGGCAACCTGCGGCTGAAGAAGGCCGTCAACTTCGCCATCGACCGCCAGGCGATCCTCGGACAGCGTGGCGCCTACGCCGGTGTGACGAACGACCAGTACATGCCGCCGTCCATGCGCGGCTTCAAGAACGTCGCCATCTACCCGCGGCGCCCGAACCTGTCCCAGGCTCGGCCGCTGGCCTCCGGCCAGACCCGCGGCGGCAGCGGCGTGTTCTACTGCTCGAACCGGGCTCCGGCTCCGCAGCAGTGCCAGGTCGCCCAGGCGAACCTGCGGAACATCGGCCTCAACATGGACATCAGGCTGTTCCCGCGGGCAACGCAGATCGAGCTCGCCGGACGACGTGGAGAGCCCTTCGACATGTCGCTCGACGGCTGGCACATGGACTACTTCGACCCGTACGACTTCATTTTCCTCGTCGACGGGACGACCATTCGCCCGGCCAACAACGCCAACTTCTCGTACTTCAACGCCCCGGCCTTCAACCGCAAGATCGCCCGGGCGAAGACGCTGACCGGCGTCGAGCGTTACCGCGCCTTCAGCCAGCTCGACATCGACCTCGCCCGGAATGCTGCTCCGCTCGCGTCATTCGCGACGCGGAACGACCGGCACTACGTGTCGGCCAGGACCGGGTGTTACAACTACCACCCAGTCTTCACGTACGACTACGCGGCGATCTGCCTCAACAGGTAGACCCTCGCGGAAGACAGCGACGAACGGGCGCCGGGCACCGGCGCCCGTTCTCGTTGGGAACAGGTCCCGTTAACGTCCCGGGGTGGCCGCGACGGTCGAGCTTCGCGACGGCCGGGCGCTCGGCTACGAGGAGTGGGGCCCCGGCGACGGCGTTCCGATTCTCGGGTTCGGCGGGACGACGATGTCGCGCCTGGCGCACCTCGGAGACGAGGCCCCGGAGGCAGCGGGCGTGCGCCTCATCCTCGTCGACCGGCCCGGTTACGGGCTCTCGGACTTCCAGCCCGGCCGCCGGCTCCTCGACTGGCCCGACGACGTCGTCCAGCTCGCGGACACGCTCGGCCTCGACCGCTTCGCCGTCTTCGGGATGTCGGGAGGAGGGCCGCACGCGGCCGCCTGCGGCTACGCGCTTTCCGACCGCGTCTCGGCGCTCGGCCTCGTCAGCTCGCCCGGCCCGGCCTGGGACCGGCCGGAGCTTCGCTACTCCCTTCCACCCCACCGCCAACCGCTGATCGAGGTCGCCGTCCGCGACCCCGACGAAGCCGAGCGCCGGCTGCTCGACGACTGTCGCCGAGAGCTCGAAGAGCTCGCGGCGCGTCCTGAGGAAGACAAGAGCTGGGAGGTGACGGCGAACCCGGCCGTCAACGCCCGGTTCCGTGCCTCTCTGTTCGAGACCCTCGCCCGAGGGCCCGAGGGCTATGCCCACGACCTCTTTCTGCTCTTCGTCAGGCCCTGGGGCTTCAGGCCCGAGGAGATCCCGGTGCCGACGCTGATCTGGCACGGCGACCGCGACGAGGCCGTCCCGCTCGGCGTCGGCGAGTTCTTCGACCGGACGATCCCGAAGAGCTCGCTCAACGTGCTACCCGGCGAGGGCCACCTCCTCCTCTGGTCGCACTCGGAGGAGATCCTCACCTCGCTCGCGTCCGTACGATAGGGGCATGTGCCGAAACATCCAGACGCTCTACAACTTCGAGCCGCCGGCCACCGAGGACGAGGTGCGTGCGGCCTCCTTGCAGTACGTCCGCAAGATCAGCGGCTTCACCAAGCCGTCGCAGGCGAACGAGGAGGCGTTTGCGCGAGCCGTCGACGAGGTCACCGAGGCCTCGTCGCGACTGCTCGAAGCCCTCGTCACGTCAGCCGCACCGAAGGACCGCGAGGTCGAGGCCGCCCGCCGCAGAGCCCGCGCCGAGAAGCGCTTCGCCACGGCCTAACATCAAGCCGTGGCGAAGCGGCATCTGATCGGATTGCTGCTCGCGACGGAGGAAGACTGGCCGACCGCGTTCGAAGGTCTCCTCCGCCGGCTCGGCCCGATTCGCTGGCGCGGCGAGACCCATGAGTTTCTGACCGAGCGGGTCCTCCACGAGCCGTTCGACCTGCGCTACCAGCCTCGCTACCAGCTGATCATCGACCGGCTTGCGTGGTGGTACGACGTCCCGCGCGAGTGGTTGAAGAAGCTCTCGCTGATGGACGAGGTCTACCTCCTGAACAACCCGTTCACGTTCCAGGCGATGGAGAAGCACTCCGCGTACTGCGCGCTGATGCGGCTCGGGATCCAGGTGCCCGAGACGTGGCTGATCCCACACAAGCTCCCACCGGACAACCCGCGCTACGTGCCGATGGCGGAGCGCTACTCCCCCGACTTCGACCTCGACTACGTCGCCGAGCAGGTGGGCTACCCCCTCTACATGAAGCCGTTCGACGGCGGCATGTGGGTCGGGGTCACGCGGATCGAGTCGAGCGAGGAGCTCCACGCGAGCTACGACGAGTCGGGCGAGCGGCTGATGCACCTCCAGGCGGCCGTCGACGACTTCGACGTCTTCACGCGCAGCCTCTCGATCGGGCCCCAGACGAAGGTTCTGCAGTACGACCCGTCGGCCGACGGCCACTACCGGTACATCGTCGGCGACGACTTCCTACCCACAGAGCAGCTACGCGAGGTGGAGACGATCGGCCGCCTCGTGAACGCCTTCTTCCGTTGGGAGTTCAACTCATGCGAGGTGATCGTCAAGGACGGGCAGGCGCATCCGATCGACTACGCGAACGCGTCGCCCGACATGGCGCTCGTCAGCCTCCACTACTACTTCCCGTGGGCGATTCAGGCGCTCGCGGCCTGGTGCATGTTCTGCACGGTCACCGATCGGACGATGCCTGTGAACCAGAACACGCGGGACTACTTCGAGATCGCAGACAGCGAGCTCGCCTACGCGGAGAAGCTCGAGCGCTACCGGGCCCTCAGCGACGCCTACTTCCAGGCCGAGGCCTTCGAGGAGTTCCGCGCCGAGGCGCTCGGGAACCTCGAAGAGAGCATGGTCGAGTACGTGGAAAGCCCCGAGTTCGACGACCTGATCGCTCAGGTCATCCGCACCGAAGAGCCTGACGAGAAGCAGGAGCGGCTGCTTGCCCGTTCACGCTCGGCGGTTGCGGCTTGGGCTTCGGATCGCCGGCGTGCGGCTGCGGGAGCCCATACAGGATCACTCTCACGACCCCGCACAGAATAGGGACGAACTCGCCCTAAATCTAGGGCCGATTCGCCCTTCTTAACGGGCGATTAACGACGCGAGCCGAGCAACTTCTGCTCGACCACCCGCAGGTGTTCGAGCCTGACGCGGTAGTCCTCGAGCGAGGCCCCGAGCTCCGCTTCGATCACCTGCTCGGTCGCGCGCACGATCGGCTCCATCTCCTTGAGGAACTGCTTTCCCTCCGGCGTCACCTCGACGAAGTGCGATCGCCTGTCGTCGGGGTTTGGGACGCGCTGCAACAGGCCGCGCCTGTACAGGCTGTGGAGCCGGCCCCGCAACGTCGTCTTCGGAATCGCGGTCTCGGCCTCGAGGTCGCCCGGAGTGATCGGCCCGTAGAGATCGATGAGGGTCAAGAGGCCGACATGAGTGAACGGATAGCCCCTCCTCGTGAGCTCTCTGACGAAGAGCTGGCTCGCCAGCGCGTTGGCGACGGCGAGCTCGAGGAGCACGCTCAACTTTCGTCCGCGCCTCGCCACGGCGCCGATCATAGGACGCCTGTTTAGGCATTCGAGCGTCGAGGAACGAAGAAGACATGAGTATTTGGTGGATTCTTCTGATCATCCTCGTCGTGATCGTGATCGCGCTCTTCGTCAGCAGGCGGGCGCGGGCGCGGCAACTTGAGAGCAAGCGCGACGAAGCTCGCGAGCTACGGTCGACGGCGCAGGAGCAGGCGGACCGCTCCGAGGAGCGGGCGTCGATGGCCGAGGAGCAGGCCGAGCAGGCCCGCCGTGAGCGCACCGAAGCCGAGGAGCAGCTCAAGCGCGCGGACGAGGTCGACCCGGACGTCGAGCGCTGACGCGATCGGTCAGCGCACCGCCTAGACGACGTCCGTCGTGTCACCACCTCCGATCGACGCCAGCGCCCAGATGACGACGACGTCGAGCGCGATGATCAGGACTGCCCAGACCGGATAGACGGGGATGAAGAAGAAGTTCGCCACCGCGCTCATCAAGGCGAGCGCGATGCCGACGACGCGGGCCCACGTCGCACCCGAGAAGATCCCGATCCCGGCGAGGGCGATGACGATCCCGAGGATCAGGTGGATCCAGCCCCAACCCGTGACGTCGATGTCGTACGTGTAGTTGGGCGACCTGACGAAGAAGTTGTCGTTGAACAATGCGGCGAGGCCGGCGAAGGCGTGGAAGATGCCGATCATCAGCATCAAAGCTCCGGCAAAGGCTGCGAAACCGACAGCCCAGCCGCTCACAGGCCGGGTCGACATGTGCGCTCCTTTCATGGGGGTGCCGCGAGGCTGACTGGAGCCTATGACGTTGACCGGACGGACTACGCGAAGAGGGTGAGCTCCGGCTCGCGAAGCCCACGCAGCACGTCGAGGTCGACCCAGACGCAGTCGATCCCTCTGGCAGAGGCGAGCGCCACGGCCTGGGGCTTCAGCTCCCGCGCCGCGAGGATGCCGCGGCAGGCGGCCTTCGCCGGATCGACGCGGATGCGCTCGAGGTAGCGGCAGAGCTGCTCGACGGCCTCGATCGTGCCGATGCGCTTGATCTCGACGGCGACCCAGCCGTCATCGACGTCGCGACACATCAGATCGACGGGGCCGATGTCGGTCGGCCACTCGCGGCGCACGAGCCGCAGGTCTCTCTCGAGCCAGTCCGGGTGCTCGGCAAGCGCCTCCTGCAGGTCGCGCTCCACCCCGTCCTTCTCCAGCCCGGCCGCCTCGCCCATATCGTGGGTGACGTCGCTGAGCACCTCGATGAGCCTGATCTCGAGGCGGTCCTCCGTGCGAGCCGCGCGCTTGCGCACGACGATGCGGTCGCCGTCGTCCTCGACGACGGTCGGCGGCGTCATCCAGTTGAGCGGCTTGTAGCCGCCGGCATCCGCGTGGATGAGCACCGAGCCGTCCGCTTTCAGCATCAGCAACCGGGTCGATTCCGGGAGGAACGCGGTCAGCCTGCCGGAGTACTCGACCTCACAGCGGGCGACGAGCAGTCGCATCCGACGAACCTACTGTCCGGCTCGGACGTGTCCCTGCAACGGTAGGCTTGGCGGCGCGTGGGCGACTTCGGCCTCTTCCTGCTGTTCCTGGTCCCGCCGCTACTGATCGGGCTGGGAGTGCAGGCCTGGCTCAAGCGGACGTTCGCGAAGTACTCCAACGTCCAGATCGCGAGCGGCCTCCCGGGAGCTCAAATTGCGCGCCAGATTCTCGACAGCAACAGCCTCCAGGAAGTGCCGGTCGAGATGGCCCCGGGCGGTCCCCTGTCCGATCACTACGATCCGCGCAAGAAGGCGCTCTTCTTCTCTCAGCCGGTCTATGAGCCTCCATCCGTGGCTGCCGCTGCGGTCGCCGCCCACGAGACCGGCCATGCGCTCCAGGATCAGAGGGGGTACGTCCCGCTGAGGATCCGATCGGCGATGTACCCGGCCGTCGCTTTCGCCTCGACGGCCTGGATCTGGCTGCTTCTGATCGGCGCCGTCCTCGGCGCGCTCAACCTCGTCGCGCTCGCGCTGATCCTGTACGGGGTCGCCGTCGCCTTCCACCTCGTCACGCTGCCCGTCGAGTTCAACGCTTCCCGCCGCGCGGGAGCACAGCTACGGGAGCTCGGCCTGGTCGGGCCGACCGAGAGCGAAGGCGTCCAGAAGGTGCTGACCGCCGCGGCGTTCACGTACGTCGCCGGCGCGCTCTCCGCACTCTCGCTGCTTCTGTACTACGCGCTCGTCTTCTTCGGCAACCGGAACTAGTTCGCCGAGTTCGCCGCCGGGAACTCGCGCGCCGTCTGGCGTCGCAGGACCTCGACGCCGAGCGCGAGGACGACCGCGACGGCGAGCACGAACTGCCAGCGCTGTAGCTGGATCGTCGGCCCCCACCAAACGAGCAGGGCGAGCAGAGCCGCAGCGGCGCCGAAGGCGATCTCGGCCCGCTCGAGGTAGGGCGCCAGCCACCGCCGTGCGTCCGTGGCCCACTGCGACGTCCCGGCCAGCCAGAGCCCGACGAGGAGGACCACGCCGATGCCGACCAGGGTCAAGCCTCCATCCCGGAGCTGCTCGGTGAGGATGTTCCACGCGTTATTGGCCGCGGCCTCGACCGATTCCACATCCGTCAACTTGTCGACGACGATCGACCCGGCGACGCGGCGGACGACGAGAACGATCAGCCCCGTGATGATCGCGCTGAACGCGACCATCTGCAGAATCGAACGCCGTCGGCCGCGCGCGATCCAGAGCGCGATCGCCCAGAGCGCGATCGGCACCAGCCACAGCCACAAGCCCAGCACCTTCAGGATCCGGGTCACGTCCTGGGCGGTCTGCAGCTGGTCGGCCTCCATGATCGTGATGAGACCGGCGTCAGGTGTGAGGCGAGTGCTCAGATCCCCGACGATGGCAACCTGCTCACCGAGCTGGATGATCAGCGGGCGTAAGTCGAGCACGACGTTTCCGCCCTCCGTACGAACCGGCCCGGTTTCGTCCTCTAGGACCGCGACCAGGTTTCTGTGCGCCAGGGTGACGACGCGGACCCACAGCTCCTGGATCCGCGGACGCTCGAGCAGCCGCCGTGCAGCGCCGTCGGCGCCGAGGCTGATCGCTCCTGCGATCGGCCCGGCCAGGCCTTGCTGCGCCGGCGGGAGCTCCTCGCGCAGCGCCGCTTCGACATCGACGTTGGAAAACAGCTGGTCAGCGAGCGTCGCCGCCACCTGATTGCGGATCTCGGGATCGGCGATCAGCTCGCCCGCGGTCGCCGAGACCGTGTCCGTGTCGAGGGCCTGGAACCGCACGTAGCCCGCAATCAGGGCTGCGATCGCGAGCAGCGCGCCCAGAACAACCAGGATCCTGGCGATCAGCATGCGGCCCATGAAGCGTGTTTATCGCACAGTCGAGGGGACGACATCGTCCCTTTCGGGTTAATCGCGCCCTACGATCGCCACATGGCGCGGTTGGAGTACGTCGGGCACGGCACGGTTCACGTGGAGCTCGACGGCGTCAGGCTGCTGACAGACCCGCTCCTGCGGCGCCGCGTCGCGCACCTGAGGCGGGCCGCGCCCCTCCCCGCCGTCCCCCAGCCGGACGTCATCCTCATCTCGCACGGCCACTACGACCACCTCGACGTACCGTCGCTCAGGAAGCTCCCGGGCTCGCCGAGAGTGATCGTCCCGCGGGGACTGGGTGCCGGCCTCGCGGACTTCGACGTCGTCGAGGTGGCCGAGGGCGACGAGGTCGAGGTCGGCGCCGTCACCGTCCGCGCGACCCACGCAGAGCACGAGGGCGGCCGGCCTCTCCGAGGAGGGGAAGCCCTGGCGCTCGGCTATGTCCTCTCCGGATCCAGGCGCATCTTCTTCGCCGGCGACACGGATCTGTTCGACGGGATGGACGGCCTGGTCGCGGAGCTCGATGTCGCGCTCATACCGATCTGGGGCTGGGGAGCCGACCTGGGTCGAGGGAAGCACCTCGACCCGGAGGGCGCGGCCGAGGCGGTCAGGCGGCTTCGTCCGAAGCTCGCGGTGCCGATTCACTGGGGTACGTATCGCCCACTCCACCGGACCGTCCGCGCGTCGTTTCTCCACGCACCGCCCGAGGCGTTCGCCCGGATCGCAGCCGAGGTGGCTCCCGAGGTCGACGTTCGAATCCTGCTTCCCGGCGAAGAGCTCGCCTTCTAGTGTGAAAGGGCGACCTCGAGCCCGACGATGACGAGCCCGAGCGCGAGATTCACGGCGACCGAGACAACCGTCGCGATCGGGCTGAGTCGCTCCAGCCTCGCATAGCGGAAGCCCTGAGCGGCGAGCGTGAACAGGCCGATCCCGAGCGCGGCCCAGATGGCCCTCGACTCACGGAGGACTCCGGCCGCGCCGAGTACGAGGGCAGCCACCGGCAGAACTGCAGCCAACGGAATCGTCAGTTCCTCCCGAGCCACGGTCGAGAGCTCGCGGCGATCGAGTCTTCGACCGCTGTAGATCGATTCGCCGATCGCGTGGGAATACACGTGGGCGACCCAAAGGAGGAGCACCGTCGCGACGACGATGGTCGCAAGCCGCCACGGATCGGCCTCGCCGGCGGATCCGGCCGCCACTGTCGCCATGACCACGATCGTCCCGTAGACCCAGCCGGAGACGTGGTGGCCGGACTCGAAGCGGGGCCGCATGCAGTGAGTTTCGCCTACCGCGCGGGGCGGCGTCGGTGCCAGAGTGTGGCGTTCAGAAACGCCGCCGACGTCACGAGCCTCGCGGTGATGTAGAGCCACAGGAGGACGACCGTGGCTGCTCCGAGTGAGCCGTAGAGCTCGGATGAGCGCCCGAGCCTCGGCGCCAGGTAGAGCGCAACAAAGAGGTGCAGGGCCTCCACCCCGAGCGACAGAAGCGCCGCGCCGGGGATGAGGGCAGTCCACGGCGCGTCGCCGTGGGGCAGCAGGCTCATCATCCACAGAGCGATCCCCGCGTAGACGACGACCAGGAGCAGCGTCAGAACGAGGCCGTAGGACCCGAGTTGCTCGCGGAGCCACGCCGTCGCCGTCGACACGACGATCAGCGCGGCTGTTCCGAGCGTGAAGAACACGCCGGCGACGAACGGGTGCGCCAGCCGCACAGGTCGTTCACCCCAAGCGAGGAAGTGGGCGACCCGCAGGGCGCGGACAACGCCAATGCTGAACCACATGACCAGCACGAGACCGACGATCAGGAGGTACCAGCGGGCGGAGGCTCCACCCTCGATCGCGTCGCTGGTCGCCCGGGCCGCCACGGCCGTGAGACCGAACTCCCGGGCGGCGTCCTCGAGCCCGTCCGGATCGTCCTCGACCCAGAAGCCCCCGATGGCGGCGAGAACGAGGCCAAAGGGAACGAGCCAGAAGAAGAGCCGGTACGCGAGGCCGCCTGCGATGAGCGAGCCGCCCGCGAAGCGCTCACGCTCGGCTGCTTCGATCAGCGCCTCGGCCTGTGGGACGCGCGCCCTGGCCCAGGTCCCCGCCCGTTCGGCGGAGCGCTTAGCCTCGCCGATCATCCTCTGCCAAGCGTAGACTCGCGCCAGCCGTGCTCCTGAACCCGATCAACCCGCCGGAGCGCTTCGACATCGACGAGGCCGAGCAGGTGGCGAAAGGCTGGTGGCTCATCCTGCTGACCGGGGTCATCTCCCTCGTCTTCGGCGCATTGATCCTCGCGATCGACTGGTCGGTCGCGAGCCTCGCCGCTTTCGTCGGGGCCCTCTTCATCATCCAGGGGGCCGCGTACCTGATCACGCGGCCGCTCGACGGTGGCACCCGCTCGACGAACGTCATCGCCGGCCTGCTCGGAGTCGGCGCCGGAATCGCGCTGCTCGTCTGGCCGGACCGCGGTCTCTACGTGCTGGCCGTCTTCGTCGGCGTCTGGATCGTCGTGAGCGGCCTGCTCCACATCGTCGGCGCGTTCGTCAACCGTCATACACCGTACTGGTGGCTGGTGCTCGCCCTCGGGGTGATCGAGGTTCCGATCGGGATCTGGGCGATGCGCCGGCCCGGACTGACCTTGGCGGTGATCGTCACGTTGACGGGCGTCTGGGCGATCGTGACCGGCATCTGGCAGTGCCTGATCGCCGTCGAGGTGAGGAACCTCCCGCGGAGGCTCAGCCGGGCGCGCCCGGCGGTCTGAGCCGCTCTAGCAGGCTCGCTCAGTAGTAGCGGTCGCCGGCCATGACCCAGGTCACGAACGCTGCCGGGATCGCCGAGAAGCCGGCGACCATGCCGAGGAACGGCAGGTCGGACTTGAAGAGGATCACGCTGAGCAGGAGCCCTCCGAAGAGCACGCCGCCGGCGATCAGCGCGGGCTTCCCAGTATCCATGCGCGTAGTCTCTCGCATTCGACCAAGCGATGCCGCAGAAAGCCGCCACGGACGACGAGGGACGCTTCGCCCGGCTCGTCGGTTGGCCGCTCGCGCAGGTCCGACCCGTCGCACGGGGCCTCGCGCGTTGCGTCCCTCGCGCGCTCGAGGACCTCTTCGCCGATCGCTGTCCGCAGTACGCGGCCTCGATCGCCTACCACGTCCTCTTCTCGCTCTTCCCGCTGACGATCATTCTCGTCTCGGTCTTCGGCCTCGTTCTCCAAGACGATGACGTTCGTCAGAAGGTGCTCGACCAGCTGCTCGACGTCCTCCCCGTATCCGAGTCCGGGGAGGCGGACGTTCAGAGCTCGGTCGAGGGGATCGCCACGCCCCTTTCGGCGCTCGGACTCGTCTCGCTGATCGCCCTGCTGTGGGGCGCATCCGGAATGATGGCGTCGATCCGGATCGGGCTCGAAGCGGCCTTCAAGGTCAGGCATGGACGGCCTGCCGCCCACGCGAAGCTCGTGGATTTCCTCCTCGTCGCGGCTGCCGGCCTGCTCGTGCTCGTCACCGTCGTGCTGTCGGCGCTCTCCGCGTTCTTCGGCGGGCTGCTCGACCGCGGCTTGGATCGCGCTGGGATCGACTTTCAGCTCTCCGGCGCTCTGCTCGGCGACGGCCTCCAGCTCTTGGTGCTCGCGATCATGGCCCTCCTGCTGTATCGCTTCGTCCCGGCCAGGAGCGTCCGTCCTCGCGGTGCTCTGGCCGGAGCGATCGTGACCGCGGTCGCCGTCTGGGGCGCGGCGAAACTCCTCGCCGTCGCGTTCGACTTCACCAGCTACAACGCCATCTACGGATCACTGGCCGGCGTGATGACGTTCCTCTTCTTCGTCTACGTAACGGCTCTGCTCGTGCTCTTCGGCGCCGAGGTGGCCTACGCCTGGTCTCAGCCTCCCGGCCCGGCCTCGCCGCTCCGTGACCAGGTTGTCCGCCTGGTCAAGAGCCTGTTCGTCGCTTCGGACTCCGACGACCTGGGCCGCGACCGCCGCGCCTGAGACCTCACCCGTCCGCGTTCTGGCGGACGATGCAGCGAAAGCCGAGATGGCCGGTCGACGTCTCGACCATGTGTCCCTGCCTCGCCGCCGGTCGGTAGCGCAGGCAGTAGTTCGGCGCGCACAGGTGAGAGCCACCCTTGATCACCCGGCGGGGGAACTGTTCCCCGGGCTGGCCGACGGCGAAGCTCTCGTCCGGCGACGTGACGCGCGGGTTCCGCGGCACGCAGCAGGGGCTCTCGACCTCGTCGCCCCGACGCTGGGAGAAGAAGTCGGTCGTCCACTCCCACACGTTTCCGGTCATGTCGTAGAGCCCGTGGCCGTTGGGCGGAAAGCTCGCAACCGGCGAGGTGCCCTCATGTCCGTCGATCTTCAGGTTTTCCCAGGGGAACTGTCCCTGCCAGGTGTTCGCCATCGCCTTGCCGTCCGGGAAGTGCTCGTCCCCCCAGGCGAACGTCACGCCGTCCAGCCCGCCGCGAGCGGCGAGCTCCCACTCAGCCTCCGTCGGCAGCTCCTTCCCAGCCCACGCCGCGTACGCCTCGACGTCCTCCCACGCCATGTGGACGACCGGGTGGTTGTCGCGGCCGTTGATCGTCGTGCCCGGCCCACCCGGCCGCTTCCAGTAGGCGCCCGGGACGTAGCGCCACCAGTTGCGGATGTCAGTCAACGGCGTCGGCCCGGGCGCCTTCCGGAAGACGAGTGAGCCGGGCTGAAGCAGGTCGGGGTCGGCGTCCGGATACTGCTCCGGGTCGAGCGGCCGCTCGGCAACCGTCACGTAGCCGGTCTGCCGGACGAACCGCCGGTAGTCGGCGGCAGTGACCGGCCGCGCATCCATCCAGAACCCGTCGACGGCGACGCGACGGACCGGGCGCTCCTCCGGGTAGAAGTCCTCCGAGCCCATCGCGAACTCGCCGGGCTCGATCCAGACCATGTTGGCGGCGGGCGCCTCGGTCGCGGCGGTTGCCATGGCTCGAGTGTCGCACAGCGTCGACTGAGAGGATCAGACGCAGTGCCGACCTGGCTCCGCCACTACCGCCGCGCTTCGGCGGCTGCGCGCGCTCGCCGCCGTCATCGCGCGCGACTAGGGCGACTCGCAGCGCCGACCGTGCCTTGACTGCACGGTCGGCGCCGAGACTCTCGGATCAGGCCGTCTCCATCGCTCCTGGCCGCGTCACGGCCCAGATCACCCAGATTGCCAGGGCGATCAGGAGCAGCGACCAGAACGGGTAGTACGGAATGAAGAAGAAGTTCGCAATCGCACTCAGCGTGACCAGAATGATCGTGACGATCCCGGCCCAGGGCCGACGGCCGAGCAGTGCGAATCCGGTGACCGCGATGAGAATGCCGAGGATGAAGTGAATCCAGCCCCAGGCGGTCGTGTCGAGGTCGAACGCGTAGTTCTGTGTGATGACGTAGAACTAGTCGTCGAAGATCGCGGCCAGGCCTTCGATCGCCTGGAAGATCCCGAGGATGATCATGACCACGCCGGCGAACGCGATTCCGCCGACCGCCCAGCCCGAGACTGACGGCTCGGATGCTCGATACTCGCTCACTGACTTGCTCCTTTCTCTGCCGGTCGTTGTCCGCTCCAGCGGCAGGATTCGACACGGGGCGCCACCTACCTCTCACCGAAAGCGGCGGGCCGAGGCCGGGCTTCGATCGGAGATCATCTAGCGATGGCAAGTGGACGGCCCCCGTGGCAACGCATCATGTTCGCCGCGTTCGGCCTCGTCCTCGTGGTCGCCACATTCGGCTACTTCCTGCCGAAGATCGCCGACTACCGCGACGTCTGGGACGTGGTCGTGGAGCTCACGTGGCCGTGGATCCTGGCCCTCCTCGGCGCCACGATCCTCAACATCGTGACCTTCGCCCCGCCGTGGCAGGTGGCGCTGCCCGGCCTCCGGTTCATCTCCGCCCTCACCGTGACTCAGCTCTCGACCGCGCTGTCGATCGTCTTTCCCGGCGGCGCGGCGGTGGGGATCGCGAGCTCGTACGGGATCTTGCGCAGCTGGGGCTTTCCGAGCCGGGAGATCGGGCGGGCGGTCACGCTCGTCAGCCTCTGGAACCAGTTCGCCAACCTCTCCTACCCGATCATCGCGATCTTTCTGCTGAGCGCCACCGGCGCCAACTTCGCGGTGCTCCAGACGGCGGCGTTTATCGGCGCCGGGGTGTTGTTCGTGGCCGTGGCGATGCTGGCAGCCGTCCTGGCGAGCGACGAGCTGGCCACCAACCTCGGAGACCTGAGCGCGAGTACGGTCAACTGGATCTTGCGCAAGGTTCGAAAGGGCCCGGTGCATTGGAGCGGCGAGAGCTTCGAGCGGTTCCGGCAAGACTCGCTCGACCTCCTGCGGAGGCGATGGCACGTGTTGACGCTCGCGACCTATGTCGGGACCCTCACCACGTTTCTCGTGCTACTCATCGCCCTGCGCGCCCTCGGAGTGCCTGAATCGGAGGTCACGGTCGTCGAGGCCTTCGCTGCCTGGTCACTCGCTCGGCTGCTGGGGTCGATCCCGATCACGCCGGGTGGTATCGGGGTCGTCGAGCTCGGCCTGACCGGCGCGCTCCTCGCCTTCGGGGGCAACAACGCGGGGGTCGTCGCCGCCGTCCTCCTCTACCGCTTCCTGACGATGGTGCCGACGCTCCTGCTCGGTCTCCTCGCAGCGGCCGCAGCCCGGCGCCGGGAGGCGCACGCCCGCGCTTGAACGGGTCCACGAGCCCGCGAATCATCCGGATCGTATGATGAACTGACGAGCGAACCCGCCGAGACTCGACCCCCACACTCATCCAGGAGGATCCATGCTGCTGGCAGCTGACTATCCGTTTCTCGACGTCCTCTGGACGCTGCTCATCTTCTTCGTCTGGGTGGCCTTCTTCTGGCTGCTGATCACCGTTGCCGTCGACGTCTTTCGCCGTCGCGACATCGGCGGAGGCAAGAAGGCGCTTTGGCTGATCTTCATGCTCTTCATCCCGTTCGTCGGTGTCTTCGCGTACCTGATCGTGAACCACGACGGGATGGCGCAGCGAGACATCGACCGGGCAAAGGCACAGCAAGCCCAGTTCGACGACTACGTGCAGTCGGTCTCCGGAGGTGCCGCGGCGCGAGATCGAGAAGGCGAAGCAGCTGCTCGACAGCGGCGCGATCACGCAGGCGGAGTTCGACGCGATCAAGACGAAGGCGCTGGCGACCTAGACAGACAGGCTGACAGGGGAGGTCGCGACCCAGGCGAAGGCGCCGAGGAAGACGATGCAGCCGAAGAGGAGGAGCGCCTTACGAGGGCCCTGGGTCGTGAGCTTCGTGCTCATCCCCGCGAAGAACAGCGCGACGGCGAACAGGACGACGCCGAGGACGTAGTTCGTCGAACGCTGGACGTTTCGTCGCATCTGGGCCGCGAGCACCTCGTCCTGCCGATCGAGCCGGTTGGCCTCGGCCTTCGCGGCCAACCGGTACTGGGGCAGCACGAAGGGCGTCAGCGGAGCGCCGTCGCTCTCGAGCGGCCGCGTCGCCACCCACGCGTCCACGGCCGGCTTGAACTCCTCGCGAAAGCGCTTGAAGTAGAACGCGGCCAGCCTCTGCTCCTTGCGAGCGTAGGCATCGACCCATTGGGAGAACGTCTGCACGTCGACCTGCTGCTGCGCGTTCGCGAGATCTGAGGCACGCGCCGCCTCGATTCGGGTCTTGCTCACGGCGGAGGCCGTCTTCGCCTGCTCGCCGTTCCAGCGCGCCGCCTGGTAGCTGCTCCAGGCGGTCGCCACGGCTGCGAGCGCGAGTAGGACGGCGGCGCCGATCTCGACCCAGTCGCGCCTGCCCGCGTCCGTCACGAAACGGCAGCCCCTCGTGCGTCGCAAGGCAGCACGATTGGGCGGCCTACGATGCGCAGCTCCTCGGCCATGATGCGAAGGGTCCGCTCCATCGCAACCGGGCGGACACCGCCGACATCCGTGTGGAACGGGTGGTCCAGGAACCGGATCAAGAGCAGCATCGCGACGATGACCGAGACGACCGACCCCATGAGCACCGCCTGGGTGATCGCGCCCTCACCTCGATCCGCGAAGAAGAGCAGGAACACGAAGATGACGACGGCGATGAACAGCAGTACGACCCACAGCGGGCTCGGGATGACACCGACCGCGCCGTGGATGCGGTCGATGCGAGCGGCCTCGCGGTCCGACGTCTGGTCGAGCCACTTGTCGTAGGCGGACTGCTCGCTCGGAGCTCGCGGCTCGACCGTCTTCAGAGTGCGGAAGAGCTCGACTCCCCACGGATTGACCGCGTCCCCCAGCTCACCCGCCTCGGCGCGCGGCCACTCCTCGTGCACGACCGAGCGGCCGTAGCACACGAGCTCGCCGGTCAGCTCATCGCGGGCCGGCTCGGGCATGAACTGAGCGGTCTCCACCTGCTGGGCGAGGACGAGCGCCTCCGTCTCCGCCCCCGAACGAGATTGGTCGTAGCTCTCGAACGCGAGGAAGACGATGAAGCCCAGCAGCACCGAGAATCCCGTCGCCAGGACGCCGAACACGCCCGCCGCACGGTCGCCGTCCGCGAAGTAGCTGCCCTCGGGGGCACCCCGCCGCACGAGCAGCATTGCTGCGACTGCCGGAGCCGTCGCAGCGGCGATGATGAGCGCCGCCCAAACGAGGTTCACTCGCGGGCGGCCTCGGCAGCCAAGTGCTGCGCCTGGTCTCCGGTCAAGAGGAGATGCCGCCAACCCATGAGGAGTCCGTGGATGCTTGTGAGAACCCCGTTCAGAACCGAGACCACGGCCGCCACGTAGAGCGCGAGCGCCGTGAAGAACCAGGAGGTCAGCAGGTGCAGGGGCTTGAACTTCGGGCGCTCCGGCTGCCAGGCGACCCGCTCGCCGAAGTCGGCCATCAGGTGGATTCCTTGGCCGCAGCCTTCTTGGCCGCGCGCTGCTCCTTCTGCTCTGCGACCTTCCCCTTCGCATCCACGTAGGACTGCTGGACGAGCAGCTTGCCGCCCGTCCAGCCGAACGCCCAGACGACCAGGATCGTCGCGAACACGATGTTGAACGAGGTGATCGCGAGCTGCTGGCCGAGCGAGTACGCCGTCGCTGTCGCGGTGTCGGTGACGCTCTCCAGCGCGATGGCGTTGACAGCCTGGTTGATGCCGACCCCGCCTGGGGTCGCCGACACGGTGTTGGCGAGTGAGTTCCCCCCGATCACCGACATGATGCTGTGGAAGGTGACCGGGATGCCGTAGCCGGCCAGGAAGATGGCCGTGACGCCGAGCTTCGCCAGCCAGGCGCCGAGCGAGGGCAAGAAGACCTTGAGGAAGTAGTCGCGGGGATGCGCGAGGATGGCGCCGCCCTGCTTCGCCTTCGCCCAGAGCCCCTCGAGCTTCCGCCAGAAGATCCGGCCGAGGAGGAGGATCAGGAAGGCGCCGCTGGCCAGGATCAGCACGCTGAGCCCGGGACGGTCGTGGAAGAAGTTCAGTTGCAGCTCGAACGACCCGGCGACCGAGAGGAAGAGATAGAGGTAGACGAGCGTGCCGACGACGGTGAAGAAGATCTTCTGCACGACCATGCTGCCGAGCACGCCGGCGAAGCTCGCGCCGGGAATCAACGCAACGAACATCAACAGCATCACGAAGGTGCCGATGTTCGCCGGGAGGAACCCGTTCAGTGCAACACCGGCCGCGTAGGCGGCCAGCACCTGAAGATACGAGACCTCGCCGCGCGGGAAGCCGGCGCGCAGGATGAAGTACCAGGCGAGGGCGGTCAGGGTCGTCTGAACCGACTGCACGGCCCACCCGGCGATCAGGTATTTCGCCGAGATCTCCGTCAGCGCGTCCCAAACGCTGTCGAGCCAGCCGCGGACGTCGACTCCCAGCAGGTTCAGGACGACGACGAGAAGGACGACCCCCACCAGCCAGGCGATCACCTTGCCCAAGCGTCTGGGCCTGGACGGGTCGCCGAACGGAAGGATGCGCCAGCGTCTCACTGCGGGAGCTTCAGCCACGCTGAGACCGGCGCTATCTGCACCCATCGGTCGACAGCCTCCTTCGCCGGGTCGAGCGGAACATCATCCGAACGGTGTGATTCATGCGATTCCGGTGATGTTCGCACAGCCTGAAGCGGTTCCATTAGGCGATCGGTGGGCCGACGTGATCGGCACGGCCTGGCTGCTCATGCGTTCTCGACGAGCTCGCAGGTGAGCCCGTCGGGCAGCTCCATACGTGCGGCGGTTGTAGTGCACACGCAACACAGCCTCCGGCCCCACCTGTAACGGGTCGGGGAGCACCCAAACCGACGTCGCCCAGCTCGAGGTCGGCCATGTCCAGGGATCGAGCGTGTGATCGATCGCCTCGAAGAGGGCGGTGCCGGAACGTGACTGCGACGGCATTCACCGGGCCCGGCTCGTCGACGACGAGGTCAGCGCAGGCACGCACGGAGGCGTCCGCGAACGTCTCCAGATCCAACGCCGCGAGCCCTATCTGTAGTCCCGATCTGGCCAGCTGAGACCCGCGAAGGTCCTCCCACCCTTTGTGCTTGGGGATGCAGGCACCCCGGGCGCGGGCACGACCGAAGTACCGTGCAGGCCTCATTGCCACCCGGGCCCTTCGTGAGCGACGCTAGCGGCACCCGAGAAAGGACCCTGCGGACCGAAGAGGCAACGTGACCATCGCGGCCGAACCACTCACAGGTGCTCCCTCCGACGAGGCCTTCTTCGAATGGAAGTTCGAGCGGGTTCGCGCCCCGCACGACGCTCTCGCCCGTGCGCGCTGCACCGACGTGCTGCGCGAGTCGGCGCCGAGACTCGTCCTGCTTGCTGCGCCGCCGGGGTTCGGAAAGACGACCCTCCTCGCGCAGTGGCGCGAGGTCGATAGCCGCGCCTTCGCCTGCGTATCGCTCGACTCAGGGGACAACGATCCGGTCACGTTCTGGAGCTACATCGTTCAGGCGATCCGGCACGCCGCGCCTGAATGGGGCGCCGCCGCCCTGAGTGCGCTGCGTGAGCCGCGCGCGGATGTTGTCGATGCGGTCGTCCCGGCTGTTCTCCGCGACCTGGAAGCAATCAGCGAGAAGCTCGTCCTCGTGCTCGACGACTACCAGGAGATCACGAATCGCAGCTGTCACGACTCGCTCAACTTCTTCCTCGAACGGACGCCGAGCAACGTCACATTGGCCCTCTCGACGCGTTCGGATCCACCGATCCCGATGGGGAGGCTGCGCGCCCTCGAGGAGCTGCTCGAGCTTCGTGCCGTCGACCTCAGCTTCACCGAGGCCGAGTCAGCCACCTTCCTCAACGAGATCCTGCACCTCGGCCTCAAGGCTGAGACCCTGGGTGTGCTGCATGAGCGCACTGAAGGCTGGCCGGTCGGCGTTCACCTGGCGGCGATGTCGCTGTCTCAAGAGGCCGATCGCGCCGGCTTCGTCGAACGCTTTGGCGGCGCCAGCCGTCACATCGTCGACTACTTGACCGAGGTCGTTCTCGACACGCTTGATGAGGAGCGACGCCAGTTCCTGCTCGAGACGTCGGTCCTCGACACGTTGTGTGGGCCTCTCTGCGACGCGGCCACCGGGAGGCATGGCTCCGCCGAGATGCTGGTCGAGCTCGAGCGAGCCAACCTCTTCTTGATACCGCTCGACGACCGCCGGGAGTGGTATCGCTACCACGAGTTGTTCGCGGACATGCTTCGGAACCGACTGCTCCAGAGCGATCCCGAGCTCGCCCTTGCCGTGCACCGGCGGGCGTCCGAGTGGCTCGGGCCGGAGGGCTACCGGTACGACGCCGTGCGTCACGCCGTTGCCGGCAACGCGCTCGAGAGCGCGATCACGTTGGTGTTGGAAGACTGGCGCCCCTCCCTCGAGCAGGACGACGCCGCGGCGATCCTTCGCCAGCTCGAGGAACTTCCCTGGACGAACGTCGAGCGAGATGCGCGGCTTGCCGTCGTCAGGGCCTGGGCGCTGAGCGTGCTCAATCGCCGCGAAGACGCGCTGGCTGCACTCGAGTCGGCGGAGTCGGCCCGATTCGAACGGCCGATGCCCTGCGGCCTCCCGTTCGAGGCTGCGACCGCCTTGACCCGTGCCTGCTTCCCCTGGGGCGACTCGGCCCGGATGCTGGACGCCGCCGCACACGCCTCCGAGCTGCTCGGCGACACATTCTCGATCGGAAGACCGATCTCCCTCCTCGCGCTTGGCTGGGCACGGCGTCTCACGGGCGAGAGCGAGGCGGCCCGCGAGCCACTCGAGCAGGCTGCCTTCCTCGCCGCGCGCTCGAACCAATGGCTCGTCGCCGGCATCGCCAAGGCGATGCTCGCGCGGATCTCGCTCGAGACTGGCGACGTCGACGTCGACGTCGCCGTGGCGGCGGCTCGGCGTGCACTGAGCACGCTCGAGGTACACGGCGTTGCCGACAAGCCCGGCGCAGGCATCGCGCACGTGGCCCTTGGCGCCGCCCTTGCCCGCGACAGCGAGCTCGAGGAGGCAGGGAAGCTGCTCGATCGAGGCCTGGCGAACCTTCGGGCCCGTGGCCAGCCGCTGGACATTGCGGATGCATTGCTCGTGTCAGCCCCGGTGCGCCGCGCTCTCGAGGCACCCGCTCCCGCGCGAGCGATGGTCGAGGAAGCGAGAAAACTCCTTGCGAGCTGCACGGATCCAGGAGTCCTGAGCGCACGCCTTGTGGAAGTCGCGCGCACGCTGACGCTGGCCCACCGTCGAATCGAGGGTGATAGCGACCTGACGGAGCGCGAGTTCGAGGTTCTCCGCTACCTCGCCGAGGGTCTGTCGAAGCGAGAGATCGGCAAGGAGCTTTTCCTTTCCTTCAACACGATCCACTCACACACGAAGTCGATCTACCAGAAGCTTCGGGTCTCGTCGCGGCAGGAGGCGATTGCCCGTGCGCAAGAGCTCGGAGCCTTGTCACCCGCGCAGAAGCTCGGCTAAGGGGCGCATCCGGAGCAGCGTCGCGGAAGAGCATCGTGGCGGTTACGAGCTAGTCTCGCCGGCGGGACGCGCGTCCCGCCGGCGAGGACAGTCGGTGCTAGCGACGACGTGAGACGCGGCGGGCTGTCCGCCGGCCGGTTCGCCGTGCGACTCTGCGCGATCCGAGCATCTCAAACCTCCAAGCTCTCGTGAAGACCGGCCGTCACTTCGTTGCTCCGACGGCGGCGGTCTCCATAGCATGCAGTTCCTTCGCCTCTTCTGCCGAGATGAGGCCGATCTCGATCAGGTCGAGTGGGCTGATGAAGCCATCGCTGATGCGGAACCCGCCGGCGCGTGCGATCGCGTCCCGGAGCGGTACCGCCCAGTGGTGCTCGATCAAGAGCAGGGCAGCAGCCGAATCGTTCGGGATCTCCTCGATGACGTCCCAGGCGTCCTCCTCCGAGAACGCGTGGATGCCGTGCTCGGCGGCCGCCTCGCCGCCTGCGATGGCACCCGCCTCCATGCCTTCCTCGCCCTCGATCCCGAGGCCGATCAACGCACCGATCGTCGTGCCGAGCTCGATCGCCTCGTCTTCCGTCAGGTTGCTCAGATGTTCGACCTCGAGCTCCCCTTCGGCGTCCTTGTACACAGCCAGAGAATCGATCACGCGCACCGTGCCGCTTTCTCGTAGCTTCTCGAGCTCAGCGATGATCTCACCGTGGAACTCGGGATGGTTGAAGCCCAACACAATGAGCTGAACGGGTCCGATTGCCATCACATCTCCTCTCTTGTCGCTTGCCTCGCGGCGAGCCGTGTCATCGCTGCGCCTCGTCGTCTGCCGGGTTCACGCTGACGATCTCGACGCCGAGCGTGGTCAGCCAGTTCAATGCTCCCTGGAGCTGAGCCTGATCGAGGAGGTCCCCGGCTAGTACCGACTCCTCGCCGACGACCTCGACGGTCATTCCTTCCAGCGGTCCCACGAGCGGCTCGCCGAGCTCACCGCGAATCACAATCCGGTAGGGGACGCGGTCTTGTCCGCTGCGGCCGGGGTAGCGCTTCGACATCTATCGGTGCACTCGGTCGGCCGATTAGGTCACGCGTCGATGGTGGTGCATCCACCCGGTCGCGGCGGTTCTCGACGTAGACGCTCGTGCATGGATTCCATCGGTCCTCCCTTCGGCACGACAGGTCGTCTGGAGAGGAGGGTCCTGCAATCTCGTTGGTCGCGCATCACCCGCGGCTCACCTTCACCCGGGTGAACTCGCGGCTGGGCGATGTTCGGCGACCGCGCTTCTGCCATGGTCGGAAGCACGCCACACGCGAGCCGCGATAGCGGTCGGAATTCGAAGGGAGAGCCCTGATGGCTGAGACACCCACCGATGTCCTCGTTGCCGGTTACCCGGACATCGACGAGGCGACGAAGGACTTCGAGGCGCTCATCGCGCTCGTCAAGG
>CAWICZ010000006.1:0-33487 GCA_963834825.1 uncultured Actinomycetes bacterium | reverse complement strand
CGGCGACCTCCTGGGTGCGATCCAGGCGCTCTCCCAGCTGAGCTATAGCCCCGGGAGCGACCTAGTGTAGCTTCGAGTCGTGGCGGCCAAGGGCGAGCGGGTGCTCACCGAAGCGCGCTGAACCGCGCACTGCTCGCGCGGCAGCTGCTGCTCGAACGCAGTCGGATGAGCCTTCCGAAGGCGCTCGAGCGGATCGGCGCAATCCAGGCCCAGTACGCGCCTTCGATGTACGTCGGGCTCTGGTCCCGGCTCGAAGGGCTCGAGCGGGACGCCGTCACGCGCGCGCTCGAGCGGCGGTCGGTCGTCCAGGGGACGATGATGCGGGCGACGATCCACCTCGTCTCGAAGGCGGACTACTGGCCGTTCACGGCGGCGATCCGCGGCCCGCGCACCGAGTGGTGGGAGCGGGTCCATCCAAAGGCCGACCCACGCACGATGAGGGCGGCCGCGAAGAAGCTGCGGCGCTTCCTCGCCGAGGGGCCGCGCCGGCGCAAGGAGGTCGAAGAGCACCTCGGACGTCAGATCGCGCTCGGCATCGGCGCCTACGTCGACCTCGTCCGTGTACCACCCTCCGGGACCTGGGAGCAACGGCGCGCCGACCTCTACGGCCTGGCCGAAGACTGGGTCGGGCCTGACGAGGCCGATCCGGACGAGGGGCTCGAGCTGCTCGTTCGCCGCTACCTCGGCGCGTTCGGCCCTGCCTACCGCAAAGACATCGCCGACTTCGCCATGATGCCCGCGGACAGGATCGCGGCCGCGCTGGAGCGCCTCACCCTCAGGCGCTTGCGCGACAAGCGCGGCAAGGAGCTCGTCGACCTGCCGCGTGCGCCGCTGCCCGATCCAGACACCCCCGCGCCGCCTCGCTTCCTGCCCGTCTGGGACGCGACGCTGCTCGTCCACGCCCGCCGCACGCAGATTCTGCCGGAGGAGTACCGCCCGCTCGTCTTCAACACGAAGACACCCCACTCCGTGAACACGTTCCTGGTCGACGGGCAGGTAGCCGGAACCTGGCGCTACGAGAACGGCAAGGTCGAGCTCGATCAGTTCGCGCCGTTGCCCCGCACAGCACGGCGCGACCTCCAAGACGAAGCGAAGCGACTAGCTGCGTTCTTCGCTTAGCCCGCGATAGAACTCGGCGGCGCCCCGGGGGATCGCCTCCGACAGGCCGAGCTCACGGCACAGGTCGCCGATCTCCTCCATCTCGGGAGCCCAGCGCCAGGCCCGGTCGGCCACCCATTGGAGCCGATCGGCAGGAACACCTTCCGCTTCCAGCTGTTCGGTGACCCCGTAAGCCTGGGCGATCGCGTGAGCCTGACCGGTCAGCGCGATTCCGATCTTGTTCCAGCCGCCGAACGCCATCTTCAGCCCGGACGCGGCGCCCACCGGAGCGTCCAGTGCGATCGCCGTCACCTCGTCGTCGTCGAAGAGCTCCGCGACCTGCTCCGCTCCCTCGCCGGCGAGGTAGAGGCTGATGCCGCTGGCCGCGATGATCGACCCGTCGACGACCTTCGGTCCGAGCGTGGCGATCCGCCGCATCCGCTCGGGCGAGATCGCGTTCGCCTCGACGTAGACGCCGTCGAAGCCCAGGTCGAAGACCTGTCGAGCCACGTCCTCGGCAATCGCCGGCGGGCAGATCGAGAGCACGAGGTCGCTGCGCCGAACGAGCTCGTCCAAAGAGCCCGCGTCGGTGAAACCGGCGGCCCTCTGCCGCGTCGCTTCGCTTCGGCCGTTGCTCGCCCAGAGGACTTCACCATCGACGGCGTTGCCCACCGCCGCACCCATATCGCCTGGGAAGAGGAGCCCGACGGTCACAGACGCTCGACGCGGGAGCCGCCGAGAATTCGGCCGCCGCCCTCGTCGAACCGCACCCAGGCCTTTCCCTTGCCGTCGTAATCGGGTGACCAGACGGCGATCACGCCTTCGCGGCTGCCGACGCGGCAACGCTCCGTCCCTTCCGGCTCGACGCCGCGCCAGACCCGGACGAACGGGTTCTCTTCCCACTCGCGGCCGATCGTCGTCTCGTCCGTGTGCCCGGGCAGGACGCGTGTCTCGTGCGGCAGGTCCATGAGGCGCATCACCGAGTCGCGCACCTGGTCGGGGTCGCCGCCGCCGACCGCGTCCTTGAAGAGAACGTCGCCCGAGAAGCAGACATCGCCGACGACGAACGCGATGTGATCGTCGGAGTGGCCGGGGGTCGCGATCGCGTCGAACTCGAGCTCGCCGACTTCGAGCGGGCCGGTGACGACAGGCAGTCCGAGCTCCTCCTCGTGCTCGACGTGGTCGAGATCACCGTGCGTGCGGAGGACGTGGCTCGGCCGGACTCCCCAGCGCTCGGCCGCAGCAGTGAGCGGCTCCAGCGGGGCCCCGCTGTCCACGTAGACCGCGGCACCGCCCTCCCGGTCGGCGACCAGGTAGGCGTTCGAGAGCCAGGTCGGATGCAAGCTTCGCTCGACGAGCACGCGTGCATAGGCTATGTGCCAGCGAACCGAGGGAGGAGATCAAGTGGCCGGGTTGTTGGAGCGCATGTCGTTGGTGATCAAGTCGAAGCTGAACAGGCTGCTCGATCGGGCCGAGGACCCGTCCGAGACGCTGGACTACTCGTACGAGGAGCAGCTGAAGCTGCTCCAGAACGTGAAGCGCGGGATCGCCGACGTGGTCACGTCGAAGAAGCGGCTCCAGCTCCAGGCCGACAAGCTCGAGCAGAGCCTCGTCAAGCTCGACACCCAGGCGCGCGACGCCGTCGGCGCCGGCCGGGAGGATCTCGCCCGCCAGGCGCTCGAGCGAAAGACGCTCGCGCAGCAGCAGCTCCAAGATCTCGACGTGCAGATCCAGCAGCTCGAGAGCCAGCAGGACAAGCTCGCGAGCTCGGAGAAGCAGCTCTCGGCGAAGATCGAGGCCTTCCGTTCGCAGAAAGAGGTCATCAAGGCCCAGTACTCGGCCGCCGAGGCGCAGGTACGAATCGGCGAGGCAGCGACGGGCATCGGCGAGCAAATGGCCGACACCGGCCTGGCGATCCAGCGGGCCCAGGACAAGACCGAGCAGATGCAGGCGCGCGCGGGCGCGGTCGAGGAGCTGATCGAGTCCGGGACGCTCGAGGACTTCACGGCGGGCGACCAGTCGCAGCTCGACCGCGAGCTCGCGCAGATCTCGGCGGGGAAGCAGGTCGACGCCGAGCTCGAGCGGCTCAAGGCCGAGGTCGGGGCCGGCTCAGCGCAGAAGGAGCTCGACCAGTGATCGCACGGTTGATGGGCGAGGGCCAGTATCGGATCGACGAGGCGCTCCACGAGCCGGCTGAACGAGCTCGACGCCAAGGCGGTCGAAACGATCGACCGAGAGGACGAGCCCGCGCTCGACCAGGTCCTGGACGAGATGGCGCAGCTCGTGCGGGAAGAGGGCGAGCGGCTGCCGGACGACGAGCTCGCGGCGTCGGATCTGATCATCCCGCCGAGCGACCTCACGCTCGAGGAGACCCGCGCGCTGTTCTCCGACGAAGGGCTGATTCCCGACCTCCCGGCTCGCTAGTGGGAGGCGGCATCGTCCACTGGGACGACGTCCGGGCGAACCCGGACGAGGAGGGCCACTTCGCCGCTACCTGGCGGTTCCTCGGCCGGGCGGCCGGCGCGAAGGACTACACCGTCAACCGGATCGACATCGTTCCGAATCGCTGGTCGACCCCGGCGCACGTCGAGGACGAGGAGATCTTCTACGTGCTCCGCGGCTCAGGCCTGTCGTGGCAGAACGGTGAGGTCTACGAGGTCCGCGAGGGCGACTGCATCGTCCACCGGGCCGGACGCGAGGCGCACACGCTGCGGGCCGGCGACGACGGCCTCGACGTGCTCGTCTTCGGACGGTTCGGGTACGACGGGCACGCCACGCTGCCGCGGGCCGGCGTCACCTGGCTGGGCCGGAGCTGGGTGCAGTCCGGCCAGGGCGGGCATCCCTGGGAGCAGGAGATCGCGGCCGGCGAGCCGGAGGTCGGCGAGCCCGCCGAGCGGCCGAAGAACATCGTCAACGTCGACGCGCTCCAGCCCGACGAGGAAGGCGACCGGATCATCGCGACCGAGGCGGGCGCCGTGAAAGCCGGCCTCCACCATCGGACGCTGGCTCCGGGCGTCGCCGCGGTGCCGGCCCACTGCCACTCGGCCGAGCACGAGATCTTCGTGATGCTCGAGGGCACCGCGACGCTCGAGCTCATCCCCAGCCCGAGGCTCGTCGCGGACGGCGTCGAGACGGAGACCCACGAGCTGCGGGCCGGCCATGTGGTCTGCCGCCCGGCGGCGACGAGGATCTCGCACTTCTTCCGCGGCGGGGACGACGGCGCCGTGATGCTCGTCTACGGCACGAAGGACCCGAACGACATCGCCTACTACCCGCACTCGAACAAGATCAACTTCCGCGGCGTCGGCCTGATCGCCCGGCTCGACGCGCTCGAGTATTCGGACGGCGAAACCGAGTTCGGCGGCTAACGCCGTGGGGGAACCCCTGGTTCCCCCACGATCCCCCTCCTTTCGGGCGGCGTCGTCGTCAAACGTGGCCGGAGCCGGCGTCTAGCGCTCGCGCCAACCACGGCTTTCTCTGGTTCGTGTGCCTCCCGCGCGGCAAAGCCCCGCTCCGGCGGCCTGTCGTGTCGCCCTCCGGCGCGGAAAGCCTAGAGTGGCGCGTCGAAGAGGCCGAACCAGCGGCTGAGGTCGGGCTCGATCGGGAGCTCCTTCTCCAGCTTCGCCTTCAGTTCCAGCTCCTCGGCGTTGTCGCGCTCCTGCCCCTCGCCGGTCGGGACGAACGGCCAGAAGGCTCCGCGCTTGTAGCCGTAGATCAGGACGAGCGGGTGCTTGCCGCCTTTGAACCTGAACGCCGCCGCCAGCAGCTGCTCGCCGAAGCCGCGCTCAGTCAGCTCCGACGCGACGAGATGGACGGTCGTGACGAGGTCTTCGATGTCGTCGTCGCGGATGATCAGCCACTCGTAGCCGTAGGAATCCGTCCTTCGCTCGATCCGGGAGCTCGACTCCCGCGCCGCGACATCGAGCAGCTCCTGCAGCTCGTTCTCGGCCCGTACGAACTCTCCGGCCGAGAGCGGCTTGAAGATCACCGCGGCGACGCCGGCCGAGCGCAGTCCCAGCTCGACGTCCATCGTCACCGCAGCAGCCGGCAGCGCGAAGAGAGCCTCCCGCTCGGCCTTCTTCAGGCCCCTCCGTCCGAAGAGGGCGTCTCGGAAGCCCAGGCTAGACCTAGACCGGACGACCCATCTCGCGCGCGATCTCGGCCAGCCGCGCGAGCCGCTTCTCCATCGGCGGGTGGGTCATGAAGAGCTCGGCGAACGTCGACTTGACGCTCGTCGGGACGATGAAGAACGCGTTCATGCCCTGCATCTCGCGGAGGTCGCGCTGCGGGATCTGCGTCATGTTCGACGAGATCCGCTGGAGTGCGCTCATCAGGTTCTCGGGCGCCCCGGTGATGATGGCGGCGCCGCGGTCGGCCGCGTACTCACGGTAGCGCGAGATCATCAGGATCAGCACGTAGCTGAGCACGTAGGTCACCAACGAGACGGCGAACATGATCAGCCAGACCGGCGCGCCGCCGGAGCGGTCGCGGTCGCCGCCGAACATCCCGCCCCAGAGGCCCATCCGCATCAGCAGGGCGGCGACCATGGCGAAGAAGCTCGAGATCGTCATGATCGCGACGTCGCGGTTGCCGATGTGCGAGAGCTCGTGGGCGAGGACGCCCTCGATCTCCGGCTTGCTGAGCCGGTTCCAGAGGCCCTCGGTCACGGCGACCACCGCGTGCTTCGGGCTCCGGCCGGTGGCGAACGCGTTCGGCATGTCGGTCGGAATGACCGCGACTCGCGGCTTGGGCAGGTCGGCCATCGCGCTGAGCCGCTCGATCATGTCGTGCAGCTCAGGGGCCTCGTCGCGATCGACGATCTTCGCGCGCGAGGCGGCGAGAGCGATCTTGTCCGAGGTGAAGTACTGGAGGAACGCCAGCCCGCCCATGAAGACGAGGATGAGGAAGAACGGCGCCTGGATCACGCTGACGAGCACGACGAAGAACGCGACGTACAGCGCGCCGAGGAGGAACAACGTCGTCACCATGCGTGCCGACAGGCCGAAATCCCGTCCGTAACCCTTGCGTTTCATGCCGAAAATTCTAGCTTTGGCCCTGCTCGTGGCCGCGGGGTACGCGGCGCCCGCGGGCGCCGCTGAGCTCCGTGTCGTCGTCGTTCCCGGGCTCGAGCTCGCCGACCTGCGTCCGCTGTCGGAGCAGGGCGCCGTCGGCCTGCTCGTGCCCGATGCAGGGCCGGAGACGAGCGCGGCGCGCGCGCTCGCCGCGCTCGAACGGGGCGAGGTCCGCAACTCGCTTCTCGGCGACAATCCTCCCGGCGATCGTCTCGTCGAGGCCGACTTTGCCCAGGGCCCGCCTGCCGGCCGCGTCATCGTGCTCGGCCTCCCCAGAGGAGGCTTACAGCCCAACGATCGTCGCTACCCGATCGCCGTCCTCGGCCCCGGGTACCGGGGTCTCCTTACGTCCGAGTCGACGCGAATCCCGGGGCTCGTCTCCATCGTCGACGTGGCGCCGACCGCACTCGATCGGGAGGGTCGGCTCGGCTCGACGGCGGCGGACGACCCCGTTTCGGAGCTCACCGGCGCTGGACGCGCGGATCAGGGCGAATCGCGACGCCAAGACCGCCGTCCTCCTCGTCTCCCTGGCCCTGCTCGTGGCGCTCGCGGTCTTCGTCCCGACAGCTGTCCTGCCGGGGCTCGCAGCCGTGCTGCTCGCCAACCTTGCGCTCGGGATCGCAGGTGCGACCGAGGTCTGGGTGGACGTGCTGGTCATCGTCCTCTTCGCCGCCGCAGCGCTGGTGTTCGCGCGGCTGCCGCTCGTGGCCCACGGGCTGTTGCTCGCCGGAGTGCTCGCCGCCTACCTGGTTGCCATGGCGATCGACGACCGCTGGGTCGCCCTGTCCCCGCTCGGCCCGACCCAGAACGCTCGCTTCTACGGCCTCTCGAACCTGCTCGCGACGTTGCTGCTCGCGCCGGCCCTCGCCGGCGCGGCGATCCTGGGCCGGCGATTCGGGCTCTGGGCGTTCGGAGCCGTCGCGGCGCTCGCGCTGATCACCGTGGGCGGAAGCCAGTTCGGAGCCGACGGCGGCGGCGTCCTCGTCCTCCTCGCCGGCTACGGGGTCCTCATCGCGTTGGAGTACGGGCTGACCAGGCGCACGGCGATCGCGGCGGCGGCGGCCGCCGGTGTTCTCGCGCTGGCCCTCGCGCTCGGCGGAGGGAGTCACGTGACGGAGGCGCTGTCGGATGGACCGGCAGGGCTCGCCGAGGACTTCTGGCGCCGCCTCGAGCTGTCGTGGCTTCGAGCGACTTCGGGCTGGGGCGTCGGCCTGCTCGTCGGCGGCGGGATCGTCGTGCTCGCGCTGCTTGCGCTCCGAGAGCGACGAGCGCTGCTGACCGCGTACCTCGTCGCCCTGGCCGTCTCGCTCCTCGTCAACGATTCGCCGAACGACGTGATCATCGCCGGGCTCGCCGGCTATCTCGCCCTCAGCAGCGCGCCGGGGGTCGCCCCACGAGCAGGCGAACGAGCGACGCCGGCTGCTCCGGCACGGCGAGCGCAAAGCGCCCCGGCTGCGTCGCCCTGAGCTGCGTCATCCCACCTGCGACGCGCTCGACGCAGACCGAGCCCGAGCGAACGCGCCAGTAGCGGGTGTAGCGGATCCTCAGCAGGAAGCTGCCCGGCTCGGTGAGCACGCCCTCGATCCGGCTGTGGTCGAGCCGCGTGACTCGCGGCGAGCCGGGGCCGGTCAGGATCGGCGCGGGCCGGGGAAGCTCGTAGATCGCGACCTTGCCGTCGAAGAAGACCTCCTCGAGACCCGAGCTCCCCGAGCGCAGCAGGGCCGCCTCGCGCTCCTCGCCCTTCTGGCCGAGGCGGGTCTCGGGCAGGAGGACGTAGCGGACGCCCATCCGCCGCAGCCAGTCCCGGTAGGCGGCGGCGGCCAACGGCTTCTCGTAGAAGAGCTCGTTGCGCGCGATGTCGATCTGCCGGTACCACCCGCGGGCGAGCGGGATGCCGGCACGAGGGAGCCAGTACGCCTCCCAGTGGTCGAAGGTCGGGACGACCTCGACTCGGTAGTTCGGACCTGAACGCTCCTGGAGGAAGTCGAGGGCGGGCGCCCAGAAGGCGCCGTGAGCCGGACGCAGGTCGGTTCGCTCGAGCATCGGCGCGACGTAGGGCGCGACGTTGTAGACGAGCGCCGCCGAGAGGGCCAGCGCGGCCAGCCACCGTGGGCGGAATCTCGCCACGAACGCCGTCAAGAGCATCAGCGGGAAGACGAGCGAGCGCAGCCGCGTGAGGTTCTCCCCCACCGGTGTCGCGACGATGAACATCACCACGCTGGCCGCGCCCCAGACGAGGAAGAACGCTGCGAGGGGCGCTCCTCGGGACGTCTGCCGCGCCAGCGCCGCTCCGAGGACGGTGACCGTGAGCACGGCGCCGAGCTCCAGCAGCCGAAACGGATACGGGCCGCTGCTCGGAAACCGGACGAGGGCGAGGAACTGCACGGCGCCGATCGCGGCGATGACCGCGGCGAAGACGGCAGCACTGCGGCCGAAGCGTCCGCGGACCAGCGCCAGCGCGACGAGCGCGAGACAGAGGAAGACGAAGGCGAGCGGACTGAAGCCGAGCGTCAGTGCGGCGGCTACGGCGGCCAGCCATTTGCGTCCGCGCTGGAGCGCGCACAACGTTCCGAGCCCGGCGGCGAGGCCGAGCGCGTAGCTGTAGGTGCCGACGAAGATCGGCCCGGCCGCGAGCACGCCGAACGCCCGGGCCGGCCAGATGCCCGCCGCTCCCCACTCCCGTTCGACCAGCGACGCGAACAGGACGGCCGACAGGACGACGGCACCGAACACGAGCGGCAGGTTCCCGACGAGCGCCGCAGGGACGTAGTAGAGGAGGCTGTAGGAGGCGAGCGGATAGTGACCGCCGTACCAGAGGTTGTCCCAGACGAAGACGCCCTCGCGCACGAGCAGCGTCCGATAGAGGTGCGCGGGGGCGTCTCCAGTCGGCGGCGCGAGGATGACGAGCAGCGCCGACCCGACGCAGGCCAGGGCCCCCGCGAGCACCAGTTCGCGACGGGGCGCGACGAATCGTGAGATGGCAGCGGTCATGGCAGCGGGGCGTAGTCTGCCGCGAGGTTAGAATCGCCGCCGTGCGCCGCGTCGCCCTGATTGCCGTTCTCGGTGCACTGCTCGCCGGCTGCGGCGGTGAGGAGACCGTCTCGCCGACCGCCGAGACGGTGATCGGAGAGCAGCCCCAGGCCCAGCCGCAGCCTCAGGGTGATCCAAAGGCCGGTGCGATGGTGTTCGAGACCAAAGGCTGCGGCGGCTGTCACGCCTTCGAGCCTGCCGGATCGTCCGGCCAGACCGGTCCGCACCTGAACGATCTCGCCGCGCTCGCCGAGAAGGCCGGTCAACCGGTCGAGGAGTTCACCCGCCAGTCGATCACCCAGCCGGGCGCGTACGTCGAACCGGGCTTCCCGGACGGGGTGATGCCCACCTGGAGCGGGACGGAGCAGGAGCTCAGCGATCTCGTCGCGTTCTTGACCCAGTCCTAGGCACATGATCGATCTCAGGGCCGCGCGCAGCGATCCGGATCGCTTCCGGGCAGACGTCGCGCGCAAGGGAGGCGCCGACGCGTTCGACGAGCTGCTCGACGCCGACGCGCGCTGGCGGGAGTTGATCCCCCAGGTCGACGAGCTGCGTTCGCGACAGAAGCAGAAAGGCAAGCCGACGCCCGAGCAGGTCGAGGAGCTGAGGCAGGTCAAGGAGGAACTCCAGCGGCTCGAGGAGGAGCTTGCGACTGCCGAGAGGCGCCGCGACGAGCTGCTCGCCCAGGTACCGAACCCACCGCACGAGTCGGTTCCGGACGGCGCGACCGAGGACGACGCCCGGGAGGAGCGTCGAGTCGGCGAGCCCGGCCCCGAGGGGCCAGAGCATCTCGAGCTGGGCTGGTTCGACATGGAGCGCGGCGCCCGCCTCTCCGGCTCCCGCTTCGGCTACATCGTCGGCGACGCGGCCCGCCTGGCGCTCGCGCTCTACTGGTGGGCGCTCGACCGACTCGTCACGGAAGGGCTGACGCCGGTACTGCCGCCGGTGCTCGTGCGGGAGGAGGCGATGTACGGCACCGGCTTCTTCCCGGCCGAGAAGTCCGAGTACTACGAGATCGGCGAAGACGGCCTCTACCTGACGGGCACGTCAGAAGTCGCACTCGCCGGGCTGCACATGGGCGAGATCCTCGACGCCGACTCGCTGCCGCTCCGCTACACGGCGTTCTCGGCCAACTTTCGGCGCGAGGCCGGCGCGGCGGGGCGCGACACGCGCGGGATGTTCCGCGTCCATCAGTTCAACAAGGTCGAGATGTTCTCGTACGTGCTCCCCGAGACGTCCTGGGACGAGCTCGAGCGGCTGCTCGCGGTCGAAGAGCGGCTCGCTCAGGAGCTCGGCCTCCCCTATCGCGTGCTGAACATCGCGGCCGGCGAGCTCAGCGCCGCGGCGGCGAAGCGCTACGACATCGAGGCGTGGTTCCCGTCCCAGGGTCGCTACCGGGAGATCACATCGGCGTCGAACACGACCGACTACCAGGCCCGCCGGCTGGGCGTCCGCTATCGCGCAGGCAGCGGCACCGAGTTCGTCCACACCCTGAACGGCACCGCCGTCACCGACCGGTGGGTGCTGGCGATCCTGGAGAACTTCGGCGGCGAGGTTCCGGAGGCGCTGCGGGAGTTCGGCGCGCCGGACCGGGTTCGGCCGAGCGCGTAGCGCCGGGCGACCGGGGTCAGACCCCGAACGCGGGCGTAACGATTCGTCCACGGCTCAGCCGTGTCCGTCCGCCTGGCGAAGCCGTTCCGTGGAGCGTGCGTCACAATTGCGTGCCACTTGCGTGCGTTCCCGCTTCGGGGTCTGACCCCATCACGGAAGTGTCACGCCGTCCGTTGAAAGGATAGGTCGCCTGCCGTCCGTGGCCATGCCCGGGGTCAGACACCGGTCGTGGCCCGAGATACCCTGTCCTCAGGCGGGGTGCCGGAGCGGACGAACGGGGCGGTCTTGAAAACCGCTGCCCGGCTAATCCCGGGCCGTGGGTTCGAATCCCACCCCCGCCGCTCCGAAGACCAGAGCCGGTAACGAGATTCACTCCACTACCTTGACGGGCTCCAGGTAGAGCACGTTCGCGACGTTCACCCAGATCGGCGAGCCGTCGCTCGTAAGCTTGAAGAGCCCGCTCGACGGGAACTTCTCGACGGCAGCTGCCTTCTGATCGACCACGATCGACAGGAGCTCGTCCTTCCCGCTCCCTACAAACACAATCTGCGTCTTCAGCTCTGCGTGGACAGGGCCTGGCACTGCCATTTCAGCCTCCTAGGCTCGGGGTCGGGCGAGTCTAGAGGGCAGCGGGAACCGCATGGTTGAGCGGAGAGGGCAGAATTCCGGCCGATGGCTATGAGCGCTCGCATCCTCGCCGCCGCTCTTACAGCCGCGTTGTGCGCGGGCGCAGCGAGCGCCGGCCGACCCGGGCCGCCGCCGGACTGGAGCTCACGCCTGAGCCAGCCCGTGCTCCGCCCCGGCACTGTCGTCACGTACCGCTACCAGGCGACGTCGGCCGATTCGCTTCGGCTACGCGTCTCCGTCAACGCTCTCTCGCGCCAGCTCCGCCTCGCGGGCAAGGCGGCCTGGCTGCTCGAGTTCCCCGGCGACACCGCCGTGACGCGCCGAGCCGGCATCCGGATCCGCGTCCGCTCGACGGCCCGCATCGGCAGCAGCCTCTGCCTGACGCTCCAGCAGCACGCGCTCAACCACGGCGCCGACGACTTCGTCGCCAAGCGCGTCTGCGGCCGGGTCAGGCGCTAGAAGGGCGCCGGGGACGAGCCCGGCGCCCCCTCATCGTTCAATCGTCGACGTCGACCCGTCCGGCGTCGAGCCGCTGGAGCAGCGTCTTCGTCCCGCTCCACCGGGACGAGAAGACGAGCGTGTTGCCGTTCCAGGCTGTGATCGCGATCCAGTCGCGCCTGCCGTCGACGGCAACGATCTGGAGCGTCAGGCCGCTCGCGACGCGGACAGCCCGCTTGCCCGTGGTGTCGGAGAGGCTCGCGGTACTGCGCAGCTCGGCGACGCTGCCTGAGACGCCCAGCGAGTCGAGGCCGCTGCTCTCGAGCTCGTAGCGCCTGCCGCCGGAGCGGAACTCGATCTCGACGTCCCCGTCGAGGTAGTTCCGCCCGCTGTCCCTGAACCGGCCGTCGAGCTCGAACTCGACGCGGGAGCCGCCGTCGGCCGCGTGCGTGCCGGCGGAGTCAGCCGCGACGATCCTGCCGTCGGCCTTCACCTTCGCGTCCTCGGCCCGCCGGACGACGACCGTGCGACTTGCGCTGCCCGTGTAGTAGCTGCCGACGACGACGTCGACCACATGGCTGCCGCGAGGAACTGACGCCGTGCAGCTCGCCGTGCCGACCGCCGGGTCAGTTCCGAGCCGGGCAACCGAGACGGGCCCGCACAGCGTCGCCGCGCCTTGCTTGAACGTCACCGAGGCGTTGCGGATGTCTCCCGGCGCACCGTCCGCGCTGTCCACGACCGTCGCCCGCAGAAGGAGCGTCGCCCAGGACCCACCCGGCGCGGAGAACGCCAGCGTGTCGCCCGTGTATGTCGCCGCCGCGTCCTCCGGCGCGACCCTGATCGTGAACGTAGTCGTCACTGCGTGACCGGCAGTCGTCGGTCACCGTGACCGTCACCGGGTACGTCCCCGGTGCCGCCGTGACGTTTCCGGCGACCGTCCAGGTCCGGCCGTTCGCCGACGTCATTCCGACCGCGAGTGTCAGCCCCGCGGGGAGGCCGGTAGCCGAAGCCGACAACGCCGAGCCGGCCGTGTCGGCGTCGGTGGCGGAGATCGTCACGGTCGGCGAGAGCGCGTCGCTGTACTGGACGACGGCACCCCCGGCCGGTGCGTCGTTCCCGACCACCGGCAATGCACTGATCGTCAGATCGGCGTCGGAGACGTCGAAGAAGACATTCCCGACCGCCTCGACCTTGATCCGGGCTCCCGTCGTAGCGACGTTCGGCAGCGTCACGGCCTCGGAGCCGTCGTTTGCGGTCGCGGCGGCCAGGACGTGCGGGTACGTGAAGCCGCCGTCGGTGGAGAGGCGTGATCCGCACCTCCGCCGCGCCGATCGGAGCCGCGTTCGTGCCGGCGACGTCCCACGTCACGTTCTGGCTGCTCCCGCCGTCGACCGTCCCGCCAGCCCCGTGCGACGTGACGAGGAACGGCCCGGTGGCGGGCGCGAGCACGATCTCGGTGTCCTCGCTCCCGATCCCGCCCGCGCCCGGGTTCCCGTCACGCGCCGTGAGCCGGAAGTGCATCGGTCCGGCGTAGCCGGCGGTCGGCAGGAACTCCGAGTAGCAGTCGACCAGCGCCGGCGGGACATTCGATCCCCCCGACGTCGGCGGCGGAGGCGCCGGCGCGCCGGGGCAGTCCCCCGTGGCGGCGTTCGTGTTCCCTGCGAGGATCTGCGCCAGGTCTGGGAAGACGCGGGTCGGGTTCGTCCCGACCGCGTTGAGGCCCGGCGAGTTGTAGACCGTCGGGTCGTAGACCGTGCTGTCCATCGCCGTGCCAAACTGGCGGAAGAGCGGCCCGGTGACCTTGGCCGGGTTGACGAGTGCGATCGCCGCCGCGCCGATGTCGTTCTGCTCCCACAGGTAGGTCAGCGTGTCCCCGTCCCCATCCGTCGCGCTCCCGGTGAGCGCGAACGGAGTCCGGTACGGGATCGTGTACGAGGCGGGAGCATCGACGACCGGCGGCGTGTTACCCGTCGGCGTGACGGTGTTGCCCTGGTTGTCGACGGCCCCGCCCTTGGCGATCTCCCCGACAAATGCGGTGGCACCGACGAGGTTCGTCAGGCTCAGCGAGTTCAGGTTCTGTGCCGCGAGGACGCCGCCGAACGAGACTTGGAAGCCCGACCCCTCGAACGCGCCGCCTCCGAAACCGGCGACGACGCCGGTCGCGCCGACGGGAAGGATCCCCAACGTCCCCTGTGTGGTCGTCGTCACCGCGCCGGTGACCCCCGACGTGTTCGTCACCGTGAGCTCGCCGACGTCGCCGAGCCCGTTGAAGCTGACCGAGTAGCCGGCGTCGGTGAGATTCGAGATCGTGACGGTCGACCCGGCGAGCCACCCGGCGACCCCGGTCGTGCCCTTGACGATCTCGCGGACGGCGTCCGAGCACGCCGCCGGACAAGTGAGGTTGATGATCGCGATCGAGGGGACGTCGGTGTTCGCCGACGCGCCGGAGAAGGTGAGCGTGAACCCACCGTTGTTCGGGTTGTTCGACGTCACCGTCCCGGCGAAGCCGGGAATCGCGTTGACCGCGGCGGCGATGCCGGCGGCGGTGTACGCCAGGCCACCGGACCCGATCACGGCCGAGCTCGCGCCGCCGATCTGAACCTGGAACGACGACGTGGCGCCGTTGAAGCCCGTGAAGGCCACCTGCTGCTGCTCGTTGCCGCCCTGGAGCGCCGCCTGGATGCCCGCGGCGGTGTTGTTCTGCCCCCGCGTGATCGGGACGGTGTCGGCGCCGCCGAAGTTGAGCGTGTAGGAGTCGCCGTCCGTGTCGTAGCCCGTCAGGGCAACCTGCTGCACCTCGTTCACGCCCTGGAGCGCGGCCTGGATGCCGGCGGCCGTGTAGTTCGAGCCCCGGACGATCGGAACTGTGTCCGTCCCGTTGAAGTTGAGCGTGAACGAATCGTTCGTCGGTCCGCCCTTGAAGCTCTCCGTCGTCAGCCCGCTGCAGCTCGGCGCGCAGTTCACGACCGAGAGGTTGGCGACGTCGCTCGCCCCGGAGGCACCGCCGAACGTCGCCGTGAAGCCGGCGTTGCCGGAGCCCGTGACCGTGACGGTCCCGGCGAAGCCCGGGATCGCGTTGATTGCGGTCGTCAGATTCGCGTCGGTGACGGCGAGGCCGCCAAGCCCAATCAGCGCCGAGTCGGCGCCTCCGATCTGCACCTGGAACGCGTCCTGGGCCGGGCTGAACCCGGTCAGGCTGGCGACCTGAACCTCGTCGCCGCCGGAGAAGTCGCGCAGCGCCGCGTTCTGGACCTCGTTGATCGGCGGCCGTGTCGAGCTGACGAACGTGGCGATCTCCTCGAAGCTCCGCTGCGACCAGTACGGGTCGCTGTGCGGCTGGAGGTCGTCCTGGCGGCAGATGCCCGCGTAGGCCATGACCGACGAGCCGCTGCCCGGCTCGACCGACGTCCCTCCGTTGCGGTTGCCGCCCGAGCAGTTGAGCTGGTTGCCGTTGAAGCTGTGGTTGCCCGCGAACTGGTGACCCAGCTCGTGCGCGACGTAATCGACGGCGAAGAAGTCGCCGAACGGATTCGGGAGCCCTGTGCAGCCGCGGGCCTTGCCGTCACCGCCGACGACCGCGAGCCCGGCGACCCCGCCGCCGTCCTCGCCGAGGATGATGTGGCCGACGTCGAACCGGGTCGCGCCGACGATCTGCCCGATCACGATCCGGTTGCGGTTCAACAGCCCGCCGGTGCAGCCCGCGGCAAGCTGAGCGGCCGTGAAGCACGCGGCCGCGCCGCACGGCCCGTACTGCTCCGTCGCGAGCGCCGGCGTGTTGAGGTTGAGCAGGTCGTTCTCGCCGATCAGGATCAGCCTGATCGAGGTCTCGTCCTCGTAGATCTGGTTGACGCGGTTCATCAGCGCGACCTTGGCGGCAGTCACGAGGGCAGGGCCGCCCGAGTCGAGCGAGTACGACGGGTCGCTGAGGAGGGCGAGCCGGTAGGTGCGGAGGACGGAGCCGACCGACGGGCCCCTCGTCTGCTCGAGGACCGCCTCGGCGAGCTGCTCGGCGTCGCCGTCGCGCTCGACGAACCTCCCGCGGGGATTCTTCAGCGCACGGGCGTAGTAGCTCAGGTGCCTGCTCCGGTCGCCGCGGAAGGCCGGGTCGATGTACCAGACCCCCTTCGGCGAGCGGACCGATGCATGGAAGCCGAGCGGGCTCACGTCCAGCCGGATCGTGGCGGCGGGATCGTCGACCCCGGTGCCCGCGTAGGTCCTGATCTCGGGATGCTTCCTGGCGAGCGCGGGCTCCATGATCGGGGAGGCCTCGACCGCGAAGCGCTGGAACGAACCGCCGGGAGCGGGCAGCGAGATCACGAACGGCTGCCGCCGGGCGGCGGCCGTGCGCTCGCGCGGCGCCTTGGCGAGGACCACGCGAAGACGCGCACGGTCGAGGGTGAACGAGCGGAACTTCGCCGGCCGGATGCTCGCCGCGCGGCCACGCCGCGACAGCGCCTGCCGGCGCGGGATCGCGCGCCAGAACGCCTTGCTCGCATATCGATCCTTGAGCGTGCGCAGCACCTTCCCCTCAGGCGTGGCGGCAGGCTTCGCGCCGCGCGCGGCTCCTGCCGCGGGGATTGCAACCGCAATCACTGCCAAAACCGCAAGCCCAAGCAGCGCCAGGCGCGGCAGACCCGACTTCGACATTCCTCCCCCTTCCCTCCCGGAACTCGGCCGCGAGCATCCTCCGGCCTGGCTCCCGCCTTGTCAAATCGGATTGTCTATCGACGATCTCGCGTCCGCACCAGGCTGTGGCAGGAAGCACAAACTCTCCGCCGAACCGGACACCCGGATTCCGCGAATCCGCTGAAACCCAACCACTCATGGAGGACTCATGAGCACCCAACGCTCACTGGCGCAGACACTTGCGCTGGTCTTCGGCATTGCCTTCCTGGCCGCCGGCGTCCTCGGGTTCATCCCGGGGGTCACAACGAACGTCGGCGACATGAAGTTCGCCGGGAACGACTCGCCCTCCGAGCTCCTGGGCATCTTCCAGGTCAGCATCCTCCACAACATCGTCCACCTGCTCTTCGGGATCGCGGGCATCGCGCTGGCCCGGACCTGGGAAGGAGCACGGACGTACCTGCTCGGATCGGGCCTGATCTACATCGTCCTGTTCGCCTACGGCCTTATCGTCTCCGCCAGCAGCGACGCCAACTTCGTGCCGATCAACATGGCCGACGACTGGCTGCATCTCGTGCTCGGCATCGGCCTCCTCGGCAGCTGGTATGTCAGCCGGACCGGTGACGAGATCGCCATGGACCGAGCAGCGCCGAGCCGGTCGTAGCGTCTCTCCTCGATGGGGACGGGATTCGTCCCGTCCCCGTCGAGCCTACGATTCGTCGATGGTCGACGAGCGGCGGATCCTCGAGGAGCTCGAGCCGTCGCTTCGCGAGTGGGGTGACGCGCAGGCCTGCGCAATGCTCGCACTCGTCGCCGGCGAGCAGGTCTCCGTTCTCAATGAGGAGCTCCAATCGGCCCTGCGCAGAGCGCTCCTGGTGCTGGCCGCCGGCGGCGACCCGCACCGCGAGCTCGAGCTCGACGGTACGGCCGTCAGCCGATTCGCCGACGAGCTCGACTCGCCGGCGCGGCGCGCAGAGCTCGAGGCGTCGCTGCGCCGGCTGCACGAGCAGGCCGCCGGTCTTCCCCGGGCGGCCTTCCTGCTCGACGCGCTAATCGAAGACCGCGACCTGGCCTGGCGCTCGCTCGCCGTCGCGCTGCTCGCCGACGAGTTGGGCGACACGGACGAGTGACCGGTAGAGTCGGCTCGCGGGGGCTCCTTGCGCCGACTGATACTTGCCGTCACGGTCGCTTTGGTACTGACTCCGCCGGCCGCGGCGTCGCAGCTGCTGGACCGCAATGCCACCAATGTGAGGCTGAAGGTTTCCCGCGACGGGAAGGCGATGGTCTCCTATCGCGCGCATGGGAGACCGTGGGGCGTTCTTGCCTGGGGCGCGATCAACGCCCTGCATCCGACGACGGCCAGGAGGCAGGTCCAGTTCAGGATCGACCGCGCGGGCGGTTGGGGCACGTTCGGCCGCAAGCTTCGGTTCCGCAACGCCTGTCAGCCCTACGACGGGCCGCCCCTCGCTCACCTCGTCGTCGCCTGCAAGGCGCCTGACGGCTCCTACTGGGCGATCCAGCGCTGGCGCCGGCTGCTCCCGAACCTCGGGTTCGCGCCCTGGACGCCGACCCAGCGCGCCTGGGCTCTCCACCTCTCGCACTGGAGCGGCGAGCTCGCCGTGCTCGAGGGCTACACGGACTGGTCGTGGCACGGCCGCTTCCACCACATCTTCGGCCGCCTGACGTATCGCGGCCGCCCGGTCCACGGCTTCAAGACGAGCCGCCACGGCGCCCGCCTCGACAAGTTCGGCCGGGCCGTGTATCTCGACACGTTCGGCTCGACGCACGGGCCCGGTTGGCGGCGCGAGAACTCCTTCGTGGCGCACAGGCCCACGGGCGTCTTCTGCTACACGTTCCGCGCGAGAAACCCGCTGAAGGGCGGCTATGCGCACCCGCGGGGCTACCGCGGAGGCCTCCGTGGCCCGGGGAACGGCGCGGCCTACCGCATGACCGTCGAGGGGCCCGGCGTCACGCCGGACATCAAGTGGCAGGCCAAGGGCCTGCCGCGGTTCAACCCTCGCGCGTCCGCGCTCGTCGCCCACGAGCAGGCGATGAACGCGAAGTTGGACCAGCTGAACGACCGCCTCTGCCACAAGCACTAGACGTAGCATCGACCAGGTGGTGACGGGCGACGACCTGCGTGAAGTCATGCGCTCGTCACCGTCCGCGATCTGCATCGTCACGATTCAGCTCGAGGAGACTCGCGTCGGTCTCACAGTCGGCTCGCTCGTCTCCCTCTCGCTCGAACCTCCTCTGGTCGGCTTTGCGCTCGGACACCAGGCGGCGCTCCACGAGCTGCTCCGCGGCGCCGGCGAGTTCGGCGTCAGCCTGCTCGCGGCGGACCAGGAGGCGCTCGCCCAACACTTCGCCCGCAGCGTCCCGCCGATCGCGATGTGGACGGGCATCCAGCTTCGCGACGATGTTCCGGGCCCGCCCTTGATCGCCGGCGCCCTCGGCTGGCTCCGCTGCCGCGTCGAGGCAGAGCACCCAACCGGGGACCACACGTTCTTCGTCGCCCGGGTCGAGTGGACGGAGGTCGGCTCCCGCAGGCCCGCGCTCGTCTACGTCAGGGAGGGGTACGCGAGCGCGTGACCGAGGCGGTCGTCTTCGACCTCGACGGCCTCCTGCTCGACACCGAGCAGGTCTGGGACGAGGTCCGGGAAGCGCTGACCCGTGAGCGCGGCGGCCGCTGGCACGGGCGGGCGCAGGCGGACATGATGGGCATGAGCTCGACAGAGTGGTCGCGTTACATGCACGAGGAGCTCGGCCTCGCCGAGCCGCCGGAGGAGCTCAACCGCCTCGTCGTCGAGCGGATGCAGGAGCGCTACCGCGAGCGGCTGCCGCTCGTCGACGGCGCCGTCGAGGCGGTGCGGCGGATCGGCGCGCGCTGGCCGCTCGGGCTCGCGTCGTCGTCGAACCGTGAGCTGATCGATCTCGCCCTCGAGCTGATGGGCGTCGCCGATCTCTTTCGCGCGACGGTCTCCTCGGAGGAGGTCGAGCGCGGCAAGCCGGCGCCTGACGTCTACCTGGAAGCGTCGCGGCGGCTGGGCGTCGCTCCCGAGCGGGTCGTCGCCGTCGAGGACTCTGCCGCAGGCATCCGCTCGGCGAAAGCGGCCGGCATGCGCGTGATCGCGATCCCGAACCCGCACTTCCCACCTCCCGCCGACGTGCTCGGGCTCGCCGACGTCGTCCTGGACTCGCTCGCCGAGCTTACGCCCGACGCCGTCGAATCAGCGTCATCCCGTCCCTGACCGTCAGCATCAGGCACTCGACCCGATCGTCGGCCGCAACGTGGTCGTTGAAGCGCTTGATCGCCTGCGTGCTCTCGTCGCCGCCGTCCTCGATCACCCGCCCCGACCAGAGGACGTTGTCGGCGATGATGAACCCTCGCTCGGCAAGCTTCGGCAGCACGTTCTCGTAGTAGTCGACGTAGCTCTCCTTGTCGGCGTCGATGAAGACGAGATCGAAAGGCCCGTCGAGCCGGCCGAGCTCCTCGATCGCCGGGCCGACGCGATAGTCGATCCGGTCGGCAACGCCGGCCTCCTCGGCGTAGCGGCGGGCGACCGCCGTCGTCTCCTCGTTCACGTCGAGGCTTGTGATCCGCCCGTCCGGAGGAAGGTTGAGCGCCATCGAGATCGACGAGTAGCCGGTGAACGTCCCGATCTCGAGCACGCGTCGCGCCTGGGACAGCCAGACGAGCCAGCCCAGGAACTGCCCCTCGAGCGGCCCGACCATCATCTGCGGCAAGTCGCTGATCGCGCGTGTCTCCTCCTCCAGCCGCCGGAAGAAGTCGGGGTCTGGTGTCGAGTGCTCGCCCGCGTACAGCTCGACGCCCTCGTTGACGATGTAGCTCACTCGACTCTCCCGACCAGCACGCAGGCATTGTGGCCGCCCAGGCCCATCGCGTTCGAGAGGGCGACGTCGACCTCTGACCTCTCGCGCTTCGTTCGGCACGTAGTCGAGGTCGCAGACCGGGTCGGGGTTCTCGTAGTTGATCGTCGGCGGCAGGACGCCGTGGTGGACGGCGAGCGCGGCCATCTGCGCCTCGATCGCGCCCGCTGCGCCGAAGCAGTGTCCCATCGTCGACTTCGTCGAGGAGACCGCGAGACGGTAGGCGTGGTCGCCGAAGACGTCCTTGATCGCCTTGGTCTCGGCGGCGTCGCCGAGCGGCGTCGACGTGCCGTGGGCGTTGATGTAGCCGACTCGCTCCGGCTCCACCTTTGCGCGTTCGAGCGCGGCGCGCATCATGTCGGCGACTCCGATCGCTTCCGGCTCGGGCGCCGCCATGTGGTAGCCGTCGTTCGAGGTGCCGTAGCCAAGAACCTCCGCGTAGATCGTCGCGCCGCGGGCCCGTGCCGCCTCGAGCTCCTCGAGGACGAGCGCGCCCGAGCCCTCGCCGATCACGAAGCCGGCGCGGGTCGCATCGAAGGGACGCGACGCGCGCGGCGGATGCTCCTCCTCCGCCGCCAGGCCACGCATGGCGCAGAACCCCGCCAGGATCAGCGGATGCATGCAGGCCTCGGTCCCGCCGGCCAGCACGGCGTCGGCGTCGCCGCGCCGGATCACCTCGGCACCCTCGCCGACGGCATGGGAGCCCGTGGCGCACGCGGACACCGGCGCGTAGTTCGGACCGCGAAGGCCCAGTGAGATCGCGAGCTGCCCGCTCGCCGAGTCGACGAGCACGCTCGGGAGGAAGTACGGCGAGACGCGGTCAGGCCCGCGCTCCTGAAGCACCTCGTGCTGCTGCATGATCCCGAGGAACCCGCCGATAGCCGACCCGAAGAGAATCCCGACCCGCTCCGGCGCGTAGTGCGCGTCGAGCGACGCGTCGTCGAGCGCCTCCTTCCCAGCCCTGAGCGCGAGCAGAACGTTCCGGTCGAGCCGGCGGACTTCCTTGGGCGAGACGATGTCGGGCGGCTCGAAGTCCTTCACCTCTGCCGCAATGCGGACGGGGAAGCCGCTCGCGTCGAAAGACCGGATGAAGTCGATCCCACTCTCGCCGGCGACAGCGGCACGCCACGTGGAAGGCATGTCGTTGCCCAGCGGGCTGACGGCTCCCATGCCGGTGATGACGACGCGTCGCATCGGGCAAGCTTAGGCAGTGCCCGGGCCCAATGTTCCGTTCCCGCCGATGGAGGCCGAGCTCGTCAAGGAGCTCCCGGAAGGCGACGGCTGGCAGTACGAGCCGAAGTGGGACGGCTTCCGCGGCGTGCTCGAGAACGACGGCGGCGAGCTCGCGCTCTGGTCGAGGAAGGAGCGTCCGCTGCTGCGGTACTTCCCCGAGCTCCGTCCGCTCGGCGACCTGATGCCGCCGCACTCCGCGCTGGACGGCGAGATCGTGATCGCACGCGACGGCATCCTCGACTTCGACTCCATGCAGATGCGACTCCATCCGGCCGAGAGCCGCGTCCGCAAGCTGTCCGCCGAGATCCCGGCGGAGTTCATCGCCTTCGACGTCCTGCTCTGGAACGGGAAGCCGTTCCACGAGCTGCCGCTCGCCAAGCGGCGCAAGGAGCTCGAGAAGGTCGCGAAGGGCTTCCGGCTCTCACCGCGCACGCTCGATGTCGGCGCCGCAAGCGAGTGGCTCGACACGTTCGAGGCGGCCGGTCTCGACGGCGTGATCGCCAAACGCCTCGACGAGCCCTACCGCCCCGGTTCCCGCGAGGCGGTGATGAAGGTGAAGCCGTACAAGACCGCCGACGCGGTCATCGTCGGCCTCCGCTGGAAGTCGAAGCCGGACCGCATCGCGACGCTGCTTCTCGGCCTCTACCGCGACGACGGCGGGCTGGACTACGTCGGCTCGGCCGCCGTCGCCGCTTCGAGGCACGACCAGATCGCGGCGCAGGTCGTCCCGCTGATCGACAAGAAGTCGGATCGTCGGTTCTCCGAGCCGAACCGCTGGGGCACCGGCGACCTGGAAGAGACGGCCGTCAAGCCGAAGCTCGTCGCCGAAGTGCGCTACGACAAGGTGCAGGGCAACCGGTTCCGCCATGGAACGCGGTTCATCCGCTTCCGCGACGACAAGGACCCGAAGGACTGCACGTGGCGCGAGCTCCGCCCTCCGCGGGACCCGAACAGCCCGACCTTCGAGAGCCTGCTCAGCTTCTCCGGTTGAGGAGATCCACAACCAAAGCCGGCCCTTGGGCCAGGTCCGAGCACTTGGCGCGGACATGGCCGTCTTCCGCCTTCGCAGCGGCGTAGCAAGCCAGGACGGCTTTGGCCGAGGGACACGTCCGGTGTCAGACACCGGACGTGTCCCGAGAGCGCCCGAAGGCACGCCCGTTGCGGTCGGCTACCGTTTTGGACGAGGCTTGCGGCGCGCCTTCGACGGCACCGGCCGAGGCTCAGGCTCCTCTGGTCTCGCCCGCGACGGCTGCACCCGCTTCGGCTCACCGGGCATTTTCGGAAACTGGGGTGGGTACGCCGCCTCGCCGATCCCGGCCTTCTCGTCCCGCTCGACCCACTCGACAAGCTTCCGCAGGTCGCAGACGACGTCGTCGATCCCCGCCTGGACGTCGCCGAGCTTCGCAAAGCGCTTCGGCATCGTCGCGATCGTGAAGTCCTCGGTCTCGACGTCGGGCAGCTCGTCCCAGGTCACGGGAGCAGAGACCGTCGCGTCAGGCCGTGCGCGAACGGAGTAGGCGGAGGCGATCGTCCGGTCGCGGGCGTTTTGGTTGTAGTCGATGAACACGCGCCGGCCGCGCTCCTCCTTCCACCAGGCCGTCGTGACCTTGCGCGGAAGCCGCCGCTCGACCTCCCGCGCGAATGCGAGGGCGCAGCGCCGCACTTCGGGGAACGTCCAGTTCGGCTCGATCCGGCAGGCGACGTGGATGCCCCGGTTCCCGGATGTCTTCGGCCAGCCGGTGTAGCCCAGCTCGTCGAGCACTTCGTGGACGAGCGCCGCGACGCGCTTCGCGTCCTTGAACGTCGTCCCCGGCTGCGGGTCGATGTCGATTCGCAGCTCATCCGGATGGTCGACGTCCGCGCGACGAGCGGGCCAGGGATGGAAGTCCATCGTCGCGAGGTTTGCCGCCCAGGCGACCTGCGCCACCTCGGTGACGCAAAGCGCGTCGGCGTGGCGGCCTGACGGGAATGTCACCCGTGTTGTCTCGATCCACTCCGGACGCTTCTCGGGCACCCGCTTCTGGTAGATCGCTTCGTCGTCCGCTCCGCCCGGATGGCGCTTCAGGTAGGTCGGTCGCTCGCGGAGCGCCCGCACGATCCCATCGCCGACCGAGATGTAGTACTGCACGTGATCGAGCTTCGTCTCCTTCCGTTTGCGGAAGAAGATCTTGTCCGGGTTGGTGACCTTGACCGTGCGGCCTTCGACCTCGAGCTCGACGAACGGTGACGCCATGTCGGTATTTCACCTGTTTGAGCCGCCCGGGAAGGCGGCTATCCTGCCCGATACGGAGAAGTGGCCGAGTGGCTGAAGGCGGCGCCCTGCTAAGGCGTTAGGTGGGGAAATCCCTGCCTCGAGGGTTCGAATCCCTCCTTCTCCGCTGGGAGGGGTGCCGGAGCGGTCGAACGGGGCGGTCTCGAAAACCGTTAAGGGTGCAAGCCCTTCGAGGGTTCAAATCCCTCCCCCTCCGCTGCAAGTCGCCTGCACGCGAGCGATTTTTGCCGAAGCTCGGCTCTGAGCGCTGGCCCTGTGGAAAACGGCTCAACCGGTCGAATTGCAAACCTTCTGCAAACGGGAGAGCAGAACTCGCGTGGCCTAGAGGCCTGATGTGAAACTCCGGCGGCGTTCTGCCCGGAGACGCTACTCGGGGAGTAGCGGCCTGGGGTGGGCCAGCGTTCGCGAACGACGCCTGAGTTGTCCGCCGCCGAGTCGCCATACGCTTCGGCAAGCGCTCCGGAATGACGACCGAGCAGGTGCTAGCTCTGCCGGGCTTCCGCGACCGCTGCACGAACCAGCTCCTTGAACGCGGCCTCGTCGCGGATCGGGTCGAAGTCGCTGTCCTCGGCAGCAAGCGAACGGAACGGTTCGTGGCGGTCAATCGCGAGCCGGAGATGCTTGATCGCGTCGTCTGTCCGCCCGGCGAGGCTCTCGCAGCACGCGAGGTTGTAGAGCGGCCCCGCGTACTCAGGATGAGCTTCGATCAACTCGCGCCCCTGATCGGCGGCCTCGGCGTATTCGCCTGACTCGTAGAGATGGTCGAGCGGCATCCAAAGCTCGCCGCCCTGGGGCACGTAAGCCTTCCCCGGAGTTCCGCCGAGCGCGACGAGCGTCGTCCCCGGCTCCTCAGCGAACGCTGTCCGCTTAACGGCGGGGCGAACGAAGACGAGTGTGCCCGCGGGTGCGTCCACCCGCTCGCCGTCGAGTTCGAACGTCGCGCGCCCTCGCTGGACGAGGTACAGCTCCTCCTGCAAGTCATGCTCCTGTGACTCGTCGTGCTCGTTGATGAGCCGATCGCCCGCCTGATGAGCTGTAAACGCATTGACGCCGAAGGACGTGATACCGAAGTGGAACCGGACGGGCCGCCAAGGACAGCGGCCGTCGCTGATCTCGTCGATCTCGTCAATCTGGGCCACCGCGTAACCGCTCATTCGGCCGTTCTCCTTCGGGTTGTGGGAATAAGCAAGCGACACCCTAACGAGCGCCCCGGCAAGGATCGACCACCTCGCCGCGGCGAGACCGTAGATGCCCGCCTGGGCGAGCGTGCTCTCGCCTGAACGCAGTTGCGGCCGATCACGAAAGCGGTCGTTATGCCCTATTGATCCACGCTACTTGCTGTATCGGGTCAGAACGTCGCGTTCATTGCCCCCAAGGGTTGCATCGAGCTACTTCTACTTTCTCTGCACCGCGCTTGTTCTTCTAGCTGAAATTTCTCCGTGACCGCCAGAGCCTGAGAACTTTCCCGCCTGAGCGACAGCGAACGCCTGTCAGCGACTTCGAACGACTCAGCCCTGCCCGTCCTCGAATCCCTGCCTTTTCTGCTCTTCCCGAGGAATCCGCCAGAAGACAGGCGTTATCCCTGCAAGCGTTTGCGCTTCAACGAGGCTCGTTCCCTGCACGAGCCAAGCTTCTCCTACGCACATGTGCAAACGTCGTGCAAACGAAATTCAGGGATGGAGGGCAACAGGCGAAGGCCAGACCGGTTGTCAACGGGCCGAAAACCGCAGAGCAGCGCGTAAGAGCGAACGCAGCCAGTCAGGAGCGGAACCGTCAACTACGCACTCGAAAACCGTTAAGGGTGCAAGCCCTTCGAGGGTTCAAATCCCTCCCCGTCCGCTGTACGTTCGTTAGATGCTGCCCGTCGCCGACGCCGGAGAGGTCGCACACCGTCTCAGCGAGACCGAGGTCATCGCCTACGTCCTCGTCGACCTCGCCCTCATCGTCGCCGCCGCTCGGCTGGTCGGCTGGGTATTCGTGCGACTGCAGCAGCCGCGCATCGTCGGGGAGATCGTGGCCGGAATCCTGCTCGGGCCGACGCTGCTGGGAGGTTCGGTCGCGTCAGCGGCCGATGATCCGGGCTCGGGGCTCGTGAACGAGCTCTTCCCCTTCGAGGCATTCGAGTTCCTGAACGTGCTGGCGACACTGGCGCTCGTGTTCTTCATGCTGCTCGTGGGGCTCGAGGTCGAACAGCGGTTCTTCCGCGGGCGAGGCCGCCAGATCGTCCTGCTCGCGCTCGCGCTCACGATCGTCCCGTTCGTAATCGGGTTCGGCGTCGCGGCTTTGCTCGATGAGCCCAATGTGTGGCGCGCGCTGACGGCGAGGGACGGCTCCGAGGTCCCGTTCGTGACCCACGCGCTCTTCATCGGCGCCGGCCTCGCGGTCACTGCGTTCCCCGTGATGGCGCGCTTCCTCGAGGATCGCAACCTGCTCTCGAGCGAGCTGGGCGCGGTTGCGATCGGCGCGGCGGCCATCTCCCTCCCCCTGATGTTCGTCATCATCGCGAGTGCCTTCGCCACCGGTCCGCACGGCGTTCCGGAGTCGGCGACCGTGAAGCTCGTGCTGGCGGTGGCGCTCGCACTCTTCCTGTTTGTCGTTGTTCGACCCGCGCTCCGCTGGGTGCTCGCACGCCGGTACAGCCCGGGTGAGGAGCTCGACGCCGGCCTCTTCGCCTTGCTTTTGATCGGGACGTTCCTGTCCGCCGCGGTGGCCGATCGGATCGGCGTCCAGGCACTGACCGGCGGCTTCCTCTTCGGCGCTGCGGTACCGCAGCTGCCCGGCCTTGCGCAGGCGATGCTCGGTCGCCTGCACGACCTTGTCGTGATCGTGCTCATTCCCGTCCTGCTGACCGTCGCGGGCTTGCACACGGACCTGCGCGAGTTCGCGCTCGCGGACGTCGGGGGGCTGCTTCTCTTCCTCGGAGCAATGATCGTCGCCAAGTGGGGCGTGAGCGCATTCACGGGGCCTGCAGTCGGCCTTTCGTGGCGCGAGTCGAACGCCCTGGGAGTGCTGGTGAACTGCCGCGGCCTCGAGATCTTGATCGTCGGGCTCATCGGGCTCCAGGCGGGCGTCCTGACCGAGCAGATGATGGCCGTCTTCGTTCTGGGTGCAATCGTGACGACTCTGATGACGGGCCCGCTCTTCAACCGGTTCGCGCCCCGGGTGCCCGCCGCCGAGGCGGTCTCCGTCGCGATGAACGTCTTTCGCCTGATCCCGGGCTACGAGACCCACATCCACGAGGGCGGCAAGGAGGCGCTCTTTCTTCTCTTCCTCGCGTTCCTGATCGCGTTCGTGCTCACGCGCCTCTACACGCGGCTGGCCCGTATCTACGGCTGGGGAAGCGCCAGCGTCGGCGGCGTTCACCTCCACCACGCAGTGCCGGGTGTGGTGCTGGCGCTCACTGCGGGCCTGCTTGCTTTCACTCCGTCGGGTGTTGTCAGCCCGACGCAGGAGCTGCTGGCGATCGCGTTCGGCGTCGGGGCGGCGCTCGTCCTCGACGAGTGGGCGCTGATCTTTCATCTCGATGACGTCTACTGGTCGCAGGAGGGCCGCAGCTCGATCGACGCCATGATCGTCGGGACGGTGCTCGCCGGGCTCCTACTGCACACGGCGTCGCCGTTCGGGCTCGACACGTCCGAGTACCGGGGGCACCGCATCGCAGTCTCGGCGCTGCTCGTCCTCCACTACCTCTTCGCGCTCGTTTGCTTCTTCAAGGGCAAGCCGATCGTCGGAACAGCGGGCCTGCTGGTTCCGTTCGTCGCCTTCACCGGCGCCGTACGCCTCGCGAAGCCGCAGTCACCGTGGTCGCGGCGGTTCTACACCCGGCACCGGCGAAAGCTCGAGCGCGCCCAGCGACGGTTCGACGTCGGCTGGCAGGGACGGTTCGAGCGGAAGGTCGACGATCTCATCGGCGGCGCGCCGTCGACCTGATCCCCCTCAGGCCTCGGCTTCCTTCTTGCCCGGGTTCAGGAGCCCCTTGGGGTCGAAGGCTCGCTTGATCTTCGCGTGGAGCGCCAGCGCCTGGGGCGACCACTGCCGCGCGAGCTGACCGCGCTTCACCCAGCCCACTCCGTGCTCACCTGAGATCGAGCCGCCGAGCCGGACGGCGAGTGCGAAGAGCTCACCGACCGCTTCGGCGGCGCGCGCGAGCCCCGCCTCGTCGTCCGGTGCGACGAGGAAGGTCGAGTGGAGGTTCCCGTCCCCGGCGTGACCAAAGCTGCAGGCTGGAAGCCCGTGCCGCGCGCCGATCTCGAGCGTTTCGTCGATCGCCTCGCGCAGCCGGTCGAGCGGCACGACGATGTCTTCGCTCACCTTGCCGCCCCGCTGTGCCGTCACCGCGATCGAGACTCCCTCACGCCAGCGCCACAGCTCCGCAATCGTGCCCGCACCCGTCGGTGCGTGGACGGCTAGCGAGCCTTCGGCCAGCACCTCGATCAGCTCGCGGCGAAGGCGCTCGGCCTCCTCGGTCGACCCGTCGGCCTCCGCGAGGACGAGGAAGCCGGCGCCGTCGGGCTGCTCGACAGGAAACGACCTCCCGGCTGCCTCGAGCGTCGCTCCATCGAGGTACTCCAGGGCGGCGACGAGGAGCCCGTTGCCGAGCACCCGCTCGATTGCGGCGCACCCCTCGCTCGTCCCCGGGTAGAACCCGGCCACCGGAAGGGCGGCCTCGGGCGCAGGCACCAGACGGAGCCAGGCGGCGGTGATGATCCCGAGCGTCCCCTCGGAGCCGATCAGCAAGCTCTTGAGGTCGTAGCCCGCAACGTCCTTCCGAATCGGGCCGCCGACGCTGACAACCTCACCGGGAGGCAGGACGGCCTCCAGACCCGTGACCCACGCCCCGGTCGTGCCGTACTTGAACGCGTGCGGCCCTCCGGCATTCGTGGCGATGTTGCCTCCGATCTGGGACTGCTCGCCCGCACCGGGGTCGGGCGGGAACAGGAGGCCGTTCTCGCGGGCGAGCCGACGGACGTCTGCGGTCGTCACCCCCGCCTCGACCCACATCCGCCACAGCAGCGGCTCGACTGACCGCACGCCGGCGAGACGCTCGAGCCCGAGCACGATTCCCCCGTCGAGCGGGACGGCGCCGCCCGCGAAGCCCGTCCCGCCGCCGCGCGGGATCAGCGGGACATCGTGCTCGTAGCACCACGCGAGTGTCCGCGCGACCTCGTCGGTCGTCGCCGGCAGGACGACCGCGTCCGCGCGACCTCGGACCCCGCGGCCCTCGGTCTCGTCGCCGAGATAGGCCGCGATCCCCTCGACGAGGATGCTCTCGCGCGGGAGGACCGAGCCGAGATCGCGCTCGAGCGTCGTCGACGCCATGTGTCGTTCTAGACCGCGACCGCCTCGCGTTCGGCGACCGGCGCGCGCTCCCTCAGCAAGCGGACGAACTCGCGCATCCACTCCGGGTGATCCGGCCAGGCCCGGGCCGAGACCATGGCGCCGTCGACGACACCGGCGCCGTCGACGTACTCCGCTCCGACCGCTTCCACGTCCGGCTGGAGCGCCGGGTAGGCGGCGGTCCGGCGCCCTTCGAGGACTCCGGCGGAGGCCAGCGCGAGCGGCGCGTGGCAGAGCTGCGCGACCGGCTTCTCGTCGCTGAAGAAGTGCTTCACGATCCGGGTGAAGTCGGGATCGTTGCGGATGTACTCGGGCGCGCGGCCGCCGGGGATCACGAGCGCGGCGTAGTCGGACGGCTCGACGTCGGCGAACGCGAGGTCCGCGTCCCACGTGTACCCGGGCTTCTCGGTGTACGTGTCGTAGCCGTCGACGAAGTCGTGGACGACGAACTGGAGCTTCTTCTTCGACGGCGCCGCGATCTCGACCTCGTAGCCCTCCTCCAGCAGACGCTGGTAGGGGTACATGACCTCGAGGGACTCGGCGGCGTCGCCGGTCAGCATCAGCACCTTCGGCATAGCGCTCTCACCTCCCAGATGGGATTCGTCCTATCCCGGCGAGTTTACGCTCGGTCGGCTAAACGGCCGCGCGGGGCCTGAGCCGCTCCGGATCGCGAACCATGATCCTCGCCCGGCGCAGCTCGATCACTCCGCGCTGCTGCTGTTCGCGAAGCACTCGGTTGACCGTCGCTCGGGAGGTGCCGGCCAACTCGGCGAGCGCCTCCTGGGGCAGTGCGACGACGCCACCGTAGAGCTCCGACAGATCTGCCAGCCGACGGAGCACGCGCGCCTCGGCAGAGAGGTAGTAGGCCTCCGTCACCTCCTCGGAGAGCCGCCGGACTCGCTCCGCGAGGATCGCAGCCAGAACCGCGTCGATCTGCGGGTGCTCCCGACGGAGGCGGGCGAAGTCATCCTGCAGGACGGCGCGCGTCTCGCTCGGCTCGAGCGCTGCCACGGTCGCCGAGCGCTCGGCCGGACCGCCCGACACGAGCGCGAGCTCCCCGAACGCATCGCCCGGCCCGCGGACGCCCAGCATCGCGGTATCTCCGAGAGGCGTGACGATCGTGACCGCGAAGCGCCCTGACGCGATCAGGTGCAGCGCATTCGCCGGGTCGCCGCGGTGGAAGACGACCTCGTTCCGCCCGAACGTTCGGCGGCGTGCGATCGCCAGGAGCCGCCGCACGTCCTCATCCGGCACACCTGTGAAGAGCTGCCACTCCATCGCTCTGTCAAGAGTTTGACACTTCTCGTGTCATCGGGGCGAACGACGCGCCGGATCGCCGCGCCTAGCCTCGTATCCATGGCGAGACGAACGGAGGAGGAGCGGCAATGAGGCGCAAGAAGCGGTTCACGATCAGGCTGGTCGCGCTGGGATTTGCGGTCGCGGCGATCAGCGCCCCGGTGGCCCAGGCCATCCCCGAGGACATGGACGGCAGCGACCTTCGCGCGCTGCATAGCGTGGGCGTTCAGCCCGTCGTCAGCCCGGATGACCGTGCGATTCACGGCACGAGCCCGCAGTTCGTCATCAGTCCGGAGGACCGGCCCTCTCCCGGAACGATCTCAGTCGACCAGACGCAGCCGGTGACGTCGGCCGACGACAGCGTCTTCGAGCTCTCGAACGGAGCGCTCGGCGGAATCGTCCTCGCCCTACTGGCAGCGATGATGATCGGCTACTCCGCCTATCACGTCCGCAAGGCCCACAAGCCCGCGAGCGCCTGACCTCACCTTGGAGGGTCGAAGGGCCCCGGAAGGGGCCCTTCGACTGCGACGCGATACCCTGTCACCGGCTCGGAGAGGTGTCCGAGTTGGCCTAAGGAGCGCGACTGGAAATCGCGTACCTGCCGAAAGGTGGGTCGCGGGTTCGAATCCCGCCCTCTCCGCTCGAGCACCCTGCCTCCCCGTGCCGGGGAGGCGTGCGCTGTCGATCCGATCAGCCGGATTGCAGGAACGCGACGAGGTCGTCGAGCTGCTGCTGCGAGAGCTCCTGCCCGTAGTTCTGGGGCATGATCCCGGCGCTGAAGCCGGAGGCGATCTCGGCGTTCGGATCGACGATCGACTCGTGGATGAACGCGGCGTCCTTCCCGGCGAGCACCTCTCCGAGGTTCGGGCCGACGGTCCCGGTCGCTCCGGCCGGGGCGAACGTGTGGCAGCTACCGCAGCCCTGGCTCACGAACACGGCCCGGCCGGCCTGCGCGTTGCCCGCGGGCTGCTCGGCGGTCGTCGTGCCCGTCGTTTCCGTCTGCGTCGACTCCGTTTCGGTCGTACCGGTCGTCTCGGTCTCGGTCGTCTCCTGGCCGCCTTCGGCCGCGGGGTGCTCCTCCTTCGCGAAGACCTCGACGGCGCCGAGCATCGCGATCGTCAGGATCACCGTCACGAGGATGAACGGGACGAGTCCCCTTCGTCCGGGGAAGTTGGGACGGCTCCGCGGGATCACGAGCGCGCAGAGCAGCGAGAACACGATGAAGACTGCCGCCGTGATCCCCAGGCCGAGCTCCTGATTGGTCGTCAGGGCGAGCAGCACGCCCGGAACCTATCGCAGCTCGCCGGAACCTTGTTGCAACCGGCCCAGCGGGTTTCAATGGACGGGTGATTCGCCCCGGAGAGGTGCTTGCGACACTCGGCTCGGCTGTCCGCAATCCCAACGTGCGGCGAGCGGAGCTCGCCTGGGGGGCCGCCATCGCCGCGGAGTGGGCGCACTTCGTCGCACTCGGCGTGTTCGCCTACGAGGAGGGCGGTGCCGCGGCAGTGGGGATCGCCGGGCTCGTCCGACTCCTCCCGGCCGCAGTCGTCGCCCCGTTCGCCGCTTCGCTCGGCGACCGTTTTCCACGCGAGCGCTTCTTGCTCGGGCTGATGATCGTCGGGTCGGTCGCTCTGGGTGCCTCGGCCGTCGCCGCCTACGCGGGCTCCGTCACCTTCGTCTTCGCGTTCGCCGCGCTCCTCGGGCTGGCGATCACGCTCATCCGGCCGGCGCTGCAGGCCTTGCTCCCGTCGCTCGCTCGGACGCCGGAGGAGCTCATCGCGTCGAACGGTGCGACCTCGACGATCGAAAGCCTGGGGACGCTGGTCGGTCCGTTGCTCGCCGGCGTGCTCGTCTCGGTCGGGAGCGCCGGGCTCGTCTTCGCCGTCGGCGCGGCTGCGCTTCTCCTCGCAGCCGTTCCTCTCCTGCGCCTCCGGGTCGAGGGCCGCATCGACCTCGCTTCGACCGCCGACGAAGGCGGGGTGCGCCGGCTGGTGGCGGCCGGGTTCCGCACGATCGGCGGCGCGCCCAGAGCCCGGCTCGTCGTTGCCCTGATCGTCTCGCAGACGTTCGTCCGCGGCTGTCTCAACGTCCTGATCGTCGTTGCGGCGTTCCGTGTCTTCGACGCGGGCGGAGAGGCAGTCGGCTACATGACCGCCGCGATCGGCGTCGGCGGCCTGATCGGCGCTCTCGGAGCGATGACGCTCCGAGGGACGCGGCTGGCGGTCGCGTTCGGGCTGGCATTGATCTTCTGGGGTGCGCCGATCGTCCTCATGGGCCTCTGGTCCGAGCTGGCGGCGGCGGTGGTCCTGCTCGCGGTCGTCGGCGCCGCGAACAGCGTCGAGGACGTCGCCGTCTTCACCCTCCTCCAGCGCCTCGTGCCCGATCAGCTCCTGACGCGAGTCCTGGGAGTCGTCTGGAGCCTCGCCATGGGCGGCGTCGCGCTGGGCTCGATCGCAGCACCCGCTCTCGTCGCGGCGATCGGGCCGCGATGGGCGTTCGTCGTCGTCGGCTCGATCCTTCCGCTGCTTGCGCTGCTCGCGTACGGGCGCCTCGCGGCGATCGACAGGACGGTCGCTCCAGCTCCGGAGCTGGAGCTCATCGAGCAGGTGCCGATGTTCGCCCCGCTTTCGGTCGCGGGGAAGGAACGTGTGGCCGCGAACCTCGTCCCGCTAGCGGTCGACGCCGGCCAGGTCGTGATCCGCGCCGGCGACGCCGGAGACAGCTTCTACATCGTCGGCGAGGGTGAGCTCGACATCGTCGCGGAGGGGCTGCATCGGACCGCCAATGCAGGGCGGACTACTTCGGTGAGATCGCCCTGCTGCGACCGTGCCCCGAACGGCGACGGTGACGGCGCTCGTCGACAGCCGGCTGTACGCCCTTGACCGCGACGACTTCCTGGCCGCGGTCACCGGCCATCGAGCAGCGCACGCAGAGGGCGAAGCGGTGGTCGAGGAACGGC
>CAWICZ010000005.1:0-30723 GCA_963834825.1 uncultured Actinomycetes bacterium | reverse complement strand
GAGCTCCCACAGCTCGCGCGGGCGGCGGCGGGCGATCTCCTCGAGCGTCGTGTCGTGGAAGACGACGAAGGCGGGCACCTCGTCTTTTCTGGCTCGCTCCAGCCGCCAGGCCTTCAGCGCGTTGAGGACGGTCGGGTCGGCGCCGGGCGTCTCGACCCCGAGCTCCGCGATGAAGCGGCTCGGCGCGCCCGACCACGTGAGCTCGAGGTTGCGCTTCGCGCGCGTCATCCCGACGTAGAGCAGACGCCGCTCCTCGGCGAGCGCCTCGCGGCTGCGCGAGCGCTTGAACGGCAGCTCGCCCTCCTCGAGCCGCGGCAGGAACACGACCTCGAACTCGAGCCCTTTCGCTCGGTGGTAGGTGAGGAGGTTGACGCCTCGGCCCGCCGACTCCTCGCCGAAGCGGCTCTGGAGGTCGGCGAGGAAGTCCCCGACCGTGCCCTCGCCGAACTCTTCCGCGAGGCGGACGAAGCGCGCGAGGTCGCCTTGGCGGGTGATTTCTTCCTCGCCGATTCCCCCTGGGAGTGTGGGCGTGAGTCCCTGCGCCTCCGCCGTCCGGCGGACGGTCTCGGCGACATCTGTTCGGCCGGTGGAGCCGCGTAGCGCCCGGATCATCCCGCGTGCGCCTGGCCGCGCGAGGAACGCGCCGCCGCGCACCTGGTACGGGATGCCGGCCTCCGCGAGTGCCTCCTCGAACTCCTCCGAGCGGGAATTGATGCGGTAGAGCACCGCCATCTCCTCGTGGGCGATCCCCTCCCGGTGAAAGGCCGCGATGTTGGCGACGATCGACGCGACCTCGGCCTCGGTGTCCTCGCATGCGCGGAGGACCGGTTCTTCGCCAGACGCACAGGTCGCCTGCAGGACCTTCTCCGAGCCGCCGAGCTTCGGCACGAGCCGGTTCGCGAGCTCGAGGATCTCCGGCGTCGAGCGGTAGTTCTCTTCGAGCCGGAAGGCGCGGCCCTGCATCTTCAGCAGGTACTCCGGGGTCGCGCCGGTGAAGGAGTAGATCGCCTGGTAGTCGTCGCCGACGACGCAGAGCTCGTCGCGGTCGCCGAGCCAGCGCTCGAGCAGCGACTGCTGGAGCAGGTTGACGTCCTGGTACTCGTCGACCGTGAACGCCCGATAGCGGGCGCGGAACGTGTCGGCCGCGGCCGGGTCCTCGTCGTAGAGCCTGATCGCCAGCTCGAGCAGATCCTCGAAGTCGATGCGTCCTTGCCGCTCTTTCTGGTCCTCGTAACGGCGGAAGACGCTGACCATCAGGTCGGGCGGGATCGGCGGCTCGTGCCCGTCGAGCGACTGGACGTAGGTGTCGGGCGTCAGGCGCCGGTTCTTGGCCCACTCGATCTCGCCGGCCAGGTCGCCGAGCGGCCGGAACTTGTACGGCGGCGGCAGCGAGCGGCGAATCGGCTGGAGCGTCAGCGCCTTCGACGGCAGGATCTGCCCGAGCCCGTCGCCGACGAAGTGCCGGAGCTGTGCGAGCGCGGCCGAGTGGAACGTGCGCGCCTGGATGCCGTGCGCGCCGAGCTGCTGAAGCCGGGAACGCATCTCGCCGGCGGCCTTGTCGGTGAACGTGACGGCGAGGATCTCGGTCGGCTGGAACGCGCCGGTCAGGACCTGGTTCGCGATCCGTCGCGTGATCGTCGTCGTCTTGCCCGAGCCGGCGCCCGCGAGGATGCACACCGGCCCGCGCACGGCCTCGACCGCTGCGCGCTGCTCCGGGTTGAGACCGGCGAAGACGTCTTCCGCTCGCATCCGGTCGCAGCTTAAGGACGGCTTCTGACAGGAACTCGGGCGTCTTTGGAAAAGAAGAGCGTCCCGACCTGTGGATAAGCCTGTGGATCCTGAGGATCTCAACGAAGCGCTTCGACGGCGCCTGCGAGGAGCCGAGCGGCACCGCGCCCTCGCGCTGGCTCATCCTCGAACGGCCACCGAGCGGGCGTGGCGGCTCGTGTGCCTCGGAGTTGCTCTCCGGAACACTCGCAACTACGACGAGGCGTTGAAAGCACTCGACGCCGCTGTCGCGCTGAACCCGCGAGCCGCGGGCCCTGCGGGCCGCGTACCTCTGCGCAGTCGCCGTCCACCGCGACCGCGGCGACTACGAGGCTGCGCTCAGGGTCAGTCGGTCGATGCCGGACTAGGGGCTTCCCCGGCTCTCCCGCTCTTGTCCGTTTCGCCGTAGTGCGCTAGGACCGGGCTACATCACGAACGAAGGGGGTTTCGAGCATGTCCAGGATCCCGTACCTGGTTCTCGCTGCGGCCGTCTTCGCTCTTGCCGGTACCGGCGCCGGCGCGGCAGTCCGGGCCACCGGCCACGACGCTCCGGCCGTCACCCACGGCGTCGTCGTCGGCGACGTCACGGCCCACTCCGCCGTCGTCTGGGCGCGGGCCGATCGCGAAGGCACGTTGAAGGTCCATCTCTCCGGCGGCAAGCACCACGGCGTCGGGCGGCTCAAGATCCGCGCCGCCGACGACTACACCGGGCAGGTCGTCCTGACCGGCCTGAAGCCGGACACCGACTATCGCTATCGGGTCGGCTCGAGCCGCGGCTCCTTCGAGACCGCGCCCGCCGCTGACGATGCCGAAGCGGTGCGCCTCGCCTTCGGCGGCGACGTCGCCGGCCAGAACGTCTGCCGCGACACGAGCGAGGGCTTCCCGATCATGGAGACGATCCGCGGCCTGCGGCCGGACGTCTTCGTCGGCCTCGGCGACATGATCTACGCCGACAACGCGTGCGACCCGCTCGGCCGTTACGGCAACGCGCAGGTGCCGGGGCCCGGCCCGGCGCCCGACCTCGCGACGTTCTGGGCGCACTGGCGCTACAACCGCGCCGACGCGGCGTCCCAGCGTCTGCTGGCGAGCACGAGCTACGTCGGCGTCTGGGACGACCACGAGGTCGTGAACGACTTCGGCCCGCTCAGCGACACCCGCTCGACGCCGCCGTACACGCCGGGCGTCCACCTGCTCCCGATCGGCCTCGAGGCGTTCCTCGACTACACGCCGATCGCGGTTGCCGCGAACACGCCGAAGCGGCTGTACCGCTCGCTGCGCTGGGGCAAGCACCTGGAGCTCTTCGTGCTCGACACGCGGCAGTACCGCGACGCGAACGCCGCCACCGACAGCGTCGACCGGCCGAAGACGATGCTCGGACGCGAGCAGCTCACCTGGCTGAAGGAGAGCCTTGCCGCCTCCGACGCCACGTGGAAGGTGATCGTCTCCAGCGTGCCGATGTCGATCCCGACCGGGTTCCCGCCGACCGGAGGCCGCGACGGCTGGGCGAACTTCGACCAGACGACGGGCTTCGAGCAGGAGCTGCTCGACATCCTCCGGTTCATGGAGAGCCAGGGCATCGTGAACACGGTCTGGATCACGACGGACGTCCACTTCGCGGAGGCGTTCCGCTACCGGCCGTTCTCAGCGAACCCCGGTTTCGCCGTCTACGAGCTGGCGACCGGGCCGCTGAACGCGGGGATCTTCCCGATCCGCGACTTCGACACGACGCTGAACCCGGAGGTGCTGACCTTCTTCGGCCCGCCGACCCCGGAAGCCGTCACGACGTGGGAGCAGGCGAAGACCTGGTTCAACTTCGGCACGCTCGAGCTCGATCGGAGCGGCAGGCTGACCGCGGCGATCGTCAACACCGCCGGTCAGAAGCAGTTCTCGCTGACGCTCGTGCCGCAGTAGAGGTTGTGGGTGACTGGGAGGGCGGTTCTGCCGCCCTCCCGGGCCGTTTCAGTCGGCCGCCGCTTCTTCGAGGGTTGGCTGGTAGTTGACCGCGGGCGTGTCGCGAAGCCGTTCGCCAAGGGAGTCTCCGGTTAGGTCGTCCCGAGTGATCGCCAGGCCCCCGGCGTCAAGAAGCTCTCGGTTGCCGGGCGGAGCGTCCGGGTCATCGCGGACAAACAGCGGTACCCAACCGGCCTTGAGATTCTCGAGCGCTCCAGCTCGAGTCCCCTCGCTCTCGCCTGAGGAGACCACGACGGCCGCCTCCGCGAGGCAGTAGATCAACCGATCCCATTCCTTGGGCGCAAGCGGCCGCGGCGTCGCTTCGCGCGGGCGTCCCAGCGTCGAACACAGCAGCAATCGCTTCGGCGTCTGGGCTGAGCGCCACGGCGCTCACGTCGATCCCTGGGCTGGCGACTGCAAGCGCGAACGGGTACACGGGGCCGCTTCCCGCTTGCCGGAGGAGCATGGCGCAGACGGTCATCGACCATCGCGAGTCGACGATGCCATCCACGAGGAGAACGGGCTCCCCGGTGGTCTCCCCGGAGCGGACCTCGAACGCGTCGATCACGTTGCGGGCCTGCTGGACGCTGTTCTCCATCTCCTTCTGGGGCGGTCTCTCCTTCACCCGGACGATCGACTCGCGGTACGGGAGGGAGAGCGAGTGGGCGAGCCGTTGCGCGAACTCGGGGACGAGGTTTGTACGAAGGGACGGAATCGCGGTGACCCAGTTCGGCGGCGGGTCGGGCCGCCAGGCGTCACGGACGAGTTGTGCCGCTGCCTCGACGAGCCTCTGGTCAAACCGCTCTTCACGATCCTTCGCGTCCGCGACGAGCCGGCCCCAGCCGGCGTCGCCATAGATCGACAGCGCCCGGCCCTCGGCAGCTTGGAGCTCCTCAGGGATGTTGCCGCTGTGCTCGCCGACCCCTCCGGCTGGCCATCTCTTGCGCGGCTCGATCAACCGGAACGATCCGCGGATGAAGGCGATCGCCTCCAAGAGGATGTCCTCGTCGACTGTGCGCGAGACGAAGTCGCCCGCGCAGTTCGCACATCGACCGCACGGCTCAGGGGCGGGGTCGTCCAGCTCCGCAGCGAGGAACTGCATCAGGCAGTCGTCGGTGCGCGTGAACGCACGAATGCGCTCGAGCTCGAATCGCCGCTGCCCGATCACGTTCGCGATTCGTTCACGCTCAGGCGTCCATGGATTCGTCGAACGGAAGTAGCGCGGTCCTTCTTTGAAGATCGCTTCGTCGAGCTCGAGAGCCTTCAGGCATCTCTCGATCCGGGTCACGGACAAGTTGATCCGACCGGCAAGCTCGCTCTTCGTCAGGCCCTCGCTGCGCTCGATCTCGATCAGCACCGACCGCAGATCGTCCTCGCGCGGGAACGCGGTCTCGATGAAGTAGTTGGCAATCTCGTCGTCCTCGCGCCCGTGGAGGAGAACGACGGCCGCATCGTCGAGCTCGCGGCCGGCTCGCCCGATCTGCTGGTAGTACGCGATTGCCGACGGCGGCCGCTGGAAGTGGATGACGAAGCCGAGATCCGGCTTGTCGAACCCCATCCCGAGGGCGACTGTGGCCACGAGCGCCTTGACCTCGTTTCGCCGGAGCCGATCCTCCAGCACCTCTCGCTCGTCCGTCTCTAGGGGGCCGTAGTACGGCAGCGACTGCGATACCTCGACCTGCGAGCCACTCGGCGACGCGCTCGCAGTCCGCCACGGTGAGGCAGTACACGATGCCGGAGCCTGGAAGTTGAGGCAGGTTCTCCGCGAGCCAGGCGAGGCGCTGTGCCTGATCAGGGAGCTCGATGAACCTGAAGGCGGAGGCTCTCGCGCGTGAGAGGGCCGCGAATCGAGACGAGGTCTTCGCCGAGCTGCTCGCCGATGTCCGCGATCACCCGGTTGTTGGCGGTCGCTGTCGTCGCAAGCAGCGGAACGCCTGGCGGCAGCCGCTGGATCAGGCGACCGATCCGCCGGTAGTCGGGGCGGAAGTCGTGGCCCCAGTCCGAGATGCAGTGGGCCTCGTCAACGACAAACAAGCCGACTGCGTGATCCATGAGGCCGAGCGTTCGTTCACGGAAGCGCTCGTTTCCCAGGCGCTCCGGCGAGATGAGCAAGAGATCCACCTCGTCGGCGCGGAGCGCGCGTTCGACGTCGTCCCACTCCTCGAAGTTGGCGCTGTTGATCGTCCGCGCCTGGATACCGAGTCGGCCTGCCATCAGCAGCTGATCGCGCATCAACGACAGCAGCGGGCTGATGAGCAGCGTGGGTCCCGATCCGCCGTCGCGCAAGAGCCGAGTCGCAAGGAAGTAGACGAGGCTCTTGCCCCAACCCGTGCGTTGGACGACGAGGACTCTCGCCCGGTCGTCGACGGTGGCGACGATGGCCTCGAGCTGGCCCTCCCGAAAGCGCGCCTGTGGCCCGAGTGCCTGCTCGAGGAGCGACTGGCAGCGTTCGCGGGTCGTCATGGGCCGATCAGGCTAGGCCCGCCCCTCGGACGGAACAGCGACGAAACCGCGACGTTACGCCGGAGTGGGGAGGCCTTCGATCGCGGCCAGCGCGCGCTGGATCTCCGCCTCGTCCAGCGCGACGTCCTCGAGCTTCCCGGCGAAGTAGTTGTCGTACGCGGCCATGTCGAAGTGGCCGTGGCCGGAGAGGTTGAAGAGGATCGTCCGCTCCTCGCCGGCCTCGTCGGCCGCCCGCGCCGTGAGCACCGCGCCGTGGATCGCGTGCGCCGCCTCGGGCGCCGGGATGATCCCCTCGTGGCGCGCGAACTCGACGGCTGAGCGCGAAGACGTCGGTCTGGAGGTAGGCCTCGGCGCGGATCAGCTCGTCGCGCACGAGCTGGGAGATCAGCGGCGCGACGCCGTGGTAGCGCAGCCCGCCGGCGTGGATCGGCTCCGGGATGAAGTCGTGCCCGAGCGTGTGCATCGGGACGAGCGGCGTCAGCTTGCTCGTGTCGCCGAAGTCGTAGGCGAAGAGGCCGCGCGTCAGCGTCGGGCAGGCCGCCGGCTCGCAGGCGAGCACGTCGATCTCGCGGCCGGCGATCTTCTCGCGCAGGAACGGGAAGGCGAGCCCGGCGAAGTTCGAGCCGCCGCCGACGCAGCCGATGACGACGTCCGGGAACGCGCCTGCCTGCTCCATCTGCGCGAGCGCCTCCTGGCCGATGACGGTCTGGTGGAGCAGCACGTGGTTGAGGACGGAGCCGAGCGAGTACGCCGTGTCCTCGCGGCCGGCCGCGTCCTCGACCGCCTCCGAGATCGCGATCCCGAGGCTGCCGGGCGAGTCGGGATGCTCCTCGAGCACCGCCCGGCCGGACTGCGTTTCCTCCGACGGGCTGGCGACGATCGTCGCGCCCCAGGCCTGGATCAGCGAGCGCCGGAACGGCTTCTGGTCGTACGAGATCCTGACCATGTAGACCTTGCACTCGAGCCCGAAGAGCGTGCAGGCGAAGGCGAGCGCGCTGCCCCACTGGCCGGCGCCGGTCTCGGTCGAGAGCCGCGTCCGGCCCTCCTTCGCGTTGTAGAACGCCTGCGCGACGGCCGTGTTCGGCTTGTGGCTGCCCGCCGGGCTGACGCCTTCGTACTTGTAGAAGATCCGCGATCGCGTCCCGAGCGCCTGCTCGAGCCGCCGCGCCCGGTAGAGCGGCGTCGGGCGCCAGAGGCTGTAGATGTCGAGGATCTCGTCCGGGATCGCGACCTCGGGCTCCTCGCTGACCTCCTGGAGGATCAGCTCCATCGGGAAGAGCGGGGCGAGGTCGTCCGGCCCGACCGGCTCGCCGGTGCCCGGGTGCAGCACGGGCTGCGGCGGGCTCGGCATGTCGGCGCGGATGTTGTACCAGCGCCGCGGGAGCTCCGATTCGGCGAGCAGGAACTTCGTCTGCTCGAGCTTCACCTGCGCCATGGCGCGAGGATACTCCGCTCCAAACGCGCGTGTCTTGGAGCGGAGATGTTACACATGCATCACTTCAAGTGATGTATGCTGCACATCGTGAGACGACTCCAGATCATGATCGAGGAAGAGCTCGACGAGGCGCTCGCCCATCAAGCCCGGAAGGAGCGCACCTCGAAGGCCGCGTTGATCCGACGCTACGTCGCCAAGAACCTGAAGCCGCTTCCCCCACTGGAGGCGGATCCACTCTGGGAGCTCGTGGGATCGGTCGACGCCGAACCTGTCGAAGACATCGATGACTACCTGTACGGCGCTGCGGCGAAGCCGTGACCTTCGTCGACACGTCGTTCTGGATTGCTCTACAGCTCCCTCGAGACGGACGTCATGCCGACGCAAGGGCACTTCTGCGGCGTTTCGGTGGTCAGGACCTCGTAACGTCGAATCACGTCCGCGGGGAAACCTGGAGCTTCCTTCGCACTCGGGCGTGGCACGCGGCCGCGGTCAGCTTCCTCGATGCGCTGGCTCGGACGAAGCGACTGAACGTCGTCTTCGTCTCTGAAGACCTCGAGTCCCAGGCGCTCCGCTGGCTCCGGCGTCATGACGAGCGCCCGTACTCGTTTGTCGACGCGACGAGTTTCGCCCTCATGCGCTCGCTGCGGATCAAGGAAGCGCTCGCCTTCGACGGTGACTTCACGGCCGCCGGGTTCGTCGAGCTGCGCCCCTAAGAGGAACGTCAGTTCCCCCAGAACGGCCGGACCTCGATCGTCCCCATCTGGGCGATGGGGTGCCCGGCCGCGATCTCGACGGCCTCCTCCATGCTGCCGCACTCGACGATGTCGAACCCGCCGACCACCTCCTTGGTCTCGGCGAACGGACCGTCGGTGACGATCCTCTTCCCGTCGCGGACGCGGACGGAGCGGGCCCGGCGCGGCGGAGCTACCTGGTCGCCGGTGACCCACATGCCCCGCGCCTGGAGGTCGTCGAGCCAGGGAAAGCTCTCTGGCTCCTCGGTGTCGGTCGGGTCGGGCTCGGTCTGGGCGTCCATCTTCTCGGCGTCCCAGCAGACCAGCATCAGGAATTTCATCGTCGCTCCTCTCGTCGTTCGGTTTCCAGCCTTACCCATGGGCGACGAACGCGCCGGAGCGAGATCGACATTTTGTGCGGCCCGGAGCCAGAGCTCGTCACCCAGGGCGTCGAGCAATCTGCTTGCCGCCCGTCTAGCCGCGTGGAGTCAGTCGAGGCTGCCGCGGCGTGCGAGCCACTCCATGGGCTGGCCGGTAACGCGGAAGATCGCGTCGAAGTGGCGGTCGTAGTGAAGGAGGATCGCGCCGTGGACCTCCGCGACGGCGGCGATGAGCAGATCCATTGGCGTGGGCCCTCGGTGCTGGGCTCGCGTGACGAGCGCGAATTGCGTCTCGGAGGCCGCCACCGTGGCCTCTTCGTCGAGCGGCAGCGCCGGCAAGGCCGAGACGTGATCCTGGAGTGCGACAAAGTCTTTCGCGCCCTTCGCCGAGTACGCAAGCTCCAGGGCGACTGGAACGCAGATGGCGAGCTCCCCGTTCTCCAGGAGCGAGCGCCAGAAGCGTGGCCGCTGTCGACTTCGATGCCAAGCGCTGGTGTCGGCAAGGTAGACCGGCACTACGGTTCGCGCAGCCTACGAAGCTCCTCTGGCCCAGGCCCGATGCCGCCCTCGCGCATGATCCGATCGAACAGCGCTGCCCGCCGGTCGTGGTTGATCACGTCCTCGAGCGCTGCGTCGACGGTCTCCGCAAGAGTCGTCGTCCCGAGGATCTTCTTGACACGCGCGACCTTGTCGCGATCGATGACCAAAGAGGTCTTGTCCGGTTTGGATATCTGTTTTGCCATGGAATGGATATCCTAGCCTGCGCGCCGGAAGCCGTCTGAGGCCCCTGACAGAATGGCCGAGCCTTGGCGGCTGAGTTCGTCCACCTCCACGTCCACTCCGAGTTCTCGATCCTCGACGGGGCCTGCCGGATTCCGGCGCTGGTCGCACGCGCCGCCGAGCTCGAGATGCCTGCCGTCGCGCTCACCGACCACGGCTCCCTGGCCGGCGCCGTCCAGCTCTACCAGCAGGGCCTGAAGGCCGGCGTCAAGCCGCTGATCGGCTGCGAGGTCTACGTCTGCGACGACGCCTCGCGCCAGGAGAAGGGCTACGCGCACCTGACCCTCCTGGCCGAGTCGAACGAGGGCTACGGGAACCTGATCAAGCTCACCTCGGCCGCCTACCTCGAGGGCTACTACTACAAGCCGCGGGTCGACTGGCGGCACCTCGAGGCGCACGCCAAAGGGATCGTGGCGCTCTCCGGCTGCCTCTCCGGCCGGGTCTGCAGGGCGCTCAAGGAAAGCCGTCCGAAGGACGCGGCCTCCGACCTCGACCGGCTGACGCAGGTCTTCGGGCGCGACAACGTCTACGTCGAGATCCAGAACGCCGGCCTCGAAGAGCAGGCGCGCATCAACCCGCAGCTTGCGCAGCTCGCCGAGCAGGCGGGGCTTCCGCTCGTCGCGACCGGCGACGTCCACTACCTGGACCACTCGGACGCGAAGGCCCACGAGGCGCTGCTCTGCATCCAGTCCGGTGACTCGCTGAAGAACCCGAGCCGGTGGAAGTTCGACAGCGACCAGTTCTACTTCAAGACCCCGGCTGAGATGGCCGCGGATTTCGGCGACCAGCCCGACGCGCTCCGCACGACGCTCGACATCGCTGAGCGCCTGAACGTCGAGATCCAGCTGGGGGAGATTCGGCTGCCGAGCTACCCGACCCCCGAAGATCGCGACGCGTTCGACTATCTCGTCGAGCTCTGCGAGAAGGGCCTCGAGCGCCGCTACGACCGGGTGACGCCCGAGCTCAACGACCGCCTGCGCTTCGAGCTGAAGACGATCAGGGAGATGGGCTTCGCGGACTACTTCCTGATCGTCTGGGACTTCGTCCGCTTCGCGCGCCAGAACGGGATCCAGGTCGGGCCGGGCCGCGGCTCCGCCGCCGGCTCGCTCGCCGCGTATTCGCTCGAGATCACCGACGTCGACCCGATGCGTTACGACCTGCTCTTCGAGCGCTTCCTCAATCCGGGCCGGAAGTCGATGCCCGACATGGACATCGACTTCGCCGTCGCCGGACGCGACCAGGTCATCAACTACGTGGCCGACAAGTACGGCCGGGACCGTGTCGCGCAGATCATCACCTTCGGAACGATGCTCGCCCGCGCCGCGGTGCGGGACTCCGGCCGGGTGCTCGAGATCCCCTACGGGACCGTCGACAAGATCGCGAAGCTGATCCCGGAAGGGCCGAAGGTCTACCTCGACGACTGCCTCAAGCCCGGCGCGGAGCTGAAGCAGGCCTACGACGCCGACCCGCTCGTCCGCGAGATCGTCGACCTCGCGAAGCCGCTCGAGGGGCTCGTCCGCAACGACTCGATCCACGCAGCGGGCGTCGTCATCGGCGACCGGCCGCTCGTCGAGTACGTCCCGCTCCAGCGCAAGGGCGAGGGCGAGGAGGTGGTCACGCAGTTCGGGATGTGGGACGTCGAGGCGCTCGGCCTCCTGAAGATGGACTTCCTCGGCCTGCGCAACCTCGACGTGATCGAGAAGACGTACCAGCTCGTGGGAGGCCTTTCGAACGAGAAGATCCCGCTCGAGGACAAGAAGACCTTCGAGATGCTCGCGCGCGGCGACGCGATGGGGGTCTTCCAGTTCGAGGGGTCGGGGATGCGTGAGGCGCTGAAGCAGGTGCGGCCGACGGAGTTCGAGGACCTGATCGCGCTCGTCGCCCTCTACCGGCCGGGGCCGATGGGCTACATCCCCCTGTACGCGAAGCGGAAGAACGGCCTGGAGCAGCCGACGTACATCGACGAGCGGCTGAAGGCGATCACCGAGACCACCTTCGGGATCTGCATCTACCAGGAGCAGTACATGGAGATCGCCAAGCAGCTCGCCGGCTTCTCACCGGCCGAGGCGGACGATCTCCGCAAGGCGATCGGCAAGAAGATCCACTCGCTGATGGCGTCCCTGAAGGAGAAGTTCCTCGAGGGGTGCGCGCAGAACGGCGTCTCGCACGAGGTGGCGACGCAGCTCTGGAAGGACACCGAGCAGTCGCAGGACTACTCGTTCAACAAGTCGCACTCGGCCGGCTACGCGCTGATCGCCTACCGCACGGCCTACCTGAAGGCGAACTACCCCCACCAGTACATGGCCGCGCTGATCTCGTCCGTGATGAACACGAAGGACCGCGTGCCGCTCTACGTGAACGCCTGCGCCGAGATGGGGATCGAGGTCGAGCCGCCGGACGTGAACGTGTCGCAAACGGACTTCGCCGTCGTGGAAGGAAAGATCCGGTTTGGGCTCAACGCCGTAAAGAACGTGGGGGAGGGGTCAGCGGCGGCGCTCGTCGCCGCGCGCGAACACGGTGGGCCCTTCAAGTCACTGTGGGACGTGACGGAGCGCGTCTCGACCGCGGTCGTCAACAAGCGCGCGCTCGAGTCGCTGATCCAGTGCGGCGCCCTCGATTCGACCGGCGCCACCCGCAGGGGGATGCTGGAGGCGCTCGACGCCGCGCTTGGCTCCGGCGCGAAGCGGCAGGAGGACCTCTTCTTCGGCCAGGAGTCGATGTTCGAGGTCGAGCACCCGACGATCTCCGCGGAGGAATACGACAAGAACGACCTGCTCCGAATGGAGAAGGAGTCGCTCGGTCTGTACGTGTCGGAGCATCCGCTGGAAGCGGTCAAGGACGAGCTCCTGCGCAAGACCGACTGCCGGCTGGCGGACGTGCCCGCCCGACGTGACGGCGAGTTCGTCACGGTCGGCGGGATCGTCGGCGCGCTCAGGCAGGTGACGACGCGGAAGGGCGATCCGATGGTCTTCGTCCGGCTGGACGACCTGGCGGGAAGCGCCGAGGTCGTGGTCTTCAACTCCGTCTACGAGCAGGCGCGGGAGCTGCTCGCGGCGGACGCGATCCTCGTCATCAAGGGTCGAGTCGACCACAAGCAGGAAGGCGAGACGAAGCTGATCGCGCTCGAGGTGACAGCCTTCGAGGCCGCGCAGGTCGCGAAGGAGGTCCGGCTCCGCGTCGACGCCCTCAAGGCGCAGGCGGGGCTCGTCGGCGAGCTGGCGCGGCTCGTGAAGGACTTTCCCGGTGAGACGCCCGTCGTCCTCTCGGTGGACACGTCGCTCGGCCCGAAGACGCTCGAGCTCGGGGCGGGCTACCGGGTGAGGCCGTCGGCGGCCTTCTTCGGCGAGGTCAAGGCGCTCCTGGGCGAAGCCGCCGTCGGCTGACGCGTGTCCGACCGCGCACCTGCGTTCTTCTCACCGGACGACCTGACCCGGCCCGCCGGCTACAGCCACGTCGTCAGCATCCCGGCAGGCCGACTCGTCTGGACGGCGGGCCAGGTCGGCGTCGACGCGGACGGCACGGTTGCGTCGGGCGGGTGGGAAGGCCAGACGCGGCTCGCGCTCGCCAACGTCGGACACGCCCTCGGCGCCGCCGGCGCCGGGTGGGCGGACGTCGTCAAGCTCACGTTCTTCGTCGTGGACGTGTCGGCGCTGGAGACGATCCGCGCGGCCCGCGACGAGCTCGTCGACACCGCGCGTCCGCCGACGAGCTCGCTCGTGCAGGTGGCCGGGCTCGTCCGCCCCGAGCTACTGATCGAGGTCGAGGCCGTCGCGTGGCTATCCGACGACGCTTGAAATACTGCGCGCCGTGAACCGCGGGCCCTTCCTCGGGGCGCTCATCGGCTGGGGCGTCAACATCGTCGCCCTGCTCGTGATCGACTGGATCTTTAGCGGGGTCGAGATCGGGCGCTGGGGGTCGCTCTTGCTCGGCGCGGCGGTGCTCGCGATCGGAAACGCGTTCCTGAAGCCGATCCTCGCGATCCTGACCTTCCCGATCATCATCCTCACGCTCGGCCTCTCCTACTTCGCGCTCAACATCGCGATGTTGGCGCTCGCCGAGTGGATCGCGCCGGACTTCTCGATCGACGGCTTCTGGACGTATATCGGCGCGACGATCGTCGTCTGGCTCGTGAACTGGGGCCTCTACGCGATCTTCAACAGCGTCTCGGCCGACTACTAAGCGTCCACTACCCTCTGCCGCGTGGAGCCGACGATGACCGCGGCGGACATCTCCTACGTCCGCGCGAACTACCTGACACTCGAGGAAGCGTGTGCGGGGCGCTCGGAAACGCCCGACGACGTACGGAGGCTCATGGCCAACGGCGAACTGCCACAGGCGAGCTACGTGCTGCCCGACGGCACCGAGATGGTCCCCGCGGACTACTTCGAGCTCGCCGATGCCGGGCGCCAGGATTTCGCCCGGCGTTTCCTCGCCGCCGGCGGGGCGCCGTCCGACCTGGAAGAGGAGTGGCAGGGCTACCTCTCCGGCGCCTACGGCGTGTGCCTCAAGGAGCAGTCGCCGGAGAACATCGTCCGGAAAGACCAGCTCGTCCGGGGGATCGAGCGGCTCCTGGCCGGGCCGAAGCCGGACGAGCCCGCGTGGCGGGACGAGCTCGGCGCGTCGGTCGACGGGCTCGATCGCCTCGAGCGCCCGTTCGCGCCTGACTACGACCGCGCCCGCTGGGGCCCGAGCACGCGAGACCGTTGCATCACCGCTGCGCGGGAGCGGTTTCCGGACGTGTTCGCTCGAGCCTCCGTCGGATCGCCTTCAGCCAGCTCCGCCTGATCGCGCCGCTTCCCGGTCGGATCACGAGCCAGTAGAGGCGCAACTTGCGCGACGCCCTGTTGTCCGTTCCGAGCACGCGGGTCTCGGTCGTGATTCGGCTTCCCGCGCGCTCGCGGCGAACCGCGAAGTTCATCGCCGCCTTGGCGTATCCGGGGGCCGAGAACGCGGCGAAGTCGTCGGCCGGGCGCGGCAGGTTCCCCGTCGGGCTCCAGAACCGCCCGATTGCCCCGAAGACCAGCTCCTCGCCCGGACGTTCGGCAAGATGGGAGAAGCCGGTCTTCTCCATCTCCCCGATCAGCGGCGCCTGCAGGTCCAGCCGGCCAGGCCATCGTCCGAGCATCCGTAGCCGCATCAACGGCCCGAGGAGCCCCACCTCTGCGGCACTCACTGCCTTGACGGCCTCGAACGCCTCCGGCGGCGCGGCCGGCACCCAGAGCTCGTGCCGCTCGTGGACGTCGTATCGCGGCATCACTTCGTCGAGAAGCGAATCCACCTCGCGCGCAGCTTCCGGCACCGTCCGGAGAACCTAGACGAACGGCCAGTTGTGGCTCCTACGGCGGAGTGAAATCTTCCACGGGATCGCCCGGTCGCGTGGTTTGGGAAGATTTCCCCGTAAGCGGCGAGCCACGCGTCCGGGCGACCGAACCCTCCCCAGGCGAAGGAAGGCCCAGCTGCGCCGCACCAATTCAGTCTCGCTGTTCGAGAAGGGCTGGCCCCGCCTTGCCCTTCTGCTCGTTTGCTTGCTCGTTCTCGCCGTGCCGCTCACGGCAGGGGCTGACGACGACGCGGAAGTCACGATCTCGCCGGGCCTGCTCGATGCGGCCCAGGCCGCGCCGAGCTCGGAGTTCAGCGTCATCGTCCAGGGCGAAGCGGGCACCGAGGCAGTCGCCGCGGAGGTCGAGAGCACAGTCGAAGCGGAAGCGAGCCCGGAAGCCGCAGCGACGGCGGTCGAAGACAGCTTCCTGACGGTCTCCGGCGTCTCCGCGACGCTGACCGGAAACGAGGTCGTCGCCCTCGCCTCGAGCCCGGAGCCGCTCGTGATCACGCTCGACACGCGTCTGACGGCGGCCGACCTGCCGGCGAACACCGAGCTCCCGACGATCCAGGGGAGCCCGGTCGAGGGGACGACGCTGGCGGCGGAGGCAGGCGCCTGGAGCGGCACGCCGCCGCTCTCGTACGCGTACCAGTGGCAACGGTGCGCGGCATCGGGGCTCGACTGCCAGCCGATCGAGGGCGCAACCGCCGCCACCTACACGCTCGACGCCGCCGATGTCGGCTCGACCGTCGGCCTGCTCGTTTCCGCAACCGGAACTGAGGGCTCGGCCATGGCCGTGTCGGCACCGACGACTGTGGTCGCTGCTGCCGGCGTGCCCGTGGGTCTGCCGTCGAACACCGCCGAGCCGCAGGTCTCCGGTCTGACGGAGCCCGGACAAGCCCTAACGACGACGACGGGCGCTTGGGAGGGTGGCGGCGACCTCGCGTACTCGTACCAGTGGCAGCGCTGCAACAAGGAAGATCGCGAGCTCGTCGTCGACGGCGAGAAGCCGTTCGGCTTCTGGCGATTCTCTGAGAACGGCGGCCAGGTGGCGGCCGACTCCTCCGGCCACGGGGCGAACGGCGCCTACGTCGGCGTGCTGACGTACGGCGTCGGCGGCGTCACGGGCAACGGGAGTACCGGCCTCGGCCTGCGCGGGACCGGGACGGTCGAGGTTCCGGGACTCGCCCCCGGCGCCTTCTCGGAGGGCTTTTCGCTCGAGACGTGGGTGGACACCGCCGGTCCGCAGACCGACCGCGGCGTCCTCGCACGCTGGGTGGCCGGCAAGGGCGGGATCATGCTTCGGCTGGACGAGGCCGGGCGCTACGGCCTCGTCGCAGGTGAGCAGACGACTCTTCGAACCGCAGTCGCGCCGTCCGGCTCGTGGGAGCACCTCGTTGCCACGTGGGACGGCTCGACGCTCCGCCTCTACCGCAACGCGGCGCTGATCGGCTCGGAACCATTCTCGGGCCCGCTGGGCGAGCCCACCGTCGACCTCACCATCGGCGGCTACCCGGGGGCGGCCTCGCTGAACGCCGACCTCGACGAGGTGGCCCTCTACGACCGTCCTCTCTCGACCGCGGACATTCGAGGCCACTACTGGGGCTGCTTGGACATTTCCACGGCGACGCAGGCGAGCTACACGGCGGCGGCCGCGGATCTTGGCGACCGCCTTCGGGCGCGCGTGACGGCGCAAAACGCCGCAGGGAGCAGCGCGTGGGCCTCGTTGGTGACGGCGCCGGTTTCGGCGCGGCCGCCAGTCTCGACCTCCCGGCCCACGTACCTCGGCACGGTCGAAGAGGGGCAGACGGTGACGGCTGCCAACGGGGCCTGGGAGGGCACTCCGCCCTTCACCTTCGACTACGAGTGGGAGCGCTGCGACGCCGGCGGTGCGAACTGCAACGACATCTGGAACGCGACGAGCGCGTCGTACAAGATGCGCTCGTACGACGTCGGAAAGAAGATCCGAGTCCGAGTCATTGCCCGGAACCCGGGCGGCACGCGGTCGGCCGTTTCGTTGACGTCGGAACTGGTGGCTGGGATGCCGGAGGTGCTGCCGGCCTTCAAACAGCAGTGGCCGTATGTCGCGGGCATCGCCTCGCTCCAGGCAAGACCCGGGGTTCAAGCGGCACAGCCCGGGACGATCGCGATCGTCGACTCGGGCATCGACGCGTCTCGCGCGGATTTCGGCAACCGCGTCGTCGAGCAAGTGACGAAGACGCAGCGGCAGCCGAATGCGCCCGGTGACGGCTACGGCCACGGCACCGCCGTGGCGAGCGTCGCTGCCGGGAGCGCTCAGGGATATACAGGGGCCGCGCCAGGTGCGAGGATCGTGTCGATCGACGTCCTCGACGACAACGGCGTCGGGAACGTCAGCGACGTCATCGCCGCCGCCGACTGGATCTACGAGAACCGCGAGCGGCTCGACATCAAGGTCGCCAACTTCTCGCTGCACGGGACGACGCTCGCCAGCCTCGTCTCGGATCCGCTCGACCGGGCGGTGGAGCGCCTCTGGCAGAGCGGGATCGTCGTCGTCGCCGCCGCCGGCAACTACGCCACGGACGGAGCTGAGAGCGCCGTCCCCTTCGCGCCGGGCAACGATCCGTTCGTCCTCACCGTCGGTGCGACCGACACGCGCGGCTCGTTCACGGAGCGCGACGATGTTGCCGCTCCGTGGTCGGCGTGGGGCTATACGCGCGACGGCTTCGCCAAGCCCGAGCTCGTCGCGCCGGGGCGGTATATGGCCGTCGCGGTCCCTGCGGACGCGACGCTCACGCGCGACCGCCCGGATCGCATTGTCGAGCCCGGTTATCTCCAGCTGTCCGGCACGTCGTTCGCCGCTCCGGTCGTGTCCGGGAGCGCCGCGGAGCTGCTCGCCGAGCACCCGACCTGGACGCCCGATCAGGTCAAGGGTGCCCTCATGCTGACCGCGAAGCCGCTGCCGCAGGCCGCGCCGCGGTCGGTCGGCGTCGGCACCCTGAGCGCCGGCGACGCGGCGGCGGTGGTCGACCCGCCGAACCCGCACTCGGTGCTCAACGACTTCCTCGTCGCCGACCCCGCCGGAGGCCCTACTCGCGTCTTCGATGCGACTCGGTGGACCCACGTGGTCGAGAACGACGCTGCCTGGGGCTCGGCCGCCTGGGGATCCGCAGCCTGGGGCTCGGCGGCGTGGGGCTCCGCAGCGTGGGGCTCGGTCGCCTGGGGGTCCGCAGCGTGGGGATCGGTCGCCTGGGGCTCCGTGGCCTGGGGCTCGGTCGCCTGGGGCTCCGTCGCGTGGGGCAGCACCGCCAAAGACGACGTGCGCTCGGGAGGCGCCTACTCGGTGCCTGAGAACTGACCGCGTATCGCGGTCAGGGGGAGGGAGGCGGCGGAGAGCCTTGCGGCGCTCTCCGCCGCCACCCAGCTAACTGCGAGAGCCCTGCCCGGGGGATGCGGCCTCTCCCGGAGCAGGGCTCCCCTTCGTCGGCCATCCGGCCCGGGACTGCGGCGGTCCCAGGCCGGCAAGGCGCCCCAGGCGCGAGCCGACGTTCGTTCCGGGATGGGAAGGGGCCCCGTAGTTCACGGGCCTCCCATCGTTCCCCGCCAGAACTCGTCGCTCGGAGATCTCGCGAACTCCTCTTCGAGGATCGAGCGGGGTGTCTCCCCTGTCTTGAGCGCCAGGAGGCCGACGAGGCGACGAAGTGCGACCCCTGCGGTCGTCACGTCGATCTCGTGCGCTCGTGCATCGAGGGCTTGCCGGAGCTCTTCGCAGGACCCCGTTCCTGCGGAAGCCTCCGCAAACGCCTCTGCGATCGCCCCAAAACCGCATACGGGGTGCCGGAACCCTCCTTCGACCGGGCTAACGACGCGGGTGTTCATGTCTCGATGGTGGCGCACGTCCCCCATCCGCCGGTAAGCGGCCGGTAATTCCGGTACAAGGGACCACGAAGGGCATGGATTACGGGATCCTTGGGCCTCTCGAGGTCCGTACGCGGGACGCGGCGGTCCCGCTGCGAGGCGCGCGCCAGCGCGAGCTGCTGGCGGTCCTGCTGCTGCACGCGAACGAGATCGTCTCCAGCGACCGCCTGATCGACGACCTCTGGGAAGGCGATCCTCCGCCGACCGCCGGGAAGATGATTCAGAACGGCGTCTCACAGCTCCGCAAGCTCCTGGAGCCCGACGGCGCTCCTGACGGAGAGCAACTGCTCGTCACACGAAGTCCCGGATACCTGCTGCGTGTCGGACCGGGGGAGCTCGACACAGATCGGTTCGAGGCCCTGGCCGCGGCAGGGACGGCGGGAGCTGGCCGCGGGCGAGCATGCCGAGGCGGTCGGGCACCTGCGAGAGGCGCTGGCGCTCTGGCGAGGCCCGGCGCTGGTCGACTTCGCCGACGCAACGTTCGCCCGGGCGGAGGCGGCCAGGTTCGACGAGCTGCGGTCGGCGGCCATGGAGGACCGGATCGACGCCGAGCTCGCGCTCGGACGCCATGCAGACGTGGTTGCCGAGCTGGAGGCACTCGTCGCCCAGCATCCGCTCCGCGAGCGTCTCCGGGGTCAGCTGATGCTTGCGCTCTACCGGTCGGGCCGGCAGGCGGAAGCACTCCGCGTCTACCAGGAGACGCGAGAGGTGCTCGTCGAGGAGCTCGGGCTCGAGCCGAGCCCGGCGCTCCAGCGGCTCGAGAAGGCCGTGCTGATGCAGGATCCCGCGCTCGAGCTGAGCGAGGAGGCGGTCCGGCCCGCCGTCGAGAGCGCGGAAGCGGCGCTGCCCGCGCCGGAGACGCGGAAGACGGTCTCTGTTGTCTCCGCCGACATTCTCAGCCTGGAAGGACCGCACGATCCGGAGGCGCTGGAGCGGCCGATGGCCCGTGCGGTGGAGACCGTCACGGGCGTGCTCGAACGGCACGGCGCCAATACGGAACCGTCCACGGGCGGCGGCGTGATCGGGATCTTCGGCGTGCCCAGAGTGCATGAAGATGACGCCCTTCGAGCCGTCCGCGCGGCGTTCGAGGCGAGAGCCGCAGTCGGCTCACTTGTCCCGGAACTGGAGCGCGACTCCGGCATCACCTTCTCCATGCGGGCCGCCGTCTTGACCGGTGAGGTGGTCGCAGGCAACGCGGTCGCGCACAGCCTGGTCGCCAGCGATGCCGTGAGCGTCGCTGCTCGGCTTCAGCAGGCAGCCGAGCCGGGCGAGATCCTCGTCGACGAGCAGACCGAACCGCTGGTGCGTGACGCGGTGCGGGTCGAGGCGGCCGACCCGGCCGCTCTGCGAGCCACCGGCCGACGAGCCGCCTGGCGGTTGCTCGAGGTCGAGGCCGGAGCTCCGGGATACGTCCGGCGGATGGAGACGCCGATGATCGGCCGCGCGGAGGAGCTCGGCAGGCTCAAACAGAGCTTCGAGCGCGCGGCCGACGAGGGAGCCGTGCAGCTGTTCACGGTGGTCGGGCCGCCCGGGATCGGTAAATCGAGACTGACCGAGGAGCTCGTGGGCTCGATCGCCGACCGGGCGCAGGTCCTGCGGGGCCGCTCACTCTCCTACGGCGAAGGCATCACCTTCTGGCCGCTGCGCGAGGTCGTCTCACGCCTGAACGGCGCCGATCCGCGGAAGGCCCTTAGTGACGTTCTCGCCGACGAGGACGAAGCCGACACGATCATCGACCGTCTCCTCGGTGCCGCCGGGCTCGCGGGCAGCGCGAGCTCGAACGAGGAGACGTTCTGGGCGGCGCGGAAGCTCTTCGAGGCGCTGGCTCGGGAGCGTCCGGTCGTGCTCGTCCTCGACGATGTCCACTGGGCCGACGCCACGTTCCTCGACCTCGTCGAGCACGTCGCCGACTGGTCGTCGGAGTCACCGATCCTGCTGCTCTGCCTCGGGCGTCCGGAGCTGCTCGACGCCCGGCCGCGGTGGGCCGGCGGGCGCGCGAATGTGAGCTCGACCCTCCTCGAGCCGCTCTCGAAGACGGAGAGCGAGCAGCTGATCGAACTGCTGCTCTCGGGGAGCGAGCTCACCGAGGAGCTCCGTGACCGGATCCTGGAGGCGGCCGAGGGGAATCCGCTCTTCATTGAACAGATGCTCGCGATGCTCGCCGAGCACGGGGACGGCGGCTCGGACATCCCGCCCACGATCCACGCACTGCTCGCCGCACGGCTCGAGCGCCTGGACGCGGAGGAGCGCAGGGTTGTCCAGCGCGCGTCGATGATCGGCCGGGAGTTCCGCCGCGCCGCCGTCGTCGATCTCTCGCCGAAGGAGGAGCGCGCCGCGGTCGGAGCCGCCCTCGAGAGCCTCGTTCGGCGCGAGCTCCTCCGTCCGGTCGGCGACGAGTCCTTCCGCTTCCGGCACCTTCTGTTCCAGGAGGTCGCGTACGAATCGCTGCCGAAGCACACGCGCGCCGACCTGCACGAGCACTTTGCCGGCTGGCTCGAACGGGAATGGGGGGACCGGGCCTCCGAGTACGAGGAGATCGTCGGCTACCACCTCGAGCAGGCGTACAGGTACCGGGCCGAGCTTGCTCCCGTGGACGCCGACGCTCGTGCGCTGGCGCGCCGAGGCGCGACGCGGCTCGGCGCCGCGGGCCGGCGGGCGTACGAGCGGGGTGATGTGCACGCTGCGGCGACGCTCCTGTCCCGTGCCGCGGCGCTCCTCGAGCCGGGAGCGCCGGGCCGGGCGGAGCTGCTGGCCGATCTCGGCGAGGCGCTGAGGGAGACCGGTGACTTCGAGCGGGCCGAGAGCGTGCTCGCGGAGGTGATCGAAGCGGCGTCGGCCGCAGACGATCGGGTCCTCGAGGCGCGCGCGTTGCTCATCCGTCTGCGACTGCGCCTGCAGACCAACCCGGCCGAGTCGGACGAGATTGCGGCTGAGGGTCGGCGCCTCGTCGAGACGTTCGAGAAGGCCGGCGACGAGCGGCTGCTCGCGAAGGCCTGGGAGGTTCTCGCCTGGCCGGCGTGGTTCCGCTGTCGTGCGGCGGAGGCGGACGAGGCGCTGCAGCGCGCCATTCGCTACGCCAGGCGAGCCGGCGACGCCCGCACCGAGGCGCAGAGCCTGAACCTGTCGGTCGGAGCCGCGTTCTTCGGCCCGATGCCGGTTGCGGAGGCAATCCGTGTCTGCGAGGAGATCCTCGCCCAGCCCGGCCAGCAACGGCGGATCATCGCCTCCGCCCTGCGTGCGCTCGCCGGGTTGAAGGCGATGGCCGGCTCCTTCTCAGAGGCGCGAGAGCTCGTCGCCTCGCACAGGGAGGTGCTGGGGGAGCTGGGGCTGAGAGTGACGGCGGCGTCCGCCGCCGAGACCTACGGCATCGTCGAGATGCTCGCGGGCGATCCCGCGGCGGCCGAGCGGGAGCTGGCCTCGGGCTACGAGACCCTGGACGAGATCGGCGAGATCGCGACCTTTCCCGACCTCGCGGCGAAGCTGGCGGACGCCCTCTACGCGCAAGGTCGCGACGACGAGGCGTTCGAGATCAGCGAGGTCAGCAAGCGGGCGTCGGCGCCGGACGACCTCTCTGCCGGTGTCCAGTGGCGCGCCGTGCAGGCGAAGCTCCTGGCGAGACGGGGAGACACGCCCGAGGCGGAGGCGCTGGCCCGTGACGCCGTGGCGCTTGCCGCCGAGACGGACTTCCTCGTGCTGCGCGCCGATGCGCTCATGGATCTCGCCGAGGTGCTTCGCGTCACGGGCCGGGACGACGAATCGACGCCGTTCGTCGAGCAGGCGCTCGAGCTCTACGAGCAGAAAGGGCACGTCGTGGGCGCCGAGCGGGCCCGATCTGTTCTGGCCGGCTCCTAGCTCCTGCGATTCGTCCGCAGGTCGTCCCTGCGACGAGCCGGAGATTGCTGCCGGTGAGCTCTTCGAGGGGCGCCTCCACCTCGGTCACGGACTCGCTGTCCCGGATCTCGGTCAGCTCGTACGCGGGCTCGCCCCGGCAGCCTCCCCGAACGATCGCAGCCGGCTCCGGGCCGGGGATCACGTCGAAGAGCAGGATCCCGACCCTCGTCCGGCCGGAGCCTGCCGGCTCGAGCCAACCGAGGCCCTTGTCACCCGTTCCGCCCGCTCCGACCAGGTCGACGACGACCACCTCGGGCTCCGCGCCCTCGAACGGCAGCTCGGTGCAGGCGGCGATCCGCTGAGGCGTGTTCTCGCCGCGGGAGACGGTCACCTTCGACTGCCTCGCGAGCAGCTCATCGAGCGGGACGTCGAGGTCGGTGACCGAGCGGCCGTTCTCGAACTCGCTCAGCTTGTGCTCGCGGGGGCGGAGCTCCGGGCAGAGGCCCCCGCGGATCGCCGGTGCTGAGGCGTCCTCGAGCTCGGGGACGTCGAGCTCGACCCGCGTCCCGCCGTCTCGCTCTTCGAGCTTCGCCGTCCCGACGGGCTCGAAGCTGCGGACGTCGAGGAGCTCGACGCTGACGGGCTGGGCGCCGTCGCCGCCGCAGCCTGCGAGCGCGAACGCGAGGACGACGAGTGCGATCCTCCGCACGAACGGAACCCTACGGGCCGACCCGGTGTAGAAGGAGCAGTGGTGGGCCGACCACTGACAGAGGCGGAGCTCGTCGAGCGCGCCAAGCGCGGCGACCAGGACGCCTATGGAGATCTCGTGCACGCATACCAGGGCATCGCCTTCAGAACCGCGTACCTGCTGACCGGCAACGCCGCCGACGCAGAGGACGCTGCGCAGAGCGCGTTCGTCAAGGCGTTCTACGCGCTCGGGCGATTCCGGCCCGGCGCCGAGCTCCGTCCCTGGCTGCTTCGGATCGTTGCCAACGAGGCCAGGAATCGCCGTCGCTCGGCCGGCCGGCGCGGGAACCTCGCGCTGCGCGCCGCGGCGGCAGTCACCTCGGGGGGCGCGGCCCCGTCCCCCGAGTCGTCTCTGCTCGACACCGAGAGGCAGACCGAGCTCCTCGCGGCGGTGAACAGCTTGCGCGACGAGGAGCGGGACGTCGTCGCCTGCCGTTACCTCCTGGAGCTCTCCGAAGAGGAGACGGCGGAGGCGCTCGGATTGCGCAAGGGAACGGTCAAGTCGCGACTCTCGCGGGCGCTCGACCACCTGCGGGAACGGATGGAGGTCGACGATGTCTGAGCTCGAGCTTGCTCTCAACCAGGTGGGCCGGGAGCTCGACTATCCCGAGACCCCCGACCTGACGGCTGCGGTCAGGCAGCGGTTGGCCGAGGGCCGGGGGGTGCGCTCCTGGCGGCGGCCGCTCGTCGTCGCGCTGGCCGTGGTCGCCGTCGCCGTGGCCGCCGTCATGGCCGTCCCGCAGGCGCGCAGCGAGATTCTCGACTGGCTCGGGATCGGCGCCGTCAACATCCGCTACGTCGAAGGGCTTCCGGAGGTGGGGCTCGCGACGGGCGACCTCGGCGTCGGCGACAAGCTGAGCCTCGACGAGGCCCGTAGTCGGGTCCGATTCCCGGTTCGCGTGCCGACCCTGGAGGGGCTGCGGGATCCGAACGTCTACTACGCGGAGCCGCTGCCCACCGGGCAAGTCTCCTTCGTCTACGGGTCGCTCGAGAAGCCGCAGTTGCTGATCACTCAGGTGGCCGCGCTCGGCGCGATCGAGAAGCTCCTTCACACCGCGACGCGGGTCGAGAGGGTCAGCACCGACGACGCGACCGGCGTCTGGATCGAGGGAGAGCAACACGTTCTCTTCTATCCGGGAGCCGAGCGCGAGGAGCCCTTCCGCCTGGTCGGCAACACGCTCGTTCTCGAGCGGAACGACGGGGTCACGGTGAGGATCGAAGCCGACATCTCGAAGGAGAAAGCGCTCCGGATCGCGCGGTCGATGCGGTGAGTGCTCGGAACCCCGGCGTCACCGTCGGTGTAGGACGGGAGAATCCCCAAGGAGGTTGCAGATGAGGAAGCTCGTAATCGGCCTCGCCCTCGCGGCGCTCGCGCTGCCCGCGAGTGCGCTGGGCGGCGGCTGGGCGACGGCGGGCGTCTCGCCTCCGCCCGACGACATGGGCCCGGGCCAGACCTGGGACGCCCGCATCACCGTCCTGCAGCACGGCAATCCCGACACCCCGCTGATGGGCGTCGTGCCGACGGTGACGATCAAGAACGGCTCGACGTCGAAGACCTTCGAGGCCACGCGGACCGATGAGTCCGGTGTCGCAATCGCGCACGTGGTCTTCCCGACGACCGGTAAGTGGTCGTACTCGGTCCACGACGGCTTCACGCAGTACGGCGGCGCGCAGACGCACACGTTCGCGCCGGTCTCGATCGGGGTCGCCGGCGCTGGCGGCGGGTTCCCGGTGCTGACGGCGACGGCCGTGATTGCGTTGCTGCTTGGCTTCGCGGCGGTGCTCTACCTGCTTGCTCGGCGCCTACGCGTCCGGGCTCCGGCACCGACGCACTAGGTCGGATCTCAGGCGGCGGGCGGTCATCGAACCGCCCGCCGACTTCCCACGAAAATTCTTCTGTAACCCCCCGATCGGGGGAGAACAGAAGCCTCAGAAAGGCCGACCAATGTGGGAAGAACTGCAGCGATCCGGAGGTAACACGATGGCCGAGACCGAACTCTACGTTCTCGAGAACACCGAGCTCTCGCGAATCGAGGACTGGCGCACCGAGGAGCTGCAGCGGGCCGGCTACGGCCGCCGCGCTGCCGGTCGACTCGCAGCCCGCCACGACGTCGATCTCCATCGAGCCGTCGAGCTGATCCAGCTCGGTTGCTCGCCAGAGCTCGCGATGAAGATCCTGCTCTAGACGCCGCGCGTCTCGCGCGACGGGCAGAATGCCCCGCGCGTGATCGCCTCGATCCCATCCCCCTCGAGCGGCTTCTTCGAGATCGGACCCGTCGACATCCACATGTACGGGCTGATGCTCCTGCTCGCGATCACGGTCTGCATCGTCGTCACGGGCCTGCGCTGGACGAAGCGGCCCGGCGCCGCGGGTGGAGACTGGGATCTCCTGCTGCGGATCGCGGTCTGGAGCGTCGCCGCCGGAATCGTCGGCGCCCGCGCCTACCACGTGATCACGAGCTGGTCGGAGGTCCCCGACCCCAAGTGGCAAGGCGTGTTCGAGGTCTGGAAGGGCGGCCTCGGCGTCTGGGGCGGAATCCTGCTCGGGGCGATCGTCGGCTGCATCGTCGCCCGGCGCGCCGGCAAGAGCGCGTTCGCCCTCATGGACGCGGCCGCGCCCGGACTCCTGCTCGCCCACGGCATCGGGCGGTTCGGGAACTGGTGGAACCAGGAGCTCTTCGGCAAGCCGACGAACCTCCCGTGGGGCCTCGAGATCGATCCCGAGAACCGCCCGTTCCAGTACGCGTCCTCCGACACCTTCCACCCGACCTTCCTCTACGAGTTCCTCTACGTGACTGCTGCGGCGGTGCTGCTCCTCGTCCTCGATCGCTACATCCGCTTCAAGCCGCCGGCGCTGTTCGCGCTCTACGTGATGCTCTACACCTTCGGCCGCTTCTTCGAGGAGTTGCTGCGGATCGACCCCTCGCACGAGCTTGGCCCGTTGCGGCTGAACGCGTGGGTCTCGATCGTCGTCTTCATCCTCGCGACGGCGTTCTTCGTCTGGTGGCAGCTGCTCCGTGATCGGCCCCGGCCGGGGCGGCCCGGCCGCGCCCCTGCGGTGAAGGGTCCGAAGGGGCCTGCGATGGCGATTCCCAAGGGTCGCCGCGTCCGCCCCGGTCGCTAGCGTCTCGGCGGTGCCGGCGGTTCCCGTCCGCGAGCTCGAGCTCGACCTCGAGGCGTTCGAGGGTCCCTTCGACCTGCTGCTCGCGCTCGTCCTCCGCGAGGAGCTCGATCTGGGCGAGATCGATGTCGCCGGCGTCGTCCTGGCGTTCGTCGAACACCTGGCCGAGCGGGACGAGCTGGATCTCGACGCGTGCGGGGAGTTCCTCGTGCTCGTCGCCGCGCTGTTGGAGCTCAAGGCCCGCGCGCTCCTCGCCGGCGACGCCCCCGATCTGGAGGATCTCGACCCGGCCGCGGCCGCCGAGGAGCTTGCACGTCGGCTCGCCGAGTATCGGCGGATCAAGGAAGCTGCGGCCTGGCTCGCCGAGCGGCTCGAGGCAGAGCGAGGGCGCTTCTTCCGGCTCGGCCCGGCTCCGCTCGCGCCCCAGCCGGATCGTCGGCCGGCGCCGCAGGATCCGGAGGCGCTGGCGGCCGCGCTGCGGGAGCTGGCGGCCGAGCCGCCGGCCGTCTCGCTCGCCCATCTGGAGCGGTTCCCGCCGGTCGAGCAGTTCCTCGGCCGCTTTCGTTCGCTGCTCGGTCGACGGTCCCGATTCGACTTCGACGCGGAAGTGGAAGGGATGACGCGCGTCGAGCAGGCCGTCGCCTTCCTGGCGCTGCTGGAACTGCGGAAGACCGGAGAGATTGCGCTGTCGCAGGCCGCGCCCTTCGCCCCGATCCGGGTGCGAAGGAACGAGGCCGCCAAGGCGGAAAGGAAGGAACGATGGAACGTCCGCTCCGCCTAGTCGCTGCCAACCCGCTCGACCGTCTCGCGCACACGCTCGAGGCGTTGCTCGTCGTCGCCTCACAGCCGTTGTCTGTCGCCGAATTGGCGGACGCTGCCGGCGAAGATGCCGAGCGCGTCGAGATGGCGCTCAGGCTGCTCACAGAGCGATTCCGCGAGGGTCGAAGCGGGATCGTCCTGGAGAAAGTGGCGGGCGGCTGGGCCTTCCGTGCCTCGCGTCAGGCCGCGGAGGCCTGTGGCCGCTTGTTCGAGCGCCCTGCCGAGCGTGGGCTCTCCGCCGCAGCGCTCGAGACGCTCGCCGTGATCGCCTATCTGGGGCCGTGCTCGCGGCCGGAGATCGCGCGCCTGCGCGGCGTCGCCGCGGATTCGGTCGTCGCCGGCCTCGTCGAGCGCGGGCTGATCGCCGAAGCGGGCCGCGACGAGTCTGTCGGTGCGATCCGCTACCGCGTGACGCCGCTGTTCGAGCGCATCTTCGGGCTCGAGAGCCTCTCCGAGCTGCCGCGGCTCGACGAGCTCGGCAGCGACGCCGACGCGATCCGCGGCCGCCTCGAGACGATCGCCGAGAAGCGCCCGGCCTGACGCTGCTTTGGCACGATGGCTCGATGGCCGAGGCACCGGCGATCGAGACGCGGGGCCTGTCGAAGACCTACCCGAACGGCGTGCAGGCGCTCGTCGATCTCGACCTTCGCGTCGAGCGCGGCGAGGTGTTCGGGTAGCTCGGGCCGAACGGCGCGGGGAAGAGCACCACGATCCGCCTGCTCCTCGACCTGATCCGGCCCACGGCGGGCCGGGCTGCGATCCGCGGGTTCGACACGCGCACGAGCGGGGTCGACTCGCGGCGCAGCGTCGGCTACCTGCCCGGCGACCTGCGCCTGACCGATCGGCTGACCGGACGCGAGCAGCTCGACTCGCTGGCGCGGCTCCGGGGCGGCGTCGACGCAGCAGTTCGCGATCGGCTCGTCGAGCGCTTCGAGTGCATCCTCGACCGGCCGATCCGGCAGCTCTCCAAGGGCAACCGCCAGAAGCTCGGGATCGTGCAGGCGTTCATGCACCGGCCGGCCGTGCTGATCCTCAACGAGCCGACGGGCGGGCTGGATCCCCTGAACCAGGAGATGTTCCGCGCGCTGATGCGGGAGACGGCCGCCGACGGCCGTACGGTCTTCCTCTCCTCGCACTCGCTGGACGAGGTGCAGGAGACCGCGGACCGGGTCGGGATCATCCGTCGAGGTCGGCTCATCGACGTCGATTCGGTCGGCTCGCTGCGCGAGCGCTCGCTTCGTCACATCGAGATCACGTTCGCCGATCGCGTCGACCCGGCGCAGTTCACCGATCTAGACGGCGTTCGCGTCCAGGGCACCGAGGACGGCGTTGTTCGCCTGTCCGCGCCGGAGGCTGCGATGGACGGGGTCGTGAAGGTGGCCGCCCGGCACCGTGTCGTCGACTTCGTCGCGGAGCCGGCCGACCTCGAGGAGATCTTCCTCGAGCTCTACCGGGAGGACGATGGAGGCGATTGAGTTCCTTAACCGCGGTCTTCGGGACCGCACGCGGGCGCTGATCGGCTGGTGCGTCGGCGTCGCCGCCTACATCGCCCTGATCGCGGCCATCTTCCCTTCGATCGAAGGCTCGGCCAACTTCGACGAGCTGGTCCAGAACTACCCCGAGGCGCTCAAGTCGTTGTTCGGATTCTCCGGAAACCTGACCTCCGGCCCGGGGTTCATCGACACCGAGCTCTTCAACCTGATGCTGCCCTTGCTCGCGATTGCCCTTGCGATCAGCTTGGGGACACGCACGCTGGCCGCCGAGGAGGAGGCGGGCCGGCTGGAGCTGCCCTTCGCGTATCCCGTCCGGCGGCGGGACGGCGTGGTGGCGAAGGGGCTCGCCGTCGGCGTCGAGGTGGCGATCTTCTCTGCCGTCGTGTTCCTCGCTCTCGCGCTGCTGGACCCGGTGTTCGGGCTCGACCTTCCTTTTAGCCGCCTGGCGGCGGCCGTCATCGGGCTGGGGCTACTCGCCGTCCTGCACGGGTGGCTATCCCTCACGGTCGGCGCGGCGCATCCGAGCCGCGCCCTGGCGATCGCCGTTCCCGCCGCGTTCGCAGCGTTCAGCTTCCTGGTCAACGGCCTCCACCAGCTTGCGTCCTGGCTCGATCCGTTTCGCTTCTTGTCGAGCTTCTGGTGGATCGGCCAGTCACCGCTCTCGGATGGCGTCCGGCTCGTCGGGTTGCTCGTCGTCGGACTCGCAGCGGTCCTTCTGCTCGCCGCCGCCGCACTCCTGATCGAACGGCGCGACCTTGAGGTGCCCTAGGCGAGCGCCGGCACGAGCTCGCGACCGATCGCCGCGACGATGTCGACGTCCTCGTGGACCACGTGCTGGAGCATCACGCGCTCGACGCCTACAGCCTCGAACTCGCGGAGACCGGCGACCAGGTCTCCGGCCAGGCCGCGCCGCGCAAGCTCGTCGAACCACTCGTCGGCGCCGCCGGCCCTCGGGAAGCGCTCGACGAAACGTCGCGCATGGTCGCGGTCGAACAGGAACGGCGTCATCAGCGAGAAGCGCAGCGTCGACGGGTCTCGTCCTTCGCGCTCACAGGCTTCGTCGAGGCGTTTCCGCCGTCTGGCTGCCTCGGGGGGATCGACGCCGGTCGTGTTGTACTCGTCGGCGAAACGAGCCGCGGGCGCCGTCGTTCCGCTGCGCGCCGCACCGCCGATGATCAGCGGCGGTCGCGGGCGCTGGACGGTGAGCAGTTCGTCGCGGAGCAGTCCGTCGACGCGCTCGACCTGCTCGGCGAGCATCCGCACGCGCTCGCTCGTCTCCGGGAAGGGAAAGCCGTAGGCCTCGTGCTCGGGCACATTCCAGCCGGCGCCCATCCCGACCTCGACGCGGCCGCCGGAGATGTGGTCGACGGTCGCCGCCGCCTTCGCGAGGACCGACGGGTGGCGGAAGGTGACCGGGGAGACGAGCGTGCCGAGCCGTACCCGTGAGGTTCGTGCGGCGAGCGCTCCCAGCAGCGTCCACGCGTCGGTCGCAACCCGCTCCCGCGGGGCCGCCAGCGAGAGGTAGTGGTCGGAGCGGAACATCGCCTCGATCCCGTGCTGCTCGCAGGCCTCCGCGAGCGCGAGCCACTGTTCCCAGGAGACGCCCTCCTGGCCCTCCACCATCAGCGCGACGCGCACGCTACTTCGAGCTCGGCGTTGCGAAGAACCAGGAGTGACCTTCCGGATCCTTCGCGTCGTAGCGCCGGTCGCCGTACTCCTGGTCGGTGGGCACCGTGGCGATCTCCGCCCCAGCTGCCCTTGCCCGCTCGAAGTGCTCGTCGACGTCGTCGACGTAGACGTGGACGAGCGCGCCCGGATAGCCGCCGTTCCTCGGGCTCTCGAAGTCCTCGCCCGGTTGGCCGAGCATGACCGGGTCGTCGCCGAGTCGGAGTTCGGCGTGATTGACGACGCCGCCCTCCTCCATCCGCGTGACCTCCTCGAACCCGAACGCCTTGGTCAGGAAGTCGATGGCGGCGGCGCCGTCCTCGT
>CAWICZ010000004.1:0-24094 GCA_963834825.1 uncultured Actinomycetes bacterium | reverse complement strand
GCGGCGTGAAGACCGCCGGCTCGACGGTCTCCTCTCCCGTGACCAGTGGGCCGAGCCACGCGTCGATGCCGCCGTCCAGCACCGCGCAGGCGTCGTGGCCGAAGTGCCGCAGGAGCCACCAGAGCCGCTCCGCGCCGCCCATCCTTCCGTAGGCGACGACGAAAATCCCCTCCCCGATTCCTGCGCGCCCGGCGGCGGCCGCGAAGCGCTCAGGGCCGGGCAGCGGGTGACGTCCCTGGCCCTCGACGGTCAGGTCCGCCAGGTCTTCGTCCACGTCCAGGAAGGAGGCGCCGGGAATGTGGCCCCCGCGATACCACTCTCGCCCGCGGTCCAGGTTTCCGAGCTCCCAGCGGCAATCGACGAACTGGTAGCGCATGAGCGCGATCGTAGGCTTCGCGATCGCTCAGAGCGCGCGGCACCGACGGCCCTCGGCTAGGCAACCTCTTCCGAGACTGCCGGGACGACCGGACGAATCGGCTCGTGGCGGTGGTGTCCGTTCCCGAGCAGATGGCCGTGAGACTCCGTGCCGTAGCCGCCCGGAACCGGGATGTAGAACTCCGGATAGCCCCACATGCCGTGTTCGGAGACGTCCAGACCGGCGGTTTCGACCTCCGGCTCGACCCGGATCCCCCACAGCATCTTCATCGCCCACAGCGCGCCGAACGACATCGTGAACGTGAACGCGCCGACGGCGACGAGCCCGAGCGCCTGAGTGCCGAGCTGGTCGAAGCTGCCCGTGTACCAGAGCCCACCGGTGCCGGTCGCGAGGTTCTCGGCCAGCGCCGGGACGGCGAAGATCCCCGTCGCCAGCGTCCCCCAGACGCCGGCCATGCCGTGGACGGCGACCGCGCCGATCGGATCGTCGATCCGCACGCGCTCGACCGCCAACACGCCGAGCACCGCAATCCCGCCGGCGACGAGGCCGATCACGATCGCCGCCCAGGGGGCGACGAACCCCGCCGCCGCGGTCACCGCGACGAGCGCTGCGATCACGCCGTTCAGCATCATCGACAGGTCGGGCTTCGCGAGGACGAGCCAGGACACGGTCACCGCGCCCATCGCCCCGGCGGCAGCGGCGACGTTCGTCGTCAGCGCGACGTAGGCGAAGTAGCCGAGCCGGTCGCCGGTGACCACGCCCAACGTCGAGCCGGGGTTGAAGCCGAACCAGCCGAACCAGAGGATCAGGACGCCGAGCGTGACGTAGGCCATGTTGTGCCCAGGGATCGCGTTCGGACGTCCGTCCGCGCCGAACTTCCCGATGCGCGCGCCCAGCAGGATCGCCCCCGCGAGAGCGGCGAGGGCACCCTGGTAGTGGACGACCGTCGAGCCGGCGAAGTCCTGCATCCCCATCGCGAAGAGCCAGCCGTCCGGGTGCCAGATCCAGTGCGAGACGACCGAGTAGACGAGCGTGAAGAAGACCCCGAAGACGAAGTACACATAGAGCTTCGTCCGCTCGGCCATCGCTCCCCAGACGATCGCCAGCGAGACGGCGGCGAAGACGACCTGGAAGAGGTAGCCGGCGGCGGCGGGGATCGAGCTGAACCAGCTGAACGGCTCGGCCCCGATCGCCAGCAGCGTGTCGGCAGAGGGAGCAAACCCCGAGCCGCCGACCAGCCCGTTGCCGCCGTCCCCGAACGCAATCCCGTAGCCGACGAGGTAGTAGACGAGCGAGGCGATCCCGAGCACGAGGACGTTCTTGGCCGCAATGTGGCCCGCGTTCTTCATCCGTGTCAGGCCCGCCTCGAGGAACGCGAACCCGGCCTGCATGAACATGACGAGGATCGCCGCGACGACGACCCAGATCGTGCTCGCCGCGATCGCGAGCTCCTTGGTCGTCATACCCGCTCCACCTCCTCGAGGCGCGCTCCGGTGCGGTTATGGGTGACGCTTTCGACCCGCGACGCCCAGACGATCCCGTCGCCGGACTCGTTGCCGCTTCGGGCTGCGTCGGCGATCGTCTCGACCACTGTCTCCGCGAGCTCGTCGGCGACGACGAACGTGAGCATGGCCTTGGGCAGGAACCTCGACTCGAAGATCCGTCCGCGGTACTCGTGCGTGATCCCGCGGCGGCGGCCGTGTCCGATCGCCTCGACCACTGTCACGCCGACATGGCCGGTCTGGTCCTCGACCGCGTCGATCACCGTCTCGACGCGCTCGCGGATCACCACTGCCTCGACCTTGATCATGAGATCACCTCCGATCGCCGCTCCATCAGCACGACGTCCCGCCAGCTGCCGTGGTGCCTGCCGAGCCGCTCGCGGACGCCCACGACCCGGAACCCGCAGCGGCGGTGTAACTCGATCGACGCCTGGTTCTCCGGAAAGATCCCGGCCTCGATCGTCCAGATCCCGTCGCGTTCCGCACCGGCGATCAACTCGTCGAGCAGCGCCCGCCCGACTCCGCGACCCTGGGCCGCATCGGCGACGTAGACGCTGTCTTCGGTGACGCCCTCGTAGACGCACCGTCCGGACACCGGCGTTAGAGCCGCCCAGCCCACGACTTCGCTCTCCCCGAGGGCCACGAGTCGGTGGCCCTCCAGGTGCGAGCGATCCCAGTCATCCCAGGAGGGAGCCTCGGCCTCGAACGTGGCGTCGCCGCCGGCGATCCCTTGCTCGTAGATCGCCTTCACGGCGGGCCAGTCCTCATGCGTGAGGTCCCTCACCTGCACGAGCCTCAGCAGTCGTAGTAGAGGGAGAACTCGGCCGGGTGAGGTCGGAGCCGCACGACGTCGACCTCGTTCTCGCGCTTGTAGTCGATCCACGTCCGGATCAGCTCCTCGCTGAAGACGCCGCTCTTGGTCAGGAACCCGTGATCGGACTCGAGCGCGTCGAGCGCCTCGGCCAGCGAGCCCGGAACCTGCGGGACCTCCGCCGCGACGTCCTCGAACAGGTCGTAGTCCGCCGGAGCGCCGGGGTCGAGGTCGCGCTCGATTCCGTCGAGGCCCGCCATCAGCATCGCCGAGAAGGCCAGGTACGGATTCGCGGCCGCGTCGGGGCAGCGGAACTCGATCCGCTTCGCCTTCGGCGAGTCCGAGTACATCGGGATCCGGATACAGGCCGAGCGGTTGCGCTGCGAGTAGACGAGGTTGACCGGCGCCTCGTAGCCCGGGACGAGCCGGCGGTAAGAGTTCGTCGTCGGCGCGCAGAAGGCGAGCAGCGCCGGCGCATGCGCGAGCAGCCCGCCGATGTAGGAGCGGGCCAGCTTCGACAGGCCGGCGTAGCCCGACTTGTCGGCCATCAAGGGCGTGTTCTCCTTCCAGAGGGACTGATGGGTGTGCATCCCCGAGCCGTTGTCGCCGAAGAGCGGCTTCGGCATGAAGGTCGCGGTCTTGCCGGCCGCCCTGGCGATGTTCCGGACCACGTACTTGTAGGCCATGATCTGATCGCCCATGCGGGTCAGCGGCTGGTAGCGGAGGTCGACCTCGCACTGGCCGCCCGAAGCGACCTCGTGGTGGTGGAACTCGCAGGGAATGCCCAGCCGCTCGAGCGTCAGCACGATCCTCGTCCGGATGTCGTGCAGGGTGTCGTGCGGCGCCGGCGGGAAGTAGCCCTCCTTCTCCCGCACCGTGTAGCCGAGCCCCGGCTTGCCGGAGTTCCAGTGCCCCTCGGCCGAGTCGACCAGGTAATGGGAGTGATTCACGCCGAGGTCGTACGAGACCTCGTCCAGGACGAAGAACTCGCACTCCGGCCCGAAGTAAGCCGTGTCGGCGATCCCGCTCTGCCGGAGATACGCCTCCGCACGCCGGGCGACGCCGCGCGGGTCACGGTCGTACGGTTCGCGCGTGATCGGATCGGCGATCTCGCAGACCACCGAAAGCGTCGGCGCCTCGGTGAACGGGTCGAGGATCGCGCTCGCCGCGTCGGGCATCAGGAGCATGTCGGACTCCGAGATCCCCTGCCAGCCGCGGATCGAGGAGCCGTCGAAGCCGAGGCCCTCGTCGAACGCCGACTCGTCGAATGCCGATACGGGCAGCGTCATGTGCTGCCAGGTCCCGAGCAGGTCGCAGAACTTCAGGTCGACCATCTGGGCCTGGGTCTCGACGGCCCACGCGATCGCCTCCTTGGCGGCAGGCGCGGTCTTCGCCCCGTTCGCCAGGTAGTGCCTTGTCTCGATCTCGCTCACTTTTCTCCTCCTTGAACGCGAAAAAGCCCCAGGACTCCGAGAGTCCTGAGGCCCCATTGCCTCGGCGGCGCACCTTCGGCGGCGCGTGCCTGCCAGTCACAGTAGAGAAGTGCGCGGACGGCGTCCACTCGACCTCTGGCCAGGCACCGTGCGACAATCGTCACAACCGTCAGCGAGGCAGGGAGGAGGCCGAGGGTGAGCAACCTACAAGACATGTTGGGTGGGCTCCTGGGAGGCGGAGGACAGAGCCAGGGCGCCGGCGGCGGTAAAGGCGTCGGCATGGCCGCAATGGCTGCGGTCGCGGCGCCGATGGTGATCAAGTTCCTCCAGGGTGGCGGCTTGAACAAGCTGCTCGGCGGCTTCCAGGAGAAAGGCATGGCCGACAAGGCCGACTCGTGGGTCGGGACCGGCGAGAACAAGCCGATCACGCCCCAGGAGCTTCAGCAGGTCGTTCCGCAGGAACAGATCGATCAGATCGCACAGCAGACAGGCGCGACGCCCGAGCAGACCGCCGACGCTCTGGCGAAGGCGCTGCCTCAGGTCGTCAGCCAGGTCACACCCAACGGCCAGCTGCCGGACCAGGCCCAGCTCGACCAGATGCTCGGCCAGATGGCCGGCCCGGCGCAGTAGCTCGGCAACAGACCGACGAACCCACGCCGCGCGGAAATCGCGCGGCCGGGTCGCCGCACCCTTGACCGGCACGGGACGGTCTGGATAACCTGCCTCCGTGCGAATGTTCCCGGTCGGCTGACGAACCTCATCGGCTCGCGGGCCTCCCGTGAGGCCGGCTGAAGCCTGTTCTCGCCCGTTTCAAGACCGTAGGAGACATCGCATGACCCGTACGACCAACACCAATGGAACGCCCGCCGTCGTCGTGGAGGACCTCCGCAAGGAGTTCTTCCGTAACGATGGCCGGGAGGGCCTCCGCCGGCGTCGGAAGCGCGTCGCGGCGCTCGACGGCGTGTCGTTCGAGGTCCGGCGCGGCGAGACAGTGGCCATCCTCGGCCAGAACGGCTCCGGAAAGTCGACGCTGATTCGGCTGCTCTCGACGTTGCTCCTCGAGGACGGGGGGAGCGCGCGCGTCTTCGGTCACGACGTCTTCACCGAGACGAGAGCCGTCCGCCGGCTGATCAACCGCGTCTCGGTCGAGGCCTCGTTCTTCAAGAAGATGTCCGCGGCCGAGAACCTGAGCTACGCGGCCCGTTTCTACGGGATGGCGCCGAGATCGACCCGCAAGCAGATCCCGGAGATCCTCGGCCGGGTCGGCTTCCCACGCGACCGAATCGGCGAGCCGCTGGAGGACATGTCCCGCGGGATGCAGCAGAAGGTGGCGCTCGCCAGGGCGCTGCTGACGGCGCCCATCCTTCTCCTGCTCGACGAGCCGACCACGGGCCTCGACCCGCGCTCGAAGCTCGAGGTGCAGACCTTCATCCGCGAGATCCGCGAGACCCACGACGCAACCGTCTTGCTCTGCACTCACGACCTCGTCGAGGCCGAGCAGCTCGCCGAGCGGGTCGGCATTCTCGACCGCGGCCGGCTGATCGAGCTCGCCCCCGCCGACGAGTTGAAGCGCCGCTACGACGCCCAGACGCTCGAAGAGGCGTTCTTCGCCGCCACCGGCAAGGCGTTCGAGGACGAAAACGGGGAGGAGGACTGATGCCTGCAGCAGCAGCCGTCCTCCGCCACGAGCTGATCGGGCTCGCAGGTGTCTTCGAGCGCAATGTCTACCTCGTCCGCCGCTACATCTGGTGGGACGTCGCGTTCTTCGTCTGGACGGTCGCCAACACGCTGACGATCGTGTTCATCGGCGAGGGCGTGGAGGCCACGGGCGCCGACGTCGACGTCAACCGGCTCACAACGACGCTGCTCGTCGGTGCGGTCGTCTGGGCCTACCTCGGTGTCATCTTCGAGATCCTCACCGAGACCGTCGCCTGGGAGCGGTGGGAGGGAACGATCGAGTACACGTTCATGGCGCCGCTCTCGCGGCCCGTCCACCTGTTCGGAATGGGCCTGTTCGCGATCGTCTACGGGATCGTCCGCGCGGTCCTGCTGTTCGGGGTCGTCGCCCTGTTCTTCGACCTCGACCTGAGCCATGCGGACTTCCTCGCCGCGATCGTCGTGCTGCTCGTGGCGTCGTTCTCATTCATCGGGATCGGGATGATGACCGCGGTCCTGCCGCTGATCTCGCCAGAGAAGGGGACGCAGCTCGGGTTCATGGCCCAGGGGATCCTGCTGGTCGTCTCGGGCGTCTACTACCCGGTCTCCGTGCTGCCGGAGTGGATGCAGTTCTTCTCGACGATCTCACCGGCGACCTACGCGCTCGACGGGCTGCGCGATGCCATCCTCAACGGCGACGGTTTGACGGCGATGGGCGACGAGCTCTGGCCTCTCGTCGTGATCGGCATCGTGTCGATCCCACTCGGGCTCTGGGTCTTCCGGCGCGGTGAGCGCTATGCAAAACGGCATGGGAAGCTGAAGCGGTCGGGATGATCCGGCGGGCTGTGGGCGATGCGGACCTTGCGGCCTGGTGCAAGGTCTGGACGGCGATCACGCCTCGGGAGCCGAACACGCTCGACCAGGTCAAGCGGCGGATCGAGCGGGAGCCCGAACGGCTCTATCTCGTTGCTGAGCTTGCAGGTCAGATCGTTGGGCTGGGGTTCGCCGGTCCTTCGCAGTCGCCGGAGCGCAGCGCCATCGAGGTTCGAGTGCTTCCGGAGGATCGCCGGCGCGGACTCGGGTCGGACCTCCTCGAGCAAGTGATGAGCTATGCATCGTCCCTCGGACCGGAATGGGTATCCGGCATGGTCTTTGAGGACGATCCCGAGTCGGTCGCCTGGGTGCAAAGCCGGGGCTTCGAGGAGTACGCCCGCCAGATCGAGCTGTCCCGACAGGTTCAGAAGGTCGAGGAAGAAGCCCTGCCGCCGCCGGGCATCGACATCGTCCAGCTGAGCGAGGAGCACCTCGAGGGCGCCTATGCGGTCGCGGTCGAGTGCTTCCCCGACATGGCCGTGACGCCGCCGATCCCGGCTCCGCCGTTCGACGAGTGGCTCGAGGAGGAGGTCCCGGGTCCGGTCACGTTCGTCGCGCTCGACGAGAGCCGCGTCGTCGGCTACGCCGCGCTCTACGACCGGATCAGCGGTCTCGCGGAGCACGGCCTAACCGCGGTGCTGAGGTCACACCGTGGCCGCGGGATCGCGACGGCGCTCAAGCGGGCCTTGCTTCGCTGGGCGGCCGAACACGGCTACCGCGAGCTCGCGACCTGGACGCAGGACGGAAACGCAGCGATGCAGGCGGTGAATATCAAGCTCGGCTACCGGCCACGGCCGGCCGTCATCAACGTGCGGAGGCGGCTGTGAGGCGCATCGACGCGCTCAAGGTCTTCTACGGGATCGAGTTCTTCGACTCGATCGGCCTCCACGCGGCGTTCACAGTCTGGGCGGTCTACCTCGTACAAGACGTCGGCGTGAACCCGCTCGAGCTCGTCCTGCTCGGGACGGTGAGCGAGATCGCGATCTTCCTCTTCGAGGTGCCGACCGGCGTGGTCGCCGACACCTACAGCCGCCGGCTCTCGATCATCATCGGGCTCCTTTTGGCGGGCGCGTCGGCCGTCGTCGTCGGGCTCGTGGCCGTCTACTGGATCATCGTCGTCGCCGCGATCCTGCGCGGGATCGGCGGCACGTTCCTGAGCGGCGCCTGGGAGGCATGGATCACCGACGAGCACGGAGTCGACGGAATCGGGCGGGTGTTCCTGCGCGGAACGCAGTGGTCCTACCTCGGAGCAATCGTCGGGGCGATCCTCGGCGTGGCCGTCGCGACGGTCGATCTCGGTGCGGCCCTCGTCTTCGGCGGCGTGATCTCGATCCTCACCGGGATCGCCTGCCTCCTCGTGATGCCCGAGCACGGGTTCCAGCGCCGGCCGGTCGAGGAACGCACGTCGCCGGCCCGCGCCTTGACGTCCACCTTCGTCAACGGGGCACGGGTCGTGCGCGGCCACAACGTCCTGCTCCTCATCGTCGCGATCACCCTGTTCGCCGGGGCCGCGTCCGAAGGGCTCGACCGCCTCTGGGAGGCGCACCTGATCACGGATGTCGGACTGCCCGAGCTCTGGGGACTCGACCCGGTCGTCTGGTTCGGGGTCTTCAACGTCGTCGGTCTCGTCGCCGGCATCGTGATCACGTCGTTGCTCGTCCCACGCTTCGAGCACGCGGACAACGCGAAGCTCGCCGGCACGCTGCTCTGGCTGACGGTGTTCCTCTCCGTCGCCGTCATGGCGTTCGGGCTGGCGACGAGCTTTGTCTTCGCTGCGATCACGTACCTGGTCGCACGGCTCCTCCGCCGACTCAAGGATCCGCTCTACCTCACCTGGTTGAACAAGAACGTCGACGATTCGAGCGTGCGCGCGACGGTGAACTCGATCGCGAGCCAGTCGGGCGCCGTCGGAGAGATCGCGGGCGGCCCGGCGATCGGCGCGATCGGGACGCTCGCCTCGCTGCGGGTCGCGCTGGTCGCGGCGGGGCTGCTGCTGGCGCCGGCGATTGCGCTCTATGCGCGAGCGCTCCGCCACGGGGGCAGCGAGCCCGGGCTTGATCAGGCGGAAGCCGAAGCCCCGGCGTGATCGATCGGCTACGGATCCTCCGCCCTCTGCGCGAGCGAGACTTCGCGCTCTTCTGGACCGGCTGGACCGTCTCGATGGTCGGCGACGGCTTCTTCCTCGTCGCGATCGCGTGGCAGGCCTTCGACCTCTGGAACTCGCCGACGTCGCTCGCGCTCGTCGGCGTGGCGGAGACGATTCCGCTCGTCGCGTTCGTGCTCGTCGGCGGCGTCGTGAGCGATCGCTTCGAGCGGCGGCGGGTGCTGATCGCATCGAGCGCCCTGCGCGGCGCCTGCGTCGCCGCGCTCGGCCTCCTCGCCGTCTCGGGCCGCATCGAGCTCTGGCACCTGTTCGCGATCTCGGCCGTCTTCGGCGCAGGTCAGGCGTTCCAGGGACCGGCGGCGGGCGCCATCATCCCGGACCTCGTCCCGAAGCAGCTGCTCGTCCAGGCCAACTCGCTCTCGCAGTTCGTCAGACAGCTTGCCTTCATGTTCATCGGCCCGGCAGTCGGCGGCCTCGTCGTCCATGCGCTCGGCGTGGGGACAGCCTTCCTGATCGACGCCGCGACCTTCGGGTTCGCGATCGCGATGCTTTTGCTCCTCCATCCCCGCCCGGCGGCCGCGCAGGCCGGCGGCGAGCCGACGTCGATGCGCCGCGACATCGCCGAGGGAATCCGCTTCGTCCGGCGGAATGTCTGGCTCTGGGGCACGCTCGGCTGGGCTTTGGTCGCGCTGTTCCTCCTCTTCGGCCCCTTCCAGGTGCTGCTGCCCTTCCTCGTCCGCAACGAGCTCGGCGGCGACGCGGGCGACCTCGGTCTCGTCTTCGCGTTCGGCGGGCTGGGCGCGTTGCTGGTTTCGCTCGTGATCGGCCAGACGGGTCTTCCCCACCGCCACATCACGTTCATGTATGGCCTGTGGATGGTCGCCTGCCTCCAGATCGCCGCCTATGCCCTGACGAGCGCCCCGTGGCAGGCGATGGCGATCTCGTTCGTCGGCGAGGCCTGTTGGGCCGCGGGGCTCCTGGTCTGGATCACGCTGATGCAGCGCGTCGTACCGACGGAGCTGCTCGGCCGCGTGAAGAGTGTCGACTGGCTGCTTTCGACCGGACTCGTCCCTGTCTCCTACGCGGTCACTGGCCCGGCGGCGGCCTGGCTCGGAGTCCAGACCGTGCTGCTTGGATCCGGCATCGCCGCGAGCATCCTGACGGCGCTCTTCTTCTTCCTGCCGGGGATGCGGGATACGGAGACGCCCGGTCATACGAGTCGCGTGATCCTGAGCGAGCCGGCGCACGAGCCGACCCACCCATTCGACGCGCTCGAGCCGGGCCTGGCACCGGCCCAATCCCCGCCGAGATAACTGTTACGCTCCGGCCCACGGAGGCAACGGAGCCTCGGGCGGTTGCCCGGGGCTTTTCTCATTTCAAGGAGGCGTGATGGCGCAGGTCGAGAGCAAGCCGCCCAGGGCGACGTCGAGCGTGGAAGACCGGAAGGCCGTCCTCGGGCGGATCAAGGACGAAGGAGTCGAGTTTCTACTGCTCTGGTTCACGGATCTCGAGGGACACCTGAAGAGCTTCGCGGTCACGCCCGCCGAGATGGAGGAGGCGCTCGACGACGGCATGGGCTTCGACGGATCGTCGATCACGGGCTTCAACGCGATCGAGGAGTCGGACATGATCGCGATCCCCGACCCAGCCACCTTCCAGCTCATGCCCTGGCGCGAGGGCGAGACGAAGGTCGCACGCATGATCTGCGACGTCGTCACGCCTGACGGCGAGCCCTACGAAGGCGACCCTCGGTATGTCCTGCGCCAGGCGCTCGAGCGGATGAAGAGCATGGGCTTCGAGACCTTCAACGTCGGCCCGGAGCTCGAGTACTTCCTCTTCCGCGACGACAAGGGCACGGAGACACTCGATGAGGGCGGTTACTTCGCGATGACGACGCTGGACGCGGCCAGCGAGCTCCGGCAGGAGACCGTGCGCGCGCTCGAGTCCATGGGCATCCCGATCGAGTACGTCCACCACGAGGTCGGGCCGTCCCAGCACGAGATCGACATGCGTTTCGCGCCGGCTCTGGAGATGGCCGACCACACGCTGACGTACCGGCTGATCGTCAAGGAGATCGCGAAGAAGGCCGGCTACCACGCGACCTTCATGCCCAAGCCGATCTTCGGCGAGAACGGCTCGGGGATGCACACGCATCAGTCGCTCTTCAGCGACGGGCGCAACGCCTTCTTCGACGCCGACGACAAGTGGCACCTGTCTGACGCGGGGAAAGCCTTCATTGCGGGCCAGCTCCGCCACGCTCGTGAGATCTCCGCCGTCTTCGCCCAGTGGGTCAACTCGTACAAGCGGCTCGTACCGGGCTACGAGGCGCCCGTTTACGCGGCGTGGTCGCAGCGCAACCGCTCGGCGCTGATTCGGATCCCGCTGTACAAGCCGGGCACCGAGCAGGCGACACGCGCCGAGATCCGCTGTCCCGACCCTGCCTGCAATCCCTACTTGACGTTCGCCTGCCTGCTACACGCCGGCCTCGAAGGGATCGAGCAGGGTTACGAGCTTCCTGAGCCGATGGAGACGAATCTCTACCACCTGACCGCCGAGCAGCGGCGCGAGCGCGGCATCACCTCGCTCCCCGAGACCCTCGGCGAAGCGATCGACGAGCTGTCACAGTCCGAGCTCGCCCGCAAGGCGCTCGGCCGCCACATCTTCGACCGCTACGTCGAGCTGAAGCGCAGCGAGTGGGACGAGTATCGCGTGCAGCTGACGGAGTGGGAGCTAGAGCGCTACCTCCCTGTGCTGTAGCGCCCCGAACGGCGCCTCAACGACTACGAGCTGCCAAACGCAGCTCGTAGTCGGCCGTCAGTTCATCCCACCCGCAGCAAGGGGCGGGACAGACACATTCTCTCGCTTTCCGGGGGGATTGCTAGAGGAAGAAGCGAATCGTCTCGCGATCCACCTTGAGGCCGACCACGCCGGTCGAGCCGTCGATCCGCTGAATCGCTTCGGCCGGCACCAATCTGCGGCGCCTGGCGAGAAAGCCCGACCGCACGGACAGCGCGTCCGGCTCGTCACGCATGCGCCCGTACATGAGGCATTCGACGCGGCCAATGACCCGGCCTTTGACGTCGGAAACCACGTAGCCGATCGTCGAGCCAAGGTCGGGGAGCGCCGCTTCGCTCACAGCCGAGACGCTACGCCGCCGATGTCAGCGTTCTGGGCGCCTCTGGTAAAGAGTTCGTTAGCTGCGCGAGGTCTGAGCGGAGCGCCACCTCGGAGGCGACGCTCCGCTCTGCGAGTCACTCAGGCAGCGCCGGGGCGCATCCTGCGGCGACCGCCGACGACGAAGAACGCACCGGTGATCATGAGCGCGAGCACGCCGGCGATCGTCGCGGTCTCGGCAGGGCTCGGGACCGAGAACGTGGCCGGGTCCGATGCCGTGCCTCCCGTCGTAGCGACCGGATCCGTGCGCGGAAGCGCACGGTCGTCCGGGGCGGTGCCCGTGGCAATCCCCAGGTCGGCCGGGGTCACTCCCTGACCCTGACTGAGATACGGGATCTCCGGAGCCGCCTGCGTTGGCGCAGCAGCCTCATCCGCGGCAATCCCCAGGTCGGCCGGGGTCACTCCCTGACCCTGACTGAGATACGGGATCTCCGGAGCCGCCTGCGTTGGCGCAGCAGCCTCATCCGCGGCAATCCCCAGGTCGGCCGGGGTCACTCCCTGACCCTGACTGAGATAGGGAATCTCCGTCGGCGTTGTCCCTGTGCCGAGATACTTGCCAGGCTCTGCCGAGGCAGTCCCCGCAGCACCCGTGGCGGCGGTTGCCGCAACCGCCAAGGCGAGCACAGCCTCGCGAATTCCATGGGCCTCGACGTCGGTCGCAAACGTCTGTCCCAGCGCCTTGCCGTCGAACGTGAGCATCACGTTCTCGCCGTCCGCGGCACGCAAGAGCTCTTCGAGCTCGCTTCGCTCCCACGAAACCGCGACGCTGCGTGTGTCGGTTGCTTTGCCGTCTGTGAAGTGCGCCACCTCGAGAACGAGCTCGATCGGGGTCTCGTCTTGATCGAGTACCTCCTTGATCTCCGAGCTCGGAATCGACGTGGTGAGACCTTCCCCTACAGCGGACGCTGGCACGACGACCGCTCGTGCGGCCAGCTCGTCCATAAGTACTCCTTTCGTCGTGCTTCGGGCGCCGCGAGAAGGGCGCTCCCCACTCACTGGACGACCGAGCAGCCTCCGATCTTCCCACAGACCTCGCCGATTCCCAAACCGCGCTGAGGCCGCTCCTACAATCGGGACCGAGATGGACGCGCCGGCTCGGCACCTGCGACTGCTCACGGAGACGATCGCTGCAGTCAACTCGACGCTCGACCTCGAGGAGGTGCTGGCGCTCGTCGCGCGCAAGGTCGCCGAGGCCCTCGACACCGAAGCGTGCTTCGTCTACCTCTACGACGAGGCCGCCAACGAGCTCGTCCTCCGCGCCACTCATGGGACGGCGGTGGAGGCGATGACGCGCCGGCCGAAGATGCGGCCGGGCGAGGGAATCACCGGGACCGCTGCAGCGGAGCGCTCACCGATCATGATTCCGGCCCAGGCGCACCTCGACCCGCGCTTCAAGGGGTTCCAGAACCTGGCAGAGGATCAATACGAGTCGATCCTGGCCGTCCCGATCCTCGCGCGGGAGAAGCTGGCCGGCGCCCTCAACGTCCGGACGGTCGCGCCGCGCGAGTTCACACAGGACGAGATCGACCTGCTGCTCGCGATCGCGGCGCAGGTCGCCCAGACGATTCAGCACGCCAAGCTCTACAGCGACGCGCAGCAGCGCGTCGTCGAGCTCGAGGCGCTCGCGCGCATCTCCGAGGCTGTCTCGGAGTCGCTCTACCTCGAGGAGTCGCTGGAGGCGATCGTGCGAACGACCGTCGACGCCGTGGGCGCCACGGGCGCGGCCCTCGTCCTCGAGGACGGGAAGGTCGCCTGGCCGGAGGGCCGTGCCGGCGCTCACGCGGTCCGACTCCCGTTGCGCTGGAAGGGCCGCCAGATCGGCGAGCTCGTCTGCGATCGCGACACGCCGTTCACCGATCAGGAGCGCGCGCTGCTCTCGTCGATCGCCCATCAGGCGGCGGTCGCACTCGAGCACAGCCGCGCCGTGATGCGCGGCGTTCTCGCCCAGGAGATTCACCATCGGGTCAAGAACAACCTCCAGACGGTCGCGTCGCTCCTGCGACTCCAGGCCCGCTCAGCGGACGCCGGCGATCCACGGAAGGCCCTCGACGACTCCGCCAACCGGATCCTGGCCATCGCAGCCGTCCACGAGGTGCTGACGGAGCGGCGGCACGACGACGTCGAGCTCGCCGAGCTGCTCGACCGGCTGCGAGCGATGCTCGTTCAGGGTCTCGGCTCGGCGAAGCGGATCGAGGCCGAGTTGGAGCCGATCTCGCTCGCAGGAAACCAGGCGACGGCGTTGGCGCTCGTCTTCAGCGAGCTCTTCCAGAACGCGCTCGAGCACGGTGGTGAGGCGGTTCGAATCGAGCTCGGGCGCGATCCGAGGACGCGTAGCGTTCGGCTGTCGATCGCGGACGACGGCGCAGGCGTGGCGGAGGCGCCGCCGGGCACCGGGCTCTCGATCGTCGGCGCCCTCGTTCGCGACGAGCTGCGTGGAACGCTCGATCTGCAGTCGAACGGCGGTCTTCGCGTGGAGGTCTCGTTCCCCGCATGACGATCGCTGGCAAGTGATGAGGATCCTGATCGCCGAAGACGAGACGATCATCCGCCTCGATCTCCGCAACCTGCTCGAGGAGGCGGGCCACGACGTCTGCGCCGAGGCGCGCGACGGTGCAGAGGCGATCGAGCTGGCCGAGCAGTACGAACCGGATCTGGCGATCCTGGACGTGAAGATGCCTCGGCTGGACGGGATCGAAGCCGCCAGACGCATCCTCGAGGACCGGCCGATCCCGATCGTGATGCTGACCGCCTACGGGCAGGACGAGCTCGTCGCCCGCGCCGTCGAGGCCGGGGTCTACGGCTACCTCGTCAAGCCCTTCCGCGAGGCGGATCTCCTCCCCGCGATCAAGACTGCCCGCGCCCGCCACGAGGAGCTCACCGCGCTCCGCGAGGAGGCGGACTCGCTCGCGGACGCGCTTGCAGCCCGGAAGGCGATCGAGCGGGCGAAGGGCATCCTCATGCAGAAGGAGGACCTCACCGAGCAGGAGGCCTTCGAGCGCCTGCGGCGGGCGAGCCAGGTATCCGGCAAGCCGCTGAAGGTCGTGGCCGAAGCGCTCATCGCCACGCTGGACACGCCGTAGGTTTGCGGCGATCCGTGGGGTCAGACCCCGAACGCGCGGATCGCGAGAGACGCGCGGGAGTGTGCCGACCGAGAGGCCGCCGGACAGGTGCCGATCAGGCGCCGGAGCGCTCGAACAACGTCTCCCAGCGCGCGAGGAGCGCCTGCAGCTCGTTACGGGCCGCGCGATGGGCCGCCAGCAGCTCGACGTTGCCCCAGTCCTCCGCCAGCTTCTCCTCCAGCTCGGCCACGGCTGCTTCCTGCCGCTGGATGTCTGCCTCCACCGCCTCGAGCGCGCTCGGCCCGGACGGTTGAGGGCGCGCGGCCTGCGGCCGCTGCTTCCGCGTCTTGGCCGGCGGTGGGGGTGCCTCGGCGCGCTCACGCTCCTCGCGACGCCGGACGAGTTCGGCCCAGCCGCCCTCGTACGACCGAAGCGAACGCTTCTCGATCGCCAGGGTCCTGCCGGCCACGGCGTCGATCAGCGCACGATCGTGCGAGACGAGCAGCACGGTGCCCGGGAAGGCCTCGAGGGCGGCCTCGAGCGCCTCGCGGCTCTCGAGGTCGAGGTGGTTGGTCGGCTCGTCGAGCACGAGGAAGTTTGCGCCGGAGGCGACTACGAGCGCGAGCGCGAGGCGCCGTCGCTCGCCTCCGGAAAGTGCCGTCACGGGCTTCTCGTGCTCCTGCCAACCGGAGAAGAGGAAGCGACCGAGCAACGACTGGGCCTGCGGTCGCTGGAGCCCTGTCGCACGCTGGACACAGTCGAGGACGCTGCCGCGCTCGTCGAGCTCGACCTCGTGCTGGGAGAAGTACGCGACCTCGACGCCGTAGCCGAGCCGCGCCGTTCCGGCCGAAGGCTGATGACGATCGAGGATCGTCTCGAGCAGCGTCGTCTTCCCAGAGCCATTGGGGCCGACCAACGCGACGTGCTCCTCGCGCTCCAGCGCGAAGGAGACGTTCTCCAGCAGCTGCTTGTCCCCAGCTGAGATCGAAAGGTGCTCGGCCTCGATCACCGTCCGGCCGCTGCGGGCCGGCTTCAGGAAGTCGAAGCCGAGCGTGCGCCGCCCGCGCCTCAGATTCTCGAGCTCGCTGGCGGACCGGCTTCGCTCGCTCTCGAGTCGACCGATGTGCGAGAGCTTGGCCTGTGCCTGCTTGGCCTTCGACTTCTTGTAGCGGAACCGCTCGACGAAGCGCTCGAGGCGCGCAATGTCGACATCGAGGCGGCCGAGAGTCTTTTCCGCCGCCTGTGCACGGGCCGCCTTCTCGAGGCGCCAGGCGCTCCAGGGGCCGGCGAAGTAGAGCGACCGGCCGCCGCCGAGCTCGAGGACGGCGTTCGTCACCGACTCGAGGAACCAGCGGTCGTGCGCGACGAGTATCACCGCGGCGTCGAGCGATTGGAGCTCGCGCTCGAGCCACTCGATGCTCTCGACGTCGAGGTGGTTCGTCGGCTCGTCGAGGAGCAGGAGATCCGGGTCGCCCGACAGCGCCCTGGCCAGCGAAGCCCGCGTCAGCTCGCCGCCCGAGAACGTGTCGAGCGAGCGGTCGAGATCCGCATCCGCGAAGCCGAGCCCGCGGATGACGGCGGCGGTGCGCTCCCGCCACGCGTAGCCGCCCGCGTGCTCGAGGCGGGCCTGTGCCTCCGCGTAGCGGCCGAGCGTCGCGCCGTCGTGCCGGCCCGCCTCCATCGCGGCCTCGAGCCCGCGGAGCTCGTCCTCGAGTGCAATCAGGTCGCCGGCACCGGAGAGCACGTACTCGCGCAGGGCGAGCCCGCGCTCCAGCGGCGGTCGCTGGTCGTGCAGGGCGGCGCGCGTCCCCTTCGAGAAGGCGAGCTCTCCGCCGTCGATCCCGAGCTCGCCGGCGAGCATCCGGAGCAGGGTCGTCTTGCCGGCGCCGTTCGGCCCGGCCAGCGAGAGCCGGTCGCGGCGCTCGACCTTGAACGAGACGCCGTCGAAGAGCGGATCTCCCGCGATGTCCTTCCGGAGTTGGTTTGCAATCACGACTGCCATGGCTCTCCCGCAAAAAAGAGGGGCCGCTGTTTCCAGCGGCCCCGTTCCGGTTACCAGCGGTGGACTTGGTAGAGGCGCTTACCTACTCGGCGTTAGCCGGTGGCGCGTAGCGCGACGTCCCCCACGCTGGCTAGGCGGTTCCCTTCAGGTCTCGGGGACACGCCCCTACCCGCTGGTACCTCCACTGCCCGTACTTGAAAGTTTCACTCTCGGACCACCTCCTTTCCGCGGTAGCCGAACTGTAGCGACTACTTCAGGACAGCGGACAGCTCCAACCCTCGATCGAGCGGGACGGTCACCGACTCGAGCGTGGGGTCGGACTGGCGGGCCCGCGAGTACGCGCCGAGTGTCTCCTCGTGCGAGAGCACGTTGTCCGCGACCACGAGCGCCCCGGGCTCCAGCTTCGTGCGGACGTGATCGAACAGCACCTCGTAGTCCTCCTTCTCGGCGTCGAGGAAGACGATGTCGAAGACGTCGTCGATCCGCCGCAACGTCTCGAAGGCGTCGCCCTCGATCAGCTCGGCGGTCAGCTCGAGACCGGCTTCGGCAACGTTGCGCCTCCAGGCCTCCGCCTTCTCGGGGTCGGACTCGAGCGAGAGCACTCTGCCTCCGAGGTAGCGCACGCCGGCCGCGAGCCAGATCGTCGAATACCCCCGTGAGCCGCCGACCTCCAGGACCTCGCAGTCGGTCTGCGGCGCGACCAGCGCGAACAGGAACTGTCCCGTTGTCCGGGCCACCTGCCGTGAGCGCTGCGAGGCAGGGAGCCCGCGAGCGCGCTCGTCGGCGTCCTCCGCCTCGAGCCGCGCGAGCACGGCGCGAACCCGGTCGTCGAGCACTAACTGAGTTCCACCTTCACCCAGCCATCTTCGACCAGGACCGGGAACGTGTCCACGGGCTCGTAGGCCGGAAGCGTCAAGGGCCGACCCGTCCGGATGTCGAAGCGTGACCCATGGCGCGGGCAGACGACAACCGCGTCCTCCGCGTCGAAGTCGCCCTCTGCCAGCGGCCCGTCGTCGTGCGAGCAGCGGTCCTCGATTGCGTAGTACTCGCCGTCCAGGTTGTAGACGCCGAGCGCGAGCGTCCCGGCGCGGACGATCTTGACGGAGCCCGGCGGCAGCTCCTCGACCGGGCAGACGTCTATGAGCGCCAACTAGTGCCTAACGAACCTGGAACTCTTCGTCGAGGCCCGCCCACTCCGCCGGGAGCGGCGTCCCCTTCGCCCGGTGCAGCGCCACCTTGAGGACGCCGAGCCCGAGCAGCGCACACTTGAGTCGGATCGGCGTCAAAGGAATGCCGATCTCCTCGAGCAGCTCGTCCTTGGACATTCCCGCGACCTCGTCGGCCGTCTTCCCCTTGATCATCTCCATCAGCATCGAGGTCGACGCCTGGCTGATCGCGCAGCCGCGGCCTGAGAACTTGACCTCGTCGATCGTCTCGCCGTCGTCATCGAAGGCGACGTAGATCGCGACCTCGTCGCCGCAGAGCGGGTTCACGCCCTCGGCCTCGGCATCCGCATCCTCGATCACTCCGTGGCCGCGCGGGTTCTTGTAGTGGTCGAGAATTACCTCGCGATAGAGGTCTTCCATGTGACTCAGGCTAACCGAAGACCTTGCGCACGCGAAGAAGCCCGTCGGCCAGCCGGTCGATCTCCTCAGGCAGCGTGTAGAGGTAGAAGCTCGCGCGGTTCGTGGCCGCCACCCCCAGGCGTTGCATCAGCGGCTGGCAGCAGTGGTGCCCTGCGCGGATCGCGACACCCTCCCAGTCGAGGACCTGGGCGACGTCGTGCGGGTGCACGCCGTCCATGTTGAAGCTGACGATCCCGGCGCGCCGGTCGGGCGCAGGCCCGTAGAGCACGATTCCAGGCACGTCGCGGAGCCGGTCGAGCGCGTAGGACGCGAGCTCGTGCTCGTATTGCTCGATCGCCTCGAGCCCGACTCCCGTGAGGTAGTCGACGGCGGCGCCGAAGCCGACGGCCTCCGCGATCGGCGACGTGCCGGCCTCGAACTTGTGCGGGAGATCGCCCCAGGTGGTCTCCTCGAACTGGACCTTGCGGATCATGTGGCCGCCGAGATTGAACGGCTCCATGTCCTCGAGCAGCTCGCGCCGGCCCCACAGCGCCCCGACGCCGCTCGGTCCGCACATCTTGTGCGCCGAGAACGCGAGGAAGTCGCAGCCGAGGGCCTGCACGTCGATCGCCATGTGCGGAGCTGCCTGCGCGGCGTCGACGACCATGATCGCCCCGTGGTCGTGCGCCCATGCAACCAGCCGCTCGATCGGGTTGATCGTCCCGAGCGCGTTGGAGACGAGGTTCGTGGCCACGACCTTCAGCCGACCTTCGGCCACGAGCTCATCGAGCACGTCGAGGTCGAGCTCGCCGCTCCCTGTGAGCGGGATCATTCGAAACTCGGCGCCGGTGCGCTTCGCCATGTACTGCCACGGGACGAAGTTCGAGTGATGCTCGAGCTCAGAGACGACGACGACGTCGCCCGGGCCGAGGTTCGTCAACCCCCAGGCGTAGGCGACCAGGTTGAGGCCCTCGGTCGCATTGCGGGTGAAGATCAGCTCGCGTGACGACGGCGCGTTCACGAACCGAGCGACCTTCTCGCGTGCGCCCTCGAAGCCCTCCGTCGCCCGCTCGGCGAGCGCGTAGACGCCTCGATGGACGTTGGCGTACGACGTCTCGTAGAAGGTCGTCATCGCGTCGAGCACCTGACGAGGCTTCTGAGACGTGACGGCCGAATCCAGGTAAGCGAGCGGCTTTCCGTTGATCTCCTGGTCGAGGATCGGGAAGTCCGCCCGGAGGGCCTGCACATCCAGCTTGACGCGAGCGACCGCCATCACCTCCATCGTACCCAGCTACCCTCGCGTCGCCTGCCGCGGCCTATAGGGTGTAACCGCTTTGCGCCTCCAAGTGCTTCTGCTCGTGCTCGTCGGCGTCCTCGCAGGCTGTGGGGGCGGTGACGACGGAGGGAGCGGCGGCGGCACCACCGGCACCGGAGGCGGCACCGCGAGTGAAGGCGAGGAAGTCTTCGCCTCCGCGGGTTGCGGCGGCTGCCACACCTACTCGCCTGCAGGCTCGAACGGCTCGGTCGGGCCGAACCTCGACGACGCGAACGTCACGTTCGAGCAGGCCGTCGAGCAGGTCACGAACGGCGGCGGTGGGATGCCGCCGTTCAAGGGCGATCTGACCCAGGAGCAGATCGATGCGGTCGCACGGTTCGTCACCGAGGGCGGCCGCTCGGCGTCAGGCGGCGGTGGCGGCGGTGGGAGGTCCGCCGTCGGCCCCTTTTCGCCCTGACGGAACCAGACTCGAGGGCTGCCTAGACGCAGACTGCCGCCGCCAGGCGTTCGGGAACATCGCGTACCACGAGGGCCCGAAGCCGGCGCTCGATCTCTTCCAGGAGAAGCTCGCCGACGACAAGGCGGTCGAGGCCGACTGCCACCGCATCGCCCACACGATCGGCGCCGCGTCGCTCGTCTACTACGACGGGAGCGTGGCGAAGGCGCTCGCGAACGGCCGGTCGACCTGCTGGTCCGGGTATTACCACGGGGTCGTCGAGCGGTCGTTCGTCGGCGCGTCTCGGGCGGAGCTCCCGGCCAGATCCCGCCGGATCTGTGCCGATCCGGACATCCGCCGCACGAGCTTCCTCGCCTACCAGTGCGTGCATGGGCTCGGACACGGGCTGATGATCCACACCGGCTACGACCTGCCCGCCGCGCTCGTCGTCTGCAACAAGCTCGAGACGGCCTGGGATCACGACTCGTGCGAGGCCGGCGTCTTCATGGAGAACATCTCCTCCTCGTACGGGATCAAGTCGCGCTGGCTCAAGGATGACGACTTGATCTACCCGTGCAATGCGATCGCCGAGCGCTACAAGCTCTACTGCTACCTGATCCTCACCTCGCGGGTGCTTCAGGCCAACGGCTACGACTGGGAGCAGACCGTGGCGACCTGCCGGCGTAGCGACAAGGGCTGGGTCCCGACCTGCTTCCAGTCCCTAGGGCGCGACGCCTCGGGCAGCTCACGGCAGGATCCCGCGAAGATCCTGGAGATCTGCGCGCTCGCCGGGGACATGACGGACGAGTGCATCTACGGCGCGGCGCGGGACGTCACCTCGAACGACGCGAGCCCGCGGCGGTCGAAGGTGCTCTGCGAGTCGGCGGCGCCGCAGTTCCGGGCGTACTGCTTCGAGGGGATCGGGACGATCCTCGGCGGCATGCACGCCTACCGGGATGGCCGGCGGGCCGCCTGTCGGGCAGTGACGACGCGCTACTTCACCGCCTGCGCGCGCGGCGCGGTCGCCGTCTAGTGCCGCTTCAGGTGATACTGCCGCACTTCTGGGTCGTGAGCACCAAGCCAGAGTGCGCACTCCGACGAACCAAGGCTGGAGAGCCTTGGTGAGGAGGAGGGCCCGCTCTGGCGCCGCGTGATCGCGGGCCAGAAGCCGGCGTGTATTGCCTGGAGCGGCACTAGCCGAAGGTGAACGCATAGGCCGAGAGCCCGGGCGAGAACCGCAGCTCGAGCAGGCCTTCGCTCAGTGTCGGCAGGTCGAGCAGCGTGTACAGGCGTGGCTCGCCGCGAACGTCGATCGTCTTCTCGGGGCGGCCGTTGAGCAGCACGTCGAGACGACCCTGACCGCCGAGGACCAGGTTCACCTGACGGGCGAGGAACTGAAGGCGTAGCCGGGCGTTGCGGACGGCGACGAGCCGTTGGCGCTCGACGCGGATGCGGCCGGAATAGGCGAGCTCGTCCGAGCCGAGCCCGGCGGCCGGGAACCGATAGCCCGCCACGCGGTCGGGGAGGACGAAGCTCCCGACGAACCGGTCGAGCCGCTCGTAGCCGAGGTACGACTCCGGCGTCGTCCGCACCTGGGGCGTCCGGTCGGCCACGCTCGTTGACCGGCCCGCGACCATCTCGCCGAGGTAGCGGCGGATCTGGCTCTCCGTCTCCTCGTACTCGCCCTCGCCGAAGTGGTGGTAGCGAAGGCGTCCCTGGCGATCGATCAGGTACTTCGCGGGCCAGTACTCGTTCGCGTACGCAGTCCACGTCGCGAAGTCGTTGTCGAGCGCGACCGGGTAGCGGATCCCGAGCTTGCGCACCGCCCTGCGAACGTTGTCCGGCACACGCTCGAAGGCGAACTCGGGCGCGTGCATGCCGATGATCGTCAGCCCGTCGTCGCGATAGGCGGCATCCCAGGCCTTCAGATGCGGAAGCGTGCGGAGACAGTTGACGCAGGAGTACGTCCAGAAGTCGATCAGGACGACCTTGCCGCGGAGTCGACGGAGGGTCAGCGGGTCGGAGTTGATCCACTGCGCGATGCCCCTGATCTCCGGGGCGGCCGCGGCGTTCGGGGTCGACGCCGGCGCGTTGGTGAGCTCACGCAGCTCGCGGCGTGCCGTCGGGTTCCGTTCGATCCGCTGCTGCAGCTCTTCCGTGTAGCCGGGGACCGCGGTCGTGAACCGCTGATCGGCGCCGAAGGCGATCGCGAGTGCCGTGACGCCGATCACGGCGCCTGCCACCCGGCGGGTCGTCTCGGCATGCTGCCGGAGGAGGGCCAGGCGGTTCCCGAAGATGGCGACCGCCAGCATCGGGAGAGCAGCGCCGAGCGCGTACGCGAACGTGACCAGGAGCGTGCGCACGCCGGCGTCCCCGGTCGCCGACAACGCGGTGACGGCGGCGAGCACCGGGCCGGCGCAGGGAACGAAGACGAGCCCGAGGCTCGCACCGAGCACGAACCCGTTGCCGTCCACGCTCGCGCGCCGTCGCGTCAGGAAGAGGAAGGGGCGCTCGAGCAGTCCGGCGAGGGGAGGGAAGAGGAGCGTCGCCGCGAGGAGAAGCAACAGCGCGATCGCGAGGTTCCGAAGAAAGTCGTCGGGCAGGCCGAGCGCGCTGAGAAGCGATGCACCGGCGACGGTGAAGACCGTGAAGCTGCCGACGAGGCCGGCGATGATCGCGTATGGACGCCGTCCCGAGGCGCCGCCGGCGAGCAGGATCGGCAGCACGGGCAGGATGCACGGCGAGATCGCCGTGATTACCCCGGCCAGGAACGCGATGCCGAGCAGGACCAGCATCACCCGCAGCGTACGGGTCGCGCGGTGACGTGACGCTTAAATCAGCCGCACGAGGACGCTGTCGACGACAGCCACTACGGCAAAGGCGATCGAGAGCTGAGGGTGCCCTGCGTCGGCCAGCGCGAGAACCGCCCCGCCGAAGACGACGGCCTCGACGACACCGCGTAGCACCTCGTTCCCGAACCTCGCCTTCGGGGAAACGAACAGTCCCCACAGCACGGCGGCGAGCAACGGCGCACCCAGTCCCAGGATGATCTTCGTGAGCGTCCCGCCGTCGGTCGTGAAGCCCCAGTAGCCGAGGGCAGCGAGCGCAGCGAGCTCGAGGCCGAACCGGACGCCGAGCAGGAGGCCCTTGACGACTTCCACGGCCTAGCCGAGGAGGACGTCGACGGTCAGCACCAACGCACCGGCGAGAACAATGAGCGCGGCGACGAGGTTTGCTCGCCGCGGGCTCGCGTCTGCCGCCGTTTCCACCGCGGTCGCCGCACGGCGGTAGAGGAAGGCGCCGATGAGGATCAGCGCGGCCTCAGCGGCGATCGCCCAGCCATGGGCCTCCCACAGCCCGAAGCCGACCCGGATATCACCTGCGTTGCCGGGGAAGATCGGCATGTCGTGGCGATGGACGATCAGATCGAGCAGCCAGTGCGAGAAGACAACGGCGCCGATCACGATCCCGCCCCGTCGGCCCCACCACCGCGTGGCGATCCAACCGGTGACGACGGAAATTACGGCCGCACCGACCAGCGAGTGCGTCCAGTCGGCGTGGATGATCACGTCGCCGTACCCGCCGTCCGTGCCAGGCGCGTCGTCGATCTCCTCGATCCCGGCCGCGTAGAGCGGGATGAAGAGAACGTCGAGCCAGACTGTGGCGAGCATCAGCGCCCACAGCGGCACGTACTGGGCTTTCGACTTGACCCCGGCTGCTAGGCCGAAGTGTCCTGTGACCACGGGATCTTGCTGTCGAGCCAGCCGATCAGCCCGACGAAGAGGATCAGGCCGAGGAAGTACGCCACGAGGCGTCCGAGAATAGTG
>CAWICZ010000003.1:0-164299 GCA_963834825.1 uncultured Actinomycetes bacterium | reverse complement strand
CGGCGCGCACGTCATTGACCCGGACGGGAACAACGTCGAAGCGGTCTTCCACGGGGATCGCTAGCTGCCAGCCGCGTGACGCTCGCTTGCGCGAGTGTGCGGGAATACACCCCGACGCGGCGAGATCTGGCATCTAGCTTGGTCCGACGCGCCGGTATCCGCCGCTGACCCAATCGACGACGAGGCGGCCGTATTCCTCCGCTGCTTGCTCCCAAGCGAAGTGACCGGCGTCGAGTGGATGGATCTCGCTGTTGGTGAGGAGGTCGTCGAGGTACTGGTTGTTCGACCAGGGGACGAGGTCATCGTCGCGCCCGGCCACGATCTGGGTCGGCGTGGTTATCGTCGGCAGCAGGTCGCGCAAGGCCGGGTTCTGCTCGGGGTAGTGCCGCACGAACCGGGCCGACTCCGCGAACCGCCCGAGGTCGTAGGCGCTGACATAGTCCTCGTGGACGTCGGGCTCGCTGTCGCTCGCGGCAGCGGCCTCGACGGCATAGCCGATGTTGGTTCTGGCGTCCAGCCCGCGTACGACTTCCAGACTCGGCGCTTCGATGATGTCCTTGAGCGCGCCGCCTGCTTCGATCGGGAAGCGGACCGCGCCGCCGCCGACGGTCAAGCTAGTTACGCGCTCCGGAGCCTTCGCGGCAAGGAAGAGCGCTGCGGCCGTGCCGACGTCCGGGCCGACGACGTGCGGAGCCCCGAGGTCCCACTCGTCGATCAGGCCGGCCAGGAACGCTCCCGAGGCGTCCGGGGCGATCAGTTCCGGGCGACCGTCGGAGTGGCCGAATCCCGGCATGTCGATGGCGACCGCCCGCCCGACTGCCGAGACGCGGTGCCAGATGCGACGGAAGGCCCAAAGGGTTTCAGGCCACGGCGCCAGCAGCAGCACGGTGACGTCCGAGTCTGCCTTGGTATCGGCGAACCTCACTCGCACTCCGTCGCAGACTCGGAAGTAGGTAGTGATCGGCGAACCCGCCTCTGCGCTCATCTGACTCTCCTCCTTCAGTCCCAATCAGCCTGTCCGATCCGGCATTCGATGACGGTCGTCATCGAAGTTAAACCCTAACAGAAGCGATGACGGCCGTCATCGCAATGCCTTACCCTGCCGTCATGGCTGCGAAAGACGAATCGAGCGACCCGGCTGCCGATCGCCGGCGATCTCCGGCTCGCGCGCGGATGGTGCGGAGCGCCGCGACGCTCATTCGTGAGCGTGGCATCCACGGCACCGGGCTCCGCGAGGTCGTCGCCCACTCCGGCGGTCCCCGCGGCTCGCTCGGCCGCTTCTTCCCCGGCGGCAAGACGCAGCTCGTGACCGAAGCGATCGATGTCGCGCTCGCCGAAATCTTCGGCGATTTCGAGCGTACGCTCAGCGAAGCCGAGACGTTCCCGCAAGCAATCAGCGTGATCGTGACCCCATGGCGGCGCCTGCTCGTCGACCACGACTTCGCCTTGGGCTGCCCACTGGCCGCGACCATCTGCGACGCGGCCGACAACGACAGCCTCCGCACCCATGTCAGCGAAAAGTTCGCAGGATGGCGAGCGCCGGTCGCCGACGCCTACACCAGGTTCGGGGCGACGCGGGCGGAAGCCGAAGCACACGCGACCGTGCTAATGGCCGCGCTCGAGGGCGCCCTCATCCTCGCTCGCGCTCAACGCACCATCGAGCCGCTCGACACAGTCGAGCGCTTCTTCGCGTCACGTGCTCCAGACCCACGGCGAGCATAGGACGACACATACGACGGAAGGCCCTAGGTGTGCCACGAGCAGCAACGGCCCCGCCCAGCGCGTCCTCCCAGACGAAGTAGCCGATCGGCCCGCGCAGCTCGAGCTCGTCGCCGACGATAAGCCCCTCCGTAAGTACGGCGAGACCTCGCCGTCGTCGAGCCGCTCGTCGGTCAGCACCAGCCGCTCGTCCTCGGGCGCAGAGGCGATCGAGTAGCAGCGAGCGAGCGTAAGCGCCGTGTTCTGTGCGAGCGTCCTCTCGCCAGACTGTCCACCCCCTTTGTCAAAGACCGAAGTCGGCGTTCTAGCCGGTGAAGGGCGGCCTTTGACGTGCGGTCGGCCTGACCGTCACGCGCGCACCTGCGGTCTTGCGAGCGACGTTGGCGCCCTGGACGATCGCCGTGTTCGTCACGCGCCTAACGCGTCCGACGTCCATGGCCCTCGTGGTGATGCGGTAGCGAGCCGTGCCACCACCGGCGAGACGCCTCAGTGTCCAGCAGGCTCGACCGAGGGTGAGTCGTGCGCCACCCATGCGCTCCCAGGTGAGGCCGCTGGGGAGGCGATCGCAGACAACGACGCGGCGTGCGGGGATGGAGCCGGTGTTTCGTATCACCATGGTGAAGCTGACTGGGTCTCCGCCCTGTGCGGTGGTGGTGCCGGCGCGCTTGGTGAAGCGGACGACCGCACGACCCATTTGGATGCGAACGGAAGCGCGCTCGACGTTGTTGGCGAGAGTGGTCTCGGTCTCCGCTGCAGTCACCCTCCCGGTGACACTCACACGGCCCAGCCGGAGTCGGCGCACGGCCACCGTGAACGTCCGCTGCGCACCCGGTGCGAGAGTTCCCAGCTCACAGTGGAGCGGAAGCCCGGTGCAAGTCTGCTGGAGGGCGAAGGAATCGTTCACGGATCTCTGGGCCGTCCCGTTCAGGACGACGGACGTCGCGGTGGCGGGCCCCCGGTTGGTGACGTTGACCCGGAACGTGGCGACGCCGCCCTCACGGACGACGCGGGTCGGCCCGCGCACGGTGACGGCGAGGTCGACCTCACGCGGCGCCGGGGCCGGTCCGACGGTCAGGTCGGCCGTGGCGCTGTTGTCGGTCTGAGCCAGGTCGGGGTCGGCGGTCGAGACCCTGGCGCCGTTCGCGAGCGTCTTCCCCGCCGCGGCCAGTTCCGCCCGCACCTGGAGGTCGAAAGTCGCCTCCGCGCCGGGAGCCAACGTACCGGCCTCGCACGTGACCGTCTGCCCGCTCGACGTACACGCCGGCGGCGCGCTGACCAGCGTGAGCCCGTCCGGCAGCGTGTCGGTCACCGCGACACCCGTCGCGGCGACCGTGCCGGAGCTCGACGCGCGGAGCCGGAACGTGGCGACGTCGCCGACGGCGATAGTCGATGAGCCGACGACGCTCTTCGTCATCCCGACGTCCACGGTGCCGGGCGTGAACGAGACCAGAGCGTCGTTGTTGGCGAAGTCGGGCTCGAAGCTAAACACCCCGGTGACCGGCAGGGTGTTACTCGAAAGCCCGAGGTTGTCCACCTGGGTGCCGGCGCTGTCGGGCGCAAGCGTGCCTTCAATCGTGATCACACGGTCCTCGCCCGGACCGAGCTGGGGGATCTCGCAGAACACGATCGGGGAGCCCGGGGGAAAGCCGCTGTTCTCCCTGGTCGGGTCGTACTGACAGACGCCGGTCCCACCGGAAATCGAAATCGACGTCGGGGGCTTCTGCAGCGCCTCCGGGAGGATGTCGGCCACCACCATGTCCACCGTTCCGGGCCCGTCGCTGTGGAGGATCAGCGTGTAGGTGACCGGGCCTCCCGCGACCGGCTGCGCCGGCGCGAAGCTCTTCGTGAGCGAGGTCTCGGCCCACGGCACCGTGGAGATCGCGGCCGACGCGCTGTTGTCGTCCGGGTTGATCTCCGTGCCGACCGGGGCGGACACGGTCGCAGTGTTGTTCAGCAGCGCGGCGGACGGGTAGGTGTCGAAGCTATTCGCAATCGAAAGCTGTACGTCGATCGTGACCGCGGCCTGGCCTGGCGTGATCGTGCCCAGATTGCAGACGGTTCCCGAGCACGAGCCCTGGGAGGGAGATGAATACGAATCGAGGACGAGGGGTGCGTCGAACGTCTCCGCGAGCTGTACGTTGGCGGCGTCGGCGACGCCGTTGTTGGTCACCTCGATGCGATAGGTGATCGGATCCAAGAAGTGGAGGTAACCGACCGGCGTGAAGTTCGGCGTGCTGGTCACGACCTTCTCGACGTGCAGGTCGATGGCCGGCTCGCTCAGGGAGCCACTGTCGGTGAAGGAGTTGTTGTCGGGGTTGCCGTCGCTGGGCGCCTGGAGGGCGGCCGTGTTGCTGAGTTGTCCGGGCTGCGCTCCCGAGCTGACCAGAACCGGGATCGAGATCGGCGGATAGTCGCTGCCCGCGGCGAGCGCATCCGATCGCGTGCATGTGACCGTCGACACCGAACGTCGAGCACGTCCAGCCGGCACCCGTAACCGGCCCGTTGATGGTCAGCCCCGGAGGCTCGATGGTGTCCGTGACCGTCACCAGCCCGGACGTTGGCCCCGCACCGACGTTGCCGACCGTGATCGTGTACGTGCTGGATTGCCCGGGCGCCAGCGGCGGCGCGTGCGTCTTGCCGATCGCCAGATCGGGCCCATTCACAATCGTGACCGCCGGAGCCGTGGTCACCGTGCTGGGAACGTTGGTCGTCGCGGCGCGAAACGAGAGATCGGCGGTGTTCTCGACCGTCGCCCCCACGAGCAGCCCTGCCGTAGCGACCGTGACCAGGAAGCTCACCGTCGCGCTCGCGTTCGGAGCGAGCGTGCCGCCCGCGACGGGGGTCGCGCCCGTGCCGAGGCGCACCACCACCTGGCCGCCGGCGAACTCGCCGAGATCGTCGCCTGGTGCGTCGGTAAGCGGGACTCCGCCCAGAGTGATGCTGCCGGGGACGAACACGGCGCCCGCCGGGATGAGGTCGCTGAACCGGGTGTCGATCGCCGCGTCCTGGCCGGTGTTCTGTAAGTTCACCGTGTACGTCAGCGTGTCGCCGAGATTCGCCGTTGCGCTGTTCACGGTCTTCGTCGCCGTGATCCTGGGCGCGTACAGGTCGGTGGCGATCGTCACCACCCCCGGCTGGTAGGCGTCGCCGCTCGTCGACAGCCTCACCTGCGTGCTCGTCTGCGCGTTACCGAGCACGCCCGTGGTACTGAACAGGTCCGCGTCGTAGCCGAGGTTGTTCTGGAAGCTCGGCGTGCGCGAGGTGACCAACGCGCCCGCGTTGGAGATCGTCGAGTTGAAGACGTTGTTCTGTGGGTTGACGGCGTTCGTCAGCGGGCTGAAGGCGCTGGCGGGAGGCGGACCCTGGATCCGCGCACCGTCGCCGTCCGTCCCCAGGTCCCCCTCGTAGGCGACGATCCCGACAGTCGAAGTCACCGGTCCCGACAGCGGCGTCTGGAACCCGCTCAGCGGAATCGTCACCGTGCCGGAGCTACTGACGTTCTGCAGCCCGTCGAACACAGAGAGGTTGCGGCTCGGCGCAGCCGGGTCCCCATAGGCGACGACAAGGGCCCAGCCCCCGGAGCTCGAATCGCTCAGGCCGGTGCCGAGCTGCACGTTCGCGGTCCAGTACGTGCCCGGGCCGGCGGCGTCGACGATTCCGGTGACGTCGACGAAGCCCTGGTACTGCGTCGAGGAATCATCGACCTGCGACGCGGTCAGTGAGCGATAGGCCGTATCGCCGGGCACCTTGAAGCGCACGGTGTTGCGAGCGCTCGGGTTCGGCGCCGGCGACCCGCCCTGCCCCGGCGCCAACCGGCCGCCGTAGTACAGCCCCGCGAACAGGACGCTCGCCCCCGACGGCAGCGACAACACCGCAGAGCTGGAATCGAACGTCGCAGGATCGGTGTCGGCGTCGAGCCACGTCATCGTCCGCTGGTTGTTGTTGTTCCCTGGGATCGCTCCGCCGGCCGCGTTCCGGACGTTTGCGCAGGCAGGCAGCGAGTCGAGACACGACTCGATCGAGTTGGCCGCGATCGTGATGTTGCCCTGCGTGTTGACCGTGAACCGCGGGCCGAACGCGCGATCCGCCACGGCGTCGGAGGGCAGCACGACGACGGCCATGAAAACGGCCAGCAGTACGCCGCAGCGTGCTGCCGAACGGGCCATCCGCTCCCTCCCGAAGGTCTGTGCACAGTAGTCACGGGGCGGGCAGCCCGTCCAATTCGCAAGACCCGTCGCATCGGGCACTTGAGTAGTGAGGGATGTCGGAGCTGTCCTTCTGGCGTCGTTCCTGCCTCTACGTCGCCGGGGCCGGCGCTCGGCCGGCACGCCCGAAGGCAAGGGCGGCGCTGACGGCGAGTACCCAGAGCAAGAAGACGAGGAACCCGACGAACGCGATTGCGAGTGGCAGAAGTGCCGCCACCACGAAGCCCGCCCAGCCGAGCCAGCGCGGGAGGACGCCGTGACGCAGCGTCGCGAGTGAGACACCGACGACGAGGAGAATCGCCGCAAGGGCCCCGCTGACGAAGAGCAGGAAGCCGGCAGCTTCGAAAAGGTCGCGCGTGTCGACGTTGAGCTGGAAGCCCTCGTCCGAGGCCGCGAACGCTGTGGCTCGGGAGACTGCGTTACCGGTGAGAATCAGTGCGGCGCAGCCGATCCCGCCCGCCCAGGCTAGTGCCCCGAGCATTGCACTCTCCTGCTCGACCCTCTTGATGATGCTCCGCACGGCGGTGGCGAAGACCGCGAGGCTCAGAGCTGCGCCCGCGATGAGGAAGAATGCGACGAGTTCCTTGTCCCGATTTCCGCTGTCTGCGTAGTAGTCAAGGATCTCGCTGTCGCTGTCGCCGACTTCGATGCCAAGCGCAAAGGCGCCAACATAAAGAACGACGAACGCAAGCCCTGCCAGCGCTGCCAATCGTTCCCAGCTGATCCGCCTCATCTGCCTCTTCGTTGACGTCGGGTGACGATTCTCGTCCGCTCCGGCAGCGCGGTCAACTGGGCCGCGCAGGGCAGATCTCGAAGAAGCGAGCGAGCCTAGGATTGGCCGCGTGGAGGCGACGGACTACCGGCGCGCCAGCTTCGAAACCTGGCAGGCAACGGCGGCGGGTTGGGAGCGCTGGCGGGCGCAGCTCGCGGAGAACCTGAGCCCGGTCCGCACGTGGTTGATCAGAGAGCTCGCGCCGCGACCGGGCGACACGGTGCTCGAGCTGTGCGCCGGGCCGGGCGAGACCGGCTTCGCGGCGGCCGAGATCGTCGGCGAGCGCGGGCGGCTGCTCTCGACCGACTTCTCCCCGGAGATGGTGGAGATAGCGCGCCGCCGCGGTGCCGAGCTGGGGCTCCGAAACGTGGACTACCGGGTGATCGACGCCGAGCGCATCGAGCTCGACGCCGACTCGGTCGACGGGGTGCTCTGCCAGAGCGGCTACATGCTGATGGCGGATCCGGCCGCCGCCCTCTCCGAAACGCGCCGCGTGTTGCGCCCGGGCGGACGCGTGGCCTTGTCGGTCTGGGGCGAGCCCGAGCGCAACCCGTGGGCGTCGATCGCCGGACGGTTCCTCGTCGAGCGCGGCCACATGCCGCCGCCGGAGCCGGGGGCGCCGGGAGCCTTCAGCATGGCGAGCGAGGAGCGAACGCGCGAGCTGCTCGAGGGCTCGGGCTTCACCGCCGTGCGTAGCGAGGAGGTAGCGGTGCAGTGGGTCTTCCGCGACCTCGACGAGTACCAGCGGTGGCTGATGGACGTGTCGGCGTCACTCGCGCTGGTCATCCGCGGACTGCCCGCCGAGGAGGCGGAGGCGCTCAGGTCCCGGCTCGCAGAGGCATTCGCTCCCTTCACGGCTGACGGCGGCCATGAGGTTCCCGGCCTCGCGCTCTGCGCGGTCGCGAGCTGAGCGGCACAACACAAGCGAAACAATCGCTCCGAGCGACATTCCTATACTTGCGCGTGATTTCGGCGGTGGAGCGAGACAAGGGAGGGTGAATTGCGACCGGTGTCCATGAGGATTCTGCTGCTGCTTGCCACGGCGGTGTTCGTCGTAGCGGCTGCCGGCTGCGGAGGTGACGACGGCGGTGGACGGAAGTTCGGCGTCCGGCGGAGAGATGGTCTTCGGGACCGCAGCCGACCCGGTCGTCCTCGACGGCGCGCTCGTCTCGGACGGCGAGTCCCTCCGCGCGATCGACCAGATGTTCGAAGGGCTCGTCACGTTGAAGCCGGGAACGACGGAGGTCGTCCCGGGCCTCGCGACCGAGTGGGAGGCCGACCCGGCGGGCACCGCGTGGACGTTCACGCTGCGCGAGGGCGTCAAGTTCCACGACGGCACGGATTTCAACGCCGAGGCCGTCTGCGCCAACTTCAACCGTTGGTACAACTTCAAAGGTCCGTTCCAGCTCGAGAGCGCCACCTACTACTGGCAGACCGTCTTCGGGGGCTTCTCCGACGGGAAGGACCCGAGCCTGTTCAAGAGCTGCGAGGCGACCGATCCCACGCACGTCACGATCAACCTGACGAAGCCGTCCGCCTCGTTCCTGGGCGCGCTCGCGCTCACGAACTTCACGTTCGCGAGCCCGCAGGCGCTTCAGGAGTTCGGCGCCGACGAGGGCACGGTCGACGAGGAGACCGGCTTCAAGCCGACCGGCACCTACGGGACCGAGCATCCGACGGGCACCGGCCCGTTCAAGTTCGTTTCGTGGACGCGCGGTGACCGCCTCGTGCTCGAGCGCAACGACGACTACTGGGGCGACAAGGCGAAGCTCGACCGGCTGATCTTCCGGCCGATCGCCGACAACGCGGCGCGCCTCCAGGCGCTCCAGGCCGGGGACATCCAGGGCTACGACCTCGTCGAGCCGCAGGACATCCAGACGATCGCAAGGTGACGACAACCTTCAGATCCTCGACCGGCCTGCGTTCAACGTCGCCTACGTCGGGATCAACCAGAAGAAGCCGCCGATGGACAAGCTCGAGGTGCGGCAGGCGATCGCACACGGGCTCGACCGCCAAGCGGTGATCGACAACTTCTACGCCGGCCGGGGCCAGGTGGCGACGCAGTTCATGCCGCCCTCGCTCTTTGGCTACGCCGACGACGTCACGACGTACGACTACGACCCCGAGAAGTCGAAGCAGCTGCTCCAGCAGGCCGGTGTGCAGATGCCTCTCAAGATCGACTTCTGGTATCCGACCGACGTCTCTCGGCCGTATATGCCCGATCCCAAGCGGAACTTCGAGGCATTCGCGGCCAGCCTGAACAAGGCCGGTTTCCAGGTGACGCCGCACAGCGCGCCCTGGAGCCCGGACTACCTCGGGCGGGCACAGGAAGGCAATGCAGGGCACCTGCACCTGCTCGGCTGGACGGGCGACTACGGGGATCCGGACAACTTCGTCGGCACCTTCTTCCAGACGCCGACCGACCAGTTCGGGTTCACGAACCAGGAGCTCTTCACGCTGCTCGACAACGCGGAGAAAGAGACTGACGTCGCAAAGCGCACGACGCTCTATGAGGATGCGAACCGCAAGATCATGGACTTCCTGCCGGGCGTCCCCTACGCGAACACCAAGCCGGCTCTTGCGTTCGATGCGGGCGTGACGGGCTACACCCCGAGCCCGGTTTCGCTCGAGCCGTTCTCGACTGTCTCACTCGGAGAAAACTAAGGCGGACTGATCTACAGTCGGCGGACGACGTAAATGCTGCGCTTCGTCGTCCGCCGGCTGCTTCTCCTCATCCCGATCCTGATCGGGCTGTCGATCCTGGTCTTCCTCTGGATCAGGGCATTGCCCGGAGGCCCGGCCCAGGCGCTACTCGGCGAGCGCGCCACGGCCGAATCGATCCAGCAGATCGAGCAGCAGTACGGGCTGAACGAGCCGATCTACACCCAGTACTGGACGTACATCTCGAAGGTGGCGCAGGGCGATCTCGGCACGAGCGTGACCACGCGCCGTCCGGTCGTCGACGAGCTCGAGCAGCGCTTCCCCGCCACGATCGAGCTCGCCTTCGCGGCGATGCTCTTCGCGACCTTCCTCGGCGTCCCGCTCGGCTTCATCGCGGCGAAGAAATACGGCACGGCGACCGACCATGCCAGCCTGGTCCTGTCCCTGCTCGGGATCTCGATCCCGGTCTTCTTCCTCGCCATCCTGCTCAAGTACGTCTTCGCGGTGCAGCTGGGGCTGTTACCCACCGTCGGCCGGATCTCCGCGACGATCGACATCGAACACCCGACGAACTTCTACGTGCTCGACGCCATCATCGCCCTCAACGGAGAGGCGCTCTGGGACACGCTCAAGCACATGATCCTGCCGGCGATCGCGCTCGGGTCGATCCCGCTGGCGATCACCGCGCGGATCACGAGAGCGGCTGTGCTCGACGTCCAGAACGAGGACTACGTCCGCACGGCGCGCGCGAAGGGCCTCTCACCGCGCGTCGTCGACGAACGCCACATCTTTCGTAACGCCCTGCTCCCGATCATCACGATCATCGGCCTCCAGGTCGGGCTGCTGCTCTCGGGCGCCGTGTTGACGGAGACGGTCTTCGCCTGGCCCGGCATGGGCACCTGGCTTGTCGACGCGATCAAGCAGCGGAACTTCCCCGTCCTCCAGGCCGGAATCCTCTTCGTCTCGTTCGTCTTCGTGATCGTCAACCTGCTCGTCGACATCTCGTACGCCCTCATCAACCCCCGGATCCGGGTCAGCTGAAGTGTCCATCGCCGAAATCGAGTCCCGTGAAATCCAGCTCGAGAGGCCGAGCGGGCTCTGGAGCGACGCGTGGCGGCGGCTCCGCCGCAACCCGGCCGCGATCATCGGCTTCGTCCTGGTCGGGATCTTCGTGTTCGTGGCCGTCTTCGCGCCGCTCGTCGCCCCCGAGGATCCGAGGGCCGGCGACCTGTCTCGCCTCGGCGGCACCTGTTGCCCGGGCCCATCCGCCGAGCACATCTTCGGCATCGACCAGCAGGGGCGCGACGTCTTCTCGCGCGTCGTCTACGGCGCCCGCTACTCGCTGCTGATCGGCGTCGTCTCGGTCGCCGTCGGGCTCTCGATCGGAACCATCATCGGCGCGATCGCCGGCTACTTCGGCGGCTGGGTCGACTCCGTCCTGATGCGGCTGATGGACATCATGCTCTCGATCCCGGGCCTGCTGCTCGCGATCGGCATCGTCGCCGCGCTGGGCCCCGGGATCATCCAGATCATGGTCGCCGTCGGCGTGGTGCAGATCCCGATCTTCGCCCGGCTCTTACGCGGCTCGATCCTCGGCACCCGTGAGGCCGACTACGTGCTCGCCGCGCGCTCCGTCGGCGTGCGCGGCCGCTCGATCCTCGGCGCGCACATCCTCCCGAACTCGATGTCGCCCGTCATCGTGCAGGGGACGCTCGCGCTCGCGACGGCGATCATCGAGGTCGCCGGGCTCGGGTTCCTCGGCCTCGGCCCGCAAGATCCGTCGACGCCGGAGTGGGGGACGATGCTGACCGACACCACGCGCTACCTCCAGACCGCGCCGCACCTCGCGCTGATCCCCGGGTTCGCGATCGTCATCTCCGTGCTTGGCTTCAACCTGATCGGCGACGGCCTCCGCGAGGCACTCGACCCCAGGTTCCGGGGACGTGCCTAGGCAGCCGCTGCTCTCCGTCAAGGACCTGCGCGTCGAGTTCTGGACCGAGCGCGGGACGATCTACGCCGTCAACGGCGTCTCGTTCGACATCGCGCCGGGCGAGACGCTCGGGATCGTCGGCGAGTCCGGCTCCGGGAAGAGCGTGACCGCGCTCGCGCTGCTCGGGATCCTCGCGCGGGCGGGCCGCGTCACGGGCGGCACCGCCGAGTTCGAGGGCCGCAACCTCATCGAGCTCTCCGACGACGAGCTGCGGGCGATCCGCGGCAAGGACATCGCGATGATCTTCCAGGACCCGATGACGAGCCTGAACCCGGTGCTGACGATCGGCCGTCAGATCCGGGAGGCGCTCGAGACGCACTTCGGCATGGAGAAGGACCAGGCCCAGAAGCGCACGGCCGAGCTGCTCGACCGGGTCGGCATCCCCAGCGCGAAGATGCGCCTGAAGGACTACCCGCACCAGTTCTCGGGCGGGATGCGCCAGCGGGCGATGATCGCGATGGCGCTCGCCTGCGAGCCGAAGCTCCTGATCGCCGACGAGCCGACGACGGCCCTCGACGTCACGATCCAGGCGCAGATCCTCGACCTACTGCGCGAGATCGTCTCCGATCACGACTCCGCCCTGATCCTGATCACCCACGACCTCGGCGTCGTTGCGGGCATGTGCGAGCGCGTGAACGTGATGTACGGGGGCATGTTCATGGAGACAGGTGCCGCGGTTCAGGTGTTCGCGCGGCCCCGGCACCCCTACACGCTCGGCCTGCTGCAGAGCGTCCCCCGGCTCGACGCCGCCCGCAAGAGCGCGCTGCGGCCGATCGAGGGCAACCCCCGCAACATGCTCCAGCCGCTCCAGGCCTGCCCGTTCCAGCCGCGGTGCCGCTACGAGGTCGACGAGTCGTCGCGGTCGGTCCCGCAACTGGAGCAGGTCGAGCAGGGGCACAAGGTCGCGTGCTTCAACCCGGTGCCGGTCGAGGAGTGGCAAAAGATCCGCGAGGCGGCGGTCTCGCGATGACCGTCGACGGCGCCCTGGTCGAGCTGGACGACCTCAAGGTCTACTTCCCGATCAAGAGCGGGGTCGTCCTCGACCGCCACGTCGGAGACGTCAAGGCCGTCGACGGCGTCTCGCTCGAGATCCGGCGCGGCGAGACCCTCGGGCTCGTCGGCGAGTCGGGCTCGGGGAAGACGACGGTCGGCCGCGCGATCCTGCGGCTGTACGAGCCGACCGGCGGCCGGATCGTCTTCGACGGCCAGGAGATCACGAAGCTCGGCGAGTCGGAGCTGCGCCCGCTGCGGCGGCGGATGCAGATGATCTTCCAGGACCCCTACTCGTCGCTCAACCCCAGGCACTCGGTCTCGCGGATGATCAGCGAGCCGATGCGCGTCCACGGGACCCTCGGGCGGAGGTCGTCGAACGCGCGTGTCCGCGAGCTGCTCCAGGTCGTCGGCCTGCCCGCGGATGCCGCCGGCCGCTACCCGCACGAGTTCTCGGGCGGCCAGCGGCAGCGGATCGGCCTCGCCCGCGCCCTCGCCCTCAACCCCGACTTCATCGTCGCCGACGAGCCGGTCTCGGCGCTCGACGTCTCGATCCAGGCGCAGATCATCAACCTGCTCGAGAACCTCCAGCGCGAGTTCGAGCTCACGTACCTGTTCATCGCCCACGACCTCGCCGTCGTCCGGCACATCTCCGACCGGATCGCGGTCATGTACCTCGGCACGATCGTCGAGATCTCGCCCGCCGAGGAGCTCTACGACAACCCGCTCCATCCGTACACGATCACGCTGCTCTCAGCCGTGCCGATCCCGGATCCCGTCGTCGAGCAGCAGCGAGAGCAGATCCTCCTCGCCGGCGACCTGCCGAGCCCGGCGAACCCGCCCGCGGCCTGCCGCTTCCACACGCGCTGCCCCTACGTGCAGCCGACGCGCTGCACGACCGATCAGCCGCCGCTGCGGAAGCTCTCCGACGGCCATCTCGTCGCCTGCCACTTCGCCGAGGACATCAAGGCCGGCCGGATCGCGCCGAAGGAGCGCGAGGCGGTCTTCGACCCGGGTGTAGTGGCTCCGGCGGAGGAGCCCCCGCCCGACTAGCGGTCAGGGCCATCCCTCGAACGAGGGACTCCAGCGGGCCTCCAGGGGCCCGCCGCGGTTGGCCATCCCTCGTTCGAGGGACTCCAGCGGCCTCCAGGGCCGCCGATACCTCTCTCGTGGACGCTGCAGAGCGAAAAGCGATCCTGCGTCGCTACGTGGACCATTCACGGCGGTTCGAAGCCGTCGCCCAACGCCGGACCTCGACCGGCGCCGGCGAGGTGATCCCGTTCACGCCGCGGGAGCGCGTGCAGCTGCCCACGGCCCGGGAGATCCAGGTGCTCCAGCTGATCGCGGAGGGCCTCGTCAACCGCGAGATCGGCCAGCAGCTCTTCCTCTCGGAGGAGACCGTGAAGTCTCACGTGCGACATTTGCTCGCGAAGCTGCAGGCGCGCTCGCGTGCTCACGCTGTCGCGGTGGGCTTCAGGCGCGGGCTGATCGCCTAACTGGGCGGAGCGGGCGCGGCCTGCACTCGGCCATCGTCAGTAGTACAAGACTCGCCATCAGACCATCGCGCGAGACAGCGGTCCGATCAGATGGCCTCGACAAGAGACCGATTGCTCGCACCCACAATCGTTAGTGTCGCGTAAGCCACTTCGACACCGCCTCGGCTCGGCTTCGGACACCAAGCTTTTCATAGATATGTCGAACATGGGCTTTTGCGGTTGACTCCGTGATAAATAGCGTTTGTGCTATTTCTAGATTGGTTAAGCCCGTCGCGAGAAGGTCCAACACTTCCATTTCTCGCGACGTAAGTCGTGCAGTTCCCGCAGCGGGCTGACGCTCGATCAACACGCCGTAGCGGCATCCAAGCTCAACGTCGTTCGCGCGAGCCAGGACGCCAGCGAGATGATCGTGGTCGGCGACATTCGCAATTTCCGCGAGCAGATCGGGATAAGCACGATACGAGCTCACGAAAGTGTCCATGTGGCCCGTACGGGATGCCGCAAACCACGCCGCGTGAACGTATTCCTCGCGCTTCCGAGGCGACCTGGTGAAAATTGCTCGCACCACGGGGCCGAGTACCTGGACGACAAGAGTGTTGCGTGAGACTTCCTCGGCCTTGTTTAGCACCGCACGAGACTGCGATACGTCGCCGGTGCATGCGTGTGCCAACGCTTGATAGGCAAGAAGCTCTGACCGAAGTGGAACCGGAAGTGCTTCGCCGAGGAACCCTTGCTTGGTCGCCTCCACGGCGGAGGATGCGCGCGCGGTGGCGAGGAGAAGGCGACATCTCAACGCGGCGAGATTCCCTTGAATATGGACGTCAGTGGGCGCCAAGGTGGCCGTACGTTCGATATCGTGAAGGGCATGAGCGAACGATCGCACTCCGAGGTGTCCAATTGCGCGATCAATTACTCCGAACGGGCGAACGAAATCGAGGCGATGCTCGTTTCCTAGCGAAAGAAGCTGTGCGGCCAACTCAAGACCCTGCTCATAGCGTCCCGCACTACTTGAGGCATTCGAAAAGACATGCAAGAACGAGGTAATGATCAGTGGGTTCACGGCTCTCTCCAACGAGACCATTACTAGAGAGGCCGCCTCAGCAGCGTTCTCAAGTTCGCCCGCACGCAGGGCGTTTGTGAGTTTCACAGCAGCAGCTCGGACTTGATCATCGGGCGAGTCGAGCACTAGGGCGTCAAGATCGGCGAGAACGTCGGTGGCTTGTGGCCAATCAAGTTCTGACATCGCGGAATAGAGGCCAAAAAGCGCCTCTCTGAGATCGTGGGAATCTCTTGCCGTCTCGCGCGCTTCTTGGAAGTACGAAATACTCAATTGTTCCTTGCTTCGGAGTAGTGCACTGTGTCCAGCACGAAAATGTGCGCGCGACGTCAGAGAACTCGCGGGCCCGAGTCGAATCGCCGCTTGAGCAGCCATTCCTTCAGCGCGTCGGTAATCTCCTACTCGGAAGGCGATTTCGCCCTCGGCTAGATCAAGGATAGGAGAATGTACTTGGAGCATTCCTCCAGCCTTCAACCAACGAGTTACCGTCGCGAGCCGACCCGAGTCAAGGAGCGAATAAAGAGAGTCCTCTACCGTCTTGATCAGAAGATCGGGAAGGCCGAAGCGACCGGCGAGCTCAACTGCCTCATCCCACCGCCTTGCTCTCAACAGGACCTGTCCCACCTTGGCCGCCGCATGTTGCTTAGCGGAGAATGTTCGAAACGCACGTTCTTGAAGAAACTCTGCGAAGAGCGGGTGAAAATCGAACATACGCCGATCAAACTGATTGAGAGCACCACTCCTCAGCCCAGTAGCAATTGTCTCCTTCGTGATGGGTCCAAGAACTTGTTCCGCAAACTCCATATCAAAACGGGATGCAAATGAGATGCTCGAAAGAGCCGCGCGATGGGTCTCCGAAAGACTCTCGTATAGCTCCTGAGCGAAGTACTCGTATAGCCTCTCTGGCACTGCGTCAGCGAGACCGGGATTGCTAGAGCCAAGTGCAACGAGGCCGATGACTGCTGGCCATCCACGTGCCGTCTCCAAGATGCGAGCTAGTGCCGGCGCATGGCCCCCGACGACCTCTTGCACCTCTTCGACCTGCATAGCTAGAGCTAATCGGTCGATCTCTTGGATCTCGCCATAGAGAATCCGCCGCGCGGTCGCCCAACTCGGGCGAGTACGACTGGTTATCAGCATCTGAACGGGAGTGCTTTGCGTAAGTAAATCGATGAACCGCTCAGAGGCGAGCGACTCCATCGCGAACTGATAATCGTCAAACGCCAGCCACGCGTCTGGAGGCCAGCTCTGAACATCCTCCGCAAAGAGTTCGACGAGGATGTCTACATCGTCATCGGGCTTGCCGGTCGCACGGAGCCGCTCGCGCATACGCTTTCCCGCGTTGGGAACGATGGCTCCCACTGATTCAGAAACTCCAGCAGCAAGCGCCGCGACGTCTGCTGATGCAGGACCCCCCCGGTACCAGACGTCGGTACGGTCGTCTTCAGCTAGCCACTCCCTTGCCAGGGTCGTCTTCCCGTATCCGGCGGGTGCAACCAGCAACCGAATGCGAGCTGAGCTCTCATCAAGCATCGACGTCAGACGGGGACGGCGGATGATCGTTCGTTGTGCCGCTGATACTGGTGCCATCGTCGTTCCCATGGCTGGACTCAGAGGCTAACGCCCTCAAGACAAGTCAGTACGCCGCGTGCGGGGTCCGTACGCGTCTTGGTAGCCGCTGTGGTGCCCGTCAGTCGACGGAGCCAGGCGACGGCAACCCGAAGCTGTGCGAAAGCGGGTCCTCGCCTGTGAGGAGCCTGAAGGCAACTGGGATCTGTCGACGCCTGGCGACGCCAAGCTTCTGTCGAAGCACGTCGCAATGCGCCTTTGCCGTTCGTGGAGAGATGCCAAGTCGCTCGCCGACTTCCTCGTTGGAACACCCAGCGGCGATCAGTTCGATCACCTGGCGCTGTCGCGGCGTAATGCTTGTTGCGACCTTAGTGAGAGCTTCCTGCATGGCCGACGACGCTAACAGCGCCGTCCTCGACTGACTATTGACCGAAAGGCGTATTTTTGATCTGGCGCAGAGCCCCGCGTTCGGTTCAGGGGAAGCCCGGTCATCGAAAGAGGCGGGGCCCCGAGTCGCAGATCCTTGCTCGTTAGCGGGCTAATGCTACATCCGCTCCGCCCGCAAACGGAGCTTCCCGACTGCCTCGTTACGAGCCGAGAGTATGAACGGAGGTCTGGGCGATTCGACTGGCACTCTCGCAGCAGGCGGTGCTTGCGCCGCCTTCCAAGAGCTCTTACAACGTTTCTCGAATCCGCCAGATGGCGCCATGGCGATGATCTCACTTCGAACGCCGGCTGTCGCGTTGAGCCCGCGCGGTCGGTAAGACTCACCTGTGATGCTGGTCTGATCTCGACCACCGCGCAAGGGCGAAGAACGAGCCCTCGAAGGTGGCAGTTGGTGCCGCACACCAGCTCGGCAGCGACGGACGGACGGCTGGGAGCCTGAGTCCTTGGATGCAATCGTTCTGGCGTGCGCCAATGCAATGAGGGACCGATCGGTTCTTGGCTAGCGCCGCTTGGCTTCCAGGCGGACATGAGGAAGACTCGGTTGCACGGCGCAGATCACTGACCCGTTGCCTCAAGACCTGGCCGGCCGCTTTGGGCAACTGGTCGCTGCACTCGATCGCGCGATCCCGGCGAAGCAACTCGACCGCAACCTTCTTCTTGCGAGCTGGAACATCCGCAGCTTCGGCGATGTGACCCACAAGTGGCGCTCGGAGCCGGATGACTCGCCGAAGCGCGACCTGTTCGATGTGCGCTGCATAGCGGAAGTCGTCGCTCGCTTCGACGTCGTTGCGATCCAAGAGGCCCGCGGGGATCTGTCGGCTCTCCGGTCGATGTTGCAGGCCCTGGGATCTTCGTGGGCGTTGATCGCCACTGACGTATCCCGCGGGCGGGCTGGCAACAACGAGCGCATGGTTTTCGTGTTCGATCGTCGCCGGGTGAGGCCCTCGGGTCTTGCGGGGGAACTCGTCGTTGCGATTGAGTCCGACACTCCGGTCGAGGGGACCGTTCTCGTCACACAGTTCGCGAGGACACCTTATGCGGTCAGCTTCGAAACCGTGGCGCGAGGATTCACGCTTGTCACCCTGCACGTCCTCTACGGGGAGTCGGCGCCGGATCGCGTCGACGAACTGAAAGAGATAGCCACGTGGCTTGCAGACTGGCCGAAACGTGAAAAAGAGTGGAGCGCAAACCTCCTCACCTTGGGGGACTTCAATGTCGACCGCCGCGGCGATCCACTGTGGGAGGCGCTGACCTCGACTGGACTCACGACGCCCGACGCGCTGAATGAGGTTCCGCGCACAATCTTCGACGACCCAAAGAACGGGCATTTCTACGACCAGATCGCCTGGTTTGAGGAGAACAGCACCCGGTCAGTGCTCAGCCTCGACTTCGTCAGCGCAGGCAGCTTCGACTTCGTACCGCTGCTCCAGGGCGGACTATCGAAGACGGCGCTCTCTTGGAGAATCTCAGACCACTACCCGCTCTGGGTCGAGTTCTCGGTCAGAGAATCCGTGTAAATGCGCCGTTATGGGCCACGTCGTCGGGCGGCGGACGACGCACGCGCTGCGCTCAGCGTTTCGGTGGCCGAGGACACCCGACAAACCTCGAGATCCAGTGGCTCGATGTCTAGAGCGTGCTGCCCGAGGGTGCGAGCAGCTGACAGCGAGACGAGCGCCAGATGAAATGGTTGACGAGATAAGGAGTCCGCGGCGCAGGTCGCGTTCTCGTGAGCGCCGACCCTAGATCGTCTCGAGCGAGGCCCGCCGGCGGCCTTCGAACTCGAAGAGCCTGAACAGCCCGAAGCCGGCGGCTGCGTAGCAGACACCGATCCCGATCTCCGTCCAGACGAGGTTGCTGACGTCGGAGAGCGAGGCGCCGTCGGCGATCGCCCGCGCCGCCTCGATCCCGTGCGTCAGCGGGAGCGCCCGGCCGACGGCCTGCATCCAGCCGGGCAGCGAGTCGAGCGGGATGTTGACGCCGCAGAAGAGCAGCAGCGAGAAGACGACGAGGTTCGCGAGGAAGAAGACATCGCGGCCCCGCAGGCCGAGCGCGCCGACCACGAGCCCGAGCGACGTGCAGGCGAAGGCGCTCGCGACGACGACGACCGCCAGCGCCGGGATCTGCCCCGCCGGCAGGTTGAAGTCGAGCAGCAGCGCGCCGACGGCGAACGCGAACGCCGAGGTGATGATCCCGTTCGCGATCAGCGGCAGCGCCCGCCCGAGGAAGAGCGGCAGCCGGTTCGCCGGCGTCGCGAGGAGCGGCGAGAGCGTCTGCGTCCACCGCTCGCCGCCGATCGTCATCGCCATCCCGTAGACGCCGGCCATCGCCGAGAGCTGCACCGCGTTGCCGGTGACGTAGAACGTGTCGTTCTCGAGCTGCGCGAACCGGCCGACGTAGGCGAAGAACAGAACCTGGAACAGCGGGCGCGCCGAGCATGGTCGGGATGTAGTGCGTCCAGTGCATCCAGTTGAAGAGCGCGCGGTACGAGATGTAGCCGCCGACGAAGAAGACGCGGAGGTTCTCGCTCATGCGATCGCCAGCGTCGCGCGCTCGCGCGCGAGGCGCTCGAAGTGCTGAAGCGCGAAGTGGCCGATGACGAGGTAGACGGCGCTGAGCACGAGGCACATGCCGATCTCGGGCCAGGCGTTGCCGGCGATCGCTGCGTCACGCAGCGCGTTGATCCCCCAGGTCGGCGCCAGCATCCAGGAGATCGGGCCGACCCAAGCCGGCAGGAGGGACAGCGACACGAGCAGGCCGGTCGCGAGCCAGACCGGGAACTCGAGCAGATTCGAGAGCGCGTTCGCGTTGCGGTAGAGGATGAACGTCGAGGCGAGGACGAGCCCGAGCAGGCCCAGGCCGAGCACGGTTACGGGCAGTGCGACGGCGAAGGCCAGCGGGTGCGCGATCTCCATCGGCACGTCGAAGAAGAGCCAGCCCCAGAGCAGCGTCGCTGTCAGCGAGTAGAGGCCGATCGTGGCCGTCGCCAGCGTCAACGGCACGATCACGAGCAGGAAGGGCGGCGGCACGGCGATGCAGTACTCGAGGGTCCCCTGCCAGCGCTGCCACTGGATCGCCCCGCCCGAGCCGAACAGGGTCGACGACCAGATGCCCATCATCCCCGCGCCGAGCGCGACGTAGAGCAGCGTCCCCGGCCGCGCGCCGGCCTGGAACATGAAGTACGCGACCGACGCGAAGATGATCGGCTGGAGCACCGACGTGAGGATGAAGAACCCGACAGGGTCAGGCTCTTCACGTGGAAGCGCCAACCGACCCAGATCAGCCGGAGGACGGTCATGCGATCTGATCGACGCCCGCCGGCGGCTCGCGTACGCCTGGTAGCCCACGAACGTATAGACGACGCCCATCGCGAATTCGGTCGCACTCACGAGCGGTCGAGCGTCGCGTGGCGGCGGCCCTGCACCTCGAAGAAGCGCAGCAGCGAGTAGCCGAGGACCGCGTACACGAGGCCGATCAGGAGCTCCTCACCGATGAGATCGAGCACCGACGTGAGTGACGCGCCGTCCACGAGCTCGCGCGCCGCCTCGATCGCGTGCGTGAAGGGGAGAGCGTCGGAGACCGTCCGCATCCAGCCGGGCAGGTCGGCGAGCGGGACGTTCGCGCCGGTGAAGATGAGCAGGAAGCCGAACAGGACGTTGGTGAGGATCGCCGTCTCGCGGACGCGCAAGCGCGAGCGCCGCGGTGATCAGGCCGAGCCCGGTGCAGGAGAACGCAGCGACGAGGATGACGAGTGCGAGAGGCGGGATCGCGGAGGCCGGGATGTCGACGCCGAGGACGAGCGACCCGGCGAGGAGCGCGAAGGCGGCGACGAACGCCCCGTTCACGACCACGGGAACCGCGCGCCCGAAGAACAGCGGCAGCCGTGGAGCGGGGCTGACGAGGATCGCTCCGAGGGTCTGCTGGAACTTCTCTCCTCCGACGATGTTCGTCATCGCGAACAGGCAAGGGATCGCCGCGTACTGGATCGCGTTGCCGACGACGTAGAACTCGTCGGACGCGAGGCCTGCCGACCGCCCGATGTACGCGAAGAGGAGGATCTGGAAGATCGGCGCGACGATCAGGCTCGGGATGTAGATCGACGGCGCGAGCCAGTGGAAGAGCGCCCGGAAGCTGATCAGCCCGCCGACGGCGAAGATCCGGAGCGACGTCACGTCAGGGACAGGGCGGCTCGCTTGCGGGCTGCGGCCAGGACCCGCTCCAGCACGAGGACTCCGAGCGTGACGTAGACCGCACCGAGTGCGAGGCAGATTCCGAGGTCCGGCAGCGGCGTGCCGCCGAGCGACGACTCGCGGATGGCGTTCATCCCCCAGGTCGGCGCGAGCGCCCACGAGATCGGGCGCACCCAGTCCGGAAGGAGGACGAGCGGCACGAGGAAGCCGCCGATCAGCCAGACCGGGTACTCGAAGAGGTTCCCGAGCGCCCAGGCTGCCCGGAAGCGCACGAAGGTGACCGCGAACAGGAAACCGAGCGCACCGAACGAGAGCACGGTCCCGACGATCGAGAGGGCGAACACGAAGCGGGTACTCGAACGTCAGCTCGATCCCGAACAGGAAGCGCCCGAAGAGCAGCGTCGCGACGAGGCAGTAGACGCCGACCGTCGACATCGCCAGGGTGATCGGCAGGAGGATCAGCGCGAAGTGCGGCGGCGAGGCGACGAGCGGCCTCGAGCGTCCCGTGCCAGCGCTCGCGCTGCATCGCTCCGGCCGCCGGTCGTGCTCGTCGCCGACCACATGCCCATGACGGCGGAGCCGAGCGACGCGTAGAGGAGGGTCTTCTGGTCGTCGCCTGCTCTGAACATGAGGAACGCGACGGTCGCGAAGAACAGGGGCTAGATCACCTGGAACAACCCCTCGAACGGCGAGCGGGCGATCGCCTTGAACTGGAAGTACCAGCCCACCGCCAGGAGGCGGAGCGTCTTCATTCCTCGCTGACGAGGGCGACGTACGCGTCTTCGAGCGTCGGCTCCCGGCGTGAGATGCGGCCGACGTTGGCTCCGTTGAGCCGCCCGAGGATGGCGGAGGTCAGCTCGACGTCGGCGCCCGTCTGCACGATCAGCACCTGAGCCTGCTCCCGCTCCTCGACGGAGACGGAGCGGACGCCGTCCAGCTCGCGCACGCGCTCGAAGGTGCCGTCCGGTAGTCCGAACACCTCGACCTCGACGATCGCGCCCTCGGCGACTCCCCGCTTCAGGTCGCCGGGGGTGCCGTGGGCGACGATCTCGCCCTTGTTGATCACCGCGATCCGGTCGCAGAGCGCGTCGGCCTCGAACATGTAGTGCGTCGTCAGGAGCACCGTCTTGCCGGCCTCGACGAGCGAGGCGATCGTCGCGCGCAACTCCCGCGCGCCGACGGGGTCGAGCCCGATCGTCGGCTCGTCGAGGAAGATGACCGGAGGGTCGTGCAGCAGGCCGCGCGCGACGTGGAGCCGCTGCTTCATGCCGCGTGAGTAGCCCTCGGTGCGCTCCTGCTCGCGGCCCTTGAGCCCGACCAGCTCGAGCAGGAACTCGATGCGCTGCTTCTGCTCGTGGGGCGGCACGCCGTAGAGCTCGGCGAAGTAGCGCAGGTTGTCCCAGCCCGAGAGCCGCTCGTAGACGCCGCGCTCGCCGCCGAACACGTAGCCGATCCGCTTGCGCACCTCGCGCGCGTCCTTGACGACGTCGTAGCCGAGCACGCGCGCGACCCCGTCGGTCGGGATCAGCAGCGTGATCAGCATCTTGATCGTGGTCGTCTTTCCGGCCCCGTTCGGACCGAGCAATCCGAAGAGCTCGCCCTTCGCGATCTCGAAGCTGACGCCACGGACCGCCTCGACGTCCTTCCACTTGCGGCGGAGGGTTCCAGTCGAAGTTCGGTAGGTCCGCTTGAGGTCGATCGCTTCGACGACGGCCACGTCGCCAGCCTAGCTACGGCTCGAGCGCCTCCCGGAATAGGGCCGGCGCGGCGGCTGCGGGCCGAAGTCCTGCCGCGACTGGGCGGCTCCGCAATGCAGCCTGCGTGCGAACAGCTACAGCGGCTTGACACTCATAGAAGCATCCCCAGCCCTGCCAAAGCCGACTCGGGGTCAGTGTCCGCGGCGCGCGGCCGCCGTGATTGCGAGCGCGGAGCCTGCGGCGAAGAGGGCGCCGGCAGCAAGCAGTCCGATGCCGATCCAGAGGATCGAGTCCAGCTCGGCGCCGATGCTCAGCTCGGCGGAGACCCCGCGCGACGCGTCCTCGTTCATCACCACCGCCTGCCAGTCCCCGTCCTCCGGCTCCCATTCGAGCGTCCGCTCGCCGGTGCCCTCCGTCGACGCGACCCAGAACGTCTCGTCGCCCGGCTGGCCGGTTGGCGCGCCGCCCGAACGTCGCGAGTACTCCGGGTCACCGCTGTTGTCGAGGTCGTCGACCACGTCGCGCTCGACGCCTCCGAGGTACCGCGTGACGTCGTTCGGCCGGCCCGATCCCGACGAACACCGGGCGGTCGCTCTCGCTGCGAATCCGGACCGTGCCGAGGAACGTGTCGAGCGCCCACTCGCCTCCTCCGGTGTCGACGTCGGCGCTCTCGGACACGATCGCGTACGTCGGCGTCGAGAAGTCCTGCGTCGGTGACATGAGGAACCCGTCGTCGTCTCGTTGCGTCTGGTCGACGGCGACGAGCGCGCAGCCGCCGACGAGGAGCCCGAGCGCGAGCAGGCCCGCGATGGTGCCGACGACCACGAGCGCGATTCGCCCACCAGTCCAGCCTCTGCGGGCAGGAGGCTCGGCCGGCGCAGCCGGCTCGCCGGCGACGGGTACGGCGGCTCCGCGACCGCGAAGGTCGGCTCCGCGAGCCCCTCCCCCTCGGTCCCTCCCTGGTCGAGCCGGAACGGCGGGTACTCGTCGCGCATGAGCAGCACGTATGCGGCGACGCGCGCGACCCACCGGTCGAGCCCGACAACGAAGTCGAAGAGCCCGCCCGGGTACCGCGTGGTGAAGAGCAGCGCCACACCGGCGAAGAGCACGAGGATGCCGATCAGCCCGGTTTCGAAGCCGATGCCCCAGAACCAGTCGTCGACCCGGGACGCCGCGTAGCTGCCGCCTCCCAGGAAGATTCCCGTGACGATGTACTGCGGTATCGCGAGGAGCCACCACTTCACCAGCACGAGGCCGCGGGAGAGCTGCTCCGGGTACGCGACCTCCAGGCGCGCCGGGTAGTCGGGCACGTCGTCGAGCGTGAACGGCGGATAGCGATCGGTGCCCAGCGCGCCGTAGGAGTAGAACGCGACCCGCCACGTCCAGCGGAGAACGCCGACGTTGAAGTCGAAGATGCCTCGCGGGTAGCGGCCGGTGAAGAGGATCGCGAAGAACGCGACGATCGTCAGCACGAGCAGCGTCAGCCAGAGGAACGCAAGCACGATGTAGTGCGGGATCGCCAGGAACCACTTCACGAGCCAGAGCCAGCGGCTCAGCTCCGCGTCGCGCTCTCCCTCGATGCGAACTGGATACGGCTGCGGTCCGTCCACCCTCTTCTCCTCCCCGCTGGCCGGACCCTAGGGGGTCAGGCCTCCCAATGATGCGGCAAGGCAAGACGTGCCCCCGATCACGGAGTGGGCATGCGCCCAGCAGCCTCGCTCCAGGCGTACTCGCCGCAGCCGCGCTCGTGATCGCCGTTTTGCCCGGCTCGCCGGCCGCAGCGCCGTACACCTCCGCAAGGTTCGCGCTCGAGCTCGACGGCAAGACCGCCGACCTATCTGCGGCCCCAACCGCCTCCGCCGGGCGTTTCGATGCGGATGACGTCGCCCGGCGCGAGGTCCACCGTCACCTTCGCCGGCAGCACCTCGCCGTTTAGGAGATTGCGGCCGCGAGCCCCCGGCTCGCCGCCCTGTGAGCCGGCCGGTGCGTGGGCGCGGCGCTCGCTGAGGATCGAGGCGCGACAGGCCTCGAGTGCCTCCAGCTCGCGGACGACGCCGTCGCCGCCGCGGTGGCGGCCTGCGCCGCCTGAGCCGAGGCGGAGCTCGTGGCGGCGGACGCGCAGCGGGTAGGCGAGCTCGAGCGCCTCGACGGGCGTCGTCAGCGTGTTCGACATCGTCACGTGCACGCCCGAGGGCCCGTCGGCGTCGGGGCAGGCGCCCTGACCGCCGCCGAGCGTCTCGTAGTACGTGAACCGCTCGTTGCCGAGCGTGAGGTTGTTCATCGTTCCCTGACCCTGGGCTGGGACGGGCACCGCCTCGCCGAGGGCTCGGAAGAGCACGTCGACGATCCGGCACGAGGTCTCGACGTTGCCGCCGGCGACTGCGGCGCCCGGGAGCGCGTTCACGAGTGAGCCGGGCGGTGCGGCGATCCGTACCGGGGCGAACGCACCGGCCGACGCGGGCACGTCCGGGTCGGTCAGGCAGCGGACGACGAAGTAGGTCGCAGATCGCGTGACCGAGAGCGGGCAGTTGAGGTTCCCGTCGTGCTGCGGAGCCGTGCCGGCGAAGTCGGCCGCGAGCTCGTCGCCGTCGACGGTGACGGCGACGCGCAGCTCGAGGTCACCCTCGGGCGCCTCGAGGACGTCCCGCGCCTCGTAGCGGCCGTCGGGCAGCCGGCCGATCCCGGCGCGGACGACGCGCTCCGAGTAGTCGAGAAGCTCGTCCATCGCCGCGCGAAGGCGGTCGGCGCCGTGACGCGCGCACAGCTCGGCGACCCGCTCGTCGGCGAGCCGGTGCGCCGCCAGCTGGGCGCGGAAGTCCCCGCGTCGCTCGTCGGGGTTCCGCATCCGGGCGATGACCGCCTCGAGCGACCGTCGTCGACTCTGGTCGGCGGGATGACGACGCCCTCCTCGGCGAGCGTGCGGGACGCGGCCGGCATCGAGCCCGGCTCGCGGCCGCCCACGTCGGCGTGGTGGGCGCGCGTGACGGCGAAGCCGAGGTCGGTGCGGGAGACGAGCGTGATGTCGGGGAGGTGTGTGCCGCCCGCGAAGGGATCGTTGAGCATGAAGACGTCCGTTCGCGACGGGTCGTGCTCCATCACGGCGGCGACCGCGTCGGGCATCGCCCCGAGGTGGACGGGGATGTGCTCGGCCTGCGCGACCATGCGGCCGCGCTCGTCGAAGAGGGCCGTCGAGCAGTCGCGCCGCTCCTTGATGTTGGCGGAGTACGCGGAACGGATCAGCGCGGCGCCCATCTCCTCGGCGACGGCCCGGAGGGCATGCCCGAGAACTTGGAGCTGAATGTTCACGCTCTCGTCACGCCTTCGTGAGGGTCCAGATGCCACCATCCCTAACCCCCACCCACCCAGGGGGGAGCCAGCACGTCGCTCCGTCGAGCTCGATCACGGCGGGCCCTTTCTCCGTCCTGCGTTCGCCCGCCGGCAAGTCGAGCGCCGGCCCGGGCCTCACTTCGGCGGTGCGGACGGCGACCAACTCGAGCTCCCTCGTCCGGTCGGCGTAGCCGTACCGCTCCTCGTGCCGACGATGGAACCGCTCGGCCAGGTCGGGCCCGAGGGAGATCGTCAGCTCGAACGACTGCCCGCGATAGCGAAGGTCGGCCTCGCCGTCAGCGGGAAGCTCCGCGACCTCGTCAAGCGGTCGCACCTCACTCCGGACGCGGTCACGCCGCTCGTCGCTGACGGCGAGGCCGAGCGCCGAGAGGACGCCGGCGGCTTCGGGAACGAGCACGGTCTTCATCCCCAGCTCGTCGGCGAGCGCGCAGGCGTGCAGCGGCCCCGCGCCGCCGAAGGCGACGAGCGCCATCCCGCGCGGGTCGCGCCCGCGTTCCACGGAAACGACGCGGAGCGCGCGGAGCATCTCCGCGTTCACGACGTCGACGACGTGAGCGGGGTCGAGCCCCTCGAGCGCTCGCTCGGCCGCCGCGCGATCGAGCTCGAGCCCGTCGGCCAAGCGGGCGGGTTGTCGCCCGAGCAGCAGGTTCGCGTCGGTCACCGTCGGACGGAGCCCACCCCGTCCGTAGCCGGCCGGGCCGGGGTCCGCGCCCGCGCTCTCGGGCCCGACGCGCAGAGCGCCGCCGGCGTCGACCCAGGCGACGGAGCCGCCGCCGGCGCCGACCGTGTGGACGTCGACGCTGGGGAGCCTGATCGGGAACCCGCCGATCGTCCGCTCGAGTGAGCGCTCCGCCGCCCCGTCCGCGATCAGGCAGACGTCGGTCGAGGTTCCGCCCATGTCGAACGCGATCGCGTCCGCGAACCCCGCGAGCTCGGCGATCCGAGCGGCGCCGACGACACCGCCGGCCGGCCCGGAGAGCAACGCCCAGGAGGCGTGGCCCGCGGCCTCATCCAGCGAGACAACGCCTCCGGACGACCGCATGACGAGGGGCTCCGGCAAGCGCTCCTCGGCGCACCGCCGGCCGAGCGCCCGCAGGTAGCCGGCGAGCCGCGGCCCCAGGTACGCGTCGGCGGCGGTCGTCGAGGCTCGTTCGTACTCCCTGAACTCCGGCGCGACCTCGTGCGAGGCGACCACGTACGACGTCGGGTGCCGCCGCCGCAGCTCCTCGGCGACGGCGCGCTCGTGGGCGGCGTCGCGAAAGGAGAAGAGCAGGCAGACGGCGATTGCCTCGGCGTCGATCGAAGGCAGTGACTCGAGGTCGAGTGGCTCGACGACGCCGCTCGGGCCCATCCTTTCCCGCACGCCGTAGCTCCGCGAGAGCGGCACGAGCGGCTCCGGATGCGCGGCGCAGAGGCGGTAGAGGTGAGCTCGGTTCTGCCGCCTGAGGTGGAGGACATGCTCGAAGCCCGCCGTCGCGACGAGCGCCGTGTCCGCACCCTTGCGCTCGAGCAGCGCGTTCGTCGCGACGGTCGTCCCGTGCGTGAAGCGCTCTACGTCGTCCGCTGCGCCGACGGCCCGCGCCGCAGCCAGAACCGACTCCTCCTGACGGGCGGCGGTCCGGACTTTCGCCGTCCTCACCCGTCCCGCCTCGATCAGGACCGCGTCGGTGAACGTCCCGCCGACGTCGACACCGAGAACCGCCACGCGGCGACTCTAGGACGCCCTCCGCCCACTAGCCTCCAGAACGGTGGCGACCTCGCTCCAGCTGAAGCTCGCGGGACCGGGCGGTGAGCCCGTCGACCTGTGGCGCACGCTCGTCTCGCACGGCGTCGCCGAGCTGCCTCCGGCGGAGTTGGACGAAGCGGCGCGGACGTTGGTCGTGACCGTGCCCGTTCCGCGGGGCACGCCGCGCACGATCGTGATCCGGGAGGGCCGTCGAGGCACGGCGCGGATCGACGTCCTCGGCCGTGCACCCGGCGTCCGCACCAAGGACGCGATTCGAGAGGTGGTCGTGCGGATGCTCAACCTCGACGAGAACCTCGCGCCGCTCTACGAGGCCGCGGCCGCCGATCCCGAGCTCTCGTGGGTCGCCGAGGGCTCCGGCCGGATGCTCCGAAGCCCGACGGTCTTCGAGGACGTCGTCAAGACGATCTGCACGACCAACACCACGTGGTCAGCCACGGTCCGGATGGTGACCGCGCTCGTCGAGCACCTCGGCGAGGAATCGGTCGGCAAGCACGGCCGGGCGTTTCCGACCGCCGCGGCGATGGCGTCCGCAGCGGAGACGTTCTACCGGGACGTCGTCCGTGCCGGGTACCGCGGCGCGTACCTCCGCACGCTCGCCGCCGAGGTGGCCGACGGCTCCCTCGACCTCGAAGTGCTGCGCGATGCTCCGCCGGCCGAGCTACCCGACGAGGAAGTGGCGGCCAGGCTCCTCGCGCTGCCCGGCGTCGGGCCCTATGCGGCCGCGCACGTGATGATGCTTCTCGGCCGCCACTCGCGGCTGATCCTCGACTCCTGGACACGCCCGAAATACGCGAGCCTGAACGGCCGGAAGGCGTCCGATCGCCAGATCGAGCGGCGCTTTGCGCGCTACGGCCCGTACGCAGGTCTTGCCTTCTGGCTCTTCCTCACGAGGGACTGGGTGGAGGACTCGTGAGGTCCCCGACGAATTAGAAACGTTTTTCCGCTGCGTGGCGTATCGTTTCCGGCGTGAAACGCCTGCTTGCCGCCAGCTTCCTCCTCGCCGTCACGCTCGGGATCGCCGCGCCTGACGCTGCGCGCAAGCCTGTAGTCATCGCCCAGGGGGTGACGGTGGCCGGCGTCAAGGTTGGCGGCCTGACCTCCGAGCCGGCCAGGACCCGCGTCGAGAAGGCGTTCGGGCGCCCGCTCCCGCTCCACTACGGCGACAAGAAGTGGCGGATCAGTCCCCGTTACCTGGGGACGAGCGCGTCGGTCGACAACGCCGTCGCCAAGGCGCTCCGCGCGCCCCCGCGCGGGCGCGTCGCGCTGAAGGTGTCGGAGACCCAGGCGCGGATCCGCCGCTACGTCCGCAGGCTCGACCGCCTGTTCTCGCGCGAGCCGATCAACTCCACGGTGGTCGGAGTGGCCGGCGGACACCCGGCCTTCAGCGAAGCGACGCCCGGCCTCGCCGTGGACCAGGAACAGATGACGAGGGCGATCGCCTACATGCTGCGGACGAATCGCCGGCTGCCGATCCCGCTGCTGACGGAGTCGGTCCCGCCGGAAGTGACGCCGGAGAACTACGGGCCCGTGGTCATCATCTTCCGCGACTCGAAGCGGCTGACACTCTTCAACGGGCCGAGCCCTGTTCGCTCCTTCCAGGTCGCGACCGGCCAGGCCCAGTACCCGACGCCGGTCGGAAACTTCAGCATCGCGACCATGCAGCGGGATCCCTGGTGGATCCCGCCGCCGGAGTCCGAATGGGCCAAGGACGCCAAGCCGATCCCGCCCGGGCCGGGCAACCCGCTCGGCACCAGGTGGATGGGCCTGACCGCACCGCTCGTCGGGATCCACGGGACGCCGGACGCGGCCTCGATCGGCTACTCCGCGTCACACGGCTGCATCCGGATGCGCGTCCCCGAGGCCGAGGCGCTCTTCAACGAGGTCGACGTCGGGACACCGGTCCTGATCGTGTCGGCGTAGACCCGACTTACCCCGGACAGTCGCTACTATGCGCGGGCCCCGGCGGCGTAGCTCAGTTGGTTAGAGCGGCGGACTCATAACCCGCAGGTCGGTGGTTCGAATCCACCCGCCGCTACCTCCCGAGGAAAGCACGAGGAATGGCGACAGGAGTCAGAGTCGGAATCACGCTCGCTTGCACCGAATGCAGGCGCCGCAACTACCAGACGGAGAAGTCCAAGCGGAACACGCCCGATCGCTTCGAGGCGAAGAAGTACTGTCGCTGGTGCAGACGCCATACCATCCATCGGGAGACTCGCTAGTAAGCCATGGCCCGAAATACTCGACAGCAAAAACGCCGCCGCCGTGAGAAGCAGCAGGCCGTAGCCGCCCCGGCGGAGTCGCAGGGCGTCTCGCAGCGCGCTCGCGCCCGGCAGGCTCAGGTCCGCCCCGCGCAGCAGCCGCCGAAGACGCAGACCGGTCGGCGCGGCGGGGGCGGGGGCGGACGCCGCTTCATCTCCGAGTCCGCGGCCGAGCTGAAGAAGGTCGAGTGGCCGAACCAGCGCCAGGTCCTGACCGGCACCGTCGTCGTGATCATCGCCTGCGCGATCGTGGGCACGTATCTCTGGCTGGCCGATCTCGCACTGCAACCGTTCGTCCAGCGGCTCCTGCTCGGCCAGTAACGAGAAGTCGGTCGAGATGTTTCTCTGGTACGTGATCAACACTTACTCGGGGCACGAGAACAAGGTGAAGACCAATCTCGAGCACCGGATCGTCTCGATGAACCAGCAGCCGCGGTTCCGCCGCGTCGTCGTCCCTACGGAGCAGGTGATCGAGACCAAGGACGGCCAGAAGGTGCAGGCCGAGAAGCGGGTTCTGCCGGGCTACGTGCTCGTGAACATGGACCTCGACGACGACGCCTGGACGGTCGTGAAGAACACGCCCGGCGTGACCGGCTTCGTCGGCGCGGCCGGCAAGCCGATCCCGCTCTCACAGCCCGAGGTCGATCGCATCCTCCGGACCGGCGCCGCGATCGCCGAGCGGGCCCGGGCCCAAGTCGAGTACTCGCTCGGCGAGTCGGTGAAGGTAACCTCCGGCCCGCTCTCCGACTTCGACGGGGAGATCGTCGACGTCCAGCCCGACGCCCAGAAGCTCAAGGTGCTGGTCGACATTTTCGAAAGGCAAGTCCCGGTGGAACTCGGGTTCGACCAGGTGAAGAAGATCGACTGATGGCTAAGAAGGTTCTCACCCTCATCAAGCTTCAGATCCCCGGCGGACAGGCCAACCCGGCCCCGCCGGTCGGCCCGGCGCTGGGTCAGCACGGGGTCAACATCATGGAGTTCTGCAAGGCGTTCAACGCGCAGACCCAGCAGGAGAACGGCCGGATCATCCCGGTCGAGATCACGGTCTACGAGGACCGCTCCTTCGACTTCATCACGAAGACGCCGCCGGCCGCCGTCCTGATCAAGGAGGCGCTGCGGATCGAGAAGGGCTCGGGCGAGCCCAACCGTGAGAAGGTCGGGCGCCTGACCCGCAGGCAGGTCCAGCAGATCGCCGAGACGAAGATGCCCGACCTGAATGCGCGTGACGTCGACGCGGCGATGTTGATCATCGCCGGGACGGCCCGCAGCATGGGCGTGGAGGTGGAGCGATGAGTCGGCACGGAAAGCTGTACCGGCAGGAACGCGCCGAGATCGACCGCGAGGAGCTCTACAGCCCGGCCGAGGCCATCCGAAAACTCAAGGCGTGGCCGGAGCGCAAGTTCGACGAGACGGTCGAGGTGCACTTCAACCTCGGGCTGAACGTCCGCCACGCCGACCAGCAGCTTCGCGGGACGCTGATGCTGCCGCACGGCACCGGCAAGGAGGTCAGGATCGCGGTCTTCGCCGAAGGCGACAAGGCCAAAGAGGCGGAGGACGCGGGAGCAGACGTCGTCGGCAGCGCCGACCTCGCCAAGCAGATCGAAGAGGGCTTCGACGACTTCGATGTCGCGATCGCGACCCCCGATCAGATGGGAAGCGTGGGGAAGCTCGGCCGGATCCTCGGGCCGCGCGGCAAGATGCCGAACCCGAAGACGGGCACGGTGACGATGGACGTCGGCAAGGCCGTCACCGACGCAAAGGCCGGCAAGCTCGAGTACCGGACCGACCGCGGCGCGAACGTCCACGTCTCGATCGGCAAGCGCAGCTTCGAGGAGCGCGCGCTGGTCGAGAACTACGCCTCGCTGATCGACGAGATCATGCGCGCGAAGCCGGCGGCGGCCAAGGGTCGCTACATTCGGCGGATCACGCTGACGACGACGATGGGGCCCGGGATCCACATCGATCCCGCCCGCACCAGAGGCATTGTCGAAGAGCTGGAGGAGCAAGCCGAACCCGTAACTGCGTAAAAACGCCCGTCGCCAAAGACAGTTGGCAGCCGAAAGGCAGAAGACCAGCCGAGGCGCGGCCGAGAGAGTCAGTCACCTGCCTCTGCTCGGGCCCGCCTGCCGGCGGGCCTGATTCGTTTCGAGGAGGTGATTCGATGCAGAGAGATGAGAAAGAGAAGGTTGTCGCCGAGCTCGCCGAGCGGCTCCGCTCGACCGACACCCTGATCGTCGCCGACTACCGCGGCCTCTCCGTGACCGAGATCAACGACCTGCGCGGGCAGCTGCTCGAGCATGGGGCTCGGTTCCGGGTGGTCAAGAACACGCTCACACGCCGGGCGGCGGAGGAGGCCGGCGCCGACGAGCTGCTGGCGCTGCTGGACGGCCCGACTGCGATCGCGTTCCTCGACTCGGACGGCGACCCGATCGCCGTCGCGAAGGCGCTGAGCACGGCGGCCCGAGAAACGAAGGTGCTCGAGATCCGCGGAGGCATCCTCGACGGGCAGCAGATCGGCGAAGAGGGCATCAAGAGCCTGGCGACACTGCCGCCGACGGACGTGCTCCGCGCCCAGCTCGTCAGCGCGGTCAGCGGCCCGCTGATGACCGTCGTCGGACTGTTCGCGGCCCCGCTGCGCGACCTCGTGAACGTCATCGACGCGCGCATCAAGCAGCTCGAAGAGCAGGGCGAGGCCGCACCTGAACCGGAGCCCGAGCCCGAGGCGGAGGCCGAGGCCGAACCGCAGGCCGCCGCCGAGGAGGCCGCAGCCGAAGAGGTGAGCCCAGAGGCACCTGCGGCGGAAGCCGCAACCGAAGAACCAGAGACATCAGAGGAAGCAGAAACCGACCAGGAGGATTAGCGATGGCAACCAAGACAGACACCGACAAGGTCGTCGAGCAGCTGGGCGGGATGACCGTCCTCGAGCTCGTCGAGCTGAAGAACAAGCTGGAGGAGGAGTGGGGCGTCACCGCCGCCGCTCCCATCGCGGTCGCCGCGGCCGGCGCGGCTCCTGCCGCCGGCGACGGGGCCGCTGCGGAGGAGCAGACAGAGTTCGACGTCGTCCTCACGGCTGCCGGCGGCCAGAAGATCCAGGTGATCAAGGTCGTCCGCGCACTCACCGGCCTCGGCCTCAAGGAGGCGAAGGATCTCGTCGACGGTGCGCCGAACCCGGTCAAAGAGGGCGTCCCGCAGGACGAGGCCGATCAGGTCAAGGCGCAGCTCGAGGAGGCCGGCGCAACGGTTGAAATCAAGTAGCTGCTGGGAGTGAGGGGCGGCAACCGCCGCCCCTGACCCACCTCGCCTCGGCTATACTGCGTCCACTGCGCCAAGGGCTGCGGCTCGCTTGCCCTTGCGCAGGCTTGTCTTGTTTCGGTAAGCTGGCCGGTTCCGGCCGTCCACGTCCGCCCGCAGTTCCACCGTTTCTCACCCATTCCCACGCCTGTTTCTCAAGGGAGGCTGCCTAGTTGAGTAGAGGGGTAGTCGCGCCGCGCGCGCGCAAGAGTTTTTCGCATCTGAAGCACGTTCTCGACCTCCCCAACCTGATCGACATCCAAAAGGCGTCGTTCAAGTGGTTCATGGAGGAGGGTCTTCGCGAAACCATCAACGACATCTCGCCGATCGAGGATTACACGGGAACCCTCGCCGTCGAGTTCGCCGAGTACGAGTTCGGCGAGCCCCAGTTCACGATCCAGGAGTGCCGCGAGAAGGACCTGACCTATCAGGTCCCGCTCTCGATGACGGTCCGCTTCGTCAACAAGGAGACGGGCGAGATCCGCGAGCAGCGGGTCTTCATGGGCGACTTCCCGATGATGACCGAGTTCGGCACGTTCATCATCAACGGGACCGAGCGCGTGATCGTCACGCAGCTCGTCCGCAGCCCGGGCGCCTACCTGATGGAGCCCAAGGACGCGACCAAGCAGGTCTTCACCGCGAACCTGATGCCCTCGCGCGGTTCCTGGCTCGAGCTCGAGATCGACAAGAAGGGGATCGTCTACGCCCGCATCGACCGGAAGCGGAAGCTGCCGATCACGACCCTGCTCCGAGCGCTGCCCGAGGAGGACCCGTCGACCGGGTTCAAGCTCGACACGAGCTCGAACGAGGCGCTGCTGAAGCTCTTCGACAACTCGATCTACATGCAGCTGACGATCGAGAAGGACACCACCGTCAACGAGGAGCAGGCGCTGATCGAGGTCTTCAAGAAGCAGCGCCCAGGCGAGCCTCCGACGGTCGATAACGCCCGCAACCTGCTCAACTCGCTGTTCTTCGACCCGAAGCGCTACGACCTGACGAAGGTCGGCCGCTACAAGCTCAACCAGCGGCTCGAGGTCGACATTCCCGACTCGACGCGCGTGCTGACGACGCAGGACATCCTCGCGCTCGTCAAGCGCCTCGTCGAGCTGCCGCAGAAGCTGGGCGTTCCGGAGGACACGAAGGACTACGCCGCCGACGCGGCGTCGCTCTCGCGTGACCCGATCCGCGGCGAGCTGGACGAGTACGAAGACTTCGGCAACCGCCGCCTGCGCACGGTCGGCGAGCTGATCCAGGAGGCGTTCCGGGTCGGCCTCTACCGGATGGAGCGCGTCGTCCGCGAGCGGATGACGACCGAGGACGTCGACACCATCACCCCGCAGACGATCATCAACATCCGCCCGGTGGTCGCGGCGCTGAAGGAGTTCTTCGGCTCTTCGCAGCTCTCGCAGTTCATGGACCAGACGAACTCGCTCGCCGGGCTCACGCACCGGCGACGCCTCTCGGCCCTCGGTGCCGGCGGGCTCACGCGCGAGCGCGCGCCGATCGAGGTGCGCGACGTGCATCCGACGCACTACGGGCGCATGTGTCCGATCGAGACGCCGGAGGGCCCGAACATCGGCCTGATGGGATCGCTCGCCTCCTACGCGACGGTTTCGGAGTTCGGCTTCATCCAGACGCCGTACCGGAAGGTGACCAACGGCCGCGTGACCGACCAGATCGTCTACCTGGACGCAGCCGAGGAGGCGCAGTACACGATCGCGCAGGCCTCCGAGCCGGTCGACGATAAGACTGGCCGTTTCCTCCATGACCAGGTGCTCTGCCGGTCGAAGGAGGGCGAGGCCGTGATGTCCGCGCCGAAGGAAGTCGAGTACATGGACGTCTCGCCGGCGCAGATCGTCTCGGTCGGAACCGCTCTGATCCCGTTCCTCGAGCACAACGACGCCAACCGCGCGCTGATGGGCGCGAACATGCAGCGCCAGGCGGTGCCGCTGATGATCACCGAGGCGCCGCTGATCGGCACCGGCCTGGAGTACCGCGCGGCCGTCGACACCGGCGACGTGGTCGTCGCCGAGCAAGCGGGGACGGTCGCCGACGTCGAAGCGGAGCGGATCGTCGTCGAGACGAAGGACGGCCGCGACGAGTACGAGCTCACGAAGTTCATGCGCTCGAACCAGGGCACGCTGATCCACCAGCGCCCGACCGTCACCCTGGGCGACAAGATCAGGGAGGGCGACGTCCTCGCCGACGGCAGCTCCACCTCGCAGGGTGAGCTCGCGCTCGGGAAGAACCTGCTCGTCGCCTTCATGCCGTTCGAGGGCTACAACTTCGAGGACGCGATCGTCATCTCCGAGCGGCTCGTCAAGGAGGACGGCCTCTCCTCGATCCACATCCACGAGTACGAGATCGACGCCCGCTCGACGAAGCTCGGCGACGAGGAGATCACGCGTGACATCCCGAACCGCTCCGAAGAGTCCCTGAAGGACCTCGACGAGCGCGGGATCGTTCGCATCGGCGCCGAGGTCGGGTCCGGCGACCTGCTCGTCGGCAAGGTGACGCCCAAGGGCGAGACCGAGCTGACCGCCGAGGAGAAGCTGATCCGCGCGATCTTCAAGGAGAAGGCGCGCGAGGTCCGCGACACCTCGCTGAAGGTCCCGCACGGCGAGGGCGGCAAGGTGATCGACGTCAAGACGTTCTCGCGCGAGGCAGGGGACGACCTGTCGCCGGGCGTGAACGAGCTCGTCCGCGTCTACGTGGCCAAGAAGCGCAAGATCGCCGAGGGCGACAAGCTCGCCGGACGCCACGGGAACAAGGGCGTCATCGCCAAGATCGTCCCGGAGGAGGACATGCCGTTCCTTGAGGACGGCACGCCCGTCGATGTCATCCTCAATCCGCTCGGCGTGCCGAGCCGGATGAACATCGGCCAGGTGCTCGAGACCCACCTCGGGTGGGCGGCGCACCACGGCGTCTTCGCCGAGGACGGCGAGCGGAACGGTCCGACTCCCGTCGCGACGGCCGTCTTCGAGGGCGCGTCGCCGGAGGATGTCGACGACGCGCTGGTCGAGTGGACGAAGCAGAACCCCGACTCGCCGATCAGGTTCGTCGTGGACGAGAAGCGGCCGGCAGGCCGTCGGTGCTCGGGCAAGGTCCGCCTCTTCAACGGCAAGACGGGCAAGCCGTACGACAACAAGATCACCGTCGGCTACATGTACATCCTGAAGCTGCTCCACCTCGTGGACGACAAGATCCACGCGCGGAGCACAGGCCCCTACTCGCTCGTCACGCAGCAGCCGCTGGGCGGCAAGGCCCAGTTCGGCGGCCAGCGCTTCGGTGAGATGGAGGTCTGGGCGCTCGAGGCCTACGGCGCCGCGTACACGCTCCAGGAGATGCTGACCATCAAGTCCGACGACACCGTCGGCCGGGTCAAGGCCTACGAGGCGATCGTCAAGGGCGAGAACATCGCCGAGCCGTCGATTCCGGAGTCCTTCAAGGTGCTCCTCAAGGAGATGCAGTCGCTCGCGCTCGACGTGGACGTGCTCTCGGAAGAGGGCGCCGAGGTCGAGGTGCGCGAAGAGGAGGACGAGCTGCTCCGCGCCGCCGAGGAGCTCGGCATCGACCTCTCGCCCGGCTCGCTCCGCGCTGCGGCGCGCGAGCCGACGGCCGAGGAGGTCGAAGAGGGTGGGGAGCGGGTCGACCAGGAAGGCGAGCTCGCACTGCCGGCCGACGAGGCGCTCGTCGACACCCCTGATCCGAACCTGTCTCCCGGCGAGGAAGCGGCCGAGGAGGCGCAGGATCAGGCCGGACCGTTGGCAGAAGAAGTGGAACTAGAGGAATAAGAGAAACAAGGGAAGGGACGCCAGTTTGATCGACATCAACGAATTCGACGCCATCCGGATCGGGCTCGCCTCGAGCAAGCAGATCCGTGACTGGTCCTCGGGCGAGGTGACGAAGCCCGAGACGATCAACTACCGCACGCTCAAGCCCGAGCGTGACGGCCTCTTCTGCGAGCGCATCTTCGGTCCGACGAAGGACTGGGAGTGCTACTGCGGCAAGTACAAGCGTGTCCGCTACAAGGGGATCATCTGCGAGCGCTGCGGCGTCGAGGTCACGCGCCAGAAGGTGCGTCGCGAGCGCATGGGCCACATCGACCTGGCCGCGCCGGTCTCGCACATCTGGTTCTTCAAGGGCGTGCCGAGCCGGATCGGCTACCTGCTCGACATCGCGCCGCGCGAGCTCGAGAAGGTCCTCTACTTCGCCGCCTCGATCGTCACGACGGTCGACAACGACGCGCGGAAGAAGGATCTGAACGACCTGGAGGACAAGGTCACCGCCGAGTACGAGCGCATCGACGTCGATCGCGAGGAAGCGCTCGCCGCGCTCGAGGATCGGCTCAAGCGGCGCCGCGAGTACTTCACCAAGGCCAGGGAGCGCAACTTCGACGAGGACGACGAGTTCTGGGGCCGCGGGCTCAGCAACTGGGCCGAGGAGCAGGCACTCCCGAGCCTCGAAGAGGCGCGCGAGCTGGTCGGCGGGATGTTCCTCGAGGTCGCCAAGGACATCACGACCGAGGACTCCAAGAAGATCCGCGAGCTCGTCCGCAACGCAGCGATTCGCGACGACCGCCGCCTGGCCCCGCGCGAGCTGGAGCAGGTGGCGACGGCCGCGATTCAGATCGAGGAGGCGCTCGGTGCGCTGTACAAGCAGGCGGCGAAGGCGACCGGCTCCAAGAAGGGCGCGGTCACCAAGCACATCAACAGAATCCAGGACGCGCTGCTCGGGGGCGAGGAGCTCGAGGGTGAGGACGCCGGCCTGGTCGCGAACGTCGACGCCAAGAACCTCGACAAGGCGAAGGATCTGGGGAACAACCTCCTCCGTGAAATCCTGGAGACGGCTCCTCACGAGTCTCCGGAGGCGATCCGCGAGCTTGCGAACGACTTGTGCCTGCGGACTGACGGCAAGATCCAGAAGGAGGACCTCGACGCGCTCGTCCAGTGGGCGCTCAAGGTCCGCGAGATGTACCTCGACATCGAGTCTCGGCGCTCCGACGCCCGGGACGCCGCCGAGGACTCGAAGCGCCGCCTCTCCGAGACCTGGGAAACGTTCAAGAGCCTCGAGCCGAAGCTGATCGTCAACGACGAGCAGATCTTCCGCGAGCTCAAGGACCGCTTCGGGTCGCCGTACGGCTTCGGCGAGTACTTCACCGGCGGCATGGGCGCGGAGGCGATCCGCGACCTGCTCCGCGACCTCGACCTCGACAAGGAGGCCGCGTCTCTTCGCGAGACGATCAAGACCTCGAAGGGTCAGAAGCAGCAGCGCGCGATCAAGCGGCTGAAGGTCGTCTCAGCCTTCGTCAAGTCGGACAACAAGCCGGAGTGGATGATCCTCGAGGCGGTCCCGGTGATTCCGCCGGAGCTCCGTCCCATGGTCCAGCTCGACGGTGGCCGCTTTGCGACGAGCGACTTGAACGATCTCTACCGCCGCGTGATCAACCGGAACAACCGGCTCAAGCGGCTGCTCGATCTCGGTGCCCCCGAGATCATCGTCAACAACGAGAAGCGGATGCTCCAGGAGGCCGTCGACGCTCTGTTCGACAACGGCCGTCGAGGGCGCGCCGTCACCGGCCCGGGCAACCGGCCGCTGAAGTCACTCTCCGACATGCTCAAGGGCAAGCAGGGCCGATTCCGGCAGAACCTGCTCGGCAAGCGCGTCGACTACTCGGGTCGCTCGGTGATCGTTTCCGGGCCGAGCCTGAAGCTCTACCAGTGCGGGCTGCCGAAGCTGATGGCGCTCGAGCTCTTCAAGCCGTTCATCATGAGCCGGCTCGTCGAGCGGAAGGCCGTCCAGAACATCAAGGCGGCCAAGAAGTACGTCGACTCGATGGTGCCGGAGGTCTGGGACGTGCTCGAGGAGGTCATCGCCGAGCACCCGGTGCTCCTGAACCGCGCGCCGACGCTCCACCGCCTGGGCATCCAGGCGTTCGAGCCGGTGCTCGTCGAGGGCAAGGCGATCCAGGTCCACCCGCTCGTCTGCCACGCCTTCAACGCCGACTTCGACGGCGACCAGATGGCCGTCCACCTGCCGCTCTCCGCGGAGGCGCAGGCCGAGGCCCGCATCCTGATGCTGTCGTCGAACAACGTGCTTTCGCCGTCGAGCGGCCGGCCGCTCGCGACGCCGACCCAGGACATGGTCCTCGGCGGCTACTTCCTCACCTACTCGGAGGAGGACCTGAACCAGGTCGACGCCGAGAAGCTCGACCCGCGTCCGAAGCGGTTCACGAACGAGGACGAGGTCGCGCTCGCGGTCGAGGCAGATCAGGTCGGAATTCAGCAGCCGATCGAGTACCGCTGGCACGGCGAAGTGATCCTGACGACGCCCGGCCGGGTGATCTTCAACTCCGAAGTCGAGCGGTCGATCAAGGAGGCCGCAGGCGAGGACGCGGAAACCGTGGCCGAGTTCCCGTACATGAACCGCACGCTGTCCAAGAAGGAGATGGACGACTTCATCTCCGAGCTCGCGGCGGCCTACGGGGCCCAGATGATCGGCAGCATCCTCGACAAGATCAAGACGCTCGGGTTCCGCTACGCCACCGACGCGGGGATCACGATCTCGAAGAACGACATCGTCATCCCACCCGAAAAGCAGGCGATCCTCGCGAAGTACGAGGAGCGCGTCGGCCAGGTCGAGCAGCAGTACGAGCGCGGCCTGATCACCGAGGAGGAGCGGCGCGAGTCGATCGTGCAGATCTGGACGGAGGCGACCGACGCCGTCGCCGACGCGATGGAGGCCAACCTCCGGAAGCTGAACCCGATCTACATGATGGCCAACTCCGGCGCCCGCGGATCCTTCAAGCAGATCCGCCAGCTCGCCGGCATGCGCGGTCTGATGGCGAATCCGAAGGGTGAGATCATCGAGCGCCCGATCCAGGCCAACTTCATGGAGGGCCTGTCGGTGCTCGAGTACTTCATCTCGACGCACGGCGCCCGCAAGGGCCTGGCGGACACCGCGCTGCGGACCGCCGACTCGGGCTACCTGACGCGCCGTCTCGTCGACGTCGCGCAGGACGTGATCATCCGCGACGAGGACTGCAAGACGAAGGACTTCGTCGAGCTGCCGCTCTACAGCGATGGTGGGCTGAACAAGGGCCTCCTCGGGCGGCTCATGGCCGAGGATCTCCACCGGCCGCTCGCGAGCGGAAAGCCCGGCAAGACCGTCCTGGCCGAGAAGGGCGCACTCGTGACGATGAGCCTGCTAGAGGAGATCGCGGAAGGGCTCGAGGAAGCCGCGCAGGAGACGACGCTGCCCGTTCGCTCGGTCCTCAAGTGCCGCAGCGAGTACGGCGTTTGCCGCGCCTGCTACGGGCTCTTCCTCGCCACGGGCGGCATGTGCGAGATCGGCGACGCGGTCGGCATCATCGCCGCGCAGTCGATCGGCGAGCCGGGCACGCAGCTCACGATGCGGACCTTCCACACCGGTGGTGTCGCCGGAGCGGACATCACGCACGGTCTCCCGCGTGTCGTCGAGATCTTCGAGGCCCGGAGCCCGAAGGGCGCGGCGAAGCTCGCCGAGGTCGGCGGCAAGGTCGAGATCGAGCAGACCGAGCGGGGCCCGAAGGTCAGCATCCACACCCCTGACGAGGAGGAGCCGGTCAGCTACCAGCTCCCGCGCCGCACGCGGCTGCTCGTCGAGAACGGACAGGAAGTCGAGCCGGGCGACGCTCTCCACGAGGGCTCGGTGACACCGGCCGACCTGCTCCGGCTGAAGGGCTCGACGCCGACCGAGCTGTACCTCGTCTCCGAGGTCCAGCGCGTCTACAAGTCACAGGGCGTCGAGATCCACGACAAGCACATCGAGCTGATCGTGCGGCAGATGCTCAAGAAGGTGCGCATCGATACCCCCGGCGACAGCGAGCTCCTGCCTGGCCAGCTCGTCGACAAGGTCGTGCTGGAGAAGGAAAATGCGCGGGTCAAGAGGGAGAAGGGCGAGCAGCCGACCTGGGAGCTGCTGATCCTTGGGATCACGAAGGCCTCGCTCGCGACGGAGTCCTTCCTCTCGGCCGCCTCCTTCCAGGAGACGACGAAGGTGCTCACCGATGCCGCGATCGAAGGCAAGGTCGACCAGCTCAACGGCCTCAAGGAGAACGTGATCATCGGGAAGCTGATCCCCGCCGCGACCGGCCTCAAGCACTACCGCCAGGTCGAGGTCAAGCCGTCGGAGAAGATCCCGATGTCGGCCTACCGGCGCCCGGAGTCCGAGGAGCAGCTGCTCGCCGCGCTCGAGGAGATCGGCGCGGACGGCGGCGACGGCGCCTCGCTCTCCGAGCTCGGGTTCGACTTCGGCGGAGCGCCCGAGCCGGACGGCGATCCGTCGACGCACGAGTCCGGCGAGGCGATCGAGACTCCTGAGATCGACTCTCCACTTGATGAGGAGAGCTAAGCCTTCCTCGTCTCGGAAAAGTCTCACAACTTTTTCCGACCGTATTGAGACCATGGCCCGGCTTTCGCCGGGCCGTGGCCTTCCTGCTCTCGCCGCTTCCTGCTCGAGGGAGCGGTAGGGGACGAACCGGCTAAGCCGGTTCGTCGGCGACTGCAGCTCACTGCTTAGGTCGTTGCGCGGCGGCCGACGCCTCGGGCTTGCTTCGCTCGATAGAGCGCGTTGTCGGCCCGCTCGAAGAAGCGCGTCGCGTCGTCCTCCGGCGCCAGCTCGGCTGCGCCCGCTGAGAGCTCCAGCGTCCCGGCTTCGCCGATCGGATTCGCGGCGACGGCCGCCTGCATCCGCTGCGACAGTTGCTCGGCGTCAGCGAGCGTGGACTCCGGGAGGATGATCCCGAACTCGTCGCCGCCGACCCGGCAGGCGACGTCGGCCGAGCGGACGACTGACCGCACCCGCTCCGCCACCTCGGCAAGCACGCCGTCGCCGGCGAGATGGCCGATTCGGTCGTTGATTGCCTTGAAGCCGTCCAGATCGAAAATGACGAGCGCAAGGTGGCGGTTGTAGCGCTGGGCACGCGAGACCTCACGCGCGAGCGTCTCGTGGAAGTAGCGGCGGTTGTGCAGACCTGTCAGCGCATCGAGGTCGGCCAGCTGGCGCGCTTCTCGGAACCGGCGTGCGTTCTCGATCGCGGGTCCGGCGCGAATCGCGAGATCCTCGAGCGAGCGCTTCTCGGGCTCGGCGAACGCGTGGACCGGAGCCCGGCTGAAGACGACGAGGTACCCGACTGCGCCTGCCTCCCCGGGGATGGGGACGGCGACGCCGTGGCGGATCAGGTCGCTGCCGTTCGTGTCGGCCTCGGCCGGATACTCGTACGCGACGGTTACGGCCCGGGCCGCCCAGCCGTCCAGGGGAGCGGCAACGGCGATGTCCGCTTCCTCGGGCGACAGGCCGGTCGTCGCCACCGTCGGCTTCTCGTCGCCGGCACTCGCGATCGTCACGAGCGCTGCATCGACCCCGCGCACGGCAGCGGCGGCTTCGAGCACGCGTGTAAGGACCTCGTCGAGATCGATCGTTCCCGCGAGCTCGCCGAGGATTCCGGCGCGCCGTTCGTCGTCGTGGCTCGACTCGACAACGGCATGCAGCTCCTCGACCAAACCGGCCATCTGGCCCGTCAGCTCCCGCATGGCCGCAAGGAAGCGCTGGTCGGCAACACGGCGCTCGCGGATCAGGATGACGAGGAAGACGGCGAGCGCGACGATCGTCGCTCCGAAGATCGCCCAAGCGAGCGCATCGCTCATCGGAGGCTCACTGTAGTGCCCGGCCGCGGATCTGGCCATGGCCCGGCGGAAACCCGCTGTTCGTAAGGCTTTGCTACCATGCCGCGGCCGGTTGGCAGGGGCGCCGTCCCCCGCCAACTATTGTCCTGTCAGGAAGTCCTCGAAGGAGCAGATGCCCACCGTCAATCAGCTTGTGCGCAAGGGTCGGGTCAAGCCGAAGGCCAAGATGAAGACCCCTGCACTCCGCGGCGCTCCGCAGAAGCGCGGCGTCTGCACGCGCGTGTACACGACCACGCCCAAGAAGCCGAACTCGGCTCTGCGCAAGGTCGCCCGCGTGCGGCTGACGAACGGGATGGAGGTCACGACCTACATCCCCGGCGAGGGGCACAACCTTCAGGAGCACTCCGTCGTGCTGATCCGCGGCGGTCGCGTCAAGGACCTGCCGGGCATTCGCTACAAGGTGATCCGCGCCGCACTCGACACGGCCGGCGTCTCCGATCGGCGCCAGGGCCGCTCGAAGTACGGCGCCAAGCGGGGTAACTAATGCCTCGCCGAGCCGAGATCACTCCGCGGGAGCCTGCTGTGGACGCGGTTCACAACTCCAAGCTGGTCAGCCAGGTGATCAACCGCGTGATGACGAAGGGCAAGAAGGGCACCGCCGAGAAGATCGTCTACGACGCGCTGGCGATCGCCTCCGAGCGCTCCGGGAAGCCTCCCGTCGAGGTGCTGGAGCAGGCGATCAAGTCGGTGACGCCGGTGCTCGAGACCCGTTCTCGCCGCGTCGGCGGCGCGAACTACCAGGTGCCTGTAGAGGTACCTTCTCGCCGGGCGCGCACGCTCGCGATCCGCTGGATCGTGACGTTCTCGCGCGACCGGCGCGAGAAGGGGATGGCCGCGAAGCTCGCCGGCGAGATCCTCGACGCGCTCGAGCAGCAGGGCGGCGCGTTCAAGCGCAAGGACGACCTCTACCGGATGGCGCAGGCGAACAAGGCCTTCGCGCATTACAGGTGGTAGCCGTGGCGACCCCTGCAACCAAGGCACCGGCGGGCCTCGAGAAGGTCCGGAACATCGGGATCATGGCCCACATCGACGCCGGCAAGACGACGACGACCGAGCGGATCCTCTACTACACGGGCCGCACCCACAAGATGGGTGAGGTCCACGAGGGCGCCGCGACGATGGACTGGATGGCGCAGGAGCAGGAGCGCGGCATCACGATCACGTCTGCTGCCACGACGGCGTTCTGGCGCGATTTTCGTGTGAACATCATCGATACGCCCGGGCACGTGGACTTTACGGTGGAGGTCGAGCGGAGCCTGCGCGTGCTCGACGGCGCGATCGCCGTCTTCGACGGCGTCGCCGGCGTCGAGCCGCAGTCCGAGACGGTCTGGCGGCAGGCGGATCGGTACGGCGTGCCGCGCATCGCGTTCATCAACAAGATGGACCGCGTCGGGGCGGACTTCTTCGCCTCCGTGCAGTCGATGGTCGACCGGCTCGGCGCGCGGGCCGTTCCCGTGCAGCTGCCGATCGGCCAGGAGGACAACTTCCGCGGTGTCGTCGACCTCGTCGAGATGCGCTCCCTGACCTGGTCGGACGAGCTCGGGACGAGCATGGACATCGGCGAGATCCCGGCCGAGCTCGCGGAGCAGGCGAACGAATATCACCACCAGCTGATCGACGCGGTTGCAGACCACGACGAGGAGCTGACGGAGACTTACCTCGAGGACGAGTCGGCGGTGACGCCGGAGATGCTGCGGCGCGCGCTCCGCGCAGCGACGCTCGACATCAGCGTCACCCCGGTCCTGCTCGGCTCAGCCTTCAAGAACAAGGGCGTGCAGCCGCTCCTCGACGCGGTCATCGAATACCTGCCGAGCCCTCTCGACGTGCCGCCCGTCCACGGGCTCGACCCGAGGACCGACCATGAGCTCTCGCGCCGCCCGGCGCTCGACGAGCCGTTCTCGGCGCTCGCCTTCAAGGTCATGTCCGACCCCTACGTCGGCAAGCTGACCTACATCCGCGTGTACTCCGGCGAGGTCAAGGCCGGCGAGCGCGTCGTCAATACGACCTCCGGCAGGACGGAGCGGATGGGCCGCATCCTCCAGATGCATGCCAACCACCGCGAGGAACGCCAGGAGATCGGCGCGGGCGAGATCGCAGCGATCGTCGGGCTGAAGCAGACGACGACCGGCGAGACGCTCGCCTCGGACACGGCCCCGATCGTGCTCGAGTCGATGACGTTCCCGGATCCGGTGATCTCCGTCGCCGTCGAGCCGAAGACCAAGGGCGACCAGGACAAGCTCGCGACCGCGCTTCAGCGGCTCGCCGAGGAGGATCCGACGTTCCGAGTCCGCAGCGACGAGGAGACGGGGCAGACGCTGATCGCAGGGATGGGCGAGTTGCACCTCGAGATCATCGTCGACCGCCTCACCCGCGAGTTCAACGTCGACGCCAACGTCGGGCGCCCTCAGGTCGCGTACCGGGAGACGGTCGACCGGCGCGTCGACAAGATCGAGGGCCGCTTCGTCCGCCAGACGGGCGGTCGCGGCCAGTTCGGCCACGCGATCATCAACCTGGAGCCGTCCGAGCCCGGCGAGGGCTACGAGTTCCTGGACAAGATCGTCGGCGGCCGCATCCCGCGCGAGTTCATTCCCGCCGTCGACCTCGGGATCCAGGAGGCGATGGAGTCGGGCCCGCTGGCCGGCTACCCGGTTGTGGACATCAGGGTCGAGCTCGTCGATGGGTCGTACCACGACGTCGACTCCAGCGAGATCGCCTTCAAGGTCGCCGGCTCGATGGCCTTCAAGGAGGCGATGAAGCGCGCAAAGCCGAAGCTGCTCGAGCCCGTGATGGCCGTCGAGGTCGTGACGCCCGAGGATTACCTCGGCGACGTCATGGGCGATCTCAACTCACGCCGCGGCCGGATCGAGCACCTCGAGCCGCGGGGGAACGCCCAGGTGATCACCGCCCGGGTTCCCCTCGCCGCGATGTTCGGATACGCAACCGACCTGCGCTCGACGACGCAGGGCCGGGCGACATTCACCATGCAGTTCGACCGATATGAGGACGTACCTCAGTCGATCGCGAGCGAGCTCGTCGACTCGCAGAATTAAACGCTACGCGTTCTGGAGTCATACAAAGGTCCACCAAGAAGACGGGAAAGGGAAGGGAGAATGGCAAAGCAGAAGTTCGAGCGCACGAAGCCGCACGTCAACGTCGGCACGATCGGTCACATCGACCACGGCAAGACAACGCTCACGGCGGCGATCACCAAGGTTCTCGCGGAGCAGGGGTCCAACACCTCCGTGCGGAGCTTCGAGTCGATCGACAACGCCCCCGAGGAGAAGCAGCGCGGCATCACGATCAACACCGCGCACGTCGAGTACGAGACGGCCAATCGTCACTACGCCCACGTCGACTGCCCGGGTCACGCCGACTACATCAAGAACATGATCACCGGCGCCGCCCAGATGGACGGAGCGATCCTGGTCGTCTCCGCCGCGGACGGCCCGATGCCGCAGACCCGCGAGCACATCCTCCTGGCCCGCCAGGTCGAGGTGCCTTCCATCGTCGTGTTCCTGAACAAGGCCGACATGGTCGACGACCCCGAGCTGCTCGAGCTCGTCGAGATGGAAGTGCGCGAACTGCTATCCGCCTACGAGTTCCCGGGGGACGAGATCCCGGTCATCGCCGGCTCGGCGCTGAAGGCGCTCGAGGGCGACGAGGAGTGGACGCCCAAGATCCTCGAGCTGATGGAGGCCGTCGACTCCTACATCCCGGAGCCGGTCCGCGACACGGACAAGCCGTTCCTGATGCCGATCGAGGACGTCTTCACGATCACCGGCCGCGGCACGGTCGTCACGGGGCGGATCGAGCAGGGTCAGATCAACTCGGGCGAGGAGGTCGAGATCATCGGCATCCAGTCGGAGACGCAGAAGACCGTCGTCACCGGGCTCGAGATGTTCAACAAGACGCTGGACTTCGCCCAGGCCGGCGACAATGCGGGCGTCCTTCTGCGCGGCACCAAGCGCGAAGAGGTCGAGCGCGGCCAGGTCGTCGCGAAGCCGGGGTCGATCACCCCGCACACGCAGTTCAAGGCGGAGGTCTACGTCCTTTCCAAGGACGAGGGCGGGCGTCACACGCCGTTCTTCAACGGCTACCGGCCGCAGTTCTACTTCCGCACGACCGACGTGACGGGTGCGATCAAGCTCCCGGAGGGCCAGGAGATGGTCATGCCGGGCGACAACACGAACATGGAGATCGATCTCGGACAGCCGATCGCGATGGACCAGGGGCTCCGGTTCGCGATCCGCGAGGGCGGCCGCACGGTGGGTGCGGGCGTCGTAACCGAGATCCAACAGTGACCTACGGTCTCTAGTCACATCCAGCTAAGACAAGGAGTGAAATAAGCCGGTGCCACAGTCGAAGATCCGAATCCGCCTGAAGGGCTATGACCATCAGGCGCTCGACCGCTCGGCGGCGTCGATCGTCGAGACGGCGACTCGCACCGGCGCGACCATCACCGGTCCCGTGCCGCTGCCGACGGAGCGAAACATCTACACGGTGATCCGCGGTCCGTTCAAGGACAAGGACTCCCGTGAGCATTTCGAGATCCGGACGCACAAGCGGCTGATCGACATCCACAGTCCGACACCGAAGACGGTCGACTCGCTGATGCGGCTCGACCTTCCGGCCGGCGTCGACATCGAGATCAAGCTCTGAGGCCATGAAAGGGATCGTCGGCAGAAAGCTCGGGATGACGCAGGTCTTCGACGAGGAGACCGGCGCCGTCACGCCCGTCACCGTGATCCAGGCCGGGCCGTGCCCGGTCGTCGCCGTGCGCACCCAGGACACGGACGGCTACGACGCCGTGCAGCTCGCGTACGACGAGGTCGCGGAGCGAAAGTTGACGAAGCCGAAGCTGGGTTACCTGGCCAAGCACGAGGTTGGGCCGCACCGGCACCTCGTCGAGATCCGCGGCGCCCACGAGCTCACGCCTGGCGAGACAGTGACCGTGGAGAGCTTCGAGGCGGGCGACCGCGTCAAGGTCTCCGGCGTCTCGATCGGGAAGGGCTTCGCCGGCACGATCAAGCGCCACAACTTCAGTCGAGGGCCCGTCTCGCACGGTTCCCACAACATCCGAAAGCCGGGCTCGATCGGCGCCTCGGCGACGCCGTCACGCGTCCGCAAGGGGATGAAGATGGCCGGGCGGATGGGCGGAAAGCGGGTGACCCAGGTCGGCTTGAGCGTGCATTCGGTCGACACCGAGGAGAACCTGATTCTCGTCAAGGGCGCCGTCCCCGGCCCGAAGAACGCATTCGTCGAGATCCGGGAGGAGGCGCGTGGCGGCTCCTAAGGCACCCATCCTGGACGCGGCGGGCAAGAAGTCGAAGGACGCGACCCTCGAGGCTGCCGTCTTCGCCGCCGAGGTCAAGCCGCACCTCGTCCACGAGGCCGTGCGTGCGGAGCTCAACGCCCAGCGCGCCGGAACCCGCACGCTGAAGAGCCGCGGGCTGGTGGCGGGCGGCCGCGGGAAACCCTGGCGCCAGAAGGGCACCGGCCGTGCCCGCGCGGGCACGACCCGCGCGCCGCAGTGGACCGGCGGCGGCTCGGCGTTCATGCCGCGGACGAACTTCGAGGTCAAGGTGAACCGGAAGGCCCGGAAGGCCGCCTTCCGCGCTGCGCTCTCCAGCCATGCCCAGGCCGGGTCGCTCGGCGTGATCGACGGGTCGGCGTTCGCGGAGCCGTCGACGAAGGCCGCCGTGGCCTTCCTCGAGGCCTGGGGCAAGGACCTGCCGACGCTCATCGTCGTCCAGGAGGACGACGAGGCAGTGATCAAGTCGTTTCGGAATCTCCAGCGGGTGCTCCTGATCACTCCGGCCGAGCTCGAGGTCGCGGCGATCGTCTGGGCGCGCTCGCTGCTGGTCAGCGAGTCGGCGCTGGACGCAGTTCAGCAGCGAGGTGCCGCGTGAGCTTGCATCCCAACGAAGTCCTGCTCGCGCCGGTCGTCTCCGAGAAGAGCTACAGCCTGATCGAGGACCGCAAGTACTCGTTCCGCGTTCACCAGGACGCGCACAAGACGCAGGTCCGGCAGGCCGTGGAGGAGCTCTTCGGCGTCAAGGTGCAGGCCGTCAACATCATCCAGGTGCGCTCGAAGCCGAAGCGGCGCGGGATGATCCGCGGCCGCCGGCCGGGCTGGAAGAAGGCCATCGTGCAGCTCCGCGAGGGCGAGTCGATCGAGATCTTCGAAGGGGCACAGGTCTAGCCATGCCCAAGAAGTTCAAGCCAACGAGTCCGGGCCGCAGGTTCATGACCGTCTCCGACTTCGCCGAGGTGACGAAGTCGAAGCCTGAGAAGAGCCTGGTTGAGCCCGCCAAGAAGAAGGGCGGCCGCAACAACGCCGGGCGCATCACGACCCGCCACAAGGGCGGCGGGCACAAGCGCCGCTACCGCGTGGTCGACTTCAAGCGGACGAAGGACGGGGTCCCGGCGAAGGTTGCCGCGGTCGAGTACGACCCAAACCGGTCGGCGAACATCGCGCTGATCCACTACGCCGACGGCGCCAAGGCCTACATTCTCGCTCCGGCGCGGCTCAAGGTCGGCGCTCCGGTCGAGTCCGGCCCGACCGCTGACATCAAGCCGGGGAATGCCCTCCCGCTGCAGAACATCCCGACCGGCACCCTCGTCCACAACGTCGAGTTGAAGCCGGGTCAGGGCGGGAAGATGGCGCGGAGCGCCGGCTCGGGCGTCCAGCTCGTCGGCAAGGACGAGGGGTACGCCGTTCTTCGGCTACCCTCCGGCGAGCTTCGGCGCGTCTCGCTCGCCTGCCGGGCGACGGTGGGTCAGGTCGGCAACGTCGACCACGAGAACATCACCGGCGGAAAGGCGGGCCGGAGCCGCTGGCGCGGCAAGCGTCCAACAGTGCGCGGCTCGGCGATGAACCCCGTCGACCACCCGCACGGCGGCGGCGAGGGCAAGTCGAAGGGCGGCCGCCACCCGGTCACGCCCTGGGGCGTCCCGACCCTCGGCAAGCGCACGCGCCGCAAGCACAAGGAATCCGATCGTCTGATCATCCGGCAGCGCCGGAGAGGCAAGGAGAAGCGCTAGGTGTCGAGATCATCCCGCAAGGGCCCGTACGTCGAGGAGCGGCTGATGAGCCGCATCGAGTCGATGAACAACTCCGGCTCCAAGACCATGATCCGGACCTGGTCGCGCACGTCGACGATCTTCCCCGAGATGGTCGGGCACACGATCGCGGTCCACGACGGCCGTAAGCACGTCCCGATCTTCGTCACTGAGCAGATGGTCGGTCACAAGCTCGGCGAGTTCGCGCCGACGCGGACCTTCCGCGCGCACTCGGGCGACCGGAAGACGGAGATCCGGCGGTAGTCGTGGCCAAGGCCCGGACAGAGCCCGTCGAGGAGCGCCAGGAGGTGCGCGCCTCGGCGCAGTACCTGCGCATCACGCCTCGCAAAGCGCGGCTCGTCGTGGATCACATTCGCGGTCGGTCCGTGCCGGAGGCGCGAACCGTGCTCGCATTCACGCCGCGCGCCGCGGCCCGCGAGATCGAGAAGGTCCTGGCGTCCGCGGTCGCGAACGCCGAGGCGAATCACGGCCTGATCGGCGACGAGCTCGTCGTCACCGCCGCGTACGTCGACGAGGGGCCCGTGATCAAGCGGTGGCGTGCCCGCGCGCGCGGCCGCGTCGCGCGGATCACGAAGCGCACGTGCCACGTGACCCTGAAGCTGGAGCCGCTCGAGACCGACGGCGCCGCGCGTCGCCCGCGCCGGCAGCAGCAGGCCGGCGCTCAGACCGAAGAGCAGCCGAAGGCCGAGGAAGACAAGCCGAAGCGGCCATCGCGGCGCCGCGCCGCACCGAAGGCCGAGACCACAGAGACGAAGCCGAAAGCGACCCGCTCGCGGAAGAAGCCGGAGGCTTCTCCCGGGACTGAGGAGGACTAATGGGCCAGAAGATCCATCCCGGCGGGATGCGCGTCGGCGTCATCCACGACTGGAAGTCCAACTGGTACACGAACGACAAGGACTTCTCCGACGCGATCCTCGAGGACGTGAAGATCCGCGAGCACATCCTCGGGAAGCTGTCCCACGCGGGCCTCTCCGACATCCTGATCCGCAAGGACAAGCAGCGGATCACCGTGGACATCTACACGGCCCGCCCCGGGATCGTGATCGGCAAGTCCGGCGCCGAGGTCGACGCCCTGCGCCGTGACCTTCACGCGCTTACGCACAAGAACGTCCACATCAACATCAACGAGATCAAGCGCCCAGAGCTGGACGCGAAGCTCGTCGCGCAGTCGATCGCCGAGCAGCTGGCGAACCGCGTGGCCTTCCGCCGCGCGATGAAGCGCTCGCTGGCCTCCGCGATCCGGTCCGGAGCCCACGGCGTGAAGATCAGGTGCTCGGGCCGGCTCGGTGGCGGCGAGATGAGCCGCTCGGAGACCTACTCCGAGGGCCGTGTGCCGCTGCACACGATCCGCGCGGACATCGACTACGGCTTCGTCGAGGCGAAGACGACCTTCGGCCGGATCGGCGTCAAGGTCTGGATCAACAAGGGCGAGATCATGCCCGAGGGCTTCGAGACCGTCGAGGGTCGCCGCGATGCCCGCCTTGGCGACCAGGATCAGGCGCGCCGCCGAGGCGGCCGCACGGAGGGCCTCAGCGCCTCCCGCGAAGGCGGCCGGGGCCGCAGTGCCGACCGTGAGGGTCTTGGACCCGTGCGAGAGCGGCGCGGCGGCGGCAGGCGCGGCGGTGGGCGAGGGCGCGGCGCCCCGGAGCGCCCGCGCTCCGATGAGCAGCCCGCCTCGACCGAGGGCCGGGCTCAGCCGGAGGTCGAGCCGGAGACCCCGACCAGCCCCGAGGTCGAGCCGGAGACGCCGACCACCACCGAGCCTGTTGCCGAGGCGCCCGATCAGCAGCCCGAGGCGCCCACTGAGGCGCCCGAGCCGCAGCCTGCCGAGCAGCCGGAGCCGGAGGCCTAGTCAATGCTGCTCCCGAAGAAGACCAAATACCGCAAGTACCAACGCGGCCGGCGGCGCGGAATGTCAAAAGGGCAGACCGATGTCCAGTTCGGCGACTTCGGGATCAAGGCGCTCGAGAACGGCTGGGTGACGAACCGGCAGATCGAGGCCGCCCGAATCGCGATGACTCGCAAGATCAAGCGCGGCGGCAAGGTCTGGATCAACGTCTTCCCGGACAAGCCGGTCTCGCAGAAGCCGGCCGAGACCCGCATGGGCTCGGGGAAGGGCTCGCCCGAGCACTGGGTCGCCGTGGTCAAGCCCGGCCGGGTGATGTTCGAGCTCGCGGGCGTTCCGGAGCCGCTCGCCAAGGAGGCGCTGAGGTTGGCCGGCACCAAGCTGCCGGTGAAGACGAAGTTCGTGAAGCGGGAGGCGAGCCTCTTTGAAGGCTAAGCAGATCAGAGACATGACGGACGAGGAGCTGGAGCGGGCGTTGGCCGACAGGCGCCAGGAGCTGTTCAACCTGCGCTTCCAGTCGGCGACCGGTGCACTGGAGAACCCCGCCCGCTTGAAGCTGGCGAAGCGAGAGATCGCGCGCATCCTCACGGTCCGTACCGAACGCGAGGAAGACAACTAGATGGCAGACGAAGAGCGCAACGAGCAAGTAGACGACGAGACGCCGGTCGAGGCCGAGGCGTCCGCCGAGACGCCGGCCGAGCCGCAGCCGGAGGCTCCTCCCGAGGAGCCCGGTCCGCCCGTGCCCGAGCCCGAGTCCCCCGAGCCGACGCCCGAGCCGCCTGCCGAGCCGGTCGCGGAGGCCGAAGAGGCTCCGGCGGAGGCCGAGGCCGAGGAAGCGCCTGCTGAGGAGGAGACTCCTGCGCCTGCCGCCGCGCCGGCACGCAAGAAGCGGAAGCGTGTCGCGCGTTCCGAGCGCAGGCAGCGCTCGAAGCCGAAGCGTGAGCAGACCGGTGAGCGCAAGCCGATCACCCGGCTGCCCAAGCCAGAGGGCGATCGCGGCCGCCGCCAAGAGCGACGTGGCGTCGTCGTCTCGGCGGCGATGGACAAGACGATCGTCGTCCGCGTCGACACTGTGAAGGCGCACCCGCGCTACAAGAAGGTCGTTCGCCGCTCGCAGCGCTTCCACGCGCACGACGAGCAGAACCAGGCCAAGGCCGGCGACGTCGTCCGCATCGTCGAGACGCGGCCGCTGTCGAAGACCAAGAACTGGCGTCTCGCAGAAGTGGTGGAAGCTGCCAAGTGATCCAGCAGGAGTCGAGAGTCCGGGTGGCCGATAACACGGGTGCGCGTGAGCTCCTCTGCATCCGCGTGCTCGGCGGGTCTCACCGGCGCTACGCGCGGGTCGGCGATGTGATCGTCGGCACGGTCAAGACGGCGACGCCGCAGGGCGCAGTGCGCAAGGGCGAGGTCGTGCGAGCCGTGGTCGTGCGTACGAAGAAGCCGTACGGCCGCAATGACGGCACCTCGATCGCCTTCGACGAGAACGCCGCCGTGATCATCGACGCGCAGAGCAACCCGCGCGGCACCCGGATCTTCGGTCCGGTCGCCCGCGAGCTGCGGGAGAAGAACTTCATGAAGATCGTTTCGCTCGCCCCGGAGGTCCTTTAGGTGCCGACCATGAAGATCCGGAAGGGCGACCTGGTGCAGGTGCTGAGCGGCAAGGACCGCGGCAAGCAGGGCCGCGTGCTCGAAGCGCGCCCGAAGGAAGGCCGCGTCCTGGTCGAGAACCTGAACGTGATCAAGCGGCACACCCGGCCGCGGCCAATGTCGAACCCGAGCCGGATGGGCGCTCCGCAGATCCAGCCCGGCGGCGTGATCGAGAAGGCCGGCCCGATCCCGATCTCGAACGTGATGCTCGTCTGCCCGGTCTGTAACCGGCCGACGCGGGTCGGAACGATCGTCAAGGAGGCGAAGAGCGGCATGAAGCGCGTCCGCGTCTGCCGTCGCGAGGACTGCCGCCAGGAGATGGATCGGTAATGGCCACTGCGACGAAGGAAATGCCGCGGCTCAAGCAGCGCTACGTCGAGGAGCTGCGCGACCGCCTCAAGGAGGAGCTGGGGCTCCAGACGGTCATGCAGGTCCCGCGCATCGAGAAGATCACGCTGAACATGGGCGTCGGCGACGCCAAGACCGAGGCCAAGGCGCTCGACGGTGCAATCGAGGAGCTGACCACGATCGCAGGCCAGCGCGCGCAGGTGCGCCGGGCGCGCAAGTCGGTCGCAGGTTTCAAGCTGCGTGAGGGCATGCCGATCGGCGCCAAGGTGACGCTGCGCGGCGACCGCATGTACGAGTTCCTCGATCGGCTCGTGTCGATTGCGCTGCCCCGCATTCGCGACTTCCGCGGCCTGAGCCCGAGGTCGTTCGACGGGCGCGGCAACTACTCGATCGGCATCCGCGAGCAGCTCATCTTCCCCGAGATCAACTACGACGACATCGCGGCGATTCGAGGGCTGGACGTCGCCATCACCACAACGGCGGAGACGGACGAGCACGCACTCGCGCTGCTCCGGGCACTCGGGATGCCGTTCGCCGTCGAGGACAGGAGAGATCAATAGATGGCAAAGAAGGCTTTGGTTCACAAGCAGCAGCAGGAGCCGCGCTACAAGGTGCGGGGCTACTCGCGCTGCCGGCGGTGCGGCCGCCCGCGTGCGGTTTTTCGCAAGTTCGGCCTCTGCCGGATCTGCCTGCGCGAGCTCGCGCACAACGGCGAGATCCCCGGCATGACCAAGTCGAGCTGGTGAGCTGAATGCAGACCGATCCGATCGCAGACATGCTGACGCGCATCCGCAACGCCAACAAGGCGCTGCAGGAGACGGTCGAGATGCCGACCTCCCGCGTGAAGGTGGGGATCGCGCACCTGCTCCAGGAGGAGGGCTACATCAACGGCTTCTCGGTCCGCTCGGGCGAGAGCTTCGACTTGCTCGTCGTCGAGCTCAAGTACGGCGCCAGCCGCGAGCGCATCATCACCGACCTCAAGCGCGTCTCAAAGCCCGGTCGCCGTGTGTACGCTCGCAAGGATCGCCTGCCGCGCGTCCTCGGCGGGATGGGCACGGCGATCATGTCCACGTCCAAGGGCCTCGTCACGAGCAAGACCGCCGAGCGGGAAGGCATCGGCGGCGAGGTCATTTGCTTTGTCTGGTGAAAGGAATTTCTGCGGTGCCAGACTTCAGTCTGGCTCCGCGTAACTAGAGATATGAGTCGAATCGGAAAGAAGCCAATCGAGATCCCCGCCGGCGTGTCGGTGTCGCTGAGCCCTGGCCGCGTGATGGTCAACGGGCCGCTCGGCGAGCTCAGCCAGCAGATCCCGCAGCGGATGAAGGTCGAGCAGCAGAACGGTGAGATCCTCGTGTCGAGACCGTCCGAGCGCGGCGACGACCGCGCACTCCACGGGCTCACACGCAGCCTCGTCGCCAACATGGTCGAGGGTGTCACGAAGGGTTTCGAGAAGCGGCTCGAGATCCAGGGTGTCGGGTACCGCGCCGCCCTGCGCGGCCAGTCGCTCGAGCTCAGCGTCGGCTTCTCGCACACCGTTGTTGTCGAGCCTTCCGCCGGGATCACCTTCGAGGTGCCGACCGCGACCGAGGTCATCGTCAAGGGAATCGACAAGCAGCAGGTGGGCCAGACGGCCGCCGAGGTTCGCGCCGTGCGCCCGCCTGAGCCATACAAGGGCAAGGGGATCCGCTACGTCGGTGAGTACGTGAGGCGGAAGGTCGGCAAGCGCGCATGAGCAAGCTGACGTCCAGACAGCTGCGGATCCGCCGGCACAAGCGGGTTCGTAAGCACATCTCCGGCACGGCCGAGCGCCCCCGGCTGGTCGTCTTCCGCTCGAACCGCGGCATCGCGGCGCAGCTGGTCGACGACACCGCCGGACGGACGCTGGCTGCCGCGAGCTCGCTCGACGTACGCAGCGGGAAAGGCACCAAGTCCGACCAGGCGGCCGAAGTGGGCAAGCTGCTGGCTGCGAACGCCAAGAAGGCAGACGTCAAGGGTGCGGTCTTCGATCGGGGCGGCTACCTCTACCACGGGCGCGTGAAGGCGCTCGCCGAAGCCGCTAGAGAAGGGGGTCTGGAGTTTTGAGCGACTACGCCGAAACGAGGGAGCTGAAAGAGCGCGTCGTCGAGATCAACCGCGTCGCGAAGGTCGTCAAGGGCGGGCGGCGGTTCTCGTTCACGGCGCTCGTCGTCGTCGGCGATGAGGTCGACCGCGTCGGCGTCGGCTACGGGAAGGCGCGCGAGGTCCCGCTGGCGATCTCCAAGGCCGTCGAGGACGGCAAGAAGAACCTCTTTACCGTGCCCAAGCACGGGACGACGATTACGCACGAGATCCTCGGCCGCTTCGGCGCGGCTCGTGTCCTGTTGCGGCCGGCGAGCGAGGGTACGGGCGTGATCGCGGGCGGCGGCGTCCGCGCCGTGCTGGAGCTCGCGGGCGTCCGCGACATCCTCGCGAAGAGCCTCGGCACGACGAACCCGGTCAACATGCTCAAGGCCACGGTGCAGGGGCTCCAGAGCCTGCGCCGGCCCGAAGACGTCGCCAAGGCGCGCGGGTTGACGATCACTCAGGTACTCCCGGTACCGAAGCAGGAGCCCGGCGAGGAGCCGCAGGAGCAAGAGGGGGAGGCTGCCGCAGCGCCGGAACCGGTCGCCGCCGCGGCGGAGGAGACGCCGAGTGAGTAAGACGCTGAAGATCACCCAGATCCGCAGCGAGATCGGCCAGACGCAGCGCCATCGCGGCACCCTGCGCGCCCTGGGGCTCGGCAAAATCGGACGCTCCGTCGAGCGCCCGGAGAGCCCCGAAACCGCCGGTATGCTGAGGTTGGTTCGCCACCTCGTCCGGGTCGAGGGCGAGGACTAGACCGGAAAGCCATGCCCGAGCAGCTCAATCTCTCCAATCTGAAGCCCGCGTCCCCGCGCAAGGCTCGCAAGCGGATCGGCCGTGGCATGGGCTCGGGCAAGGGTCGCTATGCCGGCCGCGGAATCAAGGGCCAGAAGGCGCGCTCGGGCTCGCACAAGATGCGCGCCGGGTTCGAGGGCGGCCAGATGCCGATCTACATGCGACTCGGCAAGCAGCGCGGCCCGTACTCGAAGGACGCGATGCCGATCGGGCCGCACCGGACGTTCATGGCCGGAGTCAACGTCCGCGATCTCGAGCGGTTCGACGCGGGCACCGACGTAACGCCGGCGCTGCTCTCGGAGGCGGGCCTGATCCGCAACGCGAGGGTCGAGGTGAAGATCCTCGGCTACGGCGAGCTCACGAAGAAGCTCACCGTCACCGCCCATGCGTTCTCGGCCTCGGCGCGAGAGAAGATCGAGGGCGCCGGCGGCTCGGTGACTGCTCTGAAGGAGCCGAAGATCAAGAAGGCCCGCAAGAAGCCTCAGGCCGCGGCGCCACCGCCCGAGGAAGAAGAGGAGTCGGCCGAGCCGGAAGCCGCTGCGGAAGCGGACGAGGCCGCCGAAACCGCGTAGATGTTCTCCTGGCTGACGAACGCGTGGCGCGTGCCCGAGCTTCGGCGCCGCGTTCTCTTCACGGCGGTGATCCTCCTCCTCTACCGCCTGGGCTCGTGGATCCCTGCGCCGGGCGTCAACTCGGAGACGGTCGAGAACTACTTCAACTCGTCGGCCGGTGGAACGGTGCTCGCGCTCCTGAACCTGTTCTCGGGCGGCGCGCTCTCCCAGTTCGCGATCTTCGCGCTCGGGATCATGCCGTACGTCACGGCGTCGATCATCCTCCAGCTGATGACGGTCGTGATTCCGCGCCTCGAGCAGCTTCAGAAGGAAGGCGAGGCCGGCTACGCCAAGATCAACCAGTACACGCGCTACCTGACCGTGGTGCTCGCGGCCGCTCAGGCGATGGGCTTCGCGTTCCTGTTCCAGCGTACGGGCGCACTCGATGCCAACTTCGGCCGCGGCGCGCTGATTGTCCTGACACTCACCGCCGGCTGCACACTCCTGATGTGGATGGGCGAGCTGATCACGAAGCGTGGGATCGGCAACGGGATCTCGCTGCTGATCTTCGCCTCGATCCTCACCGGCCTGCCGCTCGGCATTCGGGCATGGGTCGAGGGCGGCATCTTCGAGCGGCTCTTCTTCCCGCTGATGGCCGTCGGCGTCGTCGTCGCCGTCGTCTTCATCCAGGAGGGCCAGCGCCGGATCCCGATCCAGTACGCGAAGCGGATGGTCGGCCGGCGGATGACGACAGGCGGCTCGACCTACATGCCGCTGCGCGTGAACATGGCCGGCGTCATTCCGGTCATCTTCGCGGCCGCCGTGATGGCCTTCCCACCGACGATCGCGCAGTACTTCCCGCAGACGCAGAGCTTCATCAACAAGTACTTCTCGTACACGGACTGGTCGTACCTGCTGCTGCAGGCAGCGCTGATCGTGATCTTTACGTTCTTCTACACGGCGGTGCAGTTCAACCCCGTCGACCAGGCCGACAACCTGCGGAAGCATGGCGGCTACATCCCCGGCATCCGGCCAGGGCCGCCGACCGCGCAGTACCTCGATCGCGTGCTGACGCGGCTGACGTTGCCGGGAGCGATCTACCTGGCGATTGTCGCCACCTTGCCCAGCCTGGTGATTGCGTACACCGGCGTTTCCCAGGCGCTGGCCGGAGCTCTCGGCGGCACGTCCGTTCTGATCGCCGTCGGGGTCGCGCTCGACACGATGCGGCAGATGGAGTCGCAGATGATGATGCGCTCCTACGAAGGCTTCCTGAAGTAGGTGAACGTCCTACTGCTGGGGCCGCAAGGCTCCGGAAAGGGCACGCAGGCGAAGCGGATCGAGGCCGAGTACGGGATCCCTCACATCGCGACCGGCGAGATGCTCCGGACGGCGATCGATCAGGAAACCGAGCTCGGGCAGAGGGTGAAGCCGATCGTCCGGAGCGGCCGGCTCGTGCCCGACGACCTGATGATCGACCTGATCCGCGAGCGGCTCGGCGAGGAGGACACCGCCGAGGGCTTCATCCTCGACGGGTTCCCCCGGACCTCGGCTCAGGCGGACGCGCTCGACACGATGCTGTCGGAGATCGGCCGCGAGCTCTCGATCGTGTTCGAGTTTCAGCTCTCAGACGACGTCGCGACCGAGCGGCTGATGAGGCGCGCCGAGCTCGAGAACCGCAGCGATGACACGCCGGAGCCAATCGCTCGCCGGCTCGCGCTCTACCACGAGGAGACGGAACCGCTGATCGAGCACTACCGTCTTCATGGCAATCTCGTCGGCATCCACGCGGACAACTCGGTCAACGAGGTCTTCGCGGAGCTTCAGGAGGCACTCGATCAGGTGGCCAGCAGATCATGATCATCAGGAAGTCGAGCAACGAGCTCGAGCTGATGGCCCGCGCGGGCGAAGTCGTCGCCGAGACCCTGGCGTTGCTCGGCCGGCACATCAGTGCGGGGACGACGACCGGCGAGCTCGACCGGATCGCCGATGAGTTCATCCGCTCGCGCGGCGGCATACCGACATTCAAGGGCTACCGCGGCCCGTATCCCTATCCGGCCTCGATCTGTACGTCGCCGAACGACGTCGTCGTGCACGGGATCCCGAACGGGTACGAGCTCAAGGAAGGCGACGTGCTCTCGGTGGACGTCGGCGTCACGCTCGACGGCTACGTCGCCGACTCGGCGTTCACGTTCCCGGTCGGCGAGATCGACCCCGGCGCCGAGCGGCTCCTCGAGGTGTGCGAGGCGGCGCTCCATGCCGGCATCGAGCAGGCCCGTAGCGGCGGGAAGCTCACCGACATCTCGCACGCGGTTCAGCGTGTCACCGAGGAGGCAGGGTTCTCCGTCGTCAAGAGCCTCGTCGGACACGGCGTCGGCCGGTCGATGCACGAGGACCCGCAGATCCCCAACTACGGCGAGCCGGGACGAGGCCCGACACTCGCGCCCGGGATGACGCTGGCGATCGAGCCGATGATCAACGCCGGCGGGCAGGACGTGGTCGTCAGGCCCGATCAGTGGACGATCGCGACCGCCGACGGCTCGCTCTCCGCACACTTCGAGCATACGGTCGCAGTGACCGAAGAGGGGCCCAGAATCCTGACGATGGCGCCGGTTCGGGCGCGGTAGGGCCACTCAATCAGGAAGAGCGCTTTTGCTACCATTTTTCGCTCGGCGCAGGCCCAACTGCGCTGTGTTCGTTTGTCCTGAAGACCGCGCTCCGGGCGCGGTTTCCGTGTGAGGAGGTATGGCCCAGAAGGAAGAGAAGATCGAGGTAGAGGGCGAGGTTGTCGAGGCTCTGCCGAGCACGATGTTCCGCATCCAGGTGGATGGCGGCCACGAGGTGCTCGCGAAGATCTCCGGGAAGATGCGCAAGAACTACATCCGCATCCTTCCGGGCGACAGGGTCAAGGTCGAGCTCTCTCCATACGACCTCTCGCGTGGGCGCATCACCTATAGGCACCGATGAAAGATAGGCACCGATGAAAGTCAGAGCATCAGTCAAACCGATGTGCGAGCGCTGCCGCGTGATCAAGCGGCATGGTCACGTCATGGTCATCTGCACCAACCCGCGACACAAGCAAAGGCAGGGATAGAAACCAGCTATGGCACGAATCGCCGGCGTCAATCTCCCGCGTGACAAGAACCTCGAGATCGGGCTGACCTACATCTTCGGCATCGGCCGCTCCACCGCGCTCCAGGTCTGCAAGGCGACCGGGCTCTCGCCCGCCGAGAAGGTGCGCGATCTGACCGATCCCGAGATCACGAAGCTCCGCGAGTACATCGACGGCAGCCTCCAGGTCGAGGGTGACCTTCGCCGTGAGCGCACGCAGGCGATCAAGCGTCTCTCCGAGATCGGCGCCTACCGTGGTCTGCGGCACCGGCGCGGGCTACCGGTCAACGGGCAGCGCACGAAGACGAACGCGCGAACGCGGAAGGGCCCGAAGAAGACCGTCGGCCGCGGCAAGAAGGCACCTCAGAAGACGTAGCCATGGCGCCTCCTCGCAGACAAGCCACCCGCGGGCGTACCCGCCGCCGCGTCAAGAAGAACATCGCCATCGGCCAGGCGCACATCAAGACGTCGTTCAACAACACGATCGTCACGCTGACCGACAAGGACGGCGCCGTCATCGTGTGGGAGTCCGCCGGCTCGGCCGGCTTCAAGGGCTCCCGGAAGTCGACGCCGTTCGCGGCGCAGGTGACAGCCGACGCCTGCGCGCGAAAGGGCATGGAGCACGGCCTCCAGAAGGTCGAGGTCTTCGTCAAGGGCCCCGGCTCAGGTCGCGAGACGGCGATTCGTTCGCTGCAGGCGGCCGGGCTCGAGATCCTCGGCGTCAAGGATGTGACCCCGCAAGCGCACAACGGCGTCCGGCAGAAGAAGCGGAGGCGCGTTTAGTGCCCCTCCCAGCAGTACATGCCGGCTTCTGGCCCGCGATCACGCGGCGCCAGAGCTCACCCACCTCCTCACCAAGGCTGTCCAGCCTTGCCTCGTCGGCGTGCGAACTCTGGCTTGGTGCTCGCGACCCAGAAACTCGGCGGCACTACTGGGAGGGGCACTAATGGCCAGGTCGATCGGTCCGAAGTGTCGCTTTTGCCGCCGCGAGGGGATGAAGCTGTTCCTGAAGGGCGAGCGCTGCCTGACCGAGAAGTGCTCGGTCGAGCGCCGCAGCTACCCGCCGGGGGAACACGGTCGCGGCCGCATCAAGCAGTCCGAGTACCTGCTCCAGCTGCGCGAGAAGCAGAAGGCCCGGCGCTACTACGGCCTGCTGGAGAAGCAGTTCCGCACCTACTACACGAAGGCGGCGCGCGGATCAGGGATCACGGGCGAGAACCTGCTCAGGCTGCTCGAGACGCGGCTCGACAACATCGTTTACCGCCTCGGCTTCGCCGCCTCACGGGCGCAGGCGCGGCAACTCGTGCGCCACGGCCACTTTCACGTCAACGGCCGGCGCGTGAACATCCCGAGCTGCCAGATCAAGCCGGACGACGTCGTCACGATGGCGCCCGGAAGCCCGGCCGAGCAGGTCATCCGCGATGCGACCGATCTGACGGCCTCGGTCGCCCCGTGGCTCCAGGCCGACCACGAGAACATCACCGGCAAGGTGCTCAAGTGGCCCGAGCGAGGCGAGATCGACACGCCCGTCCAGGAACAGCTCATCGTCGAGCTCTACTCGAAGTAACCAACGCTACGCGTCCTAGAGTGCTTCCAGTTCTTCTAAGAAAGGTTTGTTGATGGCCACCAGAACCAGCTTGATGGAGTTTCAGATCCCGCGGATCGTCCACGAGGAAGTGGATGAGAAGCGCGGAGTCTTCGTGATCGAGCCGCTCGACCGCGGCTTCGGCCACACGTTCGGCAACTCGCTGCGCCGCGTGCTGCTCTCGTCGCTCGAGGGCGCCGCCGTCACCTCGGTCAAGATCGAGGGCGTCGCGCACGAGTTCACGACGCTGAACGGCGTGCGCGAGGACGTAGTCGACATCATCTCCGCGCTCAAGAACCTCGTGGGGCGGCTGCACGGTGAGTCGCCGGAGATCGAGGTCCGCCTGACGAAGCGCGGCGCGGGCGTCGTCACCGGCGGGGACATCGAGGCGCCGGCCGACCTCGAGATCCTCAACCCGGAGCTCGAGATCGCCCACCTGTCCGACAAGGGTCGGCTTGAGATGACGATGACGATCGGCCGCGGCCGCGGATACGTCCCGGCCGAGCTGAACCGCGGGCCCGAGCACACGATCGGTGTCATCCCGATCGACTCGCTCTTCTCGCCGGTGCGGCGCGTCTCGTACGACGTCGAGGCCGCGCGCGTTGGTCAGCGCACGGACTACGACAAGCTGACGCTCGACGTCACGACCGACGGCTCGATCGACCCCCGCGAGGCGATCGGCGAAGCAGCCGAGATCCTCATCCGCCAGCTCGCGATCTTCACGGACATCGACAAGATCGAAGGCTTCGGCGAGGCGGCGGCCGCGCGCGAAGCGGCCGCAGAGGCGCCACTTGCGCACGGGATGGAGAACTTCCCGATCGAGGAGCTCGAGCTCGGCGTCCGCTCGTACAACTGCCTGAAGCGGGTCGGGATCGAGACGATCGGCGACCTCGTGACGAAGACCGAGGGCGAGCTGGCGGCGATCCCGAACTTCGGCAAGAAGTCGATCGAAGAGGTGAAGGAGACCCTCGCCACCCACGGCCTCAACCTGCGCGGCGAGGACTAGCGAACCGATGCGTCACCATCGCTCGGGGAAGAAGCTCGGCCGAGACTCGGCGCACAGGAAGGCGCTCTACGCCAACCTGGCCGGTTCGCTGTTCGAGCACGGCCGGATCAAGACCACCGAGGCCAAGGCCAAGGCGGTCAGGCCGATCGCCGAGAAGATGATCACGCTCGGGCGGCGGGGCGATCTCGCCGCGCGCCGCCAGGCGCTCGCCTACCTCCGCTCCCAGGAGATCGTGCACATGCTCTTCGCCGAGGTCGGGCCACGCTTCGCCGACCGGAACGGGGGGTACCTGCGCATCGTCAAGCTCGAACCGCGCGTCGGTGACAGCGCCGAGATGGCGTACCTCGAGTTCGTCGACTTCGTCCCGCCGGCTCCCCTCGTGCGGACGGTCCCCGAGCCGGCCGAGACGGCCGCGGCCCCGGGCTAGACCCCCCGCGAGCCGAGAAAGACGAAGATCGGGTCGGGCGGCTTCGTCTCGACTGTCAACTCCGTGCCCTCGGGTAGCGTTGCCACGAGGCGATCGGCGAGCTCCTGCGCTGACTCCTCGGTCGCGAGATCGACTGTGACATAGCGCCACCGACGATGGACCCGGAGCCCTTCGGATTCCAGCCTGTCCGCCAGGGTGACCGCCTCGCTCCGGTCCGGCAGCTCGACTCGAAGATGCCAGTTCCAGGAGTCGGTGCGCTTCGCCTCGTGCTCGTCGGCGACCTCGCGCCGCTCCCGCTCGTCCTCCAGGGACTCCTCCGTGCTGGGCAGAGGGATGGAGGGATCCTTCCAGGCCTGCTCGACGGGGTGCCAGCGGCTTGTCGAGATCTCCGCAGTCAGGTCGTCTGCTGCGACGAGATCGCGGATGATGCGCTCGGCTTCCTCGGCCTGCTCAGCCGTGGCGGCGTAGAGGAAGAGCTGCGAGCCGTCACGACTGACGACGACGCGGTCGCCCATTCGCTCGCGAGCGTGGTCGTCGAGGTCGACCGCCCGGAGCCGTTCGCTCACCGAATACCCGTGCTGGTCATCGTCGAGATCGACCTGGATGCGCCAGTCTTCACCGCTCACGCGGCGGGATGATACGCGCCGGTGCGACTCAAGCTCACCCTCGAGTACGACGGCACGGGCTTCCGCGGCTGGGCGGTCCAGCCGGGCCTGCGGACGGTCGAGGGCGAGTTCCAGGCGGCACTGACGAAGGTCTATGCCGGCTGGCGCGGGTTGGCCGTCGCCGGCCGGACCGACACCGGCGTGCACGCGCGCGGTCAGGTTGCGAGCGTCGACGCCGAAGGCGGCCCCCCGGCCGAGCGGGCGGCCGAAGCCCTGAACGCCGTGCTCCCCGGGGACCTTGCGGTGATCGGAGGAGCGGAGGCGGAGCCCGACTTCCACGCTCGCCACTCCGCCCGCTCGCGGAGCTACCGCTACCGGATCTTCCGCCGGCGCAACCAGTCACCGCTCGAAGCCCACCGCGCGTGGTGGTACCCAAAGCCGATCGACGAGGTTGCTCTCGCCGACTCGGCCGAGCTCTTGCTCGGCAAGCACGACTTCCGCGCCTTCACACCGACGACCACGCAGCACGCCGTCCTTCGACGCACGGTCCTGCAAGCCCGCTGGCTCGAACACGGCGAGCTGCTCGAGTTCGAAATCACAGCCGACAGCTTCCTCCGCCATATGGTGAGAACGCTCGTCGGAACGATGCTCGAGCTCCCGTCAGACCGAATCGCCGACCTACTCGAAGGCCAAGATCGGTCAAACGCAGGCACGACGGCCCCACCGTGGGGCCTCTACCTGGAGCAAGTGCAGTACTAACGCACGAAAGCGAGATCCAGTCGCCGCCGGAGCGCGGCTTTGCCGCGCGGGAGGCACACAACGAAAGACCCGTTGGCACTAAACAGGCCAACGCCGGCTCCGACCACGCCAGAACCCGCGAGCCCGCCCGCAAGGAGGGGGTCCGTGGGGGAACCAGGGGTTCCCCCACGAGGAGGGGTTCCCCCACGAGGGTGGGCCCCTGGCGGCCTGCAGCCAGCCGCCGGGGCCCGGCGGGCGGGGGGAGAGGCTCGTTCCGCCCGCAACTGATCGCCTTCGACACGGTCGGGACAAATCCCGCCGATACGATCGAATCATGGCAACTCGGACGAAGGTCGCGGAGGTCGAGAAGCGCGCTGCCGAGCTCCGCGAGGCGATCGAGCGGCACAACTACCGCTACCACGTGCTCGACGACCCGGAGATCTCCGACGCCGAGTACGACCGCATCTTCGACGAGTTGAAGGCGATCGAGGAAGAGCATCCCGAGCTTGCGACGCCCGACTCGCCGACCCGCCGCGTCGGCGCTCCACCGTCGGAGCGATTCGTCAAGACCCAGCACCTCTCTCCGATGGGATCGCTGGAGAAGGTCACAACCGACGAGGCGCTCGAAAAGTGGGCGAAGGACGTGTCCAACCGCCTCGACGTGCCGGCCGACCAGATCGCCTACGTCATCGAGCCGAAGATCGACGGCTCCGCGATCTCGCTGGTCTACGAGAACGGCACGCTGACCCGTGGAGCGACCCGGGGCGACGGTCGGCAGGGAGAGGACGTAACGCCGAACCTGCGAACGATTCCTGCAATCCCGCTGCGGATTCTCGGCGACGACCCGCCGGCGGTCCTCGAGGTGCGGGGCGAGGTCTACATGCCACTCTCGGGCTTCAAGGCGTTCAACGAGCGACTGATCGCCGAGGGAAAGAAGACGGCGCCGAACCCGCGCAACGCGTCCGCGGGCTCGCTGCGCCAGAAGAACTCGCAGATCACCGCCGAACGACCGCTCTCGATCTGGGTCTACGGCGTCGGCCACAGCGAAGGCCTCGACCTGAAGACGCAGTGGGAGCTGCTCGAGTGGCTGCGAGAGCACGGTTTTCGGACGAACCCGCACGCCGAGCGGCTGGAGTCGATCGAGGCGGTCGCCGAGCGCTGCGCGGCGTGGGAACGGAAGCGGATCGAGCTCGACTACGAGATCGACGGAATCGTGATCAAGGTCGACTCGTTCGCGCAGCAGCGCGAGCTTGGCGCGCTCCACGACCGACCGCGCTGGGCCCGGGCGTTCAAATGGGCGCCGATGACGGCCACCACCCGCCTGAACAAGATCGCGATCCGTGTCGGCCGGACCGGCGCGCTGAACCCCTGGGCGATGCTCGAGCCCGTGGAGGTCAGCGGCGTCACCGTCTCGCGGGCCACGCTCCACAACGAGGAGGACATCAACCGCAAGGACATCCGCGAGGGCGACGACGTCATCGTCCAGCGGGCGGGCGACGTGATCCCGCAGATCGTCGGCCCCGCAGGCGCCCATCGGCGAGGCACCAAGCCCTTCAAGATGCCGACGAACTGCCCGCTCTGCGACGCCAAGATCGTCCGGCCGGAGGGCGAGGTCATGCACCGCTGTCCGAACCGCGCCTGCCCGTCGCGGGGCCTCGAGACCCTGAACAACTGGGTCATGGCCGCCGCCGACATCGAGGGGGTCGGCGAGCAGCTCGTACGCCGGCTCTGGGACCTCGGGCTCGTTCGTTCGCTGCCGGACCTCTACCGCCTGACGAAGGAACAGCTGCTCGATCTCGACGGCTTTCAGGAACGCAGCGCGACGAACGTGATCTCGTCGATCGAAGCCTCGAAGGCGATCCCGTTCAGCCGCGTGCTCTTCGGGCTGAACATCCCCGATGTGGGGTGGGTGACGGCGCAGAGCCTCGCGCGCCACTTCGGCACGGTCGACCGGCTGTCGGAGGCGAGCCAGGAAGAGATCATCGAGGTCGAAGGGATCGGACCCGAGCGCGCGGAGGCGATCGCCGAGTGGTTCTCCGACGAGGCGAACCAGGCTCTCATCGCCGACCTCAGGCAGCTCGGTCTCCGCCTCGAGGCCGGTCGTGAGGATCGCCCGCCGGAGGGGCCGCTGACCGGCCGGACCTACGTGATCACGGGCACGCTGGAGCGCTGGTCGCGCGACGAGGCCCAGGCCGAGCTCGAGGCGCTGGGCGCCAAGGTGACGGGCTCGGTGTCGAAGAAGACCACCGGCCTCGTGGTCGGCGAGGAGCCGGGTGGATCGAAGCTGACGAAGGCGCAGCGAGACGGCGTGCCCCTGATCTCCGAGGCGGAGCTCGCCGAGCTATTGGGCCGCTAGCACAGCGGCGAATCGATCCTGGGCCTGCCGAGCCCAGAAGTGCGACACCGGCCGCCCGTTCTGGAGCACGGCGAACGCGAAACGGCCGCGGACGTAGCCGGACAGCGCCGACGACTCGCGCAGCGTGCCTGTCTTCGCGAGGACCACGCCCCGAGCCGGGCGGCGCTCCATCCGATGCTCGAGCGTGCCGCTGACGCCCGCAACGGCGAGCGACTGCACGAACGGGGCGTGGATCACGGGGTCGCGCCAGGCGGCCAGCAACGTTCCGATCAGCGCCGCGGCGGTCAGCCGGTTCCTCGGCGACAGGCCCGATCCGTCGACGATCCGCACGCCGGCGAGCGGCACGCCGGCCCCGGCGAGGACCCGGCGGACGACCTTCGCGCCCGCAGCGGACGTTCCCGCTCCCTCATCGACCGCCCCGAGCTGCTTGAGCAGGATCTCGGCGGTGAAGTTGTCGCTCTCGTGGTTCATGAACCCCACGATTCGAGAAAGCGGCGCCGACGACGTCGTCGCGAGCTGCTCCGCCGTCGGATCGGTCACGCCCATCCGAGCACGGCCGGCGACGGCGATCCCGACCGAGCGCAGGGCGGCGCGGAACTGCTTCGCCGCCGCGAGCGCCGGCGTCGACGTCAGCCAGCCTCGATAGCTGCCCCGGTCAACGGTCAACGCCGAGAGCGCGGGCGATTGGCTGAGGTAGAAGTACGGTCTCCAGCCGGGCCCAGTGCGGCTTGCGTCGAAGTAGGACTCGTCGGCCTCGATCGCGCCGGATACCCGGTGGACGCCCGCGGCTCGCACCTGGAAGGCAAGCGCGCGAAGATCGCCCCGGGACAACGTTGGGTCGCCGAAGCCCTTCAGGACCAGGTTGCCGGTCCAGGCGCTGCCGATGAGGTCGCCTTCGCCCAGGACAACCGTGTCGATCCGATGCGTCGGGCCGAGCAGCGAGAGAGCGGTGTAGGCAATGCCGAGCTTCTGATTCGAGGCCGGAACGAGTGCGAGCGTCTGGTGGCGCGTGAAGATCGTCCGCCCGTCGGCCAGGTCGACCGCGACCGCTGACGTACGCGACTGCTGGACGTGCGGCACGGCGAGAGCCCGGGCGAGGCGCATCGCCACCGGCGATGCCTCATGGCGGGCGGTGGCGGTCGAGCTGCCCGAGAGCGCGACGACGAGGATGACCAACGTGAGGACGGTCCAACGCAGCACGGCGCGCATTGTAGGTCCTGGCCGTTGGAAAGATGGGCCGTTCGGCCTATTGGAAACGCATGTTGACCAGGGGATAATTCGGACCGCGACGACGATGACGAACCTGGCCGCGACCACCGATCGAATCCATGTGCTGCTCGACGGGATCGAACGTGGAGAGCACCCGGATCGTCCACGCCTCGAGGAGACGCTGACGGACGGCTACGCGTTCGCGCTGACGCTGGACGCGGAGTGCAGGCGTCTCGAGCGGTCGATCTCGGTCAGGGCAGAGCTGCTCGCCCACGGAGGCGGCGAGGACGAGGCTCGCGAGCTGTCGGCGCTGGCCCGCTCGCTCACCTGCAGGCGCCGCGAGCTGCGCTCGTTGCGCGAGCTTCTGGTGATCCTGAAGAGCGGCGCTCGAGAACCCAAAGTCGCCTGAGTCGCTAGACCAGTCCGCGCCTCACCGCGTACACGGCGGCTTGGATGCGGTTCTCGATCTGGAGCTTCATCAGGATGTTCGAGATGTGGTTCTTGACCGTCTTGGGGCTGATGTGCAGGTCCCTGGCGATCTCGGCGTTGTCCTTGCCGTTCGCGATCAGCCGTAGCACCTCGTTCTCGCGGTCCGAGAGCTCGGGCCTCGGCACTGCCGTGTCGTCCTGGACTCCGGCCGCACGGATGCGCTGGAGAACCTTCGCGGCGATGTGCGGCGAGATCAGCGCCTCGCCGACGGACGCCGCCTGGATTCCCTGCATCAGATCTTCGATCGACGAGTCCTTGAGCAGGTAGCCGCAAGCGCCGGCGAAAATCGCGTCCATCACGTCTCCGTCCTGGTCGGAGATCGTCAGCACGACGACGCGGGTCAGCGGGGCGAAACGCGCGATCTCACGCGTCGCCTCGATGCCGTTCATGCCCGGCATGTTCAGATCCATGACGACGACGTCGGGAGCGAGCTCGCGGACAAGGCTCAGCGCCGTCGCTCCCTCGGACGCCTCGGCGACGATGTCGAGCCCCTGCTCCTCGAGCAGGTTGCGCAGTCCCGTCCGGAAGAGGTCGTGGTCGTCGACCAGCATGACGCGCAGGCAGTCGCGGGCAGGTTTATCGGTGGGCCCGGCCGCATCGGTCGCCATCGTGCGTATTGTCATCGCGATCCCGCCGCCTGTCTATGAGTAGACGGTGATCGTGATGACGCGGGTTCCCCAGCCCCGCGCCTCGGCGACCGATGGGAACCAGAGATCGACCCTGGCGCCCTGGATCGCTCCTCCGGTGTCCGCGGCGACACCCAGTCCGTAGCCGGGAATGCTGAGGCGTGAGCCCAGCGGGATGACCGACGGGTCGACGGCAACGGCTCCCCAGCCGACCGGCCGCCCGGATGCGGTCGTACCGGGAAGGGCATACCCGGTTGCGACAACGGTGATCGACAGCACACCGCTCGGTGAGGTGCCGCCCGGCAGAAACTGCGGGGTGCCGGCTACCGCGGCCGGCGTGGGTGACACCCGGACGGAGGCGAGCGAGCGAGCCCGGTCCTGGAGGCCGGCGATCTGCTGGCTGTTCGAGCTGCTCGCCGACTGCATCGCCGCAATCGTCCGCAGTCTTTCTGCTCGGGCGTCGGCGAGCGACGCCACTGCGGCGGCACGCGCGGCAGCGAGCTGATCGAGCTCGCGCTCCCGGGCGGCAAGGGCCCGCAGGAGGCGCGCAAGCCGCTTGGTCGCCGCGCGGGCTTGGATCAGCAGAGCCTTGTCTTGCTCCGCGGCGAGGTCGAGGGTCTCGACGGCGTTCAACGCGTCCTCGAGCGAGCCTGCGCCGAGGATCACCGTCAGCGGGTCGACCTCGCCTTGCTCATAGAGCGCCTGGAGCCGTCGGGCGAGCGCCGTCCGGGTCGAGCGGACCGAGACCCGCACGACGCCGAGCTCCTCGTTCGCGGCGCTGCCGGCGACTCCGAACGACCTCGGCTCGACGACGTAATGCGGCCAGTTCGGCGTGCGTCTGCGCCAGGCGTGCCTCGATCGCTTGCAGGCCGCCGAGCGCCGAACGTGAGCCCGCGGCGAGCTCTGCGTTTTCGGCCTGAAGCGCCCGAGCCTTCGCCTCGAGGTCGTCGACAGTCTCTGCCGAACTAGCGGCAGCCAGGGCCGCTCCGACAGCCGTCGTCGCAACGACGGCCAGACAGAACGCCCGCAACCCCCTCCCAGGCGCGCGCACGAGGGCAGGAAGGTACCACAGGTCGTGCATGAGTTTTCAATGGATTTGCAGGTGTCCGAACTGGTTGTTAGGGTGCCGCACTTGTGACGTCCCGGTCCCAGCCCGGCCCCATGCTTCACCAGCGCCGGGGGGCCGTCATCAGTCTTTGAGCAAACGCGCACTCAGCCTCCTCCCACTGATCGCCGTTTCACTCGCTGCGGCCGCGTCAGCGACCGCTGAGCCCGCGAGCGTCGCCTCGAAGCAGGCGCAGGCGCAGAGCGTCCTCGGGCAAATCCAGAGCCTTGACGCGTCGATGGAGCATGCGATCGAGGCGTACAACCTCGCGAACGAGAAGCTGAAGGCGATCCGGCGCGATCTGGCCCGGAACCGTGTCGACCTGGCGATCGCGAAGGGCAATCTGAGGCGCTCGGAACGGGCCCTCGCCAACCGGGTTGTCGCGATCTACACCTCTGGCGAGAGCGACTCGACCCTCGACGTTCTCGTCGGCTCGAGGAGCCTGGTGGATATCGTCGACGGTCTGGAGGCCGTCGACCGCGTGTCCGAACAGGACACAGAGGTTCTGGGCGATGTCAGAAGCTTCCGGAAGCAGGTTCAACGCCGGCGGGCGTATCTGAAGAACGCCCGGGCGCGGCAGGCGCAACTCGTCGCCGAGCGCGCCGCGCACAAGGCGTCGATCGAATCTCAGCTCGCCGAGCGTCAGAGCATGCTCTCGTCGATTCGCTCCGAGATCGCCGCAATCCGTGCCGCGGAGCAGCGCCGCCAGGCGGAGCTCGAGCGCCAGGCCCAGGCTCGACTCGCGCAGCCGCAACCGCTGATCCCGAGCATGGCGGCTCCCTCGGCAGGGGCGGGAGCCGAGAGCGTTTCCCAGGAGCCGAGTGTGCTGCCCTCGCCGGCACCGGCGAAGTACGGCGGCGTGGTCGGAATCGCGATGCAGTACCTCGGGACGCCCTACGTCTACGGCGGAGCGAGCCCGTCCGGGTTCGACTGCTCGGGTTTCATCATGTACGTCTTCGCCCAGGTGGGCGTCTCGCTCCCGCACAACGCAGCGGCGCAGTACGGCGTCGGGACGCCGGTCGACCGCAGTCAGCTCCAGCCCGGCGACCTGGTCTTCTTCAACGGGCTGGGCCACGCGGGGATCTACGTCGGAGGCGGCTCGTTCATCCACTCCCCGCACACGGGCGACGTGGTCAAGATCTCGAGCATGTCCGGCTGGTACAGCTCGACCTACGTCGGAGCGAAAAGGCTTTAGCTTCGCTTCGCGAAAAGTCTCACGACTTTTCGCGCCCCCCTCCTCGGCGATCTAGTGGTGTGCGTGGTGGGCGTGTGCAACTGCGTGGCCCCGCCCTCGGGCGATCAGGTAGCGATTCACCGGGAAAGCGGCGACCCAGGCAATCGCCAGGGCGACCGCGAGGCTCGCCCAGAAGAGGCCATCGCCGAGGCCCGCCTCCATCGCGCCCGGAATGATGAGCAGGATGGCGTTGTCGACGATCTCCATCACGGTGATCGACAACGTGTCTGCGGCCAGGGCGATCGGCACGACTGCGCCGAGCGTCATGCCGGACCGGAGCAGCGGCCACGAGGTGAACGAGTAGCCGAAGAAGAACGCGAGCACGATCGCGAGCACGATCGTCTCGAAGTTGCCCCAGCCGAGAGCGGTTCCGATCGCGACGCCGAGCACCTCACCGATCGCGCACCCCGTCAGGCAGTGGGTCGTTGCGCTCGCCGCGAGGCGGTTCAGGCTCTGCTCAGCGTGCTGGTGAGGCACCGGCGTAGAGCGCTTCGATCTCGTCGGCGAAGTGCTGGCAGACGACCTTGCGCTTGAGCTTCAGCGTCGGCGTGACCTCGTCCTCCTCGGCCGAGAAGTCGCGGTCGAGGATCGCGAACCGCTTCACCTGCTCGAAGGACGCCTTGTCTGCGTTCGACTCGTCGACGACCTCCTGGATCAGGCTCCTGGGATCGCTGAGGCCCATCGCGGCCTCGTCCAGTGTGATCAGGGCAGTGAGGTAGGGCCGCCGGTCGCCGATCACCACGGCCTGGGAGACGTACTTCGACGCCTTGAGCTCGTTCTCGATGTTCTGCGGCGCGACGTTCTTGCCCCCGGCCGTGACGATGATGTCCTTCTTGCGATCGGTGATCGTCAGGAAGCCGTCGTCGATGTGGCCGATGTCGCCGGTATGGAGCCATCCCTCCTCGTCGACGACCTCACGCGTCGCCGGCTCATCCTTGTAGTACCCGGCAAACACGTTCGGACCCCGGACGAGGATCTCGCCGTCGTCGGCCGTGCGCACCTCGATCCCCGGGATCGCCGGGCCGACCGTTCCGAAGCGGAAGCCCGTCGGCATGTTCACGTTCGACGCGGTGGTGCACTCCGTCTGGCCGTAGCCCTCGATGATCAAGATGTCAATCGAGTGGAAGAACTCGGCGATCTCCCTGGCCAGCGGCGCGCCGCCCGAGATCGGCAGGCGCAGCCTCCCGCCGAGCCGCTCCTTCACTTTCGAATAGACGAGCTTGTCGGCCAGTCGGTGCTGGAAGCCGAGGACCGCGGGAACGGGCTTGCCCTGTTGCTGGAGCTCGCTGACGTGCCTGCCGACTCGCAGCGCCCAATCGATCAGCCGGCGCTTGACCCCCGTCGCCTCGTCGAAGCTGGTCTGGACGCCCGTATGCACCTTCTCGTAGACGCGCGGGACGCTGGGCATGACCGTCGGTTTCACCTGAGCGGCCACCTCGGCGACCCGCTGCGGGTCGGGGCAGAACGCGATCGTGCACCCGAGGTAGGCCGAGAGCAGGTGGAGACAGCGCCCGAAGTTATGGGCCAGCGGGAGATAAAGGAGGATCAGGTCGTCCGGGCCGATGAACTCGGGGACGTCGTCGACGGCGCCGACCATCTCGTAGTAGTTGCGGTGGGTGATCATGCATGCCTTCGGCGGCCCGGTCGTCCCCGACGTGTAGATGTAGGTGAACACGTCGTCCTCGGCGATCGAGTCGCGAGCCTGGTCGAGCGCGTCCGGGTTCGCCGCGGCGTAGTCACGCCCCTTGGCCCGCAAGTCCCCGAGGTCGTCGAACGTGAGCACGTGGCGGAGCTTGGGCAGGCTCGCCCGTTCCGCCTCGATCTTGGCCTGCTGCTCGGCGTCCTCGACGAGTACGCCCACGGCGTCGGAGTGGTCGAGCACGTAGGCGCAGTCCTTCGGCGGCAGCGACGGGTAGATCCCGGCCCCGATCGCGCCGATCGATCCGAGTGCGAAGTCGAACAGGACCCATTCGAGCGTCGTCCGCGCGAGGATCCCGACCGCATCACCCTTGCCGATGCCAAGCGCGAGGAGGCCGTTCGCGAGCTCGTCGACCGTGGTGCGGGCCTCTTCCCAGGAGATCTCCCGCCACTCGCCGTCGGTCTCGACCATGTAGGCGGTTCCGGTTCGATCCTGCGCGCGGCGCCAGAGCGCCGCGATCGTTCGCGTTCCCGTCGTCCGCTCGACCTCGATCGCCACGGCCTCGATCTTATGCGGAAGGGAAGTGCAGCCAGAGGGCGAAGAGACTCGGTCCCTCTAGACTTCCCTGATTCCCATGCGCACGCTCTGGAACGGTTCGATCAACTTCGGCCTGGTCAACATCCCGGTCGGGCTGGCGCTCGCGACGAAGCCGGGCGCGAAGCAGTCTGACGTCAGCTTCCGCACGCTCCACCGTGAATGCGGCACCCCGATCAAGCAGAAGCGCTGGTGCCCCGTGCACGATCGCGAGGTTCCGGCCGAGGAGCTCGTCAAGGGCTGGGAGGTCGCCAAGGGCGAGTTCGTCTTCGTCGAGGACGCTGATCTCGAGGCGATCATGGTGCAGGACGACTCGCGCGCGATCGAGATCGCGCGCTTCGTCCCGCTCGACCAGATCGATCCGGTCTACTTCGACCGCACCTACTACCTGGCGCCTTCCTCGACGCCGGCTCAGCGGCGGCCCTACGTTCTGCTGCTTCGCGCGATGGAGGAGACCGCGATGGGCGCGATCGGGCGCTTCGTCCTCCGTGGCCAGGAGAACTTCGCCCTGATCCGACCGCGGGGAGAGGCGCTCGCGCTCGAGACCCTGTTCTTGGCCGAGGACGTCAGGTCACAGGCCGAGATCGAGGAGGCCGTCGAGGGGACGGAGGTCAAGGAGGCCGAGATGGAGCTGGCGCGCCAGGTGATCGACAGCCTGGCCGGCGACTTCGAGCCGGAGGAGCTCGTCAGCGAGTACCGGAGCCACCTGCGCGAGATGCTCGAAGCCAAGCTCGAGGGCCAGGAGATCAAGCGGCCCGAGCCGGAGCCGGAGGTAGCGCCGGTCATCGACCTCATGGAGGCCCTCCGCCAGAGCGTTTCCGAGGTGCAGAAGCCGAAGGAGCCCGCGAAGTCGAAGGCTTCACGGTCCACCGGTACGCGCAAGCGCGCCGCCGCAGGCAAGAAGTAGACCTTTCGCTGAAAGTCTCACGACTTTCATCGACCACATGGAGCCCGTGCGCCGCTTCGCGGCGCGCGGCCCACTAGCGAAGCGACGCTTCCTTCACCCGGCGCCGCTGCGGCGGAACGGGCAAAGCCCGTTCCGCGGCGAACGCGGTTAGTGGTGTTGCGGGGCCGCGGGTGCGCCTGTCGCCTGGAGCTGCGCGGCGAACAGAGTCTTGTCGATTTTCCCGTGGTAGATCGGGACGCCCTCTTGGAGACAGAGGCGGATGACCTGCTCGCGCTTCAGGTTCATCTCCTTCGACAGCTCCTCGGGCGTCAGGTGGTTCGGCATACGGCTACTCCTTTCGATCTTGGTCAATGAAAAAGCCCGCCACCGCAAGGCTGACGGGCTCGAAAGCTCGCGTGTCGGCTGGGCGGCTCATCACTCGCTCAGCCTCCTCGTCGACACACTCTGATGTTACACAGGGTTGGGGAGGTCGAGAAACTCCCACTCCAGGTCGAATTGCTTCGCCAGGCGCTCGGCTAGGGCCTTGATCCCGAATGTCTCGGTCGCGTAATGACCGCCGGCGAGGAAGTGTGCGCCGAACTCGCGAGCGGCGTGCATAGTCGGCTCCGACGGCTCGCCGGTGACGAACGCCTGGTAGCCGAGCGCCGCCACCTGTGAGAAGAGCCTCGCAGCGCCGCCGGTGATCACGGCGACGCGCTCGATCTGCTCCGGGCCGCCGTCGAACACCTGCGGACGGCGCCCGGTCGCCTCTTGCAGCCGTGCGGCGAGCTCCTCGAGGCGGAGCGGCGCGACGAGCCGTCCGCCGTAGCCCAACTCGAGGACGCGCGCGGGCTCCCTGACCCCGAGCTTCTCGGCGAGCAGGATGTTGTTGCCGATCTCCGGATGCGCGTCGAGCGCCAGGTGGTACGCAGCAAGCGTGATGTCGGCCTCGAAGAGCGCCCTCAGACGACGCTGCATCGGGCGGTCGATGACCCGGGGGTCGGCGTTCCAGAGCAGCCCGTGGTGGACGATCACGAGCTGCGCTTCCAACCGAGCGGCGCGCTCGAACAGCTCGAGCGAGCTCGAGACCGCGGCCGCGACCTTCGTGACCTCGTCCGCGCCGACGACTTGCAGGCCCATCGGACCGTAGTCGTCGAAGGCATCAAGGTCGAGTAGCTCGCGCGCGTACTCCAGGACGTCGTCGCGTGCCGCCATCACAGGTACTCTGTCGCCGCTCGGGGTGTGGCGCAGCCTGGTAGCGCGCTCCGTTCGGGTCGGAGAGGTCCCCAGTTCAAATCTGGGCACCCCGATTAGCACTCTCCATCCGGCGATGGACAACCGCCGTGCACTGGTCTTCGACGTAGTCCAGGCCGGCGTCCGTCGCGATTCGGCGAGCCTCGGGTGATCTGAGGTCGAGCTGGAGCCAGAAGGCCTTGGCGCCGGCTTCTACCGCCTCCTGCGCATGCCCCGGTGCGGCCTCTTCTCTTCTGAAGACGTCGACCAGGTCGATCGGCTCGTCGATCGAGGCGAGCGAGGCGACGACGGGAATGCCGAGCACTTCCTCGCAGTCGGGCGGCCGAACCGGGATCACGCGATAGCCCTGGCCGAGCAGGTAGCGCATGACGCCGTGGCTCGGGCGGTCCGGGTTTGGCGAGGCTCCAACCAGGGCGATCGTCTTCGTCTCGCGGAGGATCTGCTCGGGGCTCCTCATGGAGCTATCCTGCCAGCCGATGTCCGGCACGCTGCGCGTCGCCTGCGTCCAGCTCACAAGCCGGTCGGACAAGGCGGCGAATCTCGAGACGGCGGAGCGGCTCGTCGCGAAAGCCGCGGCGACCGGAGCTGACGTGGTCCTGCTCCCGGAGAAGTGGAACGCGATCGGCGACCCCGAGGTGTTGTACGGCGCGGCGGAGACGCTTGCCGAGGGTGAGTCCGTCGAGGCGATGGCGGGCTGGGCTCGCGACCACGGCATCACGCTCGTCGGCGGCTCGATCACCGAGCGCCGCGACGGCCGGGAAAAGCTCTCGAACACGAGCGTCGTGTTCGACTCGGACGGCTCGATCGCGGCCGTCTACCGGAAGATCCATCTCTTCGACGTCGATGTCGGAGGCCACGTCTACCGGGAGTCGGACGCCGAGGAGCCCGGGAACGAGCCCGTCGTCGTCGAGACCGAAGGCTGGACCACCGGCTTGACCGTCTGCTACGACGTCCGCTTCCCGGAGCTGTACCGGATCCTCGCGCTCCAGGGTGCTGAGCTCGTCACGGTCCCGGCGCACTTCACGCTCTACACGGGCAAGGACCACTGGGAGCTGCTGCTCAGAGCCCGCGCGGTCGAGAACCAGTACTACGTCGCCGCCGCGGCTCAGATCGGCGAGACGATGCCCGGGCGGCTGAGCTACGGCCGGTCGCTGATCGCGGATCCATGGGGGATCGTCGTGGCGACGGCGCCGGACGAGGAGACGGTCATCGCCGCCGAGCTCGACCGCCGGCGGCTCGAGGAGGTGCGGGCGAAGCTCCCATCCCTCGCCAGCAGGCAGGCAGACGCCTACCGCTGGCCAACTCCTACTTCGTAGGGCGATGGACATCCGGGCAGTTCTCTTCGATCTCGACTTCACGCTGGCGAAGCCCGGTCCGGACCTCGGGCCGGAGGGATACGAGCGCCTCGGACGCCGCTTCGGGCTCGAGCTCGACCCGGCGCGCTACAAGGAGGCCCGAGAGAAAGCGGTCGAAGGCCTCCAGAAGCATCCGGACTTCCGGCACGACGAGGAGATCTGGGTCGCATTCACCGAGCGGATCATCCGCGGGATGGGAGGCGACTCCGAATCGGGCGTACGAGTGCGCGGTGGAGATGACTCGAGCGTGGGAGCGCGCCCACAATTTCGACCTCTTCGACGACGCGATCCCCGTGCTGGCCGAGCTCCGCCGGCACGGTCTCAAGCTCGGGCTCGTCTCCAACACCGGTCGCGACGTGGACGAGTTCCTGGCGCACCACAGCCTCGTCGTCGACGCCGCACTCTCCTCACGCGTGCACGGCCGGGTGAAGCCGCACCCGACGATCTTCCTCGCTGTGCTCGAGCAGCTCGGGGCTGCCCCTGCGGAGGCCGCGATGGTCGGCGACTCGCTGGAGGACGACCTCGAGGGCGCGCGGGCGCTCGGGATGCGCGCGTTCCTCGTCGACCGGGAAGGCCTCTACCCGGAGGCGGAGGATCGGCTACCCGACCTGTTCGCGCTGCCGGCGGCCCTGGGTCTTACTGGCAGCGGTCCGAGTTCGAGCACGTCCTGAGTACCCGCAAGGACGGCGGTCGCCGGCGGCCGTTCGGCCAGGAGATCCGCAGCAGCAGTGAGGCCGCGTTGTTCTCGTAGCGGAGCTCCCGGAAGAGGAAGCGGCGGTTGGCCCGGTGGATGAGGAGGTACTTGCCGGCCTTGACGCCGGTCAGGTCGAGGTTCTGACCGTGGAAGTGGCTCGGGTAACGGTCGGTGTATCCGACGGAGGTTCCCTGGTTGACGGACATCGCCTCGGGACGGCCCTGCTCGCAGTAGCTGGTGTAGACCGGGCCGCGCGGCTCGTTGAGGAAGTTCCCCGGAGCGTGGGCGTAGTGGTCGGCGAGGCAGAAGCCGCTCTTGCGGTCACGCAGCAGGAGCGCGTTGTCGGACGCACGCCGCAGCTCGTAGCGCTGGAAGCCCATCACGTGCCAGTGCGAGTGCGTCGACGAGTACACGTAGCGGAGGACACCCACGCGGGGAAACGTCTGCCGCCGACCTCCTGCGCTGAGCCGCACGACCTGCGCGGCACGCATGAACGGGGTCCTGCGGCTCGAGCGCCTCGCCGTGATCACGACCGGCCCGAGCCCGATGTTGTCGGTCGCCGAGTCGAAGCCGAGCAGGAAGTGTCGTCGGTGGCCGCGGATGACGGCATTGATCGAGAGGTCGGTGGGAGGGCGCTGCTCGAAGTCCGGAAGGAGCTGGACGATCCGCGGCTCCGGGCGCGCCGTCGCCGAGGTTGCGTACGGCGCCGAGACGAGCTGGACCGTCGAGCCCCCGGTGGGCCCGGCGGCGGGTGACCGCCAGAGGAGCTCGACGCCGCTCCGGTTGCTCGTGAAGACGACGTTCTGGCCGTTGGTTGTGAACGCCGGTGCGGCGTCGACCGCCGGGTCGGCGGTCAGCGGTGTGATCGCGCCCGAGCGGAGGTCGAGGACGTAGATGTCGAGGGCTCCCGTCTCGTTGGAGACATAGGCGAGTCGGCGGCCGTCGGGGGACCAGGCTGGCGCGGTCTGAGCGCCCGGAGCCGATGTGACCGGCCTGGCACGGCCGCCCTTAGCGGATACGAGGTAGACGTTGTCGCCGTCCGTGAAGGCGATTCGGCGGCCGCCCGGGGACCAGGCCGGCTCGAGGCCGGAGCCGAGGCGACGCTCCCCGCCGCCGTCCGCGCGCAGAATGACGAGCCGTCCGCCTCGCTCGGCGACGAGGTGCCGTCCGTCGGGCGCCCAGCTCGGCGACCTCTCCGCGATGCGGTCCGAGCGCGTGATACGGCCGCGGTGAGTGCCGTCCGCGTCGGCGACGAAGACGTCGCCGGCGCCGCCCGCACCCGGCGCGACGAAGGCGAGGCGGCGACCGTCGGGCGACCAGGCCGGGTCGACCGCGCCGCGCTTGAAGCGGAGGACGCGCCGCCTCCCGGCCAGGTAGACACCGCCTCCGGCTGCCTCCGAACGGGCGAAAGCGAGGGTCGCCCAGGCCGCCGGCTTCGGTGCCACCGACCTACCGGCCTGCGACAGCGTTGCGGCGAAGAGCCCCGTCGCGACGAGCGTCAGCGCGCCGAGGCCGATCGCTGTGGGTTTCATCGGAGCGGCGTCCCGAACTCGGCGGCAGCCTCGTCCAGTGTGGCGACAGGCCCGACGGCGACGTCCTCGCCCTCGAAGAGCTCGAGCCATTCCGCAAGCGGCCTGGCGCGGAAGTTCGCGGCCAGGACGTCCGCCAGCTCCTCCTGGGCATCCGCGTCGAACTGACGCGGCGCGAGCTCCGGCCGCTCCAGCAGCTCGCAGAGGCGGCGGAAGAACTTCTCCTCGAGCGCCGCGACGGTCAGGTGGCGACCGTCCGCGGTCTCGTAGATGCCGTAGGAGGCGAGGCCTCCCGTCAAGAGCCGCGGGAGAGGGTCGCCGCCCAGGCGGTGTGCGGCGAAGTGGTGCGAGCCGTGCGTCATGGACACGACGAGATGGGCACCGCGGCCGGTCTTCTCGCGCTCGAGCAGAGCAGCAAGTATCCGATTCACGGCGGTCAGCGACCCGGCCGCCAGATCCGCGACCTGCGTCGGTGGCAGCGTCGGAGCGGTGTCTGCGAGCAGCCCGGCCCAGCCGAGGTAGTTGAGGTCGTGGCCGGCACGCTGTTCGTGCCTGCCCCCGAGGCCGAAACCGGTGATCGAGCAGTAGACGACGCGCTCCGGCAGCTGCTCGGGGCCGACGCCCAGCCGCTCTGCGACGCCGGGTCGGAAGCTCTCGATCACGACATCCGCCTGCGCGCAGAGCGCTCGGCCCTCCTCAGGCTCGCGCTTGAGGTCGATCGTGATCGACTCCTTGCCGTGGTTCAAGGCCTCGTGCCACGCCGGAGCGACACTGCGCATCGGGTCTCCGCCCGGTGGCTCGATGCGGACGACTCGAGCGCCGAGGCCCAGGAGCTCGCGGCTGGCGAACGGCCCCGGCAGGTAGCGGGTCAGATCGACGACGAGGATCCCCTCGAGGGCGCTCACGGGGACGCGGAAGCTATCAACGGCGGCGTTTGTGTCCCGACGGGCCGTGCCCAGGGGCCAGGCCCCAGGACGTGTCCGGCGAGCCGTGGGCGCAGCCGTCCGGCCGCGCGGCCGCGGAGGTGTCCCGCGTCAGCCGGCGACCGGCGCCCGCTCGGCCGCCGCAACGGCCAATGCGGGGCCCCACGAGGCGATCGGCGACATCTCGCCGCCGCGCCCGTTCAGCCGCCGATAGCCGAGCGCATGCTCGGCCTGCATCATCTTGTGGACCTGCGTCGTGCCCTCGTAGATGATCGGCGCTCTGGCATTCCTGAAGTAGCGCTCGATGCCGTACTCGGCGGAGTACCCGTACGCGCCGTGCACCTGGATCGCGAGGTGCGCGGCGCGGAACGCAGATTCGGTTGCGTGCCACTTCGCCAGGGAGGTCTCCCGGGTGTTGCGCTTGCCCTCGTCCTTCATCCACGCCGCCTGCATGACCAGCAGCTTCGACGTCTCGTAGCCGAGCACCATCTCCGCGATCATGTCCTGGACGAACTGGTAGCGGCCGATCGCCTGCCCGAACGTCTCTCGCTCCCGGGCGTACTCGACCGAGCGCTCGAGGCAAGCTCGTATGACGCCGCAGGCTCCGGCGGCGACCGTAAACCGGCCCTGGTCGAGGCCGTACATCGCGATCTCGAAGCCCTGACCCTCCTCGCCGACGAGGTTCCCGGCCGGCACCTCGACGTTCTCGAAGAAGAGCTCGCCCGTCGACCCCGCCCAGATCCCGAGCTTGTGCTCCGTGTCGCGTGTCGAGACTCCCGGCCACTGCCGCTCGACCACGAACGCCGAGATCCCCTTGTGCTTTGCCCCCGGATCGGTCTTGGCGAAGACCAGCTGGTGGTCGGCAACGGAGGCGTACGAGATCCAGTTCTTCTGGCCGTTGAGCACGTAGACGTCGCCTTCCCGCCTCGCCGTCGTCCGCATCGCCGCCACGTCCGAGCCTGCCGCGGGCTCGGTCAGCCCGAAGCACGCCAGCTTCTCCCCCTGGGCCTGAGGCACCAGGTAGCGCTGCTTCTGCTCCTCGGTCCCGTACCTGAGCAGCGAGAGCGAGTTCAGCCCGACGTGAACCGAGATCAGGGTCCGGAAGGCCGCCTCGCCGCGCTCGATCTCCTCGCACACCAGTGCCTCCGAGACGAAGTCGAGGCCGGCGCCGCCGTACACCTCAGGGATCACGATCCCGAGCAAACCGAGCTCGGCCATGCCCTCGATCGCGCCCAGGTCGAGCTTGTGGTTGATGTCGTTCTCGACGGCGTTGGGGAGCACGCGCTCGTCCACGAAGGAACGGACGGTGTCCTGGATCAGCCGCTGCTCGTCGGTCAGCTCGAAGTCCACGCCGCCCGCAGTCTACGGACGAGAGCGCACTACACTCCGGCCGATGGCTGTGGTCGAAGAGGCAATGGCAACAGGGGTCTCGTTCGAGCTGACCGACGAGCAGCGCGAGCTCAGGCGGCTCGCCCGGGAGTTCGCGGAGAAGGAGATCCGCCCGAAGGCGGCCGAGTACGACGAGCACTCGACGCACCCGGCGGACATCATCGGCAAGGCGCACGAGGTCGGCCTGATGAATCCCCACATCCCGGAGGAGTACGGGGGCCTCGGCCTGCCGGGCTTCGACGGGATGCTGATCGGAGAAGAGCTCTCCTGGGGCTGCGCCGGGATCGCCATCTCGATCGTCGCGAACACGCTCGGCGCCGCGCCGGTAATGATCGCCGGCACCGACGAGCAGAAGCGGCGGTGGCTGTCGCCGCTGATCGACGAGCCGATTCTCTGCGCCTTCGGGCTCAGCGAGCCGAACGCCGGCTCGGACGTCTCCGGCATCCAGACGACCGCCGTTCGGGACGGTGACGAGTACGTCATCAACGGCTCGAAGATGTTCATCACGAACGCCGGCCAGGCCGATTGGCTCGTCGTCTTCGCCTCGACCGACAAGAGCAAGGGCCACCGCGGGCTCACGGCCTTCGTCGTCCCGACGGAGCTCGAGGGCGTCACCGTGGAGAAGCACCTGGACAAGATGGGCCAGCGGGCGACGGACACATCGGCGCTCGGCTTCCAGGACGTGCGGGTGCCGGCCGACCATCGGATCGGCGAAGACGGCGAAGGCTTCAAAGTCGCGATGAAGACCCTCGACTTCACGAGGCCCGGCACCGCAGCCGCGGCCGTGGGCGTGGCGCAGGCAGCTTTCGACTACGCCGTCGAGTACGCGAAGACGAGGGTGCAATTCGGCCAGCCGATCGCGATGAACCAGGGCGTCAACTTCCTGATCGCGGACATGGCGACGGAGATCGAGGCGTCCCGCCTGCTCGTGTGGCAGGCGGCGTGGCTCACGGACAAAGGCAAGCGGGCGACGCTCCAGTCGTCGTACGCCAAGCGATTCGCCGCCGACACGGCGATGAAGGTGACCACCGACGCCGTCCAGATCTTCGGCGGCTACGGCTACATCAAGGAGTATCCGGTCGAGAAGCTGATGCGCGACGCGAAGCTGTTCCAGATCTACGAGGGCACCTCGCAGATTCAGCGGTTGGTCATCGCGCGCGAGATCTTTCTCCCGCGCGATAGCGATTGAGCCTCGAGATCGATCTCAGCGGCCGCGTCGCGCTCGTCACGGGCGGCTCGCGGGGGCTCGGCCGGGTTGACGCGCTGACGCTCGGCCGCGCCGGAGCCGACGTCGTCATCGCCGACATCCTCGTCGAGTCCGACGACTCGGCCGCCCAGGAGTACGGCCCCCTCGCGCAGGCTGCCGCGTCGGGCGGGCTCGTGAAGACGGAGGCCACGGCGGCCGAGATCGAAGGCATGGGCCGGCGCTCCCTCGCTCTCAAGTGCGACGTCACCGACGCGGCCCAGGTCGATGGCGTCATCGCGCAGGCGGTCGAGGAGCTCGGCTCGGTCGACATCCTCGTCAACAACGCGGGCACGCTCGATCACGTCGGCCAGGTCGAGAACCAGTCGCCGGAGCTGTGGGAGCGTGACCTGCGCGTGAACCTGACCGGTGCCTTCAACTGCTCCCGCGCCGTCTGGCCGCACATGAAGGAGCGCGGCTGGGGGCGGATCGTGAACATGGCGTCCGTTGCCGGAACCCTGGGTGGATTCGGGCAGGCGAGCTACTCGACGACGAAGGCCGGCCTGCTCGGCCTGACGAAGTCGCTTGCACTCGAGGGCGCGCGACACGGGATCACGGTCAATGCGATCGTGCCGGGAGTCATCGGTACCGAGGCCTTCCACTTCGGCAACCCGGAGATGAACGAGCGGATGATCAAGCGGACCGCGCTCAGGCGTCCCGGCGAGCCGCAGGACGTCGCAAACGCGATCACGTTTCTCTGCTCGGACCTGGCGGCGTACGTCACCGGAGTCGAGCTGAATGTCTCCGGCGGAATCGAGCTCTTCACCTTCTAACCCTTCGCCAAAAACGCCCTAAGAGCCGACCAGCGACCTCGGTACACTGGGGCACTTGTACGCCGAGGCCGGGACGAAGGCGGTGTACCTCCGCCGTAGGCGTGCCGCCCGTAGGCGGCTCGTCTGGCAGTGGTCCCTGCTCTGTGTCTTCCTGCTCGCGATTGCGGCGCTCGTCGTGGGACTCACCTTTGCCGGCTCGGCGAAGACGCTGCCCCCGGGGGCGACGATCGCGGGCGTGTCACTCGACGGGCTGACAACAGGTGAGGCGGTGGCGAAGCTGGAGGCTCGTTACGACGCGCTCAAGACATCGCCGGCCGTGTTCACCGCCGGCCCGCGCCGGTTTGGAATCCGCCCCAACGAGATGGTTCTCGAGATCGACTGGCGCGCAGCCGTCGAGTCGGCGCGCCGTCAGGGAGACGGCTTCGCTCCCGTGCGCGGCCTGCGCCGCATCGGCACCCGGCTCTTCGGCGCCGAGGTGACCCCACGCGCGCGCGTTTCCACCGCGGTCCTCGCGCACGACCTCGATGGGATGAAGCGGCGGATCAACAGGCCGCAACGCGAGGCCGCGATCCGGTTCCGCGGCCTCCAGCCGCAGCTCGTGCCGGGCGCCACGGGACGAACACTCGAGCGCGAGGCTGCGGCCCGCGTGATCGTCAGCTCGCTCGTCTCCCTGGAACGCTCACCCCAGGCGCTGCCCGTGCGGATCAGCCAGCCGGAGGTGAGGGCCGCCGACCTCTCGTCGGCCCTCGAGCAGGCACGGACCGCCGTCTCCGGGCCCGTGCGCCTGACGCTCGGCGACACGCGCTGGCGAGTGCCGCGCTGGCGGATCTCGAAGATTCTCCGGCTGCCGCGCAACGGCGACACCACCCTGGCGATCGGCGGTCCGGGCGCGACCGAGTTCTTCGAGCGCTTTCGGGCCCAGGTCGACCGAAAACCGGCCGATGCGGCGTTCGTCGTCCTCCCGAGCGACCGCGTCCAGGTCCGGCCCGCGCAGCCCGGCCTGCAGCTCGACGTCCCCGCAGCGGGCCGCGCGATCCTCGCCGCGGCACTCACCCCGACCGACCGGGTAGCGCGGCTCGTCGTCGAGACGGCGAAGCCGGAGCGGTCGACCCGCGAGGCCCGGGCGATGGGAATCACGGGCCGTGTCGCGGGCTACACGACGTACTACGGCGGCGAGCCCAACCGCATCCACAACGTGCAGCTGGTCGCGCGGCTGATCGACGGCGCGCTGATCGCCCCGAACACGCTGTTCTCGTTCAACGCGACGACCGGCGAGCGGTCGCCCGAGAAGGGCTTCCTGGAGGCGCCCGTGATCATCAACGGCGAGCTCGAGACCGGCATCGGCGGCGGCGTCTGCCAGGTCTCGACGACGGTCTTCAACGCCGCCTATGAGGCAGGGCTTCCGATCGAATCCCGCACGAACCACGCCCTCTACATCGATCACTACCCGCAGGGTCGGGACGCCACGGTCAACTACCCGGACATCGATCTCAAGTTCCGCAACGACACGGGCAAGTGGCTGCTGGTGCGGACCTTCGTCGGGCCGTCTGCGTTGACTGTGAAGCTCTATGGAACCCCGCAGGGCAGGCGCATCGAGAGCGAGACCGCGCCGCTCGAGGTCACCGGTCCACCGGGCATCAAGCGCGTTCCAGACCCGGCGATGTACACGGGGGCCGACGTAATCGAGGAGAGCGGACAGCCGTCGCGGAAGACGAGCGCCACGCGGCGGGTCTACTCGAGGAGCGGCAAGCTGATGTCCGAGACGACGTGGGCGTCCTGGTACCGCTCCGAGCCCGAAGTCGTCCGCTACGGGACGAAGACGCGGCCGAAGCCGCCTCCTCCGCCCCCACCGCCGCCGAAGGACAAGAAGCCGCCACCTCCACCGCCGCCGCCTCCGCCGACAGAGCCGCCGCCTCCTCCGCCGCCGCCTAATCCGCCGCAGCCGCCGCCTCCGCCTGCCTGATCTCGGAGACCAGCCATTCCGGCACCCTCGTCGGTCGCAGTGACCCGGCGTCGACGCACGCGTGAACCGTCGAGCCTTCGGCGATCCGCTCGCCGTCCCGCGCGAGGACGTACTCGAAGCGGAACCGCGCGCCGCGCAGGTCGACGCAGCGCGTGTGGATCGTCAGGCGGTCGTCGAAGTAGGCCGGACGCAGGTACCGGGCATGCGTCTCGAGCGTGAGCGCCTCGACGCCGTCCTCCCGAAGCGAGGAGTACCCGCCCCGGAAGCGGGCGAGATAGGCAACGCGGGCGACCTCGAACCAGACGAGGTACTCCGCGTTGTTCGCGATCCCCTGCGCGTCGGTCTCCGCGAACCGCACTTGGAGCTCGGTCTGGAAGTTGAAGCCGTCGATGGCGAGACTCTAGAACGGTGACCGTTCCCCGCCTGGCCGAGCTGATCCGCAGGCGCGGGCCCGCCGTCGCGCTGACCGGAGCGGGGATCTCGACGGAGAGCGGTATTCCCGACTTTCGGTCGCCAACCGGAATCTGGGCGCAGTACGACCCAAGGGAGTACGCGACGCTGGAGGCATTCCTGGCCGATCCGGCCAAAGTCTGGAGCTTCTATGCGCTCAGGTTCCGTGCCCTGACGGAGGCGGAGCCGAACGCCGGGCATCTGGCCCTCGCGGAGCTCGAGCGCGCCGGCCACGTGCGGGCAATCGTCACGCAGAACATCGATCTGCTGCACGAACGGGGCGGAAGCCGCGACGTGGTCGAGGTGCATGGGTCGATCCGAACCTCGAGCTGCCTGCGCTGCGGTGCGCGGCAGACGCTGAGCGAGGTCTTGCCGCTGGTAGAAGAGCGTGGAATTCCGCGGTGCCGCGCGTGCGGCGAGCCGCTCAAGCCCGACGTCGTCTTCTTCGGCGAGCTGCTCCCGCAGGCCGCGATCGACCGAGCCTACGAGCTCGCGCGATCGACCGGCGTCCTACTCGTCGTCGGCTCGCAACTGGAGGTGTGGCCGGTGTCACTGCTCCCGGAGGAGACGGTGCAGGCAGGCGGCGAGGTCGCGATCATCAACAAGGGACCGACGTCGTTCGACGCTCGAGCGCGGGTGAAGATCGATGGGGGCGCCGGCGAGACGCTCACGGCGCTCGTCGAAGAACTCGCTTAGGCAGCTGCGCGGCGGAGCCGGCGCTCGGCGAGAACCGTGCGGCACTCGCTGCAGACCCGCTGCTCCACCTCGTACGGCACGCCTGCACGCTGCCGGATCACGTGGCTCGTGACCTCGTGGTGCCGGTGTGTGTGCGTTCTCCGAAGCAAGTTCACTTTCGCGATGAGTCCTGTTGTGCTCATCTGACCCTGCTGATTCGGACGCCGGTGCCGTTCGGTTTGTTGGCACCCGCGTGGGCTCTTAACCTCCTCTGTACAAGCTTTGATTCCGGGTCGGACGTCAGAGGGGGTCTGCGGCTCCTCTGAAAGCCGCGCTGTATGGTTCTCACGATGGCGCAAGACGGAAAACAAAAGGATCTGCTCACGAGGCTGAGCGACGCCGGCGAGGATGCGCTGACGCGGGTTGCGGGCTCGCAGGCCACATCGCGGGTGGTAGAGACGATCGGCGGCATGCGCGAGCGGCTTGAGGACATGCAGAAGAAGGTGCGCGGGATCGACGAGCTCGAGAAGCGCGTGAAGAAGCTCGAGAAGCGGGTCGACGAGCTGTCGAAGCCGAAGCGGACGACCACCAAGCGAACGACCACCCGCAAGAAGCCGCCGGCGGCTTCTCCGCCCTCCGGCTAGGGAACTCTCAGCCGGATCGCGGCGGGGGCGATCTCGAAGCGAACCGGTGTCGTTCCCGGCTGCTCGCCGTCCAGCTGGATCGGGAGAGGTTCGTCGGCTTCGATTTCGACCGCTGCGCCTCGCAGCACCTCGCCCTTCGGATGCGGCAGGTGCGTCCCGCGGTAGATCTTCGGCATCACCCGGACGAGCTCAGCCTTCGTGACGTCTCCGATCAGCAGGACGTCGAAGAGCCCGTCGTCGGGCTCGGCGTCGGGCGTGATCATCATCCCGCCGGCGAGGTAGCGGCCGACCGCGACGATAGCGTCCTCCATCAGCGCGTGCCGCTCCTCGGCGTCCACGCGCACCCGCAGCGGGACGTTCTGCCAGCGCGCGAAGACGACGCCCAGGGCCATCAGGTACGAGGTCTTGGCGCCCAGGGCCTTGGTGGTCGCGTTCGCCTTCGCGGCGACCGCGCCGCTCATGCCGACGCTCGCGATGTTCGCGAACCACGCTGTCGCCTCCGCGCCGTCGACGGCGTACGAGGCCCGGCCGAGGTCGAAGGGTTTCGACGTGCCCTCCGTCGCAATGCGGAGGGCATCCCCGAGGTTCTTGCTGATTTCGTGGGTACGTGCGAAGTCCCAGCCCGTGCCGCGCGGGATCAGCGCGAGCTCGACTCCGTCGCGGCCCGCGATCCCCTGAACGACCTCGTGGACGGTCCCGTCCCCGCCGACGACGACGAGCAGCGTGGCGCCCTCGTCCGTGGCCTTGCGCGCCAGGTCACCCAGTTGACCCGGCGCGTCGGAGAAGAGCGCCTCGCCGCGAAGTCCGGCGGCGTGAGCTGCACGGGCGATTTGCGGCCACCGCTTCCCCGTCTTCCCGTTCGCCGAGGCGGGGTTGACGAGGAAAACCGTGTCGGTCGGCACTACCCGGCGGTGATCGTCCGCAGCGCGAGGTCCGTCATCTGATCGACGGCGGCGCGCATCTCCTCGTCGGAGATGCGGACGAACTCGCCTTCGACCACGACGTCGCTCACCGTCAGCAGACAGCCGGCCTGAACCTGCTTCAGCGCGCCGAGCGTGAAGATCACGGACGCCTCCATCTCGACAGCAAGGATTCCTCGCGAGGACCAGCGGGCGTACTGGCCGTCGTCCGGGTTGTAGAAGAGGTCGCTGGAGACGATTGGCCCGACTCGAACCGGCTTGCCGAGCTCCTTGGCCGCATGGACGGCACCGTGGACGAGGCTGAAGTCCGCCGTCGGGACATGCGGCTCGAAGTTCACGAGCTTTTCGACAGTCCGGTCGGCCGGCACCGCGGAGACGGCGACGATCAGGTCGCCGAGACTCATGTCCGGCTGGAGCCCGCCGCAAGTGCCCACTCGCAGCAGGCGCGTGACCCCGAGCTGGACGAGCTCCTCGAAGACGATCGCCGCGGACGGGCAGCCCATGCCGGTCGACTGCACGGAGACCGGCTTTCCTTCGAAGGTGCCCGTGTAGCCCAGCATCCCTCGTTCCGCGTTTCGCTGGACCGGGTCATCGAAGAACGTCTCCGCGATGTATTTGGCGCGCAGCGGGTCGCCCGGTAGGAGGCAGGCCTCGGCGTAGTCGCCCGGCTCGGCGCGAATGTGGATCGGCATGGGAGAAGCCTATTCGGGTCGGAGCGGGGGCAGCGGCCCCTGCCGCGTCCGGCGATCGCGGAGCCAGCTGCGGAGGCCTAGCCCGATCACGAAGAGGATCCCTCCGCCGACGAGGGCGAACGGCACGGTGAACCACGCATAGCTCAGTCGGCTCTTGGCTCCCGCCCCACCGCGAATGCCCGAGGGAACGAGGTCATACGTCGAGATCACCGGGCCGCGGTTGCCTTGGGGCGGCAGCGGCGCGAAGACGGCGATCGGGATAACGGCATCGACGAGCCATTGTCCGTGCACCTTCTCCACGTCGAACGTGAACGCAATCGGACGGAGCTCTTTCTTCAGATCCGGCATCAAGAGCAGGTCGAGGTTGACGTGGTTCCGCATCGCGTAGTTGACCGTCCAGCCGTGAAACGTGTGGCCGCGGGCGGGGAACGGGTGGACGGGAATGTCGCCCGCCCGCCACTGCCGCTCTGTCGCCTGGCTCCTCAGGTTCGGCGTCGAGACTGCAAATGCGTCGGCAGGGTTCTTGCGCGCGACCGCGGCGGGCACGAAACGGTCGAGCGTCGTCGAGATCGCCGTCCGGTCGCGATGTGTGACTTTGACGAGCTTCTCGTTCGCGAGAACGTTCACGGCCCGCCGGTTCGAAAACGTGTCGGGCGGCAACTCCTTGGGGTCTGGCATCGCCTTCGCAGCCAGCGTGACGGCCACAACCAGCATGCCGATGCCCGCGCCCCAGGCGAACCGCCGGCGTCGGCGGGGAGACGCGAACAGAGACTCGACGATCATCAGGAAACTGGCGAAGCGTCTTTGCCGGTTTCAGGCTGCACGATCGACCCTCCGACGATAGCGGCGGAGCTTCGTCCGGTTCCCGCAGACCGACATCGAGCACCACCGCGAGGACGAGTTCCGCGAACGGTCGTAAAAGATCCAGCCACAGACGTCACGCGGGCAGGCCTTGAGCCTCGGCCAAGTCCCGTCGGCCATCGAGGTGAAGACGACGGCGAGGACACGGCCGAACGCGCCGTCGAGACCTCCCGCGCGTGGCACCAGCGTGGAGCGCGAGTCCCGCTCGAAGCGGATCGAGAGCCGAGCCGACGCCGACGCGCGCTCGAGAACAGTCAGCGCTTCGGAATCGGCCTCCTCGCCGGCGTTGACGAGCAGCAGCCGGCGTAGTGCTTCCCTGAACTCGACCGCGCGCACCACGTCTACGTCGGCCAGGTGCGAGGCGGCGCGGGGGAGTGCGCCGATCCGGACGAGCACGGTCGCGCAGGGCGGCCGCATCGGTGAGCTCCTCGATCCCGTTCTCGATGTCGACTGTGTTCACGAACGCCTGGACGAGACGCAGGGGCTCGGGCGCGGGTGTTCGGTTGCCAGGATCTGGAAGCATGTCGGCCTGAGAGTACCGTCACTCGACACCACTGTCATCCCTACGCTGGAGTCAAGGATCCGAAACGTCGAGGAACCGACGCTGGAGCAGACGCTCGCATTCTGTGCCGCGGAGCCCGTCGAGCGCGTCTTCCTCGACGAAGCGGCGCGTCGGGGCTTCGGTCGGCTCCTGGCGACGATCGAGGAGGGGCGGGTCACCTCCCTCTGCCACTTCGGCGCGAACGTCGTCCCTTCCGGCGAGCGCGCCGCAGCGTTCGCCGAGGCGACCGCACGCTCGAAGGCCCGAATGATCATCGGCGACGAGCAGGCCGTCAGCGACCTGTGGGCGTGCCGCCCGCGGACACATGCCCTCGCCGCGCGAGGACCGGCCGGGGCAGCCGGTGTTCGCGATCGAGCAGGCCCCCGCGCCGGGCGGCTCGGCGCTGCGCGAGGCGACGCAGGACGACTTCGAGCTCTTGCTCCCCGCAGCCGCTGCCACTCACGAGGGCGAGATCGGCATCGACCCCATGCTTGTCGATCCGGAGGGGTTCCGGCGCCGGACCCGCAAGCAGATCGAGGAGCGCCGCTCCTGGGTATGGATCGAGGACGAGGGGATACGTTTCAAGGCCGAAGCGTCGGCTTGGACGCCGCACGCCGTCCAGCTTCAGCAGGTGTGGGTCGATCCCGAGCTGCGGAACGCGGGGTACGGGCGGCGCGGGCTCTCCGACCTGATCCGGCTTCTGCTCGAGCGGGTTCCCAGCGTGTGCCTGTTCGTGCGGGCCGACAATCCCGCGGCGATCAGGCTCTACGAGGCGGTCGGGATGGAGCGGGTCGGCTACTACCGAAGCCTGCTCTTCTAGAGGTTCTGGTGGAGCGCTCCCTGTTCGTCCGTCACGGCGAGAGCGAGTACAGCGCCAAGGCGCTCGTGAACGGCGATCCTGCCGTCGCGTGCGGCCTCACCGAGCTTGGCCGTCAACAGGCCGAGCAGCTCGGTGAGCGCCTGACGGGCGAACCGATCGAGCTCTGCATCGTCACCGAGTTCCCCAGGACCCACGAGACAGCCGATTTCGCTCTCGGCGACCGCGAAATTCCCCGCTCTGGTCCTCGCAGACCTCAACGATCCGTTCTATGGAGGGTTCGAAGGCGGTCCGCTGGCCGCGTACCGCGCCTGGGCCGCCTCGCATGGGCCCGAGGACGCCCCGCCGGGCGGAGGTGAGACCCGCGTGGCGATTGCCACCCGGTACGTGCGCGGCTTCAGGACCGTGCTGGAGCGCGAGGAGGGGAGCATCCTGGTCGTCTGCCACTCGCTGCCGATCGCCTTCGCGCTCGCCTCCGCCGACGGACGCGGTCCACGGGCGAAGATGCCGCTGATCACGCCCGCGGAGCCTCACGTTCTCTATGCCGACCAGCTGCGCCAGGCGGTCAGGCGACTGGAGGCTTGGACGCGCAACCCGGTGTACAAGTGATCCGGCGACTCCTGGTCGTCGCCGCAATCGCCTGGGTCGCCCGCTGGGCCGTCTTGTTGGTGGCGTCGGAGCTCGAGCGCCGGAGGCGGTTCCCGGAGGGCGGCCACGGGGGCCGCCCTCCGCTGTGCTGACTTAGCCGGCGAGGACCGGGCAGAGTTCTACGCGTTGCCCGACGCGACTCAAGAACGAGCCGTCCGCGAGGCTGATGGTGAACCGGCCCGAATTCGTCTCGAGAGTCGCCGGAGATCCGGGGCCGAAGAACCCAGGCTCGCCGAAGAAGAGCCACCGTCCGGTACCGACGAGCGTCGTCCCGTCCGCGCTGAACCTTGCCGGGCCGGAGATGTTCACCTCGATGCTCCTGCCCGTCTCGAGGTTCGTGACCTCGACCTTCAACGCTCCGGTGATCATCGCGGCGCCGCTCGAGAAGACCTTGATCTTCCCGCGATCGGTGGTCGCACGAATATGCACCGCGAAGCCCTCGCAGAACTCGCCGGTGGCTTCCGCGAACGGCGCGGGCTCCTTGTCGGGTTTGACCGCGCCGGCGGGACCTGCCAGCGCCAAGCACGTTCCGAGCACGACGACGAGGGCAAATGACATACGAGGCACGGGTCCTCCGTTCTCCCCCCGTCACAAATGCTTCCCTGTGAAGGAGTCTCGTACCGGGCCTCCGTCAAGTCAAGGAGGCGGGAGGTGAGTACCCTGAAACGGCATGGATAGGAACGATTTGATCACGCGCACCGAGGAGCACATCCGCCGGCACGAGTTGATCCCGTCCGGCGGAGAGGTCCTCTGCCTGGTCTCCGGCGGGCCGGACTCGACGTGCCTCTGGCACGTCCTCCGCGAGCTCGGATACGCAGTTGCGGCGCTGCACGTGAACCACGGCCTGCGCGGGGACGAATCAGCAGCAGATGCGAGGTTCTGCGCCGAGACGATGGGCGCTGAAGTCGTGGACGCCCTCGGCACGACCGAGGCGGAGCTCCGCGAGCTGCGCTACTCGTTCGCGACCGACCGGCTGCGCGCGACCGGTCACACCGCCTCGGATCAGGTCGAGACCGTCCTCTACCGCCTCGTCTCGAGCGGCCAACCGGGTGGGATCAAGGCCAAGCGCGAGGACGGCGTCGTGCGTCCGCTGCTGACCGTCTGGCGCGCGGAGACCGAGGCGTACTGTCGAGCCGTGGGGATCCCGTGCCGAGTCGACTCGTCGAACCGCACGACCAAGCGCGGCCTCATCCGCGAGCAGATCGTCCCGCTCCTGCGGCAGCTCGACGACCGGGCGGAGAAGAATCTGCTGGCGCTGGCGGAGGGACGTCCCAACCGGCTCGACGCGCTGCTCGCGAGCACCGTAGGATCGGCGCGCGTCGATCTCGGTGGAGGGCTTCAGGCGGTCCGGGAATATGATCGGGTGTGGCTCGAGCCCGGCCCGGTTCAGTTGAAAGGAGAGGTGCGGTGGGGGCAATGGCGGATCACCTCGTCGCGAGCCGGACTTCACGTGCGCGGCTGGCGGCCGGGGGATCGGCTCGCCAACCGCACGAAGAAGATTCAGGATCTGTTCGTGGATGCGAAAGTCCCGCGCTCGGAACGTGAGGCGTGGCCGCTCGTCGTGCGCGGGCGATGAGGTGGTCGCCGTGCCCGGGATCATCGAGGCGGCGGGAGTGAGCGCGGAGAGGGTCGAGTGACCGAGACACAGGTCGAGCAGGACGTCGCCGAGATCCTGATCGAGGAGGAGGCGCTGCGCGAGCGCGTCACCGAGCTCGGCACCGAGATTTCCGCCGACTACACGGGCCGGGATCTACTCCTGATCGGCGTGCTCAAGGGCGCGGTGTTCTTCATGGCCGACCTCATGCGGGCAATCGACGTCCACTGTGAGGTCGATTTCATGGCGATCTCGAGCTACGGCGCGTCGACGGACTCGTCGGGTGTCGTTCGCATCCTGAAGGACCTCGACACGAGCATCGAGGGCCGCAACGTCCTCGTCGTGGAGGACATCATCGACTCGGGGCTAACGCTCTCCTACCTGATGCGCAACCTCAGGGCCCGCAATCCCGCATCGCTCGAGATCTGCGCCCTCTTGACGAAGCCGGACCGCCGGGAGATCGATGTGCCCGTCCGCTACGTCGGTTTCGACATTCCGAACCGCTTCGTCGTCGGCTACGGGCTCGACTTCGCGGAGCGCTACCGCAACCTGCCCTACGTCGGCGTCCTCGCCGCCGACGCCGCGGGCGAGGAGCCCTGAGCCCACCCCGTTTGGGGCGGGTTCCAGCGACAATGCCACTGCTACCCTCCTTGTTCCGGTCATGAACCGATTCTTTCGCTCTGCCCTCTTCCCGCTGATCGTCATCGTTCTGCTCGTCTACCTGGCGAGCCAGACGCTCATGTCCAGTGAGAAGAAGGAGAAGGTCACCTACTCCCAGCTCCAGCAGCGCGTCAGGTCGGAGCCCGACCAGATCCAGGAGATCGTCGCCAATCCGAGCAAGCAGGAGCTGACGGTCGAGATGAAGCCGACGGGCGGCGAGGAGACGGGCGAGAAGTTCAAGGTTGCCTATCCGAGCCCGGAGTCGCTGAACACGTTCGAGCGCCAGATCCGCGCGCAAGAGATCAATTTCGACTCCAAGAGCCTCGGCGGATCGCCGTGGTGGTCGCTGCTCACCTCGCTGCTCCCGTTCGTGCTCCTGTTCGGGTTCTGGATCTTCCTCATGAACCAGGTCCAGGGCGGCGGCTCGAAGGTGATGAGCTTCGGCAAGAGCCGCGCCAAACGGATGACTCCGGACTCGCCGAAGATCGGCTTCAAGGACGTGGCGGGCGTCGACGAGGCGGTCGAGGAGCTCCACGAGATCAAGGAGTTCCTCGAAAATCCCAAGAAGTTCCAGGCGCTCGGCGCGCGGATCCCGAAGGGCGTGCTGCTCTACGGGCCGCCGGGCACCGGGAAGACGCTCCTGGCGCGGGCGGTCGCCGGTGAGGCCGGCGTGCCGTTCTTCTCGATCTCGGGCTCGGACTTCGTCGAGATGTTCGTCGGTGTCGGCGCTAGCCGTGTCCGCGACCTCTTCGAGCAGGCGAAGCAGGCGTCGCCGTGCATCGTCTTCATGGACGAGATCGACGCCGTCGGCCGGCACCGAGGCGCGGGTCTCGGCGGCGGCCACGATGAGCGCGAGCAGACGCTGAACCAGCTCCTCGTCGAGATGGACGGGTTCGAGCTGAAGGACAACATCATCCTCATCGCGGCCACGAACAGGCCCGACATCCTCGACCCCGCGCTGCTCCGCCCGGGACGCTTCGACCGGCAGATCGTCGTCGACCGGCCCGACCGGGCCGGGCGCAAGAAGATCCTCGAGGTGCACGTGAAGGGCAAGCCGCTCGCGTCCGAGGTCGACCTCGACACGATGGCGGCCGGCACGCCCGGTTTCACGGGAGCCGATCTCGCGAACCTCGTCAACGAGGCCGCGCTGCTCGCGGCGCGCCGCGGGAAGAAGACGATCGAGCAGGAGGAGCTCGAGGAAGGGATCATGCGCGTGATCGCCGGCCCCGAGAAGAAGACCCGTCTGCTCTCGGAGGAGGAGCGAAAAGTCACGGCCTACCACGAGATGGGTCACGCCCTGGTCGGCCACTACCTCGACCAGGACACCGACGTCCACAAGATCTCCGTCATCAGCCGAGGCCAGGCGCTCGGCTACACAATCTCGCTGCCGCGCGAGGACCGCTACCTGACGCGGAAGTCCACGCTGATGGACCAGCTGGCGGCGACGCTCGGCGGCCGCGCCGCGGAGGAGCTCGTCTTCAACGAAGTGACCACGGGTGCGGCGAACGACCTCGAGAAGGTCACGTCGACCGCGAAGCAGATGATCATGCGCTTCGGCATGAGCGAAAAGCTCGGCCCGCGCGTCCTGGGGCGAAACCACGACATGCCGTTCCTCGGCCGCGAGATGAGCGCGGAGCCGGACTACTCCGAGGAGGTCGCGCGCGAGATCGACGAGGAGATCCGCCGGGTGATCGAAGAGGCGCACCAGCGCGCCCGCGAGGTCCTCACCCAGCACATGGACGAGCTGCACCGGCTCTCGGCGATCCTGATCGAGCGCGAGACGATCGACAAAGACCAGTTCCTGCGGCTGCTCGAGGGCGCCGCCGAGGAGGAGGTCTTCGCCGACGAGGCCCAGGAGGCGGCTCCGGAGGCCGACAAGCCGAAGGAGCGACGGCCGGCACCCAAGCCGAAGCCGTTCCCGGTGCCCGGGTCGATGATGCAGCCCCCGCCCGACCCTGCGAAGCCCTAAGGGCTTCGCGTTCCCGTCTGGCCAAAAGTCTCACGACTTTCGGCCACCGTATCGAGACCGGGCTCGAGCTTCGCCCGAGCGCGGCCTAGAAGCTCCGCGCCGCTTCCTGCTCTAGGAGCCTGAGCGGCGGAACGGGCTAAGCCCGTTCCGCCGCGCGCGGAGAACTAGCCTTCTCTAGGTGCGCCGGCCACCGCCGATCGAGGAACGCTTCCCCCGTCCTTCAGTGATGGGCGTCGTGAACGTGACGCCGGATTCGTTCTCGGACGGCGGGGTGAACTTTGCTGCAGCTGACGCGATTGGTGCTGTCCGCCGGATGATTCGGGAAGGCGCGGCGATCGTCGATGTCGGCGGGGAGTCGACTCGTCCCGGGGCCGCGCCGGTTACGTTCGATGAGGAGTTGCGGCGTGTTGTGCCGGTGCTGGAAGCCGTCGGCGGGGAACTGCCGGTCTCGATCGACACGGCGAAGGCTGGGGTCGCGCGCCTCGCCGCCGAGCTCGGCGCCGAGATGGTCAACGACGTGACGGCCCTCCGTGGCGATCCCGGCATGGCCGAGACGGTCGCGGGGTCCGGGTCCTACCTGTGTCTCATGCACATGCAGGGCGAGCCGCGGACGATGCAGGCGAACCCCACCTACGGCGACGTCGTCGCCGAGGTGGCGGCGTTTCTCGAAGAACGGCTCGCCGTTGCCGTCGCAGCAGGCGTCCCCGAGGAGCGGATCTGCCTGGATCCGGGGATCGGTTTCGGGAAGACCGCGGAGCACAACTTCGAGCTCATTCGGCGCCTCGACGAGCTGACGGCGCTCGGACGGCCGCTTGTCGTCGGCTTCTCCCGCAAGAGCTCGCTCGGGCGGATTCTCGGCGATCCCGAAGCGACAACCGGCCCGCTGTCTGCGAGCATCGCCGCCGCCGTAGCAGCGTATGAGCGCGGCGCGACGATCCTCCGCGTCCACGACGTGCGGGAGCACGTCGAGGCGCTGACAGCCGCGCAGGCGGTGGTGGGGTGACGCTGACCGTCGAGCTCGCGGGCCTCGAGGTGTTCGGCCGGCACGGCGTCGACGAGGACGAGCGCGAAGAGGGCCGCACGTTTCTTTACGACGTCCTCGCTGCAGGTTCCCCGACCGGGATCAGACCGGCTCGAGGACACGATCGACTATCGGGCGGTCGCCGCGTGCGTCCGGGACGTCTCCGATGCGCGCGAGTACCGCCTGATCGAGACCCTGGCATCGGCCGTCGCCGACGAGCTCGCCGAGCGCTTCCACGCCGAGCGAGTCCGGGTCCGCGTTCGGAAGCCGGGCATCAGCCCGGCCGGGCTCACCGTCGCGTACTCGGCCGCGACGGCAGAGCGCGGGCAATGATCCCTAGCGAGTAGCCCGCCGATCGGACGCCGCGCGCCGTGTATGCGTCGAGGTAGGCGTAATAGCCGCGCCCGGTGCTGTTCTCGACGCGAAGAATCTCGGGCCGGCTGCCCGGGCGGGCTCCCGCGATGACGAGGTCACGTTGCCGTGCTGCTCCGCGCTCCAGGACGTTCCTCGTGCGCGGCGCCCAGACCGCGGCGTCGACGTCGGCGTTCGACCGAATCGTCATCGACACTTCGCGCCGAGGCGGGATCCAGACCCGGTAGACGTCGTGCGGGTCCTCGCTCGAGTTGAGTCGGGCGGCATACGTCGCCCGCCGACGGCTCGGGGTTGTCAGCGGCCGCGCTGCGGCGTGGAAGATCCCGCGCGCTCGAACGTGATCGATGTCGTCGTTCGGCTCGAGTGGATCGATCGGCGGAGCGGCGCGCGTCAGGGCCGCCGGGATGTCGAGCACCCCGTGGCCCGTACGGACATCCGGGCCGACCGGAGCGACGTCCCGGGCGGAGAGGCGCATCAGGTCGTAGATCTGCGTCTTCTCGAGCGTCGATCGCACAGTCCAGACCCAGGCTGTTGCGGCCGCGACCTGCGGAGCGGCGAAACTCGTCCCGTTCGCGGTGCCGTAGCTGCCGGGAATAGTCGGGTGCTGCCAGGGGATGAGCTCGCCGGGGGCGGCCAGGTCGACCGCAGGGCTCGTGCTCGAGAACTGGGACGGGTGGTCGAGCGGGTTCGTCGATCCGACTGTAAGGACGTGCGGGAACCCGGCGGGGTAGATCGGCGGGTTGTCGAGCAGCCGTTCGTTCCCCGCCGCCGCGACGACGAGCGAGCCGCGCCCGAACGCGTTGATCGTCGCCTCATAGATCGCGCGTGAGGGCTCGTCGCCGCCGAGGCTGAGGTTGATCACGCTACGGCCGGCCGCGACCGCACGGCTGATGCCCACGACGATGGCGGATTCCGAGAGGAACTCGAGGTCGTAGGCGCGCAGCACCGCCTGCGGGTAGATGCCCACTGCTCCCTTCGTGTCCGTCGGCGCGGCGGCCGTCGAGGCGACGATCGTTCCGTGGTAGCCGTCGGAGCCCCCTTCGATGTGCTGTTGGTTGAGCAGGACGGTGTTCGGGCGGGCGCTGAACTCCATGTGCGCGGTATCGAGCCCCGAGTCGATGATCGTGATCGGGACACCAGGTCCTGGCGGCTCCGCTCGGTCGGAGCCGACGCGGTAGTGGTGCCAGCCGATCGTCGGCGCCGCGAGCGGGTCGGTCAGGTGACTCTGCCGGAACACCGGCCCATCCGCTTCCGCAAACCGAAGGGCTCCCGAGCGGCGGAGCGACGGGATCAATGGCACCGCCTCATCACTCGGCAGTCGCCAGATGTGGAGCTCGGGGGCGACGATCGTCCCACCGTGGTCGGCGACGAGGCGCTCCGCCGCAGGCTCGGCCTCGAGACCAAGCAGCGAGAACCGGTAGTCGGAGAGCGCCGTGAGGGCGCGTCCGGTCGGAATCGTGGCAGCCGGCGCTGCCTGCCCCGGGCTTGGCGCAGCGAGAGCGAGCAACGCCAAGCCGACGCAGCACCGGCGCATCACGCGCAAGACTAGCCGCGCGATGCCAATCGTCTACATCGGGCTGGGAGCGAACCTGGGCGATCGCGAGGCGACGATCCGCAGGGCGCTCGAGTTGCTGGCCGCGGACGGCGATATCGAGGTCGACGCGGTCTCATCCCTCCGAGAGACCGATCCGGTTGGCTACGAGGCGCAGCCGCGCTTCCTGAACGGCGCGGCGGCGCTCCGCACGGACCTTGCTCCGCGCCCGCTGCTCGAGCGCCTGCAGGACGTGGAGCGGCGGCTCGGACGCGACCGGAGCGGGCCGCGCTTCGGGCCACGCACGATCGATCTCGATCTGCTCGTCTACGGATCGGCGGAAATCGACGAGCCGGGGCTCCAGATCCCGCATCCCCGCCTCCAGGAGCGAAGGTTCGTCCTCGAGCCGCTGGTGGAGCTGGACGACCGCCTGGAGGTGCCCGGACAGGGGTCGGTTCGAGCCTTACTCGCAGGGCTAGAATGATCGCCATGTCACACCTCGACGAGCTCGACGAGTTCGAGGCGGAGCTCGAGCTCCAGCTGAAGAAGGAGTACACGGCCGTTTTCGGCCTCTTCCGGTACTGCGTCCTCACGCAGGACGCCACCTACCTGTGCAATACGCTCGACCTGCGATACATCCCGCAGCCCAGCTACCCGTTCTTCCACCTTCGCATGGAGGACGTCTGGGTCTGGGACAAGAACCGCCCAACGCGGATGATCCCGCGAGCCGAGGTCTATACCTCGAGCGACGTCACGGTCGAGGAGCTGCGCGGCGAGGGCGAGGAGCCCAAGCTGACGGCCGAGGCGCTCGCCGACAAGATCGGTGAGCCTCTCCGCGACGACGAGTAAACACTGCTGCTCGCGATAGACGTCGGAAACACGCAGACCGTCCTCGGTCTGTTCGAGAACGACCGGCTCGGTGAGACGCGCCGCATCGCCACCGAGCCGGACCGGACGGGCGACGAGCTCGGCGTCCTCGTGTCGGGGCTCGTCGATTTCGAGACGGTCGACGGCATTTGTCTCGCCTGCACGGTTCCCACGCTCGTTCGCTCGTACGAAGACTTCGCCACCCGCTGGGTCGGCGCCAGGATTCTCGTCGTCGGGCCTGGGGCGAAGACAGGGATCCAGATTCGCTACGACGATCCGAGGGAGGTGGGCCCTGACCGGATCGCGAACGCAGTCGCGGCACTGGCGCGTTACGGCCCGCCCTGCATCGTCGTCGACTTCGGGACCTCGACGAATTTCGACGTCGTTTCGCCGGAGGGCGAGTACGTCGGCGGCGTGCTCGCACCAGGAATCGAGGTCTCGATGGACGCGCTGTTCGCGCGTGCCGCCCGGCTTTTCAGCGTCGACTTCTCCGCACCGGCGACCGTGATCGGCAAGACGACGGGGGCCGCGCTTCAGTCAGGCCTCGTTTACGGCTTCGCCGGACAGGCGGACGAGATCGTCAGGCGCATTCGCGGCGAGCTCGGGGTCGAGGCGCGCGCGGTCGCGACCGGCGGGCTCGCCGATCTGATCGCACCGCACTCTCGGGTCATCGAGGCCGTCGACCCGTTCCTGACGCTGGAGGGCCTGCGCCTGATCTGGGGCCTGAACGCCGCGTGAGGGCCGGCCGGCCCGCTTCCGGCTACCCGCCTCCGTAAATCGAGATCGGAAGGTCGAGCTCGACCTCGTCGAGCCGGGGATGCTCCTGCTCCAGCCGAGCCAGCACGAACGCTGCTCCCGGAGCGGCGGCGATAAGGCGTTCCTCGACCTCGTCGAGCGTCGCCAATTGAGTCAGCTCCTGCTTGAACGGCCGCGGGAAGCGGCCACGGCCGAGGTACCAGCCGTAGAACTTCTTCAGGAAGCTCGTCGCCCGCTGCTCGCCAAGCTCGCGTGCGGTCTCGCGGATGAAGAGCACGAGCTCGGCGACGACCTCCTCGCGGGACGGCTCCACGTCCGACTCGCCGACGATCTCCCGGATTGCCCATGGGTTGCCCTGAGCGGCGCGGCCGACCATGACCGCGTCCGCGCCAGTCGTGGCGAGGAGCGTCTGTGCGCGCGCCTTCGAGGTGATGTCACCGGACGCAATCACCGGAACGCCGACCCTCTCGACGAGCTCGGCGGTCAGCGAATGGTCGGCTTCGCCCGTGTACATCTGCTTGGCCGAGCGCGGATGGAGCGTCAGCGAGGCGGCACCCGCATCCACGAGTCGCGGACCGAGGTCGAGACACGTGCGCGAGCCGTTGTCGAGCCCACGTCGCATCTTCACGGTCACCGGGACAGAGACTGCTTCGGCGACCGCCGCGACGATCGCAGTCGCGCGGCCCGGATCCTCGAGCAGAGTCGCGCCTGCGCCGGTCTTCGTCACCTTCCGCACCGGGCAGCCGAAGTTGATGTCGACGAGATCCGCGCCGGCGGCCTCGACCATCCGAGCCGCGTCGGCCATCGTCGACGGGTGCGAGCCGAAGATCTGGACGGCGAGTGGGTGCTCGTCGGAGGCGATCCGCAGGTACCCGAGCGTGCGCTCGTTTCGATGCTCCAGTCCGGCGCAACTGACCATCTCCGAGCACACGAGCCCGGCTCCGAAGCGGCGTCCCTGGCGGCGAAACGCCTGCACGCTCACGCCTGCCATCGGGGCGAGAACGACGCGGGTCGGGATCTGGACCGGCCCGATCGCCCACGGGGCGGAGAGATTCACCTGCACAGAGCGCGAAAGCCTAGCCCACAGGGTTTGACGCCATCCGGTCGCGCAGGTACCATGCCGCCCCCGCGAGGGCCGATTTGGGCCCACGCCTTTTTTCTTTAGGCACTGAGGAGGCCTGTCGTGAAGGAAGTGATCCTCACCCCCGAGGGTTACAAGAAGCTGAAGGAAGAGATCGAGCAGCTCTCGACGGAGAAGCGCAGAGAGGTCGCGGACCGGATCCGGATCGCGCGCGAGTTCGGCGACATCACCGAGAACGCCGAATACGACCACGCGAAGAACGAGCAGGCGATGTTGGAGCACCGGATCGCCCAGCTCCAGGAACGCCTCATGGCCGCTCGTGTGATCGACAAGAAGGAGATCTCGAAGGACTTCGTCAGTGTCGGCTCCAAGGTCCGGCTCCGTGACGTCGCCGCCAAGGAGACCGTCGAGTACCACATCGTCGGCTCGGCGGAGGCGAACCCGTCCGAGCAGAAGCTCTCGAACGAGTCGCCGGTCGGCCGCGCGATCCTCGGCAAGAAGAAGGGCGAGACCGTCTCGGTGACCACGCCCCGAGGCAAGGCCCTGAAGTACAAGATCCTCGAGATCAAGGCGGCATAGCCGCCTTTCGCCGAAAGTCTCACGACTTTCGGCGATTCCAGACCCGCGAGGGTGGGCGGCGCTTCGCGCCGCGCGGCCCACTGGCTCGGCGACACTTCCTTCTCCAGGAGCCGTTAAGGCGGAACGGGCACAGCGCGTTCCGCGTCGGGCGACCTCACTAGACTCGCGCGCCATGGCCGGCTTGCCCAAGCGGTTTCCCGATCGGGTCGAGATCGCGGCGGTTCGGGCCGAGGCTGAGCCGCTCGAGCCCGGGGAGGAGGCTGCCGAGACGCGGCGCGTGGCGGGGAGGGTGATGGCCCGGCGGGACATGGGGAAGCTCGTCTTCCTAGACCTCGTCGACCGCTCCGGCCGAATTCAGCTCCTGTGCGCGGCAGAGCGGACAGGCCCCATTGACGTCGCCCTCGGCGACATCGTCGGCGCGGCCGGTCGGGCTGCACGCACCAAGCGCGGGGAGCCGTCGTTGGCGGTCGACGAGCTCGTCCTCCTGGCGAAGATCCAGCGCCCGCTTCCGGACACGTTCCACGGACTCAAAGACGTCGAGGCGCGCTACCGCCAGCGCTACCTCGACCTGCTGATGAACGACGAGACGCGCGCGGACTTCGAGACCCGGGCTCGAATGGTGACGGCGATCCGTAGACAGCTCGACGATTGGGGTTTCGTCGAGGTCGAGACGCCGGTCCTCCAGCCGCGCTACGGGGGCGCGTTCGCCGAGCCGTTCGTCACCCACTCGAACGAGCTGGACGCCGACGTCTACCTGCGCATCGCGACGGAGCTCTACCTCAAGCGGCTGATCGTGGGCGGGCTCGACCGCGTGTACGAGCTCGGACGCGACTTCCGCAACGAGAGCGTCTCGTACAAGCACGCTCCCGAGTTCACGATGGTGGAGTGGTACGAGGCGTATGCCGACTACCGAGACACGATGGAGCGGATCGAGCAGCTGGTCTCCACGGTCGCCCACGACGTGATCGGCACGACGCGAGTCGAGTTCCGAGGCCACGAGGTCGATCTGGCCGCCCCGTGGAAGCGCGTCAAGCTCATCGACGCGCTCGAGGCGGAGGGGCTCTGGACCCGTGACGAGGCCGAGTTACGGACGGGGCTCAACGAGCGGGACGTCGACACCTCGGCCGACGACAGCTGGGCGAAGCTCGTCGACCACGCATTGAGCTCGTTCGTCGAGCCGTCTCTGATCGAGCCGACCATCCTCCACGACTATCCGGTCGAGCTGTCGCCGTTCGCCCGCGCCACGGACGACGATCCGTCGATCGTCGAGCGGTTCGAGTACTTCGTCGGGGGGATGGAGCTCGGCAACGCCTTCACCGAGATCAACGACCCGGACGAGCAGGCCGAGCGTTTCGCGCAGCAGGCGGTCGAGGCGGGCGGCGAGCCGGGAGATCCCGACTACGTCGAAGCGCTTGCTTACGGGATGCCGCCGACAGGCGGTCTCGGTCTAGGCATCGACCGCCTCGCGATGGTGCTGACCGGCCGCGACACGATCCGCGACGTGATCCTGTTCCCCGCCTTGCGTCCGCGCTGACCCACGCGGGGCTAAGCGCACCTCGGTCCTTTGAAGCCCAGTCCGGTGCCAGGCGGGCCGCGAAGCACGGGAGACGGCGACCCGCCAGAATCCTGTGCGCTCGTCAGGTTGGCGACCCGAGGGAGGGGAGGGGAGGGTCTCGATGATGATCACTGAGCGCTCGAAGCGGGTGATTCCTTTCCGTCCGCACGACGCCAAGCGCGTCGGCGAGGGTTGCTTCTACCTCGACCTGATCGTCTGGCTGAACGGCGATCAAGTCGAGCTCGGTGATGAGGTCGGCTTCAACTACGGCTGCTACGTGAACGGCTACGGCGGCCTGCGGATCGGCGACCGCACGATCATCGGTCCCTACGCAATGATCCATACGGCGAATCACCGGTTCGATCCGGATCGTCCCATCCTCGACCAGGGCTGGGAGAAGCGGCCCGTCGAAATCGAGGCCGATTGCTGGATCGGGATGGGCGTCTGCATCCTCCCGGGTGCCCGTCTCGGGCGTGGCTGTGTCGTCGGGGCAGGGAGCGTCGTCGCCGGCGAGCTCGAACCGAACTGCGTCGCCGTTGGCAACCCCGCGCGCGTGATCAAGAGCCGCTGATGCGCATCCTCTTCTTGCAGCAGCAGCCGTGCGTGCGGGCCCTCAAGTACGCGGCTGCGTTGCGCACGGCGTACCCGTGGATCCGTCTCGGCTTCGCCTATCAAGGCAAGACGCTGAGTGAGTCGTACGGGTCAGGTGACGAGCTCTTCGAGCGCTGGTGGAACCTCGGCTCGGAGCCCATCCAAGGCCTGCGAGCCGCGGGCGAGGAGTTTCGCCCGGATCTCATCCACAGCCACAACCTCCCGGACTCGCTCACCGCAGTCGCGCTCGAACTCTTCTCCGGCCACGTCCCGGTCGTCCACGATGTCCACGACCTCCAGAGCCTCAGGCAGACCCCCTACGAGCACGGCTTCCTGGAGCCGGACGAGCCGCTCGTGCTCGAGCAACTTGCGGTCGAGGAGTGTTCCGCGCTGGTGGCGGTCTCGGAGGAGCTCTTGGAGGAGATCCACGCCCGCTACCACGTGAGGGCGCCGACGCTCGCGTTCGCGAACTACGCGCTGCGGCGCGATTTGCCGTCGGTCTTGCCGCCTCCGGAGCGCAGGAACGGCCACCCCCCGCATCTCGTCTACCAGGGAACCCTCTCCACGAACGGCGGCCACTACGACCTGTGCGGGATCTTTCGGGCGATCGTGGGCGAGGGCTTATCCCTCGACGTCTACCCATCGCGGGCCGTGCCGGTGTACGCCCAGCTCGCGGCCGCGCTGCCGGGCTTGCGCGTGCATGCGACGCTTCCGCCCTTGCGATTGCTCGCGGGGCTGCCTGCGTACGATTTCGGCTGGGCCGGCTTCAACTCCGCGCTGAACGGGGCGCACCTCGATACCTGCCTCCCGAACAAGCTTTACGAGTACGTGGGCTGCGGCCTGCCCGTGCTGACGCTGGGGCACCGCGCGCTCACGCGGCTGGTTTGCGACGGCGGGCTCGGGCTAAGCCTCGCCACGTTCGACGATTTGGTCGGGCAGCTATCGGCGATCGACATGGTCGAGTTCCGTCGCCGCATCGCAGCCGCCCGGTTCGAGCTCACGGTGGAGGCAAACATCCACCGCCTCGTCGAGCTTTACGAGGCGGTGACCGGCGAGAGCACAAGGCGCCGTCGATGATGCAGCCGGCTTCTGGCCTGCTCCGTCCACCGGTTCTTTGTTCGTGAGCCTCCCGCGGGGCGAAGCCGCTCCGGCGGCGGATCGCTCTGTGCTCCATGCTGCGAAGACCGAACGCTGTCCGTTTTGGCCGAGCGACTCAGGCCCTCGCCCAGGCTGATTGCCGGGCGTCTTCGACGACTTCTTCGAGGATGCGATCTAGATCGATCGTCGGGGCCCAGCCAACCGCCGCTGTGATCTTGTCGATCGCCGGCATGCGCTGGAACATCTCGTCGATCCCGTGCCCGTACACCTGCTCGTACGGGACGAAGAGGAGCTCCGACGAGCTTTCTGTGGCGCGACGCACGCGCTCGGCCAACTCCAGGATCGTCACCGACTCGGTGGAGCCGACGTTGTAGATCTCGCCTCTCGTCGCGGGATCCTCCATCAGCGCGACGAGCGCCCGAGTCGTGTCGGCGACGTGGCAGAAGCAGCGCGTCTGCGTCCCGTCGCCGTGGATCTCGAGCGGTGTGCCCGCGAGCGCCGCCTCGACGAAACGCGGGATCACGTTCCCGTACTCGCCGCTCTGCCGCGGGCCGACCGTGTTGAACAGGCGTGCGATCACGCTTTGGAGGCCCTGCTCCTCGTGCCGGGCGAGTGCGAGGAACTCGTCCATCGCCTTCGAGTCTGCGTAGGCCCAGCGCTTCGCTGTCGTGGGCCCGTAGATCCGGCGCGCGTCTTCGGCGAGCGGAAGGTTCTCGGCGACATGGTCGCCGTAGACCTCGGAGCTCGAAGCGACGAGCACGGGCTTCTCGAACCGGCCGGCGTACTCGAGGACGTTCTCGGTTCCTCGAACGTTGGTCAGGAGCGCCCGGCCCGGCTGCTCGACGATCAGCCGGACGCCGACCGCAGCGGCGAGGTGGTAGACGACGTCGCTCCGGTGGACGAGCTCGCTGACGACGGATTCCGACAGCACGGACTCGACGGTGAGGTGGAAGCGCGGATTGCGCGAGAGGTGGAAGACGTTCGCCTCGGAGCCCGTCGAGAGGTCATCCAATGCGTAGACCTCCCAACCCTGTTCGAGCAGCAGCTCCGAGAGGTGCGAGCCGATGAATCCGGCTCCTCCGGTGACGAGCGCAGTCCGGTCGGCCACGGCGGGTGACACTACCTTCCGGAGTGGATCCTCTAAACCAGTTCGGCCTGAATGCCGAAACGTTTGTACAAGCATGTCGTTACGAGCCCGTAAAGAGTTGCCGCCATCCTCGGAGAGGACGACGTGGACGCCGAGCCCTGAGCTACCATGGGCCGACCTTCGACCTGAGGCCGGCGGAACCGGCCGAGTAGTGGAAATGTCGCGGAAGGGGGCTTCGAAGGTTGTTTGAGCGCTTCACAGAGCGGGCTCGCCAAGTTGTTGTCCTCGCACAGGACGAGGCACGTGCGCTGAAGCACAACTACATCGGCACGGAGCACATCCTGCTCGGCCTGCTCCGTGAAGAGGAAGGGCTTGCCGCCCGTGTGCTCGAGTCGCTCGACATCACCGTCGAAGAGGTGCGCGCGCAGGTCGCGCGGATCGTCGGCCAGGGGGACGAGGTCACCACCGGCCAGATCCCGTTCACGCCGCGCGCGAAGAAGGTGCTCGAGCTCGCGCTGCGCGAAGCGCTGTCCCTCGGCCACAACTACATCGGCACCGAGCACATCCTGCTCGGCCTCGTCCGTGAGAACGAGGGCGTCGCTGCACGCATCCTGCTCGACTTCGACGCCGACGCCGAGAAGATCCGCAACGAGATCATCCGCATGCTCTCCGGCCCCGGCCGGCGCCAGCAAGGCGGGGGCGCCGCGGGCGAGAAGGCGAAGAGCTCGAAGCTGCTCGACCAGTTCGGGCGCAACCTGACGAAGCTCGCCGCCGAAGCGAAGCTCGACCCGGTTGTCGGCCGTCAGACCGAGATCGAGCGCGTGATGCAGATCCTGTCGCGCCGCACGAAGAACAACCCCGTGCTGATCGGTGAGCCGGGCGTCGGCAAGACCGCCGTCGTCGAGGGTCTCGCTGCGCGGATCTCCTCGAACCAGGTGCCCGAGCTCCTGAAGAACAAGCAGATCTACACACTCGACCTCGCCGCCCTAGTCGCCGGCTCGAAGTACCGCGGTGAGTTCGAGGAGCGCCTGAAGAAGGTGATGAAGGAAATCACCCAGCGGGGCGACATCATCCTGTTCATCGACGAGCTCCATAACCTCGTCGGCGCCGGTGCCGCCGAAGGCGCGATCGACGCCGCTTCGATCCTGAAGCCGGCGCTCGCCCGCGGCGAGCTCCAGACGATCGGCGCGACGACGCTAGACGAGTACCGCAAGTACCTGGAGCGCGACGCGGCGCTCGAGCGGCGCTTCCAGCAGATCCGGGTCGACGAGCCGTCCGTGGACGACTCGGTCGAGATCCTGCGCGGTCTCCGTGACCGCTACGAGGCGCATCACCGCTGCACGATCTCCGACGAGGCGTCTGCGCGCGGCTGCGGTGCTCGCCGACCGTTACATCCAGGACCGCCACCTGCCCGACAAGGCCATCGACCTGATCGACGAGGCCGCGTCACGGATGCGCATCAAGACGATGAGCGCGCCGCCGCGGCACCGCGAGCTCGAGGAGGAGATCGAGAAGGTCCGCGCCGAGAAGGAAGCGGCGATCGAGGCCCAGGAGTTCGAGAAGGCCGCATCGCTTCGCGACAAGGAGCGCAAGCTGACGCAGAAGCGTCGCGACCTCGAGGAGAGCTGGCAGAACGAGGAGGGCGGCGAGAAGCCGATCATCGGCGAGGACGAGATCGCCGACATCGTCTCGATGTGGACGGGCATTCCGGTCTTCAAGCTGACCGAGGCCGAGTCCCAGAAGCTGATCCGCATGGAGGAGGAGCTGCACAAGCGCGTGATCGGGCAGGAGGAGGCGATCGTCGCCGTCTCCAAGTCGATCCGCCGCGCCCGCGCGGGCATCAAGGATCCGAAGCGGCCGACCGGCTCGTTCATCTTCCTCGGCCCGTCAGGCGTGGGGAAGACCGAGCTCGCACGTACGCTCGCCGAGTTCCTGTTCGGCGACGAGGAGGCCATGATCCAGGTCGACATGTCGGAGTACATGGAGAAACACTCCGTGTCCCGGCTCGTCGGCTCGCCTCCGGGCTACATCGGCTACGACGAGGGCGGCCAGCTGACCGAGGCCGTCCGCCGGAAGCCGTACTCGGTGGTGCTGCTCGACGAGATCGAGAAGGCGCACCCCGACGTGTTCAACATCCTGCTCCAGATCCTCGAGGACGGGAAGCTCACCGACGCCCAGGGGCGCAAGGTCGACTTCCGGAACACGATCGTGATCATGACCTCGAACATCGGCGCCGCGACGATCTCCAAGAACCAGACGCTCGGCTTCTCGCTCGGCGACGACTCCGGCCTCTCCTACGAGGAGATGAAAGACCGGATCATGGGCGAGCTGAAGAAGGTCTTCCGGCCCGAGCTGCTCAACCGGATCGACGAGGTCAACGTCTTCCACAAGCTCACGCGCGACGAGATCCTGCAGATCGTCGACCTGCTGATGGAGCGGCTCGAGGATCAGATGGGCGAGCACGACACGGAGATCGAGCTCACCGACGACGCCAAGGAGCTGCTCGTCGACAAGGGCTACGACCCGACGATGGGCGCCCGTCCGCTCAAGCGCGCGATCCAGCGGTTCATCGAGGACCCGCTCGCGGACTTCGTCCTCGGCCGGACGATCCAGCCTGGCTCGACGATTCTCGTCAGCCGGAAGCCCGACACGGACGACGAGGTCGAGATGACCGTCATCCCGGGCGCGCCGCCCGAGCCGGAGAAGGTCACCGTTCCCGCTGACGAGCCCAAGAGCGAAGGCGGGGACGACGACTCGGACGAGTCGGCAGAGCTCTAGGCGCGCCTGACGTGCGCCGGCCCGACTGCGTCGGGCGACGGACAGCCGAGCAGGGCGAGACCTCGAGCTTTAGCTCGTCGCGGAGCAGCTCGAGGACGTGCTGCGACGCCCTCGGCGCCGCGGGCGGCGAGCCCCCAGACAACGGGCGTCCGACCAGCACTGCCCGTGCGCCCAGCGCGAGCGCGATCGCAACGTCCGTCCCTCGCCTGATCCCGCCATCCATCAGGATCTCGCTCGGTCGCCGACCGCTTCGACGACCTCGGGCAGCGCATCGAGTGACGCGACCGCCGATCGAGCTGGCGACCGCCGTGGTTCGAGACGACGACTGCCGCGCAGCCGTGGTCCGCGGCGAGCACGGCATCCTCGGCCGTGAGGATGCCTTTGGCGATCACCGGCAGGCCGGCGTTTTCGTGCAGCCATTCGAGGTCGCGCCAGGTCAGACTCGGGTCGACCAGCTGCGCCGCCGAGGCCGGGGTGACCACACCCATGTCGTCCAGAGCTGAGGGTACACGCCGATCCTTCGTACCCCGGGTTGATCGCGAAGCCCGTCCGGAGATCACGCTCTCGGCGGCCGAGCACCGGCAGGTCGACGGTCAGGACGACCGCAGAGAACTCCGCCTCCCGGGCGCTGGTCGATCATCTCTTTGTTATCCCGCGGTCCGGGTGCCAGTAGAGCTGGATACCAACGTCCTACTTCGGGAGCTGCGTCGGCGACCTCTGCGGGACTCGAGGTCGCGAACGACGAGAGGCACACGATCGTGCCGGCCTCGGCCACGGCACGGGCGACGGCGACCTCGCCGTCGGGGTGCACCATCCGCAGGTACGCCACCGGCGCCGTGAGAATCGGCATCGAGATCTCGGCTCCCGAGCACCGTCGTCTCCGTCGAGACGTCACGGACGCCGACGAGGACGCGCGGCCGAAGCCGCCAGTTGTCGAACGCCGTGAGGTTCGCCCGCACCGCGTGCTCGTCGCCTGCGCCGCCCGCGAAGTAACCGAACGCGCCCTCGTCGAGCGCCTCCTCGGCGAACTGCTCGTAGTCCCAGACGTTGATCGGGCCCTCGACGGCGTCCACGCCGAGAGCTTTGCAGTTCACCCCTGGCAGAGCGTCGACATCCGTCTGTCGGCGAGGCGTTCGTAGTCCCCGGCCTAACAGCGTCGTTGTCTAGCCTAGGCCGAACGAGGTCGTTATCCGCCGGACCGCTCGTCGATCCGTCGGGCCGCGCATCGATTCCGACCGGCGTGAAGAAGCCGCAGCGCAGGTTCCACAATCGGCACGAAGTCGGCACGAAAGACCGTCCGTGTCGAGACCTAGAGTCCGGGCATGGCCCAAGCCGCTCTCAAGTACGCCTGCTCGGAGTGCGGCCAGGCGACGGGCCGCTGGCTCGGTCGCTGCCCGGGCTGCGGGAGCTTCGGCACGCTCGTCGAGGAATCGGCGCCGTCACTCTCCCAGGGCAAGGGCGCCGCGCCCAGGCCCGTCCTTCGTCTTGTCGACGTGGCGGCCGACGAAGCCAAGCGGATGACGACCGGCGTCGCCGAGCTCGACCGCGTGCTCGGCGGCGGGCTCGTACCCGCCTCACTCGTCCTCGTCGGCGGGGAGCCCGGGGTGGGCAAGTCGACGTTGTTGCTCATGGCCCTTCGAGCGATGAGCGAGGAACGGCGGGCGCTACTCGTCACAGGTGAGGAGTCGACCGCCCAGGTTCGGATGAGAGCCGAACGCCTCGGGGGAGCGGGCGCCGTCGAGATCCTGGCCGACACGGATTTGGACACGATCTGCGCGACGCTCGAAGAGGAGCGGCCCGCGGTCTGCGTGATCGACTCGGTGCAGACGCTCTACTCGTCGGACGTCGGATCCGCACCGGGCTCGGTCGCTCAAGTGCGCGAGGCCTCCGCTCGATTGCTCAGGGTGGCGAAGGAGGCTGGAGTGGCTCTCTTCCTGGTCGGCCATGTGACGAAGGACGGCGCCGTCGCCGGGCCGCGCGTGCTCGAGCACCTCGTCGATTGCGTGCTCCAGTTCGAAGGCGACCGGTACCACGCTCACCGCGTCCTGCGGGCGGCCAAGAATCGCTTCGGGTCGACGAACGAGCTCGGCGTCTTCGAGATGACCGGCGGGGGGCTGGTCGGCGTGCCCGACCCGTCGGCGCTGTTCGGGGCGGCGCGCGAGGAGGAGGTCGGCTCGGCTGTCGCCTGCGCGCTCGAGGGAACGAGGCCGCTGCTGCTCGAGATCCAGGCACTCGTCGCGCCGACGGATCTCGCCATGCCGAGGAGGGTCGGGACCGGTGTCGACCCGAAGCGGCTGGCGATGATCGTCGCCGTGCTCACCCGCCACGGCGGGGTCGCGCTGGGCCAAGCGGATGTGTTCGTGAACGTCGCCGGCGGCCTCAGGATCGACGAGCCCGGCGCCGATCTGGCCGTCGGGCTGGCGATCGCGTCAGCGGCAAAGGGCGCGGCGATCCCGGCCGGAACGGCGGCGTTCGGCGAGATCGGGCTGACCGGCCGACTTCGCCCCGCGGCGCAAGCAGACCGCCGGCTGGAGGAGTGCACCAAGCTCGGGCTCCGGAGCGCGATCGTCCCGGCGGCGACGAAGAAGCGGCGGGGCCTCGAGACGAAGGCGGTCGACACGGTTCGACAGGCGATCCGCGCTGCGCTCGCCGACAACGCCGACACCGAACCCGGCCGCTAGCAGGGATTTTACGCTCCGAGCGCGGAAAATCCCTGGAAACGGTCGCTTTTTGGTGAAGTTTCGGCTATACTGAAAGCTAGTCGCCGGCGGTTTCGTCACCCGCCGGCGGTTTGCCGTGTAAACGTCTGGGATGGGGAGGTCGGGCTTGTATAAGGTCGGCGACAAGGTGGTGTATCCACACCACGGGGCAGGCACTGTCGTGAAGAAGGACTCGCGCGAGGTGCTGGGTGAAAGGCGCGAGTACCTAACGATTCAGATCCTTCACAACGACATGACCGTGAACGTGCCCGCCGACAACTGCGAGAAGGTCGGGCTGCGGAAGGTCATCAACGAGGAGACCGTCAAGGAAGTCGTCAAGGCGCTCACGGGCAACGGGACGACGATGCCGAAGAACTGGAACCGTCGCTTCAAGCACAACCGCGACAAGATGAAGACCGGCGACATCTTCGAGCTCGCCGAGGTGGTGCGGAACCTCTCGCTCCGCGACCGGGACAAGGGTCTGTCCACCGGCGAGAAACAGATGTTCGTCAAAGCCAAGAAGATCCTCATCAGCGAGCTGATGTACGCGAAGGGCCTCGACGAAGAGGAGACGTCGGAGTGGCTGGACGAGGTCCTCGTCTCGGACAACGACGCGAAGAAGCGCGCCAAGGCCGGCGCTCCGGCGTAGCCCAGCACGCCGCCTCATGTCCGTTTGGGCCGTGATTGTCGCGGCAGGCCGCGGCGAGCGACTCGGGCTGGACCGGCCGAAGGCCTTCGCGAAGCTGAACGGGCGTCCGCTCCTGGCAGAGAGCCTCGAGCGGCTGGAGTGGTCCGAGTGGGTCGACTCGATCGTCGTTGCCGCGCCGCCCGACTGGGAGGAGCCGGTGATCTTGCTCGCCGAGGAGCTCGGCTGCGGGAAGGTCATCAGCGTCGTTCCCGGCGGTGAGAGCCGAACCGCGTCCGTGCGCGCCGGGCTCGCGGAGGTGCCTGACGATGCCGCCGTCACCATCGTGCACGACGCGGCCAGGCCGGTGCTTCCCGAGGACGTGCTCGAGCGACTGATGACAGCGCTCAACGAAGGGTGGGACGGCGTCGTGCCGGTGCTACCGGTCGCCGACACCGTCAAGCGGGTCGAAGGCGACCAGGTCGTCGAGACCGTCGACCGCGAGAGCCTCGTCGGCGCGCAGACGCCCCAGGCATTCGTGTCGTCGGCGCTGCGCGATGCCGCCGCCGCCGGCGGCGAGGCCACCGATTGCGCGGCCCTGGTCGAGGCGCGCGGCGGCCGGATCAAGGTCGTACCGGGCGACCGGCGCCTGCTGAAGATCACCGAGCCGACGGACCTCGAGACAGTCGCCGCCTGGCTCACGCCCGCCGATTGATCGTCGACTACCACATGCACCTACGTGCGCCTGATGAGTCGATCGAGCACACGGTCGAGGCGGTCGAGCGGTTCGTCGCAGTTGCGGAACTCGAGGCATCGAAGAGATCGGCTTCACGGAGCACGTGTACTACTTCGAGGAGACGCGGCCGCTCTGGTCGGCGCCGTACCACTTGCAGCGCTGTCAACATCCGCTCGACGCCTACGTCGACGCGGTCCTCGAGGCGAAGCGCAACGGAATGCCGGTCAAGCTTGGGCTCGAGGTCGACTACGAGCCCGCTCGAGAGGAGGAGACCCGGCAGATTCTGGCGCCGTACCCGTGGGACTACATCGTCGGGTCGATTCACTTCATCGACCAGAAGGGGATCGACGGCGAGCCGAGCCTCGTCGAGGAGGTCGGCGTCGAAGAGGCGTGGCGCCGCTATTACGAGATGCTCGGTCGTGCGGCGGCCAGCGGTCTCTTCGACACGCTTGCTCATCCCGACCTCGTGAAGATGCACGGCCCGGAAATCCCCTGGGACTGGTCAGCCGTGGCGGAGTCGCTGGAAGGCGTGCGGGTCGAGGTTTCGAGCGCGGGTCTCCACAAGCCGCACGGCAAGCTCTATCCGAACGCGGAACTCCTGCGCCAGGCGAAGGAGCGTGGTGTCGAGATGACGCTCGCCTCCGATGCGCATATCCCGCAAAACGTCGGTCGCGACCTCGACCGGGCCATCGGGCACGCGAAGGACGCCGGCTACGACACTGTGACGGTGTTCGAGGGCCGGCAGGCCCGCCAGGAGCTGCTCGGGTGAGCGATCTCCGCGTGGGGTTGGGTGTTGACGCGCACGCCTTCGCCGACGGGATTCCACTTGTCCTCGGCGGCATCCGGTTCGACGAGGATCGGGGCCTTTCCGGTCACTCGGACGGCGACGTCGTCACGCACGCGCTGATCGATGCACTGCTCGGAGCCGCCGGCTTTGGCGACATCGGCTCGCTCTTCCCGTCGGAGGACGACTCCCTCCGAGGAGTCTCGTCGCTGCTGCTGCTGCGCAACGCCTACGGGAAGCTGACGAATGCCGGTTTCGAGCTCGTCAACGCCGACTGTGTCCTGATCGGTGAAGCGCCGCGGATCGCCGACCGCCGCGACGACATGCGCGGCCGGCTTGCGGACACGATGGGCGTCGAGGTCGATCGCATCGCCGTTCGTGCCACGACAACCGATCGCCTCGGCTTCACGGGCAGACGGGAGGGTCTGGCGGCCCAGGCCGTCGCACTGCTGTCCCGGTAGGGCAGGTCTCGCCTCGCCGCCTACCCGCCGGGCGGAGCGGGGTCAGACCCTGTCACGACTGTGTCACGGCTTCGTCCCCAGACGGGACACGGCTCTCGGCTTCGGGAAGCCAAACCGTGGACGGAACGTCACCGTTTGACGCGTCAATCGTCACACTCCGGCGCTGGGGTCTGACCCCAACCGGAGCGTCACTGCGGCAGCTGGGCGAGGCCGGCGCGGACTTCGACCAGACCGTCGCGCTCGAGCGACGCGACGGCGTCGGCGTCGAGGCCGGTCGTGTGGCCGGCGGCGACGAGCCGCAGCGTCTCCGCTCGTCGCTGGCGGAACGAGCCCTCGAAGCGGCCCTGCTTGCGAAGCGGCTCGAAGCGGCGATCTCGCGAAGGACACGAGGCTGCGAGCGGACAGACGCCACAGCGCGGGATGCGAGCGAGGCAGACCGTCGCGCCGAGATCCATTAACGCCGCCGCCGATTCGGGGCCGAACGCACCGCCGGTGCGCTCGAGCACGCGCCTCACGTTCGTGTCCACCGGAAGCACCGGCTCGTCGAAGGCGAACCGACGCACCGCGTCCGCCGTGTAACGCCCGACGCCCGGGAGGTCCGTCAGGTCAGCCGGCCAGCCGGACTCGGCGATCACCTGAGCGGCGCGATGCAGATTGACGGCTCGGCGGTTGTACCCGAGCCCTTGCCAAGCGCGGATCACCTCGTGGCGCGGCGCAGCGGCCAGTGCCTGCGCCGTGGGCCAGCGCTCCAGCCAGGCGAGATACCGTGGCACGACTCGCGGGACCTGCGTCTGCTGGAGCATCACCTCCGAGACGAGCACCGAGTACGGATCACGCGTCCTGCGCCAGGGCAGATCGCGCCGGTGCTGCCCGAACCAGGAGAGAAGCGCTCCCTGCACACCGCGAACTATGGAGCAGCGTGATGCTGGAGTAGGTTCGCCTCCGTACGAAGAACGAGGCTGGATCTAGGAGGCTTCGGCCTCGGCGTCGATCAAGCCGAGGAAGCGCGCGACAGCAGCGGTGCGGGTGTTGACGCCGAGCTTGGCGTAGACGTTCTCGAGGTGCTTGCGCACCGTGCTCGGCGCGAGCCAGAGGAGTTGTGCGATCTCGGCGTTCGTCTTGCCCCGAGCGACCCAGGCGAGCACCTCGCGCTCGCGGGCGGTCAGGAGGACATCCCGCGATCCCTCCTCGAGGAGGAGTGCACCGTCCGAGCGCTCGACGCCGAGCTGCCGTCGGCCACGTTTGTGGACGAGAGGGACCTTCGCGCCCGATTCGAGCCACTCGTCGAGCGCAGGCGGAAGGCGTCCGTCTCGCCAATCCGGGAAGAACTCGCGCAAGAGCCGGCGCGCCGGTGCAGAGGCGAACTCGATCTGGCCGGCCCGGCCGAACAGGATGACGCCTCTCGAATCGTGCGCCGACGCACGCTCGAGCGCCGCGAACGCTGCCGACAGAAGACGTCGCGTTCTGGCCGCGCGCCAGAGGCGAGCAAGGTGCGGCTGAAGCCGATTCAGGACGAGCCGGTCACGCTCGGTGAAGTCCGGGCCGCCCCGACGGTCGAAGAGGAACGTCTTCGTGTGCCACAGGGGCGAGGGAAGCGGGACGTTGAGCTCGTGTTCGACTCCGAATGGTCGGAACCACAGGTCGTAGAGACGCGTGCGGTGCAACTTTCGGGGCGAGAGGAAGTCCGACAGCTTCAGGGCGGCGAAGTGGCCCTGCTGGTGTCGAAGGCAGACAGGGTGCTCGTCGACGACGATGTCCCAGAAAATGGCGTCAATGTCATCGCCGACGGCGTCTTCCTCGTCACCCGGGCGGTTGACGGACAGAAGAGGACGGCGCCGCACGCGGTCGAGCTCGTTGTATGCGACCCAGTCGGCCTCGACAAGTCGCCCCAGCTCGACGAGCAGGTCGCCGGTAAACGGTTGATCGCCGCCGAGGCTCTCCGCCTCGCCGACGAACCGGAGCAGACGCTCAGAGTCGCTTCGCGTGAGTGCATGCACGGCCTTCAAAGATACGACGAATGTCGAATGGACTCCATCACCGGGTTGAACGAGCCTGTGTAACGCGCTTGACAGTGTGTCCGTCGGCCGTGTGAACGACGCGCAGGAAGACGTGGCGCATCTTCAGCCAGGACAGCAAACGAAGGAGAGTGAGAGCCCATGCTCAGATACATCACGGCGGTCCTCGCGGCCGTTGTGCTTGCCGCCCCTGCGACCGCTCATGCGGACGCGGTGACGGACTGGAACCTGAACGCGTCGAACGCGATCTTCGTGACCGGCGCCCAGCCGCCGCAGCAGTCCGTGCCGCATATGGCGATGGTGCAGGGCGCGGTCTACGACGCCGTGAACGCGATCGACGGCGGCTACGAGGGGTACCTGATCACGTCACGCCTGGCGACGCCCTCCGACTCGAAGGAGGCGGCTGCCGCGACAGCGGCGTACCGAGTGCTACTCAGCATCGTTCCGGTTCAGAAGCCGGCGCTCGACGCGCAGTACGCAGCGACGCTCGCCGGGATTTCGGACAGCTCGGCGAAGACACGTGGAATCGCCGTCGGTGAGGCTGCGGCGGCGGCAATGATCGCGGCCCGGACGGCTGACGGCCGCTTCGGTCTGTTCCGCTTCGTCGTCGGCACCGTGCCGGGCGCATGGCGGCCGGTCCTGCCGGCGTTCGTCAACGATCCGAACGCGTGGCTCAAGGACGTGAAGCCGTTCCTGATCCGGAGCTCTTCGCAGTTCCGCTCGGACGGGCCCTACCGGCTGACAAGTCGCAGGTACGCGAAAGAGTTCGACCAGGTCAAGTCGCTCGGCTCGCTGACGAGCACGAAGCGGACAGCCGATCAAACGCTGGCGGCCCGCTACTGGGCGGAGAACCCACCGGCGACCTGGAATCGCATCTTCCGGACCGTGTCGGCACAGCAGGGACTGTCTCTGGTCGACAACGCGCGACTGTTCGGCATGCTCTACCTGACGGCCTCGGATGCCCTCATCAACGTTTGGGACGACAAGGCTCATTGGTCGTTCTGGCGGCCGATCACGGCGATCCGCGAGGCAAACACGGACGGCAACCCACGAACTGAGGCGGACCCTGGCTGGCTGCCGCTGATCCCGACTCCGCCGTACCCGGATCACCCATCCGGGCATGCTGGCTTGAGCGGCTCGATCGTCAAGACGATGCAGCAGTTCTTCGGAACGGACAGGATCGGCTGGACCGACACCAACAACGGCGGCTTGACGCGGAGCTTCACCCGCTTCTCGCAGGCGATCGATGAGGTCGTCTACGCACGGATGTGGTCCGGTATCCACTTCCTCAACCCGGACGTGCAGGGCGCGACGATCGGCCGACAGGTCGCCAAGTACCGCGACAGGCACTACTTCCAGCCTGTCGATGATGACCACGACCATGACCACGACGACGACGACTGAGCACTGACTCACAGCGGCCGCCCGGCTCTCGAACCGGGCGGCCGCTAGATTCAGCCGGGCGATGAAGAAGGTTCGCTTCGCGCCCAGCCCGACCGGGTCCCTCCATATCGGCAATGCGCTCAGTGCCGTGATCAACCGGCGCGAGGGTGACTCGATGCTGCTTCGCATCGACGACACGGACTCGGCGCGAAACGTCGCCGGTGGGGAGGAAGCCATCCTTAGCGACCTCGGGTGGCTCGGAATCGAGTGGGACGAGGGGCCGACGCGACAGAGCGAGCGTCAGGAGCGCTACAGGGAGGCCGCCGCACAGCTCGGCGGCGAGCGCTACGGGAGGACGACGCTGCTCCGCGAGGACGGAACCGCCACCTACCACCTGGCCAGCGTCGTCGACGACATCGACTTCGGGATCACGCACGTCTATCGCGGGAACGATCACCGACCGAACGAGCAGCTGCACCGGCAGCTGCACGAGGCGCTCGGTACGACCGCGCCGGAGTACGTCCACCATGGACTGATCCTGGGGAACGACGGCAAGAAGCTCTCCAAGCGAGCCGCGGGTTCAACCATCGAGTCGCTGCGCGGGATCGGCATCCCGGCCGCGGCCGTTCGCGGCTACCTCGACGAGCTGGGCCTCCCACGGCATGACGTGCACTACGACCTCTCGCGGATCCGACGGCTATCGACCGATGTGATCGGGGCCATGTCGGACGCCGAGCTCGCCGCCGTTGCCGACGCCCCGCCGTCGTTTGCTCCCGCGCTTCGGGGTGCTCGCGATCTCTCGGAGGTGAAGGAGTACGCGGCGATGCTGGCCTCGCCCGAGCCCGTCAGCGCTCCGGTGAATCGAGAAACGCTGGAGCGGTTCAAAGAGCTTGCCGGCGGCGATCCGCGCACGGTCGTCCGCGAGCTGAAGGCGGTCGGCGGTGACCTGCGCACCCTGCGGCTCGCGCTGACCGGCCGCGACCGGGGGCCTGAGCTAGCGGCGATACTGGCCGCGTTGCCGAAAGAGGAAGCGCTGCGCCGTGTCGATCAGGCTCTACAACACACTCACGCGTAAGCTCGAGGAGCTCCCGGAGCCCCCGGGCCCGGTGCGGATGTACATCTGCGGCCCGACGGTGAACGCGCGGGCGCACATCGGGAATGCGCGTCCGTTCGTCGTGGGGATGTGGCTGCGCTCGTGGTTCCAGTTCCGTGGCTACGACGTGGTCTTCGTGCACAACATCACCGACATCAACGACAAGATCTACGAGGCGGCGCCGGGGTCGAGCGCCGAGCTCGCGGAGCGGGTGACGAAGTGGTACCTCGAAGACACGGGCGACCTCGGCCTCGGCATGCCGGACCACCTGCCCAAGGCGACCGAGATGGTTCCGCAGATCGTCCGCTTCATCGAGCAGCTCGTCGAGCAGGGCTTCGCCTATCCGGTCGACGGCGACGTCTACTTTCGCGTCGCGCGCGATCCCGAGTACGGCCGTCTGTCGGGCCAGCGGCCCGACCAGGTCGAGGACCAGGAGCCGAACCCGCTCAAGGAGGACCCGCGCGACTTCGCCCTCTGGAAGGCCAACAAGCCGGACGAGGACACCTGGTGGGACTCGCCCTGGGGCCGCGGCCGGCCGGGATGGCACATCGAGTGCTCGGTGATGGCAGAGGAGCTGCTCGGCCCCGTGTTCGAAATCCACGGCGGCGGCCTCGACCTCGTCTTCCCGCACCACGAGAACGAGCTGGCGCAGTCACGCGCGCTCGGGCACGAGTTCGCCCGGATCTGGACGCACAACGGGATGCTTCGCTTCACCGGCGAGAAGATGGCGAAGTCCGTCGGGAACGTCGTCACGATCCGCGAGGCGCTCGACGAGTGGGGTCGGGAGACGCTGCTCGTCTACTTTCTGACGGGTCACTGGCGGAAGCCGATCGACTACTCCGACGAGACGCTCGCCGCCGCAGCGGCCAGGGCGGACCGGTTTCGAGAGGTCTTTCGTAACCCGTCCGAGCCGGCGCCGGCGGATGCGTGGGAGAGCTTCTCCGCCGCACTCGATGACGACTTCAACACGCCCGACGCACTCGCGCTCATGCACGAGTGGCGTGAGCACGACCTCCTGCGGCGTGCGCTCGGCACGTTCGGGCTCGCGTCGCTGGCCGAGACGGCGGCGGCGCCCGACATCGTCGTCGAGCTGGCCGAGCGCCGCCGCGACGCACGGGCCGGAGGCGATTTCGCCGAGGCTGACCGTCTGCGCGGCGAGATTGCAGAAGCGGGCTGGGACGTTCGCGACGTGGGCGACGACTTCCAGCTCGTGCCCCGATGACCGAGCACGTCTACGGTCGCAACGCGGTTCGGGAGGCAGTTCGCGGGCCACGTGAGGTGAGGGAGGTCTGGGCGACGGAGCGGGCTCTGGCAGCGGAGGAGTGGCTGCGGAACGAGCCGGGCCTGCGCGTTCAGGTGAAGCCGGAGCGGGCGCTGACCGACGAGGCCGGGACGCGCGACCACCAGGGAGTCGTTGCGCGCGTCGGCCCGTATCGCTACGCCGATGCCTACGAGCTCGCCGCCCTCGACCGTCCGCTTCTCGTCTGTCTCGACCAGGTCACCGATCCCCACAACCTCGGCGCCGTCATTCGCAGCGCCGAGGGAGCGGGTGCGACCGGCGTCGTCATTCCGTCACACGGCGCAGCGCGCGTGACGCCGGCCGTGTCGCGATCCTCGGCGGGCGCGGTCGAGCATCTCCCGGTCGCAGTCGTCCAGAACCTCGCGCGGTACCTCAACGACGTGAAGGGGCCTGACCTCTGGGTTTGGGGCGCTGCGTCTGACGGCGGGACTTCGCTCTGGGACGCGGATCTCGACGGCGGCGCGGCGTTCGTGCTCGGCGCGGAGGGCCGAGGGCTCCGTCCGCTCGTCCGGCGGGCCTGCGACGGGCTCGTCTCGATTCCGCTGGCCGGGAACGTGGAATCCTTGAACGTCAGCGTCGCGGCGGCGGTGTTGCTCTACGAGGCCCGGAGGCGTCGTCGTGCCTGATCCCACCCTGTACCTCTTCGACGGCTACAACGTCCTCCACGCCTCAGGGCTCCAAGACCGGAACGAGCTGATCGACGGGCTCGCGAGCTTCGTCGCCATGCGCGGCGCCCGTGGCGTCGTCGTCTTCGACGGCGCGGGTAACGACACAAGCTTCGGGCCGCTGGAAGTGAGGTACGCCTCAAACGCCGATGCTGTGCTCGAGCGGCTGGCCGCCGAGCATCGCAAGAACGAGCGTGTCTGCCTCGTCTCGTCGGATGCGGCCGTGCGCGGGACGTCTGGGCAGGAGGTCGCCAAGATCAGCTCGCGCGAGTTCGCGTCCACCCTGGCGGCGGTCGAGCACAGCGAGGAGCAACCGAGCAGGGTTCGCGATCGCATCGACGAAGAGACGAGAGCCCGACTGGAGCAAATGAGGCGTGGTCCGATCGAATAGGGACCACCGCAAATTCAGTCCTACTTGCTCGGGGTCCAGTGCAAGACCCTTGTAATACGTGGTCGTCGCTGCTACCTTCCAGATCAGGTTGAAGATGAGACTGGCCCGGACGAGCATCGGGTCACACTGCCAACGACGCCATGGCCGCGAGACCTGCCACGCGACTCACCCCGGCCCAGCGGGCGGAGCGGGAGCTCGAAGATCTCCAGCTCGTCCTCCGGGCGCGCAACGGCGACACGCGCTCGATGGACGTCCTGATCCGCCGCTACACAAGCTTCGTCCGGCTCAAGGCGAGCTCGTACTTCCTCGTCGGCGGCGATTCCGAGGATCTGATCCAGGAGGGCTTGATCGGCCTCTACAAGGCCGTCCGCGATTTCCGCTCGGACAAGGAGACGTCGTTCCGAAGCTTCGCCGAGCTCTGCATCACCCGGCAGATCATCACGGCGATCAAGACCGCTACCCGCTTCAAGCACGCGCCGCTGAACACGTACGTCTCGTTCAGCCAGACGCCGGCCGGCCAGGAGTCCGAGGGCGACTGCACGCTCGGCGATGCCCTGCCGGGGCCCATGGTCGACGAGCCCTCGATCTGCGTGATCTCGACGGAAGAGCTGCAAAGCCTCGTCTTCTGCCTCGGAACGGGACTGTCGAAGCTCGAATCCGATGCGCTACGGCTTTACCTCGAGGGCTCGTCCTACGAGCAGATGGCGGAGGAGCTCGGCGTCGACACGAAGACGATCGACAACGCGCTCCAGCGGGTCAAGCGCAAGATCCACCAGCACCAGTCCGGCCGCCAGGTTCTGCAGTAGCCCCGGCTACCATCCGACTGACGCCGGAGTAGCTCAGTTGGTCAGAGCACCTCACTTGTAATGAGGGGGCCGTCGGTTCGAATCCGACCTCCGGCTCTCCCGGGCGATGCACGACTTACCCGTCCAGCACGAAGGCGTCACGCTCGCGGCAAGCTACTCGCCCGCCGGCAGTACGGCGATCGTCGCGCTGCACGGCGCCGGCGGGGGAACGAGAGGCGACTCGGTCCTCTACGGGCATCTGCATGAGGTCCTGCCGCCTGCCGGAATAGGCGTCGTCACCTTCGACCGCCGCGGAGAGGGCGAGTCGACAGGCGACGCATCCCGGGGCCGTTTCAGCGTCCAGGTGAAGGACGCGTTGGCGGTGCTGGACGCGACCGACGTGGAGCGGGCAGGTCTCTGGGGACTCAGCCAGGGCGCCTGGATCGGCCCGCTCGCCGCAGTTGCATCGCAGCGCGTCGCCTTCCTCGTCCTGATTGCCTCGACCGGCGTAACGCCGTCCGAGCAAATGATGTACGCGACGGCTGAGCAGCTGAGGCTCGCCGGCTACAACGAGGCGGTCGTTACAAGGGCGCTCGCAATGCGGCGTGCGTTCGAGGACTGGGTCCACGGTCGCGGCCGCGAACGGGGCGACGAGCTGAAGGCCGAGCTGCTCGCCGGACTCGACGAGCCGTGGTGGCCGCTGACCTTCCTGCCACCGACGCTACTCGATGAAGAAGGGTGCCGGCTCTGGATCGAGGAGATGGACTTCGACCCCCGGCCCGTCTTCGCGCAGGTTCGCGTGCCGACGCTCCTCTTCTACGGGGAGGCAGACTCGTGGACGCCGGTCACACCTAGCATCGAAGCCTGGCGTGCAGCCCGCGGTGGCGAGGCCGACATAGTCCTCGTCGCGGAAGCCGAGCACGATCTTGCTCTGCCTGACGGCACGATTGCCCCAGAGTACGAACGTACGCTCGTCGAATGGCTCATTAGCCGCGGCTTCGCCGGCTAGCTGCTAGGCCGAGAGCGCCCGCTCGAGGTCGGCCCACAAGGCATCGACGTCCTCGAGGCCCACGCTGAGCCGCACCAGGTTCTCCGGCACGCGGTCGCCCTCCCAGCGGGCGCGGGTCTCCAGCACCGACTCCACGCCGCCGAGACTCGTCGCGTTCTTGATCAACTTCGTGGAGGTCTCGACACGCCGCGCTGCATCGGCGCCGCCGGCGACGTCGAACGACATCAGTCCGCCGAAGCCCGGATAGCGAACGCGTTCGACCGCCGGGTGTGCGTCCAGCCGTCGGGCGACCTCTTGTGCGTTGGCCGTGATGCCCTCCATGCGGACCCGCAGCGTCTTCAGGCTGCGGAGCAGGAGCCATGCGGGGTCCGGCGCGGCAACGATCCCGCTGCGTGTCCTGAACTCGAGCAGCCGGTCGTAGTCCTCCTGTGCCTTGCACACGACCGCACCGAGCAGAACGTCGTGGTGGCCGCCGAGGAACTTCGTTGCGCTGTGCAGGACGAAGTCCGCGCCGCGTTCGAGCGGGCGGAGGTAGACGGGCGTCGCCGCGGTCGAGTCGACGACCACCGGCGCCGGGTGCGCAATGGCCGCTTCGAAGTCGGGCATCGTGAGCAGCGGGTTCGACGGCGCCTCGACCCAGATGAGATCGGCTCGGTCCGGCGGCGGCCCGGTCTGGTCGAACTCGACCATCCGCAGGCCCCAGCGCTCGAGCATCCGCATGAGCACGGGCGTTCCGTAGTACGCGTCCTGCGTCACGGCGACCGTCTTTCCCGGCTCCATCAGAGCCAGGAGCAGCGCGGTGACGGCGCCGGAGCCGGACGGAAAGAGCAGCGCGTGTCCGCCTTCGAGGTCGCCCAGGGCCCGCTCGGCCTCGACGCCGGCCGGGTGCCCGTAGCGCTGGTAGTAGAACCCGCCCGGCTCGCCGTTCTCGTAGGGCCAGATCGTCGAGCGGTCGAGCATGGACCCGATGCTAGTTAGGCTCCGGCAGGTGGCGACGACCGACGATCGCACCGATTCGACCCAGGACAAGCTCGACGAGCTGAACCGGCTCCGCGAGGAGGCGCTCCATCCCGCGAGCGAGCAGGCGGTCGAGCGCCAACGTTCCCAGGGGAAGCTCCTCGCACACGAGCGGATCGAGAAGCTTCTCGATCCCGGCTCGTTCGTGGAGCTCGATCGTTTCGTTCGCCATCGCAATCCTTACTTCGGGATGATGGAACGGCGGCCCTACGGTGACGCTGTCGTCACCGGCTACGGGACGATCTTCGGCCGCAAGGTCTTCGTCTTCTCGCAGGACTTCACGATCTTCGGCGGCAGCCTCTCCGAGTCGTTCGCGGAGAAGATCTGCAAGGTCATGGACCTGGCCGCGAAGTTCGGCTGTCCGGTGATCGGGATCAACGACTCGGGCGGTGCGCGGATCCAGGAGGGCGTCGTCTCGCTGGCCGGCTACGCGGAGATCTTCTGGCGCAACGTCCAGTCCTCGGGCGTGATCCCGCAGATCAGCCTTGTCATGGGGCCGACCGCCGGTGGCGCCGTCTACTCGCCCGCGATGACCGACTTCGTGCTCATGGTCGAGGACACCTCGTACATGTTCATCACCGGTCCCGACGTGGTGAAGACGGTGACGGGTGAGGAGGTGACGTTCGAGGAGCTGGGTGGCGCGGCCACGCATGCCTCCAAGTCCGGCGTCGCACACTTCATTGCGGCCGACGAGGAGACCTGCCTCGAAGACGCTCGGTACCTCCTGTCGTTCCTCCCGCAGAACAACGTCGATCCACCGCCGTATTTCCCGCCGACCGATCCACCGGATCGCGAGAACCCCGAGCTCGACACGCTGATCCCGGACGAGCCCACGAAGCCGTACGACATCAAGGACGTCGTTCGCGGCGTCATGGACGACGGGGACTTCCTCGAAGTCCACGAGCGGTACGCCCAGAACATCGTCTGCGGCTTCGCGCGCCTGGGTGGCCATTCGGTGGGAGTCGTCGGGAACCAGCCCCACACACTCGCCGGCGTCCTCGACATCGACTCCGCCGTCAAGGGCGCCCGGTTCGTCCGCACGTGCGACGCGTTCAACATCCCGCTCGTCACCTTCGTGGACGTGCCGGGCTTTCTCCCGGGCACGGCGCAGGAGTGGGGCGGGATCATCCGCCACGGCGCCAAGCTGCTGTACGCGTATGCCGAGGCGACGGTGCCGAAGCTCGCGGTGATCACGCGCAAGGCCTACGGCGGGGCCTACGACGTGATGAGCTCGAAACACATCCGCGCCGACTTCAACTTCGCATGGCCGACGGCCGAGGTCGCGGTCATGGGCCCCGAGGGCGCTGTCAACATCGTCTTCCGAAAGGAGCTCGAGGACTCGGATGACGCCGACGCCCGTCGGCAGGAGCTGATCGCGGACTACCGGGAGCAGTTTGCCAATCCGTACGTCGCGGCCGAGCGGGGCTACGTCGACGACGTCATCGAGCCGCGCCGGACGAGGCCGGTGCTGATCGACGCACTCGAGACGTCACGCACCAAGCGCGAGCCACGGCCGCGCCGGAAGCACGGCAACATCCCGCTCTAGCTGGCTGCGGCGGCCGTCGCCGGCGCGTAGCCGAGCTCGCGCGCAATGACGCTGACGATCTCCGGGTCGAACTGCGTCCCGGCGCAGCGCTCCAGCTCTTCGACCGCCTCCTGCGGCGTCAGGCGGCTCCGGTAGGCGCGATCCGAGGTCATCGCGTCGTACGCATCGGCGACGAAGATGATCCGCGCGCCGAGCGGGATCTCCTTGCCGGCTAGTCCGTCCGGGTAGCCCGTTCCGTCCCAGCGCTCGTGGTGGTGGAGCACCCACTCGGCGACGGGGTCCACGCCCAGGCTTTCGAGCATGCGGAAGCCGATCTGCGAGTGCCGCTCCAGCACTTTGCGCTCTGTCGGCGTCAGCGGCCCGGGCTTGCGCAGGATCTCCTCGGGGACGGCCAGTTTGCCGAGGTCGTGCAGGCTCCCGGCCAGTCGCGTCAGCTCGACGAACTCGACGTCCAGCCCGAGGCGTGCCGCGATCCACGCTCCGAGCTCGGCAACCCGTGTCGAGTGGCTGCCCGTGTACGTGTCGCGTGCGTCGACGGCCTGCGCGAGGCCCGCCGCGGCGCGGAAGCGGGCGGCGCGATCGGGGCCATGGGCGAGCCGGCGCAGCTCGGCGAGCTCGACGACCTCCGGCCGGTAGAGGTGCACGCGCTTCTTGCCATGCTCCTTCGCCCAGTACAGGGCGCTGTCTGCGAGCCGAATCAGCTCGTCACGGTCGAATCCGGTCTGCGGGAAGCTTGCGAGCCCTGCGCTCGCGGTCACCGATCCGACGTCGTCCAGCTTCAGCCTGGCGATCCGGTCCAGGATGGACTGCGCAATCGGCAGTGCTTCCTCGGCTCCATGGCCGGGGAGCAGGAGTGCGAACTCGTCGCCGCCGAGACGGAACGCCTCGCCGTTCTGCCGCAGTCGTGCGCCGATCTGCGCGAGCACGCTGTCACCGGCGGGATGGCCGAAGCGGTCGTTGACGCGCTTGAAGTCGTCGATGTCGAGCATGCAGAGCGTGAACGTCAGGTTCCGCGCTCCGGCGCTCGACAGCTCGCGTTGGAGGCGCTCCTGGAACGAGCGGTGATTCCCGAGCCCAGTCAGCGGATCCGTGAGCGCTAGTCGCATCGCGCGCAATGCCTGGTACGCCGACCGCTGGTAGAGCGAGATCGCGAGGAGCGGGCCGACGAGAGCGGCCGAGAGGATCGGCGAACGCTGCCAGAGCACGACCAGCATCAGCGCCGCCGAGGCCATCAGGGCAAACGGGACGATCGTTGCCCGCGCGGAGGCACCGACGAGTGGCGAGAACGCCCGCCGTGCCGAGCCGGCCACGGCGGCGGAGACAAGGACGAGGTTGATCGTGTACTGCGCCGCAGCGGCCACGAGCACTTCGGCGACGAGTGTCGGCGTCCCCGAGCCCGGGACGAGTCCGACGAGGACGGCGGCAACTGCTGCTCCGATCGCGAAGACCGAGGCGTTGTACGCGACCCGCTCCAGCGGCCGATGTTCGATGAGCTGCATTGTGGCGGGGGCCGCGAGCGCGATCAGGATCCCCGCGTCCCAGCCGAAGAGCACGATCCCGCTCGTGCCGAAGACGAACGACAGCGTCACTCCACCGCTTTCCGCTCCCTCGATCGGGACCGGATAGCGGCTGGCGACGGTCGAAGCGATGACGAGCGCGAGCGGGCCGACGATTTCAGTGAAGCCGAGCGGGCCCGTGGCGAACGAGATCGCCGCCGCCAGGGCGATCGCCAGCCCGGCGCCGCAAACCGGGCCGACGAGGAGAAGCAAGCGCGGCGGCAGACGCTTCATGGCCAAGGCCGGAGCTGCCGCTACCAGTTCCAGTTGTGGCTGATGTGGGCGCCGAGCTGATCCCAAACTACGGCAAGCGAGATCGCCAGCGTCAGTATCCGTGTCTTCCACTCGAGCATCGGAGTTTCCTTCCGTGTTGACGAACGTGTCGAGAACCCGCTCGATTCTCCGGGTTTTCGCGGCCCGTGGCATCCCCCGTTTGGGGGTTCCCTCTACGCTCCCACTAATGAGCTGGAAGGTGCATCCCGAGCCCGCCGATCCGGAGGAGCTCGCCGCCCTGGTTGCCGCCGCCGAGCAGGCGCTTGCACCGCCGGAGGAGAGCGCGTGGTGGCGCTCCGGGCTCGAGGATCTAGACGACGGCACCCCCGCGGATCAGGCGCGGCACGACCCTGGCGTAGTCGAGCCCTGACGCCAGGGCAGCAGAATATGCGGGCCGTGCCGCCCTTCTCCAAAGTGCTCGTCGCGAACCGCGGCGAGATCGCGATCCGCATCTTCCGCACCCTGCGGGAGCTCGAGATCTCGCCCGTCGCCGTCTATTCCGAGGCTGATCGCGGCTCGCTCCACGTCGAGGTCGCGGACGAGGCGTACCTGCTGGGTCCCGGACCACCCACCGAGAGCTACCTCGCCCAGGAGCGCGTGCTCGACGCGGCGCGCCGCTCGGGTGCGGAAGCGATCCACCCCGGCTACGGCTTTCTCGCGGAGAACGCCGGCTTCGCGCGCGCAGTCGAGCAGGCGGGCCTGGTCTGGATCGGACCGCCCCCCGAGGCGATCGAGATCATGGGCTCGAAGGTCGCCGCTCGCGAGCGAATGCAGGCGGCCGGCGTTCCAATCGTTCCCGGCACGACCGAGCCGGTCACGAGCGCCGACGAGGTCCAGTCGCTCGCGGACGAGATCGGTTGGCCGGTCGCGATCAAGGCTTCAGCCGGAGGCGGCGGCAAGGGCCTAAAGGTCGTCCGCTCGCCGGATGAGGTCGAGCGAGCCTTCGAATCCGCTCAGCGGGAGGGCGAGGCGTACTTCTCGGACCCTGCGGTCTACCTCGAGCGCTATCTGGACGATCCGCGGCACGTGGAGGTGCAGGTGCTGGCGGACGGCCACGACAACGTCATCCACCTCGGGGAGCGCGACTGCACGATCCAGCGGCGACACCAGAAGCTGGTCGAGGAGACGCCGTCACCTGCGGTCTCGGACGAGCTCCGTGAGCGAATCGGCCGGATCGCCGTCGACGCCGCGAGGGCGGTCGGCTACCGCTCGGCCGGCACGATCGAGGGCCTGCTCTCCGCTGACGGCGAGTACTTCTTCCTCGAGATGAACACGCGCATCCAGGTCGAGCACACCGTCACCGAGCTCGTGACGGGCCTTGATCTCGTCCGCGAGCAGGTGTTGATCGCGGCAGGTGAGCCGCTATCGCTGCGCCAGGAGGACGTCCACCTCGGCGGTCATGCGATCGAGTGCCGCATCAACGCCGAGGATCCGTCCAACGGCTTTCTGCCCGCGCCGGGGAGGATCACGGGCTACCGGGAGCCGAGTGGGCCCGGGGTCCGTGTCGACTCCGGCGTCGATGCGGGTCGGGAGGTCGTTGCGCTCTACGACCCGTTGGTCGCGAAGCTCTGCGTGCACGGCGCCGACCGCGAGCACGCGCGGCGACGGATGCTGCGCGCGCTCGACGAGTACCGGATCGACGGAGTAACGACGTTGCTCGGCTTCCACCGCGCGCTGCTCCGCCATCCGTGCTTCGTAGGGGACGGCGCGTGCCATGGGATCGTCGAGTCGGAGGAGCTTGCGGAAGAAGCGGCACAGTTGTCTCATGCGACAACAAGCCTAGCCACCCGGCCGGACGCCGGCAGTCCGCTGCAGGAACGGCGCGTCCAGGCGGAGCTGGACGGGCGCCGGTACGACCTCAAGCTCCTGATTCCCGAGCCCCCGCATGCCGAGCTGGCGCGACGTCGAAGGCAGCGCTCGCGGGTCGGCGGCTCGCATGGTGCGGCCAAGGACGCGGTCGTGAGCCCGATGCAGGGGACGGTCCTGGCGGTCGAGGTGGCCGAAGGCGACGAGGTCGAGGCCGGCCAGGTCCTCTGCGTCGTCGAGGCGATGAAGATGGAGAACGAAATCGCAGCGCACCGGACAGGACGGGTTTCGGGCCTTTCCGTCGCTGCGGGTGAGCCCGTCAAGACCGGGCAGGTCATCTGCATGGTCGAGACCGAGTGACGACCGCCAGGGTTTTCTGCTCCGAGATCTCGCGCGACAACGACGAGCCGCTCGGGGCGACCGCGAGCCGGATCGACCACTGGTTGCTCCTCGAGTACCGCGGCCTCTGGAGCTCCGATGCGGTCGACGGTAGCGGGCTGTCCGATCAGGTCAAAGCGCGGTTGGCGGAGCTGAGAGCGCAACGTCCCCGGACACGTGTGCTGCTTATCCGCCGCCCCGACCGCCGGCGGCATCCGACCTTGGCCGTCTACGCGGCGGCTTCAGGCCAGGGCAGCGAGCACCTAAGGGGCCTGGAGCTCGACGAGCACGAAGACCTTCGCGAGGTCGATCCCTGGGAGGCCGCGGTCCCGATCGACGGGCCGCTGTTCCTCGCTTGCACCCATGGCAAGCACGATCCGTGCTGCGCGCGCTACGGCCGACCGCTCTTCGAGGCCTTGAGCGAGCAACTCGATTCGAGCTCCGTCTGGCAGACGACTCACGTCGGCGGCGACCGCTTCGCGGGGAACCTGGTCTGCCTCCCCCACGGGATCTACTACGGCAGAGTCGATCGCGACGACGTTGCGTCGGTCGTGGACGACTATCTGGACGGGCGGCTGTCGCTGGCGCACTATCGAGGCCGTTCCTGTTGGCCCTTCCCCGTGCAGGCGGCGGAGCGGCGCATTCGCGAGGAGGAGGGTTTGACCGGCCTCGACGAGCTCTCTCTGGCCTCCGTCGAGCACTCGAACGGGCGGTGGTCGATCGCGTTCGAGACGCCCGTGGGCCGGCGCGAGCTGGACGTGGTCGCCGAGATCGGCGAGCTGACGAAGCTGACGTGCGACTCGGAGGCCAAGCGGCCCCGTCGCTACGTGGCTACGCGTCCCTGATCGTCAGGAAGCCCTCCCGCACGAGACGGCGGACGAGGACCAGGCGGCCCGCATCGTCGAGGGATCCAGGAAGCTCCGCGGCCGTGAACGGCTCCTGCGCCCCGAATGCCGCCTCCAGCTCGGTGTTCACGTGCGCAGGAAACGTCAGCTCGCGACCCTCGAACACGAGCGAGACCGAGCCCTCGCGCCGGCCGAGGTCGGCAATCACCGATGGGCGCCGCTCGAGCTCCGTGTCGAGGTCGAGCTCCTCCAGTGCGCGGAGCTGGCGCATCTGGCCCTCGCGGAGTGGGCGGCGGGTCCGGACGAGCCGCGCTCGCGCGCGCCGCTCGACCGCCTCGCGGCCGAGGCGGGCGCGTAGCGCGTCGATGAGATCGTCAACGGCCTCGTCTGAGCTCCATGAACGTCTGAACCGGACGTCGTCGCCGAGCTCCTCGAGCGCGGCCTTGAACGCGTCGAGCCACGTGACGACATTGACGCCGATCGTCAGGTGCAGCGAGTCGGTCTGCGAGGTCACAGCCTCGTGCAGCCACCCTCGCGGAAGGTAAAGCGTGTCGCCCGGCCTCAGGACCCGGTCTTCGACCGTCTCGCCCGGGCCGCCCAGGTCCTCCGAATAGCGCTGGTTCTTCAGGGGCAGCTCGAGCGCAGGCTCGTACACGCGCCAGCGTTTCTCTCCGGCGACCTGGAGGACGAAGACGTCGTGTGTGTCGTGGTGCACCGGAAGGCCCTGGGCTTCCCGCGGTGTGTAGTAGGCGTTCGCCTGCGCGGGGTGGCCGAGGGTGGCCTCGAGCGAACGGCAGAACCCGCCGACGGCCGGTCGCGTCAGGTGCAGCCCCTGGAGGACGATCGTCGCGCCGCGCTCCCACTCCGCGAGCACCCGCTCGACGTCCGCCGTGCCGCTGAACGAGGTCGGCCGCCAGGGGATGTCGACCGTGTAGTCCCGCGCGCGCAGCTGCTCGCCTGCCTTGACGAGGCGGAACCCGGGGTAGCGCAGGCCGCCCGAGCTGACGATCTGCTCGACCTCCACCTCCGACAGGAGGTCGTCGAAGCGGCCTTCCTCGTCCCGCTCGATCGCGAGCGGCCTGCGCTCCCAGTAGCTCTCGAGGAACTCCTCCGCGCCGACCGGGTCGACGCAACGCTCGAGCGCGCTGAGAGGCTCCAACACAATGAGCCTTGTGCCGCCGGACCGCGCTGGACGGCGCGAGCCGGTGTCCTCAGTCGCGCCCATATGCCTGCATATGGGCGCTCCCTGCGTCCTTGTCTCGCACCCCCCAGCGCACCCCGGCGACGAAGCACATCATGTTGGAACCTCTAGGCGTCCGTGTCGTCGGAGTCGCTGTCAGAGTCGCTGTCAGTGTCGTCCGTGTCGGCGTCGGTGTCGTCCATGTCCGCGTCGGCTGTTTCCTCCCGGACCTCCTGGGCGACGTCGGTGCGGATCTCTTCGTCGGTGAGACTGGTGCGTTCGCTCATGGCGGCTCCTTCGGTCGATGTACGTGCCGAGTCTATGCCCCTTCGGCCGAGAGCCGAACCGCGTGCTCGGTGACCCACAGCGCGGTCGCGGATGCCGTGACGTCGCGGGCGCCGAGACGCGAGAACGGCCCGAAGAGCACGCGGACGACCGACCCCGCGCGCAGCACCTCGCTGCCGGCGATGGTCGCTGCCCACGACGCGCCCGGCCCGAGCACCGCGGGCGCCTCCGGTGCGGCCCGGTCGGGCCTGAGCGCGGGTGGAGCGCGGCTGAGGTCGTCGGTCAGCCGCAGCACCTCGGCGCGGCTCATCGTGTCGAGCAGGACGAGGCCGACGCTGCCACGACCGACCCGGTAGGCGCTCTCGGAGCCATTCGTGACCTCGATCTCGGCTTGCCAGCCCTCCTCGCCGACCCTGAGACGCTCGACGCGGAACATGAAGCCCGTCGACGCGTCGCGCTCGACCCAGCCGAGCTCGAGCGTCTGAGGCTCGGCGGGCGGGGCCAGCGTCGGGCGTTCGATCCCCGAGCAGCCGGCGAGCACGACCACGGCGCACACAGCCGGATAGACTCGCCAGCCGGTCATGGACCTGTACGAGTACCAGGGCAAAGAGCTGTTTCGTCGCTTCGGGATCCCCGTCTCGGACGGTCGGGTTGCGACCTCGCCCGCTGAGGCACGGACGGCGGCGCAGGAGCTCGGGGGGCAGGTCGTCGTCAAGGCTCAGGTGCTGACCGGAGGACGGGGCAAAGCGGGCGGCATCAAGCTCGCGGACGGGCCGGACGAGGCCGAGGAGCACGCCGGCGCCATCCTCGGGATGGACATCAACGGCCACATCGTGCGCAAGCTCTGGATCGAATCCGCCTCCGACATCGCCCGGGAGTACTACCTCTCGCTCACCTTCGACCGCGGCGAGAAGAAGCCGCTGTTCATGTTCACGAAGGAGGGCGGCATCGACATCGAAGAGGTCGCCGAGCAGCGCCCCGAAGCCCTGGTGCGCCTGCACGTCGATCCGTTCGAGGGTTTCCAGCCGTACCAGGCCCGTCGCCTGATCTACGGCGCCGGAGTCGAGGATGCGAGCGAGCAGAAGCAGATCGCAAAGATCGCCGAGCAGCTCTACGCGGCCTTCGTCGGCACTGACGCCGTGCTGACGGAGATCAACCCGTTGATCGTCACGCCCGACGGACAGGTCAAGGCGCTCGACTCGAAGTTCACGGTCGACGACAACGCGCTCTACAAGCATCCCGACATCGCCGAGATGCGTGACCTCGACGCCTATCCCGCGGAGGAGCGGGCAGCGCGCGAGAAGGGTGTCACCTACGTGAAGCTCGACGGCGAGGTCGGTGTGCTCGGGAACGGCGCCGGTCTCGTCATGTCCACGCTCGACGTCGTCGCCCTGGCCGGCGGCCGTCCCGCCAACTTCTGCGACCTGGGCGGCGGCGGCGGCGCGCAAGGTGTCGTCGACGCGCTTGAGGTGATCAGCGCCGATCCGCAGGTGCGCTCGATCCTGTTCAACATCTTCGGCGGGATCACACGCTGCGACGAGGTCGCGCGGGGAATCCTCCAGGCGCTCGGGCAGATGGAGATCGAGGATCCGATCGTCGTCCGGCTCGACGGGACGAACGCAGAGGAGGGGAGGCGGCTGCTCCAGGAGGCGGCCTCGCCGAACCTGCACGTCGAGCCGACGATGCTCGAGGCGGCCAAGCGCGCGGTGGAGCTGGCGGCATGACGTGGTCCGAGCGCGCCGAGCTGTACCGCGAGAGCGAGGCGCACCGCGAGGGCCCCGACCTCGATCTCGTCGTCGAGTGGTCGGCGGGCGCCGAGCAGGCACTCGACGTCGCGACGGGCGGCGGGCATGTCGCCCGTCGTCTGCGCGAGGCGGGGATCAATGTGGTCTCGACCGATCCCGCGCCGGGGATGCAGCCGGACGTGATCTCCCGCGCCGAGGAGATCCCCTTTGCGGACGGGAGCTTCGACGTCGTCACCTGCCGCGTCGCCGCGCACCACTTCGAGGACATCCGCGCCGCTGTCCGTGAGCTGGCGCGTGTCAGCCGCGACCGCGTGATCGTCGTCGACAATCTGTTCCTCGACGAGCAGGCGGAGGAGGCCGACCGAGTTCGCGATCCGTCCCACGTCCGCAACTACTCGGAGACGGAGTGGCGCGAGCTCTACGAGAGCGCCGGCCTTCGGGTCGAGGAGGTTCGGCGCTTCGACAAGCCGATCGAGGTGGAGCCGTGGCTCGCCCGCGCCGCGACGCCGGCCGAGGACGCCGACCGGGTGCGCCAACTCCTCGCCGATCGCATCGACGACGGCTGGATCACGCTCGACCGGATCGCAATCCTGGGGCGAAAGTAGGAGCCGCGGATGGCGATCATCGTCGACAACGACACGCGCCTCGTCGTCCAGGGCTTGACCGGCCGCGAGGGCTCGTTCCACGGCGTTCGGAATCGCAACTACGGCACGCAGGTCGTCGCGGGCGTGACACCGGGAAAGGGTGGAAGCGACGTCGAGGGGATCCCCATCTTCGACACAGTCGCAGAGGCGGTCGAGGAGGCCGGCGCGAACACGACGATGGTCTTCGTCCCGGCGCGGTTCGCGACGGACGCGGTCTACGAGGCCGTCGATGCCGGCGTGAACACCGTGATCTGCATCGCCGAAGGACTGCCGGCCCACGAGATGCTCAGGGTCTACAACTACATCCGGCCGAGAGGAATCACGATGCTGGGGCCGAACTGCCCGGGCGCACTCTCGCCGGGTAAGGCGAACGTCGGGATCATCCCGGCCGAGATCTTCAGCGAAGGGGCAATCGGCCTCGTCAGCCGCTCGGGCACGCTTACGTACCAGATCGGCCACGAGCTGACCCAGCTGGGGCTCGGGAACTCCACGATCATCGGCATCGGCGGCGATCCCGTCGTCGGCTCCGGGTTCATCGACATCCTCGAGCGGTTCGAGTCCGACGACGAGACCGAGATCGTCGTGATGGTCGGCGAGATCGGCGGCGCCGAAGAGGAGCAGGCTGCCCTGTTCATCCAGGCGAACATGACGAAGCCGGTCGTCGCGTACATCGCGGGCTTCACCGCCCCGCCCGGGAAGACGATGGGCCACGCCGGGGCGATCATCTCCGGCACGTCCGGTACGGCACAAGCCAAGAAGGAAGCGCTCGAAGCGTGCGGCGTCCGCGTCGGAACGACGCCCACCGAGGTCGCGCAACTCGCCGCCGAGGTCGTTGCCGTGACCTGACGTGTCGTCCTCCCGCCGGCGCTCGTCGAGACGATGGCCGACGTGCCGGGCGGGCCGGAGTGGCTCGAACGGCTGCCGGACCTGGCCGAGGCGTGCATCGAGCAGTGGTCGCTCATCCCCGAGGAGCCCGTCGACACCGGCCACTCGCTCGTGATCCCGGCGGGCCATGTGTTTCTCAAGCTCAACCTGCCGGACGAGGACAGCGAGCACGAGGCCGAGGCGCTCGCACGCTGGAACGGCGTCGGTGCGGCCCGGCTCCTGGCCCGGGACGACGAACGTCGTGCGTACTTGGTCGAGCGCCTCCGCCCGGGCCGGCAGCTCTGGGAGGTGCCGGACGCCCAGGCGACGGCGATCGCCGCCGGCGTCCTGGAGCAGCTCTGGATTCCCGCCGACCGTCCCTTCCGCCGGCTCGAAGATGCGGCGGCGCGGTGGGCGGAGGAGCTGCCGAGGACGACGCTCGACCGGAAGCTCGTCGACCGCGCTGTCTCATTCCTGCGCGAAGCCGGCCCGACGCAGCGCGAGTCGGTGCTCCTGCACCAGGACTTCCACGGCGGCAACGTGCTCGAGTCCTCCAGGGGCTGGCTCGCGATCGACGCGAAGCCGCTCGTCGGCGAGCGGGAGTTCGACACGGCGTCGCTGATCCGCGACCGGCGGCCGGCGACGAAGGCGCAGATGGAGCGCCGGCTCGACTACCTCGTCGAGCGGCTCGGGCTCGACCGGGAGCGCACGCGCGGGTGGGCGATCGCGCACGCGCTGGCCTGGAACGGCTCGACGAACATGATCGACTGCGCCCGCCGCCTCGCCTCCTAGACTCCGGCCGGATGGAGACGATCTCGCTCGCCCGTGGAGTTCCGGCGCCGGAGTGCATCCCCGTCGAGGAGCTCGCGGACTGCGCGCGGGCAGCCGTGCTCAACGACGGCGCAACGGCGCTCTCGTACGGGTCTTCGGCCGGCTACGCGCCGCTTCGTGAGTGGATCGCCGATCGTCACGGCGTCGCGGCCGGCCGCGTCGTCGTCACCAACGGCTCGCTCCAGGGCTTCGTGTTCCTCTCGCAGCTGCTCGCCCCGGGCGGCGGTCGCGTCCTCGTCGAGGCCCCGACCTACGACCGCCCGCTGAAGATCCTCGACGGGCTGGGCGCGGAGGTCGTGGCGATCCCACAGACCGACGAGGGGATCGACGTCGATGCGCTGGAGGACGAGCTGCGACGTGGCGCGAGGCCGGCGTTTCTGTACGTGATCCCGACGTTCCAGAACCCGAGCGGGCGGACGCTCGGCACCGAGAGCCGGCGGCGGCTCGTCCAGCTCGCCGCCGATCACGAGCTGACGGTGCTCGAGGACGACGCGTACGGCCTCGTCCGCTTCGAAGGCGACGCCCAGCCGACCCTTTTCGAGCTCGCCGGCGGCGGCGAGCATGTCGTCTACTCGTCGTCGTTCTCGAAGATCGTCGCACCGGGCCTTCGGGTCGGCTACCTCGTGCTCCCCGAGGCGCTGGCGGCCCGCGTCGAGGCGCTCGCGACCTCCACCTACATCTCGCCGGCGCTGCTCTCGCAGGCCACGGTGTACGAGTTCCTCCAGGCGGGGCGGGCTCGCGCGCAACCTCGAACTCGTTCGCTCGCTCTTGTGCGCCCGCCGTGACGCGCTGCTCCAGGCCCTCGAGCAGCATTTCGCCGGGACCGGGGCGCGCTGGAGCCGTCCCGAGGGCGGCTACTTCCTCTGGCTCGACCTCCCCGAGGGTGTCGACTCGATCGAGCTGCTCGAATCCGCGAGCCGTGCCGGCGTCAGCTTCGTACCTGGCCCTGACTTCTTCCCACGCGGCGGAGGCGGCCGTTCTTCCGCCCGGCTCGCGTTCAGCCTTGCCTCGCCGGCGCAGCTAGCCGACGCTGTCGCTCGGCTCGCTTCCGCGCAGCCCTCGGCGTCGTCGGTAGAGCTGCGAGAGCACCACGCCGCCTAGTAAGCCGAGCGCGAGCACGAAAACCATCGCCCAGATCAGGGAGACCGTCGCCTTGAAGAGCACGAAGTCGATCTCGATCTGGTCGTCGTTTCGGACCACGAACGCGATCACGTAGATCGCGAGGATCGTGAAGCCCAGCAGCACCGCCCAGAGGCGGGGCTGCCAGTGCTCGGCTGGGCGGCGCTCCACGCCGCGAGAGTCTAGGTCTACGTCGCTAAGGGCCGGGGAACGAGCCGAGGCTGCTGCGGCGGCCGCAGGCTACGGAGCTTTGCGGGCCTGAACGTTGGACAGGGGGAGTCCAGGGGGAGGGCGCAAAGCCCCGCCCTACGGAAGTAGCAATCGCTGCAGCTTGCCTCGGCTCGTTTGCTCATTGTCGAGCTTGCACTCCTCGCAGCGACCCCTGCGTTGCGGAGCATCTTCCGACCTTTCCGCCGTGGATGCAAGAGGGTGGAGCGACGAAAACAGCGGAATTTCCGACGAAAAGAACTGCCAAAAATTGACGTTTTCTTACGCGTTCGCCGGCAATGTTGCCAACTTGCGCAACGCCTGTTGAAAGGTGTCCACAGGCACGATCCGGAGGCCGTCGGCATAGCGGCGGGCCTCGGCCGCGTTTTCCCCAGGGACGAGGAACAGATCCATGCCGGATTCCCGCGCCCCGATCGTTTTCTGCTTGATACCGCCGACAGGCCGAATCTGCCCGTCGAGGGTGATCTCACCGGTGGCGGCGATGCGCCGGCCGTGGTCGACGTCGTGTCCGAGCTCTTCCACAAGATCGAGCGCGAAGGCGAGGCCGGCCGAAGGGCCGCCGACGTTCCCGAGGTTGATGTCGACGCCGATTGGCAACTTGACGTCGGCGTCGTCGGAGATGACCACGCCGAGGAAAGCGCGCTTGGAGTCGCGCGGATTCGCGACCGTCGGCACCGTGAGGTCGACCAGCTCGCGCCCGCGACGCACGCGAAGCCGCACGACGTCGCCCGGACGCTTCGAGGCCAGCCGCTCCGTGAGGTCGGCGGCGTTCCGCACGGGCCGGCCGTCGACGGCAACGACGACGTCGTCGGCCCTCAGCTTTCCCGCCGCCGGAAACTCTCCGCCGACCGCTTCGATGAGCGCGCCTCTCGTCGTGATCTTCACGTTCTTGCCGAGCTCCCGCAGGGCGACGGCGGCCGCGTACTTCTGACTCCGGGACATCTCGAGCAGCTCGCTCTGGCGGCGAGCCCGCTCGTCGACGCCCGCAGGCCGGACCAGATCCTCCGGGACGAGGGTCGCTCCATCGTGTAGCCCGGGGATCGCCTCCTCCAGAATGCTGGCCTGCCGCACGTCGACGGCGACGTAGTAGATGCCGCCGCCGTTGCGGTCGGGCTTCTCCCCCTCGGCCTTGACGAGTGGCGCGAGGGGACGGGCCTCGTCCGGAAGGAAGATGTACTTGTCCGAAGGCGCGAGGTAGAGGATGCCCGCGACTGCGAGCAGCACCGCACCGAGCACGAGTGCGACGCTCGCCCAGGAGAACCGTTTCACGGAATGCTCCGGCCGAGGCCGCCGTCGACCGAAATCGTCGTCCCCGTGACGTAGGACGCCCGATCGGACGCAAGGAAGCACACGACGTCGGCGATCTCCTTGGTGCTGCCGAAGCGGCGCAACGGGATCATCTGAAGGTCGGCCTCGGTCGGGCCGTCCGGATAGACCTCCACCAGCCGCTCGGTCTCGATCCGGCCCGGGGCGATCGAGTTGACGGTGATGCCGTCCGGGCCGACCTCGCGGGAGAGCGTCTTCGCCCAACCGATCACCCCTGGCCGAACCGCATTCGAGAGCGCAAGGTTGTCGACCGGCTCCCGCACGGTGCTCGAGGTGATGTTGATCACGCGTCCGTGGCCGCTCCTCGCGAGGTACGGCAGGCAGAGGCCGGTTAGACGGACCACGGACTGGAGCAGCAGATCGACAGCATCCTGGAGTAATCGGTCGTTCAGCTCGAGAGCTGAAGTGCGTGGCGGACCACCGCTGTTGTTGACGAGGACATCGATGCCGCCGAAGGCCTGGACCGTGCGCTCGACGAGTCGCTCGAGATCTGCCGGGTCCCGCACGTCACCGCGAACCGCAAGCGCGCCGAGCCGCTCGGCCTCACGCTCGAGCAGCTCGCGGCGGCGCGCGAACATCGCGACGTTGACCCCCTCGGCCGCGAGGGCCTCCGCGATCGCGAGGCCCATACCGGCCGAGGCGCCGCAGACGATCGCCGTCCGTCCGGTCAGGCCAAGATCCACGCCACCACCAGGATGACGCCCGGCACGAGGGCGAGTGCGGCGCCCAGGAGGAGCGGAGAGAACTCGAACGGCCAGCGCTGGTCGGTCTTACGGATCCAGAACGGGCGTCCACCCTTGCTGCCCCAGCAGTCCGCGCACACGCCCTGGACCGTCGGGCTCATTCGCCCGCAGTGGGGGCACAGGCGAGCGCCGTGCCAGGCGCAGCTGGAGCGCGCTCCGCGTCGTGCGCGGGGGGCCGAGCCGTACGCGTCTACGACGAGAGGACGCCGACGACGTCACGGACGGCCTCCGCCGACTCGTGCAGAAGCCTCTGCTCGTCTTCGCTGAGATCGAGCTCGATGATCTCCTCGATTCCGGCGGCGCCGAGCTTGACCGGGACGCCCATGTAGAGATCCTGGATGCCGTACTCGCCCTCGAGGTAGGCCGTGCACGGCAGAACCCGCTTCTCGTCCAGCATGATCGCGTCCACCATCTGCGCGGCGGCGGCGCCGGGCGCGTACCAGGCGGAGGTGCCGAGGAGCGCGACGAGCTCGCCGCCTCCCTTCGCCGTGCGCGCGACGAGCTCCGCGATCCGGCCGTCCGAGACGAGCTTTCGCAGCGGAACGCCGCCGACGGTCGTCGCGGACACGACCGAGACCATCTGGTCGCCGTGGCCGCCGAGCACCGTCGCCGTCACATCCTTCACGGACGCTCCGGTCTCCTGGGCGATGAAGGTCGAGAACCGCGACGTGTCGAGGATTCCGGCCATGCCGAAGACCCGCTGCTTCGGCCACCCGGAGACGTTCTTGGCCACGTGGCACATGGCGTCGAGCGGGTTCGAGACGACGATCAGGATCGCGTCCGGCGACTGGCCGACCACCTGCTCCGTGACCGAGCCGACGATGCGCTCGTTCGTGGAAACGAGGTCGTCGCGACTCATGTCCCCGGTTCGCGGGACTCCCGCGGTGATGACCACGACGTCCGACCCGGCGGTGATCTCGTACTCGGTCGAGCCCGTGACGCGCGGCTCGTAGCCCAGCACGGCGCCCGCCTGGTTGATGTCGAGCGCTTTCCCCTCCGCCAGACCGTCCTTGATGTCGACGAGCGCGACGTCGCAGTAATCGCCGCGCGCGAGCTCCTGCGCGCAGGTGGCGCCGACGTTGCCGGCGCCCACGACGGTGACCTTGCGCCGGCCCTTGGCCGGCGTGAACTCGTGACGACCAGTCTCCATCAGACGCGCACCCCCAGCTTGTCGATGATCGCGTCCGCCACCTCGCTCGTCCCGACTGCGGTCGGATCGTCTCGCGACGGCTTCATGTCATAGGTGACGCTCTTGCCCTCGCGGATGACCTCGGCGATCGCCGCTTCGAGCCGCTCGGCCGCCTCGCCCTCCTCCAGGTAGCGCAGCATCATCACGCCGGAGAGCATCTGGGCCATCGGGTTGGCCTTGTTCTGGCCCGCGTACTTCGGTGCCGAGCCGTGGGTGGGCTCGAAGATCGCGATCCCCTCGCCGAAGTTCGCGCCGGGAGCCATGCCCAGGCCGCCGATCATCCCGGCGCAGAGGTCGGACAGGATGTCGCCGTAGAGGTTCGGGCAGACGAGGACGTCGTACTCCTCGGGCCGCTGCACGAGCTGCATCGACATGTTGTCGACGATCCGGTCGTCGAACTCGACGTCCGCGTTCTCCTCGGAGACCTCCCGGGCAACCCGCAGGTACAGACCGTCGGTGAACTTCATGATGTTCGCCTTGTGCACGGCAGTGACCTTGCGACGGCCGTTTCGGCGCGCGTACTCGAACGCGAACTGGACGATCCGCCGAGACCCGGTGACCGAGAGCGGCTTGATCGAGATTCCGGAATCGCGGTACCGGAGCATGCCGCCCTGACGTTCGATCCACTCGATCAGCTCGCGTGCGGCCTCGGTGCCCTCCTCGTACTCGATGCCTGCGTAGAGGTCTTCGGTGTTCTCACGGATGACGATCAGGTCGACGTCGTCGAAGCGCGACCGCACCCCCGCGTAGCTCTTGCAGGGCCGCACCTGCGCGTAGAGGTCGAGCGCCTTCCGCAGCGTGACGTTGACGGAGCGGAAACCCCCGCCGACCGGCGTCGTGATCGGTCCCTTGAGCGCGACGCCGTTCTCCCGGATCGAGTCGAGCACCTGGTCCGGCAGCGGGTTGCCGCCGTGCTCGTCCATCACGTCGGCGCCGGCGTGCTGGAGGTCCCAGTCGAACTCGACACCTGTCGCCTCGAGCACCCTCCGGGTCGCCTCGGTTAGCTCGGGCCCGATGCCGTCGCCGGGGATCAGGGTGACTCGATGGGCCATCGGCGGCGACTCTAGCGGAGCTTCGGATTGGCCCGGACGGGTAGATTCCGCGTGATGAACGACTTCAAGCCAGGTCTCGAGGGGGTCGTTGCCGTCGAGACTGCGATTGCGGCGCCGGACCGCGAGGGCGGCGCGCTCCGCTACCGCGGCTACGACATCGAAGAGCTCGTCGGACGCTATCCGTACGAGAACATCTGGGGGCTGCTGGTCGACGACGACATCGAGTCGAAGATGCCCGACCCGGAGCCGTACGTGCCGAAGGACCTGACCGGCAACGCGCCGGCCGACCTTCAGGCGGAAGTCGCCCACCTCTCGGGCGAATGGAGCCTCAAGAAGCTCGTTGACATCGACGCCGAGCAGACCCGCGACGATCTCGGTCGGCTCTCGGCCCAGATGATGGGGATCGTCGCGCGCTCGGCGGCTTTTGCGGAAGGACGCGAGGCGGCGCCGGACGACGTCGTCGAGCAAGGAGAGACCGCGGCGGAGAAGTTCCTGCTCCGCTGGCGCGGCGAGGCGAATCCCGACCACGTCAAGGCGATCGACACCTACTGGATCTGCACCGCAGAGCACGGGCTGAACGCGTCGACGTTCACGGCGCGGGTCGTCGCTTCGACCGGCGCCGACTGCGGGGCGGCCATGTCGGCGGCCGTCGGCGCCCTGAGCGGCCCGCTGCACGGCGGTGCGCCTGCGCGCGTGCTGCCCATGCTCGACGAGGTCGCCCGCACCGGTGATCCCGAGGGCTACGTAAAGAGCATTCTCGACAGCCATGGGCGGATCATGGGCTTTGGTCACCGGGTCTACCGGGCCGAGGACCCGCGCTCGCGCATCTTGAAGCGGGTCGCGCAAGAGGTGGGCTCGCCGCGCATTGAAGTCGCCGAAGCGCTCGAAGAGGCCGCCCTGGCCGAGCTCCACAGGCGGAAGCCCGACTACGTGATCGCCACGAACGTCGAGTTCTACTCCGCTGTCCTGCTGGATGCGGCCGACGTTCCGCCGGATCTCACGCCGGCGATGTTCGCCTGCTCGCGCGTCGCAGGGTGGTCGGCTCACATCCTCGAGCAGAAGCAGACGGGTCGTCTGTTCCGCCCCGCCGACCGCTACGTCGGTCCGGGGCCTCGGTCGCTCTCAACTGTCTGATCTCGCGTCAGCCGCGGCCGATGCCGAGCAGCTGGCGGCGTCCGGCTCCCAGAGCGAGCTCGCGACGCTGAGGGCCCGCTGGGACGACGAGCTCGAGGGGGCGGCGCGCAGCGCGGACTTCCGTGAGCGTGCGGTCGCCTACCGCGCGATCGGCCAGTTCCGCTACCGGCAGAAGCTCGAGCTGCTCCGCCGTGGGCTCGAGGATGAGAGCCCGGCGGCGCGCGGCTCGGCCCTGCTCTCGCTGGAGCTCCTCTCGCGAGAAGGACCGGCGCCGGTCAACGCCGACCGGCCGCTGCTCCACACCCTGGCGACGAGCGACCCGAACGCGGTCGTTCGACGCCTGGCGATCCTCTCCCTCAAGAACGGCTCGCCGCAACGCGACACGATCGTCATCCTCGAAGGGATCGCCGAGGACGACGAGCAGGATCGCGCGCTTCGCGACGCGGCGAAGCGGGTTGCCGCGCTGCTAACGAAGAAGAGCCGAGAGAGCCGAGCCCGCTAGTCGGCGCAGCTGCAGACGCGATGGCCTGGAAGCGTCTTGCCACAGCCCGCGCAGGTCCGGCGGCGCTGCTTCCACTCGAGCGCCCTCTTCTGAAGCCCGGCGCTCACCATCAGGTAGCCGACACCCATCGTCGAGACCATGAGAAACGCCATTTCGGGTGTGATCGTTGTCATCGCTTTCGTCGGCGCGCGTGTGGGTGCGCCTGGAAGTACATTTCCCGCCGTCGTCGATCCGTAACGTGGGTGTACAGCTCGGTCGTCGAGAGATCGGCATGGCCGAGCATCTCCTGAACGCTTCTGAGGTCGGCTCCCCCCTCGAGGAGGTGGGTTGCGAACGAGTGCCTGAGCAGGTGTGGATGAACCCGTTCGGGCTCCAGCCCCGCTTTTGCCGCGAGGCGCCGCAGGATCAGAAACGCGCCGGCCCGGGTCAACGCGCCGCCCTGGGCGTTGAGGAAGAGCTCGCGGCGGTGCTTCCTGTCCAGATGCGGCCGCCCGCGGGCCAGGTAGCGTCGAAGCGCCTCCACGGCCTGGCGGCCGACCGGGACGACTCGCTCCTTGTCGCCCTTGCCGACGACCCGGACGAGCCGCCGGTCGAGATCGATCCCCGCCTTGTCGAGCGAGACGGCCTCGCTCACCCGAAGCCCGGCGCCGTAGAGCAGCTCGACCAGGGCGGCGTCCCGCAGCGCCCGCGGTGTCGTGCCGGCCGAGGCCTCGATCAGGCGCTCGGCCTCCCCCGGGGAGAGGGTCCGCGGGAGCCGTCTGACGCGGCGGGGGAGCTCGAGGTCCGCAGCGGCGTTCATGGAGGCGGAGCCTACGAGAACAAGATGACGCAGAAATGAACGCACCGAAGCGATCCGCCTGGCGATCGTTGCGGGAGCCAGGCCGGCGGCTCTGAGCTCCGCGATCCAGCGCTCGAGCTCGTGCGTCGTGACCGAGCCGGGCGGCCGCCCGAGCCAGTCGGCGAGCGAGGCCAGGTCACGGCGATAGGCCTCGACGGTACGAGGGGCCAGCCTCGCGGCAGCGAGCGCGAGAAACCCGTTCAGCTCAGGATCGGGGGTGGGAGCGGTCATAGACGCGTCGGAGCCTTCGACCGTCGACATGGCTGTAGACCTGCGTGGTCGAGAGCGAGCTGTGTCCGAGGAGCTCCTGGATCGTGCGGAGGTCGGCGCCGCCTTCGAGGAGATGCGTCGCGAAGGCGTGGCGGAAGCGGTGCGGATGCGGCAGCAGTCGCCGCACGGTGCTCGTGTCGAGGCGGCGACCGCGGGCCGAGATGAAGAGCGCGTTCTCGGCCCCGACCGCGAGCTCCGGCCTGACCTGGAGCCAGCGACCGAGTCGGTACGCGGCCTCCTCGCCGAGGGGGACGACACGCTCCTTCCCGCCCTTCCCGAGCACGCGGACGGCCTCACTGTCGAAATCCACGTCGGCGAGGTCGAGCTCGACGGCCTCACGGCTCCGGAGGCCGGCCGAGTAGATCAGCTCGGCAAGCGCGCGATTCCGGATCGCGAGTGGCTCCTCGGAGCCGAGCCGCTCGAACTCTGCGTCGACCTCTTCCAGGGTCGGCGCCACCGGAAGCCGCCGCGGGCGGCGCGGCGCCAGCCGAGCGTCGGGGACCCGCGCCGGGCCGAGCGTGAAGCGGAGGAAGGAGCGGACTGCCGCGAGCTTGCGAGCGATCGTGGTCGAAGCGAGGCGGCGCGGGCTGCGGCCGGCCCGCGCCCCCCCGAGCTCGGCAGCGTATTCGGCCAGCGTTCGGACGTCCACCTCGTCGAGAGAAGTCCCGCGCGACTCGAGCCAGGACGCAAACTCCTCCACGTCGACGCGATAGGCGCGGCGCGTCGAGTCGGACAGCGCCGGGCTCGCCAGATACCTCTCGATTGCAGTGTGCGGCGTTCACCGATCACCATTCGCGCCCGTGAAGGCTGCGTCCTTCCTCCACGGAGAGCTCGGGCTCTACCTCGCGGCGGCGATCGTGTACATCGCGCTCGGCGTCGCGGTCCCGGATTTCCTCTGGTCGTGGGTCGAGGGCGCGGCGTTCCTCCTCGTCGCCGTCTGGATCCTGCCGACGCTCGTGCGGCGCCTGCGGTGAGCTGGGCGGCCCATGACCTCGAGCCCTACGCGTTCCAGCGGCACTTCGGCCGGCGGATCGCGTTCGTGCCGCTCCTGGTCGGCTCCTACTCGCCGGACATGCTCAGCAAGTGGTTCGTCTACGGGATCAACGTCTTCGGGATCGAGCTCAAGGCCGACGACCCCGTGCAGTTCCACCGCGGCTGGCCCGGCGTCGGCTTCACGCACTCGCTCGCCTTCGGGCTGCTCATCGCCGCCCTCATCTTCGTCGTCAGCGGCAGCCGGGTCTGGGCCTTCAGCTTCCTCTTAGGACACTGGGCCCACGCCCTGACGGACGTGGGCGACACGATCGGGACGATGCTGTTCTTCCCGCTCTCGACTGAGACGATCGGCATCGGTGCGTGGGCGTATGCAGGGCAGGTGGGGCGGACGCTCGACGCGGGTGCCTACTACAGCGGCCTCGGCTTCGTGTGGGACGGGTTCTGGATCGTCTACGGCCTGCTGTCCTGGCGGGTGCTCACTCGGGCGTACTTCCGCGAGACGATCGTTGCCGCCGACCCGCGGTTCTGGGGCTGGTGCGGGCGGTGGCTGCCCGAGACGGCGCTGCTCGTCCTCTACCGCACGAGCTTCTTCTACGGGTCGACGCGCTGGGCCGCGTGGCTCATCTGGGCCCACGTCGTCCACGACTTCCCGTTCGACCTCTCCTGGGGCGGCCCCGACTGGATCGACGCCGCGCACGACTAGCGCCCCTCCCCGCGCAGCAGTGAGTACATGACGAAGTCGACACGGCGTCCGAGCCGCGCGTTGAACCGGCTCGACCGGAGCACGCCTTCGCGCGTGAACCCGGCGTTCTGCGCGACCTTGTTCGACGCGACGTTCTCCTCGTCGGCGCGGAGTTGGAGGCGGGGTGCGCCGGCCTCCTCGAGTACCCAGCGCGACACGAGTCGGAGCGCTCGGGAGCACAGGCCGCGGCCTCGCGCGTCAGGCGCCATCCAGTAGCCGACCTCGGCGGTTCCCGCGTCGAGGCCGTCGAGCCAGCGCACGCCGATCGCGCCGACAGGTTCATGCGTCTCCACGATCGCGAAGTTCGTCGCACTTCCCTGACGCCACCCGATCCGGCAGTGCTCGATGTACGCGCGGGCGTCCTCCTCGGTGTACGGCGACGGGATCTGATCCAGGAACTCCGCGATCGCGCGGTCGTTGCAGGCGGCCGTGAGCGCCGCGACGTCACCGCGCTCGCCCCACGGCCTCAGCGTTACAACGCCGTCGGTGAGAGGCGGATCGGGCGGTCTCATGGCCATTGCCATACGATATGCAGCCCGTTTCGCCCGGGTTGGCGGGCGGGAAACTCCCGTCGGGAGCCGAAGGAGAGCGGATGGCAATCATCGAGGATGTACGCGGAACGATCGACCTGAGCGAGCACAGCCTGACGCCGAGCGGCCGCGTCTTTGCCCATCCGACGACCGCTCTCCTCTACATGCACGCGCTGCGCCGGGGGGACGGACAGCTGGCAGAGGGCGGGCCGCTCATCGTCGACACCGGCGTGCACACAGGCCGGTCGCCGAACGACAAGTACGTCGTCCGCGAGCCGGGCTCCGAGGACCGGATCGCGTGGGGCAAGGTCAACCAGGATCTCGACGAGGAGCGCTTCGACGGCCTCCGCGACAGAGTCGTCACGGAGCTCGAGGGTCACGACCTCTACGTCGTGGACGCCTTCGCGGGCGCCGATCCGGCGCATCGGCTCTCGCTCCGCGTAATTACGAACAGTCCCTGGCACGCGCTGTTTGCCAAGACCCTCTTCATCCAGCCGAGTGAAGACGAGCTCGCCGAGCACGAGCCGCAGGCGCTCGTCCTTCATGCTCCTGCGGTCGAGGGCGATCCCGCTGCCGACCGCCTCCGCTCGTCCACGTTCGTCGTCCTGCATCCGACCCGCGCCGAAGTGCTGGTCGGAGGCACGTTCTACGCGGGCGAGATCAAGAAGTCGATCTTCACGCTGATGAACGACCGCCTCCCGCAGGAGGGCGTCGTGCCGATGCACTGCTCGGCGAACGTCGACGACGAGGGTCGGGTCGCGATCTTCTTCGGGCTCTCCGGAACGGGGAAGACGACCCTGTCCGCAGACCCCGAGCGCCACCTGATCGGTGACGACGAGCACGGGTGGAGCGACGACGGAGTCTTCAACATCGAGGGTGGCTGCTACGCGAAGGTCATCCGGCTCTCGGCGGAGGCCGAGCCTGAGATTTACAAGACGACCCGCTCCTGGGGGACGGTGCTCGAGAACGTCGTCGTTGACGAAGCCGGAGTGCTCGACCTGGACGACGACTCCAAGACGGAGAACACGAGGGCCGCGTACAAGCTGGAGCAGATCGCCAACGCCCTGCCCGAGAAGCGCGCGGGGCATCCGAGCTCCGTCGTCTTCCTCACCGCCGACGCATTCGGAATCCTGCCGCCGATCGCTCGCCTGAACCGCGAGGAGGCGATGTTCTACTTCCTCTCCGGCTTCACGGCGAAGCTCGCCGGCACCGAGATCGGCGTCCAAGAGCCGCAGCCGACCTTCTCTGCCTGCTTCGGCGAGCCGTTCCTCCCGCAGCCGCCGGCGGTGTACGCCCACATGCTCGGCGACAAGCTCGACGAGCATCCACACGCGACTGTCTGGCTCGTCAACACCGGCTGGACCGGAGGGCCGTACGGCGAGGGTGAGCGGATGCCGATTCACGCGACTCGCACGATGCTCCGCGCCGCGCTCTCCGGCGAGCTGGACGGCGTCGAATACCGCGAGGATCCGATCTTCGGCTTCCAGGTGCCGGTCGAGATCTCCGGCGTCGACGCCGGGCTGCTCGACCCCCGCTCGACGTGGGCCGACCCGGACGCCTACGACCGCAAGGCGCGCGAGCTGGCCCGGATGTTCCGGGACAACTTCGAGCAGTTCGCAGACGACACCGGCGAGGCAGTGGTCTCGGCCGGGCCGAGCGTCTAAACCGCGCGTCGAATCTGATAATCTGATTTCATGGAGAGCCTGACGGCTACGGAGGCGGCGCGCCGTTTCTCGGAGCTCCTCGACGCGGTGGAGGAGCGAGGCGAGACGTTTCTCGTCGCTCGACGAGGTCGTACCGTTGCGCGAATAGCGCCGGCCGCTGCAGCGAGTGGCAAGGAACTGAAGGAGCTGCTCAGGGGCTCGCGTCCCGATGCCGCGTGGCAGCAAGAGCTGCGAGAGCTTCGATCGGCACTGACCGTGCAGGAACGCGCCTGGAACGACTGATACTGGACACGACCGTGCTCGTCGCCGCGGAGCGCGACAGCGAGACACTCGACGCCGCGATCTCTGACGACGACGACGTCGCGATTGCGGCAATCACGGCCGCGGAGCTTCTCGTCGGTGTCGAGATGGCCCGTTCCGGCCGGCGGCAGCGGCGTGCGACCTTCGTCGATTCGATCCTGTCTCTCGTGCCGGTTGAGTCCTACGGACTCGACGCAGCTCGCGCCCACGCACGGCTGCTCGCGCACACTCGCCGAGCCGGTCGGCCGCGCGGCGCCCACGACCTGATCATCGCCGCGACGGCAGTGACGAGCGGCCGCGCGGTCGTGACCGCCGACATCGCAGGATTCGAGGATCTGCCCGGGGTCGCGGTCGTTTCCCCGGACGCGTAGCGCCGTTCGCAAGATCGCGGGTCTGTGACGCTTGTCGATGCCTGCTCGAACGGGGGGTTGAAGGCGCACTGGGGCAGCGCTACGTTCCGAGCGTCCGAGGACGAATCGAGGGGATCTGATGAAGCTGCTCGCACGTACGCTGACCATCGCTGCGCTCGCGGCCGTTGCCGCACTTCCTGCCGCGGCGGCGCCGCCCTCGGTTCCGGCCGTTCGTGTGACCTACGGCATGCCGGCGGTCTCGTGGACGCTCGTGCCCGGCTCGACCGCCGACATGATCCAGTTCACTCGTTCCCTGCCGGCGAGCCCGAACGGCTTCTGGCGCAACGCGGACGAGCAGTCGCCGCTCAGTGGTCGTCAGTCGTCCTGGAAGGCCGGCGAACGCTTCGCGCCCGGCACGTGGTACGTCCACGTCGCGTCGGTAACGCCCGCTCCGCCGTGCCCGCCAGACGCCGACGAGTGCCCGGACGACGCGACCGAGTGGTCGCCGGTGACCCGCTTCGTGATCCCGCCGACACCGGGAATCGTGGCCGGCAAAGGCGTCGACTACGCGAGGCTCGGAATGAGGATGGACGAGGTGCGGAGTGCCCTCGGGCCGCCTCCGAGTCTGGACGGCACCCGTGCGGCCCCGGTCTACGAGTACTACGGCAGTGCCCTTCGCGTCCTCTTCGCGCGCGGCCGCGTGACGCGCGTCGAGGTGTACTCCGGCCGCTACAAGGTCGACGGCACGACCGTCGGCGTCGGCTCGAAGGAGCGTGCGCTGCGCGCCGCCGTCCGCGGCGTGCGTTGCCTGACGTGGCGGACGCCGTCGCCGTACCCGTGGAAGCGCACGCCGCATCGGTACTGCTACCTCGGAGGTCGAACGAAAGGTGCGGTGATGACCTACTTCGGGATCCAGGGCGGCCGCGTCTCGAACGTGAAGCTTGGTCGGGTCGTGTTCGCCAGGTACGACCCGTTCTTCGGGCGCATCCTCTAGTCGACCTTCTCGCGCCGTCTGTCACGAGGCGGCGCGCCGTCGCCATCCGATAGCGTCCATCCCTAGTGGAGGCGACGCACGACGTCCTGATCGTCGGTGCCGGCTGCGCTGGGATGCGCGCCGCGATCGAGGCATTCGACCAGGGCGCCGACGTGGCGCTCCTCTCCAAGATCCACCCGGTGCGCAGCCACTCGGGGGCGGCCGAGGGCGGGATCAACGCAGCGCTCGGAAACGCGTCCGAGGACGATCCGGAGAAGCACGCCTTCGACACGGTCAAGGGCTCGGACTACCTCGGCGACCAGGACGCGATCCAGGTCCTCTGCGACGAGGCGCCCGACGACGTGTACCAACTCGAGCACTGGGGCGCCGTCTTCTCCCGCACCGAGGACGGCCGGATTGCACAGCGGCCGTTCGGGGCGGCGGGGGAGCCGCGCACCGCCTACGCAGCCGACATCACGGGCCACGTGCTCGTCCATGTCCTCTACGAGCAGGTGATGAAGCGCGACATCTTCACCTACGAGGAGTACTTCGCCTGGAAGCTCGTGATCGACGACGACCGCTGCCAGGGCGTGATCGCGTGGGATCTCCTGAACGGCGGTCTGAAGACGATCGGCGCGAAGACCGTGATCCTCACGACGGGCGGCGCCGGCCGCCTCTACACCGGCACGACGAATGCATACGCCTGCACCGGCGACGGGATGGCGATGGCGCTGCGCGTCGGCGTCCCGCTCGAGGACATGGAGATGATGCAGTTCCATCCGACGACGCTTGCTCCGAGCGGCGTGCTGATCACCGAGGGCTGCCGCGGTGAGGGTGCCTACCTGCTCAACTCCGAGGACGAGCGCTTTCTCAAGCGGTACGCGCCGAACGCGATGGAGCTGGCCAGCCGCGACGTCATCTCACGAGCCGAGCAGACTGAGATCGACGAGGGCCGAGGCGTCAACGGCAACGTGCTGCTCGATCTGCGGCACCTCGGCGCGGAGAAGATCCACGAGCGCCTGCACGGCACGCGCGAGCTCTCGATGGTGTTCGCCGGGATCGACCCGATCCACGACCCGATCCCCGTGCGGCCGGGTGCTCACTACCACATGGGCGGCGTGGCCACCGACCTCGACGGCCTGACGTCGATTACGGGGCTCTACGCGGCCGGGGAGTGCGCGTGCGTCTCCGTCCACGGCGCCAACCGCCTCGGTGGCAACGCGCTGATGGAGACGATCACGTTCGGCAAGCGCTCAGGCGCGGCGGCGGCCGAATGGGCGCTCACCCATACGACAGTCGCGGTCCCGCCGTCGATCGAGGCCGACGCCGAGCGGGAGCTGGGCGCGCTGCTCGGCCGCAGCGACGGCGAACGGCCGTGGGCGATCCGCGACGAGCTCGCCTCGACCATGCACGAGAACTTCGGGGTCTTCCGCCGCGAGGATCAGATGCAGGAGCAGGGCCGAATCATCGAGCGGCTCCAGGAACGGTATGAGCGCGTCGTCGTCGAAGACAAGGGCGACGTGTTCAACAACGACCTGACCCAGGCGCTCGAGCTCGGCTTCCTGCTCGAGTTGGCGGAGTGCATGGTCGTCGCCGGGCTCGCGCGCAGGGAGAGCCGCGGCGCGCACGCGAGGCCGTACGACTACCCGGAGCGCGACGACGCCAACTTCCTCAGGCATACGCTGACGTCGCTCAGCCCGAGCGGGCGCGTCCGCCTCGACTGGAAACCCGTCACAGTTACGAAATGGCAACCGCAGGAGAGGACGTACTGAGTTGACCGAGACCACGTACGTACCGCCGCCCGCCGAAGCGCCGACGATGGACGTGGCGCTGAAGATCTGGCGCTACGACGCGCAGACCGGGGATAAGGAGCTGCGTGAGTACGAGATCGAGGCGCCGGAGTGGGCCTGCCTCCTCGACGTCCTCGACCTGATCAAGGACAAGCTCGACGGGTCGCTCGCCTACCGCAAGAGCTGCCGGATGATGATCTGCGGCTCCTGCGGGATGCGGATGGACGGGCGAGCGGTGCTCGCCTGCAAGGAGCGTATGAAGCCGATCGTCGACGCCGGCCACGTCCCGGTGATCTCGGCAATGGGGAACATGCCGATCGTCAAGGACCTCGTCGTCGACATGGAGCCGTTCTGGGGCAAGGTCCGCGCGGTCAAGCCTTGGCTTGATCCGGGCTACGACGAGGCGGCGGAGAAGGAGCGAATCGTCTCTCAGCAGGACATGAACGTGATCCACAAGGAGTCGCTCTGCATCATGTGCGGCTGCTGCGTCTCGGAGTGCAACTCGATGGAGTCCGACCCCGACTTCCTGGGGCCGGCGGCGCTCGCGAAGGGGTTCCGGTTCGTCGGCGATCCCAGAGACCAGGGCCAGATCGAGCGGCTCAACGTCCTCAACGAGGAGCACGGGATCTGGGACTGCACCCGCTGCTACTTCTGCAACGAACGCTGCCCCAAAGGGGTCGATCCGCGCGACGCGATCGCGAAGCTGGGCGCCGAGTCGATCAAGGAGGGGATCGACCACGACATGGGCGCGAAGCACGCCAAGTGGTTCGTGAGCTCCGCCAAGACGACCGGGTGGCTGCGCGAGACCGAGCTCGTGCCGAAGACGCAGGGGATCGTCTCGGCGATCAAGGAGACCAAGTTCGCCCTGAAGCTCCTCCGTCACGGCAAGGTCCCGCTGGCGCCACACGTCGCCGAGAACGTTCGCCAGGCGCGGGGTCTCTACGGCCTCGTCAAGGAGCAGGATCGCCACGGGGCGCTCGGCATCGTCCAGGGCGAGCGGGGCTTGGCGCGCCTCGAGCAGGCGCAGTCCCAGGATCCCGAGCATGGGGCCGCGAGCCGGGTGGCACCTGAGGAGACGGGGCAGTGAAGGTCGCCTACTACAAGGGCTGTCTGGCCGCGCTCTCAGCGAAGGAGCTCGACATCTCGACCCAGGCGCTCGCGCCGCGGCTCGGGATCGAGCTGGACGAGCTGGAGTCGGTCACCTGCTGCGGCGCCGGCGACATCCACGAGGCCGAGCCCGACTACTACCTCCACTTGAACGCACGGATCCTCGCCTATGGCGAGGCAACCGGCGCCGACACGCTGATGACGGTCTGCAACGTCTGCACGCTCAACCTTCGCCAGGCGAACCATCAGCTCCAGCGCGACGACGAGCTGCGCGAGCGGGTCAACGTGAACCTGGAGACGGTCGGCGTGCCGCCGTACAGCGGCGGGATCGAGGTCAAGCACCTGCTGTGGCTGATCGCCGAGGGCGACGGCTACGAGCAGCTCAAGCTCGTCGCGCACAAGGGCCTGCGGGGCCTGAAGGTCGCACCCTTCTACGGCTGTCAGATCCTCCGGCCCTCGAAGCTCCTCGGGTTCGAGGATCCCGACCGGCCGTGGTCGCTCGAGGCGATCATCGAAGCCTGCGGGGGAGAGCCGGTCGACTACCCGGCCAAGATCAAGTGCTGCGGGTTCCCGATCATCCAGGCCCGCGAAGAGACGGCGCTCGGCGAGCTGATCCAGCCGATCGAGCAGGCGATCGAGGCGGGCGCCGACGCGATGGTCACGCCGTGCCCGCTCTGCCATCTCTCCCTTGATGCGTGGCAGCAGAAGCTGGAAGCCTCCACGGGGCGGGCGTTCCAGATGCCGATCCTCCACCTGTCCCAGCTGATCGGCGTCGCAGCCGGGCTGGAGGACTCGGAGCTCCGGTTCAAGCGCCACGTCGTGCCCGTGACGCCCGTGCTCGAGAAGCTCGAAGTCTGATCGGCCGGGGCGTTGCGGGCGCCGCCGCGCTCGGAGCCGGCCTGGCGGCGTGGGGCTGGTTCGAGGCCGGGTGGGTGCGGCTCGAGGAGACGGACGTCGTGCTCCCGCGTCTGCCGCCGGAACTGGACGGCCTGCGCATCGCGCATCTCTCGGACTTCCACCTCGGACCGCCTTCGCGCGGCGTGCTGGCGGTCGAGCGGGCCGTCGGGTGGGTCGACGAGCGGCAGCCGGATCTGACCGTGATTACCGGCGATCTCTTGTCGCGGAGGAGCGGTGAGCCGCTCCTCCGAGAGTTACTCGGCCGGCTTCCGAACTGCTACGTGGTGTTCGGGAACCACGACTACGCGATCACGAAGGACCCCTTCGCGCAGCGGGTGGAGCTTTCGGAGCTGCGTCCGGCCCGGCTGTTGGCTGACGAGGCCGAGACGCTGGAGCTGCGTGGCCGAACGGTGCAGATCGTCGGCGTCGATCCACGCTCCTACCGGGCCGGGCGCGCTAGCCCAGAGCGCTTGGCCGATCCGGCTGCCGACCTTCGGATCCTCCTCTGCCACTTCCCGCAGGTGATCGACCGGCTGGAGCCAGGTGTCTTCGACCTCGTCCTCGCCGGCCATCTCCACGCCGGCCAGATCTCCATCCCGTATCCCGGTGGACGGCTGCGCCTCGCGCACGTCCGCTGGACGTACGTCGAAGGGCTCTACGAGCGGCCCGGCGGCGTCCTCCACCTCTCGGCGGGACTCGGGACGACCTTCGTCCCGTTCCGCTTCTTCGCGAGACCCGCCGCGTACGAGCTGCTCCTACACTCGCAGACGTGAGCAACCGTGTCCGAGGCTTGACCGGGGCGACGCTGCCGAGCGCGCCGACCGTCTGCCACGACTGCGTCTGGTGGCAATCGCGCCCTGGGAAGCGGACATCGAAGAGCCGCTGGATCGACCGCGCCGAGGCGGACTGGGGCGCGTGGGGCACGCTCTATGTCGACGACGACGGACGCGTGCTCGGTTCGATGCAGTACGGGCCGAGCGAGCTCTTCCCGCGTGCCGAGGATCTCCCCGGGGGGCCGCCGTCCGACGATGCCGTCCTGATTACCTGCGCGTACCTCGTCGAGGGCTCGGCGCAGTGGGTGATGCAGTCACTCTTCCTCTCGGCGATCGCGGACGTGAAGGAGCGCGGCGGGCGGGCGCTGGAGGCCTTCGCGTATCGATACCCCGAAGGTGAGTCGGCCGAGGAACGGTTCCTCGTGCACCGTACGGTCTTCCCCGGTGACTTCCTCGCCGATTTCGGCTTCCTGACGGTCCGGCGCGCCGGGCGCGTCGAGCTGGCGCGGCTCGACCTCGGCGGGCTGGAGTTCGTGCCCGAAAAACGCGGCCAGCGACTCGTCCGGCAGGTGAAGGAGCTGCTCGAGCCGGAGGCGTCGCCCGTGCCCCGGCGGCCCTAGCCGTCGAACCGAGCCGTGTCCAGGGGCCTGGCCCCCGGACCTGGCCACTTCGGACGGTTGCGGTGGGGTTACGCCGAGATGGGCTCGCGGCTGAGGACCAGCTCGGCGACCTGGATCGCGTTCAGGGCTGCGCCTTTGCGGAGGTTGTCGTTGACCGTCCAGAGCGCGAGGCCTTCCTGCGTCGAATCCTGCCGGATTCGACCCACAAGAACCTCGTCGGCCCCGGCCGCATCGCCCGGCGTGGCGAAGTCCTTGAGGCTGACGTTCGGCGCCGCCGCCAACAGCGAGCGCGCCTGTTCGGGCGACAGGCGCTCCTCGGTCTCGACCCAGATTGCCTGCGCGTGCCCGACCAGGACCGGAACCCGCACGCAGGTCGCCTGGAGGGGGAGGTCGGGGAGACCGAGGATCTTGCGTGTCTCCTCGCGGAGCTTCGACTCCTCGCTGAACTCGTCGCCCTCGCGCTCCCAGTCCATTGCCAGATCCGCCTTCATCGGCTCGACGGCGCGCAGCCGCTCGACCCCCACGTCGCCGGCGCCCGACATCGACTGGTAGGTCGCGAGCCGCACGCGTCGCAGCCCGGCCGCGTCGTGGAGCGGCTTCAGCACGCAGGCGAGCTGAATCGCGGAGCAGTTCGGGTTCGCGACGATCGGGCCGCCGTCGAGAGCATCGTCGTTGACACCGGCGACGATGAGCGGGATCCCGTCGGTGAGGCGGAACGCGTCCGACTTGTCGATGCACGTGATACCGGCCTCGGCCGTCGGCGGGACGAGCTCCGAGCTCGGCCCGGTGCCGACCGAGAAGAAGCAGACGTCGAGCCCCGCGGCGGCAAGCTTTTCCGGGGTCGCCTCCTCGACCACGAGCGTCCGATCGCCCAACCGCACTTCCTTCCCGGCCGAGCGCACCGAGGCGAACGCCCGGACATCCCTGTGTCCCCGGTCTGCGAGCAGCTCGAGCGTGACCGTCCCGACGACGCCGGTCGCTCCGACGACGCCGAACCTACTCATGGGCGCGCACCGCCGTCGTCGCGTCGAGCTCGAAAGCCTCGTGGAGCGCCTTGACGGCCCGCTCGACGTCGTCGCGCGGAACGAAACAGGTGATCTTGATCGGGGAGGTGTTCACGATCTGCGGCTCGATCCCGAGCTCGGCGAGCGTCGAGAACGTCTTTCCAGCGATCCCGGGATGAGTTCTCATTCCGGCTCCGACCAGGCTGACCTTCCCGAGGTCGGCGCGCGAGGACCAGCGAACGCCCAGATCGTCGAGTGTCCGCGTGACCTCGTCGTCGTCGGAGAAGGGGGCGGAGAAGACGATCTCGGGTCCGGTCTGGATGATCGTGTCCACGCTCGCGCCCGCATCCGCGAGCGCTTGGAAGAGCTCAGCGGCCTTCGCGCCGTCGACGCGGTAGATCGCCTCCTCGACCGTGTGGGCGACGCCGGAGATGATCGCCTTCTCGAGCATCCGTTCATCCTCCTCGCGGATCCAGGTTCCGTCCGCGTCGGAGAAGCTCGAGCGGACGTGGAGCTTGACGCCGTGATTGCGAGCGAACTCGACCGAGCGTAGCTGGAGGACTTTCGCGCCGCTCGCGGCGAGCTCCAGCATCTCCTCGTAGCTGACCGCATGGAGCTTCCTGGCGTTCGGGACGATTCGTGGGTCGGCGGTGTAGACCCCCTCGACGTCCGTGTACATCTCGCAGCCCTCGGCGCCGAGTGCCGCAGCAATCGCGACGGCGGTCAGGTTCGAGCCGCCGCGACCCAGCGTCGTTACGTCGAAGTCGGTCGAGACGCCCTGGAAGCCGGCGACGAGCACGATCCGGTCGGCGTCGAGCGCCTCGTGGATCCGCCGCGCCCGGACGTCGACGATCTTGGCCTTGCCGTGCGACGTGTCGGTGACGATCCCGGCCTGCGAGCCGGTCAGCGAGATCGCCTGGTGGCCGAGGTCGTGGATCGCCATCGCGGCGAGCGCGCACGAGACCCGCTCGCCTACGGAGATCAGCATGTCCAGTTCGCGGGGGACCGGCCCGGGCGAGATCTCGTAAGCGAGGCGGACGAGGTCATCCGTCGTGTCGCCCATCGCCGAGAGGACGGCGACGATGCGATTGCCTGCCTCCCGAGCGGCGACGAGCCGGCGTGCGACCGCCTTGATGCGGTCGACGTCTGCGACGGAGGTTCCTCCGAACTTCATCACGACGGTGCCCGCGCGGGCCGGAGCCTCGCCGGCGAGTTCGGGAACGCTCTCGTACTGGGTCGTCGCCATGCCGGAGAGTGTAGGTATGGCCCCGGCGTGCTGGCGGTCGGCCGCCGAACGTGTTAAGAGGCCCGGGTGGAAGAGCATCGGCACACCGCGAGGTTGCTGATGTCCTGCCGGGATCGACACGGGATCGTGGCGGCCGTTTCGGGCTTCCTCACCGAGAGCGGCGCCAACATCACGAGCTCGGATCAGCACTCGACCGACCCCGAGGGCGGAACCTTCTTCATGCGCATGGAGTTCCGGCTGGAGGGTCTGCAGGATCGGCGCCACGAGCTCGAGCAGACCTTCGCCGAAGCCGTGGCCGAGCCCTTCGAGATGGATTGGCGGCTCGCCTACCTGAGCGACCGCAAGCGTTTGGCCCTTCTGGCATCGCGTGACGAGCACTGCCTCCTCGATCTGCTCTGGCGCTGGCGCCGCGGCGAGCTGCCCGGCACCGTCGTCGCCGTCGTCTCCAACCACGATGACCACGTTGACGACGTGAGCAGTTTCGGCGTGCCCTACCACCATGTCCCGATCACGCCATCGTCGCGGGACGAAACGGAGGAGCAGATGCTCGCCTTACTTTCCGGAGAGGCCGATCTGGTGGTGCTCGCCCGCTACATGCAGGTTCTCTCGGGCGATTTCCTCGCTCGCCTCGAGGCGCCCGTGATCAACATTCATCACTCGTTTCTCCCGGCGTTCGTCGGCGCCGATCCCTATCGGAAGGCTCGGGAGCGAGGCGTCAAGCTGATCGGGGCGACGGCGCACTACGTGACCGAGGAGCTCGACGCCGGCCCGATCATCGAGCAGGACGTCTTCCGTGTCACACACCGCCACAGCGTCGCGGAGCTGGAGCGGATCGGGCGCGACCTGGAAAGACTCGTGCTCGCGCGGGCCGTCGAGTGGCACCTCGACGATCGCGTGTTGGTTCACGAGAATCGCACGATCGTCTTTTGAGGGGCTAGACCTCTCGACGGCCGACGAGAGCGCGTCCGAGGGTGACCTCGTCCGCGTACTCGAGATCGCCCCCGACCGGGAGGCCGCTGGCAAGCCGAGTGACGCGGACGCGTCCGCGGAGCCGGTCGGCGATGAACGACGCCGTCGCCTCGCCCGTGGTGTTCGGATTGGTGGCGAGCACGACCTCGACGACGCCGTCACCCGCGACGCGACCGAGGAGCTCGTCGATGCGGAGATCCTCCGGGTCGACTCCGTCGAGCGGTGAGAGCGCACCGCCGAGCACGTGGTACAGCCCGCGGTACTCGTGGGTGCGCTCGAGCGAGAGGACGTCGGCCGGCTGCTCGACGACGCAGATCACCGAGCGGTCACGCCGTGCGTCGCGGCAGATCTCGCATGTCTCCTCCTCGGTCCAGTTGCCGCAGGCCGTGCAGAACCGGACGCGTTCCTTCGCTTCCTGGAGCGCCCCGGCGAGCTCGAGCGCCTCCTCCTGCGGCGCGCGCAGCAGATGGAACGCGAGCCTGTGCGCGGTGCGGGTTCCGACGCCGGGCAGGCGCGTCAGCTGCGCGACGAGGTTCTCGATGGCGGGGCTGAACACGTCGGCCATTGTGCCTGTCGGCATCGGACCTGTTGGGACTCGAAAAGGGCGGACCGGGGGATGGTCCGCCCTCTTCGAGTGCCGCCGTGCGGCGTGCCCCCCTATCGGCGGAAAAGCCTAGGGAGCGAGCGCCGGAGCGAGCGTGGTGTCGTGCCGCACCTCGAGGAGGCCATTGACCTGCGCCCAGCGGCTCGCCTCGGTGCGGTTGGCGACGTCGAGCTTGCGATAGACGTTCGACAGATGGAACTTGACCGTCTGCTCGGTCACCCAAAGCATCCGGGCCAGCTGCGCGTTGGAATGTCCTTCCGCGACGAGCCGCAGGATCTCGAGCTCGCGCCGCGTGAGCCCAGGCTCTTCTGCGGCTGACTGCTTCGCGACCGGCTCCGGTGCCACCGGCCTCCATCCGGCCAGGTAAACCGAATGTGAGAAGGCCTGCCTGACCGCGGAGGCGAGATCCTCGGGGCGGGCCGTCTTCACGACGTACGCCGAGGCACCCGCGACGAGCGCGGCGTCGATGACCTGGGTGTCCTGGTGCATCGACAGCACGATCGGACGCACCTTGGAGCACGCCGCACGGGCACGCTCGAGCAAGACGAGGCCGCTGAGATCGCCCGAGTTGCCCTCGAGCTCGGTGATCAAAATGTCAGGGCGGTGCTCCTCGACCAGAGAGAGGGCTTCGGAGGTCGAGGTTGTCTTTCCGACGACGTCGATGCCGATTCGCCGCAGAACCTGCTCGACGGCATCGAGCCACATCGGATGGGCGTCGCAGATGACGCCAGACTGCTGGGGAGGACTGCCGCTCAACGAAAGGGCCGCCTTTCGAGGTTGTGGAAAAGAACTTACGGTCGGAGTCATAACGCAATTTGAGTAGCTTTGGAAGGGTTTAGGCCTACCGATTAGTCCAGTTTTTTGGTCGAACGGCGGGGTCGTGTCGTCTTCGACTAGGAAAAGTCCAGCCGGATTCTGTCCACGGCACTGTGGAAAAGCTGTGGGTAGCCGGTGGGGAAAGGCTGACCGACCCCCAAAGGGCTAGTGACGAACACTCCTCGCCGAGCGCCGATCTGGTCTTGGAAGCCCCTTCTTCCCTTCCTAGGGTGTGCTCGATGAGCTCGTTCGCAGCGCAAGCTGCCGGGGAAGGGGCTGCGGAGCCGATCCTAGGGCTCTGCGAGCTTACGCCGCTCGAGATCGCGTCTGGCCTCGTCTTCGGCTTCACGCCGCAGCGAGGCGAACCGGCGGCGGCCGAGAACGGCAATCCGACAGCGCTAGCGGCCCTCGAGAGCGCGATCCTGCCGGCGCTGCGACGCCCGCCCTGCCTGATGAGCTTCTCCGGCGGGACTGCCTCGTCGGCGATCTTGGCGGTCGCCGTTCAGCTCGCGCGACGCGAAGGGCTCGAACTGCCGGTGGCAGCGACGATCCGTATCGACGGCTCGCCCGGCGCACACGAGGCGGCCTGGCAAGAGCACGTGATCGTCCGTTTGGGCCTGACCGACTGGATACGGCTCGAGTTCGCCGACGAGCTCGACCTTGTCGGCCCGGTCGCGATGCGCGTGCTGCGGCGTCACAGCATCCTTTGGCCCTCCCACGCTCACGCCTGGATGCCACTGATCGAGTGGGCGTCAGGCGGCTCTTTGATCACCGGGCTCGGCCAGCGCAACGCCCTCGGCGAGCCGAGCGGTCTCTTCTGTCGGAACTCTGGCCCGCTGCCGTGGCTGACGTCGGCTGCGCAGCGTGAGGTTCGGGCGCGCTGGTCGGCGGACGCCGCTTCGAGACCCCGCACCGAGCGGCGGCGGACCTGGTGGTGGGCGAGACTGCGTCAGGTCCAGATCAAAATCGATCTGCTGCAGCGGCTCGCGGACGAGCTCAGAGTTGAGATCTGCCATCCGCTGATCGACGCGGCTTTCACGAGCGGCTCTCAGCCAGTTTCCGGCACATCGTGGCGCCACGAACGCAGTGTTCGGAGAGCTGCTCCCCGCGGAGCTGCTCGCTCGGCCGACCACGCCGACCCGCGAAGACCGTTTCTGGCGCGGCCATAGCCGCGAGCTCGCGGAGGGCTGGCAGGGAGAGGGCGCCGATCCCGACGTGGTGGACGTCGAGGCGCTTCGACTGCAGTGGTCGAGTCCGCGCCCGGATCCACGGACTTTCCTGTTGCTCCAGTCGATCGCACTCGCGCGAGAGAGTCCGACGGTCGTTCCCCTGGTCGCGAGCGCTCTTGCCGGCCTAGAGACCGGGCAGGCCTAGTCCTCCGGCCATCCCACCGAGGCGTGATTGCGCCAAGTCGTTCGCCGCACGAAGCGCCTCGTTGACCGCGGCGAGGATCGTGTCTGCGAGGAGCTCTGGATCGTCGGGGTCGATTGCCTCGGGCGCGATCACGATCTTTTGAATCTCTCCCGAGCCCGTGGCGGTGACGGTGACCATGCCTCCGCCGGCCGACGCCTCGACGGTCTCGTGCGCGAGCTCTTCCTGCGCCTTCATCACCTCGGCCTGCATCTGCTGGACCTGCTGCATCATCTTGTTGATGTCCATGCCTTTCATGACTCGGGCGTGACCTCTCTTGCGTCGAAGGTCTGCTTGAGCTCCTCGACCAGCTCCTCACCGCTCAGCGTACGCTGTTCCTGAGGCTCGCTTTCACCATTCTCGCCGACGGCGAACGCAACCGCGAATCTCCTTCCCGTGACCTCGTAGAGGGCGTCGACGAGCAGCGTGGCGTTCTTGGGCTCCTCCGCGAGATTGCGGTGGAACGACGCGGCCGGCGGGAACTCGAGCGTCAGCGTGTCGCCCGTGAGGCCCGACGGGTGCGCCTCTCTGAGCACCGACGCGGTCGGGACCGAGCGTTCCTCGACCGCTGGGATGACGGACCGCTGCCAGGCAGCCTGGAGCTGCTCCAGTTCGACCGGTGGCGGGCTCGCGGGCTCCGCTTCCGACTCCGGAGTCTGCCGCTCTGGCTCCGAGGCACTCGCGGCCGTCCCGGGGTCGCTGCGCCGCTCGAGCTGCTCGATCCGGAAGGCGAGCGACTCCCGCTCGAGGTCGGCGCCCGGCCGCGTGACCTTGATCAGCGCCAGCTCGAGCGGCAACCGGGGATCGCCGCCCTGGCGCATGTCGTCGACCGCGACCGCGAGCAGGTCGCAGAGTCGGATGACCGTCGGCCCGGGGAGCTGGTTCGCTTGAGCCCTCAGGCGCTCTCGGGTCTCCTCGGTGACGGGGAGAGAGTCGGGCACTTCGCCGATGTGCTGGACGAGCAGCAGGTGGCGCAGGTGTTCCAGCAAATCGGTGACGAAGCGGCCGAGGTCTTGGCCTTGCTCGGACAGCTCCTCGAGGAACTGGAGCGCGCCGGCCGTGTCCCTGTCGACGACGAGGTCGCAGAGACGGAAGAGAGTTTCCTCCTCGACCGCACCGAGCAGCTCGAGCACCGATTGCACGGTCACCTGCTTCTCCGTCGCGGAGGAGAGCTGATCGAGCGTCGACTCGGCGTCCCTGTAGGCGCCCCTCGCCCCGCGAGCGATCAGCGCCAGTGCGGCGTCCGGCGCCTCGATCCCCTCCGCGTCTGCGATCCGTCGCAGCTTGCGGACGAGATCCGCTAGCCGAGGCCGGGAGAAGACGAACGTCTGGCATCGGGAACGAACGGTCGGCAGCATCTTCGAGAGATCGGTCGTGCAGAAGACGAAGAGGAGGTGGGGCGGCGGCTCCTCGATCAACTTCAGCAGCGCGTTGAAGGCCGCGTCGGTGAGCTGATGGGCCTCGTCGAGGATGTAGACCTTGTAGCGCCCCTCGACCGGCTGCAGAACGACTCGCTCGCGGATCTCGCGGATGTCGTCGATCCCGCGCTGGGAAGCCGCGTCCATCTCGATCACGTCGAGCGAGGTCCCGTTCGCGATCGTGACGCAGGAGTGGCAGGTCTTGTCGGGCGTCGACGTGGGTCCCTGCTCGCAGTTCAGCGCCTTCGCGAGGATGCGCGCGAGCGAGGTCTTTCCGGTTCCGCGCGGCCCGGCGAACAGGTACGCCTGCCGCACCTCCCCGGCTTCGATCGCGTTGCGAAGCGTCTGGACGACCGCCTCCTGGCCGACGACCTCGTCGAAGTCCTGGGGGCGATATTTCCGGTAGAGGGCAGTCACGAGCGGTCACTCCGATTAGATCAGACGAGCGTGCCGTGAGTGCCCGACCGCGCACCCTCTTCGAAGGCGGGCATCGAGCCGGTGCAGCGGGCGCTCGCTCGGGCCAGGCCGACCCACGGCACCTGAGAGAAACTGCTTAGCGCTGCTTCCTCCCGGATCTGACGCGGTTCGCAGGCTCCCAGTGCGCGGGACCTAACCGTCAACACTCGCGCCCGAAGCCCGTGTCTCGAGCACGACCCCCTCTGGAGGGGATTCAGCCCCGCTAAAGCGGATTGCGGGCTCAGGGAACCGCTAGCTCCCCGCCTAGCGCGGC
>CAWICZ010000002.1:0-42848 GCA_963834825.1 uncultured Actinomycetes bacterium | reverse complement strand
ATGAGCGCCGAAATGGCTGAGATGACGGCGAGTCCAGACGTCGCTCGCGAGGCGACCATGTGGCACAGCCTGACGGCGGAGGAGGCGTCCGCGCAGCTCGGCGTCGACCCGGCGCGCGGGCTCGACGGCGACGAGGTCGAGCGGCGGCGTACGGAGGTCGGGCCGAACAAGCTCGCGGAGGCGAAGAAGGAGCCTGGGTGGCAGGCGTTCCTTCGCCAGTACCGCGACCTGATGCAGCTCGTCCTCCTCGGCGCCGCAATCGTCAGCATCGTTGCCCTGCAGGAGTTCTCCACCGGCCTCGTGATCCTCGCCCTGACCGTGCTCAACGCGGTCCTCGGCCTGAACCAGGAGGGCAAGGCGGCCGAGAGCGTCGCCGCGCTCCAGAAGATGCTCATCATCAACGCTCATGTCCGGCGCGACGGCCGGCTTGGCGACGTTCCCGCCGAGGAGCTCGTGCCGGGCGACGTCGTCGTCTTCGAGGCGGGCGACAAGATCCCGGCGGACGGGCGCCTGCTCGTGGCGGCAACGCTGGAAATCGAGGAGGCCGCGCTGACCGGCGAGAGCACACCGGTCTTGAAGGAGGTCGAGCCGGTGGCCGGTGACGACGTGCCACTCGGGGACCGAGTCGACATGGCGTACATGAACTCGACCGTGACGCGGGGCCGCGGCGAGATGGTCGTCACGGCGACCGGCATGAGCACCGAGGTGGGCCAGATCTCCGGGATGCTGAGCACCGTCCAACAGGAGAAGACGCCGCTCACGCGCCAGCTCGACCAGCTGACCGTCCTGCTCACGATCATGGCGGGAGCTGCGCTGGCACTCGTGGTCGTTATCGGGCTGATTCGCGGCGACGACTTCGACGAGCTCTTCCTGATCGGAATCAGCCTCGCGGTTGCGGCCATCCCCACCGGGCTCCCCGCCGTCGTCACGACGGTCCTCTCGCTGGGAACTCAAGCGCTGGCCGCCAAGGGCGCGATCGTGAAGCGGCTTCGGTCGGTCGAGACGCTCGGCTCGACGTCGGCGATCTGCTCGGATAAGACCGGCACGCTGACGCTGAACCAGATGACCGCGCGGGAGCTCGTGGTTGTGGGCCGCCGCTACTCGATCGAAGGCGAGGGCTACTCCACCGAGGGCAGGATCCTGCGAGTCGCGGGCGAGTCGGACACGCCGCTCGAGCCGTTCATGATGGCGATGGCGCTCGCGAACGACGCCGCCGTCCACGACGGCGAGATCGTCGGAGACCCCACGGAGGCGGCCCTCGTGGTGCTCGCCGAGAAGGGCGGGATCGACGTCGACGAGACGCGGCGCACCTACCCGCGCGTGGCCGAGGTGCCATTCGACTCCGAGTACAAGCTGATGGCGACCTTCCACGAGCTCGAGGAAAGCGGCCGGAAACTGATCCGTTGCTTCGTCAAGGGCGCCCCCGACGTCCTGCTCGCGCGCTCGTCGCACTTCCGCGACGCGGCCGGTTCGGCCGTTCCCGCCGAGGCCGGCCGCGATCGCGTCCTTGCCGAGAACGACCGCCTCGCCGGTGAAGGGCTTCGCGTGCTTGCCGTGGCCTCGCGCGACATCGACCCGGCCGACTTCCATGCCGACGGCCCGTTGCTCGACGAGGTCGAGGGGCTGACGCTGCTCGCGCTCGTCGGGCATCGTTGATCCCCCGCGCAAGGAAGCGGGCGACGCGATCGCCCGCTGCAAGGAGGCGGGGATTCGCGCCCGCATGATCACCGGCGACCACGCCACGACCGCGGCCGCGATCGCGGCCCAGCTGGGCATCGAGGGTCGCGCACTCACCGGCACCGAGTTCGCAGCGCTTTCCGACGCCGAGCTCGACGAGCAGCTGGACAGCATCGGGGTGGTGGCACGCGTCGCGCCGGAGGACAAGGTGCGCCTCGTGGACATGCTGAAGCGCAAGGGCAACGTCGTCTCGATGACCGGCGACGGGGTCAACGACGCGCCGGCGCTCAAGCGCGCGGACATCGGCGTCGCGATGGGCATCACGGGCACCGAGGTGACGAAGGAAGCCGCCGACATGATCCTCACCGACGACAACTTCGCCACCATCGTCGAGGCGGTCGAGGGCGGCCGCGGCATCTACGACAACCTGATGAAGTACGTGCGCGTCCAGCTCGTGATGCTGGGCGGGTTCATCCTCACCTTCGTCGGCGCCGGCATCTTCGACATCGCGGGAGGCGCGCCTCTCACCCCGTTGCAGATCCTCTGGATCAACTTCGCCGTCGACGTGCTGCTGGCGATCGGGCTCGGCTTCGACGCGGCCGTCCCGGGGCTGATGCGCCGCACGCCCCGCGACGCAAGCGCGCCGATCGTCGATCGCGCGCTCGGGATTCGGCTCGCCATAGCGAGCCTGATCATGGCCGGGCTCGCCCTGGGCGTGGTCGCCTGGGGCGAGGAGCGCTACGACCTCGTCGTCGCCACGACGATGGGACTGACGACGCTCTCGCTGATGCACATCGTCGCGGCGCTCGAGGCTCGCGAACCGACGGGAACGATCTTCAGTCGCTACACGATCGCGAACCGGCGGTTCATCCAACTGATCGGCGCGGCGCTCGTGCTCACGTTCCTCGTCACCGCGCTCCAGCCCCTGCAGCGCATCTTCGACACCGTCTCGCTGACGAGCTCGCAGTGGGGAATCTGCCTGCTCGGCCCGATCGCCTTCCTCGTGTTCGCCGAGCTGGGCAAGCTCGCCGACCGTCGCGCCGGGCAACGCCGTGCGGCCCTGGCTCCCGCCGCGGCATAGGAGTCAGGTGGCGAGAAGAGAGCGGATACTCGAGCAGCTGCTCGTCAGGCCGGGAACTCCCGCGGCCCTCGTTGACCGGGACCCGGGCTGGACCGGCGGGCCCGACTTCGAGGCGCTCTCCCGCGAGGAGCTGAAAGCCGAAGCGAAGGCGATACTGGCTCGCGGGGTCGAGGAGCTCTCCGAAGCGCAGGAGCTGCTCTGGGCGAGCGACACGTATGCGCTCCTCATCGTGTTCCAGGCCATGGACGCCGCGGGCAAGGACAGCGCGATCGAGCACGTCATGACCGGCGTTAATCCGCAGGGCGTCCAGGTTGTCGGGTTTCGCAAACCCTCGGCGGAAGAGCTCGACCACAACTTCCTCTGGCGGATCTCGAAGGCGCTCCCGGAGCGCGGGCGCATCGGCATCTTCAACCGCTCGCACTACGAGGAGGTCGTCGCGCTGCGTGTGCATCCGGAGTGGCTGGAGGGGCAGAAGCTGCCACGTGCCACCCACGGGCCCGCCTTGTGGGACGAACGCTACGAGGACATCAACGCCTTCGAGCGCCACCTCGACCGGAACGGCACGAAGATCGTGAAGTTCTTCCTCCACGTCTCGAAGGAGGCGCAGAAGGAGCGCTTCCTTGCTCGCCTCGACACGCCGGGCAAGGAGTGGAAGTTCAACGCCGCCGATGTCTCCGAGAGGGCGCTCTGGAACGACTACATGGCCGCATTCGAGGCCGCGCTCAGCGCGACATCGACGCCTTGGGCGCCGTGGTACGTCATTCCCGCCGACCACAAGTGGCTTACCCAGGCGTTCGTCGTCAGGATCCTCGTGGACACGATCCAGGCCCTCGATCTCGGCTGGCCCGAGGTAACCGAGGAGGAGAGCAAGGCCAACCTGGAGGCCCGAAAGAGGCTCGAGGCGGAAGCCTGAGTGCCGAGACGTGACCGTCCGCGGCGCAGCCTTCCTCGGCATCGGTGCGATGGTCGGGCAGGCATCTTCGCGCTGCTCGGCGAGGCCGGCACGGTCGCCGGGTCGGCCGTCTGGCTCTCGTTCCTGCTCGCCGGCATCGTCGCCGCCCTGCTCGGCTACAACGTCGTCAAGCTCGGCGTCCGCTACCCGTCTTCGGGCGGCCTGATCGCGTATCTGCTCCAGGGATTCGGAAACGGGCGCCTCGTCGGCATCGCCTCGTGGCTCGGCTACTTCGCCGCGATCGTGATCGTTTGCGCGATGGTCGCCGTCGCCTTCGGGAGCCTATGCGACCTCGCTCTTCGTCGGCGACGACGCTGGAGCCGCCTGGGACAACGTCTTCACCTCGGGGATCGTGATCGCGATGGCCGCGATCAGCCTGGTCGGCGCGCGCTTCGTCGACCGGGTGCAGTCGCTGATCGTGATCGTCCTGCTCGCCGTCTTCGCCGTCTTCATCGCCGTCACGCTCGTGGACATCGACTTCGATCTGCTCGCCTTCAGCGGCTATCCGCCCTTCAACGACATCGTCGCCAGCGTCGCGCTCACCTTTTTCGCCTACCTCGGCTTCAGCGTGATCACCTTCGCGGTCGGCGACCTGCGGGAGCCGGCTCGCGAGCTGCCGACGGCGATGTACCTGGCACTGGGTGTCACAGCCCTCACGTACGTCCTGATCTCGCTCGGCGTCTTCGGCACACTGACCGTCACCGAGGTCGTCGGCTACGGCGAGACCGCGATCGCCGAGGCGGCACGGCCTGCCCTCGGCGACGCCGGCTTCACGATCATGGCGATTGCCGCTCTGCTGGCGACGGCGTCGTCCGTCAACGCGACGCTCTACGCCTCGGGCGGGTTGACGGCGATGCTGGCCGAGGTCGGCCAGTTCCCGCCTTTCTTCGGACGCGGGTCACCGCTCGGCCGGAACGCCGGTTTGCTGATCACGGCGGCGATCGTGCTCGTGGTCTCGAACCTCGTCGACCTCTCTGCGATCGCCTCCGTTGGGAGCGCCTGCTCCCTGATGATCTTCCTCCTCGTCGGCCTGGCCGGCTACCGCCTGCGGTCGGAGACCGGCGCGCTCGGCCTGGTCGTGCTGGTGGGAATAGCCGCGACGAGCGTCGTGCTCGTCTTCTTCGCGGTGGACACGCTGCGGAATGCTCCGCAGACGTTCGTCGCCATCGTCGCGATCGCCGTGCTGGCCGTGATTCTCGACCTCGTGTGGAAGCGCGTGCGTGGCGAAGGCACGGCCTCGCCCGATCAACCTGGTGTTGAACTCGCGTGACCGAGGGTCAGCCGGCGAAGAGCCGGATTCCGATCGACGATCCGACAGGCTCCGCCCGGCGGAGGTTCCTCCTTCCGCTCGCTCTGGCCCAGTTCATCTGCAGCTTCGCCGGCTCGAACATGAACGTGATGATCAACGACATCAGCGAGGACCTGGACACGGACGTTGAGGGCGTGCAGTTGGCGATCACCCTGTTCCTGCTGATCATGGCGATCCTCATGATCCCCGCAAGCAAGTTGACCGACCGCTGGGGCCGCAAACGGTGCTTCACCGCCGGCCTCGTGCTGTATGGGATCGGCGCCCTGCTCAGCGCCGTTTCACCCAGTCTCGGGGTGCTGATCCTCGGCAACTCGGTCTTCGAAGGCGTCGGCACGGCGCTGCTCATCCCGCCCGTCTACATCCTCACGACGTTGGCGTTCAGCGAGATGACCTCGCGTGCCCGCGCGTTCGGGGTGATCAGCGGGCTGGGAGGCATCGGCGCCGCGGCAGGTCCGCTGATCGGCGGTCTCATCACCACCGCGATCAGTTGGCGGGCCGCCTTCGTCTTCCAAGCCGCGGTCATCGTCGCGATCATTCTGCTCAGCCGCCGGATCGTCGATCCCCTGCCGGCAGATCCGGAGCGCCCCTTCGATGTGGTCGGGGCGATTCTGTCCGCCGTCGGCATGTTCTTCGTGGTGTTGGGGATCCTGCAGGCCGAAAGCAACGTCTCGCTCATGGTCGTCTTCCTGGCGGTGGGAGCCGCATTCCTCGCCGGGTTCTTCCTCTACATCCGCTCCCGAGAGCGAGCGGGCAAGGAAGCACTGCTCTCGACCGCGCTGTTCAAGAACCGCACGTCAAACCTCGGTCTGGCCACCCAGAATGCCCAGTGGCTCATTCTCATGGGCACGTCGTTCGTCGTCGCCGTCTATCTCCAAGAGGTTCGCGGCTACAACGCGATCGAGACGGGCGCGATCTTCACGGCAGCGACGCTCGGTCTCCTCGTTTCATCCTTTGGCGCCGAGCGATTCGCCAGGAAGCGGACGCAGAAGGCTCTGATCGTTGCGGGCTTCGTCGGCACCTTGGTCGGCATCGGCCTCTTGATCGGGCTCGTGTCTGCCTGGTCGAGCATCGTTGCGTTCGTGCCCGGACTCCTGTTGATCGGCTTGGGCCTGGGAGTGATGCTCACTCCCTCGGTCAACCTGGTGCAGTCCAGCTTTCCCGAGGAGCAGCAGGGTGAGATATCGGGCCTGTCGCGAAGTGTGTCCAACTTGGGCTCGACCTTCGGCACCGCGATCGCGGGCACGATCCTGGTGTTGGGTCTCACCACAGGGGCCTACGCCCTGGCGATGGCCTCTCTTGGGCTCGTCGCGGTCCTCGGTCTCGTCGCGGCGCTCGCCCTTCCGGCCCAGCTCGGGCGGCAGGTTGCAACGGAAGCACGCCCGTGACGACCGCCGCCGAGACCGCCCCGTCTGCACGCGCGAGCGGCGCGACGCTCGTGCTGCTCACGCTGGCGTCCGGCCAGTTCCTGATGACCCTGGACAGCTCGGTGATGAACGTCTCGATCGCGACGGTCGCCAAGGACGTCGGAACGACGGTGACCGGGATCCAGGGAGCAATCACCGCCTACACCCTCGTGATGGCGGCGCTGATGATCACCGGGCGCCAAGATCGGGGCGATCATCGGCCGGAAGCGTGCCTTCGCGATCGGCTGCGTCATCTACGGATGCGGGTCGCTGACGACGGCGCTCGCGCCGAGCCTGCCGGTGCTGCTCTTCGGCTGGTCGTTCCTCGAGGGGGTCGGCGCGGCGCTGATCCTGCCCGCGATCGTCGCGCTGGTCGCCGGGAACTTCCCGACCGAGCGTCGCCCCGCGGCGTACGGGCTCGTCGCCGCCGCCGGCGCAATCGCCGTCGCAGTCGGCCCGCTGATCGGAGGCTTCTTCACGACGTACTTCTCGTGGCGGTGGGTCTTCGCCGGCGAGGTCGTGGTCGTCCTCATCATCCTCCTCCTCACCCGCCGGATCGCCGATGCGCCCTCGAGGAGCGTCGGGACCTCGACGTGATCGGCACCGTCCTGTCCGCGCCGGGGCTCGGGTTGCTCGTCTTCGGCGTGCTCCGCTCGAGCGAGTGGGGCTGGATCCAGCCGAAGGCCGGCGGCGCCGTCGTGGGCCGGCCTTTCGCCGACCGTGTGGCTGATCCTGGCCGGGATCTTCGTGATCTGGGTCTTCTCCCGCTGGGAGGTGCGCCGCGGTTGCACGGCGAGGAGCCGCTCGTGCGCCCGGGGATGCTGCGCAACCGGCAGCTGAGCGGCGGCCTGATCATGTTCTTCTTCCAGTACCTCGTCCAGGCGGGCTTCTTCTTCGTCGTGCCGCTCTTCCTCTCGGTCTGCCTCGGCCTCTCGGCGCTCGCCACCGGCGCCCGGTTGCTGCCGCTCTCCGTCACGCTGCTCCTGGCGGCGATCGGCATCCCGACGCTTCCTTCCCGAACGTCTCACCCCGGCTCGTCGTCCGGATCGGTCTCTTCTCGCTGCTCGCCGGGACGCTCGTCCTGCTCGGCGCCCTGGACGCAGATGCAGGCGCAGAGATCGTCTTCGTGCCGATGCTCCTGATCGGGCTCGGGATCGGGGCGCTCGCCTCGCAGCTCGGCGCCGTCACCGTCTCGGCTGTCCCCGACGACGAGAGCCCCGAGGTCGGCGGCGTCCAGAACACGATGACGAACCTCGGCGCCTCGCTGGGCACCGCGCTGGCCGGCTCGATCATGATCGCCGCGGTCGCATCGTCGTTCCTGGCCAACATCCAGCAGAACCCGGCCATCCCACCCGAGGCGAAGTCCCAGGCGCAGGTCGAGCTTGCCGGCGGCGTGGCCTTCGTCTCGGACGCCGACCTCGAGGCGGCGCTCGACCAGGCCGGCGCCAGCTCTCAGACGACCGACGCAGCGCTCGACGACTACCGCGATGCCCGCATCGACGGGCTTCGGTCTGCGCTCGCAATTCTGGCGGCCCTCGCGCTCCTCGCCCTGTTCTTCGCCCAGCGCATCCCGACGACCCAGCCGGGATCCGCCGCACAGGAACGCGAGCCGTCCACCTAGTAGGAGGGGTGAGCGTGGTCCCACTCGAATGACGGTCCAGCCCTGCGCGCGAGCTGGTGGAGTCCCCGGCGACGCGTGGCGCGGTGCTGATCTCGATCTGGTTCGACCCAGCCGACGAGGGCAATCTGCGCCGTCAGGTCAGCTACGAACGCGCTCCGCTCCCACATAGGTCACCCAGAACCATCACCCCGTGAGGATGATGCGGGCCCTCCTGCCCCGGTTGAGAGTAGTCAGTCCCGGACGCGCGACCAGGGCGACCTACGATGCCACGATACTGAGCTGAGCTGATGCAGGGATTTTGGACCGTTCTCCCGATGGCCGTCGTCATGAGCGCCGGCCCGCAGATCGTCACCGCGACGTTCTTCGCGACCAGTCAGGACGCGAAGCGGAACTCGCTCGCGTTCCTCGGCGGAGTCGCCGCCGCGACGACGATCTCGGTGACCGTGTTCTTCCTGCTCGGCAGCGGCATCGCCGGGAAGCAAAAGGAGGGAAAGGACTGGCTCGATTGGGTCATCATCGGCCTTCTGGTCTTCCTCCTGATCTGGGTCTTCGTCAGGCGCAACGAGAGCCAGCCGCCGAAATGGATGGGCAGGCTCCAAGGAGCCAATGCACGCTTCGCCGTGACGATCGGATTCCTGCTCTACCTCTTGATGCCGACCGACCTGATCGCCTCCGCCACGGTCGGGGCCTACATCGCACGCCAGGGCGAGCCGTGGTGGCACACGCTCGGCTTCGTCGTCCTCACCATTCTGATCGCGGGGCTGCCGTTCATCGTGCTCCTCGCCATGGGAAAGCGGGCCGAGAGCACGCTCCCGAAGATCAGGGAGTGGATGACCGCGAACTCCTGGATCGTCAACGAGGCCGTGCTCCTCTTTTTCCTCGCGATGGCGCTGTTCTAGGAGGCCGAGCGAGCCCCGAGGGGAGGGGTACACCGACATTCCCAGTCGGAGGTCGCGCCGGATCACTGATGAGCAGCCGCGTTCCGACGCCTGTCAGATCAGGCGTGGGAACTCGAGCCGTGCCAGTCCGCGTCGACCTGCGCCGGCGCCGAGGTTGACAATCGGTTGATCAGTCAGCCGCCAATACGAGCGACACGCACGGCGCGACTAGGGCAAGCGTTCCTGGTGGAACCTTTCCTTGTCCTCCTCGCGCCATCTCTCCTCGTAGGCCTCGGCCTCCGCGAACTCCTGCTCCGCTTCCGCTTGCGCGTCGTCATCTGCCAGAAGCTCGCCCGCAGCCGTCTTGCGACGCATGGCCATGAAGGCGATGACAACGAGCGGTACGGCGACTACCGCCATGATGATCCAAGGGATCATGCTTGGCAGCGTACAGCGCTCTCGCCGGCAGGCCCCGATGCCCTCACTCACCATCACGGGATACCGAAGGGGTCGTACGCCTCCAGTTCGGCAGCCTCGCGCGTGGCGAAGGACCCTCCCTGCAGGAGGCCGCCGACGATCTGATCGGACGCCTGCTCGGGCTCGTTATGGCCGTCCGCTCGAGTGGGTTCAGGGCCTCAGGTGAGGTGTGGCCCGACTTCGAGACGGTGGACTTCCCCTACGAGCTCGGTGAGCTCGCCGCCGCCGGCGGCGACATCCGTATCCGGGTCTTCGGCTGGCCCGCGCCTACTGCCGCGCCATTGCGATCTTCAGCCGCTCCTCGTCTGAGACCAGGTGGTCGAGGTCCTCGGCGGCCTCGTCGATGTCGATCTGCACCCATTCGATCGTGCCGGTGAAGCGGCTGCCTTCCGCGGTGTAGTCGTCACTGACGGGCGAGGCTGTGTCGGAACCGACGTCGCAGGTCTCGTCGGCCGAGAAGAGCATCGGTACGGTTCCTTCCACGCGGCCCTCGCCGACCTTGGTGCCGTCGAGGTAGAGCGAGACAGTTGCCCCCTTGCCGAGCCCGCCGCCGTCGTACGCGAACTCCATCCGCACCTGATGCGTCCCGGCGAGCGATCTCCGTCTCGCCCTCGATGTAGAAGCGCTGGAGGCCGAACAGGTTGTAGCAGTACTTCGGCCGGCCGTTCGTGACGTACAGGCTCCAGCCGGCGAACTCGCCGCCCTGGGCCACGATCACGCCCTCGGCTCCCCCGTCGGAAACCGTGATCTCGGCGGTCACCGAATGCGACTTGTTCTTGAGGTTGAGCACCGAGTTCTCGCTCAGCCGTCCCATGCCCGCGAAGAGGAGCTGCGAATTGCCGGTGATCAGCACCGGCCTTCCGGCCAGATCGGAGTTGAAGCGTTCGGCCCGCCGGTCGTCGAGCGGAAGCACGTTGTATTTCCGAGCCTCCTCCGTGAACAGCGTCTTCAGTTCCTCGAGCTTCTCGGGCATCTCGGCTGCGAGGTCGTGCGCCTGGCTCCAGTCGGTGTTGGTGTCATAGAGCTCCCAACTGTCGTCCGCGAGCGGGGGCTCGCCGCCCATCACCCACGGGATCGAGTGGCGCGTGACCGCGGTCCAGCCCTTGTCGTAGATCCCGCGATTGCAGAACATCTCGAAGTACTGCGTCTCGCGGCGCTCAGCCGCGGCCGGCATCGTCGAAGGCGTAGCGCATGCTGACGCCCTCGATCGGCCTCTGCGTCACGCCGTGAACCGTCGTCGGCTCGGGCAGGCCGGCCACGTCGAGCACCGTGGGAGCGATGTCGATCACGTGGTGGAACTGGGTGCGGACCTCGCCCTTCGCCCGAATTCCCTTCGGCCAGTGGACGATCGTGCCGTTGCGCGTTCCGCCCCAGTGGGAGGCGATCTGCTTCGTCCACTGGTAGGGCGTGTCCATCGCGTGTGCCCAGCCGACCGCGTAGTGGTTGTACGCCGACGACGTGCCGAACTCGTCGATCTTCGACACCATGAACTCGGTCGTCTCGAGCCCGAAGGCCCCGTTGAGGACGATCGAGCTCGTTGAAGCACCCGTTGGGAGTGCCTTCCGCGCTCGCCCCGTTGTCGCCGTTGATGTAGTAGACGAGCGTGTCCTCGAGGATCCCGAGGTCGTCGAGCGCGTCGATGAGCCGGCCGACGTGGTGGTCGGTGTGCTCGAGGAAGCCGGCGTAGACCTCCATCTGGCGGGCGAGGACGGGCTTCAGGTCATCGGGTATGTCGTCCCAGGCGGGAATCTCGTCCGGCCGGGCCGTCAGCTCCGTCCTCGGCGGGATCACGCCGAGCTCCTTCTGGCGCGCGAACGTCTCCTCGCGCAGCTTGTCCCAGCCCTGGTCGAACTTACCCTTGTACTTCGCCGACCACTCCGGCCGGGACGTGGTGCGGCGCATGCGTGGCACCCGGCGCGAAGTAGACGAAGAACGGCTTGTCGCCCATCAACGCCTTCTGCTGGCGGATCCACTTGATCGCCTTGTCGGTCATGTCCTCGGTGAAGTGGTAGCCCTCCTCGGGCGTCTTGTCCGGCTCGACAGGCACCGTGCCGTCGTAGATCGCCGGGTAGTACTGGTTCGTCTCGCCGCCGATGAAGCCGTAGAAGTACTCGAACCCGCCGCCCCCTGACGGCCACGAGTCGAAGGGTCCCATCGGGCTCGTCTCCCACACCGGGACCTCGTGGCACTTGCCGAACTGCGCCGTTGAGTAGCCGTTCAGCTTCAGCGTCTCGGCCAGAGGCGCGCAGGTGTTCGGGCGAATCGAGTTGTAGCCGGGCGCGGAGGTCGCGATCTCGGTGATGCCTCCCATTCCGACGGAGTGGTGGTTCCGACCGCTGAGGAGCGCGGCGCGGGTCGGAGAACAGAGTGCCGTCGTGTGGAAGCGGTTGAACTTGAGGCCGTTGGCCGCGAGCCGCTCTGCCGTCGGCGTCTGGCAGGGGCCGCCGAACGCACTCGAGGACCCGAAGCCGGCGTCGTCGATCAGGACGACGAGGACGTTGGGAGCGCCGGCGGGCGGACGCAGCGGCTCGATCGCCGGGAACTTCGCCTCGGGATCCTTGGCGTCCTCATAGACCGGTCCGTCATACGGGCGGTCGGGGATCGGCAGTACGTCGCGCTGGCGCTCGTTCTCGGGCATGGGTCCTCCTGGATCGCGGCTTGCCCCATCTACCCTCCGCGATTCGTCCAGGGGCATCATCGCCCGATCGGGATGATGGTCGCGTGGCGCCGGAGTGCGTAACCTTGAGCTCGAGATGGAGCCCGCGACCAAGAGATCCCGCAACGGCGCCACCGGCATCGGAACGGCGGCTCTCCTCGTCGCCGCGGTCCTGGCGCTCGCCGGCTGCGGCGGTGACGACGCACCGAGCGCGTCCGAGGAGTACGCCAACGACGTCTGTGGCGAGCTGAGCACGTGGGTCACGGACGTCCAGGGAACGGTGACGTCTCTCACCGACCAGGGCCTCTCGATCAGCCGCGACGACATCCAGACGGCGTTCGACCAGACCAAGGAGTCGACCGACTCGATGGTCAACGACCTGGAGCAGCTTGGGGCTCCGGAGACCGACGACGGGCAGCAGGCGAAGAGCGCGCTCGACGGTCTGTCGTCGCAGTTGAGGCAGCAGCTCGATGTCATCGAGCAGGCGGTGAACTCCGGCGGCGGCGTAGCGTCGATCGCCGCAACGGTCAGCACTGCCGTCTCTGCTGCCGCGAACGCCGTCAACACGACGTTACAGAACCTCCAGGGGCTGGACCCGTCCGGCGAGCTCCGCGACGCGTTCGAGAACTCTGACGAGTGCGACTCGCTCGGCGCCCAGCTCGGTGATCTCCGCTCCGGCGGGGGCTGAGCCGAGTCGACCAGAGGATCGGCGAAATCACCCAGCCTGGGTGACGTGAGCCGTAGACCGCAAGGCTAGGGTCGAGGCACCGACTCGGGAGGTGGGCATATGGCAGGCCGGACCGGCACCATCGAGGCGCCAGCGGCGAAGGGGGAGAAGAAAGGCGAGTCCAGCCCGCGGGCGGCAGATGTCCTCGTCGTCTTCGGCATCACGGGCGACCTGGCGAAGGTGATGACCTTCCGTTCGCTCTATCGGCTCGACGCACGCGGGCTCCTGGACTGCCCGATCGTCGGCGTCGCGGTCGACGATTGGACCGACGACCAGCTGCGAGACCGCGCGCGCGAGTCGATCGAAGGAACGGGGGAGAAGCTCGACAAGAAGGTCTTCGACCGTTTCGCCTCGCGGCTCTCGTACGTGAGCGGCGACTTCGCGGACGCTTCGACCTACGAGCGCGTCGGAGACGCGATCGACGGCGCCTCGACCCCCGTCTTCTACCTCGAGATCCCGCCCTTCCTCTTCGGCGCCGTGGTCAAGGGCCTGTCCGAGGCCGGCCTCACGAAGACCGGGCGCGTCGTCGTCGAGAAGCCGTTCGGCCACGATCGGGAATCAGCCGACGCGCTGGCCGACGAGCTGCATCAGTACATCGACGAGTCCCAGCTCTACCGCATCGACCACTACCTCGGAAAGATGGGCCTCGAGGAGATCCTCCATCTCCGATTCGCAAACCAGATGCTGGAGCCGATCTGGAGCCGCAATTACCTCGAGTCGGTGCAGATCACCATGGCCGAGAGCTTCGGCGTCGAGGACCGCGGCCACTTCTACGATCCTGTCGGCGCGCTCCGCGACGTCGTGGTCAATCACCTGATGCAAGTCGTGGCGGCTGCGGCAATGGAGATCCCTTCCCGCCGTGAACCGTCGGCGATCAAGGACGCGGAGGTCTCGCTCTTCCGCGCCGTTGCCGACGCGGATCCCGCGCACTTCGTTCGCGGCCAGTACGACGGTTATCTCGACATCGACGGCGTTCAACCGAACTCGACGACCGAGACGTACGCTGCGCTGCGGCTCGAGATCGAGAACTGGCGCTGGGCAGGTGTGCCGTTCTTCATCCGGACCGGCAAGCGCCTCCCGGCCACCCAGACCGAGCTGCGGCTCGTCTTCAAGCACGCACCGAACCTGGGTTTCAAGCTCCGCGTTGTCCCACCCGAGCCGAACCAGATCGTGGTCAGGCTCGATCCGACGACCGGGATCAGGCTCGTCGTCGACGCACACCGCGCCGACGTCCCGGGTACTACGGCGATCGAGCTCGACATGGAGTTCGAAGAGGAGGGTGGAGAAGGCGCGACACCCTACGAGGTTCTGCTGCAGGCGGCGATGGTCGGGAACATCACCCGCTTCACGCGCCAGGACGGGGTCGAGGAGGCGTGGCGGATCATGCAGCCGCTGCTCGACAAGCCCTCGAAGGTTCGGAGCTACAAGCCTGGATCGTGGGGCCCCAAGGCAGCGGACAAGCTGGTCGCAGAGCACGGCGGCTGGCAAGACCCATGGGTGACGAAATGACCGCCGTCTCGAAGGCAGAGCCTGCAGTCCAGAGCGCTGCTGCGCCGTCGCCGTTTCCCCCGATCGCCGAGTACGTCTTTCTCTCCGACTGCCACACGGGCGCGCTCGTCGCGCCCGACGGAGCAATCGACTGGCTTTGCGTCCCACGCTTCGACGCCCCGAGCGTGTTCGGCAGCCTGCTGGACCGCGAGGCTGGGTTCTTCCGCTTCGCGCCGTTCGGGATCCGCCACCCGACCGCGCGGTCCTACGTTCCCGGGACGAACGTCCTCGAGACGACCTGGAAGACACCGGAGGGCTGGATCGTCGTTCGCGACGCTCTGACCGTGGGGCCCTGGGATCAGGAGGACGAGATCACGCCGCACACTCGCCCTCCCGCGGACGACGACGCCGACCACATGCTCGTCCGCACTGTCGAATGCATCGAGGGACGCATCGAGGTCGAGCTGATCTGCGAGCCGGCGTTCGATTACGGCCGCACACCGGCGGAATGGGCGGCGGTCGACGGCGGGCGACACGCCGCCGACGCGACGGGTGCAGAGCAAACGATCCGTCTCGCGTCCGATCTCCCGCTCGGCATCGAGGCCAACAGGGTCCGGGCCCGGCACATCCTCGAGCCGGGTGAAACTGCCTACTGCGCGCTCTCGTGGGCCAAGGACCTCGTCGCGCCGGAGAACGTCGACGAGGCGGAGGCGCGAATCGACGCGACGACGCGCTTCTGGCGGTCATGGCTCGGCCGGGCGCGCATCCCCGACCATCGGTGGCGCGATCCGATCCAGCGCTCCGCACTCGCCGTCAAGGGCCTGACATACATGCCGACAGGCGCAACGGTTGCCGCCCTGACGACATCGCTTCCGGAGACGCCCGGCGGCGAGCGCAACTGGGACTACCGCTACACCTGGATCCGCGACACGACCTTCACGCTGCAGGCGCTCCACTACCTCAACCTGACCTGGGAGGCCGACGAGTTCATGCAGTTCGTCGCCGACGTGGAGCCGACCGAGGACGGTTCGCTGCAGATCATGTACGGGATCGACGGCAGGCGCGACCTGACCGAGTCGACCCGCGACGACCTGACCGGCTATGCGGGCGCGCGGCCGGTGCGGGTCGGCAATGGGGCCTTCGACCAGCGTCAGAACGACGTCTTCGGCGCGGCTCTGGACTCGATCCTCCTCCACACGCGCCATAGCCAGCGCCTTCCCCGTCGGCTGTGGCCGATCGTCCAGAGCCAGGCCGAGTGCGCGACGAAGGTCTGGCGCGAGCCCGACCAGGGAATCTGGGAGGCTCGAGGCGCACCCCAGCACTACGTGTCCTCGAAGCTCATGTGCTGGGTTGCCCTCGACCGCGCCGCGCAGCTGGCGGAGATTCGCGGCGACCCGAGCTTGCAGGAGACGTGGCGAGCGACGGCGGACGAGATCCGAGCGGACATCCTCGAACATGGCGTCGACGACCGAGGTGTCCTCCGCCAGCACTACGAGACGGATGCGCTCGACGCCTCCGCCCTCCTCGCGGCGATCTTCGACTTCCTTCCGGGCGACGACGAGCGCCTGCGGGCGACCGTGAACGCGATCGCCGAAGAGCTGACCGAGGACGGCTTCGTCCTGCGCTACCGCACGGGCGAGACGGACGACGGTCTCGCAGGCAAGGAGGGCACCTTCCTGATCTGCTCCTTCTGGCTCGTCTCCGGCCTGGCGATCGTCGGCGACCTGCAGCGGGCCCGCGACCTGATGGAGCGTCTGCTGCGAATCGCCTCGCCCCTCGGGCTCTACGCCGAGGAGTTCGACTCCGCGACGGGGCGACATCTCGGGAACTTCCCGCAGGCGTTCTCCCATTTGGCGCTGATCGAGGCGGCGGCGCGAATCATCGTCCCCGAGATGATGGAGGAGTACTGACCATGGATGCCTACGACGTCATCATCATCGGCACCGGCGCGGGCGGCGGCACTCTTGCCCGTCACCTCGCGCCTTCCGGGAAGCGCATCCTGCTGCTCGAGCGCGGGGATTGGCTTCCCCGCGAGCCGCAGAATTGGGACGCCGCCGACGTCTTCGTCGACAACCGCTACATCTCGGAGGACACCTGGTACGACGACAAGGGCAAGCCGTTCCAGCCGCAGATCCACTACTTCGTCGGCGGCGCGACCAAGCTCTACGGGGCGGCGCTCTATCGCCTGCGCAAGGAGGACTTCGGCGAGCTCCAGCACCACGACGGTGTCTCGCCCGCCTGGCCGATCGAGTACGACGAGCTAGAGCCCTACTACACGCAGGCCGAGCAGCTCTACGAGGTCCACGGCGCTCGTGGCGAGGACCCGACCGAGCCGCCGGCCAGCGCGCCGTATCCATTCCCCGCCGTGTCGCACGAGCCGCGGATCCAGCAGCTCTCCGACGACCTCGCCAAAGCGGGCTACCACCCCTTCCACGCGCCGTGCGGGATCAGGCTCAACGAGGCCAACATGCCGTACAGCCATTGCGTTCGCTGTCCGACCTGCGACGGCTTCCCCTGCCTCGTGCACGCGAAGTCCGATGCGGACGTGCTCGGCGTGCGGCCGGCGCTCGAGCATCCGAACGTCACGCTGCTGACGAACGCGAAGGTAACGAAGCTCGAGACCGACGAGCCCGGGACCTCGGTCACGGAGGTGGTCGTCGAGCGGGATGGTGGGACCGAGCGCTACGCCGGAGGCATCGTCGTCGTGGCGTGTGGCGCCGCCAACACGGCCAAGCTGCTGCTCCAGTCGGCGACGGATAAACACCCGAACGGGCTCGCCAACGGATCGGACCAGGTCGGCCGCAACTACATGTTCCACGACAGCATCGCGGTGCTCGCGCTCTCGCGTGAGGAGAATCCGACTGTCTTCCAGAAGACCCTGGGCCTGAACGACTTCTACCTCGGCAGCGAGGACTTCGAGTTCCCTCTGGGGAGCATCCAGATGGTCGGGAAGTCGCAGGCGCAGATGTTCCGCGGCGAGAAGCCGCTGGAGACGAAGCTGGCGCCCGAGATGACGCTCGATCGCGTGGCCCGCCACGCAATCGACTTCTGGCTTTCGACCGAGGATCTTCCGAAGCCGGAGAACCGCGTCACCATCGACGACGACGACGGCAACATCACACTGACCTACTCAGAGACGAACGCGGAAGCGAAGAAGCGGCTGTACGAGCAGCTCAAGTCGATGCTGCCGAAGCTGGACATGAACCCCGGCCACCTCATTCATCGCTTCGCGTATCTGAAGAGCGACATCCCGGTCGCCGGGGTCGCGCACCAGGCCGGCACGTGCCGGTTCGGCACCGACCCGGCCACGTCGGCCCTCGACCGCGACTGTAAGGCGCACGAGCTCGACAACCTTTACGTGGTCGACACGAGCATCTTCCCGAGCATCGGAGCCGTGAATCCGGCGTTGACCGCGATGGCGAACTCGCTCCGGGTCGGAGACCACTTGCTCGAGCGGCTGGGTAGCTCCGCGAGCAAATGAACGACACCTCGACGAGCCCCGACCGTTCGGGGCTCGTCCTCATCTCGCTCATCCTGGTGGCGGCCGTCGCCAACCTCAACCTGGCGGTGGCCAACGTTGCCCTTCCGTCGATCGCCAAGGAGTTCGATTCCGGGCAGACGGCGCTCAATCTGATCGCGGTCGGCTATTCGCTGGGTCTCGCCGCCTCGGTGCTCTACTTCGGAGCGGTCGGCGACCGCTACGGACGCAAGCTGATGCTGATTCTGGGCATGGCGCTGTCGATTCCTGCGTGCCTGCTTGCCGCCTGGGCTCCGACGGATTACGTGCTTTTCGGGGCCCGGGTCCTGGGCGGGCTGTCGGCCGGTATGGCCTTCCCGACGACGCTCGCCCTGATCACGGCGCTGTGGTCGGGACCCGCGCGCACGAAGTCGATCGCGCTGTGGTCCGGCATCGGCGGCGCGATCTCGTCGCTCGGCCCGGTCGTCTCGGGCGCGCTGCTCGAGGAGTTCTGGTGGGGATCGGTTTTCCTGATCACGTTGCCGCTGGCGCTGGTCGCGCTCGCCATGGCCCTGCTGTTCGTACCGAGCCACGTCAACGAGGCGTCGGACCCGGTCGACAACCTGGGCGGGATCCTGTCGGTCGTTCTCGTCGCGGCGCTCGTCCTGTCGATCAACTTCGCCCCCGTTCCGGACATGGAAACTCTTACGCTCGGGTTGGCGGCGATCGCCCTCGCCGCCCTGATCGCGTTCTACGTCCGACAGCGTCGCGCGACGAACCCGCTCTACGACCTCCAGGTCGCCCGACGCCGTGTCTTCTGGGTCGCCGCGACCGCCGGGGTCGTCGTGTTCGGCACGCTCATGGGCGCGATGTTCGTGGGCCAGCAGTTCCTCCAGAACGTGCTCGGCTACTCGACGTTCGAGGCGGGACTCTCGATCCTGCCGGCCGCCGCGTTCATGGTCGTGGTAGCTCCCCGCTCGGCCAAGCTCGTGGACGCGCGCGGCGCCCGCGTCACGTTGCTCACGGGCTACTTCTTCTGCCTGCTCGGCTTCCTCACCATGCTGCTGCTGTGGAACGAGGGGATCTCGTACTGGAGCGTCGGTCTCGCGTATGCCTTCCTCGGGATCGGCGTCGGCTTCGCCGGCACACCCGCGTCGCACTCGCTCACCAGCTCGGTGCCCGTCCAGCGCGCTGGAATGGCATCGGGAACGGCCGATCTTCAGCGCGATCTGGGCGGCGCAATCATGCAGTCGATCCTCGGTGCGCTCCTCACCGCAGGCTATGCGTCGGCTGTTGCCGCGTCGATCGCCGCCGCCCCGAACAAGGAGCAGATCACCGACGGCGTCGCGAGCCAGCTCACGAAGTCCTTCGCGGGCGCAGAGGAGATCGCGGAGCAGTACCCGCAGTACGCGAACCAAATCACGGCCGGGGCGAAGGAGTCGTTCCTCGACGGCGCGGACTGGGCCTACACCGCCGGAATCGTCGCCATCGTGCTCGGCGCGGCGCTCGTCTTCTTCCTCTTCCCGAAGAAGGACGACGAAGAGCGCTTGCTCACGCAGTACCACGCCGAGGACACATCGGGCTGATGGCCTCCCCCCAAGAGATCGAGCTCGTGGCGAGCGACCAGCGGGTCGCGCTGGACGAGGTCGGCGGCGGGATTCGCTCGTACACGGCTCGCGGGCGTGAGGTCCTTGACGGCTACCCGGCCGGCCAGCCGAGCCCCTCGGGCCGCGGTCAGGTCCTGATCCCCTGGCCGAACCGCCTGGAGGACGGGAGCTACGAGTTCGACGGGCAGCGCCATCAGCTCGAGCTGAACGAGCCGGAGAACGGGAACGCGATCCACGGCCTCGTCCGCTGGGAGCCCTGGACGGTTGCTGAGCGCGAGCCGCACCGGGTAGTGATGGAACACACCCTTTCATCGCAACCCGGGTATCCGTTCACGCTGGAGCTCAGCATCGAGTACGCGCTCGCGACTGACGGCCTCACTGTGCGCACGACCGCGACCAACGTCGGCGAGTCGACGTGTCCTTACGGGAGCGGCTTCCATCCGTACCTGACTGTCGGGACGGAGACCGTCGACTCCGTGGTCCTCCATCTACCCGCCGAAACAGTGGTTGGCGCAGACGAGCGCGGTCTCCCGCTTGCCGCAGCGCCGGTCGAGGGCACGGAGTACGACTTCCGCCGGCCGAGGCCGATCGGCTCGACGAGGCTCGACCACGCATTCACCGATCTCGTCCGCGAGGAGGACGGCATCGCCCGCGTCGCGCTCGGCGGCGTTCACCCCGGCTCCGGCCTCGAGCTCTGGGTCGACGAGGCTTACGGCTATCTCCAGGTCTTCAGCGGCGATCCGCTTCCCGATGTCAATCGACGAAGCCTCGCAGTCGAGCCGATGACTTGTCCGGCGAACGCGTTCCGCACGGGCGAGGGCCTGATCCGCCTCGAGCCGGGCACGTGGTTCACGAGTGCCTGGGGCATCACCCCGTCTTAGAGAATCGCGATCGGGTTGAGCGGCGAGCCCGTCCCGCCGACGATTCGCAACGGTGCAGCGACGAACAGGAACTCCCAGCGTCCTGCCCGCTCACAGGCGGGGACGAGGTCCTCGAACTGGAGGTAGTCGATCAAGTGGAGACCCATCGCGTTCAGCGTGAGCGCGTGAATCGGGAAGCCGATTCCCTCGGTCGTGCTCGGTGCGGTGTCGCCGTTCCCGTCTGATCCGAGCACGGCGACGCTCCGCTCGGCGAGGTAGAGGACGGTGGTCGGGTGGAGCCCAGCTTTGGCCTTCGTTGTATCCCACGGGCCCAGCTCGCGGAGACGCCGTGCGTGACCAGTCCGGACCAGGAGGATGTCGCCCCTCCCAACTGTCACTCCCTGTTCGCGCTCCGCGGCTTCGAGGTCCTCCCGGAAGACGTGCTCGCCGGGCTCGAGCCACGGGACCCCGCGCAGCCGAGGCACGTCGAGTAGTACCCCCCGGCCGACGAGACCGTTCTTCACGGCCTCGATCGTGTTGACTCCGGCGGCCGTCGAGGTGAGAGCGGCGCTCGGCTTGCCGTTGTAGAAGGCGCCGTCGAACGCGACGTGGCAGAGCGCGTCGATGTGGGTGTGCGTGTCGTTGTGGTAGTCGACGCCGACGTAGTCCTTGGCGAACCGAAGCGTTCCGGATCCGATGTCGACGTCGGGGAGCAGGGTCATTCGGTGATCCGCCGGGTGCGGGTTGTCGAGGCTCTCCTGCGTGTCCAACGGATGGCTGAGCGTGACCGTCTCCCCGCTGCCGACGAGCCTCGTGGCGGCGACGATGAGATCGGCGCTGAGTTCGTTGAGCGTCCCCAGCTCGTCGTCCTTGCCCCAGCGCCCCCAGTTCGAGACGGCGCGAAAGAGCGCCTTGAACTCCGCGGCGGAGACATCGACGCGCTCAGTCATGCGATCCGCCGCCTCGCCTCCGCGCGGCGCACGAGCACACTCTGAAGTACGAGCGTGGCGACCGCGCCAACGACCATCATCAAGACGTTCACGCCGAGCACACCAAGTGCGCCGAGAGCCTTGTCGAGCTCGCCGAGACCGGCCGCGACACCGAGATATGCGGCCGCGGGAATCGTCGTCACCGAGATCGCCACGCCGACCCCAGCGCTGGCTCGGGTCTCGAGTGCCAGCATGCCCGCTATCCCCGCGACGAGGGCGACTGCGATCGTCTCGTTACTGACGACCGTCAGGCCTCCCAGCACCCCGGTCGCGTCGATGTTGAAGTCCGACGGGATCAGGTCGAGCTGATCCTGGAGGAACGCGGACAGGGCCGCGGCGAAGGCTGCGACTCCGAGTCCCACGGCAAGCGTCACGAGTGCCCGGGCGGCGAGCCGCAGTCGACCGGCGACGATGCCGACGCCGATCGCGGTGATCGGGAGCAGGTCCGGGCTGACTGCCATCGCACCGACGATCAGGATCGAGTTGTTGTCGATCACGCCGTACGAGCCGATCACCCCTGCGGCGAACATGAACACCAGGTAGCGCGCCACCGGGCGCGCGTTCAGCCGAGCCGTGCCGATGACGTCGGCCCACACAAAGCTCGCCTCGGCCGTTCGAGTGACCAGCGAGCCGACGACTTCGACGCGCATCAGCGTGATGTCTCCATCCGGGACTCCGAGTCCGCGAAGCTCGTCCAGCGTCGTGTCGGTCGCCCTCGGGCGAACCGCCGCCGAGACAACCGATTGCCCTGGCCGAGTTGCGTCGACGAGCCTGACGCGGCTGACGTCGTCGAGCTGGTCGAGGCGGTCTGCGACGATCGCCATCGCCCCCGACTCCCCGAAGACCTCGAGATTGATCACGACGGGAAGATCGTCCCTCCACACTCTCCCCCTGTCGTCATGCGAACCGGATGACCTGCCATGTCTCCGCCGAAGGAATCACCCTCTCCGGGTGATGATCGGGCAGGGCAAGGCGCACTAGGTTGGCTATGCCTTGAGCGAGGACAGCACCAAACACGTCGTGATCGTCGGCGGAGGCTTCGCGGGGGTCGCCGTCGCGAAAGGGCTCGCCGGCAAGAAGGGCGTCCGCGTCACGCTGCTCGACAAGAACGACTACCACCAGTTCCAGCCTCTCCTCTACCAGGTCGCGACTGCAGAGCTGACGCCGAAGGACATCGCGTTCGACCTCGCAGCGATCTTCGACGACGATGCGAACGTCGAAGTGCGGCAGGGCGACGTCGTTTCGGCCGACCCTGAGGCGCGGACGATCACGCTCGCGGACGACAGCACGATCGAGAGTGACGTCTTGGTCCTCGCTGCAGGCTCCCAGCCGAACTTCTTCCACACCCCGGGTGCGGAGGAATTCTCGTTCCCGCTGTACTCGCTCGACGATGCCAAACGCGTGCGCTCGCGCGTCCTCCAGCTGTTTCAGGACACGAGCAAGAACCCTCAGCTGGTCGAGGAGGGTGCGCTCAACTTCGTCGTCGTCGGGGCCGGCGCGACCGGCGTCGAGTCGGCGGGCGCACTCGCGGAGCTAGCGCGCAACGTCATGCCCCACGTATACGAGAATCTCGCGATCGCGGGCGCGAGGGTGATTCTGGTCGACCTCGGCCATGCCGTGCTGGCGCCCTTCTCCGACGAGGCGCACGCCTACGCGGCGAAGCAACTCCAGCGTCGCGGCGTCGATATCAGGCTGGGCGTGTCAGCGAAGGAGATCGCGGCCGACCACGTCACCTTGAGCGACGGTACGACGATCAAGACGCACCTAACCTTGTGGGGCGGCGGCCTCATGGCCGCGCCGATCGGCGCCCGATCCGGGGTTACCCAAGGTCGGGGCGGGCGGATCGATGTGCAGCCCGACCTGACCGTCGAAGGTTTCCCGGACGTCTACGCGCTCGGCGACTTCGCGAACATTCCGGTCGCAGACGAGAACGGGCTGCCCCAGCTCGGCAGCGTCGCACAGCAGTCCGGCAGCTGGGCGGCAGAGAACATCCTCGCCGGGATCCAGGGCAAGCCGCGCAAGTCCTTTCACTACCACGACAAGGGGATCATGGCGATGATCGGCCGGAAAGCAGCGGTCGCCGAGGTGGGCGAACACCGCCACGAGCTGCATGGCCGGATCGCGTTCGCGGCGTGGCTCGGGGTGCATGCACAGCTCCTTGCGGACGGAGGAGCCGAGGTGAAAGCCTTTCTCGCGTGGGCAGACGAGTTCTACGTGCGGCCGCACCATCGCTCGGCCGCGCTCCTCGATCCGTCGAACATCGACGCGCCGCGTATCGACTGGAGCTCGAGCTAGTCGGCGACGATCACGTCGCACCCGGCATCGCGCTTGACCTGGGTAGCGACGTCCGGGCCGAGGACACGTGCGAACCACCCGTGGTGGTGCGAGCCGATGACGATCAGCTCGGCTCCGCGCTCCTTCGCAGCGCCGACGATTGCGCTGGCCGGCTCCCCGGCGGCCCAGCTGTACTCGCCCGTGAGGCCGGCAGCGTCGATCCGCTCCTTGGCCTCCGCCAGAACCGGCTCGAGCTCGTCGGGCTCGACCAGCGGGATCATCCGAGCGGGTGTGTCGTCGAGCGTTCCGAAGTTCTGGGGCCCCTCCGGGTTCAGCGGCATCTCCGCCACGGCGACGACGAGGAGTTGAGCGTGCGCGCTGCGCGCCTCCTCGATCGCGCGATCGAGGGCGCGGCTCGCAGGCTCGGTTCCGTCGTACCCGACGACGATCGTGGAGCTCACGACGCCACCGTACCGCGAATCACCCGCTCTGGATGATGTGATCGGCACACGCAGGGGTGAGGGTCTGGGCGATGAGCCTGCTGGCCGCGACGTCGGTCGATCTTGCCCGCGTGCAGTTCGCCATGACCTCGCTCTACCACTTCCTCTTCGTCCCGCTGACGCTCGGCCTCGCCCCACTCGTCGCGGTCATGCAGACGCTGTGGTACCGGTCCGGCGACGAGGCGTGGCTGCGGCTGACTCGCTTCTTCGGGACGCTGCTGCTGATCAACTTCGCGATCGGGGTCGCCACGGGGCTCGTACAGGAGTTCCAGTTCGGGATGAACTGGTCGATCTACTCGGAGTTCGTCGGCGACGTCTTCGGCGCCCCGCTCGCGATCGAGGGCCTCGCAGCGTTCGCCCTCGAGGCCACCTTCCTCGGGCTCTGGATCTTCGGTTGGAACCGGCTCTCCCGCCGCGTGCACCTGGCGACGATCTGGCTGGTCGCGCTGGGGACGTGGCTGTCGGCCTACTTCATCATGGCGGCGAACTCGTGGATGCAGCGCCCCGTCGGCTCGACGGTCACCGACGGCAGGGCCGAGCTCACGAGCGTGTGGCAGCTACTCACGAATCGGTTCACGCTTTGGGCCTTCTCACACGTGATCCTGGTCGGGCTGACCACAGCGGCGATGGTCATGTTCGGAGTCTCGTGCTGGCACCTGCTGCGCAGGCGGAACATGGACCTGTTCCGGCGCGCGGCGAAGCTGGCACTGATCGTCGCCGTACCCGTGTCAGCGGTGAACCTGGGGCTCGGCAGCCATCTGGGTGTCGTCGTCACCGACTACCAGCCGATGAAGATCGCCTCTACGGAGGCTCAGTGGGACACCTGTCAGCCCTGCGCCTTCTCTCTCTTCCAGATCGGCGGCTTCACCGAGAGCGACCAGACTCCGAGCTTCTCGATCCAGATCCCTCGGCTGCTTTCGTTGCTCGCGACGGGGTCGCTCTCCGGCGAGGTACAAGGGATGGATCCGCTCCAGCAAGAGTACGAGCGGCGGTACGGCCGCGGCCAGAGCTACGTCCCGCCAGTGTTTACCACCTACTGGAGCATGAGGATCATGGCCTACCTGGGAACGCTCATCTTCCTGGTCGCGGCCCTTGGGGCCTTCCTGTACTGGCGCGGCCGCCTGGATCGGACGAGGTGGTTCCTCTGGCTCGGAGTATTCTCGATCGCGCTGCCCTTCCTGTCGGCGCTCGTCGGTTGGGTGTTGACCGAGGTCGGACGTCAACCCTGGATCGTGTTCGGCCTACTGAAGACGGCCGACGCGAACTCACCGAGCGTCAGCTCGTGGAATATCGGCCTCAGCATCGGCGTCCTGGCCACGCTCTACGTCGCGCTCGCCGTCGTGGACTTCGTGCTCATGCGGCGCTACGCGACGACAGACCCGCCTGAGTCTTTCGGCGAGGGCGGCGAGAGAAGCACTGCCGGCGGCCGGTCTACTGAATGGACCTCCAGATCTTCTGGTTCTGCCTGATCGCCTTCTTCTGGGCCGGGTACTTCCTGCTCGAAGGGTTCGACTTCGGCGTCGGAATGCTCCTCCCGTTCGTGCCGCGGGACGAGCGCGAGCGGGGCGTGATGTTCGAGACGCTCGGCCCCATCTGGGACGGGAACGAGGTGTGGCTGGTCATCGTCGGCGCTGCGACGTTCGCGGCGTTCCCGGCCTGGTACGGGACGATGTTCTCGGGCTTCTACCTCGCCCTCTTGCTCGTGCTCTTCTTCCTCATCATCCGCGTCGTCTCCTTCGAGTGGCGGGAGAAGAGCGAGAGCCCCCGCTGGCGGGCGACCTGGATGTGGGCGAACACCATTGGGAGCTTCGGCGCGCCGCTCATCTGGGGCATCGGCTTGTCCAGTCTCCTCTACGGCCTTCCGATCGACTCCGACGGTGACTTCACCGGCAACCTGCTCGATCTGTTCAGGCCGTACACCGTCGCCGCCGGGGTGGCGGTCGTGCTGCTGTTCGCCTTCCACGGCGCGACCTTCCTCACGCTGCGCACGGCGGGCGACTTGTCCGAGCGGGCCGCTGCCGCCGCACGGCGCCTTGCGATCCCGGCTGCCGCGGTCGGCGCGCTTGCGTTCGCCTGGACTGTTGCGGTCGCTATCGACCGGAACGACAAAGACCTCTTCCCGCCGCTTCTGCCGGCCTTGCTCGGCATCGGAGCGCTTGTCCTTGCCGCCTTCCTCGTCTTCGCGCGTCGGAGCGGAGCTGCCTTCACGATGACTGCCCTGGGGACGGTGCTGTTCGTCGCGACGCTGTTCACGAGCCTCTATCCGCGGGTCATGGTCTCGAGCACGGACTTCGCGAACAGCCTCACGGTCGACGGCGCCTCCTCCTCCCACTACTCACTCGCCGTGATGACCGTGGTGGCGCTGATCGTGACTCCCCTCATCCTGCTCTACCAGGGCTGGACGTACTACGTCTTCCGACACCGGCTGGGCGGGGACGAGCACGCGGCCGACCCGGTCGAGCTGGTCGCGCGGAAGACCGGCGCCTAGGCCGGCAGTGCGCGGTTCTCGACCCACGCCTCGTGCGCCGTGCGGGCGCGGTGCGGGCCATGCTCGGCGCCGACGCGGGTCTCGGTCTCGCTCGCGGCGCTACTCGTCCTAGCCCAGGCCGTCCTGATCGCGACGCATCGCCGCCCGCGGCTTCGAGGGCGCTGCCCTCGACGAGGTTGCTCGTGCCGCTCATGCTCCTCGTTGCCGTCGTCGCCGCCCGGGCCGCGACGGCGTGGGGTTTCGAGACCGTCGGCAGGCGGGCGGCCACCAACGTGCTCTCGAGTCTCCGTCTCGAGCTCGTCGAGCGGCGCCTTCGCGGGCAACCCGCCGTCGGTCGACGGGGTGGCGAGCGCCGAGGTCGCGACTACCGCGGTTGCCGGGGCGGCGGCTCTCGAGGCCACCTTTGCTCGCTACCTGCCGCAGGTCGTTCTCGCCGTCATCGTGCCCGTCGCGGTCATCGTTCTGGTCGCCGCGATTGACCTCATCTCGGCGGGCGTCATGCTGCTGACGCTCCCGCTCGTGCCCGTCTTCATGTGGCTTGTCGGCCGGTTCACGGAGCGGCGGACGCGCGAACGCTGGCAGGCGCTGACGCTCCTCGCGTCCCACTTCCTCGACGTGGTGCGCGGGCTACCGACCCTGCGAGCGTTCAACCGCAGTCAGCTGCAGGCCGAGCAGATCGCCGCAGTCGGCGACCGGTATCGCCGGACGACGATGGGGACGTTGCGCATCGCGTTTCTCTCCGGAGCCGTGCTCGAGCTCGCGGCGACGCTGGGAATCGCCCTGGTTGCCGTGACGGTCGGCGTCCGCCTCGTTCGCGGCGGCCTCGGCCTGGAAGCCGGCTTGACCGTCCTCGTCCTCGCGCCCGAGCTCTACCTCCCGCTGCGAAACCTCGCCGCGCAGTTCCACTCGAGTGCCGAGGGCCGCGCCGCCTCGGCACGGCTCCTCGATCTCATCGACGCCGCACCGGCGCCGGCACTCGGGCAGCGGTGGCGCCGCCGAGCCCGGGGAGCTTCCCGTGCGGTTCGAGGCCGTGACGTTCTCCTATCCGTCGAGGCCGGGCCCGGTGCTCGACGGAGTGAGCCTCGAGCTCGCTCCCGGGGAGGCGGTGGCGCTCGTCGGGCCCAGCGGCGCCGGCAAGAGCACGATCGCCGCGCTTGCTGCTGCGGCTGCTCGAGCCGACCGGCGGGCGGGTGACGGTCGGTTCGGTCGACCTCGCGCGCTGCGAGGCGCACGCCTGGCGGGCTCAGCTCGCCTGGGTACCGCAGCGACCCGACGCTCTTCCGCGGCACGGTCGCCGACAACGTGCGCCTGGGGATCCGAACGCAGGAGACGAGCGCGTGCGGGCAGCTGCCGCGCTCGCCGGCGCCGACGCTGTTCATCCGCCGGCTCGCCGCTCGGCTACGACACGGTCGTCGGCGACGGCGGACGGCCCCTCTCGGCAGGAGAGCTTCAGCGGCTGGCCCTGGCCCGGGCGTTCCTTCGCGATGCCCCGCTCGTGATCCTCGACGAGCCGACGGCGAACCTCGATCCGGAGAACGCGGAGCTCGTCGCGACGCCGTCGAGCGGCTGCGAGTCGGACGCACGGTCCTCCTGGCCGTGCACCGCCCTGAGCTTCGCCGACCGGCAGACCGGATCGTGCGCCTCGACGCAGGGCGCATCGTCGAGCCCGAGGCGGAGGCCGCCTGATGCAGACGCTTCGGCCGGTTGGCAGCAGTCGACCGGCGCCGCCGACAGCGCCGATCGCGCTCTCGGCGGTCCTCCTGGGCGCCTTGCCGTCGGCTTCGGCGTCGCCCTGATGACGACGGCCGGCTACCTCATCTCCCGCGCCGCCGAGCAGCCGCCGATCCTTTCCCTGACCGTCACGATCGTCGCCGTCCGCTTCTTCGGGCTCGCGAGGCCGCTCGCCAGGTACCTCGAGCGGCTCGTTTCGCATGACGCCGGCCTTCGCGTCGCTCGGTCGAATCCGTTCGCGGTTCTACGAGCGGATCGAGCCCCTCGCGCCGGCGCAGCTCGAGGAGCTACCGCTCCGGGAGAGCTGCTCGGCCGGATGGTCGGCGATGTCGACGCGCTCCAGGGCCTGTATCGTCCGCGGCTTCGCGCCGCCGCTCGTCGCGCTCATCGTCGGCGCGGCCGCCGTCGGTGTTCACGGCTGCCGTCCTCCCGGCCGCCGCGCTGATTCTCGCCGCCGGGCTCGTCGCTCGGCGGCGTGCTCGTTCCGCTCGTCGCCGCCGCGGTCAACCGCGCCGCAGGCCGCCGTCAGGCGGCCGCCCGCGGCGAGCTCACCGCCGATCTGGTCGAGCTCCTGCGCGGCGCGCCGGAGCTTGTCGTCTACGGACGCGAGGACGACACGCTGGCGCGGATTCGCGCGTCCGATCGCGACCTCACACGGCTGGCCCGCCGTGACGCTCTTGCCGCCGGCCTGGCGGAGGCGCTCTCGATCCTCGTCACCGGCCTGACGGTGGCGGGCGTGCTCGGCGTCGCAGTCGCCGCCGACGACCTCGACCGCGTGCTCGTCGCGACGCTTGCCCTCCTCGCACTCGCATCATTCGACGCGGTCTCTCCGCTGTCGGCCGCGGCGAGGGAGCTCTCGGAGACGCTCGCAGCCGGTCGCCGGGTGCTCGAGCTCACTGACCGAGAGCCGGCGATCATCGATCCCGATGACGCCGCTGCCCGGCTCCGACGCGTCCGCCGGCCGTCGCCCTCGAGGGCGTGACCGCCCGCTATGCCGGCGCCGACGAGCCGGCGCTCAGCGGCTTGACCTCCGCCTGGAGCCCGGCTCGCGGATCGCGCTCGTCGGGTCCGAGCGGAGCCGGGAAGACGACGGTCACGAACCTCCTCCTGCGGTTCCTCGACCCCGAGGAGGGACGCGTCACGCTCGCAGGCCGCGATCTACGCGAGTACCGCCAGGAGGATGTCCGCGCGATGTTCGCGCTCGCCGGCCAGGACTCGCACGTCTTCAACTCGACGATCCGTGCGAACCTCCAGATCGGACGGCCCGGCGCGACCGACGAGGAGCTCTGGGACGCGCTCCGTCGCGCGCAGCTCGCGCGACTGGGTCTCGTCGCTGCCAGACGGGCTCGAGACGCTGGTCGGCGAGGAAGGGACGCAGCTCTCGGGCGGCCAGCGTCAGCGGCTGACGCTCGCGCGCGCACTACTGTCGGATGCGCCCGTGCTCCTGCTCGACGAGCCGACCGCGCACCTCGATCCCGGACACCGCGGACGCGCTCGTCCGCGATGTTCTTCGCGGCGGCGGACGGCCGCTCGGTCCTCCTGATCAGTCACCGGCCGGAGGGCTCTGGAGCTCGTCGACCGAGATCGTGGAGCTCTAGCCCGGCGGCCCGGGAAGCTGCAGGAGCTGGGCGACCGAGAGGACGAGCAACACGGTGCCGAGCCCGATCAACCCGTAGCGCGCGGCTCGAAGCGGGAAGTGCGTGCTGATGCCGACGAGGAAGAGCACGACCGCGAGGAACACCGTCGTGCGGACGTAGTCATCCGCGTGCTTACCGGCCTCCTCGCCTGCGGCGAACGCCTCGTCCGCCTGGTTGTCGAGTGCAGTCGCCCTGGCCAGCCCCGGCTGCCGGTACTCCGGCATGTAGGTCGGGCCGGGCGGCGCACGTGGGTTCGTCTCCGGCCGTGTGGCCCGCCAGGCGTCGAAGGCGACCCGGAACTCCGGGCGGAAACGCCGCTCGGCGACGGTCATCGCCTGCTCGTTGCGGGCGGTGTACGCGGCGAACCAGGCTTCGAAGGTCGACGAGTCGAAGTTCCGCAGCTCCATCGCCATCGAGGTTCGCCCGGCTCGCCTTCGTCCTCGCCGTCGCAGACTCCGACAAGAGCACCCGCGACTCGGTGTTCCAGCTGGCCGCCGCGTAGCCCGACCACGCCGCGGTCAGCGCGACGATCGAGAGGAGCACAGCCTCGGCGATCGAGAGGAGCCGGTCACGGCGCTCGTGCGGGGCGAGCATGGCGTGCGTGGCCATCTCCCTGCTGACTTCTGACGGGCCGAGACCTTCCGTCACTAGGTGCGAGCCGGGCTTCCCGAGCGCGGGCGCAACGCCTCGAGCAGGTCACGGCCCCGGGCGAACGCATCGACCCGACCCCAGCGTCCGGGAATGTCGAGCAGCGCGAGCAGCCCGATGCTCTCCGGAAGCGCCGGATCGACGATGAGGTTGTCGCCGACGGGCTCGAGGCCGAGCATCGTCCGGAGCAGGAGCAGCGGCGTTCCCGTCGACCACGCTTGCGGGCTGCACGCCGTCGGGTACTGGACGGGGTACTTGGTCACGCCCCGCTCGTAGCCGCCGAACGCCTCGGGCAGGCGTCCGTCGAAGAACTCCGCGGCGTCGAGGATGCCGGCCGCGATCTGAGCCGCCTCCTCCTTGAAGCCGTAGCGCCGCAGGCCCCACGCGATGAACGAATTGTCGAACGGCCAGACGGTTCCGACGTGGTAGCCGATCGGGTTGTACCGCCCCTCGCCCTCGGCGAGCGTGCGCACGCCCCAGCCTGAGAAGAGCCTCGGCCCCAGGAGGTGCCGGACGACTGCCTTCGCCTTCGACTTGTCGACGATGCCGCTCCAGAGCAGGTGGCCGTTGTTCGAGGCCAGCGAATCGACCTGATTGCCCTCGGTGTCGAGTGCAAGGGCGAAGTACTCCCCGTCCTTGACCCAGAAGTCGCGGTTGAAGCGCCGCTTGAGGTCGGCGGCCTGCCGCTCCAGCGAGTCGGCCAGCGCCGGGATCCTTCCACACGAGCCGCGCCAGGCGGGCGCCGCGCAGCTTCGCGTCGTACGCGTAGCCCTGCAGCTCGCTCGTCGCCCGCGGGAAGCCGGGCAGGCGTCCGTCACGGTAGGAGATCGAGTCCCAGGAGTCTTTCCAGCACTGGTTCTCGAGGCCCGTCTCCTCGTTGCGGCGCTGGTACCAGACGTAGCCGTTTCCCATCAGATCGGCGTACTCGTCGATCCAGTTCAGCGCCGCGCGCGCCTCGTCCTCGAGATCGCGGACGAGCCGGCGGTCGCCCGTCCAGCGCTCGTACTCGTCGAGCAACACCACGTAGAGCGGCGTCGCGTCGGCGCAGCCGTAGTAGGGAGAGTGCGGCCGCTCTTCGAAGGCCGTCATCTCCCCGTAGCGCATCTCGTGGAGGATCCGGCCGGGATCCTCGTCGCGAAAGTCGTCGACCCGGCTTCCCTGCCAGGTTCCGAGCGCACGGAGGGTCGTCGCCGCCAGCTCCGGCGTGAACGGCAAGGCCTGCAGGCTCGTGAAGATGCTGTCGCGGCCGAACATGGTCATGAACCACGGGAGGCCGGCCGCGGGCAGGCTCCGTCCGCCCGAGACGGGTGGTGCGAAGCGAAGCGCGGCGAGATCGACCAGGCTGCGCCGGTACGTGACCTTGAGCGGATCGGAGTCGCTTTCGAGTCGCGGCGCCTCGGCCAGCCAGCGCTCCAGGCTTCGCCCCATGTTCGGCCGAGCTTGTCGCTCACCGCGCATGTACTTCGGCCGGACGTACGTTCCCCCGGCCCCGGCCGCGATCACGACATCGAGATCGGTCGTCCACTGGCCTTGGGGCTCGATCCGAACCGCAAAAGTCAGACTCTTCTTGTCGACCTTCGCGGGCGCGGTCGCGGAGATCGTGGTCTGGCGCGCGAACGTCCCCCGCTCGTAACCGAGCAACAACCGCCCGTTCTCGACCCGCGTGTAGTAGCGCCCTTTCTTCTGAAGCGCATCCTTGACCTCGAACAGGTCGGCGAAATCGCTGGCTGCGTCGACCCGGACCTTGAGGTCGACCGGCTTCGCGTCGTGATTCAGGATCGTCAGTTCCTCGTGGAAGCCGTCGCCGACGGCGCGCCGCCGGATCACGGACAGCTTGGAATCGACGTAGACCGTCCCCGTGCCCGGAACGAGGAAGAAGCGCGTCTCGAAGTACTGCAGGTCGTCGACCGAGAGAGGATTGAGCCTCTCGCCGTCCACTGTCAGGATCCACGTCGAGAGGAAGCGGTTGTCGAACGAGAAGAGACCGGTCGGGTCGGTGAGCGATGCCTCGATGTCGCCGCGCGAGTCGCTGACGACGAAGGTGTTGCCGTCGAGAATCTTGACGAGGTCGTCGTTCACGGCGTTCTCCTCGGTGGTGCGGGGAAGAGACGCTGAAACACCACCAGCAGCTCGGGGTTGCCTTCGATTCCGATCGTCCCACGCAGCGCCGCCGCGAAGGCGTTCACCTCACCGCTCGTGATTCCGTCGAAGAGCTTCCGGTCGGCGCGCACGACGCAGTCGGCCTTGAGATTCTTGTGCGAGACGGCGATGTCGCCTTTCTCGATCGTGACGAGCCAACGAGCCGTGCGTTTGCCGTTCATGAGATCGAAGCGCAGCGTCCCGGTTGCCTTCCTCAGCCGAGGGTCGTGGCCGCGCGCCTCGAGCTCGTGGAAGAACTCCGTGGTCGCGTCCGTCATGTTTCCTCCCTTCCTCGACTCCATCGAACCGCGCCGCCGCCCCTCGTGCATCACCCCGACCGCATGAATCACACTGTTCGGATGATGCTGTCGGTCTTCAGCGAGTCTTTCTTCATGGGATCGGTCGGGCGCGCTCTACGTGCTTCTGATCGGCATGCCGACCGCGGCTAGGCGCGTTTCACCTGGGTGAACACGATCGGCGGGTGAGGTCGGAGACAGCGGCCGGTTGGACAATGGCGGAGGGAAGGAAACGACGTTGGATCATTGCGCTCGACGTGTGGGTGATCTGGGCATTGACACGGTCGCTTTCGTCAGCAGAGGAGATGACGAGCTAACGGCCGGAAGGGAGTCCACATGAAGGCCTACGTGAACGGGCGTAACGCGGTCGCGGCGGCCGTATCGCACCTGCGAAAGCCGCGCTTTCGGCGCCGGGTAGTACTGCAACTCGAGCGCGGGATCCATCGGGTTTCGGCACACTTGCCGTCCCGCCGACACGGATTGCGGCGACGGCTATCGCTGAGGCACTGATCCCGGCTGGAGACACACGCAGTGCCCCGCTGACATGACCGGCTCGCCACGACCGAGGAGGATCGACTATGGCCACTAAGAAAGCCGCCACGCTCTCCGATCAGGATCTCGCCGAGCTGATCGCGTTGACGAAGGGCGCCGACAGCGTCGAGCTCAAGCTGACGGTGCCGGTGTCCGACCGGAGCCGCGGAGCGGCGGCGCTCGGGGTGGATCCGCTCGAGGCTCAGATTCGGCAGGTCTACTTCTTCGACACGCCGGAGCTGACGCTGAACAAGAGTGGCGTCGTCGTTCGTGCCCGCCGCGTCCAGGGGAAGGGCGACGATACGGTCGTCAAGCTGCGCCCGGTTGTCCCGCAGGAGCTGCCGGCCGAGCTGCGCCGCTCACCGAACTTCGGCGTCGAGGTCGACGCAATGCCGGGCGGGTTCGTCTGCTCGGGATCGATGAAGCGCGCGCTGAAGACACCCGAGCGTCAGGGATACGGTCCTGGGTGAGCGGCCGATCCGCAAGCTCTACTCCAAGGAGCAGCGGGCGCTGTACGCGGCGCACGCACCCGAGGGGCTCGAGCTGGACGATCTCGCGATCCTCGGCCCGATCTCCGTGCTCAAGCTCAAGTTCGCGCCCGAGGGCTACGCCGGCAAACTCGTCGCCGAGCTCTGGCTCTACCCCGACAACTCGATGATCCTCGAGCTGTCGACGAAATGCGCGCCCTCGGAGGCGTTCCAGGTCGCCGCCGAAACGAGAGCGTTCCTGACGCGAACGGGGCGTCGACCTAACCGGCGAGCAGGAGACCAAGACGAAAAAGGCGCTCGAGTACTTCTCCGAACGGCTGCAGGCAGACGGCGACTAGGCACCGCCGAACTGCGCGATCAGGTGGCGACGGGGACGCTTCCTCGGACCGCCGTGCCCCGCCCATGCGCGGAATCGACGGAGAGCGTGCCTCCGACGCTGGCCATGCGGTCGGTCATGTTCGTGTAGCCGTTGCCTGACCCCCGGGCCGACTCGACGTCGAAGCCTGCGCCGTCGTCGACGATCTCGAAGTCGAGCCGGCCATCGCGCTCCCAGAGCCGAATGACCGCGGTCGCACCCAAACCGGCGTGCTTGGCGGCGTTCTGGAGACTTTCCACGCAGCAGAAGTAGACGGCGACCTCCACGTCTTCGGCGTAGCGGCCGATCGCCGCTGCCTCGAGCTTTGCCGGTGGAGCCGAACGCCGCACGACGCTGGTCAGAGCGTCCCGGAGTCCGAAGTCGCGAAGCACCGGCGGGTAGAGGCCATGGGCGAGGTCGCGGAGCTCCTCCAGAATCTCGTCGAGCTCTTGGCCGATGTCGTCGAGTCGCTGTGCGGCCTCTGGATCCGCGAATTCGCGGGCGAGGCCGACTCTGGCGCTAAGTGCGATCAAATGTTGCTGCGCTCCGTCATGGAGGTCGCGCTCGATCTTGCGGCGCTCGGCCTCGCCTGTGGCCAGGATGCGTGCACGCGTTGCGCGGAGCTTCGTGTTCGTCGACTGGAGCTCGTCCGTCAAACGACTGTTCTCGATCGCCAGCAGCAGCGCCTGACCCGCCGCAGCGACGAGCTCTGGGTCGGTGTCCAATGCCGCGTCGTGCCTGATCACTGCCACGGTTTCGCCATTCCGCGTGACCGGGGTCGACGACTGGCCGGCCGGAGGCGTGGAAGCAAGAGGCTTGCCGCTCGAGTCGACAAAGCCGCCTGCCTGCTCGAGGCGGAACCCGATCTCGAGCGACGGATCATCGAGTGCGTCGGCCAGCGTCGTGCGCAGCTGAGGGGCGCTCGGGTTCTCCACCAGGCGGGAGACGATCCTTTTCAACGCCGTCGCGGCGAAGAACGTGCTCACCACGATAGAAAGCAGAAATCCGTACGGTATTGCGCTGTAACCGATGGTGGACAGCCAGCCCACCTTCGAGAGCGTGCTCGCATCCACGTGCACCCGCTCGACGAGGACTCCGTAGAGGGCCAAGAGCCGCAACGGTGGACATCAAAACCGGGACGTAGACAGGCAGGAGCGCGCGCCTCCGCGGCCGCGTCGCCGTCGCTAGCCGGTAGATCAGGTAGACGAAGAATGCGGAGAAGGCCGCCAACAGGTAGTACGCCGTGATGTCGCTGCTGAAAAAACCGTCGGCGAGCGTCGGCCGATCGGCGATCATGAAGCCGTTCTCGGGACACGCAGCGTTGCAGCCGGCAAGCGGAGCACGGCCAGAGACGACCGGCGAGAAGAGGAGCGTGGGGACGTACGACACCAGCGTTTCGAGCGACATCGCGCCGAGCAGCGCCCATCCGAAGCGACTCGCAATACGGCCCTCCGGGAACGCGAGGATGACGTAAAACACGAGAAGAAAGACGGCCGCATTGGCCAACACACCGATACTGCGGAGATGCGGCTGGGTCGCTCCCTGAAGCGAGACCGCGGCCAGGGCGACCGCTAGTGCGAGAAGGAAAAGACCGAGTCGATTGCCAGGGCGTCGAACCAGCCAGTAGAGAGCCGCGCTGAACCATCCCACCACCGTCACGGCCACCGAGAGGCCGTATGCAGTCGGATCGACGAGGTGGTCGCTCGTCGCGACGAGGAGGCCCGCGCCCACAGCGACGAGAAGGCCGACTGCCGCAAAGGCAGCCAGCGAGCCGCGCCGGACGGAGATCATCGCCTTGGCGGGGACCGTTGCGGCGGAGCTCGGCCGTACGGAGATCGTCGACACACCGCTCCTTCGGACTTCGAGGCAGCTGCAGCCCCAATCTTGCCACGATCACCGCGCGCCTGTCCAGCTATCGCCGTCGCGTCGACAGCGCTCCCGCGGCTCACGACCTGAGCCGCACCGGTGCCGACAAAGCGTCAACGACTGAGTTGTAACCTCTGACTGGGCCGTAGCGCGGCCACAGCTCGTGCGACCGCTGCGCGGCGATCAGTGCGACCGGGACGCTTCCTCGGACCGTCGTGCCCCGCCCATGCGCGGAATCGACGGAGAGCGTGCCTCCGACACTGGCCATGCGGTCGGTCATGTTCGTGTAGCCGTTGCCTGACCCCCGGGCCGACTCGACGTCGAAGCCTGCGCCGTCGTCGACGATCTCGAAGTCGAGCCGGCCATCGCGCTCCCAGAGCCGAATGACCGCGGTCGTACCCAAACCGGCGTGCTTGGCGGCGTTCTGGAGACTTTCCACGCAGCAGAAGTAGACGGCGGCCTCCACGTCTTCGGCGTAGCGGCCGATCGCTGGTGCCTCGAGCTTTGCCGGTGGAGCCGAACGCCGCACGACGCTGGCCAGAGCCTCCCGGAGTCCGAACTCGCGAAGCACAGACGGGTAGAGGCCATGGGCGAGGTCGCGGAGCTCCTCCAGAATCTCGTCGAGCTCGTTGCCGACGTCGTCGAGTCGCTGCGCGGCCTCTGGATCCGCGATTTCGCGGGCCAGGCCGACTCTGATGCTCAGTGCGACCAAATGTTGCTGCGCTCCGTCATGGAGGTCGCGCTCGATCTTGCGGCGCTCGGCCTCGCCTGTGGCCACGATGCGTGCACGCGTTGCGCGGAGCTCCGTGTTCGTCGACTGGAGCTCGGCCGTCAAACGACCGTTCTCGATCGCCAGCAGCAGCGCCTGACCCGCCGCAGCGACGAGCTCTGGGTCGGTGTCCAAAGCCGCGTCGTGCCTGATCACGGCCACGGTTTCGCCGTTCCGCGTGACCGGGGTCGACGACTGGCCGGCCGGAGGCGTGGATGGAAGAGGCTTGCCGCTCGAGTCGACAAAGCCGCCTGCCTGCTCGAGACGGAACCCGAGCTCGAGCGACGGATCATCGAGTGCATCGGCCAGCGTCGTGCGCAGCTGAGGGGCGCTCGGGTTCTCCACCAGGCGGGAGACGATCCTTTTCAACGCCGTCGCGGCGAAGAACGTGCTCGCCACGACCGAAAGCAGAAATCCGTATGGGATCGCGCTGTAACCGATGGTGGCCAGCCAGCCCCACGCCGTGTGCGGGCCCGCATCCACGTGCACCAGCCCGACGACTGCTCCGAAGAAGACCGCGACCGGAAAGATGGCCATCAGAGCCGGGGCGTCGACAGGCAGGAGTGCCCGCCTCCGCGGCCGCGTCGCCGTCGCCAGCCGGTAGCTCAGGTAGACGAGGCTTCCGGAGAAGCCCGCGAACAGGAAGTACGCCGTGATGTCCCTGCCAAGAAGACCGTCGGCGATCGTCGGCCGATCGGCGATCATGAAGCCGTTCGCGGGACACGCAGCGTTGCAGCCGGAAAGCGCCAACTGGCCATAGACGACCGGCGAGAAGAGGAGCGAGGCGGGGTACGACGCCAGTGTTGCGAGCGAAATCGCGCCGAGCAGCGCCCATCCGAAGCGACTCGCAACGCGACCCTCCGGGAACGCGAAGATGACGTAGAACACGAGAAGAAGCAAGGGCCAATCGGCCAACACACCGAGGCTGCGGAGCTGCGGCTGGGTCGCTCCCTGCAGCGAGATGGCGGTCGTGGCGACCGCCAGCGCGAGAAGGAAGAAACCGAGTCGATTGCCGGGGCGTCGAACCAGCCAGTAGAGCGCCGCGCTGAACCATCCGACGACATTCACGGCCACCTGGAGGCCGAACGCAACCGGATCGACGAGGTGGTCGCTCGTCGCGAGGAGAAGGCCCGCGCCCATGGCGACGAGAAGGCCGGCGGCCGCAAAGGCAGCCAGCGAGCCGCGCCGGACGGAGATCATCGCCTTGGCGGGAACCGTCGCGGCGGAGCTCGACCCTGCGGAGATCGTCGACACACTCTCTCCTTCGGACTTCGAGGCAGCTGCAACCCCAATTTTGCCACGATCACCGCGCCCTGTCTCAGCCCGGGAACGGGTAGGCCGCCACCTTCACCACTCCGACACACTGTGGCTTAGCGTTCCGCTCGAGCCGGTTTATCGTTTCCGCTATGGCGATTCGGGTCGCCATCGCTGACGACAGCGTCCTCGTCTTGGAGGGGATACAACAGCTCCTCGCCGCGCACCCGGGCATTGAGGTTGTGGCGTCGTGCGACGACATGCCGTCGCTCCTCCGGGCTGTAGAGGTCGTCCAGCCCGACGTGGTGGTGAGCGACATCCGAATGCCGCCCTCGAGAACCGACGAGGGCATCCAGGTCGCTGTCCGGCTACGGCAGCTCCATCCTGAAGTCGGTGTGGTCATCCTCAGCCAGTACACGGAGCCGAGTTACGCGCTGAAGCTCCTCGAGACCGGCTCGGAGGGGCGCGCATACCTGCTCAAGGAGCGCATGCGTGACTCCGCGCAGCTCGCGTCCGCCATCGAGACCGTCGCTGCCGGCGGATCGATCATCGATCCAAAGGTCGTCGAGGTGCTCGTGGCCGCCAAAGCGAGTGTCCCGCGCCCTTCGCTCGCCAAGCTCACCCCGCGAGAGCAAGAGGTCCTTGCAGAGATCGCCCAGGGCAAGAGCAATACGGCGATCGCCAAGTCTCTGGCGCTCAGCAAACGAGCCGTCGAAAAGCACATCCACTCGATCTTCTTCAAGCTCGGGCTTTCCGAGGCGGAGGACGTCAGCAGGCGGGTGAAAGCGGCTCTGCTCTTTCTCGCCGAGGAGGCAACGGACGTGCGCGAGGCGGGCCCCGCAGCTAGGTAGTACGCGAGCCCTCGAGACGGGCGCGCGCCCGCCGCTGGCCGTCAAGAACTAGGGCCTCCTCGAGCTCAACCTGTCGACGATCCGCCGGAGCGCCACCACTGTCCGCCTCAGCTGTCGGATCTGAGCAGCGAGGTCTTGCGCACGCTCCCGCTGGGCCTGAATCGCCTCCCGCTGGGCCTCAATGGCCGCCCGCTGGGCCTGAACGGCCGCCCTGAGCAGCTCGGCCCCGGCCTGGAGCCGAGCCCTGGATTCGTCGGTCTCGGCCTGCTTGCTCTCGACCGCCGCGATCCGAGCCTCGCTAGCGCTCGCGCGACCTGAGCCCTGGCCGGTTGCGCCCCCGACCCTGTCGTCGAGGCCGGCGACAGCCCCGCTGATCGTCGCGAGCAGTTGCTCTTCGAGCCGCTCGGTCCGCTGCGTGAGAGTCAGCCGCTGAGACTGAAGCTGCTGCTGAACCTTGTCGAGCTGGGAGCGCGTAGGCCCGGAGAGCTGGTCGCCAAGAAGCGCGCGCGCCTGTCCGACGCGGGGTTCGGCGTCGGCGAGCTTTTCCGACAGGCCTGCGAGCTTGGTCTGCGCGGCCGCGCTCAACTGCTCGGCGCTCGCGATGGCGTTCGCCATGAGCTGGTTCGTCGTCGCCAGGTAGCCGTTCAACGTCTCTAGCTCCGTGATCAGTGTCTGGGCGTCCTCGACGGCTTCCGGCGTGCTCGGGTTGGCGTTGCGTGCGACTGCCAGCGTGATCAGGCCTGTCGTGAGCAGCAGTGCCATGAGCGTGATCGCGACCCACGCCCAGGCGGGCGCTCGCGCAGCCCGCTGCCGAGTGGTCGGAGACTCCTCGGGCATCGCGTCCTCGACCGCAGCCTCGACGGCCGGCTCCGCTCCCGCGGAGTCGGCCGTCGGCGCTGCGACGGCGGTGGTATCCGGCTCAGCCTCTACGGCGGACTGCGTGGTCGCAGACTCCGCCGGCGTCTCGCTCTCGCCTACCTCGGAAGGCGCATCCAGCTCCGGCTCCGCCTCCGAATCTGCGCGGGGCTGCGTAGTCGCAGACTCCGGGAGCGTCTCGCTCTCGCCCGCTTCAGAGGCGGAGTCCGACTCCACTTCTCCGGAGGACTTCGGCTCCGTCATGGGCTCTGTTCGTTCGAGCGCTTGGACTGCTCTTTCTTCGCCTGTGCCGACGACACCGCGGCCTGAGCGGAGGTGGTGGCGGACTCGAACTGCTGGTTGAACGTGTTCAGCTCTTTGTTGGTCGTCTGGACGTCCGCGATCAGACGGTCCATGAGCTGAGCCGCCGACGCCGAGGCAGCTTCTGCTTGCTCCGACGCGTCGCGAGCCTGAAAGAACAACGCCAGCGTCACAGCGACCATCGCCAGTCCCAGCGCGCCCAAGACGACCCAGACCCACGTCGGCACGCGAGCGTCGGATGCGCCTGCGCTCGAATCCAGCCGTTGCTCCGTCGTGACGGCCTCGTTCGATTCCGATTCCATTCTGGTTCCCAGTTTCGCCGGACGCCGGGGTCCTCACATCACCCGCGGGCCTCGTTCACCCGGGTGAAGTCCTGAATCCGTGCGCTGCGGCCTACTCGAGATTGCAGTCGTCCGGAGCGGCTTGTTGCAGCGTCTCGAAGGCGGTGACAGTGCTGCCTACCGCCGTGCCGATCTCGGCCAGCGAGTCTCTCGTCAACTCGCCTTCCGCGGACGCCGTCTCGATGTCGCCGACGAGGGCTTCCACGGTGCTCTTGAAGGTATCGATCTCTTGCCCCAGTTCCTCGTCGGCGGCGTCTCGCGCCTCATTGGCATCGGTGACGACCTGGTTCGCCGCTTGCTGGAGCTCGTCGGCGGACGTTTCCTGGAGTTCGATATCGCCGAGACTCTGGACCGACGCCTGGAGATCCTGAAGGCTCTGACAGACCGCAGGCTCGTCGCCTCCGCACCCGGCGCCGAGCACCAAAACGGCCGCGACTGCAACGACCGGGATCGAGGAGCGGTTCACGCCACGCATGATCGCCGTCAATGCGTCCGTCGTCTTCGCCCACACAGCCGGTTCACCCGGGTGAACCGGCCCGCCCGCAGGCGTTACGACGCCGCCTCGGTTGAGGCAAGTTCACCCGGGTGAACTGGGGGCTCGGGCGATGAGGGAGCGCCAACCCGGTCGCGAGAATACGGGAGGGCGATGACAGCAGCCGATCTCGAGGAGCAGGTGTCTTTCTGGAGACGACACCTCGGCGTGCTCATCGTCGGTGGCTTCGCTCTCCTCCTGGGTGTGATCGTCGCTCTCCAGTTCCTGGATCAAGGAGACGTTGCCGAGTGGCTCGCCGAGGCGCCGGAGGAGTGGGCCTACGTCCTGTGCTTTCTGCTCGTCTGGTTCGATGCGGTCATCCCGATCTTCCCCGGCGAGACGACGCTGAGCGCCGCGTCGACGCTCGCTGCCGAGGGAGACCTCGAGCTCGAGCTGGTCATGCTGGCCGGTGCGCTCGGCGCGATCGTCGGGGACTCGTCGCTGTTCTGGATCGCCCGCAAGAGCGCCGCCAGAGTGCAGGCTCCGCTCGACAAGGCGCTGGAGAATCCGAAGGTTCGCGCCGGCTGGGACGCCCTCGACCGCTCCCCGGGCCTCTTGATCGTGGCCGGGCGCTACGTCCCAGGGATGCGCTTCGCCGTCAACGCGTCCATGGGGCTCTCCGATCTTCCCTACCGCCGCTTTCTCCCCTGGTCGGTTTTCGGCGGAATCCTGTGGTCGGTCTACACGTGCGCGCTGGCCTACAAGGTGGCAACCACGCTCGCTGGGTTTCCGCTCGCGTCGCTCGTCATCTCTTCGGTCATCACCTCCGCCGCGTTGGCGGCGATCTTCCTCGTTGATCGGCGGAGGAGGAGAGGAGCGAAGGGTGCTGAGCCGACCGAAGTGAGCACGGAGCCCGCGGTCCGCTCCAGCTCGGCCGGATCGGACAAGTAAGTGGAGCAGGACGAGGCACCGGACACCGGCATCGACGATCGCGCGCGAGCCAGGTTCACGGCTGCGGTTGCAACCGCACGAAGCACCAGCAGACGGCACGTGTCGCTCGCGGTCCCCTTCCGGGCCGCGGAACGAAACCGGCGCGTCGCGGCGAGCGTTCTCGCCGGGGGGATCGCCTATCGCCTTTTCCTATGGCTGCTGCCGTTCGGCTTGATCGTCGGGGGCGCTCTCGGCCTCATGGATGCGGACAGCACGGAGGAAGCAATTGCGACGGGTGGCCTTCCGGCGGGAGTGGTCGACTTCGTAGGCGACGTCGCACGAGCCGCGGAATCCGACTGGTGGTGGCTCCTCGCGGTCGGCGTCCCCGTCCTCGTCTGGGCGGGATACACGGGCGCGAAGGCGATACAGCTCATTCACTCGCTCGTCTGGGACGAGCCCCCTCCGCGGACCCAGCCGCTGAAGAGCTCACTTGTCTTCACCGGCGTGCTGTGCGCCTTCATGGCCGCAGCCGCACTCACCTGGTGGCTTCGCGACGAGTCGTCGCTGGTGGGCCTCCTCGCGGCGACGCTCGCCACGGCCCCGCTCGCCGCGTTGTGGCTCTGGGCTTCTCTCCGCCTTCCGCACGGAGACGCTCCCTGGCGGGCGCTGATACCAGGCGCGATCCTCGTCGCGATCGGATTTCAGGTGTTCCACGGGCTGATCGTCGAGTTCCTCGTGCCGAAGCTCGAGAAGTCGACCACGCTGTACGGGAGCCTCGGCGCCATGACGACGCTGCTCTTCTTCATGTACTTCGCCGGGAGGCTCGTCGTCACCTCGCCCATTCTCAACAGCTCCCTCCATCATGAGCTGCGGGAGCACCGCGATAAGGGCGGCTAACGGGTGTCGGCTGCGTGCGTCGA
>CAWICZ010000001.1:0-200549 GCA_963834825.1 uncultured Actinomycetes bacterium | reverse complement strand
CACAACTAGCTTTGACCACGTCCGTGAATCGGGTGGGCCCGCGAGTTGCGCGTCGCCGCTCATGAGACGCTGCTCGATGCCCTGCGGGATCGGCTGGGGCTGACCGGCACGAAGAAAGGCTGCGACCAGGGCGCCTGCGGCGCCTGCACCGTCCTGATCGACGGTAAGCGAGTCCTGTCGTGCCTGACGCTGGCCGTCCAGTGCGACGGCCGCGAAGTGACCACCATCGAGGGAATGGCGGCCGCGGACGGAACGCTGCACCCGGTGCAGGCGGCGTTCATCCGGCACGACGGCTTCCAATGTGGCTACTGCACGCCGGGCCAGATCATGTCGGCGGTGGCTTTGCTGGCCGAGGGACGGGCGACCTCGGATCAGAGATCCGCGAGTTCATGAGCGGCAACCTCTGCCGCTGCGGGGCCTACCCGAACATCGTCGCCGCCATCCGCGAAGTTGCGGACGAGCGAAGCGAGGGGGTAGCCATGCATGCCTTTGCCTACGAGCGGCCGAGGGACGTCGGCCAGGCGATTGCCACGGTGAGTGGGGATCCGGCGGCTGCCTATCTGGCCGGGCGGAACCACCCAGATCGACCTCCTGTTCAAGGATGGCGTCCTCGATCTCGATCGGCTCGTCGACATCACCCGCCTCCCGCTGCGGGGAATCACCCACGGCGATGGCGCGATCCGCGTCGGGGCGTCTGACCACCATGGAGGAGCTCGCCGCCGATCCCGTGGTGGCGGTGCGCCTACGGTTCATTCGGGAGGCGCTGCTGCTCGGCGCCTCGGTCCAACTCCGCAACATGGCCACGATCGGCGGCAACCTGTTGCAGCGAACACGCTGCCGGTACTTCCGCGACCCGACGGTCGCCGCCTGCAACAAGCGCAGCCCTGGCTCCGGGTGCGCGGCCATCGACGGATTCAATCGCATGCACGCGATCCTGGGCACCAGCGAGCAGTGCATCGCTCTTCACGCCTCGGACCTGGCCATTCCCCTGATTGCCCTCGACGCGATCGTGCACGTCCAGGGTCAGGACGGCGAGCGCAGCATCCCGCTAACGGAGTTCTACCGCGAACCCGGCGACACGCCGCAGGTGGAAAACGTCCTCGGGCACGGCGAACTGATTACCGCCGTCGACATCCCGTTCCTGCCGGAGGGGGCACGCTCCCACTACCTCAAAGTCCGCGACCGCGCATCGTACGAGTTCGCGCTGGCCTCGGCCGGCGTGGCGCTGGTGATCGCGAACGGCGCAATCGCGGAGGCACGCATCGGACTCGGCGGCGTGGGCACTATCCCGTGGCGCGCTCCTGGCGGCGGAGGCCAGTCCTGCGCGGCGGCCCCGGCGCGGATGGAGACGTTTCGTGCCGCGGCGGAGGCCGCGCTGGCGGATCTTCACGGTCCCGGGAACACGCGTTCAAGGTTGAGCTGGCCAAGCGCACCCTGGTCGGGTACGCCGTGCGGGAGTGGAATCATGACGGTCGCCACCAAGAGATCATGCAACGGGCAGCCTCGTCGGCGCGGGTGTGGATCGGGTGGATGGTCCCTTGAAGGTGTCGCGGCGCCGCGCCCTATCCCTCGGATGTCAGTTTCCCGAACCTGGCCCACGCCGTATTGGTGCGGAGCACCATCGCCGCTGGCCGTGATCGCGGCATCGATGACAGCGGCTGCCCACGCAACGCCAGGCGTCCTCGCGGTCATCACGCACCAGAACGGCGCCGCGGCTCGCGCGAGGTCCGGATGTGGCCTGTTGGGGCCGGCTCCGCCGCCGCCCGCTGCAGGACGACCGCATCCTGCTACTACGGCCAGTTCGTCGCCGTCGTGGTCGCCGAGACGGCTGATGAGGCGGCGGCGGCTGCGCGCGCTGGTGAGGTCGATTACGAGCGTGCTGACACCCCGCTGCTCGAGTTCCAGGACACGCGTAGCCGAGCTCGTGGCGAACCCGTGGAGCACCGACATGCAGCGCGGCGACGTCGCGCCGGCCTTGCCGCAGCGGCGGTCATCCACGAAGCGACCTACACGACAGCGGAGAACACGAACAATCCGCTCGGGCTCTTCGCCACGGTCGCCGTCTGGGATGGCGACATGCCTCACCGTTCACGACGCCACGCAGTGGCCCATCCTTCGTGCAGGCCACGCTCGCCGACGGTGTTCGGGATCGCCCGGACGAGCGGTCCGCGTCCGTCGCGCCCTTCGTGGGCGGTGGCTTCGGCGCCGGCACGCGGGTCTGGCCGCACGTGATCCTGCCGGCGTTGGCCGCGCGCGACGGTCGAGCGTCCGGTCAAGCTCGTCCTCACCCGACCGCAGATGTTCACGGCCGTCGGCCACCGGCCAGACTCGGTCTGCAGCACATCCGCATCGGGGCCCACTCGCGACGGCGAGCTGATCGCGCTCGATCACGAGGCCACCACGTCCGCGGCCCTGGAGCACGCGAGCATCGAGTCGATCAGCGGGGGAACGGCGGGCGCGTACGCCTGCCCCAATGTCGCCACGCGCGACCAGCCAGGTCCGGCTGAACATCCCATGCCCAGGATCGATGCGGGCCCCCGGATCGGCGCAGGGCAATTTCGCTCTGGAATCCGCGATGGACGAGCTCGCCTATGAGCTCGGCATCGACCCGCTGCACTGCGACTGCGCAACTACGCCGAGGCGCAGCCGCAATTGGGTCTGCCGTGGTCGAGCAACGCACTACGTGACTGCTACGCGTCGGGGTGGACCGGCTTCGGCTGGTCGAACGCGCACTCCCGAGCTGGGCTCGATGCGCGACGGCCACTGGCTCGTCGGCTATGGCATGGCTGCGTGTCAGCTCCACTGGTACCAAGCCCGCTGCCAAGCGCGGGCGACGATCACTGGAACGGCATGCCGACGTCCGCAGCGCCGCAACAGACATCGGCACCGGCACCGAGCGACAGTCATGACGCCAGCTGGCCGCGGAGCGGCTCGGCCTGCCGCTCCACCATGTTCGCTTCGACCTCGGCGACTGCGACATGCCATGGTCCCCCCATCCGGGGGCTCCGCTCTCACGGCGTCGCTCGGAACCGCGGTTCACGCAGCCTGCAACGCGCTCGTACAGCAACTCCTCGACCTTGTCGGCGATGACGACCGGTCGCCGCTACGCGGCTATGCGCTCCACGATGTCGTCGTCGCAACGCGGTCGCATCCAGCTCCGCACGGACCCGCGCCGCGGCGAGCACGTACACGGACATCCTCGCCCGCCATCGAGCTCAACGAGCTTGCAGCGGAGGCCGAGGCGACACCGCCCAGCCAGGAGATGCTGAGCTGGCCGGCTGGCTCGTTCGTGGCGAAGTTCGTCGAGGTTCGCGTCGACGCGGACCTCGGGCTGATCCGCGTCGCGCGCGTCACCACAGTGGTCGACGCTGGGCGCATCCTCAACGAAAAGACGGCCCGCAGCCAGATCCTCGGCGGCATCATCGGCGGGATCGGACAGGCGCTACTCGAAGAGACGGTCACCGACGCAGGCACTGGGCGGATCGTCAACGCCACGCTCGGCGATTACCTGATCCCGGTCAACGCGGACATCCCGACATCGACGTCGTCTTCGTCGGAGAACCCTGACCCGCTGACGCCGCTCGGCGCCAAGGGACTCGGTGAGATCGGACTAGTCGGCATCGCGGCAGCGATCGCAAACGGCGTCCACCACGCCACCGGTCGGCGCATCCGATCGATTCCGACTTCACCCTCCACAAGCTTCTGAGTCGCCGCACGCAGTGCGCGCCCGTGCTGAAGCCCCGGGTCTCTACACGGGCGCGATGGCGACCTGGAGGACGGCGCGGTGATGCCACACACAATGGGGCGCCGCGGCGAGACTCTGTTCGACGCGAAGAGCCTCCATAAACGGCTCCATACCCACCGCACGCTGGAGATCGTGCAAGTCCTCCAACAAAAAGCGCCGATTTGCGGCGCTTTTGCAGAGCCCTCTGACGGACTCGAACCGTCGACCCCCTCCTTACCATGGAGGTGCTCTACCAACTGAGCTAAGAGGGCGGAAAACTCAGGTTAGCCGCTCTTCGTCGCCGGTTCATACGATCAGCGGTGCTTTGACTACGGCGGTGCAGCTTGGCCGCGCCGGGCCTGCCGTGATAACGATGACGTGGTCAACGCCGGACTAACCCAAAAAGCGTGAGCGACAATGAACTGCGGCGGAAGGCGGAGCTCGCCGAGCTCTTGCTGAACGCTGCTCGGCAGCTGGGCGAGAGCATCGAGCCCGAGCGGATCTACGAGCGGTTTCACCAGCTCGTCGTGGACGTCATCCAGCACGACGGCCTGATCATCTCGTCCTACGACGATCGCGACGAGTTGATCCGCTGCGAGTACGCCTGGACGGACGGAGCCGTGCTCGACGCGACGACGCTGCCGCCGCTCCCTCTGAATCGCCAAGGGGGCGGCATGCAGAGCCGCGCGATCGTCAGCGGCGAGCCGGTGCTCTTCAACGACGTTCCGGAGCGGGTCGAGAACGTCGACGGCGTCTACTACAACGTCGGTGCGGAAGGAAGCCTCGAGAAGATCCCCGACGCCGGCCCGTCCAAGACGACGGCCGCGATGATGGTGCCCGTCAAGGACGAGGGCCGCGTCGTCGGCGTCGTGCAGCTGATGACCGACAACGGCCAGTACACGCGCAACGAGCTCGAGCTGTTCGACGGCCTCGTCGTGCAGATGGGAGCGGCCGTCCGGAACGCTCGCCTCCAGCAGGAACGGCGGCGCCTCGAGGCCGCGGAGGCGGCGGCGCGCGCCGCGGCGGCCGAGCGGGAGCAGGCGGCGCAGGTGCTCGAGGCGGTCGGTGACGGGATCTTCCTGCTCGACGGCGACGGAGTGGTCCGGCTCTGGAATCGGGCCGCAGCGCTCGCGCTGGGCGTCGCCGGCGAGAAAGTCGTCGGCAACTCCCTCGCCAAGACCATTCCCGGCTGGGAGGCTCTTGCCGCCAGCATTCCGGTCGCCGATGAAGCCGCCGCGACAAGAGCCGTCACGCTGCCGATCGAGATCGGAGGACGCGATCTCTGGCTGTCGTTCGTCGCCGTTCGCAGCGCCGACGGCGTCGTCTATGCGTTCCGCGACGTCACCGGGGAGCGGCTGCTCGAGGAGGAGAGGAGCGACTTCGTCGCCACGATCTCGCACGAGCTGCGGACGCCGATGACGGGTGTCTACGGAGCCGCGCAGACGCTGCTTCGTCGCGACAGCGATCTCAGTCCGGAGCAGCGCCAGACGCTGCTCACGATGATCGCGGCCGAGGCGGCTCGACTGAGTCAGATCACGGAGGAAGTGCTGCTGACGAGCCAGCTCGACCGCGGCGAGCTGACCGTCAAGCGCACGCTTGTCAACGTTGCCGAGGTCGTCCGCTCGACGGTTCACACCATGCGGCCGCAGCTGTCGGAGTCGATGGCGATCGAGGTCGAGATCGACGACCACATCGGGGTCGCATCCGGTGACTCCGATCGGATCCAGCAGGTGCTCGTCAACCTGCTCGACAACGCCGCGAAATACGGGAGCGCGCCGGTGAAGGTCTCGGCCGAGAGTACGAACGGCCTTGTCCGCATCGCGGTCTCGGACGCCGGGCCGGGAATCGCCGCTGCTGACCGGGACCGAATCTTCGACAAGTTCTACCGGGCAAGTCCGCACCTGACGCGAGCCGCGAGAGGGACAGGGCTCGGTCTCTACATCTCGCGAGAGCTCGCCGAGCGGATGGGGGGCCGGCTCGCCCTCACCTCCGCGCCTGGCGAAGGCGCGACGTTCGTCGTCGAGCTGCCGCGGCCGGCGGGAACCCGATGACCCGGGCGCCTCGACCTTAGCGCCGTCCCGTCCTGCGATCATGGCGGCGGTGGCCACGACCATTCCCGACCTGCCGATCCGCCGTAATACGGCGCTCCTCGCGGGCATCATGGCTGTCAACTCGGCCGTTCTTCAGCTCGTCGCGGCCGTCTCGAGCCTGACCTTCGTGCTCGTCACCGGCTTCGAGAAGCTGCTCGGCCTCGGCCCTGCGATCTTCCTCACCGCCTCCGCGCTCTCCTCGTTCCCGGCCGGGCGGGCGATGGACCGCTTCGGGCGCGTCCCGATCATCGTCGTCGGCTTTGCGCTCGGCTCCATCGGCTGCGTGCTGACCGCCCTCGGCACGGCTACCGAGCAGGCCGTCCCGGTGATTGCCGGCTTTGCGCTCGTCGGCGCCTCCGGCGGTGTCGCGCTTCTTATCCGAACCGCCGCCGGGGACATGTACCCGCCGGAGAGGCGAGCGCGTGGCATCGCCTATGTCCTTTCCGGGGCCGTATTTGGCGCGATCCTCGGTCCCGCGGTCTTCAGCCCACTCTTCAGCGGTAAGGAGAGCTCGACGCGAGCATCCTGACGATCCCCTGGCTCGTCGCCGGCGGCGTCAGCCTCGTCGCGCTCGGGCTCGCACTTCTCGTCCGGCCGGATCCGCAACGCATCGGCGAGCTCATCTCAGGGCACGACGCAGCGGCAGTTGCTCCTTCGGCCGCGCCGCTCCGCGAGATGATTCGTCGCCCCGGCGTGATCCCGGCACTGATTGCCGGCTTCGCCAGCATGGGCGTGATGGTGTCGGTGATGAACCTCACCGGCTACGTCGTCGTCGACCACCGCCACCACGCGCAGCACCTCATCTTCCCGATCATCGGCGCGCACGTACTCGGGATGTACGCACTCGTGCTCTTCGTCGGACCGCTGATCGACCGGATCGGCCGCATCCGTGCGCTGACGGGCGGGCTCGTCATCATGGCCATCTCCTGCGCCGGAATCCAGTGGCTCGAGGGCGTCGCGGCAACCGCCGTGTTGCTCTTCCTGCTTGGCCTTGGCTGGAACCTCTCCTTCGTCGCCTCGACGGCGCAGCTCGCCGACCAAGCGAGCCCGGCCGAGCGCGGGAAGCTCCTCGGCTTCAACGATCTCGGCTCGGCGCTGCTGGGGGCGAGCCTCGCCCTACTGGGAGGCGTCGCGCTCGAGGCGTTGGGAGTCGCGGCGTTCGCGCTCGGTGCCGCCGCGATCGTCGTCCTGCCGGTCATCTGGATCTGGCGGCAGGGTATGGGGGCGGGAGGATTCGAACCTCCGAAGGCAGAGCCAACGGGTTTACAGCCCGTCCCCTTTGGCCACTCGGGAACACCCCCAGGGGACCGACCATAGTAGCTTCGGAGCGATTCGATGCTGTCGTCGTCGGAGCCGGTCCGGCCGGCTCGACGGCGGCCTTTCGCCTGGCGCGCGACGGCGCGCGGGTGCTGCTGGTCGACAAGGCGCGCTTCCCCCGCGACAAGCCGTGCGGCGGCGGGCTGACTACCCGCGCGCTGCGTTTTCTCCCATTCTCGGTCGAGCCGGTCGTCGAGGAGGAGGTGGACGTCTTCGAGCTGGGGCTCGGTTACCGGCGCCGCTTCGTGCGGCGGACGCGGCAGCCGCTGGTGGTGATGACGCAGCGCCGGCGCCTTGACGCCTTCCTCGTCGAGCAGGCTCGTGAGGCCGGCGCCGAGTTCCGCGACGGCGTCAAGGTCGAGCTCTCGCCGCTCCGGGTGGACGGCGAGCGGCTCGAGTCGACGGTGCTGATCGGTGCCGACGGCGTCAACGGGATCACGGCGAAAGCGTTCGGACTCGACGGCCACGAGCACGAGGTCGCCCTCGAGGGCAACGTCTCCTACGACGTTCTCTCGAGGACGCGCTACGCCCGCCGGGCGGTCGTGGAGTTCGGGATCGTCCCGGGCGGCTACGGCTGGATCTTCCCGAAGGGCGACCACGTGAACGTCGGTGTCGGCGGCTGGCTGCACCAGGGCCCGAAGCTCCGCGAGCACCTGTTCCGCCTCTGTCGCGAGCACCGGATCCCCGAGGACGCCCTGACGGACGTGCGCGGCTACCGACTGCCGCTCCGGCGGCCTGGCTCGTCTGCGGCGCGCGGCCGCACCGCGTTCGTCGGCGACGCAGCCGGCCTCGTCGACCCGGTCTCCGGCGACGGGATCTACGAGGCGCTGCTGAGCTCCAAGCTCGCCGCCGAGGCGGCGCTGGACGTCATCGCGGGACGCGCGGCGGACTTCTCCGGCTACGCGGTGGAACTACGTCGCACGCTGGCGCACTCCGCGGCCGCGTCGTGGCGCGCCAAGCTCGCGCTCGAGCGCTTCCCGAACCTCGCCTTCACGCTCCTCCAGGCACCACTCGCCTGGCGCGCGCTCGAACAGCTGCTCCGCGCCGACGCCACCCATCCGGGCGCGATCCGCGGACCGGGCGGCGCGGCGCTCCGCGCGGCCGAGCTGCTCGCCCGCCTTGCCGGCGACCCCGGCAAGGCGTTCGCGTCCTAGGTTCGGCCGGAGGCGGTGCCGGCCGGCGTCCGCGGCGCCGCGTGCCCTTCGACCTCGAAGCGCGGGATCCACTCGAGCCAGCGGGGCAGGTACCAGCTCCGGTCGCCGAGGATCGCCATCAGGCTCGGCAGGACGATCGACCGGATCACGGTCGCGTCCAGGATCAGCGCGACGGCGACGCCGAAGCCCATCTGCTGGAACATCACGAGATCTCCGCGCGCGAACCCGGAGAAGACCGCGACGATGATCAGGGCCGCTCCGGTGATGATCCGCGCGGTCGAGGCGACGCCCCAGGCCACGGCCTCTCGGGTGTCCTTGCTCTGGTCGTAGCGCTCGCGAATCCGGCTGAGCAGGAACACCTGGTAGTCCATCGAGAGCCCGAACAGCACCGAGAACAGGAACAGGGGGACCCAGGCCTCGATCGTGTCGACCTGCTGGAAGCCGAGCAGGTCCGCTCCAACGCCGTGCTGGAACACGAGCACGAGCAGGCCGTACGCGGCGCCGACCGACAGCAAGTTCAGGGCGATCGCCGCAATCGCGACGGCAACCGAGCGGAACGCGATTGTCAGCAGGACGAGCGTCAGCCCGAGGACGAAGGCGAAGACGAGCGGCGCCGGGTCGGTGACGCCGTCGATGTAGTCGATGTTCTCGGAGGTCGTTCCTCCCACGAGCGGATCCGCAGAGGTGCCCGCGAAGGCTGCAGGCACGACCTCCTCGCGAAGGCGGCGGACATCGGCGATCGTCGCGTCGGCAACCGCATCGCCGCGGGCGGGGACGGCGAGATCGGCGACGTCGCCGCGGGTTCGGATCGTCCCCGGCCCGAACCGGGGGTCCTCGGCGAGCCGGCTGCGAAGGCCCTCGAGCCGCATCGCGACTTCCGGGTCCTCCGCGTTCACGACCACGATGTGCGCCGGATCGGCGGTCGCGCCGCTGAAGTCACGCTGGACGGCGATGTAGCCGCGCTTCGAGGCGAGGTCGTCCGGGAAGGTCGCGACCCCCGCGGTGCCGACGTGCATGCCGAGGATCGGAAGCGCGCACGCCAGGAGCAGCCCGGCGGACACGGCCAGGCTCAGCGCCGGCCGCTGCAGGACCCGGTCGACCACGGCGCGCCAGAAGCGGCCCTCGGGGTTCGAGCGCTCGACCGAGCGCCGGCCGACGATCGGAAGCCGCAGCGAGTCGACCCGGTCTCGCAGGAGCCCGAGCAGCGCGGGCAGGAGGGTCAGCGCGGCCGCGACCGACGTGATCCCGACAAGAATCGCGCCCGCCGCGAGGCTGCGCATGATCGTCGAGGGGACGATCAGCATCCCGAACATCGCGACCACGAATGCGAAACCGCTGAAGAGGACGGCACGGCTCGCCGTCGCGCCGGACGCAGAGATCGCGTCGAACGGCTCACGGCCTCCGCCCCGCTCCTCCCGGTAACGCGAGATCACGAACAGCGAGTAGTCGATCCCGAGTGCGAGCCCCATCCCCGTGAGCATGTTCACGATGAAGACGGAGAGCTCGAACGGCTGCGAAAGCACGGCAACGAGGCCGAGGGCCGTGACGATCGAGAAGATTGCCATCAGGAGCGGAATGACGCCGGCGACGACCGCGCCGAAGACGAGCAGGAGGATGATCAGCGCGGCGGGGAGGCCGAACTTGAGCTCGCCGTTCTGGAGATCCCGCTCCGACAGCTCGTTGAAGTCGTTGTCCCGCGTCGTCGAGCCGGTGATCGCGACCGCGAAGTCGGCGTCCTCGTCGGCGCGCTCGACGACCTCGATCACGTCGGCGGCCCGGTCTTCGTCGTCGATGAAGAGCGGGATCAGCGTCGCGTGGCGATCGGCGGAGACGAGCGAGCGGTCACCCGTGGCGTAGAACGTCCTCGCGCCGGCGACGGCCCCCGTCTCCCGCCCCTCGCGACCGAGCTCGACGACGAAGGCGCGAAAGCGAGGCTGATCGACCGTGAGCGAATCCGAGCGCACGACGACCAGATCGGTGACGGCGCGACGGGGGTCCGTGGGAAACGCGGCGAGGAGCCGGTCCTCTGCGCGTTCGGACTCCGGGTTGTTGGTGCCGGCGGCCTCGGTCGTCAGCCCTGTCATCAAAAGCATGAGCGCCGCGATCGCGCCGGCCAGCGCGACACCCCACGCGCCGAGCGTGAGCCAGGGGTGATTCGCGCAGGCGCGGGCGATGCGTTCGGTCAGGCCCATGAAATAGAAGACTGCCTCGCGCCGGTTGACTCATCGCAGCTCATGCCTTCGGCTGCCACAGAGCGACCTCGCCGCCCGCGGGTGACGCGAGCACGCTGCGCCAGCCCGCAGGGCCTTCACGAGGTGGGAGCAGCACCGAGGCCCCGAGCAAACGTGCCCGCTCGGTCGCCTCGGCGACGTCGTCGACCTCGACGTAAGGCAGCCAGAACGGGCGCTCCGTCTCGTGCTCGACGACGCCGCCTTCGACCGGACCGCCGAGCTCGAGCGTCAAGTAGTCCCCCGAGTCGGTGTGGACCGTCTCGGCGCGCCAGCTGAAGAGCCGTGTGTAGAAGGCACAGGCGCGCGGCAGGTTGCCCGTACGGAGCTCCAGGTGGACCAGGGGGTTCGGGACGCTTTGCGTCATACCCTTTCTCTCTGGACCGGCTGTCGCTTGGCCAAACTCATCGGTGAGCGCGATGAGTTTGCGCCCTATCGACGGTCTTGATCCCATAGAGAGATGCTCGCGGTGAGCGACACAACACTGGAGAAGGAGCTGCTCGAGGCGGCGTGCGCCGGCGACGAGGACGCATTCCGTCGCCTCGTCGAGCCGCACCGCGCGGAGCTTCACGCCCACTGCTACCGGATGCTCGGCTCGGTCCACGACGCCGAGGACGTCCTCCAGGACGCCCTCCTTCGCGCCTGGCGGGGGTTGTGCAAGTTCGACGGTCGAAGCCGGCTTCGCCGCTGGCTGTACCGGATCGCGACCAACGCCTGCCTCGACGCGATCGCGCGACGGCCGAGGCGCGTGCTGCCGATCGACTACGGACCGCCTGCAGATCCTGATTCGATCGAGCTCGGCGAGCCGCTGGCCGACTCGGTGTGGATGGAGCCGTACCCCGACGAGATCGTCGGGCTCGAGAGCGGGTTCGCCGCGCCGGAGGCGCGCTACGAGCAGCGCGAGGCGGTCGAGCTGGCGTTCGTGGCCGCGCTCCAGCACCTGCCGCCGCGACAGCGTGCGGTGCTCATCCTTCGGGAGGTGCTCGGCTTCTCGGCCAAGGAGGTCTCGCAGTCGCTCGGAACGACGGTTGCATCCGTCAACAGCGCCCTTCAGCGCGCCCGGAAGAGCCTCGACGAACGGCTGCCCGAGGAGAGTCAGCAGGCGACGATGCGCGCGCTCGGTGACGGGCGCGTCCGCGAGATCGTGCAGGCCTTCAGCGACGCGTTCGAGCGTGGAGATGTCGGCGCAATCGTCGCCTTGCTCGCCGAGGACGCGACGTTCGCGATGCCTCCGTACGCGGAGTGGTATCGCGGCCGCGAGGCGGTCGTCGAGTCGTGGCTCATGCCTGCCGGACCGCCGCCGCGTCTGCGCTACGTTGCGACGCGCGCCAACGGCCAACCGGCGCTCGGCACCTACCAGTTCGACCCGGAGCGGAACTGCTTCGTGCCGATTGCGCTCGACGTGCTGACCCTCCGGGACCGGCGGATCGCCGAGGTCACCGCGTTTCGCTCACCGAATGTCTTCGGAGCCTTTGGCCTTCCGGCGCACCTCGCCGCCTAGAGAGAGGGAACCCATATGCAGAAGAAGATCACGACGTTCTTGACGTTCAACGACGAAGCCGAAGAGGCGATGAACTTCTACACCTCGATCTTCGACGGCTCGAAGATCCTCAGCACGACGCCGGGGCCGAACGGGACGCTGATCTCCGGGACGTTCGAGCTCGCCGGCCAGGAGTTCATGGCGCTGAACGGAGGTCCGTCGTTCGGGTTCGCGCAGGGCATCTCGCTCTTCGTGGACTGCGAGACCCAGGAAGAGGTCGACGAGCTGTGGGACAAGCTCTCCGAGGGCGGTGAGGAAGGCCCGTGCGGTTGGCTCACCGACAGGTTCGGCGTGTCGTGGCAGGTCATCCCTCGGGCGCTGGGAGAGCTGCTGAGCGATGAGGACCCCGAGAAAGCCCGGCGGGTGATGGAAGCGATGCTGCAGATGAGCAAGATCGAGATCGACGGCTTGCGAAAGGCCTACGAGCTCGCGTAGACGAGCGCGTGGAGACCCGTGATCGGGTCGCCCTCGACCCGGCAGGCGCGCCACGTGTCGCCGCGATCGCGGCTCTCCCAGATCTGACCGTCGGCGAGCCCGGCGAACAGGCGGCCGTCAGCTGAGGCCAGCGCGTAGGGCATGGCCGGCAGCGGGTCGGGAAGCCCACCGGCGAGGACGCGCCACTCGTCGCCCGGACGCCGCCGGAAGATGCGGGCCTGCGGGTCCCCGCCGCCATGCGCGGCAAAGGGCCCGGTGCTGGCCGAGACGTACCACAGCTCCGCATCCTCCGGATCGACGGCCACCGACCAGGTGTAGTTCCGGTCCCGACCGTCGTCGGCGGCCTGCCACGTCTCGCCCGCATCGGCAGTGAAGGCCGAGCCGCCGCCGCCTGCCTCGTACGCTCTCCCGCTTTCCCGCGGGTGCCAGGTCAGCGAGTGCACGTCCGGCTGAGCGCCGGGGCGATGGTCCTGCCAGGTGACCCCGCCGTCGGTCGAGCGCATCAGCCCGCCGAGCTCGATGCCCACCAGAAGCAGATCGGCATCGTGCGGGCTCGGGGCGATCCAGCGCACATGCGACGTCCACGGCCGCGGCGGGAAGCTCCAGGTCGGCCGGGACGGAAGCTCGAGCAGCGACTCCAGCTCGCGCCAGCTTTCACCGCGATCGTCGCTGCGAAAGAGCCGGCTGGGCTCGGTGCCGGCGTAGACGGCGCCGTCGGCAGCGCTGACCGCGATCGAGAAGACCCCGGGCTCCGGTAGCCCGCAGTCGGTCCAGCCGCGCCCGCCGTCGTCCGTACGCCTGACTCCTTGCTCGCGGAGCCCGGCATAGACGGTGTCGGGATCGTGCGGATCCACCGCGAGGCATTGCGCGCCGCTGCCGTCCAGGAAGCGCTGGACCGTCCACGCCTCGCCCGCCTCGTCCAGGCGGACGACGCCCGTCCCCGTTGCGGCGTAGAGGCGCACGATCCGGACAGCGTATTGATCCGAACCGAGCTCGCCCGCGCTGCGAACGGAAGGTGATGGCAGTCCAGCGGACCACTCTCACACTCGCCGCGGCGCTCCTGCTCGCGCTGCTTGTCGGCGTCCAACGCGCCGACGCAGCGACCGTTCTGGGCTCGGTGGATCCGAGCGAGCCGCCCGAGGCCTTCGTCTGCGCCGTCTACGCCTGTCCCGCCGGGAAGAGTGTCGGGTTCCGGCAGCTGGCCCTCTACGGCTCCCAGGTCGTGGTGGACGAGCCGGGCGTGCTCGTCTCCGCCCGCGTGAACGCCAAGCGGATCGGCGGCGGCGACACGCCGCGGATCGCCGTGCTCAAGCCCGCGGCAGACGACGACATCGGGGTGACGGTCGCCGGATTCGCGCCCGTGCCAATCGTCTCGTCGGGCGCCGAGGTGCACGAAGTGCAGGACCTGCACATCCGGGTTGAAAGCGGTGACTCGATCGGCTTCCTGCTGCCGGCCGGCCAGGTCGATCTCGGCACGAGGACGCGCCGTCAGCCCGACGGCGCCGTCCAATGGTTCATGGAGCCGTGCGGCCCCTGTCACATGGACGGCGGGACCGGCCGCGAGCTCCTCTTCGACGCCACGATCGAGCCGGACGCGGACGAGGACGGCCTCGGTGACGAGACGCAGGATCCCGATTTCGGCCTCGAGGACGAGGATGCCGATCCGCTCGAGGAGGACGAGTTCGACGACTGGTTCGACGAGCTCGAGCGAGGACGAGGCCGAGGAGCCGACCTCGACGGCGCGACGGGCGCCTGCGGGTGCTCGATCTCGGCCGCGCGCGGAACGGCAACCTGTTCCTCACCGTCGGCGCGCCCACCGCCGGGCGTCTGGGCGGAATCGTCACCACCTCCGCCGGACGCTGGGACATCGGCGTCCCGCGGACGATCGGCATCGGCGCGACTCGCGCGAAGCGCCAGGCGAAGGTGCGTCTGAAGTTGCGCCTCTCGCGAGGCGGCCACCGCCTCGAGCGGCGGGCGGGCCGCCAGCGCGCGCGCATCGTCGTCTACCACCTCTCGCGCGGTGGCATCAAGGTCACCATGCGCCAGATCCGGCTGTAGCCGAGCCTGACTGCTTACTTCCGGCTGCTTGTCGAGACGGCGGACTCGCGGTACATCGCCCAGTGGATCAGGCGCCCGTCCGGTGACCGCCGAGCCACGATCAGGTTCGTCCCTTTCGGACCGCGCGCGACGCGCTCCCGAGCACCTTCGCTCGACCACCGCAGCGAGCCGCGGGAGACCGGAATCGCGACGGCGCTGCCGGCGGGAATCGCGACGGCGCCCTCGCGGCCTCGCGCCTGCAAGTCGCCCCGCCCGACCACCTCGGTAGCCGACGCCAGCACCTCGCGGCTCACGAACGACGCGGCGCGATCGGCGGCCGACTTGCTCTGGCTTGGATCGATGGGATCGAGCTTCGGTGCGGTTGTGACGTCGTCCCAGGCGACATCCGCGAACGGGCCGGGGTCGATCGGAGGGCGATGGTCGCTCTCGCAGAAGCATCCGGTCACGCGGGCTTGGAACAGCGCCGTCGGCTCGTTCACGAAGAAGCACGAGCAGATGCTCAGATAGGAGCTCTTGGGGCAGAGGATGCCGCTCTCGAGGTCGTAGCGTCTGCCCTCGGACGTGACCCAGCCGCCGACGAGAAGCCGGCTCCACTGGTTCGGCAGCACGTTCCAGACCGACCCGCAAGCCTTCGACGCGGCCCCGTTTGGGTACGTCCAGAGGTCGAAGACGACGTCGGTCAACACGAGGGCCCGGTTGAAGGGCCCGAGGATCTGCTTGCACTCGAGCGGGAGCATGAGCTTCGCCCCGTACGCGAGCCGGGAGCAATCGCAGGACATGGCCAACCTCCTTGGCGCGACGATGGGAGCCCATCGTGCCGCATGAGAGCCGTGTTTTACGACCTGGCCGGAAGGAGCTCGCGCAGATCGTCGATCGTGTCCGCCTCGTCGGCGCTCTTGTCCGGCCGATAACGCTTGACGCGGGCGAAGCGAAGCGCGACGCCGCCCGGATAACGCGTCGAGGCCTGGACGCCGTCGATCGCGATCTCGACCACCAGCTCGGGTCGAACGAGCACGGCGATCCCGCGCCGGCCGGTCTCGCGCTCGAGCAGCTCCTTCGTCTGCCAGGTGAGGAGCTCGTCTGTCAGCCCCTTGAAGCACTTCCCGACCATGACGAACTCGCCCGTGCGCGCGTCGCGCGCTCCGAGGTGAAGGTTCGAGAGCCACCCCTCCCGGCGTCCGTGCCCCCACTCCGCGCCGAGCACGACGAGGTCGTAGGTGCGCACCGGCTTCACCTTGCGCCACGCCTTCCCGCGCCGACCGGCGCCGTACAGCGACGCGGCGTCCTTGACGACGACCCCTTCGTGTCCTTGGCGTAGCGCCTCGTCCAGGACGCGTTGTCCCTCACTCGGATCGGACGTGAGCACTCCCGGGATCCTGAGCTGCGGCGCGATCGCTTCGAGCCTCGCTCCGCGCTCCTCGAGCGGCGTGTCGAGCAGGTCGTCGCCGTCGACGTGCAGCAGGTCGAAGAGGAACGTCTCGATCCCCTCCGGCTCGGCTTCGCTATCGATTCGCGACACGGTGTCCTGGAAGGGCGCCGGCCCGTCCACGCTCATCCACAGCGCCTCGCCGTCGAAGACCGCCTGGCGCACGGGCAGGCGGCGCACCGCCTGGACGATCCCGGGCAGCGCGTGGGTGATGTCGTTCAGGTTGCGCGTGTAGACGCGGACCTCGTCGCCGCGGCGGTGGATCTGGATGCGAATCCCGTCCAGCTTCCACTCCACCGACGCGCGGTCGAACGCCGCCACCGCGTCCCGCACGTCCTCGGCCGTGGAGGCGAGCATCGGGAAGATGGGCCGGAAGAGCTCGAACCCGACGCCGCGGAGTCCCTCCTCGCCGTTCGTCATCGCGATCTCGGCCGTGCGCGTGAGATCGCCCGAGAGCATCAATGCGCGACGTGCGATCTCCCCCGGGACTCCGGCCGCCTTCGCGATCGCGTCGATCATCAGGCCGGCGAGGGCGCCTTGCCTCAGCTCCCCGGTGAAAAGCCGTCGGATGAAGTCAGCCTCTTGCGCCGTGGCGCGCCCGAAGAGGTCGGCGAGGAGCTGCTTTCGTTTGGCGGCCGATCCACTTCCCGTCGTTTCCTGGACCTGGGTGATCGCGCGATCGAGCTCGTCGATCGTGAGCAACGCCTGCCCGGCCGGCGCCTGCTCGATCCCGTAGATCGTCGCGTACCCGACGCCGACTCGGCCCTGTCTCGGCGCGCCGGCGAGGAAGCCGACCGCGAGCGGGACCTCGTCCGGGTCGAGTGCACTCAGGAGCTCGGCGAAGATCGCAACCTTCCGCGAGCGCGAGCTGGTGTCCGTGACCTCCTTCGAGGCCGTGACGACATCGGCGAGCAGCGTCATCGGTACGCGGTCAGGCTAGGCAACCGAGAGCCTGGTCGGGCGATAGCCGCTTGACAACGGCAGTCGTACACTCGGGCCGATGCCTGCCTGCCGCGATTGTGGCGAGCTGAACTCCGCGCGAGCGCGATTCTGCCGGGCGTGCGGTGCCGAGCTCACCGAGCCGGGTGCGCAGAGCCACTCCCTGCGAAAGACGGTGACGGTGCTCTTCTGCGACGTCGTCAGGTCCACGCAGCTGGGCGAGGGCGTGGACGCCGAGGCGGTCCGCCAGGTCATGTCGACGTACTTCGACGAGATGCAAGATGTCGTCGAACGTCACGGCGGAAGCGTCGAGAAGTTCATCGGAGACGAGGTCATGGCTGTCTTCGGCGTCCCAACGGTGCACGAGGACGATGCCTTGCGGGCGGTGCGCGCAGCCACGGAGATGCGCAGTCGGCTCGCCGCCCTGAACGCGGAGCTCGCCCCGGACTTGGGCCTGCGGCTCGAGACTCGGATCGGGATCAATACCGGGCCAGTGGTCGCCGGCGATCCGGCAACGGGCTCGACCTTCGTCACGGGTGATGCCGTCAACATCGCCAAGCGGCTCGAGCAAGCGGCGAGCCCGGGCGAGATTCTGATCGGCACCGCTACGTACCCACTCGTCAAGGACGCGGTGACCGTCGGCCCGCGGGAGACGTTCCGGGTCAAGGGCAAGACGAAAGAGATCTCCCGCCGGCGGCTCGACGAGGTCGACGCGGAGGCCGTTGGCGTCCGCCGGCGCCTCGACGCGCCGCTCGTCGACCGCAAGGTGGAACTGGCGCGCCTGCGCGCCGCATTCGACAGCGCGGCGTCGAACAGCCGCTGTCGACTTCTGACCGTGATCGGCGCGCCTGGGATCGGGAAATCACGACTGGCGAGCGAGCTGCTGGACCGGCTCGCCGGGGAAGCAACCGGCCTCACCGGACGCTGCCTGCCCTACGGGGAGGGGATCACGTTCTTTCCACTCGCGCAGATCGTGGAGCAGGCCGGCGCCGACGCCGGGCTCGCGCTGGCGCTGCGGGGAGAGGACGACGGCGACCTCGTCGCCGAGCAGGTCAACGCGGCGATCGGGCGCGCCGACGCCGCCGGCGGCGAGGAGACGTTCTGGGCCGTGCGCCGCTACTTCGAGGCGCTCGCCCGCCGGCGACCGCTCGTCGTCTGTCTGGAGGACATCCACTGGGCGACGCCACGGTTCCTCGACCTCGTCGAGTACGTCGTGAGCTGGACGCGCAATGCGCCGATCCTGCTGCTCTGCCTCGCACGGGCCGACTTGTTCGACAAACGGCCGGACTGGGCCGCTCCGCGGGCGAATGCCGAGACGTTCGCCCTCGAGCCGCTCGGGTCGACGGAGGCGGAGACGATGCTGGACGAAGCAAGCGGCGACACCGAGCTCCGCCCCGAAACCCGCGCTTGGATCGCGCGCACGGCCGAAGGGAATCCGCTCTTCGTCGAGCAGCTCGTGGCTGCTGCGGCCGAGCGCGAAGAGACCGGCCGCGGCGAAGGCATGGCGATCCCGCCGACGATCCAGGCGCTGCTCGCGGCGCGCCTCGACCGGCTGTCCCGGGAGGAACGCGCAGTGATCGAGCGCGGCGCGGTGATCGGGAAACAGTTTCAGCTGCGGGCGGTGATCGACCTCTCCCCGCCGGCCGAACGCGACGGCGTGAGTCGGCGGCTGATGGCGCTCGTGCGGAAGGAGCTGATCCAGCCCGACCCCTCAGCACCCGCCGGCGAGGACGGACTCGAGTTCCGCCACGCGCTCATTCGTGACGCCGCGTACGACGCGATGCTGAAGGAGCAGCGGGCCGACGTCCATGAGCGCTTCGCGCGGTGGTGCGACGAGCACGTCGCCGAGCGCCTCGGCGAGCTCCACGCGATCGTCGGTTACCACCTGGAGCAGGCGCACCGCTACCGCACCGAGCTCGGTGTCTTCGACGAGGAGACGACGTCGCTCGGCGTCTCTGCGGGCCGCCGACTAGGGAAGGCAGCAGTGCGAGCCTTCAAGCGGGACGACATGCAGGCGGCTTCGGCTTTGCTCGCACGGTCCGTGGAGCTGCTCCCGGAGGGCGACCCGGACCGTCTCGAGCAGCTGCGCGAGCTCGGGCAGGCGCTCCGTGAGAGCGGGCGCGGCGACGAGGCCGTGGCGGCGATCGAGAGACTTCAAGCCGAAGCGGGTGCTGCGGGCGCGATTCACTTGGAGGCGCTGGCCGAGCTCGAGCTCGTCGCCCATGCCCAGCTCGCGGGCGCCGACTCCGCGGCCGTCCAGCTGGCCGCCGACCACGCGATCGAGGCTTGTGCTGCCGCTGGAGACGAGCTCGGCCTCGCGCGCGCTTGGCGGAGGGTCTCCGCCGCACATCGGCGGGCCGGGAAGAGCGCCGCCGGAGAGCGCGCGGCGGCCGAAGCACTCGTTCATGCCAAGGCCGCCGGCGACCGACAGGAGGAAGCACGCGTCGTCGACGGGCTGTGCAACTGCCTCCTTTACGGGCCGACGCCGGCCGGCCAGGCTCTGGCCACGTGCGCCGACCTGCTGGAGCTCGCGCGAGGCATGCCCTCGATGGAGGCGAACGTACTCGGAGCGGTCGCCGGCCTCGAGGCGATGCGCGAGCGGATGGACCAAGCGCGCCGCGCCTACGACCGCGCCAGTGCGACCTACGAGGAGCTCGGGCTGCTCCTTCCGCTGGCGGCGCTGACCCAGATCGGGGCTCCGCTCGAGCTGCTCGCCGGCGACCCGGTCGCAGCCGAGCTCGAGGCGAGGCGCGGCGACGCGGTCTTTGCGCAGGCGGGCTCGCCTACGATGCAGGCACCTCTGATCGCAGAGGCGTTGCTCGCGCAAGAGCGCGAAGGTGACGCCGAATCCGCGCTCGGCGCGCTCGACGAGAGCTCGCCACGCCTCGCCCCGTGGCAGGTGAAATGGCGGACGACCCGGGCACGGCTCGACGCGCGCCTCGGCGAGCATGCGTCCGCCGACCGCTGGGCACGCGAGGGAACGCTCCTCGCAGACGCGACCGACGACCCGTCATTGGCCGGCGAGGCCTGGCTTGCCCTGGCGGAGGCTCTCCACGCCGCTGCCCGTCAAGCCGAGGCGGTCGAGGCGGCAGAGGAGGCGCGGCTGCGGTTCGAGCGCAAGGGCAATGCCGCCGGAGTTCGCCTCGCGACGCTCGCGCTCGCTACCGGCGCCTGAACCGCTGTATGTTCGAAGGCGTAATTCGAGACAGGAGGCAGAAGCGATGCCAATAGGAGAAGTCACGGCCGCGGACCTGCGCGAGCAGTCGCACTTCCGCCACTGGAGTCGGGCGGTTCACGAGGCGATTCAGAAAGCTGAGGTCGAGGATCTGGAAGTCGGCGAGGGTGCCTGGTTCACCGTCGACTTGAAGCTTCATATCACCAGGCAGAGCCCCGGCTGGGCGGACGGCTATATCGTGGAACTGAAAAAGGTGCCGTAGGCTCCACCGCCACTCAGACGGGCAGAGCCGCTAGCCAGACGTCGCCGGCACGGGTGCGCCTTCGGCAGGCGGCGCGGCCGGCTCCTCCCCACCCTGGTCGAGTCGGAAGGGTGGATACACGTCCGTCATCAGCGCCGCGTAGCCGGCGACCCGGAAGCACCAACGGTTCAGTCCCATGACGAAGTCGAAGATCCCGCGCGGGTACCGCGTAGTGAAGAGCAGCGCGATCGCAGCAAAGAGGACAAGAAGCACGATCAGACCGGGGCCGCCCCAACCCCACTGCTCGCCGTCGGCATCCCAGCTTCGGTTCCAGTCGAAGCCGCCGCCGAGGAAGACGGCGAGGAGGAGGTAGTGCGGGATCGCCAGCAACCACCATTTCACGAGCACCAGTCCGCGCGACAGCTGCTCCGGGTAGAGCACTTCTAGGTTCGCCGGATAGTCGGCCACCGGCTGGAGTGTGAAGGGTGGATACCGGTCGGTCCCGAGCGCGCTGTAGGTGTAGAAGGCGACCCGCCATGCCCAGCGCAGCACGCCGACGTTGAAGTCGAAGATCCCGCGCGGGTACCGGCCTGTGAAGAGGATCGCGAAGAAGGCGACGATCGTCAGCAGGAAGAAGGCGACGAACAGGAAGAAGAGCACGATGAAGTGCGGAATCGCCAGCAGCCACTTGACCAGCCACAGCCCGCGGCTGAGGGGGAGATCGAGGCGTCCTTCGACACGAACGGGATGAGCGGAGGCGGCAGACATGTGGGCGCCATTCGACCTTGGCCGCAAAAGCCCTTCAGACGGTCTCGCGCGCTAGATCAGGCTGGAGGACAGGCGTTCTGCGATGCGGTCGAGGAAGGATGACCACCCCTGCCCGGCGCGTTCGTACTCCTCGGCCGACATGCGCCCGCGCTGCTCCAACAGCAGCTCTGTCCGGCCGTCGCCGAGGTCGGTGAAGACAACCGTGATCAACTCGTACGCGTCATCGCTCGGCTGGTCGGAGACGGTGAACACGAGCCGCTCCGGCTCGACCACGTCGCGGTACTCGCCTTTCCAGTGGATCTCGCGCCGGCCGGGGTCCGCGAACATCGTCAGCCGCCACGAGCCGCCGGGCCTGACGTCCATCGAGACCGTGGCGAGCGGCACCTCCGACTCCCGGCCCCCGAACCAGTCCGCGAAGCGCTCAGGCTCGGTCCACTCCTTCCAGACGCGCTCGCGCGGCGCGTCGAAGGTTCGGGTGATCGTGAGTCCCGGTATGTCAGCCGTGGAGCCGCTCATCGAGTCGATCGAAGCTTCCCTCCCAAAAGCGCCGGTACGTCTCGAGCCACACTACGGCCTCGGCCAGCGGCGCACTGCGAAGGCGCGCCGGTCGAAGCTGCGCGGAGCGGCCACGGGCGACGAGGCCGGCGCGCTCGAGCACCTTGAGATGCTTGGAGACCGCCTGCACGCTGATCGGGAAGGGCTCGGCCAGCTCCTTCACGCTCGCTTCGCCTTCGGCGAGGCGCGCCAGGATCGCACGCCGCGTCGGATCGGCGAGGGCCCCGAACGTGCTGGTCAGCTCGTCGACTGCCACTACTTAGACATCCACTCGGTTTAGCAACTGTATGGTTGAGTATCCTACCGAGAGAATCGGACAGCGAGGAGAGGAGATCAGATGGGCAGGATCATCGTCACCGAGTTCGTGTCGCTCGACGGTGTCGTCGAGGCTCCGGGCGGCGGCGAAGACTTCGAGCACGGAGGCTGGAGCCTCGAGATCAGCCGCGGCGACGAAGGCGACCAGTTCAAGCTCGACGAAACGCTCGGGTCCGAGGCCCTGCTGCTGGGGCGCGTGACGTACGAGGGATTCGCGTCATCGTGGCCGTCCAGGGAGGGCGAGTTCGCCGACAAGTTCAACACAATGCCGAAGTACGTCGTCTCCTCGACCCTGGAGAACCCCGACTGGAACAACACCACCGTCCTGAAGGGCGACGTCGTGGAGGAGGTCGCGAAGCTGAAGCAGGAGCGCTCGGGTGACATCGTCGTCCACGGGAGCCCTCAGCTCGTGCAGGCACTGCTGGACAACGACCTGGTCGACGAGCTTCGACTGATGGTGTTCCCGGTCGTGCTGGGGAGCGGGAAGCGCCTCTTCGGGGACACGAGCGACAAGAAGCCCCTGCGGCTCGTCGACTCCAACGTCGTCGGAGACGGAGTCGCGATCATGGTCTACCAGCGGGTAGACGACGCTTAGCGGCGGCGGTAGACGATCGTGCGGCTGATGCCCGCGAGGTAGCCCGGGCCGGCCTGGTTGACGCTCATGACGATGCGGAGCGCGGAGGTGCGTCGCCGCAGTTGCACACGGAACGTCGCCCCCGAGCGGCGGTTCAGCCGGATCCGCTTCACCGTCACCCACCGGCCGGCGGACGTCCGCCGCTGGAGCCGGACCCTGCGACCCGCGAACGAGCGGGCTGCGATCACGCGCGTCCGAAAACGGACCGCGCCGACCCGACGGAAGACGATCCTCGGACGGACGCCGATCACAACCTGGCGGCTCGTCACGCCGTTCCAGCTCGCCAGGTAGGCGGTGCGGATGCTCGGCCTCGCGAGGAATCGCCAGACACCGGCGGAGTCGGTGCCGACTGTCGTAACCGCGGCCGGCGAGCCTGCGCCGAACCGCTGGGCGAACACCGTGACGGGCTCACCCTGGCGGGCGGTCGGTACTCGGCCGGCGAGCATGACGGCTCGCCCGAAGACGACGGCGCGCGTGCGCGTCGCCAGCGTCACGCCGGTCGTCCGGAAGGTGAGATCTGCGCCGAGCGTGGTGCCGACATCGTTTCTCGCGACGAGACGGTAGTGGTACGTCACGGCCGTTCGGAGCCGCGAAATCGGCCAGCTCACCGTCTGCTCGCCGAAGCCTGAGCCCGCGTTTCTGCTCGGCGTCCTCGACCCATACCGGGTCGTCGTGCCGTACTCGAAGTACCAGGTCGTCCGCCTTCCCTGCGGGTTCACCACCCCGGTGGGCCTGGCAGTGCTCGGCCCGATCTCGAGCGTCGCGCCGGTGCGCGCGACCGGCGCCCCGGTCGTCGCGAAAGCTCGGTCGGCTCCCCGGCTCGTGCCCGCGTCGCTCGTCGCGACCAGACGGTAGTGATAGAGCTGGCCCGGGGTCAGAGCGGACACCGGCGTCGAGACGCTCCTGGCGGCCGTGCCCGAGCCGGCGCTCCTGGGTGCGGTCCTCGTGCCGTACGCCGTGCTCGTCCCGTACTCGAAGAACCACGTGGTCGCACGCCCGTTGGGATCGACCGACCCGTTGAGCGTGGCCGATACCGTCGTGACCCTGCTTGCGGCTCCCGTCACAGCGCCCGGCACTGACGAGGTCGTGAAGATGCCGTCGGCGCCGCGCGTCGTGCCTCCGCCGCCCGTCGCGACCAGCCGGTAGTGGTAGGTCGTCCCCGGTGCAAGACCGGTCAGTGCGGCGGAGACCTGGACGTTGGCCGTGCCCGACCCGGCGTTCCTGCTCGGCGTCCTCCTGCCGTAGTTCGTGGTGGTGCCGTACTCGAAGAACCAGCTCGTCGCCTGCCCGTTCGGGTTCACCGTGCCGTTCGCCGTGGCGCTGTTGGTCCCGACCGCGCTCACCGGACCGGTGATCGCCGTCGGTGCGACAACCGCGGCCGAACCTGCGCCGGCCAGAAGAAGAACGAGGCTGGTGATGAGAACGGTGGCGGCAGCGACTCTCATCTGCATGAGTGCTGATACCGAACCAGCGTTAGGAACGTGCTAGGAGAACGGAAAGATTCTTGGTGCGCCCGCCTATCCTGCGCGGCGGTGAGAGCCGACGACGTCCGATCGAGCGACGCGATCAGACACGGCGCGTACGTGTGTCTGACCGTGCCGCCGGACGTTCGACGAGACCTCGTCGGCGCTGACGTACCCGCCCTCGCCGACCGTCTCGGACTGACGAACGAGTTCGAGGCCGAGGGCGGTCATCCACCTGAAGCGATCGCCTTCCTTCGCCGGGTGAATGCAACCCTGGCCGACATCGCGGACGACGGCCTGCTGGGCGCAGAGGCTGTGGTGCATGTCGCCTCTGTGACCGCCGAGCCGGTCGCGGAGTTCTGCACCGAGCTGGCGCGAATCCTCGACGCGGCGATCGAGCCACGTCTCCTCGACGGAGTCGTGCGTCCGACGAACTACACCGGGAATGCGATGCACAACTTCGCGTACGCGCATCAGGTCGTGCAGCAGCCGAGCGCGGTTATGCCCAACGCCTTCCTCCTGCCGATGAGCAAGACCGCCGCCTGGTGGGAGAAGGATTGGCTGGAGCGCCATACGTACTTCTTGCCGCGCTACGACGACTCTGGCCGGATGCTCTCCGAAGGCCACGTCCTCGCGGCTGCGGCGGGAGTGCCGTCACTCATGCGGCGCACGTACAAGCACGCGGCCGAGCCCGCGCCCGACGGCGCGTACGACTTCGTCAACTACTTCGAGTGCGCGAACTCGGACGTCACGACGTTCCACCAGGTCTGTGCCGCCTTGCGGAACGTCGAGAGAAATCCCGAGTGGAGGTTCGTCCGCGAGGGCCCGACCTGGCACGGCCGGCGCGTCGCGACGTGGGCCGAACTGTTCGCGTGACGTCGCCCGGCGCTACTCGACCACGAGCGATTCGATGCCGGGGTCCGGTGACGGAAACTGCGGGTCGAGCCGTTCGAGCTCGTCCACGAGCAGCTCCGCAACGGCCACCGCCTTGACCCAGTTTCGGTCGGCCGGGACGACGTGCCACGGAGCCCAGTCGGTCGATGTCTCCGTGATCGCTTCCTCGTAGGCGGCGATGTAGTCGTCGAAGCGCCGACGGGCCTCGAGGTCGTCCCGATTGAACTTCCAGCGCTTCTCCGGGTGTTCGATCCGCTCCTGCAACCGCTTGCGCTGCTCGTCCTTCGAGACGTTGAGGAAGACCTTGACGATCGTCGTCCCCTCGTCGGTCAGCATCCGCTCCCAGTCGCGGATGTGCCCGCCCCGGCGACGCCAGACCTCCTCCGGAGCGAGCTCCCACATGCGGACGGCGACGATGTCCTCGTAGTGTGACCGGTTGAAGACGGCGAGCTCCCCGCGGGCGGGGAGCTGGGCGTGGACGCGCCAGAGGTAGTCGTGGGCGAGCTCGGTCGCCGTCGGCGCCTTGAACGAGACGACACGGCATCCCTGCGGGCTCACGCCGGTCAAGACGGAGCGGATCACACCGTCCTTGCCCGAGGCGTCCAGTCCCTGGAGGACGAGCAGCAGGCTTCGCGATCCCTCGGCGAAGAGCCGGCGCTGCAGGACGTCGAGCTTCGTGTTCAGTTCGCCGAGCAGCTTCTTGCCGCGCGCCTTGTCGAGGCCGAGCGTGTCACGAGGGTCTCGCTCCGTGATCCGAGCCGGAGTACCGGGCTCGACTCGGAGCGCAGGCCTCATCGGGCAAGCCTAGCCCCGCTGTCCGCACCAACCCGATGCCTTCTCTTCACCGCCCCGAAACACACCTCGAAGTGATGCCCCACTAGCTTCGCCGGGTACCCGAGCCAGGAGGGGACCCATGCGGAAATTGCTCGCGCCGGCGCTCGCACTGGCGGTGGCCCTCGTCGTCACCGTCACCGCCTCGGCCGGCAACCAGAGCCGCGGTGAGAAGGCCACGACCTTGGCCGTGATTGGCGATACACCGTACGGTCCGGCACAGGAGGCGCTGTTCCCATCGCTTGTGGCCGACATCGACGCCGACCGCGACGTGGAGCTGGCGCTCCACCTAGGCGACATCAAGACAGGGAGCAGCCTCTGCACGGACGCCTACTTCGCCCGCATCCGATCGTTCTTCGACACCTTCGACGACCCGCTCGTCTACACGCCCGGTGACAACGAGTGGACGGACTGTCACCGCCCCGCCCAGGGCGGTTTCGACCCGCTCGAGCGGCTGAACGCCGTGCGCTCGGTGTTCTTCCCGGAGCCCGGCCGGACCCTCGGTGAGCGCAGGAAGCGCGTCCTGGCGCAGCGCGGCTTCCCCGAGAACCAGCTGTGGGAACAGTCGGACGTCGTGTTCTCAGCAGTTCACGTCGTCGGCAGCAACAACGATCTCGAACCGTGGTTCGGCGCCCCGACGCCCTCGCCCGCGCAGCTGGAGGAGTATCGGACGCGGCTGGAGGCAGACCTCCGCTGGCTCGACCGGACCTTCGAGCGCGCCGACGACGAGCGGGCGCGGGCCGTGGTCGTCGCGATGCAGGCCGACATGTGGCTCGGCACCGCGCCACGCGGCTCCGGCTTCGTGCCGATCAGCGAGCGGATCGCGGAGCTCGCGCGCGAGTTCGAGCGACCGGTGCTCGTGCTGCAGGGCGACACACACGACTTCTACTTCGACAAGCCGCTGTCGTCCGCGCCCAACGTCACCCGACTCGTCGTCGAAGGCGAGACCGCGAGCGAGTGGCTGAAGCTGACTGTGAATCCGCGCTCTCCTGACGTCTTCTCGTGGCAGCGGATCAGCCTCGAGCCGACGCTCCTCGCGCGGGCGATCCTGCCGTCGGATGCGTACCAGCCCGGCCCGCCGTGCCGGCGCGTTCATCGCTCCCGACAACGGCGTCACGCCGCCGTTCCCGGGCCAGCCGATTCCCGGGTTCTCGGCCGTTCTCGACGGCGGGCGCGGAACGTTCCTGGGCATGCCCGACAACGGCTTCGGCGCGAAGACCAACTCGGGCGACTTCCTGCTTCGCCTGTACACGATCCGACCCGAGTTCAAGACCGCGGAGGGCGGAAACGGGGCGGTCGACGTCCGCAGCTTCATCCAGTTGCGCGACCCCGGCCGGAAGATCCCGTTCCCCCTCTTCCGCGCCGACCGGCTCCTGACCGGAGCGGACTTCGACCTCGAGTCCGTTCGGCGGGAGCGCAACGGCGACCTGTGGTTCGGGGAGGAGTTCGGGCCGTTCCTCCTCCACACCGACCGGACCGGGAAGGTGCTCGAGGCGCCGTTCCCGCTGCCGGGGGTGCAGTCGCCGCAGAACCCGTTCCTGCCCGACCCGAACGCCTGGAACCTCCCGGCGAGTCGCGGCTTCGAGGGAACGGCGATGAGCGTCGACCGCAAGTTCCTCTACCCGGTGCTCGAGGGCGCTCTCCGGACCGATCCCGATCCGCGGCGGCGTATTGTCAATGAGTTCGACCTACGGCGCGGCAGGTACACCGGCCGGACGTGGAACTATCGCGTCGATGCCGACTTCCCGAACGCGGTGATCGGCGATTTCACCGCACTCGACAAGAATCGGCTCGTCCTCATCGAGCGCGACGACTTTCAGGGCGCCGATGCGAGGCAGAAGAAGATCTACCTCGTCGACCTGCGGCGAGTCGACGCAGACGGCTACCTCGAGAAGCAGCTCATACTCGACCTCTTGCGGATCCGGGATCTCGACGGCATCTCACTCCCCGCCCGCCCGGGCGAGTTCGGCGTCGGCGACCCGTTCTCGTTCCCGCTCCAGTCGGTCGAGAGCCTCGAGGTGCTGGGCAAGGATCGGCTGCTGATCGCGAACGACAACAACTATCCCGGCAGCGACGGGCGCTGGATCGCCCGTGACCGGCCCGACGATGTCGAGCTGATCGTCGTTCGGACACCGGCGCTGCGTTAGGAACTCGACCCGACGCGCCGAGGGCCCCGCAGCGCGGGGCCCTCGGGTCGTGACGAACCGATCCGCCGGCTAGGCGGGCGGCCGGTAGGTGATCGTGTTGACTCCCGGCTCGACGCCGAGCACGGCCTCGTTGAACGAGAACCGAAGCGCGACGTTCCCCGCCCCGTTCTCGATCCCGAACGTGGCGGAGTTGCCCCGCTCACGCCCGTCGTCAGCGAGGTTCCGCGTCTGCGTCAGGACCTGACCGCTCTCGTCGAGGACGAGGCTGACGTCGATCCGACGGGTGACATCGCCGAGGTAGCGCACGTTCCGGAACTCGATCACGAAGCGTCGGTTCGGGGCGGTGCCCTTCAACTGAGTGCGCACCGACGCCTGGTCGTCGACGAAGAGGTCGTCCCAGTAGGCGTAGACGGCGCCGTTGGGCCGAGCCGTCGTCGGGATCGCGGCATTCGTGAAGGTGCAGAGACTGGCCGGCGTCCCTAGCTCGATGTAGCCGTTCGTGCAGACACGAGCGTCCGTGTACGTCGTGCCGTAGAGCGTGAACGGGAACGGCAGCGTGATCAGGGTCGACGCGTCGTCGCCCGTAAGCGCGAGAACCGTGTCGGCCTCTTCGAAGGGCACGTCGCTCGCCACGCTGCAGGAGTACCCGAAGCTGTCGGTCGCGTCCTGGAGCATGAAGTCGAGCGTGGTCGGCCCGGAGACGACGAGCTGCTTCGTCTCGGTGGTCTGGCATCCGGTTGCCGAAGCCGTCGCGCTGTACGTGCCCTCCGGCACCAGCTGGAACGAGTAGGAGCCGTTCGCGTCGGTCGTGGCCGGCGTGATCGGCGTGCCTTCGATCGTCACCGTCGCGTTCGCGATCGCTTGGTTTGCGCCGTCGCGGACGTGACCCGACACCGTCTGCGCCGGCGGAAGCGGCGGCGGCCTGTACCGGATCGAGGTGACCGCCGGCGCCGGAGCCAGCACCGATTGGTCGAACGAGACCCGGAGGGCATCCTGACCGGTGTGGTTCTCGATGCCGATCGTCGCCTGGTTGCCCGTCTCGCGGCCGTCATCGGCCAGGTTGCGGTACTGCGTGACGATCTCGCCGTTCTCGTGAAGCACGATGTTGAAGTCGACACGCCGGCTCGTGTCCTGGAAGAAGTGGAGGTTTCTGAACTCGATCACGAAGCGGCGGTTCGGTGAGGCGCCCTTCAGCTCTGTACGAATCGACGCCTGACTGTCGACGAACGTGTCGTCCCAGAACGAGTAGATCGCGCCGTTGGGCCGGCCCGTGGTCGGAATCGCCGCATTGGCCACCGAGCAGTTGGTGGTCGCGGGGCCGACGAACTCGATGAAGCCGTTCGTGCAGACGTGGGCCCGCGTGTAGGGGAACCCGTAGAACCTGAACGGGAACGGGAGGTCGATCGTGCCGGCGACGTCGTCCCCGCTGATGGGGACGACCGTGGCGGCCTCCTCGAAGGCAGCGGCCTCGAGCCCGCAGGTGTACCCGAATGCGTCGCTGCGCCTCGGGAGCGTGAAGTCGAGCGTCCTCGGCCGGGACAGATCGAGTGTCTGCGTCTGCGGGTCGAAGCACCCGCCCGCGGCGGCCGTTGCGTTGTAGGTGCCCCTCGGCAATGGCTCGAACGAGTAGCGGCCGTTGGCGTCGCTCGTCGTCCTCGCGAAGACCGGCCCCCGCAGCGTGACAGTGGCGTTCGCCACGGGCTGCCCGTCGGAGTCGAGGACCCGGCCCGAGACTGCGTGCGCCGGGTTCGCCTGGATGCGGAAGTAGGCACGGTGCTGAACGCCGTCGTCCCGCGTCAGGACGAACTCACGGCAGGTGCCGCCCCACTCCTGCAGCGTCTTCCAGGGGAAGGTGTAGCGGCCCGTGCTCTGGTCATAGGAGAGCCGGGAGTTGCCCGGTGTCTCCGCCGGGATCGGCAGCGGGCGCGGGGTGATGAACTCGGCCCCCGGTGTCTCGGTACGCAGCGTCGCGCAGTCGACCTGCCGGGAGTACGGTGAGTTGCTGGCGAGGATGTCGAGGCCGCGGTCGCCACCGGCATCGAACTCCATTTCCACCGCCGCGCCGCGGTTGACCGTGTTGAGGGTCGGTTGGTCGGAGATCCCGAAAAAGCCCTCGCGGCAGTCGGGATGCGTGTTGAACGCCTCGCTGTTGTCATCTCGGTTGGTGGTTCCCTGGACGGCGCTGAACCCCAGCCCACGTCGGGCGAACGTGGCCCAGACGGTGCAGGTGTCCTCGCCACCGAGTGCCTCCGTGGCGGCGACGATCGCGCCTCGCGCGACGACGAGCCCCGGGCCGCAACCCTGCAGCTTGAGGCCATCGGTCACGTACTGGAGCGAGCGGTTGTTACCACCGCTGTTCCACGCGCCGTAGACGTTCGGGTTGAAGCCGTACTTGTCGATCAAGTCCCAATCGAGGTCCCAGAGCACGGCCGCCCACCCGTGGCCGAGGCCGTGCGGGACGGCAAGAGTGGTCCCATCGAGCCAGCCGCCGGTCTTGATGCTGTCGTAGGTGAACGGCTGGATCGCCATGTTGCGCGTGTAGGGCCGTGGCCGGATGCCGGCGCCCTGCCGGCTGTCCTGGAACAGCGCGTACGGGCCCATTCCACGTGGCAGGTCCGGATTGTCGAGGGCGGGGTTGAGAAGCATGGTGATCGCGTAGTAGTCGCTCCACCCCTCGCCGGCCTGCTCGTCGCCGCTCAGGCAGTTGATCCCCGGGCCACCCGTCAGGCGGTTGGAGATGCCATGGCCGTACTCGTGGATGATGATCCCGCTCTCCAGGTCGCCGTCGCGGATCCCCGGATGGTTCGGATGCTTGCGCACGGTGGCGGTCGACGTTGCCGTGATCGCCGCCCGGATCGTGTTCCCGTCGGCCTGGGTGATGCTTGCAACGGGGATCGTCGGCGGAGCCGTCGTCATCGAGCCCGTCAGGATCGGTGCGGCGCCGCCGGCGTTGAGCGCGACGATGAGCGCCTTCGCTCCGGCCGCACCCGCCTGCCGTCCCTTCTCGATGTTCTGACAGCCGAGGTTGCTGCCGGTCACGATCGCGATCCAGTCGCCGGCCGGAGCGGACGCGTAGTCCGCGGCCGTGCAGCCGTTGCCGGCGTTGATCAGCTGGCCGGACGTTCCGGCCGGGGTCGGCGCCGGCGAGAAGCGCGCCCACGACGAGTCGAACGAGCCTACGCCGGGCACGACGACCTGGTTCTGGGCGCCGAACTGGTTGCCGGGCCACAGGAACATCTGCATCCGCGGCGTGCCGCCCGACGCCGGGGTCTCCACCGGCGTGGAGAAGTTCGCGTTGTTCGTGCCGCCTCCGTCGGCCGCCTCGGCACGGACGTAGTCGCCCTGGGTGCCGCCGCGCGCGTAGTTATTGGCCTGGAAGTTCCCGGACGGCTCGTTGAAGCCGTACTGGTACATGACGTCGTGGATGATGTTGTTCCAGTAGAAGAGGTTCGAGACGGTCGCGCTCCGGTAGTTCTGGGCGTGCTGGGCCAGGTCGAGCGTGAAGTCGAAGTCGAGCCCCACACCGGCGTCCGGCTCGCCGAAGTCGGCCGCATCGTTGTCGTCCTGGTCGAGGTACGCGTGGGCGTTGGTGCCCCGCGCGATCGTGAACTCCGGCCCCGCGACTGCGTTGGTGTCGTGCCAGCCGAACGGAGACGCCGTCGCGTCCGCCGGATTCTGGACGAGCGTCCGCTGGCCGTCGTTCGGGCTCTCCTTCGGCAGCTCGAAGACCCGGTAGCTCGAGCCGTCGTTCACCGGGTTCGGCGTGACGAGGCTCGACGTGTCGGCCGCCGTGGCGCCTGACCGCGTCAGTGTGGTCGCGAGGTCTCCGGGGTTGTCGCGCGAGGTCCAGTCGTCTACGTCGAGCAGCTCACCACTCGCGGCGTCGACGGTCGCGTTCCATAGTGAGTCCCCAGACGAGTCGTCGATCACGAGCTGCCAGGCGAGGCGCAGCCCGCCCTTTGTCGGCTGCCAGCCGAGGCGCAGCGGGATCGGTGCGTCGGAGATTCCACCGCCGGAGACGACGGCCCTCTGCCCGGTGGTGCTGAGCACCTGGAGGTCGGTCGGCGGGGCGAGCTGCAGCTCTCGCGCCGCGGCCTCGACCGCTTCGGTGACTTTCAGGTCGGTGGACCCTGACGGTGCTCTGGCGAGGCCCGTGACGAGGCTGCCGCCGGCGAACACGACGACGCCGTTCGAGGCGACGTTGACCGTGACGTGACCGCCGAAGACCTCGAGGCCCTCGTAGCGCTGGTTGAGGTTGACGTGTGTGACTCCATTGTGGGCGCTGCGGTAGTTGCTGGTGACGAACAGATCCGTGACATCCGCACGGGTGATGCCGAGCTGCGCCGCGTGCTCGTCGACATACGTCAGGGCCACGTCGAGCGCGTCGGCATTGGTCTGCGCCGACAACGATCCTGGTGCGGCCGCGATGGCAACGAGGGACGCGGCGAGCACGACGCTCGACCACAAGCGCTTGTACGGCATGTTCCCCCCTTTGTCTGCGACGGCTCCGCTACCGCCGCGCCTGACTCATGCCGCAGGCGGCGGAACCATGTCACATACGCGGCCCGGAGACAAGAACATGCGCGACCGGGCCGGCAAACGACTGCTCGACCCAGCGCACGAGGCCGACGCCAGGCGCAAACCAGAGCGCGAGGATGCCGCCGTCCGAGAGCCCTGCCGGCGGCTGGACGTCAAACCGGATCGAGCCACGATAGGAGCGCCGACCGTTTCGGACGGTTGCCTGCCGCGAAGCGAGCGTGACGCGGACGCCGTTCCAGAGCGGCGCCGGAAGGTCGACCCGATAGGTCGTCCCGGCCTTCGCACCGAGCCGGAGCAGCGCCTCCCAGCGCCGCTGCGCCTTGTCCCAGGCCTGAAGCATTTGACCTGACCAGCGGACTCGCAGGTCCGATGCGCCGGGAAACCCGTCGAGCCGGAACACGCCGGCCCGAGCCCGCGTCACGCTCATGCTCGACGTCCCGCCGTACGTGGTGTCCTCGAACGTCCATTCGCTGCGTGGCTCGAGGGGGAAGAAGCGCCGGCCGCTCTCCGGGCCCGCTGCTGCGCCCGAGACGAGGACGAGTGCCGCTGCGATGGCGAGCGCGTGCACGACGGAAGCGTAGTCCGACAAGATGACCGCCGATGAGCGAAGGCCGCACTTTCTTCGCCACGCCTGCCGAGCTGCGCGCCTGGCTCGAGGAGCATCACGAGTCGGAGACCGAGCTCTGGCTCGGCTACTACAAGAAGGCGTCCGGCCGTCAGACGATCACCTGGGAGGAGAGCGTCGAGGAAGCGCTGTGCTTCGGCTGGATCGACGGCAAGGTCCAGCGGATCGACGAGCTTTGCTACCGGCAGCGGTTCTCGCCGCGCCGGCGGACGAGCAACTGGAGCGCCGTCAACATCGCGAAGATCGCCGAGCTGCGCGAGCAAGGCCGGATGACACCGGCCGGCGAGGCCGCATTCGAGGCGCGACGCGAGGACCGGACCGCGGTGTACTCCTACGAGCGCCGGCACGAAGCCAGGTTCGACAAGGAGCAGCGATCGGCGTTTCGGGCCAACAAGACGGCGTGGGACTGGTTCGAAGGACAGTCCGACGCCTACCGTCACCTCGCGACCTTCTGGGTCGTGAGCGCGAAGCGGCCTGACACGCGCGCCAGACGGCTCGCGACCCTCGTCGAATGCTCCGCGGACGGGAAACGGGTTCCGGCGCTGACCAGCTAGCCGTCCACAAAAAACGCCAAGTCCCGCCGACCCGAAGGCCTGCAGGACTTGACCGCGCGACTTTGACATGCACGGAGGGCGTCGTCAAATTCCTTCGCTTTGCTGGAGGATCGCGGGCACGACGGCGTCCCAGACCCGTCGAGGAAGCTCGTGGCCCGTCTCCTTCAACGCGAGCAGCCTGGCGTCGGGGATCTCGTTCGCGAGCGCGCGTCCGTGCTCGAGCGGGAACAGGGGATCCTCGGTTCCGTGAATGACCAGTGTCGGCGCCTGGATGTCCCGCAGCCGGCCGCGCCTCTCGGCGCCGTCGATCGCGAAGTGGTTCGTCATGCTCGATGCGAGGTTGATGCTGCGGTCGAAGTCGCGATTTCCAAGCTCTCGCCAAGGCGCCTCGTCGAACGTGACCGACCTAGCGGCGTACGGGCGCGCGGACTCGACGTAGTAGTCGATCACTGCGCTTCGGTCCGACCAATCCGGCGCCGCCGGCTCCTCGGCGAAGTACGCGCGGAGCTCCGCCGACATCGGTGGAAGGTCGGGAGCGCCCGGCACGGCGGGGCTGGTCGAGATCAGCGTGAGCGACGCGACGCGAGCCGGGATGGTCGAGCGCGGCGATCTGAGCGATCCCTCCGCCCATCGAAATGCCCACGAGGTGCGCGGCGTCCACACTCGAGGCGTCGAGCACGCCGACGGCATCCTCGACCAGATCGGCACCCGTGTACTGCGGAGAGCCCGGCTCGTAGGTGACCGAGCGGCCGGTGTCGCGGAGGTCGTAGCGAATGACGAACCGAGAACCGGCCGCGAGCCGTTCGCAGAGCTCTTCGTCCCACGAGAGCATCGAACCGGTCGCTCCTGCGATGAGCAGGATCGCGGGGTCGCCGTGATCGCCGAACGTCTCGACGCAGAGATCGACCCCGTTCGCGCGGAGGACCCGCTCGACCCGCTCAGGCACCGTCCTCGTACTCGTCGTGGCGGCGCCACCACCCGTAGGGCGGGGTCTGCGGCCACCCTTCCGGTGAGTCCTCCCAGGTCTCCTGCCGGCCGAGTGGCGTCAGGTCGAGGAAGGTCCAGACGCTGCCGAGCGCCTCGACCCCGCGCAGCCTCGTGAAGTAGGTCCGGTAGACGGCGTCCCCGTCGCGAAGGAAGACGCTGAGGCCGAACATCTCGCCGTCCTGGTAGGCGTCCGGCTGCGGCGTCTCCGGCGAGCGACCGAAATCGACGTTGAAGTCGCTGTCGAACGACGAGTACCAGGGGATCGTCCAGCCCATCCGCCGCTCGTACGCCTCGAGCTTGGGCAGCGGTGCGCGCGAGACGAGCACGAAGGATGTGTCGCGGGCGTGCAGGTGGGCGAGGTGGCCGACCTGGTCGACGAACATCGAGCAGCCGTCGCAGCCCACGTCCTGGTTCGGGCCGAACATGAAGTGGTAGAGGAGCAGCTGGCGGCGTCCCTCGAACAGGTCGACCAGGTCGCCTCGCCGTCCGGACCCTGGAAGACGTAGTCCTTGTCGATCAGGACCATGGGCAGCCGGCGGCGCTCCGCGGCGAGCGCGTCGCGCGCCCTGGTGGCTTCCTTCTCCTTGGCGAGCAGCGTCGTCGCTGAGCGGCCTGCCACTCCTCGGCCGAGACAACGGGTGGAAGACTCATTCGGACCTCCCCGGGTACTCGTCACGACGTCGCGGCCAGCCCTCGAAATCCTCGCCGCGTCCCTTCGGCGCCCTGTCGAGCAGTTGCCAGGTCGCGTTCAGCGCGTCGGTGCCGCGGTCGTAGGTCGAGTACGTGTGGTAGACGACGCCGTCCTCGAGGCGAAGGCGCTCAGCCCGTGGAGCTCCTCGTTCCGAAGGTCGATGTCGGCGTGCTTCGGCGTGTCGAAGTTGAACCCCTTGCCGGTTCGTCGTCCCTCCTCGGTGAACACCGCGAAGTCGAGGTTGAAGTCGCTGTCGCCGTAGGAGACCCACGGAAAGCTCCAGCCCATGCGCGCTTGTACGCGTCGAGCTGCTCGAGCGGCGCCCTGGACACGGCGACGAACGTCACGTCCCGGTGCGGGAGATGCTCGACGGCGATGTCGAGGCTGTCGGCTGTGTACGAGCAGCCCGGGCAGCCCACCTCCGGCCAGCCTTCGACCGACGGGCCGAACATGAAGTGGTAGACGAGCAGCTGGGAGCGCCCGTCGAAGAGCTCCGCCAGCGTCTTCGTTCCCTCGTCCGGTCTCGAATCGTGTACTCCTTCTCGACCGGCACCCACGGCAGCTCCTGCCGCTCGCGCGTGAGCTCGTCGCTGCGCCGGGTCAGCTCCTTCTCCCTCTCGAGCAGGCGCTTCCGGGCCGCGAGCCACTCCGCGCGCGTGCCCACCGCGTGCTCAGGCATCGGCGTACTCGTCATGCCGGCGGATCCAGAACTCCGGCGGATCTCCCTCGTTCCGCCCCTTCGGCGCGCGGTCGAGGAACGGGTAGAAGCCGAGGATGAACTCGAGTCCGCGCGTGTAGGTCGAGTAGGTGTGGTACACGGCGCCGTTTTCGAGCGCGAACGCGCTGAAGCCCGGTGCCTCGGACATGTAGCCCGCCGGCGTGGTTCCGGTCGAAGCCGCCAGCGCCTCGAATGGCGTGCCCGCGGCGGCGTCAAGGATCGGTTGAAACTCGACCAGGCGGTAGTTGTATTCCGCCCCGTTGCGGAGCTGCTCTTCCGTGAACGAGACGCCGAAGTCGAAGTTGAAGTCGCTCCCGTCCGACGAGACCCACGGGAAGCTCCAGCCCATCCGCCGCTTGTACGCCTCCAGCTTCTCGAGCGGCGCCCGCGAGGCGCACAGGAAGGTGACGTCGCGCTGGTTGAGGTGGACGACGCCGCCGTCGAACGTGTCTGCTCCGGCCGAACAGGTCGGGCAGCCCCGCCGTGTACGCAGGCCCGAACATGAAGTGATAGACGAGCAGCTGCGAGCGCCCATCGAAGAGCTCGGGCAGCGTCTTCGCGCCGTCCTCGGTCTCGAAGGTGTACTCCTTCTCGACCGGCACCCAGGGCAGCTCCTGCCGCTCGCGCGCGAGCTCGTCGCTGCGGCGGGTCAGCTCCTTCTCTCGCTCCAGCAGCGCCGTCCGCGCCGCCAGCCATTCCTCCCGGGTTCCGACTGTGTGCTCTGGTCACCCACATCTCCATCTGCATCGCCGGCGCTTCGTCGGGCTCGGTCAGCATCGGGACGCTCCCGGGCGAGACGGCGACCCAGAGCCCGAGGACGACGAGTGCGATCCCGACGATCCGGGAGAGCCGCAGACCGTTTGGGAGGACCTTCTCGACGAAGATCACGCCCGCGACGGCCACCATCCAGAAGAGGCTCATCACGCCGAGCGCGAACAGCACGGCCATCAGGCCGAGGCAGCAGCCGACGCAATCGCGGCCGTTGGTGAGCCCGGCCCAGAGCGGGCCGCGGTCGCCGGCGTCGTGCGGGCGACGGCATGCCCGCAGGAGGCGCTCTTTCATCGGCGTCAGCTCGTAGATACCGGCCGCGACGATGACCGCGCCCGCGACGTACGGGCCGTTTCGGTCCCACATGAGCCAGCCGATGTCGAAAGACGTCACGAGCCGGAAGAGCCCGTAAGCGGCGAGGCCGACGACGGTCCAGGCGGCGAGGTACCCGGCCGCGAAGAGCACCGTCGGCAACCCGCGCGACGCTCGCGCGACGAGCCGGGCCGCCGGCGCCGCCGACGGCAGCATCATCGCGGCCATCATCGTCACCCAGATCCCGAGGTACCAGCCGAGGCCGCCCAGGTCGGTCCCGGGGCCCGCATCCATGCCCTGCATCCGCTCGACGGTGACGACCCAGGCGACCAGCGCCGCCCCGAAGAGGAGCGCGGTCACCCTGCCTTGTGACGCAACCCAGTTCATGAGCGGGCGGCGGCGTCCTCGTACTCGTCGCTGCGCGTGGCCCGAAACTCGTCGACGCGGCCCTTCGGGGCCATGTCCCGGAGCTGGTCGTAGTAGGCCACCAGCATGTCCCGGTCGGGCGCCGCGCGGAAGTAGGTGTGGTAGACGACGCCGTCCTCGAGGGCGAAGGCGATCCAGCTGGGGTTCTCCGCCATGCCCTTCTCCAGCGGTGTCCCGACGTCCTCCGACCACTTCTCGAGCCAGTCCGGCGGATCCGCGAGCATCTCCTGGACCTCGTCGATGCCGGACATCTCCTCCTTCGTGAACGCGAGATCGAAATCGAAGGGGAAGTCGCTTTCGTACGTCGACACCCAGGGGAAGCGCCAGCCCATGCGCTGCTTGTAGGCCTGAAGCTTCTCGAGCGGCGCGCGCGAGAAGCACAGGAACGTCACGTCGCGGTGGTTGAGGTGGATGACGCCGCCGTCGAGGTGGTCGGCCAGGTTCGAGCAGCCCGGACAGGCGCCGGTGTAGCTGGGCCCGAACATGATGTTGTAGGCGAGCAGCTGGGAGCGCCCGTCGAAGAGCTCGGCCAGGGTCTTCTCCCCCTCGTCCGTCGCGAACGTGTACTCCTTGTCGACCCGCACCCACGGGAGCTCCTTCCGCTTCTCCGCGAGCTCCTCGCTGCGGACAGCATGCGCCTGCTCCTCCTCGTGCAGCTCCTTGCGAGCCGCGAGCCACTCCTCGCGCGTAACGACCTCGTGCTCCGTCATCGGTCTCCCTCCTCGACGCGTTCGTTCAGGCGGGCACGACCGGGTGGTCGTAGTAGCGGCGGACACTCGAGCCGATACGGGAGACGTCGGTCCCGTAGATGTGGATTGAGATGGCAGTGCCCTCGCCCGCGTTCCGGACGCGGTGGATGTCCCCCGGCGGCGCGAACCCGCTCACATCGCCCGCCCTGTTCGTTTTCGTTCCCGCCTCGACGAGGCACTCTCGTTCCTCGTCGAGCTTGAAGAGCTCCTCATGCTCGTGTCCTTGGACGACCCCGAACACGCACCAGGTCACGTGGTCGTGGACCGCCGTCACCTGCCCCGGCCGCCAAACCAGGGCGACGATCGAGAAGCTCCCGTCAGGCTCAATGTGGAGCGGATAGCTCCGATAACCCCGTGGGTCGCCGGTCCGTTGCTTCTCGGTCAGCGCGTCCGGTGACGGTAGCCCGCGTTCCAGTTCGCGGGCCACGAGTCGGGCGGTCTGGCGCCAGTCGGCGTGTCGACTGACGACCGCGCGGACTGCGGAGACGAGCTCTTCCAGGCTCGTCTTGGTGCTAGGGCGGCTGTCGGTCACCATGATTGGCCTTGTTCCCTTATGACCGCGGCGCGGCCGAAAACTCATCGTCGGCCGGTCGCCGAGACACCGTAACGAGAACGACGGACTCGGACCCGCGGTTGTGGAGGGCGCGCAGCGGAAGCTCGCAGAGCCAGAGGGTGTCCCCGCGTGCGAAGGAGCGCCGGACGCCGTTCACGGACTCGAGCTCGATCTCTCCAGACGCGACGACGACAATCGCGTCCCGCCACTCCCGTTCGTTGTAGATCCGGTGGCCGCCTGGGTCGACCGCGACCGCCCGGACCTCGAACCCGGGCGGCTCCTTCATCAGAGCTTCCGCGGGAGGCCGAGGGCTTTTAGGAGCGGCTCGAGCGGGAAGACGGTGATCTCAGCGCACTCCCCGTCTTCGAGCCGTAGGACGTCGAGGGCGAGCGGCCGGTACTCCGAGTCGCCGGCCCGCTTGACGTAGCACGCGACCGCCGGCTGCTTGTTGACTCGGGTGAGGACACAGCGGAGGTGGCCCCACTCGTCGTCGCCGAAGCCACCTCGCACCCAGGAGTCCACGATCGCCTCTGCCCCGACGTACCACTCCGGAGCCGGAGGCATCGTGCACAACGCATCTGCGCGCAGCAGCTCGACCATCGCCTTCGGATCGCCTTGCTCGGTTGCCTCCATGTAGCGCTGGAGCAGCTCTCGCTCCTCTCGGCTGGGCTCGGAGTCGGCGGCCCACTCCAAGCGATGTCGGGGCAGGTGCTCCTTCATCGTCGCGCGGGCGCGCTGCAGCGCGCTGTTCACCGAGGCAACGCTGGCGCCGAGCAGCTCGGCGCTCTCGGCCGCCGACCAGCCCAGGACGTCCCGTGAGATCAGGACGGCGCGTTGCTTCGGCGGCAGAAGCTGGATTGCGGCGATGAACGCGAGCTCGATCGTCTCTTTGTCGACGACCTCGGCTTCCGGCTCGGCGTCGCTCGGAGCGATCCCCTCTAGAAGCTCGTCTGGGTACGGCTGCAGCCAGGAAACCTCTGCCAAGGGTTGGGCGCCGTTGTGGGTCGGCGCGACGCGCGGCCGGCGCTCGAGCGCATCCAGGCAGGCGTTCGTCGCGATCCGGTACAGCCAGGCGCGAAACGTCGACCGTCCCTGAAAGCTCTCGCGCTTCCGCCAAGCCCGCAGGAACGTCTCCTGGACGAGGTCCTCGGAGTCCTCGAGCGAGCCGAGCATTCGGTAGCAGTGCAGTTGGAGCTCGCGGCGATGCGGCTCGACCAGGCTGGCGAACGCGGCCTCGTCTCCTGCGCGCGCGGCGGCGACCGCGCCGGACTCGAGTTGGCTCTGCTGCCGACTCACCTAGGGACTATGACGAGCGCCGGGCGAAAAACTCATCGCTCAGGCGGCGCGACGCTGCGGCGGAGCCGGCTCCTCGACCACCGCTTCGGCCACAACCGCCCGGCGCGAGCGCGCGCGGGATCGCCGGACAGCCTCGACGACGAGGAATGTGACGGCCGCGACTCCGAAGCCGACGAGGAGGCCCCAGAGCGGGTTGTTCTCGAAGGCGCGTCCTCCGATGTAGCCCAGCAGCGCGGCGTACGAAGCCCAGCCGATTGCGGCCACAGCCGCGAACGCCGCGAATCGCGCCCACCGCATCGCCAGCGCGCCGGCCGTCACCGTTGTCGCGGTGCGGCCGCCGGGGATGAAGCGCGCTCCGAAGATCAGCGGGCCACCGTGGCGGTCGAGTGCCCCCTCCGCCCATGCCCGCCGGCTCGCACCCTTGGCGCCGCGGAACAGCCTCCGCTCGAGTCGGTGGTCGAGCCCCCGGCCGAGCCAGTACGCACTCGTATCCCCGACGTAGGCACCGGCGGCTCCCGCGGCGATCACGAGCCCGAGCTGCAGGTCACCGGCTCCGGCGAGCACGCCGGCCGAGATCACGGTCGCCTCGCTCGGCACCAGCGGAAGAACGGCGTCCAGCGCCGCGACGGCGAGGATCACCGCGTACGTCCACGGAGAGGCGGACGCTAGCTCGAAGAACGAATCGAGAGACATCTCTTCCTCTGTAAACGAGCGCGGTGACCCTCGGCTTCCGTCAGTTGATCTCGCTACGTGTGATTCGCCACAAGCCGACGAGGAGAGGAACGACCACCCACACGGCCAGTGTCGTGCCGGCTCGCGCCCACTCGGTGGCATCCAGCGGCTTGTCGGCCAGGATCGAGATGGAGCTCCACCAGTCCAGCCACGGCACGATGCCGTCGAACCACGGAATCGCACCGATCGAGCTCAAGCCGATCGGCATCACGAAGTAGAGGACGATGGCCGGCGCGGAGGACAGCAGCATCACGCCGAAGCCGACGCCCATCAGCATCGCGACCGTGACGTAGAGCGCGATCTGGCCGAGCATCACCATGGACAGGGACCAGCTCCCGTCGGCATTCGGTTGTGCGATCGCAGTGCCGAGCGCCCCGAGCGCCAGGGAGATCACCAGCGCGACGCTCGCCAGCAGGACACCCGCGGAGACCTTCGCGGCAAGCACGCGCCAGCGCCGTGGCACGAGCGCGAACGTGACCAGCGTCGTCCTCTGCGTCCACTCCGAGCTGACGAGCAGGATCCCGACGATGGGAAGGAGGACGGCCGACGGCGCTGCCGCCAGGACGAACATGTTCTTGAACGTGTGATCGTCCGCCGAACCGGCGAAGAACATCGTGACGAGCGCCGCAACGGTTAGGCCGAGGATGCCGAGCAGCATCCAGAAACCGGCGCGCGTGTCGACCATCTTCCGGAGCTCGACAGCGGCGAGCCGCGCGAGGCTCGGACGCCTCTCGACGTCATGAGGGGACAGTTGCGATTCGAGTACGGCGGTGCTCATGAGGTGGCCTCCACTAGGTCGGCGCGGGCGCCGTTCGTGGCGCCCGCGGTCAGGTCGAAGAACAGTTGCTCCAGCCCGGAGCCGTCCGACGGAGCCAGGCGGCTCAGCGCTACGCCGCCTTCGAGCGCGGCCCGGCCGACGATCTCGGGCTGAGCCTCGACGACGAAGCCGCCGTCGAGAGCAGGGCGAGCCTCGAGGCCGGCAGCCTCGAGCGCGGAATGAAGCCGCACGTCGTCGTCGCCGCGCACGACCGTGCCCGAGCTCGCCAGCAGCTCGGCGAGACTTCCCTCGGCGACGATTCGCCCGAGGTCGATGATCACGACGCGGTCGGCGAGTGCCTGCACCTCGTGCAGCAGGTGCGAGGACAGCAGCACGGTGCCGCCGCGGTCGGCGAAGTCGCGCAGCAGCTCGCGCATCCAGCGGATCCCCGGCGGATCGAGGCCGTTCGCCGGCTCGTCGAGGATCAGCACCTCCGGATTGCCGAGCAGCGCGTGCGCGATGCCGAGCCGCTGGCGCATGCCCAGCGAGTACTGGCGCACACGCTTCCGTGCGGCCGAGCGGTCGAGGCCGACGAGGTCGAGCAGAGCGTCGACACGCTCCTGCTCGACTCCCATCAGCTGAGCGGAGACCGCGAGCGCCTCGCGCCCGCGCCGCCCGCCGTGCTGCGCGGCGGCGTCGAGCAGGACGCCGACACGGCGCCCGGGATTGGGCAGCTCGCGATAGCGACCGCCCAGCACGACCGCCTCGCCGCCGTCCGGCTTCGAAAGCCCGGTCAGCATCCGCAGCGTCGTGGTCTTGCCGGCGCCGTTTGCGCCGAGGAAACCAGTAACGGTTCCGGGCTCGACGCGGAACGAGACGTCGTCGACGACCGTTCGCGCGCCGAAGCGTTTGGTGAGGTTCTCTGTTTGGATCATGTGCCGAGTGTGGCTGCGGGGTGCCGCCTGTCGGTAGGGCCGCTCGTCTACTTCAATCGAGCCCCAAGTCCATGGTCGGATCGACCTTGGTCGGGGGTCGGGACCGTTCGTCGGACGTACGCTTTGAACGCGATGACGGAGCCGACGACTCAGCACACGAGCGTGGCGGGATGGCAACGTCCGCTGCTGCCGGGGGAGCTGCTCGAGGCGCCGGGCGGGAAGCGCTCGGCACGCGATTGGGTCGTCGACGTCGCGCTCTTCGGGGTGGCAGTGGCGATCGGGGTGCTCGGCGTGACTTCGATCACCGCAGACCGCAGCGACGCCGGAATCGTCATCGACGTCGTGGTCGGGACGGCCGTCTGCGCAACGCTCTGGGTCCGCCGCCGCTATCCCGTCGAGGTCGCGGTCGTCGCGGTGGTCGCCTCCGCCTTCTTCGCGATGGCCGGCGGCGCAGGTCTCGTCGCCCTCTTCAACGCGGCCATCCGCGCGTCCCGGCGCGCCTTGGTCGGCATCGTGGCGCTGACGCTCGTCTCAATGGCGATCTTCCCGCTGCTGTACCCCAGTGGCGGCGCCTGGTGGTCGCAGATGCTCTTCGGGTTACTGCTGATCGCAGTTGCGCTCGGCTGGGGTCTCTTCACCCGGGCGCGGCGGGAGGTGATCCGGTCGCTCCGCGAGCGGGCGGAATACCTCGAGTCGGAGCAGCGGCTGCGGGTCGAACAGGCCCGCGAGGCCGAGCGCCGCCGCATCGCGCGGGAGATGCACGACGTCCTCGCCCACCGGCTGTCGCTGCTCAGCGTGCACGCCGGCGCGTTGGAGTTCCGTCCCGACGCCACTCCCGAAGAGGTCGCCGAAGCCGCCGGGGTGATCCGCGAGACCGCTCAAACCGCGCTCCAGGAGCTGCGGGACGTGATTGGCGTCCTCCGCGACGAAACCGAGGAGCGTACGGTTCAGCCGCCGCAGCCGACACTCGCGCAGCTGCCGGCACTGATCGAGGAATCCCGCGAGGCGGGTATGCACATCCGCATGAGGATGGACGAACCACTCGATGACCGGATGCCGGCCGCACTCGGGAAGAACCGCGTACCGCGTCGTCCAGGAGGGACTCACAAACGCGCGCAAGCACGCGCCGGCCGCCGCCGTCGAGGTATCGGTCACCACGCACGAGGGTCCTGCACTTGTCGTCGCGGTTGTCAGTCGGAGCGCGGTCGGCGTCCCGGCAACCGGCGGCTCGCCGGCGGGGTCGGGCGCCGGTCTCGTCGGACTCACCGAGCGTGTCTCGCTGGCCGGCGGCGAGCTCGAGCACGGACTGGACGAGGACGGCGACTTCGTCCTTCGGGCAAGGCTGCCGTGGTCGCCGTGAACGACGAGGTCATTCGCGTGCTGCTCGTCGACGATGACGCGCTCGTGCGTTCGGGCCTCAAGTTGATGCTCGCCGGCGCGGAGCAGATCGAGGTCGTCGGCGAGGTTGACGACGGCCGCGGCGTCCTCTCGGCGGTCGACAGTCAGCACCCCGACGTCGTGCTGATGGACATCCGCATGCCCGAGCTGGACGGCATCGCGGCGACCCGACTGCTCCGTTCGCAGCCGGAGGCGCCGGCGGTCCTCGTGCTAACGACCTTCGACGCGGACGAGTTCGTCCTGCGCGCGCTTCGTGCCGGTGCAGCCGGCTTCCTGCTCAAGGACACACCCCCGCCCGAGATCGTTCGCGCGATCGAGCACGTCCACGCTGGTGACGGCACGCTCTCCCCCACCGTCGCCGCGCGCCTGATCGCCCTCGTCGCCGGCGATTCCGACGCAGGCGCGCGCTACGAGAGCGCGCGGGAGCGGCTCGCCACGCTCAGCGCCCGGGAGCGTGAGGTGGCAATGGCGGTCGGTCGGGGTCTCGCGAACGCCGAGATCGCCGCGGAGCTGCACATGAGCGTCGCGACTGTCAAGGCGCACGTCTCGCGACTACTCGACGAAGCTCGGAGCCGACAACCGCGTGCAGATCGCGCTCCTCGTACGAGAGGCTGAACGCTGACGGTCGCAATGATCAGCCGGGACGAGCTCCGCGGGAAGATCGACCGCGGGGACGAGTTCGTGCTGATCGACGCCCTGGCGCCGATGTCGTTCGCGCACTCCCACCTTCCCGGTGCGATCAACCTGCCGCCGGAGTGGGTGGACGAGCGCGGGCCAGGCCGCATCCCCGATCCGCAGACCGAGATCGTCGTCTACTGCTCGAGCTCCACCTGCGACAGCTCCGTCATCGTCGCCGACCGGCTGGTCGAGCTCGGCTATCGAAACGTGCGCCACTACCTCGAGGGGAAGAGCGACTGGGTAGAAGCCGGTCTTCCCCTCGTCGGCGGCAGGGTCATTCAGTAGTCCGCTTCGGTGGCGGGGGCGCCGACCGCTTCGCCCTCGTGGGCACCGACCGACACGTCCGAGCGAAGGAGGGCGCCGGCCACGACGGCGGAGACGACGACGAAGATCGAGCCGACGAGGAACGCGAGGTTGTAGCCGCCGTTCAGCGCCTCGAGCGGCCCCTCGCCGGAGGAGGTCAGGTTGTCCGTGCGCGAAGCGGCCACGCTGGCGAGGACCGCAAGCCCGAGCGCGCCGCCCATCATGAACGCCGTGTTGACGACGCCGGAGGCAAGCCCGCTCTCGGTCGGCGCGACGCCGCTCATCGCGGCCAGGAGGAGGGGATTGAACCCGATTCCCGCTCCGAGACCGACCGCCAGAGTCGCCGGGAGGACGTCGACGAGGAAGTTCCCGTCGACCGGCGTCCGGGCGAAGAGGACGAGGCCGACGGTCATCAGTCCGAGCCCCACGACCAGCGGCGGCTTGATCCCGAAGCGCATGACGAGCCGGTCCGAGAGCAGGAGCGACGAGGCTCCCCAGAGCACGGTCGAAGGCAGGTAGGCGAGACCGACCTCCATCGGGCTGTATCCGAGGACCTCTTGCAGGTAGAGCGCCGAGAGGAAGAAGTAGGCGAACATGCCGGCGGCCATCAGCACGCCGACGGCGTTGGCCGTCGAGACGTTGCGAATTCGGAACAGGCCGAGCGGCATCAGCGGTGAGGCCACCCGCAGCTCGATGACGAGGAAGAGCGCGAAGAGCGCCGCCGCGGACGCGAGGAGCCCGAGCGTCTGGAACGACGTCCAGCCGGCGTCGTTGCCGTTGACGATCGCGTAGACGGCGAGCATCAGCGATCCGGTCACGGTGACGGCACCCGCGAGGTCGACTCGCCCCGTGGCGTGGCCGCGCGCTGCCGGCAGCAAGGCGAGTGTCAACGCGAAGACGCTGATTCCGACCGGGATGTTGACGAGGAAGATCCAGTGCCAGTTGAGCGCGTCGGTCAAGACGCCGCCGAGCAGCACGCCGATCGTCCCACCGCCGGAGAGGACGAAGCCGAAGACGCCCATCGCCTTTGCCCGCTCGGCCGGCTCCGTGAAGAGCGTCATGATCAGCGAGAGCGCGACGGCCGACACGACGGCGCCGCCGAGCCCCTGCACGGCGCGCGAGGCGATCAGCGCCTCCTGCGACGTGGACAGGCCGCATGCGAGCGAGGCGACCGTGAAGAGGCTGATGCCGATCAGGAACAGCCGCCGGTGGCCGAAGAGGTCGCCGAGCCGCCCGCCGAGGAGCAGGAAGCCACCGAAAGTGAGCAAGTAAGCGTTCACGACCCACGCGAGTGACTCCTGCGAGAAGCCGAGGTCGTCGCGGATCGACGGGAGCGCGACGTTCACGATCGTGCCGTCGAGGACGATCATCAGGTCACCCAGGCACAGGACGATCAGGGCAAGCCACCGATTGCGGCCTTCGATGGTCATACGACCCCCCAACGAGCTGAATTCAGATGTATTCCCACGAACACGTAAGACCCGGTTGAGAGGGAAAACTCATCGCCCGCCGAGGACGAGCTGGCTGTCGCCGAACTCGTGCCAGCGGTAGCCGTGCTCCAGTGCGGCGTCGTAGCTCCGCGCGAGCAGCTCGTCGCCGGCGACCGCCCGGAGCACGTCCAGGTGAGACGACTGCGGCTCGTGCCAGCCCGTCAGCAGCCCGTCGAGCGCCCAGAGCCCGCGTTCGGGCGTCACGACCAGGTTCGTCCAGCCGTCGACCGCGGTCACGGTTCCGTCCGGCCGGGCGACCGTCTCCAGCGCGCGAACGACCGTCGTTCCGACTGCGACCACGCGCCCGCCCCACTCCCGGACCGCGTTCACGAGCCTCGCCGTCTCCCGGGGCACGCGAAAGCGCTCGGCGTACGGACGCTCGCGACGTTCCTGTGACGAGACCCCCGTGTGCAGCGTGATCGGGGCGATCAGGACACCGCCTGCGACCAGGCGCGTGATCAGCTCCGGCGTGAACGGCCGGCCGGCGCTCGGCATCTCGGCGCTGCCGGGCTCGACCGCGTAGACGTTCTGGTAAACCGCCAGCGGCCAGCTGCTCGGAACGTAGCGGTACCGGATCGGACGGCCGTGCAGCGCGAGGTAGTCGACGACCGGCTGCTCGAGGTCCAGACGCGCGAGCCAGAGCCGCGGCGCCGCGAACGGAGCCACGAGCTCGGCGGTCGCGTCGGCCGGCAGCATCAGCCGCTCGCCGATGCCGGCGCCATAGGGCTCGTCCCCGCGGCGAAGCTCGACGATCCAGAAGCGGTCCGGATCGAGGTCGGGCGCCGGCGTCGAGAGCCGCAGCTCGAGCGCCTCTCCGTCGGGACGCGTGGCGGTCACCGCCGCCGGCAGCGTCGCGGACGTGTTGACGACGAGGAGATCGCCGGGAGCGAGGTGGCGCGGCAGGTCGCGAAAGCGGCTGTGGACGATGCTGCCGTCGGCTCGGTTCGCGACCAGCAGCCGGACACCGTCTCGCGCCGGCGGCGGCCGATCCGCCTCGAGGCGGGCGGGGAGCTCGAACGTCAGCGCGCTCATGTTTCGACGGCTACGAGCTCGCGGGCGCGGTACGACCCGCTCGGGAGGTCTCCCTCGATCAGCTCCAGGAGTCCCGGCACGCTCTCCTCCGGCGGCGGCCGGTCGGAGATGTCCTCGCCCGGGAACGCGTCCTGCTGCATCTGCGTCCGCATGTCGCCCGGGTCGACGGCGTAGACGCGAAGGCCGCGGTTCTCGGCGCCGAGGATCGCCGTGAGCTGGGCCAGCGCCGCCTTGGACGAGCCGTAGCCACCCCACGACTCGTACGGCTCGATCGCCGCGTCGGACGTGACGTGCAAGACCCTTGCGCCCTCGGCGAACCGAGGGAGCGCGAGCTGGACGAGGGCTAGTGGTGCGAGCACGTTGACCTCGTAGACCCGGCGGAGCTCCTCGAGCGGATAGTCGGCGAGTGCAGGAAGCGGGGTCGGGCCGAGCGCACTGGCGTTCGAGACCAAGAGGTCGATCGGCTCCCCGGCAGCTTCGACCAAACGTCGGCGGTGCTCGGGATCGGCTACGTCGCCGGGGATGAGGACGTCGCTTGGCGCGTCAGGCCATGCGCGCGAAAGGGCGTCTGCGTCGCGTGCGTCGACGACGACGCGCCAGCCGCGCTCGACCAGTGCGCGCGTCAAGGCAAGGCCGAGGCCCCGAGAAGCCCCCGTGACGATCCCCTGCATGCTCTAGGAGGGCACGCCGTGCCGAGCGACGATGCGGTCGTAGTTGAGGCGGAGCAATTCGATCACGTCCTGGACGTCCGCCTCGTCTTCGATCCCGCGCGCTGCCGGCCCGATCGAATCGGGGAAGACCGGATGCGGCACGATCCGCCCCTGCTCGCTCAGCTCGGTCCAAACCCGCTTCGGGAACCAGAGGTGGGCGGCGTAGTCACCATGCAGATGACCGAGCTCCCGACGCCCGAGGGTGAATGCCCACTCGCCGCGCCTGCCTACACCCGCCTCGACTCCCGGCCAGGATGTGACCTGCTCGGTAATTCGCTCGCTCGCCGTCAGCGTTGCAGTCACGAATTCAGCGTACGAGCGGCGACGTCCGAGCCGCCAGACGCAATTGGTCCTAGGACCTTGGTTCCACCAGTCCCGCCCGAACCGCGAGCACGGCCGCCTGCGTCCGGTCGGTGACTCCGAGCTTGGCGAGCACGTGCCCGACGTGGGTCTTGACCGTCTTCTCGGCCAGGCCGAGCTCCCGCGCGATGCGCTTGTTGGGAAAGCCGCGGCCGATCAGCACCAGGACCTCGCGCTCGCGGGGCGTCAACCGCTCGATCGGATCCACGCCGCCGTCCGCCGCGAGCGTCTCCACGAGCCGCGCGGCGACGACCGGGTCGAGCAGCGCCTCGCCGGCGTGGGCCGCGCGCACGGCACGCGCGAGCTCCTTCGGCTCGGCGTTCTTGAGCAGATAGCCGGCGGCGCCCGCGCGGATCGCCGGCAGGAGCTTGTCGTCGTCGAGGAAGCTCGTCAGGACGATCACCCGCGTGTCGGGGACCTTCTCGCGCATCACGCGCATGGCGGCGACGCCGTCCAGCTCCGGCATGACGAGATCCATCAGGATCACGTCGGGCCTGAGGCGTGACGCCGCCTCGACCGCTTCTCGCCCGTCGCCGGCCTCGCCGGCGACCTCGATGCCTTCCTGCGTCTGGAGAAAGGCGCGCAAGCCTTCGCGGACGACAGCGTGGTCGTCGACGATCAGCACCCGGATCGGCTCAGCCATGCGGGGCCGCGAGCCGGACGGTCGTCCCCGAGCCGGGGCTCGAAGAGATCTCGAGCGTGCCGCCGACCCGCTTCGCCCGCTCGTCCATCGACGTCAGCCCGAGCCGGCGGGAGCGGGCGTCCGGTGCCTGGGGGTCGAAGCCGACTCCGTCGTCCTCGACCTCGAGCACGATCGAGCTGTCCACCGTGCGCAGTCGCACGGCGATCTGCCGCGCATTCGCGTGCCTGAGCGCGTTCTGGAGCGCCTCCTGGGCGATGCGGAGAAGCTCGAGGTCGCGCGCCGCGTCAGCAGACAGCTGTCCATCGACGACGAGCTCGATTGCCTGTGGCTCCAGCCGGCGCAGTAGCTCGACGTGCTTGCGCAGCGCTGCGGCGAGGCCGTCCTTCTCGAGGTCCGGTGGGCGCAGCTCGAAGACGAGTGCGCGCAGCTCTTCGAGCGCCTCCTGCGCGAGCGCTTCCAGTTTCGCCACCTGATCGCGCGCCGCCGTCGGGTCCTGCTCGAGCAGCGTCCGCGCAGCCTCAGCGGTCAGCACGAGCCCGAACAGCTTCTGGCTGACGGCATCGTGGAGGTCAAGGGCCAGCCGGTTGCGCTCGGCGACGATCGAGAGCTCTCTCGTCTGCTCGTGGAGGCGGGCGTTCGCAATCGCGATCGCAGCGTGCGCCGCGAGCAGCTCGATCAGTTCCTGATCCTCGTCGCTGAAGTCCTGAGCGTCGAGCTTCTCGGTCAAATAGAACGCCCCGATCACGCCTGCCGGCGCGACGATCGGCACGCCGAGGAACGAGCGCATGTCGGGATGGCCCGAAGGCCACCAACCGCGGAAGCGAGGATGGTCGTGGATGTCGCCGATCCGGTAGGACGACCGCGTCTCGAGCATCGCGCCCAACACGCCGTGCTGCCGCGGCAAGGGCCCGAGCGAGGCGATCAGCTGCTCGCTCATGCCCGAGGTCAGAAAGCGGCGAAAGCCGCCGTCTCCGTCGGGCAGTCCGAGCGCCGCGTAGCGCGCGCCGGCAAGCTCGCGGGCGCTGTCGACGAGCCGCTGCAGCACCTCGTCGACCGAGAGCTCGGCGGCCACGGCGAGCACGGCGTCGCTGACTGCCTTCAAGGTCGGGCTGAGCCGGTCGGGCATCTCCGGTGACGATAGACCTCGCTACTGCTCTTGCAGATAGGCGAGAACCGCGAGCACCCGTCGGTGATCCGTGTCTGAGGGAGGCAGCCGCAGCTTCATCAGGATGTTCGCGATGTGCTTCTCGACCGCGCCGACCGTGAGGGTGAGCTCCTCGGCGATCGCGGCGTTCGAGCGGCCTTCGGCCATCAGGCCGAGCACCTCGAGCTCCCTCGGTGTCAGCTGCTCGAGCGGGCCGGCTTTCTGTCGGGAGAAGAGCTGGGCGACGACCTCGGGATCCAGCGCGGTTCCCCCTTCCGCCACGCGACGGACGGCGTCGACGAAGTCGGCGACGTCCATGATCCGGTCCTTGAGCAGGTAGCCGACGCCGCCCTGTCCGTCGGAGAGAAGCTCGGTCGCATAGGTGAGCTCGACGTACTGCGAGACGACGAGGATCGCCGTGTCGGGAGCGCGCGCCCGCAGCTCGAGCGCGGCCCGCACACCCTCGTCGCGAAAGCTCGGCGGGAGCCGGATATCGACAATGGCGATGTCGGGCCGCTCGAGCGTGACCGCATGGATCAGCGCGTCGCCGTCACCGACCGCCGCGGCAACCTCGAAGCCGTTGTCCCGCAGCAGGCGCGTGAGACCGTCGCGCAGAAGAGCCAGGTCTTCGGCGATTACGACGCGCACGGCAGCTTCGCTCTCACGGTCGTCGGACCACCTCCGGGGCTCGTGACCTCGAGCGTTCCGTCGAGCGCCTCCGCGCGCTGTCTGAGTCCAGTCAGGCCCCGCCCCGACGGATCGGCTCCGCCGGCGCCGTCGTCGACGATCTCCGCGACGAGAACGCCGTTCTGCGACTCGATCCGGATGTCGACGTGCTCCGCCTGTGCGTGCTTGATCGCGTTGGCGAGCGCTTCGGCGACGGTGAAGTAGGCGGCGGTCTCGACGGCCGCCGGAGGTCGCGCGGGCACGTCGATCGACAGCGTCACCGGCAGCGGGGTGCGGATGGTCAGCGCCGTGAGCGCCGGCTCCAGCCCGCGGTCGGTCAGGATCGGCGGACGGATCCCGCGCGCGAGGTCGCGAAGCTCCACGAGCGCCTCGCCGGCGCCCTGCCGCGCTTCGACGAGCAACGCGCGCACCGCCTCAGGGTCGGAATCCAGCGCCTGCTCCGCCCTGCCGAGGCTCATGCCGAGCGCGACGAGTCGAGCCTGGGCCCCGTCGTGGAGGTCCCGCTCGATCCGGCGGAGCTCGGTCTCCTGCACGTCCACGGCTCCGGCGCGGCTCGCCTCGAGCCGCTCGATGCGGTGCGCGCGCCGTGCGTAGACGACTGCCGCGTGGCTCGCCGCGAGCAGCGCCAGTCCCAGAGCCGGCCAGATCGGCCAGAAGTAGCCGTGGGTCGTGATCGCCCAAACGGCGACGAGGAACCCGATTAGAACCGCCGAGATCCCGATCTGAATCGCGAGTGCGCGACTTCCGAGCGTCAGCCGAGAGATCTCAGGGCGTTCGAGGACGAGGACGACCCACCCTGGAATTCCCACGACCAGCGACATCGAGAGCAGCGGCCAGATCGGCCAGAAGTACCCGCCGCCGGTCAGGTCCCAGATCACGACCAACACCAGGACGATCGCGGTCACGATCAGGGACGTGATCGTCAGGGCCCGGAGACGGCGGACGCTCATTTCCTCCGGAGAGCGCACGACCCGATCAGCCTCGCTTGCGAGCAGGCTCCTCGCAAGGCCGCGAGAGAGCTTCCTCCACGCCCCGAGCAGATAGACACCCGCGGCGATCAGCGCGAGCCCGATGGGCACGAACTCCAGCGCCTCCTGAAGCGTGTCGATGTCCGAACGCCAGAACATGTCGAGCCCGTCGACCGACGCATAGAAGAAGGGGATTCCGAGCATCTGGACGCCGAGGCTGAACGGCGCCAGCGCGACGACCGCGATCAGCCAGCCGAGCAGCAGGTGCGCTTGCTGCTTCCAGAACGACGCGTCCCTGAGGGCGGCCAGCCCGCGGGCCCAGAAGCCGCTCCCGCCGGAGTCGAGCGGCGGCCTGACGTTCACGCCGAGGAGCTCCCTCGCCAGGGCCCCCTCGGCGCCGGCGAGAGCGCCGACGCCGAAGCGGAGCCCGATCAGGAGCGGGACGACGAGCGGCGTGATCGCGAAGACCAGCGTGATCGTCCAGCCCGCGATCAGCAGGGCGAGAGCGACCGACCCGAGCACGACCGTCGCCACGTAGTAGGCGAGCGCCCGATAGGTCTCCCCGTTGACGAATGGTCTCAGCAGCCTGGCCATGGACTACCGAGCCTCCGGTGCAGGCTTACCGGGCGCACCTTCGAGCTTGATCCGAGGCAGCCACGCAAGCCAGCGCGGCAGGTACCAGTTCCAGTCGCCGAGCAGCTTCATCGTTGCGGGGAGCAGCACTCCGCGCACGATTGTCGCGTCGATCAGCACCGCCGTCGCGAGCCCGACGCCGAACTGCTTCATCATGATCAACGAGAGCGTCCCGAAGATCGAGAAGACGAACACCATCACGATCGCGGCGCTGGTGACGACGCCGGCAGTCGACTTGATCCCGTGGGCGATCGCGTCCTCGGTCTTCATCCCTCCGTCGTAGGCCTCGCGGATCCGGCTGAGGATGAAGACGTGGTAGTCCATCGAGAGCCCGAACAGAATCACGAACAGGAATACCGGCAGCCAGGCCATCACGCCGCCTGAATAGTCGAAGCCGAGGATGCCCTTGGCCCACCCGTGCTGGAAGACGAGCACGAGAACACCGAATGCCGCGGCAACCGAGAGCAGGTTGAGCACGATCGCCTTGACCGCGATCACGATCGACCGGAACGAGACGAGCAGCAGCAGGAACGCGAACGCGAGTACGAACGCGAACACCAACGGCGCGGAGCTGCGCATCTTGTCGCCGAAGTCGTTCGAGATCGCCGTCGAGCCTGTCACGCCTGCTTCGACGCCGTCGAGCGAGCCGACGGTCTCCGGGATGACCTCGTTGCGGAGCGTCGCGAGCGCGGCGTTCGACGCCGAGTCGCTACCGCTGCCGGCCAGCGGGAGCTCGATCCGAGCCACGGTCCGGGCCTGGTTGACGTCAACCGTGATCGGCGCGTGGACCTGCCCGGTCGCGAGCGCCCTGGCCTGGAGGCTCTCGATCGCCGCATCGACTCGCGGCTCGTCGATCGAACGCGCCTTGACGACGGCCACGGCCGGGTCCGCCTCCCCCGGGAAGGCGCGCTGCAGCCGGTCGTAGACCTGAACGGCCTCCAGATGCTTCGGGAACGCTTCGGCACCCGGCACGACCGTCTTCATTCCGAGTGCGGGTAGAGCGAGCGCGACGAGCAGGCCGGCCGAGACGACGACCGAAACGACCGGTCGGCGCAGAACGCGGTCGAGGACGAAGCTCCACAACCGACCCCCGCCCGGCTTCTGGAGCCGGTGGAGGAGCGGAACGCGCGCCTTGTTGACGCGGTCCCCGAGCTTCGACAGCAGGGCAGGCAGGACGGTCAGCGAGCCCAGCACCGCGATCGCCACGACCATGATCGTCGCCATCGCGAAGGAGCTGAAGGTCTTGTCGCCGGTCAGGAACATCCCGGCCATCGCAGTCATCACCGTCAGGCCCGAGACGAGCACGGCCCGACCCGACGTCGCTGCCGCGGCCTCGAGCGCGGCGCGCTCGCTGCGCCCTGCTGCCCGCTCCTCACGTTCGCGTTTCAAATAGAACATCGCGTAGTCGACTCCGACGGCGAGGCCGATCAGGAGCACGACTGCACTCGTGTTGTCGTCGACCGGCCAGAAGTGGCTCGGAATCGCCAGCAGTCCCATCGTCGCCGCCACCGCCGTCAACGCCAGCAACAGCGGGATGCCGGCGGCGATCAGGGCGCCGAAGGCGACGATCAGCACCGCGATCGTGACCGGTACGGAGAGCAGACCGGCCCGCTCGAGGTCCTTGCCGACCGACTCGTCGATCTCCTTCCCGGCGGTCCCCGCGCCGAACGATCCAATGAAGAGCTCCGGATGCGCGGCCTTCGCCTCGTCGACCGCGGCGATCACCGGGTCGATCTTGTCGACCACCTTCTCGGGATCTCCGCGGATGTCGAAGCGGACGATCGCCGAGTGACGGTCGGCGGAGATCTGATCGGCGTGCCGTCGTTCGAGCGGGCTGCGCACGTTGGTGACGACCGGGATCGCCGAGACGCGTCGAGCGACGTCGTTGACCGCCGCCTCGAACGCCGGGTTGCTCGTGGTGAGCTTGCCGCTCTGGATCAGAACGGTCTCTCCGGCGGGCCGCTGGAAGTTCTCGTCGAGAATCTTCTCCATCCGGCCGGATTCGCCGGGGATGCCCTCGTCGTCGCCGAGCGACTTCGTGCCGACGACGCCGCCGAGCACGATCGCGGCGACGACGAAGGCGAGCCACCCGAAGGTGGCGGTCTTCCAGTGTCGGGCGCTCCAGCGCCCTGCGCGTGCTGCCAGATTCAGCCTCATGGGTGCGTCCCTTTCACTCGTTTGACCCATGAGTCGAGGCTCGCTGCCGCGAAGCGGCTGGACAATGGCGGCGCCCGGCGTCTTGGGGTGGGGCTGCCCCCATCCCGGCCACGGCCGTAGGCTCCAGTCGGTGCGCCGCCTACCTGCCGACGGAGTCACCCTCGCCGTGGTCGACGAAGGCGAGGGCCCGGCCGTTCTGCTCCTCCATGGTTTTCCCGACTCGTCCCATCTCTGGCGGCATCAGGTTCCTGCGCTCGTCGGAGCCGGCATGCGCGCGATCGCGCCAGACCTGCGTGGCTTCGGCGACTCGGACCGGCCGGAAGACGTCGACGCCTACTCGGTCGGCCGCAGCGTGTCGGACCTGGTCGCGATCCTCGACCAGCTCGAGGTCGACCGAGCCAATGTCGTCGGGCACGACTGGGGCGCCGGCGTCGCCTGGGCCCTGGCCGCCTTCGTCCCTGCTCGAGTCGATCGGCTCGTCGTGATGTCGGTCGGGCATCCGAACGCGCTTCGTCAGCCGTCGCTCGAGCAGCGGGAGAAGGGCTGGTATCAGCTCCTGTACCAGTTCCCCGGCGTCGCCGAGGAGCTCGTCAGTCGGGATGACTGGAAGCTCTTCCGGGAGATGCTGCGAGGGGCCGGCGACGGCGAGCGCTACGTTGCCGATCTGGCGCGGCCGGGAGCGCTCACCGCCGCGTTGAACTGGTATCGCGCCAATGCCACGCCGGCGCAGGAGCTCGAGCGGACACGGCCGTTCCCGGCCGTCGCGGCTCCGACTATGGGCCTCTGGTCGAGCGGCGACAACTACCTGACCGAGGAGAGCATGCTCGGATCAGCCGCGCACGTCACGGGGCCCTGGCGCTACGAGCGCATCGAGGGCGCGAGCCACTGGCTGCAGCTCGACGCGCCCGACCAGGTCAACGAGCTACTGCTCGAGTTCCTCGGCTGAGCTAGCGTCGGGCCCATGGACATCCGCGCGCTCGGCCAAGGCGATGACGCGGCCGTCGCTGCCGCGGAGCACCTGTTCGACCATGCAGTCGACGCGGCTCGCCGCGCGCCGCTTCCTGGGTGAAGCCGGCCATCACCTGCTCGTCGCGTATGACAGCGACGGGCGGCCGGTCGGCTTCGTCTCCGGCGTCGAGACGACCCACCCCGACAAGGGCACGGAGATGTTCCTCTACGAGCTCTCGGTCGACGAGCCTGCTCGGCGCCAGGGCATCGGCCGAGCGCTCGTCGCGGAGCTCGCCGCGATCGCACGCGAACGCGGCTGTTACGGCATGTTCGTCCTTACCGCCGACGACAACGTCGCAGCCCTGGCAACCTACCGCGGTGCGGGTGCGAAGAACGCCTCACAGCAGGTGATGCTCGAGTGGGAATTCGGCGCCGACCGATGAGTTCTGCGGCCGCCGCGCGTCACTAGTACAAGCCATGGCAACGGAGGGGTAGGAGGACATGAGCGAGGACACGCGAGAACCGGACGGGAATTCCGGGGGGAAGCCCGGCGTTAGCACCCCCATGGCCGAACGCCGCGCGGCCCATGAACGACTCGCGACCGGCGCGCTCGCGCGCTGGGCGCGCGCGAACGCCTCGCATCCGTGGCGAGTCGTCTTCAGCTGGCTCGGCATCATCGCGGTTCTGATCGTCCTCGTGGCGACCGTCGGGGGGAGCCTCAAGGACGAGTTCGAGATCCCGGGATCCGACACGCAGAAGGCAACCGATCTGATCGAGTCCCAGTTCACCTCCGAGCAGGGCGCCGTTCTGAATGTCGTCTTCGCCGTGCCGGAGGGCCAGCGGCTCGATTCGCCGCAGTACAAGGCGGCGGTCGACCGGGCAATCGCGCGACTGAGGTCGCCGGAATTCAAGCCCAAGGAGGGCAAGGCCGGGCTCGAGAGCGTCGGCAATCCGTTCAGCCCGGACACGTTCTCCGACAACGGCCGCATCGCCTATGCGGAGGCACAGTTCAACGAGACGATCGAGTCGGCGGACCGCAACGAGGTCGTCGCCGTGGAGGACGCTGTGCGCGAGACGGTCGCGCCGGCCGGCGTAGAGGCCGAGTTCAACGGCGATGCGGAGTTCCCGCCGATCGAGCAGGGAACGCAGGAGCTACTGGGGCTGCTCGCCGCGCTGATCGTGCTGCTCGTCGTCTTCCGCACGTTTGTCGCGACGTCGATCCCGCTCGCGCTGGCGATCACGGCCGTCGCGACAGCGTTCCTGTTGCTGTTCATCATCGCCGGCTTCACCGACATCAACACGATCACGCCGCTGCTCGTGTCGATGATCGGTCTCGGTGTCGGTATCGACTACTCGCTGTTCATCGTCACGCGGTTCAGGCAGCTCCTGCACGAAGGGCTCTCTCCGCGTGACGCGGCCGCCGAGGCGGGTGCGTCTGCGGGCCGGGCCGTGCTCTTCGCCGGTCTGACCGTCGCGATCTCGGTCACCGGTCTGGCCTTCTTCGGCCTCGACTTCGTGACGAAGCTCGGTATCGGCAGCGCCCTCGGCGTCCTGACGACCGTGCTGATCGCGAACTCGCTGCTCATCGCCGTGCTGGCGAAGCTCGGGCACAAGGTCGACCGGCTGAAGGTGCCGTTCCTGCGACCGATCGACGACTCGGAGGCGGGACGCGACCGGACGCTGACCGGCCGCTGGGGACGGTTCGTGACCAGGCACGCGCGTCCGGTGTTCATCGTGGCGTTGCTGGGGATCCTGACCTTGGCGGGCACGTCCGCTCTCGTCCGCCTGGGCGCGTCGGACCAGGGCACGCAGCCGAAGGAACAGACGGCTCGTCGGGCCTACGACCTGCTGGCCGAGGGCTTCGGGCCCGGCTTCAACGGCCCGATCCCGATCGTGGTCGACGTGAACAACGACCCGCAGGCGCCTCAGCAGCTCTACAACCGCGTCCGGAACCTCGAGGGCGTGGCCTCGGCGCGGGAGCCGCAGTTCAACGACGCCAAGACCGTGGCGATCGTGTTCGTGACCCCGGACTCCGCTCCCCAGGACGAGAAGACCGACCAGCTCGTCGATCGCCTGCGAAACGACGTCATCCCGACAGTGACCCGGGGCACCGACGCGGCCGTGTACGTGTCCGGCCTGACCGCGGCCTTCAAGGACATCGGCGACCGGATCATGGAGCGGCTGCCGCTCTTCCTGCTCTACATCATCGGCGTCACGTTCATCGTGCTCGCGATGGCGTTCCGCTCGATCGTGATCTCGCTGACTGCGGCGGTCACGACGATCCTCTCCGCGTTCGTCGGCTTCGGCGTGCTCACGCTCGTCGTCCAGGAGGGCCACCTGATGGGGCTACTCGGCCTCGACAAGACGGGGCCGATCGAGACCTTCGTGCCTCCGATTGCCTTCGCGATCCTCTTCGGGCTCTCGATGGACTACATGGTCTTCCTGATGAGCCGCATCCGGGAGGAGCACGTCCACGGCATGAAGACGCGGCCGGCGATCGAGCACGGGATCGCAGCCATCGGGCGGGTGATCGTCGCCGCGGCGCTGATCATGGGCACCGTCTTCTCGGCCTTCATCCTCACCCCCGACCGCATCACGAAGGAATTCGGGCTGCTGCTCGCAGTCGCGATCCTCACTGACGCTCTGATCGTGCGGATGACGTTGGTCCCGGCCTTCTTCACGTTGCTGGGCGAGAAGACCTGGTACATCCCACGCTGGCTCGACAGGCTGCTCCCGAACATCACGATCGAGCCGCCGCACGACGGCGAGGATCGTCGTCCGGTCGAGGCCAAGCGCCCGGCCGAGATACCGGGCAGGCCCTAGTCAGACGGTTTCGAGCCCGCCCAGGGCCGCAACGGCGTCCTCGAGCTCGGGGCAGACGCGCGTGGCGACGTAGACCGTCCACGGATGCGCCGGCGTCCCGCCGGTGTACGCGATCACCGGCTTGCCCAGCCGGTGGGCGTACCAGGCTTCCATCGCGGTTCCCTCGTCCGGTTGGGTGAAGGACGCGAGCACGGCATCGCAACCGTCGATGTCCTCGAGGTCGCCCTCGACGATCTCCTTCTCGTGGCCTGCGGTCTGCCCTCGAAAGTCTCGCTGGAAAGGGTCGACGGGCTCCCAGCCCGCACGGCGGACGAGCTCGATCGCGCGTCGTCGGTACTCCTCCGCGTAGGGCGGCCCGGCCAGATACACGCGTTTCACGGCGTCAAGGATGTCCGGCGTACAGTAGGGACGTGAGCGACCGGCGTACCGATCAGTTCGTTGCTCTTGGTCATCCTGGATCGTCGCACTATGCGGGCCTCGAGACCTTCGAGAACCCCGGCGTCGCGCGGGTCGAGATGACGAGCGACGAGCTGGTGGCGGTGTGCCCCATCACCGGCCAGCCTGACATGTACGTCGCCGCGATCGACTACGAGCCGGGCGCCCTCTGCCTGGAGTCGAAGTCACTCAAGCTCTACCTGATGCAGTTCCGTGACCAGGGCCACTTCTGTGAGGCCCTTGCAGTGAGGATTCGGGACGACGTCGCCGAGGCGCTGCAGGTCGACACGAGCGCGGTTCACATCAGGCTGACGCAGAAGGCTCGCGGCGGGATCACGATCACGGCGTTTGCCTGACCAACGGTCCGAACAGTCGAGGATGAAGCTCGGCCAGGAGCGGCCGTAGCTGCTCTTCGCCCGCGTCGAGGGCTCGCCGCGAGCCGGCCCCCTGACCCAGGTGCAGGACGACCGTGGAGAGCCCGGCCCTCCGCTGCCCCGGCGAGCGGCGCAGCTCGAACGAGACGATCTCGTCGGGGTCGAGCTCGGTCCACCGACGCATGAGACTGCCTCCGCGCAGGGCAACTCGCCGGCCGTCGAACCGGTGGCCCAGCTGCCGGTAGCGATCGATCGCGACAAGCGACATGACCCCGGTCAACGCGAGCGCACCGGCGGCGACCCACCACCAGTGGAGCACAATCGCGGCGACGGCCGCCACAGCAGGCAGCGGCAGCGCCCGAGCGAAGCGCCGCCCGCGCGCCGCGCGCGGATGGGCGATGAGCCTGGCCCTGGGGTCCGGTGAGAGCGGATCAACCGACCGAAGCAGTGCGACCACGTCGTCGCTTTGCACGACCGGCGCCAGCGTCGTTCGCCCCCTCGAACCTCCGACACCGCCGGCGATCGCGGTCACACCCGCGAGTCCGAAGGGGCGACGAAGCGGCGTGTCGCGCACGTCCAGCCCTCGAATCCGCTCGCGGTCGATCGAAACCGTCCGGCGAGTGAGCAGGCCGCGCTCGGCAGTGAGCCGCTCACCTTCGGAGCGCAGCGTGAACCCCCAATCGACGAGGAGTGAGCCGGCGGCGGCGAGGAGCCCGATGAGGACGAGGCCGATCACGGCTGAGGCCGTGATGCCGGTCGCACCGGTCGGGGCTCGGTCGAGCGCGGCGTCCGTGCCGCGCTCCACGAGGCCTCCCGGCAGGTCATTCGCAAAGTTGAAGAGCACACCCACGACCGCCGCCGGGGCGAGCAGGTAGCGGCCGCTCAGCAGCCCGCCGACCGCGAGCAGCCGCGGCGTCGCGCGATAGAGGGGCGCCGGCTCGGCGGTCGGCACGACTCGGGCGCTGGCCAGAAGCCGCTCGCGCAACGCCTCTCCCTCCCCACGGGAGACGGCGGCAAGCGAGAGCTCCGCCTTGTCGCTACCGCCGGCGGCCGCCTCGATCTCGACCTTGACGAGGCCGAGCAGCCGATGGAAGAACGGCGCCGTGAGGTCCACGCCGCGTACCCGGTCGAGCGGGACGACTCTCGTCGTCCGGTTGACGAGGCCGGAGCGCAGCTCGAGCCGTCCGCCGGCGACGCGGTACGTGAACCGCCACCACCAGAGCACGGCAAGCGGTAGCCCCACGAAGACTGCGGCGAGGAGCAGAGGAACGAGAACGCGCGTCCCGAGGGAGATGAGCAATGCAAAGACCGGGATCAGGCTGGCGCCGACGAAGCGGCGCGCAAAGACGAGCACGGCCAGCGGGTGCAGGCGACCCTCGAGGGCGGCCTCGCTCACCGACGCTCCTCGATACCCGCGCGCCGCGCCAGATCCTCGACCAGCGCATCGGCCGCCTGTGGTTCGAGCCCCGGGATCTCCGTGCCGCCCCCGGCCGCCGCCGTCGCAACCTGCACCGCGACCAGGCCGAAGGCGCGCAGGAGTGGTCCGCTCTTGATGTCGACCGTCTCGACGCGGGCGTGTGGAACGACCTGCCAGCGCCGCCACAGCCAGCCGCGGGCAACGTAGAGGCCGAGCTCGGTCACCTCGTAGCGGAAATGCCGGTGGTCGTGCCCCGGACGAAGCCAGACCAGGACGAGCGCGGCCGCGAGGACGACCGCTGCTCCGACAACTCCCACGATCCAGGCAGCCGTTGAAACGTCCATGAGGACGAGGACAACGACCGCCGCTATGACGGCGAGGGCGACTACCGCCGTCGCGATCGCCCCTTCGAGAGCCCAGACGGTTCGCACCCGACGGTCGAGCGCTTGAGCGGGCTCGCGGAGGATCACGGGGAGAGGGTAAGGGTGCGGCGGAAGGATTCAGCGCGGAAGCGCGTTGACGACGACGTGGGCGCGGTACGCGAGCTGCGGTTGGCGCTAACGGTCGCGGACTTCGAAGCGAGCGTTGCGTTCTACCGCGACGCCCTGGGCCTGGAGGAGCTCGAGATCTGGGAAGCCGAAGACGGCCACGGCATCCTCCTCGAGGCGGGACGAGCGACGATCGAGCTCATCGACGACAACCACGCGCGTGTGGTCGACGGGATCGAGGTCGGCAGGCGCGTCGCCGGCCCGGTTCGCCTGGCGCTCGAAGTCGATGACAGCGTGGCGAGCGCCACGCGACTCAGCGAACGCGGCGCCGAGGTGCTGGGCGGCCCGGTGGAGACGCCGTGGCGGCACCGGAACATCCGTCTGCGCGCGCCCGACGGGATGCAGCTGACGCTCTTCACCGTCCTCGACGAGTAGTCGTTCCGGACGTCAATCGTCTGAGTCGGAGAGAGCCGAGAAGCGGTCGAGCATGACCGGACAGTCCCGAACCTCTGCTTGGCGTCGACGACGCGCCCACCGACGCGAGGCTCGATCATTACCCCTTCGAGCGTCTCTGCGTTCGCGCTGTAGCGAGCCTCCCACCACTCGCCGATCCGGCCGGCGTAGGTCGCAAAGGCACGGTCGGCGTCGCGTCTCCCCTCGTTGCCTCACATGTTGCCGATCAGGTGGAGAGCTCGATCTCCGCCGGAAGCTGTTCGGGCTCGCGGCTGGGCGCCAGCTCCTCCCGGACGCGCGCATCGAAGTAGACGTAGGACGTCGTCAGTGCGACGAACGGAATCGTCACCGAATACACGAGGCCCGCAACGACATTGAGCAGTGAGAAGGGCGCGTCGGTCAGGATGATCAGCAACGCGCCCACGAGAGGGCCGACGACCAGTGCGATCGCCGCGGCGGCGACGGTAAGGGTCGCCACCTTCAGCCACTGCTGGCGGACGAGCTGTGCGCTCCGACGCAAGGCGGTGAAGGCGGAGGCGCCCTCGAGCTCCGCCGGCGGGACGACGAGCGCCCAGCGGACAGCCAGCCAGATCGCGATCGGTACCAAGAAGACCGAGGTCACGAGCAACGTGATGACGACGACGGCAATGGCGAGGGCGCCGACAAGCGGTCGGAGCCGGCCGAGCGCGAGCCGGTAGGCGCGCACCGGTCCGATTCTTCGCCCCTCGTCGATCTCGACCAGCGCCCGCAGGGTGGCTGCGATCACGAGTCCGAGGCCGAGGAGCGTCAACGTGCTACCGATCGCCACGACGAAGAAGAGGAGCACGCTCCCGCTCTCGCCGTCGGTCTCGATGCCGGCGACGCTCGATGCGTTCACGACGATCGTCTGCAGCAGGGCGACGAGCCAGGAGATCGGCAAGAACAGGATGCCCAGGCCCACGAACAGCGGAAACCGCTTGATGTACATGCGCCCGGCGGCCGAGAGGATCTGTCCCCATGACCGGCGCCGCGCAACGCGTAGCGGTGCAGTCGGACGCCATGTAGCGCGCGAGATCCCGTACAGCCCGAGCGCGAGGAGCGCTGCGAGCACGAGCACGACCGGGAGGGGATCGTCGAGAAGCTTGCGCAGAACCTCGGAGCCGCCTCCGACGGCGCCGCAGAAGAAGTCCGTCGCGCTGGTCCCGAACGCTCCGCCGGCCGGAACCGCGTAGCTCCGGTTGCGCCAGCCCTCCGACCACTCGATGGGCTCGGTCCACTGACTCTTGAGATTGGGGCCCGTCGGGCCGTTGAAGAACGCCTCCTGCAGCTCCCCCCAACGCCCCTCGAAGACGATCCACGGGAACGCCGCGCGAGCGGCCGACGGGTCGCTCGGAATCGTCTGCACGACAGACCTCAGCTCGCGGGAAGGCCCGGTGGTGTCGTCGCAACCCACGCCCTGGTCGGCCGAGTTGCCGAGGAAGAGCGCCTCCTCGAAGAAGTTGGCATGCGATCCCGCCGCCGGGTAGACGACCGGATGACGGCCGTCGACGAGCTCGAGCTTGTCGTCGCCCCAATCGGCTTGCTCGGCGCCCTCGTGCTGGCTGTAGCCGACCGACGTCGGGTCACGCGTGAGTGCCTCACGCGCGTCGCCTGCCTGGAAGTTGAGCTGGATCATCTCCCAGTCGCCCTCGTGGAGGTTGTTCCAGTCGTTGAACGCGTAGAAGAACCAGTACTGGAGCGCGAGCTGCCCCGGGTGGCCGGGATCGGTGGCGACGTGCGCGTAGACGGCCGGCTCGTGCCCTTGAGTCAGGCGCCGGGCCCAGCGCTCGTACGTGCAACCGGGATTGAGCGCGTGACCGGGAAAGTCCAGGTGGTACTCGTAGCGTCCTTGGGTGAGATCGTCTGCGCTCGGACCGATCTTGACCAGGTCGGCGGGGTTCCAGGGCCCGCGCAGCGCGACGGTCGGCTCGTCGAAGAGCAGATCGACGTCCATCGGCTCGTACGGCTCGCCCGGCCCGCACTCCTCCGGCTGGTCGACGAGTCGCACGACCGGTGCGTAGCGCTCAGCCAGCGTGGCCTCGTCCGCGGTCGCCGCCGATGCGGCTGGGGACCAGAAGAGCGCGACGGCGGCAAGCAGGGCAACGCAAGAGGCCGCGGCCGGCACTCTCGCGCGGCGGGTGTCCTTCAATGCTAAGCCGGCATCAATGCGGCGCCGGCACGATCCGGATGTAGGGCTTCGGGGACTCCCAGCCCTCCGGGTACATCTCTCGCGCTTCGTCGTCCGAGACCGAGCCCGCGATGATCACGTCCTCGCCCTGCTTCCAGTTCACCGGCGTCGAAACCTTGTGTTTCGCCGTCAGCTGGAGCGAGTCGATCACTCGCAGCACCTCGTCGAAGTTGCGTCCCGTGGTCATCGGATAAACGAGGACCAGCTTGATCTTCTTGTCCGGGCCGATGACGAAGACATTTCGGACAGTCTGATTGTCGGCCGGCGTGCGTGACTGCGCATCGCCGGAGGTGTCCGCGGCCAGCATGTCGTAGAGCTTCGAGACCTCGAAGTTCGCATCGCCGATGATCGGGTAGTTCGGCGCCACGCCCTGCGTCTCCTCGATGTCGGTAGCCCACCTCTCGTGGTCCCCGGTCGGGTCGACGGAGAGCCCGATGATCTTCACGTTCCTGCGGTCGAACTCGGGCTTGATCTTGGCCATGTAGCCGAGCTCGGTCGTGCAGACCGGAGTGAAGTCCTTCGGGTGCGAGAACATCACCGCCCACGAGTCCCCGATCCAATCGTGAAAGCGGATCGTTCCTTCGGTGGTCTCGGCCTCGAAATCCGGGGCGGTGTCTCCAATCTGAAGCGCCATTCCATCCTCCTCTGCTGCGTTCGCCGCTGGCCAAGACAACGCTCGGCCGCGTGAAACTCTTCCATACGCCGCAAGGGCTGCGTGGTCGACTCGAATTGGGGCGCCGTTCAGGCGGTGCGCCAGCGGGCGCTCTCGTGCTCCATGTACCGCGCGGTTCCCTCGGCTGCCGACCGCCCGAGGTACCGCTCGACGACACGGAGTGCGAGGTCGATTCCCGACGTGAGCCCGGCCGCGCTGGCAAAGCGTCCGTCCTCGACGAAGCGCTCGCCGCGGACGAGCTCGACTCGAGTGAAGCTCGTCTCGAAGTCGGAGAGGAAGTCGTGGTGCGTCGTCGCCCGCCGGCCGTCGAGCAGGCCGGCCCCGGCGAGGATGAAGGCGCCGGTGCAGACGGACATAACGACATCGGCCTTCGCCCCGGCTCGCCGCAGCCAGCCGAGGGTCGCCACCGAGGATTGATGTGCCGGGACGACGATCACCTGTGGCTGTGGCGCCTCGTCGTGTGCGTAGTCGGGCACGATCGTCAGACCCGCCGTCGCTTCGACGGGCTGCGTCGCCTCGGCGACGGTGTAGAGCTGGAAGGGTGAGGAGCCTCCACTTCCCGCTCCGGCGTCCTGGAAGACCTCCCACGGCCCGGCGGTGTCGATCACATTGACGCTCGGCCCGATCATGAACGCCGTGCGGATCACGCCGTCATCCGGCACGGGCAGCGGCCTGTTCGGCAGCCGGGACGTCTCCTCGTCCGCCAGGGCGCGCGCGACTCCAACCCCGGCGACGGGGAGCCCGACGCCGGCTGCGATCGCCGCCAGGAACGTCCTGCGCTTCACGTTGGAGAGAGCTTAGTCGTCCAGCGCGGATTAGTCCAGACCGGACTATCGAAGTGAAGCGAGCCGGCGCTCGAGCTGCTCCATCGTCTCGCGGTGGAGGAGGCTTCCCCAGCTGATCCGCGCGACGCCGAGCGCCGCCAGCTCAGCGAGTGACGGGGCCTGCGGTAGCGCGAGGATGTTCACCGGCCCGCCGGCATCCGATACGAACGTGCGAACCGCGTCGGCCTCCCGCAGCGCGATCGGGTAGACGCAGTCGGCCCCCGCGGCCAGGTAGGCGCTCGCCCGTTCGAGCGCATCGGGGACGAGGTCGCTTTGCGCGCCGTCGCCGGCCAGGAAGACGTCGATCCGGGCGTTGATCACCAGCGGGACCTCCGCGGCGGTTGCGGCCTCGCGAACCCGGCGGAGCCAGGCCGCCTGCTCGGCAGCGTCGCGAACGGTCTCGTTTGCGTGGTCGGTCTCCTCGAGGTTGCAGCCGGCCGCACCGGCGTCCCGTAGCGCGGCGACGAGCTCCGCGGGCTCGAGGCCGTAGCCGGCCTCGGCGTCGACCGTGACCGGGACGTCGACGCTCCGGGCGATCCGCGCCGCCGCCGCGAGCATCTCCTCGCCGGGAGCGCCTTCGTGGTCCTCGTAGCCCAGCGACGCGGCGACCCCGCCGCTCGTCGTTGCGACGACGGGAAACCCGGCGGCGACCACGGCCCGGGCCGAGGAGACGTCCCAGGCGTTGGGCAGCAGGAGCGGGTCGCCCGGAACGTGGAGCGACCGCAGCAGCTCGCAGCGGTTCTCGAGGGTGGGCACTTAGTCGGTCCACCACCCGGGTGTCTGCTCCACGTCCTTGTTCCCCATGCTAGGAGCACCGAAGGCGAGCAGCTCGAGCCCCTCCGGCCCCGCTTCGAAGTTCCGCATCGTCTGACTGGGCACGCGAACGACGTCCCACTGCCGGACGTCGACGATCTCGTCGTCGAGCTTGACGCGGCCGCCGCCGCTCAGGACGACGTAGAGCTCTTCCTGCTGTCCGTGCTTGTGCCCGAACGGCGCCCGGTAGGAGGGCGCGAGCCGCTGGTAGCTGATCCCGGAGTTCTCGAGGCCGAGAACGTCTCGGGCGAAGCGCGCCTCCAGATCCGGCGAGAGCCCGAACCCCGGCGCCGCATCCTCGACGTCTTTCAGGTTGGTGAGTGTGTAGTCGGCCATGGGCTCGATTCTGCCGTGTTCGGCTACCGTTGGTCGAGGTGAGCCGGGTGGCGCGATACGGGAAGGCCGTCGCCCGCGAAGGCTCTGCCGAGGAGCTCGCCGAGCGGCTCCTCGCCGCCGCCGACGACCTGGCCGGCGATCCGGGCTGCGAGCTGTATCTCGTCAACCGCGAGGCCGGCAAGCCGAACGTGATCTGGGTCACCGAGCTCTGGCGAAGCCAGGACGATCTCAACGCCTCGCTCGAGAAGATCAGGGGCAGTGACGACGTCGCCGCGGTGATGGCGCTCGTCGACGACTGGCAGATGATCGAGCTCGACTTGCTCGGCGGCAAGGGGCCGAGCTCGAGCACGGCCTGAGATGATCTCCGCGTGCTGATCGCGCAGCTCTCCGACGTCCACGTCGGCGGCTCCCGCTACCGCGAGGGGTTTCTGCGCGTCGCGATCGAGGAGATCAACGCGGCGCAGCCCGACCTCGTCGTCGTCGCCGGCGACCTGACGGATGACGGGTACCCGGATCAGTACCCGCTCGCCCAAGCAGAGCTCGGCGCGATCGCCTGCCCGGAGGTGGTCTACATCCCCGGGAACCACGACGCGCGCAACGTGGGCTACCTGCGTTTCGAGGACACCTTCGGCGCGCGTGACTCGCGTCGCCGGCTCGAGGCCGGCGGGATCGACCTCGCGCTGGTCGCCGTCGACTCGTCGAAGCCGGACATCGACGAGGGTGAGATCGGGCGCGAGCACTACGGCTGGATCGAGGAGGGCTTCGCCGGCGACAGCGACCTCCGTGTGTTCGTCTGCCATCACCATCTCGTTCCCGTGCCCGGCACCGGGCGCGAGCGGAACCAGGTCCTGGACGCCGGTGACGTCCTCGCGCTTCTCCGTCGGTGCGGCGTCGACCTCGTCCTCTCAGGACATCGCCACGTTCCCTACGTGTGGCCGATCGCCGGGATGCTGCTCGTCCACTCGGGAACGGTCTCGACGCTTCGGACCCGCGGCTTCTCCCATCCTGCGTACAACCTCGTCACCGTCCAGTCGGGCCGCATCGCAGTCGAGCTATGCGTCCCCGGCGGCGAGCGGAGGAGCCTCGGCGACTACCCGCGAGACTGGCCGCCCGAGCTCTCGGCGGCGGACGCCGATCTCTTCGCGCCGCCGGCCCGGGGCGTCTCGCTCGCCGAGGACCGGCCATCGGCCTGACGGCACGCTCAGCGCCGGCGACGGAGTCTGATGCCGACGGCGACCGCCCCGAGCAGCGCGGGCACGCCGAGCGCGATCGGGACGATGCCGCTCGCGTCGATCGTCTTCCGCTCGGCGATGTCCGCGCGAAGAGTCGGGCCCGTGACCGGGCGACCGACTCCGCTCGACGGAAACACGGCGACGTAGACCCCGAGCGTGCCCGAGTTCACCGCCGTGACGGTCCAGGTGAGCGTGGTCGAGCCGCCGGCGGGAATCGGCGCGAGGTAGCGGGTCCTCGACTCGGACCAGTCCTCCGGGTCGACGTAGAGGCCGGGGCGAAGGCTGAGGATGTTGAGGTGCGCGACCAACCCGACTGCGGGTCTCGAGCCCCGGTTGGTGATCGTCGATCGGAAGGCGAAGTCCTGGCCGAGCTCGGTCTTGACCGAGGTCGGATCGACGTCGACCGAGACGCCCGGCACCGCCGCGTCGGCTCCGCCTGCCGCGACGAGCGCGAGCAGGAGCAGCGCCGAGATCACGAGCCGCTTCACCGCGCAAAGCCCCCCGGCAGCCGGACGTACCTCGCCGCCAGCGCGATCGCGGCCGCGGCGAAGACGACCGCGGCCAGCACGGGCGAGATGAGCCACGAGACGTCCTCGCTCCAGGAGTGGCCGTCGACGAGGATCCTGCCGACGTAGTGCTCGCCCGCAGTCAGCGGGTTCACGCGCAGCAGGAGGTCCCCGGCCCACCCACGGCGTGCGGCCGACGGCAGCTGGGTCGGCGCGTACAGCGCGAGCAGGATGAAGAGGCCCAGCGACAGGCTGATCCGGTTCGAGGCCGTGAAGAGGCTGACGATCAGGCCGAGCGAGGCCAGGAACACGGCCAGGAGCGTCCCGACGACGAGTCCACACGCGAGCGCCTGGCCCATGATTCCGACGCCGCGGCCGAGGTACCAGAGGTAGGGCACGGTCACCAGGAAGGCGGCGAACCAGAGCGAGAGCGCCGCCAGAAGCTTCCCGACGCCGAGCCCGCGCCGCGAGACCGGGGTCAGGAGCAGGTTTTCGAGTGTCCCGCGCTCGCGCTCGCCGCTCACGGCGTCCGCGGCGGCGAGCAGCGTGAGCAGGCTCCCGACGGCGATCGCGACCTGAAGGGTCAAGTTCACCGCCTCTCGCTGCTCGAGGAAGTTCAGGTCTGTGTTCGTCGCGACGAGGTAGGCGATCAGGCTCAGGAGAACGCTGAAGGCGAGGGTGAGCAGGAGGCCGCGCCCGCCGACCCACAGGTCGCGCAGCTCCTGCTCGACGACGACGAGCCACCCAGGCGTCGCCGGGCGCACCGCGGCTTGTTCGGAGACGGCCATCAGCCCGGCTCCGTCATCGCCAGGAACGCGTCGCTCAGCCGGGCGCCTTCGAGCTCGAAGGAGAGCACCGGAACACGAGCGTCGAGCAGCGCACGAAGCGCGTCGTGCACGAGGTCGTCTGGCGGTCGGCCGTCTGCTTCGACCAGCGTGACGGAGAGCCAGCCGAGTTGTCCGCCGGCGGCCTCGGCGCGCTCGACGACCGTGCTGCCTGCAAGTGCCGCGGCAGCCCTCTCCTCGTCGCCGCTGGGGACGCGAAGCCGGGCGCTGCGTGGGGCGCCTGCCTGTCGCGCGACCTCCGCCACGGTCCCTTCCGCGACGATCCGGCCCTTGTTGAGGATCAGCACGCGCGAGCAGATCTCTTCGACTTCGGCGAGGAGATGGGTGCTGAGCAGGACCGTCGACCCGCGCTCGCGGGCGACCCGGCGAATCGTGGACAGGATCTGACGCTGGCCGGCGGGATCGAGCCCCAGTGTCGGCTCGTCGAGGAACAGGACGCGCGGCTCGTTCACCAGCGCGCGCGCGATTCCGAGTCGCTGCCGCATGCCGCGGCTGTAACCGCCGATCAGCGAGCCGCTGCGCTCGGCCAGTCCGACCTCCACGAGCAGCTCGTCCGCGCGCGCCCGCGCGCTCGGCCGCGTGTCCCCGAAGAGCCGAGCGTGGTAGCTCAGGAACTCCCGGCCGGTTTGCTGCTCGGGGTAGCCGGAGCTCTCGGGCAGGACGCCGATCACGCGGCGGATCGCGGTCGGCTTCGCCGCCGGCACGCCCGCCACGCTGAACGTTCCCCGCGTCGGTTCGAGGATCGTCGTCAGCACGCGGATCGCCGTCGTCTTGCCCGCGCCGTTCGGGCCGACAACGCCGAGGACTTCGCCGTACTCCACGCTGAAGGTCAGGTCGCGCACCGCGACGAGCGACCGGTATCGCTTGGCGATGCCACGTGCTTCAACGGCTGTCATTTCCCGGCGTCGAGCGTAGGAGCGCACCATGAGAGCGAGATGAGAGCGCGCCCCTTCAAGTGATGCCGCCTCGCTTCTGGGTCGCGAGCACCAAGCCAGAGGTCGCACTCGTCCGCAGCCAAGGCTGGATGCCTTGGTAAGGGCGAGGGTGGGCTCTGGCGCCGTGTGATCGCGGGCCAGAAGCAGGCATGTATCGCTTGGAGGGGCGCCAAGTACCCTGAGGTCGTGGCCAAAGCGAGTGACACGCTGGTCTTCATCCCCGCCTGGAACGAGGAGGCGAGCCTGCCGGCCGTTCTCCAGGAGCTGCACCGCGAGATCCCCGACACCGACGTGCTGGTCGTCGACGACGGCTCGACCGACCGAACAGCGCACATCGCCCGCGAGTTCGGCGCCGAGGTCCTCTCGTTCGGGGAGAACCGCGGGCTTCGTGCGGCGATCGCGGCGGGCTACGGCTACGCCGCGGACAAGGGTTACGAGCTCTGCGGTCGCGTCGACGCGGACGGCCAGCACCCAGTGGCCGAGCTGCGCACGCTCCTCGAGCTCGTTCGTTCAGGGCGCTGTGATGTCGCGGTTGGGTCGCGCTATGCGACGCCGGGCGGCAACGGCTTCTCGCGCGAGCGCTACACGACGAGCCCGGTCCGCCGGCTCGGCACCGGCCTCCTGCGTCGCTCGATCGAGGTCGTCCTCGATCGCCCGTTCCACGACGCGACGAGCGGGATGTATGCCGTGAATGCGCGCGCGATGCCGATCCTCGCCCGCCCGTACACGAGCGGTGCGCCCGAGGTCGAGGCGGTCCTGCGCCTCCATGAGGAAGGCCTACGCGTCGACGAGGTCCCGGTCGAGATGCGGGAGCGCGCGAGCGGCGAATCGAAGCTCCAGGGCAAGAAGGCGCTCGTGCTCGTCCTCACCGTCGCCGGCACGCTGATCTCGGCCGAGTACCTGCGACGCCGACGGTCATGACGAGCCACGAGGTGGTCGCCGTCGTCGGCTACTCACGCCGCGGCGGGACCGAGCTCCATCCGCTCTGCGCCGGCCGCCTTCGGCGCGCCGAGCAACTGGCGCCGGGTGCGCAGGCCGTGATCCTGTCCGGCCGCACCGAGGCTGATCTGATGCGAGCGGCGTGGTCAGGGCCGGACGTGCCTCTGTTCTCCGACGACGCTCGGACGACCGCGGGAAACGCCGCGCACGTCGCAGCGAGGGCGCGCGAGCTGGGCGCGACGCGGCTCGTTGTCGTCACCTCGCGCTGGCATCGGCCTCGCGTCTGGCTCCTGATGCGAACGGCGCTGCGCGGGAGCGGGATCGAGCTATCGGTCCAGACGGCCGACGGACCGCGGCCGCCGCTGCTGCTCGCCCGCGAGCTCGCCTGTCTCGCCTTGCTTCCGCTCCAGCTACCCCGAGTGCTCTAGCCCATGGCGCTCGGAGGGCGAGAGGAGCTCGTTCTGCTCGCGATCGTGGCCGCGATCACCGCCTTGACGATGCTCGCGCCGGTTCTCCGTGTTCCGTATCCGATCTTGCTCGTCCTCGGCGGCCTCGCGCTCGGCTTCATCCCAGGAGTGCCGGAGCTGACACTGCCACCGGAGCTCGTGCTCGTCGGCGTGCTCCCACCCCTGCTCTACTCAGCCGCGTTCTTCACGAGCCTGCGGGATCTTCGCGCCGACTTCCGTCCGATCGGGGCACTGGCTGTCGGGCTCGTCGTAGCGACGATGTTCGCAGTCGCGGTCGTGGCGCACTACGCCACGGGCCTGTCCTGGTCGGCGTCGTTCGTGCTCGGCGCGATCGTCGCTCCGACCGATCCGATCGCAGCGACTGCGATCGCGCGCCGCCTGGGCGTCCCGCGCCGAATCGTGACCATTGTCGAGGGCGAGAGCCTGATCAACGACTCCACCGCACTCGTCCTCTACGGCACTGCCGTTACCGCCGTGCTCACGGGAGCGTTCTCGCTCTGGGACGCCAGCTTCGAGTTCGTCCTCAGCGTCGTCGGCGGCATCGCTGTCGGGCTCGCGGTCGGTTGGGTAATCGCTCTCGTCCGAATCCGGCTCGACAACATCCCCGCGGAGATCCTGATCTCGTTGCTCTCCGGCTACCTCGCCTACATCCCAGCGGAGGCTCTCGGTTTGTCGGGCGTTCTCGCTGCGGTCACCGTCGGCATCTACCTCGGCTGGCGTAGCCCCGAGCTTTCGACGCCGGCGATGCGGATGCAGGGATTCGCGGTCTGGGAGACCCTCGTGTTCGTCGTCAACGCCCTCCTCTTCACGCTCATCGGCATGCAGCTGCGGCCGATCCTGGACTCGCTCAGCGGCCGCTCGACCGGAGAGCTCGTCACCGACGCCCTCATCGTCGTGGCGGTGGTCATGGCCACCCGCATCGCCTGGGTCGTGGTCGGCCGGCGGAAGTATCCCTTCGTCATCAGTTGGATGGGCATGCGCGGAGCGGTCTCGCTCGCGGCCGCTCTCGCGCTGCCGCTCGAGACCGACGCGGGAGTGCCGTTCCCGGGGCGTGACCTGATCATCTTCCTCGCTTTCGCCGTCATTCTCGGGACGCTCGTCTTTCAGGGGCTGACGCTCCCCAAGCTGATCAACAAGCTGAACCTCGAGGAAGACCGGACCGAGGCGAAGGAGGACACGAAGGCGCGCATCTATGCGGCGGAGGCGGCCCTCGCTCGCCTGGATGAGCTCATGGACGAGGATTGGGTCCGCCCTGAGACCGCCGAGCGGCTCCGAGGCCTCTACGGGTTCCGCCGCTCGCGCTTCCTGGCCCGGTTCGACGGCGAAGACGACGGCTCGATCGAGCGCCAGTCGGCCGACTTCCAGCGCCTGCGGCGCGAGTTGCTCGAAGCCGAGCGTGCGGCCGTCGTCGGCTTGCGCCGCGACGGCCGCATCAGCGACCAGGTCATGCATCGAGTCGAGCGCGACTTAGACCTGGAGGACACCAGACTCGACGTGTAGGTTCAGTCGCCGCGGAGCCGGCTTTGCCGGCTCCGCGAACGTCGGTTCGTCGAGAAGGAAGCACCGTAATGCTCCCTAGGCCGCGTGGCGCGAAGCGCCGCCCACCCTTGCGGGTCTGGAATCGCTAGGCCGCGGGCTCGAGCAGTCGCTCGAGCTGCGTCATCGCTCGGGCCTCGAGCTGGCGGATTCGCTCGCGCGTCAGGCCCAGCTCGCGGCCGATCTGCTCGAGGCTCCGCTGCTCGCCGGCGGCATCGCCGATCCCGAAGCGAAGTTCGAGCACGCGCCGCTCACGCTCGTCGAGCATGGTCAGCGCCCGGCGAAGCCGCTCGTGCTCGAACGACATATCGGCGAGCTCGACGGGATCGTCGGCGTCCTTGTCCGCGAACAGGTCACCCAGCTCTCCGTCGCCCTCGCCGATCGCCTGGTTCAGCGACACGGAGGCCTCGACCGCAGCCAGCGCCTCCTCGGCGTGCTTCAGGTCCAACTGGGCCGCCTCGGCAAGCTCTTCCATCGACGGCGTCCGGCCGTCGGCCGCCTCGAGGCGCTGGCGCGCCCGGCGCAGCTTCTGGCGGCGCTCCTGGACGTGGACGGGGACGCGGATCGTCGCGGACTGGTTCGCGATCGCCCGCTGGCAGGCCTGGCGGATCCACCACGTCGCGTACGTGGAGAACTTGAAGCCCTTCCGCCAGTCGAACTTCTCGACCGCGCGGTTGAGGCCGATGACGCCGTCCTGGATCAGGTCCAGGAGCGGGACACCGTGCCCCTGGTAGCGCTTCGCGAGCGAGACGACCAGCCGCAGGTTCGCGTTCACCATGTGCTCCTTCGCCGCGCGGTCGCCGCGCTCGATGCGCTTCGCGAGGGCGACCTCCTGGTCGGCGGTGAGCAGCTCGAAGCGGCCGATCCCGTTCAGGAACAGCTGGAGGCCGTCGGTCGTGGTCGGAACGGAGGGCGTGAGGTCGAGCTCGGGTGCCTCGTCCTCCTCGATCTCGACGTCCGCATCCTCGAGCGAGTGCCGCAGCGCCGCCACGGCCTCGTCGTCGAGCTCGAACTCCTGCTGGAACGCTTCGAGCTCGTGCGCGCGCACGGAGCCACGCTCCCGCGCGTGCTGGAGGAAGTCGGCGAGCGCCGCATCGATATCTAGGGCATCGTTGTTTAGGGCAAGTTCAGTCAGCATCAGTACTCCGAAGGTTGTTCAGGTTTCCGGGCGCACACCCGCGCACGGCGAGCCGCGCCTCTCGACTAGTAATAACGCCCCTTACCGCGTTTTTCTTCCTTCCAAACGAAACCTTAACGAACCCGCTGACCGCGAAGACCGCCGATAAACCAACCCCGGCGGCGCGAGGCCACTCCGCCCGCAGAGGCTCCGAGGCATCACGGAGGCATCACGCCAAACGCAAGAGACGACCCTAGGGCTACTTGGGTCTGCTCGGTAGCGCGGAATTCGCGGTGGGCCTTGATCACGGCTTCCAGCCTGTCGGCCAACTGGGCCACCTTCTCGGCAATCCTCGGGTCAGGCTTCCGCGCCACCTTCTTCGGCTTCGCGTTCTCCGGGTGAGTACCTGCGGCCTAGAGCCGGTTCGCCTCAAGAGGGCTGGCCCTGCAACGAAGTCCGTTCGCCTCAAAAGCTCTTCGCCTTGCGCGCATTCGCGCGTCGGTGCCTTGCGGGCTCGGGCCGAAACCTGACGTGCAGGGCCAGTCCGTAACATCTTACGCCTTTCTGGGGCGTAGCCGTTTCGCCGGACTCTCCTAGCTGCCGTATTGGCCGCTCGGCGGCGGGCCTTCCCGAAGCGTCTGGTGGACCTCGTTTTGGAGGCGCTCGAACGCAGGCAGCTCCGGATACCGCTCTTGAGCGAGCACGGATTCGAGCTCCTCCAGCTGGTCGCGGTCGAGTTCGATGTTCTCGCTGACCTTCCCCCGGGCGAGGTCACGACTTGCCTGGACGCGAATCTTCCGGGATGCAGATTGAGCAGCAAACGAGGGGCTGCGTTGGAGCAGCTCCGCTAGTTCGAGCGCCTCGTCTTGCGAGAGCCGAGGACGGTCGCCGAGCGCGAAGACCACGTGCGCCATTCGGCGCGAGGCTAACACGGAGCAGGGCGAATCCACCGCACCCCTGTGAAGCGTAAGATCGGGGCTGTCCGAGAATGACGGAGCAAGCGGACGCAGCGATAATTGCCAGTCAATTGGCCGAGCTCACGCGGACTGTTGCGCAGTTGGCAGACCAGCTCGGCGTGGTTCGCGAACGTGCGGACACCCAGCAAGAGCGGATTGACCTCGCCGCGCGAGAACTGGCCGAGGTCAGTGCCCGTCTACAGGCTGCCGCGACCGCGCTCCGAGAGTCAATCTGATCGTCTTCAGCAAGGGCTTACGACCGAAGCGATTACCTTCGACGCCTGGCCGAAACGGCCACTAGCCGCCGCCGACCTGAGATCCTCAAACAGGGCCGGCCGGTCGGCTCACCCAGTCCCGAAATTGAGGCATCACCGGGGCATCAGCCGACACGGTTCCAGGGCACTAACGGAAGCGAGAACGTGTCAACCAGGCGGAACCGCTGGAGCCGTCTGGCCCTGTCGATTCTTCCTTCCAAACGGATTCCTTACTTCCGTCCAGGTTGGGACGGCCGCATCGGCCGGCGGTGATGAGGCCCCACTGCCCGAAATCCGAGTTAGGGTGGCTCGACTGGTCACTCGATCAAGGGAGGGCAAATGTCGCGACGGATACCTGTGCTCCTCGTGGGCCTCGCAGTCTCCTTGCTCGCCAGTTCCGTTGGAGTGGCGGCGCGCCCGGCCGCGAGCCAAGCGGACTTGTCGACCAACGAGGGCGTTGTGGCGTATCTCAACTCGAAGGGTCTGAACGCGAAGGGTTTCGTCGTTCAGCGTGGTCCGCTCAACTACGCGGGATCGAAGTGCCCAGGGCGGAAGTGGAAGTGCACAAAGAAGACGAAGGTCGTTCAGGTCGCATCCGGCAGGCACGGACGAAACAAGGTCGAGTGCGACGGCTCGCTCGCCCAGACGAAGACGGCTGGTAGCTCGACGATCACGTGCATCGTCGTTCAGAACGCGCCGTCGGGGAAGAACAACGCTCGCTGTTCCCTGGAAGCCCGCGATGTGTCACCGGTGGTGCTCCAGTGCCAGATCACTCAGACGAACGCCGATGGCGACAACGTCGCTCGCGTGCGCGAGCGGGTCGTTCAGCGCGACGGTGCGGATCAACGAGCGACCCTGAATGCGCTTGTGACGCAGACCAACGGCACCGGTGACAACGACTCGAATGTACTGCAGACGATCGATCAGAGATCGCGAGAGGTCGCGATGGCGAGTGCCCCGACACAGAACCAGGAAGGACGCTTCTCGGGACGCATCGCGCAGACGAGCGGCAGTGGTAGCAATGACTCGCGTCTCATCCAGAACCTCGACCAGACAGGAAGAGCAACTGGGAGTTCGAGCATCGTTCAGCGGCAGTTCGGGGACCACTTCGGCGACGTGGATCAGACGATCACCTCGGTCGAGCGTCAGTCTGCCGCGCGCGAGAAGTCGAAGTCGAAGCCGCGGAAGGGCTCGAAGTCGAAGTCGAAGTCCTTCTCGAGGAGCTTCGCGCGTCAGACCGAGGATCAACGGCTGAGAGGCCCGGGACAGCAGACCCAGATCGGGCCGCAGCACTGCTGCTCGACGCAGCTCGGCGGCGATCCTGACAGGACGCAGGTGCGGATCAGGCAGTTCTCGGAGCAGGAGGCGTCCCAGGAGTCGGCCGCGCAGTCGATTTCACAGGAGGGGACCTGCACGACCGTCGGAGACTGCGGCATCCGTCACCGCGCACAGAACAACCAGGACTCGATCAGGGTTCTCCAGCGGTGTGTGGCGACGGGCGGCGGGACGTGTTCGCTCTTCGTGCCGACGACCTGTGGCAGCGAGGGCTGTTCGAGCGGCGGCGGAGGTGAGGGCGGCTCGGTGGTCGCGAAACGCCGTCGGTAAGGACACCTAGATCTGACGGGGGCCGATGCCGTCGGCCCCCGTCAATTCCTCGGCGAGCTCGCGGTCGATCAGCATGACGAGCTCACGGGCATCCAGTTGAGCGAATTCCTCCCGCGCCCGCTCGAGCTCCGCGTGGGCGTCAGCGTCCTCCCCGAAGCTCCTAAGAGCTCGGGCGAATGCGATTCGGGCCTCGCCCAGATCGGTCAGCTGGCGCTGTTCCCGAAGCAGGCGAAGCGCCTCGTCGAAGTGCGCGACCGCGCCGCCGCGCTCCCCGACCGCAGTCGCCACCGATGCCTGCGCCAGACACAGCGCCGCCTGGGCATAGGCGTCCTCCGATGGAACGTTGCGCTCAGCGAACTCGAGCAGCTCGCGTGCCTCGTCGATGCGACCCTGCCGCACGAGCGTCTCGATGAGGTAGCGGTAGATCTCGATCACAAGCCAGCCGCCGTACTCCAGCGCGAGAGGCACGGCTTCGCGCAGGCGCTCCTCGGCAACGTTCAGATCGGCCCTTGAGAGGGCGTACCGCGCGAGCTCCCGTAAGTTCTGCAGTTGGAGGTAGGTGTCCGACGTTCGCTCGAGCCACTCGAGCGCCTGGAGCGCGAGCCTCTCGGCCTCCTCGCGATCGCCTCGGTAGTAGCGAACTAGGCCAAGCAGCGTGATCGACCTTGCCTCGTCACGAAAGCTCCCCAGTTCGGAGGCGAGCTCGGAACACCGCGCGTATGCCTTCTCGGCCCGAGACAGGTTGCCGACGTTGAAGAGCAGCGTCCCTAGCCGCATGAGCCCTTCGACACAGAGCGCGCGGTCGCCGAGCTCTTCGGCAATCGCCAGGGCCTCTTCGAGCTGGGCGACACCGCCTTCGATTGCACCCTCGAACCACCCTGAGAAGAGGGCGAATTCGTACATCGCCCGTGCCTTGAGCGCCGGGTCGCCGATCTCGGCGGCGAGGGCGACCGCCTCGGTCAGGTTCCGGCGTGAATCGGCAGCGCGTCCCTGCTTGACGTCGATGTTGGCGATGGCCACGAGCCCGGCACACCGGATGTCGAGGCGTCCGAGCGACGCGGCGTCGTCGACGACCGCCAAGAGCTGCTCCCGCGCGTTCGCAAGATCGCCGACCGCTGCGCGAATCCGGCCGCGCCGGAGCCGCAGCTCGACGGCGGTCTCGCCCTCGGTCTCGCCGAGCACCGCAAGCGCGCGAGCGCAGAAGGCGTCCGCCTCCCGAAAGCCTTCACGACGCTCCGCTTTGTCGGCCGCCAGCGCGAACGCGCGCGCGGCACGCTGGACCGGCGCCGGCTCCGGGCTGTGTGCGATCTCCCGAGCCGCCCGGCAGGCCTGTTCGAGGTGGTACGCGACGATCTCGATGAACTCGTCCTCTGCGCCGGGAAGGTCCTCCACCCACGCCGCGAAGCGCGAGTGGAGCAACACGCGCCTTCGCTTCGGGATGCGCGCGTAGGCCACGTCTCGGATGAGGACGTGCTTGAAGGTGTACTGGAGCTCACCTGCGATGCTCGAAGGCGTCTGGCCGTGAATGACGTCCCGACGCTCGAGCTGCTCCAGGGCGCCGGCGACCTCCTCCTCGTCATAGCCGTCGAGCGACGCGACCGCTCCCGACCAAAACACGGTTCCGGCGACCGCCGCATGCTGGGCGATGCTCCGTTCGTCCCCCGAGAGCTGATCGAGCCGCGCTCCCAACAGCGCCTGGAGTGTGGTCGGAATCGAAGGCCCGGACGAGTCGGCGTCCACCGGCGCAGATTCCGCGAGCATGCGAACCGTCTCCTCGAGAAAGAGCGGATTGCCTTCCGCAGTTCGTAGCAGTGTCTCGACGGTCTCGGCCGGAAGCTGATGCGCTGACGCGAGCTCGTCCACGAGCGTTTCGCTCTCTCGGCCGGTCAGCGGGTTGAGCTCGACAACGTGCCGGTGCTCACTCTCGACGAGGATCGCCGGTGAACGCTCAGCGAGCTCCGGCCTGGCCGTGCCGACGACAAGCAGCGGAATCTGCGCATCACCGTCGACGACGAACCGGACGAGCTCGAGCAGCGTCTCCTCCGCCCAGTGCAGGTCCTCGAAGACGACGACGAGCGGGCTGAGCTCCGCGAGCAGCTCCAGGAGCCGGCGAACGCCCCAATGCAGCTCAGCCTGCGTGATCTGCGCCGCCGAGTACGTTCCGGTGGGCGTCCGGGGAACGCCGATCAGGTTCGCGAGAGACGCCGCGATTGTGCGCAGTTCGTCGCCGCGATCGGTCGGGAGGCTTTCGAGCAGCGAGCCGAGCTTTGCGGAGACGACCTCGGTCTCGTCGTTTCCGAGGATCCCGGCGGCGCTCCTCACAATCTGACCTACGGGCCAATACGTAATGCCATCGCCATAGGGCAAGCACCGCCCACGGTGCACGCTAGCCCCGGCGAGGGACCTCGCTTCGAACTCACCCTGCAGACGGCTTTTGCCGACCCCCGGTGCGGCGAGGAGCGAGCAGAGAGCGCGCCGCTGGTTCCTCCGGACTCCGGTCCAGATCTCCCCGAGCAGCTCGAGCTCGCGCGTCCGGCCCACGAAGGGCGTTCGCGATGGAGGGCGGCGACCCGGTCCAGCGCGCGTCTCGACCGCCTCCCACACCCGTAACGGCTCTGCCTTGCCCTTCGCGGCGAGCGGCTCGGCGGGCCGGTACTCGATCGAATGGGACGTGGCCCGGTACGTGGCGTCGTCCACGAGGACGCCGTTCTCCGGAGCCCCGGATTGAATCCGCGCCGCGGTGTTCATCACGTCGCCGGTCGCGATCCCCTCGCCGCTTTGCACATCGCGGTCGAGTACGACGAGCGCCTCCCCCGTGCAGACGCCGACTCGCACACTGAGGTCGAGCCAGGGATCTTCGACGTTCAGCTCGTCGATCGCCGTCCGGATCGCCAGCGCGGCTCGCACCGCACGCTCGGAGTCGTCCTCGTGCGCCGTCGGGGCGCCGAAGAGGGCGACGACCGCGTCGCCGATGAACTTTTCGACGGTTCCGCCCACCGCCTCGAGCTCAGCCCGGACACGCGAGAAGTAGGGCGAGAGTCGCGAGTGGACGTCCTCAGGATCGAGCTGCTCGGCAGTGGCCGTCGAGCCGACGATGTCGCTGAAGACAGCCGTGACGAGGCGTCGTTCCTCTGCGGGTGGAGCGGCCGCCTCCGCCGCGAGTGCCGCTCCGCACGCCAAGCAGAACCGGGCTTCAGCCGGGTTCGCCTGTCCACACGCAGTGCAGGTTGTCACGACCCGAGTGTAGGGACGACCCTAGGCAACGTCTTCCTCTCGGCCGGCCGGCGCCCATCCCATCACGCTAGGAAGCTCTAGCGTCCAACTCGATCGCGCGCCCGACAAGAGGCCCGTCAAGCTCGCGACACACGGCTAGCCGTCAGCGGCCGATCGCGTAGCCCTGCATCCCGCGCGGATTCGCGCCCGCCTTCAGGGTGCCGTCCTCCTCCCGTCCGACCGCGCTGACGCGTCCCAGCGACCAGTCGTCGGTCACCTGAACGTCGTGCCCTCGCGCCCGCAAGTCCGAGACGACGGCGTCCCCGAACCGCCCCTCGAGGGCCAGCGAGCGCGGCTCAGCCTGACGCGGGAAGAACGAGCTCGGGAAGTGGTCGGTATGGAAGTCGGGCGCGTCGATTGCCGCCTGGAGATCGAGCCCGCCGTGGATGTGGTTGAGGAAGACGTGCAGGGACCACTGGTCCTGCTGGTCGCCGCCCGGCGTCCCGAACGCGAGGTACGGCTCTCCGTCGCGCAGGGCGATCGACGGAGACAGCGTCGTCCGGGGACGCTTGCCCGGTGCCAGAGACGAGGGAAGCCCCTCCTCGAGCCAGAACATCTGGGCGCGCGTGCCGAGCGGCCAGCCGAGCTCCGGGATCACGGGCGAGCTCTGGAGCCAGCCACCGCTCGGCGTCGCCGACACGAGGTTGCCGAAGCGGTCGGCGACGTCGAGGTGAACCGTGTCGCCGCGAGTCGGCTCGCCGGCGCCGACGGTCGCCGCGGTCTCGACCAGCTTGGGCAGCCGGCCGCCGCCGGGGCGCAGCGCATCCGAGGCTTCGTCACCGATCAGGCTGCGGCGCTCGTCGTTGTAGTCCGTCGAGAGCAGCGAATCGAGCGGGACGTCGACGAAGCCCGGATCGCCGTAGTAAGCCTCGCGATCGGCAAACGCGAGCTTCGAGGACTCGACCACGGTGTGGACGTACTCGGCCGAGCCGAGCCCCATCTCCTCGAGGTCGAAGCCGGTGAGAAGCGCGAGTTGCTGCAGGAAGACGGGGCCCTGGCCCCACGGGCCGGTCTTGCAGACGGTGTAGCCGTGGTAGTCGTAGGTCGCGGGGGACTCCAGCGTCGCCTCCCACCCCGCGAGGTCCTCACCCGACAGCAGCCCGCCCTGCTCGCCGCAGAATCGATCGATCGCCTCGGCGACGAAGCCGCGGTAGAACGCGGCGCGCGCGGCGTCGATGCGCTGCTCGCGACTGCCCGCTCCACTCGCTGCTTCGAGGATCCGCCGGTACGTCGCGGCCAGCGCTCGGTTCCGGAAGAGCGTGCCGGGACGAGGAGCCGGCAGGTAGAGCTCGGCCGATCCGGGCCAGTCGCGCAAGAGCGGCTCGACGTGCTCGATCGTCGCCGTGATCCCGGGAATGACGGGGTATCCGTCCTCGGCGTAGCCGATGGCGACGTCGAGCACGTCCTCCGGGCCCAAGGTTCCGAAGTCCCGCAGGAGGAGCATCCACCCGTCGAACGCTCCGGGTACGCAGGCCGCGAGGAGCCCCGTGCCCGGGACGAGCTCGTGCCCGAGGCCGCGGTAACGCTCGATCGTCGCTGCGGCGGGCGCAGTGCCCTGCGCGCAAAGGACGAGCGGCTCGCCGCGCTCGGCGCTCCAGAAGACGACCGGCAGATCGCCACCGGGCCCGTTCAGGTGCGGCTCGACGACCTGGAGTGTGAAGCCGGTCGCCACGGCCGCGTCGAACGCGTTTCCTCCGCGCTCGAGAACGGCCATCCCCGCCGCCGACGCGAGCCAGTGGGTGGACGCAACCATCCCGAAGGTGCCTTTGAGCTCCGGTCGGGTCGTGAAGCTCATCACGCCTCGGCCAGCTCGGCGGGCGACTCGGCAAGCTTCGGCGCCACCACGCCGCGGCGGACGAGGTGGCACGCCACGAAGTGACCTTGTCCGTTGACGTCGATGAGCGGCGGTTCCTCGTCTGTCGAGCGCGGCGCCGACTCCTGCTCCAGCGGGCAGCGCGTCCGGAAGCGGCAGCCGGACGGCGGCGCGATCGGGCTTGGAATGTCCCCGTCGAGGACGACCCGCTGCCTCGTCCGCTGCACCACGGGATCCGGCACGACGGCCGCCGACAGCAATGCCTGCGTGTAGGGATGCTGCGGGTTGGCGAACAGCTCCTCCCGCGGCGCGACCTCGACGATCTTCCCGAGGTACATCACGGCGACCCGGTCGCAGATGAACTCGACGGTGGCGAGATCGTGGCTGATGAAGAGGCACGAGAAGCCCAGCTCCTGCTGGAGGTCACGGAGCAGGTTGAGGACGGCCGCCTGGACCGAGACGTCGAGTGCCGAGACCGGTTCGTCCGCGATCAAGAGCGTCGGCGAGACGCTGAGCGCCCGCGCGAGCCCGACCCGCTGACGCTGACCGCCCGAGAGCTCGTGCGGATAGCGGTAGCGGAGCTCGGGGCGAAGCCCGACGGCGTCGAACAGGTGGACGACCCGCCCGTCGACCTTCGAGCGCCGCGCCAGCCCATGGAGGCGAAGCGGCTCACCGACGATCTGGGCACAGGTCAGCCGCGGGTTGAGCGACGAGTAGGGGTCCTGGAAGACGATGTGCATCCGGCGGCGATGGGGCCGTAGCTGCCGCCTCGAGAGGTGCGTGATGTCGGCACCTTCGAGCCGGATCGTCCCCGCGGTCGGCTCGTACAGCCGATTGATGCAGTAGCCGACTGTTGTCTTGCCGCTGCCCGATTCGCCGACGAGGCCGAGAACCTCTCCCGGCGCGAGGGCGAACGAAACTCCGTCGACGGCGTGGACGGTCCGGCCGCCGGTTCGAATGCCGTGCCCGAGCTGGAAGTGCTTGACGAGCCCTTCGACCTCGAGCACCGGCTGGGGAGCGTCGCTCATTGCTCTCCGGGATGGAAGCAGGCAACGGTGTGGTCGGGGCGGACGCGCCGAAGGGCGGGCACCTCCGCCCACGACTGCTCGTCCGCCCGGGGGCAGCGGTCGGCGAAGGCACAGTGCCCCGGCAGCTCGGCGAGCGACGGCACGCGGCCCGGGATCTCCTGAAGGCGCCCGTTCCGCGCCGCGCCGGGCCGGGGCACGGCACCGAGTAGCCCCATCGTGTACGGGTGCTGCGGATGCGCGAACAGCTCTCCCACCGGCGCCTCCTCCGCCTTACGGCCCGCGTACATGACCACAACCCTGTCGGCGAGGTCGGCGACGACACCGAGGTTGTGGGTGATCAGGATGATCGCCGTCCCGAGGCGCTCACGCAGCTCGCGCAGCAGGTCGAGGATGCCCGCCTGGATAGTGACGTCCAGAGCCGTCGTCGGCTCGTCCGCGATCAGGATCTTGGGGTCGCAGGCGAGCGCGATCGCGATCATCACCCGCTGGCGCATGCCGCCCGAGAGTTGATGCGGATACTCCTCGACTCGCTGCTTTGGATCGGGGATATGGACGAGGTCGAGCAGCTCCACCGCCCGCTGGCGGGCCTCCGCTCGGGAGAGATCCATGTGCTCGCGGAGCACCTCGTCGATCTGGTTGCCCACGCGGAGAACGGGATTCAGCGACGTCATCGGCTCCTGAAAGACGAACGAGATCTCGCGTCCTCGGATCTTGCGCAGCCGCGATCGCGGCGCGCCGAGCAGCTCCGCGCCCTCGAAGCGCGCGCTGCCGGTCACGGTGGCCGTCTTCGGCAGCAGGCCGAGAACCGAGAGCGCCGTCACGCTCTTCCCACAACCTGACTCGCCGACGATGCCGAGCACCTGGCGGGGCGCGAGGTCGAGTGACATCCCGTCGACCGCGTGGACCGTCCCGTCGTCCGTATCGAAGCGGACCGAGAGGTCGCGCACCTCCAGAAGCGGCTCTGTGAGCGGCACTAGCGCTCTGTTTTGGGATCGAGGGCGTCGCGGAGCCCGTCGCCGAGCAGGTTGAAGGCGAGGGCGATGATGACGATTGCGAGCCCCGGATAAACGGCGAGGCTCGGCGCCTCGTTCAGATAGGGCTGGGCGGCATTGAGCATCACACCCCAGGACGGCGTCGGCGGCTGGACTCCGAGGCCGAGGAACGACAGCACGGCTTCACCGATGATTGCGGCCGGAATCGTCAAGGTCGCCTGGACGAGGAGCGTGCTGGTCATGTTCGGCAGGATGTGGCGCCCGATGATGACGGCGTCGTTCGCGCCGTTCGCAACGGCTGCGCGGACGTAGTCCTCCTCGCGGAGCGCCAGCACCTCCCCGCGGGCGATGCGGATGAGCGGTGGCATCGCAGCGATGCCCAGCGCGAGCGTCGCGTTCAGCAGCGACGGGCCAAGGATCGCCGCGAGTCCGACGGCGAGGATGAGGAACGGGAAAGCCAGCAGGACGTCGGTCACACGCGCGATCGCGCTGTCGAGCCAGCCGCGGTAGTAGCCGCCGATGAGCCCGATCGGAACCGCGACGACCATCGCCAGCACGGTCGCCAGGAAGCCCGCCTGGATCGAGGCCCGCGCGCCCCAGACGATCCGTGAGAACGTATCCCGGCCGAGGTCGTCCGTACCGAGGAGGTGCTCGCGCGAGGGCGACGCGAGCAGCGCGTCGAAGTCGGTCTCGTCTGGCGAATACGGGGCAACCCAGCGGGCAAGGAGCGCGGCAAGGATCACGCCGACGACGATGACGAGTGAGCCGACCGCCGCCGGCCGACGAAGGAAGCGGCGACGGTAGATCCGGCGGCGGCGCGCTTGGGGGCTGAGCGGGGCGGCCTCGACGTAGCTCAATTCGACCCTCCCGAAACGCGGATGCGCGGGTTGATCAACGAGTAGGCGACGTCGACGAACAGGTTGACGACGACGTAGCCGACGGCGACGACCAGCACCACGCCCTGGAGGAGCGCGTAGTCGCGCTGGGCGATCGAGTCGACGGTCAAGCGCCCGAAACCGGCGATGCCGAAGATCTGCTCGGTCACGACCGCGCCCGAGATCAGCGCGCCAAGCTGGAGCCCGATCACGGTCACGACCGTGATCAGGCTGTTGCGAAACGCGTGCTTGCCGACCACAGACCATTCGCTGAGCCCCTTGGCCCGCGCCGTTCGGACGTAGTCGGCCCCGAGTGACTCGAGCATCGCCGAGCGCATCTGGCGCATCACCACGGCCGAGAGCCCGGCCCCGAGCACGATCGCGGGCATCAGCATGTGCTTGAGATTGTCGACCGGGTCTTCGCGGAAGGGGACGTAGCCGCCCGCCGGCAGCCAGTTCAGATTGACCGAGAAGACGATGATCATCAGGAGGCCGAGCCAGAAGTGCGGGACCGAGAGCCCGAGCAGGGCGGTCGTGGTCGCCGCGTAGTCGGAGGCCTTGCCGCGGCGGACCGCGGCGATCACGCCTGCGCCGATGCCCAGCACCGTCCCGATCAACATCGCGAGCGCCGCGAGCTCGAGCGTCAGCGGTAACCGCGTAACGATCGTCTCGGCCACCGGCAAGCCGCGGGTGTCCGTGCCGAGGTCGCCCTGGAGCGCGAGACCGACCCACCGAACGTACTGAACCGGAAGCGGGTCGTTGAGCCCGTACTTCTCCCGGATCGCCGCCAGCACCTCCGGATCGCGGTCCTCGGCCGCGTACGCGAGCGCCGGATCGCCTGGAATCGCGCGCACGCCCACGAAGACGAGCACGCTGGCGAGGAAGACGACGATCAGGGCGACTCCGACTTTCCGCAGGAAGAAGACGCCCATGACCGTCGCCAGTATCTCGCTCTAGATCACTTGTACTCGGCGAAGTAGGCCCTGATCAGCCCGTCGCCGTACAGTCGCACACCTTTCACGTTCGCAGTCACGCCGTGGCGGTTGACCGGATGCCAGAGGTAGATCAGCGGCAGCTCCGTCCGAAGGACCCGGAAGACGGCGTTGTACAGCGTCTTGCGGGCTTGGAGCGTCGCCGCCTTCCGCGCGTTGTCGAGCAGCAAGTCCATCCGTCCAGCACCCCACCCCAGGTTGTTCAGCGAGCCCTTGGAATGGACGAACTGGTAGATGTTGCCGTCGGGGTCAACGCGTCCCGACCAGCCGATCGCGAACGCTTCGTAGTTCCCCTGATCCTGCCGGCGCAGCGCGGTGACGAACTCGGTCGGCACGAGATCGACCTGGAAGCCGGCCTCCCTCGCCATCGACTGGACCACCTGGCCGAGCCGTGCCGCGACCTGATCGGTGCCGATCATCAGTCGCACCCTGATCGGCGTCGCCATCCCGGTGCTGCGGATCAGCGACCGGGCCTTCGTGAGATTGCGGCCGGGGCACTTGATTTTGGCGTCGTAGTACGGGCTGGACGGCGGCACGGGGAGGCAGCCGGGCAGCACCGTCCCGCCGAAGACGACACGGTTGATCACCTTACGATCCAGTGAGAGCTCGAACGCCTGCCGCAACGCCCGCCTGGCCGCGAGCGGTGTGCCGGTGTTCTCGAACGGCTTCCCGATGCCGTTCTTGTTGCCGATGTTGATCGAGATGCCCTGATAGCCGATCGACGTCGACTTCAGCACCCGCAGGCTGCGGTCACGCTGGATCGCAGGGAGATCGGTCGAGGCGATGCGGTCGAGAACGTTGATGTCCTTCGAGCGAAGATTCGCCGCTCGCGCGCTCGGCTCCGTGATGATCCGGAAGATCAGCCGGTTGAGCTTGACCTTGCCGCGTGCGTAGTAGAACTGCGACTTGTCGAGCACGATCCGGTCGCCCGCCGTCCTGCTGGTGAACTTGAACGGGCCGACGCACACCGGCGCCGATGCGAACCGCGTCCCGAGCTGGTCGAGCGCGCGCGGCGACATGATCATTCCGGCGCGATCCGCCAGCTGAGCCGTCAGCGGTGAGAAGCGCGAGTTGAGCCGCAGGCGAACGGTGTAGTTGTTCACAACCTGGACGACCGTGATCGGTGAGATTTCGCTGGCCCGCGCTGATCCCGCCAGAGTCCGGTGCCGGTCGAGCGAGATCTTCACCGCCTGTGCGTTCAGCGGTGTTCCGTCGTTGAAGCGGACGCCGCGCCGAATCCTGATCGTCATCGTCTTCTTGTCGCCCGAGAGCGTCGGCAGCGCGGCCGCGAGCTGCGGGACGATTTCAAGCTTGGCGTTCAGGTCGTAGAGCTTCTCGCACATGTGCAGAAAGATCATTCGCCCGACGAACGTGCGCGCCAGGGTCGGATCGAGCGCGTCGGGGTCCTCGGCCAGACCGATCGTGAGCGTTCCGCCCGCCTTCGACTGCGCTGCCACAGACCCGCCGGCGGCGGTCGCGAGCAGCCCGGTGGCAACGATGGCCACCGTGGCGAGCGCGAGCCGTCCCCGGCGGTTGCGAATCCTTGTCATCACTCCCCTCCTGACGTCGATGCGAAGCTCCCTCCCGATACCGCCCGGGCTGGGAGGCGCGACTTTACCACCTGTATCCATTTGACGTTTGATTGGATCCAATGTTGGTAGGGTGTTTCGCGTGGCCGTCGCCCTGTCCTCTCGTTTGCAGTACGGCCGATTGGGGGCGATCGGACTCGCGGGCGGGCTGTTCTCCGGATTGCTGGGGGTCGGGGGCGGCGTCGTGATGGTGCCCCTGCTCGTCCTCTGGGGCGGCTACGGGCAGCGGGATGCCCATGCCGTCTCGCTCGGGGCGATCATCCCGATCAGCGCCGCCGGCGTGCTGACCTTCGGCGCAGCGGGCGAGATCCGCGTGTGGGAGGCGCTGGCGCTCGCTGCCGGGTCGATCGCCGGCGCGCAGGTGGGCGCCCGCCTCCTCGCGCGAGCCGACGAGCGAAAGCTGAAGCTCGCGTTCGGGGTCTTCCTCCTCCTGGTCGCCGTGGTCATGGCGGTGGGTCGGTGAGCACGCTTGGCTTGGTCGTTGCCCTCGTCGCGGTCGGCGCGCTGGCCGGGATGCTGGCCGGGCTCCTGGGCGTCGGCGGCGGGATTCTGCTCGTGCCGTTCCTGGTCCTGGCCGTTGGCATGTCGCAGCACGAGGCGGAGGCGACATCGCTGCTCGTGATCCTCCCCACCGCGCTGGCGGCGAGCGTGGCGCTCCGACGCCGTGATGTCGGCGATCTGCCGGTGGCACTCGCGCTCGGCACCGTCGGGGCGGTCGGTGCGGTTGTCGGCGCGCTGCTCGCCCTCTCGCTGCCCGCCGACGTGCTGCGCCTCGGCTTCGCCGTCCTGCTTGCGATCGCCGGTCTGCGCCTCGTTCGCGACGCTCGGGCCGAGACCGCATGAACGCCGTCGATCGCGTCGCCGATGCGATTCAGACGCAGGTGCTGAGCGGCGCAGTTCCCGTCGGGACACGCCTTCGCCAAGAGGCGCTCGCCGAGGAGTTCGGCGTCAGCCGGACACCGGTGCGTGAAGCGCTGCGTCACCTCCAGGCGACGGGGCTCGTCGAGCTGCTGCCGAACCGCGGTGCTGTGGTTCGCGGCCCGTCGGCGAGAGAGATCCGCGAGGCCTATGAGGTCCGTGCCGAGCTCGAAGGACTCGCGGCCGAGCTCGCGGCCGGCCGGATCAGCGACCGCGACCTGCTCCGTCTCCGCGAGGCCCAGGCGCTCTTTCGCGAGTCGGTGGCGACCCTGATCGCGCGCCGAGCTCAGCGGCCGGCGCCCTGGCGCGACGAAAGCGTCTGGGTGCGGGCGAACGACCTTTTCCATCAGGCGATCCTCGACGCGGCCGCGAACGCGCGGCTCAGCGACACGATCGCCGACCTGCACCGCAGCTTCCCTCGGGATCTCACCTGGGCGGCGCTGTCCCAGAGCTCGCGGCTGCTCGAGGAGAACGTCGAGCAGCACGAGGCGATCCTCGAGGCAATCGAGCAGCGCGACCCGGACGAGGCGCGCAGGCGGATGATCGACCACGTTCGCAGCGCGGGCGAGCTCGTCACCCTGCGCTTCGAGCAGGCCACCGGCGGCGAACTCCCGCTAAGTTTGTTGGCAGCGTGACGGCCACCCTGCGGCAGCCGTCACGCTTTCGTACACCCGCCGAGACAGGCGCTCAGTCGTCGGCGACCTTGAACACGTCGTCCTGCACGGTGATCCCCGTGTTCAGTTCGATGATCTCCGCGAGCGTGTGGCGGTAGGTGATCCGGAACAGCCGCTCGATGGCACGAAGCTCCGGGTCGTTCAGATAGAAGAAACGGTCGCCGTCTCGGAGGGCCTCGAACTGCTTCTTCCAGATCGCCAGCTGGAGCTCCCCGAACTCTGTCGCCCGGAACGTGTTGCTCGGACACCATGCCGGCGAAGGCGTCGATCTTGTCGACGTCCCCGTAGAGCGCCCGCAGACGCGCCGCAAGCGTCGTCCGGCGAACACCGGCGACAGCGTCCGAGTCGGCCGCCTCGCTACCGAGCGGAATCGAGTTCCCGCTCGCATCACGAAGCTCGACGAAATCGAGAATGTCGGGGTCGTCGAGCGGGTTCGTCCTGCGAATCTCTGGATCGTTCGACGGGAAGCGGTCGGTCGACTCGCCCGTGATCGCAGTGAACGATGACTTGCGCGCGAGGCCGTAGGCTCGCCGCAGCGCGTTGTACGACGGCATCCCATGATCCCGGCCCCGCTCGATGTCGACGGCCCCGAGATCGAGCACGCCGCGGAAGCAGTCGGGCAGGCTCGGGCCGTCGAGACACTCGGGATTGCCGCCCACCGGCACCTCGAAGAGGACGCTGCGGAGCTGATTGTCGATCTGCTCGTCGTTCTTGTACTGAGGCTCGCCCCCGAGACCGGCGAGCACGGGGCCGAGGCCGATCGCCGGCAGGAGATCGGGATTGCCGAACGCGACGTTCAGGGGAGTGACGAGAACGGTCTCACCTTCCTCTTCCTCGACTTCGATGCCCTGGGCGCGAAATGCGTCCAGCTGCGCGGTCGAGTAGGTGCCGGGCGGAGCGAGTGGCTCGAGCTCTCCGTGGATCATGCTGTGCGCCCGGTAGCCGACGACCGCGAACTCGTTGGATAGGGCCGCGTTCGAGTTCGGGTCGTAGCCGCGGTACGGCGAGAGTGTCACCCCCAGCGCCGGCAGGAACTCGTTGTAGGTGATGTACAGCTGCTCCGCTCCGACGACGCGCCGAGCAATCTCGAACCTCAGTGCCTCGGGAAGGAAGCGCGGCAGCTCCGCAACGATCCGGTTGTGCTCGCGGGCGAACAGCGTGTGCGTTGCGGTGAGCGCGAGGTTTTCGTTCGCCCGTACGTCGCCTGCGACCATCGCCCGCTCGGGCGTGGCCATGAGCCGTCCCATCAGTGCCATCTCAGGCGCCGTCAACGCGCTGCCACGGCTGCTTACACGAGGCAGGTAGCCGCCGGGCAACAACAAGCGCGCCCGGTTGTTCGACAGCCGCCCGTCAAGCGGTCCTTCCCGGAGCCACTCGAGCCGCTCGGCAGTGCCGCCGTAGACGCTCCAAGCATCGATATAGCTACTGACCGTATTGATCTGCTCCCGCGGCGAGCTCGCTGCCCGTTCCGGGTGCTGCGGGAGTGCGAGTGAAGGGGATCGCTCCGAGGTCGTTCGTGAACTCCTCCAGCGGATCCTGCGAGTTGAAGCCGATCGGCGCGTTCTCTCCGCCGACCTCCTGACGGAGCCCGAACGTGTGATCCATGAACTGACCCCACGTGAACCCCCACTGCGTAACGCCGTTCTCCGAGAAGAGGTTCTGGGAGAGGTCGTTGAAGATCCGATTGCTGACGTACCGGACTGCGGGACCGTCGACAGGCTTTCCTAGGCCGTCCGCGTAGTTCGGCTGTGCAACTCGTGCATACGGCGTTCCTACTTGCCCCCAGTCTGGGTGCTGGACGTTGTTCGCGCTCCCGTCCAGCGTGCGAATCCGAGCATCGATTGCCGCGCTCGAGGGGAGGATTACGATCAGCGCGGCGAGTGCGGCCGTCACAGAGGTACGCAAAACGAGGCCTCCTTCCTCGACGAAGACGCCACCGCCGCAGGTGGTGTCGCCGTCGCTCGCGGAACGACGCCTACCGCAGAGTTGCCTTTACCGGGCGAAACTCAGGCCGACCGAGCCTATGGTCCGGAACCTCTTGGGATCAAGCGAAAGGCGTAAGAATCCGCGAAACTTTCGCTAAGAATCACAGGCTCTTCGACGACTCTTGCAAGACGTAGCCGACGCCGCGAACCGTGTGGATGAGGCGCGACTCGCCGCCGGCCTCCGTCTTCCGGCGCAGGTAGCCGATGTACACCGTCAGCGAGTTGGATTTCGCGCCGAAATCGTAGCCCCAGACCCGGGTGAAGATCTCGTGGCGGGAGAGCACGCGGCCCGGGTGGCGGAGGAACAGCTCGAGCAGGTCGAATTCGATCGGCGTGAGGCCGATCGCCCTTCCGGCGCGACGTACCGCCCGGGTCTTGGTGCAAAGGCTCAGATCGCCGTATTCGAGCACCTCTGTGGACGCACGCTCCGGCCGGCGCAGCAGCGCGCGCACACGTGCGATCGGTTCCGCGAGGGCGCGCGACCTCATAGCGGGGACGAGCACCGCCTTCGCGGCGTAGCTTCAGCGAACCGAAGCAGCGACGCAGGACCGAATGAGGCGTGGGCGACCAGAGAGCCTCGCTTAGGTGCTGTTTCGAAGTTCGCGAAGCTACGCCTGACCCGCCGGAGAGTCAAATCGCCTCCGTCTTCAGGCCCGGGCTTTCCCCGGTCGCCGCCTAGAAGATCGCCGGGCGCTCGACGCCGAAACTCCGGCTTGCCGAAGCGACCGTGGAACGGTGCGGGGAAGCGGCCGTTGACGAGGTCGATGACGCGCTCCCTGATTCCGGAGAGCATCTTCTGCTTCTGCGCCTCGGTCAGGTTGCTCTGGTCGAGCTTCTTCTCGACCTCCGCCACCAGGACGTCCACCAGTCCGTCGACGGACTTGCCCTGGTCCCTCGCGACCTGCGCCAGCGTCTTGCCGTCCTGGAGCGCCTCGCGGAGCTCCGCCTGTGTCATGCCGAGATAGCGAGCCGCCGCCTCGAACTTGGCGTGAAACGGGCCGGGCCCGCCGTGGTGGCGGAATCCGAAACCCGGGCCGGGGCCCGGGCGACCGGATCCGAGGCCGAAGAACGGCAGGCCGCCCGCGTCGATGCCCTCCTTCAACTTCCTCGCCCGCTCCGGCGTGAGCCGGCCGTCCTTCACAGCCGCGTCGACACGGTTCTTCAGCGCCTGCTTGAGAGCGTCGGTCAGCTCCTGCGGCTCGACGCCGAGCTGGCGCGCCGCGTCGTTGATGACCGCCTGTCGCTCCTGCCTCGGCGAGAGGGCTCGCGTGGCGGCGACGGCGGCGCTCGCGACGAGAACCGAGAGCACCGCAACGGCAGCGATCACCAGCTTGTACCTGCGCGCCATGCCTCCAGCGAAGCAGTCGTCCCTAAGACGGGGCTAAGAGCTCTCTAAGAATTCGAGGCCACCGCCGCGGTCTGAGACGCGGCGGTGGCCTCGTCCTCGCCTACGCCGCTGAGCCCAGGTCCGCAGGCGGGGTGCCGATGCCGAAGCTTCCCCGGCCCGGCGGAGGCGGGCCGAGCCCGGCCGGCCGTTCGCCGTTCACGAGGCTCGTGATCCGCTCCTTCACGCCGGACACGATCGAATCGCGCTGGGCATCCGTCAGCCGTCCAGCGTCGACCGCGGTCGGCGAGCTCGGCCTTCGCCGCGTCGACCAGGGCGTTGACCAGGCCGTTCGACCGACTTGCCTCGGGCCTTGGCGACCTGGGCCAGCGTCTTGCCGTCGTCGAGCGCCGACATCAGGTTCGCCTCGGTCATGCCGAGATAGGACGCGGCCGCGTCCAGGTCGGCGACGTGGTGCGGGCCGCCTCGGTGAGCGAAGCCCGGCCCGCCGAGCCCGACCAGCGGGACGTCGCCGGACTCGATCCGCGCCTTCAGCTGCTCGCCCTGCTCCTTGGTGAGCCGGCCTGCCGCGACGGCCGCATCGACCCGGTTCGCCAGCGCTTCCTTCAGCGCTGCGGTCAACTCGCTCGGCTCGACGCCGAGCTGCGTTGCCGCGTCGCTCACCACCGCCTGGCTCTCTTGCCTGGGGTTGAGCTGCGTCGCGGCGATCGCCCCGCCGGCGCCGATGGTCGCGATCAGCGCGGCACCGCCGAGCGCAAGCTTGTTCATGTGACGTCGCATGTCGTCCTCCTTCGTCGGATTGCCTGCGTCACGAAAAGGAGGAAAGCGGCGGCGCCTAAAGCGGGCCTGAAGCCGGGCGAAGAGTTGTCTAAGAGTTCGGCGGGCCGCCGTTCAGCCGGAGCGTGATCCGCGTCCCGCCCCCCTCGGCAGCCTCGGCGACGACGTTGCCACCGTGCGCTTCGGCGACCTGGCGGACGATCGCCAGCCCGAGACCGGAGCCGGGCATCGTCCTCGCGGACGACGACCGGTAGAAGCGGTCGAAGACGTGCGGAAGGTCGTCGGCGTCGATCCCAGGGCCGCGGTCTCGCACGACCACCGTCCCGTCCTCGACGCTGACGTCGACCTCCCCGCCGGGCGGGCTCCACTTGGCGGCGTTGTCGAGGATGTTGCCGATCGCGCGCTCGAGCGAGGCCGGGACACCGTTGACGACCGACTCCCTGAGCTCCGTGTTGAACGTGACTCCGGGGCGGTCCCGCCTCGTTCGCTCGACGGCGCCCTCGGTCACTAGGTCGAGGCGCACCTCCTCGGGCTCGCTCGGCAGCTGGTCGCCACGTGCGAGCTCGATGAGCTCTGCGATCAGCGCGGTCATCTCCCCAATCTGCTCGACGACGTCGTCGAGAAGGTGTCGACGTTCGTCAGGATCGAGCTCCCTGTCGCTCATCAGCACCTCGAAGTTCGTTCGCAGGCTGGTCAGCGGGGTGCGCAACTCGTGGGAGGCGTCGGCGACGAGCTGGCGCTGCGCGTTCGTGGACTCCTCGAGTGCCCCGAGCATGGCGTTGAAGCTGCCGGCGAGGCGGCTCAGCTCGTCCTCGCCGCGTCGTGTCGATCCGTTCCGAGAGATCGCCGGTCTCGGTCACCCGCTCGGTCGCCCGCGTCAGCCTTGTCACCGGCGCGATCGCGGCGCGCGAGACGATCAGGCCGAGGGCGACGGCGAGTCCGACACCCAACAGTGCGATCAGCAGCAGAAAGCCTCGGATCCGGGCGAGAGTGCTGTCGATCTCGCTCAGTGGGCGCAGGACCTGCAGCGCCACGCCCGGCTCCCGCTCGTAGGGGAAGGTCAGCACCCGAACGCCCGTGCCTCCGACATTCTCGTCCGCGAAGAACGAGCCCGATCGGCCGGCGGCGACGTCGAGCACGCGCTGCGAAACCGGGACCGGGACGTTCGCCTCACGCAGGCGCAACGTCGTGCCGTCCGCGAGCACAGCCTGGATATAGCCGCCGGGACTGCCCAATCGCGGGCCGGGAACGTCGATGAACCCGTCGTGCGTCCGGCCCAGCGGGGCTCGCGCGACCTGCGTCGCGCGGTCCCGCAGGCTGTCGTCGAGCTGTGCCCGGAGCTCGCCGCGGACGACGACGTAGACGACCGCCGAAGCGAGCGCGACGGCCAGGGCCACCGCCGTTGCAGCGACCAGCGTCAGACGGACACGGAAGCTCATTGCTCGCGGAGCGCGTAGCCGACCCCGCGCACGGTGTGGATCAGCCGCGGCTTGCCGCCTGCCTCCGTCTTCCGCCGGAGGTACCCGATGTAGACGTCGAGGGAGTTCGAGGCGAAGCCGAAGTCGTACCCCCATACGCGCTCGAAGATGATCGACCGGGTCAGCACCTGGCGCGGGTTGAGCAGGAACAGCTCGAGCAGGTTGAACTCGGTTCTCGTCAGCTGGATCTCGTCCGCGCCGCGCCGCACCTCGCGCGTTCCCGTGTCGAGCTCGATGTCGGCGAAGCGGAGCACTCCGTCGCCCGTCGGCGAGGCCCGGCGCAGGAGAGCCCGCACCCGGGCGAGCAGCTCCTCGAGCGCGAACGGCTTGACCACGTAATCGTCTGCGCCGGCATCGAGGCCGGCGACGCGGTCGCCGACGGCGTCACGCGCCGTCAGCATCAACACCGGAATCTCGCTCCCGCTGCCGCGGATTCGCCGGCAGACCTCGAGCCCATCGATCCCGGGCATGAGTACATCGAGCAGTACGGCATCGACCTGCCCGTTGGTCTCGAGCTCGGCGAGCGCCTCGGCTCCGTCCGCGGCCAGCGCAACGTCGTAGCCCTGGAGCTCGAGGGCTCGGCGCAGCGAGTCGCGGACGGCGCGCTCGTCGTCGACGACGAGAATCTTCACGACCTGATTGTCGCGGTCGCTGCTGAAAAACGCCTAAGAACGGCTAGATACCGGGGCCGGTCCCTGCAGACTGCCGAGTGTTCCGAGCCTCGTCCGCGAGCCACTTGTCCTTCACACGCTGACGATCGGCCTCGGCTTCGAGCAGTCCGGCCAGCTCCTCGGGCGAAGGCTCAGGCCGCCGCATGAGGCCGACCAGGGCGTTCCAAAGTCGCTTGATCACAGCTGAATTATGGCGCCAAGCTACGGGCTCGCAGCCAGTCTCGGATCGTCGGGTAGAGCCCGTCGACCATGCGGTTCGAGGCGGCCTGCTCGGCCAGGAGACCGTTTGCGGTCAGGACGAGCCCGTGCGTCCCGCCGGGAAACACCCGGTACGTGAAGTCGCGCCCGGGCTCGCGGCTCACCGGGTCGAGCCGCTCCACGCAGATGCGCGAAGGGACGATCCGATCCTTGCCGCCGTAGAGCCAGAGCGCCGGGATCCGCATGGCGCGGATCGACGGCATCGGATCGACGCCGCTCGGCCCAGCTCGCCGAACCTCGGCCTCCATATCCTCGTCCGTGCGGGTCGGCTGCGACTGGCCCTGGCCGTTCAAGTTCGCCCAGAGATCGGTCTCGCCCTGGGTCAGTGTCGGCGGGACGAACCCGACCATGAAGCGGATCGCGGGCTCCCGGGCTGCGGCGACCGGCATGATCCAGCCCGCCTGGCTCGCGCCGGCGACACCGATCCGCGACGGGTCGATCTCGGCCTGCGCGGCGAGGAATCGCGCCTGCGCCTCGACGTCCCGCGCGTATCGATCGACGACCTGCGCGGTCGGGAAGTCGCCCCGGTAGGACCCGCCGGACTGCCCGATGCCCCGCTTGTCGCAGCTCAGCGTGACGAGGCCGAGGTGGTTGAAGTAGACCTGGTTGATCGAGTTGTACGCGCGCGGAGCCTGCCCTCCCCCGTGCGCAAAGACAATCCCTGAGCGCCTTCCTGATCCGGGGGGAATCGTGAGCGTGCATCCGAGCAGCGCACCACCGCTTCTTACGAAGACCTCTTCCGCGCGGAAGAGCACTCGGTCGGCGCGAGCACCCCGCCAGTTGACGGTCGAACCGGTGAACGTCGCCGTACCGGCGCTCGGGTTCCTCGTCTGGAGTCCCGCGCCGATCGCATAGGTGTTCGAGCGGGTGGGGTACAACCCGCGGATCTCGCCTTCGTCGTAAAGGGTGGCGATCCGCGGGCCCTCTCCCGACCAGATCCCGAGCGGGCGTCCGTCGCCGAAGCGGTACAGCCCGAGCGAGGACTCCTGGAGCGCAGCGCCTCGGCGAAGGGAGAAGGTGCCCCGAACCGGGCCTGCGACGGAACCCACGAGTCGACCGCGCTTGACGCGCCCGTCGAGGACGAGCCGCTTCGGCCGCCCCGGGAGCGAGACTCGGAGCCGGCCACGGCGGATGGTGGCCGACACCTCGGTGCGGGCCGTGTGACCACGCCCGAGGGCGATCACCGCTCGCCGCCCGCGCAGTTGAATCGAGATCGGCTGCGGCTCGAGCCCGGCCGGGCTCCGAAACGTCATCGTCCCCACCCAGGTGCCGGACGGACGTGCGACGGCATGCGCGCCGGCGCCGCCGCAGGCGATGACGGCGGTGACGGCGGTGACGGCGATGATCGCGACGATGGCTCTCTTCATCGTTGCTCCAGCTCCTTGATCGCATCGTCGGCCCAGCGGATCGAGTGCTCCGCCCGCTCGAGCCCGAATCGCAGCAGGAAGTAGTGGAAGTAGTCGTGGTCGCGGCGTGTATTGGTCTGCTCGACGCCGCGAAGCTCGTCGAGCAGTGCCTGCGAGTCGGCCCGGTACTGCTCGTAGTGGGCGACGAGCGCCTCGCGACTCATCAAGCCTCCGTAGAACGCCTTGAGGAGGAACAGCTGCTGGTCGCCGGGCACCGGCTCCTCGAGCCACGACCGGACGAGCCGCTTGCCCGCGGTTGGTCACGCGGTAGAGCTGCCGCTCAGGACCGCGCTCACCCGGTGCATTGCGCCTCGTCACCAGCCGGCGTTCGACGAGCCTCGGCAGCACGGCGTAGAGGTGGCTCTTCGTCGGCTTCCAGATGTAGCCGACGCTCTTCTCGACGCACTTGAGGAGGTCGTAACCGGAGATCGCTTGGTACTGGCTCTCGACCATGAGCACCGTCAGGACCGCGTACTCGGTCGTGGTCAGCGAGCTCGTCCGCGAGCGTGTCGCCTGACTAGTCCTCATAGGACTAAACACTAGGCCGAACGAAGACGCGCAACCATTGCGCCTTCGTTAAGCGACTAGGCCGAAGCGGGCTCCGGCTCCGGCTGGGCGGTCTCGGCCTGGGCTCGCCAGACCGGGTTCAGTCCGCTTTGCAGGTAGGCGTCGTAGGCCGGGGTGATGACGACGAAGAGGATCAGCGCGATCCAGCCGTTGATCGGCTCGATTGCGGTCAGACGCTGGGCCGTCTGGACCCGCTTCGTCGTGTTCCAGATCGAGACCAGCGCCGGGACGATGATCAGCGCGCCGAGCGTCACGGCGAGGAGCGACTTGCCCGGACTGTCGCCGAGCTCCTTCGTGCCCTTCGCGCGCCCGTAGTCCGCCATCTCGCGGTTGATCTGGTACCACCAGTAGAAGAAGTAGATCCCGAGCGTGATGATCGGGAGCAGGGCGGGAGCGAGGATGTGGCGGATCTTCGCGGTCGCCTCGGTGCCTTCGATCTTTACGACTTCGGCCATTACGCGGTCACCCCCTCGAACTGCGGAATGATCCGGTCGCCGTAGGCGGCGAGCGTTTCCTCCTGGCCGTGGGTCATGAGGTAGATGTTGAACTGGTCGACGCCGACCGCCTCGAGCTCCCTCAGCTTCTCGGTCACCTGCTCGACGTTCCCGAGCACGCAGAAGCGGTCGCAGATCTCGTCGGTGACGAACTCGCCGTGAGCGGCGCCGACGCGACTGTGGTCCTTGTAGTCGTAGAACTTCCGCGCCTTGACGAAGTCGGTCAGCGCCTCCGGGATCTCCGACTCCCAGCCGTACTTCTCGATCAGGTCCATGACGTGGTTCGAGACCATCGCGGGGAACCACCGGACCTGGTCACGCGCGTCGGCCAGATCGTCCGAGATGTGGCTCGGTGCGCCGATGATGCACTTGAGCTCGGCCGGATCGCGACCGGCTTCCTCCGCGGCCGTTCTGGCGGTGTCCATGATCCATTGGATGATCACCGGGTCGGCGAGCTGGATGATCACGCCGTCTGCCACTCGCCCGGCGACGGCGAGCGCCTTCGGCCCGTAGCCGGCGATCCACATCGGAATCTCCGGCAGCCCCTCGCCGGACCCATTCGAGCTGGAGCTCCTTCTCGTTCCAGTCGACCTTCCGGCCGTTCATCAGCTCCTTGATCATGGCGCAGCGCCGCTCGAACTCGGCGACCCGCACCGGCTTGAGCCCGACGACGCGGCGCGAGGAGTCGCCGCGGCCGATGCCCATCACCATCCGGCCGTTCGAGAGGTCCTGCATCGTCGCGTACCAGCTGGCCGTGATCGTCGGGTCACGGATGCCGGGGTTGGTGACGAAGTGCCCGAGCTTGATCTTGCTCGTGCGCGCCGCCGCCAGGGGCAGGGTCGCGTAGGACTCCTGCCAGAGGATGTGCGAGTCGTAGGTCCAGGCGTACTCGAACCCTTGCTCCTCGGCAAGCTCGACCAGCTCGAAGAAGCGCGACGAGGGCGGGTCGGGCAGGACGGTGACGCCAAAGCTGAGCATCGGGCCTCCTCAGAGCGAGCGAAGCAGGGAAACTGCCATTGTCCCTGGAACTCTCCGCCGTGGCAATTTGGGCCTATTTGCGCGTTCTACGTGGTCGGCTCGATCGTGACGGCTCCGAAGCTCGGAGCGGCAACGCTCGTCGCGCTGATCCTCGCTGGACAGGCCTTCGCCTCGCTGCTCGTCGACCACTTCGGCTGGGTCGGCTTCGAGGAGCATCCGGTCACGCTGCTGCGCCTGCTGGGGATCCTGCTCCTGGCCGGCGGCGTCGCGCTCGTCCGGCTGTCCTAGCGACCGCCTTCGAGCCAGTTCATCGTCTTCGTCGCCAGGCGATCGAGCGCTTGCACGGACAGCTCGAGGTGCTCCTCTTTCGTGTCCTCGAGCTTCGTGTGCGAGAGCCCGCGAAGGCTCTGGACGAAGACCATCACCGTCGGGATCCCGGCGCGCGAGACCTCAGCGGCGTCGTGGAGCGGACCGCTCGGGAGGCGATGGGACCACTGCGCGACCTCCTCGATCGCCTCGTCGGCGAATCCGATCAGCGTGTCGTCGAAGAGGATCGGCTCGATGTTCCAGATCCGCTCGAACTCGACCTCGATCCTCTCCTCCTTGGCGAAGCGCCAGCAGCGCTCCTTCGCGTCCTCGAGCAGCACGGCCAGCCGCCCCGCTTCGAGGTGCCGCTGGTCGAGGAGCTGCTCCGCGGTCTCGACAACCGACGTGACGATCCCGGGCGAGCAGACGACTGCGCCGGAGGTGCAGACTGCGCCCTCGCCTACCCGCGACGCGATGTGCCGCAGCTCCAGGGCCAGCTTGGCGGCGCCTGCGAGCGCATCGCGACGCTGGTCCATCGGGGTCGAGCCGGCATGGGCCGCCTGGCCGCGCCATGTGACCCGGTGGCGCTCGACCCCGTAGGTCCCCAGCACCGCGCCGAGCGGCAGGTCCATGGACTCGAGCACCGGCCCCTGCTCGATGTGGAGCTCAAGGTAGGCGGCGGCGTTCTCGAGCTGACTGCTGGAGTCCTTCGCGCGGTCGAGATCGACGCCGTAGGCGCCGATCGCGTCCGGGAGCGAGATCCCGTCGCGATCCGTCAGCTGCCGTAGCTCGTCCTGATCGGCCATCGAACCCGCCGCGGCGCTCGAGCCGAACAGCGAGCGACCGAAGCGCGCGCCTTCCTCGTCCGCCCAGCTCACCAGGCGAACGGTTGCGGGCGGCTCGCCCTCCTCAGCGATCCGCCGGAGCACCTCGGAGCCGGCGACGACGTTGAGCGCTCCGTCCAGCCACCCACCGTTCGGCACGGAGTCGAGATGGCCGCCGATCAGGAGCTCCTTCTCCGACCGACCGCGAAGCGTCCACCACTGGTTCCGCGCCTCGTCGAACTCCATCTCCGCGCCGGTCCCCTCGAGCTTCCCGGCCATCCACTCCTGCGCCTCGACCCACGTGTCGGTCCACGCGATGCGCTGGGCACCGTCCTCGTTGCCGGTCAGCTCGCGAAGCTCCTTGAGCTCGGCGACGGTCCGGCTGGGATCGAGCGGGCTCACGAGACGCAGACGGCCAGCCTGACCGGCTCCCCGCAGGCGAAGGTCATGTTGTTCAGGTCAGCCACGTGGCGACGTTAACGTTTCGGCAATGGCGACGGTGGCGGTGGACCGGCCCTCCGGCCTCGGCGCGGTGTGGCGCCCTGCCGCCGCTCGGGTCGGGATGCTCGCCGCGGTGCTGGTCGGCCTCTGGGCCCTGTGGGAAGCCTTCAAATGGGTCGGAGAGACGACCGGGCTGAAGATCGGCACATTCGAAGTCAACGACATCACCTTTCCGCACATCCACGACATCGTCGGCCAGCTGTTCGAGCCTTCACGGCGGAACGGCCCCTTGCTGATCGAGGTGCTGTGGGATGCGGCGCTCTTCACGGCCAAGGAGGCGGCGGTCGGCTTCGCGCTCGGGGCATCGATCGGGTTTGCGCTCGGCGCCATCCTTGCGCACTCGCGTCTGCTGCAGCGGGGTTTCCTGCCCTACATCGTCGCGTCGCAGACGATCCCGATCCTCGCGGTGGCGCCGATGGTGGTCGTCTGGTTCGGCGGCCGCGGTTTTCCGGACTGGTTCTCCGTCTCGATCATCGCCGCCTACCTCACCTTTTTCCCCGTCGCGATCAACACGCTGCGCGGTCTCACCTCGGTCGACCCACGGGCGCTCGAGCTCATGCGCTCGTACGCGGCGAGCCCGCTGCACATCTTCTGGAAGCTGCGGCTGCCGACCTCGTTGCCGTACCTCTTCACCGCCTTCAAGATCGCCGCGACCGCGAGCGTCGTCGGCGCGATCATCGGCGAGCTGCCGGCGTCGATCCAGGACGGGCTCGGCGGCGCGATCCTCAACTTCAACCAGTACTACTCGACGACGCCAGAGAACCTCTGGGCGACGAACCTGGTCGCCGCCGCGCTCGGCATCACGTTCTTTCTCGTCGTCGTCGCCGCTGAAAGGATCGTCGTCCGACGAGCACCGGAGCACGTCGCGTGAGCGTGGTCGCCCTGAAGGGTGTCGACAAGGCGTTCGGCCAGGGTGAAGTCGTTGCGCTTCGCGGCATCGAGCTCGAGATCGCCGAGCGCGAGTTCGTCTCGCTGATCGGCCCGTCGGGCTGCGGGAAGTCGACGCTGCTGCGGATCATCGGCGATCTGATCGCGCCGACCAGCGGAGACGTCGTCGTCAACGGCAAGAGCGCCCACCAGGCGCGTCTCGACCGCGACTACGGGATCGTCTTCCAGGACGCCGTGCTCTTCGACTGGCGCACGGTCGCGAAGAACATCGGGCTGCCGCTGGAGATGATGGGCTGGGACCGGCAGCGACGCTCCGACCGGGTGAAGCAGCTCGTCGATCTCGTCGAGCTGACGGGGTTCGAGGGGCACCATCCCTGGCAGCTCTCGGGCGGGATGCAGCAGCGGGTCTCGATCGCCCGAGCGTTGTCCTTCGATCCGCCGCTCTTGCTGATGGACGAGCCCTTCGGCGCGCTGGACGAGATGACCCGAGAACGGATGAACCTCGAGCTGCTGCGCATCTGGGAGGCGAGCGGCAGCACCGTCGTCTTCGTCACGCACTCGATCTCGGAGGCCGTCTTCCTCTCGACACGCGTCGTCGTCATGTCTGCGCGACCCGGTCAGATCGTCGGCGTCGTCGATGTCGACCTCCCGCAGCCCCGGACGATCGAGACGCGCGAGGGGCCACGCTTTGCCGAGCTGATCCGCGAAGTTCGCCTGTTGCTTCGGAAGGGCGGCGGCTTCGACGCCGAAGAGCCCGCCGGCGAGGATGAGCTCATCGTCGCCGAGGAGGGCCTGCAATGAGCAGCACGGTCGTCGAGCCGATCCCGCGAGGCACCCTCGGCTCGCGAGTCGGCCGTGGGGCCCGGGACTGGATACCCGCCATCGTTGTCTTCGTCGCCGGAATCGCGCTCTGGGAAGGCCTCGTTCGCGGCCTCGACGTCCAGAACTTCCTCCTGCCGGCGCCCTCGGCGATCCTCGAGACGCTCTGGACCGAGCGGGATACGCTGTTCAGTGCCGGCTGGTTCACCTTCAAGGAGGCACTCGGCGGTTGGCTGATCGGGTCGTCTGCGGCGATCCTCACGGCGCTCGTGCTGGCCAGGTGGAGGAGGTTCGGTGTCGCGATGATGCCGTACGCCATCGCGGCCAACGCGATCCCGATCATCGCGTTCGCGCCGATCACGAACAACTGGTTCGGAACGCTGAACCCGCTGTCGAAGATGGTGATCGCCGCCGTGCTCTGCTACTTCCCCGTGCTCATCAACACCCTGCGCGGTCTGACCTCGGTGCGGCCGCAGCAGATCGAGCTGATGCGCTCCTACGCCGCGGGCGAGGTGGCGATCTTCCGTCGCGTCCGGATCCCGAACGCGTTGCCGTACATCTTTACCGGGTTGAAGGTGGCGACCGTACTCGCGATGATCGGTGCGATCGTGGGCGACTACTTCGGCGGGTCGCAGGAAGCGCTGGGGATTCAGATCCGGCGGCAGGCAGGCGTGTTCGCGTTCACCGAGGCCTGGGCGGCGATCGCGGTCGCCAGCATCCTCGGGATCCTTTTCTACGCCGCCGTTGCACTCGCCGAGCGGCTTGTGATGAGGTGGCACCCATCGGCACGTGGCGCGACGGAGTGAGGCAATCATTTGAGCACGGAAAGGGGAAGTGGATGAGGAGGAGCAGGTGGCTCGTGCTCGCGGCGACCTTGGGGGCGGCAACGCTCGCCCTGACGGCGTGCGGGGGCGACGACGGCGGCGGAGGCGGCTCGGCCGCGAAGGACAAGGTGACCCTCCAATCGAAGTGGGTCGTGCAGGCGCAGTTCGCCGGCTACTACGCGGCGCTCGATCAGGGGTTCTTCGACGACGAGAACCTCGACGTCACGATCAGGCCCGGCGGCCCGGACATCGTTCCCGAACAGGTTGTCCTCGGCGGTCAGGCCGAGTTCGGCATCGACTGGCTCGACAACCTGCTGGCAACGCGCGACAAGGGCCAGAACATCGTCAACATCGCTCAGGTCTTCACGCGCAGTGGCATGACCGAGCTCACCTGGAAGGACTCCGGGCTGACCCAGATCAGCGATCTGCGCGGCAAGAAGGTCGGTGTCTGGCTGGGCGGCAACGAGCACAAGCTCTTCGCCGCACTGAACGAGGCCGGCATCGACCCGCAGAAGGATGCCGAGATCGTCGCGCAGCCGTTCGACATGAACCTCTTCCTGAAGCGGGAGGTCGACGCGGCTGCGGCGATGACCTACAACGAGCTTGCCCAGGTGCTCGAGACGAAGAACCCGGACACGGGCCAGCTCTACACGCTCGACGAGCTCAACGTCTTCAAGATGTCCGACCTCGGGACCGGGGCGCTCGAAGACGGGATCTTCGTCCGCGACGACTGGATCCAGGACGAAGCGAACCAGGACATCGCCAAGCGGTTCCTGAAGGCGAGCTTCCGCGGTTGGATCTACTGCCGCGACAACCCGGAGGACTGCCTGAGGATCGTGCTCGACAACGGGCCGACGCTCGGGGAGGGCCACCAGCGCTGGCAGCTGAACGAGATCAACGCGCTGGTCTGGCCGGCGCCGGACGGGATCGGCGTGATGAACCCGCAGTCGTTCGACACCACGAATGAGATCGCCGTCTCCGGCAAGGTGATCAAGGAGCCGGCGAGCAAGGACGCGTACCGAACCGACATCGCCGAGGCGGCGCTCGAGGAGCTCAGGGCGGACGACGCCGACGTCAACGGCGAGAACTGGCAGAAGGAGACCGTCGAGGTGACCGAAGGCGGCGCCTGAGACGCCGAAGGAGGGAGATCCGCAATGAGTTCCGTTCTGATCAAGAGAGGCCGCGTGATCACGGCGGCCGACGACTACGTCGGCGACGTCTTCGTCGAGAACGAGCGGATCTCCCTCATCGGCGAGTCGCTCGACGTCGAAGCCGAGAAGGTCATCGACGCGGACGGCAAGTACCTGCTCCCAGGCGGCGTCGATCCGCACACCCATCTCGACATGCCGTTCGGAGGCACGGTCACGATCGATGACGTCCAGTCCGGTCAGACCGCGGCGGCCTTCGGCGGAACCACCTGCCATGTCGATTTCGTCATCCAGCCCCATGGCCAGACCTTCGCGGCCGCACTCGACGAATGGCGCGCGAAGGCGAACGGCAAGCAAGTGATCGACATGGGCTACCACATGGCCGTCACCGACCTGCGCGAGGGCGGGACGCTGGAGGAGCTGGCGTCCCTGCCGGACCAGGGCGTCACCTCCTACAAGCTCTTCATGGCCTACAAGGGCGCGTTGATGGTCGACGACGAGACGCTCTTCCGGACGATGGAGGTCGCGGCCGAGACCGGAGCGCTGGTCATGGTCCACGCCGAGAACGGCGACGCGATCGACGTGCTCGTCAAGCAGGCGCTCGCCGAGGGGAAGACAGAGCCGAAATACCACGCGCTAACGCGGCCGCCCGAGACCGAGGGCGAGGCGACAAACCGCGCGATCCAGCTGTCGAAGGTCGCAGGCTCACCGCTCTACGTCGTCCACGTCTCCTGCCAGGAGGCGGTCGAGCCGATCGCGATCGCGCGTGAGAAGGGCTGGAACGTGTGGGGCGAGACCTGCACCCAGTACTTCTTCGTCGACTACACGTTCCTCGAGCGGCCGAACTTCGAGGGCGCCAAGTACGTGTACACGCCGCCCCCGAGGGACAAGGCCAACCAGGACGTGCTCTGGAACGCGGTGCGGACCGACATCCTCTCCGCGATCTCGACCGACCACTGTGCCTTCAACTGGGACGGCCAGAAGACGCTGGGCCGCGACGACTTCTCGAAGATCCCGAACGGCGGGCCCGGGCTCGAGAACCGGCTGCACATGATCCACGAGTTCGGGGTTCGCGCGGGGCGGATCTCGCTGAACCGGATGGTCGAGCTGCTCTCGACGAACCCGGCCAAGCTCTTCGGCCTCTACCCGCGGAAAGGGACGATCGCCGTCGGCAGCGACGCCGACATCGTCGTCTTCGACCCAGAGAAGAAGCTGACGATCTCTGCCGCCGACCACCACTCGAAAATCGACTACAACCTCTACGAGGGCACCGAGGTCACCGGGTCGCCCGAGGTCGTGCTGCTCCGCGGCAACGTCCTCGTCGAAAACGGCGAGCTCGTCGCCTCCCCGGGGGTCGGGCAGTTCGTGGCGCGCGCGCGCTTCGGCGAGGAGCTCAAGGCCGTGCCGGCGGTCGCCTAGTTGGGAAAGCGGCGACCGCGAAACCCACTCACTGGTTCCCGATGGCGCCCGTCGCTCGACGTGCAGCGTTCGATCTCGTTCTACAAGCTAGCTCGGCTTGAGCTCGAGAACACCTTCCAAGAGGACGGCGTCCTCCACTGGGCCTACCGTACGGAACGGCGGCGCGCGCCTGATGCTCTCCCGCGCGGCAAAGCCGCGCTCCGGCGGGCGGATCGATGTCGCTCACGAGCGAATTACTCGGCGGCAGAAAGCAGATTCACGCCAACCGGTCGGTGACGCGCCGGTGAGTCACTACGATGCGGACGTGCCGCGATTCCTCGTTGTCAGGCGCTTCTCGGTCACGGAATCCGACATGCCCGTGGTCGGGCGGCGGTCCCGGGAGCTCGTCGAGAACGAATTCCCCGAGATCACCTGGGAGCACAGCCACGTGGTCGTCGACGGCGACGGCTACGTCTCGACGTACTGCGTCTACGGCGCGCCGAGCGAGGAAGCGGTCCGCGCGCACGCGAAGCAGCTCGGAGACCACACGATCGAGGTGCTGTACGAGATCGCCGGCGACGTCACGCCGGCGGACTTCCCGGCCGCTTCCTAGTTCCCCCGGCGCTCGAGCAGCCGCGCGTCGTGTACGTGGTAGCTCGCGGCCTCGGCAAGCGCGAGCCGGCGCGTGAGCTCGCGACGCGTGTCGTCCTCGGCGGGGACGATGCGCAGCGCCTCGCGGTACATATCTGCGGCGTGCTGCTTCGCCCAGCCCCGCTCGGCAGCTTGCGCCGCGGCGACGAAGTACGCGACCGCGTGCTCCGGCTCGCCGGCGTCCCGCCAGTGGCGGGCGAGCGCCGTCTCGGCCTCGCCGAACTCGCCTGTCGCCTCCTCGAAGAAGAGCGCCGTTTCCCGGTGTCGCTCTCGCCGCGCCGCTCGTGGCAGGAGCTCGTAGGCGACGTCACGCACGAGAACGTGGTTGAACGCGTACTGCTCGTGGCCCTCGAACGCGGAAGCCGACTGGCGGGTGATCAGCTCCCGCCGCACGAGCTGCGCGAGGGCGTCGGTCAAAGCGTCGGGCTCGGCCGTCATACGCTCGAGGGCGCCGCGCCAGAACACTCTGCCGGCGACGGCGGCGTCGAGCAGGACCGAGCGTTCGGCAGCCGGCAGCGCGTCGAGACGGGCGGCGATGATTCCGCGGATGGTCGTCGGGAGCGCTGCGTCCGGGTCGCCCGACTCCACGAGCGCAGCCGCGAGCTGCTCGATGAAGAGCGGGTTGCCGGCCGCGACCGACGCGAGGTCCGCGGCGCGGTCGAGGCTCACTCCGGCGTCCTCGAGCCGGTGGGTGGCGAGCTCGGTCGCGTCCCAGGAAGCCAGCGGGCGCAGCGGGATCGCCGTGTGCGCGAGCAGGCCGCCGCCCCAGCCGGGGCGCGCGTCTAGGAGCTCGGGTCGAGCGAGCACCACCACGAGGATCGGGAGATCGCGAACCCGCGCCGCGAGCTGCTCGACGAGATCGAGCAGCGCCTCGTCGCCCCACTGGAGGTCTTCGAAGACGAACATCGTCGGCTGGTTCCTCGCCACCGCCTCCACGAAGGTTCTAATCGAGAGGAACAGGGACTCGCGGTCGGGAATGCTCGCCCGCGGGTCGAGGCCCAGCAGCACCGCCAGGTGCTCGGTGACCTCGGGAGCTCGAGCCGCCGGCACGCGGGTGCTGACGGCGGCGTGCAGCTTGAGGAGCGCGGCCTCACCGGAGTCGGTCTCGAAGATCCCGCACAGCTGCTTGAGCTGGAAGGCGAGTGCGGAGTACGCCGTGCTCTCGCGGTACGGCAGGACACGCCCCCGGACCGGGCGGCCGCCACGCTTCCGCACCATGGTGGAGAACTCGACCGCCAGCCTCGTCTTGCCGACACCAGCCGGGCCGACGAGCGTGACGAGGTGGGGCACCCGTTCGACCGAGACGCGCTCCCAGATTCCGCGCAGCATCTCCAGCTCGTGCCCACGGCCCACGAGCGGGCCGGCGATCGCGCGCTCGCCCGGCTGCCGCTTCGGATGGAGCGCGACCCACGCAACCACGGGCTCGGCCTTGCCTTTCGCCTCCACAGGCTCGGCCGGCGCGTAGACGATCGAATCGCGGGTCGCCTGGTAGGTGTCCTCGCCGACGAGGACGCCCCCGACGGGCGCCGCCCCTTGGAGCCGCGAGGCGGTGTTGATGACGTCGCCGACGATCATCGCCTCGCCGAGCGCGGCTCGTGCGTCCAGCGTGACGAGCGCCTCGCCGGTATTGACCGCGATCCGCACCTTCAGGTCGAGACGCGGATCCTCCTCGTCCATCTGAGCCAGCGTGTCCCGGACGGCGATCGCCGCGCGGACCGCGCGCTCGGCGTCGTCGCCGAACGCCGTGGGCGCGCCGAAGACGCCGACGACGGCGTCGCCGATGAACTTCTCGACGAAGCCGCCGAAGGACTCGATCTCGCTCCGGACCGCGTCGAAGTACGGACGGAGAAGCGCCTGGACGTCCTCAGGGTCGAGGTGCTCCGCGCGGGACGTGAAGCCGACGAGGTCGACGAAGACGACGCTGACGAGGCGCCGTTCCTCCCACCGGCCGCTCTCGGCTTCGAGGGAGACCCCGCAGGCCAGGCAGAACCGCGCAATCGCAGGGTTCTCCTGACCGCAAGACGGGCAGGCAGGCACCGCAGAAGCCTAGGCGCCGGACTCCTGCGTCCGACTACCGCGTCTGCGGGAACCCGAGGTCGACCTTGCTCGTGGCCGGATCGGGCCAGCGCGAGGTGACGACCTTGCCCCGGGTGTAGAAGTCGATCCCTTCGGGACCGTAGATGTGCCGGTCGCCGAAGAGCGACTGCTTCCAGCCGCCGAACGAGTAGTACGCGACCGGAACCGGGATCGGCACGTTGACCCCGACCATGCCGGCCTGGACGTCGAACTCGAACTGGCGGGCGACGCCGCCGTCGCGGGTGAAGATCGCCGTCCCGTTTCCATAAGGGTTCTCGTTCACCATCCGGATCGCCTCGTCGTAGGTGTCGACGCGGGTGACGCCGAGCACCGGCCCGAAGATCTCGTCCTTGTACGCGTCCATCTCCGGCGTGACGTCGTCGAGCAGCGACACGCCGAGGAAGAACCCGTCACCGTCGGGCGTAGCCTCACGGCCGTCGGCCACGAGCGTCGCGCCCTGCTCCGGGCCGGACTCGAGGTAGGACGCGACCTTGTCGCGATGCTCGCGGGTGACGAGCGGGCCCATCTCGACGCCTTCTTCCATCCCGTTCCCCACCTTGATCTTCGGGAGCCGGTCCTTGATCGCCTCGACCAGCTCATCGCCGGCCTCACCGACGGCGACCACGTGCGAGATCGCCATGCAGCGCTCGCCGGCCGAGCCGTAGGCCGCCGAGACCGCGGCGTCGGCCGCCATGTCGATGTCGGCGTCCGGGAGCACGATCATGTGGTTCTTCGCCCCGCCGAGTGCCTGGACGCGCTTCCCGTGCTTCGTCCCGGTCTCGTAGATGTAGCGGGCAATCGGCGTCGAGCCGACGAAGCTGACCGCTTCGATGTCCGGGTGCTCGAGGATCGCGTCGACGGCGACCTTGTCGCCGTGGACGACGTTGAAGACCCCGTCGGGCAGACCTGCGTCCTTGAGCAGCTGCGCCGTGAAATTCGATGCGGACGGATCCTTCTCCGACGGCTTGAGCACGAAGGTGTTTCCGCTGGCGATCGCCGGCGCCCACATCCACATGGGCACCATCGCCGGGAAGTTGAACGGCGTGATCCCCGCGACGACCCCGAGCGGCTGCCGGATCGAGTAGACGTCGATCCCGGTCGAGGCTTGTTCGGAGAAGCCGCCCTTGAGCAGCGTCGGGATGCCGCACGCGAACTCGATCACCTCGAGCCCGCGCTGCACCTCCCCCTTGGCGTCCGAGAAGACCTTGCCGTGCTCTTCGGTGAGGATCGCGGCGATCTCGTCCCGGCGCTGGTGGACGAGCTCGCGGATCTCGAAGAAGAGCTCCTGGCGCTTGGAGAGCGAGACCGTGCGCCACGTCGCGAACGCCTCCTTGGCGGTCTGGACGGCGCGGTCGATCTCCTCGACGGACGCGAAGTCAACCTCCTTGGTCTGGACACCGAGAGCCGGGTTGAAGACCGGGCCGGTGCGGCCCGACTCTCCGGCGACAAACTGCCCGCCGATCCAGTGGCTGACCCGTCCGAGCTCGGTCGCCTGCTGCTGCTGCTTCTCCAAGACCTCAGTCATCTCGTCCTCCTTTGCGCTCGCAGCCAGACTAGCGCTATAGGATCGAGGCGTGGCCATCGTCGAGGCCAACCCGAAGCTCGGCGAGCAAATCGTCGAGGACGCGAAGCGCCACGTCCTGTACTCGTGGTCAGTGCAGGACGCCATCTCGCCGATCGCTGTTGCCGGCGGCGAGGGACGCTACTTCTGGGATTACGACGGGCGCCGGTACCTCGATTTCGCGTCGCAACTCGTCAATCTCTCGCTCGGGCACCAACATCCGAAGCTGGTCGCGGCGATCAAGGATCAGGCCGAGCAGCTCTGCACGATCGGCCCGCCGATGGCGAGCGAGTCGCGGTCGACGCTCGGGCGGCTGCTCGCGGAGGTGACGCCCGGCGATCTCGTGATGTCGTTCTTCACGAACGGCGGCGCCGAGGCCAACGAGAACGCGATCAAGCTCGCCCGCTGGTTCACGGGGCGCCACAAGATCATCGCGCGCTACCGCTCCTACCACGGAGCGACCGCCGGCGCGATCACGCTCACGGGCGACCCGCGGCGCTGGCCCGCCGAGCCCGGGATCCCCGGCGTCGTCCGGATGCTCGATCCGTACACCTACCGCTGCCCCGCCGGCCATCCGGATCCCTGTCCGGTCTGCACGGGCGGGCCGCACCTCGAGGAGATCCTGATGTACGAGGGGCCGGACACGGTCGCCGCTGTCATCCTCGAGACGGTGGTCGGGACGAACGGAATCATCGTCCCACCCGACGGCTACCTCCAGTCGATCCGCGAGACGTGCGACCGCTACGGCGTCCTGCTGATCTGCGACGAGGTCATGGCCGGCTTCGGCCGAACCGGCAAGTGGTTCGCCTGTGAGAACTGGGACGTCGTCCCCGACATCCTCACCGTCGCCAAGGGGATCAACTCAGGCTACGTCCCGCTCGGCGCGATGGTCGTCTCCCAGAAGATTGCCGACTGGGCTCGCGACAAGTACTTCGCCGGCGGTCTCACGTACAGCGGCCACCCGCTGGCCTGCGCGACGGCGGTCGCCTCGATCGAGGCCTTCCGGGAGGAAGGCATCGTCGAGCACGCCGCGGAGCTGGGGCCGCAGTTCGAGGAGCGGCTGCGCGGTCTCCAGGAACGGCACCCGTCGATCGGCGACGTGCGCGGCCTCGGGTGCTTCTGGGGGCTCGAGCTCGTGCGGAATCGCGAGACCCGCGAGCCGCTCGTCCCCTTCAATGCGACCGGCGATGACTTCGCGCCGGTAGCGAGGATGGCGAAGGCTGCGCTCGAGCGAGGCCTCTACCTGATGACGCACTGGAACGTCGTCATGGTCTGCCCGCCGCTGAACATCACGACGGACGAGCTCGACGAGGGGATCGCGATCCTCGACGAGGCGCTCTCGGTCGCCGACGAGTACTGCGCGTAGCCGCTAGGGCGTCAGCTCGCGGAGCGGCGCGTGGGTGCCGACCTGCTGCTTGAGCAGCTCCTCGACCTCTTCGGACTGGCCGATGCTGAGCGCGCCGATCACCTCTTCGTTCTCGTCGCCGTAGAGCGCGTACAAGTCGTTCTCGAGCAGCGAGCCGTGGACGGCGACCTGTGCGTCGCGGCGCGCGTCGCCGAACACCCTGATCGTGATCCCGAAGATCTCGGTGAAGAACGTCGAGATCGTGTTGAAGCCCTCGCCGGTCCCGGCGAGCACCTTGCCGACCTCGGTGCCCTGGTAGTTGGCGTTCGACCAGTGCTCGATCCTGCGTCGGCGCCCGAAGAGGGGATCGTAGAAGCGTGCGACGTCACCGGCTGCGTAGACGTCCGGGATGTTCGTCTCGAAGCGCTGGTCGACGACGATGCCGTCGTCGAGCTCGATGCCGCTGCCCTCGAGAAAGTCCGTCACCGGCGCCACGCCGATTCCGACGACGGCCATGTCGGCCTCGACCCGTCGGCCGTTCTTGCTGACCACGGCCTGAAGGCTGCCGTTGCCCTCGAACGACGCGACCTCGTTCCCGAGGACGAGCTCGACCCCCTTCGACTCGTAGAGCGCCGCCAGCTCGTCGCTCAGTTGCTCGACGCCGAGCTGATCGAAGAGCCAGCGACCGAGGTGGATCAGCGAGACCTCTTTCCCGAGTTGGCGCAGCGACGCCGCCACCTCCATGCCGATGAAGCCGGCGCCGACGACCGCGGCGCGCTCGGAGGACCCCGCTGCGGCCCGGATCGCCCTCGAATTCGCGACCGTGCGGAGCGTGAAGACGTTGTCCAGGTCGGCGCCGGGCACGGGGAGCCTGCGAGGCCAGGCGCCGGTGGCGAGGAGGAGCTTCGCGTAGCCCAGTCGGTCCTCTCCGAGCTGGACCGACCGCTCCCGCGTGTCGACGCTGGAGACGTCGGTCTCGAGCATCACCTCGACGTCGTGGTCGGCGTAGAACGCCTGGTCCTCGACGAGCGGCTCTTCGTCGGTCTCGCCGCGCAGGAACCGCTTCGAGAGGGGCGGGCGGTGGTAGGGCAGCGTCGAGTCCCTGGAGATCAAGGCGATCGATCCCTCTCTCCCGGACTCGCGGAACGACTTGATCGCCCGGGCCGAAGCGAGTCCGCCTCCGACGATCACGAGCTCAAAGCTCTTCACAGTTGCCTCCTGGGTCGAATCCCCGGCTTCGTGTCGACGCGTGGGTGCCTTCTTACCCGAACCGCTAAGTAAGAACTCTCCGAACGTCGACACAGAAATACGCGATGACCGAGACTCCTTTCAGCGGCATCCATCTACTCAGCGCCCCCGGCGAGGTGATGGTGCCACGCCCCGCCACCGAGCGCCTCGTCGAGGTGGCGGCCGAGCGGCTCGGCGACGGCTCTGCGCGCGTCGCCGACGTCGGGACGGGCTCGGGGGCGATCGCCGTCACGCTCGGGACCCTCGTCCCGGGAGCGCGCATCTGGGCTACTGACACGAGCGCGGCGGCCGTCACGCTGGCCCGCTCGAATGTCTCTCGCCACGGGTTGGGCGACCGCGTCGATGTTCTCCACACCGATCTGCTCGACGGTGTTCCCGGCGGCCTCGACCTCGTCGTCGCGAATCTGCCGTACCTGCCCGACAGCCTCCGAGCGGAGCGGCCCGAGCTGGCCGCCGAACCGGCGGAGGCCGTCTTCGCGCCGGGGGACGGGCTCGGCCACTACCGCCGGCTGCTCGAGGCCTGCAAGTGCGCGTTGCGCCCGGAGGGCGCCGTCGCGATCCAGCTCCATCGCCGCATCATCGTCACGGAGGCGAAGGAGCTCGACGAGCTTCGACTCGCTGCCTGACGGCGGTTGCTAGCGTCGAGAGATGACGCGTCGCCCAGCCGTCGAGGAAGTCGTCTGCGTGCATTGCGGCAAGACGTTCCAGGCCGAGATCCTGGCCGCGAACACCGAGCAGGCGGGCTTCAAGTGCCCGCACTGCGGCCTCTTCATGCCGCTCGAGCGCGTCGAGTCCGACGACGCGCCGCCCTCTAGCTGACGCAGTCCTTCAGGCCCTGGGCTTCGGGCAGCGTCTCGAGGCGCTTGAGGGTGTTGTTCTCGATCTGGCGGATGCGCTCACGCGTGACGCCGAAGGCCCGTCCCACTTCCTCGAGCGTGAACGGCTGGTGGCCGAGGAGCCCGAAGCGGAGCTCGATCACCTTGCGCTCGCGGTCGGGCAGTGAATCGAGCGCGCGCTGGACGTCTTCGCGGCGCAGAGTCAGTGAGGCGGTGTCGAAAGGGGACTCCACCGTGTCGTCCTCGACGAAGTCACCGAGCTCGGACTCCTCCTCCTCGCCGATCGGCTTCTCGAGCGAGACGGGGAGCTGCGACATGCGCAGGATCTCCCGCACCTCCTCGGTCGTCATCTCGAGCTCCAAGGCGATCTCCTCCGGCTGCGGCTCCCGCCCAAGGCGTTGGACGAGCTGGCGCTCGATGTGCACGACCTTGTTCAGCTTCTCGACCATATGCACCGGAATCCGGATCGTCCGAGCCTTGTCGGCGATCGCCCTCGTGACCGCCTGGCGGATCCACCACGTAGCGTAGGTCGAAAACTTGAACCCCTTGCGGTAGTCGAACTTCTCGACCGCCCGGATCAAGCCCAGCGACCCCTCCTGGATCAGGTCGAGAAACGAGAGTCCTCGGCCGAGGTAGCCCTTCGCGATCGAGACGACCAGCCGCAGGTTCGCCTCGATCATCTGCGTCTTCGCGATCATGTCGCCGCGCTCGATCCGCTTCGCGAGGTAGACCTCCTGGTCGGCGGTCAGCAGCGGCACCTTGCCGATCTCTCGCAGATAGAGCCGCAGTGAGTCGAGCGACGGCTCCACAGTCAGGTCCAGCTTCGGCGCCTTCAGATTGGCCTCGTCCTCGGCGGCCAGCGCCGGCTGCTCGTGCGGCGGGTGCTTGTGCTGCTCGCCTTCGTGCAGCTCGATCGAATGGTCGATCAGGTACGTATAGAAGTCTTCGATCTGCTCTTTGCTCAGCTCGACTTCCTCGAGCGAAGACACGATCTCATCGTAGGTGAGGAACCCTTTCTCCTGGCCGTCCTGAACGAGCTTGTGGAGCTCTTCGACGTCGGGGAGCGAGATGTCGACCGTGAGCAAAGGGGGCCTCGCTTTCTCTCGTCGTGCTGGGACCGGGGAGGTTCGACCTCGATGCACGAAGAGAGCCGGTCACCGCGAGCCGACTGCCTCCGGGCGGCTCGATACTACAACGGGACCCACAGGGGGCGAACATTTTTTTCCACACGTGTCATTCGGCTCGAATTTCCCCGACGACCTCGCCCCGGCTGTTCGCAAGCCGCATCGTCTCGAGCTTGTTGACCGGGTAGCCAACGCGCTCGAGGAACGCGGCGAGGGCAGGACCCACAGGACGCGACGCGCCGTCCTCGACCTTCAGCGCGAGGCCTAGCCCGCTCGGTCCGGCTGCGCACATGAGGCCCTCGGCGCCGCCCTTGGCGATCCAGCCCTCCCGGGCGCGCATCAACACCGTGTCGACGCCGCCCGGACCGCGGATCAGCCCCGGGTGCGCGCGCATCGCCGCGGCGACGCGGTCACCGCCGTCGAGGCGCTCCAGGCGGGCGAAGGCAAGTGCCATCCGCTCGAGCGGCATGGCGAACGTGACGACGCCGCACCCGTCCACGGCCGTTTCCAGCTCGTCCTCGGCGACATCGGCGGCACGTGCCACCTCGGTCAGCATCGCGCGCTGGCACGGGTGGTCGGGCAGGCGGTACCCCTGCGACTCCCAGCCATGGGCTCGGCAGAGCGCGAGCATCCCCGCGTGCTTGCCGGAACAGTTGTGCTTGATCCGTTCGGGTGGGTCGCCGGCCGGGCCGCACTCGAGCTCGTCCTCGCCGGCCGGAGCGGCTGCCAGCAGCAAGCGGACGGCGTCGAGCTGCTCGGGCAGCGCCAGGTGCGACGCGCATGCGATCGCGAGTCCTTGCTCGTCCAGCTCCGGGTTGGCCCGGCTCAGCGGGAGTGCCTGGATGGGCTTGGCCGAGGAGCGCATGAACGTGACCAGGCCGCCGTCGCCCGCCTCCGCGATCACCGTCCCGTCCTGGACGGCGACGGCGTGCACGCGGTGGCGCGACTCCACCGACTCCCCGCGGCGGACGGCTACCGTGATCGGATCGGCCATCGGAGCCGGAGACTAGTGACAGTTGCCTGAATTCCCCGAAATGGAAGCGTGGCGTCGTCAGCTCGACGATCCAGTCAGCGCGTCTCCGATCGCGAAGGCCGGCCCGGCGCACATCGCGACGCTGAAGACCTACGACCCGCCTTTGTCCACGCTCGACGGTCGGCGCTTCTCCGGAGCCGAGCGGCGCGCCAAGCGACTGCTCTTCCCGACCGAGGACGACGAGCTCGTCCTCCTCGTCCACCTGATGACCGCCGGCCGCCTGCGGTACCTCGAGGCCGGCAAGGACGGGCCGAAGGCGCCCGCGTTGCGGATCGAGTTCCAGGGCGGCTCGCGGCTGCTCCTCACCGAGGCCGGGGCGAAGAAGCGGGCCGGCGTCTGGCTGCTCACGCCTGAGCAGGCGGACGCCGAGCTGGACCACCTCGGGCCCGAGGCCTACGGGATCGGAGCCGAGCGGCTCGCCGAGATCTGCGCCGGCGAGTCGCGGCGGCTGCATTCGCTCCTGCGCGACCAGAAGGTCATCGCCGGCATCGGCCGCGCCTGGGCGAACGAGATCCTTCACCGCGCGCAGCTCTCCCCCTACGCGCTGACGAAGGAGCTCGGCGACGACGAGGTCGAGCGCCTCGCGAGGGCGATCGACGCCGAGCTCGCGCGCGGGCTCGAGCTGCGCGAGCGCGGTGCGAACGACCAGCGCACGTACCGCGTCCACAGGAAGCTCGCGGAGCCCTGTTACGTGTGCGGAACGCCGATCGCGCAGGTGGACTTCGAGGAGCACACGATCTACTACTGCCCGTCCTGTCAGACAGGAGGCCGGATCCTCAAGGACCGGCGGCTCTCGAAGCTCCTGCGCTAGAAGCGCACTCGCAACCGGTCGTCGTCCAGCTCGACGGTCGCTCCGGAGACTTGGAGCACTCGTGCCCCGACCGCAGCGGCGAAGTCGCGCAGGTCGTCGCCGGTCGCGATCTCGCCCGCGCCGGCGACGATGGGCGAGATCTCGATCGTCGGCCCGTCGACGGCGAGCACGATCTCGTCGAGGCCGCCGTGACGGCGCGCGGCCTCGGCGAGCGCGCCCAGCGACACCGCCGCCCAGCTCGAGTCAGCCTCGACCGCTGCGCCTTCGCCGGCGACTGACGCGGCACCGTCCGGAAGCCGCTGCGCGGCGGCATCCGCGAGCTCGCGTGTATTGGACGGCTGGAGCTGAGGCTCGAAGCGACCGTCCTCGACACGTGCCGCGGCGCTGAGCAGGTCGAGGAGCTCTGCCATCTGGTCGGAGGCCGCCGCGATCATCTCGACGTATCGACCGGACGGCTGACCGAGGCCGTCGAGCCGCTCGAGCGTGCGCGCGAACCCCGAGGCCGTCGCGAGCGGCGTCCTGAGGTCATGGCAGGCGAGCGAAACAAGCTGGGCGAACGTCTGTGGGGCCACGCGTTTTCTCGCTGCTACGGTCCGCATTATCCACCGATGACCGACCTGCGTCATGTCTTTGCCGACGATCTTCAGGCCTCGGAGCCCGAGGTCCGGCTGGGCCTTTCGCACGCGGGCGTCCGCGGAGCCTCGAAGGCGATCAGGATTCGGTACGGCTCGAACGAGAAGCTGATCGCTGCCGAGATCGACTGCACCGTCGACCTCCACGGTGCCCAGAAGGGCGTCCACATGTCGCGGTTCCCCGAGCTGTTCGAAGAGGCGATCGAGCGTGTCGTGCTCGAGGAGGCCTTCCTCGTCGAGGAGCTGGCGGCGCACATCGCCGAGCAGATCGTCGAGCGTCAGGGCGCCGGTCGAGCGGAGACGCGGATCGTCGCCCGCTACCCGATTGAGCGGCGGACGCCGGTTACCGACCTGCCAACGCAGGAGATGGTCGCGCTGATCGGCGTCGCGGCCGCGAGCGCCCGCGGCGTACGGCGCGTCGTCGGCGTGGAGGCCGCCGGGATCAACGCTTGCCCTTGCGCACAGGGGCTCGTGCGGAATGCGGCGAGCGCGCGGCTGCTCGAGGCCGGCTTCGGCGAGGGCGACATCGAGCGGATTCTCGAGCTGGTCCCGCTCGCGACCCACAACCAGCGCGGACGAGGGACGCTGTACCTCGGCACCGAGTCGCGGGTCAACGCCGAGCAGCTCGTCCAGATCGTCGAGTCGTCCATGAGCTCGCCCGTCTACGAGCTGCTCAAGCGGCCGGACGAGCTCTTCGTCGTCGAGCACGCGCATCTCCAGCCGCGCTTCGCAGAAGACTCGGTGCGGCTGGCGCTCCAGGGGACGCTCAACGCGTATCCCGATCTGGACGACGCGGACTTCCTGCTCTCACGGCAGGTCAACCTGGAGACGATCCACACGCACGACGTCGTCGCGGAGCGGCATGGCACAGCGGGGGATCTGCGGCGGGAGCTCGCCGGCGACGAGGCCCCGGCACCGCACACCGACCTCCGCGCCTGGCTCGCGTCGTGACGCTTCGGTGATGGGTCAGACCCCGTCACGAATCACGCACCGAGCGATCCACAGACAAGCCCTGTCCCTCGGCAAGACCAAGCTGAACGGTGCGCGCCCCGAGGGCGCCCGGCTCAATACGGTCGCGAAAAGTCGTGAGACTTTTCGCGAAGCGATTCAGCGAAGCTGAATCGCGTATCCGGAGACCCAGTCGTTGACGGTCGCCCAGTCGAGATTCGCGAAGAACGCGTCGATGTAGCTTGCCCGGTCGGTCTGGTAGTCGAGGAAGTACGCGTGCTCATAGACGTCGAGGGCGACGAGCGGGGTCGCGTTCCAGATCGGATAGGTGTTCTGCGCGTCGCCGAGGTAGTTGAACAGCCGGCCCTCGTCCCAGTCGTACGCCGTCCACGCCCATCCTCGCCCGCCCAGGCCGGTCGCCTTCAGGTCGGCGCGCCAGGCGTCCGCCGAGCCGAAGTCGCGGTCGATCAACTCGGCGATCGACCCGTCGGGGTCGCCACCGTCGCCGCCGAGGTGGTCGAAGTAGATCTCGTGGTTCTTGATCCCGCCGACCGCGAAGGAGAGATCAACCTTCAGCGCTCGGAGCTCGGAGTAGACCTGGTTGGCAGCAGAGATATCGACCTCGGCGAGCTTGCCGAGGATCTCGTTCCGTTTGGCGACGTAGCCCTGGTAGAGCTTGTAGTGAGCCTCGACGGTCTCACGCGAGATGCCGTCGAGCTCGTAAAGGCGGGGCTTGAGCTCGCGCGGAGCGATCTCCTCGTGATTGAAGGCGAGCGTCGACAAAGGACTCCTTTCAGGTCGTAACCGAGGGCGAGCATAACGCTGGGGGAACCTCCCGGTCCCCCCAGCTTCCTCGACTGATGCGTCGCAGGCCGAGCCTAGCGGCGCTTGGTGACGACGATCGTCCGGCTATGGCTCCAGAGGAGGCCCGAACCGGCCTGGTTCGTCGTCATGAACATGCGCAGGATGTTCCGGCCGGGCCGCAGATCGAGCTTGAAGCGTCGCGCGCCGGAGCTCCCGAGCCGCACCTTCTTGATGTTGACCCATTGGTTGAATGACGAACGCCGCTGCACGTACACCCACCGGCCGGCGAGCGGCGTGCCCACCTTGGCGGAGGTGACGAACCAGGGCGCGCGGCGAATGAGCGTCATCCGCGGGCGGACACCCACGGTCACGATCGCGCTCGCGCGGTTGCCCCACCGAGCCTGGAAGTAGCTGAGCGTCTGCGGCACGGTTGCCCAGTCGTACCCACCGGCCGCCACCGTGAGGACGTCGGCCACCTTCTGGAACGACGCCTGGGAGAACGGGCGGCCCCAGATCTCGACGCGCTGGTTCGGCGCGCCCGACGAGACGAATCCGGTGAGCCGGATGCCTGCGCCGTAGAAGACGGTCCCCTGCGACAGAGCGATCGAGACCGACGGAGGCGGTCCTTGAACGACGATCGTCCCGCGCTCGGCGGGCTCGAGCGCATCCCTGTACGCGAACCTGCCCGCCGTGTTGAAGACCCGTGTGTAGCTCTGCCTCGGCCGGAGCACCGGCGAGGCGAAGTGACCGTTGTCGGCGACGACCTGATGGTTGACGGTGTCGTCGTTGCGCCACCGAATGCTGTCACCGGTCTGAATCGTTCGAGTGACCGGAGCGAAGCCGGCAGGCCTGATTGCCACCACGCGGGTGACCGCGGCCAGCGACGCCGTCGCCGTAGCGACGCCGGCAATCGCAACGAGAAGCAGAAGTACCTTCCTCATCTACTGAGAACCCCCTCTTCGTTTCAGGGTCGGTACTGCATTCCCCACCCTACGGCGGCCGCAACGCGAATCCGCGAATCCGAAATAACTCCTTACGCCGCCGGAACAACTCCTTACGCCTCCAAACAACTCCTTACAGTTCTTGCCGCTGTGCACGCCCTCATCACCGGAGGAACGGGTCGTGTCGGATCGGCAATCGCCGACCGACTGCGCGCCGATGGCTGGGATGTCGTCGCCGCCGGTCGGGCCGACGGCGATCTCTCGACCGCAGCGGGCGCACGCAGCCTCGTCGACGCGGCGCTCGAGCGACTCGGCGGCCTGGACCTGCTCGTGAACGCCGCCGGCGAGGGGTTCAGTCCTCGGCCCATCGACGAAATCGAGGAGGCCGACTGGGACGCGGCGTTCGGCGCAACCGCCAAGGGCAGCTTCTTCGTCACCCAGGCCGCCGCGCCGGCATTGCGAGAAGCCCGCGGCGTCGTCGTCATGATCGAGGACGTCGCCGCGTACCAGCCGTGGCCGTCGTTCGCGGCGCACTGTGCCGCGAAGGCTGCCCAGTCGATGCTGACGCGTGTCTTCGCGCGCGCCCTCGCGCCCGAGGTTCGAGTCTGCGGCATCGCGCCTGGAACGGTCGCCGTCGATCCCGAGCAGATCGAGCGCCGCGCCGCCGAGACGCTTCTCGGACGCATCGGCTCGCCTGAGGATGTGGCCGATGCGGTTGCCTTCCTCGCGGGGGCCGACTTCGTCACGGGGACGACACTCGTCGTCGACGGGGGCCGCCTGCTCCAAACCGTGCGAGTAACGCCACCGTAGAGACCCGAGAGATGAACGCGTCCTCCACGCTCGTAGCGGCACGGCGCTTGCCGACCGCGCGTCCAGCCGCAACCATTCGCGTCGTGCAATCCGACGTCAGCGACGGCGAGCTGATCAGCCGGGTCGGCTTAGGCGACCGCAACGCGTTCGAGATCCTCTACAAGCGCTACGCCCGGCCGGTCTTCGGGCTCGCCCTCCGCAGGCTCGGAGATCGCGGACGCGCGGAGGACGCCGTCCAGGAGACGTTTGCCTCGGTGTGGCGCGCGGCCGGCAGCTACCGGCCCGACCGCGGGCCCGGAGCGCCGTGGCTCTACGCCGTGGCCCGCAACGCGATCGTCGACAATGGGCGGGTGCGCCGTGAGCCTCCTGTCGATGGGGTCGAGGAGGAAGCAGGCGATGACACGCCCGCCGAACGCGCCGAGGCCGGCTGGGTCGCCTGGCGCGTCCACCGAGCGCTTGCCGAGCTGCCCGAGAACGAGCGCGTCGTGATCGAGCTCGCCTACTGGCGCGGCCGCTCGCAATCCGAGATCGCCGACCTGCTCGGGATCCCCCTCGGAACGGTCAAGACGCGCACGCGGACCGGCCTTGCCCGCCTCGCCGACCTGCTCGGAGACGTCCTGTGAGCCGCTCGCCCGACTTCGACGAGCTCGTGAACGGGATCGAGGAGCCCGACGAGCGAGAACGCCTCCGCCGGGTGCACGAGCTCCTCGTGGAGGCCGGCCCGCCGCCCGAGCTCTCCGCCGCCCTCGCCACCGCCGCGCCACGGGTCGAGACCGAAACATCGGCCGAGGACGAGCGTGACCTCTCGTGGCTGCCAAGGCGACGCCTCGGCGCCGCGCTCGTGCTCGTCGGCGCGGTCCTCGCAGGCACCTTCGGGCTGGGCTACCTTGTCGGCGGCTCCGAATCCGAGGGCAGCGGTAGCGAGACGGCCGGTATTCAGATCTCGCGGACGGCACCGCTGACCGGGAGAAGCGACGCGACGGGCGTCGTCAACGTCGGTCGTCGCGACGCGGACGGAAACTGGCCGATGATCCTCACCGTTCGGGGCCTCGCGCCGCTCACCGGCGGCGACTACTACACGCTTGCGCTCGCGAAGCGTGGGAAGCCGGTCGTCACTTGCGGAACCTTCAACGTCGCCGATCGCACTCAGCGGACACTGCGGATGTCAGCCGCGTACGACCTGAAGAGCTTCGACGGCTGGGTTGTGACGCGCTGGGACGCGAAGACCCACAGCGACACGCCGGTGCTCTGGACTACACGCGCCTAAGGCGCGACTCGCCCGGCGGCGACGAACGCCTCGTGGGTCACGGGCATCCGATCGGCGAAGAAGCGCTCGCACGCCTCCGCGTAGCGACGAATCTCCCGCTGCGCGGCCTCGGCGTTGCGTAGCGATAGGAAGTTCATCAGCGACCGTGCGTTGACCGTCCAGTAGAACTCCGTGTAGGCCCCGACGGGTAGAACTGCGCGAGCGAGCTCCCGCGCCACACCGAGCTCGACCAACCGTTCGTAGGCTCCGTAGGCGGTCTCGTAGACACCACGCAGCTCCTCGCGCGTCGTCTCTGCGACCTCGTCGGAGACCGGCTCGAACGAGTAGGCGCCCGGCTTCCCGACCTGGCTGCGGACATCCTCCGGCTCGGGGACGTAGAAGTCCTCGGTCGCCTTCGCGTACCGCATGCTGAACTCGTTGAACGACGACCAGCGATGGCGGAACCACTCGCGGGCGATGAAGATCGGGCAGCGAACGTGGAAGCGGAACACCGCGTGCTCGAACGGGCTCGCATGCCGTTCGCGCATCAGAAAACGGATCAGGCCGGCGTCGGAGTCGTCCAGCTCGGTCTTGTGCCTCGCGAAGCTGACCCGCGCGCCGTTCACGACCGAGAGGTCGTCAGCCATCGCTTCATCGAGACGGACGAAGCCGTGGTCGAGGACGGGGATCGACCCCTGGGCTATGACTTCGGGAGTGACAGCCATGCCGCCGAGTGTAACCGGGCCATATGTCGGCACCTCCGGCTGGTCCTACCCGACGTGGAAGCCGGGCTTCTACCCCGCCGAGGCGAAGCCGGCGGACTTCCTGCGCTTCTACGCCGAGCGCCTGCCCACTGTCGAGCTGAACACGACGGGATACCGGCTTCCGGCCGAGCAGCAGTTCGAGCGCTGGGCTGCGGCGACGCCGCCCGGCTTTCGCTTCGCCCCCAAGCTGAACGCGTACCGACTGGGCCAGATCGCGACGTTCGAGGAACGTGTTCGACAGCTCGGCGACCGGCTCGGGCCAATCCGGATGGTGGTGGGGTCGCCCCGTGACGAAGGCTTCCTCCAGCTCGTGCTGGGGTCCGTCGACCCCGCGCTCGAGATCGCACTCGACTTCCGGCACGCCACCTGGGAGGGGGTCGAGACCACCCTGCCCGAGAACGCCGTGCGCGTGAACGACCTCGAGGGGAGCGCGCCGTTCCGCTACCTCCGGTTCCGGGACCCCCCGTACGACGACGGTGACCTCCACGCCCTGGCCGACCGGATCCGCCCGCTGATCGCCGCCGGCGTCGAGGTCTACTGCTACTTCCGCCACGAGGACGAGCCTTCGGCGCCGCTCTATGCAGACCGTCTACGGGAGCTCGTCGCGATCTCAGCGATCTGATCGACTGCGAAGTCGACTTCCTCCTCGGTCGTGAAGAAGTGCGGCCCGAGCCGGAGCCCGACGTCCGGGCGGAAGTCGCAGAGGATCTCCCGGCGCTGGAGCTCGGCGTGCACCGCCGGAGCGTCGGGGACGCGCACGACGACGGTGGCTCCCCGAAGCTCGGGCTCCCGCGGGCTGACGACCTCGTAACCGGCTTCGTCGAGCAGGCCGGTCAACCGCGCGGTCAGCTCTAGCGAGCGCTCGCGGATCGGCGCCACGCCGATCTCCTCGACGATGTCGTACCCCGCGGTGGCGGCGTAGAGCGCCGGCACGTTGGGCGTCCCGGTCAGGAAGCGCGCCGCGCCCGACGCGTAGCGCAGCTCCGGCTCGAAGGCGAACGGGTCGGCGTGGCCCTGCCAACCGACCAGCGTCGGCTCGAGCCGCTCGGCGAGATCAGGCCGGACGTAGAGCCAACCGGCGCCCGGCCCGCCGCAGAGCCACTTGACGCTGCCTCCGGTGGCGAAGTCGACACCGAGCGCGCCGACGTCGAGCGGGACGGCGCCGACCGACTGGTACGCGTCGAGGAGAACGTGAGCGCCCACCTCGTGGGCCCGTCGGATCACCGGCTCGACGTCCTGGACCAGCCCCGTCTTGAACAGCACGTGGCTGAGGAGGACGAGCTGCGTCCGCTCGTCGATCACCTCGACGAGGTCCTCGTCGTCCCTTTGGGCGACGACGACCACCTCGGCGCCTCGCCCCGCCTGCGCCTGGTGGAGGTAGCGGACCGACGGGAACTCGCCCTCGCCGTAGACGATCCGGCGCCGATCGCCCGTGAACGGGAAGCAGGAGAGCACGACCGCCGAGGCGACGGTGACGTTCTGGTGCATCACGGTCGACCCGGGCGGGGCACCGATCAGGCGGGCGATCTGGTCGCCGACCGTCATCGGCGTCTCCCACCAGCCCTCGCCCCAGGCGCGGACCCCGCGCTTCATCCACGTGTCCGCGTAGGCGTCGAGACGGGCCTTCGCCTCGAGCGGCATCGGCCCAAGCGAGTGGCTGATCAGGTAGGTCGTCTCTGCCAGGATCGGGAAGCGGTCGCGATAGGTGGTGAGATCTGTCATGCGCCGGGCTTCCGCGCTCGGATCACGAGCCTCGTCTCCCGCGAGAGCTCAGCACCCTCGAGATCCCCGAAGCAGTCGGGCTCGGAGAAGCCGGCCCGCTCGAGCATGCGCGCCAGCTCGGTGGCGGTGTAGACGCGCAGCCGGTAGGTGACGGCATGGCGCGGTCCTTCGGCGGGAGCCAGCGTGTGAATGGTCTCGATCTCGCCCGCGACGTAGTCGAAGGTGCGCTCCTCGAGCAGTACCGCATCGTCTCTCAGATGCTCCCAACCGCGCACCTGAAGGATCGCCATGAGCCGGTCCCGGTGCTGGGTCTCGATGATCAGCGCGCCGCCGGGCCGGAGCACGCGCAGGAACTCGTCGAACGTCTGCCGATCCGCCTCCTCCCCGCGATAGCCGATCGAGCTGAATAGGCAGAGAACGGCGTCGAAGGAGCCCTCGTCGAAGGGGAGCTGGCGGAAGTCGGCCTGAACGAAGCGCGGCCACTCTGCGTCAGCGGCACGGCGGCGCCCTTCCTCCTGCTGCACGACGGACCGGTCGATGCTCGTCACGCGGAAGCCGGTCTCGGCGAGGGGGATCGAGTGCCGTCCAAAGCCGCCGGGTGCGTCGAGGATCTCGGCCGGCGGCTCGACGCCGGCGAGTCGCGCCGCCTCCGCCGCCTCCGCCGACGAGTCGCGCTCGTCGAGGTTCACGGCGTACGTGGTCAGGTAGATCTCGTCGAAGAGCTCGTCGAAGACGTCTCGTTGCATCAGCTCATCCTCTTCAAGACGCCGAGCGCGCGCTGGTTCCACGGTACGCGGTGCGTGACGCCCGACGCGCCCGTGAGCGCGTCGCGGTGGGCGAGGTACCAATCGTAGGTCTCGATCAGTGCTTGCGCGTTCGAGAAACGCGGCTTCCAGCCGAGCACTCGCTCCGCGCGCGAGACGTCGACGAACGAGTCCCGATGGGCCGTCTTGTAGTGCCACTCGGCCAGCGGTGAGAGGCGCGCGAGCTCGAGCGCGCGCAGTGTGAGCTCGGCGGGCTTCACCGGGATCGGCGTGATGCGGCTCGAGGAGCCGGCGTGGTCGATCAGGGCCTGGAGGTCGGAGCGAACGGACCCGAACTCCTTGGCCCCGACATTCAGCGTCTCGCCCGCCGCGGCGCGCTTGCTGGCGGCAAGGAGGATCGCCGCGACGAGGTCCTCGACGGCGAGAAGCTGGTAGCGGTTCGAGCCGTCGCCGAGGACGTAGATGCGGCGTCCCTCCCGGATCCAGTCGAACAGGATCTCGAAGACGCCGAGCCGCTCGGGACCGATGAAGGTCTTCGGCCTCACGATCACGCAGTCGAGACCGCGAGTCATGAACGCGCGGCAGATCGCCTCCGCTTCGATCTTCGACTCGCCGTAGTGCCCGACGCCGACGAGCGGGTCGTCCTCCTCGATCGGATGCTTGTCGGGCACGCCGTAGACCGCCGTCGAGGAGATGAACACCACCCGCCTGACGCCCGCCTCCACGGCTGCGGCTAGCAGCGTCAGTGTCCCGTCGACGTTGACCGAGTGGATCTCGCCCCGCGACCCTCGGATCGGGAGCGCAGCCGCGGCGTGCACGAGGATCCGTGCGCCGTCGACGAGATCGCGGCAAGCCGCCTCGTCGCGGACGTCGCCCCTGATCTCCTGGACGGCGAGCCCAGGCTCCTCCAGCGGCACGAGATCGAGCGACCGAACTTCGTGGCCGGCGGCGGTGAGCCTCCGCGCCAGATGCAGACCGAGGAACCCGGCCCCGCCCGAGATCGCCCAAACCACGCGGCGAGGCTATCCCCCAGGACCAGGTCCGGTGCCAGACACCGGACGTGTCCCGTGTGGGTAACGCCCTAGCCCGCTCGAAAGCGACCGCGATCCAGCTCGCAAGGAGGGGTCCGTGGGGGAACCAGGGGTTCCCCCATGCTTTATTCGTATTGGAGTGCTTGGAGGACGTTCAGGCGGGCCGCCCGGCGGGCGGGCATGATCGCCGCAACCACGCCGACGATCACCGCGATGATCCCGAACACGATCAGCGACGTGAGCGGCACCTCGTAGCGAACGTCGTACTGCTCGAGCGCTCGAATCACGAGTGCGGCGAGGAACATTCCGAGCGGCAACCCGATCGCGGCGCCGATCAACGCGGTGATCACGCTCTCGGAGCCGATCATCGTCCGCGCCTGCCAGCGCGTCATTCCGACCGCACGGAGCATCCCGAGCTCGCGCGTCCGCTCGAAGACTGCGAGCGCGAGCGTGTTGATCATCCCGAAGATGCTGATGATCACGGAGAGGGCAAGCAGCACGTAGAGCATGGTGAGGAACTGGTTGAACTCCTTGTCCTGCTCGGTGATCCACCCCTCACGGGTCTGCACCTTCGCGTCGGGGAAGGTGGCGAGCGCCTGCTCGATCGGCTGCTCGTTCGCCTCGCTCGGGTCGCCCGGGACGTTGATGAACGTGAACTGGTTCCGGGGGCGGTCGTAGAGCTCGTCGAACTTCGCCTTCGAGATGCTGACCGTGCCGAGGAGCTGGTAGAAGGGCGGCGGGTCGTAGGTCGCCTTCACCTCGAGCGTCGTCGCGCGACCCGAGCCCGAGAGCAGGCGGAACCGATCGCCGACCTGGAGACCGTGGTCCTCGGCGAAGTCAGCGTCCACGATCGCGCCGAAGTCGCCGAGCTCACCAAGCACGGCATCGGAGCCGTCGGACCAGTCGAAGTTGTACGCCGAGGCGATCTTGTCCGGCTCGATGCCGGTCACGTACTTGTCGACGTTCGCGACCTTGCCGACCTCGGCGCGAACGCTCGTCGCCTCCTCGACGCCTGGCGCAGCGGCGGCTGCGTCGCCCGCGCCCGAGACGAACGGCGTGAATCCGTCCTGCGAGGTCACGACGTAGTCGGCGGCGATCTGATCCTCGATCGCGCCGCGGTTCGACGCCTTCATGCTCGCCGAGAGCACGGCGACGAAGGTGACGAGGGCGAGGCCGATCATCAGCGCGGCTGCGGTGGCGGCGGTGCGGCCCGGGTTCCGCAGCGTGTTGCGCCGCGCGAGGAAGCCGGACACACCAGCAAGCTTCTCCCCCGGGACTCCGACGACGGCGGCGATCGGCCGCACGAGCTTCGACGAGATCATCGCTACGCCGATGAAGAGCAGCAGGACGCCGAAGGCGATCGACAGCAGGCGCGTTCCGATGTCCATGTTCTGCGTGAACGCCCCACGACCGAGCAGGAAGAGCGCGACGGCAAGTACCAGGAGCGCGATGTACGGCGTGAAGCGTGCGAACCGGCCGCGGGGAAGCTCCGCACCTTCGCGCACCGCGAGAATCGGCGAGACACGCGTCGCCCGGAGCGAAGGGACGAACGCCGCGAGCACGGTGACGATGATCCCGATCGCGAACGCGAGGATCACCGTTCGCGGCGCGATCACCATGTCGGCGGTGGGCAAGTCGAGATCGAGTGCCCCGAACAGCGCATCAAGGCCGTAGGCGAGGCCGACGCCGAGCACGAAGCCCAGGATCGAGGCGATCAGATCCGATCACGAGCGCCTCGAGCAGGACCGCACGCCGGATCTGACTACGTGACGCGCCGATCGTCCGCAGCGTCGCGAGCTCGCGTGTTCGCTGCGCAACGGTGATCGACATGGTGTTGAAGATCACGAAGGCGCCGACGAACAGCGCCACGGCTCCGAAGGCGAGCAGGAAGTAGCGGATGAAGCTCGTGAACTCCGAGACCTCGGCCGCCGCCTCTTCAGCCTCCTCGACGCCGGTCCGCACCTGTGCGGTCGCCGGAAGGATCGGCCCGATGTCCTCGACGAGCTGCTCGGGCGTGACCCCCGACGCCGCGGAGACCGAGATGGCATCGAACTGGCCTCTGCGGTCGAGGAGCTCCTGGGCCGTCGGGATCGTGAAAACGGCGAACGTCGCGGTGCCGAGCGAGCTGACGCTTCCGTACTGCGCCACGCCCGACACGCGGAACTCCTGCACCGGCTTCAGCGTCGCGATCTTGACCGTGTCGCCGACGCCGTAGCCCTGCTTGTCGGCGGTGGTCCTGTCGATCACGACTTCGTCGGCATCGCGTGGCCAGCTCCCCTCCACCAGCCTGAGCGGGTTGAACTGCGACTGCTCGGGATCGATGCCGAACCCGAACGACGGCGCGCCCTGCGTGTTGATCGCCTTCCCGTCGGGCTTGAGGATCTTGGTCGCGGTCTCGTCGACGACGCTCCCGGTGGCGGCCTCGACGCTGTCGAGCTCACGCACGCGGTCGAGGAGGCTCTCAGGCACCGACGGCGTCTCGGCGGTACTGCCCTCAAAGGAGATGTCCGGCGCCTTCCCGCTGATCGCGGCGTCAGTGTTTGCATACGACTCGGTGAAGATCGCGTCGAACGCCTTGTCGATCGTGTCCGTCAGGACGAACGTGCCGCTGACCATCGCAACGCCGAGCACGACGGCGAGCGCCGTCAGCGCGGCCCTGAACTTGCGGCCGGCCAGACCCCTGAGTGCGACGCGGATCAAGTCAGCGTGACGTCGCGGATCGTGTCGAGGATCTCCGCTTCGCCGGCGCCGCCGAGATCCTTGACGATCCGCCCGTCGGCGAGAAACAAGATGCGGTCGGCCGTGGCGGCGGCGCGCGCCTCATGCGTGACCATCACCATCGTCTGGCCGTAATTCTCGACCGACTCGTGCAGAAGCTCGAGGATCTCGCCGCCCGTCTTCGAGTCGAGGTTGCCCGTCGGCTCGTCGGCGAAGACGACCGTCGGCCTCGAGACGAGGGCACGGGCAATCGAGACGCGCTGCTGCTGGCCGCCGGAGAGCTCCGAGGGGCGATGCGTCAGGCGGTCGCCCAGCCCGACGCGCTTGACCAGATCGTCTAAGAAGGCCTTGTCCGGCTTGGTGCCGGCAAGCGAGAGCGGCAGGACGATGTTCTCCTCCGCGGTCAGCATCGGCAGCAGGTTGAAGAACTGGAAGATGAAGCCGATGTGCTTGCGCCTGATCTTCGTGATCTCCTTGTCGTTGAGCTCACCCAACCGGGTCCCTGCGATCGTGACGTAGCCGGTCGTCGGCCGGTCGAGCGCAGCCAGGATGTGCATCAGCGTCGATTTGCCCGACCCCGACGGGCCCATCACCGCCGTCAGCTTGCCCTGCTCGACCTCGAGGTCGACGCCGGCGAGCGCGTCGACGGCGGTGTCGCCCTCCCCGTAGCGGCGCGTGATCTCGTGCGCGGTGACGACCGCGCCGTCGCGACTGCCGTCCTGTGACAAATCGGTCCCTCCCACGATGGCGACGAAAGAAGTTAGTACGTACTAAGCGAGCCAAGCTACCAAGTTTTCGCAGCGAGTCAAGGTCAACCGACCGCACGCCGTACGGTGGCGAGCGCGAGGCGCGCTGCTGCGGCCAGCTTCGCCGGAACGACGCGGTCGGCCCGGTCGCACGGGGTGTGCCAGCACGGGTCCCATCGCCATTCGATCCACGACGCGGGAAGTCCACCGCGCGTCATCTCCGCGTGGTCGGAGAGCCCGGCGTCGCGGTGGTAGACGACGGGCAGGCCAAGCGATCGCCCTGTCGCGAGCGCGAGCCGCGACGATCGGTTCGGCGCCGCCTCGAGCCCACGGACCTCGAAACTCCACCCGACCCCGACCATGTCCAGAGACAGCGCCACGCGGATGCGACGCCGTCCGGCCGCGGAGATCCCGCGCAGGAGCCTGGCTGATCCCAGGTGGACCTTGGAAGCGGTCCATGCGCGCTCCTCCGCGCCCAATGCCGCGACGAGCACCGGCTGTCCACGGAGTCCCCGGGCGACCTCGAGCATCGCAGCGACGCCGGACCCGTTGTCGTTGGCCGCCGGACCCTCGGGCACACCGTCGAGGTGGGCGACGACGACCGCACGCGTCTTCCCCGGTCCCAACCCGACGACATTCTGGGAGAAGCCGCCTTCCGGCAGCCGGAACCGCTGAACGAGGACGCGGTAGCCGAGCGCGCGGAGCTGCAGCTCGACCATTCGAGCCGCGCGCCGCTCGGTCGCGGATCCCGCAGGCCGAGGCCCCATCGCGGCGAGCTGGCGCACGAAACGCTTGGCCCGCAGCCCGTCGACCTCCGCCGCCGAGCCGGCGCCAAGCGGGGCGAGCAGGGCAATGACAAGCGCGAGGATCGCGACCCAGCGCATGACACCGATGTTACGAGTCTCGCGAATGCGGATAGAAGCTTCGTCAGGGGGGTCAACTCAGCGCCGCCGCCGGCGGCGGCCGAGGCCGCATCGGCCGCCGCCGACGGCGGCGGCGCGGGGCGTCAGGGCCCCGAGGCTGCGTCCGCCTGGACGCGATGGCGCCAGCGGACCGAGCCGAGCATCAGCGCGACGGCGATGGTCCCGAGCGTCACGTTGACCGCGATCGTGACCAGCTTGACGCCGACGCTGAACGACAGGATCTTCGACGCCGATGACACGTCGGAGAAGACGTAAACAAGCAGCGCCTGCTCGGTGCCGATCCCGCCGGGCGTCAAGGGAAGCGCGGTCCCGAGGCTGGCGGCGACCTGGTAGACGAGCGTGTTGAAGAGCGTCGCCGGCAACTCGAAGGCGCGGAGGAAGAAGAAGATCGCGGTGAGGCGGAGCAGCCAGTCGACGGCATCCCACAGCGCGACCTGGCGGAGGTACCGGCGCGGCGTCCTCAGGATCGCGAGCCCCTGGCCGACGCGGTCCCAGAACGCCGTGATGCGGGGGAAGTAGAGCCCCACGACGACCAGGCCGAGGGCGAAGAAGAATCCGGCGATGACGAGGCTCTGCGTCGGGTTGTGGAAGACCCAGAGCCAGTCCGACCCCGGCAGGACCGGGAGCACGTTCGAGCCGGGGAGGATCCCGGACGACAGCGCCCAGATGATGAGCAGCGAGGCGGCGACGAAGTCGAAGACGCCGTCTGCGATCAGGGTCGACGCCAGCGTCGGGTAGGTGGATCCCTCGACCCGGTGCTTGACGATGTAGAGGCGCAGCAGGTCGCCGCCCCGTCCGGGCAGGAGCGCGTTCGCGCCGATGCCCGCCGCGTACGCGCCGAACACCTGGCGCCATTCGACGCGCGCGTCCGGGTAGGCCGCGGCGATGACGTTCCGCCACGCTCGGGAGCGCGCGACGATTCGAGCGAGGTGACAGGCCACAGCTAGAACGAGCGGCACCCACGAGATGTCCGCGAAGTTCTCGAAGAACGCCTCGATCGCGTTGAACAGGCTGCGCACGGAGCCATCCTGACGAAGCAATCACGGGGCTCGGGGAGTAGGGTTCGCGATTGCAACCCGTTATAGACCGCCCTATATCACGCCGGGTGGACAGGAGCGCCCGGCACCTGGAGGTGGTGTCCTCTTGATTCGCCGTGTGAAGTGGTTTTGGCTCCTTCTCGCGCTCGCCGTGCCGTTGGCCGCAGCGAGCACGGGAGGAGCGGCAATCGCGCCACCGTGGTGCGGAACTCCCGAGCCCGACGCCGCGGCCAACCTTCCCGACGGAAGCAGCCCGGCGCACCCGGCCGGGAGCTTCCCGCACATCCCCTACTACGCGGTCGGGTGCACGCTCGACTCGATCGCCGCGGCCAGCGGCGGTCGCATGACCGTCGAACGGTTCGGCCATTCCGCGAACGGCCGCGACAAGTTCCTCGTCGTCATCAACGCGCTCGACACGAAGTCGCAGCGCAGCGACTTCGCGAACTGGCAGAAGGTCCGCCGTGACATGCTCGAAGATCCCGAGCGCGCTGAGGACCTTCTCGACCGCGCCGGAGACGACGTGAAGGTCCCGCTCTACATTCAGGGCGGAATCCACGGCAACGAGTACGAGGGCGTCGACGCCGCGATGCAGGTGATCGAGAAGCTGGCGACCACGCCGTATGGCACAGACCCCGAGGTCGACCAGATCCTCGACCAGGCGATCCTCATCTTCAACCCGATCCAGAACCCGGACGGCCGAGTCGCCGGAACTCGCGCGAACGGCAACGGGTTCGATCTCAACCGCGACTTCCTGACACAGTCGCAATCGGAGACGCAGTCGTCCGTCGCGATCATGCAGGAGTGGCTGCCGCCGGAGATGCTCGATCTCCACGGCTATGTGTCGCCGACGCTGATCGAGGCCACGACCAAGCCGCACAACCCCGGCATCGAGTACGACATGTGGCTCAAGTGGAATCAGAGCCGAATCGACGCCAACGAGGCGGCGATGAACGCACAGGGCTTCAACGTCACGCGTCCGATCAACGACTGGTGCGCCGACGGGAGCATCCCGCAACAGAACCCCACAGGCCTCTGTGATGACGGCACGGACCGGATCGGACCGATGTGGGCCGAGAGCTGGGACGACTGGGGCCCGTTCTACTCACCCATGTACTCGCAGCTCGTCGGTCTGAACGGCTCGACGGTCGAGATGTGCAACAACGCCACCCTGAATCCCACCGGGAACATCTGTGGGCCGGGCGCGAACGTGTACGAGAAGGTCGGCCGCTCCGGCTCCCGGATGCACCAGGTCATCACCGTCTGGTCTTCGCTCTTGTTCGACACGGACAACCGCGTCGAGCTGCTGGAGGACCTGACCGAGATCTACGTCCGGGGTGAGAACGACGCCCCGAGGCCGACGACCGCCGACCTCGCCCCGCAAACGCCCGGCGACCCGACCGACGTGGACATCCCGCCGGGATTCAACAACGACGAGAACAACTGGATGATCGATTACCCGCAGGCGTTCGTGATCCCGAAGGGCGATCACCAGCGCAGCGATCCCGAGGCCCGGCGGCTCGTCCGCTGGCTCCTCACAAACGGGATCCAGGTCCGCCAGCTGAAGAAGGGCTACCAGTACAACGCCACCACCCGCTTCGAGAAGGACTCGTGGGTGGTCTTCATGGATCAGCCGCTGCGCGGCCTCGCCTACACCTCGCTGGGAGCAGGCCAGGATGTCAGCTCGCGGATCAGCATCCTGTACGCACCCCCGGGTGCCTGGAGCCACGGGTATCTGTGGGGCAGCGACGTCGTGGAGATCCCCGACGCCGCGACGTTCAACCCGAAAACCAAGCGCGTCCGGAAGGTCAGGAACGCTCGAGGTGGGGTCGACGGCAGGCGGAACGCCGCGGCGTTCGCGCTTGCGATCGACTCGCCGACCGCGGTCCGGACCTTGAACGCACTGCTCGGCGGCGGCATGACGGCGCAGCTGGCAACTGCTCCGTTCACGAACGCGCTCGGTGAGCAGATGCCCGCCGGCACCGTGCTCTTCCCGGCCAGCGCCCGCGCGGCGCTCGAAGAGGCCGGCGAGGACTCCGGCCTCTCGTTCATCGGCGTGCGGAGCAGCGCACTGCCCCCTGTCGAGGCGATCGACCGGTCGCCGCGGATCGCGGTCCTGACCGGCGCCGTCAACCAGGACATCTGGGTGCTCCGGAACCTCGGCTTCACGGCCGATCCGGTGTCGACGGCGCTGATCAACTCCGCACCGACGGACCCGCTGGTCAACTACGACGTCGTGTTCAACACGGGCAACTGGCCGGCGGTGTCGCAGGCAACCGCCCGGGCGAGGCTGACGGCGTTCTTCGCGGGCGGCGGCGGTTATACCGGCGCCAACGCGAACGGCGCCAATTTCCTCGTCGCAGCCGGCGAGGTGACCGGTCTCGCAGCCGCGTCCAACAGCGGCGGCGGGGCGGGTTACAGCGGCATCGTGAACTGGAACAACTCCGCCTCCGGAACGGGCCTCATCACCGGGGCCTACGAGAGCCGGGACACGGCGATCATGGACCCGCCGACCTGGTTCACCGGCGTGCCGGGATCCTGGACGGCCGACGGAAGCCTGCCACTGACGGGCTTCTTCCTCTCGGGCCTCTGGCCGCTCGACGCGGTGTCGGCGACGGCTCCGGGAGCGCCGGTCATCCTCCACGGCATGAACAGCGCGGGCACCTCGCGGATGACGACCTTCGCGATGAACCCGCTCTACCGAGCGGACCCCGAGCGCGAGTGGCCGATGCTGGCCTCCGCGGCACTCTGGGCCGACCAGTAGGAAATAGCGATCAGGTGAGGGGCGGGCCTCCGCCCCTCACCGCCTCTTGCCGTCACGAAGACTCCTTCATCGTCTGGACGGTCGTGCTTGCAATTGACACGTCCCAAACGAAGGAGTAGCTTCGAAAGGCGAGAAGGCTAGAGCAGCTGGGGAGGGGATTGTTTGACTTGCGGCCCCATACTGCTGCGGCGTCCAAGTCGGCGGATTCTTCGCCGACTCGTTGTCGTTGGGGCGCTTACCGGGATGCTGCTGGTCGCTCCGAGCGCCGGCGGGGTGCCGGGCGATCCGACACCACCTGAGGTGACACCCACCGTTGTCGGAACCGCCGGAAACCCCGGCTGGTACCGAAGCAACGTCACCGTCAATTGGTCGATCGTCGATCCCGAGTCGATCATCCTCGGCACCGAGTGCGTCCTGGCAACGACGCTGACGACGGACACCCCCGGCACCAGAATCTCGTGTAAGGCCTGGAGCGACGGCGGTGAAACAACAAAGGCCATCACGATCAAGCTCGACAAGACTCCACCGGCAGTCAGCGGCCTTCCCGACCGCGTGCCGACTCCCAGCGGCTGGTACACGGCGCCGCTCGCTGTCTCGTTCACGGGCACAGACGCGACCTCCGGGATCGCGGGCTGTTCTTCTGCCATCTACGGCGGACCGGATAACGCGGCCGCCTCCGCAAGCGGCTCGTGCACCGACGCGGCCGGAAATGTCGCCGGCGCGACGCACTCGTTCAAGTACGACGCAACCGCCCCGAGCTTCAGCTCGGTCCAGACGAAACCGGGGAACCGGAGCGTGCAGATCACGTGGCGGGCGTCGAGCGATACACGGCTCGTGGAGATTCTCCGTGCCCCCGGCCGCGGCGCCCAGGGCGAGACGGTTGTCTACCGCGGCTCGACAACCGGATACCGCGATACCGGCCTGACCGCCGGACGCAAGTACGAGTATCGGGTCCGCGGCTTCGACGAGGCCGCAAACCGAGCCGAGCATGTCGTCAAGCTCGTCGCAACCGGGGCACTGCTGAGCCCGGCACCGGGCGCGCACGTCAGCCTCAAGGCGCTGCCGACGCTCGTCTGGACCCCGGTCAAGAAGACGAGCTACTACAACCTCCAACTCATGCGCGGGAAACGGGTGCTGAGCGCCTGGCCCGTGCGTCCTGGTTTCCAACTGCGGCGGACGTGGATCTACCGGGGACGGCGCTACCGGTTAAGTCCCGGCGTCTATCGCTGGTACGTGTGGCCGGGAAAGGGTCGGCTCTCAGCCGGCCGCTACGGGCGCCTGCTCGGAAGTAGCACGTTCGTCGTCACGAAGTAGGCGACGGACATGCGCCGCCTCCCCATCCTGATCGTCGGGATCGGCCGCAATGCCACAACTTTCACGAGTGGTATCACCGGCGTTCAGAACACATGTTCGACCTCGAGCGACCGTAGTATCACGACCGACTGGAAAGCACGGATTCTCGGTTTCGAGCCGATTCGTGGCGCGGGGCTAGCGTCATGATGCGTCGACTCGCGGCCCTGCTACTCCTCGGCTCCGGCGCACTGTTGCTCACTTCGAGTGCGCCCGGTCTCCCGGTCGTGCCGGGCGATCCGACACCGCCGGTGGTCACGCCCCAGATCACCGGGACGCTCGGTTCCAGCGGCTGGTATGTGTCCAACGTCACGGTCGCCTGGAGCGTCGTGGATCCCGAGTCGGTCATCCTCGAGACGGAAGGCTGCGACACCAGGACGCTCACCGACACGCCGGCCACGACGCTGAGATGCAGGGCGCTGAGTGACGGCGGCGAGACAACCGTCGGCAAGATCTTCAACGTCGACCGGACGGCTCCTAATGCGACGGCAACACCATCCCGTGGTGCCGACACGAACGGCTGGTACAACCACCCGCTTGCCGTCGGCTTCGCCGGCAGCGACGGCACCTCCGGGCTCGACTCCTGCTCACCGTCGCAGACCTACGCCGGCCCGGACAACGGGGCGGCGACCGTGAGTGGAACTTGCACCGACGTCGCGGGCAACGCGGCACCTGCGTCGTTCCCACTCAGGTACGACCAGACGGCGCCGGGTGCGAGCGCCACAGCGCGGGCGCCGGATGCGAACGGCTGGCACAACCACTCCGTCACCGTCACGTTCCACGGCTCCGACGGGACGTCCGGCGTGCAGAGCTGCAGTCAGGTGACCTACGCCGGGCCGGACGATCCCTCGGTCGCTGTCAACGGCACCTGCGTCGACCAAGCGGGCAATGTGAGCAGCGCGAGCGTCTTCGCGCTCAAGTACGACGAGACCGACCCGGTGGCGACGGCAAGCGCCGGACGGGGGCCTGATACCAACGGTTGGTACAACCACCCGGTCACGTTCGGCTTCGGCGCGAGCGACGCCACTTCGGGCGTCGAGGCCTGCGACGTTCCGAAGACCTATTCGGGGCCGGACACGACCGCGACCTCGGTCACAGGCTCGTGCCGCGATCGCGCCGGCAACGTCGCCTCGCCGTCCGCCTCGCTCAGGTACGACGCGTCGGGCCCGCAGGTCGCAACGACCCCGGGGCGGGCGCCCAACGCGAACGGCTGGTACAACGCCCCCGTCGCCGTGAGCTTCGCCGGCGCCGACCCGACGTCCGGCGTCGCGTCGTGCGATGCGAGTGCGACGTACTCGGGCCCCGACAGCGCGACGGCCGCGGTCACCGGCACCTGCCGCGACAACGCCGGAAACACGGGCTCAGGCTCGCGCGCGCTGAAGTACGACGCGACGGCGCCGCAGGCCAGCGCGACCCCGTCCCGCCAGCCGAACCCGGCCGGTTGGTACAACGCACCGCTCACCGTGAGCTTCCCCGGCACGGACGCGACGTCCGGGATCGCCTCCTGCACGGCACCACAGGGCTACAGCGGCCCGGACACCGCCACAGCCTCGATCCCCGGCTCCTGCGCGGACAACGCCGGCAACACCACGGCACGCACACTCGCCTTCAAGTACGACGCAACCGCCCCCCAACTCGTCGCCACGCCGTCCCGCCAGCCAAACGCGGCCGGCTGGTACGCCGCGCCGCTCACCGTGGGCTTCCCGGGCACGGACGCTATGTCCGGAATCGCCGCCTGCACGGCGCAGCAGGGCTACAGCGGCCCGGACACCGCCACAGCCTCGATCCCCGGCTCCTGCGCGGACAACGCCGGCAACACCACGGCACGCACACTCGCCTTCAAATACGACGCAACCGCCCCCCAACTCGCGGCGACCCCCTCCCGAGCCGCCGACGTGAACGGCTGGTACAACCACGCGCTCACGGTCAGGTTCCCCGGAACGGACGCCACCTCCGGGATCGATTCGTGCACGACTGACCAGAGCTACAACGGCCCGGACACCGGTTCTACCTCGATTGCCGGCTCCTGCCACGACATGGCCGGCAACACGACCGCACACGCGCTTGCCTTCAAGTACGACGCGACGGTGCCCCAGGTGTCCACCGTCCCGGCGCGCCAGCCGAACGGGGAGGGTTGGTACAACGCGCCGCTGACCGTCAACTTCGCGGGCAACGATGCGACTGCGGGCCTCGCGTCGTGCGACCCCGCGAAGGGTTACTCGGGACCGGACAGCGCGACGGCGGGAGTCGTCGGGACATGCCTCGACAACGCCGGGAACGTCGGCGCGAGCTCGTTCGCGCTCAAGTACGACGCTACGGCTCCGCAGGTCGCAACGAGCCCGGCACGGGGGCCCAACGCCCAGGGTTGGTACAGCGCGCCGCTCGCGATCAGCTTCGCCGGCGCCGACCCGACGTCCGGCGTCGCCTCGTGCGATCCAGCCAAGACGTACTCAGGCCCGGACAGCGCCGCGGCAGCGGTCGTCGGCACCTGCCGCGACCATGCCGGCAACTCGGGCGCGGGTTCCTTCGGGCTGAAGTTCGATGCGACGGCGCCGCAGGCGAGCGCGACGCCCGCCCGCCAGCCGAACGCCGCCGGCTGGTACAACGCGTCGCTCTCCGTCAGCTTCGCAGGCACCGACGCCACCTCCGGCATCGATTCCTGCGACTCCGCGAAGACGTACTCGGGGCCTGACACCACCACGGCCTCGGTGGCGGGATCCTGCCGTGACCGCGCCGGCAACCCGAGCGCTTCAGCGACCTTCGCACTGAGCTACGACGCGACCCCCCCGCAGGTGACGACAACCCCGGGACGGGCCGCGAACCCGGCCGGCTGGTACAACGCCCCGCTCTCGGTCAGCTTCAGCGGCGGGGATGCCACCTCTGGGATCGACTCCTGCGACGCCCCGAAGACGTACTCCGGCCCGGACAACGCCGCCGCCAGCGTCAGCGGCAACTGCCGAGACAAGGCCGGAAACCCAGGCTCGGGTGCGCTCCCACTCAAGTACGACGCCACCGCCCCACAGGTGACGACGAGCCCGGCGCGGGCCGCGAACGCGAACGGCTGGTACAACGCGGCGCTCGCGGTCAGCTTCGCCGGGACCGATCCGACGTCCGGCGTCGAGTCGTGCGATCCGGCGAAAACCTACTCAGGCCCGGACAGCGCGGCAGCAGCCGTCAGCGGCAGGTGCACGGACAACGCCGGAAACTCCGGATCGGGCTCGCTCCCGCTGAAATACGACGCGACCGCGCCGCAAGCGAGCGCGACGCCGGCCCGCCAACCGAACGCGGCCGGCTGGTACAACGCCTCGCTCTCCGTCAGCTTCGCAGGCACCGACGCCACGTCCGGGATCGACTCCTGCGACGCCGCGAAGACCTACTCCGGTCCCGACAACGCCGCCGCCGCCGTCAGCGGCAACTGCCGAGACAGGGCCGGAAACCCGGGAGCGGGCTCCTTCCCGCTCAAGTACGACGCGACCGCCCCACTGGTGACGACGAGCCCGGCGCGGAGCCCGAACCCGGCCGGCTGGTACAACGCCCCGCTGGCGGTCAGCTTCAGCGGCGGCGATGCGACGTCGGGGATCGAGTCATGCGACGCCGCGAAGACCTACTCCGGTCCCGACAACGCCGCCGCCAGCGTCAGCGGCAACTGCCTGGACAAGGCCGGAAACCAAGGCTCCGGAGCCCTCCCACTCCGCTACGACGCCACCGGCCCGCAGGCGACGGCGACCCCCTCCCGCCAGCCGGCGAACGGTTGGTACAACGCGCCGCTGACCGTCAGCTTCGCCGGCGCCGACCCCGTCTCGGGCCTTGCGTCCTGCCCCGCGCCCAAGACCTACGGCGGGCCAGACGCGGCGGCTGCCGTCGTCAGCGGGACCTGCCTGGACAACGCGGGTAACGGCGGGCTCGCGTCACTGGCGCTCAAGTACGACGCGACAGCGCCGGTAGCGACCGCCTCGCCGTCGAGAGCGCCGAACGGCAATGGCTGGTTCAAGGCACCTCTCCTCGTCAACTTCACGGGCAGCGATCTCACCTCCGGCATCGACTCATGCGACGCAGCGAAGAGCTACGGAGGCCCCGATACCACAGCTGCCTCACTGAGCGGATCGTGCCGCGACCGTGCCGGCAACCCGAGCGCGTCAGCGAGCTATACGCTCAAGTACGACGCAACCGAGCCGGTCGTGACCCACGGCGTCCCGATCAGGCCGCCTGACCATGACGGCTGGTACAACCGGCCCATCGCCTTCGCCCTGCAGGGCACCGATGCGACCTCGGGCATCGATGGGTCCTGCTCCACGGCCGGCTACGCAGGCCCGGACAGCGCCACCGCGTCGTACGCAGGCGCCTGTGACGACAAGGCTGGGAACCGCGGATTCAAAGCGTTCCCGCTCCGCTACGACGCCACCGGCCCGCAGGCCGTCGCGACGCCGAGTCGCGGAGCCGACGTCAACGGCTGGTACAACCAGCCGCTCTCGGTGAGCTACGCGGGCAGCGACCCGGTCTCGGGGCTCGAGTCCTGCGCGTCTCCCGAGAGCTACGGCGGTCCGGACAGCGCGGCGGCCGTCGTCAGCGGCATCTGCCTGGACAAGGCTGGCAACGCCGGGCTGGCGTCGCTCGACCTGCGCTACGACAGCACCTCGCCGCAAATTGCCGGGGCGACGCCGAGCCGGGCTCCCGACGCGAACGGCTGGTACTCGAAGCCGCTTTCGGTCAGGTTCCACGGCAGCGATGCGACCTCCGAGATCGAGTCCTGCACCGAGGCCAGTTACGGAGGCCCGGACGCCGGCTCCGCGTCTGTTACCGGCTCCTGCCGTGACCGCGCCGGTAACGGCAGCGGCTCGGCTTCCTTTGCCCTGAGGTACGACGCGACTCGCCCGTCGCTCACCGGCGTGACCGTGAAGGCTGGGAACGGCACGGCGGCCCTGAGCTGGATCGCGTCCGCAGATACGGCTCTGGTCGAGATCCGTCGCGGGGCCAGGGTCGTCTATCGGGGCACGGGTCGGACGTTCACCGACACCGGCCTCGACAACGGCGTCCGCTACCGCTACACGCTCACCGGATACGACGAAGCGCAGAACGCAGCGACCGCAGAGGCCGTTGCCGCGCCGTCGGCGCCGCTCATGTCACCGAAGGCAGGCGCCGTGGTCTCCGCGCCGCCACGGCTGGTCTGGAAGGCGGTCCCCAACGCCAGGTACTACAACGTCCAGGTCCTGCGGCGCGGGCGGATCTTCAGCGCGTGGCCGACCAGCGCGTCGTTCCAGCTGAAGCGCACGTGGCGCTACAACGGGCGCCGCTACAGGCTCACGCCGGGGCGTTACCGCTGGTACGTGTGGCCTGGACTCGGACGTCCCGCGCAGAAGAAGTTCGGCCGTCTGATCGGCTCGAGCTCGTTCGTCGTGCGTTAGCCGCCGGCTTCGCGCAAAAAGCGGGCCGACAGCGTGAGGAAGATCGTGTCCCCGAGCACGAGGACGAACAACGCGAACCCGCCGACCAGAAGCATCGTGTCGGGCGAATCGGCGACGACGTTCGCTTGCACGCGCGGCAAGACCGGCGTCTGCGTCGACTTCGGCGCGATCACGCGCTTCTTCTTCGGGGTCTTCCTGGCCTGGGGCTTCTGTACCGGGGTTCGAGCGCGGCGCACAGGCGCAGCCGGCGCCGGCGCGGGCGGCGGGGGCTGCTGAACGAAAGTCTGCGAGGTCTGCGGTGGTGCGGGCGGAGGCGGCGGAGGCGGCGACGGGGCCGCAGGAGGCGAGGGTGAAGGCGGCGGCGGCGTGGGTTGGGTTGCGCGCCGCGCGGGCGGCGGAGGCTCCGGCGGCGTCGAGCGCGGCTCGGGCCTCGGACTCGACGGGGGAGGCGGCGCCGGCTCTGGCCCCGGCCCCTGTGCAAACGCCGGAGCAGAGAGCCCCAGGGCAGCGCAGCCCAGTAGTACCGCAATCGTTGCCCGCCGCAGTGACGATCGTTCGGAGCGCGTCACAAAGAGTCCCCCAGGGTCTCGGTAGGCCCGGTCTTAGTGGATTCCGCTCCTAAAGTCAATTCGGGCGCAGCCGCGTCGCCCAGATCCAGATCGCCAGGAAGGCCAGATAGGCCATGCCGAGCACCAGCCCGATCTGGAGCATGAGCTCGTCGCCCTGATACTGCCCCAGAGTGGGCTCGAATCGCCCGTTTTGAGCCCCGCGGGCCTGGATTGACTGCTCCGTTCGACCATCCCGCGCTGTCTCATGGGAAATCGTTTGAGCGATCTGGCAGCACTTCCAAACGGTGATTGAAGCGGCCTTTTGCGGTGATACTGCGAGGGTTGTCTTGTGATACTGCAGTGGTACCGCCCGTTTTTCGACCGGAATCGTGCGCTGAACATGCGCGAATGCGACGGCGTCCACACGGGTGACCGCGAGACCGCTCGATACGGCTGCTGAAGCCGGAACAGTCGCCATGACGAACGTCAACACCGCTACTCCGATCACAAGTGCGACTCGAGCGGAACGTCCGAAAGATGGAAAAAGACGAAACACTTCGCTGACTGACATCTACCCAATCCGATTTCGATCAACCGTGAAATTTGGGTTGAAATTTCGAGACGATCTCGCTAGGGTCGGATTGGGGAGCAATTCGACGTCTTTCGAGGGGAGTGCCACCATTGGCCGTTGCCGCCGTTGCCAGGACAACACCTGCCGAGCTAGGTCTCGTCACGAGGCGCAGACAGGCGCCGCGGACACCGACTGCTCGCCGCGCTGCTGTCCGCCGGCTCCTGGGCGACTACCACCGCCGCGGCGATCTTGGGGCCCGCGAGCGCCTCATCGGCCAGTACATGCCGCTCGTCCGGAGGCTGGCACGCCGACACGTCGGGCGCGGCGAGCCGTTCGAAGATCTCGTGCAGGTCGGCACAATCGGGCTGATCAATGCGATCGACCGGTTCAAGCTCGAGCGTGGCGTCGATCTCGCGACGTTCGCGATCCCGACGATCGACGGCGAGATCAAACGCCACCTGCGCGACCGCGCGTGGCCGATCCGGATCCCGCGCCGCCTTCAGGAGCTCGACCCGACGCTCCGGGCGCGCGTCGCTGAGCTCGTCGACGGGCAGAACGGGGAATTCGACCGCGAGAGTGCACTCGAGCGCGGCTACGAGCTCGGGGAGGACCGGATTGCCCTGGCCGGCGGGTTCAGGGTGCTCGACGACCGCGAGCGGCTCCTCCTTCGCCTCGCCTACTTCGAGGGTCTGAGCCAGGTCCAGATCGCGCGCCGCGTCGGCATCTCGCAGATCCATGTCTCCCGATTGACCCGCCGGGCGCTCGAGAAGCTGCGCGCCGAGATCGGCCAGGATTGAGCCCCAACTGCGTTACGTTCCGAAGATAGGCCTACAATCGATGGGTAGTGAGTCGTTGGTTCCCGTCGAAGTAGGTGAACGGGTCTTGAGTAGCGTCGAGAAGCCCGCAGAAGGCTCGGTCGAGGCAGGCTCGGTCGAGGCAGGCTCGGTCGAGGCAGGCTCGGTCGAGGCAGGCTCGGTCGAGCGATACACAGGCCTGCCCTATCACCTGTTGCTCGTTCGCGACGCCGAGGACAAGGCCCGGCCGTGGATCGCCTCGGTCGAAGAGCTTCCGGGCTGCACGAGCCGCGGCAAGACCGCTGAGGAAGCGCTGAGCGGCGTCGAGGCGGCAAAGGCGAGCTGGATCGCAACCGCGCTCGCGGAGGGCCGTGATGTCCCCGAGCCCAAATCGGCGACGAGCCATAGCGGCCGACTGCTGCTTCGCATGCCCAGGACCCTCCATGCCGACCTCACTCGCGCCTCCGAGCGCGAGGGCGTCAGCTTGAACCAGTTCATCACGGACGCTCTGGCGGGCGCTCTCGTCTGGCGCAGCGGTGGGGAGTCGGCCGCGTCCGCTCGCGGCACCACGCCGCTGAAGCAAGCGCCCGGCGCGGAAGGGCTCACTGCCGAACACCTGACCGGACGCCGCGCACGGCGTCGACCCAGCTCATTCGTCACGGCGGCGCTCGCGGCGAACTTCATCATCGTCGGCATTGCCGGCATCGTCGCGATCGGGGTACTGATCGCCGCGTTGCGCTAGCGGGCGAGCTCGAGGATGACTGCGGCCGGCAGTCTGACGACCCGCGTGGGCTCGCCTAGAGTCGAGCTCGTCGACAGCCTCGATTCTGTTCGGGATGAGTGGATGCGACTGGCCGCGGCTGACGGCAACGTCTTCGCTACCTGGGAATGGAACGAGCTCTGGTGGCGGCACTATGGGCGCGGTCGGAAGCTCCGCGTCGCGGTTTCGCGGCGGGACGGCGTCGAGATCGACGCGATCGTGCCTCTGTTTGCGTGGTCAGTGCGGCCGCTTCGAATTCTGCGGCTAATCGGCCACGGTCACGGCGACTGCCTCGGGCCGATCTGCCGCTCGGGCGACGCCAAGACCGCGGAGCGAGCGCTTCGGCTGGCCCTTGGTGCCGAGCCGTGCGACGTCTTTGTCGGCGACTGGGTCGCGGGCGATCGCGACTGGGCGGGAATCCTTGGAGGTCGCGTCGTCCGCAGAACTGGTTATCCCATCCTCCGCTGTCCGGAGGGCTCGTGGGACGAGCTCCTCGCCACGCAGAGCCAACGCTTCCGCAAGAGCCTGCGCCAGCGTCGCAACCGACTCGAACGCGACCACGATGTGAGTTACCGCTACGCGGATGCCGCGACCCTCGGGCACGACCTCGACGCGGCCTTCGGCCTCCATCGCGCCCGCTTCGGGGACGAGCACACTTGCCTCTTCTGCGGAGACCACGAGCCGTTCCAGCGTGAGTTCGCCGCGCTCGCGCTCGAGCGCGGCTGGCTGCGTCTGCTGCTGCTGGAGGTCGATGGAGTGCCGGTGGGCTGCAAGTACGGCTTCTTTTTCCAGAACGCGTACTTCGCCTACCAGAGCGGCCGCGATCCCGCTTGGGAACGCGAATCCGTGGGGTTCCTCCTCGAGGTCGAGAGCATCCGCAGAACGCTGGAAGGGGGCGCCGACTACCGCTTCCTCGGAGGGGAGGAACAGCACAAGTACCGCTACCCCACTGAGGATCCCCGGCTCGAGACGATTGCCGCGCCGGCGTCGCACCGAGGACGCGCTGCCGCCGCAGCCCTCAACGCCGTGTGGCGCCTCCCCGGAGGCAAGGCCGTCCTGCGGCGTATCGCCTCGGCCAGGGCCTAGCTCGAGCGAACCAGCCGAATTGGCGCGGCGAGCGCCCTGAAGACGTCCAGGTCGCCGCGACGGGGCAGTAGAAGCGAGCGCCACGCGAACGGGTGGCGGTGACGGAAGGCGATCAGTGCCGTGACGCCGCCGGCGAGGAACGCAGCGCTCGCGGCGGCGGCTGCTCCGGAGGCGCCGAACCGCGGAATCAGGACCAAGTCGAGGGCGACGCCGACCACGAGCGAGACGGTCGGACCGAGGGACGAGAACCCCGGTGACGAGCCCGCAACGAGGGCATACGAGAAGACCGCCATCGCCGCGAAGCCGAATGCGCCGGGGAGAAGCCAGAGGAACGGCGTGACGGAAGCCTCGAACGGCGCGCCGAAGAGGCGTGGGAGAAGGAACGGGCCGAGCAGCGCCGCGGCGAGCCCTCCAACGACCGTGACGACCGCCGCCGACCGGAACGCGCGAAGTGCGTGTTCCGTCCGCAGGCCGGTCTCGACGCGCGCGGCGGTCGGCAAGAGGGCCGTTGCCGTGGCCGCCGGCAGGTACAGGAGGACCTCGGAGGCGTTGACGGCGACGGCATAGACGCCGAGCGCGGCCTCCGTCGCCAGGAAGCCCATGATGATCTGGTCGGTGCGGAAGTTGAGGAACCGGGCCAGGCTGCCGACCCACGCCTTGCTGCCGAATTGGACCGATTCGACGAGGAGGCGGGGGTCGAGACGGCTGAGCCTGAGCCCGCGAGCCGACTGCGCCAGGTAGGCGATTGCCCGCACGCCTTCGGCCGCCGCCCAGGCGAGGGCGGCGCGAAGGACGGATAGGCCCACTGTGCTCCAGATCGCAAGGAGGAACGCTGGGTAGACCCACGAGGCGGTCGCCGTGATCAGCGCCACCGATCGAAGGCGGTTCGACCCGAGCAGGAACGCGTAGCCGGCCTCGGTCAGCGCGTAGAGGAGCGTCGCGCACGCGAGCACCGTGAGCTCGGGGGCGCCGAGCCCGGCCGGCCGGTCGTCGCCGAGTGCGACCAGCGCACCGCAGGCGACCGCGGCCGCGAGCAGGCCGCTGCCGAACATGAAGACGGCGGCGTTCGTGAGGAGCGCGCCGCGCGCCTCCGGCCTCCTAGCGACGAAGACAGTCGTCGCCTCCCCCACCCCGAGGCTCGCCACGCGGGCCGCCACCAACGCGGTCACGGTGATGAAGGCGATCGTTCCTCGGCCGGTCGGGCCGAGCGCCCGCGCCAGGATCAGGACGGCGGCGAAGAACCCGGCGTTCCCCGCGACCTTCGACCAGAAGAGCAGCGCAGAGCCGCGGGCGACCTGATCGGAGGTCAACAGCTCCTCGCGCTCTTGTTCTCGCCCATCCGGTTTCCGCGGGAGACCGCCTCGCGGCCGTCGTCCCACCGGGCGCTCTCCAGCCCGATCAGGTCGCCGGCGCGCATCCGGCAGCCGCGGTTTCCCTGGACGACGTTGTTGGACGAGCCCTGCAGGATGATCGCGGGGTTGGGGCCGCCGACGAAGGTGTTGCCGACGATGCGGTTGTGGTCACCACCGACGTCGACGAAGATGCCCGTCTCCGATCCGACGATGCGGTTGAAGGCGAACGTGTTCCGCCGCGAGCCGGCACCCTCGTGCCACCACTCGACGTTGATGCCGGTCAGCGCGTCGACGATCAGGTTGCGTGCGATGAGAGACCGGTGCGTCGAGTGCTCGAGGTAGATGCCCGTCCGGGTGTCGCGGACCTCGTTGTCGACGATCGTCGTGCGGGTCGACGAGCCGACGGTCTGGATGCCGTCCCATCGTGCGCGGCTGACCTTGTTCCCGATGACCGCGGCCTCGACGCCGCCCGTCCAGATGCCGCCCTCGTTGGTTCCGCACCCGGGCGTCTGGTCTTTCGCCTCCGTCCAGCAGCCATCGCGTGACGGGTCACGGATGTCGCTGACGACGTTGTCGAGCACGACTCCGTGGAGGTCGGCGGCCGGGCGGCCATACTCCTGCTGCTGAAGGAGGATGCCGAACGAGGTGAAGTCGCGCACGCGGGTACGGATCACGCTCGTATCGCGTGTCTCGTCCGAGCCGAGCGCCACGACTCCCGCCTCCGCGGCGCCGTCGCTCTCGATCTGCGAGTCCTGCACCGAGATGTTCGAGTGAGCGCCCCAGGTGTTCACTGCGTGGTGGCGGACGCGGATCATCCGCAGCCGCTGAAGCCGGACGTCGCTCGAGCCGTCGAAGACGGCGACGCTGATACCGCGCTCCTCGCCCTTCCGGGTATCGCCGCCGCCATCGAGGGTGAGGTCGGAGATCCTGATGTTCTTGCCCTTCGCGACCAGGAGCGCCCAGTAGCGCTTCCCCGGTGGCGGTGCGAGAACCGTCCGCGGCCCCGAGCCCACGAGCCGGGCGCCGCTGCCGAGCTGGAGCTCGTCGACCTCGTAGCGCCCGGGCGCGAGATGCACGGTGACATCGCCTTGGTCCAGCGCTTCGCGGGCACGCGCGAAGGATTCCCCCGGAGCCGCCTCGACGATCTCCGATTCTGCGGGCTCGATCGTCACTGAGCTCGGCTCGGTCGACCGGCGCCGTCCCAGGTTGTCGACCGCCTGCACGTGGACGCGGCGGTCGCCGCGCGGGAGGAAGGCGGGATCGACGTCGAGCCGGTAGGGCCTGGTCGTGTCGGAGCCGAGCGGGCGGCCGTCCAGGAAGAAGGTGACAGCGACGACGCGGCTGCCGGAAGCGGGGCGTGCATGTGCCGTGAGTTCGGTCGGCCGGGTCAGCCGCTCCGGGCCGAGGAATTCGACAGTTGGTCGCTTCCCGGCCGGCGGCTCGGTCGCGGGCGGCGTCGATGTCGGCTCCGATGATCCACTGCAGCCCGTCGCCGCAGCGAGAAGCGCTATCGCGAGGCAGAGGAGGGTTCGCTTTCGGGCCATGACGTTATCTTCAGTTTGATGGCCGATCGCATTAACGGCCTGCCGAGCCACGCCGCGCCCACGCTCCCGCCGGACCAGCCGGTCGAGACCGGGCGCTATCTCGACGCGCTCCGGCGCAGCAAGCTGCTGATTGCGCTCATCGTCCTGCCGCTCACGGCCGCGGTGCTGATTGGCTCGCTGCTCCTCCCGAAGACCTACCGAGCGACCGCGAAGATCGTCGTCGGTAGTGCGTCCGACCCACTTCAGACCGGTGACGTAGCCTCGATCGAACGCCGCCTCGCCACCTTCGACGTCCTCGTGACTACCCGCGCGAACCTGCGACGAGCGGCGACAAGAGTCCGCGGCGAGACCGCGGCGACGCTCGATCGGAAGGTCAGCTCCTCGGTCGACCCGACCGCGAACATCATCAACGTCTCCGCCAAGGACGCCTCCCCGCGGCGCGCGGCGCGGATCGCGAATGCGGTCGTCGACACCTTCCTCCGGAGACAGCGAAACGAGGAGCGGGGTCGCCTGCTGCGCACTCGCGCGCTGCTGACCAACGCGCTTGCTGCACTGGAAGGCCGAAGGGGCGAGCAGGCGGCGGCCGAGCGCGCCCAGATCCGGGACGAGCTGAGGCAGCTGAACATCAACGCCGGTGGGACCGGCGCGGAGCTGGCCCTCGCCGAAGCCGCTCAGGCGCCGTCGCAGCCTTACTCCCCCCGACCTCTCCGCAACGCCGTTTTCGGGTTCTTTGCCGCGCTCTTCATCGCGACGCTGATCGTGCTCGCCCGCGCGCAGCTCAAGCCGCGGATCAGCGGTTCGCGCGAGCTCAGCCGGCTGCTCGAGCTGCCGGTGCTCACCGAGGTTCCCTATGTTCGCCGGGGCTTCGCCCATGAGCCGCAGACGCTGAGCTCCGTCGAGTACGAGGCGTATCAGACGCTGCAAGCGGCGATCCGGCGTCAGCTTCCGGCGACCGGCCAGCGGACCCTGCTGGTCACGAGCGCGCTCCACGGCGAGGGCAAGACCGAAGTCACCGCGGCGCTCGGCCTCGTGCTGTCGCAGGCGGGGCAGCGCACCTGGCTCGTCTCCGCTGACATGCGTAGGCCGAAGCTGCACGAGCTCTTCGACGTCGAGCAGACCCCGGGGCTCTCCGAGGTCCTGGTCGGGGCGCAGAACGGCGCGTCCGACGGGATCTTCCAGCTCAGCGCGGCGCGGACGGGCTCCGGCCGCCTCCACGTCCTCGCGAGCGGTCGCACGCCGCCCGATCCCGCTCAGCTGCTCGCGAGCGACGCGCTCGACGGGTTCTTCGAGGAGGTCCGGGAGTCCGAGTACGACTACGTCCTGCTCGACGGACCGCCGCTGCTTGGACTGGTCGACAGCCAGGTTCTGGCGCAGCGGGTCGACGGCGTCCTCCTCGTCTGCCGGCCGGACCGGCTGACGCCCGAGACCGCCCTCGCCACGCGCGAGCTGCTCGACCGCCTGGATGTCCAGCCGCTCGGCCTCGCGCTCGTGGGTGTGCGGGGCCTCAGCCACTTCTACCTTCCTGGATAGCCCGTGCGCAGGGCGGTTCCTGCCCAGATCAGCGCCGCGACGAGCCAAAGGTGACGCCAGTGGAGCGTGTCGACGAAGGCGCTGTTCGCCACGACGCCGCACCACGCGGCGAGGAGCGCGGCGGACCCGATCCCGTACGTGTCCCGACCGAACGCCGCATTGCGCAGAGCGAAGCCGAGGGTCAGGACCACGAGGCCGAAGATGATCAGGACGCCCAGCAGCCCCTGCTCGGCCAGCGCGCGGACGTACGTACTGTGCGCGGAGATCTCGGAGGCCGCCTCGAACTGGCCGGGGCCGATCCCGATCGGATGCTCGGTGGCGATCTCGACTCCCGTGGCCTGAGCGCCGAACCGCTGGGCGTCGTAGTCCTGGAGGGTCGCCCGTTGCTCCAGGAAGCTGATCGACGAGGTCGCGGCCAGCGTGCCGAGCAGCGTCGCGGCCGCGACGAGCCCGACGGCCAGCAGCATGAACGCCTTACGCCCGCCGCCTCGGCGGAGCGAGAGAACGGCGAGCAGGACGACCACGCCCACAGCGAGGTTGAGCCAGGCGGCGCGCGAGAACGAGAACACGACCCCGACCGTCAGAATCGACAGGAGAACGAGCTTCGTCGACAGCCGCCAGCGCAGGAGACGCGGCACGACGGTTTCTTCCATCAGGATCAGCGCGGCAGGGACGAGGAACGGCCCGAACACGTTCGGGTCCTTGAACAATCCCTGGGCGCGTGGCCCGCTCACGAACACATCTCCGCCCGGGAAGGGCACGAAGAGCGCGGCACAGGCGACGGCCGCAGAGAGCACGGCGCCCGTGAGATACGCGAGGAGGACGAGGCGCGCGCGCCGAACCGAGCACACGTAGCTCGTGAGCCAGAGCGCGAGGATGCCGAGGTAGAGCGTGATCGCGAAGAACTCAGCGGCGCGACCGGGGTCGACCGCCCCGATCGCCGAGAGCAGGTTGAGCGCCAGGAACGCGCCTACGAGCGAGATCACGCTGACCGGGACCCGTTCGAGGTCAAAGCTCCCGACCGCGAAGGCGACGGCGATCACGACGGCGAAGATCAGATCCGAGGGCGCGGGCTCGACGCGGACGACGGCCAGCAGCAGTACCCCGAGCGCGACGGCGGCATCGAAGCGGGCAAGCGCCAGCGCCAGCGCGGTCAGCAGACCGAGGCCGAAGCCGAGCACGATCGGCAGCGGCAGCGGGTTTCGCCCGAGTACGACGCCGAGGCCCATGAACGCGAGCAGGAGAGCGACGCCGAGGGCGACGAGCGCCGCGCTCCACGCGGCGGCGTCGAGGCGGCTCCTGAGGGTCAGCGCATGGACGTGAGCGGCTTCCACCAGACGGCCTCAGCCCCCCTTGAGCGCCGGCCGCGGGTGCTGTTGCTCATCACCCTCGCCGAGGTCGGCGGCGCTCAGTCTTATATCGCCGCGCTGCTCCCCGCGTTGGTCGGTGACTTCGATGTCGCCGTTGCCGCGTACGGCCCCGGCCCGCTCCGCGAAGCCGCCGCAGCAAACGGCGTCCGTTTCTTCCCACTGCGACACGTTCGGCGCCCGATCAATCCATTGAGGGATGCCGCCGGCCTCGCGGAGCTCGTCCGCCTGCTGCGCCGCGAGCGCCCCGACATCCTCCATGCGAGCAGCTCGAAGGCCGGCGTCCTCGGGCGTCTGGCCGCGCTGCTCGCAGGCGTCCCGATCCGGATCTTCACGGTGCACGGCTGGGCGTTCTCTGCGCACTCCGGGGCAGCCTCGACCTTCTATCACTGGGCCGATCGCCTGATGAGGCCGCTGACGACAGTGACGATCTGCGTGTCCGAGCACGCGCGCACACGGGGTCTCGAGGCGGGCACGTGCACCGCGGAGGCGACAGCGGTGATCCCTAACGCCGTCGACATCCGACCTGCGCAGGCATCCCGGCGCAATCGTGACCGGCCCGTACTCGTCGCCGTCGGCCGACTGAAGGCGCCGAAGGATTTCCTGACCCTCGTCCGCGGTCTCGCCCTGCTCCCGCCCGGCTCCGTGCACGCACTCATCGTCGGCGAAGGGCCGGACCGGCCGGCGCTGGAAGCCGAGATTCGACGGCTCGGAATCGGCGACCGCGTCCAGCTCCTCGGCGAGCGACGGGACGTTGCCGAACTGCTGGCAGGCGCCGACATGTTCGTCCTCTCGAGCGCCTCCGAGGGCATGCCCGTCTCGGTGCTGGAAGCGATGGCTGCAGGCCTGCCCGTCGTCGGATCCCGAGTCGGCGGGGTGCCCGAGCTCGTTCTCGACAGCGAGACCGGGTTGCTCGTCGAGCCCGGAGACCCGGCCGAGCTCGCCGCCGCGATCGGCCGCCTGGTCGCCGATCCGGAGCTCAGCCGGCAACTGGGCGACGCAGGCCGCGAGCGAGCGCAGGGGCGTTTCGCCCTCGACACGTTCCAGCGGGCCCACGTCGAGCTCTACTCCCGGGAGCTCGCGAGGCGCGGGCTGCCGTTGCCCGCGCCTGCGCCATAGCGTCGGCGACGATAGACCGATCGCAGCGGGAGCGGCACGTCGTGGCCGCCGCCGAGCTTCGCACGGAAGTCGAGCAAGCTGTCGCGCGCGTCGATCTGGTTCCGCCGGAGCGCAAAACGATCGGTGTCGCGAGTATTGGGACCGGGCTCGCACGAGACCGCCACGCGGTACCCGGCTGCGGCGACGAGCTCGCGTTCGCGGGGCCCGAAGAGCCCGGAAGGGTAGGAAAACGCCTGGACGGGGCGGTCGAGCATCTCCTCGAGCGCGGCCTTCGAGCCGACGATCTCTTCCCGCGCCGCCGGATCGCGGAGGGTGAGGAGATTCGGATGGGTGAGCGTGTGCGCCTCGAAGCCGAGGGTGCTGTCGCGGTCCAGCTCGATGATCTCGTCCCAGCCGAGCACCGGCGGCTGCCGGCCGTACCACGCGAAGCTCGCCCAGCCGTCGACGACGGCAGGTGCGACGAAGACCGTCGCGCGAAAGCCGCGCTCGGCGAGGATCGGCAGCGCCTGCTCGGCGACGTCCAGAAAACCGTCATCGAAGCTGAGCCCGACCGTCTTGGAAAGCGGATCCCCTCGGTCGAGCAGGTCCGCCGCCTCGAGCACGTCGACGACCCGGTAGGACTGCGACGCGAGGTAGTCCATCTGCTCCCGAAAGCAGGACGGGCTGACCGCCAGCTCGTCGCGATCGTTCGAGACGCGGTGGTAGAAGAGGATCCTCAATCCCGCAGCGTCCGGACGCCCGTTCGTACGGCGGAGCCAAGCGCGTGAGCGCGCCCGCGTCGCTGTCGCCTTGAGGGCGTAGAAGCCGGGGGGCGGACTCATGCTCGCCGATCGAGGAGGCGACGTGCGGGTGCAAGCCCCTCGAAGTAGAAGCGGCGAAACGCGTCTGAACGCTTGAGGCGCTTCCGCACACGGATTCCGCCAACCCGCCCAGCAACGGCGGCCCTGCCCTTCAGGCTGCCGGCCAACCCGAAGCCCAGGTAGAGGGGCTCGAGGTGGTCTGCGAGCTCGAGCTTGTAGCGCTCCGCGCCGCCGAGGAACTCGACCCGCGTCACGCCCTCCGCCGCGGCGGCCTCGATCGCGTCCAACGTGTTGATCAGGCCCGGCGAGAAGCGTCCAACGGCAGGGTCGAACGCGATCCGGTGGACGTACATGCGGCCCTCGAGCGCAAAGTAGTAGTGGAAGGCCACGGCTCGACCGTTGACCTTCAGGGTGACGATGCGCGGCACGTCGAGCGGCGCCAATGCGTGGACGACCGCGCGATGGAAGGTTCTTCCCACCGGCGACGCGAACCCCGAGCCGTCAGGTCGACCGTGCCAGCGGAGCGCGTGCAGCCTGAAAGCGTCCTCGAGCGCCCGATCGAGCTCATCCGCCGTTCGGGCGACGTCGACCTCGAGGTGGCCGAGCTCACCGAGCTGCCTGCGACGGCGGCGATGGTGGCTGCGCCTCTTCGAGGGCACCTTCGAGCGATAGACCTCTTCCCAGCCGCGGCTGAGATCGAGCACCGGCGCTTCCGAGCGCTCAATCAGGGTGAGGCGGGAGGACCCGAGCGCCTCGGCGAGTCGACTGCCGGCGGGAAGCCCGGAGAACTCCGCGAAGTCGTGGCCGGCCGAGGCTGTGCGCTCGGTAAGGGCCGCGGCAACTTCGGGACCCTCTCCATCGGCGACGAGCAGGTCGGCAAGCGCGGTGTCGCCGCCGAGAAACTCGAGTACCTGCAGCCCGTACCGATTGCGGATGCACAACGGGAGTGCGCCCACGAGCTTGCCGTTTCGGTGGGCAACGTGCACCGCAAGCTGCGCCCCGTCGCCGTAGTGGCGCCACTTCTCGACCAGCCAGGCGTGAAGCAGGAACGGGCTCGGGCGCGGCCTCGACCGGACAAGGCCGTCCCACTCGTCGGCTAAGCCCGCGAACGAGGTTTCGCTCGAGATCGTGCCGAGCGTCAGCTCGGCAGGAGCGGTCGTTGCGCCCACATCTACAGGGTTCCCCCTGATGTGCGCGGCGAGTCCAAGCTGCGCAAGAACGCGACCGTGTCGGTGTCGCGCCGCAGGATGACAACGCGCCGCCCGTCTCGTTCGCGCGCAAGCTCGGCGAGGAGTTCCTGGCGGACCGTCGTCCGATAGTGCCACTGGTTGCGGGCGAACTTCAGGAGTGATCGATGGAGCGCTCCCGGGTCCCCGACCGGCGTGCCCACGCTCGCCTGCCGATTCAACCGGCGTTTACTAACACGCCACAGGCTTCGACCCAGCGAGATGTCGACGAAGACCACGGTATCGGCCGCGTAAACCCAATCGGGGAGCATGTCGTCGAACTGCGCCTCGACGATCCACGAGTCGGTGGCAACCTCGCGGCGCTGCATCGCCTCGTGTTCGTGGCGGGGCGTCGGGACCCAGCCGGGCTTCCAGAACAGCGCGTCGAGGTGAAGGACGCGAATCCCCAGCAGCTTGCCGAGGTCATGGGCAAGGCGCGATTTTCCCGCTCCGACGGGACCCACGACTGCGATCTTCTTCACCCGTCAAGCGTAAGCCGACCGAATTGTTTCCGTCTGGTGGGCTTACCCGGCACTGCGGGGGGAAGCTTTTAGACGTGGCCTCGAGCCTGGACGAACGAATTGCCCCCCGGAGGTTGACCGCGACGGAGCGTGCGGGCGCACGCGCCGCCGACATCAAGTGGGTCACCGAAGCGGGCCGAGCGGTACTCATCTTCATGCCCTGTTACACGATCGTGGGCCCACGATTCTCGACCGGGCTGGGCATCGCAGCCGCATCGCTCCTGACAGCCGTCTGGTTGATCTCCATGCGGAGCGCCTTCGCCGCCGTGCACTTCACGCTCGGTGTGCCCATCCGCTGCGCCGTCGGGACGGCGACGGGTTCGTCGGCGTATCCGCGGTGGCCTGGTGGGTCCCCGGCCTGGGAATGTCGGGGTCGACGATCCTCGCGCTGGCCGCGGCGGTCTTCACCCTGACGACGATCTGGGAGCTGGTCGCTCAACGGGTCGTCGCGAAGCGGCGTGTGCTCGTTGTCGGCACCTCGAGCTCAGCGGCGGAAATCGCCGAGGCGGTGGAGTTCGAAGGGCGTACCCCGTTCGCCGTCATCGGTGTCGTCGACGACGAGCCGGACGACGACACACGACTCGGCTCGGTCGCCGAGCTCTCCCAGGTCATCGACGAGCAGCGCCCAGACCTGATCGTCTTGACCGACTCCGAAAGCTCGGCGAAGGCGCTGGACCGTCTGCTGGCCACACCGTCAGATGGTCTCAAGGTTGTAGGGCTCGCCCACTTCTTCGACCACGCGTTCGGGCGAATCCCGCTCGAAAACCTGACCCCGACCTGGTTCATGAGCATCTTCCACGTCTGGAAGCGGCCGTACACGCGGTTCGCGAAGCGATCGTTCGACATCCTCGTCGCCTCGCTCGGGCTGCTGCTGACCGCACCACTCTGGCCGCTGATCGCGGTTCTCGTCTGGCTGACGCCCGGCCCTGCCATCTACCGGCAGACGCGGGTCGGCGAAGGCGGGAAGCACTTCACGATGTTCAAGTTCCGGACGATGTGCGTCGACGCCGAGACGGACCGGGCGGCATACGCGCAGGTCGGCGACGCGCGCGTCACTCGTCTCGGACGCATGCTCCGGATGTCCCATCTCGACGAGCTGCCGCAGTTTTGGAACGTGCTCAAGGGTGACATGTCGATCGTCGGCCCCCGGCCGGAACGGCCGGAGTTCATCCCCATGCTCGAGAAAGCGGTCCCGTTCTTCTCGAGGCGTCTCCTGATCAAGCCGGGCGTCACCGGCTGGGCGCAGCTGCGGAGCGACTACTCGTCGGACGCCGAGGGTGCCGCGGACAAGCTCTCCTACGACCTCTGGTACCTGCGCCACCGGAACCTCGTGGTCGACCTCGCAATCTGCGCCAAGACCTTCTCGGCGGTCCTCCTCCGCCCCGGGCGGTAACCCGGAGGGGGCACTACACTGACAAGCCGTGAGCGAGACCCCGAGGCCAGCGAGGTCGCTCGTCGATGCGGATGGAAAGCCGACCGAGGACCCTCGCCGGGCGGTCCGCGGCGAGTTCATCGAGTACGACCCGGAGTCGAGGAAGGCGCGTCGGACCTGGTTCCGTGTCGAGCAAGTCGAGGTCAAGTGGCTGCCTGTCGGCGAGGCGGCGTTCCTGCTTTGGGTTCTCGCCTTGCTCTTGATCGCCTGGCTGGGGATCGGCGTCGCGTTGGGACTCGTCTAAGGTCGACGTCGTGACGGGCGCCGGCGTCTCCGGCCGAACCGTGCAAGAGGCGACCGCTTCACCGAAGCCCGACCTACGCATCGAGACCGTCTCGTCCGAGGCCGAGTTCGAGCCGCTCGCCGGCTCTTGGGACGAACTCGTCCGCGCGATGCGACGCCCGAGCCCGTTCTTGCTTCACGGCTGGCTTCTCGAATGGTGGCGTCACTACGGCGGCGAGAATGACCTCACCGTCCAGGTCGCGTATCGAGGGGACCGCCTGGTCGGAGCGCTCCCGCTTTGCATTCGTCACCGTCGCGGACTTCGTGTGAGCGAATTCGTTGGTGGGACTGGGGCAGCCCTCGCCGATCTGCTGGTTGCGCCCGGAGAGGAGGTGTCCGCCGTCAGTCCGCTCGTCGAGCACGCGGTCTCCTCCGCACACGACTTCGTGAATCTCTTCGGGCTTCCGGGGTCGAGCCGCCTCGTCGAGGCGCTGCCGCCCAGTGCGCTTCGGCTGGTCGAGCGTCTCGAGGCGCCGGTGCTCGATCTCAGCCCAGGTTGGGACGCCGTCTACGACGCCAGGATGTCGTCCAATGCGCGCGGGCATCGACGGCGGCGGAAGCGGCAGCTCGAGGCGCTGGGAACGGTCGAGACGTCGGTCGCGCGCACCCGCGAGGAGCTCGAGTCGGCGCTCGAGGACGCCTTCCGCGTCTATGCACTTCGCTGGCAGGGCCGCCGCGACGTCTCGGGCTTCGTCACTCCGACCGGAATGCGCTTTCAGCGAGCTGCGCTGCTTCGCCTTGCCGAGCTGGACGTGCCCCGGCTCGTAATGATCCGACTGGACGGCCGGGCGATCGCCTTCGCGTTATCCCTGCAGCTGTCTTGGCGGGCCTACGGCTTGACGACGGCATTCGACCCCGAGTTCGCTCGCTACAGCCCGGGCTGGGAGGCGATTCTGCTCCGTCTCGAAACGGCAGCCGGCGAGGGCATCTCACGCTTCGAGTTCCTCGGCGCCGCCATGCCCCACAAACAAAGGCTCACCGACAGGCTGGACCCGATCTACCAGGGCATCGGCCTGCCACGGACGCTGCGAGGCCGCGCGGCGGTGGAGGCGCTCGTCGGCGGGATTCGCATCCGGAGAGCGATCAAGCGCTCGAGCACGGCCAGGAAGGCTCTACTACCGGGTCCGGCGGCTGGGCCGCCGCTAATGCCGGTAGTGAGCCTTGATCCTGGGTGCCACCCAGCGTCGGAGCCTGCGCAGCGCTGCGACGTTGTGTGTCGCCTGGTGAAGCCGGTAGTACGCGGGTGGCGGAACACGGGGAAGTAGGGGCGAGCGGCGCTCTCTGAGCAGAGCGAAGAAGCGCTCGGGCTCGAGGCCGACATAGCGTGGCACGTTCTCGAACCACTGCGCACTGAATCGGGCGTCGGTCTGGGCCGGGACGAGCGCGCTTCGCCGCTCTCGGCCGTAGCCCTCGAGTGCAGACCGGAGTTCCGGGGCCTCGCGCAGCTTGGCTGCGAGCCCAAGGGCATCCTCGAGGGCCAGCTTCGTTCCCGATCCGGTCGTGAAGTGCGTCGTGTGCGCAGCGTCGCCCATGAGCACGAGATTCTCGTGGTGCCAGCGCTCGTTGGTCAGCGTCCGGAAGTTGAGCCACTGCGCCTCCGCATGCGACGTGGTTTTCAGCGATGACCGTCGAGCCACGCCTCGAACAGTCCCTCGAGCAGGGCGAGGGTGTCGGCCTCGCCGAGCCGATCGAACCCGAGACCCGTCCAGGTCTCGGGGGAGCATTCGACGATGAAGGTGCTCGTGTTCCGGTCGAAGCCGTACGCGTGGCACCAGATCCAGCCGGCGTGGGTTTCGACGAACGCAAAGGTGAACGAATCGAACACCTTGCGAGTGCCCAGCCAGATGTACTTGTTCCGGCCGACGCCCACCGCGGTCTCGAAGTGGTCCCGGTGCTGCTGCCGGAGCCGGCTCGAGACCCCGTCGCACGCGACGATCAAGTCGGCATCCGCCAGCTCGCCGACACCATCGACCTCGTGCTCGAACCGGACGTCCACGCCGAGACGGACCGCCCGCGCGGTCAGGATCTCGAGCAGGCGCCGGCGGCCGATTCCGTACCCGTGGCCCGGGACGTGGACCGGCGGCCGTCCCTCGACGGCGAGGAGTTGACCGTCCCAGCGAAACGCATTGGCGCCGATCTCCCGGGCGGTCTCGGGGTCGCCGGCGCGGAGCTCGTCGACGAGGTCGTCCCAGAACACAACCCCCCACCCGTAGGTCACTCCAGGAGGGTTGCGTTCGAGGACGGTGATCTCGTGGTTCCCGCCCCGACCCATCAGGATCGCGAAGTACAGGCCGGCGGGCCCGCCACCGACGCATGCGACCCTCATGCGCGCTGCCGCTGTCGTTTGTCGATTCCGCCGACGCCCATTGGCACTAGTGGACCAAAAGGCGAGGACGACCGCTACCCGACCCCGGGGCAATCGAGCACAATCGCAGGGTGCAGCCGATCAAGGTCGCCTGTGTCCAGGCCGAGCCCGTCGTTCTCGACCGAGACGCGACGCTCGACAAGCTGGCCGCAGTCGCGGCCGAGTCGGCAGGTGAAGGGGCACGCCTCCTCGTCTTCCCGGAGGCGTTCATCCCGGTCTATCCGTCGTCCACCTGGGCCAAGGCTCTCGCGGGCTGGGCCGACCCGCGCGCGAAGGCGGCGTTCGCGCAGCTGGCGCGCGAATCGGTCGCCGTCCCGGGCCCGGCGGCCGACCGCCTCGGGGAGATCGCCCGCGAACACGAAGTCTGGCTCGTCACGGGCGTGACCGAGTCCGATCCGGCCAGGCCCGGAACGCTCTACAACACGCTGCTCTACCACGCGCCCGACGGTCGGCTTGCGCTGCGGCACCGCAAGCTCGTGCCGACCAACCACGAGCGACTGGTCTGGGGGCCCGGCGACGGCAGCGGCCTGCGCGCGATCGAGACCGACTTCGGGCGGCTGGGCGGCCTGATCTGCTGGGAGAACTACATGCCGCTCGCCCGGTTCTCGCTCTACGAGTCGGGCATCGAGGTCTACGTCGCCTCGACAGCCGACGACAGCGACGCCTGGCAGGCCACGCTCGTGCACATCGCCCGCGAGTCCCGTGCGTTCGTCGTCGCCCCCGCTCACTTCCAGCGAGCCTCCGCGTATCCCGACGACTTCCCGTTGCGCGCGGAGCTCGAAGGGCACGAGATCATCGGCCGCGGCGGCAGCGCGATCCTGGGCCCGGACGGCGCGTACCTCGCCGGCCCGCTCTACGACGAGGAGGGCATCCTCTACGCAGAGCTCGAACCGGCCAGGCTCATGGAGGAGCGGCAGCGGTTCGACCCGGCGGGCCACTACCACCGTCCGGACATCTTGAAGCTGGAGGTCTCCGGCTAGCGCCGCAGAGGTCAGAGGACGAGCCGTTTGCCTCGACCGCGCCGCCCGCCGACCTGCCACGACCACCGCGTGAGACCGAGGAGGCGGAGGCGCGACGCCGTTCCGATCGAGCGGAAACCGAGCAGCTGGGTGGCCGCGGCGAGCATGGCCGTGTTGTCCTCCGCGACCCACGTGAGCTGTGCTCGGAAGCCGCGTTCGCCCCCAACGCGCAGCGAGTAGGCGACAAGTGCAAGACCGATGCCGCGGCCACGCGCAGCCGGAGCCTCCGTCAGCCAGTACCCGTAGCAAGCATCGGAGCGGCCGACCTCGACCTCCTCTTCGCCGGCGGACGACAGCAGGCCGAGCGCGACGATCCGGCTGCCTTCGGCGGCGATCAAGGCGGTCGCCCCTTCCTGCAAGGATCGGCGCAGGAAGGAGCGGCCGTGCCGCTCCGCGAACCCCGGCCAGAGGCCCGCCAGGCTGCCCTCGTCTTCCGATGCATAGGCTCGAAGGACGATTCCGGGCGGCGGCTCGACCTGCATTCCTGCCAAGTCATCGAGACGACGCTCCAGTACGAAGTTCCGGCTGTATGAGAAGGCGAACTGTTTGACCGGTCCCAGCAGCCTGACGCCCGCCCACGCCGCGCGGTGTGCGACGCCGCCTCCGGCTAGAGCGCTCTCAGCCCGCTCCATGCGGCCACGGACAAGCGTTGGCTCCGCTACGACGACGACCGCCTCCTGCTTTGGTGCTTCGACGACGATGTCGGCGAGCGCGCTGACGGAGAGCGGGCCACGGGCGGTCCAGACGTCGTCCGGGATGTCGACCCCGAAGGTCGCTTCGACGGCTGTGAGGAGCTTCACGAGCGCCAGGGAGTCGAGCCCTACGCCCAGCTCGCCGAGAGGCGCGTCGATCGGGATCGGGCGCTCGCTGCCGAGCAGCAGCTCCTCGCGGACAATCCTCAGGATCTGCTCCTGAGCGGCTTCTCGGTTCACCCCCCGAGATCCTCGGCCGTGAGGCGCACCTTGCCGGAGGCAGTCCTGGGCAGCTCGTCTCGGATCTCGATCCGCCGCGGGACCTTGTACTCGGCGAGCGCCGCGCCGCAGTAGGCGAGTAGCTCGCTCTCCTCGGCCGAGCCAGAGAGAGTCACGACGGCGTAGGGAATCTGGTTGCCCTGTCCGTCGGGGACCCCGACGACTGCCGCCTCGCGCACGGCCGGGTGCCCCTCGAGCGTGGCCGCCACCTCCACCGGCGAGACCTTCAGACCGCCGACATTGATCAGGGCATCGCGCCGGCCGAGCAGCGTGAGGAAGCCGTCCGCGTCGAAACGCCCGATGTCACCGGTCCAGAACGAGCCCGACCGGAACGAGGAGGGCCCGTCGGGGGCGCCGAGGACGTAGCCGGCCGCGACTGCCGCGCTCTCCACGACCACCTCCCCCTCCGCGCCGGGCGGCAGCTCGTCCCCACCGGCCTCGGCCACGATCACGCGAACGCCGTCCATCGGCCGGCCGACGGACGCCGGCCGGCGAAGGACCTCGGAGGGGACATGGGTCGTCACGGCTCCGGTCTCCGAGCTCCCGTAGTGCTGGCAGATCGGCGCTCGGAAGCGATCGCTGAACGCGGTGACGACGTCGGGCGCGAGCGGCGCGGTGCACGAGAGGAGCCATCTGACGCCGGACAGATCGGGCGGCGTGTCATTGCGGGCCGCGAGCAGGGCGCGGTACTGAGCAGGCACGCCGAGAAAGGCGGCGAGACCGGGAGTCGAGAGCGCGCCCAGCGTCCGGCGTGGCACGAATGCGTCCTCGAGCACGAGCGTCGAACCCGAGTAGAGGGTCGGGAGCACACCGAGGTCGAATCCGTAGCTGTGATGAAGCGGCACGCCCGCGAGGATGCGATCGCCTTCTCCGAGACGGAGCGTTCGCGTGATGTTCTCGACCTCGGCGACCACGTTGTCGGCGCCGAGCCCGATGCCCTTCGGCTCGGCGGTAGAACCGGAGCTGAACTTCATCAGCGCCGCAGAGGCCGGTGCAGGGCTCGGCCCCGGCGGGGGTCAGCACCTCGAGGCTGCCCAACCCGGAGGAACGAGCGATCGGCACAGCGTCGGCGATCTTGGGCGCCAGGCTCCCCTCCGCGAGGATCGCCCTGAGGCCGATGCCCTTCACGATCGCCGACAGCTCGCCGCGGCCGTACTGGGGCGAGAGCAGGGCGATGGTTGCGCCAAGCCGGCAGAGGGCGAGGAACGCCGTCAGGAAGCGGGGCGAGTTCAGCAGCACGAGCCCGACGAGGGCGCCCTCGGGGATGCCCGCGCCGAGGCCGAGCGACGCCAGGCGGTCTGCGTCGCGCCACAGGTCGTTGTAGCTGAGCTCCTCCGCAGCGGTCGAGACGGCGCTGCGGTCGCCGAGACCGCTCGTGCGGGCGTGGAACTCCTCCCAGAGGGAGACAGACGATCGCGCTTGAGGCATGCCCCAGCCTACGACGGCCGGGGTCGAACTCCCGCTCGCTACTACCAGCGCCTGGGCGCGACTCCGAGCCGCTGAGCTATGCAGCCGGCAGAACGAAGAAGGCGATGGCGGCGTACTGACAGGCCGCGGCCAGGATCGTCAAGACGTGGAAGAGCTCGTGGTACCCGAAGACGTCCGGCACGGGATCGGGGCGACTCCTCGCGTACACGACCGCGCCGACGCGTGTAGAGCACCCCGCCGACGAGGAGCAAGCAAGGCGCCGGCCGACCCGGTCACGTCGAGGATCTGGGGAAAGGCGACGACCCCGGCCCAGCCGAGGACGACGCCCAGAATCACAGGAAGCCACTTCGGCCGGTCGATCCAGAGCAGGCTCTGAGCGATGGCAAGAGCGGCTCCGATCCAGACGACGGCAAGGACCGAGAACCGCCACGCGCCGGCGAGGACGAGCAGGCCGTAGGGGGTGTACGTGCCGGCGATCAGGAGGAAGATCGCCGAATGGTCGAGCCGCCGCATCAGCCGACGGGCCGCCGGTTGCCAGGTCACCCGGTGGTAGAGGGCGCTGACTCCGAACGTGAGGACGACCGAGCCGGCGAAGACCGCCGCGGCAACCCGCGCAGTGCCGCTGGGTGCGGTCGCGACCAGCGCGAGACCAAGCACTGCGAACGCGAGAAACGCGTACTGATGAAAGACGCCGCGCAGCCGAGGCCGCGGCCGCTCAGCGGTAGCGGTAGACGATTCTGCCGCGCGTGAGGTCATAGGGAGAGACCTCGATCTTGACGCGATCGCCGAGGAAAATCCTGATCCGGTAGCGCTTCATCTTCCCGGCGGTGTAGCCGATCGTCTCGTGCCCGTTGTCGAGCAGGACGCGGAACATCCGTCCGCGGAGGGCCTCGACTACCTCACCCTCCATTTCGACTTTCTCTTCCTTGTCGCTGATCTTGACCCCCCTTCAGGTTGAGACCGTACCGGCCGCGGCCGCCGAAAGCGGCCGCGGCCGACGGTCATTGCTCTAGGCGACCGGGGCGACGTTCGTCGCCTCGGGTCCCTTCGCGCCTTCGCGCTCTTCGAACTCGACGCGCGCGCCCTCGGAGAGGCTCTTGAACCCCTCGCCGGCGATGTTGCTGTGGTGCACGAAGAGATCCTTCGCGCCCTCGTCAGGGGTGATGAATCCGTACCCCTTACTGTCGTTGAACCACTTAACGGTTCCGCTTGCCATATAAAAACACCTCCCTTACCACTTTCACGAACGGGTAAGGAAGGCGCAGAAGCGCGAACCGGACTCGCTCTAGATCTAGATTGCCGGCGAAGGCTAGCACGGCCGACACCGAAAAGCGCTGGTTCCGGCGGCCGATGCCGCCGGAACCGGTCTCTTTCCTTCCCTACGTGCTCGCCTCCAGCGCGGGGTCGGCCCCGGAGGGCACGTACGTCGCGTCGTAGCCGAGCAGTCGGCCGAGCGGGGCGCCGAGCGCCAGGCCCATCCGCTGCATCCAGGCGGGCGGGAAGGGCAGCCGCACGTCGTCGAAGTGACCGTGCGCGATCACGGCGAGCCGGAGTGGGTTCGGCATGCCCTTCTTGTTGGTCTTGCCGTCGCTCGCGAGCCCGAACATCGTCTCGATCAGCTGCTCGAACTGCAGAGCGGGCCTGACCTCGCAGACGAAGTGCGCCTCCTCGTCACCGGCGTTCCAGAACTTGTGCGCCGTGCCGGCGGGGACAGTGATCCGCTGGCCGGGGCCTGCGACGAGCTCCTTGCGCCCGAGGCGGAAACCGACGGCCCCGCCCAGTACCTGGAAGCGCTCCTCCTGGCACGGGTGGACGTGCGCCGCGGCGACGAAACCGTTCGGCTGGACGAAGGCCTCGAGCACGACCGCCTCGCCGTTCGTCTCCGTCGAGGTCTTGCGGAAGACGAGCCGCTCGCCGGTCACGGGGTTCTCGATGGCATCTCCTGCGTGAATCAAGACTTGCTCCTTTCGTTCGTGTCACGCTGAACGATCGGAGGGGGCGCTTACGAAGCGCTTACGGCACGCTTAGAACCATGGAGCACGCAGGCGGCGCGCGCGTCGAGTTCAGGCTGCTCGGCCCGCTCGAGGTCGAGCGGGACGGCCACGTCCTCGCCGTCGGCGGGAGGCGCCAGCGAGCCCTGCTCCAACTTCTGCTGCTGCATCCGAACACCGTCGTTCTACGCGACCGGCTGATTGACGCGCTCTGGGGCGAAAATCCTCCCGAGACGGCCGCCAACGCCCTGCAGGTCGCCGTGCACGCGCTTCGGAAGCTCCTCGGGGCCGACAGAATCGTCACGCGCGAGCGCGGCTACCTGATTCGCGTCGAAGCAGGCGAGCTCGACCTGGAGCGCTTCAGGACGCTCGTCGAGCGGGCGCGCGGAGAACCTCCCGGAGTCGCCGCCGAGACCTTTCGCGACGCGCTCACGTTGTCGAAGGGACCGGCGCTCGCGGACCTCGGAGAGAGTGGCTTTGCGGACATCGAGCGGGCGCGACTCGAGGAGCTCCACCTGGCGGCGCTCGAGCAGCGAATCGCCGCCGATCTCGAGCTCGGACGGCACGCCGAGCTCGTGCCCGAGCTCGAGGCGCTCGTCGCCGCCCACCCGTACCGCGAGCGGCTTCGGCGCGAGCACATGCTCGCGCTCTACCGGTCGGGGCGGCAGGCGGATGCGCTCGACGCCTACCAGCAGGCTCGCCGGAAGCTGATCGACGAGCTTGGAATCGACCCCGGCCCGGAGCTGCAGGAGCTCGAGCGGGCGATCCTGCGCCAGGACGCGGCCCTCGCCCTGCCTTCCGCTCGCGCGCGCAGCAACATCCCGGCGCCGCTGACACCGCTGGTCGGTCGACGTCTCGAGCTCGCCGCGCTGACCAGCGTCGTCCGAGCAGGCCAGGCACGCCTGTTGACCCTGACCGGCCCCGGCGGAACCGGCAAGACCCGGCTCGCGCTGGAAAGCGCCTGGGAGCTCGTCAGCGACTTCGCCGACGGCGCTTTCTTCGTCGACCTGGCCTCGATCGCCGAGCCGGAGCTCGTCGCCGACCAGATCCTCGCAGCGCTCGAGGTGGACGAGCAACCCGGCCGGCCGGTGGTCGCGACGCTCAAGGAGGCACTTCGCGGGCGCCGGCTCCTGCTCCTACTCGACAACTTCGAAGGGGTACTGGACGCCGGCCCACTCGTCACCGAGCTGCTCGCGGCCGCGCCGGAGCTGAAGGTGCTCGTCACGAGCCGGGTCGTGCTCGAGGTCTCGGGCGAGCACGAGTACCCGGTGCCGCCGCTCGCGCTACCCGACCTCGAGCACGATCCCGTCGAGAGCCTCACCCGGAGCGAGGCGGTCGAGCTCTTCGCCGCCCGCGCCCGAGCCGTGAGCCCGGCTTTTCGCCTCACCGCGGACAACGCGCGGATCGTCGCCGCGATCTGCGTGGCACTCGACGGCCTCCCGCTCGCGATCGAGCTCGCCGCCGCGAGAACCCGAGAGCTCGTACCGGAGGAGATGCTCCAGCGGCTCGAGAGCCGGCTCGAGCTCCTGACCGCCGGCCCGCGCGACGCCCCGGTGCGGCAACGAACGCTTCGCGCCACTCTCGACTGGAGCTTCGAGCTCCTCGACGGCGACGAGCAGCAGCTCTTTGCGCGCCTCGCCGTCTTCGCGGGCGGCTCCACGCTGGAGGCAGCCGAGACGGTCTGCGGCGCCGAGGAGACGACGCTCGCCGCACTCGTCCGGAAGAGCCTGCTTCGCTGCGAGGAGACGGAGAGCGGCGAGGCGCGGTTCCGCATGCTCGAGACGATCCGCGAGTACGCATTCGAGCGGCTGGAGGAGCGAGGCGATGCGAAGCGGCTCCACCGACGACACGCGGAGCAGGTCCGCGACCTCGCCGAGCGATCCGCCCTGGCATTGCGTGCCGGTCAGCCGAGCGCGGAGGTCTATGCGCGATTGGAGTCCGACCTCGACAACATCCGCGCCGCCCTTCGCTGGGCAGATACGGCCGCGCCTGAGCTGATGCTCCAGATCGGAGGCCTGCTCAAGCTGTTTTGGCGGGTCCGGGGCCACCTCGACGAGGGACGCCGCTGGCTGGAGAGCGCCCTTGCCCACAACGGGTCCGAGGCAACGGCCGGCCGGGCCAGGGCGCTCGAGGCCGCAGGCGCCCTTGCGCAACGTCGAGGCGAGTACGCGGCGGCGAAGGCGTCCTGGGAGGAAGGCCTCGAGATCTGGCGTACGCTCGGGAACGACGAAGGGGTCGCCCGAGCGCTCGGAGATCTCGCCAGCGTCTTCGACCTCGAGGGGGATGCCGAGCACGCGATCCCGCTGTACGAGGAGAGCGCAGACCTCCTCCGGACAATGGAGCTCGACTACGAGCTCGGAACCGTCGTCTCGAACCTCGGGGTCTGTCTGACCGGGGAGGGAAGGCTGGACGAGGCCGCGAGGCTGCACGAAGAGGCGATCGAGCACTGCCGTGCGTCAGGGCGCGACGAGCAGCTCGTCATCTCGCTCTTCAACCTCGGGCGAGTCGCGATGTTCCAGGGCCGGCACGACGAGGCCGCGGAGCGGTTCGCGCAGGCGCTCGACGCAGCCCGCAAGCTCGGCTACCGCGAGATGATCGCCTACTGCCTCAAGGGCAGCGGCGAGGTCCGAGCGGTGCGCGGCGAGCCGGAGTCCGCCGCTCGGCTCCTCGGCGCCTCCGATCGGCTCTTCGCCGAGCTGGGAGCGCACGTCGAGGCGACCGAGCAGTCGACCTATGAGGAGACCGTCCAGGAACTGAAGCGGGTGCTCGGCACCGACGCGTACGTCGCGGCGCACGCCGAGGGACAGGCCACACCGCTCGAGCAGTCGCTCGCCGCGGTGCTCGGCGCCGCCGCCCCGACCTGACCCAGCCTGCGGCTCGCTTGCGAGAATCGTGGGATGCTCCAGCGGGTTTCCTCGCCTGTACTCGTCGGTCGGCAAGACGAGCTGTCGCAGCTCGAGGACGCGCTCCTCTCCGCCAACCGAGGCGACGGACGCTTCGTACTCGTCGCTGGTGAGGCAGGCATCGGCAAGACGCGCCTCGCCACCGAGCTGACACGCCGCGCGCGGAAGCTCGGCTGCGGGGTGCTCTGGGGGAGCTGCTCAGAAGTGGAGCTCTCGCTTCCGTACCTGCCGTTCGTCGAGGCGATCGGGAACCAGCTCGGCGAGCATGACCTCGCGCTCCTGCGCGCCGACCTCGGGCCGATGACGGCCGAGCTGGCGCAGCTGTTTCCGCAGCTCGGTGACGGTACGCCGGCAGCGCAGGGGGGAGATCCCGCGCAGGCAAAGCTGCGCATGTTCGAATCGGTCGTCTCGCTCCTCGAGCACTGGGCGCGCGAGCGTGGGCTGCTCCTCGTCCTCGACGACGTGCACTGGTCAGACAGCTCGACACGCCACCTGCTCGACTATGTTGCCCGCCGGCTCGTCCGAAGCCGGGTCATGCTGCTCGCGACCTATCGGAGCGACGAGCTCGACCGTAGTCATCCCCTGACGCGCTCGGTCCAGGTCTGGCAGAGAGCGGGACTCGCAGAGACCGTGTCCGTCGAGGCGATGTCCCCGGAGCAGGTGGCGGAGATGATCGCCGCCATCCTGGACGCGGAGGATGTGAGCGCCGAGCTCGCCGCAGTCGTCCATGCGCGTTCTGAGGGCAACCCGTTCGTCCTCGAGGAGCTGCTTCGGGAAGCTCTCGATCGCAGCGAGATCGTTCGAACCGACGCCGGCTGGGAGCAGCGACCGCTCGACGCGCTCCGAATGCCCGAGACGGTGCGCGAGGCGGTGCTTCTCCGGCTAGGGCGGCTCGACCCAGTGCATGTGGAAGTGCTCCGAACGGCGGCGGTTCTCGGCCGCTCGTTCGAGTACGGACTGCTCGCCGACGTCGCGGAGGCCGACGAGTCCGCCGTGCTCGCAGCTCTCGAGGGGGCCGTCGCGCAGCAGCTCCTCGAAGAGGACGAGGAGGAGCGCGATCGCTACAGCTGGCGCCACGCGCTCACTCAGGAGGCGATCGCCGTGGACACGGTCTTGCCGAAACGGCAGCGGATTCACTCACGAGCCGCCGACGCACTCAATGCGACGGACGGCAGCGCCATGGCGATCGCCGGCCACCTTCTGGAAGCGGGACGGGCGGACGAGGCAGTCGGCGCAGGTTTCCAGGCCGCCGAGGAGGCGGAGCGTTCGGTTGCGTTCAGGGAAGCTGCTGAGCTGCTGGAACGCGTCCTGCCGCACGTCGCCGATCCGCGAGAGCGGGCAAAGGTCCTGCTCCGCATCGGCCGGCTCCGGTGGTACAACGGCGAGCCTGCGGCTGCCGAGCAGCTCCTCGTCGAGGCTGTCCAGCAGCTCAAGGAGCTCGGGCTCCCGGTCGAGGCGGCGCAGGCTCGGGTCTTTCTGGGGCGCAGCCAGTGGGAGCTCGACAAGTCGGACGACGCAATGGAGCAGTTCGAGCACGCACGTGAGGCACTGGAGCGAGAGGGCCCGTCCGCCGACCTCGCGCTCGCGCACCTTCGGATCGCAGGCATCCATGCGTTCGAATTGGAGTACGACAAGAGCCTGGCCGAGGCGGAACGCGCCGTCGAGATCGCAGAGCAGGCGTCGGCTGACTTCGAGCGTGTCTACGCGCAGAGCGTCGCGGCCTTCGGGCACTTCGGGACCGCCCGGGAGTTCACTCTGCTGGACCGGAGCTACCGCGAGGCCATGGCCAAGGGCTACCTGATCATCGCCTCGGCCGCCCTCTACAACGAGATCTGGGACCGCGTGCATGTCGTCGCCGGCGGCTTGGCGGAGGCGTTGGAGAAGCAAGAACCATTGCTCTTCCACATCCGAGTAACGGCCGGAGGCGAGATTGCGCGGGCCTGGGCACTGATCGAGCTCGGTGCTCCCCGCGAGGCGCTTGAGCTGGCGCTTCGATCGAGGGACCGGCACGAGAGCCTCGGAGCAGCGAAGTTCACTTGGCGCTCCCGGCTTGCCGTCACCGAGGCACTCGTCGAGCTTGGACGCATGTCGGAGGCGGACGCGGAGCTGCCTCCTCCTTCGCCGGCGAACGACCTCCAGGACATCGTCTACGACACCCCTGCCCGTGTGCGGGTCGCGCTCGCCCGCGAGCGGTTCGACGAAGCGCTCGAGCTCGGCCGGAGAGTCGCCGAGGCCGAACCCGTGCTGATGTTTCCGAAGACGGTCGCCCTCGCGGTGGAGGCACTCGTCGCAGGTGGGGCTCCGGACGAGGCTGCGGCGCTGCTGAAGCGCGCCAAGCAGCCTCCAACCGAGCTCGGCGAGGCCGCACTGGCGGTCGCCGAAGGACGGATCCTCCTCGCCTCGGGGAACGCGGCCGCCGCCCGGCCGCTGCTCGAGCGCGCGCGCCGCGAGCTCGAAGCCGCCGGCCTGCGGCTGTGGGCGTGGCAGGCCTCCATCCTCGCCGCCGAGGCAGCGGCGCAGACGGGCGATGTCCACGCTGGGCGCTCGCTGCTCGAGTCGTGCATTCGCGACGCCCAGGCGGCCGGCATGGTGCGCATCCGTGACGACGCCCAGGCCACGGCCTTCCGCCTCGGGCTGGAGATGCCGCGATTCGAAGACGAGCCGGACGGGGAAGCTGTCGAGCTCGCTCTCATTCCGGCCGGCGAGCGTCTCGTGACCTCGATGTTCGCCGACGTGCGCGGGTACACGCCGTTTGCGTCTGCGACGCCGCCGGAGGAGCTTGCCGACCGCATTCTGACGCTCCACCGTTGGGCCGCTACGGAGGTGGGTCGGCGGAGCGGCATCGTGGACAAGTTCGCCGGCGACGCCGTGATGGCGACCTTCAACGTCGCCGGATCCCGCGTCGATCACGCGGTGCTCGCGCTCGAGGCGGCACTGGCGCTACGTGACAAGGCGGCGTTGTTGGACCTCCCGGTCGGGATCGGCATCGCCGTCGGCCCGGCCGTGGTTTCGCGCGGAGCCGACGACACCAACGTCAGCGTTCTGGGCGCGGCGACGAACCTGGCCGCCCGGCTGGAGAAGGCTGCCGGCGGCGGCGAGATCCTCCTCAGCGACGAGGCGTTTCGCCGCGTGTCGGCGTGGCTCGACGAGCGCGGATTGACCACGGAGCCCGAGGAGCTCGAGCTCAAGGGCTTCCAGGAAGCCCAGCCGGCCTATCGACTGCCTGCATCGGTGCCGATCGGCGTCCCGGGCTAGCGCCGGGCGGAAGGAGGCGCGATGATCGCAAGGATCTGGCGCGGCGCCGTCCGGCGCGGCGACGCTGACCGCTACGCCGAGTACATGCGCGGAACGGGAGTCAAGGAGTACGCCGAGACCCCGGGGAACGAGGGCGTGCTGATGCTTCGCCGCGACGACTCGGAACGCAGCGAGTTCGTCATGGTCACCCTCTGGGAGTCGTGGGACGCGGTCCGCGCGTTCGCCGGCAACGACATCGAGCGGGCGGTCTTCTATCCGGAGGACGACGCGTTCCTGGTCGAGCGCGACCTGACGGCGACGCACTACGAGGTAGCGGAAGCTCGCGGGATCTCCGGCTGAAGCGCCCGGGTGGCGTACGCTCCGTGTTCTGAGTCGCCCTGGATGGCTTGCCGCCTCGGAGCTGCGCATCGGCCTCGGCTGCATGCGGCTGTCGACGGACGAGGACCGCGACGAGGAGCTCGCTCTCGAGACGATCGCGGCCGCCTCCGAGGCGGGCATCACCGTGTTCGACACCGCGCACGCGTACGGTCGGGACGAAGCTGAGCTAGGGCACAACGAGGCGCTGCTCGCCCGCGCTCTTCGTCGCCGGGGCGCTGAGGCGAGCGCGCGCATCGTGACGAAAGGCGGCATGGCTCGGACCGGCGGCGGCTGGATTCCGGACGGTCGCGCGAAGGCGATTCGCGCGGACTGCGAAGCGAGCCTTGCGGCTCTGGACGGCCTGCCGATCGACCTCTACCTCATCCATGCACCCGATCCGCGGACGCCGTGGCAAACCTCGGTGCGCGCGTCGGTCCGACTCGTCGATGAGGGCCTCGTGAAGCGCGTGGGGGTCGCCAACGTCAACCGCCGCCAGCTGGACGAGGCGCTCGAGCTCGCACCGGTCGCGGCAATCCAGGTTGCGCTCAGCCCCTTCGACGATCGCGCCCTCCGTGGAGGCCTCGTCGACCGCTGCGCCGAGACGGGCATCGCCGTCATCGCCCACTCTCCGCTCGGCGGGCCGCGCCGCGCCGGCAGCCTGGCTCGGCGCGCGGTGCTGGCCGATGTCGCCAAGGCCCGCGGAGCGACGCCGGCCGAGATCGCGCTCGCCTGGCTACTCGAGCTCTCCCCCGCCGTGGTTGCGATCCCGGGTGCCCGGCGACCGGAGACCGCCCGCTCCGCCGCCCGCGCAGCGAAGCTCGACCTCCAAGACGACGACCGAGACATCCTTGCCCGCGAGCTCGGCGAACCTCGACGGGCTCGCCGCCGCCCGCCGCGCGCGCGGGACGACACGGACGTCGTCCTGATCATGGGTATTCCCGGAGCCGGGAAGAGCCGTGTCGCCGAGGAGTACGTCGCCCGTGACTACGTCCGCCTCAACCGCGACGAGCGAGGCGGATCCCTGCGGGAGCTCGCCGAGGCCCTCGACGAACAACTGTCGTCGGGCGTTCGCCGGGTCGTCCTCGACAACACGTACCTCACGCGTGCCGCTCGGAGCTACGTGATCGACGCGGCGAGCAGACATGGTGTCGCGACCCGGTGCATCTGGCTCGACACGCCGCTCGCTCAAGCGCAGGTCAACCTGGTGGAGCGGCTGCTCGAGCGTTTCGGCTCACTCCCGACTCCGGACGAGCTGCGGCAGCTGGCGCGGCGTGAGCCGGGAGTTCACGCCCCGACATCCCAGATGCGGGCGGCCCGCGAGCTCGAGCCACCGTCGGCCGACGAGGGCTTGGTCGAGGTCGAGCAAGTCCCCTTCGAGTCGGGCGCCGGACTCCCGGCGAGCGCACGTGGGTGTCTTCGTGGCGGCCGCCGCACTGACGCAGCCCGGCTGGGAGCATGCGCTCGAGCTGGGCGATCCGCGAGCGCCTCACCTGGTCTTCGACTGGAATGCCGACGGCTCCCCAGATGTGCTGACAGCCGCCGCCGAGCGCCTAGCGTCCCAGGTTGGCGGACCCGTCGAGAGCGCCTTGTGCGCGCACGGCGGCGGCCCACCGAGCTGCTGGTGCCGGCCGCCACTTCCGGGCCTGCCGCTCGCCTTCGCCCACGTACACGGCGTCGACCCGTCGCGCTCGATTCTGATCGGAGCTGCGCCCGCACATCGGACGCTCGCGACCACGTTCGGCGCCCGCTACATCCCGGTGTGAGCCGTTACGGCACCCGTGCGTCCACCTCGTCGAGCAGGGTGCGCGCCTCCACGAGATCTCGAGTCTCGAAGCCTTCGGCTGGCCCTTCCTCGAACAGCGGTCCTGGCTTTTCCGCTGAAATGAGTGCGAGATGGCCGGGTTCGAACCAGCTCGCTCACAGCGGCACCGGAGCATGTGAAGCCGCGCGTCGCTGCGTTCACCCGGCGGATCTCGGTCCCGCTCCGCTTCGCCGGGCGGCGAGTAGCCGCCGCGCGTAGGCCGCTGTCGGTCGCGGCCGCCGGCGTCGCGCTGGCGTCCTGCGCACTGGCGGTTGCGTTCGCGGCGAGCGCAATCGTGGAGAACCGCGCCGTTGCGGACGCGATCGACGAGCTCCCTCCGTCGGAGCGCGACGTGGACGTCACGTGGGTCGGGCTCAGCGGCTCCCCAGGCGAAGGCCTCGCGGCGCTCGATCGGCGTGCGCGTGAGGCGCTCGGCTCCGTCGGGCTCGCGCCGCAGGTGAGAACGCTCGTCTACCGCGACACGCGCAGGGAGGGCCAGCTCGTAGGTGTTGCAGCCGTCGACGGCCTGGCGCGCTGGTTCATCGTGCGTCGCGGCCGCTTGCCGCAAGCCTGCACGCCCGGGCGCTGCGAGACCGTTGCGGTCGGCAACGGCGCCGTACCGAAGATCCGGGGCCTGCCCGTCGTCGGCGTCGTCGAGCCCCGTCCCGGAACGCCGGTGCCTCGACTCCTCGGGACTGCGACGGGAGGCGCTCGACTGCTCGTCGCCGACGGCGTCGAAGGGGCGGACCGGCTGCCGATGTTCGACTCGGTGTTCCACGGTCTCACGTGGTCGGCGCCGCTTGCTTCGGCGCAGCTCACGGCCTGGACGCTGGATGACTTCGAGCGGGATCTGACGCGCGCGCAAACCCGGCTCCGAGCTGCCTCGTTGCGGTTCGGCCTGAGCGCACCCGTCGAGTCGCTCGGCGACGTCGCGCTCGACGCGCGCGTCGCCTATCGCCGCTTGCTCCTCGTCGGCGGCGAATGCGCGGTGCTGTTCCTCGTCTTCGCCGTTGTTGCGGCGTCGAGCCTCCGCTCGCGCGCGCTCTCCGCGTCGCAGCGCCTGCAGCGGTTCGGCGCCAAGCGCTGGCAGACCGATCTGCTCGCCGGCGCCGAGGCGGCCGCGATCGTCGTGCCCGCGACGGCTCTCGGCTGGGCGGCCGGCGCGCTGCTTGCGGCCGGCCTCGCCGCCGCGACCGACACGCCGGTGATGCAGCTGCTCGAACGAACGATCCTCTCGCCGACCGGCGCCGCGCTCGCGGCGTCGCTCGCCGCGCTCGCGGTGCTGATCCTGTTCGTGACGACGCGGGCGCAGCCGGTGCAGGTTCGCGGCCGTGGCCTGTCCGTTGTCGACGTAGCCGCCGGCGCCGCAGTCCTCGCCGTCGTCGTCGCGCTCGCCGTCGGCGAGACCGACGCCGAGACGCTCGCCCGCGACCGCGGAACCGGCATCGTCCTGCTCCTCGTTCCCGGCCTCCTGATCGTCGCCGGTGCGATCCTCGCCACCCGCTTGATCGGGCCCGTGTTCCGCCTCGCCGAGCGAGTGGCGCCGCGGACTCGCCCCTGGCTTCGGCTCGCGCTCCTCTCGGCGGCTCGCAACCCGGGGACGCAGCTCGCGACGGTCGGCTTCCTGGTCGTCAGCGTCGGGCTCGCGGTGTTCGCGGCGACCTACCGGTCGACCCTGATCGAGGGCGAGCGGGCTGAAGCGGCCTTCGCCGTCCCGCTCGACTACACGGTCCGGAAGGCGGCGCCGGGCCGGCCGCCGAGTCAGCCGTCGGTCGGCACGGCGTACGCGAGCCGTAACGGGGTCCCGGTGATCCGGCGTCCCGGCCGAGCGTCATCGCTCAACCTCACCGAGACGGTCGATGTACTTGGCGTTCCGAGCGCCGCGCTGGGGCGCCTTCACTGGCGCAGCGACTTCGCCGAGACGGAACCAGAGGAGCTCGGCCGCAGCATCGCTCCGCCGCAGCCGGTGGAACCGGTCGGCCCGCAGCTCCCGCGCGACGCGGAGGCGCTCAGCCTTCCGGTCACCATCCAAGGCGACTCGCTCGCCGTCACGGCGAACGTCCGTACCGAAGGCGGGGCGTACCTCCCCCTTGGCCTCGGCGAAGCCCGGCCTGGGCGCGGCGTCCTGCGAGCGCCTCTTCCCGCCTCGGCGCGCGGGGGGAAATTGGTCGCCCTGACGCTCGAGATGCCGGTCGTAGAGGCCGTCTCCGCAGCCCACGCGGCCGGCGAGGGAGGCGCGCCGGACGTCTTCAGCGTCGGCAGGCTCGAGTTCGGGCAGCCGAGCGTCTCGACCTCCGGCGGGCCGCGACAGCTGCCGGTCGACTACCGGCAGTGGGTGGCGGCGACGGAGTCGTCACCCGGCGCGTCGCGGGATCGCGAGACACTGCGAATCCGCTACCTGCTGACGCAGGAACGAGCGTTCCGCCTCCGGCCCCGCCAGCCGACCGACGACGGCCCGATCCCCGTGATCGCGTGCGACTCGCTCGCCGACCGCGTCGGTACCGGCGGCGTCGTTCCCCTCTCGATCGGCCTGGCCACGATCGAGGTGGAGATCGTCGAGCGCGCGGCGCTGTTTCCGTCGCTCCGATGTCCCTTCGTCGTCGCCGACGAGGGCGCGCTCGAAACGGCGGTCAACGCCTCGGCGCCGGGGGCGGCTGTTGCGGACGAAGCGTGGATCGAGGGCCCACCGGGACTCTCGAACAGCCTCGCCGAGGCAGCCGGTGGAACCGCGGTCGCCGTGACGTCGCGCCGCGCGCTCGAGGCCGAGCTCCGGGATGACCCGCTCGCGCGCGGCACCGTGCTCGTGCTGGCCGCCGGAAGCCTCCTCGCCCTGGTGCTCGCCGTCCTCGCGGTGCTGCTCGTCGTCTCCGTCGAGCTGCGAGACGAGTCCGGCGATTTCTTCGACCTCGAGTCGCAGGGAATGGCGCCCACGACCCTGCGCCGCCAGCTCGTCCTTCGAATCGGGAGCATCGCCGTGTTCGGCGTCCTGTGCGGCCTCGTGACTGGGGCGCTGCTGACGGCGGTCGTGACCCGCCTCGTGGCGGTCGGCGCCGGCAGCACTGCGTCCATCCCACCCTTGCGGCTCGATGTCGCGTGGCCGGAGCTCGCGCTGGGACTGGCCTGCTTCGCGATCGCGCTCGGAGTGAGCGTGAGTCTCGCGACCCGGCGTGCGTTCGCCGGGCCCATTCCCGCACGAAGTGGTGAAGGCCGGTGAATCACGTCGTCGAGCTCGATCACGTCTTCCGCGTCTATCCGACGGATGAGGGCGGCGCAGCCGCGCTCCAGGGGCTCACGTTCACAGTGCGCGAGGGCGAGATCGTCGTCGTCTTCGGGCCCAGCGGCTCGGGGAAGACGACGATGCTGCGCATCCTCGCCGGCCTCGACCGGCCGTCCGCCGGCAAGGTCGACGTGCTCGGCGTCGATCTGCGGCGCCTGGGGAGGACGAAGCTGGCGGACTTCCGCGGCCGGTTCCTCGGCTACGCCGACCAGCACTACTCAGCAGCGCTCGCCCCTGAGCTCACCGCTCGCGAGCTGATCGCGCTCCCGCTCGGCCTGGCCGGAGTGCCGCGTCGCGAGCAGCTCGACCGCGCCGATGCCCTGCTCGAGGTCGTGGGCCTCGCCGACCGCGGCGAGGCTCATCCCTACGAGCTGTCGGGCGGCGAGCAGCAGCGGATCGCGGTCGCTGCAGCGGTGAGCAGGCGGCCGCAGCTCCTGCTCGCCGACGAGCCGACCGCCGAGCTCGACTCGGAGAACGCCGCGAGCGTCTACCGCCTGATCGAGCAGGTCGTGCGGGACGAGTCGGCGAGCGCGATCGTCGTGAGCCACGATCCCGCGTCGGCGGCCATCGCCGACCGGATCGTCCACGTGCGCGACGGGCGCGTGAGCGCAGAGACGGGTCGGAACGGCCACGAGGGCGAGTCGATCGTCGTCGGGCGCGGCGGGTGGATTCGCCTGCCCGAGGAGTTCCTGCACCGCAGCCGCATCGTCACCCGGGCGAGCGCCCGCGTGGAGGGGAACGAGATCGTGATCGCCGGCGACGAGGCGGTTCCGGAACCAGATGCCGAGCCGACCACGCGACCGCGCCGTCCGCCCGGCGATGGAGCGGCCGTCGCCGAGCTCCGCGGGGTCGGCAAGCTGTTCGGCTCCGGTCGGCGGGCGACTGAGGTCTTCACCGGCTTCTCCGCGCGACTGGCAGAGCACCGGTTCACGGTCGTCACGGGCCCCTCCGGCTCCGGGAAGAGCACGCTGATCAACCTGCTGGCCGGCCTCGAGCTGCCGTCCGAGGGCGAAGTCGTCGTGCTCGGGGAGGCGATCTCGAGCCTTGATCGCGCCGCGCGGGCAGCACTCCGGAGGACGCGGCTCGGGGTCATCTCCCAGGACGCCCGCCTGGTTCCGTTCCTGAGCGCGAGAGAGAACGTCGAGCTCACCCTCGCCACCGCCCGCGGCCCGTCGCAGACCGACACCGCAGCCGTTGCGGAGGAGGCGCTCGGCTCTGTCGGCCTCGCCGACCTATCCGGACAGCGGGCGGCGCAGCTCTCGATGGGGGAGCGACAACGCGTGGCGCTCGCCCGGGCCGTCGCCACCGGGCCGAAGCTACTGCTCGCGGACGAGCCGACCGCGCGGCTCGATGCGGCGAACGCGCTGGAGATCGGGGCGCTCCTCTCCCGCCTGGTCGACGAGCGCGGGACCACGATCGTCTGCGCGACCCACGACCCGCTGGTGATCGAGCAGGCCGACGAGGAGCTCGAGCTGCATCGCTGAGAGCGGAAGCGGCTACGCCGCAGCGGCGACGATGCGGCCGACGTTCTCGTCCGAGAAGAACTCGGCCGGCGATGTCACTCCAGCGACGACGCGCGCGAATCCGTCCATCGCCTCCCGGCTACGGCTGACCGCGCTCAGCACCTGCTGCAGCTCGGGCGGCGGGGGTTCGAGCGTCGCGAGGTCGGCCGTGAACTCGTACATCGGCAGGACGTGCTCGTCTCGACGCCGCTGGTACTCGCCCATCGCGCTCTCGAAGCTGCACCGGCCCGTGAACGCCACCGTCCAGCGCCCCGGCAGCACAGCTCCGCATCGCGGAAGGCATCGTGGATGCCGTGGGCCGTGATGAAGTCCTTGTTGTAGCCCGCGTCGCCGACCAGCGCCCAGCCGGGACCGAAGGGCTTGCGGAAGTAGCCCCGGACCGCCGTGCCGACGAAGCGCTCCTCGCGCTTGGCGCCGCGAACGCGGTCGGCGAACGCCGGTGCGATTTCGAACGTCTCGAGGTAGCTGCCTCCGACGTCCTTTCTGACGTTCTCGAACTCGTTGATCGGGCGTCCGGCGATGACCAGCGTCAGGTCGTCGTTCGTGGGCCATGCCGCGAAGCCCAGACCGGGGCGGATGACGGTCTCGAAGCGGCCGTTCATAGGCAGGCCGCTCCAGTAGGTGTAGTAGCTCACCTGCAGCTGCGGCTTCTCGTTGTATTCCTCGGCGCCGACCGCATCGGCGACGAGGGAGTAGCGGCCGTCGGCTCCGATGACCACCTGAGCGCGCTCGGTGACGGTCTTACCGCCCTTGCTGTGGCCGCGAACGCCGACCACGCGACCGTCGTCGAAGTCGAGGCTCTCGACGGTGAACCGCTCGCGAACCTCAACGCCGGCCTCGGAAGCGGCGTCCACGAGCAGCTTGTCCAGCACCGTCCGCCTGGGCGCGTAGGCGACCGGCGTCCCATCCATTCCAGGCGCTCCAGAGATCGTGAAGGGCCCGAAATCGAACGAATAGGTATCGATTGGCGGGCTTCCGGTCCCGAGGACCCGATCGAGGAGGCCCCAGCGCTCGAGCGCCGCAATCCCCGGGGGATGAATGAGATGCGTCGAGATCGTGTCGCTCGGGAACGTCGCGCGGTCGACGAGTAGAACTCGGTGGCCGCTGCGCGCGAGCAGCATCGCGGTCGGTGATCCGGCGCAGCGCGCGCCCACCACGATCGCGTCATATGCCTGGCTCATGGCTCCTCCTCTGCCGGACTGAGCGCTTCCTGCCCGACGGTAGGCGGATGCGAAGGGGCGAAACTTCGGAGAAAGCACCCAACTTCCGCCGTCCGGCGGAGTGGGTGATTCCCCTCAGAGGAGACGGTGCTCGTAGGCGAACGCTGTGGCCGCGGCGCGCGACGACACGCCGAGCTTGGTGAAGATGTTGCTGACGTGCCGCTCCACCGTCCTCTCGCTGAGGACGAGCTCGGTCGCGATCTCCTTGTTGGTCTTGCCACCCGCGACGTGGCGCAGCACCTCCAGCTCGCGTGGGCTCAAGCCATGGGGGCTCTTCGACGGGGTGGATGTCACCAGCAAGTCCACTCGGTTCAGATCCGGGCCCGCACCGAGCTCCTCGAAGACGGCGCGTGCGGCCTCCAACTCGAGCCCTGCCGCGTCGTCGTCGCCCAGCCGGCGGCAGGCCGTGCCGAGCAGGACGCGCGTGCGCGCCGCCTCGTACGGTGCTTCGAGCTCCTGCCACGTGCTCAGCGCGCGGCGCAGCGAGCCCAGAGCAGCCCCGGCGTCGCCTTCGGCGAGCACCACCGCCCCACCCGCTTGCGCCGCCTGCGCTCTGAGCAGGTCGCTTGCGTGCGTCTCCGAAATTGCGTCGAGCTCACCGGAGGCCTGGCGCGCTTCCTCGAGGTCGCCCGCAGCCAGCATGATCTCGACGCAGGCCGGCAGCAGCCCAGCACGCTTGAGTGGCTCTTCCGCCTCATCCGCAACGCGCCGGATCGCGACGGCGGCGGCGGCGCCGTCGCCCTGGGCCAGCCGCAAGAGCGCCAAACCCGGTTGTGGCTCGAAGCCGAGCCGGCTTGCCGCGCGGTAAGCCTCCTCGGCAGCCGCGAACTCCCCTTGCAGGCGCTGGATTTCCCCCTGGCGGTAGAGGGCGCTCCCCGCGATGCGCTGGTTCAACACACCTGGGCGGAGGCGCTCACCGGCTTGCCGCACCTCTTCCAGAGCGGACTGCCAGGCCCCCTGGAGCTGCATGACCTCTGCGCGATGCACCAGACAGACGCCGGTGTGCGCGACCATGTCGGGCTGGCGGTCACACCACTCGGTCAGGGCATTCGTCCACTCGCGGGCGCGGCGCACCTCGTGCGCGTCTTGACAGAACTTGATCGTGTTGCAGTAGACGATGCCGGCGACGATCGGCGACAGCTCGCCCGTTGTGACGGCCACCATGGTCTCGTCCACGAGCCGGAAGCCCTGCTCGGTCCGACCCTGCCGCACCAGGGCGTGGCCCTGCCCCATCCGCGCGATCGTGACGAGGTCTGGATCGCCGTAGCGCTCGCCGATCGCGGCAGCCTCCGTCAACGTTGCATACGCGGCGCGGGCGTCACCTCTCGCCTCGGCCCGGAACACGACGGGTATCAGGAGATAGCCGCGCTCGACACAGTCGCGACCCTCCCGGTCGAGCAACCGGTCGCCGCGGCCGAACCATCCGCTCGCACGGGCGGTTTCCCCGCGCATGAACAGGTTGTGCCCGATCCACCAGGTGCAGCGCGCGGCGCCAGGGACCTCCCCGGCATCCAGATGGGCGTGATGGGCACGCTCGAGGCCGCGAACGTAGTCGTCGTCGCGGCCGAGCATGTACGCAGACCTGGCCAGCAGCTCGAGATCCTCCGCTTCCAGCAGATCGGTCTCGTCTGCCAGTGACAGTGATTCGTAGGCATCCAGCCAGGCGCGGTTCGCATAGGACTCTCGGCCGTGCTCGAGCACGCTGCTGACCATCACCTCGTCCATCGCGATCCTATGGAGGCTAAGGGGTGCCGCGCACGACCCGAGACGACAGCGCGAGGAAGACGGTGTCGCTGAGGACGAGGACGAACAAGGCGAGCCCGCCGATGAGCAGCAACCTGTCCGGGGATGATGCATCCCCCACGGCGGGGGTCCGGATCCTCAGGACGCCTTGTCTTGGAGCCTGCCCACCCTCCAGTGGTTCGAGCGGGTACTCCTGCCAGAGCTGCGCCGGCGACGGCTCCTTCGCCGGAGCTTCCGCGAGCGCCTGCCCGACTCCGAACGTAAGGGCCGCACAGAAGAAAACGAGGAGCGCCCCCAGCCGGCGTAGCGTCGATCCACCCACGGGCAACGTCCTAAACGATCTGCGCGCCGTGTGTCAATCTGCCGACGGCGCGGAGCGCGCCACGGTGTCATGTTGTTGTAAGTATCGCCATGATTCGATACCCTCGTAGCCGGGTCTTACGACGACGTCTCCTCCCTGATGTCAGATGATCTGCGGTTAGACGTGTTCGATCCCGCGGCCATGCCCGCGGAGGGATCGGCGCAGGCGGTGTACGAGTCGCGGGCGAAGGTCTTGAAGCGCGCCTTCGCCGCCGGCGGAGCCGTCCTCGCCGGCGGCGTCCTCGTCGCCGGGCTGCCGATGTCGGCGGAGTCCGCTCCTTCCCCCGCGCAGGACGCCGAGATCCTCAACCTCGCGCTCCTGTGCGAGCACATGGAGGCAGACTTCTTCAACGAGGCCGCGGTCAGGGCGAACCTCACGGGCGAGCTGCTCGAGTTCACGGAGATCGTCCGCGGTCACGAGCGTGCGCATGTCGCCTTCCTGCGTGATGCGCTCGGCCGCAAAGCGCGCAAGCCGCCGACGTTCGACTTCGGGGATACGACGCGGAGCCCGGAGGCGTTCACCGCGACAGCCGTCGCCCTCCAGGACCTGATGGTCGCCGCCTACAACGGACAGGCCGGGAACCTCACCAAGGGGGCTCTCGAGAATGCCGCCAAGATCGTCTCGGTCGAGGCTCGCCACGCGGGCTGGATCCGCGCGATCGCCGAGAAGAACCCCGCCCCCGAACCAACGGAAACGCCGATGACCGCGGCGGCGGTCACCGCCGCCGTCAACAAGACGAAGTTCCTGAAAACGGACTAGCCGATGCAAATCGAGACCACCAGCGACCTGACGCTCGACCAAGTCGACCGGGACGGCGCGATTCGGGACGCGCTGGACGCCGTCTCGTCGCGGGCCGGCTTCCTCGGCAAAGCGGTCATCGGAAGCGCGGCGCTCCTCGGAGCGGTCGCCGCGCCGGGTCGCGCCAACGCCGCCTCGCCCTCCGACACGGCGATCCTCAACTACGCGCTCACCCTCGAGTACCTGCAGGCGGCCTTCTACACGGAGACGCAGCGCCTCGGCGCGATCGGCGCCGAGCTCGCGCGTGTTCCGCGTCAGCTGGGTGGAGTCGAGCGAGCCCACGTGGCGGCGTTGCGGAACGTGCTCGGGCGGGCGGCCGTAAAACGACCGTCGTTCGACTTCAGAGGCGTGACCGAGGACCAGGTGGAGTTCCTGCGGACGGCGGTCGCCTTCGAGGACCTGGGAGCAGCCGCGTACAAGGGTCAGGCGACACGGGTCGACTCGCCGGCACTCCTCGCGGCGGCGGTGGCGATCCACTCGGTCGAGGCCCGGCACGCAGCCTGGATGCGCTACCTCGCCGGCTTCACTCCCGCCGGTAGGGCCTTCGACGAGGGGAAGCCGGAGCACGAGGTCCGGCGGATCGTCGCTTCGACGCACTTCATCGCCGCGCGGCCGAGAACGGCGAGACGCCGTCGGCCGAGGTTCACGGGCTGAGCGCGCTCGGCGCTCGCGCCTGGGCCGGCATCGCCGCGGGACTTGCGTTCATCGCCGCGCTAGGGGCGCTGGTGTGGGTCGCTGCGGGCGGTGGCTCTGGCTCCGGCGCCTCGCCGACAACGGGCGCGCTCGAGGCGCCCTCCCTGCCTGCGTCGCCCGATCCGGCGCTCACCGTGCCCACTCCGCGGCCGATCGAGCCCGGCCGCGCGTCGACGTGGGCCCCCGTTCGCCGTGCCGTCGTCGCTCGTGACCGTCCGAGCCCCAACGCGGAGGTCGTCGCCCAGCTCGACACACGGACGCCGGAGAACACGTCCAACATCGTCCTCGTCATCGGGCGCCACCGCGATCGTGGCGGTCGGATCTGGCTCCACGTTCGCCTCCCGGTGCTTCCGAACGATCGAACCGGGTGGGTGCCGCGCAGAGCGCTCGGCGGCTACGGCGTCGTCCGGACACGCCTCGTGGTCGACCTCGACGATCTCAGCGCGACGCTCTTCCGCAATCGCCGGCCGATCTTCCAGGCCCCGATCGGCGTCGGTCAATCAGCCTGGCCGACGCCGACCGGGAAGTTCTACATTCGCAATCGCCTGACCAACTACGACAACCCGTTCTACGGCCCGCTCGCGTTCGGCACGAGCGCGCGGTCCGCGGTCCTGACGGATTGGCCCGACGGCGGCTTCGTCGGAATCCACGGGACGAACCAGCCCGAGCTCCTTCCGGGCCGCGTGTCGCACGGCTGCATCCGGATGCGGAACGAAGACATCCTCGAGCTCGGCCGACTGATGCCGATCGGGACCCCCGTCACGATTCGCTGATCAGGCCGGGAGGAGCGACCGGCCGCCGGCGGAGCTAGCTCATCCCCTATCTTCGTCGGGCGCTGCGCCGAATACGCTCGCAGTCGCGGGCGATCCGGTCGGCGTGGTCGGCGTAGACGAGGTCGCGTCCCGCACCGCATGCGATCGTGTCGCGGGCGCCGTCACCGGCGTGCACGACGTCGCTGCCAGTGCCGGCGAGCAGCCGGTCTCGCCCGCGGCCGCCAAAGAGGACGTCGTTGCCGCCGAGGCCGTAGAGGCGGTCGGCGCCGCCGAGGCCGCGGAGCACGTCACGCCCCGGGGTGCCGCGAAGGACATCCCGGCGCGCGGTGCCCGTCCGCGTCGAGTGGTTGCGTATCACCGACCACGTCCGCACCGCCGGAGTCGGGTCGCGGTTTCCGGCCGCGTCGGTCGCGCGCACCGAGAACGTGTGTGCGCCGGTGGCCAGGCGCGTGAGGCTAACCGGGCTGCTGCAGGCTGTAACGCTGCGGTCGTCCAGTGAGCATTCAAACCGCGAGCCGCTCTCGGAGGAGAACGCGAAGCGCGCCGTGGTCGTCCGAACCTTCCCGGATGGGCCGCCGGTGATCGTCGTTTCCGGCGGAGTAGCGTCCAGAGGGGGTGACGGCTGCGGATCAGTCGGCGGCGGAGGCGGCTGGGGAGGTGGAGCCGCGGGCGGTGGAGAGCTCGCCGAAGTCGTAACGGTCACGGCTGTGGACGCGTCGCCCAGATTCCCCGCGGCATCGAGCGCCCGGACGGTGTACGTGTACGTCGTCGCGGGCTCGACGGCCATGTTCGTCCAGCTCAGCGCTGAGGTCGTTCCTACGTGGGCGCCGTCTCGGTAGACGCGGTAGCTGATCGAGCCAAGGTCGTCGCTGCTCGCGCTCCATGTGATCTCGACGCGGAGCGGGCTCTCCAACACCGTCGCGGCGACGTCGGTCGCGGTCGAAGGGGGCATGAAGTCCGCGCTCGGGCGACCGCCTTTGAGCGCATCGCAATCGACTGTGGCGGCGTTCGCCTCCGAGATCGCCTGCGCGAAACCGGGAAGCGAATCCTTGGGGGTCCGATCTGACCAGAACGCTCCTGACTGCCAGCCGGCAAGCCGCGGCTCGTCGAAGAGCAGAAAGTTGAAGTAGGCCCATACGTATGGTTGGCAGGCGGCCAGTCGGATGCTGTCGCGCACCTGCGTGTACTGGTCCGGGGCAGCGCTCGTCGCAGCCGGCGGAGGTGCTTCGGGCTCGCCGCCCGCGTAGTCAGGTATGACTGCGACGTTTTCGGCGCCCGAGTACACCGCTTCCTTGCCGGCGTCAATCGCCGTTTGCGAGCCGCCCTCCATGTACCAGATGCCGACGCCGCCGGCGCTCGGGATCGCTTGTGCAGTGCCGTCGAAGGCCAGCCAGAGGTTGTACATGAGCTTGTTCCAATCGCCCTGCGAGAGGACCTTCGAACCGATGTGCTTGGCCCATGGTCGCTCGGAGGCGGTGAAGCCGTAGGCGTGGTGACCGACGGTGTCGAAGAGCGGCCGAGTTCTTCCGCTCGCGCGATAGGCCTCTCCCACGGCGCGGATGAACGCACCCGGCGAGTGCGAGCCGGCGTTGTCGTTGCCGGTCGGCGAAAGCGCCAGGCCGATGACGTTCACATCGGCGAACGCGACGTGGAGGACGTCGTAGCAACGCGCCAGCAGCGCCTCGTAGGCGATCGGCGACGCGGACGCGCCCTCTCCGGGCAACTGCGGCGACCAGAAGAGGATCTTGTTCGGCTCATTCCAGATCACAACGTCGCGGATCGAGGGGAGCCGAGTGAGAGCATCACGCACGTAGGCGCAGTACTGCTCGCGGTCGACATCGGTCCGCGGCGTGCTGGAACCGAAGCTGTAAACGGCCAGCACGGCTCTCATCCCCGCCGTGTCACGGACGGCGTCCCGGAGGTCCGCAATGTCGCTATCCGCGACGCGTATCTGGCCCGGCCTCCACTGTTGGAGCGTGAACCGGAAGCTCTTCGCGCCAAGGTCGCGCGCCGGGGTCACCGCGTCCGGGCCGATCGCCCGCGGCAGATCCTCGCTGAACCCGACGAAGAAGCCGGGACCATCGAGCGCCGGCCGTGCCGTGGCGGCACCAAGAAGCAGCGTCCCCGACGCGGCCGCGACGGCGATCCAGGCGAGCTTCATAAACGCGCCCCATCGTAGGTGAGGTAGACACGATCGTCACGATCGCTTTTACTACCTCCGTCGTCAGAAGCTTCGTCAAGGAGGCAGGAAATGATCAGACCCCTTCTTGGCGGGTTGCTCGTGTGCCTCGCCGTGGCCGCCCCGTCGGCGGCAGGCGAGGCTCCCGCGGCCACGGAGCCCGTCGCAGGTTCCTACATCGTCGTCTTCAACGCGGATGCCGTTCGATCCGCAGCCGAGACTCTCTCCAAGCGGCCGCTGGTCGCCCCGACCGCCGAGGAGCTGGCGCGCGCACAAGGCGGCAGCGTCAACTTCGTCTACCAGCACGCGCTCAAGGGCTTCGCCGCTCGGCTCTCCGCCGATCGGGCCGAGGCTCTGGCCGCCGATCCGCGCGTCGCCTACGTCGAGCCCGACCAGGTCGTCCATGCCGTCGAGACCCAGAGCCCGGCGACCTGGGGGCTCGATCGGATCGACCAACGCGACCTGCCGCTGAACAACACCTACACCTACAACCAGACCGGACAGGGCGTGCACGCCTACATCATCGACACCGGCGTGCGCGCAACGCACCAGGAATTCGGCGGCAGGATGGGCAACGGCGCCGACTTCGTCGGCGACGGGAACGGCACGAACGATTGCCATGGCCACGGCACGCACGTCGCCGGCACGACCGGCGGAACGACGTACGGCGTGGCCAAGCTGGTCACGCTCCACGCGGTCCGCGTCCTCAACTGTCAAGGATCGGGGACAACGTCGGGAGTGATCGCCGGCGTCGACTGGGTCACGGCGAACAGCCCATCCCCGGCCGTGGCGAACATGAGCCTGGGCGGCGGAGTCAGCACGTCGCTCGACAACGCCGTTGCGAACTCGATCAACTCCGGCGTGAGCTACGCGATCGCCGCGGGGAACTCGAACGCCAACGCCTGCAACTCCTCGCCCGCCCGCGTCGCGTCAGCCAACACCGTCGGCTCGACGACGAGCACCGACGCTCGCTCCTCGTTCTCGAACTTCGGGACCTGCGTGGACATCTTCGCGCCGGGCTCGAGCATCACGTCGGCCTGGAACACCAGCAACACCGCGACGAACACCATCAGCGGAACCTCGATGGCGACGCCGCACGTGGCCGGCGCGATCGCTCTCTACCTCCAAACCGACACTGGAGCATCACCGGCGACCGTGACAGGGGCGCTCGTCTCGAACTCGACCACGGGCAAGGTCTCGAACCCCGGCTCCGGCTCACCCAACAGGCTGCTGTTCTCGGTCGTCGGCGGCTCTCCCCCGCCGCCTCCGCCCCCGCCGCCACCTCCACCTCCGCCCCCACCTCCGCCCGGGGCTGAGCTGATCGTCAACGGCGGCTTCGAAGGGTCGGCGTCACCGTGGACGCTGTCCGGGAGCGCGTTCTGGTCGACGGGCGCGTACCCGCACTCGGGCACCGGCTACAGCATCCTCGGGACCTCCAACAACGCAAGCGGTGCCGAGTACCAGACGGTGAGCATCCCCTCGAACGGGGCGAGCTACACCTTCTGGCTCAACATCACCTCGAGCGAATCGGGACCGACCATCTACGACCGGCTCTTCGTCGAGGTCCGAAGCACGTCCGGAGCGCTCCTCGGGACGCTGGCTACGTACAGCAACGCCGACGAAACGACGGCCGGCAACTACTCGCAGCGCTCGTTCAACCTCGCGAACTGGCTTGGCCAGACCGTCCGGCTCCAGTTCCGCGCAACGACGGACGTCATCCTTCCGACCAGCTTCCGGATCGACGACGTCTCGTTGAAGTAGCCCTCGGGAGGGCGGGCGGCAGACGCCGCCCGCCCTCCGTCCTTCGGCGTCTGTCCCGCCTCCCGGGTCGATCGACCTACTTTTCAGCTGGCGCGCGCAGGCTCCGTGAGGAGCGAGCGGACGAGGGCTCGACCCGGAGAAGTCGCGCCGGCCGGTGCGGCAGCCACCAGTTCCAGCGACCGAGGATGGACACGACCGCAGGCACCAGCATGGCCCGGACGACCGTGGCATCGAGAAGGATGCCCGCGGCCGAACGTCTGGGCGGGCCGAGATCCCGAGCGAGACCTAGCGCTGACGCGCGAGCTGCCGCACGACGCCGGTGTGGTTGATGCGCCACCGGAACAACTCGACGCTGACCCCGAAGCTTCGCGCGCCGTCTTCGAGGTCGCCGTTCTGAAGCATCCACTCGAGAGCGCTCTCGCGCGGCACGAGCATCGTCGCGCCGAGCCAGTCGGCCTCGGCCTCCTGCTGCCCGTCCCAGTGCCGACATCCACCGATGCCGATCGCCGGTGCGGCCTCGTGCTCGAGGATCAGGTGCGACAACTCGTGTGACAGGCTGCTCGCGCTGCGGCCGGGTGGTTGGCGCGGGTTGTAGACGATCAGTCGCTTCGTGCCGAGCACCACCGTCGTCGCCGAAAACCCGGCGTCCTCGCTCAGCAGGCGCCGGACGCTGCGGTCTGCCGCCCCGTCCTCTCGCAGCTCTCCGAGCGAGACGACTGGAATCCCCCACGTCTCCGCCAGGGCGAAGCAGTCGAGGGCGTCGAGCGGGCCGAGACCCAGCTCGACACGTATCAGCTGCGCAATGTTCTCAGCTTCGGCTTTGAACCCCGGACGCAGCGCCTCGGCCACGACGACATCCTAGGGTCACGACTCTCGTACCAGCCGGTTGTAAGCAGCCCGGAAGATGTCCTCGAGCGCTTCGGCGTCCTCGGGCTTGACGTTGCGTGCCGAGCGCAGGTACGAGGACACCATCGCCACGGGCTCCTCGGTCGCAGCGCTCGCCGTCGTCCCGCGCATGAACGATTCCGCCGGCATGCCGAGCCAGCGCAACAGCGTCGCGAAGGTGTCGACATCAGGGCGTCGGCCCTGTGCCATACGGCTGAAGGTCGAGGGACTCACGTCGAGCTGACGAGCGATCTCGCGCCAGCTCGTTCCATGGGTTTTCCGCTTGTTGTCGAGTGCCGCGTAGAGAGCCTCGACGTCGACCGTGGTCTCAGGCATTTTCGGTTACGTTCGACTGTAGCACCACCGTTTGACATGCCGAATGCGCGTGCTACACTCGGCACGGTGTTCGACATGGCGAACACGTTCTCTTCTCCCCCGGAGGTGTTCGATGGCCAGTAGTCGCACCGCACCGATTGTCCTGGTTCCCGGGTTCTGGCTCGGCGCATGGGCGTGGGACGACGTGGCCGCCGCCCTGCGCGCCGACGGGCACGAGGTCACGGCGTTGACCCTGCCCGGTCTCGAGTCGGTTGACGCCGATCGATCCTCGATCACGCTCGCCGACCACGTCGACGCGATCTGCGATGCGGTAACGGCTGCGGGGCGTCCCGTCGTGCTCGTCGTGCACAGCGCGGCCGGGTTCTCCGGCTACGCCGCGAGCGACCGCATCCCGGAGCAGATTGCGGCCATGGTCTACGTCGACTCCGCCCCCGGCAAGGGCGCCTTGGATCCCGAGCTCGACGGCGTCGAGAAGCCCCTGGTCTGGGAGCAGGTCGCGGAGGAGGAGAACCTCGACGGGCTCAGCGAGGAGCAGATGGAGACGTTCCGACAACGGGCCGTCCCGGTGCCGGGCGGCGTCCTGCGCGAGGCCATCGAGCTGACCAACGATGCGCGCCTCGACGTGCCGAGCACGGTCATTGCCACGGGGTACACGTCCGAGCAGTACAAGGACGCCGTCAAGGAAGGCTATGCGTGGCTCGCCGGCCTTCCCGAGCTGCGCAACGTGACCTGGGTCGACCTGCCGACGAGCCACTGGCCGATGTGGTCGCGCCCGCAGGAGCTCGCCGAGATCATCGGCGATGTCGCGAAGAACGCATCCAGGGCCTGACGGACCGACGTAAGCTCGTGATGTGGCTGCGGTTGCGGCTCCCGTCGCGCCGGGCGCGTTGAGCCCGCGCCAGCGGCGGGCGCTCGACGCGATTTGCGACACCTTCCATCCGGGCACGGCGGAGCTCGGCGCGGCTGATGCGTTCCTCGAGCTCTTCGGGTCGGAGCTGCGGCCGGCCGAGCTCCGCCAGCTCCGAGGGCTACTCAGCCTCTTCGGCGTGCGGCGGTTCGACCGACTGTCGCAGGAGCGCCGCGAGCGGATCCTGCTCGCCTGGTGCAACAGCAGGTTGGTGACGCGCCGCGCGGCGTTCCACGGCCTGCGCAAGGCCGCGCTCGCCCTCGCGTACGGGCTGTCCGCTTCGGGCGGGGCGCCGAACCCGACCTGGGGCCGCATCGGCTACCCAGGGCCGATCGGCCCGGTCGACGAGCCTCCGCCGAAGGCGATCCGACCGCTCTCGGTGACCGGCGATCTCGAGCTCGACTGCGACGTCTGCGTCGTCGGATCGGGCGCGGGCGGAGGAACGGCCGCGGCCGTTCTGGCCGGCGCGGGCTTGGACGTGGTCGTGCTCGAGGCAGGGACGTACTACGACGACGCAGATTTCGACGGCGCCGAGCTCCAGGGCTACCGGCGCTACCTCGGCAACGCCTCCGCGGCGACGCACGACCAGGCAGTCGGGATCCTCGCCGGGGCCTGTCTCGGCGGCGGGACGGTCGTCAACTACACGACGTCGTTCCGGACTCCCGACGAGGTGCGGGAGGAGTGGGCGGGCCACGGGCTCCCGGCATTCACTTCCGAGACGTTCACGAAGAGCCTCGACGTCGTCTGCGAGCGGATCGGCGTCAACCTCGATCACAATCGCCGCTCCCGCCGCGAGGAGCTCGTCCACCAGGGCCTCGCCCGGCTCGGCTGGCACGAGGCCGCGCAGCCGCGCAACGTGCGCGGCTGCGACCAGGGCTTGAGCTGCGGCTACTGCCCCTACGGCTGCCGGCTCGGCGCCAAGCAATCCACCGTGAAGACCTGGCTCCTCGACGCCTATGACCTTGGCGCCCGCATCCTCGTCGACACACGCGCCGAGCGCGTTCTCGTGGAAAGCGGCGCGGCGCGAGGCGTGCAGGCCAGGACTGGTGCGGGGCACACGGTGCACGTTCGCGCCAGAGCGGTCGTCGTCGCCTGCGGGTCGATCATGACCCCAGCGCTCCTCCGGCGCTCCGGTCTCGGCAACGGCGTCGTCGGGCGACACCTGCGCCTGCATCCGGTCGCGGCCACGCTGGGGATCTTCGACGAGGAGGTCCGGCCCTGGGAAGGGACGATGCAGGCCATCTACTCGGACGAGCACCGCAATCTGGACGGCGGCTACGGGCTCAAGTACGAGACGACCGCCGAGCACCCGACGTTCATCGCGAGCTTCACGCCGTGGCGCGGCGCCCAGAGTCACGCCGAGCTCATGGACCGAGCACGCTACGGCGTCGGTATCGGCGTACTCCTCCGCGACCGCGGCGAGGGTCGGGTGCGCGTCGATCGCGGCGGCCGGCCAATCGTCCACTACCGGCTGTCGTCATACGACGCGCGGCACATCCGGATCGGCGTCGAAGGTACGGCTCGCATTCTCGAGGCTGCCGGAGCACGCCACATCGTGCTCGGGCACGCGCAACTCGTCGACTACGAACCGGGCACGCGTGGCAGCCTCGCAGCGTTCATGCGCGCGGCGGACGCAGCCGGCTTCGGGCCGGGGCGGCTGAGCCTGTTCTCGTTCCACCAGATGGGCTCGGCCCGCATGGGCGGCTCCGCCCAGGATTCTGCTTGCGACCCCGAGGGTCAGGTTTGGGGCGTGCAGGACGTCGTCATCTGCGATGCCTCGACGTTCCCAACGGCTTCGGGAGTCAACCCCATGGTCACGATCGAGGCGATCGCCCACATGAACGCGTCAGCTCTCGCCGATCGGCTCTCCTGACTCGAGCGAGGCGGTCGCGCCAAATAAGGCGCTTACGTGATCGCGGCGGGTGCGCGCGACTAGTCTCGGTCCCATGCGATCGCCACGTGTAGCCGGCGCTGTCCTCGTCGTCGGTCTCGCGGCCAGCGGTCTAGCCGCCCCGTCCCTTGGCGCTGTCGCGGCGGCTCCCGAGCAGCAGCTCGCGGACCGCTACTCGCCAGTCATGGCGATGAAGGTGAACGACGACCTGCCCTGCAGCACGAGTGGCGAGCAGTACTCCCTGACCTCCGTCGACATTGTCCTCGGGAACCCCCAAGTGCAGCTCGTCCATGCTCCCACGGGGCAGAAGTCCGAGGTCGTCAAGACCGCAGCGACGGAATCCGATCTAACGGGTCTGGGCGAGAGCTACTTCCTCAACCAGCGCGGTGACCCCTTTCGCCCCGGCTGCACCTACGCGCGCGACTCGCAGCGTCTGACGCGCGGCCGGCAACCGGTGACGTACGCACACGTGGCGCGTGAGTCGGGGAGGGAGGGGATCGCGCTCCAGTTCTGGTTCTACTACTGGTTCAACCGCTTCAACGACCTCCACGAGAGCGACTGGGAGATGATCCAGCTCGCCTTCGACGCGTCCACGCCCGAGGAGGCGCTTGCCCGTGACCCGACGCGCATCGCCTACGCCCAGCACGGCGGCGGCGAGACCGCTGATTGGGACGACGGGAAGCTCGAGAAGGAGGGCACGCACCCGGTGGTCTACGTTGCTTCGGGGTCCCACGCGAGCCAGTACGAGTCGGCTCTCTACCTCGGGCGCGGCCGGCAGGGTGCAGGGCTTGGATGCGACGACACGCGAGGCAAGTCATACCTCGTCCGCCCTACGCCGATCCTTGTTCCGACTCTCCCGCCGGCGACGAGCAATCACGCGTGGCTGAACTACCGTGGCCACTGGGGCCAGAAGGCGAAAGGCCTCTCGAGCGGGATCACGGGCCCCAGCCAGAAGCGCCAGTGGGAGGAGCCCTTCACCTGGATGGAAGACCTGCGCAGCTCGACGCCGAAGATGCCGGTTTCCAAGGGGGCGGGTGAGACGGTGACCGACTTCTTCTGCGACTCGGTCGCGAGTCTCGCCGGCGCCGCGAATTACCTGGGCAACCGGTTCTGGCTCCTCGGCCTGATCATCGTCGGCCTCGTCGCGACCACGGTCGTCCCGGTGCGCCGGACGCGGTGGCGCCCTGCCGAGGCTGTACCCCTGCGAAAGGAGCGGGCCGCCGGCCAGCTGCTGCGCGTAGCGGGGATCCTTTACCGGCGATATGCGCTGACGCTGTTATCGCTTGCACTGGCCATCATGCTGCTCGCAGTCGGCCTCGGCCTTCTCCTCCAGCTGATCTCCGACCTCACGTCACTCGAAATCGTCTTCACGCCAGGCGACCCCGGGATCGACAGCCTCTCCGGCTTCCTCTTCGCGGCGCCCGCCTACCCGCTGGTGCTCGCCCTCGTCGGCGCCCCGATCGTGGCAGTCCTCCGCCGCATCGACGCCGGCGAGCCGGCGACGCCGTGGGCTGCGTTCCGGGAGGTCGTCCCGCTCCTGCCGCGCCTCCTGTGGGTCGAGGTCCTCGGCGTCCTCGCCATGGTCGGCCTTGCGCTCACCGTGATCGGGATCCCCTACGCGATCAAGAAAGGCGTCGATTGGACGTTCGCCGGCCAGGAGGTCGTCTTCCGGAGGTGCAAAGCTCGAGAAGCCCTCTCGGGAAGCTCGCAGCGAGTGCGAGGTCGCTGGTGGGCAATCGCCGGCGTCGACGTTGCGATCTTCTTCCTCGGCGCGGTGCTCGCCCCGCTGATCGCGGCATTCCTGATCATGTTCACCGACTTCCCGCTCTGGACGATCAACGCTCTCGGCGTGGCCTTCTTCGGCCTCGCCCTCCCCTACATGGTCACGACGCTGACGCTCCTATACCTCGAACCCCGCGAACAGTCCGAGCCGTCACCGAGCACCTGGCGGCAACGGCTCCGCCGCCGCACTGAACCGAAGCCGGCATGAAGCTCATCGCGGAGCGTTCATTCGCGACGAGGTGCTGATGGACGCCGACCGACTGCTGCTTTCACAGTGCCTGGCGCAGAATCCGCTGTTTAAATCGTTGAGCGAAGACGAGGCCGTGTTTCTGCTGGCGATTGGAAAGCGGCGAACATTCGCGGCCGGCGAGCAGCTGTTTGCGAGCGGCTCGTCGGGCGATCAGCTATTCATTGTGTTGGACGGAACGATTCAGATTCTGATGCCATCCCAGGATGGCGATGTGGTCGTCGAGCGGTTTCAGCGTGGCGACATGTTGGGTGAGATCGCGGTCCTCGACGATCAGCCGCGCACGGCCACCGGCCGGGCGGCTTCGCCAAGCACGTTGCTTGCGATTCAGCGTGATGACTTTCACGCCTTTCTGGAGAGGTTTCCCCACTATCGGCAACGCCTGGTCAGCATCCTGGCCCAGCGGCTCCGCCGGACGTCGGATCTGGTGTCGGAAATGCTCGCGGTTGAGAGCGGCGTAGTTTTACCCCCCGATCAGCACGTCGCAGCGCGCTTTCAAACCACGATCGTCGGATATGGACGCTACGGCAACAACTACATCGGCCCGAAATATGCCAAGCCGGGCTATCCCTGGCAGGCGGTCGCCATTGTCGATCCGCACCTGACGCGCGGCAGGTTTGCCGTCAGCATGCTCGGCCGCCGCTGCCCGGACTGTTTGCTGTTTCGCTCGTTTCAGGAGTGGTACGACGGCTACTTCGCACAGCTGACGCCTGATCGACGCGCGCGGCAGGTGGTGGAAATTCCCTTGAAGCCGGAGCTGCTCTACGAGGAGGTACTGCGGTATATCGACGCTGGGGTCAAGCAGCTGATCCTGCCCAAGCCGGTGGTGATGAATCAGACTCAGCTGCACGCCCTGATCGATCGGGTCGCTGACGAGCAGATCAAGGCCGCGGTGGCGTCCCAATGGTGCTACTCGGATCTCCCGCGGATCATTCGGCGCGAGATCCAACGAATATCAGCCGACCAGCGCGCCGGCCGGGTGCAGCGCGTCGATATCGAATTCTCGAAGGAGCATGGTCTGGCGTATGCGACACCGCCTCCGTTGTTGGAGTTGCCGCATGCGCTGCAGCTCTTAAGCTCGATTGGCCTGATCGACGTGGCTCACGACACCCCAGAAATTGTGGGAACGGCAACGATGGTGGCCCTCACGTATCGCCCGCAACAGATCATCGATGGAGTGTATGTCCGGGCCAGCACCGATTACCATCCGCCGACGCTTCAGAAACGCAGCTCGCCGAATTGGGATTATCAAGAGCGAACGTTGAATGTGTATTTTGAGCGCGACCCGAGCATCCCGCGGCTGATGATCGATTTCTGGATCAAGTTCATTCGATCGGGCGATATTGCGATTCGGCCTGCGCAGCTGCGACTCTATGAGCCCGATGAACAGGGCTCTCGCTATCTGGAACTGCATTTCGTGGACGATCAGCTGCTGACGATGAATCGCATGATTTACGCAAGTTTCGATCAAGAATTCGAGCTGTTCCAGCGCGATCCGCGAGTCATGTCGCTCGAACGCTACCGCGCAATCGGGGAGCACCTGATGATGATCCAGGAAGATTGGGGCGCTTTGAGCGCGGGGGCTGGGAGTTAGGAGCGCAATCGCAACCCACGGCCGGGCGCGGCGTCCCTCCCGAGCCAGGGCGTGCCAGCAAGTGGCCTCTTGGACTGCCGGCATCCGCGTACGCTGGCCAGAATGCTGCGGCTTCACTTGCTCCGGCACGCAAAGTCGTCATGGGACGACTCCACACTTGCCGACCGGGAACGGCCGCTCGCTTCGCGCGGGCGCAAGGCGGCGAACCGGATCGCCGGCTGGGCAGCGAGGCACGACGTCCGGCCGCAAGTCGTCGCTTGTTCGAGCGCCGTGCGCGCTCGTCAGACGCTGCAGCGCGTGCTACCAGGCCTGGGCCAGCCCGAGGTATGGATCGAGGACTCGCTGTACGCCGCGTCCGCCGAGACACTGCTCGCGCGAGTCCAGGCACTACCGGACGAGGTCGAGGAAGCGATGCTGATCGGGCACAACCCCGGTATCCAAGGGATCGTTCTCCTGCTCGCAGAGCCGGGTGAGCTGCGCGACCGCGCCGCCGCGAAGTTCCCGACTGGCGCGCTCGCGTCGCTCGAGGCCGACGCGGGCGGCTGGGCCGACATAGGGCCCGGTCAGATCCGCCTCTTCTCGTTCGTCGTCCCCCGCGACCTGAGCTAAGGCGGCGCTGTAGAAACGGTGTAGAGACGGTTTTTGGCCGGTGTCCAGCCCGACAACGCCTCGTTCGGCTCCAGAAGGGTGACCACTTCACGCCGGACTAGTGGTCACCCCATCTTTAGCGTCCGTGCCCTACTTCGTGTCTACAGCGAGGCCGGCCGCGAGCTTCTCCCCGAGGCGGTTTAAACGGCTGACCTTGGTCGTTTGCCCTCGGAGCCAGCTAAAAAACGCCGCGTTGGCCCGCCCCGTGGCGCTCAGCGCCGGCTGGATGAACTGTCGTCGGAATAGGGTTTGTCCGAGTGAGGATGGAACGGAGTCGTGCCGCGCTCCGCAGCGGACGATTGGCGTCGTTCGGAGCGGTGGTCGTGATCTTGGGCGCCTGCAGTGATGGGATAGCCACCGAAACTACGGGTCCCGCTTCTTGTCAGAGTGCTATCCCGGCAAGCCAGGCATGGGATCACCGACTTGAACTGGTGACGATACGAGGCGTTGTGACTCGAACGGTGGCCAATAACTCCCTCTATGACGGGGCAACTCTCGACCTTGCTGAGCGGCCCGCCTCGGCAAGAGAATTGACCGTGATCATCCCTGCCGAAGACCTTGGGAACTTCCCCGAGTCCCCGGACTTCTACCTCGGCAAGACGATCTGCGTGGCCGGTCTGATCGGCGGCTACCAGCCCGCCAACATGGTGGTCGACGCCCCAGACCTGATCGCAATTGCGCCGTGAGCACCACGGCCCGCGTTGTCAGCCGTGACGGGTCAGCGTCCTCGTTGAACCCCGGACGTATCTCGCCTCTTCGGTGTTGGGGTCGAGCGCCCGGCGATGCTCGCGCTCTAGGGCGGTGAGCTTGGCATGGCAGGGGCGGCACACGCCCCGCATCCCGCGCGGGTCGTGGGGTAATCCCTCGGTGCGCTCGGAGGGCGGCGGGAAGTAGTGGGCTATGACTGACTGGCGGTTGCATCCGCGCTCGGTACAGATCGGGTCACGTTGGAGGGCGAGCAGGCGGGCTCGCTGATGTGCGGCGCCGTAGCCCCTCGCTGTTGTCCGTCCGGACATCGTAGTAAGTATCTTTCCTCCGCTGAAACGCCGTGAGGTTGGCTCCGTCTAGGAATGGTCGCCTCGGGCGGCTCCGAGGGCTCGTCTTCGTCGGTCGTGAGGTACGGGGAACTCCGGGACCGGTCGGGGTTGCCGACCGAGGTGCTTGCGCCCGAGCGACCACCGAGCCCGAGCGCAGATTTCACCTTCGCCCCGCTTTCGCCCGGAACCTTTCGGTCACGTCAACGCCTCCGCGGTCGGGGCTGCGCGGCAGGCTCCGCGACCGGCGACGCTCCGGCAACGGCGCCGTTTTCGCATGGTCAGCGAGGAAGACTCGCCGTGGTCGATTCGCGTAGGTGGCGAACGGGCGCTAGCGCCGAGCCCACGAGGGCGCGTGGACGCTGTCGCGGTTGGGCGTCAGCAGGCGCCGACTCCCGCCGTCGGCACCGACACGCCAGAGGCGGTAGTGCTCGGTCTCGCTCCCCTGACTCGACACAAACGCGACCTGCGTGCCGTCGGGCGACCAGTCGGGGGCTGCGTCGCCCCCCGGCGCCACCGAGAGCGGCCGCCGGTCGGTGCCGTCGACGGCCTCCGTCCAGAGGTCGCCTAGAAGCGCGAACACGAAGCGCCGGCCGTCCGGCGACCAGTCCGGTGCGAACCCGGCGCCGCGGAACCGCTTCGAACTCCCGTCGGGGTTCATCGTGTAGATGCCCGAGCGGGCGCTCGCACGCGAGGCGCCGAACGACCAGGCGATCCGGTTCCCGTTCGGCGCCCAATCGGGATCGAAGTCCGCTCCGCGGTTGGCGGTCAGCCGCCGGAGGCCCTTCCCGTCGGCGCTTACGACGAAGATGTCCGTGTGGTAGCCGGGAATGTTGCGGGCGAACGCGAGGCGCCTCCCGTCGGGCGACCACGTCGGCTGGGAGTCGATCGACCGGCTCGTCGTCACGCGGCGAAGGCCCGTGCCGTCGGCGCTCATCACCCAGATGCCATGCCTGCGCAGGGACGTGAACGCGATGCGCGACCCATCCGGCGACCACGACGGCCAGTAGCCGCCTTCGCCGTTCGGAATCGGCTGCTCTACACCCTCGTCGAGACGCCAGAGGGCGTCGTCCGAGCCGAACGCGATCGGGCCGTTCTCGGCGGCGGCGACCGGATCGGTCGCTACGAGCACGCGCGGGCTGATGTCGGCCAGCTGGATCGTGCCGTTCTTGATGTTCTTGCTCGTGACGACGAGGGCTGCCGTCGAGCTACTCGCCGTCACCAGGGCGACGGCTAGTGCGACCACGATGGTACGCATCGCTCCTCCTTTGCGTTACAGGTTGTCTCCAGTCTCGAGGCGACACCTCACACGGCAGTCACACCGCGCTCACGGCGATCTTCATGCGGGATCGCGTCCCGTTACGAACTGGCGCGTGCTCTACATCGTCGGCGGGTCGGCCGGCATCCGGTCGGCCTGCACGAGTTTGAAGGTGAAGGTCATGCGGTCCCTCCTGACTCCGGGACCGCACGGCTACGTCGAGCATCGAGGGCGCCCTCCGCGCGCGCCTTCCTCCCCGCTGTAGACACAAAGCCCGATTTTGTAGACACGCGCCCCGGGCGGCTGGATCTCGGTTATACGAAAATCCGCCGTTTCCAGCGGGCTTCTAGAGAGCCGACGCCCGGACTCGAACCGGGGACCCCTTCATTACGAGTGAAGTGCTCTACCAGCTGAGCTACGTCGGCGAAGTCTCGATCCAGTCTAGCTCTGAGCCGGCTCGGCAACAGCGTCACGCGCACGTGCACGGAGGTCGAGATAGAGCAGCGTGATCGTGATGCCGACGAGCGGCATCACGGCGGCGGAGACCAGCAGCCCGATCAGGTTCGCAGAAAAGACCGTGGTCTCCATCCTCAGCAGGACGAACGCGCCGACGAGTGGGCCTACGAGCAACGCCGCCGCGACGATGAAGGTCGTGAGCGCGCTCACCCGCCAGAAGTGCCTCCCGACGAGCTGCTTGCTCCGCCGGATGGCGGCCCGCGAGTCGAGGTCCTCGATCACACACGCGGGAACGGCGACGGCGGTGCGGCCGAGATACCAGATCGCGAACGGGAGACCGATGATCGTCGTCGCAAGAAACAGGGGGATCCCGGCCACGCGCAGGAGGACGCCGGCCAACGGCCGTGCGTGGTGGACCGCGCGCTGAAAGGCACCCATCGTTCCGACACGCTCCGCGCCGAGCCGGAGCGAGCTGACCGCGACGGCCGTCGCCGCGACGGCGAGCCCAAGCGCAGCGACCTCGATCGTCGCGAGCACGAGACCATAGAGGTGCACCGTGATCAGCGTCTCGCGGCCGAGCGCGTCCACGAGGTCCTGGCCCGGGCCGAGGGTCAACAGCGCGTGGGCCGCGAGCGCGGCGAGGAAGATGAAGGGAAGCACGACCGCGCCGACCACGAACAGCGTTCGCCAGTCGAGCCGGTAGACGCGGAACGAGACGCGGAGGATCTGCCCTGCCGCGCGGCGCTGCTCCAAGGGGCGCAACGGCGCCGGGCGCCAGCGCGTCAGCGCCACGGAGAGCACGAGGAGTGCCACCAGCAGGCCGATCACCGCGACGGCCACCCATGTCGACGCATAGATCGCGTCGATCAGATCGCTCGCGCCGGTGACCCCCGAGCAGAAGAAGTCGCTCGCGTCGAGCCCTCCGTGTGCGGAACCGGGGACGGTGAAGCTCCGGTTTCGCTCCACGTTCTCTGCCCACGTGAACGGCTGCTCCCACTGGAGCTTCGCGTTCGGCCCGAGCGGCCCGTCGTTGAACCCTCGCTCACGCTGGCCCCAGTGACCCTCGAATGTGGTCCAGGCGAGCGGCCCGATGGTCGCCTCGCCGGGCGTCGGCAAGACGACTGCGCGTGGCGTAACCCGCGTGGAGGGAGCGGTTGAATCGTCGCACCCGAGCCCTTGGTTGGCGCTCCGGCCGAGCCAGAGCGCGTTGCGGTAGTAGTTCGCGTGCGAGCCTGCTGAGGGATAGGTGACGACGTGTGTTCCGCCGACCTTCTCGAGCTTGTCGTCCGTCCAGCCGGCGCGTTCCGCGCCCTGGTGCTGCGAGTAGAGCACCTCGACGGGCGGCCGTTGGAGCGCCTCCTCGACCGTGTCGGCATCGAAGTGGAGCTGGATCTCCTCCCAGTCGGACTCGTGCTTGTCGTTGTAGTCGTTGAAGACGTAGTAGAGCCAGTACTGGAGCGCCAGCCGGCCGGTATGGCCGGGTTCCTTCGCGACGTGCGCGTACACGGCGTTCGGCACCCGGGCGCCGATGCGCTTGAACCAGTGCTGGTAGCTGCAGGCGACCGGTGACCGGGTGACCGGGCAGATCGACGTAGTGCTCCAACGGGCCGGTGCTGAGGTCGGCCGCAGTCGGCGCGCGGCGTAGCCGGCGGTACCCCTTTGCGCCGTTGAAGAGCGACACGTCGTTGCGGCCGAGGACGACGTCGACCAGCACCGGCCTGTACGCCTCGCCCTTCCCGCAGAGCTCCCTCTGCTTCTTGAGCGCGACGACCGGGCTGTAGCGGGTCGCCAGCTGCTGCTCGGGCGACGGCGCGGCGGCCTGCGCGTCGACGCACGCAACTGCCGCCGCGACGGCGGCCGCCGACAGGATCAGGCGGCGCAGCGGCACGGCGGGCACGCGTTAAGTGCCTACTTGCCGCAGGCGTCGAGGAGGCGGTGGGCCACGCTCGTCCAGCTCCAGCGCTCGACTGCGGCGTTGCGGGCGGCTGTGCGGAGCGCGGCGCGGTCGCCCTCCGGGAGCGCAAGGATCTCTTTCAGGCGCTCCTCGAGCACCGCCGCGTCGCCGCGCGGGAAGCTCGCGAGATGCCGCAGACCCGCCGGGTAGTCCTCCTCGAGCCCCCGCGCGATCTCCGCGAGGCCGGAGTGATTCGCGACGATCGGCGGGCAACCTGCCGAGGCCGCCTCGGCCGCCACCATCCCGAAGGCCTCGGGGAAGATCGAGGGCACGACTGCGACGTCGGCCAGCGCGGCCAGATGGACGAGATGCCGGTGCTCGAGCGGGCCGGTGAAGAGAACCGGCAGCCCTTCAGCCTGCTGCTCGAGCTGCGTCCGGTAGTCGCCGAAGCCGACGATGACCGCTTGCGCGTCCAGCCCTCGCAATGCCTCGAGGAGGAGGTGAACGCCCTTGTTGTAGATGAGCTTGCCGAAGTAGACGACGGTGGGGCGCTCGTCGGCGAGGAAGCGCTCGAGCCGGTCCGCGTTGCCCTCGTCGGGGAGCCGCTCGTTCGCGTTGCCGGGATTCGGGGGATCGTGTCGCGCCTCCTCGAGCAGCTCCGCCACCGCCTCGGCTCGCGGCTGGGGACGCCACAGCTCCACGTCGACACCGGGCGGCACCTCGTGAACCCGGTCGACCGGCCCGCACACCTCGGCAAGTGCCTTGCGGATGTGCTCCGTGCCCACGATCACGGCGGCGGCGTCGCCGAGCGCCTGGGCGCCCCACTTCGAGAGCTCGGCGTTACCGCGCATCGAGTACTCGAGCTCCGACCCGTGCACCGCGACCGCGTAGCGCGCCCCGGTCGCCGCGCCGACCGGGCCACCGAGGAGGACGTGGCTGGCGAAGACGAGGTCGGCGGGTAGCCGCTCGCGAATGGCAGCGGCGTTGGCCTCGACCCACGTGTCGAGCTCGCTCCGTGGGAGCTTCTGCACGAGCTCGACCCGGTAGCCGTCGTAGCGATCGAGCACGAACACCGGCAGCAAGCCGTGGACGTCCGGTCGCACGGTGTTCGCGCCGCCGAGGTCGAGACGCTCTGGATGCGGCTCCTGCGAGAACACCGTCACGTCGTGCCCTTCCCTGCTCCACTCGCGGGCGAGCTGGC